>NZ_JANIET010000001.1:0-2400000 GCF_024506435.1 Pantoea trifolii | reverse complement strand
TGCGGCATCGCTGTCAGCGACGCTTGCCTGTCGTCCTGACCAAAGCCCGGTGTGGATTTTTGGCTACGGCTCGCTGATGTGGAATCCGATTTTTGAAGCAGCCGAAGTGGCGCCAGGCCGATTAGAGGGCTGGCACCGTGCGTTTTGTCTGCGTCTGATCGCCGGTCGCGGCACCGTCACCGCACCTGGCCGGATGCTGGCGCTGAAAGAGGGTGGTTCCACCAGCGGATTGGCATTCCGCTTGCCGGAATCGCGTCTGCATGATGAGCTGGAGCTGCTGTGGAAGCGTGAAATGATCACCGGTTGCTATCTGCCAACCTGGTGTGAGCTGGAGCTGGAGGATGGACGCAACGTCACCGCGCTGGTGTTCATTATGGATCCGCGTCATCCGCTGTATGAAACCGACTCATGCCGCAGCACCATCGCGCCGCTGATTGCCCAGGCCAGCGGTCCGCTCGGCACCAACGCACAATATCTTTATGCGCTGGAGCAGGAGCTGGGCAAACGTGGGATGCAGGAAGCGGCGTTGACGCGCCTGGCGGCAGAGGTCAGAGCGCTGCAGAGTCATTCAGCAGCGCGCTAATGTGCATTACTGCGCTGGATTAATCAGCCAGGTTCCCGGCTTATCGATGGTCAACGATTGGCTGTGCACCTGGTTGCCGTTACGCACTTCAATGCGATAGTTCCCCGCAGCCAGATTCAATGAAGCAAACCCGCTGCTGGAGGGCTTCACATCCCGGGCTTCGCCATTCAGCATCACATTCTCACCCGCCTGCAAACGCAGATAAACCGTCGCCACCGTCGGTGCGCTGCTCGCCACAGTATTGGCTGGCGCGGCAGGTGCAGTTGGCGTGGTGCTCGCGGCCACCGGCGGTACTTCGCTGTGACGATTCGCTTTCCACACCACCACCACAACCGCCAAAACCGCAATCGCGGCGGCCACCACTAAACCTGGCGACAAACGACGCACGTTGCGCGGCGTCAAGGGTTCAACCGCGGCAGCGGCATGATTGACCGCCAACACCTGCGGTTCCGGCGTTGCCACCATCGGCTCCGCCGGTACAACCTGTTCAGCTACGACAGGAATGGTGGTGGAGAGCGCTTCGACATCACTCACCGGCAGATCGATCAAGCTGGCAAAGGCATCAATGCTTTGCGGACGATCTTCCGGCTTCATCGCCAACGCGCAGTCAATGGCGTGCAACAGCGGCAGCGAATAGCCTTCCGGCTTGCGCTCCACCAACGGCTGATAGTTATCCTCAATGCAGCGCACCACGCTCACCGGCGGCGCATGGCCGGTGATCAGGTTGTGCAGCACCGCGCCCAGCGCATAAATATCGGTCCACGGACCTTGCTCTATCTCGCCTTCTTCGCTGTATTGCTCAATCGGCGCAAAGCCGGGCTTCAGCATGATCTCGGTTTCATCGGAGAGGTTGCCGATCTCTTTGCGCGCCGAGCCAAAATCGAGCAGCACCGGCAGCTGATTTTCCTGAATCTGGATGTTATCCAGCGAGATATCGCGATGCAGATAACCGGCGGCGTGAATGGTATCGATGGCACCAAACAGCGGCGGCAGCAGACGACGGATCCAGCTCTCATCAATGCTGTCCGGACTGGTAATCTGCCACTCTTTTAGCGTCATGCCGCTGTAATAGAGCGTGCCCATGTAGGCGGTGCCGTTCTCTTCCCAGAAACGCAAGACGTGCAGCAAACCGGGATGATTAAAGCGTGCCAGCAGGCGCGCCTCCTGAATAAAGCTATTGCGACCGGCGGTAAACAGCTTATGGAAACGCTCTCCGCGCAGTTCCAGCGACATATCCGCCGCACGCACCGCCAGCGAGACGGGCATGTACTCTTTGATGGCGATGGTGCGTTCCAGCTGATGATCCCAGGCACGATAAACAATGCCGAAGCCGCCGCCGCCAATCACTTCCTTGATTTCAAATTCATTAAACCGGTAGCCCGCAGGCAGGGCATTAGGTGTATGGTTTTCGTTTGCCGACATAGTGAACTCTCTGAACACGTCCTGTAGCGCCCCGTCATCAGGATGACGGCGGGCAACGACCGCTAATTAATTAATGTTACGCCAGGCACCAATCGCCGGATCGGCGAGATCCGCATGCAGGGTGTCAATCAGTAACACAGTCACTTTTTGCTGTGGCATAAATTGCGGCGACCAAACGCCGCGTAACGTCTCAACCCGCTTCTTCAGCACATCGCTGTCCTGTTCGGCGGTTTTGTCCATCTTCACCAGAAGTGTGCCGCTGAAGCGCCACACATGCTGTTGTGCATCAAACGGCAGCACTAACCAGCTATCATCGGCATCCGGACGCGTAACGATCATGCGCTGGTTATTCACCGAGACCACTTCCAACGGCGGGCCGCCGAGTTTCAAATCTGCAATCGGGTAGCCCTGATAGAAATTCAGTGCCGTATTGCGCGTTTTACCGTCGATCATCAGCGTCATTTCGCTCGGGCCTTCCAGCCAGCCTTCGGTTGAGCAGTGCTGACTCGGGTTATCCGGGATAAACAGCGATTCACCTTTATCATCCCACCAGGTACGGAAATGGCAGCCGCCCGGCAAGGCAAAATTCTGCAGCGGCGTGCTATCCGCCGGGCGCGAGAGATCGAGCGGCGCGGCATTCCTGGCCGTTGCGCTGGCCGTGGCATCGTTTATAACGATGGGACGCCAGTTCTGTAATTTGGCCGCGCTACCGTTTGCCAGCACGCTGCCCTCTTTGTTAGTCATCTGCCACGGCAGCTCATCCAGCAAGCCACACTGATTGGCCAGCAGCGTACCGACGCGCGGCAGGAAGCTGGTCAGGACGCTGGAGTCGGTGCTTTTGCCCGAAACAATGCGCAGCGGCAGCGTCTCTTTGCACCAATCGTTGGGCGCTTTGCTCGCCACGTCATCAATGTAGACTTCCAATGACAGGCTCGGTGAATAGACCACGCGATAATCTTCTGCCTGCGCATTTCCGGCCAGCAACAGGGTTGCGAAGCCCGTCAACCACACTTTCATAAGAATCCTTGGATCAATAACGTGACGGCAGAAAACGTGCCGCATCAGCCTGGGAATAAAGCAGCGTCGCTTCCTGCGGTTCGCCAATCCAGACTGCCAGAGCGCTGAGATTGTCGCTTTTTACACTGCGGTTAACGGCTTGTTCCATCAAAGTCAGCCACTCTTCGCAGGCATTTACCATGCGCAGGGCCAGTTCCATTTCGTGGGTGGTGAGATTGAGCCAGAATCCATCGCTGCAAACTAAAAACGCATCGCCATCGGCCAGCGTGATCACCTCGCTAAAGGTGGCCGGACGGGCCGGTTCAACACCGAGCGCATTATAGAGTAAATTACTGTTAATGCCGGTATTTTCATAGCCCGCTTCGCGTAACTGCTGGGCCAAACTGTGATCACGCGTCACCTGATTTAGCACCCCATGACGGAAGTGATAAACCCGGCTGTCGCCAGCGTGCGCCCACCATGCGAGCTGTTTTTCACGGTCGATAAACAGCGCAGCGAGCGTGGTACTCATCCGGGAAAAATTCGGATTGTTTCCCTGTGCCTCAATCAGCACCTGCTGGCAATGTTCGATGGCGGCGCGGGTGCTTTCAGGGGTGAAAGTGTCGTGGTGCTGTAACTGCGTTAGCAGCGTATCGCGCACCAGCTGCGCTGCCATATCACCGCCAGGCAAACCGGCCACGCCGTCGCACACCAGAAAACAGGCTTTTTGGTCGTCTAGCTCGGCGCCGGTACGATCCTGATTTTCGTCACGCATGCCTTGCTGGCAGCGGCTGGCAAACATCATCTTCATGCGTCTTCGGTCCGCGTCTGAGAATCTTTGTATTGATTCACTTCCATATCATAGGCATGCAGGAAGGCTTCGCCGAACAGCGTGTGGAAGTCATCTTCAATTTCACCAGCGGTGCGCTGATAGTGGCGAGAGAAGTAATCCCACAGCGCCGCTTTCCGTCCGGTGCTAAACGCCATTTTGGGCAGCACGCCATCTTTGCGCGCTTCTTCTTCTAAGCGCTGCGGGTTAAACGATTGCAGCATGGCGGCGATAATCGCGCGGATGCCGGCAATCATCCCCAGCTGATGCGCCTGCAAATCCACCAGCGCATCACGCACCGCCGGTTCCGGCGGCATAAAGCCCGGCATCTGGCTCTGATACATCTGCATCAACACGGTTTTACCGGACGGCAGAATTTTGAACGGGTTATTGGCCTCATTGAGGATCATCGTCATGTCGGCTTTCACGCCGCGCTTGAGAATCGAGCGCGAGGAGAGCAGGGCGACGGTGCCTTGCGAAAACAGGCTCAGCATGCGACCAGTGACACGCATCTGCTCTTCGGTGATGGTGGTTTGGTGGCCGTTGTTCAGCCCCATGCCTTCCAGCAACGCAGCAATCAGTTTGTCCTGAGAGACGCCCGGCAAGGTGGCGGGCAGCGTCGGCGCATCGCTTTGCGGATCGATGGCGAGACGCGGATCGTTGCGACGTTCCTGACGCGCCACCGGCTCGGGAATCACCTCGGGCTCCTGCATCATGCCGAGCGGGTCATCGCTGCTGTCGGCAAAGAACGTCAGCGGATCGTCCTGGCGGGTTTTGAGATTGTTGGGATCGCGCACTTCGAGCCCGTACTCACCAATTTGCAGCGTGTCGCCATCCTGCAGCGCCACTTGCGAGCCGCGTTGCAGCGCGACGCCGTTCAATACCACCGACGTGACGCTACCCTGATTGGTCAGGCGACACTCACCCTCTGGCGAAAGGTGCACCAGCGCCTGCAAGCGCGATATGGCGCGCGATTCGTCAGGCAGCACCAGATCGTTATCCTGACTGCGGCCGATGGTGCCGCCGGGCGGTTTGAAGGCTACCGTCTTGGCGGGCACATCCGTATTGCACTGCACAATGGTAAATTGCATGAGTCATCCCGTTAACAAGGCAAACGCCACGGCCTATTCAAACATCGGTGGATAGAGGCCGTTGCGGCCCGGCTGTGCACCAGACGCCGGGTTAAACAATAATGAAAAAAGTTGCGCAGTCAGCGGGCCACTGTGTTTATGCGTGGCATGGCTGAAACCGTCACTGCGATTACTCCACCAGTAGCTCATGTGCTGCTGCGGATCGAACCTGTCAGCCACTTCACGCCAGCTCAGCGTGCAGGGCAAATCATCAAAACCAATCACATCCATGATGTCGCTGCGCTGCGTATCCGGCACCAGCAGCGGCGACAGACGCTGCATCTGCTGCTCCAGCGCATCGGGATTGAGCCGATCGCGCACCGCGTGCAGCAGCAGCGCGCCCAGCTCCTGAAACCAGTCGCCGGACATGGCCAGCTGCGCGCTGTGCCAGCGGCTCAGCGGGAAGCTGCGCAGCGCCAACAGTGGCCAGCTGCGGCCCACGCGATCGCACGAGGGCAGCAGGCAGCCCATCTGCACCTGCTGACGCAGCGGCGAAAGCGGTAACACAAAATTCCACACCGGCGCACGTAAAAACTGTGCTGGACTGGCATCCGGTTGCTGATGCCAGTGCGTCAATCCCTGTTGAAACCAGTGGCTCCACGGCGTCACGGTATTTTCGCTCAGACGCTGGCGCAAAAAATCGCCGGTAGCCGGTAACTTGCCGTACCAGCCCGGCGCAGTGTGTGTCGGCATGATTACCTCACCATTACTCACTGTGTCTGGTCAATCGCTGCGAAACGACGTGCGGCGCAATCGCCAGCGTGTTGCTGCTGTCACCGGCATTTTTCAGATTCTCCGCAAGCTTGCGCATCATCAACGCGTTGTCACGCGCATAGGGCGAAGACTGAATTTGTTGATCCAGCAGCTGGCTCAGATGCCAGTCGAGCTGCTGCAAATCACGCGCGCTGACATCATCCGGTAGCGTGCGCTGCAGGTTTTGCATCAGCCAGCCACGCAGGAACTCGCCGTCATAATTGCGCGGCTGATACAGCATTTGATAAGCGCGCAGCGCATTGCGACTGTATTCGTTATTGGTGCCCGGATCGTCACGCAGCAAATTGGTGATCTGCTGTGCCACGCGCGGTAACAGTAAAGACTTAAGCGCATTTTGATAAAGCGCCCACGCCGCATCGCTGACCTGGTTGCCGCGATACAGCCCAACGCGCATGGTAAGCGGTGGATTGTCGAGGGAAAAACGCTCGGAGAGCGGCAGTTTCACCAGGTTGTTTAAGAAGGGTAGCAGATCAAAAATATTATCGGCGGGCTGATGGATCACCTGCTGACTTTGCGTGGCGATTGGGCCAATCCGCTCTGCAACCTGATCGAGATAACGCTGATTTTGAATATAGCTGGTGAGCCACAAACAGGAGAGCAGCAGCAGCGCGCCGGTCAGCACGCCATAACCAATCCAATGGAACAGGCGGTTGCGGTATTCCCAATGGCGATTGCTGCCCGCCAGACCGCTTTCGCGGAACACCAAATCGCTCAACAAATCGCGGATAAAGAAACTCTGTCCTTTGTTGCCGGGAATGGGGCTGCTGCGATTAACGCTATCCCAGGCCGCGAGGCTGCTTTCGCCGGTGTGCGGCAGCTGAAGTTTGCGGTTCAGCTCGCCCATGATGCGGTCAAACGGTAAACCTTCCTGCGTGCCGCTGGTGAAGAACAGACCGCGCGCCGACCAGGCGATCGGCTCCTGATGGCTGGAGAACACCACATCGAGATACTCATTCAGCAGCGGACGCAGCGAGCTGAACTCTTGCGGGAACAGGAAGCTGTCGGCGCGCTGGGTGAGATCGCGTTCGCTTGCCATCACCTCGGCCAACTGCTGCTGTAAACGCTGCTCTAAGTGCTGATATTGCTGGCTGAAGCTACGATGCCAGTCATCTTTGTGCGGTTTGCCCGGTTCCCACGGGAAGGTAAAGCCCCAAATCGCATCGCGCTGCGGCTTGCTTTGGCTGCCGTAGAAACTCATAAATCCTTTCAGCAGGTCGGTTTTGGTCACCATCACGTAAACCGGGAAGTGAATGCCGGTGTGCTGATGCAGCTCCGCCATGCGCTCACGCAGCGCGCTGGCCTGCGCATGACGCGCTTCGGCTGAATCGGTGAGCAGATCGGAGACGCTGATGGTCATGATCACGCCGTTAATCGGCTGGCGGGTACGATAGCGCTTCAGCAGATTGATAAAACTCTGCCACTCCGCGCCGTCGCGCGCGCGCTGGCTCTCCTGCAGGGCGTAACGCCCGGCGGTATCGATGAGTACCGCGCTATCGGTAAACCACCAGTCGCAATGGCGCGTGCCGCCCACGCCGCGAATCGCTGCTTTACCGAGGCTGTCGGTGAGCGGGAATTCCAGGCCTGCATTGAGTAACGCAGTGGTTTTACCGGCGCCCGGCGCGCCAATCATCACGTACCACGGCAGTTGATAAAGGTAATGACTTTGAAAATGTGCCAGCCAGCTCTGCTGATGGCGACGACCAAACTGGGTACGCTTTAAACGCAGCGCCGCTTCACTGAAGCGCTGCGCCAGCAGGGTTTCGGTGGCCTGACGATCGGATAACTCTTCCTGACTCATCTGCTGCAAACGGTTGAGCAGCTTGCTGTTAAACCAGCCGCGCCACAGTGCAGGGATAAACTGGAACAGCAGCCAGAGCAGATAAAGCAGACCGACCGCTAACTGGCGCGGCAACACTGGCTCGAGCGGGCGCGTATCGCCCCAGCTCCACAGCGGTCCGAGCATCCACAGCACGCAGCTCAGTGCCGTAACGCCAATCAGGCTCCACAGCAGGCGATGGGTTAACAGATGTTGCAGTGATGCGCGCATCATTGGCCTCCCTGATGATTGCCGAGGGTTTCCGGTGTCACAAACAGGGTGATTTCCACCCGACGGTTGCGGGCGCGGTTTTCATTGCTGTCGTTCGGCAGCAGCGGATTGCTGTCGCCGCGACCTTCCGCTTTCACACTGTGACCTTCGGCGAGTTGCGGATTGAGCAACTGCGTGATGGCACGTGCGCGGGCAGAGGAGAATTCGTAGCTGGAGGCGAAACGGCCATCGACCGGGCTGTTGTCGGTATACACCGACACCAAAACCGTGCCTTTCACGGTTTTCATCGCACTGGCCACATGCGCCAGCAGCGCACGACCGACCTGATTCACCACCGTGCCGTCGTTGGAGAACAGTTTGTCAGCGGGGATAATCACTTTGCTGCCGAACGCGCCATCGCTCACTTCCAGCTGTCCGGCGGCAATCACATCATTGAGACGTTGATGCAGATCGAGCAGCGCTTGAGGGGAAGTAGGACGACGGCCTGGCGTGATTTGTGGCAGCGGGGTTTGATAGATGGTGCGCAACAATGGTTCGGCGGCGTTGCCGAGTCGCCAGTTCAGGCCGCTGTAAATCAAGCTCGCCACCAGCGTGGCTAAGGTAACGCATGCCCAGAGCGGCACCATTGGACGCGTCAGGGTGCTAACCAGCGGATGCACTTCCACCAGCGGTGCAGCGGGATTGGCGCTCGACGGGCGATGCTCATTAATCAGTTGTGCCAGGCGTTTGCGGATCGCTTCACATTGCGCGCGACCGCTGTCACTGCCGCGATAGCGACCTTCATAGCCGAGCAACAGGCAATAGTGGATCAGTTCCAGCAGCCACAAATGCTGCTGCGGGCTCTGTGAAACGCGCGATAACAGCTGGAACACTTTCTCGCCGCCCCAGCTTTCATTATGAAAAGTGACCAGCATGCCGTTACCGGACCACACGCCGCGCGTGCCCCACGGCGTTTGTGCCGCCGCTTCGTCCAGCACGCTGCACAGGCAGTAGCGCGCACCAATGATCATCTCAAAAGGTAAGCCCGCTTGTTTGCAGCGCTGTTCGAATTGGCGGATCTCTTCGATCAGTAATTGGCGCAATCCGGCAGGATCGTCATGCGTAGCGGCCTGCCGTATACGTACCACGGCATTCAGGATAGGTGCTGCGGCATTAAGCAAAAGGTTATCATTGCCCGCGACAATGCCATCGCGAGCAAGGGAATCCTGAGTCATTAAATCTTGGTTATCCAGGCAAGGGCGAAAATCACAGCCCGCACGGCGAAAGCTGCTGCGGGCATTGTGCGCCGGATTGCATTATCAATCTAAAATCCAGGTCGCGGTATCGTTAGTGCGACAAGCTTTACTGGCGCCCCCAACGGCCACACAGACCTGTTTGCTGTTGCGGCGAGGACGCGGGCGATCGCTGCGAATGGTCGCGTCATAACGGCTACTCTCTACGCCCGCTTTCGGCGGAATATAGCCAATTAACTGGCCGTTAGGCTCATCGGCCACCGCCAGCCAGCTGTGTTCAACGCGGCCCAGCACTTCAAACGGTTTGGCGTTATCAAGATAGCGCACTACCTTGCCACCAAAATCAGGCGTGGTCATCACGGATGCCGCATAGAGCGCGCGATAACTCTCATTGACCGGCGTGAATTCGCCAGGTGCTGCCACCGCATGACGATGAACCAGTTGGACGCCATTCACTTCACTGGTTACCAGCGTGTCATCAGTGACGGGTGGCGGTGGCGCTTTACACGCAGCCAAACTTAACACCGCCAGCAACACAAGCACGAGACTCTTATTCACCATGATCCTCAAATTTCATCAGATTAGCTGCAGAGTAATCTGCGGCACGAGCCTTTAAGGCAGGCAGATTAGGCAGCGAGAAAGCCATCAAAAAAACAGTCAGATTACAGAAAGATAGTGCTGAACTAAGTCTACCTAAGACTTTTGAGAATTCAAACCATTGCACCATGAGAAATCCCATGCTAGCGGGCGAAAAAGCAGCGCAGGCCGATGATATAAAACACATAGTCACGGTGATAGATAAGCTTAGTTAATTTATTTGTCGCAGTTAGCGATGCGCGGATGCGCAACGACATTTGGTCACTGTTAGTGCCAAACGAAAATGGTAAATAAGATTAATCTATTTATGATAAGTAAAAAAGATTGCCCAACGAAACAATTTTCGTAATTTCGGAATTTCCGGGCTCAATTCTGCCACTTTTACCCGCAGCACGGCATGGCTTTTGCTTAATTCTCGGTTTACTCCGCTAAACCGCTGGAGAAAACAATGAATCGGGCTTTGAACTATCTGCGTGCCAGCCGTGCCAGCGAAATAGCCAGTTTGCAACGGCTGTTGCGAACCGGCGAACAGATTACCGCCATCAGTGAATTGATCCATGTGCTGCAGCGTGAACGTGGAGCCAGCAATATTTGGCTGTGCTCAGCTGGTCAATTGTTTGGCGAAGAGTTGGCACAGCGCGCGGCCGAGGTTGAATTGCGTGAGCAGAGTGCGATGGCGGTGCTGCCAGAAGCAGAGGCGCAACCCGGCTATAGCCGATTTTGCATGTTGATCGCGACTGCGCTTCAGGCGCTGGACGGACTACCGGCGCTGCGTCAGCAAGTACACAGCCGCACCGTGACGCAGGCGCAGGCGATGGAGGCGTTTAATCACATCATCTGCACCTTACTGAATCTGGTCTTTGAAGCGGCGGACACCGCCAGTGAGCCGGACATCTCGCGTGCATTAATCGCGCTATTTAGCTTTATGCAAGGCAAAGAGCTGGCCGGACAGGAGCGCGCCACCGGATCGGCGGGCTTCGCTGCCGGTGCATTTACCGAGACGCAACGGCAGCGCATCCAAGTGCTAATCGCTGCGCAGGAGCAAAGCTTTGCGACCTTCAGCCAATTTTGTGATGCGGAAAATCTGCAACGCTGGCAGGCGATAGCCGATGCCAGCAGCCAGATTGAGCGGCTAAGACGCATCGCCTGCACCGGCGCACAGTGCGGTGAAAATGGCGTGTTGCAGTGGTTTAGTCTGCTCAGCTCGCGTCTCGATCAGATGAAACAGATCGAAGATACGCTGTGCGCGACGCTGATGCACCGCTGTCAGTGTGCGATTGCGGCTGCCCAGCACAGCGAACATCCGCCGATTGCCATCGGAGAAGAGGCCAGTTTTTCGCTCTATGTCGCGGGTGCCAGCTGGTTGTCAGGCGCTGAAACCACGCTGGACAGCAATGGCCTTGCGCCCCAACTCGGGCGTTCGGTGCTGGCGTTGATCCGTGAGCAGTCGCAGCGTCTGCAGACGCAGGCTGATGAACTCGCCTCGATGCGCGCTTCACTGGATGAACGCAAAATTATCGATCAGGCGAAAAGCTGGTTGATGCAGCAGCACGGTTTCAGCGAGCAGGATGCGTGGCAGGCGCTGCGTAAAAGCGCCATGAACCAGAACAAACGGGTGCTGGAAATTGCCCAGGCAGTGCTGGCGGTTGCCGCCACGCTCAGGGCATAACCCGAAGGAGGTAGCTGCACAAACCCTGTGCGTAGGGTGCGTCAGCGCAGTGCAAAAATGACGCACCCTCCGCGCATTTGTAGCGCCAGGCTTGATAAAACGGCCTGATATTTTTGGCACAGGCTTTGCATTACCTTACAGACATTGCGCATTTGTTTCGCCAACGGCGGTGAAGCGAGTGCTTTGGATAAAGGCGTCCGGCCCCATGTTTTTGCGACATGCGGGAGGACGCCTTTTTTTATTCTTTTTTTTTTAGGGATGCGCATGATGAGCAAAACGCGGTTCACGGTGTCACGACGTCAATTTCTCCTGGGCAGCGCGGTGGTCGGTGGCAGCTATTTACTGCCGGGATTACGCAATGCGGTGTGGGCTGCCGGTTCCGATGCGCCCGAAAAGAGCAACATTCGCGTCGGCTTTATTCCGCTCACCGACTGCGCGCCTGTGGTGATGGCCTCAGTAAAAGGCTTCGATAAAAAATATGGCCTGACGCTGCAACCGAGTAAAGAAGCCAGCTGGGCGGCAGTGCGCGACAAACTCACCGCTGGTGAGTTGGACGCCGCGCACGCGTTGTACGGCATGATTTATGGTCTGCATTTGGGCATTGCCGGGCCTCAGCATGAGATGGCTAACCTGATGACGCTCAACAACAACGGGCAGGCCATCACACTGGCGAATCAGCTTAAAGATCAGAAAGTCACCGATGCGGCCGGCCTGCAAAAGTTAATCGCCAGTCAAGCGAAAGGCAGCTTGACCTTCGCGCATACCTTCCCAACCAGTACGCACGCCATGTGGCTCTATTACTGGCTGGCCAACGCTGGAATCGACCCGTTTGAGGATGTGCGCACCGTGGTGGTCCCGCCACCGCAAATGGTGATGAACATGAAGATGGGCAACATGAGTGGCTTCTGCGTTGGCGAGCCGTGGAATCAGCGCGCCATCAGCGACAACATCGGTTTTACCGCCGCGACCACGCAGCAAATCTGGCCGGATCATCCGGAAAAAATTCTCGCCACGCGCGCCGCCTGGGTACAAGAGAACCCGAATACCGCCCGCGCGCTGACCGCCGCCGTGCTGGACGCCGCGCGCTGGATCGATGCCTCCGACGCTAACCGCAAAGAGACCGCGCAGGTGCTGGCCGGGCGCGCGTGGATCAACACCAAAGTGGAAACGCTGGAAGGGCGCATGCTCGGTCAGTACGAAAACGGGCTCGGTCAGCGCTGGCAGGACGCGCACGGTATGCGCTTTTTCCGCGACGGTGAAGTGAGCTTCCCGTGGATTTCTGACGGCATGTGGTTCCTGACGCAGATGAAGCGCTGGGGCATGGTGCAAACCGCGCCTGATTACGCAGCAGTGGCACGTCAGATCAACCGAATTGATATCTACAAACAGGCCGCCAGCGCGGTGGGCGGCATCAGCGTCCCAGCCGGCGAGATGCGCAGCAGCACGCTGTTCGACGGCAAGGTGTGGGACGGCAGCAATCCCGCCGCTTATGCCGACAGTTTTGCCCTTAAACGCAGTTAAGTGAGGTCATGATGAAATCTGAAGCACGCACGCTAGATGCCGCGCCGATCGCCGCGCAACCCGCGCAGGTGATTGCGCTCAAGGTGACGCCCGCACCGCGTCGAAGTCAACGCTGGCTCCGTCCTCTGCTGCAGCGGCTAATCCCCGCCAGTTGTGGCCTGATTTTGCTGCTGTTTATCTGGCAACTGGCCTCAATGTCGAGCAAAGGCTTCCCCACGCCGTACGCCACCTGGCAAGCCGCCGTCACGCTGTTTGCCGATCCGTTTTACAACAACGGGCCTAACGATCAGGGCATCGGCTGGAACGTGGTCGCTTCGCTGCAGCGGGTGGCAATCGGCTTTAGTCTGGCGGCACTGGTGGGCGTTCCCGCCGGATTCCTGATTGGCCGTTTTACCTTTATCGCGCACATGCTCAACCCGATCATCGTGTTGCTGCGTCCGGTCAGTCCGCTTGCCTGGTTACCGATTGGCCTGCTGCTGTTCCAGCGCGCTGAACCGGCCTCAAGCTGGACCATTTTCATCTGCTCCATCTGGCCGATGGTGATCAACACCGCCGAAGGCGTACAGCGAATTCCGCAGGATTATCTCAATGTGGCGCGCGTGCTGCGGCTCAATGAGTGGACAGTGATGCGCCGCATTCTGTTCCCGGCGGTGCTGCCCGCGGTGTTAACCGGCATGCGTTTGTCGATGGGCATCGCGTGGCTGGTGATTGTCGCCGCAGAAATGCTCACCGGTGGGCTCGGTATCGGTTTCTGGATCTGGAACGAGTGGAACAACCTCAATGTGGAAAACATCCTGATCGCCATCGTGGTGATCGGCGTGGTCGGGTTACTGCTCGAACAGGCGCTGATGCTACTGGCACGCCGCTTTAGCTGGGAAAAATAAGGGCATCCGACGCCTTTGTAGGGTTGCCATTTATGGCGACCGAAAACTCAGAATCACCGGGAATTGAAAAATGAATCCAATTATTCGCGTACAGCAGATGAGCCAGCGCTTCAATACCGCAGGCGGCGAGTTCCTCGCCCTTGATAACGTCAGTTTTGATATCCAGGAAGGTGAAACCCTCAGCCTGATTGGTCACTCCGGCTGCGGAAAGTCTACGCTTCTCAATCTGATCGCCGGCCTAACACAGCCGAGTAGCGGCGTGTTGCTATGTGACAACCGCGAAATCAGCGGTCCCGGTCCAGAGCGTGCGGTGGTGTTCCAGAACCATTCGTTGTTGCCGTGGCTGACCGCCTACCAAAACGTGGAGCTGGCGGTGCAGCAAGTGTTCAAAGGAAAGATGAGCAAAAGTGAGATGAGCGAGTGGATCGAACACAACCTCAATCGCGTGCAGATGAGTCACGCGCTGCATAAGCGTCCGTCGGAGATCTCCGGCGGCATGAAGCAGCGTGTCGGTATTGCGCGGGCGCTGGCCATGCAGCCGCGTGTGCTGCTGCTGGATGAACCGTTCGGCGCGCTGGATGCACTGACGCGCGCTCATCTGCAAGACAGCGTGATGCGCATCCAGCAGGAGCTCAACACCACCATCGTGCTGATTACGCACGATGTCGATGAGGCGGTGTTGCTGTCAGATCGCGTGCTGATGATGACCAACGGCCCCGCCGCGCAGGTCGGTGACATCCTCAACATCGACCTGCCGCGTCCACGTTCACGGGTAGCGCTGGCCGACGAGCCGCGTTATCACCAGCTGCGCCAACGGATTCTGCATTTCCTGTATGAAAAGCAAACGGCTGTGGCGTAAGGGGACAACCATGGTGCAGCGACTGGTAGTGATCGGTAACGGCATGGCGGCGATGCGCATGGTGGAAACCTTGCTGCAACGTGCGCCGGGTCGCTACGCCATCACGGTGATTGGCCGTGAGCCGCACGGCAATTATAACCGGGTGCTGCTGTCGCCGGTGCTGGCGGGCGAAAAAGCCTTTGCTGACACGGTGCTCCACGCGCCCGAATGGTATGCGGCACATCAAGTGCAACTGCTGATGGGTGAAGAGGCGCTGCAGGTGGATATCCCTGCGCGCACAGTACAAACCGACCAGCGCAGACTGCACTGGGACAAGCTGGTGTTCGCCTGCGGTTCGAGGCCGCGCATGCCGGAAATGCCCGGCATCCATCGCCCACAGGTGCAGGGTTTTCGCACGGTGCGAGACGTGGAAACCATGCTAACGCAGCAAGGTCCGGTGGTGGTGCTGGGCGGAGGATTTATTGGTGTGGAAGCCGCAGCAGCGCTGCGTCAGCGTGGACGTGACGTCACGCTGCTGCATCATCGCCCGTGGCTGCTTGATCGCCAGCTGGATGCCAAAGCGGGTGCGCTTTTGCAGCAGCATCTGACACAGCGCGGTATTCGCTGTCGGCTCGGCGTCTCTTTGCAGGCCATTGACGCGGAAAGCGTCACGCTCAGCGACGGCGCGATTATCGCGGCGGAACAGGTGGTGATCGCCATCGGCGTGCAGCCGGAGATCGCGTTGGCGCAGGCGGCGGGCGTGCCTTGCCAGCGCGGCATTCTGGTTAACCGTCAACTGCAGACCGCGCTACCGCATGTGTATGCGCTCGGCGAGTGCTGCGAAATCAGCGGCGAAACCTTTGGCTTGATTGCGCCTTGCCTGGCGCAGGCCGCCGTACTGGCAGCACAACTGGCGGGTGAACCCGTGGCCGACTTTCACTACCAGGAAAACGGTACGCGGCTGAAAGTCAGCGGCATAGAGATGTTCAGTGCGGGCGATATCCGCGAAGGCGACGCCATCAGCAGCTTTGACCCGCTGCACCAGCACTATCGCCGTCTGTTTTTGCGCGATGGCGCACTGCGCGGCGTGCTGATGTTTGGCGACAGCCAGGCGGCAGGCACGCTGCTACCGCAACTTCAACAGGCCGCGCAGGTGGGCATTAACGCGCTGTTCGGTCTTGACGACAACACAACGCAGCCAAGCGCTGCAGGAAGCCAGATGATGAGCAAACCTCTTCTCGCCGTGGTTGGACACGGCATGGTCAGCCACCATTTTCTCGAACAGCTGGTGAGTCGTGAACTGCATCAGCACTATCACATCGTGGTATACGGCGATGAGCCGCAGATGGCCTACGATCGCGTGCACCTTACCGAATACTTCAACGGCAAAAGTGCGGGCGATTTGTCACTGGTCAGCGATAACTTCTTCCAGCAACACGGCATCGAACTGCGCAGCGGTTGTGAAGTGCTGGCAATTGACAGTGCAAAACGCAGCCTGCGTGATACCAGCGGCGCGGAATTGAGCTGGGATAAACTGGTGCTGGCGACCGGCTCGGTGCCGTTTGTACCGCCGGTTCCCGGCCACGATCATGCGCGTTGTTTTGTATACCGCACACTGGCCGATCTGGATGCGATTGCTGACTGTGCCCGAAAGGCGACGCGCGGAGTGGTGATTGGAGGCGGGCTGCTCGGACTGGAAGCCGCCAACGCATTGAAACAGCTCGGTCTGGAAACCCATGTGGTGGAGTTCGCGCCGCGTCTGATGGCGGTGCAGTTGGATGACGGCGGCGCGCAGATGCTGCGCGGCAAAATCAGCGCACTGGGCGTACAAGTTCATACCAGCAAGCAAACTGAAGCGATTGAAAGCCTGCCGGATGGCAGCCTGCAACTACGTTTTGCCGATGGCAGCCTGCTGGCAACGGACCTGCTGGTATTTTCAGCCGGCATCCGTCCGCGCGATGCACTGGCGCGCGCCGCTGGACTGCAACTGGGCGAACGCGGTGGCATTCTGATCAACGACGCTTGCGCCACCAGCGCCGCAGATGTCTATGCGATTGGCGAATGCGCGCTGTGGCAAGGGCAAATTTTCGGTTTGGTTGCGCCGGGGTATCAAATGGCGCGCGTACTGGCGGCGCAGCTGGCGCAGGAAGAGCTGGCGTTCAGCGGTGCCGACATGAGCACGAAACTGAAGTTGCTCGGCGTGGAAGTGGCCTCTTTTGGCGATGCGCACGGGCGTACCGCTGACAGCCAAAGCTATCAGTGGATCGATAATCCAAAGGGCATCTACAAAAAACTGGTGGTGTGCAAAAATCGCAAAACGCTGCTTGGCGGCGTGCTGGTGGGCGATAGCGCAGATTACGCCAGCCTGCTGCAGATGATGCTAAATCAGTTACCGCTACCGGAAGAGCCAGAGAGCCTCATATTGCCTCAGTTAGCGGGAGCGCCGGCTAAAGCGCCGGGCGTCGCCGCGTTGCCAGACAGCGCGCAAATCTGCTCGTGCCATAACGTCAGCAAGGCGGACATTTGCGGCGCGGTGCAGGGCGGCTGCGGTGACATGGCGGCGATCAAAAGCTGCACCAAAGCGGCGACCGGCTGCGGTGGGTGTAGCGCATTAGTCAAACAGGTGATGGAGTTCCAGCTCGCCAGCCAGGGCGTGGAAGTGAAGAAGGATCTCTGCGAGCACTTTGCCTACTCACGTCAGGAGCTGTATCACCTGATCCGCGTCGGCAACATCACCACCTTCGAGCAGCTATTGCAGCTCAACGGGCGCGGACAGGGCTGTGAAGTGTGCAAGCCGCTGGTGGGATCATTGCTGGCATCATGCTGGAATGACTACTTACTGAAGCCCGAACATCTGCCGCTGCAGGATACCAACGATCGCTACTTCGCCAACATCCAGAAAGATGGCACCTATTCGGTGGTACCGCGTGTGCCAGCCGGTGAAATTACGCCGCAAGGGTTAATTGCGATTGGTGAAGTAGCCGCCCGTTACGATCTCTACACCAAAATCACCGGGGGTCAGCGCATCGATCTGTTCGGTGCGCGGCTCGATCAGCTACCGGATATCTGGGAACACTTAATCGCGGCGGGTTTCGAAACCGGTCACGCTTATGGCAAATCGCTGCGCACGGTAAAATCCTGCGTTGGTTCAACCTGGTGCCGCTACGGCGTGCAGGATTCCACCGCATTTGCCATCGCATTAGAGAATCGCTACAAAGGGCTGCGCGCACCGCACAAAATTAAAATGGCGGTTTCCGGCTGCACGCGTGAATGCGCCGAAGCGCAGAGCAAGGACATTGGCGTAATCGCCACGGAAAAAGGCTGGAACCTGTATGTCTGCGGCAACGGCGGGATGAAACCGCGTCATGCCGATCTGTTTGCCAGCGATCTTGATGATGAAACCCTGCTGCGCTACGTTGACCGTATTTTGATGTTCTATATCCGCACCGCCGATCGTCTGCAGCGCACCAGCGTGTGGATGGATAACATGGAAGGTGGACTCGACTATCTGCGTCAGGTGGTGATCGAGGATTCACTTGGCATGGCCGCGCAACTGGAGCAGGAGATGCAGCGCGTAGTGGATCGCTATCAGTGCGAATGGCACAGCACGCTGCAGGATCCTTCGCGTCGCGCCTTGTTTACCGCCACCGTGAACAGCGCGCAGCCCGACGAGACGCTCAACTATGTGCAGGTGCGCGGTCAGCGTCAGCCAGCGACAGCAGACAGCATTCCGGTCACCACGTTGCCGGCAGAACCCTGGAGTGCCATTTGCCCTGTCGACGCTATCCCGCCGTCTGCGGGTATGGGTGCGCGGCTGGGCGGCCAGCGTGTGGCCTTGTTCCGCTTGGGCGAGGCGATTTATGCGCTGGAAGATATTGAGCCCGGCACGCAAGCCAGCGTGCTGTCGCGTGGTATTCTCGGCGATGTAGCGGGCGAGCCGGTGGTGATATCACCGCTCTACAAGCAGCGCGTGCGGCTGCGCGACGGACAAAGCCTCGATAACGCAGACCATCAACTGCGCTGCTGGCCGGTGCGCGTGGAGGGCGGCAAAGTGTGGCTCGGCCCTCAGCCGATTATTGCGCTGGCGGCGGCCTCATGAAAACCACCTGTCCGTACTGCGGCGTTGGCTGTGGCGTGGAGGTGAAAGCCCTGGATGTGCCGGTAAGCGGCGACCGCCAGCATCCGGCTAATTTCGGTCGGCTATGCGTTAAGGGTTCGGCGCTGGGCGAGACCCTGACGCATGACGGTCGTTTGCTCTGGCCGCAGATTGATGGTCAGCGCGTCAGTATCGATGCCGCATTGGACCATGTGGCAGCGGGTTTCCGGCGCATCATCGATCAACATGGCCCGCAGGCGGTGGCCTTTTACGGCTCCGGTCAACTGCTGACGGAGGATTATTACACCGCCAATAAGCTGATGAAGGGCTTTATCGGCGCTGCCAACATCGATACCAATTCACGGCTGTGTATGGCGTCGGCGGTGGTGGGTTACAAACGCGCTTTCGGTGCCGATGCGGTGCCGTGCTGCTATGACGATCTTGAACAGGCTGATGTCGTGGTGTTGGTCGGCTCCAATGCAGCATGGGCGCATCCGGTGGCGTGGCAGCGGCTGGTGCAAGCCAAAGCCGAACGCCCAGAGATGCAGCTGGTGGTGATCGATCCGCGTCGTACGGCCAGCGGTGACCTTGCTGACCTGCATCTGGCGCTGCAACCGGGATCCGATAGCGCGCTGTTTGCCGGGCTGCTGAACTGGCTGGCGCGCAATGCGGGTATTGATACCAGCATGTTGCCACATCTGGCCAATGTGGAGGCGACCTTAGCGGCCTGTGAGGCGTGGGATGTGGCGGCGGTCGCCGCTGCTTGCCAGCTGAGTGAGCATGAGATTGTGGGGTTCTGGCAGCTGTTCGCCGCGCAACCGCGCGTGCTGACGCTGTGGTGCATGGGCATCAATCAGTCACAAACCGGCAGCGATAACAACAACGCCATCCTCAATGCGCATCTGCTGAGCGGCAAAATCGGCCGTGCGGGCTGCGGACCGTTTTCGCTTACCGGACAGCCCAACGCCATGGGCGGCCGTGAAGTGGGCGGCTTAGCCAATCAACTGGCGGCGCACATGGGCTTTAGCGCAGCAGAGGTTGATCGTGTTGCGCGCTTTTGGGGGAGCGATCGTGTTGCGCAGCAGCCGGGACTGACGGCGGTAAATCTGTTCAACGCCATCGAACGCGGCGACGTCAAGGCGGTGTGGATCATGGGTACCAATCCCGCCGTTTCGATGCCGGAAGGTAACCGCGTGGCGCAGGCGCTGGCGAATTGCGAGCTGGTGGTGGTGTCGGAAGTCAGCGCCCACAGCGACACGGCACAGTTTGCTGACGTGCTACTTCCGGCGCAGGCGTGGGGTGAGAAAAACGGCACCGTGACTAACTCGGAGCGGCGTATCTCACGTCAGCGCAGTTTTACCGCGCCAGCCGGTGAGGCCAAAGCAGATTGGTGGCTGCTGGCGCAGGTGGCGCAGCGGCTCGGTTTTGGCGCGGCCTTTGCCTGGCAGCATCCATGCGAGATTTTCGCCGAGCATGCCGCGCTGTCCGGTTTTGAGAATCACGGCACGCGCGCCTTTGATATCAGCGCGCTGGCAACCATCACTCGTGAGCAATATGACCAGTTAGCGCCGGTGCAGTGGCCGATCACTGCCGCGTCACCCAACGGCACCGCGCAGCTGTTTGCCGATCGCCGCTTTTACCATGCCGATGGCAAAGCGCGTCTGCTGCCGCCCGCGATGCCGATTAAAACCCTCACGACCAATGATTATCCGCTGCTGATGAACACCGGCCGCATCCGCGATCAGTGGCACACCATGACGCGCACCGGCAACGTGTCGCGCCTGATGCAGCATTACGATGAACCCTTTGTCGCGCTAAACCCGCTGGATGCGGCGGCCCACGGCTTGCGCCACGGCGATGTGACGCGCGTGCAGTCGGTGCTGGGCTGGTACAGCGGACGCGTGACCCTCGACAGCGGCCTGCAGCGTGGGCAACTCTTTGTGCCGATGCACTGGACAAGGCAGTTCAGCGGGCAGGCCAACGTCGATGGATTAGTCGCGGCCACCTGTTGTCCCGATTCCGCTCAGCCAGCGTTGAAACAAACAGTGGTGCGTTTGCAACCCCTGCGTCCGACGTGGCAAGGCTGGCTGTGGCTGCCGGACATCATCACGCCGCCTGCGTTACTCTACTGGTCGCGTGCGCCGCAGCCCGGCGTACAGCGCTATGTGCTGGCGGGCAACGCTCATGCTGGAGAATGGCTGATGCAACTGCCCGGCATGTCCGCATTGCAATGGCAGCAGGCGCAGGCAGGACAGCAATTGCACTGGCTTGGCTGGCGCGAGGACAAGTTGGCATGTGCCTTTTATGCCGCGCCCTGGCTGCCAGAAATCGATCACCCCTTTATCGCGCAGGCCTTCAGCCAGCCGCCCGATTCGCCGCAGCAGCGACATGCGCTGTTAGGTGGACGACCAACGCAGGGTGGCAGCCACGGACGAACCCTTTGCAGCTGCTTTGGCGTCGGA
Source organism: Pantoea trifolii (assembly GCF_024506435.1). Lineage (NCBI taxonomy): Bacteria > Pseudomonadati > Pseudomonadota > Gammaproteobacteria > Enterobacterales > Erwiniaceae > Pantoea > Pantoea trifolii. The sequence goes on along the minus strand of NZ_JANIET010000001.1, from coordinate 2,378,920 downwards.
GAAGTGGCGATTCGCCGGGCTATCGCCGAGGGCTGTGATTCCCCGGCGGCGCTTGGCGCGGTGTTGAAATGCGGCACCAACTGCGGCTCCTGTATTCCGGAGCTCAAACAACTGCTCTCATCTCTGCGCGTGGCGCAGTAACGGAAAACATCATGACTCAAGCCAGTGAATCCCTCGACAAGCTGTTTAATCCGCGTGACGGCGAACAAGCGCAAGGTGGCGTCTGGCTGGTTGGGGCCGGGCCGGGGGACGTAGAACTGCTCACCTTAAAAGCATGGCGGCTGATCAACAGCGCCGATGTGGTGGTGTATGACCGGTTGGTGAGCGAGGCGATCATGGCGGAAGTGCCGCCGGAGACGCTGGCGATTGATGTCGGCAAGAAGCCCGGCAGCCACGGTTTGAAGCAGGCGCAAATTAATCAGCTGCTGGTGGATTTAGCCCGCAGCGGGCGGCAAGTGGTGCGGCTCAAAGGTGGCGATCCCTTTATTTTCGGGCGCGGCGGTGAAGAGATGCTCTATCTACAACAGGCGGGAATCACCTGCCAGATCGTGCCGGGTATTACCGCCGCCGCCGGATGCGCGGCAGCCAGCGGCATTCCGCTCACGCACCGTGATTGCGCACAGTCGCTGCGGTTCATTACCGGTCACGGCAAAAGCGGTGAACCGCAGCTGGATGATGCTAGCCTCGCCGCCGACAACCAGACGCTGGTGTTTTATATGGGGCTGAAATGGAGTGCCAGCATCAGCGCACAGCTGCAGGCGCAGGGCCGCAGCGCGCAGACGCCGGTAGCCATTATTGAGAACGGCACGCGCGCCGATCAGCGGGTGATGATCACTACACTGGCTGAGCTGGCACATACCGTTGAGGTGCAACAAGCACAATCACCGGCGTTATTGTTGATTGGTGACGTGGTGCGCTTTTATCGCCATCCGGTCAGCATTAACGCACATTCGAGTAAGGTCGCGGCGCCATTTATGGCGTAATGCACGTCAGTTAAGCATCTTTCGGTCACCATAAATGGCGACCCTACAAAGGATTAGCGCGCTTTTCGTAGGGTGTGCATTCATGCGCACCTGCATTCATGCGCACCTGCATACATATGCAAACTAATGCTTAACTGAGCGGCGTTTCGTCATTTATGGCGACCCATCAGCCCACAATTTCACTTATGGCTAAATAAGCTCACATTTCCCCCCTTTAATCCGCGCTTTAGCCTGACGGGGTTTTGGCATTCTATGCTCAGAATTCCTGCCAGCTGAGGTATGTCGTGGCTGAAGAGAGTAACGAGGACAAAACAGAATCGCCCACGCCCCACCGACTTGAAAAAGCGCGTGAAGAGGGGCAGATTCCGCGTTCGCGCGAGCTGACTTCAGTGATGATGCTGTTGATTGGATTGCTGATCCTGTGGATTGGCGGCAACAGCATGGCGGAGCGTCTGGCAAGCATGGTCGCCACCGGTTTTCGTTTTGACCATGGCATGGTCAGCGATGACAAAGTCATCATCGGTCATATCGGCAGCCTGATTAAGCAGGCGGTGATCGCGCTGCTGCCGCTGATGGGTGGCTTAGTGGTGGTGGCAATTGCCGGACCGATGGCGCTGGGCGGCCTTAACTTCAGCGGTAAATCCATCAAGTTCGATCTCAAAAAACTTAACCCGCTCACCGGTATCGGCCGCATGTTCTCTGGTCAAACCGCCGCTGAGCTGGTGAAATCGATTATGAAAGCGGTGTTGGTGGGCATCGTCGCCGGTTGGTACATCTGGAGCCACTGGCAAGAGATGCTGCGTTTGATGAGCGAATCGCCCATCAACGCGCTGCATCATGGTTTATCAATGATCGCCGCCTGCTGCGGGCTGATCATGCTCGGCCTGTTCCCGATGGTCGGCTTTGACGTGTTCTGGCAGCTTTATAGCTACTTCAAAAAGCTGAAGATGACGCGCCAGGAAATTCGTGACGAACACAAACAGAACGAAGGCGATCCGCACGTCAAAGGGCGCATTCGTCAGGCGATGCGCGCCGCCGCCCGTCGTCGCATGATGGCCGATGTGCCGAAAGCCGATGTCATCGTCACTAACCCAACGCACTACTCGGTGGCGCTGAAGTATCAGGAAGGCAAGATGAGTGCGCCGAAAGTGATTGCCAAAGGCGCCGGCGATATCGCACTAAAGATTCGTGAGCTCGCCAAAGAGCACCGTATCCCGATTCTCGAAGCACCGCCGCTGGCGCGTGCGTTGTATCGACACACAGAAATTGGTCAGTTCATCCCCGGCGCGCTGTATGGTGCGGTGGCAGAAGTGCTGGCCTGGGTTTGGCAGCTGCGACGCTGGAAGCGCGAAGGCGGCCTGATTCCAAACAAACCAAAAAACCTGCCGGTTCCGGCAGACATGGACTTTGCAGGAGAGAACACTAACGATGGCTAATTTAGCCGAGAAGCTGCGTTTACCGGGCAACTTTAAAGACACGCAATGGCAGGTGCTGGCGGGACCGGTACTGATCATGTTGATCCTGTCGATGATGGTGCTGCCGTTACCCGCATTCATTCTTGACCTGCTGTTCACCTTCAACATTGCGCTGTCAATCATGGTGCTGCTGGTGGCGATGTTCACCCAGCGCACGCTGGAGTTCGCCGCATTCCCGACCATTCTGCTGTTCTCGACGCTGCTGCGTCTGGCGCTGAACGTCGCCTCAACCCGTATCATTCTGCTGGAAGGCCATACCGGTGCCGATGCCGCCGGACGCGTGGTGGAAGCCTTTGGTCACTTCCTCGTTGGCGGTAACTTCGCCATCGGTATCGTGGTGTTCATCATCCTCGTCATCATCAACTTTATGGTTATCACCAAGGGTGCGGGACGTATCGCCGAAGTCGGCGCGCGTTTTGTGCTGGATGGTATGCCAGGTAAGCAGATGGCGATCGATGCCGACCTCAACGCCGGTTTAATTGGCGAACAGGAAGCCAAACAGCGCCGTACGGAAGTGACGCAGGAAGCCGATTTCTACGGCTCGATGGACGGTGCGAGTAAGTTTGTTCGTGGTGACGCCATCGCGGGTATCCTGATCATGGTGATCAACATCATCGGCGGCCTGTTGGTCGGCGTGGTGCAGCACGGCATGGATCTCGGCCATGCGGGCGAAACCTACACGCTGTTAACCATCGGTGACGGCCTGGTGGCGCAGATCCCGGCGCTAGTGATCTCCACCGCGGCGGGTGTCATCGTGACGCGCGTGGGCACCGATCAGGATGTCGGCGAGCAGATGGTGACCCAGCTGTTCAAGAACCCGCGCGTACTGATGCTGAGTGGCGGCGTGATTGGTTTGCTTGGCCTGGTGCCGGGTATGCCAAACCTGGTGTTCCTGCTGTTTACCGCTGCGCTGCTGGGTTTGGCCTGGTGGTTACGCGGACGCGAAATGCAGCCGAAGAAACCAACCGAAGCCTCAAGCCTGGTGAAAACCCAGGAAACGCCGGCCACCGTGGAAGCGTCGTGGACCGATGTGCAGCTGGAAGATTCACTCGGCATGGAAGTGGGTTATCGCCTGATTCCGATGGTCGATCACCTGCAAAACGGCGAACTGCTGGGGCGTATCCGCAGTATTCGTAAGAAGGTGGCGCAGGAGGTCGGCTTCCTGCCGCCGGTGGTGCATATCCGTGACAACATGGAGCTGCCGCCCGCGCGTTATCGCATCCTGATGAAAGGCGTGGAAATTGGCAGCGGCGATGCCTATCCTGGCCGCTGGATGGCGATCAACCCGGGCACCGCCGCCGGTTCGCTGCCGGGCGAGCCGACCGTCGATCCGGCCTTTGGTCTGGCGGCGATCTGGATCGACAGCGCCCTGAAAGAGCAGGCGCAGATTCAGGGCTTTACCGTGGTCGAAGCCAGCACCGTGGTGGCGACGCACCTCAATCACCTGATTGGACAATACGCCAGCGAGCTGTTTGGCCGTCAGGAAGCGCAGCAGCTGTTGGATCGCGTCACGCAGGAGATGCCGAAGCTGACCGAAGATCTGGTGCCAGGCGTCATTACCCTGACCACGCTGCACAAAGTGCTGCAAAACCTGCTGACCGAGCGCGTCTCGATTCGCGATATGCGCACCATTATTGAAACCCTGGCGGAACATGCGCCGGTGCAGAACGATCCGCAAGAGCTGACCAGCGTGGTACGTGTGGCGCTGGGACGGGCGATTACCCAACAGTGGTTCCCTGGCAACGGCGAAGTGCAGGTGATTGGCCTCGACGCTACGCTGGAACGTCTGCTGCTGCAGGCGCTGCAGGGTGGCGGCGGCCTTGAGCCGGGTCTGGCGGATCGCTTACTGGTGCAGGCGCAAGGTGCACTGCAGCAGCAAGAGATGGCGGGCGCGCCGCCGGTGCTGCTGGTCAATCATCCGCTGCGTGCGCTGCTGGCGCGTTTCCTGCGCCGCAACCTGCCGCAGCTGATTGTGCTGTCGAATATGGAGCTGACCGACAACCGTCAAATCCGTATGACCGCCACCATTGGAGGCAAGTAATGCGTCGCTGGTGCTGGGCATTGATGATGTTGCCGATGATGGCGCTGCCGCTCGCTGTCGATGCGGCCAGCGGTGCCTGGAGCGCCAGCGCCAGCGGCCCGAGCATGGGCGTACGCGGTAACTGGCTGATGACGCCAGCGCTGCGCGCGCCCTCCAGCGCGCCGGGTAACATCTCGCTGGTGAACTGGCGTTATCAGCTCAGCCGTCCTGCGCCTTCGGGTTTGCAGGTACGTTTGTGCGCGGGCGATCGTTGTGTCGAGATTGAAGGTGCTAGCGGCAGTACGCGTGGCTTAGCCAACGTTGCGGCGGAAGAGACGCTGCATCTGGCGTTTGGCTTTCAGGGGAAGGGCGCATTGCCGCCGGGCTTGCGCGTGGTGAGCAGTGAAGTGACGGTGAATTACCAGTAACGCGTGTTACATCGGCGGCGCGTCCTGCACCGCCGAATACGTTAATTAAGGCTTATCTCCCTGACCGTAAATCGGTGGTGAAGCCAGTTTTGCATCCTCTCTTAATTCTTTCACCTGCTTCGCATCCACCTTGGCCGCCGCCGGATTACCAAACTGCTGGGTCACAAAGTTACTGACATCCGCCACCTGTTGGTCACTCAGTTCCGGCGCAAAGGCCGGCATAAAGACTTCGCCCTCGGTCATATGGCGATGAACGCCGTTGAGGATCACCGATACCACGTTCAGCGCATCTGCCGCGCCGGTGCTGGTGTGATGGAACAGTGACGGATAGGCATGGAAACCGCTGCCCGATCCCGCACCTTCCGCGCCATGACAGCTGGCACAGTTACCGGCAAACACGACCGCGCCGGGCTGGGCGTTGCGGGTCGCATCATCGGCACCGCGCAGTGCAATCAACGCGGTGGAAGGTTGTCCCCAACTGTCGCGCGCACGGGTTTGCTGCGCGTCCGGCTGCGGCTTGACGCTGCGCAGATAGGTGGCGATGTCCTGCAAATCACTCTCCGGCAGATATTGCAGGCTGTGCTCAATCGCTTCGGCCATCGGACCAGAGGCGCTGGCTTTATTGGCAACAAACCCGGTTTTCAGATAGGTCACTAGCTGCTGCTGGCTCCAGTCACCGATGCCTGCCTGCTTATCTGGCGTAATGTTGAACGCCATCCAGCCGCCGAGATCGCCGCCCGCCAGTGCTTTATCGTTGTCCATGCCCATGGTCAGATTACGTGGCGTATGACAGGTGCCGCAGTGCGCCAGCGCTTCAACCAGGTAACGACCATTATTCCACTGCGCGCTCTGCTGCGTATCGGTCTGCAATTCGCCCTTATCGAAGTTGAACCACTTCCAGAAGCGCATGCCCCAGCGTTGGTTGAACGGGAACGGCAGGTCGGTTTGCGGTGAAGCCTGATGCACCGGCGGCATCGACAGCAGATAGGCTTTGATGGCCAGCACATCGTCGCGCTTCATTTTAGTGAAGGAGTCATACGGCATTGCCGGATAGAGCTGCTCGCCGTTTTTGCCAATGCCGTCGCGCACTGCGGCCACGAACTGATCGTCGCTCCAGCTGCCAATACCGTACTGCTTATCGGAGGAGATATTGCTGCCCCAGATCTGGCCAAAAGGCGTACTGACCGCAAAGCCGCCGCCAAACAGCGGGCCGTTGGTCGCGGTGTGACAGGCGGTACAGTCACCGGCGCGCGCCAGATATTCGCCGCGCTTAATCTGGGCGGCATTGTCCGCCGCCTGCGCCATGGCGCACTGCATCAGGACCACCGCGATAGCGGCCTGAATAAATACAGGTTTCATCGGGTGCTCCTTACAAGCTTGCCAGAACGCTATCGGCCATACGCAGCGCCAGCGCGGTGCCGGTCAGCGTTGAGTTAACCGTCGAGGCCGATGGCATAATGCCGGTACCGGCGATAAACAGGTTCGGGTGATCGTGAGTACGGCAGTGACCGTCCACCACCGAATCCTGCGGATTGCTGCCCATGATCATGGTGCCGGTGATGTGCTGGTTGTTGTCGTAAACGCCGCGCTTGCTGTAAACCGCTTCCGTTCCGCCCATCTCTTTCGCCATGCGCTGAAAGTCGATCATCGACTGGTCATAGCCGCGATGCACGTATTCCGGGAAGCTGTAGTAAACCTCAAGGCGGGGAATGCCCCAGGCATCCTTCTCGGTTTTGCTCAGCGTGACGCGGTTTTGCGGTTCCGGCAGCATCTCCAGCAAACACTTCAGCTGGACAAAGCGCTCGGCCTGGAAGGCCAGTTTGTCGTTCAGCGCCTTGCCGTAATAGCCCTGACGCACCAGTCGTTCGGTGAGATAGCGCACCGGCGAGGTGTTGGCGAGATCGATACGCAGCGCCGAGCGCTCACCACGGAAAGCGCCGTCGCGCATATTGTTGATGCTGCCGGGACGCATTGGCCCACGGCCAAACCACACCGGCTCATCGGCGTAGAACTCCACTGACGATCCTGGATGATCCATCAGGTTGCGGCCCACCATGCCGGAACTGTTGGCGATGCCGTTCGGGTAGCGATCGCTGGTGGAGAGCAGCAGGATTTTCGGGCTTTCGATGCCGTTGGCGGTGAGGACAAACTGTTTACCGGTCACGCGATGGCGCGCTTTGTTCTGATCGAGATAGTGCACCGCCTGAATGGTGCCTTTGTCGTCGGCCTCAATGCGAAACACCACTGCGTTGGTAACGATTTTCACACCGGCATCCAGCGCTTTACGTGCGGCGATACCGCCGTGATACTGCGCGTCAATCGGGCAAACCGGCATGCAGTTATTGTTGCCGCAGCAGGCCGGGCGACCGTCATAGGCGATGCTGTTGCGCGCCTGCGGGCCAATGCCGACCTCATAACCCAGCGGACCGAGTCGCTGCTTCAGACGATCGAAGCCGTACGGCAGCGGAATGCCCGGCAGCGGATAAGGGCGTGAACGCGGCGAATCCAGATCGCTGTCGCCGGAAACACCCATCTGGTATTCGGCGTCGCAATAATAAGGTTCCAGCTCGTCATAGCTGATCGGCCAGTCGCGGCCAATGCCGTACAGCGACTGAATGCGCATATCGTTCGGCAACAGGCGGAACGCTTGTCCAGCCCAGTGCCATGTGGTGCCGCCGGTGCCGCGCAGATATTGGGCGCGATAGGGATCCGGGCCTTTCTGGATCAGGTAATTGTTATCGCTGGGAATGAATTTCGGCTGCGGTGCCCACGGCTGCGGCGGATAAGGTTCGGTGAAGTCGCCCTTAAACGGCGAGTTGCGGAAATACTCCACCGCCTGATCGCGTTTAATCTCCGGGCCGGACTCCAGCATCAATACCGATGCGCCGGCTTTGGCCATCTTTAACGCTGCCAGTGAACCGGCAATCCCAGCGCCAATCACCACCACATCGGCGCTTAATGAATCAGACATGTGCTCTCCTTGCCGGCGGCTGCGTCCAGAAGTTAGGTTGCCCCGGCGCGTAGCTCGGCGGTAACAGGGAATCGCGCAGCAGCTGATAGCTGACGATATTCTCAAAAGCGATGCATTGCGGGCGCGGCAGCGGGCCAACAACGCCGAGATACCAGCCGGAAACCAGCGCCTGATAAAGATCGTTAAGGGTTTTAGGCTGCGTATTCAGCAGCGCCAGCAGGCTGCTGCCGTTGGCGGCGGGTTGCTGTTGCAGCAGCGCGTTGAACGTATCGAGCTGGCTATCCAGCTGCGGGAAGTGGTCGTGCAGCCAGCTGTAGAGGCGCTGCGCCAGCAGGGCATCCGGCTGGTCCAGTCCGGTTAATCGGGCAGAAATCGCAGTGAAACTGGCAGAAGGCGCGACTGCGGCGGCCAGCGGCGGCGAGGCGAGAGCCCGGCTGCCGGGAAGCGCCTGCGTCAGGACGCCAGCCACCAGCAGGCTCGCCGTGCCGGTCAGCAACCGGCGGCGTGAAAGAGTCATCATGGAAATTCCCGAACGTTATTTCAGCGCCTGAGCGGCAGCCTCTGAAGCCTGGTTATCCAGATCCTGTTTAGGGGTGCTGACGCCGACCGCGCCGACCACTTCATTTTGCAGCGTGAGCGGGAAACCGCCGCCGAGCGCTACAGCGTGCGGGATGGCAAGCACGGTGGTTTCGCCGCTCTGCAGACGCTGCATAAATTTCAGGGAAGGAGCGTGATACAGCGCCGAGGTGCGCGCTTTGCCAATCGCGGCATCGACACAGCCCGGCGACGCGCCGTCAAGGCGCTGGAAGGCCAGCAGCGTGCCGCTGGCATCAACCACCGCCACGCAGCCGGTGCTGTGCTGGGCGCTGATGCTGTTTTTCACACTGGTGATAACCTGGTTGGTGTGGCTGGCGTCCAGCGCGGCTGCGCTGGCCTGGCCAATACCCGCTGCCAGCAGCAGGGAAAGGGCGACAGATGCTCTAATCTTCATGTTTTGCTTCCGATAGTTATTGTTTTAAAACCTGCTTCTCGTCTCGCTTACGCTACGCTGTTGCAAAAATGTAAACAATTGCCGATAAACAAAACGCATACCTCTATGCGTATAACTCATTGAGGTGGATAGATCTTATCCAGCGTCTGTTGCCAGACGAACGGCGTCAGTTGTTGATAGCGCAGGGAACGAGCGTTTAACGCATCAATCAGCCCTTGCTGCGTGGCAACAATCGCTGCGCTCATGGCGGCTGGTACCTTGACGTCCTGCAGCGTTTTCACCACTTCCTGCATCTCTTCGGCGCGTCGCTGGCCGTGCTCCGCCACGCGGCTAATCAGGTAGTGCGGCAGCTGATCGTCCCAGCCCAGCGACGGGAAACTGGCGTGCAGCGAGTCGAGTACCGCTTGCTCTACGCCATACTGGCGCGCCGCGCTCAAACATTCGGTGGTCAGCGCCTCGAGGCCTTTGATCATCACGCTGCGGCACATCTTAATCGCTGAAGCTTCACCCACTTCGCTACCCAGCAGGCGGCTGTTGAGGCCCAGCTGTTGCAGCAGCGGCTGCACCTGTGCAGCCTGAGCGCCGCCAATCAGCAGCGGCGTCGCCAGCCGCTTGGGTGGCACCGGCGCCATCACCGCCACGTCGATATAGCTGGCACCGGCGGCGTCAATCACTTCAGCCGCGGCGCGTTTGGTGTGCGGCGCGACGGAATTGAGATCGAGAAAATGCTGCCCAGCCTTTAACAGCGCTACCGCCTGCTGCGCCACGTTGAGGGCCTGCGACGCGGTAACGGTGGAGAACACCAGCGTGGCATCCTGCAGCGCGTCCGCCAGTGAAGCGGCCAATCGCACGCCGCCTTGTTGTGCTTTTTGCTGCAGCGCGGGCAGGGTTTCTGCCGCGAGGGCTTTGCGGTCCCACGCCGTCACCGTGTTGCCCTGCGCCTGTAAGTCCTGGGCGAGAATGCCGCCCGCTTCGCCAAAACCGATGAAGGTGATGTTCATTATTTACTCCTTGCTGAAGGGCCAGACCGCCGCCGGAATCATGACGTCACCGGCAAAAATGGCGCGCGCGGTGCGCAGCAGACCACAGCCCGCCAGCGGGTTATCGCCTTCGCGCTGCAGCAATACGCTGAATTCGCCGCTGGGATGTTCCACGCTCAGACGCTGCTGAGGTTGCTGGCTGGTGCGCGCCAGTCCGTCGGCGACACTGCCGGGGATCAGGCAGGCGCTGGCGACGCTCACCGCGCCGAGCACGCCAATCGAGGCGTGGCAGCGGTGCGGAATAAAAGTGCGTGAGCTGATCGCGCCGCCGTGACGTGCTTCGGCCAGCAGCGTGACTTTGGGCACCGTACGCTGGCTGACATCCCCTAAGTTCATTCGCGGCCCGGCCTGCAGGCGAATCGACTCCAGCCGCTGCTTGAGCTCACTGTCGTTATCCAACGTTTCGCGGCTTTCATAGCCGCTGCGATTGACATCTGCCGCACGGATTAAAATCACCGGCATGCCGTTGTCGATGCAGGTGACATCGATGCCATCAAAACGATCGCGCGGCTGACCGGTCGGCAGCAGCGCGCCACAGCATGATCCGGCAATGTCTTTGAAGGTGAGGGCGATCTCGCCTGCGCTGCCCGGTACGCCATCAATGCGCAGGTCTCCGTCATAGTCGACTTCACCATCAGGCGTGGCGAACGCTGCTTCGGCAATCTGCCCGGTGTTCTGCATGAAAATGCGCACGCGGGTGCGTTGATTGCCTGCCTTTACCAGCCCGCGCTCTACGGCGAAAGGCCCAACGGCGGCGAGGATATTGCCGCAGTTTTGCCCATAATCGACGCTGGGTTGATCGACGTTGACCTGGGCAAACAGGTAATCGACATCGGCATCGTCCCGGTGTGAGACGGTGACGATCGCCACTTTGCTGGTGAGCGGATCGGCCCCGCCGAGACCGTCAATCTGGCGGATATCGGGCGATCCCATCACCGCCAGCAGCACCCGATCGCGGGCCGCAGGATCTGCGGGCAGATCCTGGGCCAGAAAGCAGGCGGCTTTGGAGGTGCCGCCGCGCATCAGTAAGCAGGGAATGCGACGCTGGCGCATGCTTTACTCCTCCAGTTGATCGAGCGTGTCGAGATAGCGCAGTCCTTTTTCCGCCAGGCGTGGGCGCATCTGATAGATATCCAGTCCCAGCTCACCGGCCGCTAAACGCAGGCGTTTACTCTCTTCCAGCTCTTCACGCTGACGCGCTTTGGCTGCCACGCTGGCGGCTTCATCGCGTGCCAACACCACCACGCCGTCGTCATCGGCGACGATCACATCACCCGGCCAGATCAGCTGCCCGGCACACACCAGCGGCACGTTCACCGAACCGAGCGTCTCTTTGACGGTGCCTTGCGCATACACCGCGCGCGACCAGACGGCAAAGCCCATCTCGCGCAGCGTGCGGCTATCACGCACACCGACATCCGCCACCAGTCCACGCACACCGCGCGCTTGTAGCGAGGTCGCCAGCAGATCGCCGAAAAAGCCGTCGCTGCACGGTGAGGTTGGCGCAACCACCAGCACATCGCCCGGCTGACAGAGTTCCACCGCGACGTGGAACATCCAGTTATCGCCTGGTGCCACCAGCACGGTGACCGCACTACCCGCGATGGCGCAATCCTGTTGAATCGGACGAATAGCGGGATCAAGCAAGCCTTTGCGGCCCTGCGCTTCGTGCACGGTAGCGACGCCAAAGCGCGCCAGCGCGTCGATATCCGCGGTTGCCGCGCGGGGAATGTGGCGCACCGCGACGCCTTTTTTCGCGATGATGCTCATGCCAGATCCTCGGTTACGCGCGGGAAGATGCTCTGATAGCCTTCGCCATAAATGATGTCGCGGCTGGTGGTAATCCCGACGTTGCGCTTGGCCTGCACGCCGCGCTGCTGTGCCACGCGCGTGTAGTATTCCCATAGATGTTCCTGCCCGGCCATGCACTGAATCGCCTGATATTTTTTGTCCCACACCGAGGTGATATCCAGCAGCACATCCGGCTTCCAGTTGCACTGCTCAGGCTGGTGCGGTTCGAAGCAGTAAACCGGCGGCGCACCGACAATTTTTTCGCCCGGACGGTAGCCTTCGGCCTGGGCGATAATGCGGGCTTCCTGCGCCAGATGCGTGGCCATTGGGTGATCGTAGTTGTAGGGATCCTGCAACGAATGGGTCAGAACAAAATGCGGCAGCACCCGGCGATAGACGTCGGCAAGGCGGAACAGGGTTTCTTTATCGGCACGCAGCGGATAATCGCCGAGGTCAAAAAATTCAATGCTGGCACCGAGAATCTCGGCGGCGGCCTGCGCCTCGCTGCGGCGGGCGGCTTTGACTTTCGCCTCGCTCATCTCTCCTTTGCGCCACAGCTTGGCCGACTCGCCGCGCTCGCCAAACGAGAGGCAGACAACGTGAACGTCATAGCCCTGCGCATGGTGCAGCGCGATGGCACCGCCGGCGCGCCAGACGAAATCCGCTGAGTGCGCGCTGACCACCAGCGCGGTTTTTTTTGGGGTGTTGTTAGTCATGGCATACTCCTCCGCTGTTTTTTTCCATGCTGTCACTGCCAACCTGGCGGCGATAATTCATTTAATTGCAGCGGGTATGCGTTTTATTTATATTGCGACATCGATCGGCGGCGAAAATGGGCAGGGAATGATGGCGGAAAAGGGCACGCAGGAGCTGACAAATCTGATGCAAATCAGGGCATTTAGTCAGGTGGTGGCACAAGGCAGTGTCTCGCGGGCGGCAGATGAATTATTTCGCACCCAGTCGGCCATTACCCGCGCCATTCGCGACCTGGAGCTCACCTTAGGTGTGACGCTGTTTGAACGTCATGCCGGTGGCATGATGCTGACTGACTTCGGTAAATGCGTGCTGCCGCGCGCGTTGCGGGCGATTGAGGAGCTGCATCAGGTGCCGCAGCGGCTGGCAAAGTTGCAGGGACGCGGCGCACAGCGTAACGATGCGGAACCGCTGTGGCTATTTAACGTGCGTCGGCTGCAAATTTTTATCACCCTGTGTCAGACGCGGCATATGCAGACGGTGGCGGCACGGCTCGGACTGAGCCAGCCAGCGGTGAGCGCCGCGCTGCGTGTGCTGGAAAACGGCGCGGGTATCGCACTGCTGGAGCGCACGCCGCACGGCATGATGCCGTCGCTGGCCGGACGTGAAATAGAAGCCAACGTGCGGCGTGCGCTGAATGAATTGCGGCACATTCCGGCCGATATCGCTGCCCGCAGCGGGATACTCGAGGGAACGGTGCGCGTGGGCGCACTGCCGCTGGGACGCACGCGTATCCTGCCGCAGGCGATCGTGATGCTGACGGCGCGTTATCCGGGCGTGCGCGTGGTAACCAGTGAAAGCGCCTTTGGCGTGCTGGCCTCGGAGATGCGCTCCGGCGATATCGATTTTATCTTTGGCGCGCTGCGCCGCGATGAAGATGCGCTGGACGTCACGCGCGAGACGCTGTTCTCGGAACGCATGGTGCTGCTGGCGCGTCACGATCATCCATTAGTCGGGCGTGAGCTTTCTACCGAAGATCTGCGCGCTGCGCGTTGGGTGCTACCGCGTTCGGCCACGCCAGCGCGATATCTGCTGAATAACAGTTTTCAGGCGATGGGCATTCCGGCACCCGATCCGGTGGTGGAAACCGGCGATTTGGCGTTGGTGCGCGGCTTGCTGATGCAGTCGGATATGCTGGCGGCGGTCTCCGCGCACCAGCTGGAAGTGGAACTGGCGTCCGGCGCGCTGGTGGCGCTACCGGTTCCGTTACCGGATACCGATCGCGCCATCGGGCTGACGGTGCGGGCGGGCTGTCTGCACTCACCGGCAGCGGATGCGCTGATCCGCTGCCTGCGTGAAGTGTGCGGGCAGGACCAATAATCAGCCGGTGCGCGCCGCTTCCATCAACGCATAGCGGTAACCGCGAATGCCGTAACCGCAGATCACGCCCTGCGCGACATCGGAGAGATAGGAGTGGTGACGGAAGGGCTCACGCTTGTGCACGTTGGTAATATGTACTTCCCACAGCGGCAACGCCACGCCGGTCACCGCATCGCGAATCGCTACTGAGGTGTGCGTCCACGCCGCCGGATTGATCACCAGCGCCTGCGCCTCGAAACGCGCCTGCTGAATCCACTCAATCATTTCACCTTCGTGGTTGGTCTGGCGAAACTCAATCGCCACGCCCAGCTCTTCCGCCGTTGCGCGGCACAGCGCTTCCACGCTTTGCAGCGTGTCGGAGCCGTAGGTTGCTGGCTCACGGGTGCCCAGCAGATTGAGGTTTGGGCCGTTCAATACATAGATGGTTCTCATCGTGACTCCTGTAATTCAGTAAAACCAAACAGCCGCTGTGGCGTGTGCCAAAGCACCTGACGGCGACTGTTTTCATCGGGGATCAGCTGTTCGATCAGCAGCAGTTGCGTGCCCATATCCATGCGTTCAGTGGCGCGCAGGAAGGGCCAGTCCGATCCCCACATGCAATTTTCCGCGCCGAAAGCGTCCAGCAAGGCCAGCAGATAGGGATGTCCATCGCTGAAGGGATACGGCTGGCGGGAGAATTTCGCCAGCCCGGAGAGTTTCACGCTGGTGCGTTGCTGACCGGCCAGCGACAGCAGCGCCTGAAAGGCCGGTTGTGCAACGCCTGCGCTGACGTCTGGTCGGCCGGAGTGATCGATCAGCAGGCGCGTGCGGGTGCGTGACAGCAGCGGCATCAGCGCCATTAACTGATCGTTCTGCACCTGAATCTGGGCAAACAGATCCAGCTCCGCCAGCCTGCCCATCAGAGCATCAAGCTGGAGAAACGGCTCGGTGCCGAGCATCGCCACGTTCAGCGCAATGCCGACGATGCCCTGATCTTTTAGGCTGGCGAGCGTGTCGCTATCCACGTCTCGCGGCGTGACGGCAATGCCCTTGAAGCGTCCTTCACCGCGCTTGATGGTATCCAGCAGGCAGCGATTGTCGGTGTTATAGCCCGACGTCGGGCCGACAATCAGCGAGTGGCGAATGTTGTAGGCCTGCATCACGGCGCGATAGTAATCCGGCGTCGCCAGCTCGTGTCCGTCCGGGTTGTAGGCACTTTCGGGCGCCCAGGGAAAGTTTACTGGATCAAAAACGTGGTGATGGCAGTCGATAACCGGTTGCGTGAACATCACTCTTTTTTCCCCGCTACCGAGTAGAGCACCTGCTGATTGCGCGTCTGCTGGAACTGTTCCAGCGTTTCGCCGCGCATCGCCGAGTAGATATGCAGGTTAGACACGCCCACCACCGCACCCAGTTTTTCCAGCAGGAAGAAGCTGACGCCGTAATGGATCATGCCGCGCCAGTCGAGCTGGGTAATCAGCGTTTGCTCTTCAGCGCTCAGCCCGGCTTCCTGATACAGCGCCTGCGGAGCTTCGCGGAAACGCTTACGCCACTCTGGCTGAATCATGCGGTGCAGGAAGCGGTTGATGCGCAGCGCTTTCAGGCTGCGCGCCTGGGTGAACGGATAGGTGCCGGGCAGTTTTTCCACGCCGCTCATTTGCAGGTTGATCTTGTCACGCTGACGCTGATGCACATCAACTGGCGCTTCACGAGACTGGTTTTCGAGGATCAGCGTGGCGATACCGGTCATCGAAGGCAGATAGTAATCCTGATGCAGTTTCTCGACGTTGGCCGACAGCGCGCCGCGCATGATCAACCACATAATCACTTCCGCGCCTTCCAGGCCGCCGAGCGTAGCGTATTCCGCCAGAGTGATTTCAGTCAGACGTTCGGGATCGTTGATCAGCAGATCGATAAACTGCGCGTCCCATTCGGGATTGTTAAAGCCGCAGCGCTCACCGTGAACCTGATGTGAAACGCCGCCGGTCGCCACCACCGCGACTTTCAGATCTTCCGGGAAACTCTCCACCGCGCGCTTCAGTGCCTGGCCGAGTTTATAGCAGCGACGCGCCGTCGGAATCGGAAACTGCAAAACGCCGACCGCCAGCGGAACCACCTGCATCGGCCAGCCGCCTTGCCACGGTGCCAGCGCCGACAGCGGCGAAAACAGGCCGTGATCCAGCGCTTTGTCCTGGAAGAATGACATATCGAACTCATCTGCCATCAGGCTGGCACCAATGTGCTGTGACAGCGCCGCATGGCCTTTTACCGGTGGCAGATCGCGCGGGCCGCCGCCTTCGTCCGCCACGGCATATTCGTCATCAATGCCCAGCACAAAGGCCGAATAGTGATCGAAAAAGAAGGAGGTGACGTGATCGTTAAACACGTACAGCAGCACGTCCGGTTTTTTCTCCTCCAGCCAGCGCTGCATCGGCGCAAAACCATCGAAAATCGGAGCCCATGCGCCTTCCTGCTGCTTGTTGTGATCAACCGCAAAGCCAATGGTGGGGGTATGAGAAACCGCTAAACCGCCTATGATTTTAGCCATAATTTTTTGACCTCTACTTCATCGATTATTGAGGGTACGCGACAGGGACGGCAGGTCATTAAGGTCGATGCCTTTAACCTGACGGGCCACCTGTGCAGGGTGATGTCGGGTGATGGAAAGTGCCGCTAAAACTGCCGGGAGCGACAAAACGATAAAAATGGCTGTTTGCCCAGGGAACACGCCGAGCAGCACGCCGCCCAGTGAAGAGCTGATAATGGCGCCGCTGCGACCAATGCCGTGCATCCAGCACACGCCGGTGGCACGCATTTCAGTGGGATAAAAGGCCGGAGAAAATGCCTGCAATCCGGTTTGCGCCCCGTTGATACAGACGCCAGCGAGGAACACCAGCAGCGCCAGCACATTCGGGCCAAAGCTCCAGATGCCCTGCGACACCAGGCAGAAGCTGCCTAGCAGATAGAACAGGGCGATAACGTATTTCGCTTTGAAACGGTCCATCAATCCGCCGACCATCAGGCCGCCAAAGGTGCCACCGAGCTGGAACAAGCCCGCGACAATCGCCGCGCGCTCCAGCGTTACGCCGCCAGAACGCAGGATGGTTGGCAGCCAGCCGTTCAGCAGGTAGATGACGAACAGACCCATGAAGTAGGTGAGCCACAACACCACCGTGCCGCCCGCATAGCCGCGGCTGAACAGCTGCAGCACCTGGGCTTTTTTCGGGATAATCGGCGCATTGAGCACAAAGGCGGTACCGGCGGAGAATTCGCCGCCGAGACGTTTGAGCACCGCAGCTATCTTGTCGCGACTGACTTTGCGCACCACCATGTACATCGCCGATTCCGGCAGCAGCCACAGCAGCAGTGGCAACATCAGCAACGGCAACAGGCCACCCAAACCCAGCACCGCTTGCCAGCCAAAGTGCGGCAGCATGCCGGCGGCGATGAATCCGCCCAATCCGGAACCGATATTAAACCCGCTGTACATCACGGTGATCATCAGGCTGCGGCGGCGTTCCGGCATGTATTCCGACACCAGCGTGACGCAGTTGGGCATCACCGCGCCGAGACCAAGGCCGGTGAGAAAACGTAACGCGCCCATTTCCAGCGGCGTACGGGCGAAGGCGCTCATCAGGCTGAAGCAGGCGAAGACGGCGATCGACAACAGCAGCACGCGCTTGCGGCCGAATTTGTCGGACCACGGACCGGCGATCAGCGCGCCAATCGCCACGCCGAACATCGCAGCGCCGAGGATCGGCCCCATTTCCGCGTGGCTGATGCCCCAGTCTTCAATTAGCGCGGGCGCAATGAAACCCATCGCTGCCGCGTCGTAGCCATCAAACATGATGATGATGAAACACAGGCTGAGGGTCAGCCACTGGTATCCGGTGATCGGGCGGGCGTCGATCCAGCCTTTTACATCGATAATGTCGTGATTGCTCATAGGATACGCTCTGATTTTTTTATTAATGACGTTATCGGGTTGAGATTTTATTCCGCCCTGACATGGGCCGGGGGCATCACTTTAACCCGATTGCAGGGGTAATTTTTATAGTTTTTAGCTTTTAAAACAGCTTGTTGCATGTTTCAACTGTCTTGCTTCCATTACCAAATTAGGGATGGCATGCGACTTTGTCTGCCATAAAATGGTTATGAAGGTATGAGTTTTGTTTATTTGGTGAGCTGTGTCGGAAAATTGAGAAAGCGTATGAAGCGAGAGAAATTGCAGATATTGGGCTGGAGAAAAGCCAAGTTCAGAGCAGATTAAGGGGGATGTTTAACAGGAAGGAAGATGGAAAGCAGCGGAGAGCCGTTTGCGGCGCTCTCCGCTATTGGTATTACATGCGCTCGACGGTTTTGATGCCCAGCGTGTCCAGACCTTGCTTCAGCGTTTTCGCGGTTAACGCGGCCAGCTGCAGACGGCTCTGACGGATGTTCTCGTCCTCGGCGGAGAGAATCGGGCAGTGTTCGTAGAAGCCAGAGAACTGGCCGGCCAGATCGTACAGGTAAGCACACATCACGTGTGGCGTACCGTCGCGAGCGACCTGCGTAATCACTTCTTCGAACTGCAGCAGACGCGTAGCCAGCTGCGCTTCACGCTCTTCGGTCAGCACGATGTCACCGCTCAGGCTATCGGCATCAATACCGGCTTTGCGGAACACCGACAGCACGCGCGTATAGGCGTATTGCATGTAAGGCGCGGTGTTACCTTCGAATGCCAGCATGTTGTCCCAGTCGAAGATGTAATCGGTGGTGCGGCTTTTTGACAGGTCAGCGTATTTTACTGCGCCGATACCCACCACTTCCGACAGATCTTTCAGCTCTTGCGCTGACATCTCTGGATTCTTCTCGCTGACCAACGCATGCGCGCGTTCGACGGCTTCATCCAGCAAATCGGCGAGGCGAATCGTGCCGCCGCTGCGGGTTTTGAATGGACGACCATCTTTGCCCAGCATCATGCCGAACGCGTGATGCTCAAGCGGTACCGATTCCGGCACGTAACCGGCTTTACGCACGATGGTCCACGCCTGCTGCAGATGCTGATGCTGACGGGAATCGATGTAATAGAGCACACGATCGGCATGCAGGGTTTCGAAGCGGTATTTGGCGCAGGCGATGTCGGTGGTGGTGTAGAGATAGCCGCCATCTTTCTTCTGAATGATCACGCCCATCGGTTCGCCTTCCTTGTTTTTGAACTCATCAAGGAAAACTACCGTGGCGCCTTCGCTGGTCACCGCCAACCCTTTTTCACGCAGGTCGGCGACGATGCCCGGCAGCATGTCGTTGTACAGGCTTTCACCCATCACATCGTTGCGCGTCAGCGTCACGTTCAGGCGGTCATAGACCAGTTGGTTCTGGCTCATGGTGATATCGACCAGCTTCTTCCACATGCTGCGGCAATATTCATCGCCACCTTGCAGTTTCACCACGTAGTTACGTGCGCGTTCAGCGAAAGCTTCGTCGGCATCGTAGGTCACTTTGGCTTCGCGGTAGAAGGCTTCCAGGTCAGCCAGCGCAATCTCTTCGTGGTGTTCGTTCTGCTGCTTTTCCAGATAGGCAATCAGCATACCGAACTGCGTGCCCCAGTCGCCGACGTGGTTGGCGCGGATGACTTTGTGGCCGAGGAACTCCAGCGTACGCACCGCGGCATCACCAATGATGGTGGAGCGAACGTGACCGACATGCATCTGCTTCGCCACGTTGGGCGCGGAGTAATCCACCACGATAGTTTGCGGCGCGACACTGCTCACACCGAGGCGCGGCAGCTGCAGCGCCTGTGCGGTTTGCGCCGCCAGCCATGCACGATCGAGGAAGATATTGATAAAGCCGGGACCGGCGATTTCGACTTTGCTGGCGATGCCGTTAAGATCCAGATGCTGAATTACCTGCTCAGCCAGTTGTCGCGGTGCCTGACCGAGCTTTTTCGCCACGGCCATCATACCGTTTGCCTGGTAATCACCGAACTGTACTTTTGCAGACTGACGAACCTGAGGTTCGCAATCGGCAGGCGCACCCGCCGCAATCATTGCCTGACTGACTTTGTCGGAAAGAAGAGCCTGAATATTCACCGCGTTACCTTCATATGCTGAAAAGGCCCGCCTGTAGGCGGCGAGCCGATGTCGTCATCCCGCAACTGCGCGGCGGGATGGAAAAATAAGAGGGGAAGTATACGTGAAATGTTAAAGTGAGTCAGCTATTCGGTATTCAGTGAGACGTAACATCGGGCCCTCAGCGCCGATTAACGGCGCCGTGGGTGACGACGAGGATTTTTAACGCTTTTGTCTTCACGCACCTTCCAATGGCGGGAAATTGCAAATCCCATTAATGCAATCAGGACCGCGACAACAATGAGCATAGACATAAGGCCGTTCCTTGTAGTTGTGAAACACAAATTTATAAGAAAGGGTATCAGGCTGCAATTGTTTGCAACTTAAATAAGAGTTATCTCATTGTATTAACTATCCTGAATAATAACAGAAGGTTAAGCCACTTTCATAAAGTAACTGCTGGACCTGTTTTGACGATAAATCCGAAATGAATGGTCTATTTATGCGGTTTTCAGCCTTTTTGACGCCTAAATCGGATGAATCCGACAATTTTGTCAAGCGGAATCAACGGCTAGCAAATTTCATATTGATTAGTAAACCTGAACTGAATTAGAGGTAAAACGTGATGCGGACCAACTTTCCTATGGAATTGGATGATTTAAAACAAGAACTGGCTCGTTTTGAGCACTCTTTGAAGGGATTTGCTGAACGTTTAGGCATTAACCTGGCTGAACATGAAGCCGATCACGTTGCGGTACGCTGCCACCAGTTTGCGACGGCAGAACGCTGGAAAACCGGACTGCTGCAAATCGGCACGCAGTTTTCTGAGGCCATGATCAATGGTCGCCCGATCTGCCTGTTCAAACTGCATCAGCCATTGAACCTCGCGGGCTGGCAAATCGATGTGATTGAACTGCCGTGGCCGGGTGAGAAACTGTATCGCCATGAAGGGTGGGAACACGTGGAGATTGTGCTGCGCGGTGAACCGGAAACGCTGGGTGTGCGCGCGATGGCGCTGCTCTCGGATGATGCGCTGACGCAGCCGGGCATCTCGTTCAAAACCAGCGCGCCTAAAGGTAAGAATGAGCGTTTGCCCAATCCGACGCTGGCGGTAACGGACGGGCAAACCACCATCAAGTTTCATCCGTGGCGACTGGAAGAGATTGTCGCCAGCGAACAGGCTTAACGGCGCGCTGCTACTGCCTGCTGCAAACGCGCCACCGCCTGTTCCAGCGTGGCGCGCGTACAGCCAAAGTTGAAGCGCACGAAATTATTGTCGCCAAAATCGTGACCCGGTGAAAAACCGAGGCCGCGCTGTTCGAAGTAGTCCATTGGGCTGGCGACATCCAGTTTGCTGGCGTCGATCCAACCGAGATAAGTCGCTTCCGGCGCGGCCATCTGCAGTTCTGGCAGCGCATTGACCTGCGCCACCAGCCAGTCGCGATTAGCGCGCAGATAATCCAGCTGCGCTGCCAGCCACTCATCGCCATCGCGCCACGCCGCTTCGGCCGCCACCAGCGCCAGAATATCCACGCCAGGCACAATGCCTTCACGCACGCGTTTGAAGCGCGCGCGCAACTCGGGATTGGGAATGATCGCCATCGAGGCGCCCAATCCGGCAATATTAAAGGTTTTCGATGGCGAGATCAGCGTGATGCTGCGCTGTGCGGCATCTTCACTTAATGCTGCAAACGGAATGTGTTGCGCGCCGGGTGACAGCAATAAATCGCAGTGGATTTCATCCGAGCAGACGATCAAATCATGCTGCTGCGCAAACGCCAGCTGGGCTTCCAGCTCGTCACGACGATAAACCGTGCCGCCTGGATTCTGCGGATTACACAGCATCAGCAGGCGCTCATTGCCCTGCATGGCGCTGGCATCGAGATCCATCACCCAGCGATCGTCCTGTAAACGCAGCGGTAAATGCACCTGCGCGCGATCGGCCAGTCTTGCTGCACCGCGAAACGGCGGATAAATCGGCGTTGGGGAAACCGTGGATTCGCCCGTTTCTGTGAATGCGCGGACCGAAAGATTCAAACCGCACACCACGCCAGGCAACAACACAATCCAGTCCGGCTCAATCTGCCAGTTGTAGCGCTGCGCTAAACGGGAAAGGGTGATATCAATCAATCCGGTTGGCGTTGCGCCATAGCCAAAAACGCCGTGCTCAGCACGCTGTTTAATGGCCTCAATCACACTCGGCGGCGAACGGAAATCGCTGTCCGCTACCCAGAGCGGAAGCACATCGCGATCACCATATTTGTGCCATTTCAAACTATCGCTGTGACGACGGTCTATCCATTGATTAAAATCGAATGCCATAGTGCGAGTTCCACGTAAACTGTCCAATTAAGTAGACTAACTGAAGCATTCATCCCGAGCCAGAAGTCATGAGAAGGAGCATGGTATGACGAAACTGGAAATTTGTTGCTACGGCATCGACTGCGCAATGACTGCGCAGCTGTCCGGTGCCGATCGCGTGGAGCTGTGCAGCGCACCGCGCGAAGGTGGGTTGACGCCTTCAGCCGGCGTGCTGGAAGCGGCACGACGTGAAATTTCGATCCCGGTACATCCTATCGTCCGTCCGCGTGGCGGCGATTTTTGCTACACCAACTATGAGTTTGAGTCGATGAAATCGGACGTAGCGCTCATGCGTGAACTCGGTTTCCCCGGCTTAGTGATTGGCATGCTGGATGAAGATGCGCATGTCGATATCGCTCGTATGCAGCAAATTATGACGCTGTGTGACGGCATGGACGTCACTTTCCATCGCGCCTTTGATTTATGCCACAGTCCAAAACGCTCGCTTGAGGTGCTGGCTGATTTAGGCATCGCGCGCATCCTGACGTCTGGCCAGCAACAGAGCGCCGAAGCAGGAATTGCATTATTACGGGAACTAAATGAACACAGCACAGGTCCGATTATTATGGCCGGTGCGGGCGTCCGTTTGAGCAACATCCAGAAGTTCATCGACAGTGGATTGCAGGAAGTTCACAGCTCCGCCAGCCGTTTAGTCGCTTCGCCGATGCGCTACCGTAAAGCCGGTGTTTCAATGTGCTCCGAAGCGGAAACCGATGAATTCAGTCGCTATTGCGTTGATGGTGATGTGGTTGAAGCCATGAAAAGCATGACGCAGATGAGCGCCGTCCGGGTAGCCTGAATTCGCCCCGATTTTGCCGCGCAGCACGCCAGTCCAAACGACGTGATGTTTGCAAGTACCAACCCCAGTTCTTCTAACTGGGGTTCTTTTTATCTGCCGTTCCTGCAGAGATAGCGTGATCGTGTAAATGATGCTTTGATTACTCTATGGTCTCGTACGGATAACCTTCATGAAATCCATCCCTTATACAGTTTTACTGCTGATTCTCCCTTACTGCGGTGTCGCGCTGGCGGTCAGCACGGCGTGTCCACCGATGAGCAAAAACATCACCAGCAGCAACAACTGGATCATGCTGGGTGGCGATGCCAAAGGCGCGGTGCGTCAGGTGGTGGTGGGCGAATTTGGCAAAGACGTGGACTCGCAAAAGCGCGTACTCGGCCAGTTTGATCAGTGCGGCGATTTAATGGTGGCCGATATCTCCTACGACAAAAATGAAGGCAACGTCTTGCTGACGATGGAACAGCATATCGCCCGCGTACAGCGCGGCTGGGTGGCGGAATATGCCTACATGGTCAAAGTGATCAAAGCGGGGCAGGAGGAAGTGGTCGATAACCGTCAGGGCACCATCAGCTGGCAAATCGGCCAGCACGGCAACATCGTCAGCTCATCCGATAAATTCACCAGCATGGGCAAAGATGGCTTTACCGATACCACTTACCGCTATGACAAACAGTTCAGAGTGGAAAAAAGCGTGGCGCGCGGCAGCGACAGCATGACCAACGGCGAAAGCAGCTGGCGCTGGAATCCACAAGGATTGGTGACTTCATCCAGCAGCGCGCGTAGCAAAGATACTTACAGCTACGATAACCAGTGGCGGGAACTGCGCCTGAACGGCACCTCGACCACGCCAGTCAGCACGCTACGCTCGGTGGATGAGTGCCAACTGTGGGATGAAGTGGGCAACTGCACGCTCAGTTATCTGCATGAAACCGAAGTATTCGCCAAAGGCACCATTGAACGCCATCTCAGCTCCGCTTATAAATACCAATACTGGAACGCCTCTGGCGAAACAGCCGCACAAGATTAAACCGCACAAAATCCACATAAAGGCAAAGAATCAGGGCCGCAGAGTAAAGCTTCCGCCGCATGGATGCGGCGGCAGAGTCCACAAGGATGTGTTCACGACGACTTTACGGAGCGGCCCTGATTCTTTGCCTGAAACGCACGGAACTAAACAGGGAGCCCGCACATGACAATGATCCTTTCATTCCTTTTCGCCATCACCATCCTCACGCTCACGCCCGGTTTTGATACCGCATTAGTGTTGCGTTCAGCCGCCGCGCAAGGCTGGAAGCGTGCATCGGCCACGGCGTTTGGCGTCACGCTGGGTTGCCTGGTGTGGGGCGTTGCGGTGGGATTGGGATTGGGCGCGCTGCTGCTGGCTTCGGAAATGGCGTATAACCTGCTGAAATGGATCGGTGCGGCCTATCTGCTCTATCTCGGCGTCAAATTACTCATCAACCCGCGCACCCAAGCGGAAGAAGGCCAGCATGCGCAGAGTAAAGAGCAAAGCTATGTTGCCTGCTTCACACGCGGGCTATTTGGCAACTTGTTAAACCCTAAAGTCGGCGTCTTCTACGTCACCTTCCTGCCGCAGTTCATCCCGGCGGGCGCATCGGTACCGCTGTGGTGTACGCTGATGGCGCTCACACACATGGTGATTGGTTTGGTGTGGAATGCGGTGCTAATCGGCAGCAGCCAGTACTTTGCGACGCATTTACGCCGTCCGGCGGTGCTGAAAGTGATGGATCGCCTGACGGGCTGCGTCTTTATTGGCTTTGCCGCGAAGCTGGCGCTATCGCGGCGTTAAGCATTACGGCTTGCGCGCCACTAACACAGCACGCAGCGGAGCAGGATAACCTTCAACGGTCTTACCGCTGTCATGCGGATCAAGGAACTCGGCCAGCGACTCGCTGGTCATCCAGCTGGTGCGACGCTGCTCTTCCACGGACGTCACCGCGTAATCTGCGATGCGCACATCGACAAATCCGCACTTCTCCAGCCAGCTCTTCAGCGCCGCCGCAGAAGGGATAAAGTACACATTACGCATCTGCGCATAACGCTCACCCGGCACCAACACCGCGTTCTCATCGCCTTCAATCACCAGCGTCTCCAGCACCAACTCACCGTCGCTGACTAACTGATTTTTCAACTGCATCAAATGATCGAGCGGCGAACGGCGGTGATAAAGCACGCCCATTGAAAACACGGTATCAAACGCTTGTAACGCCGGCAGTTGCTCAATGCCCAGCGGCAGCAAATGCGCCCGACGATCGTCGCCCAACAGCTTACGCACCGCTTCAAACTGGCACAAAAACAGCTGCATCGGATCGATGCCGACCACCAGCTTCGCGCCCGCGCCAATCATGCGCCACATGTGATAACCGCTGCCGCAGCCGACATCCAAAACCGTGCGATGCTGCAACGGCGAAATGTGCGGCAACACGCGATCCCATTTCCAGTCGGAACGCCATTCGGTATCGATCTCGGTGCCGTACAGCGAATAGGGACCTTTGCGCCACGGCATCAAATTGCGCAGCAGATTCTCAATGCCCAGACGCTGACGATCGGTCAGATCCTCAACATCCGCACTCACGCT
The DNA here is from genome assembly GCF_024506435.1 of Pantoea trifolii. NCBI lineage: Bacteria > Pseudomonadati > Pseudomonadota > Gammaproteobacteria > Enterobacterales > Erwiniaceae > Pantoea > Pantoea trifolii. The sequence continues at coordinate 2,353,360 of NZ_JANIET010000001.1, read as the reverse complement.
GTGCAACAAATCCAGCTTCTGCGGCGTCAGCAGCGGCAGATAATCAACGGACTTCTCCCAGTCGCGAAACTTACCGTGCAAATTCTCACGCTGCCATGCGGCAACTTGCGCCGGTAACACTTCCAGCCAACTGGCCAGCGGGCCGGTGGCAATCTGCTGATAAAAACGGCCAAACTCAATCATTTCAACGCCACCAACGAACCAAAATTAAAGCACTGGAACCACAACTCCGCATGTTTGAAACCGGCGGTTTTCAGGCGCGCCTTATGCGCTTCGACGCTATCGGTCAGCATCACGTTCTCCAGCATGCTGCGTTTCTGGCTGATCTCCAGCTCGCTGTAACCGTTAGCGCGTTTGAAATCGTGATGCATGTTAAACAGCAACTCACCGACATCGGCATCTTCAAAGCTGAACTTCTCCGACAGCACCAGCGCGCCGCCCGGATTCAATCCATTAACGATCTTCTTCAGCAGCTCGAGGCGGGCCGGCGGCTCAAGGAATTGCAGGGTAAAGTTCAGCACCACCAACGAGGCGTTTTCAATGTGGATATCCTGAATATCCGCTTCGATCACCTGTACCGGCGTATCCGCGCGGAAAGCATCGATGTGGCGACGGCAACGCTCAACCATCGCCGGCGAATTATCTACAGCAATAATCTGGCAGCCAGGCACATGTATGTTGCGGCGCACCGACAATGTGGCGGCACCCAGCGAACAGCCAAGATCGTAAACCTGGCTATTCGGCTGAACGAAGCGTTCTGCCAGCATGCCAATCATCGAAATGATGTTGGAATAACCCGGCACCGAGCGCTGAATCATATCGGGAAAAACTTCAGCTACGCGCTCGTCAAAGGTCCAGTCGCCCAGCTTATCGATGGGCGCGGAAAATAGCGTATCGCGATCAGACATAATGAAAGGTCCGGAGAGAAAACGGAAAGGGCGCTATTTTGGCAGAAACGCGGCCAGGCTGCATCCTTTGCGTTGCGTCTAAAACAGGCTTGATTGCTGCGGCCAGTCGGGCAGATCGCGTAACGATGGCTCCAGCTGCTGCAACTGTGGCCACAACGCCTGAATCAGCGGAAACACCTCGCCCATATCCGGCGTGTGAATAAACAGCATAGGATCGCTATCCAGCTGCCACGCTTGCAGCTTGCTGTGCCACGGCTGGAACAGCGGCACGCTCTCCGCCGCGCTATCGCTACCAATGAAACGCACCATCGGTTGCGAACCGGTGCGCACCGCATGCGGTGGCACGCGCGGCTTTTTCGATCGCGCATCCACGGCGGCGGCGGTTTGTGAGGTTGAAGCATGCACCGGACGGCTATCTAAAATTACCCGATTAACGCCACGATCCAGTAAACCGCGATTCAGCGCGCGTTCGGCTTCACCTTTGGCAAAAAACGCCTGATGCCGCACCTCAACGCCATAGCGGAAATTGCGTGGCAAACTGTCGAGAAAGGACCATAAATCAACCAGCTGTGCCGGTGAAAACGCGGCGGGTAGCTGCAGCCAATATTGACCAATGCGTGTGCTCAGCGGATCGAGCAGGCGGAAAAACTCCGTCAGCAACTCATCGCAATCGCGCAGCGCCGCTTTATGGCTGATGCTATCGGGAAACTTAAAGCAGAAACGAAAATCGTCGTGCGTCATATCACGCCAGCGCAGCACCACTTCCGGCTTCGGCAGCGCATACAACGTGGTATTGCCTTCCACACAACCAAACAGCTGCGCGTAGTCGGCTAAGGTCTCAATGCCAAACTGTTTCCATTGCGCGTGCTGCCATTGCGGTAATCCTATGCGAAGTGTCAACGCGAACTCCTGAATCCTTTAGGGGCGGGAAAGGGCGGCTTAATGTACCCTGTTTTGATGTCGGCAGGAAAAACAGCGCGATAAAGCATAATGTTTTGTCCGCTTTGATCGGGCTCCACTTATCCTGCCTGGGTTTTTCCATTATAATAGCCGCCTTTTTTGCGACAGCATCTCAGAAGGTTACGCGGCCTGATGTTGTCTGGCAGCAGCGGCGAAGTTAAAAGGATACGTTATGCGTACAGAATATTGCGGACAGCTCAATCTGTCTCACGTGGGTCAGCAAGTCACTCTCTGCGGCTGGGTAAATCGCCGTCGCGATCTGGGTAGCCTGATTTTTATCGATATGCGTGACCGTGAAGGTATCGCACAGGTGTTCTTCGATGCCGATCGTCAGGACGCTTTCCAGCTGGCATCTGAGCTGCGTAACGAATTCTGTATCCAGATCACCGGCACCGTGCGTGCACGTGACGAAAAGAATAAAAACAGCGACATGGCAACCGGCGAAGTCGAAGTGTTTGCTCATGAGCTCAACATCATCAACCGTGCTGAACCGCTGCCGCTGGACTCTAACCAGGTGAACAGCGAAGAAGCGCGCCTGACCTATCGCTATCTGGACCTGCGTCGTCCGGAAATGGCGCAGCGTTTGAAAACCCGCGCTAAAATTACCAGCTTCGTGCGTCGCTTTATGGACGACCAGGGCTTCCTCGATATCGAAACGCCAATGCTGACCAAAGCCACGCCAGAAGGCGCGCGTGACTATCTGGTACCGAGCCGCGTACATAAAGGTAAATTCTACGCGCTGCCACAGTCGCCACAGCTGTTCAAACAGCTGCTGATGATGTCGGGTTTTGACCGCTACTATCAGATCGTTAAGTGTTTCCGTGACGAGGATCTGCGTGCCGATCGTCAGCCAGAATTCACCCAGATCGACGTGGAAACCTCTTTCATGACCGCCGAGCAGGTGCGTGAAAAGATGGAACGTCTGATTCGTGAACTGTGGATCAACATCAAAGGCGTGGATCTCGGTGACTTCCCGCAGATGACCTTTGCGGAAGCGATGAACCGTTACGGTTCCGATAAGCCAGACCTGCGTAACCCGATGGAGCTGGTGGACGTTGCCGATCTGCTGAAAAACGTAGAGTTCCAGGTGTTTGCCGGTCCGGCCAACGATGCCAAAGGCCGCGTGGCGGCCCTGCGCGTACCGGGCGGCGCTGCGCTGACGCGTAAGCAAATCGATGAGTACGGCGAATTTGTCAAAATCTACGGCGCCAAGGGTCTGGCGTGGATGAAGATCAACGAACGCGCCAAAGGCTTCGAAGGCGTTCAAAGCCCGGTTGCCAAGTTCCTCAGCGCAGAAATCGTTGAAGACATTCTCAACCGCACGGGCGCACAAGATGGCGATCTGATCTTCTTCGGCGCGGACCGCGCTAAAGTGGTAGCAGATGCGCTGGGCGCGCTGCGTCTGAAAGTGGGCCGCGATCTGCAGATCACCGATGACAAAGCCTGGGCACCGCTGTGGGTAATCGATTTCCCCATGTTTGAGGAAGATGAAGAGGGCGGCCTGGCAGCGATGCACCATCCGTTCACGTCGCCGAAAGACCTGAGCGCAGAAGAGCTGGCAACCGATCCGGTACAAGCGGTGGCCAATGCCTACGATATGGTGATTAACGGCTACGAAGTGGGCGGCGGTTCCGTACGTATCCACAGCGGAAAAATGCAGCAGACGGTATTCAGTATTCTCGGTATCACCGAAGAAGAGCAGCGTGAGAAGTTTGGCTTCCTGCTCGACGCACTGAAATACGGTACGCCGCCGCACGCGGGCCTGGCGTTCGGTCTGGATCGTCTGACCATGCTGTTGACCGGCACCGATAACATCCGTGATGTGATCGCGTTCCCGAAAACCACCGCCGCAGCGTGCATGATGACCGAAGCCCCAAGCGAAGCCAATCCAGCTGCGTTGCTGGACCTCGGCATTCTGGTGGCGCCGAAGAAAAAAAAGACAGAGAACAAGTAATGGGCTTTAAACATCCGGTTTCGGTGCTGGTGGTGATTTTTGCCCGCGATACCGGCCGGGTGTTAATGCTGCAGCGACGTGATGACGACAGCTTCTGGCAATCGGTCACTGGCAGCCTGGAAGCGGGCGAAACCCCGCGCCAGGCGGCTCAGCGCGAAGTGTTAGAAGAACTTGCCATCGATATTGCGCACGAAAAGTTAGTGCTGGACGATTGCCACAAGCAAATCGAGTTTGAGATCTTCCCGCACTATCGCCATCGTTACGCACCGGGCACCACGCACAATCGCGAACACTGGTTCAGATTGGCGATACCCGCAGAGCGCGAGCTGCTGCTCACCGAGCATCTCGCCGCGCGCTGGCTCGAACCCGCCGCTGCCGCAGCCCTCACCAAGTCCTGGAGTAACCGCCAGGCAATTGAAGAATTTATCTGAATGCTCGCCGCCGCGCGTTTTTCCCGTGGCGAATGCATTAAGTTTTATGAATCTGGTGTGTTTGATACCAACGCACCGAACAATATCGAACAGTCAGGCGTAATCGGCGCCGCGAGGTTGTTCACCGCCAGCGCACAGCAACCGGAGCGTACTTTTGTACGTGAGGATTGCGAGCACTGCCGGGGGACAAGATCGCAAGTAAGATAGCCTGCACCCAGTAAAAGATCGGAGATAATGTAAGATGGCTGGACACAGTAAATGGGCGAACACCAAGCACCGCAAGGCTGCTCAGGACGCTAAGCGCGGTAAAATCTTCACCAAAATCATTCGCGAGCTGGTCACCGCCGCGAAGCTGGGCGGTGGCGATGCGGGTTCTAACCCACGTCTGCGCGCAGCGATGGACAAAGCGCTGTCTAACAACATGACGCGCGACACCATGAACCGTGCTATCGCACGCGGCGTGGGCGGTGAAGATGATTCCAACATGGAAACCATCATTTATGAAGGTTACGGTCCGGGCGGCTCAGCGGTAATGATTGAGTGCCTGAGCGACAACCGTAACCGTACCGTGGGTGAAGTGCGTCATGCCTTCACCAAAACCGGTGGCAACCTCGGTACTGACGGTTCTGTTGCTTACCTGTTCAGTAAGAAGGGTGTTATCTCCTTCGCGCCAGGTCAGGACGAAGATGCAGTGATGGAAGCGGCGCTGGAAGCCGGTGCAGAAGACGTTGTGGCCTATGACGACGGCGCGATTGATGTCTTCACCGCATGGGAAGAGATGGGTGCAGTGCGTGATGCGCTGGAAGCGGGCGGTCTGAAAGCGGACTCGGCTGAAGTCTCGATGATCCCTTCCACCAAAGCCGAAATGGATGCCGAAACTGCGCCGAAACTGCTGCGCCTGATCGACATGCTGGAAGACTGTGACGACGTGCAGGAAGTTTACCATAACGGTGAAATCTCTGATGAGATCGCAGAAACGCTGTAATGGCGTTGCTTAAAACCCCACTCACCGGAGACGCGCTGTGGCGATAATTCTCGGGATCGATCCCGGCTCGCGCGTCACCGGTTACGGTGTTATCCGCCAAACCGGCCGCCAGCTTACCTATCTGGGCAGCGGCTGTATCCGCACCAGCGTCACCGATTTGCCGACGCGCCTCAAACTGATCTACGCAGGCGTTAGCGAAATCATCACGCAGTTCTCACCCGACTATTTCGCCATCGAGCAGGTGTTTATGGCGAAGAATGCGGACTCAGCGCTCAAGCTGGGCCAGGCGCGCGGTGCAGCGATTGTCGCGGCGGTGAATCATGATTTGCCGGTGTTTGAATATGCGGCGCGTCAGGTGAAGCAAACCGTCACCGGCACCGGCGGCGCAGAGAAAAGTCAGGTACAGCATATGGTGCGAACCTTGCTGAAACTGCCAGCCAATCCGCAAGCGGATGCCGCCGATGCGCTGGCCATCGCCATCACGCATTGCCATATGAGCCAAAATGCGGTGCGCATGAGTGACACCAAATTGGTGATGACGCGCGGGCGCATGCGATCGGGTTAGCAAACGCCAAGGCTGGATATTCATCCAGCCTTTTTTATGCTATAAACTCAGGCTTACTTACAGATTAAGGAACTGCTCAGGTGATTGGTCGTTTACGAGGCAACATTCTGGAAAAACAGCCGCCGCTGGTGTTGATTGAGGCGCATGGTGTCGGTTATGAAGTGCACATGCCAATGACCTGCTTTTACGAGCTGCCGGAGATCAATCAGGAAGCGATCATCTTCACTCAGTTCGTAGTGCGTGAAGATGCGCAGCTGCTGTTCGGTTTTAACAACAAGCAGGAACGCACGCTGTTCCGCGAGCTGGTCAAGGTGAATGGCGTTGGGCCTAAACTGGCGCTGGCGATTTTGTCGGGAATGTCAGCGCAGCAATTTGTGACTGCCGTTGAGCGACAAGAGATTGCCTCTCTGATCAAACTGCCGGGCGTGGGTAAAAAAACCGCCGAGCGTTTGATTGTGGAGATGAAAGATCGCTTTATCGGCATGCACGGCGATCTGTTTGGTGGTGATTCAACCTTTACGTTGACCACGCCTTCCGCCGCACAAGACAATAACGATGCTGAAGCCGAAGCGGTTTCAGCGCTGGTGGCTCTCGGCTATAAACCGCAGGAAGCCAGCCGGATGATCAGCAAAGTCGGTAAACCGGATGCAGATTGCGAAACCCTGATTCGTGAAGCCCTGCGCGCAGCTATTTGAGGTAAAGCATGATTGAAGCCGATCGCCTGGTCTCGGGCAGTTCCTTTAACGAAGAAGAAACGCTCGATCGTGCCATTCGTCCCAAGCTGCTGACAGAATATGTTGGTCAGCCGCAGGTGCGCGAGCAGATGGAGATTTTCATCCAGGCGGCGAAACTGCGTGGCGATGCCCTCGATCATCTGCTGATTTTCGGCCCGCCGGGATTGGGTAAAACCACGCTGGCTAATATTGTCGCCAATGAAATGGGCGTCAATCTGCGCACGACCTCCGGACCGGTGCTGGAAAAAGCCGGCGATCTGGCGGCGATGCTTACCAATCTTGAGCCGCATGATGTGCTGTTTATCGATGAGATCCATCGCCTGTCGCCGGTGGTTGAAGAAGTGCTGTATCCGGCGATGGAAGATTATCAATTGGATATCATGATCGGTGAAGGTCCCGCGGCGCGTTCGATTAAGCTCGATCTGCCGCCGTTTACCCTGATTGGCGCCACCACGCGCGCCGGTTCTTTAACCTCGCCACTGCGTGACCGCTTCGGCATCGTGCAGCGCCTTGAGTTCTACAACGTCCCCGATCTGCAGCACATCGTTGGCCGTAGCGCGGCCTGTCTTGGCCTGGCGTTGAGTGAAGAGGGCGCGTTAGAGATTGCACGTCGTGCGCGCGGTACGCCGCGTATCGCAAACCGCCTGCTGCGCCGCGTGCGTGACTTTGCGGAAGTGCGTGCCAACGGCAATCTGAGCGGCGAAGTGTCAGCCAGCGCGCTGGATATGCTTAACGTCGACAGCCAGGGTTTTGATTACATGGATCGCAAATTGCTGCTGGCGATTATCGATAAGTTCTCGGGTGGTCCGGTTGGCTTAGATAATCTGGCTGCGGCAATCGGCGAAGAGCGGGAAACTATCGAAGATGTGATTGAACCCTTCCTGATCCAGCAAGGATTCATTCAACGCACGCCACGCGGCCGAATGGCAACGCAGCATGCTTATAAACACTTTAGCATCAGTCGCGAAGAGTAACCGGCGTTATGCCGCCGGTTTTTTTGCCATGCTGATGATGAACAACACCGCGGCGCATAACACCACCGAAGGACCGGCTGGCGTATCATAGGTGGCGGAGAAGGTGAGTCCGCCGGTCACCGCGATAATACCGGCAATCACCGCAAAACCGGCCATCTGTTCCGGTGAGCGCGAGAAGCGACGTGCCGTCGCCGCCGGGATAATCAGCAGCGATGTAATGATCAAGGCACCCACAAACTTCATTGCCACGCCGATGGTTAATGCCGTCACCAGCATCAGCATCAAACGCGTGCGCTGAATGTTGACGCCATCGACCTGCGCCAGCTCCGGGCTGATGGTCATCGACAACAGTGAATTCCACTGCCACGCCATCACCGCCAGTACAATCGCCACGCCGCCGCCCATCATCCATAAGTCATCGGGCGTCACCGCCAGCAGATCGCCAAACAGATAAGCCATCAGGTCAACACGCACGCCTTGCATCAGACTGACAACCACTAGACCCAACGACAGCGCGCTGTGCGCCATAATACCGAGCAGAGTGTCGATGGCCAGATGCGGGCGACGCTCCAGCCACACCAATCCCAATGCCAGACACACGGTCACCAAAATCACCGCATAGTAGGGATTCACGTTAAGCAGCAAACCAAACGCCACACCCAGCAAGGATGCATGCGCAAGCGTATCGCCAAAGTAGGACATACGGCGCCAAACCACAAACGAGCCAAGTGGACCGGCTGCCAGCGCCAGCAAAACGCCGCCAAGCCAGCCAGGTAATAACAGTTCAATCATGACGGGCCATTTCCTTTGCGCAGAACAATGCGTCCCTGTAAATCGTGACGGTGATTATGATGATGACGATAAATCGCCAACTGCTGCGCGCCGCGTGGGCCAAACATCGCAATAAATTCGGGATGTTGTGACACCGCTTCTGGCGTGCCGGAACAGCAGATGTGATGGTTGAGACACAACACTTCGTCGGTTTTCGCCATCACCAGATGCAGGTCGTGTGAAACCATCAGCACGCCACAGTTCAGTTCGCGGCGCAATTGATCGATCAAATCGTACAGCGCAACCTGGCCGTTGACGTCAACGCCTTGAGTTGGTTCATCGAGTACTAGCAACTGCGGCTCATTAAGCAATGCGCGCGCCAGCAGCACTCGCTGGGTTTCACCGCCGGAGAGTTTTTGCAGCGTCGCGTGCAGCAGATGTCCAGCCTGAACGCGCTTCAGCGCCGGCAAAATGGCATCGCGTTTGGTGCCACGGGACAAACGCATAAAGCGTTCTACGGTGATCGGTAATGTCGGGTCAATGTGCAGTTTTTGCGGCACATAACCGATACGCAAATCAGTGGCACGCTTGACGCTGCCGCTGGTGGGTTTGAGCAGCCCCAGCACCGCGCGCACCAGCGTGGATTTGCCGGCGCCATTCGGGCCGAGCAGCGTGAGAATTTTTCCCGGCTCAAGTGTAAGGCTAATGCCTGCAAGCACTGGACGCTGGGAGAATTTCACAGAAATGTTTTCAAGGGTAACAAGTGGCGGCATGTTATTTACGGGTTGCATTGAATTTCGAATGTTATAATATCACATTCCATCAACGGGTCACGATGGAATGACGTATTATGTTACACAATAAAAAGCGCCTTATTTTCACCCTTACTGCTGCGGCAATTGCTGCCACAAGCGCGTTACCCGCGCACTCTGCAGTTGTCGCTTCAATCAAACCTCTCGGATTTATCGCAGCGGCTATCGCAGATGGCATTACGCCGGTTGAAGTATTGCTGCCTGATGGCGCATCAGAGCATGATTATGCCTTACGTCCTTCCGATGTAAAACGTATTAAAAACGCAGACTTAGTTGTATGGACCGGGCCAGAAATGGAAGCCTTTCTAACGAAGTCCGCAGCCGAATTACCCGCCAATAAAAACCTCGAAATTGCCGCTTTGCCGGGTATAAAACCGCTTTTGATTAGCGGCGACGATGACGATGATGAACATGAGCACGGTCACGATCACGATCATGACTCAGAAAACTCCGAACACCAGGACGTGTCTCATGCGCATCATCACCACGGACAGTTTAATATGCACCTGTGGATGTCTCCTGACATGGCCTTACAAACTGCGGTTGCAATCCATGGAAAATTATTGGAACTTATGCCGCAAAGCAAAGCCAAACTTGACGCTAATCTGCAGGAATTTAAGGCAGAATTAGCCGATGCAGACAAACACATCGGCGCGCAACTCGCGCCTGTGCGGAACAAGGGTTATTTCGTTTTTCACGACGCTTACAGCTACTTTGAAAAACATTACGGTTTGTCGCCTTTAGGTCATTTTACCGTCAATCCTGAGATCCAGCCGGGCGCCCAGCGTTTACATCAAATACGAACACAGTTGGTTGAGCAGAAAGCCGTTTGCGTTTTCGCTGAACCACAATTCAGACCGGCCGTCATCGATGCCGTGTCCCGTGGAACTTCCGTGCGTAAAGGCACGTTAGATCCATTGGGAATGGACATCAGCTTATCCAAAGACAGCTACGTGAAATTCCTTTCACAGTTGTCGAGCCAGTATGCGAGCTGCCTGAATGGAGCATGAGGAATAGGTAAAAGTGCAGCAGATAGCCCGCTCTGTCGCCCTCGCATTTAATAATTTGCCGCGCCCCCACCGCGTTATGCTGGGTTCATTAACCGTTGTTACGTTGGCCGTCGCCGTATGGCGGCCTTACGTTTACCATCCGCGTGATGTTGCGCCCATCGTGAAAACCATCGCGTTGGATAAAGACGAACTGCGTACGCTGTTGCCCGAAGCCAGCGAGCCGATTGACCAGACGACGGAAGAGCCAGCCGACGATATTCCTGCTGACGACATCGATAAAGACGTTCCGGACAATCCCAACGTACATGATTACACCGTCTCTTCAGGCGATACGCTGAGCAGCGCGTTAAATCAATACGGTATTGAGATGGGCGACATCAATGCACTGGTCAACAGCGATAAAGATTTGCGTAACATGCGCGTTGGTCAGCAGCTTAGCTGGACGCTGGATGCCGATGGTCAACTGCAAACCTTCAGCTGGGAAATCGATCGTCGTGAAACCCGTACTTATCAGCGCGCCGACAACGGCAGCTTTAAGATGCAGCAGGAGCTGCAAAAGGGTGAGTGGCGTAACAGCGTCTTGAAAGGTGAAGTGCGCGGTAGCTTTGCCGCCAGCGCGCAACGTGCGGGTTTGACCAGCGCAGAAACCAGCAACGTCATTAAAGCGATGCAGTGGCAAATGGACTTCCGCAAACTGCGGGCCGGTGATGATTTCAGTGTATTGATGTCACGTGAAATGCTCGATGGCAAAAGTGCTCAAAGTCAACTTCTGGGCGTGCGTTTACGCACCGGCGGCAAAGATTATTACGCTTTCCGCGCGGAAGACGGTAAGTTCTACGATCGCAACGCATCAGGTTTAGCGCGTGGCTTTATGCGTTTCCCAACGGTTAAGCAGTATCGTGTTTCTTCTAACTTCAATCCGCGTCGCCTTAACCCAGTAACCGGACGCATTGCACCGCATAAAGGTGTCGACTTCGCGCTGCCGATTGGTACGCCCGTGTTAGCCGTGGGTGATGGTGAAGTGGTGATGGCGAAAAACGGCGGTGCTGCCGGAAATTACGTGGCAATTCGTCACGGTCGTCAGTACATGACGCGTTATATGCACTTGAGTAAAGCGCTGGTGAAACCAGGACAAAAAGTGAAACGCGGCGATCGTATTGCGCTTTCGGGTAACACCGGACGTTCAACCGGCCCGCATCTGCACTATGAAGTATGGATCAACAATCAGGCAGTGAATCCATTGACGGCAAAACTGCCGCGCATGGAAGGGCTGACGGGTAAAGATCGCAGCACTTACATGGCGCAAGTCAAAACCTGGTTGCCGCAGTTGACGTTGAAATAACGCATTATTGCGCGTAACACTAAAAAACCGACGGATTCCTCGTCGGTTTTTTGCTATCTGGCGCATGAAGATTGCAAAATTAACCATCGTCACTATTATTGACCGGTCATTGTCAGAGGCGAGTGCATGGAAACCCGAAAGAAAAATAACAGTGAGTTTATTCCCGTTTTTCAACGTTCTTTTTTAATGCCTAAATACTGGGGAAGTTGGTTGGCGATTGGTGCGCTGGCCGGCATGGCATTACTTCCGGCCAAAGTGCGCGATCCGATTCTGGGCGGATTGGGCAAGTTCGCCGGTAAACTGGCGAAAAGTGCGCGCCGCCGTGCGTTGATCAATCTCTATTATTGCCTGCCGGAATTGAGCGAAGCGCAGCGCGAAGAGATTGCTGATCGTATGTTTGCCACCGCACCGCAGGCGATGGCGATGATGGTTGAACTCGGATTACGCAATCCCGAACATGTGCGTAAGCGCGTTGACTGGCACGGCCGGGACATCATCGAGCAACTGCGGGCAAACAAAGAGAACGTTATTTTCCTTGTGCCGCATGGTTGGGGCGTGGATATTCCGGCGATGCTGCTGGCGTCTGAAGGCCAGATGATGGCGGCGATGTTCCACAATCAAAGTGATCCGTTAATGGATTATTTGTGGAATACCGTACGACGCCGTTTTGGCGGCCGCATGCATGCGCGTAATGACGGCATTAAGCCGTTTATCGCATCGGTGCGTCAGGGTTATTACGGCTATTATCTGCCGGACCAGGATCACGGCCCGGAGCACAGCGAGTTTGTGGATTTCTTTGCCACTTATAAAGCAACGTTGCCGGCAGTCGGCCGCTTGATGAAAGTGTGCCGTGCACGGGTGGTGCCGCTGTTCCCGGTGTATAACAGCGAAACCCATCGTCTGGAAATCTATGTGCGTCCGCCTATGGATGACTTACTGGATGCCGATGACAATACGTTGGCGCGCCGCATGAATGAAGAAGTAGAGGTGTTTGTGCGCCCACATCCAGAACAGTACACCTGGATTTTGAAGCTGCTAAAAACGCGTAAGGAAGGTGATATTGAACCTTACGCGCGCAAAGATCTTTATCCACGTAAAAAATAATTAAGGGGCCGTTTGGCCCCTTTGTCATTCTATTGCTGCCACATGACTACGGCGCCTACGTTCACGCAGGAACAGCGTCACCAGCCCAAACCACAGCACGCCAGCGGCGAAGTTAATCCCGCTAAACCACGGTGTGCCGCCGCTGAAGTAGCCGCTTTTCGCCAGCTCAATCCCGACTGCTAAGGTCAGAATGCTGATCATGCCGAGCATCGCCGCCACGCTGCCTTTGCCTTCGTTGCTAGAATAAAGCGTCAGACGGTACAGACCGGCATTCACCATGCCCGCGCCGAAAGCGTACAGACTTAAACCGGCAGTCAGCAGCAGATAGGTGTGACTATTAAGCAAGTTCGCCAGCAGCGAAATGCTTAAACCAATCAGGATTGGCCACGCAGCAAATTTCACTGGCTGCTCAATCGGCACGCGTCCCGCCAGTTTTCCGAGCGTGATATTGCCTGCAATCATCGCCAGAAATACCGGCAACTGCAGCAGCGCATATTGCATGCGCGACAAGCCTTCATCGTGCATCAGAATCACGGGCGACAGCGCCACCCATGTCAGGATCGGGATAAACACCAAACCAATCGCAAAGGATCCGTACATCACCTGACGATCGCGCGCCAAACGGGCATAGCCGCGCGCCAGCGTTGGCAGGGCGATAGAGTGACTGCGATCGCCTGCCGTTTCCGGCATTACGCGCCACAGCAGGGCAAACGCAATCACGCTGCAAATCGCAAACAGCCAGAACATGCTGCGCCATTCGCCTACGGTAAGCCATGCCGCACCGGCCAGCGGGCCGGCTAACGGTGCCAGTAGCGCGACGTTGGCCATCAGCGCCATCATGCGCACCGCCAGCGCTTCGTCAAAGGCTTCCTGCACCGCCGCATAGCTGACTGCGCCAATAAAGCACAGGCTAATGCCCTGCACAAAACGCAGCGCGACAAACTCTTCAATACTGCTGACCCACGTCGTCAGAATACAGGCGGCGGCAAAGAACAGAATGCCAAACAGCAATACTGGACGGCGGCCATATTTGTCCGAGAGCGGACCAAGCAGCCATTGCAGCACCACGCCACCCATCAGATACGCGGTTAGCGAGGTAGATACCCATTCCGGGCCGACGCTGAATTCCGACGTTACCAGCAGCATGCCGGGCTGAATCATGTCATGCGCGATATAAGTGGCGAACTCAAACAATACCAGCGCGAGTGGAAACAGCAGCACGCGCCCGGTGAGTTGAGTAATAGGTTGATAGCGGGCCATCTGGCCTCCTTGTCAAAAAAATAAAAACGCGACTGCCAGGCAGTCGCGTTTGTCCATGTTGTTACAGCCGCTGTGGGTGGTGCGTATTAATCTACGCGCAGTACACGGCTGGTATTGGTGGTGCCCGTGGTCGACATCACATCGCCCTGGGTAACAATCACCAGGTCGCCTGAAACCAGGAAACCTTTTTCGCGCAGCAGGTTTACTGCATCGTGTGCGGCGGCAACACCATCATTATTGCTGTCGAAGAACACAGGCGTAACGCCACGATACAGCGCGGTCAGGTTCAGCGTACGTTCATGACGTGACATGGCGAAGATCGGCAAACCGGAAGTGATACGTGAAGTCATCAGCGCGGTACGGCCCGATTCAGTCATGGTGATGATGGCTGAAACCCCTTGCAGATGGTTGGCAGCATACATCGCCGACATGGCAATCGCTTCTTCAACGTTATCGAACTGCACTTCCAGACGGTGCTTAGAAACGTTAACGCTCGGGATTTTCTCTGCGCCGAGGCACACTTTTGCCATTGCTGATACGGTTTCAGCCGGGTATTGGCCTGCAGCCGTTTCCGCCGACAGCATCACTGCATCGGTACCATCCAGAACGGCGTTCGCCACGTCCATCACTTCGGCACGCGTTGGCATTGGATTGGTGATCATCGATTCCATCATCTGCGTTGCAGTGATGATGGTGCGGTTCAGCTGGCGCGCGCGACGGATCAACGCTTTCTGAATACCCACCAGTTCAGGATCGCCAATCTCGACACCCAAATCGCCGCGCGCAACCATCACCACGTCAGAGGCGAGGATGATGTCATCCATCGCTTCCTGTGAGGCAACGGCTTCAGCACGTTCCACTTTCGCCACCAGTTTGGCATCGCAACCGGCGTCGCGCGCCAGACGGCGGGCGTAATTCATATCTTCGCCGTTACGTGGGAAGGAGACGGCCAGATAATCCACGCCGATTTTCGCGGCGGTAACGATATCAACCTTATCTTTTTCGGTCAGCGCGTCGGCAGAGAGGCCGCCGCCGAGTTTATTAATACCTTTATTGTTAGACAGCGGGCCGCCGACGGTAACTTCGGTGAACACTTTTACGCCCTGAACTTCCAACACTTTCAGCTGTACGCGACCGTCGTCCAGCAGCAGGATGTCGCCTGGCACCACATCTTCTGGCAAGCCTTTGTAATCGATACCGACTTTTTCTTTGTCGCCTTCGCCTTTACTTAAGTCGGCATCCAGCAGGAAACGATCGCCGACGTTAAGGAACACTTTGCCTTCTTTGAAGGTGGAGACGCGAATTTTTGGACCTTGCAGGTCGCCAAGGATCGCCACATGACGGCCCAGTTTCGCCGCGATTTCACGGACTTTATTGGCGCGCTGCTGATGATCTTCCGGTGTGCCGTGGGAGAAGTTGAGTCGTACAACGTTAGCACCCGCCGCGATGATTTTTTCGAGGTTGTTGTCGCGATCGGTGGCTGGACCGAGGGTTGTAACGATCTTGGTTCTTCTGAGACGTCTGGACATGAAGGACTCCGTTAGCAAAGTATCGTGTCGCTCTCAAGTGACACGTAGTGTTCATCTATTCTATATGATCGATGGGCTGTGATTCGACTCACATTGTGAATGTGATGTTAATTATTTTCCTGCGCCTGTTTCTCCAGGCGTGAATCTTTCAGCGCTTCTTTCACCCGTTTCAAATTTTCACGGAAAGCGGCGCCGCGCTCAAGGGTAAACCCTGTCGCCAGAACATCAATCACGGTTAATTGTGCGAGGCGGGAAACCATTGGCAGGTAGATATCGGTATCTTCGGGCACGTCGAGCGTCAAAGCCAGTGTGGCTTCTGCCGCCAGCGGGGAACCCGGAGAAGTGATAGCCAGCACAGTGGAAGCGTTTACACGCGCCAGGCGAGCCAGTTCTACCATATTTTTGGTGCGACCAGTATGCGAGATGAGAACAAACACATCATTTGGACCACTATTTATGCAACTCATGCGCTGGATCACAATATCCTCTGACCAGATGACCGGCAGATTAAAACGCAAAAATTTATTGGTGGCGTCATGCGCGACAACGGCGGAAGCGCCAAGGCCAAAGAAGGCAATTTTATGGGCGTTTGATAAGGCCTGAACAGCCTGACGAATGACCTGAGAATCGAGTTGCTGGCGAACGCGGCTGAGGCCCGCTAATGCGGAATCAAAAATTTTGTGGCTATAACTTTCCACACTGTCATTTTCTTCCACATCGCGGCTCACCCAGTTCGGGCTTTTCACCAGGCTCTGTGCGAGCTGCAATTTGAAGTCAGGAAAGCCGCGCGACCCCATACGATGGCAGAAGCGATTCACCGTCGGTTCGCTGACGTCAGCGGCGCGTGCCAGCGTGGCGATGCTGGAGTGCATCGCCTGCTGCGGCGCAGCGAGAATTTGTTCTGCGACTTTACGTTCTGATTTACTTAACGCATCGAGTTGCGCCTGAATTTGTTCCAGCATGGTTTAACCTAATGAGCGTCAATCACTTTTCCGCGTTCATCAATCAATGAAATCGCTGCCAATTCCTAAGAATATACCGTGTAATAGCCCCTCGCACGCAGCGGAGGACAAATGTAAACGCGAATTTTTTGCGATACTTTGATCGCTGACGTGTTTTGCCACGACAAATATCGAAACAGAAAATGTGCTCAAATGGCACGCTACAACACACTTAACACCTTTATTACGTTCACAGTTAACGCCAGCAAAACGCGGTGTTCGGGTTGTCCTGAACCGGCGAAAAACGTACATTGTGCTGTAAGAAAATTACAATAAGGACCCGGCGTGATGAGAACGCTCAAACCGGGTATATCCTGCAACGAGGAGAGGAAAATGGCGGTTACACAAACAGCCCAGGCATGCGATCTGGTGATTTTCGGTGCCAAAGGCGATTTAGCGCGCCGTAAACTGTTGCCATCACTGTATCAGTTGGAAAAAGCCGGTCAGATTCATGAAACCACTCGCATTATTGGCGTGGGTCGCGCGGATTGGGACAAAGCCGCGTACACCAAAGTGGTACGTGAAGCGCTGGAAACCTTCATGAAAGAGAAGATCGATGAAGCGCTGTGGGACACACTCAGTAGCCGTCTCGACTTCTGTAACCTCGACGTAAATGACACCTCGCATTTCACCAAACTGGGCAAAATGCTTGACCAGAAAAACCGCGTCACCATCAACTACTTCGCCATGCCGCCAAGCACCTTTGGCGCGATCTGTGACGGTTTGGGCGCCGCCAAGCTGAACGCCAAACCAGCGCGCGTGGTGATGGAAAAGCCGCTCGGCACCTCATTGGAAACCTCGCAAGAGATCAATGACAGCGTTGGCAAATACTTTGAAGAAGGTCAGGTGTTCCGTATTGACCACTATCTGGGTAAAGAGACGGTGCTCAACCTGCTGGCGCTGCGTTTTGCCAACTCCATCTTCGTCAACAACTGGGACAATCGCACCATCGATCACGTGCAGATCACCGTGGCGGAAGAGGTGGGCATTGAAGGCCGTTGGGGTTACTTCGACAAAGCCGGCCAGATGCGTGACATGATCCAGAACCACCTGTTGCAGATCCTTACCATGATTGCCATGTCGCCGCCGTCTGATTTGAGCGCGGATGCGATTCGTGATGAAAAAGTAAAAGTGCTGCGCTCACTGCGTCGTATTGATCAAACCAACGTGCGCGAGAAAACCGTGCGTGGTCAGTACACCGCCGGCTTTGTGCAGGGCAAGAAAGTGCCAGGCTATCTGGAAGAAGAGGGCGCGAACAAGCAGAGCGCCACTGAAAGCTTCGTGGCTATCCGCGTGGATATCGACAACTGGCGTTGGGCTGGCGTGCCGTTCTATCTGCGTACCGGCAAGCGCTTGCCAACCAAATGCTCTGAAGTGGTGGTGTACTTCAAGAATCCTGAGATGAACCTATTTAAAGATTCGTACGCTGAATTGCCGCAGAACAAGTTGACCATTCGTCTGCAGCCGGACGAAGGTGTGGATATCGAAATCCTCAACAAAGTGCCGGGACTCGACCACAAGCATAAACTGCAGACCACTAAGCTGGATCTGAGTTACTCCGAAACCTTTAACCAGTCACATCTGGCTGATGCTTACGAGCGTCTGCTGCTGGAAACCATGCGCGGTATTCAGGCGCTGTTTGTGCGTCGTGATGAAGTGGAAGCGGCGTGGGGTTGGGTGGATTCGATCATCGATGCCTGGAATGCCGATGCCGAAGCGCCGAAGCCGTATCAGGCGGGAACGTGGGGACCGGTTGCCTCAGTCGCGATGATTACCCGCGATGGCCGTTCCTGGAACGAGTTTGAATAAAGACCTAATGCTGAGCCCGCCTAATGTGCGGGCTTTTTTTCGGCCAAAATTCATTTTTCTTAAAAGTGAACCTGAGTTTCAAAAAATTTTGATATCCGATGGACGCCGTTCCAGCCGATCTTGTATGGTAGACCCCAATTATTGACAGCGTGGCTAAACGCCGGGCTGATGCAACTAAGGAAACGTGATGAAGAACTGGAAAACAAGTGCTGAACAGATCCTGAAAACTGGCCCGGTCGTGCCGGTCATCGTGGTGAACAAGTTGGAACACGCCGTGCCGATGGCGAAAGCGCTGGTTGCGGGTGGAGTGCGCGTGCTGGAAGTTACGCTGCGTACCCCGGTGGCGATGGACGCACTGCGCGCCATGATTAAAGAAGTACCGGAAGCGATTGTTGGTGCGGGCACGGTGATCAACACGCAGCAACTGAAAGAAGTCACTGATGCCGGTGCGCAGTTTGTTATCAGCCCAGGATTGACGGAATCGCTGCTGAAAGCGGCGGTTGAAGGTCCGGTACCATTGATTCCTGGTATCAGCACGGTTTCAGAACTGATGACCGGCATGGATTACGGCCTGCGTGAGTTCAAATTCTTCCCGGCGGAAGCCAATGGTGGCGTGAAAGCATTATCAGCGATTGGTGGTCCGTTCCCGCAGGTGCGTTTCTGCCCAACCGGTGGCATCTCGCCAGCGAACTATCGTGATTATCTGGCGCTGAAAAGCGTGCTGTGTATCGGCGGTTCGTGGCTGGTACCGAATGATGCGCTGGAAAGCGGTGACTGGGATCGTATTACGCGTCTGGCGCGTGAAGCGGTTGAAGGGGCGCGTGCATAAATTGGTAGGGTCGCCATTCATGGCGACCTTTCAACTTACACTTAACCTTCCACTTTCACCGCTGCCGCACTGGCAACGGCGCGCGCGATAGCGTCATCGGTGTTTTCACCGGTCGCCAACGCCACACCCAAACGGCGCTGACCGGCAATCTCCGGCTTACCAAACAGGCGCAGCTGCAACCCGGCACCCAGCGCCGCTTCGATATTCCCGAATTGCACGTTCTGGCTGTTCAGCTCAGGCACAATCACTGCCGACGCCGCAGGGCCGTATTGACGGATACCGCCAATTGGCAGACCGAGGAAGGCGCGCACATGCAGCGCGAACTCAGACAGATCCTGCGAAATCAGCGTAACCATACCGGTATCGTGCGGACGCGGTGACACTTCGCTGAACACCACGTCATCACCACAGACGAACAGCTCCACGCCAAACAGGCCGTATCCGCCGAGCGCTTTCACCACATTGGCGGCGATATCCTGCGCGCGTTGCAGCGCCAGTTCACTCATCTGCTGCGGCTGCCATGATTCACGATAATCGCCATCTTCCTGACGATGACCAATCGGCGCGCAGAAGTGGATGCCATCCACCGCGCTGATGGTCAGCAAAGTGATCTCGAAATCAAACTTCACCACGCCTTCAACGATCACGCGGCCCGCACCGGCACGTCCGCCTTGCTGCGCATAATCCCAGGCTTTGTCCAGCTGGCTGGCTTCGCGGATAAAGCTCTGGCCTTTACCGGATGAGCTCATCACCGGCTTAACGATGCACGGGAATCCAATCGCTTCAGCGGCGGCCACAAAATTCTCTTTGCTGTCAGCAAACTGGTAAGTCGAGGTCGGTAACGACAACTCTTCCGCTGCCAGACGACGAATGCCTTCGCGGTTCATGGTCAGACGTGCGGCGCGTGCGGTTGGCACCACTTTCTGACCTTGGGCTTCCAGCTCCAGCAGTTTTTCGGTGGCGATGGCTTCAATTTCAGGCACCACGAAGTGCGGCTTTTCCTGGGCAATCAATGCGGCCAGCGCGTCACCGTCCAGCATGTTGATCACATAGCTGCGATGCGCCATGTGCATCGCTGGGGCATCGGCGTAACGATCCACCGCAATCACTTCCACACCCAGACGCTGGCACTCTAGTGCCACTTCTTTGCCTAATTCGCCTGAACCTAACAGCATGACACGCGTAGCGGCAGGGCGCAGCGCGGTTCCGAGAGTCGTCATAATTTCACCTTAGCAGTCAAAATGCGCGCGCAGTATAAACGAAAACGTTTGCGTACTCACGCTTTCGCCACGATCAGGTTTGCCATACTTTTCCCGCTCTGACGTTAACTGACATAGCCTGCGGCAGCATGGAGAACGGAAAATTAAACGGGAGTTAAACGATGAGTAATTGGCTACAGCAAATTCAATCGGTGCTGGCGAAGAAGGGCGGTGACGGAAAATCGGGCGGCTTAAGTGACATGCTGGCACCCGGCGCATTGGGCGGGCTGGCGGGATTGCTGGTGGGCAGTAAATCCACGCGTAAGCTGCTGACCAAATATGGCGGCAAAGCCTTGTTGTTGGGCGGCGGCGCGGCGGCGGGCGCGCTGCTGTGGAATAAGTACAAACAGCGCATACGTGAAACCCATCAGGACGATGCGGGCTTTGGTCAGCTGCAAACGCCGATGGATCAACGTGCAGAGCGATTAGTCACGGCGCTGGTGTTCGCGGCGAAAAGTGACGGTCATATTGACGATCAGGAGCGCGCCGCGATTGAGCAAAACATTCAGCAGGCGGGCTACGGCGCGCAAGCCGAAGCGTTGATTCAGCAGGCAATGAATCGCCCGCTCGATCCCAACTGGCTGGCCGCTGATGTTAAAAACGAAGAAGAGGCGCTGGAGCTCTATTTCCTCAGCTGTGCCGCCATTGATGTCGACCACTTTATGGAGCGCAGCTATCTCTCCGCGCTCGGCGATGCGCTGAAAATTCCCCAGGATGTGCGCGACGGTATTCAGCGTGATATCGACGCGGAAAAAGCCGCGTAATCCCCTACGA
Source organism: Pantoea trifolii (assembly GCF_024506435.1). NCBI lineage: Bacteria > Pseudomonadati > Pseudomonadota > Gammaproteobacteria > Enterobacterales > Erwiniaceae > Pantoea > Pantoea trifolii. Next base: position 2,332,349 of record NZ_JANIET010000001.1, on the reverse strand, counting down.
AGGTTGCATCTGCAGCCTTCGTTTTCCCTGTCTGGTTTGCCCTGCGCAAAGTGATGCTGCGTGCAGCTTGGCATCACGCGTGATTAGTGCCACGCTTGCTGAATGTTGTCCTTCAGTGAGAAGAGCCTAATGAATCAGCCACACGCGAAAAAAATTCCCCATGCCATGAATCTGCACGGTGAAACGCGCATCGACAATTATCACTGGTTGCGTGATGACGACCGCGAGAATCCAGAAGTGCTGGCCCATCTGCATGCCGAAAATGATTATGGCCGCGCCATGATGGCGTCGCAGAACCCGCTGCAGGAACGGGTGCTGAAAGAGATCGTCGACCGTATTCCGCCGCAGGATCACTCGGTGCCCTATGTGAAAAATGGTTATCGCTATCAAAGCCGTTATGAAGTGGGCAACGAATATCCCGCCTATTTCCGCCAGCCGCTAGACGCGCCGGCTGAGGAGCCGTGGCAGCTGCTGCTCGATGGTAACCAACGCGCCGCGCACAGTGATTTTTACACCATGGGCGCGCTGGCGATTACGCCAGACAATCAGGTGATGGCGTTAGCGGAAGATTTCCTGTCGCGCCGTCAATATGGCATTCGCTTCCGTAATCTGCAGAGCGGCAGCTGGTATCCGGAACTGCTGACCAATGCATCCTCCAGCGTTGCCTGGGCCAACGATTCCCGTACGCTCTATTACGTGCGTAAGCATCCGAAAACGCTGCTGGCGTATCAGGTTTGGCGCCATGAGCTGGGACATCCGCAATCTGACGATCAGCTAGTGTATGAAGAGAAGGATGATTCCTTCCACGTGAGCGTGCACAAAACCACCTCCGAGCACTTCATTCTGATTGCGCTATATAGCACCAACACCAGCGAAATTCTGCTGATCGATGCTGAATATCCGGATGCGCAGCCGCAAACATTTTGCCCACGTCGCCGTGACCACGAATACAGCATCGATCACTACAATCATCAGTTCTACATCCGCTCGAATCGCGACGGTAAAAACTTCGGTCTCTATCGCAGCGCGTGGCTGGCGGAAGCGCGCTGGCAATCGCTGATCCCGGCGCGTGACAACGTGGTGCTGGAAGATTTCCAGCTGTTCCGCCATTGGTTGGTGGTGGAAGAGCGGCAGCACGGCGTAAATACCTTGCGGCAGATTAACTGGGAGAGCGGCGAAAGCTTCGGTATCGCCTTTGACGACCCGGCCTATGTCACCTGGCTTGCCTACAATCCTTCGCCGGAAAGCGACACCTTGCGTTATGGCTACTCTTCAATGACCATGCCAACCACCCTGTTCGAACTGAACATGGAGACCGGCGATCGCCGTGTGCTAAAGCGCACGCCGGTGCCGGGATTTAAATCTGAGGACTATAAAAGCGAGCATCTGTGGATTACGGTGCGCGATGGAACGGAAGTACCGGTTTCGCTGGTCTATCACCGCAAGCATTTCCAGCGCGGCAACAATCCGTTGCTGGTGTACGGTTACGGTGCTTACGGCAGCAGCATGGATGCCAGCTTTGGCACCAGCCGCATCAGCTTGCTCGAGCGCGGCTTCGTCTACGCCATTATTCATGTGCGCGGCGGCGGCGAACTCGGCCAGCAATGGTATGACGGTGGCCGCCTGAAGAATAAAATCAACAGCTTCACTGATTTTATTGATGTCACCGAAGCGCTGGTGGCGAAAGGGTATGGCAATCGTCAGCAGCTCTACGCGATGGGCGGCAGCGCCGGAGGATTACTGATGGGCGGAGTGGTGAACATGGCACCAGATCTGTTCCACGGCGTGGTGGCGCAGGTACCATTTGTGGATGTGGTCACTACCATGCTCGATCCAACGATTCCGCTGACCACCGGCGAATACGATGAGTGGGGCAATCCTGAACAGGCGGAGTTCTATCACCTCATCCGTCAATACAGCCCGTATGACAACATCGAAGCCAAAGCCTATCCGCATTTGCTGGTCACCACCGGCCTGCACGATTCACAGGTGCAGTATTGGGAACCGGCTAAGTGGGTGGCGAAACTGCGCGAGCTGAAAACCAACGATTCGCTGCTGTTACTCTGTACTGAGATGGATTCTGGTCACGGCGGCAAATCGGGTCGTTTCAAAGCGTATGAAGGTGTGGCACAGGAGTTCACTTTCCTGATCGGCCTGGCGCAGGGCAGCCTGCCAGACCGCGTCGATTACTGATCGCTCTTCACATACTTGCGCAGCGCCTGCCGCAACGGTGGGCGCAAATCGCGCACATTTTCCAGCACCCAACGCAGATAGCCGGGATCTTTGCGCGCGATGCTGCCAATGCTCTGACCGCGATATTTGCCGAACGGGAACACATCGCCGCTCACCGGCGCGGGCTGGCATAAATTCGCCATTTGCTCGGCGTTCCAGCCTGAGGTTTCCATAATGCGGATCAGCAGCGCAGCGGTGACGTAGCAGTCATACAATGCGCGGTGCGCATGCAGTTCGGCCGGTGGTGTGACATCCAGCTTCAGGCTATGACGCAGCGCCTGATTGCCGTATTTAATGCCAGGCCACAACTGACGCGCCAGCGTCATGGTGCAGATCCATTCGCCGGGCATGGTGGGCAACATGCGGCGATCAAAGCTGGCGTTGTGCGCCACGTAATGCGGACTGCCGTGGTAGCGGCCAATCGCTTCTTCAATGGTGGGTTTGCCCACCACCATCGCTTCGGTAATACGATGTACCGCCATCGCCTGACGGCTGATGGGGCGATCCGGGCAGATTAAGTCGCTCATTGGATTAACGATCTGACCATCAATGACATCTACCGACGCCACTTCCACCACGCCGCCCTGCAGGCCGCAGGTTTCGGTATCAATAACACGTAACATAAATTACTTCTGCTTAGGTTCGTAAGGCAGGCGCGACAGGCTAAGCGAGGCCTGGCGATAGTTCATTAAGCGCTGACGAAACCAGTCACGCAGCGCTTCGGGTTGCTCGCGTTCCACCATTTCGGCAATCACCGGCATATTGTAACGCTCTTTAAATGCAACGCCTGCGGCGGCCAGATCGACATTCACTTTGTCTTTCTCTTCCTGCGAGAGCAGGGCAAGGTTTTGGCTCATGCTTTTCTCCTGATAAACAGGGGCAAAAGTAATGGTTTCGGACCCTGGGATCAAGGGAATTGGATCGCACCGCAAGTCTCGACAGCTTTGGGTCGGCGGCGTATCCTGCTGCCACGTTTACGGTGGTTTGCCGTATTTAAAAGGGAAGAAGTCATGAAGAAAACTGCGTTCAACTCGATCGTCGCGCTACTTCTGGCGTCATCAACGCTGGCCTTCAGCCAGTTTGCCATTGCGCATGCTCACCTGAAAACACCGGTCCCCGCCGATAAAGCGGTGGTGGAAACCTCCCCGCAGAATTTAACGCTGACCTTTACCGAAGATGTTGAAGCGGCATTCAGTGGCGTAGATGTGCTCAATGCTCAACATCAGCCGGTGGCGGTCGGGAAAGCCACACTCAACGATAAACACCATGATCAGTTGATTGTGCCGATCAGCCAGCCGCTGCCATCGGGCAATTATCAGGTTAACTGGCACGTGCTGTCCGTTGATGGGCATAAAACCACAGGCAGCTACACCTTCAGCGTGAAGTGATTGATGAGTTTGAGCACGTTGTGGGTTGGCTTGCGAGCGCTGCATTTTTTGTCGGTGCTGCTGCTCGCTGGTAGCGCCTTCTATACCGCGCTGCTGGCACCGCGCCGCTATCGTCCGCTGCTATCACAACGTTTAGGTTCAATTTTACGTACCAGCGCGCTGCTGAGTTTGTTCAGCGCGGTGCTGATGCTGGCAACGCAAACCGGCTTAATGAGCGGCGACTGGCGAAATTTCAGTGACAGGGTAACCTGGCAAGCGGTGCTCAGCACGCGCTTCGGTCAGGTTTGGCGCTGGGAAATTGCCTTCGCACTGCTGAGCACGTTAGCGCTGCTGCTGCGTGGCTCACTGCGGCAAAATCTGCTGCTATGCAGCGGCCTGTTGCAGCTGATGGCTTTAGCCGGCGTAGGGCATGCGGCGATGCGCGATGGCTGGCCTGGATTACTGCAACAAGGCAATCACGCGCTGCATTTAATTGCAGCTGCATTCTGGACGGGCGGATTATTGCCACTGTTAGTGCTGATGCGTGAAGCACGGCAGATTGCCTTTCGCACTGATGCTATACGCTGCATGATGCGCTTCTCGCGTTACGGTCACCTTGCAGTAGCGTTAGCGCTGCTGACGGGCACGATCAATAGCTTGCTGATTGCCGGTTCACCGCTAAATTGGCAAGTTACGCTGTGGAGCGAGCTGCTGGTGGTGAAGGTGCTGCTGGTCATGCTGATGATCGCTATCGCGTTAACCAATCGATATCTGCTGGTGCCGCGCTTTCGCCTGGCGGCCAGCAATGCAGCGCATCTGTTTATTCGCTTGACGCAGCTTGAGCTGCTGCTGGCCGTTATTGTTATTGGGTTGGTGAGCGTGTTTGCCACACTGTCACCGACCTGAATGTGTCATTAAAGAAGATGAAATGAGGTCGATATTTTGCTGAAGAAACTGATTCCAGCTTGCGTATTGATGGCGCTGTGCAGCCAGGCGATGGCGGCACAGATTATTACCGTCAGCCGTTTTGAGATTGGAAAAGACAAATGGCCCTTCACCCGCGAAGAGGTGATGTTGACCTGCGAGAAAGACGGTGCACTGTTCGCGATTAATCCGGGTACGTTGCTGCAGTATCCGCTCAACGATAAAGCCTTAGCGCGCAAAACTGCCGGGCAGGGCACGCTGCAATCGATCGACACCATCGTCGCCGTTGATAAAGCCCATCCCGATCAGAAAATGAGTCTGCAGCCGATCAACGATCGCGCTCAGCAACTGTGCGATAAGTAATCCCCTCATTTTTCAGGCGTAGCGCACATTTCTGCCGCTACGCTTGCTTTCTCGTTCTGTCACTCCGATCACAGAGTTGTCACCTTTGCGTATCAAACCTGTGGATTGGCTGGAAAACCCTCAATCCTGGTCTACCTTTAAATGGCAAGGCGTCCTCGCCTGCAAAAATGCCAACTTTTAGCGCACGGCTCTCAAAGAGCCATTTCCCTGGACCCGATACAGGAATCGTATTGGGTCTTTTTTTGTCTGTTTTTTGCGTTTTAAATTAAAAAACCATTATTACTCATCGAGAATTAAATGTTCTTTTCGCTTGCTAGTGGCGCAAATAAATGCGTTAATGCTTCGTCGGTCTGAATAGCAGACAGTTAGAAGGTTAGTTCCCATTGTATTTCTCATCCCAGTTAGTGCCGCTTCAAGCCCTTTCTCTTTGAGTCTTATCCTAAGTTCTGATTCGTATCTGCAACTCGGCCCTTACGCCAATAGGCTCATTTAAAAGGTAAAAATTATGTCTAATAAAATTCTTGGAACGGTAAAATGGTTCAACTCAGAAAAAGGCTTCGGCTTTATTTCTCCTGAAAATGGCAGCAAGGACGTTTTCGTCCACTTCTCAGCCATTCAGGGCACTGATTATCGCTCACTTGATGAAGGTCAGCGTGTTGAGTTTTCAGTTGAAGATGGTCCTAAAGGTCCGTCTGCAACAAATGTATTAGGTCTGTAATTATTCGCATTTATCATCGTTTAAGATGTCCGCATTGCCAGAGTTCACAATATCGCACCTCCGCGTTCGATATTACTAAAATGAACCCACATGGCGCTAAATGCATTTTCTGCAAGTCATCAATGATTATGTTGAAAACTGCATAATAACGGATATTCTGCCCTGATAATTATTAGGGCTTATTAGGTAATTGCCTGATATCAAAATTATTAGCACTGCTTAGGCAGTGCTTTTTTATTTTTAAATACCCATCTTAACGTTACTTATTCCCCCGATCGTCATCTCCCCCAGATGCTACAGTTTCTCGAAATAAATCGCCGCTTTAGTGAGAATCTTGCAAGATGTACAAGCCTGTTATTCTGATCGCCATGCTGCTGAGTGGTTGCGCGCTGAAACAATATCCGCAGTCTGCAAATGTGAGCGATGCCGAAGCGCAACCTACGACTGTGCAGCACTAAATCAGGAGATTGCTAAAAGCCAAAGTGTTAAGCAGCAGATCGATAAAACTGGCGAGTTTGACGCGCTGACCATACTCGGCTTCGTCGGGGATTTTGGTATTGGTAACGGCATTGCGAAAGCCAGTGCGAACAATAAGGCTGCAGCGCGTTTACAGCAGTTGGAAAATCTCAAGGCTATGCGTTGCGAGCATAACGCGACTTAATGATGACCGGACGGGAAATAATCAGCAGAAAAGGTGCGGTCATATAGCTGCAGTCAGTCTGTGCGAAAAATGGTATAACGTTGGCGCATCTGATTAATGGCCGGATAAGGATCCTTCATGGCAAATACACAATATCTTCTCTGGGTAATGATTGGCACCTTAACGCTGCTTTGTATCTTTATTGGTGTGGTAGTTGGCCGCGCCAAAACGCCGCGTATTGGAACGCTGACATTCGCCGGTTTATTAGCCTTCTTCTTGCTGGCGATCTTTTTAATCACGCGCTAGTACGCAATGCCCCCTGAATGTCACAAATAGCGTCGCAGGGATATGTAAAAGGCTGCAGTGTGCAGCCTCAAGACAACGTCACAATGGTTTACGCGCTGCCAGCAAAAACATCATCGGACGATCGCGTTCTTCCGCCAGCGCGGGATTCAGCGCAACCATCTCTTCGCTCGGTCCCCATTCATCGAGATGCACCATCTCAAATCCTGCGCCGATCACTGCATTAATCCAGGTCGCCAGTTTGCGATGCTGCTTCTTCACGCCATCGGCAAACCAATTGCTGATGCGTTCGCCTTCCTGCTGATAGTGATTGACCGGCCAGCTGCGTTGCTGTTGCTCATCCACTATCCATTGCTGTTGTGCAGGCGCGGTGTAAATCGGATGTTCACAGGAAAACACCAGCGCGCCGCCCGGCGTGAGCGCCTCAAACAGGGTAGCGAAAAGTACGTCAATATTGGTGAGGTAGTGCAGCGCCAGCGAGCTGTAGGCGAGATCAAAGGATTCGGTTAGCTGCAGCGTTTCTATATCGGCGCGCTGATAGCGAATCTGCGTTCCCTGCGTCATGGTCGCGGCCTGCGCCAGCATCTTCTCGGAAACGTCCAGTCCCAGCACGTCACGCGCGCCTTGCTGCTGCGCGTATCGGCAAAACCAGCCGTAGCCGCAGCCTAAATCGAGAACACGTTTGTCCTGCAGGTCTGGGAGTAATGCACGCAGTGCGGGCCATTCTGGCGCGCCGTCTAATCCCTTAACGGAACGTGGCAAGGTGGCGTAACCGGCAAAAAAGGTTGGATTGTCGTAAATATTCTGGCTCATACAGGCTCCTTTATATGATGCGCAAAGGAGTTTAGGCGTTTAGCGCGGAATGTAAAGTCGCGTAATTATCCCACAAATAACAGATGTACCAGACGAGCGAGTGATTCCAGTAGCAGCAAGCTACCAATGAAAATAACGATCAATACACCAATGAATTGCTTCCGTCCGCTCATGCTGCTCCCTCCGCTGGCTAAACCTGACAAGACTATACTTTATGCCGGGCTCACTAAACTTCCAGTCAACCGGGGAAGATTACATGCTTTACCAAACGGTAAACACGCAAATGTGGCGAAAGATTTGGGTGGTTGGCGATCTGCACGGTTGCCGCGCCCAGCTCGATGCGCAACTGCAGAAGCGGGATTTCGATAAGCAGCAGGATTTGTTGCTGTCGGTGGGCGATTTAATCGATCGCGGGCCGGACAGTCCTGGCTGTTTAGCGCTGATGCAGGAACCCTGGTTTCGCTGCGTGCGCGGCAACCACGAACAGATGGCGCTCGCTGCGCTGGATGGTCGCGACCAAACCTTGTGGATGATGAACGGCGGCGAGTGGTTTTGGCAGCTGAAGGGCGCAAAATTAATTGCTGCGCGCCATGCGTTAAGACGCTGCGCTGAGTTACCGTTGATCCTGCATCTGGATTTCGGCAATCGCGTAGTAGTGATTGCCCACGCCGATTATCCTGCCAGCCATTATGCATTGGGGCAGGATGTTGACTGGCAACAAGTGGTGTGGAGTCGCGATCGGCTGGGACGCCATCAACGTGGCAGTTCAGCCCACATCGATGGCGCCAGTGATTTCTACTTTGGCCACACGCCGTTAGAACAACCGCTCAATGTGGCGAATCAGCATTACATCGATACCGGCGCAGTATTCGGTAATCATCTCACTCTGGTGCAATTGCAGTAACGCTTAACGGAACAGACGCCCGTCACGCACCAGTTCACGCGGATAACTGTTTTTAATGCGATTACCCACTTTCTTCGCCAATCCCAGCGGCTGCTGCTGGTAGGTGACGATCACTTCTTCCCGGTTGGGCAAGTTTTCCGGATGAATATCCTGACCGCGATACCAGGTTTCCGCTTCCGCATCAGTGAGTTCGAAATCCAGTGCGCTACCTGGCTGCGACAGCGCCACCACCGCTTCGTGCTGCCAGCGATAGCCTTTCGGGAAGGTTTCTGCCAGCTTAAGGCCGATGCGCGAGAAGCGCACTTTGCCCAGCCAACTCTCCAGCGCCGCCGGGAACAGCCACAGCTCTTTATCGCGCTGCCACAGCGTGTGGTTCTCATCCCACTGCAAGCCGACTTTTGCCGCCGCCTGCTGCACTTCGGCGCTCAACTTGCGGCTGGCCGGCGAGAAGGGCAGTTTGCCGACTTTATAGGTTGGCGTGGGCAATGCCGGAATGCTGGCGGTTTTACGCAGACGCGCGACGAAGAAACCTTCGCTATCGAAAATCTGCGGGAACACGTGCAGGAAACCTTCGGCGGTTAACGCCCGATCGGCTCCGGCGAACAGGCCGTTCAGCGGCACGATGTCAACCGCATCGGGATAACGCTGTTGCAACCAGTGAATCACCTGCTGATTCTCGATCTGATTCAGTGTGCAGGTGGAGTAAATCAGCGTGCCACCGGGCTGCAAGGCATGGAAAGCGCTGTCCAGCAAATCGCGTTGGGTTTCAGCGATCGCTTCGGTGCTGGCCAGCGTCCAGTTACGCAGCGCGTCGGCATCTTTACGTACCACACCTTCGCCAGAGCAGGGCGCATCGAGCAGAATGGCATCGAAACGCTCCGGCAGCGCGGCACCAAACACGCGGCCATCAAAATGCGTCAGCGCCACATTGCTGACACCGCAGCGGCTGATATTTGCATGCAGCACTTTAACGCGGCTGGCCGAGTATTCGTTCGCCAGAATAGCGCCTTCATTGCGCATCAGCGCGGCCATCTGCGTGGTTTTTGAACCCGGCGCGGCAGCCACATCCATCACCTGACGTGCATCGGGAGCGGCATCAAACAGCGCGGTGACCGGCAGCATTGAGCTGGCTTCCTGAATATAAAACAGTCCGCTCAGGTGTTCCGCTACGCTACCGAGCGGCAACGATTCGTCGTCACGCTCAATCCAGAACCCTTCAGCGCACCACGGAATGGGCGATAAGCGCCAGCCATAATCGGCGGTGCGGGCGAGGAAATCTGGCACGCTAATTTTTAAAGTGTTAACGCGTAAGCTGCGACGCAGCGGTTGCTGGCTAATAGCGAGAAAGCGTTGCAGTTCGGCGTCGTCAGCAAGGCTGGCGCGCATCAGCGCGAGGAAATCTTCGGGAAAGCGATCGGACACGGGCATCTACCGGGAAACGAAAAGAGCGCGAAGTGTAACACGCGAAAAAGAATCGGGCAGCCAGGCTGCCCGATTTGCTTAAGGTTGATGAGGGTCCGGAATTGCGGTGCCCCAGTCGCGCCACGCTTTCGGCGCTTCATCCTGTAGCAGGAAGTGTTTGTTGGCGCCGGCCTGCGGTGCTAATGGCACCGTCGGCGGCGTGGCAAACTGTACGCCGCCGCGAATGAACTGTTGGAAGGTGCCGGTTTTCAACACGCCGCCAATCAGACCAAAATCGAAGTTATAGCCGGAAGCCAGCCAGAACACCGAGTTGTTACGCACCAGATGTTGATACTTCTTACTGATGCGTAGCGCTATCTGCACGCGATCCGCCATATTGCCCAGCGACGTTCCGGTGACCGTGCCCACTTCTACGCCACGGAACAGCACTGGCGTGCCCACCGACAACGATCCGGCGTCAGCGGCATCGACATAAATCGTCAGGCCGTTCAGGTAGCGTGAATCGGTGATGGTGCTTTCCTGCAGTTCGAAGGTGCGCGCCGGCGCACCTTTACCCGGATCGACGTTGAGATAAGGCTGCAACAGCGTTTCGATATGATTCACGCCCGCCGCAGAAATCTCCGGCGATACCACCGAGAAGCGACTGCCAATGCGCGCGAAGTCCTGCACGTATTCCGGATAAAGCACCGCTTTAGCGACAACCTGGTTGTTATCCGAACTCAGCGCCAGTGATTCAACCTGACCAATATTAATGCCGAGATAGCGAATCGGCATTCCCGCCGCCAGTTTGCTGGCATCATAGGTGTGCAGCGAGATCTGGCTGCCAACTGCACGCGCGGCGGTTTCGGATGCGTACAGCACGCGCTTAACGCCTTTCGCCGCCTGCGCGCCGGTCAGATTATCAAAGCTGATGGCACCTTTTAGCGCACGGTTGAGCGGAGACGCTTGTACGGTCAAGCCGCTGCCGTTGAGTTGCACTTTGGCGCCGCCTTCGGCCCAGAACACGCTCTCGCTGGTGAGCAGCTTGCGATATTGCGGCTGAATGTGAATCGAAATTTCAAACGCATCCGCGCGAGGCACCACATCCACCACTTCACCGACCTGGAATTTGCGGTACAGCAGCACCGAACCGGCCTGCACATCTGGCAAGCTGTTGGCGGTGAGTTTCAGCGTGGTTGGCGGCTGTTCCCCCACGATGCCTTCCTGAGCCCGTTCCGCATCGGCATATAAAGGATAACGACTGGATGGATTGCCTTTCGCGCCGGGAATCAGGCGAATGCCGCCATCCACCCATTCGCGTGCGCTGGCGCCCAGCACCTGCATACCGTCGAGGCCAAACTTCACGTCGAGGCGGCTATTCACCACAAACTTGCTGTCGGCGTGCACCAGATTACGGTGCTCCGGATTGATAGCCGCAACGAAGCTGATGCCATTTTCATCCAGCGTGCGCGAAATCACCTGGCCGATTTTCATGCCATACAGCATCACCGGCTGGCCGGCATCGATGCCGTAGGTTTCCGGCGCGCTGAGTTTTACCGTCAGCACGTCCGGTTTTTGTAGCAGGGTTTCGCTGGCCGGCAACACGGTGAAGTGATCCTGCGGCTCGCCTTCGCCTGGCACCAGCTCAAAGGTATTACCGGTTAACAGGCTGCTGAGATTGGTGTCGGTCAGGCTGATCTTCGGTGTACGCATCTCAATGCGCGTACCGCTGCGCATCAAACCGGTTACTGAAGGATCGACCGTTAACTCGCCGGTGACTTTGCCGCCATCCAGCAGGTTGAGTTTGGTTAAGGTGCCGACTTCCAGTCCCTGATACATCAGCGGCGTGCTATCGGCTTTCAGGTTATCGCCGCTCGGCAAATCCAGTTTCACTTGCACGCCGCGCTGACTGCGCGCCAGATCCGGATAGAGCTGGTAATTGGCATCCACCTGCGCTTGCTCACCGTCATTGGGCGAATCGAAGGCAATCGCACCGTTCACCAACGCGGCCAGGCTTTCCAGCTTCACTTTGGCCCCGCTCAGGCTGACATCCGCATCAACGCCGGAGACATTCCAAAAGCGGCTCTGCTTTTTCACCAGATTGACAAAGCGGCGTTCAATCAGCACATCAATGGTGACGCCATCGGTGCTGTTGTTCAGGCTGTAATCGTAGACGCGACCCACCGGAATTTTGCGGTAGTAGACCAGCGAACCGGTGTTAAGCGAGCCGAGATCCGGTGCACGCAGATGGATCAATAGCTCGCCGGTATTGACGCGATATTTCGGCTGAGTATCGAGCGCGGTGAAGTGATCGCTCTCTTTACCTTTGCCCGGCATCATGCCGATGTAGTTACCACCGACCAGTGCATCAAGCCCGGAGACGCCCGCCAGCGAGGCTTTCGGCGTCACCAGCCAGAATTGGGTGTCTTCACGCAGTGCATCGCGCATGTCGCTTTTGATGCTGGCCTTAATCTGGATGCTGCGATAGTCATCACTCAGCACAATGCCTTGCACCGTGCCCACTTCCACGCCCTGATAGCGAATAGGCGTGCGGCCTGGCACAATCCCGTCGGCGGTCTGGAAGTTAATGGTGATCGTCGTACCGCGCTCCTGATAATTGGTCCACAGCAGCCAGCCAGCAATCAGCAGGGCGATGATGGGCAATAACCAGAACGGCGAAATCTTGCGCTTGTTGCGCAGATTGGCGCTAGTCGGTGTAGTCGGCGTTTCCTGTTGCATGTGCATCCCAGATCAGGCGGCTATCAAGCCACTCTACAGCCATAATGGTCAGAACAACGGCGGCACCAAAATAGAAGGCGGCCGGTCCCATGGTAAAAGCCAGTAGCTGATCACGATTGACCAGCGACATGGTTACAGCAATCACGAACAGATCCAGCATCGACCAGCGGCCCACCCAGGAGACGGCGCGCAGCAGGCGAATGCGGGTTTTCAAACCCTGTTCGCATTTGAAATGAATGCTGATCAGTAAGGTCAGCATCACTAACACTTTGGTGAAGGGCACCAGAATACTGGCGATAAACACCACGGCGGCGACCGGAATATTGCCCGATGCCAATCCCAGAATGCCGGAGAAAATGGTGTCTTCACGGCGTGCGCCATTCACGTAAACCACCGAAATCGGCAGCAAATTGGCGGGTATCAGCAGCACAATTGAGGCAATCAGCGCTGACCAGGATTTCTGCAAACTGTGGCGGCGGCGATAGTCGAGCGGCGTGTGGCAACGCGTGCAGCGCCCACGCTCATCAGCTACACCGGTTTGATGGCAGTTAAGGCACACCTGCCACTCTTCGGGCGGAGAAGTGGGCATCGCTTGCGGATAATACTGTTCCCACAGCTGTTCGACGTTGAGGTGAATCAGCGTCAGCAGGCTGAGCACCGTCAACGCAATATAAGCCACTAAACCGTAGCCCACTTCCAACGAGGCGTAATCTTGCACCTTGATTGAGGCCACCGCCACGCCGACAAGATAGATATCCAGCATCACCCACTCTTTGAGTTTATCCATCATCAGCAGGACCGGGCGCAGGTTCATACCCAGCGCGTTGCCCAGCCAAAGATAGAGGATGCCAACGACCAGCGTAACCGGCGCGCCAATGGTGCAAAACGCCACCATCGAAGCGGTGAGGATGTTGCCTTGCTGCGCCATCTGAATCACGCCCTCCACCAGGCTGGCGTTAATGCGCATGCCAAGCAGGCGAATATCCACCAACGGCAAGCTTAAGGCGAACGGCATCAGCACGATCATCACCACCGCCATAGCGGTGAGTCGCGTCATCGACCAGTCACGGCCGCTCTGAATTTGTGCATGGCAGCGAGGGCAATAGGCTGTCTGATGCGATTTCACATCCGGTAAGGAAAAAAGGGTATCGCATTGCGGACAACGCTGATAACGTGCGTGGGGCAACGTCTGGCTGATAGCGTGAATTTTCATAGGTGACGCAAGTGCCCATCGTTCGTTACGTTTACCGGCATGCTGAGTAGCGCAAATTTGCCTGCAATATTCGGTGGTACCAGAATACGCTTATCCACCGACTGCTAAGGGTATAGTAACTAACAAAATGAATCACCTTATGCGCCTGGATTATTAGTGCTTATTTTAACAACTGAGTGACAACAAGGTCACCACAGTGACGAGTTATGGTTGAACAATGAACAAAAAAGCTTTTTACGAGGATTTGAATCGCGATATCCGCGCTCTGTTGGCGGGCGAAACCTCGTTCCTGGCCGCGCTCGGTAATTGCAGCGCGCTGCTTTTTGAACGTCTGGAAGGCGTGAACTGGGCTGGATTCTATTTACTGACGGAACCGAACACGCTGGTGCTGGGCCCGTTCCAGGGCAAAATCGCTTGCGTACGTATTCCGGTTGGCAAAGGCGTGTGTGGTACTGCGGTAGCCGCGGACAAAGTGCAGTTGGTGGAAGACGTGCACGCGTTCCCGGGCCACATCGCCTGTGACGCCGCCAGCAACGCCGAAATCGTGATTCCTCTGAAAGTAAATGGCACCCTCGTGGGTGTTTTAGACATTGATAGTACGGTTTATTCTCGCTTCGATAGCGAGGATGAAGCGGGGCTGGTGGCCCTTACCGACGGGCTTTGTGAAGTGCTGGCGGGCAGCGACATCGTAAAATTTATTCAGCTGACGCACAGCTAATCGACTGGATCACATAGCATTTGGCGATGTTGTCATTATAATGTCGCCTGTTCATGCCTGCTCTGGTCGGCAAATCCGTTGTAATCAGGAAATTTCATGGAAAATCAACCTAAGTTGAATAGCAGTAAAGAAGTTATCGCCTTTTTGGCGGAACGTTTTCCGCAATGCTTTAGCGCCGAAGGCGAGGCGCGTCCGCTCAAAATCGGCATTTTTCAAGATCTGGTCGAGCGTGTTCAAGGCGAACTGAGCCTGAGCAAGACGCAACTGCGTTCTGCCTTACGTCTTTATACCTCTAGCTGGCGTTATCTTTATGGCATCAAAGCAGGTGCCATCCGTGTCGATCTCGATGGTAACGCCTGTGGCGTGCTGGATGAGCAACACGTTGAACATGCGCGCAAGCAACTGGAAGAAGCGAAAGCCCGCGTTCAGGCGCAGCGCGATCAGCAGAAAGCGAAGAAGCGTGAAGCCGGTGAAGAGACCGCTGAACGTCGTCCGCGCAAGCCTGCTCCGCGTAAAGCTGCCGAAGGTGATGCACCGCGTAAGCCACGCCCTCAGGCGCCGCGTGCGGCCGCTACTGAACGTGCCGCAGCGCCGCAGCCACCGCGTGCTAAACCTGTCACTGACACCTCAACGTTGCAGCCCGGCCAGAACATTAAAGTGACCGCAGGCAAAGGTGCAATGGACGCTACCATTCTGGAAATAACCAAAGATGGCGTTCGGGTTCAGCTCGCTTCCGGCATGGCTATGATTGTGCGCGCAGAACATTTGCAGTTCTGAAACGGAGGCTGACCCTGGCATGAACACTATTTTAAAGATCGGTATGATCGCGGGCCTGCTTTTAGCAGGCCCCACCTTTGGTGCAGATAATATTACCCGCGCCGACCAGATTCCCCAGCTACACGAAGATCCACAGCATCCCACCGTCAGCGAACGCGTTACCTCGCGTTTTACCCGCTCTCACTATCGCCAGTTCGATTTGAATCAGGATTTTTCCGCGAAAATTTTTGATCGCTACCTGAATCTGCTCGACTACAGCCACAACGTGCTGCTGGCATCGGATGTCGCGCAATTCGCCGATAAGAAAACCACCGTCGGTGATGAGTTCCGCAGCGGTAAGCTGGATGTGTTCTACGATCTCTACAATCTGGCGCAGAAACGTCGCTTTGAGCGCTATCAATATGCGCTGAGCGTGCTGAACCGCCCAATGAATTTCACCGGCAATGACACCATTGACATTGACCGGGCAAAATCGCCATGGCCGAAGAGCGTTGATGAGCTCAACGCGCTGTGGGATGCCAAAGTTAAATATGACGAACTGAGCCTGAAACTGGCCGGTAAAGATGAGAAAGAGATTCGCGAAACGCTGACTAAGCGTTACAACTTTGCCATCCGTCGTCTGGCGCAAAGCAACAGTGAAGATGTGTTCCAGCTGGCGATGACTGCGTTCGCGCATGAAATCGATCCGCACACTAACTATCTTTCACCGCGCAACACCGAGCAGTTCAATACCGAAATGAGCCTGTCGCTGGAAGGTATTGGCGCAGTGCTGCAGATGGATGACGATTACACGGTGATCAACTCGATGGTCGCGGGTGGTCCGGCGGCGAAGAGTAAAGCGATCAGCGTCGGCGACCGCATTGTCGGTGTCGCTCAGCCGGGCAAGCCGATGGAAGATGTGATTGGCTGGCGTTTGGATGATGTGGTTTCAAAAATCAAAGGACCGAAAGGCAGCAAAGTACGTCTGGAAATCCTGCCAGCCGGTAAGGGCACGAAAACCCGCACCGTCACGCTGACGCGTGAAAAAATCCGTCTGGAAGATCGCGCCGTGAAAGGTACCGTGCACAACGTTGGTAAAGAGAAGGTCGGCGTGCTCGACATTCCTGGCTTTTACGTTGGCCTGACTGATGATGTGAAGGTGCAGCTGCAGAAATTGCAGAAGCAGAACGTCGACAGCGTGGTGATCGATCTGCGTACCAACGGCGGTGGCGCCCTGACCGAAGCCGTTTCACTCTCTGGCCTGTTTATTCCTAGCGGCCCGGTGGTGCAGGTGCGTGATAACAATGGACGCGTGCGCGAAGACAGCGATAACGACGGCATAGTCTATTACAAAGGTCCGCTGGTGGTGCTGGTCGATCGCTTCAGTGCTTCGGCGTCTGAAATCTTCGCTGCGGCGATGCAGGATTACGGTCGTGCGCTGATTGTCGGTGAACCGACCTTCGGCAAAGGCACCGTGCAGCAGTATCGTTCTCTGAACCGCATTTACGATCAGATGCTGCGTCCTGAGTGGCCAGCGCTGGGTTCCGTGCAGTACACCATTCAGAAGTTCTACCGTATCAACGGCGGAAGTACTCAGCGTAAAGGCGTAACGCCGGATCTGCTGATGCCAACCGGCGTCGAAGCGGCAGAAACCGGAGAGAAGTTCGAGGACAATGCGTTGCCTTGGGACAGCGTGAATGCGGCAAGCTACACCAAGACCGGCGATATCGCGCCGCTGGTACCGCAGCTGACCAAAGAGCACGCCGATCGCATCGCCAAAGATCGCGAGTTCCAGTACATCATGAAAGATATTGCGCGTTTCGATGCGATGAAAGACAAGCGTAATATCGTGTCGCTCAATCTTGCTCAGCGTGAGAAAGAGAACCGCGAAGATGATGCACTGCGTCTGGAACGTATCAACGCACGCTATCAGGCGGAAGGCAAAGCGCCGCTGAAGAGCATCGAAGATCTACCGAAAGACTATAAAGAGCCCGATCCGTATCTGGATGAAACGGTGAAAATCGCTAACGACATGGCGCAGCTGGAAAAATCTCAGCCTGCAGCCGAAAGCGCGAAATAACCGTCTGGCCTATGAAACAGCACCGCTTCGGCGGTGCTTTTTTTTAGGCTAAAATCGTTATTAAGCGCGGCTGATGCACTGAAGTGCGCACTTCGCTTCCTAATGTAAAGTTATGTCTTTTTAGGCACTTAAAGATTAAGGTTGCTTGAAATGCGCGGCGATGACCATAGGATAGATATCCGCGCATATGCGCGTGCACAACTGAGGAAGATTAACGTTTATGATGCGTATTGCTCTTTTCCTGCTCACCAACCTGGCGGTGATGTTGGTATTCGGACTGATTTTGAGTCTGACAGGAATCCAGTCAAGCAGTGTTCAGGGTCTGATGATTATGGCAGGTCTGTTTGGCTTTGGCGGTGCGTTTGTTTCACTGCTGATGTCCAAATGGATGGCGTTACGATCCGTTGGCGGTGAGGTCATTGAACAACCGCGTAATGAGACGGAACGCTGGCTGATGGAAACCGTCGGCCGCCAGGCACAACAGGCTGGCATTGCAATGCCGCAGGTGGCGATTTATCACGCGCCCGACATTAACGCCTTTGCGACAGGTGCGCGACGTGACGCGTCGCTGGTGGCTGTTTCCACTGGCTTGTTGCAAAACATGAGCCGCGATGAAGCGGAAGCGGTGCTGGCGCACGAAATCTCCCACATCGCTAACGGTGACATGATCACCATGACGCTGATTCAGGGTGTGGTGAACACCTTTGTTATTTTCATCTCGCGTATTCTGGCGCAGATTGCTTCCGGCTTCCTGTCGGGTAACCGCGACGGTGAAGAGAGCAGCAACGGAAATCCGATGGTCTATTTTGCCGTCTCGATGGTGTTGGAACTGCTGTTCGGCTTCCTCGCTAGCATCATTACCATGTGGTTCTCACGTCACCGTGAATTCCACGCCGATGCGGGTTCCGCGAAACTGGTGGGTCGCGAGAAGATGATTGCCGCGCTGCAACGTCTGAAAACCAGCTACGAGCCGCAGGAGCCAGGCAGCATGATGGCATTCTGTATCAACGGTAAAAACAAATCGTTGAGCGAGCTGTTCATGTCGCACCCGCCGCTCGATAAACGTATCGAAGCGCTGCGCAGCGGTGAATACCTGAAGTAGTCATTGTCGACATACCAAGAACAAGGGCGCCAGATGGCGCCCTTGTTGTTTTCAGGATTCGACAGTCTGCCTTGTCTGCGTCATACGCGCCAGGCTCACCACGGCGGCGACGCTGGCAAAGCTGCCCGCCAATAGCAGTGACGCGTGCGTGCCGCTATCGTTGAACAGATTAAACATCAGCGCCACCAGCGCCGCGCCGCTGCTTTGTCCTACCAGACGCGCGGTGCCGAGCATGCCGCTGGCGCCACCGCTGCGATTACGCGGTGCTGCGGTGATGATGGTGTGATTGTTAGGTGACTGGAACAGGCCAAAACCGGCACCGCATAGCATCATGCGCCAGATGATATCCCCATCCGTTGGCTGAGTCGGCAACAGCGCCAGCAGGAACAGGCCGGCAGCGAACATCGCTAATCCCAATCCGCCCAATAATCCGGCATGGAATTTCTCTATCAGTCGACCCGCAATCGGCGCCATCACCATGGTTGCCAGCGGCCACGGCGTGAGCAGCAAACCGGTTGCTACTTCATCACGACCCAACACGTTTTGCAGGAAGAACGGCAGCGCCACCATCGCCAGCATCTGCGCGCAGAATGAGCAAATTGAGGTGCCAATCGAGAGCGAAAAGATCGGAATGCGCAGCAAATCCACCGGCAACAATGGCACCGGCATCGCCAGTTGGCGACGGACAAACACGATGCCCACCAACACTAATGCCACCAACTCGGCCACAATCAACCAGCCGTTTTGCCCTTGCGAGAAGCCGCTCAGTGCTGTAATCAGCAGGCCAAAGAACAGGGCATTCATTACGGCGCTGGGCACGTCGAATTTCTGTTGTTTGGCTTTCTGCGGGTTATCCGGCAGGAAACGCAACGCCAGCCATAACGCAACGATGCCAAGTGGAATGTTGATCAGGAACAGCCATTTCCAACTGGCGACGGAAAGAATCGCTGCCGCCACAGTGGGGCCAGCCGCACTCGACACCGCAACGATCAGCGAGTTGATCGCCATACCGCGTCCGAGAAATCGCTGCGGATAGATGATGCGGATTAAAGCCGTGTTGACGCTCATCAGCGCTGCGCCACCAAAGCCTTGCAGCACGCGGGCCACGGTTAGCGTGTTCAGTGATGAGGAGAGGGCGCAAAACAGCGAGGTGGCGATAAACAGCGCAAGTCCAACCTGATAGACGCGGCGGTAGCCAAGCATATCGCCAAGAAACGATAGCGACAGCAGCGAGATAACGATAGCGATTTGATAGGCGTTAACAATCCAGATCGATTCGGCTGGACTGGCATTCAGTTCACGGGCAATGGTCGGCAAAGCCACGTTGGCGATAGCCCCATCCAGCACCGCCATCATGATACCGAGTGCAATGGTAATGATCGCGCCATAGCGCTGTGGAATGGGCAATCCATCCTGAGCAACAGTAGAAGGCATAAGTTAGGTAAGTAAAGGAAGTGAATATCATCATGCTAATCAATTCGCTGCCGAAAAGCACCGCATTCATTGACATAAAATTACGTGTGGATGTGTCACTTAGCGTCAGTCGTTGCCGCCATCAGGTTGAAAAGCATATACTGGCGCTTCTGTTCCGTTTTTTTTGAAACACTGTCAAAAAAGGATACGCGCCATGGCGAGCAGCGATAACGATAAACAGCCGGACTCGGTTTCATCGGTGATGAAAGTGTTTGGCATTCTGCAGGCGCTGGGCGAAGAGCGCGATCACGGAATCACCGAATTGTCCCAACGCGTGATGATGTCGAAAAGCACCGTCTATCGCTTTTTACAGACCATGAAATCGCTTGGTTATGTGGCGCAGGAAGGGGAAAGTGAGAAATACTCGCTGACGCTTAAGCTGTTTGAGCTCGGGGCCAAAGCGTTACAGAACGTCGATCTGATTCGTAGCGCCGATATTGAGATGCGTGAGCTGTCACGTCTGACCAAAGAAACCATTCACCTCGGTGCGCTGGAAGAAGACAGCATCGTCTATATCCATAAAATCGATTCATTGTATAACCTGCGCATGTATTCGCGCATCGGCCGCCGCAATCCATTGCACACCACCGCAATTGGTAAAGTGTTACTGGCATGGCGCGATCGCGCTGAAGTACAGGAGATCCTCAGCGAAGTGGAGTTCCGCCGCAGCACTGCCAAAACCATTGTCACTGCAGAAGCGCTGCTGGCGGTGCTGGATCAGGTGAAAGAGCAGGGTTTTGGCGAAGATAATGAAGAGCAGGAAGAGGGCTTACGCTGTATCGCGGTGCCGGTGTTTGACCGCTTTGGTGTGGTGATTGCGGGATTGAGCATCTCTTTCCCCACCATTCGTTTTTCAGAAGAAGCCAAAAATGAGTATGTGGCGATGCTGCACCGTGCGGCGCGCAATCTGTCTGAACAAATGGGCTATCACGACTATCCGTTCTGAAATGAAAACGGGCTGTTTCCAGCCCGTTTCAACGTTTAATTGTCGACCACTTCGCCACTTTTCTTCAGCAGTGGGCAATCCGTTACGCCGACGATACCGCTGTCTGTGTGCAGATACTGTGCTGTAATCATGCCGCGTGCGGTCAGATAACTGCATTGCAGTCCCAATCCCGCCGCATTCTTATTGCTGCCGGTGAGTACGCCATAGCCGGTTAGCAGCATCGCCAACCAAATTAGTGCCACCAGCATAATCGTCCGAATAAGTAGTTTCATCTTTTCTCCTTGTGATACACAACGCAGCGCGTCCAACATGGCTGCGAATCTACTGTAGCAGCATGCCTCGCTTTCGCTATCGAATCGATCAGAGATAACTGAAAGAGGTCTTGCGGGATAATCTGCTTTCCGTCGCTACCCATTATCTTTTGCCCCGGCAACGAGTAGAATCAGCGGCGGAGTAGAGGTTTGATTTTTGACTACAGAGGCAGTTATGAACGAATTAGCCGCAAACACCAGCCCGCTGTTCAACTATGGCGTTCTGGCCATCATCATTCTTGTGGCCTTTATTGTCTGGTTCTTTGTTAACCGGGCTAGCGTGCGTGCCAGTGAGCAGATCCGTTTGCTGGAAGCCGTTATCGAAGAGCAAAAGAAACAGAATGTGCTGCTGCGTCGTCTGGTTGACGCACAGCCATCCACAGCAAAACCACTAGCGGATGAAGACGCGGATGAAAAACGCGATTTTATTCGGATGATCCCGGAACGTTAAGGCGTTGGAAGGGGTGAATTAATCGCCGACAGGGCAACCGGCTGCGCACTGAAATGGTGCGTGGCGGGATAATGCCATTTAGTGAATTCGCTTCCTGAATCAAGTATGAATAGCGATGATCTCTGCCAGAAAGAATTTCAACTAAGATTAATCCTAAGGAGTTTTTGTTAAATCAAGCTCATCAATGTTTTTTTTAACATTTAATTGTTGGGTTGATAGTTAAAATTGAGATAAATGCCACCCAATGTTAATGCGTTTATATGGGGCGCATATTATTGGTTTCTCCTGATTTTGGTGCAAAGCAATTAATAACTTATACCTGAGAAAACTATTTGTACAAGATTTGAACGGCGCGCAGTTGTTGTGTGGCTGGCGAACTTTTTAGTGGAATATTTTATTGATGCCATATTAGTGCAATATTTTTGTCGTACTTTTTACCCCTTTAAAATGTACCTGTTTAGACATTACCGCTGCGCTTGACTAAGTGAGGATTAGGCGCTAACTATACTGACTGATAACCCTTTTTTGCGCACCTAACGAGTTGGGTGTCAATATGTTGATTGATGAAGTGCAGCGGCAATTAACTAATTATGTGCGTCACGTCGATCACCGTTTAAAAATGGCTTGCCATTAATTTACGGATATGTGATAACAAATCGTGGGTCAAACGAGGTACAGTTCTGTTTATGTATGGCATCTTCAGTAAAGAAGTTACGAGTAAAGACGTTGACGTTGAATACCGCTTCCTTGCCGAACCTTAAATTAGTGCCTCATTCAGTAATGTCTCTGGTTTATCTGTAAGTCTGCCTGCGGGCAATATAATCATTGAAAGGAAATTTGCGAAATGGCAAAGATTAAAGGTCAGGTTAAGTGGTTCAACGAGTCTAAAGGTTTTGGTTTTATTACTCCTGCTGATGGTAGCAAAGATGTGTTCGTACACTTCTCTGCAATCCAGGGCAATGGTTTTAAAACTCTGGCCGAAGGCCAAAGCGTTGAGTTCGAAATCCAGGACGGCCAGAAAGGTCCTGCTGCGGTCAACGTTACCCCAATCTGATTTCGCCCTCAGGCTCGGTGCCATGCACCACTGAAACGAATCCTAAAGCCCCGTTCACTGAACGGGGCTTTTTCTTTTATCCTTTCTGTAGCCAGATGATCAGGGTAAACTGCGCCGCGAATTGCTAACCCGGAGTTATCTATGTCTTTGATTTGCCCACTTTGTCATCAGCCTTTATTGCAGCAGGCGAATAGCTTCCGCTGTGATGCTGGGCATCAATTTGATCAGGCCAAAGAAGGGTACGTCAATTTGCTGCCGGTGCAGCACAAAGGTTCGCGCGAACCGGGCGATAGCGCTGAGATGCTGCAGGCACGGCGTGCCTTCCTCGATGCTGGACATTATCAGCCGTTGCGCGCGGGTGTTGCCGAAATCCTTGCGCAGCACCTGAGTAATCAAAATTCGCAGCTATTAGATATCGGCTGCGGAGAAGGCTATTACACCGCAGCATTGGCCGATGCGTTGCCGCAGGCACAACTCTTTGGTCTGGATGTCGCAAAAGCAGCGATTCGCATGGCCGCTAAACGCTATCGCACGGTGAAATTCTGCGTGGCCTCCAGCCAGCGTTTGCCTTTTGCCGATGCTTCTCTGGATGGCGTAGTGCGCATTTATGCGCCCTGTAATGAAGAGGAGCTGAGCCGTGTGATTAAAGCGGGTGGCTACCTGCTAACGGTGACGCCGGGTCCGCATCACTTGCAGCAATTCAAGGCGCTGATTTATTGCGAAGTGCAGCTGCATGCGGCAGAAGAGAAGATGTATGCCGGTTTTAAGCAGATCAGTCAGCAAAACCAGAATTACAGCATGACGTTGAGCGGAAGTGAGGCGGTGAGCTTATTGCAGATGACGCCATTTGCCTGGCGTGCGCGCGAAGAGGTGTGGCAGGACCTTGCGGCATCCAGCGAGTTTACCTGTGATGCCGACTTCATGCTAACGTTGTGGCAGCGCGATTAACGCGCTTCCACCAGCGTATTGTAGATACGTTCCAGATCATCAAGCTGTTTGACGGCAATCAGCAGGCGACGCTGCTCCAGTTGCATCACCAGAATGCCGTCTTCCGACAGGTTCATACTCTGAATGCGAGCGTAATCGATCCACACGCTGCCAAAAAACAGTCCATTTTCCTTCATCAGCAGCTTCGGGCTACGCACCCAGAATAGCCAAATCGCCATAAAGCACAGCACCATCAGCAAATTGGTGGTGAGTTGCGTGCCATGTTTATCAATGTTGTTCCACAGAAGAATGAGCAGCAGCACCACGAAAATGGCGCTATCGATCTTATGGCGACGGCGCAGCGCGACGCGCAGTTTGGTCGGGCCGTTGCGGCGCGGCAGGATCGCTTCATCATAGATAGCGAAAAGAATGAAGCCTGCAATCAGCAGGGCGATCAGCGCGTCAGTCAGTGACATAAAATACTCTTCCTCAATCGAAATTACCTCAACGTGGGCGCTCAGGTAATGCCGCTCAAAAATAGCCGGGAGCGTGGCTCCCGGCTGGCTGATTACAGACCGAGCAGGCCGATCCAGTAACCGAAGATACCGAGGGCGAAGAAGCCGACGATAATCCACAACGCATTCACTTTACGACGCAGCAGCCACATACAGCCAAAGGTTAGCAGCAGTGGAATCAGGCCAGGCATCAGCTGATCGAGAATCGATTGCACCGTGGTAACCGTGGTTTTACCGGTCTGGTCCGTGATGCGCGACACCACCAGCGGTACATTCACATGCGTCCACTTGTTAACCAAGGCCCCCATGACAAAGAGGCCGAGAATCGACGCGCCCTCCGTCAGTTTCTGCAGGAAACCGCCGCCCATATCACTGACGATATCCACACCTTTACGGTAGCCGTACGCCACGCCGTAATAACGCGTTAACAGACGAACCGCGTTAAACAGGATGAAGAACAGTAACGGACCTAGCAAGCTGCCGCTCATGGCGATACCAGCACCGAGTGCAGCAAACACCGGACGCACGGTACCCCAGAAGATCGGGTCACCTACGCCTGCCAGCGGCCCCATCAGACCCACTTTGATGCCGTTAATCGCCGCATCATCAATCGGCGCACCGTTGGCACGCTGCTCTTCCATCGCCATGGTAACGCCCAATACCGGCGCTGCCACGTAAGGGTGGGTGTTGAAGAACTCCAGGTGACGTTTAATCGCCTGTTTACGTTCGTCGTTGTTTTCTGGATAGAGGCGACGAATCACCGGCACCATTGAGTAGCAAAAACCCAGCGCCTGCATACGTTCAAAGTTCCACGAACCCTGAAACAGGTTAGAGCGCAGGAACACACCACGGACATCGCCGGGGGTGAGTTTCTTTGGAGTGTTAGTTGTATCAACCATGATTTCACCTGTTCCTAGTCGAGTTCGTTATCGAGGTCATTGTTTGCAGGACCGGCATTTGCAGCACCTGCAACGCGGTTATATTTCGGTGCCAGCTGGATATACAGCACCGCCATCACCACGCCAATCACGCCGAGCGCAACCAGATTGAAGTTGGTGAAGGCTGCAGTAACGAAGCCAAGGTAGAAGAACGGCATCAGGTAGCCCGCGCGCATCATATTGATGACCATCGCGTAACCGACTACCACGATCATGCCGCCGGCGATGTTCAGGCCGTTGGTGACCACTTCAGGAATCGAGTTCAGCAGTTCCTGAACCACGTGCGTACCAACAGAAATCGCCACGATCAAAGCTGGGATGGCAATACGCATCGCCTGCAATACCAGCGCAGAAACGTGGATCCAGCTAATCGCATTAAGGTTACCTTTCTCGGCTGCCTTATCGGCGGCGTGCTGGAAGGCGACAGTGATGGTACGCACGATGATGGTCAGAACCTGACCGGCTGCGGCCAGTGGAATCGCCAGCGCGATACCAGCACCGACGCTTTGACCACCAGCGATAACCAAAATGGTTGAGATAATCGAAGCCAGCGCCGCATCTGGTGCAACAGCCGCACCAATGTTCATCCAGCCCAGTGCAATCATCTCCAGCGTACCGCCGATGATGATACCGGTTTTCATATCACCGAGGACTGCACCAATTAAGGTACAAGCCACCAGCGGACGGTGGAACTGGAACTCATCAAGAATCGATCCCATTCCGGCGATACAGGCCACAATAAATATCAAAATGATTTGTAGCGTGGTTATCTCCATTGCATTTCTCCTCTGCAAGGTCTCTAAAATTCGCCCACATATGCAGGCAAAGGGCGAACTACGGATTGACCTTGGCGATCAGGTCCATCATTTTCAGTCGCTGATCGCTGGACACTTTACGTACTTCCAGTTCGATACCGCGCTCATTAAGTTTGCGGAATGCCGTGATATCTTTTTCATCCACCGATACCGCGTTGTTCACCTGCGTTTTGCCCTGACGGAACGCCATGCCACCAATATTGACCGACTTAATGTCCACGCCTTGCTCAACAATCCTCACTACATCCGTGGGATTGGTGAACAGCAGCATCACTTTATCCTGGCCATATTTCGGGTTGTTCCACACGCGAACCATCTTGTCGACATCCACCACATGCGCGGTGACGCCCGGCGGGGCCACCTGCGTCAGCAGGGTTTTGCGCACATGATCGTTGGCCACTTCATCAGACACTACGATAATGCGACTAACGTTGGTCTCTTTGGTCCAGCGCGTGGCCACTTGCCCGTGAATCAAGCGGTCATCAATACGCGCCAGGCCGATTTTCATGTGATCGCCAGGTGCCATCGGTTTTTGCGGCTGAGCGGGCGCTTTCGCTGCAACCGGAGCCGGTGCCGCTGCGGCTTGCGCAGGCGTTTCAGTCTTGAGGGCTTTAACACCTTCACGACCGGCTTCTACCGCGATGTGAATCAGTTCTTCCAGCGATGGATTGTCATCGCGTCCCATCAGGGTTTCCACCAGCATCGGAATGTTGACGCCGGCGATGACATCATAGCCATCCTTGTCCACCACAATGCGGCTGGCCGCATTAAATGGACTGCCACCCCAGGTATCGACCAGGAACAACACGCCCTTTGACGTGTCGAGATCTGCCAGCCGTGCCTGATACTTTTCGATTAGCGTTTCTGCATTTTCGCCGGGAACGAAATCAATCCATCCGACATTTTCCTGCTCACCCAACAGCATCTCTGCTGTTTTAAGCAACTGTTCTGCCGCCCAGCCATGTGTACCAATTACAATAGCAATGGTCACTTGCTACCTCCGTTCGCGTGAGAGATTCTCTGGCATTGCCGGGAATCATTGAAAATTACCGTTAGTGTTTCAGGTGGATCGTTAGTGATGTGATTGAGAAAGAGCATCAATAAATAAAACGAAACAATCCGCTGCACAGCGATAAGGTCGCGATTTATTTTAGTGATCGAAAAAATAAATTATGTGATGTTTGTCAGCTATTTCGAGCGTAACGGCGCTAATGTGCACTTTTGTTCGTTATTCATGCGTTCACGTAGATATTTGTAAATGTAATAAATTTTTTTGACGTCGTTGATGTAACTGATACATTAGCGTTCTGTTTTTTATTCAGGAGTACCGGGCTTCAGCTCACCTTTATGGACCGTCACCGACGTCGCTCAACATGTTCTCAGCGCTATTCCGCGCCTGCTTTTACGCTCTTCAGCGCTATCACCAACTGTAACGATCCCTCGTCTCGCCCTCTGGTGCAGATGCAATTTCGTACGCCATCACGTTCGGTAAGGAGTCATTGATGGAATTTCTCTTCGACCCCTCAATTTGGGCGGGTTTGCTCACGCTGATCGTGCTGGAAATCGTTCTCGGTATTGATAACCTGGTGTTTATCGCCATCCTCGCGGATAAATTGCCTCCAAAGCAGCGCGATAAAGCCCGACTGATTGGTTTGTCGCTCGCCCTGATTATGCGTCTTGGCTTGCTGTCACTCATCTCCTGGATCGTGACGCTGACGCGACCCCTATTCAGCGTAGGCGATTTCAGCTTTTCCGGACGAGATTTAATTTTGTTGTTCGGTGGTTTGTTCCTGTTATTCAAGGGAACCATGGAACTGCATGAGCGACTCGAGAACCGCGGACTCGAACATCAGGGCAATAAGAGCTACGCCAGTTTCTGGGCGGTGGTGATTCAGATCGTCGTGCTGGATGCGGTGTTCTCACTGGATGCGGTGATTACTGCGGTGGGTATGGTGAACCATCTGCCGGTGATGATGACTGCGGTGGTAATCGCTATGGGCGTGATGCTGCTGGCCTCAAAACCGCTGACGAATTTTGTTAACGCACACCCAACGGTGGTGGTGCTGTGTCTGAGCTTCCTGCTGATGATTGGTCTGTCGCTGGTGGCCGAGGGCTTTGGTTTCCACATTCCTAAAGGTTACCTGTACGCGGCGATTGGCTTCTCGATCATTATCGAGCTGTTTAACCACATTGCGCGCCGTAACTTTATTAAGCATCAGGAACATCGCCCGATGCGTGAACGCACCGCCGAAGCGATCTTGCGTTTGATGGGCGGACGCCAGCGTAAGCAAGCGACGACCACGGAAGAAACCTCGTTGACCGAAGCGATGCCGCAGGAAGCGTTTAAAGACGAAGAACGCTACATGATTAACGGCGTATTGACGTTATCGCAACGCTCAATCCGCAGCATCATGACGCCGCGCGGTAACATTTCGTGGGTGGATGTTTCGCGCCCGCTGGATGAAATCCGTATTCAGCTGCTGGATACGCCACACAGTTTGTTCCCGGTGTGTCGTGGTGAGCTGGATGAAATCATTGGCGTGGTGCGTGCTAAAGAGCTGCTGGTGGCGCTGGAACACGGTATGGATGTGGCAACCTTTGCTGCTAATACCCCGGCGATTGTGGTACCGGAAACGCTGGACCCAATCAATCTGCTGGGCGTGTTGCGTCGTGCCAAAGGTAGCTTCGTGATTGTTACCAACGAATTTGGTGTGGTACAGGGCTTAATCACGCCGCTGGACGTGCTGGAAGCGATTGCCGGTGAGTTCCCGGATGAAGATGAAACGCCAGATATCATTGCCGATGGCGACGGTTGGTTAGTGAAGGGCGGTACCGATCTGCACTCGCTGCAACAGCTGCTGGATCATCACGAGTTAGTGAAGGCCGATGAAGATCACGCTTCGTTAGCCGGTTTGTTGATTGCGCAGAAAGGCCAGCTGCCGCTGCCGGGCGAGGTGATTGATTTGCCGCCGCTGCACTTCCAGGTGATTGAGGCGACCGATTACCGTATCGACCTGGTGCGCGTGACCAAAGATAAGCCATTCGATCACGAAGAACACGCCGAGTAAGTAAGCTGATTGATGCGAGTAAAAACGGCCACATAAGTGGCCGTTTTTTTTATGCGCTTAACTGCGCCTGATGCTGCTCCAGCCACTGCGGGAAATCTTCAATCGGCATGGGACGCGCGTAGAAATAGCCTTGCAGATGGTCAACGCCGCGCTCACGCAAATAGTGCGCCTGTTCCGCAGTTTCCACACCTTCCGCCACCAGCGAAATATTCAGGCGCTGCGCCAGCGAGATCACCATATCGGTCACGGTCGCGTTAATGGCGTCGGTGCCAATGGCGGCAGTAAAAATCTTGTCGATTTTAAGCACGTCCGGTTTGAGGTCTTTCAGGTAAGCCAGCGAACTGTGGCCAGTACCGAAATCATCAATTGCCAGACGCACACCAATCTCATGCAGCTGCGACACCACCGATTGATCGATAATCGGCAGGGCATCACGCTCCGTCAGCTCGACCACCAGTTTCGGCATCGGATTGGCGGGCCACCAGATATTCTGCAGATCTTCCACAATGGCGCGATCGCGGAAATGGCTGGCGGCAACGTTAATCGCAATATGGAACGACGGACATTGCGGCAGGTTGGGCAGCTCATCCACCACTTTCGCCAGTACGAAGCGGGTTAACGGCGCGATCAGGTTCTGGCGCTCGGCGAGCGGAATAAACACGTCCGGCGCAATCCAGCCCTGACGTTGGTTATGCCAGCGCAGCAGCAGTTCCATGCCGTCACACTCGCCGCTTTTGGCGTTAATCAGCGGCTGGCAATAGACCATAAATTCGTTAGCGGTGATGCCATAACTGATCTGCCAGCTGAGACTCATACGGTTGGCGGTCGCCAGCCAGACGATGTAACCCATCAGCAGGCTCAGCATCAGCGCCAGCGGCAACTGAGAAGGCAGCGTGTTGAGCGCCAGCCAGGCGGGTGAAGGGCCGTACAAGGTGATGCTGAACGGATAACGCAGCGATGCCTGATCGTAAGCCACTTCATCTTCAGACGGTTCGGTTTGCTCAATCAGCGGATTGCCGTATTCAAGGCTCTGACCACCGACGTTAAAGATCGCGCGCTCCACCCACGGCAACTGCGGCTCGAGCAGATAGTTGGTCATCAACTCAATATTAATGACTTGCAGCAGACCTTCGCGGTTATCCAGCGATTTTGGCGTCCACAGCAGCAGCACCGGCGATCCTTTCAGCAGATCATTATCCGTGGCTAACATCATGCGCTGATTATTGATGGCTAACTCAGGGTAGGTTTGGCTGAAGGAGAGGTTTTGCGGGCCGAAAATGCTGGAGCAGTAAAGCGTATTGTCCTGAACCAACAGCACGGTGCGCACGGTTTGCAGCGCGGCAATTTTCTCAATCAGCGGATAGCGCACCTGCGCGCAAGGTACGCCAACCAGGCCAAGCGTGTTGTTGGCGGAAACATCCAGCGGCGAGAACATGCGATCAAAACGTTCAATCGCGCGGGTGGCGAAATTCAGCGACTGCTGCTCAATGCGCGATTTCTCTTCGATATAACGAAAAGTTAGCGTCAGGACCAGAACCAGCGAGGCGATCACTAACGCAATAAGCAGTCGCTTACGGAGAAATTGACCCACAAATTGCTGGGGAATGAGCATCAGTAACCACCTTGCAAAACAAAGATTGAAGCCAAATTAACGTGTAGGTTATCGGCATTGAGGCGGCCAGGTTTAGCGCGGCTGAATAAAAAATACGGCACTAAAAAAAGCGCGGCCACAAAGGGCCGCGCGCAAAATCAATGTATCTGGTTTACTCAGTTGGAGGTAGCAACAGATGCAGAAAAATAGTCAACTGTTGCTTTAATCATCAGCGGAGTATTAGTCGCACTGGACCTTAATCGCCAATCCGCCGCGTGAGGTTTCACGGTATTTGGCGTTCATGTCCTTACCGGTTTCGTACATGGTCTCAATCACTTTATCCAGCGACACGCGCGGTTCACTGGTGCGACGTAGCGCCATGCGCGCGGAGTTGATGGCTTTCACGGAAGCGATGGCGTTGCGCTCAATGCACGGCACCTGAACCTGACCGGCGACCGGATCGCAGGTTAATCCCAGATTGTGCTCCATGCCGATTTCCGCCGCGACACACACTTGCTCCGGGCTGCCGCCGAGCAGTTCCGCCAGACCGGCCGCCGCCATGGAGCACGCCACGCCGACTTCGCCCTGGCAACCCACTTCGGCACCCGAAATAGAGGCGTTCATTTTGTACAGCACGCCAATAGCGCCAGAGGCGAGGAAGTAGCGGATAAAGATATCGGGCGTAACGGGTTCGATAAAGTGATCGTAATAGGCCAACACCGCCGGCACGATGCCGCAGGCACCGTTGGTGGGTGCTGTCACCACACGGCCACCGGCCGCATTCTCTTCATTGACCGCTAGCGCGAACATGTTCACCCAGTCGATGACATCCATCGGATCTTTCGAATGCTTAGAAGATGAAACCAGCAGGCGGCGCAAGGAAGCTGCGCGACGTGGTACGCGCAGTGGGCCCGGCAGCACGCCTTCGGTATTGAGACCGCGATCAATACAGGCCTGCATGGTTTGCCACACATGACCAAAATAGGCGTGAATCTCGTCGCGAGTATGCAGCGCCAGTTCGTTCTTCATCACCAAACCCGACAGCGACAGACCGCTTTCGCGACAATGGCTGAGCAGCTCTTTAGCAGAGTGGAACGGCCACGGCACAGAAACTTCGTTCAGCACCGGCTGGCCGAAATGCTCTTCATCAACGATGAAACCGCCACCGATGGAATAGTAGGTTTTGCTCAGAATTAATAGATCGCCAGCGAAAGCGAACACCGTCATGCCATTCTCATGCAGTGACAGGTTTTCGCTGCGGAACACCATGCCGCCTTCACGGGGGAAGTCCACTTCGCGCGCGCCGTTGGCTAACAGCAGACGTTCGCGTTGCTCCACGTCTTTGATGAACGCGGGAATGCCGTCGATATCCACGGTGGCCGGTTCGAAACCCGCCAGGCCCATGATAATAGCGATATCGGTGTGGTGACCTTTGCCAGTGAGCGACAGCGAACCGTAGACGTCGACCGCCACGCGCGTCACGTCCTGCAATTTGCCTTGTTCGGCCAGCAGTTCAACAAACTGCTTGCCTGCTTTCATCGGGCCGACGGTATGTGAACTGGATGGACCAATGCCCACTTTAAACATGTCAAAAACACTAATCACCGGTGACACTCCTCACAAATCTTATTCTGTACGGCAGAAGCCGTTTATGCGGCTAATAGTAATCGCCCATGCCGGATAACGAGCAGCTTTTCGCATGAAATAAACTAATTATAAACCACAGAAATAGTTATCCGTTTCTACAGTTGTGAAGCGGATCGGTTTTCCTGGCTAAAAGCTAACGAAGCGGTGAGTTTTGAGCACATTGATGGATAGTTATGCCGACGACGAGTGCGCTGGCCGGGGCCACTTTTGGTCCGGCGGTCCTCACGCCGCTAGCGCGGTACCTTCACTTCGCTCATCAGCCTGACGGACCGGCGGAGACGGGACGTCCCTGTCCCGGCTCCGCCTTTCGCCCGCGTCCTGCGGGCTCTCCTGGCTTCCTCGCTTCGTTCAGCGCTGCGGATTGCCTGACCAAAAGCGGCACCGGCCTGCTCCTAAGCTTCCGTGCACGTTGTTGAAGAAGGCACATTTGCCAGAGGCGCAGCAGATGTGTCAGAGCCCACTCAAAAGCATTAGGAGATCTACGGCAGGGCGATTTGTTGACCGAGCGCACGAATAATCCCGGCGGTCATGCCCCAGATAAAGTAATCCTCATACCAGGATAACCAAACCTGATGTTGGCGATGACCGCGCCGCAAGGTGAGATCGCTGTAACGGCTCAAGCGCAGCGCTTCCGCCAGCGGCATGGCAAAGGCGCTTTCCACTTCGTCCGGATTAAGCTGCAAAGCCAAATCAGCTGGAATAATGCCCACTACCGGCGTCACGGCGAAACCGGTGCTGCTGGTTACCGGCGGCAGAACGCCAATAATCTGCACCTGCTCCGGTTGAATTCCCACTTCTTCCTGTGCTTCACGCAGCGCGGTGTGGATCAATGACGCGTCAGTGGCATCCTGCATGCCGCCGGGAAATGCCACTTGTCCCGCGTGTTTACGCAGATGCGATGAGCGGCGCGTGAGCAGCAAGCCAGGTTCTGCGCCGGCGATCACCGGTACCAGTACCGCCGCACGGCGTCCGCTGATAGCGCTTTTTGGCACGTGCAAAGGCGGTTGCAGGACAAAGCGGCTGAGGAACTGCTCAAGGGTTAAACTCATTTCAGGTCTCATCGCGCAGGCTGGGCAGAATACGATTCACCTTGTGAAAGGTTTCCTGATATTCGGCGTTCAGGTCGCTATCCGCCACTAATCCGCCACCGGCAGCGCAATAAAGCTGCTGGTTCTCCGCAATCAGGGTGCGAATGGTAATGCTGGTATCCATGCGGCCACACAGGCTGATGTAGCCGATGCTGCCACACCACGCATTGCGGCGATGCGGCTCTAACTCTTCGATGATCTCCATCGCGCGGATCTTCGGTGCGCCGGTGATGGAACCACCGGGGAAGCAAGCACGCAGCAAATCGGTTGCGCTCAGCGTCTCAGGTAAACGTGCACGTACAGTGCTGACCAGATGATGCACCGCCGGGAAAGGCTCGACCACGAACAGTTCCGGCACGCTGACGCTGCCGGGCACGGCGACGCGGCCAATATCATTGCGCAGCAGATCGACAATCATCAGATTCTCAGCGCGATCTTTCTCTGAGTTAGCAAGTTTCTCTGCCTGCAAACGATCGGCCTCGACATCCGCCAGACGTGGCAAGGTGCCTTTGATCGGACGCGTTTCAATCTCTTGCTGCTGTAAAGCGAGGAAGCGCTCCGGCGATAAACTCAGCAGCGCGCTGTTTGGCAAACGCAGGAAGGCGCTGAACGGTGCGCGATTCGCCTGCGTGAGACGCAAAAATGCCTGCCACTCATCGCCGCGATAGCCCGCCTGAAAACGCTGCGCCAGATTCACCTGATAGCAGTCACCGGCTTGAATATAGGCTTGCACCGCGTTGAACCGCTGCGCATAGGCGTCAAAACTGAGATTCGATTGCCACTCGCTGGTTAAGGAGAAGGGCTCGGCTGGCGGCGCGGTTTGTGCTTGCAGCCATTGCCAACGCTGCTCGGCATCGGTGAGCGAAACCAGCGTCAATTTTTGCAGATGGTGATCGGCGATCAGCGCCCAGTCATAAATGCCCACCGCCATATCCGGCGTGATGAGATCCTGCTGCGCGTGCTCTGGAAGAGTTTCAAAGCGCCGTCCCAAATCGTAACCAAACAGACCCAATGCACCGCCCTGAAAGGGTAAATCGGCATCAAAAGCAGGCGTCACACCCAGCGCGTCACATTGCTGTTGTACCAGCAGCAACGGATCGGCGGCGGAATGAATGACCTCATTACCGCAGGCAATTTCGGTGCTGGCACCGCGTGTGGTCAGCGTCGTGCGCGGATCGGCGGTGAGGATATCAAAGCGGTTATCCGCGTGGTCGGCCTGGCCGGAGGTCAGCAACATCGCCCAGCATTGGTGGGCCAGCGGAGCAAAAAGGTGTAACAGCGTTTCGGGCGTATACTTCAGAACGAGGCTTTTTACCATCATGGGACAAATCACTTCAGCAAGCAGGTCGCTAGCCTGACATATTTTTTTGTTGCTGGCACCCGTTTGTTCCACGTGGTAATAATGCGTCCCCCATGCACCAGGAGTGAATTATGTTTACAGGTCTTCCAGCGTTATCCCATGAGCAACAGCAGCAAGCGGTTGAACGCATCCAGGAATTGATGGCGGGCGGTATGTCGAGCGGACAGGCGATTGCGCAGGTGGCGCAGGAGATTCGTCAAACCTATAAAGGTGAAGCCATTCGGGCGATGTTCGAAGACGACGAGGATGAAGAAGACGACAACGAATAACGCCCGAACGGATTTTACAGCGCGGCGATGATTTTAATTTCGACTTTATACTTCGGGTTCATCAAACCGGCCTGCACGGTGCAACGCACCGGCGCATTGCCTGGCGAAACCCACGCATCCCAGGCGCGATTCATCGCCGGAAAATCGCTTTTCTCCACCAGAAAAATGGTGGCGTCGAGGATCTTGCTCTTATCCGATCCCACGCGCGTCAGAATGGCGTCAATCACTGCCAAGGCATTGGCGGTTTGCGCTTCCGCATCTTCATCCAGGTTTTCCGGTACGCTGGTGTAATAGACGGTTTGGTTATGCACCACGGCTTCCGACATGCGGTGCTCTGGATCAATACGCGTAATGGTCATGCTGTTCTCCTTTAATTTTGCTGCGCTAGCCTGCCATATCCCAGGGGCGCATGTCATCTGTTGTGGTTGCCCGCCGGGAATCCTGACATAATTACAGTGGTTTTAATTTTTGATGTGAGGAAGTGTGGCAGACGATTTTGCAGCTGATGGCGCACTGGCGCAGGCAATTCCGGGCTTTAAACCGCGTGAAGCACAGCGCCAAATGGCCAAAGCGGTAACCGAGGCGGTGAAAACAGGCGGCGAGCTGGTAGTAGAAGCGGGCACCGGAACCGGTAAAACCTATGCCTATCTGGCGCCGGCATTGCGGGCGAAGAAAAAAGTCATCGTCTCCACCGGATCCAAAGCGTTGCAGGATCAGCTCTATAACCGCGATCTGCCCACCATCGCGCGTGCCCTGAAGTTCAGCGGCAAAACCGCGCTGCTGAAAGGGCGCTCCAACTATTTATGCCTCGAACGTCTTGAGCAGCAGAATCAAACCGGCGGCGATCTTAGCGTTCAGGCGCTGGGCGATTTGATCAGCGTGCGCGGCTGGTCGTCAGAAACCACCGATGGCGACGTCAGCAACTGCAACGGCGTGGCCGAAGACAGTCCGATCTGGCCCTTTGTCACCAGCACCAACGATAACTGCCTCGGCAGCGATTGCCCGTTGTACAAAGATTGCTTCGTGGTCAAAGCGCGCAAAAAAGCCATGGATGCCGATGTGGTGGTGGTGAACCATCATCTGTTTCTCGCCGATCTGGTGGTGAAAGAGGGCGGCTTCGGCGAACTGATCCCAGAGGCCGATGTGATGATCTTCGATGAAGCGCATCAGCTGCCCGATATCGCCAGCCAGTATTTCGGTCAGCAGCTGTCGAGCCGCCAACTGCAGGACCTCGCCAAAGACATCATCATTGCCTATCGCACCGAAGTGCGGGATGTGCAGCAGCTGCAGAAATCTGCCGATCGCTTGGCGCAGTGCGCGCAGGATTTCCGACTGACGCTTGGCGAACCGGGCTTTCGCGGCAACCTGCGCGATCTGCTGAGCGACAACAACATCATGCGCATGTTTACCTTGCTGGATGATGCGCTCGAACTCTGTTACGACGTGATCAAACTGTCGCTCGGGCGTTCCGCGCTGCTGGACGCCGCCTTTGAGCGCGCGGCGCTGTATCGCACGCGCCTGAAACGTCTGCGCGCCATTGATGAGCCGGGCTTCAGCTATTGGTATGAGTGCAACAGCCGCCATTTCACACTGGCACTGACGCCGTTATCGGTGGCAGAACGTTTCCGGGAAGTGATGGATAACCGCAAAGCGGCGTGGATTTTCACGTCTGCCACGCTGGCAGTGAATGAGCAGATGAGCCATTTCTCCAGCCGTCTTGGCGTGGATAACGCCACTACCATGATTCTCGACAGCCCATTCGATTACACTCAGCAAGCGCTGCTGTGCGTGCCGCGCAATATGCCGGAACCCAATCATCCCGGCGGCGCGCGCCAGCTGGCGCGCATGATGAAGCCGCTGATTGATGCCAACAAAGGCCGCTGCTTCTTCCTTTGCACCTCGCACAAGATGATGCGCGAGTTAGCCATCGAGTTTCGTGCTTCGATGACCTTGCCGGTGCTGCTGCAGGGCGAGACCAGTAAAGGACAGCTGCTGAAGCAGTTCCTCGAAGCCGGTAACGCGCTGCTGGTCGCAACCAGCAGCTTCTGGGAAGGTGTCGACGTGCGCGGCGATGCGCTGTCGCTGGTGATCATCGACAAGCTGCCGTTTACTTCACCGGAAGATCCGCTGCTCAAAGCCCGCATGGAAGATTGTCGCCTGCGCGGCGGCGATCCCTTTAATGATGTGCAATTGCCCGATGCGGTGATCACCCTGAAACAGGGCGTGGGGCGTTTGATTCGTGACACGGAAGATCGCGGTGTGCTGGTGATTTGCGATCAGCGTCTGGTTTCACGTCCTTACGGCGGCCTGTTCCTCAACAGTTTGCCGCCCACGCCGCGCACCCGCGATATTGCACGCGCCATCGAATTTGTCCGTCAGCCTGCGGATCACTAATTTGTGCCAGGCTGTGATAAGATGCGCGCCATTTTGACTCTCTGAGGTTGTTATGTCCGCCCGAATTTTAGCCCTGGACACGGCGACAGAAGCCTGTTCTGCCGCGCTGCAAAACCTGCAGCAGATTGATGCCCGCTTTGAAATCGCCCCGCGCGATCATACCCAACGTATTCTGCCGCTGGTGCAGGAGCTGTTGCAGGCGCAGCAGCTGGAGCTGACCGCGCTTGACGTGCTGGCGTTTGGCCGGGGTCCGGGCAGTTTTACCGGTGTGCGTATCGGCATTGGTATTGCTCAGGGGCTGGCACTTGGCGCGAATCTGCCGATGATCGGCGTCTCCTCATTAGCGACCATGGCGCAGGGCGCGTGGCGGTTGACCGGCGCGACGC
This sequence comes from Pantoea trifolii, assembly GCF_024506435.1. Classification (NCBI taxonomy): domain Bacteria; kingdom Pseudomonadati; phylum Pseudomonadota; class Gammaproteobacteria; order Enterobacterales; family Erwiniaceae; genus Pantoea; species Pantoea trifolii. The sequence continues at coordinate 2,294,843 of NZ_JANIET010000001.1, read as the reverse complement.
GCGTGCTGGCGGCGATTGACGCGCGTATGGGCGAACTCTATTGGGCTGAATATCAGCGTGACGAAAACGGCGAATGGCTGGGTGCGGAAACCGAAGCGGTGATCAAACCCGAAGTAGCACAGGAACGTATTGCGGCATTAAGCGGCGAATGGACTGCCGTTGGCACCGGCTGGCAAGCCTATCCGCATCTGTTGACCTCGCCAGGCGCGCAGCTTATTGCTTCAGAGGTGTTATTACCTGCCGCCGAAGATATGCTGCCGCTGGCGCTCAGCGCCTGGCAACGTGACGAAGCAGTCGCGGTAGAGAATGCCGAGCCGGTTTATCTGCGCAATGAAGTGGCATGGAAAAAGTTGCCCGGCCGCTAAGTCGCGCGCAACTTATCTTCGCGAGCTCAGTCTAATCAGAGAAATAACAGGAGAAGTGCTATGCCAATAAGTCGTAAAGGGATGTCTGGCGCTCTGTTAGCCTGCGCAATGCTGCTCAGCGGCTGTGTTTCGGTGCCAGATTCAATTAAAGGAAGTTCTGAGCTTCCACAGCAAGATTTACTGCGCGTGATGAACGCGCCGCAACTGTTTGTCGGTCAGGAATCACGCTTCGGCGGGAAAGTGGTGAAGGTCACCAATCTCAACGGCTTAACGCGCGTGGAAATTGCGACCCAGCCGCTGGATGAGAGCGCGCGTCCGCGTTTGGGTGCCGCCTCGGTTGGCCGCATCTTTGCCGACATCCGCGGCTTTGTCGATCCGGTCGATTTGAACAACCAATACATCACGGTGCTGGGCAACATCAAAGGCATTGAGAAAGGGGATATTGGTAAGGCCAGCTACAATTTTGTGGTGATCGATGTGCGCGGTTATCAGCGCTGGCATCTGACGCAACAGGTGATGACGCCGCCGCAGCCGATTGATCCGTATATCTGGTATGGCCCAACGCGCCATCGTCCGGGATATTGGGGACCCAACCCGTATTGGGGAATGAATCTTGGCCAGCCGGCGCAGGTGCAAACTATCCTTACTGAATAAAGTTTTAAAATCTATTTTACGGCCCGGTCGCGGTGCTTGCGAACGGGCCTTTTTATTGGGCGCGCAACCGATGCGCGAAATTTAGTGATGCGCTTCGCAACCTGAAAATGCCGAAACAGGCAAACTGGTACAATCAGTTAAAATATTGTTAACAACATTGATTGTCGAGGCGGCGATGGCTACGCAACAAGATTATCGGGGTGATTCTTTGAATAAGGTTTGGCTCAAACGCTATCCGGCAGATGTCCCTGCGGAAATTAATGCGGATCGATACGCTTCTCTGGTCGATCTTTTCGAGCACGCAGCAGAGCAATACGCCGATCAGGTGGCTTTCATTAATATGGGCCAACCGATGACCTACCGGCAGCTGGAAAAGCAGAGCCGCGCCTTTGCCGCCTGGCTGCAACAAGGTTTAGGTTTGAAGCAGGGCGATCGCGTGGCGCTGATGATGCCAAACCTGCTGCAATATCCCGTCGCGCTGTTTGGCGTATTGCGCGCTGGCATGGTGGTGGTTAACGTCAATCCGCTCTACACGCCGCGTGAACTCAAGCATCAGTTAGTTGATAGCGGTGCCAGCGCCATTGTCATCGTCTCGAACTTTGCCCACACGCTGGAAAAAGTGGTGGCCGAAACGCCGATCAAGCATGTGATGTTAACGCGTATGGGCGATCAGCTGGCGCCAGTGAAAGCCACGCTGGTAAACTTCGTCGTGAAATACGTGAAAAAGCTGGTGCCGAAATACCACCTGCCGGGCGCGGTGCCGTTCCGCAGCGCCTTGTCGCAGGGCGAACAGATGACCTATCAACGCCCAACCGTGACCAATGACGATCTCGCCTTCCTGCAATATACCGGCGGCACCACTGGCGTGGCCAAAGGCGCGATGCTGACGCACCGCAATATGCAGGCCAATCTGGAACAGACCAAAGCCACTTACGGCAAGCTGCTGCGTCCGGGCAAAGAGCAAGTGGTGACCGCGCTGCCGCTCTATCATATCTTTGCGCTGACGGTGAACGGGCTGCTGTTCCTTGACCTTGGCGGCACCAACCTGCTGATTACTAATCCGCGCGATATTCCCGGCTTTGTCAAAGAGCTCAGCAAGTTTCCGTTTACCGCCATCACCGGCGTGAACACCTTGTTCAATGCGCTGCTGAATGATGCCAACTTCAATAAACTCGATTTCTCCACGCTGCGCCTGTCAGCGGGCGGCGGCATGGCGGTGCAAAAAGCAGTCGCCGAGCGCTGGGAAAAACTCACCGGACACTATTTGCTGGAAGGTTACGGCCTGACTGAATGTTCGCCGCTGGTGTCAGTGAATCCGTATGACATTACCTGTCACACTGGCAGCATTGGTTTGCCAGTGCCGTCCACCGATGTGCGCATAGTTGATGATGAAGACAAGGATGTAGCGCCAGGCGAACCGGGCGAGTTGTGTATTCGCGGTCCGCAGGTGATGATTGGCTACTGGCAGCGCGCCGATGCGACCGATGAAATGCTGAAAAATGGCTGGCTGCATACCGGTGATATTGTTACCGTTGATAGCGAAGGCTTTATTCGCATCGTCGATCGTAAGAAAGACATGATTCTGGTGTCAGGCTTTAACGTGTATCCTAACGAGATCGAAGATGTGCTGATGCAGCACGAAAAAGTGCGTGAAGCTGCGGCGATTGGCGTTCCCAGCGATCTGTCGGGCGAAGCGGTTAAAGTGTGCATCGTGAAGAAAGATCCCTCACTGACCAAAGAAGAGGTGCTGGATCACTGCCGTCGCCAGCTCACCGGCTACAAAGTGCCGAAGATTATCGAGTTTCGTGACGAATTGCCGAAGACCAACGTGGGCAAAATTTTGCGTCGCGAATTGCGTGATGAGGCGAAGCGAGAAGGGCAGTAACGCGCCATTCTCCTCAGGTTAACGCCGGCTCAGACCGGCGTTTTTATTGCTTTTAACATGGAGCGCTGCGCGTAGTTTGCCGCAGCGAGAAAGACAACGTGAATTACACCCTGATCGACCAAAATGACCAACTGGCCGCCGTGTGCGAGAAGGCACGCCAGCACGCCGCCGTGGCGCTGGACACCGAATTCGTGCGTACCCGCACTTACTATCCGCAGCTTGGCCTGATTCAGCTGTTTGATGGCGACCAATTGATCCTGATCGATCCGCTTAATATCAGTGACTGGACGCCGTTTGTGGCGCTGCTGCAGGACAAGCAGGTCACCAAATTCCTGCACGCCGGTGGCGAAGATCTGGAAGTGTTCCTGCATCGTTTTAAATGCCTGCCCGATCCGATGATTGATACGCAAATTCTGGCGGCCTTTAGCGGCCAGGCGCTGTCGTGGGGCTTTGCCTCGATGGTGATGCATTTCAACCAGATCGAGCTGGATAAAAGTGAGTCGCGTACCGATTGGCTGGCGCGTCCGCTGACCGAGCGTCAATGTGAATATGCCGCCGCCGATGTCGCCTATCTGCTGCCGATTGCCCATCAGCTGGTGGCGCAAACCGAGGAAGCGGGCAACATGGCGGCAGCGTTAAGCGAATGCAGTTTGCTGTGCCAGCGTCGTCTGGATATGCTGCAGCCGGAAGAAGCCTGGCGCGATATCACCAATGCGTGGCAACTGCGTCCGCGTCAGCTGGCGGCGTTGCAGCGTCTGGCGGCATGGCGTTTAAACATCGCCCGACAAAAAGATATGGCGGTGAACTTCGTGGTACGCGAAGAGAATCTGTGGAAAGTGGCGCGCTTTATGCCAGGTAGCCTTGGTGAGCTGGATCATTTAGGTCTGAACGGCCATGAAATCCGCTTCCACGGTAAAGCGATGGTAGCGCTGGTGGCGGAAGCGCAGGCGCAGGATGAAGCGACTTTGCCAGCGCCGCTGCCCAATCTGATCGATCATCCGCATTACAAGCAGGCGTTCAAAGCCATTAAAGCGCTGGTGCAACAGGTGAGTGAAGAGAGTGGTTTCAGTCAGGAACTGCTGGCATCACGTCGCCAGATTAATCAGGTGCTGAGTGTACATTGGGGATTGAAAATCGCGTCGCGCACACCTGAATTACAGACAGGCTGGCGGGGCGATTTGTTGAAAGCGGGTATCGACGAGATTCTGCAGGCACTTTGACGCGAGCATTTTCCCCTGCGTAATACCGCAGGGGAAAATCAGGAAACCGCTTTAATCATTTAGGAACGTCTTCCGGCTCCGGCAGCGTTACGTTGAGCTCGAGGATGGAGATATCATCCCCTTTCTGATCCAGCTGAACGGTCACCATATCCGGGTCAATTTTTACGTATTTACAGATCACTTCCAAAATATCGCGCTTCAGCTGCGGCAGATAGTGGGGCTCACTGTCGCCCCTTCTGCGTTCGGCTACGATAATCTGCAGCCTTTCCTTGGCTATATTGGCTGTGTTCTTCTTACGGGATAAAAAGAAATCAAGTAATGCCATTGGTTATCCCCCGAACAGGCGTTTAAGGAAACCCTTCTTCTCTTCTTCAATAAAGCGGAAGGGGCGTTCTTCGCCAAGCAGGCGATCTACGGTATCAGCATAGGCTTTACCGGCGTCAGCGTTTGCGTCGAGGATCACCGGCTCACCCTGGTTTGAGGCGCGCAGGACAGATTGATCTTCCGGGATGACGCCAACCAGTGGAATGCGCAGAATTTCCAGCACATCTTCCATGCTCAGCATATCGCCACGGGTAACGCGGCCAGGATTGTAACGGGTCAGCAGCAGATGCTCTTTCACCGGATCCTGGCTGTTCTCTGCACGACGGGATTTCGAAGAGATGATGCCAAGAATACGGTCGGAGTCACGTACTGAAGAGACTTCCGGGTTGGTGGTGATAATGGCTTCATCGGCGAAGTACAACGCCATCAGCGCGCCGGTTTCGATACCTGCTGGTGAGTCGCAGACGATAAAGTCGAACTCCATCGCCGCCAGGTCGTTCAGCACTTTCTCAACGCCTTCACGCGTCAGCGCATCTTTATCACGCGTCTGAGAAGCTGGGAGAATGTAGAGTTGCTCTGTGCGCTTGTCGCGAATCAGCGCCTGGTTCAGCGTCGCATCGCCCTGAATGACGTTAACAAAGTCATACACCACGCGACGTTCACAGCCCATGATCAAATCGAGGTTACGCAGGCCGATATCGAAATCGATGACGACGGTTTTTTTGCCTTTCTGCGCTAAGCCGGTGGCGATGGCCGCGCTTGACGTGGTCTTGCCAACGCCCCCTTTACCCGATGTAACTACAATAATGCGTGCCATAAATGTTGATTTCCTTAACGAAAGAAAAGGGGCTTAATTAAGTGTCTGAATGGTCAGCGCGCCATCTTTGAGACTCAGACGCGCCGCTTTACCAAAGAATTCCGCCGGAATGTGATCCATCATCCAATATTCCCCGGCAATAGAGACCAGCTCTGCGGCGAGGTTGGTGCAAAAAATCTGGCTGTCGCGTTGTCCACCGACGCCCGCCAGTGCGCGACCGCGCATCATGCCGTAAATGTGAATGTTGCCGTCGGCGACCAGCTCGGCACCGGCGCTGACGCTGCTGGTAACGATGAGGTCGGCATTACGCGCATAAATCTGTTGGCCCGAACGCACCGGCGTATTAACGATGCGGGTTTTGCTGGCGGCTTCAGCGATCACCGCTGGAACAACCGGCGCGGCTTCAATGACGGGAGCCGAGGCTTGTTTGCGGCTCTCTTTACCTTCCGAAAGTACCGGCAAACCCGCGCGGGCAATCATTTTTTTCAGGGCTTCATCTTTGCAACCGCTGACACCGACGATACGCAGACCGGTCGCCATCACCGCTTGTTGCATCTGTTTCCAGTTAATGTCGCCGGTTAGCGCTGACACATTCAGCACCACCGGCGCATTCAGCAAAAAGGCAGGTGCCTGATCGATTTTGTCCTGTAGCGCCTGACGAATCACCTCGGGTTGCGAATGATGCAGATGAACGACTGACAGGGTAAAACTGCTTCCCTTGAATTCGATTGGCGTTTGCGACATCTGTGCTGACTCAGTCCTGTTTTACGACCCTTAAATGTACGCCGATAAAATCGGCAATAACATCAAACGGTCAATATTCGAAGTTCTGCAAGCATGTTATAGTTACTGCTATATTCAGGCAAGTGACGCCATCGGTTAATTCGAGTAAAAAATATGTTTTGTGTGATCTACAGAAGCCCGCAACGTGAACAGACTTATCTGTATGTTGAAAAAAAAGACGATTTCTCACGGGTACCAGAAGAACTGCTGCGTGGCTTCGGCAAACCCCAGCTGGCAATGGTGTTATCGCTGGATAAGCGTGACAAGCTGGCTAACGCGGATATCAATAAAGTTAAGCAAGGTTTAAGCGAACACGGCTATTATTTGCAAATTCCACCACCGGTTGAAAGTCTGCTCAACATTCATCTCGATCAGGGTAAAAAAGATTAATTCAGATTCATCTGTAAATATATCCTGTAGAAATAATCAGTGCTATTTGCGTTAATTAACTGCCCGCTTTAACCCTTTATTGCGGGCAATTTTCAAAGCGTTTAGCTGATTTTGTTGTATACGATTAACGACTTTTGACAATTTCCGCCACGCCAGCCGCCATAAACCCGTTAATATATTTCACCTCAGCCTGCCGCGTTCCGGCACTGAGCCAGACTTCATCGCCAGATGCACTGGCGGCAAACACAACCAAAGCAGGGGAATAGCATGTATCAGCATCGTAACTGGCAGGGCGCTCTGTTAGATTATCCGGTCAGCAAAGTGGTTTGCGTCGGCAGCAACTATGCGAAGCACATAAAGGAAATGGGAAGTGCCACGCCAACCGAACCGGTGGTGTTTATCAAACCGGAAACTGCGGTGTGCGATCTGCGCCAGCCTCTGTCGATTCCGGCAAATTTTGGTGAAGTGCATCATGAAGTGGAGCTGGCTGTGCTGATTGGCTCGACGCTGAAGCAGGCGAGCGAAGAGCACGTGGCGAAGGCGATTGCCGGTTATGGCGTCGCGCTGGATTTGACCTTACGCGACGTGCAGGCCGGTTTGAAGAAAGCGGGGCAACCGTGGGAAAAATCCAAAGGTTTCGATAACTCGTGTCCGCTGTCGGGTTTTATTCCCGTTTCTGAGTTTAGCGGCGATCCACAGAACACCGAACTGAAGCTGGTCGTTAACGGTGAAGTACGTCAGCACGGCACGACCGCTGATATGATCCACAAAATTCTGCCGCTGATTGCCTATATGAGCCAGTATTTCACGCTGCGCGCGGGCGATGTGGTGCTGACCGGGACGCCAGAGGGCGTTGGCCCAATGCGCTCTGGCGATAAGCTGGAAATCACGCTGGCCGGTCACGGTATTTCGACGCGCGTTCTGTAAAACTTGCATCACCGCACCTGAACCTTTATAAGGTGCGGTCTCTTTGCTAACCCGGACCGCCATCATGACTGAACAACCTTTCTGGCAGACTAAACGCCTTGACCAAATGAACGACGCAGAGTGGGAATCCCTGTGCGACGGCTGCGGCCAATGTTGCCTGAATAAGTTGCAGGATGCGGACACTGACGAAATCTACTTCACCAACGTGGCCTGCAATCAGCTGAATATCAAAACCTGCCAGTGTCGTAACTACGAGCATCGTTTTGAGTTGGAAGAGAATTGCATTAAGCTGACGCGTGAAAATCTCACCAGTTTTGAATGGCTGCCGCGCACCTGCGCCTATCGTGTGTTAGGAGAAGGCAAAACCTTGCCAGCGTGGCATCCGCTGATCGCCGGTTCTAAAAAGGCGATGCATGCGCAGCGCATTTCCGTGCGTTTTATTGCGGTGCGGGAGAGTGAAGTACGGGATTGGGAAGAGCATATTATCGATCGACCGGATCGCAACGGTTAAACATAGAATAGGCAGCCAAGGCTGCCTGTTTTGTTTGTGCTTAACGTCCGAACAGATCGCGGCGTTTCGGTTTGAACGGTTGTGCAATCAGCACCAGCAGCGCCACCAGCAGATAAGCGGCAAAAATCACGATCATCCACTGCGGCATGCTCCAGGTCAGGAAGGTCCAGCCGCGCTCAGCGCAATCACCGCTCGCTACGAATACAGAAGGCAACCATTTATCCAGCGGCAACCAGGTTGGGAAACGCGCGGCAAAGTCGCAGGTGACAAACGGGTTGGGATGCAGTTGAATCATGGTGTGATCGTAAGAGAGGCGCGTGCCTTCAATCGCGCTGTAGATCCAGATGAGAATGGCCGCCCAGCGCAGCGGGGTTTTCGGCGCAATAGCGCCCACAATGCCCGCGCCCATCACGCCAAACAGCGCGCAACGTTCATAAATACACATTACGCAGGGTTGCAGCCCCATCACGTGCTGAAAATACAACGCCGTCAATTCAAACGCCAACGCCGTCAGGGCCAGCAGAAGCCAGGCACCACGTCCACGCGAGCATTGATTCAAATATCGCAACATATTGCTTTTCCTGTAACCGTTAATGTTTCGCAGTGTAAACCAAAAGCGCAACCGTGCCAGCCAGGTAACGGGAAAAAATCATGTACAAAAATGACTTAAGTCGTGTTGAGGCCAAAAAGATCCTGCCAGTCGCGTCCTTCGATAAATGCAAGCCGCAGGCACAATGCAAACGTGTGCCAGGCCAAAGAGTTTCCTCTGTATTCACGGCTGAATTTTGCGCCAGCGCGCGCTTTTAATCGGTTGGCAGGCTATTTCCGCTATAGCCGCTCTGGTATGATGAGTCGCAATACGTTAAAGAAAGCAACGAGAAATAAATGCTATGGTGATTAAGGCGCAGAGCCCCGCGGGATTTGCTGAAGAGTATATTATTGAAAGCATCTGGAACAGTCGTTTTCCGCCGGGATCCATTCTACCTGCCGAACGTGAGCTTTCTGAACTGATTGGCGTAACACGCACCACGTTGCGCGAAGTGTTGCAACGTCTGGCGCGTGATGGCTGGTTGACCATTCAACATGGCAAACCGACGCGCGTTAACGATTTCTGGGAAACCTCCGGTTTAAACATCCTCGAAACTCTGGCCCGACTCGATCACGATAGCGTTCCTCAGTTGATTGATAATCTGCTGTCGGTGCGCACCAACATCTCGTCGATTTTTATCAGCCGTGCGCTGCGTCATCATCCAGAAAAAGCGCGTGAAGTGCTGGAGAATGCGCTGATCGAGGAGGATAAAGCCGAAGCCTATACCGAGCTGGATTATCGCGTGTTCCGTGGCCTGGCGTTTGCCTCGGGCAACCCGATTTATGGTCTGATTTTGAACGGGCTGAAAGGCTTGTATACCCGCGTTGGTCGTCACTATTTCTCCAGCCTGGAAGCGCGAGAACTGGCGCGTAACTTCTATCGCCAATTGGCTGATCTATGCGTGGCTAACCCTTCGCAGGAGCAGATTGTCGACAGCGTGCGTGAATACGGTCGTCGCAGCGGTGAGATTTGGCACAAGATGCAGAAAAGCATGCCGGACGATTTAGCCAGCAAGCGATAAAAGAAAAACCGGACCTCATCAGTCCGGTTTTTTTGCTTTATAGCGTTGGGCCGCGCGCGGGTGAACGATCCAGCAACTCGACGCTGCCGTCTTCGTTCTGCTGCTCCAGAATCACATCAAAACCCCACAAACGATGCACATGCTTCAACACTTCTTTGCGGCTCTTATCGAGCGGCGCACGCTGTTGCGGCACATAACGCAACGTCAGTGAGCGGTCGCCACGTAAATCCACGTTGTAGACCTGAATGTTCGGTTCAAGATTGCTGAGATTGTACTGCGCCGACAACTGCTGACGAATGGCGCGATAACCCGCTTCATCATGGATCGCTGCAATTTCGAGGAAATTGTTGCGGTCATCATCCATTACCGTGAACAAGCGGAAATCACGCATCACTTTTGGTGACAGGAACTGGCTGATAAAGCTCTCATCTTTAAACTCGCGCATGGCGAAATGCAGGGTTTTCAGCCAGTCCGAACCGGCAATGTCCGGGAACCAGTAGCGATCTTCTTCGGTTGGCGTCTGACAGATACGCTTGATGTCCTGGAACATCGCAAAGCCCAGCGCATACGGGTTGATGCCGTTATACCACTGGCTGTTATACGGCGGCTGATACACCACGTTGGTGTGGCTGTGCAGGAACTCCATCATAAAGCGTTCCGACACTTTGCCTTCGTCATACAGATGATTGAGGATGGTGTAGTGCCAGAACGTAGCCCAGCCCTCATTCATGACCTGCGTCTGTTTCTGCGGATAGAAATACTGGCTAACTTTACGCACAATGCGCAGCACTTCACGTTGCCAGGATTCCAGCAGCGGCGCATTTTTTTTCCATGAAATAGAGCAGGTTTTCCTGCGGTTCAGAAGGGTAGCGCGATGCCTCAACGTGTACCGACTCCTTCTCTTTACGCGGCAGCGTACGCCACAGCGTATTCACCTGACTCTGCAAATATTCTTCACGGCTCTGCTGGCGCGCTTTCTCTTCCTGCAGCGAAATTTTCTGCGGACGTTTATAGCGATCCACGCCGTAGTTCATCAGCGCATGGCAGGAATCGAGCAGCCGCTCAACTTCCTCCACGCCGTAGCGCTCTTCGCAGTCGGTAATGTAATTTCGCGCAAACAGCAGGTAATCCACGATAGAACTGGCATCGGTCCAGCTGCGGAACAGATAGTTATTTTTGAAGAAAGAGTTGTGACCGTAACAAGCGTGCGCCATCACCAGCGCCTGCATGGTCATGGTGTTCTCTTCCATCAAATAGGCAATACACGGATTGGAGTTGATGACGATCTCATACGCCAGGCCTTGCTGACCGTGCTTGTAACGCTGTTCCGTTTCGATGAATTTCTTGCCGAACGACCAGTGTGCATAGTTGATCGGCATACCTACGCTGGAGTAGGCATCCATCATTTGCTCTGAGGTGATCACTTCAATTTGGTGCGGATAGGTTTCCAGTCCGTAACTTTTGGCTACGCGGTCAATTTCCGCCAGATAATCATCCAGCAGTTCGAAAGTCCAGTCGGGACCATCACTGAGTCGTTTACTGTTGCGGGTTGGCTCGTCAAATATTGTCGTCATAGCGCACCTCTGTTTTGCAAGCGGCAGGAATTACCTGTCACGATCGTTTAAGGCCTCATCCTGAGTAAAGATGGCCCAATAAAACTGAGCGAACACTTCAATGATAGTCCACTGTCGCCTATCCGAAACTGAATCTCAATCGAATTCTTTTGGCAGAAAATCATTCAAAAAGCGGTAGTTAAGTCGATACTTGTTATAAATTTTGGTTTTATTTTGCTTGTTAGAATAATGCTCTGTTTATAAGTGGATTGTATGACTGCGGCGCTTTCTCCTGAAAAAAGTCAAAACCGCTGCCTTCCACATAATAAATGGCTGATTAAGGGATTTAAGGCATAAAAAATCCTGATTTTGCCTCTGTTGCATGATTTCAGTGTGCAGTCAGGTAAAAAACATGTGAAATAAGTCGGTCGAATGTAAGATTTGAGTGGCGGTCGGGTTATGCTGTCTTGGGCTTGGTTAATAGTTAATTATTCTTTTGCTGCGACGAGGGGCTTATGCGCGTAGTAATTCTTGGTAGTGGTGTAGTTGGTGTGGCGAGCGCCTGGTATCTGGCGCAGGCCGGACATGAGGTCACGGTCATCGATCGTCAACCTGCCGCCGCGCTGGAAACCAGCGCCGGTAATGCGGGGCAGATCTCACCGGGCTATGCCGCGCCTTGGGCGGCGCCGGGCGTTCCGCTGAAAGCGGTCAAATGGATGTTCCAGCGTCACGCGCCGCTGGCGGTTCGTCTCGATGGCAGTAAGTTCCAGCTGGAATGGATGTGGAATATGCTGCGTAACTGCGACATGCAGCACTATCAAGAGAATAAAAGCCGCATGGTGCGTATCGCGGAGTACAGCCGCGACTGCCTGAAAACACTGCGCGCCAGCACCGGCATCGCCTATGAAGGTCGTCAGGGCGGCACGCTGCAGCTGTTCCGTACGCAGCAACAGTTCGAAAGCGCCAGCAAAGATATCGCCGTGCTGCGCGATGCGGGCGTTCCCTATGAGTTACTGGAAGCGCATCAGCTGAAAAATGTCGAACCCGCGCTGGCGGCGACGGCGCATAAACTCACCGGCGGTTTACGTCTCCCTAACGACGAAACCGGCGACTGCCAGCTGTTTACTCAGCGCCTGGCCGAAATGGCTGCGGCGGCGGGTGTGACCTTCCGCTACAACACGTCGGTTGATCAGTTGCTGCGCGAGGGCAATCGCATTTATGGCGTGAAGTGTGGCGATGAGGTGATTAAAGCCGATGCTTACGTGGTGGCGTTCGGTTCCTATTCAACCGCGCTGCTGAAAGACATTCTCGCCATCCCGGTTTATCCGCTGAAGGGTTATTCGCTGACCATCCCGATCAAGAACGCTGACGCTGCACCGGTTTCCACCATCCTCGACGAAACCTACAAAGTGGCGGTCACGCGCTTTGACGATCGCATTCGCGTGGGCGGCATGGCAGAAATTGTTGGTTTTAACACCAAACTGTTGCCGGCACGACGCGAAACGCTGGAGATGGTGGTCCGCGATCTCTATCCTGAAGGCGGATTTGTCGAACAGGCCACGTTCTGGACCGGATTGCGTCCAATGACGCCAGACGGTACGCCGATTGTCGGGCGCACGCCGCTCTCCAATCTCTATCTCAATACCGGGCACGGTACGCTGGGATGGACGATGGCTTGTGGTTCCGGTCAGCTTTTGGCTGATTTAATTTCCGGTCAGAAACCGGCGATTGCCGCAGATGATTTGTCAGTGCTGCGCTACCTGCCAGGTTTTGAGCCACATTCTTCGCCGCTGCGTAACGCCAGCGCGGCGCGCTGAGACCTCAGGGAGAGTAAAAGCATGTCACGTCCAACCGGTGCCACCATCAATCAACAGGCACTGCGTCATAATTTGGCTGTCGTACGCCAGGCAGCACCGCAATCACGCGTCTGGTCGGTGGTGAAAGCCAATGCGTATGGTCACGGTGTGGCCCGCGTGTGGCAAAGTCTGGCCGAAACCGACGGCTTTGCGCTGCTGAATATGGAAGAGGCGATCTTGCTGCGCGAGCAGGGCTGGAAAAAGCCGATCCTGCTGCTGGAAGGCTTCTTCCATGCTGACGATTTAGCGCTGATCGATCGCTATCGTCTCACCACCAGCGTACACAGCAACTGGCAGATTCAGGCGCTGGCAAAAGCGCAGCTGTCGGCACCGGTCGATGTTTACCTCAAAGTCAACAGCGGCATGAACCGACTTGGTTTTCGACCTGAGCAGGCGTATGCGGCGTGGCAAAAACTGCGTGCTTTGCCGAACGTCGGTGAAATGACGTTGATGGCGCACTTTGCCGATGCAGAGAATCCGCAAGGTCTGGTTGAGCCGATGAAATGCGTCGAACGGGCGGCGGAAGGGCTCAGTTGTCCGCGTTCCCTGTCTAACTCAGCGGCTACGCTGTGGCATCCTGAAGCGCATTTTGACTGGGTGCGTCCCGGCATCATTCTCTATGGCGCGTCACCGAGCGGCGACTGGCAGGATATCGCCAGCACCGGATTGCAACCGGTGATGACGCTCAGCAGCGAAATCATTGGCGTGCAGCAGCTGAACGCCGGTGACGGCGTGGGTTACGGTTATCGCTATCACGCCAGTGGCGCGCAGCGCATTGGTATTGTCGCCTGCGGATACGCCGATGGTTATCCGCGTCATGCGCCAACCGGCACGCCAGTCAGCGTAGATGGCATCCGCACGCAAACGCTCGGCGCCATCTCCATGGACATGATGATGATCGATTTGGAACCTTGCCCGCAGGCTGGCATCGGTTCGAAGGTTGAGCTGTGGGGCAATCAGGTGAAGATCGATGAGGTGGCAAAAGCCGCCGGGACGGTGGGCTACGAGCTGATGTGTGCGCTCGCGCCACGCGTACCGGTTGAGGTTATTTAAGCGCGGTCACACGACCGTGCATCTTCTTGCTGCAGCGCCAGGCGATCATGGCCAGCGCTGCACCCAGCAGCATCATCAGTGCCAGTGATGATTTTTCCGCAACAGGTAATGCCACGATTGCCATGCTGCCACCCGCACCACACGCCATCTGAATAAATCCCTGCAGTGCTGAGGCCACGCCCGCTTGCTGCTGATACGGCTCCAGCGCGTAGCTGGTGGCAGGACCAACCGTGAACGCCAGACCAGCAACGGAAACCGCCACGGGAATCATATACAGCGACCAATGGTTTTGCCACGCTGCCGGTAATAGCGTGGTGCCCATCATCAACAGAATCGCGCCGATCAACATGGTGGCGAAACCCATCGCCAGACAGAATGGACGTCCCGCTTTGCGAATGGTTTTGTTCACGAAAGCGCTAACCAGCATGATCCAAAAACCATTGGCGCCAAAGGCAAAGGAGAATTGTAGCGGCGTCAGGCCGCCTTCGGTCATCAGCACGTGTGGCGCTAGCGACACATAGGTCAGCACCATGCCCAGCGCGCCGGCATTGGCAAAAGCAAAGGCAAGGAAGCGCGGTTCACGGGCGATGGCAGCGTACTGCGCCAGCGGTAAACCTTTCACGCGCAATGTGTCTGCTGGACGCGTTTCTGGCAGCCACAGCATCACGATCAAGCCGATCACCACCGCATAGCCACACAGGAACCAGAACGGCATACGCCAGCCGTAGGCTTCAGCCAGAATTCCGCCAAGCAGCGGTGCCAGCGCAGGTACGATATTCAGCGCACCATTGAGAAAGCCGTAAGCGCGTGCGGCATCTTCGCCACTGAGACGATCGCGCACGCCACTGAATGCCACCACCGCTGTACAGCACACGGCGCAGCCCTGAATGATGCGCGCAAGGAAGAACACCGGCCACAGCGTGCTGGTGGCGGCAATCGCGCTGCCAACGATATAAAGCGCCAGTCCAATCAATGCGATCGGCTTGCGACCAAAGTTATCCACCAGCGGACCGGTAATCAGTTGACCGATGCCCATCACCAATAAAAACAGGGGAATCGTGATCTGGATAAGGCTCACCGGGCTGTTAAGACCTTCGGCGATTTGCGGCAATGTAGGGAGGTAAAGATCAATGCCCAGCGGCGCCAGCAGCACCAGGCTAAGAAGAATTAAGGTGAATTTTTGCATTACGAACCGAACGACCTGTTAAACAATCCGGAAGGGTAATGACTCTGAGGGGAAAAAGAAAGGGATAAAAAAGCGATGCCTGCCGAAGTGCGCAGGCATCGCCTCGAGGGTATTAGTAAGCACCGTCGCGACGGACCACTACGCCAGCGGTTTTGAACAGAATCGCAATGTCAGTCCACAATGCCCAGTTTTTTACGTACCAGGAATCGAAGTAAACGCGCGTATCGTAGTCGATGTCGTTACGGCCGCTGACCTGCCACAAGCCGGTCATGCCCGGTTTCGCCATCAGGTAGTAATCCACATCACCGGCATAACGTTCCAGTTCCGCTTCAATCACCGGACGCGGACCGACCAGACTCATTTCGCCGCGAATCACGTTCCACAACTGTGGCAGCTCATCAAGGCTGGTTTTGCGCAGGAAGTTACCAATTTTGGTCACGCGCGGATCGTTTTTCAGTTTGAAATCACGATCCCATTCAGCGCGCGCTTCCTCGCTGGTCGCCAGCAGATTTTGCAACACTTCCTGCGAGTTGGTCACCATCGAGCGGAACTTCAGGCACTTAAACTTAACGCCATCCTGTCCAACGCGTTCATGACCATAAATCGCATTGCCGCCGTCACGTTTCACCATCGCACACAACAGACCAAATACCGGACCGAGGAACAGCAGCAGCATGGATGCCACCACAATATCAAAGGTGCGTTTCAGGAAGCGTGAAGAGCGTTTTGCCAGATTGTTGCTGACGCGCAGGATCATCACTTCATGGCTAAAGATGAATGACATGTCGGTGCCATACAGCGGTACGCCGCGCAGCGTTGGGATCACGGAAATCGAACGGCACTTCATTTTGGACAGGAACTTCAGCCATTTATCGCGCACCACTTGCTGCTCAAATTCGGTGGCGACGATAAATTGCGTGTTGTCACGGTCCATGGTTTGCCAGTTGATGTCTTTCCAGGTGATCACCGGCACACCATTCACTTTTTCGTGCTGTTGGTCATCGTCCAGTGAAATGAACGCCTGCACGTTGTAACCCAGGATCTCTTCGCTCTGCAGCGCAGCATAGGCTTCCATGGCGTTTTTACCGGAACCAATAATGATGGTTTCCTTCTGCCACTGACCTGCACGGTTGATCGCGCGTTTTACCACGGCACGCATCAGCGGCAGCAGCAGCAGGGCGTAAGTCCAGCTGAACACCCAAACCATGCGCGAGAAGTCCCATTTTGAAAAGGCAATCAATGCCAGATCAAGCAGAGAAAAAACGAACAGGGTTTTAATCACTTCTTTCAATTCAAACCAAAACGGTTTGCGATAGGTGTAGTGACGCATACGCACCCAGAACCAGGCGGTGCAAAGAATAGAAAGGCTAAATTGGGCAATAAACCGATATTCAATCTGCTGAGGCGGAATAAACGTATCCAGTTCGCCCCAAATACCTTGAACGGTGGCGGCAGATAAAAACAATGCCAGATTTAACGCTATTAAATCGGAGAAACTAAGTGCGACTTTTGCGATGAGGTTTTTGCGCAGTCCGCTCCACGAGCGGGTTGCATCATTCATTATCAAAGTACTTGCCATAAAACCTGCTCTCTTTTCTTAAGTAAAAGATGGCCTGACCAGAATCAAGTACGCGCTCAGGAGTGATCCGCTGAAAAGCAGAAAGAATAATTCTTTCAGCGATTTATAAGTCTGTGCTGCCATAAGCGCTGCAAGGAAAGGACCGTTTGAGACGTGATGCACGTCACGAAAAGCTGCAGCAACGTTTAAGAGTATGCAGGAGTTATTTGACAGAGTTAATATGGAAATAGTCTGAAAAGGAAAAAAATGACTCAAGAAATAATTGGCTATCTATTTGAAAAATAATGTTTAAAGTTAATTAATCGCGGAAATAACGCTTCATTTTAAGACGGCTTTTCGGAATGACCGCCATTTCCATCAATGGCGGCGCCAGCCAGTCAGGCAGGTTTTTTCAGTACCCAAAGATCCTGCTGCTTGTCGTAGTGTCCGATTTGTAAATCGACAGCCTCTTCATCAATCCATGCCGGTACACTGGTATCCACATCCCAGCCGTCGAGTTGGTCACTCAGGCCGGGATTGGTATGGCAGGGAATACTCACAGTGTCGCCATTGTCAGTATTGAACTCTGCATCAACAATTTCATAACGACCAATCTTTACCACGTGTCCCATTACATTCTCCCGTATTAACTGGGTTGAATAGTGAGCATAGTCGTTCACGCGCAGTTTACGAGCGAAAATGGCCTCGGATTATTCCTTGTCTTCCATTACGCGTACGCCAATTTTCACGATTTGATTGTCTTCTTTTTCTGCCACCGTCCAGGTTAACTGGTTCCATTCCACCTGATCGCCAACCACCGGCGTACTGCCCAGCAAACTCATCACCAGCTGTCCTAACGACTGCTGATCGTTGGTTTGTTCATCCAGCTCAAGGCCATAAATTTGCGCCACATCTTTCAAACGTGCCTCGGCATCAAGGATAAAGTCGCCGAAGAAGCGTTGATCGAGCGAGACGGGCGGCGATTGGCTGAACATTTTACCCAATGCGGGGAGATCGCGTTCCCGGCCAATCACACACAGCACATCGCCTTCCTTCAGACGCGTGTTGCCATTGGGGTGCATCAACACGTTGTCACGGAACAGGGCGGCGATGCGGGTTTCGCGAGGCATCTGCAAATCACGCAGCGCCGCGCCAACGCACCACTTGTCTGCGCCCAACTGGTAAATGAATTGCTCCCACGGATTCTCCGGATGGATATCCAGTCCCACCCGGCTAATTGGCGAGGCGGTTGGCGGCACCACCACTTTGGCACGTTTGGCGGCATAGCCCAGCGACGTACCTTGCAGCATCAGCGATACCAGCACCACAAAGAAGGCGATGTTGAAGTAGAGCTTGGCGTTTTCCAGCCCGGCCATCATCGGGAAGACGGCGAGGATGATCGGCACTGCGCCACGTAAGCCCACCCAACTGATGAAGATGCGTTCACGTCCGGTAAAGCCCTTAAATGGCAACAGGCCAACCAGAATTGACAGCGGGCGCGCTACCAGAATCAACCACAGCGACAGAATCATCGCCGGCACCGCGATATGCCACAAATCGGACGGCGTCACCAGCAAACCCAGCACAATAAACATGCCGATTTGGCTCAGCCATGCCATGCCGTCAAAGGTTTGCAAAATACCGTGGCGGTTGCGAATCGGGCTGTTGCCCAGCAGGAAGCCACAAAGATACACCGCCAGAATACCGCTGCCTTCCATCACGGTGGTCAGCGCAAACACGATGATGCCGCCGCTTAGCGCCAGCAAGGGATACAAACCTTGTGCAAGATTGATGCGGTTAATCAATTGCTGCAGCGCCCAGCCGCCGCCAAGACCTAATACAATGCCGAGACCAAACTGCTGCACCAGATGCACCACGAACATCCAGCTCAAACCTGACTGGCCTTGCTGAATCATGTCGATCAGCGTGATGGTGAGAAACACCGCCATCGGGTCGTTGCTGCCAGATTCAATCTCCAGCGTGGAGCTGACACGTTCGTTGAGGCCTTTATCACCCAGCAACGAAAATACAGCGGCGGCATCGGTGGAACCGATAATCGCGCCAATCAGGAAGCCCTGCATCAGGTCGAGTTTAAACAACCAGGCTGCGGCAACGCCGGTTAAACCTGCGGTGATCATCACCCCGACCGTCGCCAGCGATAACGCCGGGCCGAGCGCCACTTTTAGCGAGGTCGCTTTGGTGCGCATACCGCCATCCAGCAAGATGATGGCTAACGCCAGGTTTGAGACCAGATAGGCAACCGGATAGTTATCAAACGCGATGCCACCAATACCATCAATGCCGGCCAACATGCCAAGCGCGAGGAAGATCACCAGAATCGGAATGCCAAGGCGCGAGGAAAAGGAACTGAGTAAAATACTTGCTGCTACCAGCACGGACCCAATAATAAACACACTGTAAATCATGCTGGTATTCAACGGCGTTCTCCTGCGGCGGGGCAAAAAAGACAAACTGCGGGGGATTCACACAGACAAGGTGGAAAGATAATGCCTTATCAATAGCTTGTCAGCGCTTAATTGCACATTTTTTCATTCTGTGGGGGCGTATCCCATATACAGCTAAATTTGTATGAAAAAACAACAAGAAATGGCGGGAAGTGAGCGGGGCTGCTGCAAAGAAAAAGCCGGTCAGTGACCGGCTTAAAGACTTAGGCTTCTGTAGCCTGCTTGTGAAAAAGTTCTCTAAATACTGGGTAGATGTCTTCTGGCTCGCGAATATGCTGGATTGCGAAGTTATCAAACATCGCCTGTAGATGCTCATACTCACGCCACAAGGTCTGGTGCGCGCGGCGCGTGATTTCGATGTAGCTGTAATAGCGCACAACCGGCAGAATATGCTTGGCTAAAATCTCGTGGCAGAGCGGTGAATCATCGGCCCAGTTATCACCATCCGACGCTTGCGCCGCATAGATGTTCCACTGTGACGGGTCATAACGCTCTTTAACCACTTCATCCATCAACTTCAATGCACTGGAGACAATCGTGCCGCCGGTTTCCTGCGAGTAGAAGAACTCCTGTTCGTCGACCTCCTTCGCCTGAGTGTGATGGCGAATGTAAACCACGTCGACGTTCTTATAAGTACGACTCAGGAACAGATACAGCAGAATGTAGAAACGCTTCGCCATATCTTTGGTGGCCTGATCCATCGAACCTGAGACGTCCATCAAACAGAACATCACGGCCTGGCTGGAGGGTTCTGGCCGCTTCTCGAAGTTTTTGTAGCGCAGGTCAAAAGTATCGATAAACGGCACGCGATCGATGCGCGCGCGCAACTCAGCGATCTCTTTGCGTAAACGCTCCTCTTCCAGTAGCTGAGCCGGTTCGTTGTTTTCCACTTCGGTTAACGTGGCTTCCAGTTCGTTTAGCATGCGGCGTTTACCCGCTGTCATCGCCGTACGACGTGCCAGCGAGTTCTGCAGAGAACGCACCACGCTGATGTTCGCCGGCGTACCGTTTGCGGTGTAACCGGCGCGATGGGTCTTGTACTCGTTCAATTGACGATGCTGATTCTTGCGCAGGTTTGGCAGCGCCAAATCTTCGAACAGCAAATCGAGATACTCATCTTTGGAAATCTGGAAGACGAATTCATCCTGGCCTTCACCGTCCTGGCTGGCGTTGCCTTGGCCGCTACCGCCGCTGCCGCCACCACCTTGCGGACGTTCAATGCGATCGTTTTGCACGAAATGGTCGTTCCCGGGATGAACGCGATGGCGACTGCCGCCGCGCCCCTGATGGAAACTCGGCTCATTGATATCGTCAATTGGAATCGAGACCGATTCGCCGCTCTCGACATCGGTCACCGAACGCTTATTGATGGCCTCGGAGATCGATTGCTTGATTTGCGCCTTATAACGGCGCAGAAAGCGCTGCCGGTTGACGGCGCTTTTGTTCTTACCGTTGAGACGCCGATCGATAAAATAGGCCATAAAAATCCCCCAAACTGCATTGCAAGCTTAGGCCGGAAAAACCCGGCCTCCTGTTGCAGCACCGAAGCGCCGCGACGCTTACAGATAACGATTATGAAGATTTACGCACGCGCAGATACCATTCGCACAGCAGACGTACTTGCTTGCGGGTATAGCCTTTTTCCATCATGCGATCGACAAAATCATCGTGTTTTTTCTGCTCGTCCGTTGAGGTTTTGGTATTGAAAGAAATCACCGGCAGCAACTCTTCGGTGTTCGAGAACATTTTCTTCTCGATGACCGTGCGTAGTTTTTCGTAGCTGGTCCAGTTCGGATTGCGCCCACTATTCTGCGCGCGGGCACGCAGCACAAAGTTGACAATCTCGTTACGGAAATCTTTCGGGTTACTGATCCCGGCAGGTTTCTCAATCTTTTCCAGCTCAGCGTTCAGCGATTCGCGGTCAAACAGCTGTCCGGTGTCAGGATCGCGATACTCTTGATCCTGGATCCAAAAATCAGCGTAGGTGACGTAGCGATCAAAGATGTTCTGACCGTATTCAGAGTAGGACTCCAGATAGGCGGTCTGAATCTCTTTACCAATAAACTCGGCGTATTTTGGAATCAGGTAGCCTTTCAGGTGCTCCAGATACTTCTCGGCTTGATCCTGCGGGAATTGCTCACGCTCAATTTGCTGCTCCAGTACGTAGAACAGGTGTACCGGGTTGGCGGCCACTTCGGCATGGTCGAAGTTGAACACGCGCGACAGGATTTTAAACGCAAAGCGGGTAGAAAGGCCGTTCATGCCCTCATCAACGCCCGCGTAATCGTGATATTCCTGCCAGGATTTTGCTTTTGGATCGGTATCTTTTAGGCTCTCGCCATCATAAACACGCATTTTTGAGTAGATGCTGGAGTTTTCCGGCTCTTTCAAACGCGAGAGAATGGAGAAGCGGGCCAGCGTTTCTAACGTACCCGGTGCGCACGGCGCTGTGGTCAACTCACTGTGATCCAACAGTTTGTTGTAGATCTTGATCTCTTCGGAAACGCGTAAGCAGTAAGGCACTTTGACGATGTAAACACGGTCAAGGAACGCCTCATTGTTTTTGTTATTTCGGAAGGTGACCCATTCAGATTCGTTGGAGTGTGCCAGGATGATGCCGTTGAACGGCAGGGCAGAGATCCCTTCGGTACCGTTGTAGTTACCTTCCTGCGTGGCGGTCAGCAGCGGATGCAGCACTTTAATCGGTGCTTTAAACATCTCGACGAATTCCATCACACCTTGGTTCGCGCGGCATAACGCACCTGAATAGCCGTAAGCATCAGGATCGTTTTGTGCGTGATTTTCCAGTTTGCGGATATCAACTTTACCGACCAGCGCAGAGATATCCTGATTGTTCTCATCACCCGGTTCAGTTTTGGCAATCGCCACCTGTTCAAGAATCGACGGCCACACTTTCACCACTTTAAAGCGGGTAATATCGCCGCCAAACTCATGCAGGCGCTTTGCCGCCCAAGGCGACATGATGGTGCCAAGGTAGCGGCGTGGTACGCCATACTCTTTTTCCAGAATATTGGCATCTTCCTGTGGGTTAAACAGGCAGAGTGGATGATCGTTTACCGGGCTGCGTTCGCCGTCGGCGCTCAGCACATAAATTGGCACACGCTGCATCAGCGCTTTCAGGCGCTCCGCCAGCGAGGATTTACCGCCGCCCACTGGGCCCAGTAAGTAAAGGATCTGTTTCTTCTCCTCCAAACCCTGCGCGGCGTGTTTCAAATAGGAGACGATTTGCTCAATCGCTTCCTCCATACCGTAAAACTCTTCGAACGCAGGGTAGCGTCCCATGACGCGGTTGGAGAATATGCGGGAAAGGCGTGGCTCTTGCGCAGTGTCAACCATCACCGGCTCACCGATGGCCATTAATAGTCGCTCTGCAGCGTTGGCGTAGGCACTGCGATCCTGTTTACAGATGGCGAGGAATTCCTGCAATGAGAACTCTTCATCCTTGGCAGCTTCATAACGCTGACGATAGTGATCGAATATATTCATAGCGATGCCCGTCCTTTCGTTTTTAGCACAGGTAAAGGAGCGTAATAAAAGTTTGTAGCAGCTCCCGGAAGATATTCTTTATTGAGTACAGCAACCCTTATGCCAACCTGACGTTTTTTAATCGGGGTACACAATTCTTATGGTTACTCTGCTCGTACAAAAAAGTCTCGTCTTACATTTAACTGTAGAAGGCATTCAGAAAACCTGCAGCCACTTTTCTCCTTATTCAGCGATATATCAATAACAAAGTCTCATAAGCACTGAGGCATTCAACCTAAGCAGCGAGAGCGTCGCAGCCACTCAGATTATTTCCCTAAGCTGGTTAGAGAGCATCATTAAACGTTAACCGATAGCAAAAATTTGGTTAGACTCTGCGTGTGATTGTTATATTAATGGACTGATTAAATTGTGAACCAATTCAAACTTAAAGTGCTTGCTCTGGCTGTTCCTTGTTATTTTGCGGCGTTCGGCACCCATGCAGAACCCTTATCTCTTGGCGCATCTGTCATTTACGCGCAGTCACCTTATCGGGGCGGACAAGACCGCTATCTGCCGATTCCGGTGATTAATTATGAGGGTGAAGACTTCTGGTTCCGCAGCCTGCAAGGCGGCTATTACCTGTGGAAAGACCCGCAGAATCAGCTGTCGCTGACCGTGCTGGGATCGCCGCAGGAGTACGACCCGAAAGACAACGATTTGGGTGATATGAAAGCGCTGGATAAGCGTCGTATGACGCTGATGGCCGGTGCCAACTATCGTCATGTCGCTGATTGGGGCATCGTGCGCACCACTTTGCTGGGTGATGTGCTCAATAACAGCAACGGCATGATGTGGGATCTCACCTATTTATATCGCTTTAATTTCGGTGCTTTCAGCCTGACGCCGGGCATTGGCGCGCTGTGGAACAGCGCCAATCAGAACCGTTATTACTACGGTGTTTCATCGCATGAAAGTGCGCGTACCGGCATCGCTGAGTATCATCCTGATGACAGCTGGTCACCGTACGTTGAGATGAATGCCAGCTACCAAATCACTGAAAGCTGGAACGCCAGCTTGTCAGGCCGTTACACGCGCTTCGACAGCGAAATCAAAGATAGCCCGATGGTCAATAAAAGTGGGCAGTACACACTCTGGACCGGCATCAGTTACAGCTTCTGATGATGAAATGAGCGCCTCATAATGAGGCGTTTTTCTTACATTGCACCAATCCCGAGCCCCAATTTAGCGCAACAGGAGGAGTAATGAAGACCATTCAATTTCACGGTGAATTAGCTTTACCCGCCATCGGCCAGGGAACCTGGTATATGGGCGAGAATCCATCATTGCACAGCCAGGAAGTGGCGGCACTGCAGGCAGGCTTAGATCTTGGCCTCAAGGTTATCGACACCGCTGAGATGTATGCTGACGGCGGCGCTGAACAGGTGGTTGGTGAAGCGCTACGCGGTCGACGCGATCAAGCCTGGCTGGTATCGAAGGTCTATCCATGGAATGCCGGTGAAGTTGACGCTATCGAGGCCTGCGAGCGCAGTCTTAAGCGTTTGCAAACCGATTACCTCGATCTTTATCTGTTGCACTGGCGGGGCAATGTGCCCTTAGAAGAAACCATCCGCGCGATGGAGTTGTTGCAGCAGCAGGGCAAAATTCGCCATTGGGGCGTCTCTAACTTTGACCACGACGATATGCTGGAACTGTGGCATGAGCCCGGCGGCAAGGCCTGTTTAACCAATCAGGTGCTGTACCACTTAGCGTCGCGCGGAATCGAGTACGATCTACTGCCGCAATGTCAGCAGCGCGAGATGCCCATTATGGCCTATTGCCCGTTGGCTCAGGCTGGGCGACTGCGACAGGCGTTATTTGAGGATCCGCATCTTCAACAGATTGCACAACAGAAGGGCATCAGCGTGGCGCAAGTGATGCTGGCCTGGGTGATACGCCAGCCGGGCGTTTTAGCCATTCCAAAAGCCAGCAGCGTTGCACATGTGCAGCAAAATGCGGCGGCGCTTGGCGTCAATCTGACCCTTGAAGAGCTGTGCATCATCGATCGGGCGTTTCCTGCGCCGCTGACTAAAACCGCATTGGATGTGGTTTAGCGGCGCAACTGCGCCGCATCTTATTACTTGTTGACGATACGAATCGTGGTGCCCAAACGCGCAGGGGATTCGCCCGCGCTTTTTAACGGCTTGCTAATGCGTGCCGTTTCCACGCACACCATGGTTTTGTAGCCTTGATTTGGCATATCACCCATGCTGCAGGACAATTCCGGACCTGGGTTCCACGTGACAACGTCACTCTGATAGTGGTGATAGACTTCGATCTGACGTTTGCCGGCTCTATCATGAATCACGCTGCAGTCATCCGCCGCCGTGTGAATACGATCAACGCGATTAGGGTAGGTCTGTTTGCCGTCTGATGCGCCAACCGCATTATCGTTAACCTTATCGATAAAGCTATTACCTAATCCGCTCACTTCGACCTGCGCGATATCTGCAATCTGGAAGTAGCTGTGCAACGCCGCCGTGGCTTCATAATCACCGTAGGCTTCCAGCTCAATTTCACAATGCTCAGCAATGCGGAAACGAGCGAGCAGGGTGAAATCGTGTGGCCACAGCTTTTTAGTTTGTGCGTTGCTTTCCAGTGTAAAAGTCAGCAATACGGCATCTTCGTTTTCGTCATGGGCGGTCAGCGTCCATGGAATGTTACGTGCAAAACCGTGTGCCGGTTCGCCTGCCGGACCAAACCACGGCCAGCAAATAGGCACGCCGCCACGAATTGCTTTACCCGTCGTAAACGGGGTTTTTTCACTGAGCCAAATCACCGGTTGCTGGCCGCTCGGCTGCCACGAGAGCAGATGTGCGCCTTGCAGGGCAATCGCCGCACGTACTTTGGGATGGCTGATCACCACAATCGGCAAATCACCCAGCTGACGCTGTGACAGATAAGGGGTGATTTGATTCACTACCGGAAGGGTATAAAGCGTATCTTGCATGGTCAGACCTTCTCTTCATCCAGTCGAAAAAAAGGGGCGACCGAAGTCACCCCTTGTCTGTTTAGCCGGTTAGCTTACTTAGAAGCAACCAGTGCAATCAGATCCAGAACCTTGTGTGAGTAACCAGTTTCGTTATCGTACCAGGAAACCAGTTTCACGAAGTTGTCGTTCAGAGCGATACCTGCTTTAGCATCGAACACTGAAGTCAGGGTTTCGCCGTTGAAATCGGTAGAAACCACGTCGTCTTCGATGTAGCCCAGAACGCCTTTCATTTTGCCTTCTGACTCAGCTTTGATCACTGCACAAATTTCTTTGTAGGTCGCTGGTTTTTCCAGGCGAACAGTCAGGTCAACCACAGACACGTTTGGAGTAGGAACGCGGAACGCCATTCCGGTCAGTTTGCCGTTCAGCTCTGGCAGAACAACGCCAACCGCTTTAGCTGCACCGGTAGACGATGGGATGATATTCTGCGCTGCGCCACGGCCGCCACGCCAGTCTTTATGAGACGGGCCATCAACGGTTTTCTGGGTTGCGGTAGTTGCGTGCACGGTGGTCATCAGACCTTCAACGATACCGAAGTTGTCGTTGATAACTTTAGCCAGTGGAGCCAGGCAGTTAGTGGTGCAAGACGCGTTAGAAACGATGTCCTGGCCAGCATATTTGTCAAAGTTAGCGCCACGTACGAACATTGGGGTGCTGTCTTTAGAAGGACCCGTCAGAACCACTTTCTTCGCGCCAGCGGTGATGTGTTTACGTGCAGTTTCGTCGGTCAGGAAGATACCGGTCGCTTCAGCAACAACGTCAACACCCACTTCGTCCCACTTCAGGTTAGCCGGGTCTTTCTCAGCGGTAACACGGATTTTCTTACCGTTAACAATCAGTGCACCATCTTTCACTTCTACAGTGCCGTCAAAACGACCGTGAGTAGAGTCATACTTCAGCATGTATGCCATGTAATCGGCGTCAAGCAGATCGTTGATCGCGACGATTTCGATGTCAGAACGCTGCTGCGCAGCACGGAAAACGATGCGACCGATACGGCCAAAACCGTTAATACCTACTTTGATAGTCATATATTCCACCAGCTATTTGTTAGTGAATAAAAGGTTGGCTGTAAAATTACAAAAACCTTACCAGGCGTCAAGCGGAATCGTGTCAATTGTTGCGACAGGTCAATTCCAACACCAGGAATAATTCGTTGCGCAATCGCTTACGCAGCACCCTTATTGCGCGCCTATGTTACGCCGAATGCGGGCTGAAAAGGGATGACTTTTGCAAAGGGTGATCGCCATCACAAAATCGTGCTGTGGAAGAGATGTCGGATGCGTTAGCACGAAAAAAGACCCGATAGATGTTGTACGTTTGTTAGAATACTAGTCGATTTTTTCAGAATGACACTCCGGAACTCAAAATGGCTAAAGACACCGCACCCGACGCAAAAATTGCGCAGCTTTCCGAAATGCAGCGCTATGTCACTCAGCATCGTGGAACGGAGCCCCCTTTCTCGGGCGCCTTGCTGCACAATAAGCAGGAAGGGATTTACCACTGCTTAGTTTGTAACTCGCCGCTGTTTCTCTCCGAAACCAAATATGATTCAGGCTGTGGCTGGCCAAGTTTCTATCAGCCTTTCAGTGACGAAGCTATCCGCTATCTGGAAGATGATTCACACGGCATGCATCGGGTTGAGATTCGTTGTGGCAACTGTGATGCGCATTTAGGGCATGTGTTCCCGGATGGCCCACAGCCAAGCGGCGAGCGCTATTGCGTGAACTCCGCTTCGCTAAACTTCACTGATGAGCAGGGCAATCAGCAAGAGGGCTAAGCATGAAACAGGAACTGGAAGCGATGCTGGAGGCGATGACGCCGGAAGTCTACGAACGACTCTCCACGGCGGTTGAAATCGGCAAATGGCCGGATGGCGTTGCGCTAACGCCGGAGCAGAAAGAGAATTGCCTGCAATTGGTGATGCTGTGGCAGGCGCGCCACAATGACGATCCCCAACATATGACCATCAGCAAAGGTGGCGATATGGTGATGAAATCGAAAAAACAGCTGAAAGAAGAGTTCGGCATTGAGCCCGATGTCACACGCATCAATCTGCACTAAAAACCAAAGGGCTGGTTCTCACCAGCCCCTTATTTTCAGATTAATACCGCACCTTGCGCCGCCATCTGCTCGAACGCAATTTCACTGTCATCCGGATTCAGGTTCACGCCGCGGCAGCCTTCTTTAACCACCTCCACGTTGTAACCCAACTCCAGCGCATCCAGCACGCTGTATTTGACGCAGTAATCGGTCGCAATACCCAGCATCACTAAATCGCTGATGCCGCGCTCGCGCAGCCAGCTGTCGAGTTCTGTTTTGCGGCGATGGCCGTTATCGAAAAAGGCGCTGTAGCTGTCCACCTCAACATCGCCACCTTTGTGGAACACGGCATCAATCAGAGAACGATCGAGATCGGGATGGAAATCCGCACCGACAGAGTTCTCAATACCATGATCCGGCCACCAGATTTGCGCTAAACCGTTTAATTCGCCCAGCGTGTAAACCGGCTCGCCGGAGATTGAGGCGAAGCTGCCGTGATTGGCTGGATGCCAGTCTTGCAATGCCACCACACATTCGCCCCGATCGTGAAACTCACGCGCAAATCGATTGGCAACAGCAACCGTTTGGTCACCATCACGTACCGCCATTGGGCCACCGGGGCAAAAATCATTCTGAATATCGATAATTATCAATGCCCGCTTCATTCGTTCGCTCCGTATCAATCTTCAGTCAGTTCGCCGCGTAAATTCTGCTGCATTTTGGCACGAATTTCCGCGCTGGTGAGGTTCTGACTTAATAAAAAATGCAGTTTGGTTAATGTCGCCTCAACCGTGAGATCAAAACCGCTGATTACGCCCGCATGCTCCAGCGCGTTGCCGGTGGCATAGCCGCCCATATTCACTTTGCCGGACATACACTGCGTCAGATTCACCACCACAATGCCGCGATCGCTGGCCTGTTGCAGTTCCGACAGAAACTCGGCGTTTTGCGGCGCGTTGCCCACACCGTAGGAACGCAGGATCAACGCTTTCACCGGCTGGCGCAGGAAGTTACCCACCACGTCGGCAGAGATACCCGGATAGATTGTCACCACGCCAATCGGCTGCGGCGTAATCGGATGCACAATCAGCTCGCCGTGACCTTGCGGTGCGGGCGGCGTATTTAACCGGCGGATATGAATGCCCGCTTCCAGCAATGGCGCCAGGTTTGGCGACGCGAAGGCATTAAAGCCGTCCGCATGCGCCTTGGTGGTGCGGTTGCCACGGAACAGCGTGTTGTTGAAAAACAGGGCAACTTCATTGATCGGATAATTGGCCGCTACGTACAGCGAGTTCAGCAGGTTTTGCTGACCATCAGAACGCAATTCTGCCAGGGGAATCTGCGAGCCGGTTACAATCACCGGCTTAGCGAGGTTCTCTAGCATAAAGGAGAGCGCCGAAGCGGTGAAGGCCATGGTGTCGGTACCATGCAAAATCACAAAGCCATCGTAGCGATCGTAGTTTTGCTTAATATCGTTCGCAATCGATTGCCAATCCTGCGGCGTCATGTCCGAGGAATCCATCAGCGGCTGATATTCATGGATAGTGAAAGCCGGCATTTCAGGCCGATGGAATTCGGGCATGTTTGCCAGCTGCTGCTGCAGATGACCCGATACCGGAATGTAGCCCTGCGCAGAGCGCTGCATCCCGATGGTGCCGCCGGTGTAGGCTACGTAGATATTTTTCTTTTGCATGAAGGAACTCAGACTTGCCGTAAAACGCGCAGTATAAGGGGATTGCAAACGAAAAGCAGCCCGACCAGCGGCCGGGCTGTAAAGATTAGCGTACGTTGCCGCAGTTCAGGCAGAAAGCGTAGCGATTTTGCGGATCGTTAAGGTTATTCAGTAAGCCTGGTTGCTGCTTCATTGCGCTCATCACGTCCAGCATTGGCGCAGGCAGCCAGACTTTTAGCGCAGCCGGCAACACCGCCTGAACCGACGCGTTCATCTGATTCAGCAGCAGATCGATCATGCCCGGATCATCCTGATACCAGCTCAACTCCGGCTTGGCGACTTTCGCCAACTCAGCGGCTTTTGCTACGGCATCGTCAAAGTCACCCAACGCATCGACCAGACCATTGGCTTTCGCATCGCTACCGGTCCAGACGTGACCTTGCGCAATCGCATTGATTTCGTCAGGCGTTTTGTGACGCGAGGTCGCCACCAGGCCCACGAAGTTACGATAGCCGTTCTCAATGGTCAGCTGCATCAGCTGCTGCACTTCGGTTGGCAGCGCTTTGGTGGTGGCGACGTCCGCCAGCGGCGATGTAGCCACGCCATCGGTATGCACACCTACCGAACTCAGGCTGTTTTCAACGGTGTTAATCACGCCAAAGATACCGATGGAACCGGTCAGCGTGCTGGGGGCCGCCACAATGTAATCAGCAGGCGTTGAAATCCAGTAGCCACCGGATGCTGCCATGCCGCCCATCGAAACCACCACCGGTTTACCCGCATCGTGAGCTGCCGCCAGTTCTTCACGAATCGCTTCCGACGCAGTGACGCTGCCGCCTGGGCTGTTGACACGTAACACAATGGCTTTAATTTTCGGATCCAGACGCGCATCGCGAATCTGCGAGGCCGTGGTATCACCGCCGACGTTTCCGGCGCTCTCTTCACCGTCCATAATCGCACCGCTGGCGAGGATTACCGCAATATTGCCATCCTGACTCTGCGGCGGCTGTTTAACGGTGTAATCGTAGATACTGACGCTGCGGTAATCGTTATTTGCCTTGTCCCAGCCAAAGGTTTTCACCAGTTCCTGATCGGCGGCCGCACGCGTATCCAGCACATCCACTAATTTATTGTTCAGTGCATATTTCGCCGTATCGCCTTGTACCGCTTGCAGACCGCTAATGATGCCGGCTGCGCCAGGGAACAGCTGTTCTGGGGTGATCTGACGATTGGCCGCCACGGTATTCAGGTAATTCTGCCACAACTGGCCAATCCAGCGTCCGTCGGCGTCGCGCGCTTCCGGTGACATATCGTCACGCAGGAATGGCTCAACCGCAGATTTGTAAGTGCCTACGCGGAACACATGCGAGTTCACTTTCAACTTATCCAGTAAAGACTTGTAGTACAGACCATTGGTGGCGAAGCCGTGCAGATCAACCGTGCCCTGCGGTGAGAGATAGACCTTGTTGGCATAGCTGGCAATGTAGTATTGCGCCTGGCTATAGCTGTCGCCGACCGCGTAAATAGGTTTGCCGGCGTCACGGAATTCGCGCAGCGCTTTACCCACATATTGCAGCGAAGGTTGATCGCCACCAGCAAAGTCACGCAGTTCCAGCACGATGCCAGTGATGTTTTTATCGGTTTTGGCTTGTCGGATCGCGTCAACGACGTCAAACAGGGAATTCTCCTGCAGGCGATCGCTGTTGGCGCCTAACAGTTGGCGGCTGATACGACTCAAACGGTTGCTGACGGAAGGTTTGTCGACCAGCACACCGCTCAGATCGATTTTCAGCGCGCCTTGCTGCACAGGTTCACTGCTATTGGAACTGGAAACCTGCAGCCAAATCCCGACGCCCGCCAGGATCAACACAATAAGAAATAAATTAAGAATAAATTCCCGAATAAAATTCAGTACCCGCCAGGTCCAGCGGAACAGGCCGGAAATAATTCGCCACAAAGTGCGCATAAACTCTCCATATTCACGTAGCAGGGCAGCCAGCACGCGGTCTGCCCCGATGTCGGGTTCATCCTAAAGAGCGGCGTGCGAAAAGTCAGCAGGAAATCGCGCCAGACTGTTACAAAAGATCGCGCTGTGCCAGGATTAGCCCACGCTTTTTATTCACGGGAGAAGAATAATGGATGCACTGGATTTATTAGTTAATCGCCGCTCGGCGTCACGTCTGGCAGAACCGGCTCCGGCGGGGGAAGCGTTGCAAAATATTCTACACGCCGCGATGCGCGCACCCGATCACGGCACATTACAGCCCTGGCGTTTCATTATTGTCGAAAATGAAGGGCGCGAGCGTTTTGCTAACTTGCTGGAACAAGCTGCGCGCGACAGCAACCTTGAGCAGAAGGCGATCGACAAAGCCGCTTCCGCGCCTTTTCGCGCGCCGATGATCATCACCGTGGTGGCGCATTGTGAAGAGCACGCCAAAGTGCCGCATTGGGAACAGCTGGCGTCTGCAAGCTGTGCGGTGATGGCGATGCAAATGGCAGCCGTGGCGCAAGGTTTCAACGGCATCTGGCGCAGCGGTCCGTGGACCGAACATCCATCCGTGCGCGAAGCCTTCGGCTGCCGCGAACAGGATGCGATTGTCGGTTTCCTCTATCTCGGTACGCCGCAGTTGAAAGCCAACACCACCGTGGTTGCGCCAGACACCGCGCAGTTTGTCAGTTATTTCTGACAGACAACGGCCGCCTTTTACGGCAGGTTAGGCGCCGTTGCAGAGATTGCACAAAGCCTGTGCGAAAGATCGAGGTTAGGTCGTGCAACACTTACTCCCAACTGACAGCCAGGCTAACATAGCGCCTTCTGTTCATCGCATAAGGAAGTCGCCATGAGTGAACCTCTTCGTTTAACGCAATACAGCCACGGTGCAGGTTGCGGGTGTAAAATTTCGCCGCAGGTTTTAGAAACCATTCTGCGCAGTGAGCTTAGCCCGTTTCACGATCCGCAACTGCTGGTGGGCAATGAAACGCGTGATGACGCCGCGGTATACGATCTCGGGAACGGCACTGCGGTGGTAAGCACTATCGATTTCTTTATGCCGATCGTTGACGATCCTTTCACTTTTGGTCGTATCGCGGCCACTAACGCCATCAGCGATATTTTTGCCATGGGTGGGAAACCGATCATGGCGATCGCTATTTTAGGCTGGCCGGTGAATGTTCTGAGTCCGGAAGTGGCGCAGCGGGTGGTCGAAGGCGGGCGTGCTGCTTGTCAGGCGGCAGGAATCGCCCTGGCGGGCGGGCACTCGATTGATGCGCCAGAGCCGATCTTTGGTCTGGCCGTGACCGGTATCGTCGATGTAGCGCGAGTGAAAAAGAACAGCGCGGCACAGGCTGGCTGTCAGCTCTTCCTCACCAAACCATTAGGCATTGGCATTCTCACCACCGCCGAGAAAAAAGGCCTGCTGCGACCTGAACACCAGTCGCTGGCCGCCGATGTGATGTGCCAGCTGAATAATGCCGGAGCAGAATTCGCTAAACTGGCGGGCGTCAGCGCGATGACCGATGTTACCGGTTTTGGCTTACTCGGCCATTTGAGTGAAATCTGCCACGGTTCCGGATTACGTGCCGAAGTGATTGCGTCGCAGGTACCGCGCCTGGCGGGCGTCGATGACTATATCGCTGCGGGAGCGGTGCCCGGCGGTACCCGCCGCAACTTCGCCAGCTATGGTGAACAGGTTTCCCCGCTTGATGACGCCACCCGCGCGCTGCTGTGCGATCCACAAACCTCCGGTGGCTTGCTGGTGGCGGTTCAACCCAGCGCTATTGATGCGTTCCAGCGCTGTGCCTCTGCAGCTGGCGTACAAGCAACGTCGATTGGCGAACTATTTGCCGCCGAAGCCGATCGTCCACTGATTACCGTAGTTACCTGACGTTAAGGAACGACGCCATCCATGCGTTTGTTTATTGCCGAAAAACCCAGCTTAGCGCGTGCGATTGCCGACGTGTTGCCGAAACCGCATCGACGCGGAGACGGCTATATTGCCTGCGGAAATGACCAGGTTGTGACCTGGTGTGTTGGGCACCTGCTCGAGCAGGCGCAGCCCGACAGTTACGACAGCCGCTATGCGCGCTGGAATCTGGCTGATTTACCAATTATTCCGGAAAAATGGCGCTTGCAGCCGCGTCCTTCCGTGGCGAAGCAGTTAAAAGTGATTGAAGGCCTGCTGCAACAAGCCAGCGCGGTGGTGCATGCGGGTGACCCCGATCGTGAAGGTCAATTGCTGGTGGATGAGGTGCTCGATTACCTGCAGCTCGCGCCAGAGAAACGCAAAACGGTGCAGCGTTGTTTGATTAACGATCTCAATCCCTCGGCGGTTGAGCGCGCGGTTGGGCGTTTGCGTGAGAACCGTGAATTCATACCTCTGTGCGTATCCGCGTTAGCGCGTGCGCGCGCTGACTGGCTGTATGGCATCAATATGACGCGCGCTTTTACCTTGCTGGGGCGCAACGCTGGGTACGATGGCGTGCTGTCGGTTGGCCGCGTGCAGACGCCGGTGTTGGGTCTGGTGGTGCGTCGCGATGAAGAGATCGAAAACTTTATCCCGAAGGACTATTTCGAAGTTAAAGCGCACATCGTCACGCCAAAAGAGGAGCGTTTTGTCGCGACATGGGTACCAAGCTATGCTTGCGAGCCGTGGCAGGATGAAGAGGGGCGATTGCTGCATCGTCCGCTGGCGGATCACGTGCTTGACCGCATCAACGGTAAGCCCGCGCTGGTCACCGGCTATAACGACAAACGTGAGTCGGATACCGCGCCGCTGCCATTCTCGCTTTCTGGCCTGCAGATAGAAGCCGGCAAACGCTTTGGCCTCAGCGCGCAGAACGTACTCGATTGCTGTCAGCGGCTGTACGAAACCCACAAGTTGATCACCTATCCGCGTTCCGACAGCCGCTATCTGCCTGATGAACATTTTGCCGGACGCCATGCGGTGTTGAATGCCATTCAGGCGCATCAGCCTAATCTGACGCCGCCAGCAGATTTCAATCCCGATCAGAAAAACCGCTGTTGGGATGATAAAAAGGTTGATGCGCACCACGCCATCATTCCTACCGCGCGTGCCAGTAAGGTCAATCTGACTGAGAATGAAGCCAATATTTACGGCCTGATTGCGCGCCAATATCTGATGCAGTTTTGCCCGGATGCGGTGTTCCGCAAATGCGTGATTGACCTCGATATCGGCGGCGGTAAATTTATCGCCAAAGCGCGCTTTCTGGCCGAAGCCGGCTGGCGTGCACTGCTCGGCAGCAAAGAGCGTGACGAGGAGAACGATGGCACGCCGCTGCCGGTGGTCGCCAAAGGCGATGAGCTGCTATGCGAGCGCGGCGAAGTGCTGGCGAAGCAGACGCAGCCGCCGCGTCCGTTTACCGATGCGACACTGTTATCTGCGATGACGGGCATCGCCCGCTTTGTGCAGGATAAAGAATTAAAGAAAGTGCTGCGTGCAACCGATGGTTTAGGTACGGAAGCGACGCGTGCGGGCATTATTGAATTGCTGTTCCGCCGCACTTTTCTGGTGAAAAAAGGCCGCTATATTCATTCGACGGATGCGGGCAGGGCGTTGATCCATGCGCTGCCAGAAATGGCCGCCCGGCCGGATATGACGGCGCAATGGGAATCGACGCTGACCCGCATCAGTGAGAAATCTTGTCGCTATGATGAGTTTATGCAGCCGCTGGTCAGCACCTTGATTGGGCTGATAGGTGAAGCACGCCAGCGACCGTCGTTACAGGCCTTTCGCGGATTGACTGCGCCTGGGGCCAAAAAGAGAGCCAAACAAAAAACGGCTCGTCGCAAAACCAAGGAGACAGAGTGATGCGTTATGCAATGATGTTGCTGGGCGGATTATTGTTATGCAGCACCTCGGCGCTGGCCAACCGCCAGCCGGAAAATAATCGTACGGGTAATACCGATGTGGTGGTGGATCTGCCACCCGAAGTCTGGACGCAAGGGCAAAATAATCGTCAGAGCAACTGCATGCAGTGCTGTACCTATGAGAATCGCAGTTATTCTGAAGGTGCGGTGGTTAAAGCAGAAGGCGTGTTATTGCAGTGCGGCAGGGATGAGAAGGTATTAGGCACCAATCCGCTTATCTGGAAAATCATCAAATAAAAGCGCGTGGCGTATGACGCCACGCTGCTTCATTACAGCTTAAACGTTGACCAAACCGGGGCGTGATCCGACGGTTTTTCCATGCTGCGGATATCGTAATCGATGCCACTCTCAATACAGCGCGAGGCCAGAGGTTGGCTCGCCAGCAGCAGATCGATGCGCAGACCACGATTGTCGTCAAAGCCTTTCGAGCGGTAATCAAACCATGAGAAACGATCGTTGGTTTCCGGGAACTTATCGCGCCAGGTGTCAACCAAACCCCATTGCAGCAAGCGATCCATCCACTCACGCTCTTCAGGCAGGAACGAGCACTTGCCGGTGCGCAGCCAGCGTTTACGGTTATCTTCACCAATGCCGATGTCAAAATCAGTACTACTGATGTTCATGTCACCCATGATCAACACCGGTTTATCGACGGCCAACTGCTGCTCAAGATAGCTTTGCAGATCGCGATAAAACTTCTCTTTCGCTGGAAACTTTGTGGGATGGTCGCGGCTTTCACCCTGCGGGAAATAACCGTTGATAACCGTGATATCGCCAATTGGACTCGGGATTTCCGCCATGATTATACGGCGCTGAGCATCTTCATCATCGCCGGGAAAACCGCGTGAGACACTGACTGGCTCAGCTTTGGTCAGCAGCGCGACGCCGTAATGACCTTTTTGCCCGTGATAAAACACGTGATAACCCAGTTTGCTGACGTCCTCAAGCGGGAACATATCGTCATGCACTTTGGTTTCCTGCAAGCCGATGACATCAGGTTGATGCTGTTCAACCAGCGCGGCTAATTGATGAGGACGCGCACGCAAGCCGTTGATGTTGAAAGAGACAAATTTCATTTCGCTGCCATTTTTATCCGCAAAAGTATGGCGCGATGGTAACGAGTTTTTGGGCAAAAGTCATGGTGTGAATCAGGAGGTTACAACGATTAAAACAAGTGGGAAAAAGAGGAGAATGGTATTGATGGTGGTGGGAGAAGGATTCGAACCTTCGAAGTCTGTGACGGCAGATTTACAGTCTGCTCCCTTTGGCCGCTCGGGAATCCCACCGGGGATATTACGTATTGTGGCTTTAAGCAGAGACGATTCAGATGGTGGTGGGAGAAGGATTCGAACCTTCGAAGTCTGTGACGGCAGATTTACAGTCTGCTCCCTTTGGCCGCTCGGGAATCCCACCACTGGCCTGAATCATTGCGTCTTAAAGCGGGGCGCATCATAACAAATGCACTCAGCCTGTAAAGCGCCGTCACTGAAAATAAAAACTGTTTGCCCACTTTTTACGCGTGGCGCTGAAGAGTTGTGCAGTTCAGCGCCGAAGTGGTTAAAGAATGATCGTGCGATTGCCGTAAACGAACACGCGCTGGCCTAACACTTTATACAGCGCGCGGCTCAACACATTCTTCTCAACGTCGCGTCCTGCACGCATCATCTCTTCTGCGGTGTAGCTGTGATCGACGTTGATCACGTCCTGCATGATGATTGGGCCTTCATCGAGGTTATCGTTCACGTAGTGCGCAGTGGCACCGATGATTTTCACGCCACGCTCATAAGCCTGATGATAAGGACGCGCGCCAATGAATGCTGGCAAGAAGGAGTGGTGAATATTGATGATCTGATTTGGATAACGTTGCACGAAGGCGGGGGTCAACACGCGCATGTATTTCGCCAACACCACGTAATCAGGCTGATAACGGTCAATTTCATCCGCCATGCGGTTGTCGTGCTCTTCACGCGTGTGGCCTTCGTGGCTCACTAACACAAACGGAATATCGAAACGTTCCACCAATGAGCGCAGCGTTTCGTGGTTACCGATGACTGCAGCAATTTCCATATCCAGACCGCCAAATGCGCTTTTCATCAGCAGATCGCCAAGGCAATGCGCCTCTTTGGTCACCAGAATCACCACACGACGACGACCGGCACTTTGCAGTTCACGCACAGAACCGACTGGGAGTGCGCTATCGAGATCGGCCAGCAAAGTGTTGTCGTTGAAAATGCCTTCCAGCTCGGTGCGCATGAAAAAGCGGCCGGTACGGTGATCGACAAACTCATTATTCTGCACAATGTTGAGTTCGTGCTTGTAACAAATGTTGGTGATCTTGGCGATCAAACCTTTCGCATCAGGGCAAATGGTTCGTAAAACTTTTCGTTGGATGGTTTGCGCTTGCATCTCGATCAGAGTCCTGTCAAAGCGATGAATGGTAAAGCCGTTGTGTATCTGTCCAGATTAACCACAACATTTTTTGTATTTTTTATCGGCGCCACAAGGACAGCGATCATTACGTCCCAACTCAGGCGTTGTTCCGTCGACATAGTACCAGCGTTGATCCTCGCGAAGAAAGCGCGAACATTCATAGATGGCTGAAGTGCGTCCTTTTTCGAGGTAACGCGCAAAAAACGTCACGAAGGCTTCATTCTCATGGCTTCCATGATTACAACGAGTTACATTCAAGCCCAGCCATTCAGTACCGGCAAAACTTTCGGATAATAGCGTCTCAAGGTCAGCCACGCGTTTACTGGAGTGCCAGGTTTGCGCCAGCCACGCGGCATCTTTTTCGACGTAGGCGGTATAGCGTGAGCGCATCAATTGCTCCGCGCTGGACGGGTTCGCTTGGCCATTCAGAAAGGGTTGGCAACATAGGCTATACTCCTTTCCGCTGCAGCAAGGGCACTTTTCAGACACGTCATCTCCTGGAAGTGATTAAAGTAAACTAAAGCGTGCGCTATGGTAGCCGACTGTCAGGCGTGATGCTACGTACCATGCCAATCATGAGGTGAGATGAGAAAAGTCAGGATCGGGCTGGCACTAGGTTCAGGTGCTGCCAAAGGTTGGTCGCACATCGGCGTGATCAATGCGCTAGAACGTGCGGGCATTGAAATCGATGTGGTGGCGGGATGTTCTGTTGGCGCGTTGGTCGGTTCGGCTTACGTGAATGGACGGCTGGGCGTGATGGAAAAATGGGTGAGCGCATTCCGCTATTGGGACGTCATCCGACTGATGGATCTCTCCTGGCAACGCGGCGGTTTATTGCGTGGCGATCGAGTGTTTAGTCACATCCGTCAGCTGATTCCTAACGATCTGATCGATGAGTGCGCCAAGCCGTTTGGCGTGGTAGCAACCAATCTGAGTACTGGACGTGAAGTGTGGTTGACCGAGGGCGATTTGCATCAAGCTGTGCGTGCGTCCTGTAGTATGCCAGGCTTATTACCACCCATTGCTTACAATGGGTATTGGTTGGTTGATGGTGCGGTGGTAAATCCAGTACCGATCTCATTAACCCGTGCATTAGGTGCTGACATCGTTATCGCCGTGGATTTACAGCATGACGCGCACCTGATGCAGCAAGATTTATTGTCAGTTACGCCGCAAAGCGGTGAAGAGGCGGCGGCAGTTGAAGCGCTGAGCTGGGGAAAAAAACTGCGTCAACGCTTGATTGGCCTGACGCAACGCCGTGCTAATCAAACGCCGGGTGCGATGGAGATTATGTCGACATCCATCCAGGTTCTGGAAAATCGCCTGAAACGTAACCGCATGGCGGGCGATCCGCCGGATGTGCTGATTCAGCCGTTTTGTCCACAAATTTCCACACTGGACTTTCATCGTGCAGAAGAAGCCATTGCGGCTGGCAAGGCCGCCGTTGAGAAAAAAATGGATGAACTATTACCGCTGGTCCGTGGCAGATAGTCAGGTTGTTCATTCACAGGGGTTGCTACTTCAGCCAATTCTGAAAGGCGCAACTGCATTTTATGAACCACTATTGAATTATCTGGTACGCAGGGGGAGAGAATGGAAAAACCGCTAATCGGCAAAAAGATACTCATTGTCGAAGATGAGGTCGTTTTCCGTTCAATGATAGACAACTTATTAACCAGCTTAGGCGCCAGTACGCTTGAGGCAGGTGATGGCGTTGATGGCTTAACGTTATTATCGGCGCAGTCAGTCGATCTGGTTATTTGCGATCTTGAAATGCCGCGTATGGGCGGTATCCCATTCGTTGAGCGTCTCCGTACGCGCGGCAACAATGTGCCCATTTTGATTATCTCCGCCACACAAAATATGGCGGATATCGCCCATGTGTTGCGTTTGGGGGTGCAGGATGTGCTGCTCAAACCGCTCAAAAATCTTGAACGTTTCCGTGAAGCGGTGTTCGAGTGTCTCTATCCTTCAATGTTTACCTCCAAAGTGGAGGAGGATGAGCAGCTCTTTCAGGATTGGGATGCGCTGGTTAGCGATCCGTTGGCGGCCTCTAAATTACTCAAACAGCTCCAGCCGCCGGTGCAGCAAACTATCGCCAATTGCCGAATCAATTACCGCCAGCTCACCATGGCGGAACAGCCGGGTTTAGTGCTGGATATCGCGGCGCTGTCAGATAACGATTTGGCATTCTATTGCCTTGATGTGACACGCGCTGGCGATAATGGCGTGTTAGCCGCGCTGTTGCTGCGTGCCCTGTTCAATGGCTTGCTGCAGGAGCAACTCTCCGGCCAGAAGCAGCGATTGCCTGAATTAAATGGGTTACTACGGCAGGTCAACATGCTGTTACGGCAAGCCAATCTCAGCGGACAGTTCCCGTTGCTGGTGGGCTATTACCATCGCCAGTTAAAAAATCTGATCCTGGTTTCAGCGGGACTGAATGCCACATTGCATATCAATACTCATCAAATCCAACTCAGTAATGGGGTGCCACTTGGTACTATGGGCAGCACCCATCTCAATCAAATTAGCCAACGTGCCGACGCCTGGCAATGCCATATTTGGGGCGCCGGAGGCAGACTACGTTTGATGCTATCAGCCGAAGAATAACCCGTCGGATTTAAATTTTCTGCGGGTTAAAGACAGGACCAGGGGCAAGCTTTACACTTGGGTAATAGTCCTAAATTCCGTGGATTAACTTCTTCCAGGATAAATCCACCTGATAGTAACTGATATACTCATTTCGTTTTTAAACCGACATATCAAGTATTAACTTGAACGGCCTATTAAGAGAGGTATTTTTGATGTCTGCCTATAAGACTAAAGTTAAAAAAGCGGTAATCCCAGTTGCAGGCCTCGGCACGCGTATGCTGCCTGCGACCAAAGCTATTCCAAAAGAGATGTTACCGCTGGTCGATAAGCCGTTGATCCAGTATGTCGTGAATGAGTGCATTGCAGCGGGCATTAACGAGATTGTGCTGGTTACACACTCTTCTAAAAACGCCATCGAAAACCACTTTGATACCAGTTTTGAGCTGGAATCTATGCTGGAAAAACGTGTTAAGCGTCAGCTGCTGGATGAAATCCAGTCAATCTGCCCTCCACACGTCACCATCATGCAGGTTCGTCAGGGTATCGCGAAAGGCCTGGGCCACGCAGTAATGTGTGCACATCCGCTGATTGGCGATGAGCCATTCGCCGTAATCCTGCCAGACGTCATCATCGATGAATACGAATCTGACCCAACCAAAGACAATCTGGCAGAGATGCTGGCGCGCTACGAAGAGAGCGGCCGCAGCCAGATCATGGTTGAGCCGGTTGCTGATGTAACCGCTTACGGTGTGGTTGACTGCCAGGGTGCCGATCTCTCTGCAGGTCAGAGCGCGCCAATGGTTGGCGTGGTTGAGAAGCCTAAAGCTTCTGAAGCCCCATCAAACCTGGCCGTTGTAGGTCGTTACGTGCTGTCCGCTGAAATCTGGCCACTGCTGGCGAAAACGCCTCCAGGTGCAGGTGGTGAAGTTCAGCTGACTGACTCCATTGCAATGCTGATGGAAAAAGAGACCGTTGAAGCGTATCACCTGAACGGTGTTAGCCATGACTGCGGTAACAAACTGGGTTACATGCAAGCGTTTGTTGAGTACGGCGTTCGCCATCCAGTCCTGGGTAAAGATTTCACTCAGTGGCTCGAAGGCGCGGTAGGCAATAAAAAGTAACTCAATAAACACAGGATAATTCAATGAAAGTCACTGTATTTGGTATCGGCTATGTCGGTCTGGTTCAGGCTGCGGTGTTGGCCGAAGTCGGACATGACGTTCTCTGTATTGATGTCGACGAAAAGAAAGTCGAGAACTTAAAGAAAGGCAATATTCCGATCTTTGAACCGGGCCTGACGCCACTCGTTATGTCTAATTATGAGTCGGGTCGCCTGAAGTTCAGCACGAATGCGGAAGAGGGCGTTAATCATGGCGTGATGCAGTTTATCGCCGTGGGGACGCCACCGGATGAAGACGGTTCTGCCGATCTGAAATATGTGACAGCTGTTGCGCGCACCATCGCGCAGCACATGAACGATCACAAAGTTGTTATCGATAAATCAACTGTACCTGTAGGTACAGCGGATCGCGTTCGTGCGGTGATGACTGAAACTTTGCAAAAGCGTGATGTAAACATCGCCTTTGACGTAGTTTCAAACCCGGAATTCCTCAAGGAAGGTGCAGCAGTTAATGACTGCATGCGTCCTGAGCGTATCGTTGTCGGTACCGATAATGATGAAGTGGTTGAGCTGTTACGCGAGCTATATGAGCCGTTCAACCGTAATCATGATCGTATGATTTTGATGGATATCCGCAGCGCAGAGCTGACCAAATATGCGGCTAACTGCATGCTGGCAACCAAAATCAGCTTCATGAACGAGATCTCGAATCTGGCAGAACGTTTGGGAGCCGACGTTGAGAAGGTTCGCCAGGGTATCGGCTCAGATTCACGTATCGGTTATCATTTCATCTATCCAGGCTGCGGCTATGGCGGTTCTTGTTTCCCGAAAGACGTGCAGGCGCTGATTCGTACTGCTGAGTCAATCGGCTACACTCCGCGTCTGCTGCAGGCGGTAGAAGACGTTAACGATTCGCAGAAGAATAAGCTGCCAACCTTTATTAAGCGTCACTTTGGTGACGATCTGCGCGGCAAAACCTTTGCTTTGTGGGGACTGGCGTTCAAGCCGAATACTGACGACATGCGTGAAGCCTCCAGCCGTGTGCTGATGGAGACACTATGGGAAGCCGGTGCAACGGTTCAGGCCTTCGACCCAGAAGCGATGGATGAAGCGCAACGCATTTATGGCCATCGTAACGATCTGAAGTTGATGGGCACTAAAGAAGCAGCGCTGCAGGGTGCGGATGGCTTAGTTATCTGTACTGAATGGCAAAACTTCCGTGCGCCAGACTTCGACGTCATCAAAAATGCGTTAAAAGAACCCGTGATTTTTGATGGTCGTAACCTGTATGATCCGGAACGTATCAGCAAGCGCGGTTTCACGTACTATGCAATTGGCCGCGGAGCATCAATTAAAATCGTAGAATAATGAGGGATGTATGAAGTTTCTGGTTACCGGCGCGGCAGGTTTTATTGGATTTCACGTCAGTCAGCGCTTGCTGGCGGCTGGTCACCAGGTTGTCGGTATCGATAACCTAAATGACTATTATGATGTCAGCCTTAAGCAGGCCCGTTTAGACCAGAACACGCAATATCCTGATTTCATTTTCTTAAAAATGGACCTGGCGGATCGCCAGGCCATTTCTTCTTTATTCGCTGAACATGCTTTTGAACGTGTTATACATTTGGGCGCGCAAGCCGGCGTGCGTTATTCGATCGAAAATCCCCATGCTTATGCCGAAGCAAATTTAATCGGTCATCTCAATATTCTTGAAGGCTGCCGGCATCATAAAATCGGCCACCTTCTGTATGCCTCATCCAGTTCAGTTTATGGACTGAATCGCAAAATGCCTTTTTCAACGGAAGATTCCGTTGATCATCCCGTTTCACTCTATGCGGCCACTAAAAAAGCTAACGAATTGATGTCGCATACCTATTCACATCTTTATCAGCTGCCTACTACGGGATTACGCTTTTTCACCGTTTATGGTCCGTGGGGCCGTCCGGATATGGCGTTGTTCAAGTTTACTCGCGCGATGTTAGCGGGAGAGCAAATTGACGTTTATAACAACGGACAAATGACGCGTGACTTCACTTACATAGATGACATCGCAGAAGCGATCGTGCGTTTGCAGGATGTAATTCCTCAACCGGATGATAGCTGGACAGTTGAAGCTGGTTCGCCTGCAAGCAGTTCGGCACCTTATCGCGTTTACAACATCGGCAATAGCCAGCCGACCAGCTTAATGACCTATATTGAGTCGCTGGAAAAGGCATTGGGCATTGAAGCGAAGAAAAATATGCTGCCGATGCAACCCGGCGACGTGCTGGGTACCAGCGCTGATACACAACCTCTGTATCAGGCGATCAATTTCCGTCCTCAAACTAGCGTTGAGCAGGGTGTACAGCATTTTGTTGATTGGTATCGCCGCTTCTATCAACAATAATTAAGCATTAAAAAAGGAAGCCATTGGCTTCCTTTTTCTTGCCTGGTCAAAGTGAATTAGTAGTGAACTAATTACAATTCTGAGCGCTGGAATGATTACAGTAGGAAATCGTCCAGTTGTTTACCTTGTTCTTCAATTGCTTTTTTAATCACAGCAGGCGTGCGGCCCTGGCCAGTCCAGGTACGGTTTTCACCGTTTTCATCAACATAAGAATATTTAGCGGGGCGTGCAGCGCGCTTGGTTTTACCCGGAACTTTCGTTTCAGATAATGCCTGCAATAGCTCATTTGGGTCGATACCATCGGCAATCAGCATTTCGCGATACTGTTCAAGCTTGCGTGTGCGCTCTGCATTTTCCGCTTGTGCATGAGTATCATCTTCACGACGCTCATTGACCACAACTTCGAGTTTTTCCAGCATCTCTTCCAATGTTTCCAGAGAGCATTCCCGAGCCTGTGCGCGCAATGTACGGATATTATTAAGAATTTTAAGTGCTTCGCTCATTGTCCTAATCTCAAAATATAATAAATGGAGGTTGTTCTGCCGACTCATAATAGTGGTGCAAAAAAATAACTGCAATAGCCGGATTTAAAAGCAAAACGTAAAAAATAAAAATGGAGTGCGATTTTATAACGCTATTCAGAATATATTTACTTATCTGGCAATCTTTTTTAACTGGCTTAGTAGGCTGAACGCTAAGCCCACGCTAACCCTGACGCTTCGGCTTTAATTAAAACGAATAAAATATCGGCTTAATCGCTACTTTGTCAAAACGTGCTCTCTTTATTAGGCGCTATGATATCCATCTTGATGGTGATGTTAATTTGAGCAAATGATAAAAATAATGCATCGCTACAGTTATACAGCTTTATGGTAAACTGCGGCGCAACAGATATAGGCTACGATGAGATTTTCTAATGGCTCAACTTTATTTTTATTACTCTGCGATGAATGCGGGTAAATCAACGGCTTTGCTGCAA
Source organism: Pantoea trifolii (assembly GCF_024506435.1). Classification (NCBI taxonomy): domain Bacteria; kingdom Pseudomonadati; phylum Pseudomonadota; class Gammaproteobacteria; order Enterobacterales; family Erwiniaceae; genus Pantoea; species Pantoea trifolii. The sequence goes on along the minus strand of NZ_JANIET010000001.1, from coordinate 2,250,042 downwards.
TCTTCTTATAATTACCACGAGCGCGGGATGCGATCGCTGGTTTATACCGCCGAGATTGATAACCGCTTCGGTGCAGGTAAAGTCAGTTCACGCATCGGTCTTTCGTCTCCTGCATTTTTATATAACGATGAGACAAGGCTCGATGAAGAAATAGCGGCAGAGCATGCGAAGCAACCCGTGCATTGTGTGTTAGTCGATGAAAGCCAGTTCCTGACGCGCGAACAGGTGAAAGCGTTATCTGATGTTGTCGACAATCTGGATATTCCAGTGCTTTGCTATGGCCTGCGCACGGATTTCCGTGGAGAGCTGTTTGTGGGTAGCCAATATTTACTGGCATGGGCGGATAAGCTGGTTGAGCTTAAAACTATCTGCCATTGTGGCAGAAAAGCCAGCATGGTCCTTCGTCTCGATGCAAAGGGTAAGCCTTTTAGCGAAGGCGAGCAGGTAGTGATTGGTGGCAATGAGCGCTATATATCGGTCTGCCGTAAACATTATAAGCAGGCGATTGATGAAGGTTCCCTTCAGGCGATATATGGCTCACAATCGCCCCAGGCCTAACTCATCAGCAAGCCATAAAAAAACCCGCCGTAGCGGGTTTTTTGTTTAAAGCGCTTTACGCTTTCTTCATTTTCTTATCAACTTTTACTTCGGCTTTAACTTCTTCAGCTTTCTCATTTAGTGACTCAGAGAATTCACGGCCGTAGAAGGTATCCAGCATGATTTGTTTTAACTCAGCAATCAGCGGATAGCGTGGGTTCGCGCCGGTACATTGGTCATCGAATGCATCCTCAGCCAGCTTGTCAACTTTCGCAAGGAAGTCTGCCTCTTGCACACCCGCTTCGCGGATAGAGGTTGGAATGCCCAACTGCGTTTTCATCTCTTCAAGCCAGGCGAGCAGTTTTTCAATTTTCTGAGCGGTACGGTCGCCAGCAGCGGAAAGTCCCAGATGGTCGGCGATCTCAGCATAACGACGACGTGCTTGTGGACGATCATACTGGCTGAAAGCCGTCTGCTTGGTCGGGTTGTCATTGGCGTTGTAGCGAATGACGTTTGAAATCAGTAGGGCGTTTGCCAGACCGTGAGGAATGTGGAACTCAGAACCCAATTTATGCGCCATTGAGTGACATACACCCAGGAAGGCGTTAGCAAACGCAATCCCCGCGATAGTCGCCGCATTGTGAACACGTTCGCGAGCAACTGGATTTTTCGCGCCATCGCGATAGCTGGCAGGCAAATTCTCTTTCAGCAGTTTTAGTGCTTGCAAAGCCTGGCCGTCAGAATACTCGTTCGCTAATACGGAAACGTAGGCTTCTAGCGAGTGCGTTACCGCATCCAGACCACCGAAGGCGCAGAGTGAACGTGGCATATCCATTACCAGGTTGGCGTCAACAATGGCCATGTCAGGCGTCAGCGCATAATCCGCTAATGGATATTTCTGGCCGGTTGCATCGTCCGTCACCACGGCAAACGGTGTAACTTCTGAACCGGTACCGGAAGTGGTCGTGATGGCAACCATGCGCGCTTTGACGCCCATTTTCGGGAACTTATAGATGCGTTTACGGATGTCCATAAAGCGCAGTGCCAGCTCTTCGAAATGCGTTTCAGGATGCTCGTACATCACCCACATGATTTTTGCTGCATCCATCGGTGAGCCACCGCCGAGTGCGATAATCACATCAGGTTTAAAGCTGTTCATCTGCTCTGCACCTTTACGGACGATGCTCAGCGTTGGGTCAGCTTCGACTTCAAAGAAGACTTCGGTTTCGATGCCGTGTGATTTCAGTACGCAGGTCACCTGATCCGCATAGCCGTTATTGAACAGGAAGCGGTCAGTAACGATAAAGGCGCGTTTTGCTCCATCAGTTGCCACTTCTTCCAGGGCAATCGGCAGTGAGCCACGACGGAAGTAAATAGACTTTGGAAGTTTATGCCACAACATATTCTCAGCTCGCTTGGCCACGGTTTTCTTGTTGATGAGATGTTTTGGTCCCACGTTTTCAGAAATGGAGTTACCGCCCCATGAACCACAGCCCAGCGTCAGTGATGGAGCAAGCTTGAAGTTGTACAGGTCACCGATACCGCCTTGTGATGCAGGCGTGTTAATCAGAATTCGTGCGGTCTTCATTTTGTCGCCGAAGTAGTGCACGCGTTCGATCTGGTTATCCTGGTCGGTATACAGGCATGAGGTGTGGCCGATACCGCCCATCGTTACCAGTTTCTCAGCTTTATCGACCGCGTCGTGGTAATCCTTCGCACGGTACATCGCTAAAGTTGGAGACAGTTTTTCATGCGCGAATGGCTCAGATTCATCAACCAGTTTCACCTCGCCAATCAGAATCTTGGTAGTTGCAGGCACGCTAATTCCGGCCAATTCGGCAATCTTGGTCGCTGGCTGGCCTACAATCGCGGCGTTTAACGCGCCATTCTTCAGAATGATATCCTGAATGGCTTTCAGCTCCTTACCTTGCAGCAGGTAGCCGCCGTGGCTGGCAAAACGCTCACGAACCGCGTCATAAGCCGAATCAACCACAATCACGGATTGTTCAGAAGCACAAATCACACCGTTATCGAAGGTTTTCGACATCAGGATAGACGCGACAGCGCGTTTGATATCCGCTGTTTCATCAATTACGACTGGCGTGTTACCCGCACCCACACCAATTGCCGGCTTACCGGAACTGTAGGCGGCTTTCACCATGCCCGGACCACCGGTTGCAAGGATCAGGTTGATATCGGGGTGATGCATTAACTGATTAGAAAGCTCGACAGAAGGGGTATCGATCCAGCCGATAATATCTTTTGGTGCACCTGCCGCAATCGCTGCCTGCAGCACAATATCTGCGGCTTTGTTGGTTGCATCTTTTGCACGTGGATGCGGAGAGAAGATAATGCCGTTGCGGGTTTTCAGGCTAATCAGCGCTTTAAAAATAGCGGTAGAGGTTGGGTTGGTGGTTGGAACGATACCGCAGATTAGGCCAATCGGTTCAGCAATGGTAATGGTGCCGAAGGTGTCATCAGTGGCGAGGATACCGCAGGTTTTTTCGTCTTTGTAAGCGTTGTAGATGTATTCAGAAGCAAAGTGGTTCTTGATCACTTTGTCTTCAACAATACCCATGCCTGATTCGGCAACGGCCAGCTTGGCGAGAGGAATTCGTGCGTCTGCAGCAGCAAGTGCGGCGGCGCGGAAGATTGCATCAACTTGTTCCTGACTAAAATTAGCGTACTCACGCTGTGCCTTTTTTACACGTTCAACCAGTGCATTAAGTTCGGCAACATTAGTAACGGCCATAGTGCTCTCCTGAAGGAAGTTAAACTCTTTTAGTAAACAAGCCTGAATCCAGAAGTATAGTCACGCTATGCTTATATTTTGGTCAGGTTGGCGACTGTTTTGCCTTTGCTTACTAAAAGGGTTTCCTGGTCAAGATGCTTAAGCGTCAGGAAGTTGTTTCGACGGGGTAAGATTACCCCTGATGGGGTAGGTAAATTTTGATACAGATCAATCCTGATCCAAGCTGACACCTTTCAGCACTAACTTTTGCAAGTAAAGTTAGCGTGATGTGCCACATCTGCGGTCCCTGCTGGCTTCATTGCCATAACCCAACTTTAACAGTAGTTGAAAGAACTGACTTAAAGCTTTGCCGGCAGCATAAATTTCTGTTGGCGCCTCTGGTTTTCCGCCCGGCTTATGCACTACATTAAGCGCGTTTTTCTACTCAGACTTTACCGGAGCCCACTTTGAACCCCGTGCTACTTGATCTATCCGGCTACATTAAGTTTTTTGTCGGTTTGTTTGCCCTGGTAAATCCGGTAGGTATCATCCCGGTCTTTATCAGTATGACCAGCTATCAGGGTGTGGTTGAGCGCAACAAAACCAACCTCACCGCGAACCTGGCCGTCGCCATTATCCTGTGGACGTCACTTTTCCTTGGTGATGGCATCCTGCATCTGTTTGGTATTTCGATAGATTCGTTCCGTATTGCCGGTGGGATTCTGGTCGTTACCATCGCGATGTCGATGATCAGCGGAAAACTGGGTGAGGATAAGCAGAACAAGCAGGAGAAGTCAGAGAGCGCCATTCGTGAAAGTATTGGTGTGGTACCGCTGGCTTTACCGTTGATGGCCGGTCCCGGCGCAATAAGTTCAACCATCGTCTGGAGTACGCGTTATCACAGTTGGCAGAACCTAATTGGCTTTAGTATCGCGATTGCAATTTTCGCGTTTTGCTGTTGGCTGCTGTTTCGCGCTGCACCATTAATGGTGCGAGTACTTGGCCAAACCGGGATCAACGTTATCACTCGTATCATGGGATTGTTGTTAATGGCATTGGGCATAGAGTTTGTTGTCACCGGCATGAAATCAATTTTCCCCGGATTACTCAATTAGTAGCCCTTAATTTTTAATCTTAACCTGCAATGCGATCCACAATGGTGCAACGTTAGACTTAATTGCACCATTTTGGTAATTTTATTCATCCTTCTTAACGCATTAACCTCCGCATCACTTTTACTACTAATCCTGATAAACGCATCCAGTAACTCACATTAAATTGTGATAATTATCACAGATAAATACTCTGTAAAATTCTTTCTTATTAGCATTACGGAAAAGTCATTAGCTAGATGATGAAATCATTATGTTGGAATGTGATGGTTTTGCAGTTATATTCATAAAAATTATAACTTAATAACAATAATGAATAAAATATATGCGATAACGAAATTATATTTATATTAATCAGTGTTTTAATCGTTATTTCATCCTAATAATTAACACTTTTCCTCCCTACCAGAACGTGATAAAAGAGAATCTGCTAACATTTTTGCAGTTTAGCTTTGGCGTGCGGGCATCGGTTCTGATAATTTTCGGCACATCACAAATTTTTTATCTGATAGCGACAAATGTGTACGCTTCTTGCTTAAAGGCTATCAGGCTTATGATTAAGGTTGATATTTGTTGATGAAATGCATGGTAGCGAAAACGGCCGTACGTTCAGTGCTTGCCTTATGTCTCACAGGCGCAATGGCCTCAAGCCAGGCAGCACAAATTCCCGCAGGCACTCAATTATCAGAATTACAGCGGATCGTGATTAATAATGGCAGTGAGGTGGCAACGCTCGATCCGCAGAAAGCGGAGGGCGTGCCAGAATCCAATGTCATGCGTAATTTGCTGGAAGGTCTGGTTGAAACCGATAATAACGGTCAGCTTGTCCCCGGTGTCGCTAAGCAGTGGCAAAGCGAAGAAGGGCGCATCTGGACTTTCACGCTGCGAGAAGATGCGCGCTGGAGTAATGGCCAGCCCGTTACCGCCCAGGATTTCGTCTACAGTTGGCAGCGCCTGGCCGATCCCAAAACTGCTTCCCCTTACGCCAGCTATTTACAGGCGGCCCATGTCGCCAACGTTGATGCCATCCTGTCTGGTAAAGCTGCGCCGGCTGAACTCGGGGTTAAAGCCCTCGACGATCGTCATCTACAAGTCACCCTTTCTGAACCCGTTCCCTATTTTGTTGCTATGCTGGCCCACAGTGCGATGAAACCGGTCTATCGTCCGGCGATAGACCAGTGGGGCGAGCAGTGGACGCAGCCGCAACACTATGTTGGCAATGGCGCTTTTACGCTGTCGGACTGGGTGGTGAATGAAAAAATCGTGGTGAAACGCAATCCGCAGTATTGGGATAATGCACACACGGTGATTGAAGAGGGCGTGTTCTTGCCGCTCTCTTCAGAGAACAGTGATATCAACCGTTATCGCAGCGGTGGCACCGATATGACCAACAGTGTGGTGCCGCCGGAGCTGTTTAAAAAGTTACAGCAGGATCTCGGCGATGAGGTCAAAATCAGTCCGCTGCTGTGCACCTTCTATTACGAAATCAACAACAAAAAAGCGCCATTCGATGATGTCCGAGTACGCGCCGCGCTGAAGTTAACCCTTGATCGCGACATCATCGCGCAGAAGATCATGGGCCAGGGGCAAATTCCTGCCTACGAATTGACGCCGCCGTTTACCCACGGTATCACGCTCTCCCCACCGGCCTGGGCGCAACAAACGCAATCCGAGCGTAATGCCAGCGCCAAGCAGTTACTGGCAGATGCCGGCTTTAATCAACAAAACCCGCTGCGTTTTACGCTGTTGTACAACACCTCCGAACAGAACAAGCGACAGGCGATTGCTGCGGCCTCGATGTGGCAAAAAAATCTCGGTGCGGTGGTGACATTACAGAATCAGGAGTGGAAAACGCTGCTGGAGACGCGTCACCAGGCGCAGTATGACGTGGTACGCGCGACATGGTGCGCAGATTACAACGAGCCCTCAACCTTCCTGAATATGCTTTTGAGCGGTTCATCAAATAATACCGCGTTTTACCAAAGTTCGGCGTTTGACCAGTTAATTCAGCAAACATTAACCACTTCAGATGAAGCAAAGCGCGCCGCTCTTTATCAGCAAGCTGAAGCGCAACTTGATAAAGATTCGCCAATCGTACCGGTCTACTACCGCGTTAGCGTGCGGTTGGTCAAACCTTGGGTGGGCGGTTTTACCGGTAAAGATCCACAGGACATGCTGGCGTTGAAATACTATTACATAAAGAAACATTGAGTAATGGACCGATCCGGCGCTACAGTCGGGCGGCACTTTACCGTGGTAAACCCTGAAGGGTGATTAGGGTCTTCGTTCAGACACGCGAAGATCACCTGGAAACGGGGTACGCCGGGCGTTAAATCGACCCGGTAAAGATAATAAAACTGGAGCGTAATAATGAACAACATCACAAAAAAAAGCCTGATTGCAGCGGGTGTATTAGCAGCAATCGGCGCGCTGGCAGGGAATGCCGCGCTGGCCGCAACAGTGCCAGCAGGCGTTGAATTGGCAGCAAAACAGGAACTGGTTCGCGGTAACGGCGATGAAGTACAGTCGCTGGATCCCCACAAGATTGAAGGTGTTCCCGAAGACAACATCGCGCGTGACCTGTATGAAGGTTTGATCACCAGCGACAGCGATGGCAAACCGGTTCCGGGCGTGGCGGAAAGCTGGGAAAACAAAGATTTCAAAGTCTGGACTTTCCACCTGCGTAAGAACGCTAAATGGTCCAACGGTGAACCGGTCACTGCGCAAGATTTCGTTTACAGCTGGCAGCGCCTGGTCGATCCGAAAACCGCATCTCCATACGCCAGCTATCCGCAATACGGTCACATCGTCAACGTTGACGACATCATCGCCGGTAAAAAGCCAACTTCCGAGCTGGGTGTAAAAGCCATCGACGATCACACGCTGGAAGTGACGCTGAGCGAGCCCGTACCGTACTTCTATAAGCTGTTGATCAACTCCGTGATGTCTCCGGTGTATAAGCCTGCTATCGACAAATTTGGCGATCAGTGGACCCAACCGCAGAACTGGGTTGGTAACGGCGCATTCAAACTTGAATCCCACGTGATCAACGAACGCGTAACGCTGGTGCGTAACACGCAGTATTGGGACAACGAGCACACCGTTCTGAACAAAGTTACCTTCCTGCCAATCAACTCTGAAGTCAGCGACGTTAACCGTTACTTCTCTGAGAACGGCAGCGATATTACCTACAACAACATGCCAATCGAGCTGTTCAAAAAACTGCAGCGTGATAACGGCAAAGAGTTGATGGTGAAGCCATATTTGTGCACCTATTACTACGAAATTAACAACCAGAAAGCGCCATTCACCGATCCACGCGTCCGTACCGCGCTGAAACTCGGTCTGGATCGCGACATCATGGTGAACAAGGTTCTGGCACAAGGTCAGCAACCGGCTTACAGCTTCACCCCGCCAGCCACCGATGGCATGGAACTGCTGCCGCCGGATTGGTTCAAGTGGGATCAGAACAAGCGTAACGAAGAAGCGAAAAAGCTGTTGGCTGAAGCGGGTTACACTGCGGATAAACCGCTGACCTTCAATCTGCTGTACAACACCTCCGATCTGCACAAGAAACTGGCTATCGCTGCCTCTTCTATCTGGAAGAAAAACATCGGCGTCAACATCAAGCTGGAAAACCAGGAGTGGAAAACCTTCCTGGATACGCGTCATCAGGGCAACTTTGATGTCTCTCGTGCGGCATGGTGTGCGGATTACAACGAACCGACTTCATTCCTGAACATCATGCTGTCTGACAGCAGCAGTAACACCTCGCATTACAAGAGCGCTGACTTCGATAAAGTTATCCACGATGCGGTTAAAGCCACAGACGATAAAGCGCGCGTAGCGGATTATCAGAAAGCTGAGCAGATTCTGGATAAAGACAGCACCATTGTGCCGGTTTACTACTACGTCAATGCGCGTTTGGTGAAACCTTACGTGGGCGGTTATACCGGCAACGATCCGCTGGATAAAACCGTCGATAAAAACCTGTATATCATTAAACATTAATAGCACTCAGGCTATCGATAGTGGCGGTGCTGCGGCACCGCCTTTTTACTTTGTGAAGCAACAGCCTGGTAGGTACGGCAATGTTAAAATTCATCCTGCGTCGGCTCCTTGAAGCCATCCCGACGCTGTTTATCCTCATCACCATCTCTTTCTTTATGATGCGACTGGCACCCGGCAGTCCATTTACCGGCGAACGTGTTCTGTCGCCAGAAGTGATGGCGAATATTGAAGCGAAGTACCATCTCAACGATCCGATTGGCAAACAGTATCTGAGCTATCTGGTGCAGTTGGCACATGGCGACTTTGGTCCCTCGTTTAAATACAAAGATTACTCGGTCAATTATCTGGTCGGCCACGCCTTCCCGGTATCAGCCAAACTTGGTCTGGCGGCATTCTTCCTTGCCGTGGTATTGGGCGTAACGGCCGGCGTGATCGCCGCCCTAAAGCAGAACAGTTTGTGGGATTATGCCGTGATGGGGGTCGCGATGACCGGCGTGGTGATCCCCAGCTTTGTCGTAGCACCGTTACTGGTGCTGGTATTCGCGATTACCTTACGCTGGCTGCCAGGCGGCGGCTGGAACGGCGGCCAATGGAATTACATGTTGCTGCCGATGGTGGCGCTCTCGCTGGCCTATATCGCCAGCATCGCGCGTATTACCCGTGGTTCGATGATTGAAGTGATGCACTCAAACTTCATCCGTACCGCGCGCGCCAAAGGTCTGCCATTGCGCCGTATCGTGCTGCGTCACGCGCTGAAGCCTGCTATGTTGCCGGTGCTTTCCTATATGGGGCCGGCGTTTGTCGGCATCATTACCGGTTCCATGGTGATTGAATCCATCTATGGTTTACCGGGCATCGGCCAGTTGTTCGTCAACGGGGCATTGAACCGTGACTACTCGCTGGTGATGAGCCTGACCATTCTGGTTGGCGTGCTGACCATTCTGTTTAACGCGATCGTTGATGTGCTGTACGCCGTAATCGATCCGAAAATCCGTTACTGATTATGGAGCTCGCCCATGATGTTTAGTAAGAAAAACAGCGAAGCTCTGGATGCCTTCAGTGAAAAACTGGAAGTCGAAGGGCGCAGCCTCTGGCAGGATGCGCGTCGCCGCTTTATTCACAACCGCGCGGCGTTTATCAGCCTGCTGGTGCTGCTGGTGATCACGCTGTTCGTGGTGTTCGCCCCAATGTTGTCGCAATTTAAATATGACGACACCGACTGGGCGATGATGTCTGCCGCGCCGGATACCGTTTCCGGTCACTGGTTTGGCACCGATTCCTCGGGCCGTGATCTGCTGGTGCGCGTTGCGATTGGTGGCCGTATCTCGCTGATGGTGGGCATCGCCTCTGCGCTGATCGCGGTGCTGGTGGGCACGTTGTATGGCTCATTGGCGGGTTATCTGGGCGGTAAAATCGACTCGGTGATGATGCGTATTCTGGAGATTCTCAACTCCTTCCCGTTCATGTTCTTCGTCATCCTGCTGGTGACCTTCTTTGGTCGCAACATTCTGTTGATCTTTGTGGCGATCGGAATGGTGTCGTGGCTGGATATGGCGCGTATCGTGCGCGGGCAGACGCTGGGCCTGAAGCGCAAAGAGTTCATCGAAGCGGCGCAGGTCGGCGGTGTCAGCACCTTCAAAATCGTATTGCGCCACATTGTGCCGAACGTGTTGGGCGTGGTGGTGGTATATGCCTCTTTGCTGGTGCCGAGCATGATCCTGTTCGAATCCTTCCTTAGCTTCCTTGGCCTCGGCACACAGGAACCCCTGAGCAGTTGGGGCGCGTTGCTGAGCGATGGCGCCAACTCGATGGAAGTGTCGCCGTGGTTACTGATGTTCCCGGCCGGTTTCCTCGTGGTCACGCTGTTCTGTTTTAACTTTATCGGCGATGGCTTGCGTGATGCCCTCGACCCGAAAGATCGTTAAGGAGTTTCCCGATGACCATTCATGAATTTCAGCCAGCCATGGCTGCACGTGCGGGAAACAATAACCTGCTGCTGGATGTGAAAGATCTGCGCGTCACCTTCAGCACCCACGATGGCGATGTTACCGCTGTGAACGACCTCAACTTTTCACTGCATGCAGGTGAAACGCTGGGCATTGTTGGCGAGTCCGGCTCGGGGAAATCGCAAACCGCGTTTGCCTTGATGGGGCTGCTGGCAAAAAATGGGCGCATTGGCGGTTCAGCAAAATTCAACGGCGCAGAGATTCTCAATCTGCCAGAAAACAAGCTGAACAAACTGCGTGCTGAGCAGATCGCGATGATCTTCCAGGACCCGATGACGTCGCTGAATCCGTATATGCGCGTCGGCGAGCAGTTAATGGAAGTGCTGAAGCTGCATAAAGGCATGAACAGCGCCCAGGCGTTTGAAGAGTCGGTACGCATGCTGGACGCCGTGAAAATGCCGGAAGCGCGTAAGCGCATGAAGATGTTCCCACATGAATTCTCTGGCGGCATGCGCCAGCGTGTGATGATTGCGATGGCGCTGCTGTGTCGACCTAAGCTGCTGATTGCCGATGAGCCGACCACAGCCCTCGACGTCACCGTACAGGCGCAGATCATGACGCTGTTGAATGAGTTGAAGCGCGAGTTCAATACCGCGATTGTGATGATTACCCACGATCTCGGCGTGGTGGCGGGTATCTGTGACAAAGTGCTGGTGATGTACGCCGGTCGCACTATGGAATATGGCCGTGCCCGCGATGTGTTCTATCATCCTGCACATCCGTACTCGATTGGCTTGCTGAGTGCGGTGCCGCGACTGGACGCTGAAGAGGGCGAGTCGCTGACCACTATTCCGGGCAATCCGCCAAACCTGCTGCGCTTGCCGCAAGGCTGTCCGTTCCAGCCTCGATGCGCTTACGCCATGGACATTTGCGCCAAGGCACCGCCGCTGGAGCCTTTCGCTGAAGGGCGCTTGCGTGCCTGCTTCAAGCCGGTGGAGGAATTAGTATGAGCACCGTAGTCGAAGAGAAAAAAGTCCTGCTGGAGATTGCCGATCTTAAGGTGCATTTCGAGATTAAGGATGGCAAACAGTGGTTTTGGCAGCCACCGCACACGCTGAAAGCGGTCGACGGCGTCAGCCTGCGTTTGTACGAAGGTGAAACGTTGGGTGTCGTTGGTGAGTCGGGCTGCGGTAAATCGACGCTGGCCCGCGCCATCATTGGCCTGGTGAAAGCCACGGAAGGGCGCGTCGCCTGGTTAGGGCGCGATCTGCTGGGGCAAAGTCAGGAGCAGTGGCGTCAGGCGCGCAGTGACATCCAGATGATCTTCCAGGATCCGCTGGCATCGCTTAACCCGCGCATGACCATTGGCGATATCATTGCCGAACCGCTGCGCACCTATTATCCGAAGATGCCGGGCCAGCAAGTGAAGGATAAGGTCAAAAGCATGATGATGAAGGTCGGGTTGTTACCTAACCTCATCAACCGCTATCCCCACGAGTTCTCAGGTGGTCAGTGTCAGCGTATTGGCATTGCGCGTGCGCTAATCCTTGAGCCGAAGCTGATTATCTGTGATGAGCCGGTATCGGCGCTCGACGTGTCGATTCAGGCGCAGGTCGTCAATCTGTTGCAAAAGTTGCAGCGAGAAATGGGGTTGTCACTGATCTTTATCGCGCACGATTTGGCGGTGGTCAAACACATCTCCGATCGCGTGCTGGTGATGTATCTCGGGCATGCGGTTGAGCTGGGTACTTACGATGCGGTGTACAACAATCCGCAGCATCCGTATACCCGAGCGCTGATGTCTGCGGTGCCGATTCCCGATCCGGATCTGGAGAAGAACAAGCAAATCCAGCTGCTGGAAGGGGAGCTGCCATCACCGATCAATCCGCCATCGGGTTGCGTGTTCCGTACCCGTTGCCCGATTGCCGGACCAGAGTGCGCGAAAACCCGGCCGCTGCTGGAAGGCAGCTTCCGTCATGCGGTTTCTTGTTTAAAAGTCGATCCGCTGTAAATGAAAACGCCGGGCGATTGCCCGGCGTTTTTTTGTCTGTCGCTTACTCGCGCCACAGGATGTGGCAGAGTTTGTGATCTTTCTCGCGGCAAAGCAGGACGCGTGCGAACACATCAGTGATCGGCTCGCCGTCGGCTTCACCTAAGCCAATCACCACTTCTGCGAAGAAGTCTGGGTTGAGATCGAAATCAACGTGTTCCTGCCAGTCTTCCGCAGGATCGAACAGTTCTGCGCCACCGCGCTCTTCAAACTGCAGATTGAACAGAATAATGTCAGCGGGATCGAGATTGTCGCCAGCCAGCTCAAGAAAAATATCGTAAGCCTGTTCCAGCGTTTCATCTTCAGTAAGGCGATTATTTAAATCCATGGTCATTCCTGCTTGCCCTGAGGCGGTAATATTTTCGCTCGTTTTACAGTAAAGGACTAAAGAAGTAAAACAGTCGTTCAACGATGCGTTGCCACCAGGCACGTTTAGCCCAGCGAGCGCCATCCAGTAAGCGTGAGCGCGCGATGTAATCGTCCTGCACGGTAGCGAGATCGCTGCCAAAGCCATCATCATCAACCACCAATGTGATCTCAAAATTAAGCCACAGGCTGCGCATATCCAGATTAACGGTACCGACTAAACTCAATTGCCCATCCACTAGCACACTTTTGGTATGCAGCAGGCCATCTTCAAACTGGTAAATCTTTACGCCCGCTTCCAGCAACTCGGTAAAGAAGGCGCGGCTTGCCCAGCCTACCAGCAGCGAATCATTATGGCGCGGCACAATGATGCTCACTTCCACCCCGCGTAACGCCGCAGTACAGATGGCGTGCAGCAGGTCATCGCTCGGCACAAAGTAGGGCGTGGTCATGATCAGTTGCTTACGCGCGGAGTAAACCGCCGTGAGCAACGCCTGATGGATCATATCTTCCGGAAAACCGGGACCAGAAGCGATCACCTGAATGGTATGACCGCTCTCCTGTTCGAAGGGCATCACGTTGCCATCCGGCGCGGGTGGCAGAATGCGTTTACCGGTTTCAATCTCCCAGTCGCAGGCATACACAATACCCATGGTGGTTGCCACTGGACCTTCCATGCGCGCCATGAGATCAATCCACTGGCCCACGCCCGCTTCCTGCTTAAAGAAGCGTGGATCGACCAGGTTCATGCTGCCTGTATAGGCGATGTAGTTATCGATCAGCACCACTTTGCGATGCTGACGTAAGTCCATGCGACGCAGGAACACACGCAGCAGGCTTACCTGCAACGCTTCAACCACGTCAATGCCAGCGTTGCGCATCATATTGACCCACGGACTGCGGAAGAAGGTCACGCTGCCCGCTGAATCCAGCATCAAGCGGCAATGCACACCGCGACGCGACGCGGCCATCAACGATTCCGCCACTTCATCTGCCAGCCCGCCGGGATGCCAGATATAGAACACCATCTCGATGTTGTGACGCGCCAGCTGGATATCGCGAATCAGCGCGTGCATCACGTCGTCGGAGCTGGTCAGCAACTGCAGCTGATTACCTTTCACGCCCGCGATGCCCTGACGATGGCGACACAAATCAAACAGGGAACGCGCCACGTCACTGTGTTCGGTGGCAAAGATATGCCGACACTGTTTGAGGTCGTTGAGCCATTTGGCGGTAGAAGGCCACATGGTGCGCGCGCGCTCGGCACGCCGTTTACCTAAATGCAGCTCACCGAAGGAGAGATAGGCGATTATACCCACCAGCGGCAGAATGTAGATGATCAGCAGCCAGGCCATTGCGGAGGTGACTGCGCGGCGTTTCATCAGAATACGTAGCGTGACACCCGCAATCAGCAGCCAGTAACCAAACAGCAGCAACCAACTGATGAGGGTATAAAATGTGGTCATTAAGTGGACATCCTGTTCGCGCTTTGTTGAGCAAAGTTTACGTGCTGATCACAGGTAGTGAAACCTTTAATCGTGAATGACGTTTCGATGAAGCTTTCGATTTGGTATTTCCCAACAGATCTTTATAATGCCTGCCGAGTTTAGCCTGTCTGAGAGGATGTGATGAGACGCAGCAAAAATGAAGTGGCGCGCTGGAGAATGTTACGTCAGGTACACCGTCGTCGTTCTCGCTGGCTGGAAGGGCAGTCGCGTCGTTATAAACGCATCCACACCATTCGTCATCAGGTGGCGCAGCAGCATCGCCGCTCCATCCTGTTTATCTCGCAAATGGTCTGATGGGCTTACGCGGCCACTATGCGCCGCGTAGCACCCGAATAACATTGACCATCTCTACTGCCGCTGCCAGCACGATTAACATCACAATGTGCTGCCGAGCGTTGCGCCAGCCTTGCTGACGCCATAGCCAAAGTGCTCTGCCGATGAGAGCGAAAGCTATCACTAGCAGTAAAACTGACTGCCACATAGATTAGAAAACGCGTTTGAACGGTTTGACCGCGACTTTCTCATACACGCCTGCGGCAATGTAGGGATCGTCCTTGGCCCATGATTCAGCGACTTCCAGTGAAGAGAATTCGGCGATGATCACGGAACCGCTGAAACCGGCCGGGCCTGGATCGTTGCTGTCAACCGCTGGCAGCGGACCCGCAGCAATCAGACGACCTTCATCTTGCAACAGCTGTAAACGAGCAAGATGCGCGGGACGTACCGAGTTGCGTTTTTCCAGTGAATCAGCGGTATCTTCCGCATAAATGACGTAAAGCACGATGGGATACTCCCGTTAGACTTGCCGAAATTGCGTGACACGTTAAGTGATCGTTAATCAGAGTGCAAACGAAAGATAAATACGCTGTCATTCAGCGCAATCAGGGTTAAAAAAGGCCTTTCTGCAGCCACATTTACATCGCTTATTGAAACTGATTGCTATTTGCATTTAAAATCTGCGCTTCACTCAATGAACATGAATGATATGACCACGTTGACTACGCCTTTACCTGCACGTACCCCCATTGCTGTAATTTTATCCGTGGTACTTCACGGTTCGTTGATCGCTGGCATTCTCTATGCATCGTTTCATCAGGTCATTGAAGTTCCAAAAGCGTCGCAGCCTATCAGCGTTTCGCTGGTGGCGCCTGAAGTGCAACCCGAACCTGCACCTGCCCAGGTTACGCCGCCACCTCCCGAGCCTGAGCCAGAACCTGAAGTAGCGCCAGAGCCGCCAAAGGTTGAGCCGGTGCCGATTCCTAAACCAGAACCCAAGCCGAAGCCAAAACCTAAACCAAAGCCAAAGGTGGAAAAGAAGGTTGAGCCGAAACCGCGTCAGGAAGTGAAGCCGCAGGAAAATCCGTTTAAGCAGGACGCGCCAACCACGCAGACGCGTCCAACCACCGCGCCGAAAGCCAATCCAACCACAACGCCAAGCATCTCTGATGGCCCGAAAGCGATGAACGTCAGCAAGCCTGCTTATCCGGCGCGTGCGTTCGCACTGCGCGTTGAGGGGCGTGTACGCGTGCAATTTGATGTTGATAGTGATGGTCGTGTGGATAACGTTCAGATCTTGTCGGCTGAACCGCGCAACATGTTCGAGCGCGAAGTGAAGCAGGCGATGAAGAAATGGCGTTATCAGCCGGGTCGTCCGGGCAAGAATCTGACCATGAACATCGTATTCCGCATCAATGGTGGCGCCAATATCGAATAAGCACTCGTGGCTGAGAGGCAAAAAGAAAGCGGTCAGATGACCGCTTTTTTCGTGTTACAGATCGCTTAAATTGCTTCTGCCGGGCGGTAATGGGCGAGATTGCCCGGTATTGTCGACGGCAACGTAGACAAATACCGCTTCGGTTGCGCAGTAAGTCTGTCCAATCGGTTCGGACGATACTTTCTTGATCCACACTTCGACGTTAATGGTCATGGAACTGTTGCCGGTGCGGATGCAGCGTGCGTAGCAGCTCACCACATCGCCAACCGCAACGGGTTTAAGGAACGTCATTCCATCCACGCGCACGGTAACAACACGTCCTTCGGCAATCTCTTTCGCCTTGATTGCGCCGCCCATATCCATCTGCGACATCAACCAGCCACCAAAGATATCACCGTTGGCATTGGTATCCGCTGGCATGGCCAGGGTACGCAACACCATCTCGCCTTGCGGCGACTTATGTTTTTCTTCCATTGCTCAGTTCTTCTGCAGGTGAAGAGAAGCCCGACGCTGTCGGGCGGAGTGGCATTATTTTTGTTCTTGTTGCGGCATCTGTCGCCAGATATACACGCCGCTTAATAGGGTAAAGAGTAGGGTCAGGCCGGTCAGACCGAACACTTTAAAGTTAACCCAAAATTCCTGCGATAACCAAAACGCAACATAAATATTCGCTAAGCCGCAGGCGAGGAAGAAAATTGCCCAGGCAATGTTGAGATTGCGCCACACGCCTGACGGCAGTTGTAACTCTTTACCCAACATGGTTTGGATCAGCGGTTGCTTCATAAACCACTGGCTGTAGAGAAGCGCAACGGCAAATAGCGAATAAATAACCGTAACTTTCCATTTGATGAATTCATCGTTATGGAATACCAGCGTTAACGTGCCGAATACCGCAACCAACACAAAGGTGAAAATGGTCATCTTTTCCAGCTTGCGATAGAGCACCCAACTGACGACCAGCGCCAAACCGGTGGCAACAATCAAAGCGCCAGAGGCGACAAAGATGTCGTATAGCTTGTAGAAGATGAAGAAAACCACCAGGGGAAGAAAATCGAGTAACTGCTTCATAGCGTTTCCAATTAGAGCAGGAGCGTTCAGCTATGGCGCCCGGAAGAGCGCCATAACGATTAACGTAACAGCATATACAGCCGGTACAGATAGATAATCAGCACAGCGGAGACCAGATTACCCAACGCGTTCAACACCACGGAGGCGATGTTGGCAGGCAGCACGGTCAGCGATGAAAAGAAGAACATCAGTACAATTTTAGCCAGCAACCACAGCACAATGGCCGGTGCAATAACCTTAATATTCTTCCAGGCGAGACGCATACTGGCGCGCATTGCGCCAATCACGCCGAGCTTTTCATTAGCGAGAATCACCGGCGCCAGCGAAAACAGGATGGCCAGAATCACGCCCGGTACCATCAGCACCATAAAGCCCAGCTGTACCAGCAAGGTGATCAGAAAGGTCTGCAGCAGCAGCTTTGGCAGGATCGGCGCAGACGCACCCATAGCACGCAGCGCGCTCACGCGTTGTCCGCCTGACACCATTGGGATCAGGAATAGCATGCCACCCAGCAGCAGCGTATTACCAATCAATGCAGCAAACGTGCCTGCAGCGGAAGCGCGCAGCAAAATACGCTGCTGATCCGGAGACATATTTTGTACCAGCTCAAACAGCGAGGATGCGCTGTCATCTGACTGGCTCAATAATGAGAGCTGGTCTTCACCTGGCGTTAACGCGTGGCCGACGATCACAGTGATGAACGAGGTCAGCAGCGCCAGCAGTAAAATAGTAACCAGCTGATGGCGCAAAAAATTTCCTGTGTCACGGTATAACGAGCTTGCCGTGATAGACATGTAAACTCCTTGAAAGAACCGGATTAATTAACCCGGCGATTGTACATGTTCTACTGGCGTGCTGGCACCCGCATTGGGATAACTTTCTGTCATAACAGGTAAAGAAGGGTGAAAAAGCGCAGGAAGACCATAGCGAGCACGGGCGCGATCGCAGGCTTCGTTCAGTTCACCGTTCTCGCCGGACATCGAAAACTCCCGGCAGGGCGAAGGACGCTGCTGATAAATGCCGCAGGAGACGCAGCCGCCGACCTCGCCCTGTAACGCAACACAATGCGGTTGGTGTTGGTTGGTGCCGCGCATATTGCGCATAAATAGGCCTAACGGCTCGGTTAATTCAACGGGAACGGCACCGGCGCCATCATCGGCTTCGGCCCAGTAAAAAGAGACACGAAAGTGCGCGCAACATGCGCCACACGTCATACAAGGGTTTAGTGAATCGCTCATCTGATCGCCCGCCACTCCCAAGGCATCGAACCAAAATCACATAGGGGAAAGGTAAATTAATCACGGCGAGAAATTTTCGCAAGCGGACTTTTATTACGCGGTGTAAGGACAAAATTGATCTGAATCAATCCATTGTTTTTTAAGTGATTAATTTGGATTGATGCAGATGATCTTTTACCAAAAAAGGGGTAAATGTTGTGCCGCATTCAACAATGAGACCCATCTTTTTTGGCAAAGGAGTGATTATGAAACTGGCAAAATGCGCACTGCTGATGGCGCTGGCAATTCCGCAACTGGCTCTGGCTCATGAAGCCGGTGATTTCTTTATGCGCGCGGGTAGCGCCACCGTCCGTCCGACCGAAGGCTCTGACAATGTGCTGGGCATGGGCGGCTTTAACGTCAGCAACGATACGCAGTTGGGTTTAACCTTTACCTATATGGCGACGGATAACATCGGCGTTGAGCTGCTGGCCGCCACACCGTTTCGTCATAAGGTTGGACTGGGCGCCACCGGAAATCTGGCCACCGTGCGCCAGCTGCCGCCAACCTTAATGGCGCAGTACTATTTCTTTGATAGCAAAAGCAAAGTTCGTCCCTACGTTGGCGTGGGTATCAACTACACCACCTTCTATGATGCTAAATTCAATCAGACTGGACAGGATGCCGGCTTAAGCGACCTGAGCGTGAAAGACTCGTGGGGCATGGCCGGACAAGTTGGTCTGGATTATCAAATCAACCGCGACTGGATGCTGAACGCATCGCTGTGGTACATGGATATTGATACCGAAGTGAAATTCAAAGCTGGCGGTGAGCAGCAAAACATCAACACGCGTGTTGATCCGTGGGTGTTCTTCTTTGGTGCGGGATATCGATTCTAATCGGCAACCAGAAATGAAGCGGGCGACCCGAAGGTCGCCCGTTGTGTTATTTGATCTGCATATTGTTAACCACAGATTTCACGCCTGCCACGCTACGCGTTACGGCCACTGCGCGATTTG
This sequence comes from Pantoea trifolii, assembly GCF_024506435.1. Lineage (NCBI taxonomy): Bacteria > Pseudomonadati > Pseudomonadota > Gammaproteobacteria > Enterobacterales > Erwiniaceae > Pantoea > Pantoea trifolii. Next base: position 2,230,763 of record NZ_JANIET010000001.1, on the reverse strand, counting down.
CCATCTGCGGTGAGCTGACAAAACCGCTCAGCTGAACTTTACCCTTAAAGGTTTCAACATTGATTTCGGTCGATTTCAGCGACTCGTCATTCAATAGCTGAGCCTTAACTTTGGTGGTCACAACGGTATCGTCGATGTAACCGCCAGTGCCTTCTTTGGTTGCTGTGGGTGCACACGCGCTAAGAGCCAGCGCCATTACCGCAGCCATCATAAATCCTGCAACGACTTTGAAAAAATTCATTGGTTATCTCCCTGTCTTAGATGATGTTTCGCCGCAATGGGGCGGCGCAGTTAATTGTGGTCTGGCGATGCGAAATCGGCAAATCGGCGGGTGCAAAAAAGTGAGAAATAGGGAATTTTTGCCACTTATTGATCCAATCCCAGTTTTAGTTGGGTATGAAAAGCTGAGAGTGGCCGAGAAAATGAGCAGGGGGGAGGTTTATGTCGGTAAAAAGGCCTTATCCGCGCGGGAATAAGGCCATGAAGGATTTTAGCGAGTGGCCGCTTTCAGGCTGCTCACAAAGGCTTTCAGCTCGCTGAGCAGCGTTGTCGGATCATTCTGGTTACGCTCAATGATTTTCACAATCGCCGAACCGGAAATGGCGCCCGCCGCACCCGCAGCGATCGCTTCCTTCACCTGGCCAGGCTCAGAGATACCAAAGCCCTGCAGCGGTGGCGCAGCGTTAAACTCACGCAGTTTTTCGATCAGGTGATGCAGCGGCAGGCTGGCTCGATTTTCTGAACCGGTGACGCCTGCGCGTGACAGCAGATAGGTATATCCGCGACCGTGCGCAGCAATCTCGCGCAGCAGTTCATCGTCGGCATTTGGCGGACAGATAAAGATCGGTGCCACATTGTGGCGCATCGCAGCCTGGCGGAACGGCGCAGACTCTTCCAGCGGCACGTCAGCTACCAGCACGGAATCGACGCCCACCGCTTCACACTGCGCATAAAAGTTGTCGATACCTTTGCTGAACACCAGATTGGCATACATCAGCAAACCAATCGGCAGGTCGGGATATTTCTGGCGTACGGTGGCCAGAATTTCAAAGCACTGCGCCACGGTGGTGCCGGAAGCAAAGGCACGCAGCGTCGCGCCCTGAATGGTTGGGCCATCGGCCAGCGGATCCGAGAACGGAATACCGAGCTCTAACGCGTCCGCACCGCCTTCCACCAAAGTATCGATAATTTTCAGCGACAGTTCAGGTGACGGATCGCCAAGGGTAACGAAGGGAACAAACGCGCCTTCTTTCTGCGCCGACAGACGTTGAAACAGCTGATTATAACGTTCCATCAGATCTCTCCCTTGGCTTTCAAAATATCGTGAACGGTGAAGATGTCTTTATCGCCGCGCCCGGAAAGGTTAACCACCAGCAACTGCTCTTTTTCCGGATTCTCGCGGATCATTTTCAGCGCATGTGCCAGCGCGTGTGAGGATTCGAGTGCAGGAATAATCCCTTCAGCACGACACAGCTCTTTAAAGGCGCTGAGCGCTTCATCATCGGTGATCGACACATATTCCGCGCGGCCGATGCTGTTCAGATGCGCATGCTGAGGTCCCACCGATGGGAAGTCCAGTCCCGCAGAGATAGAGTAGGATTCTTCAATCTGACCCTCTTCGGTCTGCATCATCGGCGCTTTCATGCCGAAGTAGATCCCGACGCGACCGTGCTTGAGCGGCGCACCGTGTTCACCGGTTTCGATACCGTGACCCGCCGGTTCAACGCCGATCAGGCCAACGCTTTCTTCTTCGATGAAATCAGCGAACATACCGATAGCGTTCGAACCACCGCCCACGCAGGCTAACACCGCATCGGGCAGACGACCTTCGCGCTCCAGAATCTGGGCTTTGGTCTCTTCGCCAATCATGCGCTGGAATTCACGTACGATAGTCGGGAACGGGTGCGGGCCTGCGGCGGTGCCGAGCATATAGTGCGCGGTTTCATAGCTGCCAGACCAGTCGCGCAGTGCCTCGTTACAGGCATCTTTCAGCGTGGCTGAGCCGCTATGCACTGGAATCACTTCCGCGCCCATTAAACGCATACGGAATACGTTTGGTGATTGACGTTCAACATCTTTCGCGCCCATATAGATGCGGCACTTCATACCCAGCAGGGCACAGGCTAACGCTGACGCCACACCATGCTGACCAGCACCGGTTTCCGCGATGATCTCGTTTTTGCCCATACGCTTAGCCAACAGCGCCTGACCCAGCACCTGGTTGGTTTTGTGCGCGCCACCGTGCAGCAAATCTTCACGCTTCAGATAAAGGCGGGTTTTGGTACCTTTGGTCAGGTTGCTGCACAGCGTCAACGCCGTTGGGCGTCCAGCGTAGTTTTTCAGCAGGTCAGTAAATTCGGCCTGAAACTCGGGATCGCGCTGCGCTTCAACAAACGCATTTTCCAGCTGGCGCAAAGCTGGCATCAGGATTTGCGGCACATATTGGCCACCAAACTCGCCAAAATAGGGATTCAATAACGTGGTCATTTTTTCATCTTCCTTATTCGGCCCGCGCGATGGCGGGCAAGCGAAATTAATAGGCGCGCAGCGTGCGGAATACCGCCGCGACTTTGCTGGCATCTTTAATGCCTGGCGCAGATTCTACGCCGGAGTTGAAATCGAGGCCGGCACAGCCCAACTGCGCGGCTTCAACGCAGTTATCAGCGCTTAAGCCACCGGCCAGCAATACGTTGCTGAGATCCTGGCCTTGCAGCAGTGACCAATCGAAACGCTGGCCGGTGCCGCCCTGGCCGTTATCAAACACGTAGCGATCGACGTGCGGCCAGTCGCGCGCAGGTAAGTGATCTTTGATGCTCAGCGCTTTCCAGATTTTGGTGTTTGCTGGCAGCGTCTGACGCAGTTGTGCGACAAACGCCTGATCTTCATCGCCGTGCAGTTGTACTGCGGTGAGCTTCAACGTCTCCGCAAGCGTGACAATGTCACTTGCCGCGTTGTTGCGGAACACGCCTACATACTTCAGCGGGGCGGCAGCCTGAACCGCCTGCGCCTGCTCAATGCTGATTTTACGCGGCGAGCCTTCAGAGAAGATCAATCCACCGTAAATGGCACCAGCTTCCTGCGCTGTATGTGCATCTTCAGCGCGTGTCAGGCCGCAGACTTTGTTATCGCCAAGCAACACGCGACGCACGCCAGCGCTGAGATCCGCTTCTTCCATCAGCGCAGATCCAATCAGGAAGCCGTTAGCGAAGTGGCTTAATTCACGTACCTGCGCGTAATTGTGGATGCCGGATTCGCTAATGACGGTGACGCCATGTCCGAGACGCGGCGCTAACTGACGCGTGCGGTTCAGGTCGATGGAGAGGTCGCGCAGATCGCGGTTATTAATGCCGACGACTTTGGCTTCCAGCGCGATGGCACGTTCCATCTCTTCTTCATTACTCACTTCGGTCAGCACGCCCATTTTCAGGCTGTGCGCCACGGCGGCGAGCTGACGATATTGCTCATCATCCAGCACCGACAACATCAGCAGGATGGCATCGGCTTGATAATGGCGCGCCAGATAGATCTGGTACGGATCGATGATGAAGTCTTTGCACAACACCGGTTGCGTGATGGCGGCGCTGACAATCGGCAGGAAGGCAAAATCGCCCTGGAAGTATTTTTCATCGGTCAACACCGATACCGCCGAAGCGTGGTGACGGTAAACGCCAGCAATAGTCGCGGGATCGAAATCCTCGCGAATCAGCCCTTTGGAAGGCGAGGCTTTTTTGCATTCCAGGATGAATACGGTGCGTGAGCCACGCAGTGCATCGTAAAAATGACGTTCCGCAGGCTGCAAATCGTTCTGGAAGGTGGCCAGCGGCTGCTGTGCTTTGCGCGCTTCAACCCAGACGGCTTTATCTTGTACGATTTTCTCTAAAACAGTGCCCTTAATACTCATCTCATCCTCTCGCTGCCAGAGCGACAACGCGTTCGTAAGCCTGTCCGCTGCGAATGGCTGCGATGGCGCGCTGTGCGTTGTCGCGCAAATCTTCATTTCCGAACACTTTCAGTAACATTGCGACGTTCACCGCAACCGCCTGCTCATGGGCGGGCTGGCCTTTACCCTGGAGTAAACGGGTGAGAATGTCACGGTTTTCTTCCGGCGTGCCGCCTGCCAACGCGTCTTTATCATGGAAGCCAAAACCGAAGTCTTCTGGCGTCAGCTGATAGCCGGTGATTTCGCCATCACGCAACTCGGCAACCTGCGTTGGGCTGTGCAGCGCCACTTCATCCATGCCGCCGCCGTGTACCACCGCGGCACGTTGATAACCGAGCACTTTCAGCGTTTGAGCGATCGGCAGCACCAGTTCTGGGCTATAAACGCCAATCACCGCCAGCGGTGGACGCGCGGGATTGATCAGCGGCCCCAGCACGTTAAAGATCGTTCGGGTTTTCAACTGCTGGCGTACCGGCATCGCGTGACGGAAACCGCTGTGATACTGCGGGGCAAACAGGAAGCAGACGTTGAGATCGTCCAGCGCCTTGCGTGCCTGTTCGGCTGGCATATCCAGATTGATGCCAAATGCCGCCAGCAGGTCGGAAGATCCAGATTTGCTGGAGACGCTGCGATTGCCGTGCTTCGCCACTTTCAGGCCACAGGTCGCCGCGACAAAGGCGCTGGCGGTAGAAATGTTGATGCTGTTGCTGCCGTCGCCACCGGTACCGACGATATCGGCAAAGGTGTAATCCGGACGCGGGAACGGTTTCGCATCGGCCAGCAACGCGGAAGCGGCACCGGCGATCTCTTCCGGACGCTCGCCACGGACTTTCATGGCGATCAGCGCGGCGGCTAACTGCGTCGGCTCCAGCTGACCGGTGATAATGGCGCTAAATAGCTGGTGGCTTTCGCCCTGGCTCAGCGTCTCGGACTGATAAAGTTTTTCCAGAATAGTTTGCATCATAATCTCCCTATTACTTCGCCAGCGCCCAGGCCAACGTCTGTTCTAACAAGCGCGCGCCCTGAGTGGTGAGAATGGACTCGGGGTGGAACTGGAAGCCACACACACGGTCGGCATCGTGGCGTACGGCCATCACCATGCCGTTGTAGCTGGCGTTAACGGTCAATTCGGCTGGCGTATTGCTGCCGACCAGCGAGTGATAACGTGCCACCGGCAGCGGATTACTCAGGCCAGCGAACATGCCTTCGCCATCGTGGGTAATAGAAGAGGCTTTGCCGTGCAGGATCTCGCCGGCCTGGCCGACATGTCCGCCGTATGCTTCAACAATCGCCTGATGACCGAGGCAAATGCCGATAATCGGCAGACGACCGCGCAGCGCTTGCAGCAAATCAGGCATGCAACCGGCATCTTTCGGCGCGCCAGGACCCGGCGACAGCATCAGAATCGGATTCTCCATCTGCTGCAGGCGTTCAATAAGCACTTCAGCGGGCACGTTGTTACGGTAAATCAACACGTTGTGGCCGAAAGTACGCAGCTGATCAACGAGGTTGTAAGTAAAGGAGTCGATGTTATCGAGCAGCAGGATATCGGCCATCAGAAAATCTCCTTGCAGTGATGGGCTGTTGCGATGGCACGCAATACCGCGCGCGCTTTGTTGCGGCTCTCGTCCGCTTCTGCCTGTGGTTGTGAATCCAGCACCACACCGGCACCGGCTTGCACGGTGGCGACACCGTCTTCGACCCACGCGGAACGGATAACGATGCAGGTATCCAGATCGCCGTTAGCGGTGAAATAACCCACTGCGCCGCCGTAGCTGCCGCGACGTGTACCTTCTTTTCCGGCAATCAGCTGCATCGCACGCACTTTCGGTGCGCCACTCAGCGTGCCCATGTTCATGCAGGCGCGGTAAGCGTGCAGCACGTCGAGGTCTGCGCGCAGCGTGCCCACCACGCGTGACACCAGATGCATCACGAACGAGTAGCGGTCCACTTTGGTCAGGTCAGCCACGTAGCGGCTGCCCGGCACGCAGATGCGCGCCAAATCGTTACGCGCCAAATCCACCAGCATCAGGTGCTCGGCCATCTCTTTATGGTCGGTGCGCATTTCCAGTTCGATGCGGCTGTCGAGATCGCGATCCAGCGAGCCATCAGCATGGCGGCCGCGTGGACGGGTTCCAGCAATCGGGTAGATCTCAATCTGGCGCGAGGTTGCGTCATATTTCAGTGAGCTTTCTGGCGAGGCACCAAACAGCGCGAAATCCTGATCCTGCATAAAGAACATATAAGGGCTTGGGTTGCTGTTTTTCAGCGTGTCATAAGCGGCCAGTGGAGAAGGGCACGGCAGCGAGAAGCGACGTGAAGGGACAACCTGGAAGATTTCGCCGATGCGAATCGCTTCCTGCATCTCACGTACCACGTTGCAATACTCTTCGTCGCTTTGACTGGTGCTCAGCGTCATTTGCTCGACGCGCTGAACCGGCAACGCTGGCGCAGCTTGCGTCATCTGGCCGCGTAGTTGTTCAATGCGGCCTTGCAGGCGCTGAAACTCGCTGGTCGATGGGCTGAATAAGCTGGCTTGCAGGCGCGCCGTGCGCTGCTGATGGTCGATCACCAGTAAGGTTTCGGCCAGATAGAAGCAATAATCCGGGCAACGCTGTTCGTTGCGCAGCTCCGGCAGATCTTCGAAACCCGCGACTAAGTCATAAGCGAACAAGCCACCGAGCAGCATCGCTTCACGCTCTTCTTCTGGGCTGTTCACCAGTTGCGGAATCAGGCGCAGCGCATCAAACACAGAAAGGGCCTTCAGGCGCGAATCCTCGTCCTGCATACCTTGCGGCTGGGTGAAATGCAGCTCGCGTCCATCGGGGCGCACATCGATGCGCACTTCAGGTGGCAACGCCTCATCCAGCAGCGGCAAGATGGCGCGACCATTTTCCGACAGCGCTTTGATGGTGACGATGTTGCCCAGCGCGCTGACGCGCAGCGCGCTATCGACGATTAACAGGCTTTTCAGGTTTTGTTTGCTGTCGATATCAGCGGATTCAAGCAGCAGAGTTGCTGGACGTGCGCCGCATAACTGATGAAACACTGCGGCCGGATCTTCGCGGTAGGGCGCGGTACCGGTTATCAACTTCAAAGTAGGTTTCGCAATAGCCATAATGGATTCTCTGAATTTCGCTCAAAAAAAAGCCCGCTCGGTGGCGGGCTTAGGTATCAATCTGCACTGCGGTTACGCGAGTTGTGCACGACGATGTCGCCCGATAAAGGGATCTTCGCGCCACCAACCATTTAAAAGCGTACCGAAAATAGTCATGATTAAATACCCGTTACGTGTGAACTTGTGTACTAGTTAACTGGTTCGGGCGAAAAATGTCAATACCCTTTTTCAGCCAGGGACAAAATCGTTATTATGCCTGCCGGTTTATGTAGTTGCTGGAGTTATCTTGTCGGACATCGCTCGTTTTCCCCTTTATGATTTACACAGCCATACGCTGGCTTCTGACGGCTTATTAACGCCGACTGCGCTGGTACAGCGTGCGGTTGAGATGAAAGTCGGCGTGCTAGCGATTACCGATCACGACACGGTGGCGGGCGTGGCAGAAGCGCAGGCGGCAGTGGTGCAACAGGATCTGCCGATCCGCGTACTGGCCGGTTTAGAAGCGTCAACCTTATGGGAAAACCACGAAATCCACATTGTGGGGCTGAATGTCGATTGCCTGCATCCCGCGCTGACTGAATTCCTCGCGCAACAGCATCAGACACGTGTGGATCGTGCACAGCAAATTGCCGAACGCCTTGAGCGCGCGCGTATTCCTGATGCGCTGGCCGGAGCCCAGCGTCTGGCGCAAGGTGGCTTGATTACGCGTGGCCATTTTGCGCGTTATCTGGTGGAGATTGGCAAAGCCGATAATATGGCGCAGGTGTTCAAGAATTATCTGGCGCGCGGGAAAACCGGCTACGTGCCCCCGCAATGGTGTACAATTAAACAAGCCATTGATGCTATTCATCATTCTGGCGGCTATGCCGTTTTGGCGCATCCAGGTCGTTATGGTTTGTCGGCTAAATGGTTAAAGCGGCTGATTGCGCATTTTGCCGACGTGGGCGGCGATGCCATGGAAGTCGCGCAGTGTCAGCAAGCGCCAAACGAGCGCACGCAGCTGGCAACCTATGCGCGTGACCATCAGTTAGCCGGGTCGCAGGGATCAGATTTTCACCAACCTTGTCCGTGGATAGAACTGGGACGCAAGTTATGGTTACCGGGCGGCGTGGAGCCGGTTTGGGAACGCTTCCCCGAGTTGGCGCCCAGCATTGCTGTCGCAGACAGGTGATATGAGGTTTTTATGAGTCAATATTTTCACATACATCCCGACAATCCGCAGCCGCGCCTGGTGAACCAGGCCGTTGATTATCTGAACAAAGGCAGCGTGATTGTTTATCCAACCGATTCTGGCTATGCGCTGGGTTGTCGTCTGGAAGAGAAAAATGCCATGGAGCGCATTTGTCGTATTCGCCAATTGGATGGCAATCACAACTTCACGTTGATGTGCCGCGATTTGTCGGAGCTGTCGACGTACGCGCAGGTGGATAACTCAGCGTTTCGCATCCTGAAAAATAACACGCCGGGCAATTACACCTTCATTTTGAAGGCGACGAAAGAAGTGCCGCGTCGTCTGATGAATGACAAACGTAAAACCATCGGTCTGCGCGTGCCGTCCAATCCGGTAGCGCTGGCAATACTGGAGCGCCTCAACGAACCGATGATGTCGACCTCGCTGATGTTGCCGGGCAACGATTTTACCGAATCCGATCCGGAGGAGATTCAGTACAGCATTGGCAAGCTGGTGGATCTGATCATCGATGGCGGTACGCTGGGACAGCAGCCAACCACGGTGATCGACCTCACCAGCGATGCGCCAGTGGTGGTGCGCGAAGGCGTCGGTGACACGCGCCCGTTCGAATAATTATGCATGGTCAGGCGTGGCGTTCTGCGTCTGACCAATATTGGATTCCAGCCATTTTTTGAAATCTCCGTACGGAATATACAGAGAGACATCTTTTAAGATGACTTTCTTGCTGCGCACGTTAGATATTTCATGGCTGTATCCAACAATCACGCCGCCAATAGTTTGGTCAGCATTATATACCGCCCCACCTGACATTCCTTGCACAACGCCAGCATTTGATGCCATCGCCATGCAGGGCTTCTTATTCCATTTATTGGTAATTGCGGTGCGCGCTAAATTAACGCCGCTCGATTCCACTGGCATAGCGGAAATAAAGCTGTAACCGTACATTTTAATCGGTTCACCAATCGCACCGCTGCGGAATTTAGCCAGCGTTTCTGGGCTATTCTTATGATAAATAATCGCGACGTCGCAATAGGGATGATAAGCCTTGACACGTTGCACGGCGGTTTTTGCCACGTGCGCTGCCGTCAGGCTGTATTCTGGCGTCAAAGGAATGGTCGTGCCGAGGATACCCAAACCCAGTACAGTCGGGATGCCTGTCACGCTCATATCAACGTGTTGCATCGCAGTACGACTGTACTCAGTGTGGCCCACGGAACAACCGCTCAGTGCCAGCGCAGCAAGCGCAGGCCAAAGCAGAGAGGTTTTCATGGCAGTGATCTTCATTTAAGCATGTCCGTAAAATCCCTGGTGAAGACTTTCGACATGCAAATTAACTTCATTCCGTAAATCAATAAACGCGTCAAATCCCGCGCGCGCCGGTTTATAATATCAGTGAAATTACACAGTGAACGTTAATGAATTGTTAGTTGAACGAATATAAATAGTAAATAAAAGCTATGTTATTATGACGACTCACTGGATTTCAGGCTTAAATTTTACACAGTTTTTTCTTCAGAACAATTCAGCAAATTTAATATTAATCAAAAAATACAAAAATACAGACTTAATCCAACCTGTAGTGCCAATAAACTATCAATTTATATTTAATACCGTAGAAAGGCTTACTTAACGCCATTAAATAGTGTTTTATGCTGTTTTGTGATTTTTAACTAGATTTAAAGTTTGTGATTATCTGTAAGCGTGGCGCGCAATACTGCCCTTACAGTCTTGCGAAGCGTTAATGTATCAGATGGCTTAAGTTGGGGGCTGATTGAGGCGTGAGAGGTAAGGGGTAAGTGACAATATTTCAGTCACTTGGCATAAATGCTGATGACGAAAATGAGATCGATCTATCAGTCAGCTGAATGTTTATTGCCGTGGTGCTTATTAAGCCGTTTTTAACGGACCCTGTGTTATCGGCAGCAAAGGAAAAGGTGTTAACAAAACTTGCGTTAGTGTAAAATCGCGGGCCGTCTGAGATTGCATCAGCGATGCAGAGCGGTAACAGATTCTGATATGGGAATTGGTAATCCCTGTATCGTACCTCTTCTTACCACGACGCCTGGGAAGGCGACAACGAGGCTCCATGAGCGAAAAATTACAGAAAGTATTAGCGCGCGCCGGTCACGGTTCGCGTCGCGAAATCGAAACCATGATTTCAGCCGGACGCGTCAGCGTTGACGGCAAACTGGCGACGCTTGGCGATCGTGTTGAAAGTGATAAATCCCTGAAAATTCGTATTGATGGCCATTTGGTGTCTATCGCTGAGTCGGCGACCGAAGTGTGCCGCGTACTCGCGTATTACAAACCGGAAGGTGAACTCTGCACGCGTAACGATCCGGAAGGGCGTCCAACCGTGTTTGATCGTCTGCCGCGTCTGCGTGGTTCACGCTGGATTGCCGTTGGTCGTCTGGATGTGAATACCTGCGGTTTGATGCTGTTCACCACTGATGGTGAACTGGCAAACCGTCTGATGCACCCAAGCCGTGAAGTTGAGCGTGAATACGCGGTTCGCGTGTTTGGCGAAGTGGATGACGATAAAATCCGTCAGCTGAGCAAAGGCGTGCAGCTGGAAGATGGCCCGGCATCGTTCAAAACCATTAAGTTCGCCGGTGGCGAAGGCATTAACCAATGGTACAACGTGACGCTGACCGAAGGACGCAACCGCGAAGTGCGTCGTCTGTGGGAAGCGGTCGGCGTGCAGGTTAGCCGACTGATGCGTGTGCGTTACGGTGATATCCAGTTGCCGAAAGGCTTGCCACGCGGCGGCTGGATCGAGATGGAGTTACCGGCGGTCAACTATCTGCGTACGTTAGTCAGTATGCCGGAAGAGACGGTGACTAAAGTTGCCGTTGAAAAGGATCGTCGTCGCACCAAGGCTAACCAAATCCGTCGTGCGGTAAAACGTCACGGTGTGGTGAGCAACAATCCGCGTCGTAATAACACCAAACGCGGTTCCTGATGCGAAGCCTGACGCCGCGCTCTGCGGCGTCAGCGTTTTACCAGTCAATTCCTTGCTGTGCCTGAACCCCCGCATCGAACGCATGTTTTACCGGACGCATTTCCGTCACGGTATCCGCTAAATCCAGTAACGTACGATGACAGCCGCGACCGGTAATGATCACGCTTTGCTGTGCAGGGCGCTGGTTCAGCACATCGACCAACTCATTTAAATCCAGATAATCCATGCTCACCATGTAAGTGATTTCATCCAGAATCACCAGATCGACGCTGTCATCGGCCAACATGCGACGCGCCTGCTGCCACACCAACTGACAGGCGGCGGTATCGGTCTCGCGGTTCTGCGTATTCCAGGTAAATCCCGTGGACATCACCTGAAATTCGACGCCGTGCTGCTCCAGCAAGTTGCGTTCACCGTTTGGCCATTCGCCTTTAATAAACTGAACCGCCGCCACTTTTTTACCGTGCCCGCAGGCGCGCAACGCGGTGCCGAAAGCGGCGGTAGTTTTGCCTTTGCCGTTACCGGTGAACACCATCAAAATGCCGCGCGTTTCGGTGGCGGCGGCGATACGAGCATCGACTTGCTCTTTTAGTCGTTGCTGACGTTGCTGATGGCGATCGCTCATGCGGTTGCTGGCCCCGCTTTACGTCCCGGCTGCGCATCGAAGCTGGTGCCGGTTTTACGACGACTGTCATCGCCCATTAAATAGAGGTAGAGCGGCATCAAATCAGCCGGGGTTTTGAGTAAATTGGCATCCTCTTCCGGGAAGGCGCTGGCGCGCATTTTGGTGCGCGTGCCGCCAGGATTGATGCAGTTCACTCGCAGATGACGGTTTTTATACTCGTCTGCCAGTACCTGCATCATGCCTTCCGTGGCAAACTTCGAAACCGCATACGCGCCCCAGCCGGCACGTCCGGTGCGGCCCACGCTGGAGGTGGTAAATACCAGCGATCCGGCATCCGATTGCAGCAGCAGCGGCAGTAATGCCTGGGTTAAATAGAAGGTGGCATCAAGGTTAATCTGCATCACGTCACGCCAAATCTGCGGATCGAGTTCTTCCAGCGGCACGATTTCTCCCAGAATGCCGGCATTGTGCAGCACGCCATCCAGACGCGGCACCAGCGCAGCGACCTGATCGGCCAACTGCTGGCAGCTTTCTGGCGTGGCTTGAGCCAGATCCAGTAACAAAGAAGATGCAGGCTGCTTGTTTAACTGGTTGATGGCTTGCTCAGTTTTCTGCAGCGTGTCGGCGTTGCGTCCCAACAGGATGACGCGCGCGCCGTAGCGCGCATAGGTCAGCGCCGCTTCACGGCCAATGCCGTCGGAAGCGCCGGTGACGAGAATGATGCGATTTTCCAGCAGATCGCTTTTCGGTTGATAATGCACAGCGATGTCCTTTGCTCGGGTCAGGAGGTTTTTGGCTTTATGCCTGAATTTGCCGCGCGGTGCAATCGCTTAGCCTCGCATTCTGTGCCGCCTGCGGGCATTTCAGGCGACGACAGCGCGTAAAGCGGGTAAACTTGAAGCTGTTGTAATTTACTGTTTAATAAGGCGGCAGAATGGATTTTTTCTCCAGTTACGGATTATTTCTGGCTAAGGCCGTCACCGTGGTGGTGGCGATCGCAGCTATTGTTCTGATTGTGCTTAATGCCGCGCTGCGTAAACGTCACAGCAGCGGGCAGCTGCGTTTGACGCATCTTGATGATGATTATCGTGAGATGAAGGAAGATCTGCAGCTCGCCAAAATGAAACCACAGGCGCAAAAAGTGTGGCTCAAGCAGCATAAGAAAGAAGAGAAGCAAAAGGCGAAAGCCGATAAACGCAATGCCAAAGCGGGCGTGAGTGAGACGCTGAAACCCACGCTGTATGTGCTGGAGTTCAAAGGCAGCATGGACGCGAGTGAAGTCACCTCATTGCGTGAAGAGATCTCTGCGGTGCTGGCGGTAGCGCTGCCGGGCGATGAAGTGCTGCTGCGTCTGGAAAGCCCAGGCGGCGTGGTACACGGCTATGGTTTGGCGGCTTCGCAGCTGCAACGCCTGCGTGATGCCGGCCTGCAATTGACAGCTGTGGTGGATAAAGTCGCTGCCAGCGGCGGGTACATGATGGCTTGCGTGGCGGATCGCATCGTCGCCGCTCCGTTTTCTATTATTGGTTCGATTGGCGTGGTCGCGCAGATCCCTAACTTCAACCGACTGTTAAAGCGTAACGATATTGACGTTGAGCTGCATACCGCCGGTCAATACAAACGTACTTTGACGCTGTTTGGTGAAAACACCGACGAAGGGCGCGAGAAATTCCAGGAAGATCTCAATGAAACGCATCAGCTGTTTAAGGATTTCGTGCAGCAGATGCGTCCGTCGCTCGATCTAAATAAAGTGGCGACCGGCGAGCATTGGTATGGCCGCCAGGCGCTTGATTTAGGTCTGGTCGATGAAATCGGCACCAGCGATGCGTTGATTATTAAGCATATGGATCGCTTCACCGTGTTAGGCGTGCACTATGCACGTAAGCGTAAAATGATGGATCGCTTTACTAACAGCGCCAGTCTGGCGGCAGAGCGGTTGATTCTGAAAATATGGCAGCGCGGCGAGAAGCCGCTGTTGTAACCGAGCCCGGCAATTGCCGGGCTTTTTTATGCCAGATGATATTGAGAGGAGAGTTCGACCGCGAGGTGTTTAAACACATTAAATACCGTGGTGGTTTTGGCGGTGGGCAAGCCTTGATCATCGAGAAAATAGGGACCGCGAAACACCAAAACCTCACCTTGTTGAATCACATCATTGGCTTCTAACCCGACAAAATAATTGTCGTGCTGCGTGATTATCTGATTAGCTATTTCCAGTAACGCGTGGCGTGAAATAGATTCTGTTGGCACTGACATTTTCCACCTCTTTTTGACAGCCATTTTTCTCCTTCTATATTACTTGCGAGCTATCGCGTTCAGCAAATCAGCATGGCGTCATAAAACTGGCGCAAAATTAGGCAGAATGCTAATTAAGTTGCGTAACGGATTTTATCAGGTAGAGTGTGGGCGATTCAGCTTTCAGGGAGATCACACCCGGATGTGTGGTTCTGTCAGATGGAAAACTCGCTCCTAATCATAAAGTTGCAGAAGTCGACGCAATCTGACCTGAGATTATCCCTGCTGCCTTGAAATGCGAAATGCTGGCAGCAATATTGAACCCATTGGGTTTTGGGACCTCCAATTCTCTCCCGTTTATCAGGACGTTTCATTTAGGTAAAGGTACATATGGGTAAATCACTCGTAATCGTTGAGTCCCCGGCAAAGGCCAAAACAATCAATAAATACCTCGGTAATGACTACGTGGTGAAATCCAGTGTCGGTCATATCCGTGATTTGCCGACCAGCGGTTCAACTGCCCGTAAAAGTGCCGACGGGGAAAAAGCGAAACCTGGAAAAAAGGTTAAAAAGGATGAGAAAGCCGCACTCGTAAACCGCATGGGTGTGGATCCCTGGCATGGTTGGGAAGCGGATTATCAAATTCTGCCGGGCAAAGAGAAAGTTGTCGCTGAGCTGAAAAACCTGGCTGCCGATGCAGACCACATCTATCTCGCAACCGACCTTGACCGCGAAGGGGAAGCTATTGCCTGGCACCTGCGGGAAGTGATCGGTGGGGACGATAAGCGCTTTAGCCGCGTGGTGTTTAACGAAATTACCAAGAATGCGATTCGTCAGGCGTTCGACAAGCCGGGCGAGCTCAATATTGAACGTGTTAACGCACAGCAAGCGCGCCGCTTTATGGATCGCGTGGTGGGTTACATGGTGTCGCCACTGCTGTGGAAGAAAATTGCTCGCGGCCTGTCAGCCGGTCGCGTTCAGTCGGTTGCTGTGCGTCTGGTGGTTGAGCGCGAGCACGAAATCAAAGCCTTTGTGCCAGAAGAGTACTGGGAAATCGATGCTGATTTCGCCACGCCGAAAGGCGCCGATCTGGCTATGCAGGTTACGCATCAGAATGACAAAGCGTTCCGCCCGGTTAATCGTGAGCAAACTCACGCGGCGGTGGCGATTTTGCAGAAAGCGCGTTACGAAGTGCTGGATCGTGAAGACAAACCGACCAGCAGCAAGCCTTCTGCACCATTTATTACCTCAACGCTGCAACAGGCGGCGAGTACGCGTTTGGGCTTCGGTGTGAAGAAGACCATGATGATGGCGCAGCGCTTGTATGAAGCGGGCCACATCACCTATATGCGTACCGACTCCACCAACCTGAGCCAGGATGCCGTGGCGATGGCGCGTGGCTATGTTGAGAGCAGCTTCGGTAAAAAGTATCTGCCAGAAGCGCCGAATACCTATGCCAGCAAAGAGAATTCTCAGGAAGCGCACGAAGCGATTCGTCCTTCTGATGTGAATATCATCGCTGAGCAGCTGAAGGATATGGAAGCTGACGCGCAGAAACTGTATCAGCTGATTTGGCGCCAGTTCGTTGCCTGCCAGATGGTACCGGCTCAGTACGACTCCACCACGCTGACCGTGGGAGCGGCTGAATTCAAATTGAAAGCCAAAGGCCGCACGCTGCGTTTCGATGGCTGGACGCGCGTGATGCCTGCGCTGCGTAAAAATGATGAAGATCTGACGCTGCCGCCGGTGGATGTTGGCGACATGCTGGATCTTAAAGAGCTAATGCCAAGCCAGCACTTCACCAAACCGCCGGCACGCTTCAGTGAAGCGTCACTGGTCCGTGAGCTGGAAAAACGCGGCATTGGTCGTCCATCAACTTACGCCTCGATCATCTCCACCATTCAGGATCGTGGTTACGTGCGTGTTGAGAACCGCCGTTTCTACGCTGAAAAAATGGGTGAAATTGTTACCGACCGACTGGAGTCTAACTTCCGCGAGCTAATGAATTACGATTTCACCGCGCGCATGGAAAACAGCCTCGATCAGGTGGCGAATAATGAAGCCGAATGGAAAGCGGTGCTTGACTCCTTCTTCAGTGATTTCAGCCAGCAGTTAGATGACGCTGAGAAAGATCCGGAAGAGGGCGGCATGCAGCCGAACCAGATGGTGTTGACGTCGATTGACTGTCCGACCTGTAGTCGTCCGATGGGAATTCGCACCGCCAGTACCGGCGTATTCCTCGGTTGCTCGGGTTATGCGTTGCCGCCTAAAGAGCGCTGCAAGCAGACCATCAACCTGATCCCGGAAAATGAAGTGCTCAACGTGCTGGAAGGCGATGATGCTGAAACCAACGCGCTGCGCGCCCGTCGTCGTTGCCAGAAGTGTGGCACCGCGATGGACAGCTATTTGATCGATAACCAGCGCAAGCTGCACGTCTGCGGTAATAACCCAGAGTGCGACGGCTACGAGATCGAGCAGGGCGAATTCCGTATCAAGGGCTACGATGGTCCGATTGTTGAGTGCGAGAAATGTGGTTCTGAGATGCACCTGAAAATGGGTCGCTTCGGTAAGTACATGGCCTGTACCAACGACGAGTGCAAAAATACCCGTAAGATTCTGCGTAACGGTGATGTCGCACCGCCAAAAGAAGATCCGGTGCCGCTGCCAGAACTGCAGTGTGAAAAATCGGATGCTTACTTTGTGTTGCGTGATGGTGCTGCGGGCGTGTTCCTTGCCGCGAATACTTTCCCTAAATCACGTGAAACGCGCGCGCCGCTGGTGGAAGAGCTGCAACGCTTTGCCGACCGTCTGCCAGAGAAGCTGAAATATCTGTCAGAAGCGCCAGCCGCCGACCCGGAAGGGAATAAGACGATGGTGCGTTTCAGTCGCAAAACGAAACAGCAATATGTCTCTTCCGAAAAGGATGGCAAAGCCACCGGCTGGTCAATGTTCTATATTGACGGCAAATGGCAGGAAGCGAAAAAGTAATGTCCCGCAAGGCCAGCATACGCTGGCCTTTCTCTTATCCTTATAGCTAATCGTTCTACATTCTTCCTTTAACTGATATAGTAGTTATAGAACTCTTTTCGTTTCGCTGACTCGCTTTCCCTCCCTCACCGCAATCAAGGCGGAAACACGCCTGCCGGGAATGCACCTCTGTCGCTACCAGGAAGATATAACTATGAAATTGCAGCAGTTGCGTTACATCGTCGAAGTGGTTAATCACAATCTTAATGTCTCATCGACCGCCGAAGGCTTATATACCTCGCAGCCAGGCATCAGTAAGCAAGTCCGTATGTTAGAAGATGAGCTGGGCGTGCAGATATTTGCGCGCAGTGGTAAGCATCTGACGCAAGTAACGCCTGCAGGCGAAGAGATTATTCGGATTGCGCGTGAAGTGCTCTCCAAAGTTGATGCGATTAAATCGGTTGCCGGTGAACATACCTGGCCAGATAAAGGTTCGTTATATGTAGCCACCACGCACACGCAAGCGCGTTATGCACTGCCTGGCGTGATTAAAGGCTTTATCGAACGCTACCCACGCGTCTCTCTGCATATGCATCAGGGATCGCCTACGCAAATAGCGGAAGCGGTTTCAAAGGGGAATGCCGACTTTGCCATTGCCACCGAAGCGCTGCATCTGTATGACGATTTAATCATGCTGCCGTGCTATCACTGGAATCGCGCCATCGTCGTGACGCCCGACCATCCGCTGGCAGGTAAATCGAATGTGACGATCGAAGAGCTGGCGGATTTCCCGCTCGTGACCTACACCTTTGGCTTTACCGGCCGTTCAGAGCTGGATACCGCGTTCAATCGCGCAGGATTAACACCACGCATTGTCTTTACTGCCACGGATGCTGACGTAATTAAGACCTACGTGCGTTTAGGCTTGGGCGTTGGCGTGATTGCCAGCATGGCGGTGGACCCGATTGCAGACCCCGATTTGGTGCGTATTGAAGCATCAGAAATCTTTACGAATAGTACGACCAAGATTGGCTTTAGACGTAGCACCTTCCTGCGCAGTTATATGTATGATTTTATTCAACGTTTTGCACCGCACCTCACGCGTGATGTGGTGGATGCGGCGGTCGCACTGCGCTCCAATGAAGACATTGAAGCCATGTTCCGCGACATCAAATTACCCTTCAAGTAAATTCCTAACTCATTCTTTTGCCAAGGTGTCCAGTGGGCACCTTCGGAATCCCTTAGCGCTTAGCGCCACGAGTACTTCAAAAAAAATCATTATTTTTATGTAAATGAAACATGGGTCACATGTTTTTTCATTGTTATCTATTAAATGCGAATCAGTACACAATTTTTACGATGTTACTTTGCAGCTCGCCAGGAATATTCCCATACTCTAGTTAAGAGTTGATGGAGAAGGGCTTTTTTACTGGGCTGGTAAATTAAACTCAAATTAAGATTGGATCTAATTTGCTGTTAACCCAAATTTACAATGTAATGATTTAATTAATAGTTATGTTGGCAATTAAATTTATCTCATCAATCTTTTGTGTTTTGATAAATAGCGTTAATCGTTGTGCTCAATAAAAATAACTGGATTTTCGGTCTTAACAAGTTTAGGATTCGTCCTAAATCTTAATCGTTGTCATCAATCGTTTTATTGAGAGTGATTATCAAAAACTATGAATACGAGAATAACTGTACAGCCGGGCTTCCGGACTAAAAGCACCAAAGTTGAGCGTACTGGCAACACCCGTCGCAAAGCTTGGATGACTGTCTTCGCTGCTTCAGCATTGTTCTGGGTAGTGGTGGCGTTAATGATTTGGCGTATGTGGGGTTAAGCCATGTGGGCAAATACACTCAGTCGTAAGCATCCGGTTTCAGCGCGTCAGCCGCAAACGCCTGCGTGCAAAGTGAAAGACGTTGTATCCACTGAACCACAAGTGACCATTCCTGTTTCGTGGGAACTCAGTGAGAATCAGCGTAACTTTATTGAATCCTTCATGGATATGAAGTCCAAATAACGCGGTATGCGTTCTGTTCCATATTTAGACATTGAGTCCCTCTTTTACCGGATTATCCGGTGGGCAATTTATAAGCCCGTCCTTTAACACTCAGCATTAAAAAAACGGTGTCATCAGTACAACGCTGAAGACGGTGGACTTTTTTTGCCCGGAATCCGGGAGGGAGTGAATGATGAACATTAATACAACGACATTATCCTGGGTGAGCGTATATACCTTTTCCCTGGCTTTTTGGGCTGCCGCCTTTGGGGCGATGATTTAAGCACTAACTCAAATTAAACTGAATTATGTAAATGCCCTGATAAACGTCGGGGCATTTTTCATTGTGCTTTAATGTGTCAATTCGTGTTGTTATCAAAACGTTAACGATAATGTGGTCTATCTTTAAGTTAAACCTTGCAGTCACTGAGGTTTAAAAAGAGATTTACATACATGGAGGCGCTATGTCGTTAACGTTACGCGAGCAGAGTCAGGACATGCTTGATGTTCGGGCAAAAAAATATCATTACTACAGCTTGCCCAAAGCAGCTCAGCAATTGGGCAATATTGATCGCTTGCCCAAGTCGATGAAAGTCCTGCTGGAAAACCTATTACGCTGGCAGGATGGTGATTCTGTCACGCTGGAAGATATTGAAGCGTTGGTCGCCTGGCAAAAAGATGCTCACGCCGAGCGTGAGATTGCCTATCGTCCGGCGCGTGTATTAATGCAAGATTTTACCGGCGTGCCGGCGGTGGTGGATTTGGCCGCCATGCGCGAAGCGGTGAAACGCCTTGGCGGCGATGTCGCCAAAGTCAATCCCTTATCCCCCGTTGATCTGGTCATCGACCACTCTGTCACCGTGGACCATTTCGGTGATGACAAAGCCTTTGGTGAAAATGTGCATCTGGAAATGGAGCGCAACCATGAGCGCTACGTTTTCCTGCGCTGGGGACAAAAAGCCTTCAATCGATTCCGCGTCGTGCCGCCGGGCACCGGGATTTGTCATCAGGTCAATCTGGAATATCTCGGTAAATCTGTCTGGCATGAGACGCTGAATGGGCAAGAGATTGCTTATCCCGATACGCTGGTGGGCACCGATTCGCACACTACTATGATCAATGCGCTCGGCGTATTGGGTTGGGGCGTCGGCGGGATTGAGGCTGAAGCGGCGATGCTTGGCCAGCCGGTCTCGATGCTGATTCCGGATGTGGTCGGTTTCAAACTCACCGGTAAACTGCGTCCCGGTATTACCGCAACGGATTTAGTGCTAACCGTCACACAGATGCTGCGTAAACACGGCGTGGTAGGTAAATTCGTTGAGTTTTATGGTGATGGTTTAGCGGACTTGCCGCTGGCCGATCGCGCCACCATCGCCAACATGGCACCAGAATATGGCGCGACCTGCGGCTTCTTCCCGGTTGATGACGTTACCTTAAGCTACATGACGCTGACTGGCCGCGATGCGGAGCAGGTTGAACTGGTTGAGGCTTATGCCAAGCAACAAGGTATGTGGCGCAATGCTGGCGATGAACCGGTGTTCACCAGCTCTTTAGCGCTGGACATGGGTGATGTTGAATCCAGCCTTGCCGGACCAAAACGCCCACAGGATCGCGTATCGCTGGGCGATGTTCCTTCAGCCTTTGATGCCAGCAATGAACTGGAAGTCAATCAGGCGCAAAAACCGCATAAAACCGTCAGCTATCGCGATAGCGAAACCGGAGAGAGCTATCAGCTGGATGACGGTGCGGTAGTGATCTCGGCGATTACCTCTTGTACTAATACCTCGAATCCTAGCGTGCTGATGGCTGCCGGTTTGCTGGCGAAGAAAGCCGTGGAACGCGGCCTGATGCGCAAGCCGTGGGTCAAAGCGTCGCTGGCGCCTGGTTCTAAAGTGGTTTCTGATTATCTTGCTGTGGCCCAACTCACACCTTATCTGGATGAATTAGGGTTTAATTTAGTTGGTTACGGTTGCACCACTTGTATCGGCAACTCAGGTCCGTTACCGGATGCGATAGAAAGTGCGATTAAAGAGGGTGATCTCACGGTTGCCGCCGTGCTTTCGGGTAACCGCAACTTCGAAGGCCGCATTCATCCGTTGATTAAAACCAATTGGCTGGCTTCACCGCCGCTGGTAGTGGCTTATGCCTTAGCGGGTAACATGAAGATCAATCTGCAATCTGATCCGATCGGTCAGGATCGACAGGGCAACGATGTTTTCCTTAAGGACATCTGGCCTTCACCGGAAGAAATTGCAGAAGCAGTGCAGAAAGTGACCAGCGATATGTTCCATAAAGAGTATGCCGAGGTATTTGACGGCACGCCGGAGTGGCAGCAGATCAAAGTCAGCGAAGCGGCAACTTATGATTGGGATGGCGATTCTACTTATATTCGCCTGTCGCCATTCTTTGACGATATGGAGAAAACGCCGAAGCCGGTGCAGGACATCAAAGGCGCGCGCATTCTGGCGATGCTGGGTGATTCCGTCACCACCGACCACATTTCTCCGGCGGGTAGCATCAAAGCGGAAAGTCCAGCCGGACGCTATTTACTCTCACACGGCGTTGAGCGCACCGATTTCAACTCCTATGGTTCGCGTCGTGGCAACCACGAAGTGATGATGCGCGGCACTTTCGCCAATATCCGTATTCGCAACGAAATGGTGCCGGGCGTGGAGGGCGGTTATACCAAACACTTCCCGTCTAACGAGCAGCTGGCGATTTACGATGCGGCGATGAAGTATCAGCAGGAAGGCGTGCCATTAGCGGTGATTGCCGGTAAAGAGTACGGTTCCGGCTCCAGTCGTGACTGGGCAGCAAAAGGGCCGCGCTTACAAGGCGTGCGCGTGGTTATTTCCGAATCCTTTGAGCGTATTCACCGCTCTAATCTGATTGGTATGGGGATTCTGCCGCTCGAGTTTCCGGCTGGCGTGACGCGCAAAACGCTGCAGCTAACCGGTGAAGAGTTTATTGATGTGGCGAACCTGTCACAGCTTAAACCGGGTGGCACTGTAAATGTGACGCTGACGCGCGCGGATGGCAGCAAAGAGACGCTGGAAACGCGTTGCCGTATCGATACGGGTAACGAATTAACCTACTATCAAAACGACGGCATTTTGCATTACGTGATCCGCAATATGCTGAACTAAAAGAAAAAGCCGGGAATTCCCGGCTTTTTTATCTGCTTTAAAATCCGCTTAAGACTTCGGCAGCAAATGACCCATTTTCTCGGCTTTCGTATCGAGATAGTGCGCGTTTTTCGGGTTACGCCCGACAACCAACGGCACGCGTTCAACGATATTGATACCGGCTTCGGTCAGGATCTCAACTTTGCGTGGATTGTTCGTCAGCAAGCGCACTTCATTGACGCCTAACAGTTTGAACATATCCGCACACAGCGTGAAGTCACGCTCATCAGCGGCGAAACCGAGCTGATGGTTGGCTTCGACAGTGTCGTAACCTTTATCCTGCAACGCATAAGCACGGATTTTATTCAGCAAACCGATGTTGCGTCCTTCCTGACGGTGATACATCAGGATGCCACGACCTTCTTCCGCAATCGCGGTTAACGCCGCTTCCAGCTGGAAGCCGCAGTCACAGCGCAAGCTGAACAGGGCATCGCCAGTTAAACATTCGGAATGGACGCGCGCCAGCACCGGATTGTGATCGCTAATATCACCATAAACCAGCGCGACATGGTCGTGGCCGGTTGCCAGTTCTTCAAAACCAACCATCAGGAAATCTCCCCATGGCGTGGGCAGTTTGGCTTCTGCTACCCGTTTAAGCTGCATGTGACTCTCCAGAACCTTCAGAGGATGCGCTATCATCATGATAACGCACGGGCCATGTGGCCCGATGAAACTTACGCTATTGTGCCACAACCCGAACGGCTGCCGTTAATCGGTCAGAGTGATTGTAGTGATAAAGCACAATTATCCAAGCTGCAATAGGTATGTTATTCTTTTTTCAGCTAAAGTTATGTGCAACGCACGTATCAATGCGGATCTAAAAGGAAGCGAATGTTAAAAATCATTCAGCGCACCACCTTAGGGGCGTTTTTATTGTTGTTGATGCCGTTGGGCGTATGGATATCCAACTGGCAATGGCAACCAGGTGAAAGTGGCAATCTACTTCGCGTGCTGTTTTGGATGACAGAAACCGTCACCAATCCGTGGGGCATTCTCACCAGTATCATCCTCAGCGCCTGGGTGTTGTGGTGTTTACGCTTTCGGCTTAAACCCGCTATTCTGCTCATCCTCATTATGAACGGCGCAATTCTTGCCGGTCAGTACACCAAATCAACAATTAAAGAGCAGGTGCAGGAACCGCGCCCGTACGTCATCTGGCTGGAAAAAAGTCATGGTATTAACGGTGATGAGTTTTATCAGCTACATCGCCAGCAGCGCGGCGAAATGGTTTCAACTTTGCTGGCCAACGATACTCAGCTGCCGCAATGGCTGAAGAACCACTGGGCGTTTGAAACCGGCTATGCGTTTCCTTCCGGGCACACCATGTTTGCCGCCAGCTGGGCGTTATTGGCGATTGGGTTATTATGGCCGCGCCGCCATTTCGCCACGGTTGCCGTGTTATTCGTTTGGGCGACCGCGGTGATGGGCAGTCGTTTAGCGTTAGGCATGCACTGGCCGCGTGATTTAGTGATGGCAACGCTGATTTCCTGGTTGTTGGTCACCATTGCCACTTTACTTGCGCAGCGTTTCTGCGGCCCGCTCACCATCCCGCCAGAAGAGCATCGTGAGATAGCGCAGCGTGATGATGGATTGTAATTACGCTATTCGTCCCCATATGATTGATTGTGCTTGCAGAAAAAAGCGCTAACTGATGTGGGGATAAGCAGCATCGACGGCGGTTTTTTGGCATACTTCTTTGGATAACCTCTCGACAGGACGCATTGTGAAATATTTGCTTATTTTTCTCGTGGTATTGGTCATTTTCATCATCTCCGTCACGCTCGGAGCGCATAACGACCAAGTCATCACCTTTAACTATCTGCTAGCGCAGGGCGAATTCCGCATTTCAACACTGCTCGCCAGCTTGTTTGGCGCTGGATTCCTGCTGGGATGGGCAATTTGTGGCCTGTTCTGGTTACGCTTACGGGTTTCGCTGGCTAACGCGCAGCGTAAACTTAAACGTATGCAGGCACAAAATGAACAATCAACCGCAGTGACCCCATCACCAACTGCCAGCCGTCGGGATTAATTTTCGATGCTTGAATTGCTGTTTCTGCTTCTTCCTGTTGCTGCGGCGTATGGCTGGTATATGGGCCGCCGCAGTGCACATCAGGATAAGCAACAGGAAGCGAATCGCCTGTCGCGTGATTATGTGACCGGGGTAAATTTCCTGCTCTCCAATCAACAGGACAAGGCAGTTGATCTCTTTCTCGACATGTTGAAAGAGGACAGCGGCACGGTTGAAGCGCATCTGACGCTCGGCAACCTGTTCCGTTCGCGCGGTGAAGTTGATCGCGCCATTCGCATTCACCAATCCCTGATGGAGAGCGCATCGCTCAGCTACGAGCAGCGCTTACTGGCGATCCAGCAACTCGGCCGAGATTACATGGCAGCGGGATTGTACGATCGTGCCGAAGATATGTTTGGGCAACTGGTAGAAGAGACCGATTTCCGCATCGGTGCGCTACAGCAATTGTTGTTAATTCATCAGGCAACCAGCGACTGGCAAAAAGCCATCGAAGTGGCGGAAAAGCTGGTTAAGCTCGGCAAAGACAAACAGAAAGGCGAAATTGCCCATTTCTACTGTGAATTAGCGTTGCAGGCATTAAGCAGCGACGCCCTCGATCGGGCGATGAGTTTGTTGAAAAAGGGCGAGTCAGCCGATCATCAAAGTGCGCGCGTCTCCATCATGATGGGCCGCATTTTGATGGAGCAGGGCGAGTATGCGAAAGCCGCCAGCCGACTGCAGCGCGTACTCGAGCAGGATAAAGAGCTGGTGAGTGAAACCTTACCGATGCTGGAAACCTGCTATCAGCGACTGAACCAACCTGAAAACTGGGCACAATTCTTACAACGCTGTGTCGATGAAAATACCGGCGCCGCAGCAGAGCTTTATCTCTCCGATATCCTTGAGCAGCAGCAGGGCCCGGAAGCGGCACAGCTGTATATCAATCGCCAGTTACAACGTCATCCAACCATGCGCGTGTTCCATCGTTTAATGGACTACCACTTACACGAAGCGGAAGACGGACGCGCGAAAGAGAGCTTGATGGTGCTGCGCGATATGGTTGGTGAGCAAATCCGCACTAAGCCGCGTTATCGTTGCCAAAAGTGTGGCTTCACTGCGCATGCACTTTACTGGCATTGCCCATCTTGTCGCGCCTGGTCTTCGGTTAAACCCATTCGGGGACTCGACGGCCAATAAATGGCCGTATGTTTTTCTTATTCAGAGCTAATTAGTTACAACATACTATTATGTTTAATACTAACACTTCTTCAGCATCGTGCAGCAAGCGGTCGAACAGGCAAGTTCTGGCGGCAGCGTGATTGTCGGCACCGGCCTGCGCAGGTAGAATGCTTGCCGTTTGTCCATCGCGCCTGCGGGTGCCTGTCATTGAGGAAACGTTATGCCTGTAACCACTTCACCTATTCTGGTGGCACTCGACTATCATGATCTCAACAGCGCGCTGCAGTTTGTTGACCGCATCGATCCAAGCCAGTGTCGCCTGAAAGTAGGCAAAGAGATGTTCACGCTGTTTGGTCCATCGCTGGTGAAAACGCTGCAGGGACGGGGTTTTGACGTGTTTCTCGATCTCAAGTTTCATGACATCCCAAACACCACCGCACATGCAGTCGCGGCAGCGGCCGATCTTGGGGTGTGGATGGTGAACGTGCACGCCAGCGGTGGCGCACGCATGATGAATGCGGCACGTGAAGCGCTGGTGCCATTTGGTAATGATGCACCGCTGCTGATTGCGGTCACCGTGTTGACCAGCATGGATGAGGACGATCTGAAAGGTTTGGGCATTACCTTGTCTCCAGCTGAGCAGGCTGAACGACTGGCGCGTTTAACGCGCGATTGCGGTCTGCACGGCGTGGTTTGCTCGGCGCAGGAAGCCGTGCACTTTAAGCAGGTGATTGGTCAGGATTTCGCGCTGGTTACCCCAGGCATTCGTCCGGCTGGCAGCGATGCAGGCGATCAGCGCCGTATTATGACGCCGCAGCAGGCAAAACTCGCCGGTGTGGATTATATGGTCATCGGGCGTCCGATCACCCAATCCGCCGACCCAGCCGCCACGCTGCAGCAAATCCTGCAGAGTTTACAGGAGGCTTAATGGCTCAGGACAATCGATTGGTGTATTCGACCGACAGCGGACGAATCACCCATGAAGAAGAGAAAGCGCCGCGGCCGAAAGGCGATGGTATCGTGCGTATCCAGCGCCAAACCAGCGGACGCAAAGGGAAGGGCGTGTGTCTGATCACCGGCATCGATCTGGATGATGGCGCGCTCGAAAAACTGGCCGCTGAACTAAAGAAAAAGTGTGGTTGTGGCGGGGCAGTTAAAGAGGGCGTGATTGAGATTCAGGGCGATAAACGCGACCTGATTAAAACGCTGCTGGAAGCCAAAGGCATGAAAGTCAAACTGGCGGGCGGTTGAAACAGTTCGGGCCACCTATTAGGTGGCCCGTTGTTAAGTAGATGCGCTGCGTAGCCTGATAATTATATTTTATTTGCTGATCTGGTGGCCGATGATGCCGCCGACAGCTGCGCCGCCAACGGTACCGAGTCCGCTACCGTTGGTCAGTACTGAACCACCAATGGCACCGGCGCCCGCACCGATTGCGGTATTACGGTCGCGTTTAGACCAGTTTGAACAGCCGCTCAGCGCGACAACTAAAGTTGTTGCCAGCACGGCAGCAGTAAGACGTTTCATTGTTGTAGTCATTAACTTCTCCTTGATTGTTATCACTGCGGTAACGGTATAAGTATAGATGTTACGTCGCACTCGGCAGGGTAAAACGGTCCTAAAATGCGAATTTGCAAGCCTTAATCATCAAAACCAACCCGCGCCACACATTTAACGCCTTAGCGACTTTCCGCAGCTTTTACAGCCATTCCTTCCATAACGCTTTTCCTCACCGCTCCGCACAATTCAGCTATCACAGTTTGCAGGAGAAAAAAGATGCTGGAAGCGTTAAAGCAGCAGGTGCTGGAAGCCAATCTCGATCTACCCCGTTACAACCTGGTCACTTTTACCTGGGGCAATGTCAGTGCGGTGGACCGCGATCGCGGTTTATTGGTGATTAAGCCGTCGGGCGTGAAGTACGAACAGATGCAGCGTGACGATATGGTGGTTGTCGATCTCGCCAGCGGTGAGGTGGTTGAAGGTAACATGCGGCCGTCATCGGATACCGCTACGCATCGCGCGCTCTATCTCGCCTGGCCAGAGATTGGCGGCATCGTACATACGCACTCGCGGCATGCCACCATTTGGGCGCAGGCTGGACGCGAAATCATCGCGTTGGGTACCACGCACGCCGATGATTTCTACGGCACCATTCCTTGTACACGTCAGATGAAGCGTGAAGAGATTGAGCAGGAATACGAGTGGAACACCGGGCAGGTGATCATTGAAACTTTTGCGCAGCGCGTAATTGAGCCAACAGCGATTCCCGCCGTGCTGGTCAATTCCCACGGCCCCTTTGCCTGGGGCAAAGATGCGCATGCTGCGGTACACAGTGCCGTGGTATTAGAAGAAGTAGCCTACATGGCGCTGCATACCGAGCAGCTGCGCACTGAGTTACCGCCGATCTCACAAACCTTGCTGGATCTTCACTACTTGCGCAAGCACGGTAAAAATGCGTGGTATGGGCAGAATTAAGGCTGATTCAGATTCATAGGCGCCTGCAGGCGCCTTTCTTTTTGCAATCAATCATCTGGTATGGCGATGCGCATCATAAATACAAAATGATCAGTCAATAAAAATAAAACAGCGTTTCATAAATGCATTTGCGATCACTTTTTTCCTTTCAGCCAATCGTTATCTTGCTCGCCATGCCATCTGGCAATTCATAAAAACACCTCCCTCTGGCTCAGTTAAGGTGACACCCCTATGCATATCAAACGTGCAATCGATAAAATTCCCGGCGGCATGATGTTGATTCCGCTGTTTTTGGGCGCGTTATGCCATACGTTCTCTCCTGGCGCAGGTAAATACTTTGGTTCATTCACCAATGGGTTGATGACCGGCACCGTACCGATCCTCGCGGTGTGGTTCTTCTGCATGGGCGCATCCATCAAACTCAGTGCCACCGGCACGGTGCTACGTAAATCGGGCACGCTGGTGCTCACCAAAATTGCAGTGGCGTGGGTTGTCGCGGCGATTGCATCGCGTGTGATGCCGGAAAACGGCGTGGAAGTGGGCATGTTTGCCGGACTCTCCACGCTGGCGTTAGTGGCGGCGATGGATATGACCAACGGCGGCTTATACGCTTCCATCATGCAGCAGTACGGTTCGAAAGAAGAAGCCGGTGCGTTCGTCTTGATGTCACTGGAGTCGGGGCCGCTGATGACGATGGTGATCCTTGGCACCGCTGGCATCGCCTCATTCGAGCCGCATGTCTTCGTGGGCGCAGTGCTGCCGTTTGTCGTTGGATTTGCGCTCGGTAATCTCGATCCCGAACTGCGCGAGTTCTTTGGCAAAGCGGTACACACGCTGATTCCGTTCTTTGCTTTCGCATTGGGCAACACCATTGATTTGACCGTCATCGCGCAAACTGGCCTGCTGGGAATCATGCTTGGCGTCGCAGTGATCATTGTGACCGGCATTCCGCTGATTATTGCCGATCGCTTGATTGGCGGTGGCGATGGCACGGCGGGGATTGCGGCATCCAGCACCGCTGGCGCTGCGGTGGCTACGCCAGTATTGATTGCCGAGATGCTGCCACAGTTTAAACCGGTCGCACCGGCTGCCACGGCGTTGGTCGCCACTTCTGTCATTGTCACGTCTGTCATTGTGCCAATCATTACGGCGGTTTATTCACGACGCGTTAAGCGTTCTCATGTTGCCGTGGGGCAACGCGCAGCCATCAAGTAAGCCCGCTAATGCTTCCCCGGCCGCTGGTCGGGGATATCTCTGGATTTTGCTTTATAAATCAATCTCTCATTTGGTCTGGCCTCACTCTGGATTACGCTGATGTGGCGTTTAACGCACTACATAAACATAAACAGAGGATGAGACAATGACAGTAATTAACCAACCGACATGCAGACTGTTCACCGAAGTTGGACAAACCACACAGCTCGCCGCCTACTATGAAGAGGGCCGACGTACCATGTGGATGATGCTGCGTGCGCAACCCCGTCCGAGTTTCAACCACGAATTAATTGAGGAGATCATGAACCTGAGCTATTCCGCTCAGCGTTCCGGCCTGCCGATTGATTTCTGGGTGACGGGATCGTTAGTGCCACAGATGTTTAACGCCGGAGGCGATTTGCGTTTCTTCGTGGAGTGCATTCGTAACAACCGTCGTGAAGCACTGCGCGCTTATGCACGTGCCTGTGTTGACTGCATCCACTCCGCAGCGCGGGGTTTCGATACCGGTGCGGTCACGCTGGCGATGATTGAGGGCAGTGCGCTCGGTGGCGGCTTTGAAGCGGCGCTGGCGCATCACTTCATTCTGGCGCAGAACAGCGCGCGCATGGGCTTCCCGGAGATCGCATTCAACTTGTTCCCCGGCATGGGCGGCTACTCGTTAGTGGCACGTCGCTCTGGCATGAAGCTGGCCGAAGAGCTGATTATGGAAGGCGAGTCACACAGCGCGGAGTGGTATGAAACACGTGGTCTGGTCGACAAAGTGTTCCAGCCGGGCGATGGTTATCGCACCACACGAACCTTTATCGATACGTTACGTCCAAAGCTCAACGGCGTGCGTGCGATGCTGAAAGCGCGTCAGCGCGTATTGCAATTATCACGCGCCGAGCTGATGGATATCACCGAGGATTGGGTTGATTATGCCTTCACACTGGAACCGAAAGACATTGCTTACATGGAACGACTGGTACAACTGCAGAACCGTCATAGCGCATCCTTGCGCAAAGCCGGCTAATCTCGCAAACCAGCGTTAAACGCGGGCAGGATGCTTAGCCAGCCAATGCCCGAGCTCTTCTGCGGGCATTGGTTTTGCATAATAATAACCCTGACGCCCATCGACACCATTGGCCATAACAAACTTTTCTTCGGCTTTCGTTTCAATGCCTTCAGCAATCACCTGCAGCTTTAAGGCTTTGGCAACGGCGACAATTGCACGGACCAGCGACTGCGCAACAGGTTGCTTATTGATATTACGCACAAAACTCTGGTCCAGTTTAATGGCGTCAATCGGGACGCGCGCCAACTGGGAAAGAGAGGAGTAACCGGTACCAAAATCATCAAGATGCACTTGCGCGCCCAGTTCCTGAAACTGCTTCATCAGCATTAGCGCGCCAGCTTCATTCTCAATCAAGCAGCTTTCCGTCAGTTCGATATCAATCGGACAATCGGTCAAACCGGCCTCATTCAAAGCATGTTTCAGGTCGGTATAGATACTCTGGTCAATCAGCTGTTTAGCTGAGACGTTCACTGCGACGCGCAGATAGATGCCTTCGCTGCGCCACTTGATGATCTGCTGTAACACATTCAGCATCACCCAGCGGCCCAAAGGCACAATCAACCCGGACTCTTCGGCATACGAAATAAAGTCGCCCGGCGGCACCAAACCGCGCTCTGGGGAATTCCAGCGCACCAGCGCCTCGGCGCTCAGTACCTCGCCTTCGGCATTGAGTTTAGGCTGGTAATGCACCACCAGATGATCCAGTTCGAGCGCTTTACGCAGGTTGGTATCGAGCCACAGATACTCAAACACGCGCTGATTCATCTCGTTAGCGAACACGCAGAACTTGCCGCGGCCGTTCTCTTTGGCGTGATACATCGCGGTATCGGCGTTACGAATCAGGCTTTCACGATCTTCGCCATGCAGCGGGGCGAGGGCGATACCAATCGAGCAGCCGCTGTAGACTTCAATTAAGCCAATGCGAAACGGCTGGCGTAGCCGCTCAAGAATGCGCGATGCCATCGCTTCCAGCGCCGCCTGGCTGGTGTGTTCCGCCAGCACCACAAACTCATCGCCGCCGAGGCGCGCCAGCGTCTGGTCTTTGCCAAGGCAACTGAGGATGGCTAATGACACCGCTTGCAGCAGCTGATCGCCAAACATATGGCCGTAAGCGTCGTTCACCTTCTTAAAATTGTCTAAATCGAGGTAAACCACACCGGTTTGACTGCCATTCGCCAGCTCGAGTGCCAAACTAATCTGTTGATGAATCGCGTTGCGATTGGGCAAGCCGGTCACGGTATCGGTGTTGGCCAGCACGCGCAGGCGTTCCTGAGCGCGGCGCTCTTCAGTGATGTCGGTTCCGGAACAGATGAGGAAAATTTCATTTTTTCCGCTACCGCTGTGAACGAACTTATTACGAAACAGAAACAGTCGCTGACCTTTGCGGGTTTTAATCCAGCGTTCAACTTCGTAAGAACTGCCTTCACGGAAGAATCCGGCGATATTGCGGCGTGATGCTTGCGCTTCCTGCTTGGTCATAAACAGCTGGAATACGTTGCGGCCAATCACTTCCTGCTCTTTCAGGCCTGTGTACTCTTCACTCAAACGATTGAAACGTTGAATATTGCCGCGTTGGTCGAGGATCACGATCACTGAGTTCGCCTCAGAAACCACTTGCTCGGCGAACGATAATCCCAGCGTCAAATCACGCGCGACAGCCGAGGTATCACCCCAGGCTGAAGAGGTGCCTGCCCAGGTCGATTGATTGACTTTACGACCGACAAAATGCATCGGAACGGGTTCGCCATGCAGCGACAGCGTGAGGTTGATACTTGAGGTAATGACCGTCATCGCACGTAATAAACTGGCTTGTGCGGGAGTCAGCGGAACCGCCATATTGGTGTTCGCGTTCTCATCTTCGGCAAAATGCAGAGCATCACTATCTGAAGTTAAACGCCAATGAGGGCTGGTGGTGCCAAACAAGGTATATAGCAATGTTTGCCCTTGTTCATCGGTCATGGAAACTTCCTCCGGGGGAATGCTCAGCGGGCGGTATCTCATTATTTTAGCAACAGTATTCAACCTCCTGCGCCAGCACAAGATGCAATCCAAATATATTTTTGTTTTTATTAAAGAATGGCACGAAAAAGCCCCGACAAGCGGGGCTGATCCTGGTTAGCAAGGGCACTTACCCAGTTTTCCGGCCTGGCTGGGAAAGCGGGCATCGAGGCAGTGACGGTGAAAAGCGCGTTCATCCATGGGGGCGACAGTTGGATGATGTTCGCGCATATGCTTCAGATAAGTTTGATAGTCATGAACGCCGACCATTAAACGAAAACTTTGCTGTAATCCCTGCCAGAGGCGTTGCCAGCGCGTAAGATTTTGCCCAGCCGTAGCGGGTGCGATTGGTAAGCACTGCTGAATCTGCCACGCGCCGGTAGGTTTTCTCCAGTGATAAATGGACTCAGACATTTCGCACCTCTTTACGCAGAGAAATCTCAGATTCATGGGTAGTCGGCACGGTGCTGTTGAGCGCCCGACGAATCACAAAGAAGGCTGAAACCAGCATGGTCACCGCCACCAGCATGAAGAAGGCACACAGGGCCGCGTTAATTTGATTGCTGAAGACGATGGTTTGCATATCAGCAACAGTTTTCGCCGGGGCGATGACGATGCCGTCATCAATGCCTTTACGGAACTTGTTGGCCTGCGCGAGGAAACCAATCGATGGCTTCTCGTGGAAAATCTTCTGCCAGCCCGCGGTCATCGAGGTAATAAACAGCCAGGCGGTCGGCACAATCGTCACCCACGCATAACGCTGCTTCTTCATTTTGAACAGCACCACAGTGCCGAGAATCAGCGCCATCGACGCCAGCATCTGGTTGCCGATACCAAACAGCGGCCACAGCGTATTGATGCCGCCGAGCGGATCGACCACGCCCTGATAAACGAAGAAACCCCAACCCGCCACCGCAACGGTGGTGCCCGCCATGTTGCCCAACCATGAACGGTTATTCGCCATTGATGGCACCACGGTGCCCACCAAATCCTGCACCATAAAGCGGCAGGCGCGGGTACCGGCATCCACAGCGGTGAGGATAAACAGCGCTTCAAACAGGATGGCGAAGTGATACCAGAATGCCATCATGGCGCGGCTGTTAAACACGTCGGTGATGATGTGTGCCATGCCAACCGCAAAGGTCGGTGCACCACCGGCACGCGAAAGAATGGTGCTTTCACCGACGTCGCGCGCAATGCCGCTCAGCATCTCTGGCGTCACCACGAAACCCCAGCCGTTAATCACCTGCGACGCACTTTCCACCGTGGTGCCAATCAGCGCGGCGGGTGAGTTCATGGCAAAGTAGACGCCCGGATCAAGCACCGAGGCGCAAATCAGCGCCATGATCGCCACAAAGGATTCCATCAGCATCGCGCCATAGCCGATAAAGCGGATATGACTTTCGCGCTCCACCAGTTTCGGCGTGGTGCCGCTCGACACCAGCGCATGGAAACCTGAAATGGCACCACAAGCAATAGTGATAAACAGGAACGGGAACAGCGCGCCGGAGAAGACCGGTCCGGTGCCATCAATAAATTTGGTCACCGCAGGCATCTTCATCTCGGGCATGGCAAACACGATGCCGATGGCTAAACCGATGATCACGCCGATTTTCAGGAAGGTGGAGAGATAATCGCGCGGCGCCAGCAGCAGCCACACCGGCAGCGAAGAGGCGACAAAACCGTAGATCACCAGCACCCACGTCAGCTCCGTGCCTTTCAGCGTGAACAGCGGCCCCCAATAGGGATCGGCCGCCACATTGCCGCCGTAGATAATCGCCGCCATCATCAGCACGAAGCCAATAATCGACACCTCCGCGATTTTGCCCGGACGCAGGAACCGCATATACACGCCCATAAACAGCGCAATCGGAATGGTCGCGGCAATGGTGAACAAGCCCCACGGACTGTTGGCCAGCGCTTTCACCACCACCAAGGCCAGCGCGGAGAGGATGATGATCATCACGCCCAGCGCGCCGAGCATGGTGACAACGCCAGCGAATGAACCGAGTTCCTGGCGCGCCATCTCACCGAGCGAGCGGCCGTCACGGCGCGTAGAGATAAACAGAATCAGGAAATCCTGCACCGCACCGGCAAACATCACGCCCACCAGAATCCAGATGGTGCCAGGCAGGAAGCCCATTTGCGCCGCGAGGATTGGGCCGACCAGCGGGCCCGCACCGGCAATCGCCGCAAAATGGTGACCGAACAGCACCCATTTATTGGTGGGCACATAATCAAGGCCGTCACTTAAGCGCTCCGCCGGCGTGCGACGGCGATCGTCCAGTTCGAAGATGCGCTTAGCGATAAACAGGCTGTAGAAGCGATAGGCAATGCTGTAGCAGGCGACGGAGGCAATCACCAGCCAGACTGCATTGACGTGTTCGCCACGGCTGAGGGCCAGCATGGCAAATGCGCCCGCGCCAATTAACGCCACCGCTAACCAGATGAGACTGGTTTTGACGTTGTTCATGAGTTAACTCCTTGTAGGGACCGGGAAAAGAGGCGATCGAATACAACAAGTTAAAAGTAATGTAATGAATTGTTAACGACAGGCAGAGGCGTTAGAAATGTGAAGCGGAATGCAAATTTAGCATTTGCTAAAGCGGGCGGAGAGAAATGCGGGATAACGGCTGTTATCCCGCCAGTTTTCATGCTCAGGCGGCCGGACGAGCCACCACGCTGCGGGTTTCCATACGTACTTCGGCGATGGTCACGTCGATGATGTCCGTTACACGGTAAGCAACTTCACCTTTCACCTGCACGGTGCCGCTTTCCTGCGAGCATACCAGCTCATCACGCACCGCGTGGATGAACGGTGCAGGAATAAAGGCCACCGCGCCATTCTCCAGCAGGCGCACGCGCATGCCGCCGCGAGAAACGTCGATGATCTCGGCACTGAACTTGCGATCGGTGCCAGCAAACGGCGCAAGGAAGCGTGCGTACAGCCAGTCACCGACATCGCGCTCGGCCATGCGGTTGAGGCGACGACGTTCGCTCATGATGGTTGTCAGCTCATCCTGCGGACGAGCGGTGCTTTCGCCGCGCACAATCGCTTTCAGCAAGCGATGGTTGATCATGTCGCCAAACTTACGAATCGGCGAAGTCCAGGTCGCGTAGGCGTCGAGGCCCAGACCAAAGTGCGGGCCCGGCTCGGTGCCGACTTCAGCAAACGACTGGAAACGGCGAATGCGGCTGTCGAGATACTGGGTTGGCTGCGCATCAAGTTCACGACGCAGCTGGCGGAAGCCTTCCAGCGTCGTAATCGCCTGCGGATCCACGGTGATGCCATGACCCGCCAGCACGCCAGCGGCCTGCTCAGCGTTGGCCAGATCGAAACCGGTGTGCAGGTTGTAGATACCGAAGCCCAGCTTCTCCTGCAGCACTTTCGCGGCACAGACGTTTGCCAGAATCATCGACTCTTCAACAATACGGTTAGCGATGCGGCGTGGCTCGGAGATGATATCCAGTACTTCGCCTTTCTCGCCCAACACAAAGCGGTAGTCCGGACGATCTTTAAACACCAGCGCGTGAGTTTGACGCCACTCGCTGCGCGCCAGGCAAACCTGGTGCAGCAGGCGAATCTGCTGGGCGATGGCGTCGTTCTCTGGCTGCCAGCTGCCGCTGTTTTCCAGCCAATCAGAAACCTGGTCATAAACCAGTTTGGCTTTTGACTCGATCCACGCGGCAAAGAAATGCACGTCATCGGCCAGGCTGCCATCTTTCAATACGGTGACGCGGCACGCCAGCGCTGGGCGACGTTCGTTCGGACGCAGAGAACAGACGTCGTCAGAGAGTTCGCGCGGCAACATCGGGATGTTAAAGCCCGGCAGATAGTTGGTGAACGCGCGTTTCGATGCCAGTTTATCCAGCTCGCTGCCTTCCGCCACGTAAGCGGTTGGATCGGCGATGGCGATGGTAAGGATCAGATTGCCGTCGGCGGCTTCTTCCACGTGTAGCGCATCATCCATATCCTGGGTGCTGGCGCTGTCGATGGTGACGAAGTTCAGCGCGGTCAAGTCTTCACGCTGCAGATTTTCATCAAGCATCTCACCAAAACCGACGTCCGGAGCCTGACGTTCGAGGTTGTGGCGCGACAAGGTTACCCACCACGGCGCGAGGTGATCGTCCGCAGTGACAATGAATTCGGTCAATTCGGCATAAAAACCGCGATCGCCTTTTAGCGGGTGACGACGCATCTCTGCCACCGCCCAATCGCCGGTCTGGAAATCGTGGGTCACGCCACGTTCGGCGCGGCACTGAATCGCATCTTTCAGCAGCGGATGATCCGGCACAATTGACAGGCGATCGTCTTTCTTCTGCACGCGGCCGACAAAGCGGGTCAGGAACGGCTCAACCAGGGTTTCCGGCTCGGCACTCTCGCGGTCTTTATCGGTGTGGATCACGGCAGAAATACGGTCGCCGTGCATCACTTTCTTCATCTGCGGTGGCGGAATGAAGTAGCTTTTCTGGGCATCAACTTCGAGGAAGCCAAAGCCTTTTTCCGTACCTTTAACAACACCTTCGACGCGCGGAGTCTGCGCGTGAAGCTTCTCTTTAAGCTGCGCGAGCAGCGGATTATCCTGGAACATAATTTATATAGTTTCGTGGCCTAAGAGCGGCTGACAGTTTTACGCGAATCGGGTCCGCGCGGCAAGGCCAAAACAGGCTAAAAAGCCGCTTTACGCGGCTTTTTACCTTCTGATAACGCTTTGGTCAGGCGATGCGTTGTGAGGCTACGGCGGCGGTTAATGCCAGCTTCACCGGCACCGATTTTGAGGTCGGCGTGCCGCTGCCGTCGCCAAAGCTGGAGAGCGGCACCAGCGGGTTAGTTTCCGGATAATAAGCCGCGAGGTTACCGCGCGGAATGTTATACGGCACCAGTTTGAAACCGCTGACGCGGCGGGTTAAACCGTCATTCCACAGCGTTTCAATATCCACCAGCTGGCCTTCAGCGAAGCCCAGCGACGCCATATCATCCGGATGGATAAACACCACTTCACGCTGACCGTACACGCCGCGATAACGGTCATCGAGGCCGTAAATCGTGGTGTTGTACTGATCGTGTGAACGCAGGGTTTGCAGCGTAAACGGCACCGCGACATCACCTAACTGCGGGAACAGCGAAGTCGGCAGGGCGGCGGCGCTGAACTCGGCACGTTTACTTGGCGTATTGAAGCGCAGCTCGGCGGCAGCACTACCGAGGTAGAAACCACCCGGAATGTCGCACTTGTTGTTGAAATCAGCAAAGCCAGGAATGGTGGCGGCGATGTGATCGCGAATCAGATCGTAATTGCCTGCCATCGCCAACCAGTCGATTTTATCGCTGCCTAACGTCGCATGGGCGATGCCGGCGACAATCGCGGTTTCAGAACGCTGCGTTTCCGCTAAGGGAATGCCAACGCCTTCTGAGGCGTGCACCATGCTGAACGAGTCTTCCACGGTGATGTACTGATTGCCGCTGGCCTGGCGATCGCGTTCGGTACGGCCCAGCGTTGGCAGAATCAATCCTTCATGGCCCGGCACCAAATGGCTGCGGTTGAGTTTAGTGCTGATGTGCACGGTTAAACCGCAATGCTGCAACGCTTCTTCGGTGACCGGTGAATCCGGTGCGGCCGCCGCAAGGTTGCCGCCCAGCGCAATCAGCACTTTCACTTCGTCACGCAGCATCGCGTTCAGCGCTTCCACGGTGTTGTGACCGTGCTCGCGCGGTGGTTCGAAATCAAAGTGCGCGCCGAGGGCATCGAGGAACGGCTTGCCCGGTTTCTCATCGATGCCCATGGTGCGGTTGCCCTGCACATTACTGTGGCCGCGTACCGGACACAGGCCTGCGCCTTTCTTGCCCAACTGACCAAACAGCAGCTGCAGGTTGGTGATCTCGCGGACGGTATCCACCGAATGTTTATGCTGCGTGATGCCCATCGCCCAGGTAACAATCACGCGTTCAGCACTTTGATAAATCGCCGCCGCTTCACGGATCTGCACTTCGCTCAGACCGGATTGGCGCACGATATCGTCCCAGCGGGTGTTATCCACTGCAGCAAGATAGTCTTCTACACCATGCGTATTCGCATCAATAAACGCCTGATCGAAAATGCCTTTCTCACCGGCCGCCAAACGTGCACGCTGTAGCTCGAGCAGGGCTTTTACCATGCCGCGCACCGCCGCCATATCGCCGCCCAGATTAGGCTGGTAATAGGCAGAACTAATGGTGCCCGCCATCGATGTGACCACTTCTAACGGCTTTTGCGGATCGGCAAAGCGCTCAAGGCCGCGTTCGCGCAGCGTGTTAAAGGTGACGATCTTCGCACCGTGATCGGCGGCGTGACGCAGGCTGTGCAGCATGCGCGGATGGTTGGTGCCCGGATTCTGACCCAGCACGAAAATCGCGTCGGCGTGATCAAAATCGTCCAGACGAATAGTGCCTTTACCCACGCCGATGCTGCGCTTCAGGCCGGTGCCGCTGGCTTCATGGCACATGTTGGAGCAGTCGGGGAAGTTGTTGGTGCCCATCACGCGGCCAAACAGCTGATAAAGCCAGGAGGCTTCGTTGCTGGCGCGCCCGGAGGTGTAAAGCTCCATTTGATTTGGATGATCCATCGCCTGCAGGTGGCGAGCAATCAAGGCGAGCGCATCGTCCCAGCTGATTGGTTCGTAGTGGTCGGTGGCGCTGTTGTAGCGCATTGGATGGGTTAAGCGTCCCTGATACTCAAGGAAGTAATCGCTCTGCTGATAAAGGGTGCTGACGCTGTGCTGGGCAAAAAATTCCGGCTCAACCACACGACGCGTGGCTTCCCACGTCACCGCTTTCGCCCCGTTTTCACAGAAGCTAAAGGTGCTTTTGTTGTCATCGCCCCATGCGCAACCCGGGCAGTCGAAACCGCGCGCTTTGTTCATGCGCATCAGGTTACGCATGTTTTTCAGGGCTGCTTTACTATCAAGGACGAAACGGGTGGTGGCTTCTAATGAACCCCAGCCGCCCGCAGCAGCGCGATAGGGTTGAATCTTACGTTTAAATTTCATAGTTGCAGGCTTATTTGTTTATGAGTTGTTATCAGAATATGTCTTCTGTTAGCGGGAAGTGTGCGACTCTCCTTAAAAGTTGTCTAATTGATTGGTTTAATGGTGCGATAGGCGGCGTTTATCGCGGATCGGGCGTAAAGCGTGACCTAAGTCAAACTTTCCCGGCTGATAAAGGGCGGCGGTTACGTGCTGCTGGGATAACTGACTAATAATTGCTCTTTCCTTTCTGAAAAGGGCACGCGCATGAAGAATCTGGCAAGCCAAATTCACGCCTTCGGTAAAGCCTTAATGATGCCAATCTCGGTGATCGCTGCCGCAGGGATCTTTCTTGGCCTGGCCGCCGCAATGCAAAACCCGGCGATTACCGGCGATGCCTTCGCCAACCTACAAGTGCCACAACTGATCATCGGATTTATTCGCAAAGTGGCGGGCGCGCTTTTCGCCAATCTGCCGCTGTTCTTTGCGGTGGCCAGCGCCATCGGGCTGGCGAAAGCGGAGAAACCCACCGCCGCCTTTGCCGCTGTGATTGGCTATATCGCCATGAACGTCGGTATCAGTTCCACGCTGGCCTCGAAAGGATTGACGGCCGCGACCACCACGCCAGAAGCGCTACAGAAAGCGGGCATGGACCAAACTGCAGCAATGATGACGTCCGCCGAATACATCGACATGCTCGGCATCTTTACCTACAACATGAGCGTGCTGGGCGGCGTGATTGCCGGATTGATTACCGTGGTGCTGCATAACCGCTTCTACACCCAGCAACTGCCCACAGCGATCAGCTTCTTTGGCGGACGTCGCTTTGTGCCGATCGTTACCGTGGTGGTGCTGCCGCTGGTGGGCGTGCTGCTGGCGTTGATTTGGCCGACCATCGGCGCAGGCATCGCGTGGGTTGGCCTGATGATTGGTAAAAGCGGGCAATACGGCGCCTTTCTGCTCGGCACCAGCGAACGCTTATTGATTCCCACCGGTTTACATCACATTCTCAACGAAACCGTGCGCTTCACGCCGATTGGCGGCATGGCAACGGTGGATGGGCAAAGTATTGTCGGCGCGCTCAACATCTTCAACACCTCACTGACGCATCCCGGCGCCATCCCGAACGATACGGTGCGCGGCGCCACCCAGTTCCTCGCGCAGGGCAAAATTCCGGTCATGATGTTTGGCTTACCTGCCGCCGCGCTGGCGATCTATCACACCGCGCGTCCCGAACATAAGCAGCGCGTCAAAGCGCTGGTGCTGGCTGGTGCGCTGACCTCCTTTACCACCGGCATCACCGAACCGCTGGAGTTCTGTTTCATCTTCGTTTCTCCGGTGCTGTATATCCTGCATGCGCTGTTAACCGGCCTGTCATTTATGTTGATGTCGATGCTGCATTTGATGATTGGCAACGTGCAGGGCGGCGCAATCGATCTGGTGGTGTTCGGTATTCTCGGCGGCAGTAAAACGCACTGGTGGTGGACGATTGTCCTCGGGGTGATTTATGTGCCGGTTTACTACTACGGTTTCCGCTTTGTCATTACGCGAATGCGGGTAGAAACGCCGGGTCGCGAATCCGATGAGGAGCACAAACCGGAACAAGTTGCGGCGGATGAGCGCACCAAAGTGATCATCAGCGGGCTGGGCGGCGAAGCCAATATAGAGGACGTCGATTGCTGCTTCACGCGGCTGCGCGTGCGGGTTAAACAGATGAATGAAGTGGTTGATCAAACGTTACTAACCACCGGCGCGAACGGCATTAATCGCGTCAGCGAACACGATGTGCAGGTGATTTACGGCCCGCAGGTCGAAAAGATCGCTAACGACGTAAAAAGTGCCTTGGGCGTGGCGTAACGCAATGGCCGCTGCGCGTGGATTCAGCGCAGCGGCAACCGCCATGATACACTGCCGTTTTCCAGCCAATTCTGCTTTCCATGGACATCAAACAATTAATCTACCTGACTAATCTTGAGCGCGAACGCCATTTTGGCCGTGCGGCAGAAGTCAGCTTTGTCAGCCAGCCGACGCTATCGATGCGTCTGAAAAACCTTGAGCGCGAATTAGGGCTGTCGCTGATCAACCGCAGTAACAATTTCGATGGTTTTACGCCGGAAGGCGAGCGCGTGCTGACCTGGGCGCGGGAAATTGTCTCGGTATATCAGGGATTGAAGCTGGAAGTGGAGTCGCTCAAGCATGGCGTCAACGGCACCTTGCGGCTTGGCGTCATGCCGCAATGCAGCGTGGCGCTGCCTGCGTTGTTGAAAGCAGTGGAAGCGCGTTATCCGCAGCTCGACTATCGCGTTGCCGCGATGAGCGCCGATCAGCTGCTGGAAGCGCTCAACAGCCATACGGTTGATGGCGGTATCGGCTTCTTTGAACTGACGTCGCTGCGCGAGCTGCATTTCCAGACTGCGCTGTTAAAAGATCCGGGCGTCGAGGCGCTGTTCAATCCGGCGCATTTCCCGGCGCTGCTGGAGCAAGAGAGCATCTCACTCACCACGCTTGCCAGCCAGCCACTGTGTCTGGCGGAACCGACGCGCTATTTTCGTCGTTATCTTGATGGGCAACTGCGTGAAACCGGCTTGATACCGCGCGTGATTGTTGAGAGCGCGTCGATCATGCAGCTGCTGCAAAGTGCGCAGGTTGGCTTGGGCGTGATGGTGTCGCCATGCGGGCATCTGTTGCCGGAACTGATGCAGAATCTGGCGCGGCGGCCGATTGAAATGGCGCCGATGGGCAGGCAGGCGGCGTTAGTGGTTGCCGAGCCGGGCAGAGCATCGCCGCTGGCTCAGCATTTCTTTGATGAAGCGCGGCGGCATCTGCCCGATTAACGGGTTTCGCCAAGCGCCATCAGCACGCGGTCCTGCCAGTTGGCAAAGGCTACCGCTTGTAACAAGGTGAAGATACGTTCCGTGCCCCAGCCCGCGTTAAGCAACGGCTGCAAATGCGCAGCGCTGAAGCGGTCGGGCAGGCGAGTGAGCTGGGCACTGAGTGAAATCACCGGCGATGCTGCGCCAGCGCTTTCGACATCCTGCTCCAGCGCGGCACGCCACTCATCAGAAACACGATCAAACTGACGTCGACAACCCAGCACCCGCGCGCTGACCGCCTGCGCCAGCGCTTCATCCTCGGCAAAATGTTCACTCAGCCGCTGTTTTAGCGTGGCGAAGCCATACAGCGCTTGCGCATCGTGCACCAGCAGCCAAATGGCATCATCCAATCCCTCAATGCCCTGACAGAAGGTCACCGCCGCCAGCTGATCGGCGCTGGCGTAGCGCAGTTCAACCGGTTTTAGCGCGTGCTGCCAACCGTCATTGCGGGTAAACAGATCTGCGCTGGCATCCGGCGGCGGTGAAACGCCCGGAATCCAGCGCACCGGCAAGCCCATCATTGCCTGCAGCGCGGCTACCACGCGTGACTGATAGCTGACATATCCCACCAGCTGATTCAGCGTGACGATATCCGGCTCGGTTAAGCCCACCGCGTCCAGCGCGCTGATGCTGTGGGCGGTGATCAGTTCCGGCTGCATCGCCAGCTGGCGCGCATATTGGGTGATTTGCGTCAGACGATTATTACTTTCGCGTGACGAGTCCGGACCAGGCAACGGATTGAGCCGGGCGGAGTAGTGATTGCACAGGCGCTGCACGCCGGCGACTTGCGCTACCGTCAGCGCGGTGCTGAGGCGATCGTACAGCGTTAAGGTGTGGGTCAAACTGGTAGCAAGCGTATCGGGAAACAGAATCTGGCTGAGATCGCGCGCGGCCAATAACGCAGGCTGAAAACGCGACAGCAGCGGCTGTAACGCCGTCGCTTCCTGTTGCAAACCGAGTAAGAAACGATCGTCGATATAGGCGGCTTCGGGCACCAGCGGCGCAGTGGCAGTGCTATTCGGGCGAGTCTGGCTTTCATAAAACCAGTGGTCATGGCCGGGAGAACGGCGTTGTTCCATGGTCATTCCTTGCGCTAAAAACGGACTTGCTGCACAACGTGCGAATCTGAAAAGCAGGCGTGCAACAAAGGGCTAGCTTATCGTCGCTGAACGGCTGTCCACGGCAAAAGAATGATGGGGAATAATTAATAGCTTACGAGTATAAGTGGAGATTTTTTTGCAGAAGAGGTCGCCATGAATGGCGACCCTGGGTAAATCTTATTTCAGTTCCAGCTCGTTCATTGCGGCAATGCTGAAGCCGCCATCAACGTGTACCACTTCACCGGTGATACCACCCGCCAGATCAGAGCACAGGAATGCCGCTGAGTTACCCACGTCTTCGATGGTAACGGTACGACGAATCGGGGTAACCGCTTCGCAGTGTGCCAGCATCTTACGGAAATCTTTGATGCCTGATGCAGCCAGCGTACGGATTGGACCAGCAGAAACGGCGTTAACACGCGTGCCTTCTGGACCCATTGCGTTCGCCATGTAGCGCACGTTAGCTTCCAGAGACGCTTTCGCCAGACCCATCACGTTGTAGTTCGGGATGGCGCGCTCTGCACCCAGGTAAGACAAGGTCAGCAGGGCAGAATTCGGGTTCAGCATCGCACGGCACTCTTTCGCCATCGCCACAAAGCTGTACGCGCTGATGTCGTGAGCGATTTTGAAGCCTTCACGGGTA
Organism: Pantoea trifolii; assembly: GCF_024506435.1. Taxonomy (NCBI): domain Bacteria; kingdom Pseudomonadati; phylum Pseudomonadota; class Gammaproteobacteria; order Enterobacterales; family Erwiniaceae; genus Pantoea; species Pantoea trifolii. The sequence continues at coordinate 2,186,992 of NZ_JANIET010000001.1, read as the reverse complement.
ACGGCATTCACGTAGTCGCCATCCAGCTGATCGCCAGGTGCGAAACCGATGGAGTGAACGAAACCGTCAAATTTCGGCCAGGTTTTTGCCAGTTCGGTGAACAGCGCAGTGATGCTCTCGTCTTCAGCCACATCGCATGGCAGAACAATGTCTGAACCCAGATCTTTAGCAAACTCTTCCACACGACTTTTCAGTTTGTCGTTCTGGTAGGTGAAAGCCAGTTCTGCGCCCTGTTTGTGCATCGCCTGCGCAATACCGTAGGCGATTGAGAGTTTACTGGCAACGCCAGTAATCAGAATGCGCTTACCGGAAAGAAAACCCATAGCTGTAATCCTTTTGGTCATTGTTGTTGGCGGTCGCGATGGTTGAAAAACAGGCGACCGACGTTAATCTCGTGCGAAGTCTAGCACGTCTGTATAAATGCGGTAAATCGCACCGCGTTTTCCGCGCCTTAACGCTCGCGGCGCCAGGCTTCGGCGGTTAAGGCTTCACCAAAGTGGCTGGTGATCAGGCGTTTGGTGAGATCGTGCAGCGGCGAGGCCAGGACATCGGCGGTACCGCCGCGCTCCACCACTTCACCCTGATGCATCACCAGCACCTGATCGCTGATGTGCTTCATCATGCCGAGATGCTGCGTGACATAAATATAGGCGATGCCGTGTTTCTCCTGCAGTTCCAGCATCAGGTTCACCAGCTGCGAACGCATGGTCATATCCAGCGAGGCGAGGGCTTCATCGGCGACGATCACCTTTGGCTGCAGAATCAGCGCACGCGCCAGCGCCAGACGCTGCTTCTGGCCGGGCGCCAGCATATGCGGGTAGTAACCGGCGTGGTCGCGCAGCAAACCGACCTGACGCAGCGTGGCAATAATGCGTTTTTCGCGCGCCTCATCATCCAGCTCGGTATTCAGGCGCAGCGGGAAATCGAGAATCTGGCTGATGCGCTGACGCGGATTGAGCGAGGTGGAAGGATCCTGAAAAATCATGCGAATGCGCTGGCTGCGGTAGCCGTAATCGCCGTACTCCAGCGGGTGATCGTCAATCAGCATTTCGCCTTCGCTCGGCTCGACCATGCCGCTGAGCATTTTCGCCAGCGTCGATTTCCCCGAACCGTTTTCACCAATCACCGCCAGCGTCTGTTTCTCACGCAGGGTAAAACTGACGCCTTTCACCGCCTCAACGTGCTGACGACGGAACAGGCCGGTGCGATAGCGGTAGGTTTTACTCAGGTTGCGCACTTCCAGCAGCGTTTCCATGTTTACTGGCTCTCCATATTCAGCGGGAAGTGGCAGGCAAACAGATGCGCTTTAGTGCCGGTCAGGCGCGGCGTTTCGATGCACTTACGTTGCGCATACGGACAGCGCGGACCCAAACGACAGCCAATCGGCAGATGTTCCAGCGAAGGAATCGCGCCTGACAGCGTGTTCAGGCGGCTTTTGTGCGGCAGCGCGCTACCGAAATCGGGCATCGCACGGATCAGCGCCTGAGTGTAAGGATGATGCGGTGACTCCATCAACTCTTCGCTTTGCGCGCTCTCCACCGTCTGGCCGCAGTACATCACATTGATGCGGTCGGCCCAGTGGCTCATGGTGCGCAGATCGTGGCTGATCAGCAAAATGGTGGTGTTGTTATTCTGGTTAAGGCGGCTCAGCAGGCGGAAAATCTGCGCCTGCGTGGTCGGCTCCATCGCATTGGTCGGTTCATCGGCAATCAGCAAACGCGGCTGATTGGCCAGCGCGATGGCGATCATCACTTTCTGGCATTCGCCGTCGGTGAGTTCGTACGGGAAACTGCGCATGATGTCTTTATGATCTTTGATACCGACGCGGTGCAGCAGCTCAATGGCGCGCACTTTGCGCCAGAACCACAGGCGTTTAAACCAGCGACCTTTATGCGTCCAGCGCGGAATCGCCTGCATCAACTGGCGGCCGATACTTTCCGACGGATCAAGACAGGATTGCGGCTCCTGGAAAATCATCGACACGTTATGACCAACAATCCGACGGCGTTCACGCGGTGACAAGCGCAGCAGGTCGATATCATCAAACACCATGCGATCGGCGGTGACGCGCCAGTTATCTTTGGTGACGCCGCAAATCGCTTTAGCGATCAGGCTTTTGCCAGAACCTGATTCACCCACTAAACCGCGAATTTCGCCTTCGGTCAGCGTCAGGTTGATGCGGTCGACCGCTTTGACCGGACCGTCAGCGGTCATAAATTCAATGGTCAGGTTACGGATATCCAGTAGCGGCATTATTCAACTCCCGCTTCTACTGCGCGACGAATGCCGTCGCCCAGCAGGTTAACGATCAACACGCTGACCATCAGCGCTACGCCCGGTAGCATCACCGTCCAAGGCGCAACGTAGATCAGCTCCAACGCGTCACCGAGCATCGCCCCCCATTCGGGTGACGGCAGCTGCGCGCCAAGATCGAGAAAACCGAGTGCCGCGATGTCGAGAATCGCCATCGACAGCGAGCGGGTAAATTCGCTCACCAGCAGCGGCAGCACGTTGGGCAGCACCGCATTCCACAAGATATTCAGGTTGCGCGCGCCATCGAGACGCAGCGCCACCACATACTCTTTTTCCATCTCATCATGCACCGCAGTATAGATCTCGCGCACCAGACGTGGGATCAGTGCGAGAAACACCGCCAGCATCGCGTGTTCGAGGCGCGGGCCGAGAAACGCCACCACGATAATCGCCAGCAGCAGCGAGGGAATCGACAGCAAGGTATCCAGCACGTGATTCATCACCGCTGAGCGCACGCCGTGCGTGATACCGGCAAACACGCCAAGCACCAGCGCGCAAATCGCCGCCAGCACCGTCACCAGAATCGCTGAGCCCACTGTCGGCGCTACGCCGCTCAGCAGGCGGCTCAGCAAATCGCGACCTAAATCGTCGGTGCCGAGGAAGAAGGAGACATCGCCATAGCGCGACCACGACGGTGGCAGCAGCTGATAACCGAGGAATTGCTGATCGATGCCATACGGCGCCAGCAGGCCGCCAAACAGGCACAGGAACAGCAGCAGGCCAAAGCCGTACAAACCGACCATGCCGCTGGTATCACGATATAAACGCTGCCAGCTGCGACGCAGCGTGCTAGGCAGCCGCTTCTCGTCGTAGACATTATCTAAGGGCATACCATTCCTTATGTTTCAGCGGGTTAAGTGCCGCGCCTAAAATATCGGATAACACGCTGACCAGAATCACCAGTCCGCCAACCACCATCACGCCAGCGGAAATCGCCGCGTAATCCTGCTGGCGAATGGCATTAATCAGCCAGCGGCCGATTCCCGGCCAGTTGAATACCACTTCGGTAATCATCGCCAACGTCAGCATGGTGGAAAATTGCAGGCCAAGGCGCGGAATCACCGGCGGCAGCGCGTTATGTAACACGTGGCGACGGATCACCGTGAAGCGTGATAGCCCGCGCGTGGCGGCGGCTTTAACGTAGTTCTTGTCCATCACATCGCTGGTGCTGCTGCGCAGTAAGCGGATCATCTCGGTGGCGGGCGCAACCGCCAACACCACCACCGGCAGAATCATGTGCGTCAAGGCACTGATCAGCATTTCATGCCGCCACGGCGATGGGCTTAGCCAGGCATCAATCAGCGCAAAGCCGGTAATGTTTTGCACCGGATAGAGCAGGTCGAAACGCCCGGAAACCGGCAACCAGCCGAGCGTTAATGAGAAGAACAGCGTAAACAGCAGCGCCAGCCAGAATACCGGCATTGAGAAGCCGAGCAGCGCCAGCGCGCTGATGGCTTTATCCTGCCATTTTTTGCGCATCACGCCGGCGCAGATTCCCAGCGGGATGCCCACCAGCAGCGCCAGAATAAATGCCATAACGCACAGCTCCAGCGTGGCAGGGAACACTTCGCGCAGCTGAAGATCAATCGGCTGGCCGTTGGTGCTGGAGACGCCAAAATCAAACTGCAGCAAGCCCTTAAACCAGAACCACCACGCATCAAACAGCGACGCGCCTTCAAGCGGGGCGTTTGGCGTGAAGTAGCTCAGGCTGAAGCTCACCAGCGACAGCAAAAACAGGGTGATCAGCAGCAGCACCACGCGACGCAGAATATAGATAATCATGCTTATTCCTCGCTGCTCTCATCGCGGTAAACGCCGGCGAACGAGGCGTTACCAAACGGGCTCAACACCAGACCTTTGATGTCATGCCGATAGGCCTGCAAACGCAGCGATGAGGCCAGCGGCAACACCGGCAGCTCTTGCGCCAAAATTTGCTGCGCTTTGTCGTAGCTATCAATGCGTGCCGACAGCTGCTGGGACAGCAGCGCGTGCTGCAACGCCTCATCAAAGGCGGGCGAGCACCAGTGTGCATAATTGGTCTGCGAACGGATCGCCGCGCAGCTTAACAGCGGACGGAAGAAACTGTCGGGATCGTTACTGTCGGTTGCCCAGCCGGTAAGCGTGAGATCGTGATTCATCTCCATTAACTGCGCTTCCTGGAAGCGGCCTTCCACCGGCGCGATGGTGACGCGCACGCCAATCTGCGCCAAATCCGCCTGCAACAGCTCGGCGGTTTTCAGCGGGCTGGGATTCCACGACTGCGAGGAAGAGGGCACCACTAAACGTAAATGCAGATCTTCCAGCCCCAGCGCTTTCAACTCTTCACGCGCTCTGGCCGGATTGTATTCGGTGACGCGCGCATCGTTGTCATAAGCCCAGGATGCACGCGGCAGAATCGAGGCGGCAGTTTCGGCGGTGCCGTAATAGATCGACTCCATCAGGCGTTCGTTATTGATCGCCAGCGCCAGCGCGTGGCGCACTTCCGGGCGATCGAGCGGCGGCTTGCGTGTGTTAAACGCCAGATAGGCGATGTTCATGCCGGGGCGCAGCGTCATGCGCAGACGCGGATCGTCGCGCAATATGCTCAGCTGGCTGGCGGCGGGATAGGCCAGTACATCGCATTCGCCGGTGAGCAGTTTGGACAAACGTCCGGTGCCGCCGACGCCCAAATCAATCACCACCTGCTGCAGACGCGGCACGCCTTTCCAGTACTGCGGATTACGCGCCAGGCGCAGATATTGTCCGGTGCGGTATTCGCTCAGCTGGAACGGGCCGGTGCCGACCGGTTCGCGATCCAGCTGTTCCTGCTGGCCTTTGGCGCTGAGATTATTGGCGTACTCCTGCGAAAGAATCGGCGCGTAATGCGTCGCGATGTGCCACAGGAATGAGGCATCCGGGCTGTTGAGGCGGATTTCAACCGTATCAATATCGAGCTTTTTCACGCTCTGCACGGAATCGGCAAACTGCAGGCTATCAAAATAGGGATAGCTGCCGCCGTTGACGTTGTGCCACGGATGCTTGCGATCAAACATGCGCGCAAAGCTGAACACCACATCGTCGGCGTTCATTTTACGCGTCGGTTTAAACCAGTTGGTGTGCTGGAAGGCGACATCTTTGCGCAGGTGGAAACGGTAGGTTGCGCCGTTATCCCGCACCTCCCAGCTCTGAGCGAGGTCGGGGATTAAACGATAAGTATAAGGATCCACGTCCAGCAGCCGGTCATACAGCTGCGCCGCCAGCGTATCAACGACTAAGCCGCTGCTGACCATTTGTGGGTTGAAGGTATTAACCGTGCCGTTAACGCAATAGACAAAACCGCTGTTGCGGATGTTGTCCGTTGGCGCGGCCCACGCTGACGCGCTCATCATGCTGAGACCAAGCAGCAGAGAGGGGAATAATTTTGGCATAGAACTCAACGATTCTGAGGCAATAGCGTGAGTGTATCTTAAACGTCACGTACTCCCCAAATTCGCGACGCTTCTGCTGTGTTTTTCGCCAAGATGGCGATGGGGTAATCACAATCTCTGTGTGGAAATGAGAAAAATTCTCAATTAGGGGTTTACAGATGATAATAAGAATGATTATTATTCTTCTGCGCTTCGACGGTGGCTCTACCGAAGAAGAGCACGACATTGCTCACATTGCTTCCAGTATTAGTTGCCCGCGTTAATCCGCGGGCCTTTTTTCGTCCTGTTTCGAGCGGCTGCTGCGTTGGCTGCGCTCGTCCACCCTGGTCACATACTTATGTATGCTCCCAGGGATGTCCTCGCTTGCCGCCTTGCATCCACTCGAAACAGTTAGAAAAAAACACCGTGCGGCGTTCTTAAAAAAATCACACGTAGGGGCGCCATTTATGGCGACCAGGTTAATCCTCGTCTCGCGCCTGAATCCCGTGCTTCTTCATCATGGCGCGCAACTGGTGGTACGTCACACGCAGCAACTCGGCGGCGCGGCGCTGGTTATATTTGGCCTGCTGCAAACTCGCTTCTACCAACTCGCGTTCCTGCTGATTTTGCCACTGACGTAAATCCAGCGGCAGGGAAGGCAAAGCAGAGGTTTCGGGTGAAGCGACAACGTTGGCGGGCGGCGTACGCGGTGCAAAAGGGTTGATGATGATGTTATCCAGCTCATCGTTGGCGCTGTGATGGCGATAGACCGAACGCTCAACCACGTTTTTCAGCTCGCGCACGTTGCCGGGCCAGCTGTGATTCAGTAGCGCCAACTGGGCGCGATCGCTGAAGCCAGGGAACAGCGGCAAGCCTAGCTCGCGGCACATTTGAATCGCGAAATGGTTGGCCATCACCAGGATGTCGCTGCGGCGTTCACGCAGCGGCGGCAGCTGCACCACATCAAAGGCGAGGCGATCGAGCAGGTCGGCGCGGAATTTTCCGGCGGCGGCCAGCGCGGGCAGATCTTCATTGGTGGCGCATACGAGGCGCACATTGACCTGCAAAGATTGATTGCCGCCCACGCGTTCCAGCTGACCATATTCAATCACGCGCAGCAATTTCTCCTGCACCAGCATCGGTGCGGTGGCGAGTTCATCCAGGAATAGCGTGCCGCCATCGGCGCGCTCGAAGCGTCCCAGATGGCGTTTTTGCGCCCCGGTAAACGCGCCGGCTTCATGGCCGAACAGTTCGGAATCGAGCAGGTTTTCATTCAGCGCGGCGCAGTTCAGTGAAACAAACGGGCCTTCCCAACGGTTCGACAGATAATGCAGGCGGCTGGCGATCAGCTCTTTGCCTGTCCCGCGTTCACCAATCACCAGCACCGGTTTTTCCAGCGGCGCCAGGCGCGAAACCTGTTCCAGTACCTCCAGAAAGTTATTCGATTCGCCTAAAAGGTTGTCTGAACTATTCGCCATGATGAAATTCGCCACTGATTAATCAATTTCACTACCTTAAGGGATGTTCTGGCGGATGTAAAATAAACAAATGGCGTAAAATCAATAAATTAAAAGTTGGCACGCGAATTGTATTAGTGAAGAGCGCCTCGCGCACCTACATACAAAATTTGAGGAACATCATTATGGGTATTTTTTCTCGTTTCGCCGACATCGTGAACGCTAACATCAACTCTCTGCTGGAGCGCGCCGAAGATCCGCAGAAACTGGTACGCCTGATGATTCAGGAAATGGAAGACACGCTGGTAGAAGTCCGTTCAACCTCAGCCCGCGCGCTGGCAGAAAAGAAACAGCTGCTGCGCCGTAGCGAGCAGGCTGAAATTCAGCAGGCCGAATGGCAGGAAAAAGCGGAGCTGGCAATCAATAAAGGTAAAGAAGACCTGGCGCGTGCTGCTTTAATTGAGAAGCAGAAACTGACTGATTTGATTGCTGCGCTGCAGCAGGAATCGACCCAGGTTGAAGAGACGCTGGAGCGCATGAAAGGTGAGATTGGTGAGCTGGAGAAAAAACTCACTGAAACCCGTGCGCGTCAGCAGGCATTAACGCTGCGTCATCAGGCGGCATCGTCATCACGTGATGTGCGTCGTCAGCTCGACAGCGGCAAGATTGATGATGCGATGGCACGTTTCGAATCCTTTGAACGTCGCATCGATCACATGGAAGCAGAAGCAGAAAGCCAGCGTTTTGGTAAGCCAAAAGGTCTGGATCAGGAGTTCGCCGAGCTGAAAGCCGATGATGAAATCAGCCAGCAGCTGGCCGCGCTGAAAGCTAAGATGAATCGCCCTGAGTGATCGCCACGGGCCTGATTGCGGGCCCGAGTTAAAAATGGTGTTAGTGATTAAGGAGAGTCAATGAGCGCACTTTTTTTAGCCATACCCTTAACGATTTTCGTGCTGTTTGTCGCACCAATCTGGTTATGGCTGCATTACAGCAACAAACGCAACGGCGGCGCCGATTTATCGTCGAGTGACCTGCAGCGTTTGCAACTAATTACTCAGGATGCGCGCCGCATGCGTGAGCGTGTTGAAGCGCTGGAAGCCATTTTGGATGCCGAACATCCAAACTGGAGGCAACCATGATGAATGGCCGTAAACTGTGGCGCATTCCGCAGCAGGGCAAAGTGCGCGGCGTATGCGCGGGTATTGCTGAGTACCTCGATATCCCGGTGCGCTTGCTGCGCGTGATTGTGGTGCTGTCGCTGTTCCTTGGACTGTTTATGTTCACCGTTGTGGCTTATTTCATTTTAGGTTACGTGCTGGATGAAAAACCCGCTAATGCGAGCAACGAACATCAACCTAGCGCACGTGAACTGCTCGACGAGCTGGAAACAACGCTGCAAAGCGATGAGCAAAAAGTGCGTGAAGTAGAACGCTATGTCACTTCAGAAACGTTCAGCGTACGCAGCCGCTTCCGCCAGATCTAAATTCCCGGGCTTTCGGGCCCACTTCTTCTATTGTGATAAGAGGCTCTATGCAAACTCAACGTTTTACTGCTCTGCGCCGTCGCGCGACACCTGCGTTGATGTCGGCGGGGAAATTTATCATTATTAGTGCAGTAACTTACGGGCCCGGCGGTATCGCTGGCTGGGCAGTGAAATCGGTGGCGCGCCGTCCGCTGCGCCTGTTGCTGGCGGCCGCCCTGGAACCGTTGCTGAGCAAAGCGTTTAAACGCTTATCGGCACGATTCATCAGGGAGAACGATGAAAAGACTGCAAAATGAATTCGTGGCGTTGATGAACCGCGGTGTTGACCGCCATCTGCGCCTGGCTGTAACCGGTTTGAGCCGCAGCGGCAAAACCGCGTTTATCACATCGCTGGTTAACCAGCTTCTCAATGTCCACAGCGGCGCCCGTTTGCCGCTGTTTTCCGTGGTGCGCGAAGATCGCCTGCTGGGCGTTAAACGCGTACCGCAGCGCGAACTCGGCACGCCGCGCTTCACCTACGATGAAGGTCTGGCGCAGCTGTACGGCACGCCGCCAATGTGGCCGACGCCGACGCGTGGCGTAAGCGAAATGCGGCTGGCGCTGCGCTATCGTCCGGATGAATCGCTGCTGCGCCATTTCAAAGATACCGCCACGCTCTACCTCGAAATCGTCGATTATCCCGGCGAATGGCTGCTGGATCTGCCGATGCTGGCGCAGGATTATCTCAGCTGGTCACGTCAGATGGTGGGCTTGCTGCAGGGCGATCGCGCCGAGTGGTCAGCGCAATGGCGCAGCTTGTGCGCCGATCTCGATCCTTTTGCGCCCGCCGATGAAAATCGTCTGGCAGCGATTGCTGCGGCCTGGACCGATTACCTGCACCAATGCAAAAGTGAAGGCTTGCACTTTATCCAGCCGGGCCGCTTTGTGTTGCCAGGCGATATGGCTGGCGCGCCGGCGCTGCAGTTCTTCCCGTGGCCACAGGTCGACGAGATGCAGGTTAGCAAGCTGGCGCAAGCGCCAGCGGGCAGCAACTTCGCCATGCTGATGCAGCGTTTTAACTATTACTGCCAGCACGTGGTGAAAGGATTCTATAAAAATCATTTCCTGCGCTTCGATCGCCAAATCGTGCTGGTCGATTGTCTGCAACCACTGAACAGCGGGCCGCAAGCGTTCAACGATATGCGCCTCGCGTTGACGCAACTGATGCAGAGTTTCCATTACGGTCAGCGCACGCTGTTCCGCCGCCTGTTTTCTCCGGTCATCGATAAGCTGTTGTTTGCTGCCACTAAGGCCGATCATGTGACTTCCGATCAGCATGCCAATATGGTGTCGCTGTTGCAGCAGTTGGTGCAGGACGCGTGGCAGAACGCGGCGTTTGAAGGCATCAACATGGATTGCCTCGGTTTGGCCTCGGTGCAGGCCACGGAAAGCGGGCTGGTGGATCATCGCGGCGAGAAGTTACCGGCGTTACGCGGTCATCGTTTAGCCGATAACGAAGCGCTGACGTTCTATCCCGGCGAAGTGCCGCCGCGCTTGCCGGGCCACAATTTCTGGCAGCAGCAGGGATTTCAGTTTGAACAGTTCCGGCCGCAGCAGCTGGATGTCGACCGTCCGCTGCCGCATATTCGCATGGATGCCGCACTGGAATTTTTACTGGGAGATAAATTGCGATGAGCGACGAAACACCTTTAAAAGGACGCATTGATTTTGCCCGTCCGCTGACGGTAGAAGCGGAAAAACCACTGCGCGCCGCGCAAACCTTTAGCGCGGACAGTGAGAAGGCCTTTCTCGCCACGGCAGAAACCGAACCGCTGGAAGAGGGCGAAGGCGAAAAAGTGGTGGAAGCCGCGCTGCGGCCAAAACGCAGCCTGTGGCGCAAAATGGTGGGTGTTGGCCTGGCTATTTTCGGCGTCAGCGTGGTGGCGCAGGGCGCGCAGACGCTGCACGATGCATGGATGGTGCGCGACTGGTTTACCCTCGGCACTGGCGTGGCCGGCACATTGATTGTCGCTGCGGGCGCAGGCGCGCTGATTGGCGAATGGCGGCGTTTATATCGTCTGCGTCAGCGTGCCGAAGAGCGCGATATTGGCCGCGAGTTGCTGCACAGTCACGGCGTGGGGAAAGGTCGCGCGTTCTGTGAAAAGCTGGCGCAGCAGGCCCAGCTCGATCAGGCGCATCCTGCACTGCAGCGCTGGCATGCGGCGCTGCATGAAACTCACAACGATCGTGAAATCGTAACTTTGTATGCCCAACTGGTGCAGCCGGTGCTGGATCGTCAGGCGCGCCGGGAAATCAGCCGTCACGCCGCCGAATCGACGCTGATGATCGCCGTCAGCCCGCTGGCTTTGGTGGACATGGCGTTTATCGCCTGGCGCAATCTGCGGCTGGTGAATCGCATCGCAGCGATTTATGGCATTGAGCTGGGCTACTTTAGCCGCATCCGCTTGTTCCGTTTAGTGCTGCTCAACATGGCGTTTGCCGGTGCTTCCGAACTGGTGCGTGAAGTCGGGATGGATTGGATGTCGCAGGATCTTGCCGCGCGCCTGTCAACGCGCGCCGCGCAAGGGATCGGTGCTGGTTTGCTCACCGCGCGTCTCGGCATTAAAGCCATGGAATTGTGTCGTCCATTGCCGTGGCTGGAAGATGATAAACCGCGTCTCGGTGATTTCCGTCGCGAGTTAATCGGTCAGCTGAAAGAATCCCTGGTAAAAAATGGGGATAAAGCAGGGCAGGCTGCTAAATAATCAGCACTTGCTTACCTTTCACGCTACAACTGGCGTGAAAGGTAAAATTATCTGTGTTACCTCGTATATTCGGCGGGATTTTTGTTGGTCGCTCCGCTACACTTCCCCATATCACCTGCCTCTGGCTGTCAACTTTTCCTGACAGGCCTCTTCTGAGGCGCTGCAAGTTAGCGTATTATCACTAAAATCAAAACCTGACTAAGGCTCATCGCAATGCGTTTGGAAGTTTTCTGCCAGGACCGAATCGGTCTGGCGCGCGAGTTGCTCGACCTGCTGGTTGCCCGCAATATCGACCTGCGCGGCATCGAAATTGCGCCACTCGGTCGCATTTACCTCAATTTCACCGCGCTGGAGTTTGAACCCTTCAGCAATCTGATGGCGGAAATCCGCCGTACACCTGGCGTGACAGATGTGCGTACCGTTTCGTTTATGCCCTCTGAACGCGAGCATCGCGCATTGAGTGCGCTGCTGGTGGCGATGCCGGAACCGGTATTATCCATCGATCTGAAATGCAAGGTCGAGTTGGCCAATCCGGCGGCTCAAAATCTGTTTACCCTTGATGAACAGAAGCTGCGCAACCAAAACGTTGGCACTTTAATCACCGGCTTTAATTTCCAGCGCTGGCTGGAGAATGATCGCGTTGACGCGCAGGCGCAGCATGTGGTGATTCAGGGGCGCGATTTCCTGATGGAAGCGCGACCGATTTATCTGGCAGAAGAAGAGGGCCAGAGCGATCTGCCGGTTGGCGCGATGATCACTCTGAAATCGACGGCGCGAATGGGCCGACAGCTGCAGAATCTCACCGTCACCGATGATTCGGAGTTCGATCACATCGTGGCGGTTACACCGAAAATGCGTCAGGTGATCGATCAGGCGCGCAAGCTGGCGATGCACGACGCGCCGCTGTTGATTGTCGGCGATACCGGCACCGGCAAAGATATGCTGGCGCGCGCCTGTCATCTGCGTAGCGCGCGCGGCAAAAAACCGTTCCTGGCGCTGAACTGCGCCTCACTGCCGGATGATGTGGCCGAAAGCGAACTGTTTGGTCACGCCGCTGGCGCTTATCCCAATGCGCTGGAAGGCAAAAAAGGCTTCTTCGAGCAGGCTAACGGCGGCTCGGTACTGCTGGATGAGATTGGCGAAATGTCACCACGCATGCAGACCAAACTGCTGCGCTTCCTCAATGACGGCACGTTCCGCCGTGTGGGTGAAGAGCATGAAGTGCACGTTGATGTGCGCGTGATTTGCGCTACGCAGAAGAATTTGATTGAGCTGGTACAGCGCGGTGAATTCCGTGAAGATCTGTTTTATCGGCTGAATGTGTTGACGCTTAATCTGCCGCCGCTGCGCGAACGTCCACTGGATATTCTGCCGCTGACCGAAATGTTTGTCGCCCGTTTCGCCGACGAACAAGGCTTGCCGCGTCCGCGACTCTCATCGCAACTGACGCCGTTCCTGACGCGCTACAACTGGCCGGGTAACGTGCGCCAGCTGAAGAATGCGCTGTACCGTGCGCTGACGCAGCTGGAAGGTTATGAGCTGGGACCACAAGATATTGTGTTGCCAGAGCAGGCGCTGGATGTGTCATTGGGGGAAGAGGCAATGGAAGGTTCGCTGGATGATATTACTAGCCGCTTCGAACGTTCGGTGCTGACGCGTCTTTATCTTTCTTATCCCAGCACGCGCAAACTGGCGAAACGCCTCGGTGTTTCGCATACCGCCATTGCCAATAAGCTGCGTGAATATGGGTTAGGACAGAAGCGTAACGAGAGCGAGTAATAAGGCGCGTGCATCCCGTAACGTCGTTCCGCCCGTAGGGTCGCCATTCATGGCGACCTGGCTCGCAAAAGTGCATCAACCTTGGCAAGCAGATGTCTTTGTCATTGGTCGCCATGAATGGCGATCCTACGTTTATTTAGCTGGTTTTAGCCGGGTGCGCGAATATCTACCTGACTTCCTTCCCGCTTAAACACCGGAATTTCACTCAATGGCGCGACGATGTTGATGCGTTGCCCGCCTTGATAGCACTCGCCGTTACGTGCAATCCATTGCTCGCCAGCAGGTAACCACACTTCACGTTCACGCTGCCCGGCGTGCAGCACCGGCGCCACCAGCAGGTCACGGCCCAGCAGATACTGGTCTTCCACTTGCCAGCTCTCTGGCTGCTGCGGGTAGTGATAGAACAGCGGGCGCATCACCGGATCGCCCAGCTCATGCGCTTCGCGCATCAGGCCATCAACATAAGGGCGAATCTGCTCACGTTGCAGCAGGCAGCTTTTCATCAGCGCGTAATTCTCCTCACCGTAACTCCAAACCTCATTTGGTGAGCCGCTGTTGCACTGCGCAATGCCGTCGCGCCAGGCTTCTTCAGGAGCAATTTGCGGCTCGCGGTAACCGTGTAAACGCATCACCGGACAGAATACCGCCCACTGGAACCAACGGATCAACAGTTCATGAAACGCCGGATCATGAATGTTCCCGCCCTGAAAACCGCCGATGTCGGTGGTCCACCAAGGAATTCCCGCCATCGCCATGTTTAGCCCGGCAGTGAACTGATTGCGTAAAGCATGGAACGAGGAGTGAACGTCGCCCGACCAGGCAAGCACGCCGTAACGCTGGCTGCCCGCCCAGGCGCAGCGCACCAGATTGACGATCTCGCTCTCGCCCTGTTGCTGCAGACCTTCATAAAATCCGCGGGCAAACAGTTGCGGATAGATATTGCCCACTTCCTGAACCGGACCGAGATGATAGCGGTAGTTATCAAAATCGTACGCGCGATATTCCGGTTCCGCTTCATCGAGCCAGAAGGTGCGAATGCCGTGGTCATAATAGTTGCGCTTAACTTCCTGCCAGACGAACTCGCGGGCGGCGGGATGCGTGGCGTCGAAAAAGGTGGTGTTGCCCATAAAATCGAGATTCACCGATACGCCGCGCTCACTGTTGACCAGCAAGCCTTTGGATTTCATCAGACGATAGTAATCACTGCGGCTGTCCACCGTGGGCCACACCGACACCATGGTTTCGATGCCCATCTCCTTCAGTTCCTGCACCATGGCGCGCGGATCCGGCCAGTCCCGCGCATCGAAACACCAGGTTCCCTGATTTGGCCAGTGAAAAAAGTCGATGACAATTACCGAGAGCGGCAGATGCAGGCGGCGATATTCGCGCGCTACTTCTAATACTTCCTGCTGAGTGCGATAGCGCAGTTTGCATTGCCAGAAGCCGGTAGCAAAGCTGGGCATCATCGGTGCTGTGCCGGTGGCGCGGCCATATTGACGCACGATCTCAGCCGGTGTGTCGCCTGCAGTGATCCAGTAATCCATCTGATCGGTAACTTCGGCCTGCCAGCGTGTGCCGTTTTTACCAAAAGTCACTTCGCCGATGGCCGGGTTATGCCACAGCAAACCGTAGCCGAGATTGGATACCATAAACGGCACGCTGGCCTGCGAGTTGCGTTGCGCAAGCTCCAGCGTGCAGCCTTTCAGATCGAGACAATCCTGCTGATACTGGCCCATGCCATAAATTTTCTCCTCCGCTCGCGCCTCAAAGCGCACGCTGAGCTGATATTTCCCTCCCGGAATCGGTCGAAAGGCGCGCGCATCCAGCTTCAGCGCGCTGATGTATTTGTCCTGACTCTTTTCGCTGGCGCCGATGCCCACGGTGCTGCGCTGACGCCAGAACTCTTCCAGCAGCAGTTCTCCGTACTGATTGTAAAAAGCCAGTTGGCCGCGAATATTCAACGTGGCGGTGATATTCCCGTTGCACAGGCTGAGGGATTCATGCTCCTGCTTGATCTCCACCTCGCAAGCCGCAGGCGATAACAACGCCCAGTCATGGTCGATCAGTTCAGGCTGACAGGTGGCTCGTACTCGCAGGCTATGCGCGCCCCAGGGTTCGATAACCAGGGTCTGACGGTCAAATGTCCAGATAATACGCTGCGATTCGGCGCGTAATTCACTCATGACAACTCCTGTGGTTGTAAAAGGGTGGAAGCCGTTGCAGCCGGTTGGGCTGACACTTTGTTCTGATTGATGGTGCGCATGGTGACATCGTTAAGTTTGTAGCCGCGCATCGCCAGTGCGCTTAACAGCGACAGCAGGCCGGGAACCACCGAAAACAGCGCGACGATGGCCATCATGGCGGCGGGTTGCTGAAGCGGTGCCTGAGCAACGTAACCGCTCAGACCCAGCGTCCAGCCGACAATTGCGCCGCTAACCGCCATGCCCATTTTCAATACGGCGAGCAGCGTGGAGAAGACGGTGCCATCGAGGCGCTTGCCCTGACGATATTCACCGTAATCCACTACGTCAGCCATCATCACCCACATCAGCGTGGTCGTGACCTGATAGAAGCTCGAGACGATGAACGTCATGCCGACTAACAGCGCCAGCGATCCCGGCAGGAACACGATACTGATACTCAACACGCCGGCAGTGATGGCGCTGAGGGTAAAGGCGGTGATCTTGTTTAGGCGCCGCGTTAGCAGTTTTGCCAGCACGCTACCAACGCTCTTGCCGACGATATGCGCGGCCAGCAGCCACATGAAGAGGCTGGCATTACCCAGAAAATAGGTGACGTAGTACATCATCGCGCCGAGTCTAACCACGCCGAACGAGATATTGCAGAACACCAGCAATGCGACCACGCGCCACTGATCGTTACGCAGTAAATCGCGTAAATCGGCGAGAAAGTTGCCGTGGTTGGCGGGCGCATTGATACGTTCGCGGGTGTTGAGGAAGCAGATAAAGAACAGCAAGGTTGCCAGCGTCGCCATAATCGACATCGCCGCGAAGTAACCGTCCAGTTTGTTACCGCCGCCCAGCCAGGTGGCGAGGGGGATCATCAGGAAAGTGGACATTGCGCCGCCCAGCGTGGCAAGGAAGAAACGCCATGATTGCAGGGAGATGCGCTGATTATCATCGGCAGTGATAATCGCCCCCATCGAGCAGTAAGGAATATTGATGGCGGTATACATCAGCATCATCAGGCTGTAAGTCACGGCGGCGTAAATCATCTTTCCGATGAGCGACAGGCTTTCCGGCACCGCATAAATCAGCATACAACTGACGCCGAACGGTACCGCGAGCATCAATAGCCAGGGACGGAATTTGCCCCAGCGTGAACGGGTTCGGTCAGCCACCATCCCCATCGCCGGATCGATCACCGCATCGGCGACGCGCGCCAGTAAAAACAGCGTGCCGACAAAGATCGCGGGCAGGCCCACCACATCGGTGTAGTAAAAGGTGAGAAAAATAATAACGTTATCAATGGCGATATGGCTGGCCATATCGCCGAGGCCGTAACTGAACTTTTCTTTAATGGATAAGCTTGCTTGCATAAAGATTCCCGCCTGTCTTTGAATCGCTTAAGGGCAATTGACGCTTAGTTATAGGTAGCGAAGCGGACGGGAACAATTGCGGGATCTGTTACGGGTTTTATGTTTTTTGATTAATGTGATACGGGTAACAAGAATCACAGTAAAAATGCAACAGGGCAGGACGAAGTGCTACGTATCACGATAAATCAATGGGTTGAATAGGGATCTGAGTTGAAGGCGGGCATAAAAAAGCACCGAAGAATTAATCATTCGGTGCTTCTGTTTCGCCTTAACAGCGGACTAACGTTACTTCAGCGCAGCCAGCGCCGCATCGTAGTTTGGCTCTTCGGTGATTTCATTCACCAGCTCGCTGTAAATCACTTTATCGTTTTCATCCAGCACCACCACGGCACGCGCGGTCAGGCCTTTCAGCGGGCCATCCGCAATCGCCACGCCATAGTTTTCTTTGAACTCAGCGCCACGCAGAGAAGAGAGCGTGATCACGTTGTTGACGTTCTCAGCGCCACAGAAGCGTGACTGAGCAAAAGGCAGGTCGGAAGAGATGCACAGCACGACCGTGTTGTCTGCTTCACCTGAACGCTCGTTAAACTTACGCACCGAAGCCGCACACACGCCAGTATCAATGCTTGGGAAAATGTTCAGAACTTTGCGTTTGCCTGCATAATTAGCCAGGGATACGTCAGCAAGATCTTTGGCGACCAGGCTGAAAGGTTTAGCTTGCTCGCCAACTTGTGGGAACTGGCCTGCAATCGGCACCGGATTGCCCTGAAAGTGAACAGTCTGAGACATGCGATTTCCTTTTTTAACGATGAAATATCTGACTTTTGGAACGTCAGAACAGGTATAGCGCTTGTTTATGACATAATTTTTAAGGGTTTACGAGCGCATTTCCTGGCGATAATCGAGCCGGCTCGCATTTAAGCGACGGATTTAAGGAGAAATAATGAGAACAGTGAAGAGTTATCCGGAAGCCTGGCCGTTACATTCGCCGTTTGTTATTTCACGCGGCAGTCGCACCGAGGCGCATGTTGTGGTGGTGGAGATCGAGCAGGATGGCGTTAAAGGCGTCGGGGAAGCGACGCCGTACGCGCGCTACGGTGAAAGCGAGGCGTCGGTGCTCAAGCAGATCGCCTCGCAGTTTAGTGCGTTGCAAAGTGGGATGACACGTGAAGCGCTGCAACAGGCGTTACCGGCGGGCGCGGCACGTAACGCCATCGACTGCGCACTGTGGGATTTAGCGCGACAGCAGCAGGGCAAAAGTCTGGTGCAATTGTGCGCGGTGCAACTGGCCGACGAGATTGTCACCGCACATACCATCAGCATCGATACGCCAGATGCGATGGCCAGCAGCGCGCAGGCGTTGTGGCAACATGGCGCGCGTTTATTGAAAATCAAAATGGACGATCACCTTATTAGCGAACGTTTAGTGGCGATACGCAGCGCGGTACCGGACGCGACTTTGATTGTCGATGCCAACGAATCCTGGCATGCCGAAGGCCTGGCGGCACGCTGTCAGCTGCTGGCCGATCTCAATGTCGCGATGCTGGAACAGCCGCTGCCGGCCGCAGAAGACAGCGCGCTGGGCAACTTTATCCATCCGCTGCCAATCTGCGCCGATGAAAGCTGCCACACGCGTGAAAGCCTGCCGCAGCTGAAAGGGCGCTATGAGATGGTGAATATCAAGCTGGATAAAACCGGTGGATTAACCGAAGCGTTAGCGCTGGCAGAGGCGGCGCAGCAACAGGGATTCGCCATTATGCTCGGCTGCATGCTCTGCACCTCACGGGCGATTCGTGCGGCATTACCGCTGACGGCGCGCGCGACGTTCGCGGATCTCGACGGTCCAACCTGGCTTGCGGCCGATGTAGAACCGTCGCTGCACTTCTCTCACGGCGTACTTAAGCCGCTGGCTGCCAGCGCAGCAGATTGATCATCGCTTCCAGATAGACTTCGGTGGCTTCGTCCACCGAAATCGGCGGCATCTCGGCGGTAATACACAACAGGCCGAGATCGTCGCACCAGCTGCCAAACGAACCCGGCGTGGCATAACCCACGCTACTCACCACCGGCAGCGCGGTCTGCTGCGCCAGCCACTTTGCTAAATCGCTGTGGTGCGGATCGTCAATGCAGGCCAGCGGTTCATGCCACGAAACCACCCAGCGCGGTTTAATCTGATGAATGAGCTGGCACAGCGCGCGGGTTTCCGGTTCGGAAGAGGGACCTGATCCGGTTGAAAGCACCACATCACGTTCATCCGCTTCACTGTTCCAGCGATATACCGTGTCGCCATGCTGCCAGTTAGCGGCGGGGAAGTTACGGTTGAGATCGACGCCGTTGGCGTTGGCGCGCAACCCCAACTGACAACCATCGGGATTGACCGCCAGAACAACGTGATGACGCCGCAGCGCTCCCGGCAAGGTACGCATCGCACCGGATAATGTGGCAATCGCGGCATTCTCATCGCCGTGCGTGCCAGCGATAATCAGCCCGCTTTCGGCATCGGCGGCGGGTGCCGGAAACCACAGCAGTGGCGCGCCCAGCACCGATTGCCCGTATTGTTGCCAGACAGCGTCCAGCTTGCCGCGTAGCGGACGTGGATGGTATGACGACATAACGTTCCTCTATGAAATGCTTCCAACACCGCCAAAAGCCTTCTGGCGTTCAAGGTAAAAAATGTGACCGGGAATCCAGCCTCAACATAACGGTAAATAGCCTGCGGGGAAATAGCTATATATCAATCAGCAATTTGCGATAAAGTGCCAAACGTTGCTGGCGACACAATCTCTTCGCGGTCGCCATTTTTTTCGCGTAAAGGAGTGGTGATGAAACTAACGTTCCGCAAGACGCTGACTGCGTTAATTGTAGCCAGTGCAGTCTCACCCGCATTCGCCGCCAACGTGCCGTCGGGCGCACAGCTGGCCAGCACCCAGGAAATCGTTCGCCATATTAAAGATGAACCCGCTTCACTCGATCCGATGAAGGCGGTTGGCCTGCCGGAAATTCAGGTGATGCGCGATCTGTTTGAAGGGCTGACCAACCAGGATGCCCACGGAAAGATCGTTCCGGGCGTGGCGCAAAGCTGGAGCAGCAACGACAACAAAACCTGGATATTTACCCTGCGCAAAGATGCGCGCTGGTCAAATGGCGAGCCGGTTACCGCGCAGGATTTTGTCTACAGCTGGCAACGTTTAGTTGAACCAAAGAACAGTTCGCCATTTGCCTGGTTTGCCGCGCTGAGCGGCATTGAGAACGCGGAAGCGATCACCAAAGGACAGATGAGCGCCGATAATCTCGGGGTGACGGCGACCGATGCGAACCATCTTAAGGTGACGTTGTCACGCCCTGTGCCGTGGTTCCCGAGTATGGTTGCTAATGCCGCGATGTATCCGGTATCGCAGAAAGTGATTGAAAAAGAGGGTGATAGCTGGACGTCACCGGGCAAGCTGGTCGGCAATGGCGCTTATCAGCTTCAGGATCGCGTAGTAAACGAAAAAATCGTGCTGGTGCGCAACGCCAACTATTGGGATGACAAAAAATCGGTGCTGACTAAAGTCACCTTTATCCCGATTAATGAAGAATCCAGCGCCACTAAGCGTTACCGCGCCAATGACATCGATATCACCGAATCCTTCCCGAAAAACATGTACGCGCTGCTGAAGAAAGAGTTGCCGGGCCAGGTGTATACCCCGGATCAGCTTGGCACCTATTACTACGCCTTCAATACCGAGAAAGGGCCAACCGCCGATGTACGCGTGCGTAAAGCGCTGTCTTGGAGCATCGATCGTCGCATTATCGCGGAGAAGGTTTTGGGCACCGGTGAGAAACCGGCCTGGCACTTTACACCGGACGTTACCGCCGGTTTCACCCCGATGAAAAGCTATCTGCAGCAACATAGCCAACAGGAGCTGAACGCGCAGGCAAAAGCGTTGCTGACGGCGGCAGGTTATGGACCCGGCAAACCGCTGCATTTGACGCTGCTCTACAACACCTCAGAAAGCCATCAAAAAATCGCTATCGCGGTGGCTTCAATGTGGAAGAAGAATCTCGGCGTGGATGTCACGTTGCAAAATCAGGAGTGGAAAACCTATATCGACAGCCGTAACAGCGGCAATTTCGATGTGATCCGCGCCTCGTGGATCGGTGATTATAATGAGCCGTCAACCTTCCTTAGTCTGCTGACCTCGACGCACAGCGGCAATATCGCGCGTTTCCGCAGTGCCGATTACGATGCGGTGATCAACAAAGCCAGCACCGAAACCAGCGTGGCGGCGCGTAACACCGATTACAACAAAGCCGAGCAGATCATCGCCGATCAGGCTCCGATCGCACCGATCTACCAATATACCAATGGCCGCTTAATCAAGCCGTGGGTGAAAGGTTATCCGATCACCAATCCAGAAGACGTGGCGTACAGCCGCGAGCTGTGGATTGAGAAACATTAATCCCGCACATCCGCAGGCGGTGATTGTGACCGCCTGTCATCTTTGCTCACAGCCTGATGATTGCAACTGGTCTGCGCCACGCTAGACTGTATCGTATTGATTTTGATAGTGAGGCGAGTGCGTGAACGTCATTGAAGGAAAAGCGTTACAAGTATCCGATGCCATTGTGTCATGTCAGCTGGACGGCGCAGGCGGCATGATCCCCATCGAAGATAAAGACGTCATCAACTGCGAACGTCCCTGCTGGTTGCACCTCAATTACACCCAACGGCAAAGTGCGGAATGGCTGCAAAACACGCCACTGATCCCCGATTCTGTGCGTGACGCGCTGGCGGGCGACAGCATGCGTCCGCGCGTCACGCGCCTTGGCGACGGATTCATGATTGTGCTGCGTAGCGTGAACCACAATGCTGATTCGCGTCCCGATCAGCTGGTGGCAATGCGCGTGTTTATCAACGATAAGCTGATTGTCTCGACGCGCCGTCGCAAGGTGTACGCCATTGATGCCGTGCTGACCGATCTGCAAAACGGTAATGGTCCGGTTGACGGCGGCAGCTGGCTGGTGGATGTGTGCGATGCGTTAACCGATCACGCCAGTGAATTTATCGAAGAGATGCACGATAAAATTATCGAACTGGAAGATGCGTTAATGAATCAGGAAGTACCTGCGCGCGGCGATTTGGCGCTGCTGCGTAAACAGCTGATTGTGATGCGTCGTTATATGGCACCGCAGCGCGATGTCTACGCGCGGCTGGCCATCGAGAAGATGGCGTGGATGAACGATGACGATCGCCGCCGCATGCAAGAGGTCGCCGATCGTCTGGGCCGTGGACTGGACGATCTCAATGCGGGCGTGGCGCGAACCTCGATTCTGGCAGATGAAGTGGCGTCAATCCTTGCGGAATCGATGAACCGTCGCACTTATACCATGTCGTTGATGGCGATGATCTTCCTGCCAGCCACCTTCCTCACCGGTTTATTCGGCGTCAACCTCGGCGGCATTCCTGGCGGCAATTGGGCGCTGGGTTTCACCGCCTTCTGCGTGCTGCTGCTGGTGATGGTGGGCGGTGTGGCGATATGGCTGAAACGGCGGAAATGGTTGTAAGGCAGAAAAGCGGATTAAACCTGATCGATATCAATATCCCACCAAGGCAATCGGGGCAAACTCTTTCCCGCAGGTGAATGCAACGTCAAGCGATGGGCGTTGCGCTCCATATTGTCTTACTTCCTTTTTTGAATTACTGCATAGCACATTTGATTCGTACGACGCCGGCCCATCCGCCGGCTTTTTTTTGCCCGCTTGGCTTGAATACGCATCCTTTCCTATGCTTAAAGGACATTCAGAGACAAGGAGAAGGGCATGCAAGCGATCATTGCCAGCGAACCAATTCCTACCGATCCACCACCGATTCCCGAACCGATTCCACAACCGCAGCCGATACCACCCGCACAACCTCCGTACGATCCCGAATTTCCGCCGATCCAGGATCCACCACCGCACCGCTAATAAAAAAGGCGCGTAGTCGAAGCGACGCGCCTTATTTAACAGCAAAACCGGTTATTTAATTTCCAGCACATCAAGACGTACGCTGAGATTGGGCGCGTCGTCCTCTTCTGGCTGCCATCCCGCAGGCTGCACCGGCAAGCTTTCACGATCAAACGCCAAATCACCGCCATCTACCACGGCATCACCGTGTTTGATGCCTTTGAAATCGAACAGATTGATGTCGGCCATATGTGATGGCACCACATTCTGCATCGCGGTAAACATGGTTTCGATACGGCCTGGATAACGTTTATCCCAGTCGCGCAGCATATCGGCAACCACCTGACGTTGCAGATTCGGCTGCGAACCGCACAGGTTGCACGGAATGATCGGGAACTGGCGCGCTTCGGCAAAACGAATGATGTCTTTCTCGCGGCAATAAGCCAGCGGGCGAATCACGATATGTTTACCGTCGTCGCTCATCAGTTTGGGTGGCATGCCTTTCATCTTGCCGCCGTAGAACATGTTTAAGAACATGGTCTGCAGGATATCGTCGCGATGGTGACCTAAGGCGATCTTGGTACAACCCAACTCGGTGGCGGTGCGATACAGAATACCGCGGCGCAGACGTGAACAGAGCGAGCAGGTGGTTTTGCCTTCAGGAATTTTATCTTTAACGATGGAATAGGTGTCTTCGTTAACGATGTGATACTCAACGCCCTGTTGTTCCAGATAGGCCGGCAGAATATGCTCCGGGAAACCGGGCTGTTTCTGGTCGAGATTCACCGCCACCAGCGAGAAGTTCACCGGCGCGCTCTGCTGCAAATTACGCAGGATTTCCAGCATGGTGTAGCTGTCTTTACCACCAGACAGACAAACCATGATGCGATCGCCTTCTTCAATCATGTTGAAGTCAGCAATGGCTTCGCCCACGTTGCGACGCAAACGCTTCTGCAGTTTATTGAGGTTGTACTGCTCTTTTTTTGTTACTTCTTGATTTTCTGACATTATTTTCACGCTTGAGAGTGAAGGCGAGGGCCGTTAGCGGCTGAAGCAATCTTCAGCGGCAATAAACCCTATAAACATGACTGCGTATGGTACGGATTGCGGGCGCGAATGCTAGCCTGAAGTGATCTCTTTTCTGATGATAGCGTCATTGCACGATTAGAGTAACACCCGGCGCAGGGCACCGGGCTTTTTCATCTACTCGCTTTTCTCGGTTTTCCCTGCTAACTCCGCCAGCCGCTGATAACGCTGACTGGCGGCTTCCGTTGCATCGCGCCACAACTGTGACGCTTCTTCAGGCCGCTGGGTTTGCAACTGGCGGAAACGCTGCTCGTTCATTAATGCCTGTTCCAGTTCGGAGGTCGGCGGACGCGAATCCAGCGCCAGCGCGGCTTTCCCTTGCTCCGCGCGTCGTGGATCAAAGCGATACAGCGGCCAGAAACCGCTGGTGGTCAGCAGGCGCATCTGCTCGTGGCTGTAGGCAAGATCATAGCCATGTTCTTCACACGGGCTGTAAGCGATGATCAGCGACGGTCCCGGCCAGGCTTCCGCTTCCTGAATCGCTTTCACGGTTTGATTGAGCTGCGCGCCCAGTGAAATCTGCGCCACATACACATGCCCATACAGCAGCGTCGACATGCCGAGATCTTTACGCGCCTTGCGTTTGCCTTGTTCGCCAAACTTAGTCACCGCGCCGAGCGGCGTCGCTTTTGATGCCTGTCCGCCGGTATTCGAGTAGCACTGCGTATCCAGCACTAGCACGTTGACGTTTTCGCTCAGGCTCATCACGTGATCGAGGCCGCCGTAACCAATGTCGTACGCCCAGCCATCACCACCTATCAACCAAACTGATTTTTCTACCAGCGCATCGGCTGCATCATGTAAGGCTTTGGCTTCCGGCTGCGATGACGCAGCAAGCAGGGCGCGCAGCTGTTCAATTTGCTCGCGTCGTTGCGATATGGTGACATTGTCACCTTTTAGTGCATCAACCAATTCCGCCGGTAACTGCGCCGCGCATTGATTCAGTAATCTGAGCGCGCGCTGTTTCTGCTGATCGACGCTCAAGCGGAAGCCCAAACCAAATTCGGCGTTATCTTCAAACAGCGAATTCGCCCACGCCGGACCGCGACCTTCGGCATTGGTGGTGTATGGCGTGGAAGGCAGATTGCCGCCGTAAATGGAGGAGCAGCCGGTGGCATTGGCAATCAGCAGACGATCGCCATACAGCTGCGTTAACAGTTTGATATAGGGCGTTTCACCGCAGCCCGAACAGGCACCGGAATATTCAAACAGCGGCGTGATCAGCTGCGAGGTGCGGATATCAATACGTTCCAGCTGCTCGGCGGTGATCTCAGGCAGCGCGAGGAAAGCAGCGTAATTGGCCTTTTCCGTCTCAACATGCTCGAGGCGTGATTTCATGTTGATGGCTTTGATTTCCGGATGCTGGCGATCGCTGGCCGGGCACACTTCGACGCACAGATTACAGCCGGTGCAATCTTCCGGTGCCACTTGCAACACGTATTTCTGTCCGCGCATATCGCGCGATTTCACATCCAGTGAAGCGAGCGAAGCTGGCGCATCTGCCAGCGCTGCAGGATCAACCACTTTGGCGCGAATCGCGGAGTGCGGGCAGGCGGCGACGCAATGGTTGCACTGGGTACAGAGATCGGGCTGCCAGATCGGCACGGCTTCAGCGATATTACGTTTTTCCCACTTAGTGGTGCCAACCGGCCAGGTTCCATCCGGCGGTAGCGCCGAAACCGGCAATTTATCGCCAAGGCCGGCCAGCATCGCTGCAGTGACGGTTTTGACAAAATCGGGTGCGCTATCAGCTACCACTGGCGGGCGATGTGGGCTGCGATCGTCTACCGGCTTTAGCGGCACTGGCTGCAGCGCTTGTTGTGCCATCGCTAGCGCTTGCCAGTTACGCTGCACCAGCTCTTCACCTTTGCTGCTATAGCTGCGCGCAATGGCGTTTTGCAGTTCAGTTAACGCGCTATCGCCCGGCAAAATCTGGGTCAGCTGGAAAAAGGCCATCTGCATCACGGTGTTGATGCGCGCGCCCAGCTGGCATTCGCGGGCAATACGCGCCGCGTTGATCACATAGAATCGCGCCTGTTTATCGTTGAGTTGGCTCTGCACTTCCTGCGGCAGGCGCGACCACACGTCCTCAGCGCTGTAGGGCGTATTGAGCAGAAAAATCCCGCCCGGTTTAAGCTGATCGAGCATCGAATATTTATCGATAAACTGCAGCTGATGGCAACCAATGAAGTCAGCTTGCTGAATCAGATAGGCGGATTGAATCGGATACTCACTGACGCGCAGATGGGAAACTGTCAGGCCGCCAGCTTTCTTTGAGTCATAGACGAAATAACCCTGCACGTGCCACGGCGTGGCGTTGCCGATTATCTTTAGGTTGTTTTTGCTGGCGCTGACGCTGCCGTCGCTGCCCAAACCATAAAACAGCGCTTCAAGCCGCGCGCGATTCGGTACGATATTGGCTTCCATCGGTAGCGATAGATGGGTGACGTCGTCGTAAATGCCGACGGTAAAACGCGCTGGCGGTTGATCGCGCTGCAAGGCGCGGAACACTGCCAGCACCGCATCGGGTGCGAACTCTTTCGACGACAAACCATAGCGACCGCCAATCACCTTCGGCAGCGATGCGCGCTCGCCACGGCTGTAGGCTTCAGCCAGCGCGGTCATCACATCCAGGAACAGCGGTTCGCCCAGCGCGCCGGGCTCCTTGGTGCGATCGAGCACCGCAATGCGTTGGGCGGAAGCGGGGATCTTTTGCAGCAAATGCGCCGCCGAAAACGGGCGATAAAGGCGCACTTTCACCAGCCCGACTTTCTCGCCGCGCTGCAGCATCACATTAATCGCCTCTTCGGCGGTGCCGCAGCCGGAGCCCATCATTACAATCACGCGTTCGGCCTGTGGATGGCCGTAAAACTCAAACGGCTGATAATGGCGGCCGGTATTTACGCCAAACGCGTTCATTGCGTCTTCTACATGCTGGGTGCAATCGTCGTACCAGCGGTTAGTGGCTTCACGTGACTGGAAATAGGTATCAGGATTGGCGGATGTCCCGCGAATCGTCGGGCGATCCGGCGTTAACGCGCGGGCACGATGGGCATTAATCGCCTCGGCGGGCATCAGCGTCTGCAAGGTTTCATTGCTGATCGGCACGATCTTGTTGATTTCATGCGAGGTGCGGAAGCCATCGAAGAAGTGGATAAAAGGGATGCGGCTATTCAGCGAGGCGATTTGTGCAATCAGGGCAAAATCCTGTGCTTCCTGCACGCTGGAGGCGCAGAGTTGCGCACAGCCGGTTTGACGCACCGCCATGACATCGGAGTGATCGCCAAAAATAGACAGCGCGTGCGTTGCCACGGTACGCGCCGCGACGTGCAGAACAAATGGCGTCAGCTGGCCCGCCAGTTTGTAGAGTGTCGGGATCATCAACAGCAATCCCTGCGAAGAGGTGAATGTAGTAGAGAGTGCGCCGGTTTGCAGCGCGCCGTGCACGGTGGCGATCGCGCCGCCTTCCGATTGCATCTCAACCACGCGCGGCACATCGCCCCAGATATTCCGGCGGCCTTCGCCTGACCAGCTATCCGCCAGCTCGGCCATGGTCGAGCTGGGCGTGATGGGATAAATGGCAATCACTTCGCTGGTGCGGAAGGCGACCGAAGCCACTGCACCGTTACCGTCGACGGTAATCATAAATCGTCCTTTGCTACGCTGAGAAACCCGTAGAATTTACGGGGGTTATCAGTTCAGTTTAGCAAAGGGCTTTGGCGCGACTTTTTCGTCTGTGTGCTTGCGAGATGGCAGCGCACCGGAATCTAACATTGCTGATTTTTACATCATCTCCAGCGACTGAACGCCTTTGATTTCCATCACTTTGTCATAGATGTTGTGCATTGGCGTGCGTCGTGACAATGTCACCTCGACGCTCAATTCGCACAGGCCAATTTCTTCATCACGATTCACCACGGCGATATGGCCGTAGCGCACATTCTCGCGTTGCAGCACCAGTAACACCAGCGGCACGCTTTTCGGTTTGAGATGCACCAGCAACGTATGATGACGGCCAATCAGCCAGTGACTGATGCGACGGAACGTCTCCAGCACCACCAGCGCCAGCACCGTGCCGTAAATACCGATTTCATACATGCCACTACCGATCACCAGACCAATCGCCGCAGTAACCCATAAACCGGCGGCGGTGGTGAGACCTTTCACCACTTGCTTCTGAATAATGATGGTACCGGCGCCGAGAAAGCCCATGCCGCTCACCACCTGCGCCGCAATACGGCTGGGATCGAGCGCCACATGATCGCTGACTAACATGTCGGCAAAGCCATATTTCGATACCAGCATAAACATCGCGCTGCCGATACCGACCAGAATATGGGTGCGCAAACCGGCTTCTTTGGCGCGCAATTGCCTTTCCAGGCCGATCAGCCCGCCGAGAATCCCGGCCAGCGCGATGCGAATCAGCATATCCGTCAACATCGATCTCTCCTTAGTGGTTGATAAACAAACAGTCCGCCGGGTGAAAAGGGCGGAAATATCTCAAACAGGATAATTCTGCTTGTAAACAATGAAATTAAATTTTGTAAAAAGCTGTGTCGCCTATCGATCCCTCAGCGCACCTGACATATTCTGGTGCGACTTTTTCGCTCAATCCCCGGAGCCCCATCGATGAAAGCCGCTCTCTTCCTGCTGGCTGGCGCCACCTTGTTACTTTCTGCCTGCAGCAGCAACAGTGATAACGAACCGCCGCAACAAGCTACTGCCGCCCACGTACAACCGCGCGTTGTGATGTCATCAATGGCTGAAGTGAATTGTAGTAATGCCGGGGGATCGCTGGCGTTTTCACGTCAGTTAGACGGTTCACGCATAGGTATGTGCCAGTTGGCTAATGGTCGTCGTTGTGACGAACAGGCGCTGATGGGGGGAAGCTGCGCCCGCTAACGCAGGCGCAGAAGGGTTAAGCAGTGACCTGATTCGGGCTGGTTTCGCCGCGCTCCAGCTGCTGCAAGTTGCTGAGGGTGGTTTCTGAAATTGCTGTCAGCGCTTCAGCGGTCAGGAAAGCCTGATGGCCGGTGAACAGCACGTTGTGGCAGGCCGAGAGACGACGGAACACATCATCCTGAATCACGTCATTCGATTTGTCTTCAAAGAACAGATCGCGCTCGTTTTCATACACATCCATCCCCAACGAACCAATCTTCTGCTGCTTAAGCGCGTCAATGGCTGCCTGTGAATCAATCAAACCGCCGCGGCTGGTATTGATGATCATCACACCATCTTTCATTTGGCTGAACGCCTGCGCGTTAAGCAGATGGTGATTTTCCGGCGTAAGCGGACAGTGCAGCGTAATCACATCGGCTTCAGCGAACAGCGTTTTGAGATCAACATACTCCGCACCCAGCTCCAGCGCCGCCTGGCTTGGATAGGGATCGAATGCCAACAGGCGCATGCCAAATCCCTTAAGAATTCGCATCGCCGCGATACCAATCTTGCCGGTCCCAACTACGCCCGCAGTTTTGTTGTGCATGTTAAAGCCGGTTAAACCATCCAGCGAGAAGTTAGCATCGCGCGTGCGTTGATAGGCGCGGTGAATACGACGATTCAGCGTCATCATCAGGCCAACCGCATGTTCGGCCACCGCTTCCGGCGAATACGCCGGAACGCGCACTACGTTTAAGCCCAGCGCTTTCGCCGCCGCCAGATCGACGTTATTGAAACCGGCACAGCGCAGCGCAATGTGCTTCACGCCCAGCGTCGCCAACTCTTCCAGCACCTCTTTGCTGGCATCATCGTTGACGAAAATACACACCGCATCACAGCCCGCAGCGTTTTTCGCCGTCGCCGGTGTCAGCAGGAAGTCAAAAAACTGCAGCTCAAATCCGTAGCTGCCGTTGACGTGTTCAAGGTATTTCTGGTCGTAATGCTTGGTGCTGTAAACCGCAACTTTCATTGTTTCGCTCCTGAAAAATGCAACGTCGGTATCACAACAGGATAACGTTTTCCGCGTCATTTTGCTGTTCTTCAGCCAGACTATGTCGCTAACATCTTCATTTGCCGGACGTAACATGCCATCATTTGGCTCCTCGTCAGGATTGTGTAAAGAACAGGAACGTTAACTGCCATGACGCGTGGCCTTCGCCGAACACTTGCTGCGCTGCTGGCGCTGATACTGTTGCTATTGGGATTGCTGCTGACGCTGACGCAATGGTTGCCGCGTCTGGCCGGTATCTGGTTGCCCGAAAATACCCGCGTGGAACTCAACGGCACGCCGCGCTGGCAGCAAGGTGCGCTGCATTTCCCGGCGGTGCGTTATCTGGCGGGCGATTGTGAATTAGCAAACGTCAGCGATGCGGCGCTAGGCTGGCAGCAAAAGCGCTGGCAGCTCAGCGCGTATAACGTGCAACTTAACAGCGACTGCCTGCAATCGCTGCCGCACAGCGAAGTCAGCGGTGCGCCGCGCAGCCTGGCCGACTGGCAGAAGATGTTGCCTGGCGCCGATGTGCATCTGCAAAAAATCACCATTCTGCCGTGGCAGCAATACGCCGGTCGTTTCGATCTCACCTTAGATAAAGAGGTGCAGCAGCTGCATTATCAGGGCGACAACCTCAATGTGGATGCGCGTTTGCAAGGCCAGTTGCTGCAGATTGCCCAGCTGCAACTCAGTCATCCTCTGCTCCCCAAACCGCTCAATCTGCATGGCGATGTCACTTTGCCAACCTTTGCTGATGGCTTGCCAGTGGCGGGCGAACTCAGTGCTGACCTCAATGTTGTGCAGTGGCCGCAGCCGTTAGCACTGACGCTCAACTGGCAGCAACAGCAAGGCACAATGACGGTGAAACAGCAGGATGACGATCAGCCGCTGCTGCAGCTGCCGTGGCAGGTCGACGAGCGGCAGATTCGCATTACGCAAGGTCAATGGCGCTGGCCGCAGGCCGATCAGCCGCTATCGGGCGGCATGGCCGTGACGCTGGAAAACTGGCAGCAAGGAATGGAAAACACGCTGGTCAGCGGGCGATTCAACCTGCTGACGCAAGGGCGCGGCGGCAAAGGCAATCTGGTTTTAAGCGTTGGCCCCGGCAAGCTGAGCATGGTTGACAGCGCCTTGCCGTTCCAGTTGACCGGCGAAAGCAAATTCGCCGATCTGCAGCTATTTGGCAGCATGCCCGGCTTGCTGCATGGCGTGTTGACCGATCCGCAGTTGAGCCTGAAACAGGGTGCGCTGCTGCGTTTGCGCGGTCGCTTGCTCTCAACGCTGGAAGTAGACGAAGCGCGCTGGCCGTTGGCGGGCGTGACGGTGGCGTCGCGTGGCATCAATGGCCGCCTGCAGGCGATCCTCAAGGCACACGATCCCAGTTTTGGTCGTTTCAGGTTGCATCTTGATGGACGCGCCAGCGATTTCTGGCCGGACAGCGGCGTGTGGAACTGGCGTTATTGGGGGGACGGTCAGATCGAGCCGCTCTCTGCCAAATGGGACGTGAAGGGCACCGGCAGTTGGCAGGACACCTTGATCAGCCTCGACACACTGAATACCGGTTTCGATCAGCTGGCGTACGGCATGGTGCAAGTGGCTAAACCGCGACTGACGCTCAATGCGCCGGTGCGCTGGCAGCGCGATCCCTCGCATCCGGCGTTTAACGGTGGCTTCACGCTAAAATCCGGTCAAACCCAGTTTAGCTACGGCGGCTGGCTGCCGCCATCAGAACTCAATTTTGAAGCCAAAGGCAGCGATCCCAGCCAGTTTATCTGGCGCGGTCAGCTGACGGCGCAGGATATTGGCCCGGTGCGCGTACATGGCCGCTGGGACGGCGAACGTCTGCGTGGCGAAGCATGGTGGCCAGCGCAGTCGTTGACGGTGTTCCAGCCGCTGCTCAGCAGCGATTTAAAAATGCGTATTCAGTCGGGTGAACTGCGCGCGCAGGTGGCATTCTCGGCCGCCAGCGAGCAGGGCTTTGAAGCGGGCGGTCACTGGACGGTGAAAAACGGCAGCCTGTGGATGCCGGACAGTGAAATCAACGGTATCGATTTCTCGCTGCCGTTTCGCCTGAAGGATCATCAATGGCAGCTTGGACGGCGCGGTCCGGTTTCACTGCGGATCGCCGAAGTGAAAAATCAGTTCTCGCTGCAAAACATCACCGCTGATTTGCAAGGTCACTATCCGTGGCAGGAGCGCCAGCCGTTAACGCTCAGCAACGTCAACCTTGATCTGTTAGGCGGTCACGTTAGCATGCCCGAGCTGCGTATGCCGCAGCATGAAGCGGCGCGCGTCTCGCTGAAAGAGATCAATCTCAGCAAGCTGGTTAGCGCGATTAAACCCAAGCAGTTTGCCATGTCTGGCAAGGTTAATGGCGAGTTGCCGCTGTGGGTGAACAATCCGCAATGGCTGATTGAAAAGGGCTGGATCGCCAACAGCGGCCCGCTGACCTTCCGGCTGGATAAAGACATGGCGGATGCCATTGTCAGCAATAACTTTGCGGCCGGAGCAGCACTGGATTGGCTGCGCTATATGGAGATCTCGCGTTCATGGGCCACTATCGATCTGGATAACTTCGGCAATCTGATCATGCAGTCGGAAGTGAAAGGCGTCAGCCAGTTCAGCAACCGCCGTCAGACCGTCAATCTGAACTACCGGCATCAGGAAAATCTGTTCCAGCTGTGGCGCAGTCTGCGCTTTGGCGATAATTTGCAATCCTGGGTGGAGCAAAATGCCACCTTACCCTCGAAGAAGGATCCCCAACCATGAGCCTCAGGGCATTACTGGTGCTGGCAGCCTGGCTGCCGCTGATTGGCTGCGTGCCGCGCATTGAAGTTGCGGCGCCGAAAGAGCCCATCACCATCAATATGAACGTCAAAATTGAGCATGAGATTCACATCAAGGTGGATAAAGATGTGGAAGCGCTGCTGAAGAATCAGAGCGGACTGTTTTGAGGAGAAGCATGATGAAACGCAAGGGGATCGCGCTGCTTGCGGCGCTGCTGCTGATGCCTTCTGCCTGGGCGCTCACGCTGGATGAGGCGCGTCAACAAGGGCGCGTAGGTGAAACGCTCAGCGGCTATGTGGCGGCGCGTCAACAGGATGAAGAAACGCTGGCGCTGGTCAAACGCATCAACGATGGCCGCCTGCAGCAATATCAGCGTGTGGCACAGCAAAATAATTTGAGTGCCAGCGAAGTGGCGCGTATTGCCGGCGAGAAGCTGGTGAATCGCGCGGGTAGCGGCGAGTATGTGCGCGGTATCAATGGACAGTGGCTGCGTAAATAAGGTTTATCAGCGGATAATTCTTTTCTGGGAGCGTTAAATGCCAATGCCTCAAACTACAACGGAAGCACAGAAACGCGCCTTAATCGCCGGTTCAGTGGGCAATTTCATTGAATGGTACGAGTTTGCGGTGTATGGCTTCCTCGCGACGGTGATCGCGCAGAACTTCTTTCGCCTGCAGGGTGAAGCCGAGCTCACCGGCATTATTCTGACCTACGCCTCCTTCGCCATCGCCTTTTTCTTCCGTCCGCTGGGCGCGATATTTTTTGGCCGCATGGGCGATCGTATTGGGCGCAAGCCTACGCTGATTTTTGTCTTGATCATGATGACGCTGGTGACGACTGCGATCGGCATTATTCCCACCTATGCCAGCATTGGCGTGGCGGCGCCGCTGATCATCACCGGGCTGCGCATTTTGCAGGGCTTGTTTGCCGGAGGTGAATACGGCGGTGCGGTGTCACTGATGACGGAATTTGCCCCCAAAGGGCAGCGTGGGCGTTACGGTGCCTGGCAGTCATTTACCGTGGCATTGGGCCTGCTGGCGGGTGCTGGCATTGTCGCGTTGCTGTCGGCGGTGCTGAGTGCAGACCAGATGCACAGTTGGGGCTGGCGCGTTCCTTTCTTCCTCGCCTTGCCGATGGGGATGGTGGCGCTGTGGCTGCGCTACAGCATGGAAGAAACGCCCAGTTTTGTGCGTCAGCAACAAACGCAAAACGCGCAACAACCGGCAGCGGTGAGCGCCAGTTTTGGCACAACGATTAGGATTATTTTGCTGGCGATCAGCCGCGTGATGGTGTGGTCAGCGGCGGGTTATACCTATCTGGTGATCATGCCAACCTATCTGCAATCTTCGCTGCACACCGGCTTCAACCAGGCGCTGTTGATTGCGGTGATTTCCAACCTAGGGTTTGCTGCGACCATTATCCCAGCTGGCATTCTTAGCGATAAAATTGGACGCCGCAGCGTAATGGTTCTCGCGGCATGCTTGTTGCTGGTGCTGGCATTACCGTTACTGA
Organism: Pantoea trifolii; assembly: GCF_024506435.1. NCBI lineage: Bacteria > Pseudomonadati > Pseudomonadota > Gammaproteobacteria > Enterobacterales > Erwiniaceae > Pantoea > Pantoea trifolii. The sequence continues at coordinate 2,153,026 of NZ_JANIET010000001.1, read as the reverse complement.
ACGTGTTGCAGGCCGACTCTTCAACGCTGCTGGTCAAGGCGCTGGTGGTGTTTGTTGCGGGTGGCATTGTCGGGTTGCTGGCAGGACCAGGCCCGGCAATGTTAGCTGAAATGTTCCCCACGCGCGTTCGCTATACCGGGCTGGGCCTGGCTTATTCACTCTCTAACGCGGTTTTTTCGGGGTGTGCCGGATTGATCATCACCTCCCTGATTAAGCAAACGGGGAATCTCGATATCCCCGCCTGGTACATCATGGTGACGGCTGCGATCAGTATTCCGGCGCTGATGACGCTGAATAAAAAAGACCACCTGCGCTCATTGGATGAAGCCGAAAGTTGAAGGCGCTAGCGTGATGCCAATGGTTTAATCGCGTCGTGCACCGGCATTTCTCCGCTGGTCAACTCAATGATCACGCGGCTGACAGCCGGTTGTGCGATGAGTTCAGCCAGCGTCGCCGCCACGTCATCGCGAGGAATATCGCCATACGGGATGGCCAAACCAGCACGCACCTTGCCATGGCCTTTCTCATCCGTCAGCGTGCCGGGGCGTAAAATCACCCAATCCAGATCGCTTTGCGCCAGCTCCACATCGGCTGCTTTCTTCACGCGCATGTAGTTTTCAAAGGTGGCGGAGAGGTTTTTATTTCTGCCCGCTTCGGGAAACGCCGAGACCAGCAAGAAGCGTGAAATGCCAGCCTGTTGCGCGGCAGCAACGGCGGTGGTTAATCCTTTGCCATCAATGGCGTTCGTCATCTCTTCACCGCCTTTGCCACCGGCACCAGCGGTAAACACCACCACATCGCTGCCCGTCATCAACGCGGCGAGGGATTTAGCGTCGAGCGCGGCTAAATCGCCATTAACCGGCTCAGCACCCACTTCACGCAAAGGCTGCTCCTGTTCCGCTTTGCGAAACAGTGGGCGCGCGACGTGCCCGTTTGCGGCCAGCAGTGATGCCAGACGACGGCCAATGTTGCCTGCGCCGCCGATAATAAATACGTTGGACATGAGTACCTCTGCAATTTGTTGATAAAAGCAAGTCAGTATAGACAACGTCAATCCGCCGGGAAAAAGCTGCGCAGCTTTTGCCTTTCGCGCCCGTGCTGATCCATATTCTCCGCCGCCAGCCATTGGCGTAACGCCTGCTGAATCGCTGGCCATTCGCTATCAATGATCGATAACCAATCGGTATCGCGATTGCGCTGTTTGCGCGTCATCGCCTGACGAAAACGGCCTTCAAAGGTAAAGCCGATACGCTCTGCTGCGCGTCGTGAAGCCAGATTCAGGGAATCACAACGCCACGCCACGCGGCGATAACCAAGCGTGAAAGCCTGCTGCAACAGCAGATATATTGCTTCACTGCCCAACACGTTGCGCTGCATCAGCGGCGACCAGGTGACATGACCAATCTCAATCGCGCCATTCTGCATCTCGATATTGGCGAAACAGACCGCGCCAACCGCTTGCTGCTTAACCTGATCGATCACCGCATAACTGATTAATCCACTGTCGCCGATTTTGTTGGCGACCCAGTCGGTCATTTCGGCTAACGATTGCGGCTGCGATGCGCCGAGCCAGGTCCAGTCGCGATCGTCGGCTGCCAGTGAAAAGGCGGCAAACAGGGCGGGGGCATGGCTGAGTTGAAGCGGTGTGAGATGGCAAAAACGACCAGTGAGAATGATGGCGGGCGGGAAGGTGGCGGGCTGCCAGTCCGGTAACGCAAAACCGATGGGTTGACCGTATTGATTGTGGTGTATCACTTCATCTCCTTTTACTGGGCTGAAATCGACCATTCAGGGGCTGGCAAAGAAGTGCAGTATGGAGCTGGGAGCGCTTAGAAAACAACAGCAAAAAAAATGCCCGTCAGATAAGCCTGACGGGCATGCATCATAGTGAAAAATGATTACGCAGCAACAATTTGCTTGATGGCGTCTTTTGCATCGTTAGCCGCTTTGGTCGCCACTTCTGGACCATAAGCGATGCCTTCGGCGAACACAAAGTCCACGTCAGTGATACCGATGAAGCCGAGGAACAGTTTCACGTATGGCGTCAGCAGATCGCTGGCCGTATCTTTGTGGATGCCGCCACGGCTGGAGAGAATCACCGCACGTTTGCCGGTTACCAGACCTTCCGGGCCTGCTTCGGTGTAACGGAAAGTCACGCCAGCGCGGGCAATCAGGTCGAAGTAGTTTTTCAACTGAGTTGGGATGTTGAAGTTGTACATTGGCGCGGCGATAACCACGGTGTCATGGGCTTGCAGTTCAGCAATCAGCTCATCGGAGAGAGACAGCGCTTCCTGCTGGCGCGGAGAGAGCGGTGCGTCAGATGGACGCAGTGCGCCAACCAGCTCACCATCCAGCACCGGAATCGGCTGCGCGGCTAAATCACGCACGGTAACCGAGTCACCTTTAGCGCGTGCTTCGTCAGCGTAGAAGTCAGCCAGTTGATTTGACTGAGAGTAACCAGCGAGGATGCTTGATTTCAGAACTAAAACTTTGCTCATGGTATTTTCCTGTGCGTTACGCGGTTGGCTTACCGCTCAATGCTTTACACTGTACGGAGTTAGCCCGCGAGGTAAAAGCGCAATATTTCGAGATCTATGTTCGAAATAATTGAATAACCTCGCACGTCCCGTTCAGGCAGGTGTTCCAAAATGTGCTATGATGCCGACCATTAATTGCTTGAATCCGCCGGGAAACCCTCTGCCCGCTGCAACAACAGGTACGCATCGCTATGTCATCATCCGACTCTTCACCTTTAGCCTCCCTTTGGCCGCGGCTCGATAATCTGACGCTGCGCGACAGTCAACGTCTGCGGCGTCGATTGCTGGGCGCTGCCAAGGTGAAAAATCCTGCGGCGCAGCAGGGCATTATGGCTGAACTGGAGCCGGAATTTGTCGCGGCGGAGCAGCGCCTTGCGCAGCGCACGGCGGCGACACCACGCATCACTTTCCCGGACAACCTGCCGGTCAGTCAGAAGCAGCAGGACATTGCCGATGCGATCAGTCAGCATCAGGTGGTGATCGTCGCGGGGGAAACCGGATCGGGTAAAACCACACAGCTGCCAAAAATCTGTCTGGCGCTGGGCCGCGGGGTAAAAGGGCTGATTGGTCACACGCAGCCGCGTCGTCTGGCGGCGCGCACCGTGGCGAACCGCATTGCCGATGAGCTGGAAACCTCGCTTGGCGGCACCATCGGTTACAAGGTGCGCTTCAACGATCAGGTGAGCGAAACCACCCAGGTTAAGCTGATGACCGACGGTATCCTGCTGGCGGAAATCCAGCAGGATCGCCTGTTGCTGCAGTACGACACCATCATTATTGATGAAGCGCACGAACGCAGCCTGAATATCGATTTCCTGCTTGGTTATCTGCGCGAACTGTTGCCACGTCGTCCCGACTTAAAAGTCATCATTACGTCAGCCACCATCGATCCGCAGCGCTTCTCACGCCATTTCCACAATGCGCCGGTGATTGAAGTTTCGGGCCGTACTTATCCGGTGGAAGTGCGTTATCGCCCGATGGTGGAAGACGCTGACGATACCGATCGCGATCAGCTGCAGGCGATTTTTGATGCGGTCGATGAGCTGGGACAAGAGAGTCGCGGCGACATTCTAATCTTTATGAGCGGCGAGCGCGAAATCCGCGATACCGCCGATGCGCTGATGAAGCGTGATATTGCGCACACCGAGATTCTGCCGCTGTATGCGCGCCTGTCGAACGCCGAGCAAAACCGCGTTTTCCAGTCGCACAGCGGACGCCGCATCGTGCTGGCAACCAACGTAGCAGAAACCTCGCTGACCGTGCCTGGCATCAAATACGTTATCGATCCCGGCACCGCGCGTATCAGCCGCTACAGCTTCCGCACCAAAGTGCAGCGCCTGCCGATTGAGCCGATTTCGCAGGCGTCCGCCAATCAACGTAAAGGGCGGTGCGGGCGCGTTTCGGAAGGTATCTGTATTCGCCTCTATTCCGAGGACGATTTCCTCAGCCGCCCGGAATTTACCGATCCCGAAATTCTGCGTACAAACCTTGCCTCGGTGATTCTGCAGATGACCGCGCTGGGGCTGGGCGATATTGCTGCCTTCCCGTTTGTCGAAGCGCCGGACAAGCGCAATATTCAGGATGGCGTGCGCCTGCTGGAAGAGCTTGGTGCCATCACGCTGAGTGAAGATGAAACCTACAAGCTGACGCCTTCGGGTCGCCAGCTCGCCCAGCTGCCGGTCGATCCGCGTATGGCGCGCATGGTGCTGGAAGCGCAAAAATTTGGCTGCGTGCGCGAAGCGATGATCATCACTGCTGCGCTATCGATTCAGGATCCACGCGAGCGTCCCGCTGATAAAAAGCAGGCATCTGACGAAAAACATCGTCGTTTTGAGGATAAAGAGTCTGATTTCCTCGCCTTCGTGAATCTGTGGAATTACCTGCAGGAGCAGCAAAAAGCGCTCTCCAGCAATCACTTCCGCCGCCTGTGTAAAACCGAATTTCTTAACTATCTGCGCGTGCGTGAATGGCAGGATATCTACACCCAGCTGCGTCAGGTGGTGCGGGAACAAGGTATGCCGGTCAACAGCGAACCTGCGCCGTATCGTGAAGTACACTGCGCTTTGCTTACCGCCTTGCTGTCGCACATTGGCCAGAAAGATAACGACAAGCAGGAATTTACCGGCGCTCGCAACGCGCGCTTCTCCATCTTCCCCGGTTCCGGCCTGTTTAAGAAGCCGCCGAAGTGGACCATGGTGGCGGAGCTGGTGGAAACCAGCCGTTTGTGGGGCCGCGTTGCCGCGCGCATCGATCCGGAATGGATCGAACCGCTGGCGCAGCATCTGATTAAACGCAGCTACAGCGAACCGCACTGGGAAAAAGCGCAGGGCGCGGTGATGGCGACGGAAAAAGTGACGCTGTACGGCCTGGCGATTGTGCAGGCGCGTAAGGTCAATTACAGCCGCATCGATCCTCAGCTGAGCCGCGAGCTGTTTATCCGTCATGCGCTGGTGGAGGGCGATTGGCAGACGCGTCACGCGTTCTTCCGCAACAACCTGAAACTGCGTAACGAAATTGAAGATCTGGAACACAAATCGCGTCGTCGCGACATTCTGGTCGATGACGAAACACTGTTCGCTTTCTACGATCGCCGCATCGGCAGCGATGTGGTCTCAGCGCGCCATTTCGATGCGTGGTGGAAGCAGGCCAGTAAAGAGAATCCGGATCTGCTGAGTTTTGATAAGCAGATGCTGATCAAAGATGGCGCGGACAAAGTCAGCCAGCTCGATTACCCCAACTTCTGGCATCAGGGCAACCTGAAACTCAAGCTGAGCTATCAGTTTGAACCGGGCGCGGATGCCGATGGCGTAACGGTGCATATTCCGCTGCCGCTGCTGAATCAAATCGAAGAGACCGGTTTCGAGTGGCAAATTCCTGGCGTGCGTCGCGAACTGGTTATCGCACTGATCAAATCACTGCCCAAGCCGGTGCGCCGCAATCTGGTGCCCGCGCCGAACTACGCCGAAGCGTTTCTCGGACGCGTTACCGCAATGGAACTGCCGTTGCTGGATGCGCTGGAACGGGAATTCCGCCGCATGACCGGCGTCACCATTGACCGTGAAGCCTGGCAGTGGGATCAGGTGCCCGATCACCTGAAAATGACTTTCCGTGTGGTAGACGAACACAACCGTAAGCTGCAGGAAGGCAAAAATCTGCATCAGCTGCGGCTGCTGCTGAAAGGCAAAGTGCAGGAAACGCTGTCGAAAGTGGCGGACGATGGCCTCGAGCAGAGCGGTTTGCACATCTGGAGCTTTGGCGATTTGCCGCAAAGCTACGAGCAGAAGCGCGGCAGCTATCAGGTCAAAGCCTGGCCGGCGCTGGTGGATGAAAAGGACAGCGTAGCGATTCGGCTGTTCGATAACGAAGTGGAACAGCAGAAAATGATGTGGCGCGGCCAGCGCCGCCTGCTGCTGCTCAACATTCCGTCGCCGACCAAGTATCTGCACGAGAAGCTGCCAAACAAAGCCAAACTCGGTTTGTACTTCAATCCGTACGGCAAAGTGCTGGAACTGATCGATGACTGCATCGCCTGCGGCGTGGATAAGCTGATGGCGGATGCCGGCGGTCCGGCATGGCAACAGGAGAACTTCGAACAGCTGCGCGACAAAGTGCGTGCTGATTTGAATGAAACCGTGGTCACCATCGCCAAGCAGGTCGAACAGATTCTGACCTGCGTGTTCAATATCAACAAGTTCCTTAAGGGACGCGTAGATATGTCGCTGGCGTTGGCGTTAGGCGATATCAAAGCGCAGCTGAATGGCTTGGTGTATCGCGGCTTCGTCACCGGCAACGGCTGGTCGCGTCTCGGTGATACGCTGCGCTATCTGCAAGGTATTGAACGCCGCCTCGAGAAGCTGCCGGTGGATCCACACAGCGATCGTGCGCGCATGCTGAAAGTGCAAGCGGTGGAGCAGGCCTGGCAGACGTGGCGGAATAAATTGCCGCCGCAGCGTCAGGATGATGCCGAAGTACAGGCGATTCGCTGGATGCTGGAAGAGCTGCGGATTAGCTATTTCGCGCAGCAGCTGGGCACGCCTTATCCGATTTCGGATAAGCGTATTTTGCAGGCGATGGAGCAGTTGAGTTAATCAAAAGTGTGATGTGATGGAGGTCGCCATGAATGGCGACCCTACGTGATTATTGCGCTAACTCTTCCAGCTTATCTTTAAAGGACGGCACCGCAATCGCGCGGTTATCGGCACGATAACGATCGGCCGGCGCGGGCGCCGAACTCTGCACCGCAATCAGCTGCCACTCATCACCGTTCTTCAACAGCAGCGGCGAACCGCTGTCGCCTGGCAAGGTATCGCACTGGTGCGACAGCACTGCGCGCTGCGCCCAACCGGTCACTAAACAATCGCTGTGCGAATAGAGCGTATCCAGATGATCGGCCGGATAACCTGCCTGCGTTACTTTGCGTTGGGTGGTTTTCAAGGCGGCGGTTAAATCGCCACGCGACCCCTCAAACAACGGAATCGGCACAATACCGGACGGCGGATTATGCAAGATAACCAGCCCATAATCGTAGGGCGCGGCGCCCGGCGGCACGATCCAGCCTTCGCCGTCCGCCTGCAACCGGCGCGCTAAAGAGGGTTCAACGCGCGCATCAATATCATGAATCTCGTAACGCCAGCCTTTGGCGCTGGCCATAAAACGCAGCGCCACTGGCTTATCAAACTTGCCGGGCGGAGCCAATAAACAGTGTCCGGCGGTCAACGCCAGATGAGCAGAAATCAGGGTGGCAGTGCAGAGATTACCGCTTTCGGTCTCTAACTGACCGATGGCATCCCAGGGCGCGGCGCTCACGTCGCTAATCGCCTGGCGATGATCTTTGCCAAAGAACAACGTTTTGATGTCTTCCGGGCTAGGCCCATCTTCATCATCGGCATGTGCTGTGTGGTTAAAACTGAAAAGACCAACAAGTAACAGGATAGCCAGGCGCATAGTTCTCTCAATGGCGAGAATAAGTAGAAGTTGTTGTCATCACGCTTGAGCGATAACTATAGTCGGTGAGCGGTGAAAAAGGGAGAAATATTGGAGTAATCAGCACGCTACAACGACTAGATAAAAAAGCTGGCTGCAACTATGCCACAGAGGATCATCACAATCAGAATAATTTCGAAGCGATAGCGACGCACCATTTTTCGCTACTCCAGTAAATAAACACCCGGCATAACCGGGTGTTTTCAATCATCAATACGGTGTTGGCGCTAAGCGAATCTTATTTAGCTGCTTTTTTCACTTTGTGATGCTTTTTAGCTGCCTGAGCTTTCTGCGCAGCGGGTTTGGTTACTTTTTTGTGGTGCTTTTTAGCAGCCTGAGCTTTCTGTGCAGCTGGCTTGGTTGCTTTGTGGTGCTTTTTAGCAGCCTGGGCTTTCTGTGCAGCTGGCTTGGTTGCTTTGTGGTGCTTTTTAGCAGCCTGGGCTTTCTGTGCAGCTGGCTTGGTTGCTTTTTTGTGATGCTTTTTAGCGGCCTGAGCTTTCTGTGCAGCTGGCGCTTTCTTCTCTACTTTCTTGTGTTTCTTAGCAGCCTGCGCTTTTTGAGCAGCTGGTTTTTTGTGGTGAGCCATTTTGTGTTTAACTGGCGCAGCAGTTGTGGTTGCAGCAGCGGCTGGAGCAGCAGTTGTTTCAGCAGCGAAAGCAACAGAAGACATACCCATAGCAGCGGCGATCACCAGTGCAAATAATTTTTTCATTGCAAAATCCTCGAACTATTTTTTCATGTGTAGCCCACTGCGGGGCCGGTGAAAACACTATATGAAAAACAATTCAGGCTTTCCGTGAGGCATTGGTATCGGCGTGTAACGGATTGTACAAAGTGGGGTAAAGGAAGTGAAAAGGGCGGCCGCATGGGCCGCCGCGCAGTTTACTCAGACAGATAACGTTGTTCAAGGTGCTGACGGAAATAGTGCGGATTCAGCGCTTCGCCGGTGGCATTGATCAGCAGTTGCTGCGTCGGGAAACGGCTACCGTGCTGCCAGATGTTCTGCTGTAACCAGTCAAACACCGGCTGCAAATCGCCTTGTTGGATCAGCGTTTCGATCTGTGGAATCGCACGCTTAACCGCCTGGAACAGCTGGGCCGCGTACATCGCACCCAAGGTGTAGGTTGGGAAATAGCCAAACGCGCCGTCGGTCCAGTGAATATCCTGCATGCAGCCGTCGCGGTAATTACCGCGTGTATCAATGCCCAACGATTGCTGCATCTTCTCGTCCCACAACGCAGGGATATCATCCACTTCAATCTCGCCCTCAATCAGCGCGCGCTCGATCTCGTAACGTAAGATCACGTGCGCCGGATAGCTCAACTCATCGGCGTCGACGCGAATAAAGCCCGGCTTCACGCGCTGCGTCTGACGGATGAAATTGTTTAACGCCAGCGCAGGCTGATCGCCCATCAGCGCCACCACCTGTGGATGGATATGCTGCAGGAAGGCTTTACTGCGCCCCAGTTGCATTTCCATAAACAGGCTTTGAGATTCATGAATCGCGGTAGAACGCGCCTGCGCCACTGGCTGACCGCGCCACTGTTTTGGCAAATTCTGCTCGTAACGCGCATGGCCGGTTTCATGAATCACGCCCATCATGGCGCTGAGGAAGTCGTTCTCGTTGTAACGCGTGGTAATGCGCACATCTTCCGGCACGCCGCCACAGAATGGATGCGCACTCACATCTAACCGGCCGTGATTGAAATCGAAGCCCAGCGTTTTCATCACGCTCAGGCCGAGCTGCTTCTGTGATTCGATAGCAAACGGACCCACCGGCTGCGCGATCGGCGTTTGCTGCTGCTTCGCCACGGCTTGTTGCAATAGGTCGGGCAGCCAGCTTTTCAAATCGCCAAAGGTTTGGTCCAATTGGGCGCTGGTCATGCCGGGTTCGAATACATCCAGCAACGCATCGTAACGCGAAACGCCGAGCGCATCGGCACGCAGCTGCGCCTCTTCACGGCTCAGCTTCACCACTTCTTTCAGATTGGCGGAGAAACCTTGCCAGTCATTTGCCGGACGCTGCTGACGCCAGGCGTGCTCACAGCGCGAACCGGCCAGCGACTTGGCTTCCACCAGTGACGCTGGCAACAACGTGGCTTGTTGCCAGGCGCGCTGCATCTCGCTCAGGTTAACCTGCTCGACATCATTCAGAGATTCCTGCTGCGCGGCATCAAACAGCCCGCCGAGGCGTTTATCGGTCAGCACTTCGTGTATGAACACGCTCAGTTCGGCCATCGCTTCACCGCGTGCCTGGCTGCCGCCCGGCGGCATGGTGGTTTGCATATCGACACCGGCAATGGCACCTAAATGACCAAAGCGGGAGAGACGCTGAAAAGTGCGGCTAAGTTCTTGATAAGCTGAAGTCACGTAAAAAGCTCCTTATGACGGTAAGCGTGGCGCAATGTCCCGCAAGGGTAGATCAACCGGCCAGCAAAAGCGAACGCTGGCGCCGCCGAGCGGGCTGCTCTCAATCGAGACATTTCCCTGCATCGCCAGCGCAATAGAGTGCACGATCGCCAGACCCAAACCACAGCCGCCGGTGGCGCGATCGCGGCTCGGATCGAGGCGGACAAAAGGTTCAAACACGCGTGCGCGCTCTTCCTGCGGAATGCCCGGACCGTCGTCTTCCACCTGCAAACAGCCCAGCGCGCCATCAAACCATAAGCTGACGCGCAAACGCTGTTGCGCATAGCGCAGGGCGTTATTCACCAAATTATCCAGCACGCGCTCCATCAGGCGTGTATCGGCACTGCCAACGTTCTCCAGCTGCGGGATATCCAGCGCAATCTGCGTCTGCGGGTTCATGGTTTGCACATCTTCGATATGCACACGCAGCCATTGCGCCAGATCGAAGGATTGCAGATGGAGATCAACGCGTGGGCGATCGAGGCGCGCATACGTCAGCAACTCCTCAATCAAACTCTCCAGCTGACCCACATCGCGGTTTAGCGCGGCGGATTCCGCATCGGTGAGGTTATCGCTCATCTCCAGCCGGTAACGCAGCCGCACCAGCGGCGTGCGCAACTCGTGCGCGATGCCGTCAATCAGCTGTTTCTTACTGGCAACCAGCGTGTTGATGTTCTCCGCCATCTGATTAAACGCCACGCCAAGACTGTGCAGGCTGGAGGTGCTTTCAAAATGAGTGCGCACGTCGAGTTCGCCGCGACCAAAACGTTCGGCGGCTTTCTCCAGCCGCTGCATCTCTTGCCAGTGTGGACGCAGCCAGATAAATACCGGCAGCGCCAGCGACATACCAATAAACGCCAGCAGCGCGATATCCAAAATGCGCATCTGGTGCAGATAGAAAAGGTAAGGGATTGGGCCGACGGAAAGCACGTAATGGCTGCGCGGAATGTGCTGTAAGAAGGTGTACTGATCGTCAATGGCCACGATTTCGCCAGCGCGCAGGCGCTTCATGTCGGCATCACCCAGCTGATATTTGCTCATCGGCTCAATATTCAGATCAAACGACAGATCGAGATCGAGGCTGCGAATGGTTTTGCTCCAGTCGCGCGGCGGGATCTCGCGCAGTTCGCTGCGCATCAAAAACAGCGAACTGGCCATCAAATCGTTCATTGACTGGCGTCCGGCGCGTTCGGCGGTGAATTTGTACACCAACCCAACCAGCAATGTCATCACCAGAAAACAGACGAACAGCAGCAAATAGAACTGAATAAAGAGCTTTCTCATGCGGAACGGGTATCCCAGGCCTGCGGCGCGAACAGATAGCCTTTGTTGCGGATGGTTTTGATGCGAAACGGCTCGGTAGCGCTGTCGTACAATTTTTTACGCAGCCGAGAAATCGCCACATCAATGCTGCGGTCCATGCCATCGTAGGTGACGCCGCGCAGGGTTTTCAGCAGCGCATCGCGATTGAGGATTTGCCCGGCATGATTCGCCAGCTCCCACAGCAGATCGAAATCGGCGGTGGACAGTACAATATTCTCCTCAAACAGCGTCACCTGACGATTGAGCGAGTCGATGGTCAGTGAACCGAAACGCAACACGCGCTGCGAGCTTTGAATAGCGGGCGTCACTTCCGGCTGCCCAACATGCGCCTGACGCAGATGCAAACGCAGGCGCGCCAGCAACACCGCTGGCGGCGTGGTTTTGAGGATGTAATCGTTAGCGCCCATTTCCAGCGACAGAATGTGGTTCATGTCGCTGTCGAGTGAGGTGAGCAAGACAATCGGACCTTGCCAGCTGGCACGCAGATCGCGGCACAATGTCATGCCATCCTTGCCGGGTAACATGATATCCAGCATCACTAAATCGGGATCGTGCAGGGCGATGGTGGCTTCGGCGCGGTCACCGCGCGTTTCAACAATAACTTCAATATCGTGGCGGCCAAGGTAAGCGGCGATCAATTCGCCTACTTCTGGCTCATCTTCCACATAGACGATTTTGTTCATAATTCACTGTGACGGATGAGAATGCCAGCAGCATAGCTTTTCCTGGTCCTGAGCTCTACGTTACCGCACGAAATATCCCTGCGTTACTGGTATGTATACCGTGAAATGTGCCATCATTAGCGGCGCGTTGTAGCGCAAGGTTCGGAACCGTAACGAAAAACAGGAGGAGTGCGAGAGTGTCTGATAAAGAGCTGGCTTCAGCCGGATACAGTGATCGCATCTGCTTCAATTACAGTGATTTTCTCTCCGCTTCCTGCAAAAAACGCTGGAGTTTTGTCGATGCCATTTATGGCGTGATGCCTATTTTTGGCATGGTGACGCGTAAATCGGCGCATAACCTTCAGGCCAGCGACGATCATCTCAAAGAATTAGCATTACAAATCATTTCAACGCAGGTGAGCGACGAGATTAATATCGCGCGCCTCATCACGTTGGCCGAGCAACAGCACATCAGTCGCTTTGATATTCAGCTGCCATATCCGCTGTCAGCCGAGCAGCTTGACGCTATTCATCAGGAATACCGAAAGCCGCTCAATCTGACACAGCAGGATGACCTGCTGTGCGTTTCCATTCCCGTTCAGCCGCACTAATTCGTTAGCTGCCACAAGGCTGGCAGTGACGCCGCCATCAACAACACAATCGCGATGCGCTCCAGCTGTGACAACATCTTGTCGCCACGGCCGCCGCGTCGTGCGTACAGGAACAGCAGCAATCCAGGCGCATAAAGCACCACTGAAAGCAGCAGATGCAAGGGACCGGACGCATACAGCAGCCAAATGCCATACGCGCTGGCGCCGATGCCGGTAAACATCGCCCAGGGTTTGTTTTGCCCGCGCACCACCTTAATCAGATACAGACCAACCAGCAGATAGGGCACCAAAATCATTTCTGAGGCGATGGTCAGCAGCGTGTTGTAATCCGCGCCGGTCAAGGCGATCAAGATCAGGCAAACCTGTACGCTGCCGTTGGTCAGCCACAACGAGGCCGAAGGGGAGTTGTGGCGATTCTGGCGCGCAATGCTGCGTGGGAAGGCACCTTGTTGCGCAGCGAGGAACGGCACTTCAGCGGCCATAATTGTCCAGCTCAGATAGGCGCCGCACACCGAAATAATCAACCCAACCGCAATCACCGCATCGCCCCAATGACCCAGCAGATGCTTCATCAAACCGGCCATGGAAGGATTGCGCATCTGCGCCAGTTCGGCACGCGGAATCACGCCTAACGACAGCAGCGTAACCAGCAAATAGACCAGCAGCGCGGCCAGCACCGCCATCAGCGTGGCGCGTCCGACATCTTGCTTATTTCGCGCACGCGCAGAAACCACCACCGCGCCTTCCACACCAATAAACACCCACAAGGTGATCAGCATGGTTTGCTTCACCTGCTGCCACAGCGGCTGACCGAGTTCGACACCGCTGAAATCAAAGCGGAAGCGATCGTAGTTGAACGCCAGCAGCGCCAGCACCACAAACAGCAGCAGCGGCACCAGCTTGCCCAGCGTTGCCAGCAAATTAATGCTGGCCGCCGTTTGCACGCCGCGCAGCACCAGGCAATGCACCAGCCACAGCAGCACCGATGCGCCGAGCATCGCCTGCCACGTATTGCCATCGCCAAACACCACGCGATCCGGCGTGTCGGTAAAGAAGCTCAACGCCGAGAAGACAATCACCAGATAAGAGACGTTGGCGATAACCGCACAAAGCCAATATCCCCACGCCGAGCAGAAGCCCATCAGCTCACCAAAGCCGGCGCGCGCATAGGTAAAGATGCCGCCATCCAACTCGGGTTTAAGCCGCGTCAGTAACAGCATGGCAAGTGACAGGAAGATGATGCCAACGCCGGTGATCAGCCAGCCGATCAGCAGCGCCGCCGGGCCGGCAACCGCCGCCATGTTTTGCGGCAGGCTGAACACGCCAGCGCCCAGCATTGAGCTGAGCACCAACGCGGTGAGCGCACTAAGACCTAATTTTTTATCCAAAACGCCCATCCTAAGCAGCAGAGTATGCTGGGTGGTGACGATTCCGCTGGAGTCTCGCGTGGCAGTTAGCCAATTTTGAAACGGAATCCCCTAAAAACAGGCGGCAGATTTTACGGAGTGCAAAGGGGGAAGGCAATGCAAGACTATGCAAATCTGCGCACAGATTATGCAGTCAGTATGAAGGAGATTTTGGAAAGGGCGACGGACGCCGCCCTTAATCGGAATTACTTGAACAGATCGGCAGTGACGGTCAGGTTGCCGCCGCTCTGGTTCTGCCATTGACGCGTGATGTGATAGTACTTAGCGCCTTTTTCTACGGCACGTTTGCCAACCGCTTCAGAGACTTCGGTTGGAGTACCGAAGTGATCGGAGAAAGTGATGGTATCAAACGGTTGCATCTGCGCAGCCGTAATCGCATTCACTTCCTGCACGCTACGGCCATCGGCGGTTTTAACCGTGTAACGTTGGCCAGTTGAGCTCTGGGTTTCGAAGAAACGACCAACGTTACGGCTTGGCGTATCGGAAGAGGCCACGCCAGGAATCGCTACTTTAGTGGCGGCGGCGCCGCCAGCGGCCAGTGCTGCTTTACCGGCTTCAGAATCCGCTGGGATCGAATCAGAGGTGTTCTGAACTTTGCGCTCTGGTGCATCAGCTTTATAGATGTAAGCGGTGACGTACTGGTTGCCGCCGTTGTTGGCATCCACCTGACGCACGATAAAGAAGGATGCCGCGCCTTTATTTTTGGCTGCCTTGGCAATCGCTTCATTAACATCTGGCTGGCTTGAGAAGAAACCATTCACCGATACGGTATCGTACGGCTCAAGGCGATACGCTTCTGCTTTCGGCAACTCTTTCACGCCGGAGAAGGTGCGGTATTTAGTGGAGTCATCTGCTTTTGGTGCGTTGGCTTTATACAAGTCCGCCGTTACGCGCCAGTTACCGCCGTTGCCGTTGGTATCATTGATGCCCTGTACATAGAAAGAGTCAGCGCCTTTCGCATCAGCCTCTTTAGAGATGGCATCAGTTGCATCGCCAATCGCATTGAAACGGCCGCTGATATTAATACGTTCGAATGGTTTCAACGCGGCCGCTTGCTCTGGCGTTAACTCTTTAGCAGCAAACGCATTTGCCGCCAGCAGTGATAACAAGGTTGACGCCAGAATGGTGTTCTTCAGCTTCATAAAAATGATCCTTCGCCTTACGCAAAATGAGTACGAAAACGTGCTGGACTCTTGATGTATAACAGATTAGCCGCTGATTATTGCATGTAATAATCGGCCTGTCTCAGCCAATTTAAGCGCATAACATTGACAATCTCTGCCATTTATTCATCGGCCTGTCATTGACTCCTGTTACGGCTCTTTTTTGCACAGATAACCACTTATTCTGGTAACACTTAATGCCATAATAGTTATCGCATTGTTAAATAAAGGTTTTTGATAATACTTAATTCGACATGACACGATTTTGCGCAGCAGAATATTTTTTAATAAACATCAAATGCAGTAGCAAAACGTGGCATTCAATCTTTGCGTCTGAATATTTGTGTGAATGTCATAACCAGGCGTTATCGCTGTGGATCACTCTTCATATTTTCAGTAGGTTATAAAGACTTTGTTACATTGTGCATTTTGCTCATAAAAAGCTGAAACACGGTTTCGGCTTTTGAGCTTTTTGCCACTCACAGAACCTCATCCTTTAATTGTTGAAGGGAAACAGTATGTTAATTGGGATACCCAAAGAACGGTTAGCCAATGAGTCGCGCGTGGCCGCCACGCCAAAGACCGTTGAGCAGCTGATCAAGCTGGGATTTAGCGTCACCGTTGAACAGAGCGCAGGACTTCGCGCCAGCTTCGATGATGAGAGCTTTATCGCCGTCGGCGCCACCATCAGCAACACCCAAGATGTGTGGCAGTCTGACATCGTGTTAAAAGTGAATGCGCCTGACGACCAAGAGATCGAACTGACGCGCGCCGGTAGCACGCTGGTGAGCTTTATCTGGCCTGCACAGAATCCAGCGTTGCTGGAGAAACTGGCAGCACGCAACGTCACCGTGATGGCGATGGATTCGGTGCCGCGCATTTCTCGTGCCCAGGCGCTGGATGCGTTGAGCTCAATGGCGAATATCGCGGGTTATCGTGCCATCGTTGAAGCCGCGCACGAGTTCGGTCGCTTCTTCACCGGTCAAATCACCGCTGCCGGTAAAGTACCGCCAGCCAAAGTGATGGTGATTGGAGCGGGCGTCGCGGGATTAGCAGCCATCGGTGCGGCAGGCAGTTTAGGTGCCATCGTGCGTGCTTTCGATACGCGTCCGGAAGTGAAAGAGCAGGTGCAGAGTATGGGCGCCGAGTTCCTTGAGCTGGACTTCGAAGAAGAAGCGGGCAGTGGCGATGGGTATGCCAAAGTGATGTCTGAAGCCTTTATCAAGGCGGAAATGGAGCTGTTTGCCGCGCAGGCAAAAGACGTCGACATTATTGTCACCACCGCGCTGATTCCAGGCCGTCCGGCACCGAAGCTGATTACTGCCGAGATGGTTGCCAGCATGAAGCCGGGCAGCGTGATCGTCGATCTGGCGGCGCAAACCGGCGGTAACTGCGAATTGACGGTTGCCGATCAGGTGACCTTAACCCCCAACGGCGTGAAGATTATCGGCTACACCGATTTGCCAAGCCGCTTGCCTACGCAATCCTCACAGCTTTACGGTACCAACCTCGTCAACCTGCTGAAACTGTTGTGCAAAGAGAAAAACGGCGAAATCACCGTTGATTTCGAAGACGTGGTAGTGCGTGGCGTGACGGTAATTCGTGATGGCGAAGTGACATGGCCAGCGCCGCCGATTCAGGTTTCCGCCGCGCCGAAAGCGCAACCCGCAGCCCAGCCGCTGCCGAAGGCCGAAGCCAAGCCGGTTTCGCCGTGGCGTAAGTATCTGCTACTGGCGTTGGCAGTGGTACTGTTTGCCTGCCTGGCGAACGTGGCGCCAGCGGACTTCCTGTCGCACTTCACCGTCTTCGCGCTCTCTTGCGTGGTCGGCTATTACGTGGTGTGGAACGTGAGTCACGCATTGCACACGCCGTTGATGGCCGTCACCAACGCCATTTCCGGCATTATTGTGGTGGGTGCGGTGCTGCAAATGGGCCACGGCGGTTGGGTAACGATTCTGTCGTTTATCGCCGTGCTGATCGCCAGCATCAATATCTTCGGTGGTTTCACCGTCACCCAGCGCATGCTGAAAATGTTTCGTAAGAATTAAGGGGTAGCAACATGTCTGGCGGATTAGTTACTGCAGCATATATTGTTGCCGCGATTCTGTTTATTTGCAGCCTTGCTGGTCTCTCGAAACACGAGACCTCGAAGCAGGGTAATATTTTTGGCATGAGCGGCATGGCCATTGCGCTGCTGGCCACCATTTTTGGCCCGAATACCGGTAACGTTGCCTGGATTTTGGTGGCGATGGTGATTGGTGGTGCGATTGGCTTGCGCCTGGCGAAGAAAGTCGAAATGACCGAAATGCCAGAGCTGGTTGCCATTCTGCACAGCTTTGTCGGTTTGGCGGCGGTGTTAGTGGGTTTCAACAGTTACATCGACCACGCGCCAGGCCTCGCGCCGGTGATGGAAAATATCCATCTGACCGAAGTGTTCCTCGGCATCTTTATCGGTGCGGTGACCTTCACCGGTTCACTGGTGGCATTTGGCAAACTGCGCGGCAAGATCTCCTCTTCAGCGCTGATGCTGCCGCATCGTCATAAGATGAACCTTGCGGCGCTGGTGGTTTCCTTCCTGCTGATGCTGTGGTTCGTGCAAACCGATAGCACTGGCGCGCAGGTGTTTGCGCTGCTGCTGATGACCATCATTGCGTTGGTGTTTGGCTGGCATCTGGTGGCGTCGATCGGCGGTGCGGATATGCCGGTTGTGGTTTCGATGCTGAACTCTTACTCCGGTTGGGCCGCCGCGGCGGCGGGCTTCATGCTGAGTAATGACTTGCTGATTGTTACCGGCGCGCTGGTCGGTTCTTCCGGTGCCATCCTCTCTTACATCATGTGTAAAGCGATGAATCGCTCCTTTATCAGCGTGATCGCCGGTGGTTTTGGTACCGACGTAAGCGTGGGCGGCGAAAGCGATGAAGTCGGCGAGCACCGTGAAATTACGGCGGAAGAAACAGCAGAAATGCTGAAAGCCTCATCTTCTGTGGTGATCACGCCGGGTTATGGCATGGCGGTGGCGCAGGCGCAGTATCCGGTGGCTGAGATTACCGAAAAGCTGCGCGCACGCGGTATTAAAGTTCGCTTTGGTATTCACCCGGTTGCCGGTCGTCTGCCGGGCCACATGAACGTGCTGCTGGCGGAAGCGAAAGTACCTTACGATGTGGTGCTGGAAATGGACGAAATTAACGATGACTTCAGCGATACCGATACCGTGTTGGTGATCGGCGCGAATGACACCGTTAACCCAGCCGCACTGGAAGATCCGCGCAGTCCAATCGCTGGCATGCCGGTGCTGGAAGTGTGGAAAGCGCAGAACGTGATTGTGTTTAAACGCTCGATGAGCACCGGATATGCAGGCGTCCAAAATCCGCTGTTCTTTAAAGGCAATACGCAGATGCTGTTTGGTGATGCGAAAGCGAGCGTGGAAGGCATTCTGCGCGCGCTGTAAAAAAGCAGGGCGGTGATGTGACTCACCGCCCTGAGTAGATAGTGAAAGGGCGGCCATTGCGAGCCGCCCTTTTTTAATCAATCGTCTTCATCTTCTTCGTCATCGTAATCAATCGGCGATTTGAAATCATCTGGCTTGATCGCCAGTAAATCGCAGCGCAGATGATCGATCACTTGTTCCGCAGTGTTACCCAGAAACGCTGCTGACAAACCGGTACGGCCGATGGTGCCGAGCACCACAATGCCGGCGTCCAGATGCGAAGCGATATCCGGAATCACTTCCTCAGGCAAACCTTTCGCCACATGGGTGAACTCTTCACCGATTGAGAATTTTTGTCGCAGCGCTTTCATCGCCACTAAATGCTGTCCGCGAATCGCGTCGTTGTAGACGCTAGGATCAAAGTCCGGCAGTTCGATAGCAATGTTGATGGGTGTGATGGGATAAGCGCCGACCAAATGCACTTCGGTGTGATTCACCATCTCGGCCAGCAGCGTAGTTTCACGAATCAACTTCTGGTTAAGCTCATCGTGATGCGGCTCTTCGCTGGCGAGATTGACCGCCACCACCGCTTTGCCGCCCTCAGGCCACGCCTGATCTTTCACCATCCACACTGGGCAAGGGCATTTCCGCAGCAGGTGCCAATCCGTCGGGGTGAAGATTACTGCTTCCAGGCGATCGTGCTGGTGTGCCATTTTCAGCACTAAATCATGCTGATGCGCCATAATTTCCTGAATGATGGCTTCATACGGACGGTTATGCCAAACCACTTTGATTTCAATTTCAACGCCAGCCTCAATATATGCCTGGGCCTGTTGGCGAATCCATTCGGTACGTTGGCTGATCACCCCTTTGCGCATATTGGAGCGCTCATCGGGCGACAGCAGCGTGGTCATTTCATATGAGAAGTCGTAAATAGGCAGGAAAGCTTTGATTTTTCCGCCGATACGTTGATTGAGATAAACCGCACGACGCAGCGCGGGCTGATCGTCCTGCTGGGCATCAATAGCCACCAGAATATTTTGGTACCGGGACATAGGCCGATCTCCTAAAACCAAAGCAAGTTGGATTAAAGATAGCCTAAGTTTGGACAGGGCAGAAGCGGAAAAGTTGTTGCCGGATCAATAAAATAACTTTTATTAACCCGGCACAAAATCACGCGGCTTGTTCGGTCTGGCCAGCTAATTCTGCCAGCAAAGCGTGGTTCTCGATGGTGATATATTTGCCTTTAACCGCCAGCATGCCACTTTTCTGGAAGCGACCCAGCAAACGGCTGATGGTTTCTACGGTTAGTCCCAAATAGTTACCAATATCGCCGCGCGTCATGGTCAGACGGAATTCACGCTGTGAGAAACCGCGCTGGCCGAAACGGCGCGACAGATTCCAGACAAACGCCGCCAGACGCTCTTCGGCATTTTTCTTCGACAGCAGCAGAATCATATCCTGATCGCCTTTGATTTCACCGCTCATCAAACGCATCATCTGCTGACGTAGCGCTGGCATTTTACCAGAGAGATCGTCGAGGGTTTCAAACGGGATTTCGCACACCATTGCGGTTTCCAGCGCTTGCGCAAAGCTTGGATGTTTTGCACCGACAATGGCGTCAAAACCAACCAAATCGCCTGCCAGATGGAAGCCAGTAATTTGCTCGTCGCCTTGTTCAGTGATGGTGTAGCTTTTGATGGTGCCGGAGCGGATTGCGTAGAGCGATTTCAGTTCATCACCGGCTTTGAACAGCGTCTGGCCTTTTTGAATCGGCTTTTTGCGCTCAATGATGTTATCCAGCTGATCCAGTTCGTGCTCGTTCAGCGTGAAGGGAATACACAATTGGCTGATACTGCAATCCTGACAATGGATGGCACAACCGCCAGACTGAATACGTCGAATGCTGCGTTTTTCCTGGATCATATTAGTTACGCTCGATGATTATTGACTGCGGTCAATTTTAACATTTTTCGAAGCGAAGGGAACTCATCCGAGCAGTAAATGTCCTTAAAACCCCACAAATGTCAGGTATTACAGGGTTTGCGCTGGTCTGACCTAAGGGCATTTATTGATCTGGAACGTTTTGTTGCCAGGTTTACAGTTAGACATGGCTTAATACAGCGCAAAAAGTGACAGATGTTTTGCAAATAATCCTTTGCTACTCTTTTGCTTTGGCGTCGATTTGGACGCTCAGGTAAACACCAGGCGAGAGGAAACACCATGAACCTTGATGATGAAGACCTTTTCCGCGATGCCATGGGTGATGTAACACCATTAAAAAACTGCGCTAACACCCAATGGCTACGCGCCCCTTCGCCTAAAGCGCCACGCGCGCCGCAGGAAAGTGACGAGCAGGAAAATTTCCTTACGCGTGGCTTTCTCGACATCGTTCCACTGACAACACCGCTGGAATTTAAGGTTGAGGGCGTACAGCAAGGCGTGCTGGATAAGCTGCGGCTAGGCAAATATCCGCCGGAAGCCAGCCTTAATCTGCTGCGTCAACCGGTTGAAACCTGTCGTCAGGCGCTGTTCAGCTTTATGCAACAAGCCAACAAACATGGATTGCGCAATCTGCTGATCATTCATGGCAAAGGTCGTGACGATGAGTCGCACGCCAATATTGTGCGCAGCTATGTGGCGCGATGGTTGCAGGAGTTTGCAGAAGTGCAGACCTTTTGCACGGCGCAGCCGAAAGATGGCGGGGCGGGCGCGCTCTATGTCGGCTTACGTAAAACCGAACAGGCGCGCCTCGAGAACCGTGAACGTCATGCGAAACACAGTCGCTAGCTGTGGAATTTGCGGATGGTCGCCATCAACACTTCGGCGCTCAGGCTTAGCGGACTGCCGCTGCGCGTAATAATGCCAACCGGTTCGCCTGGCCCCGGCGAGGCAATCGGTAGCGCACACAGCGCATCGTGATTTAAATCTTCTTTAATGGCGCCGGAAGGCACAAACCACACATAGTCGTAACGCAGCGCCAGCTGGCGCGCCAGCGATGTCGATGAGGTTTCGACGCAGTTTGCTGGCAAGGTACAACCTTGCTCATTCAGCATATGCTGCGCGATACGGCGTGGCGCGGTGCCTTCCGGAGAAATCACCACCGGCCACTGCATCGCGCGCGACAGCATAACGTTTTCGCTTAACAGCGGATGATCCGGGCGCACAACTAGTTTAAGTGATTCCAGGAACAGCAATTCATAGGTTAACCCGGCCATCATGTCGCTGTCCGCCATCCGACCAATGCCAACATCAAACTCACCCGCACGTAAACCGGCCAACAGCACGTTATTGTGCAACGTTGCGACCTGCACCGTGGTGTTAGGTTGCTGTTCATGGAAGCGATCAAGAATTTGCGGCAGCATGCCCATCGCAGCGGTAGTCAGCGCGCCGAGTCGAATCACCACCGGCCGGCCAGGCTGCGGTGCGTTAAAGCTCTGACCCGCATGATTGAGCGCATCCAGCACTTTCACCGCATGAAT
Organism: Pantoea trifolii; assembly: GCF_024506435.1. Classification (NCBI taxonomy): domain Bacteria; kingdom Pseudomonadati; phylum Pseudomonadota; class Gammaproteobacteria; order Enterobacterales; family Erwiniaceae; genus Pantoea; species Pantoea trifolii. The sequence goes on along the minus strand of NZ_JANIET010000001.1, from coordinate 2,131,002 downwards.
CAGAAACTGTTCGCCCAGCGTGGTGAGCTGCGCGCCGAGCCGTCCGCGCTCAAACAGCCGCGCGCCTGCCAGCTCTTCCAGCTCATTCAGTGTTTTCGACAAAGCAGGCTGGCTCAGATTGAGCGTTTCAGCGGCACGACCGAGCGTGCCTTGCTGCGCTACCGCCACAAAGGTATGTAAATGACGCAAGCGAATGCGCTGATTGAAAAGGATATTTTTGTCCATACGCCCAACATAATGAGTTATGACGAGAAGCAGCAATGAGGAAACGTTAATTATGTTAACTTGCCTGCAAATTTATATTAACAAAAACGCCGCGACACAACCTTTATGCCTAACCTGCTGAATTTAAGCGTAATGCTGCAAATGACACTTTTTGTCGAATATTCAGCTTACGTAAAATCAACAACATAATTCGATAAAAGCTGAATAATTCTCAATTACATCCAAAAACAGTGCCCGCTATTGTTAACGATGAGCTATGATAAGCGCCGTTTTTTTTACTAAAACTGATGCCCTAAACGGTTAAAAGTGCAGGAGTCGTTACGTGACCAGCGTTGAAGCAGTAGATGTTCGCCAGCTTATCAATAAGAGTGCGCTTAGCAGCTGGCAGAAGCGCTTAATCGCGCTGTGCTTCGTGGTAGTGGCGCTGGACGGCATGGACATTGCGCTAATGGGCTTTATCGCGCCGACGCTGAAAGCCAGTTGGGGCGTGACTAACCATCAACTCGGCCTGGTGATCAGCGCAGCGTTGATTGGTCTGGCGCTGGGCGCGATGGTCGCCGGGCCGCTGGCCGATCGTTATGGTCGCCGCGTGATGATCCTGATCAGCGTACTGTTTTTCGGCCTGTGGACGCTGGCCACGGCGATGGCGCAGAACATCGAACAGATGATGCTGTTCCGCTTTCTCACCGGTTTAGGGCTTGGCGCCGCCATGCCTAACGTTGGCACTTTGGTGGCCGAATACGCGCCCGAACGTCGTCGCTCCTTCATTATTACCGTGGTGTTCTGTGGCTTTACCTTTGGAGCCGCAACCGGTGGCTTTGCCGCTTCGTGGCTGTTGCCGCGCTATGACTGGCACTCCGTCATGCTGATGGGCGGCGTGCTGCCGCTGCTGGTGCTGCCTTTTTTAGTGCGCGGCTTACCGGAATCGGTACGTTTCCTGATTAGCCGTCGTGCGCCTGCCGCACATATTCACGCCATCCTCGAACGTATGCTGCCCGGCACCGTGCAGCCGGGTAGCCATTACCAAAGCACTGAGCTGCCCACCGCGCGTAAAGGTTCCGTGGCAACCGTGTTGTCGCGCCGCTATCTGTTTGGCAGTTTGATGTTGTGGGGCGGCTACTTTATGGGGCTGTTCCTCGTTTACCTGATTGGCAGCTGGATGCCTTCGCTGATCAGCACGCTTGGCATGTCGGTGACGGAAGCGGCGATTGTCACGGCGATGTATCAGGCCGGTGGAACCATTGGCTCGCTGTTTGCCGGTTGGTTGATGGATCGCATCAACGCCAATCTGGCGCTGGCGGTGATCTATTTCTGCGGCGGCATTGCCATTGTGGCGCTGGGTTTTTCTCCTGCGCAGGTTGGCTTAATGAGCGCTATCGCTTTCTGCAGCGGCTTCTGTTTCAACGGTGCCAACACCGGCATGAATGCGCTCTCCGCCAGTTATTATCCCACACACGCCCGAGCCACCGGCTCGAGCTGGATGCACGGCGTAGGCCGCATCGGCGCCATCATCAGCGCCTTTGTCGGAGCTGAGTTGTTAACGCTCGGCTGGACGTTCAGTCAGATCTTCCTGCTGCTGGCGATTCCTGCGGTATTAACCACCCTCATGCTGGTGCTGAAATGTCGTTTTGGTGACCAGTCAAACCTCACTGAGTGACAAGGCGATCACAGTTCCACGAAATTGTTACCCGCCGCTAAAGGGTTGATCTACAGTAGCATCAACCCGTAAGCCCAAGGTGATGATGATGCCAAACTTTCTCAGCAGCGATGCCATCCGCACGCTGTTCTCGCAGGCAATGTCGGCCATGTATCAGCAGGAAGTGCCGCAATACGGCACGCTGACGCAGTTGGTCACCGCCGTTAATGAACGTACGCTGGAAGCCAATCCCGAGTTGAAAAACCGCTTGTCGGCTGCTGATGAGCTGAGTCGCCTCAGCGTCGAGCGTCACGGTGCGATTCGTGTCGGCAAGGCCGATGAACTCAGAACGTTGCGCCAGATGTTTGCCGTGATGGGCATGGAAGCGGTGGGATATTACGACCTGTCGCAAGCCGGTGTGCCGGTGCACTCCACGGCGTTTCGTCCGGTCAGCGACCGCGCATTGCGCCACAATCCGTTCCGCGTGTTCACCTCGCTGCTGCGTCTCGAACTGATTGATGATGCGGCGCTGCGTGAGAAGGCCGCTACGATTCTCGCCGCGCGCGATATCTTTACGCCGGGTTGCCGTGCCTTGATCGCTAAGCATCAGCAGCAGGGCGGTTTAAACGCAGCGGATGCGGCGACTTTCGTGCAGGAAGCGCTGGAAACTTTCCGCTGGCATGCGCACACCACCGTAGACAGCGCCACCTATCGCGCATTGAGCCAGCAGCATCGTCTGATTGCCGATGTGGTGTGTTTCCGCGGTTGCCACATCAATCATTTAACGCCGCGCACGCTAGATATCGATCGCGTGCAATCACTGATGCCGTCACGCGGTATCGATCCCAAAACCCTGATTGAAGGCCCGCCGCAGCGCAAAGTGCCGATTCTACTGCGCCAGACCAGCTTCAAAGCCCTGGAAGAAGCGGTGCACTTTAATGATGGCACGCCGGGCACGCATACCGCGCGCTTTGGTGAGATTGAACAGCGCGGCGCAGCGCTCACGCCGAAAGGGCGCGAACTTTACGATCGTTTGCTGGCCGAAGCCGGTACCGGCAGCGATAACCAACATCACCAGCAACATCTCAGCGCGGTGTTTGGTGACTTCCCCGATGACGAGGAGACCTTGCGCGAACAGCAATTGGCTTGGTTCCGCTATCGCCTGACCGACAAAGGCGAGCATCTGCCGCCACGCGCGGGCGAAAGCGTGACGCAGTTGCTGGCAGAAGGGCGATTGAGCGCCGAACCGATCGTTTACGAGGATTTCCTGCCGGTGAGCGCAGCGGGGATTTTCCAGTCAAATCTGGGCGATGTGGCGCAAACGCGCAGCGCAGGTAATGCCAGCCGGGCGGATTTTGAAAGCGCGCTTGGTACAGCGGTGCAGGATGAGATGGCGTTGTATCAGCAGATGCAGCAGCGCAGTCTTGAGCGCTGTGGCGTAGCGTAAGAAATGTTACAGCCGGTCTGAAATTCAGCAGACCGGCTGCTTTTCTTGTGGTTATTGCAAGCGCGCGTCACGCACCAGCGTGTACTTCCCGGCACCCAAAAACATAATGGCGAGCGCGCCCAGCAGGTAAAGAGCTTCTGTCTCCAGCGCCCAGGCTCCGACATCTGTGCGATGCCAGACAGCGCCCATTTTTACCAGCAGAGTCGCAACAATCATGTTCACCGCAATAATGAACGCCGCAGGGCGCGTCAGTAATCCGATGATCACCATTACAGGTGCCGCTATTTCCCCGATGCAAGCACCGTAAGCGATGAAACCTGGCATCCCTTTGACGGCGAGCATGTGCGCTATCCAGCCCACACCATGCACCACCTTGAACGCCCCATGAAACAGCAGCAGTCCGCCAAACGTCAGGCGTAACAGCAGTTTGCCGAAATCCGGGTGATCGCTCATCCGGTTGAACATCTGGTTAATGCCACCCAACATGGTGTTTCTCCGTCGCGCCAGGTTAACTTGCAACCTTAAAACAATTGGTCTCAATGGGGTTAGCCAAAATATTTGATGGAGTTGTTCAAAGAATCGCGCCACGGTTCGGCATAATCTGCAAATGCTTTGAGAACATGGACATTCGTCCAAGGCCTGCAAATAATGGAACGATGCATTATCAGGGAACCCGAGATGAAAAATGAACGACGTCTGAGGATCATGACCGCAGAAGGTGAACTCAGAGGCCTGATGGACGAAGATCTTTTTGTCTTCAAAGGAATACCTTACGCAGCCGCACCCACAGGCGCTTTACGCTGGCGACCGCCGCAGCCGGTGCAACCGTGGCAGGATGTGCGAGATGCAACTGAATGGGGCGCGGCAAGCTGGCAGAACCGTGACTATTGCGTGGCCGCTGGCGGTGGCGATCCCGGTCGCTTCAGTGAAGATTGTCTCTACCTCAATATCTGGACACCGGATGTCGAGCCATCGCGGCCGTTGCCGGTGATGGTCTGGTTGCACGGCGGCGGTTTTGCCATCGGCGCGGGCCATCTCGATCCCTATCGTGGCAAAGCGCTGGCGGCGCAAGGCGTCGTCGTCGTAACGCTCAACTATCGCCTTGGCCACTTCGGCTTCTTCTCTCATCCGGCGCTGGATGCGCAATATCCCGCCGGGCGCGTGATCAACAACTTTGCCTTACTCGATCAAATTGCCGCCTTGCAATGGATTCAGCGCAACATTCCTGCCTTTGGCGGCGATCGTAATAACGTGACGCTATTTGGTGAATCCTCCGGCGCGCGCAGCGTGTTATCGCTGTGCTGCTCGCCACTCTCCGAGGCGTTGTTTCACAAAGGCATTGTACAAAGCGCCTACAGCTTGCCCGACATCCCGCAAAAGCAGGCACAGCAAATCGGTTTGCAGGTGGCGGCGCATTTTTCTTTACCCGAAGATGCCAGCGCCGAGCAGCTGCGCGAGCTACCCGCCGAACAATTCTGGCCGTTAGAACGCCCGTTGGCGCTCGGCCCGGTGCCCATCAGCGGCGATGCGGTGTTGCCAAAACCGATGCTAACCACCTTCATGAGCGGTAAGCAGCATCGCATCCCGTTAATGATCGGCAGCAACAGTGATGAAGCCAGCGTGCTGGACTATTTTGGCGTGGATGCCACGGCGGTGTTGCGGCAGATGCGCAGTAAGAACCGCGTCAGTTATCGTCTGATGAAGTGGCTGTACGACATTCATGATGATGCGCTGCTGGGACGCGCGGTGGCGCGCGATATGGCGTTCACGGTGTTACCGTTTATGGTCGCTCAGGCGCAGCACAATATCGGCATGCCCGCATGGCGTTACTGGTTCGATTACGTCTCTGAAAATGTGCGCGATCTCTATCCGCACGGTACCTGGCACGGCAATGAAATTCCCTATGTCTTCAACACGCTGGATACGCTAACGCCGTCAGCGGAACGCAGCTACAGCGAGCAGGATAAAGCGTTCGCCGGCGCAGTTAGCGCCTATTGGGTCACCTTCGCGCGGGAAGCCAGCGAGTTCAGCGCGCACTTGCCCGGCGAGGTTGATTGGCCAGTCTGGCGACCGGGCAACGATCTGACGCTGGCGTTAGGCGATCAGGGCAAAGCCCAGGCGGTGGTAAAGGCGCGGTTTATGCGTGGACGGCTGCGTTTGTTCCGTTTAATGATGCGCAGCCACGTTAAGCTTTGATGAGCCTGCTAATGGTGTAAGCAGGCAAATGAATTTATAAGCCAAATTCTCGCCTATCTTGCTGATTAATCACAAAAGCGCCTTTTCCTCACCTGCGTCAGTAAGCAATTAATTAGCTTACAAAACCGTTACATTTTCCCCATCCGATGCCGATAAACGCAATATGCCCGATTTTTCGGGCCTCCTTCGCGTTTCACACCACGGGATTATGTATGGGTATCTTAAAAAATTTCACCATCCGCGCCGTATTGCTCACCATTCTTGGGCTGTTTTGCCTGCTGTGGTGTGCCGTTGGGCTGTTTAGCGTCCACTCACTGAACGCCCTCGGCGAGGGCAACGAGATTGACCGCCAGCTGGTTAATCAAATGACGGTTTTGAGCAAAGGAAACGATCAATATTTTCGTGTGGTTACGCGTCTGTCGCGTGTGATGGAAGGTCGTGCTGCGGGCAATGCAGTCAGTGCTGATGCATTCGCGCCGGTACAGCAAGCGCTCGACAATATGAAAAACCTGCTGGCGCAGTTTAAAGCCATGGCGCCGGGTCCGATGGACGCGGAGACCGCCAATAGCGTTATTGCCAACTGGCAAAAACTGCTGGATGAAGGTATCGCCCCGCAGGTTTCGTTGGCGCAGCAGGGCACGGTTGAAGCCTATCGGCGCGCAAGCCAATAACGTCACGCCGCCGCTGAGCCGCGCGTTTGGTGCCAGCGCTGAAGCCTTCAATAAAGCCGCTGGTAGCAAGCTGGATGAGACGCGCGTCATTGTTGATAAGCTCACCAGCATCACCAAAGTGATCATTCTGGTGGCGGTAGTGATTGGATTGTTCATCCTGCTGTTTACCGATCGCTATCTGGTGGCGATGCTGGTGAAACCGCTGGAACGCATCCGCAACCATTTCTCTATTATTGCGCAGGGCGATCTGAGCCAGCCGGTGGAAGAGTTTGGCCGTAACTGCGTCGGCAAACTGGTGCCACTGCTGCGTGCCATGCAGGACAGCCTGCGCGAAGCGGTAAGCGCGATTCGCAGTGGAACCGAAAACATTTATCGCGGCGCGGCGGAGATCTCCTCCGGCAACAACGATCTCTCTTCGCGCACCGAAGAGCAGGCGGCCGCACTGGAGCAAACGGCGGCCAGTATGGAGCAGTTGACCGCCACCGTGAAGTTCAACGCCGACAACGCGCGTCAGGCCAGTTCGCTGGCAGAAACTGCCACCGGCACCGCGCAGCAGGGCGGCAAGTTGGTGGGTGAGGTGGTTACCACCATGCAAGGCATCTCAGGCAGCTCGAAGAAGATCGCGGAAATCACCAGCGTGATTAATAGCATCGCCTTCCAGACCAACATCCTGGCGCTGAACGCTGCGGTGGAAGCCGCACGCGCCGGTGAACAGGGCCGTGGTTTTGCCGTGGTAGCCAGCGAGGTACGCAATCTGGCACAGCGCAGCGCCGGTGCGGCGAAAGAGATCGCCACACTGATTGAGGATTCCGTGCAGCGCGTGGAAAAAGGGTCGGAGCTGGTGAGCAGCGCGGGCAGCACCATGCACAACATTCTTAAGTCGGTGCAGGATGTGAATGAGATCATGAAGCACATTGCCGCAGCGTCGGAAGAGCAGAGCAAAGGCATTTCGCAGGTCGGCACCGCCGTCACCGAAATGGACAGCGTCACCCAACAGAACGCCTCGCTGGTTGAAGAGGTTTCTGCCGCCGCCAGCGCGCTGGAGCGTCAAACGCAGGAGCTGCAGGCTTCGGTGGCGAAATTCCGCTTGTCGGACAGCGCGCCGGTGAACAAGGCCGTGGTTTCGCCAACCGCGCTGCGTCGTCCGGTGTTGGCAGGCGCAGTTCCTACGCAGCCGAAACCGGCCTCTGACGAATGGGTCTCTTTCTAAACCTCTGATAACCACGCCACCAGTTCCGGCAGGAACGGTGGCGCATCTTTTTCTGCCTGCTGTAACAGGCTGTAGCTCGCGCCGGTGGCCACACTGGCGGCAAATGGCGCAATCAGTCGGCCATTCAACACATCGTTCTGCACTAAAGTCACATCCGCCACCGTGACGCCAAATCCCTGAATCGCGGCACTAATGGCTAGATCCATGGTAGCGAAATGCTGATTGCGCGCCATCGGTAATGCGGCATCCAATTCGGCCAGCCAAAGCTGCCAGTCGCGTGAATCCTGCGTTGGATGCAAAAAAGTAAACTTCGCCAGTTCGCCAATCTGGCTCGGCGGCGTGACGCTGCTGGCCATCACCGGCGTTAAACGCTCCTCAAACAGGCAAATCGATCCGGCGGGCGTTGGGCCAAACACAATCGCCGCGTCAAAATTATCCAACTGCGAGCCATGATCGAGCGTGGTGGTCAACGCCACGTGAATATCCGGACGCTGCTGTTCCAGCGCCACCAGACGCGGCACCAGCCAGCGCATGGCGCAGGTGGGCGCTTTCAGGCGAATGGCGGCGTTACTGCGGCTGGCTTTTTCTGTGGCATTCACCAGCATGGCAAAACCTTGCTTCAATTCCGGCAACAGCGCCGCGCCCTGTTCGGTGAGATGCAGGCCACGAGCGTGACGGATAAAAAGCGCGAATCCCAGCCAGCTTTCTAGCGTGGCGATTTTACGACTCACTGCGCCTTGGGTGATGCACAGTTCGCTGGCGGCTCGCGTCAGGTTGAGATGGCGCGCGGTCACCAGAAACGCGTGAATGGCATTGAGCGGCAGAGCAGAGCGGGACATAACAACCTCAAGCTATGATTTTTAATCATGGCTATTATGACAACAATTCGCTTGTCGACTCAAGCCGCACGCCGTTGAATAGAAATCTACTTTCGATACGTGGTTATGCAACCTCACGAGGCACCGATGACCCTGAATAGCAGTGTTAACCTCTCATCCAAACAGCCCGATGTCGGCACGACGATTTTTAGCGTCATCGGTCAGCTGTCGTCGCAACACAAAGCCATCAACCTGTCGCAGGGCGCACCCAACTTCCCGTGCGATCCGCACCTGGTTGAGCTGGTGAGTAAGGCGATGCGCGACGGTCATAACCAATACGCCTCAATGACCGGCCTGCCGTCACTGCGAGAAGCGCTGGCGCAGAAAGTGCACACACTTTATGGCCAGCAATATGATGCCGGTAGCGAAGTGCTGATCACCGGCAGTGCCAGCCAGGGCATTTACATGGCGATTTCCGCACTGGTGCATGCGGGTGATGAGGTGATTTTCTTCGAACCGGCTTTTGACAGCTACGCGCCGGTGGTCCGTCTGCAAGGCGCTACGCCGATTGGTCTGAAGTTGCAGGTACCTGATTTCGCCATCAACTGGGACGAACTGCGTGCCACCATTACGCCGCGCACCCGCATGATCATCATCAACACGCCGCACAATCCTAGCGCGCAAGTGCTGTCAGCGGCGGATCTGGATCAGTTAGCCGCGTTGACGCGCAACACCGATATCGTGGTGCTGTCTGACGAAGTCTACGAACATATTCTGTTTGATGGCCGTAAGCACTGCGGCATGGCAACGCATCCGGAACTGGCGCAGCGCAGCGTGGTGGTTTCCTCCTTCGGCAAAACCTTCCACGTAACCGGTTGGCGTGTGGGTTATGCGCTGGCACCGGCAGCGCTGATGGAAGAGATCGTCAAAGTCCATCAGTTCATGATGTACGCCGCCGATACGCCGATGCAGGTCGGTTTTGCTCACTATCTGCAAAACCCGCAAAACTATCTGCAGCTGTCGCCGTTCTATCAGGAAAAACGCGATCGCCTGCTGACGTTGATGCAGGATTCGCCATTTAAGCTGCTACCGAGTGCCGGTTCGTTCTTTATATTGGCCAGTTACGGACATTTCAGTGACGAAAGTGATAGCGAAATGGTAAAACGTCTCATCGTCGATCACGGTGTGGCCACCATTCCGTTGTCGGCGTTTTATATGGACGGCACTGACAATAAATTAATTCGCCTGTCATTCGCAAAAGACGACGCAACACTTCAGGCCGGTGCAGAAGCGCTCTGCCAGGTCAAAGGGTAACTTAGGGGTAAATATAATGAAAAAATTGAACGCACTGTTTGTCGCTCTGGGCATGCTGACCTCGGCGCACGCGCTGGCGCAGGAAACCTTACGCTATGGTCTGGAATCGCAGTATCCGCCATTTGAGAGCCGCAACGCGCAGGGCGAACTGGAAGGTTTCGATATCGAACTGGGTAAAGCGATTTGCCAGGTAGGTCACTTCGACTGTAAATGGGTGGAAAGCAGCTTTGATGCCCTGATTCCGGCTCTGCAGGCGAAAAAATTTGATGCTATCAACTCAGCGATGAACATCACTGAAGCGCGTGCAAAAAGCATCGACTTCACCAAACCGATCTACCGCATTCCGACCATGCTGATCGTGAAAGAGGGCGAGAAGCTGCTGCCAACCGCCGAATCACTGAAAGGCAAAAACATCGGGGTGCTGCAGGGTTCGATCCAGGAAACCTATGCCAAGAAGCACTGGGAAGCGCAGGGCGTTACAGTGACCTCTTATCAGGATCAGAACCAGGTTTACAACGACATGGTTGCCGGTCGTCTTGACGGCACGCTGGTGATGTCAGCTGCCGGTCAATCGGGCTTCCTCGAAAAGCCGCAGGGTAAAGGTTTCGCCTTTGCCGGCAAGCCGGTAGAAGATGACACTATTCTCGGCACCGGTATCGGTTTTGGCCTGCGTAAAGGCGATGACAAACTGAAACAAGAGTTGGATGCGGCGATCACCAAGGTGCAAGCCGATGGCACCGTCACCAAGCTGGCGGCGAAATTCTTCCCTGGGATTGATGTTTCAGCCAGCAAATAACGTTAAAAAGGTCGCCATGTTTGGCGACCCCAATCCAACCGTAAGGTCGTCATTTATGACGACCTTTTTCTTTTATTTCGCGGCTAAATAACACAACGCTTCTGCCACCTGATACGACTTCACAAACGAGGGAACCGGTAAAAATTCAAAGCGCGAATGAAAATTGTGCGCGCCGGTGAAGAAGTTCGGCGTCAGTAATCCTTTGGCTGACAGCGCAGCACCGTCGGTGCCGCCGCGCATCGGGATCACTTTCGGCTCCACGCCCACCTGCTGCAGCGCGGCAAAAATCAAATCAATCGCGCGACGATCCTCGCCAATCGCATTACTGATATTGCTGTAAGTATCGTTAATCGTCAGCGCGACATGGCCGGTGGGATAACGCGCAGCAATTTCGTCGGCCACTTCCACCAGTTGCTGTTTCTTCGCATCAAAGCCCTGCAAATCAAAATCACGAATCGAGGCTTTCAACACCGCGCGGCTGGCGTTGGCATTCATATCATTGAACCAGATATAGCCTTCGCGGCCTTCGGTATGTTCAGGGGTTTTTAAGCGATCAAAGCGCGAGATGAAGTCATGCGCCATCAGCAGCGGATTGACCAACACGCCTTTGCCCGACATCGGATGCGCTGGTACGCCGGTAAACACCAGCTCAGCGGCGGCGGCATTGAAGTTTTCATACACTACTTCACCCAGCTCGCAGCAGTCGATAGTCCACGCGAAATCGACGTTAAAGCGCTGCTCCAGATCGAGCGCTTTGGCGCCGCGCAGGCCAATCTCCTCATCGGGCACAAATGCCACCACGATATCACCGTGATCGCCACGCAGGTTCTCCAGCAGCGTCATCACCACCGTGACGGCGGCTTTGTTGTCGGCGCCCAGCACGCTGGTGCCGTCGCTGAAGATAATCTCCTGACCAAGATAGGGCTTGATTTCCGGATGTTCCGCCACGCGCAGCCAGATGTCCTGCGTGCTGTTAAGGCACAGATCTTCACCGGTGAACGTGAGAGTTTGCGGATGGATATCCGGCGAGAGGCCAACATCCACGGTATCGATATGGGTGATAAAACCGATACGCGGCGCATCGGGACGATTGCCGGGTTTCACCGCCGTGACCGTAGCGTGCTGGTCAATCACAATATCCTGCAATCCCAGTTCGCCCAGCTCCTTTGCCAGTAACTCCGCCATCGCATGTTGGGACGGCGTACTCGGCAGCGTAGTTGATTTGGCATCGCTCTGGCTGGAAACCGCCAGATAACGGTAGAAACGCTGGGTCAATTGGCTGGCAAGTTGGTCTGTCATCACAATTCCTTATTAGCATTGCGGCGTCTGTAGTACGCGTGCTGGTTAAATCATGTTATTTATTAATCAGATGAACATTAAATAACGAAGCAGACTCATGGAAGTCAATAAAAAGCGAGGATCATGATGAAAAAAATGATGGCAAATCTCACTCTCACGGCAATCGGCTTGGCGGTTGCGGGCGGGGTTTCGGCAAAAACGTTGGTTTACTGTTCTGAAGGATCGCCAGAGAACTTCAACCCGCAGTTGTACACCTCGGGAACCAGCGTCGATGCCAGCGCAGTGCCGATATTTAACCGCCTGGTGGACTTTACGCCCGGCACCACCGAACTGGTGCCCAGCCTCGCTGAGAGCTGGGATATCAGCCCGGATGGCAAGGTCTACACCTTCCATCTACGCAAAGGGGTGAAATTCCAGAGCAACAAGCTGTTTAAGCCATCGCGCGATTTTAATGCCGATGACGTGATCTTCTCGTTTATGCGCCAGATGGACCCCAAAAACCCGTACCACAATGTCTCTGGTGGTAACTACACCAACTTTGAAAGCCTTGAGCTGGCCAAGCTGATCACCAGCATTGAAAAAGTCGATGACAATACTGTGCGCATCACCTTAGCTCACGCTGAAGCGCCATTCCTCGCCGATTTGGCGTGGTATTTTGCCTCGATTCATTCGGCAGAATACGCCGACCAGATGTTAAAAGCCGGCACGCCGGAGAAGGTCGATATGGAGCCGATTGGCACCGGACCGTTTGAGCTGGTGCAGTATCAAAAAGATTCACGCATCCTCTACAAAGCCTTCCCGGAATACTGGCAGGGCAAGGCGAAGCTCGATCGCATTGTCTTCTCCATCACGCCGGACGCCTCGGTGCGTTACGCCAAGCTGGAAAAAAACGAATGCCAGATTATGCCGTTCCCCAATCCGGCCGATCTGGAGAAGATGCGCACCAATCCCGATTTAACGCTGCAACAGAAATCGGGCCTGAATACCGGTTTCCTGTCGTTCAACACTACCAAAGCGCCGCTGGATAACGTGAAGGTGCGTCAGGCGCTGGCGATGGCGATCAACAAGCAAGCTATTATCGATGCCATCTTTAAAGGCACCGGCACGGTGGCGAAAAACATCCTGCCGCCGGACGTGTGGAGTGCGGATAAAGATCTTAAGGATTACGACTACGATCCTGAGAAAGCCAAAGCGCTGCTGCAGGAAGCTGGAATTAAGCCAGGCACCGAAATCGCCTTGTGGGCGATGCCGGTTCAGCGACCGTATAACCCGAATGCGCGACGAATGGCAGAGATGATCCAGGCGGATTGGGCCAAAGTGGGCATCAAAGCCAATATCGTCAGCTATGAGTGGGGCGAATACCTTAAGCGCGTGAAAGGCGGCGAACATCAGGCGGCGCTGATGGGCTGGACCACCGCGACCGGCGATCCGGATAACTTCTTCGGCCCGCTCTACAGCTGCACTTCAGCGAATGGCGGCTCCAACTCATCGAAATGGTGTTATCAGCCGTTCGAGAAGATTATCACCGAAGCGCGTGCCGAGCAGAATCACGACAAACGCGTAGTGCTGTACCAGCAAGCGCAGCAGATCATGCATGACCAAATGCCCGCGGTGATGATTGCGCACTCAACCATCTTTGAGCCGGTACGCAAGTCGGTGAGCGGTTATCAGGTCGATCCGTTCGGTAAACACATCTTCTATCCGGTGGATATCAAGAACTGAGTTACGGCTTCCAACGCTGGCGCAGCGGTTCCTCTAACGCGTCCAGCTGTTGCAGCAAAAAAGAGAGAAACACATTCAGGGCGGCACTGCGAGGTCGCCCTGATTGCGTCTGCAGTTGCAAAGTGCGCTGGCTCAGCTGATCGATGCCCACTGAGCGCAAAATCAAACCGTGCGTTTCAGCCTCCTGCAGCACAGTAAAGGCGCTACAAATGGTCACCGCCTGCGGCGTACGCAGCAGGAATTGAAACAGCATCGAGAAGGTATCACAGGTCATCACCGGCTCAACCAGGCTGCCATTCATGTGGCTGGCAAGCTCAAACAGTTGCCGCACGGTGGTGTTTTGCTGCGGTAAGGCCAGCGGATAGTGGCTGAGATCGGCGAGCGTGACCTGCGGCGCAGTAGCCAGCGGATGCGTTTGATGCATAACGATTAATACCGGTGCCGGCCACGAACCCATCACTTCGACGCCGCGTTCCGCGTGCAGACTAAACTGCAGCGCTACGTCACACTCGCCGTTGCGCAGCGCTTCCGCCACGCCTTGGGTGCTGGCGACTTTCACATCAAACAGCACGCCCGGATTATCATTGCGAAAATCCGCGATTAAACGGGGTAGCAGCGTAAACGCCAGCCCATCGGTGCAGGCGACGCGAATCAATGTACGGCGCACCGCTTTCAGCCCCTTAATCTCCGCCAACGCGTACTCCATATCCAGCAGGTTCTTACGTACGTGATGCGCGAAAATCTCGCCCGCTTCATTCAACACCATGCCGCGCGCATGACGTGCAAACAGCGGCACGCCAACCTGATTCTCCAGCCGCTGAATTTGCCGACTGATCGCCGACACCGCCACAAACAGCTGTTCGCTGGCGGCGCTGAGCGAGCCGGTATTGGCCACGGCGAGAAAATAGCGGATTTCACTGCTTAACATGCGGGTGCCTCATGGTGGTGCATGCCTCGAAATTGGGCAGGCTAGCTTTGCCATAAAAGCAAATCTTACTCGATAAATTGATAATTGTGGCAAAGCAGCGTTTCCGCAAAGATGAATCAACGACAAAACAATAAAAGACAGGGCAAACATGACAGCACAACAGGCGGTTCAACAGGCCACCGCGTATTTTGACAGCGGGGAATTTCAACGTATTTTGGCGCGTCGCGTGGCGCAACGCACCGAAAGCCAGCGCGAGGATCGTGACAGCGAACTACAGCGTTATTTGCAGGATGAGATCGGCCCGCAGCTGATTGCACTGGGCTTTACCTTGCATTTCATCGACAACCCGGAGGCCGCTAATCGACCGTTCCTCGTGGCGGTACGCATCGAAGACCCAATGCTGCCAACCTTGCTCAGCTATGGTCACGGCGATGTGGTGTTTGGTGATGATGAAAACTGGCGCGACGGCTTATCGCCGTGGCAGATGGTTGAAGAGGGCGATCGCTGGTATGCGCGCGGTAGCGCGGATAACAAGGGCCAGCACTGCGTCAATCTGGCGGCGCTGGAGCAGGTGTATCAGTTGCGCGGTGGAAGCCTGGGCTTCAACTGCAAAATGCTGTTCGAGATGGGCGAAGAGATCAGCTCGCCGGGATTGGCGCAGTTATGCCAGCAGCATGGCGAGCTGCTGCAAGCCGATCTGTTTATCGCCTCAGACGGTCCGCGCCTCAACGCGATTCGTCCCACGCTGTTCCTGGGCTCACGCGGCGCGGTTAACTTCCGTTTGACTGTCAACGCGCGTGACAACGCTTATCACTCTGGCAACTGGGGCGGATTGTTGAGCAATCCGGGTACGCAGTTGGCCAACGCCATCGCCTCGCTGGTCAACGCGCAGGGCGTGTTGCAGGTTGAGGCGCTAAAACCCAACTCTTTGACGCCGCAGGTACGCGATATTCTCGGCGATATCGAGGTCGGCGGCATGCCGGGCGATCCCGATATTGACGTGAACTGGGGCGAACCGGGACTGACGCCAACCGAACGCCTGTATGGCTGGAACACGCTGGAAGTGTTGTCATTCCTGACCGGCAATCCGGCGCGTCCAATGAATGCGATTCCGGGCAGCGCTACGGCGGTTTGTCAGCTGCGTTTTGTGGTGGGCACCGATTGGGAAAACCTCGCCCAGCATGTGCGCACCCATCTGCATCAGCACGGTTTTGACTATGTGGACGTGGAGTTTATGCGCGGATCGCCCGCGACACGCCTTGATCCCACCGATCCGCTGGTCAATTGGGTGCTGACCAGCATGGCGGAAACCAGCGGCAAGAAACCGGCGCTGCTGCCTAATCTCGGCGGCTCGCTGCCCAATGAAGTGTTCTCGGACATTCTCGGCTTGCCCACCTTGTGGGTGCCGCACTCGTATCCGGCCTGCGGCCAGCATGGCGTTAACGAGCATCTGTTGAAATCGATTGCCCGCGAGGGTTTGCAGATTATGACGCGTCTGCTGTGGGATCTGGGCGAGCAGGGAACAGAACTGGTGGCGCAGCATCGTGCGCACGTTGGAGGTGGCCAATGAGTACATTGAATACGGCGATGCCGTTGAGCGCGGCAAAACCCAATCTGCACAAAACGCTGTTCGCCACCTGTATTGGTAATGCGCTGGAGTGGTTTGATATCGCTGTATACGGCTTTTTTGCCAGCTATATTGCGCATGCCTTCTTTCCCACCAGCGATCCGTCGGTCTCGATGTTGCTGACCTTTGGCAGCTTTGGTGTGTCATTCCTGATTCGTCCGCTGGGCGCGATTGTGCTGGGCAACTATGCCGATCGTCACGGTCGTAAAAAAGCGCTGCTGTTATCGATTAACCTGATGATGCTCGGCGGCGCGGTCATCACCTTTATGCCGAGCTACAGCAGCATTGGGCTGATGGCACCGCTGCTGATTTTGCTGGCGCGTCTGGTGCAGGGGTTCTCTGCCGGCGGCGAATTTGGCAGCTCGACGGCGTTCCTGGTTGAGCATTTCCCGGAGCGTAAAGCCTTTATCGCCAGCTGGCAGTTCGCCACGCAGGGCGCCAGTACATTGATGGCGTCGGCGTTTGGCCTTGGATTGACGCAGATTCTCAGCGAAAGCCAGATTCAGGAATGGGGATGGCGTATTCCCTTCGCCTTCGGCCTGCTGATAGGTCCGCTGGGGATCTATATCCGCCGTCACGTACATGAACCGGCGAGCTTTGCTGAGCACAAACCGGAAGCCGCGCCGCTAAAAAGTCTGTTTGGCCGCCAGAAGGAGTTGATGCTGTTGGCAATTGGCCTGATGGTGATCTCGACTGCGGTGAACTACATGCTCAACTACGTGCCGACTTACGCCACTAAAAACCTGCACTTGTCAGGCAGCGTAGCGTTTACCGCCACCTTGTTGGCGGGCGTGATTCTGACGGTGGTCACGCCAATCATGGGGTTATGGGCAGAGCGCGTAGGGCGCGTGCCGCTGATGTGGGGATCGTTGATTCTGCTGATCGTGACTATCTATCCGGCATTTAAGCTGGTGGTTGATCACACCACGCCGACTACCCTGATTTTACTGGTGTGCTGGATGGCGCTACTGAAGTCGATCTATTTCTCAACAGTGCCGTCGGTGATGGCGGATCTGTTCCCGATTGGTACGCGCGCCAGCGGCATGGCGATCAGCTATAACGTGGCGGTTACCGTATTTGGTGGCTTTGCACCGCTGATTTGTACACTGCTGATTAGCGCGACCGGCACCAGTCTGGCGCCCGGCTATTATCTGATGGCGATGTCGGTGTTAAGCGGCCTGGCGCTGCTGCGCAGCCAGAAGCGCGTTTCATAAAGGTTTCAGGTGCGCAAGGATGCGCACCTGGTCGGCATGAATGGCGTCATACTTGCCAGTTAAGAAACCATTTTGCTTTAAATCTGGTGCGGGCTCTGACACATCTGCTGCGTCATGGGCCGTCCTCGCGCCGCTAACGCGGTGCCTTCGGCTTCCACGTCGTGCCAACGGACCGTTCGCGGATCGGCCGTCCTGGCCGCCCCGAACTGCCTCACGCATCCATGCGTGAGGCTCCTGGCCCAACGTAAAAGCCTCAGCGCTGCGGATAGCCCTTTTGCCGCAGCAGACGCGCCAGAGTCTCTGGCAAAAGTGCCACCGGCCTGCGCCCTCGTCGTTGGCTTAATTGACAAGCATTACGCCATGAATGGCGCTACGAGAACTGCAAATATGCCACGTGCGTCTGCAAGAACTCTTCCAAACCATGACGGCCATCGGCACCGCCAATGCCCGATTTACGCCAGCCCGCATGGAAACCTTGCATCGCCTCGAAATTCTCGCGGTTGATGTAGGTTTCTCCAAACTTCAACTTACGCAGGGCCACCATCGCGGTGTTGAGGTTCTGGGTGTAAATCGATGAAGTCAGACCGTATTCGCAGTCATTTGCCAGCGCTACGGCTTCATCAAGGGTTTTAAAGGTCATCACTGGCAGCACTGGACCAAAAATCTCCTGCTGCATGATCTCCATATCCTGACGCACGCCCGTGATGATAGTTGGTTCAAAATAGAAGCCTTTGCTGCCTGCTCGCTTGCCGCCCAGCAGCACTTTGCCGCCATCCGCGACCGCATTTGCCACTTTCTGCTCAACGCGCTCCAGCGCGGCCGCGGTGATCAGCGGACCCATATCAATATCATTTTGCTCAGCCGGGTTACCAAACTTCACCTGCTGCATGGCGGCAGTCAGCGCGCTGATAAAGCGGTCGTAAATGCCTTCCTGCACGTAAACGCGCTCTGCGCAGTTACACACTTGCCCGGTATTGATTACGCGGGAGCTGACGATTGCTTTAACCGCCAGATCGAGATCGGCATCATCCATGACGATAGCCGGCGCTTTTCCGCCCAGCTCCAGCGAGACTTTGGTGACGTTTTTCGCCGCCGCTTCCATAGTGGCGATACCGGCGTTGACGCTGCCGGTCAAACTGACCAGACCGACTTTCGGGTTGCCTGCCAGTTCCTGGCCAATCTCCGGGCCATAGCCATAAACAAAGTTGATCACACCTTTTGGCAGACCAATTTCATGGATGATTTGCGCAAAAATCGCCGCATTGTTAGGCGTCAGCTCACTTGGCTTGATAACAATGGTATTGCCGGTTACCAGCGCGGGCGCGGCTTTACGTGCAATCAGGAAGAAGGGGAAGTTCCACGGCAGAATGCCGGTGGTGACGCCAATCGCTTTCTTGAACACAAAGATGTTTTCGTTGGGACGATCGCTGTTAATGATCTCGCCATCATAACGGCGAGCCCATTCGGCCATGTACTCAAGGTAATCGGCGGTAAACAGCACTTCGGTTTGCGCCAGTCCCTGGGTTTTTCCGCCTTCGGCGACGATAGTGGCGGTCAGTTCCGGCTCACGCTGACGAATCGCAACGGCAATTTTGCGCAGCCAGTTGCCGCGTTCAACCGCGGGAAGCGCTTCCCAACCCGGCTGCGCCACTTCAGCAGCGTCGATGGCTTGCGCGGCATCGTGTTTACTGCCTTCCGGCACGCGCGACAGTAACGCCTCGGTTGCCGGGTTAATCACTTCTATCCACTTGTCGTTCTGATCGGCAACAAACGCGCCATTAATGTAATGTTGATGGTGTGTTGTCATGTGCAGGTTCTCCGCGATCGGTTTCGTTAAAGATTTGTGAAGTGCAGAGTGAAACAGATCGCGGTGTGGCACCTTTTTGTTATTGCCAATGCGACTTGAGGGATGGCAAAGAAGGGAAGAACAGCACGACAGACGCAGCATTCCTGGCGAAATGCCGCGCTTTCAGCGGCTTAGAAGCGATTCAAGCTATGTTAAATAAATGTCAGGAACCCGGCATCGCCGCGCCGCTGGCAATAAACCACGCCAAAAAACTGACGCCAGCAATGATGATGGCAATAGGGAAAAGCAGTCCGATTTTCATAGTCATTCCGTGAGTTAAGCGATCTGCACGATCGCGCGATGGGTTTTCATCATACTGAACAGCTGGAATTGCGTGGCGTCATCGACCTGACGCAGATGCTCACCTTTCTGATAATGAATCGCATGAATGTGACCCAGCTGGCGCCAGACCACAATCACCGACGCCAGCAGGGCGCAATTCTCTTCGCTCTGCACGCAATCCAGCGTGGCGTAGTGCGTCTCATCTAATCCATTAATAAAGACGTTAAGCGCCTGCGCCGGCACGATGGCGCGGATGTCATCCAGCATCACGCGGCTCACCGATTGTGACAGCAGTAGCCGCAATCTTTTGGTATTCATCTCAATCCTTCGTCCTGATGATTTTCCCAACGTTATACGGATTAAACGCCTGCGGGGAAAGTCTGGTGCGCGGCTTTGTGTGACTGCCATGTTAACGGTTGCAGTGGCAGTGAATCAAAAACTGTGCTGATCTACACAGCATAATAGAAAAATATGCTGAATAATAAGCCACTTATAAAAAACACTTCATTGCCTGCCTGCAAATGCGATTTTGTGATCCTTATGTTGACGACCCACCGAATTTTGCCAGCAACATCCGCTTTCCGGCAGCCATCCAAAGGCTGACGAAAAGCGGCCCACCGTAGACTGCCGGTAATCGGGAGACCGCCGGTTTCCTGTTGGCCTCAACCTTACGAAGGAATAACAATGAACAGTGCCATCATTGCAGGTATTTTCTGGCATCTGGTGGGTGCCGCCAGTGCCGCCTGTTTTTATGCTCCATTTAAGCAGGTGAAAAAGTGGTCCTGGGAAACGATGTGGTCGGTGGGCGGCATTATGTCGTGGCTGATTCTTCCCTGGGCGGTGAGTGCGGTATTACTGCCGAATTTCTGGGCGTATTACGGCAGCTTTAGTTTCTCTCAACTGATGCCGGTGTTTCTGTTTGGTGCTATGTGGGGCATCGGAAACATCAACTACGGGTTGACCATGCGCTACCTCGGCATGTCGATGGGCATTGGGATTGCTATCGGTATCACTTTAGTGGTGGGAACCCTGATGACGCCGCTGCTGCAGGGACGCTTTGTTGAGCTATTCAACTCGACCGGTGGACGTATGACGCTGCTCGGCGTGTTTGTTGCGTTGATTGGTGTGGCGATTGTTTCACGTGCCGGCCTGTTGAAAGAGCGGGCGCTGGGCATCAACGCTGAAGAGTTCAACCTCAAGAAAGGGCTGATTCTGGCCGTAATGTGCGGCATCTTCTCGGCTGGCATGTCGTTTGCAATGGATGCCGCCAAGCCGATGCATGAAGCCGCAGCCAATCTGGGTATCAATCCGTTGTATGTGGCCTTGCCAAGCTATGTGGTGATCATGGGCGGCGGTGCATTAGTCAATCTGGCTTATTGCTTCATCCGTCTGGCGGTAAAAACCGATCTCTCAGTACGCCGTGATTTCTCCGTCGCCAAACCGATGCTGCTGGCCAATATCGCGTTTGCCGTGCTCGGCGGCACCATGTGGTATCTGCAGTTCTTCTTCTACGCCTGGGGCCACGCTAAAATCCCAGCACAGTACGACTTTGTCAGCTGGATGCTGCATATGAGTCTCTACGTGCTGTGCGGTGGCTTGGTTGGTCTGGTGCTGAAAGAGTGGAAATCAGCGGGTCAACGTCCGGTGCGCGTGCTGTCACTGGGTTGTGTGGTGATCATCATTGCCGCCAACATTGTCGGATTAGGGTTAGCAAACTAATAAAAAGCCTGACGCACACCTCGCGTCAGGCTTTAACTTTCTCAGATGAGAGTTCACGATGCGGCAGGAAGCGCTGCCGCCACGCACTCGGCGTTAAACCGGTTTCCCGCGTAAATACCACCGAAAAGTAGTTACTGTCATCGAAACCGCAACGTGCGGCCACTTCACTGATTAAGCAATCCTGCGTCCGCAGCAGATACTTCGCCTGGCACAGTTGGAGCTGCCGCAAATAGTGACCCACGGTCATACCGGTTTGCTGGCGAAACAGCTGTTTTAACGCGCGCTCGCTTAACTGATTCTGCTGGCAAAACACCGCCAAATCGAATGGACGGCTGATGGCACCTTGCAGCGCCGACATCAGCAGATCCAGTTGCTCACCTTCAGGCAATGCCCAGGGCCGATCGGCAGCATAACCGTGACGACGCAAAATCAGCGCGAGTTGCAAAAACAGCGCTTCGGAGAGTTGAATCGATAGCGAATCACTTTTGCGGCTCTCGCGCTCAAGTTGGCTAATCACGCCACGCGCCAACGCCATCCCGCGCGTGGTCAAACGCCAGCAGCCCGGGGAATCTTCTTCTTGCGGCGGCAGCAACTGACTCCAGTCGAGGCCAAGACGAAAGCGATCGCGGCAGTAAAGAATGTTATCCAGCGCCAGGTCGTTGACGCTGTCGTAGCTGTGGCAGTCGCTATCGTGAATGTAAAAAACGTCGCCGCAGGTTATCAACCATGGACGATCGTTCAACACATGCAGGCCGTTGCCGCGCCAGACGATAACGATTTCACTGAATTCATGACGATGCGGAGGGAAGGAGGGCTGTGGCATGCGCTCGGCCACAGCAATCGGCAGATTGGTGGCCGGAAAATAGTCTTCGCGCGTTAAGATTAGCGACATGAGGAAACGCTCCCGTTATAACATCTGCTGGCGCTCCGCTCTGGGCGCGCAGCCAAATTCTCGCCGGAACAGTGTGGAGAAGTGGTTGCTGTCACCAAATCCGCACTGGTAGGCAATGTCTGTTATGCGCATATCACTATGACGCAGTAAATGCCGCGCCTGTAACAGGCGAAGCCGATTCAGGTAACGCTGCGGTGTATTGCCGGTTTGCTGCTTCATCTGGCGGTGCAGGGTACGCAGCGACAATGAAAAACGATCGGCTAAGGCATCCCACACAATCTCTTCACTGTAGTGCTCATTGAGCCAGTCGAGCAACCGATGTAAGCGGGCT
The DNA here is from genome assembly GCF_024506435.1 of Pantoea trifolii. Classification (NCBI taxonomy): domain Bacteria; kingdom Pseudomonadati; phylum Pseudomonadota; class Gammaproteobacteria; order Enterobacterales; family Erwiniaceae; genus Pantoea; species Pantoea trifolii. The sequence goes on along the minus strand of NZ_JANIET010000001.1, from coordinate 2,108,829 downwards.
TCCTGATCCTGTGATTGATCGTTGTGAGCCGCTTCGCGCAACAACACCAACAGTTGCAGAAAAAGTTGTTCCTGACGTGCGTGCCGTTCCAGCGACCACGCATCTTGCTGCTTCATCTGCGTAACGATTTGCAGCGCCTGCGCCATCACTTTGTGATTGATGCGCCAGTGCGATGTGTAGTGGTCCTCTTCTTCGCGCGGCAGAAGATCCTGCAAACCCGAGAGAAAACGGAATGCCGCCGGACTGCGATACAGCACGTTTGTCAGACATAAATTCTCCGTTTGCTCATAAAGATGGCGATCGTGATCGCGCACGAAGCACACGCACCCTGCGGATAAAGCCTGTGGCTGACCGTTAAACACATGAATGCCAGAACCTTGCTCCACCAATACAATTTCATGGAAATCATGATGATGCTCCGGAAATGCCTGCTGTGGCACGCGCGGCTCAATGGCGATGGCGTAATTCCCTTCCGGGAAGAAATCTGCGCTATGTAAAACGGTCATGATTCGCCTCTTTATTTGTTCAACTGTTGCCGAGTCTACGCAGGCGCCCCGCACCTTACCTTGAATTTTCACCTTAGTGACGCAGGAAAATGGCTAATTTTTCAAGATCTCACCAGCGATTGACGGAAATGCGGCAAGGCTCACATCTCTCTTCTTGTGTGGTTCTGTGAGCTTTCTCACGAACTTCTTTGTTAGCGTGCCAGTGACTATTACGCACTGGCAGTAAGGGGAAGGTGGCAAAAAGCAGGGATTTCTAATCTGTTGTCATCTCATCACAGGAAGAACACGCCATGAGTATGCGTAACATTGTTGCCATTGATTTAGGCGCATCCAGCGGGCGCGTAATGCTCGCACAATGGAGTTCAGCGAATCAGCAAATCAGCCTGCGCGAAGTTCGTCGCTTCACCAATCAGCGTGTGCGCCGTGCAGATTATGATTGTTGGGATTTGGAGCGACTGGAGCAGGAGATTCGTTTAGGACTGGCTCAGCTAGATGATGAAGGCATCGTGCCGGACAGCATTGGAATCGACACCTGGGGCGTTGATTTGGTGTTGCTGGATGCCAACGGCGAGCGCGTCGGCGAGGCGGTAAGCTATCGTGACAAGCGCACGGAAGGGCATATGGCTCAGGCCATTAATGACCTCGGCAAAAGCGTAATCTATCAGCGCACCGGTATTCAGTTCTTGCCGTTTAACACGCTCTATCAACTGCACGCACTGCATCAGCAGCAGCCAGATTGGCAGGAACAAGTGCAGCATGCGCTGATGATTCCAGACTATTTGCATTATCGCCTTACCGGGCAGATGAACTGGGAATACACCAACGCCACCACCACACAACTGCTAAATATTCACAGCGGCGAATGGGACAGCGATTTGCTCACCTGGGCTGGCGTGCCGGCTAAATGGTTCGGCAAACCAACGTCGCCAGGCAATACCGTTGGTTACTGGACCAGCGCCAGCGGCAACCACATTCCGGTGATCGCGGTTGCGACGCACGATACAGCGAGTGCGGTTTTGGCCACACCGTTAATGCAGGATGATGCCGCTTATCTCAGCTCAGGAACCTGGTCGCTGATGGGGATTGAGAGTTTGCAGCCTTGTGTCAGCACGGCGGCGCTCAATGCCAACATCACCAATGAAGGTGGAGCAGAAGGCTATCGTGTTCTGAAAAACATTATGGGTTTGTGGCTGCTGCAACGTGTCTGCACCGAGTTGCACATCACCGATCTCTGCTCGCTGATCAAAGACGCTGAAAAAGAACCTGCCTGTCGTGCGCTGGTTAACCCCAATCACAGTCGTTTTATCAATCCAGACAGCATGGTTCAGGAGATTCAGAACGCCTGCGTCGAACAGAACATGCCCGTTCCGCAGACGCCTGCCGCGCTGGCCCGCACCATCTTTGACAGTCTGGCCTTGCTCTATCGCCAGGTGATTGGTGAACTCGGCACATTACGCGCTGCACCGCTGCGTCAGCTGCATGTGGTGGGCGGCGGCAGCCAGAATCCGCTGTTAAACCAATTGTGTGCCGATGCCTGCCAGCTGCCGGTATTGGCCGGGCCGATTGAAGCTTCGACGCTCGGTAACGTCGGCTGCCAGCTCATTACCTTAGGCGAACTGCGTGACGTCAGCGATTTACGCCGCTGCATTAGCCAAAACTTCCCGTTAGAAAAATTTGAACCGTTGAACAACAGCGCCTTCGCTGCCCATCAGGCACGCTTTGCCGCGCTCAGCCAACCTGCTAAGGAACTTGCATATGACTAAGCTGATTGAACAGGCCTTCGAACTGGCCAAACAACGCTACGCTGCCATCGGTGTAGATGTGGAACAGGTAATGGCACAGCTGGATGGCATTCCGGTCTCGATGCACTGCTGGCAAGGTGATGACGTGCGCGGCTTCGAGAATCCGAACGGTGAACTGACCGGCGGTATTCAGGCTACCGGCAACTATCCGGGCCGCGCGCGTAATGCTGATGAGCTGCGTTCTGATGTTGAAAAAGCGATGTCACTCATTCCAGGTGCCAAGCGTCTTAACCTGCATGCGATCTATCTGGAGAGCGATAAGCCGGTTGATCGTGATGCGATTGAACCGAAACACTTCAGCAACTGGGTGGAATGGGCTAAGACGCACAAGTTGGGCCTCGACTTTAATCCAAGCTGCTTCTCCCACCCACTGAGCGCCGATGGCTTTACCTTGTCGCACGCCGACAAAGGGATTCGCCAGTTCTGGATCGATCACTGCAAGGCCAGCCGTCGCATCTCGGCGCACTTTGGTGAGCAACTGGGTACCGCATCCGTCATGAACATCTGGGTGCCGGACGGCATGAAAGACCTCACCGTCGATCGCCTCGCACCACGTCAACGCCTGGCAAGTGCGCTTGATGAAGTGATCAGTGAAAAACTCAATCCCGCGCACCACATCGATGCGGTAGAGAGCAAACTGTTTGGTATCGGTGCAGAAAGCTACACCGTGGGTTCCAATGAATTCTGCCTGGGCTATGCCAGCAGCCGCCAGACCGCACTAACGCTGGATGCCGGCCACTTCCACCCAACCGAAGTTATTTCTGACAAGATCTCCACGGCGATGCTTTATGTGCCGCGCCTGCTGCTGCACGTAAGCCGTCCGGTACGCTGGGACAGCGACCACGTGGTGATTCTTGATGATGAAACCCAGGCCATCGCCACCGAGATCGCGCGCCACAAGCTGTTCGACAAGGTGCATATCGGTCTCGACTTCTTTGATGCGTCTATTAACCGCATCGCGGCGTGGGTAATTGGTACACGCAATGCCAAAAAAGCACTGCTACGCGCGCTGCTGGAACCTACCGATCAGTTACGCAAGCTAGAGAACGAAGGGGATTACACCGGTCGCCTGGCAATGCTGGAAGAGCAAAAATCGTTGCCGTGGCAAGCGGTGTGGGAAGCCTGGTGTCTGCGCCACGATGTCCCTGCTGATGCCAGCTGGCTGAGCGAAGTCCGTCATTATGAACAACAAACACTGCGTCAACGTTAAGGGACACACCATGCAAAATATTCTCTCTTCCGCTTTTGTTCAGGGAATGGTTAAAGCGACCAGCGACATGTGGTTGAAGGGCTGGGATGAGCGTAACGGCGGCAACGTCAGCTTACGTTTACTGCCGGAAGAAGTTAAAGATTTCGCCGGTGATTTCTATGCTGAGCCGCGCTGTATTGAGCTGACCAAGCCTGCTCCAGCGCTGGCCAATGATTGGTTCCTGGTTACCGGATCGGGTAAGTTTTTCCGTAACGTACAGATCGACCCGGCTGATTGTCTGGCGCTGTTGCAGGTCGATGACAAAGGCTTGTCATACAAAATCCACTGGGGTTTGAGTAACGGCGGCCTGCCAACGTCAGAGCTGGCAGCTCACTTCCAGTCACACAGCGTGCGTAAGCAGGTCTCAAACGGCGTTGATCGCGTCATCATGCACTGCCACGCCACCAACTTTATGGCACTGAGCTATGTGGTCGATCTGGATTCCGCACGCTTCACACGCCTGCTGTGGGAAGGCAGCACCGAATGTCTGGTGGTGTTCCCGGATGGCGTCGGTATTCTGCCGTGGATGGTGCCAGGCACTGACGGAATCGGCCAGGCAACAGCAGACGCGATGGCAAAACACAGCATTGTGATGTGGCCGTTCCATGGCATCTTTGGCGCCGGTCCAAACCTCGATGAGACTTTTGGCCTGATCGACACTGCGGAGAAATCCTCCGAAGTGGTGGTGAAAGCGCTGTCGATGGGTGGCATTCGTCAAAGCATCACCACTGAGCAACTGATCGCGCTGGGTGAGCGCTTCAACGTTAAGCCGTGGCAAGCCGCTCTGCAGGCGGAGCGCAGCGATGTTGCGTAAAGCCTTTGTGATGCAGGTGCATGCACACTGCCACGATGAGTATCTGCGCCGTCACACGCCAATTTGGCCGGAGCTGGCCGAGACGTTAAAAGCGCATGGCGCGCACAATTACGCTATCTGGCTGGATGCTGAACGTAATCTGCTGTTTGCCAGCGTGGAAATTGAGTCTGAAGCGCGCTGGGAAGCCGTGGCAAAAACGGAGGTGTGTCAGCGTTGGTGGGCATCCATGAAGGATTTAATGCCATCCAATCCGGATAACAGTCCGGTGAGTGCGGCGTTAAAACCGATGTTTTTCCTGCCTTAACGCTCGCTCGCCTCACCGCTCGAATAGAGGCAGTAATTTCAGGCCGACAGGGAAGTCGGTCTGAAATTTTATTTGGTGCTCAACTCACAATATCCCGCCAGAGCGGGCCAGATTGCCATCTGCGTATCCACAATCTGGTCAAGATCCTCTCGATTGGCCCCTTCACGCGCACGTACCGACATTCCCTGCAGTAAACACGCCAGATAGCTGGCCAGGGTTGCACTATTGGCACATTGCGGTAATTCACCGCGCTGCTGCCGGGTATCAAGGAATGCTTTTAACGCTGATTCCTGCGCATGATGCTGCTGCGCCAGCATTTGCGCCACTTCTTCCGAGCCGGAAGAGAGCGCGCTCGACGTACAAATGAAGAAACAGCCTGCTGGCTTATCACATTCAGTAAAGCACGCGGCGGTTGCCCGAAAATAGGCTTCAATTGCCGTTTTCACGTCTGATGCATCATCGTTCAGCACTGCGTTACGTTGTGCGCTGAAGGTTTCAATGTATCGCTGCATCGCCGCACGAAATAAACCCTCTTTATTCTCAAATTCAGCATAAAGGGTTGGGGCTTTCGCACCGGTAGCGTTAACCAAATCGGACAACGACGTGCCTTCATAACCATGCGCCCAGAACAACATCAATGCCTTGTCCAGGGCATCATTGCGGTCAAACACTTTCGGGCGACCGCGCGTTTTCCTGTTCACCACATCGATAACTTCAGTCATTGGGCACCTCAAAGCGTAGAAACACCCAATTAAATTACCGATCATTAAATAAATATGCAAGCGCAGCCCGGAATGAGCCTGTTCGTCTTTGCCCGTTTGTGCTTTTCGCTGGTCAAAGCACCCAAATGGGTAAGTTGAAAAGGGCTGGGAAGCCCATAATCACGCCACTTTCGATTAAAATAATGACCGTTAATAAAATGATTGACGAGCACGCCCTTTCGGCAGTAGCATTTAATTAACGGTTGTTAACTTAATCGCGACCGACCCTAATTCATCTGTTTAAGAGAGCAAAATTATGAAAAGCATCAAACTGACCCTGGCTGCTGTAGCATTGTCCTCAATCGCTTTTGGTAGCATGGCTGCAGACTTAGTAAACGAAGCGCCGCTAAATCAACAACAAATTGGTGTGGTTAGCGCATCAGGTAGCACCAACCTGACATCGCTGGAGAATCAGCTAGCGGAAAAGGCCAATGCTGCCGGAGCAAAGTCATTCCGCATCACTTCGACCTCTGGCAACAACAAGCTAAATGGCACAGCAGTAATTTATAACTAAGAGAGTTGATCGGAGTGCGATGAAGCATTCTGTAAGAAGTGAATAAAAGGCTTCAGAAGATAATCCTTCTGAAGCCTTTTTTCTTATCCGTTAGAACGCAGTTGAGGATAGCGGCGGAAGATAGCGATACACCAGAACAGTGCTCCAAGGCCAATAATGCCGCCGACGTTACCGACGTCCGACATTTGCATATGCAAACTGACCTGATTTCCCAGCAGCGCACCCGCGCCGATACCGATGTTGTAGATACCAGAGAACAGCGACATTGCGACGTCGGTAGCATCCGGCGCCAGCGCCAGCACGCGCACCTGCATCGCCAGACCAATCATCATCATTGCCATGCCCCAAACGATGCACAGCACGGTGATTGCAGCGGGACGCACTGCGGCAAACACCAGCAAGCCCATGCTTAAGGTGATCATCGCGATAGCAGCGATCAGCATCGCTGACGGGAATTTATTGCCCAGCGTACTGAACAGCACGCTGCCGATAATACCCGCCGATCCAAACAGCAATAAAAGCAGGGTAGTGAAATTGTCATCCGCATTAGCGACCACCTGCATAAAGGGTTCGATGTAGCTATAAGCGGTGTAATGCGCCGTCACCACCACGGTAACCAGAATGTACATGGCTACCAGCGCCGGACGGCGGAAGAGCATCGGTACGCTGCTCAATGAACCGGTATGCTCGCTCGGCAGACGCGGCAGGATGCGCATCAGCAAAATCAGCAACACCAATGCAGACAAACCGATCATGCCGAAGGTGGTACGCCAGCCAAGATATTGACCGACGATACGCCCAATCGGCACGCCCAGCACCATCGCCAGCGCGGTACCGGTTGCCAGCATACTTAACGCCTGAGTTTTCTTACCCGCAGGCGCCACGCGAATGGCCAGCGAAGCGGTAATTGACCAGAACACCGCGTGCGCCAAGGCAATACCGATGCGCGAGATAACCAGCGAAGTGAAATCCCATGCCACGGACGAGAGCACATGACTGGCGACAAACACGATGAACAGCACGGCTAACAGCAGCCGACGCTCAATATTGCGCGTTAACAGCATCAACGGCAGCGACAATAGTGCGACGACCCACGCATAGATGGTCAACATGATGCCAACATCGGCAGTCTTCATGTCATAGCTGGCAGCGATATCTGACAGCAAACCGACAGGCACGAATTCTGTGGTGTTAAAGACAAAAGCAGCAATAGCCAGCAATACAACGCGTAGCCAGGCCGTTTTACGGGAAACAGTAGTAGATTGCATGGAGTTCAAATCTGTCAGACGGCGAGTGAAAGGGCGAAAAGGCACCCCAGAAAGTGACCGAGGTCACAAATTCCCGCTATTGTGGAGCATTAATGAACGAAGGGAAACCGTTTGTCGGGCTTTTATTACTGATTATTTTTTATCTTGGGAGGCGTGGTTAATAGCCTGAGGTTATTACGCTTTCTGGCATCAAGCCGAGAATAATCAGGAATGGTGAAATGAGGGAAGAGGCGACTGGACCTGACGCCCTAATGAACGCCTTAAGGTCCAGTTATTATTACACGTAAAATTATAGTTATTTTGAAACGCCTCAGCGGTGCTTAACAAAACAGCGGGGTTACCCTACCACGCTCAAATCATGATTATCAGAGTCTCACCATGTGTTTTAGTGCCACGCTATTTTGAGTCGTCATGTTTTTTTTTACCCCAACCGGACAACAATGCTCGCAGCCCAGCGCGCTGGCATAAAATTTACGTGCTTGCTGGATGGCGGCATTTGGCGTGTAGAAAGTCCCAAGAAAACGGCGTGCCTCATCGGCGGGTAAGAACGGGCATCCCGTTGCATGTACTACATGGTTGTCGTTATAGCCGGCGTGCTTATCGACGTAATAATAGAGTCCCATCTAACGACCTCATTGCTGTGAAATAAAAAAAGTCTAACTATTGTTGGAATGGAATGAATTATAGCGACGAATAGCCATTTTGTTTTATCTGGGACTGTGGGATCGCCGTGTGGCGTCCACTTGAGATGAGAACGGGGCGTATTCGCCCCGTTTAACAGATGAAAGGTATTACAGTTTTCGGCACTGCAAACGCCAGCCAACCAGCAAAGCCATTAATAATAGCAGGCTAATGAATAGCGTTACGCCCATCCAGCCGTAGCTGTGCCAGAACACGCCGCCTAAAGTACCGGCCACGCTGGAACCGACGTAATAACTGAACAGATAAAGTGACGATGCCTGGCCTTTAGCACGACGCGCGCGCGGGCCAATCCAGCCGCTGGCAACCGAGTGTGCCGCAAAGAATCCGGCGGTGAACAGCATCATGCCGGGCAAAATCAGCCACAGCGAGTTAAACGCCGTCAGCAGCAATCCCGCCAGCATAATTGCAGTCGCGCCAATCATCACAGGACCGCGTCCAAAACGGCTGGTCATCGCGCCCGCTTTTGGTGAACTCCATGAACCGGTCAGATACACCACCGACAATAATCCAACCACCGCCTGACTCAGTGACCACGGCGCACTTAACAGGCGATACCCGATGTAGTTGAACAGCGTGACGAACGCGCCCATCAGCAGGAAGCCCTCCGCGAACAGCAGCGGCAAACCTTTATCGCGCCAGTGCAGACGGAAGTTGATCAATAAACTGCGCGGTCGCAGCGACGCCGGACGAAAATGTCGGGATGCAGGCAGAATTTTCCAGAACATCAGCGCACCCGCCAACGCGAAGCACCCAATGACGCCCACCGCAACGCGCCAGGAGAAGAAATCGGTCAGTACGCCAGTTAACAATCTTCCACTCATGCCACCAATCGAGTTACCGCTGATATACAGCCCCATGGAAAAGGCGATAACGCGTGGATGAATCTCTTCACTCAGATAGGTCATGCCAACGGCCGCAACGCCGCTCAGCGATAAGCCAATCAGCGCGCGCATCAGCAAAATGCCTTGCCAGCTACTCATGGTAGCGGAAATCAAAGTGCAGATGGCGGCGAGCAACAGTGCGGTAACCATCACCGATTTACGCCCAATGGCATCCGATAGCGGCCCGGTAAATAGCAATCCCAACGCCATTAAGCCGGTAGAGAGCGAGAGAGAAATACTGCTTTGCGCCGGAGAAACGCCAAACTGCTGCGATAGCACCGGCAGAATCGGCTGCACGCAATACAGTAAAGCGAAAGTGGCAAGACCGGCGGAGAACAACGCCAGCGTTACACGCATAAACTGCGGCGATCCGCGTTCAATCCACTCTGAAGGGGTTGCAGTTGAAGCAGGCTTTACGGACAACTCGTCTTCATCGAGTATCACTGCCTGGGAAGAGCGACTCACGGAACATCCTAGTTAGAACCATCATGGGGTTACTGTAGGAAAGGGTTAATAGGTTGTACAATATATTAATAATCTTAAATGAGACGTTTAAAATATGAATGTCGAATTGCGCCATCTACGCTATTTCATTGCCGTCGCTGAAGAGCTGCATTTTGGTCGTGCCGCGCAGCGCCTGAATATTTCACAACCGCCGTTGAGTCAGCAGATTCAGCAGCTGGAACAGGAAATTGGTGCGCAGCTGTTTACCCGCACCAACCGCAGCGTGCAGATCACGCCCGCTGGCGCGCTGTTTTTGCAGGATGCGCGTGCCATTTTGTTACAGGTCGAGCAGGCCGCCCGCCGCGCCGCACGCGTGCATAGCGGGCAGGAGGGCGAGTTGCGTATCGGCTTTACCTCCTCAGCGCCGTTTACCGGTCTGGTTTCTGACGCGCTGTACCAATTCCGCCAGCGTTGGCCAGAAGTGCACATTCAGATGCAGGAGAACAACACGCGGCAGCAACTTGCGCCACTTCATGACGACCGGCTCGATCTCGGTGTGATGCGCAATACGCCGCTGCCCAGCGATCTGCAGCACCGCGTGCTACTGCGGGAGCCGCTATGCGCGGTAGTGCATTGGGCGCATCCGCTGGCCGATGCAGAGTCGATTTCCATTCAGGCATTAGCTAACGAGCCATTTGTATTTTTCGATCCGCAAGGCGGCACCGCGTTGTACGGTGAAATTCTGGCGCTGCTGCATCGTTATCAAATCAAACCGTTTATTACTCAGGAAGTGGGCGAGGCGATGACTATTCTGGGGTTGGTGGCAACCGGTCTTGGCGTGTCAATTCTGCCGGCGTCGTTCCGCCGTGCACGTTTGGCCGATGTGGTGTGGATCCCTTTGCAGGAGAACGACGCGATTTCTGAGGTTTGGCTGGTCTGGTCGGCGACCCGAGAACCGACGGCACAAATGACCAACATGATGTCGCTGATGCTACAAAACGCGGAGAATTGAACCAGTTGGTGAAGCAGGACATAAACTTTATGTGCGATAAATCACATTTCTAATCAAATATTTGACGCTGCTGGTCAATCTGCATCACCATAGCTGCTGTTTATTTAGAAGCGCGAAAATAATGGGAGCAGGGCGTGAATCTGTACAGTCAACCTGGTCATATTGATCAGATAAAACAGACCAACGCAGGTGTGGTTTACCGACTGATTGACCTTTACGGCCCGATTTCGCGTATTGAGCTTTCTAAACGTGCCCAGTTAGCACCCGCCAGCATTACCAAAATCGTGCGTGAAATGCTCGATGCCCATCTGGTACAGGAAACCGAGTTTCAGGAACCCGGCAGTCGCGGTCGTCCAGCGATTGGTTTGATCCTCGATACGCTCGCCTGGCACTATCTCGCCGTACGCATTCAGCCCGGATTCATTACGCTAACGCTGCGCGATCTCAGCAGCCGCGCGCTGCAGGAAGATCGCTTGCCGCTGTACGCCAGCGCCGAAAAACCGCTGCTGCAAACCTTGCTGGATTTGGTAAATGACTTCTTTATTCGTCATCAAAGCAAGCTGGAGCGTTTGACCGCCATCGCCATTACTTTGCCGGGATTGATCAACGCGGCTTCTGGCGTGGTACATCGTATGCCGGGTTACGACGTGCAGGATATGCCGCTGGGAGAAACGCTGGCGCAGCGCACCGGTTTGCCGGTGTTCGTGCAGCATGATATTTCTGCCTGGACGTTAGCCGAATCACTGTTTGGCGCATCCAGCGGCGCACAACATGTCATTCAGATTGTGATCGATGAAACCGTCGGTGCGGGCGTGATCAGCGGCGGACAACTGCTGCATAAAAATGGTCGTACGCTGGTGGAGATTGGTCATACGCAAATCGATCCTTACGGCCAGCAATGTTATTGCGGCAATAATGGCTGTCTGGAAACCGTCGCCAGCATCGGAAGCTTGCTTACTCTCACCGCCCAGCGTTTGCCGTCGCAGCCAGACAGTTTGCTGCATCAGGCACCGCTGACGATTGAGAGCTTATGCGCTGCCGCGCAGCAGGGCGATCGTCTGGCGCGTGATGTGATTGCTGGCGTCGGACATCATATTGGCCGCATGCTGGCGATGATGGTAAACATCTTTAATCCTCAACAAATCCTTATCGGTTCGCCGCTTAATCAGGCCGCCGATGTGCTGTTCCCTGCGGTGAGCAGTACCATTCGTCAGCAGGCGTTGCCCGCTTACAGCAGTGAAATCCAGCTCACACCAACGGCGTTCAGCGATCCCGGTACTTTTGGCGGTGCAGCGCTGATAAAAGACGCGCTCTATAGCGGCCATTTATTGGTAAAACTGTTGCAGGGATAATGACAGCTCGCCTTAAGTTTGTCCTAACGCAATCTGCCTGCGAAAACATTTCCTTAAACTGCCTCCTTCGCACGTTACACATCGCTTTAATGAAGGAGGAGAATGGTGAAAACGCTTTTTGTCACCGGTACCGACACCGCGGTGGGTAAAACCGTGGTATCCCGCGCGTTATTGCAGTGCTTTGCCAAGGCAGATCTCTGCGCCGCAGGTTTCAAACCTGTCGCCAAAAGTGCGCAGCGCACAACCGAAGGCTTACGTAACAAAGACGCACTGCTGTTACAGCAAGTTTCGGGCCTCACTCTCACATATTCCGCCGTCAATCCTATCGCCCTGGAAGAGGACGAAATCAGCACCAGCCCGACGCAGCGCATTGATTATCCGTTACTCACTCGCAGTTTGAACGATTTGCAGCAGCGCGCCGCGCGCGTGGTGGTGGAAGGCACCGGCGGTTGGCGCAGTTTAATGAACGACTTGCAGCCTTTGTCCGATTGGGTGCGGCAGGAGCATTTGCCGGTTGTGTTGGTTGTAGGCATTAAGGAAGGTTGCATCAGCCACGCTTTACTGACCGCCGAGGCCATTGCGCAGGATGGATTGCAACTGGCGGGTTGGGTAGCAAACCGTATTAATCCCGGCCTGGCGCATTACGCTGAAATTATTGATGTTTTGAGCGAGAAGCTAGGTGCACCTTTATTAGGCGAGTTGCCTTACCTGCCGCGTGCAGAGCAGCGGGAACTGAGCGGTTATCTGGATATTTCGCTGCTCGATGACAATATTACGCACGACAACAGTGCAAAGCCTGCGGCCTGATGAAACAAAGTGCCGCAAATTATCAATGGCTGAATCTAATGATTCAGATTCAGCCATCCTTTTTAACGAATTAATTCCTCTATTATTCAATCCTTTACTCCCTGTATTTTATTGCATTCTCTTCTCTGGCGTGATTCATGCATCAGCTGCTCTGATGAATATCTTGCCGGAGCACCTGTATGTCGCAATCAGATGAGAAAGGTTTGTTGTATGGGCTGAATGACCGCATCGGTCCATTGCCTGCATTTTGTGCCGCACTGCAACATGTGCTGGCCAGCGTCGTCGGCATAATTACGCCGCCGCTGATTATTGGTTCCGTTTTGGGATTGCAGGCATGGATCCCTTATCTGATCAGCATGTCGCTGTTGGTTTCCGGTTTGGGTACATTCCTGCAGGCGCGCCGCTTTATGGGCATTGGCGCCGGCATGATCTGCCTGCAGGGCACCAGTTTTGCCTTTCTGGGCGTGATTTTGTCGGGCGGATTGATGGTCAAAGCGCGCGGTGGATCGCCGGAAGAGATCATGGCGATGATCTTTGGCTGCAACCTGGTGGCGGCGATGATTCCGATGCTAATCAGCCGCTGCATCGCGCCATTGCGCAAAGTGTTGACGCCGGTGGTCACCGGTACCGTGATCACATTGATTGGCATCAGCCTGATCAAAGTCAGCATCACCGATTGGGCTGGTGGCCATAACGCCAGCAATTTTGGCGCACCGGGTAATCTGGCGCTCGGCGCCTTGACCCTGCTGGTGATAATCGTCCTTAACCGTTCGCAAAATCGCTGGACGCGGCTGGTTGCCGTGGTTGCTGGCATTGCAGCGGGCTGTATCGCCGCAGCGTTAACCGGTCATCTCACCCTCAAACCAATGGGCGATACGCCGTGGCTGGTTCTGCCAGAACTGTTCCGTTTTGGTTTTGCCTTTGACTGGACCATCTTCATTCCCATCGCCCTGGTATCGGTGATTGCCGTGATTGAAGCGGTGGGCGATCTTACGGCGAACTGCATGTTGTCGCAGCAGCCGATTGAAGGCGAAGCGTTTGAGCGCCGCATGCAGGGCGGTATTTTTGCCGATGGCATCAGCTGTTTGCTCGCCGCCGTATTCTCGGCCTTTCCCAACACCACCTTTGCGCAAAATAACGGCGTCATCCAGATGACCGGCGTCGCCAGCCGTTACGTTGGCATGGTGATCGGCGTGATGTTGGTGCTGCTCGGTATGTTCCCGGCAATTGGCTATATGCTGCAGCAGATTCCACCGCCGGTGTTGGGCGGCGCGACCATTGTGATGTTTGGTAGCGTGGTGGCGGCAGGTATTCGCGTGATGACGCAAACGCCGCTTGGCCGTCGCGAGATGCTGATTGTTGCCGTATCGTTTGGTATCGGTTTGGGTGTGGAAGCAGTGCCTGATGTGCTGAAACAATTTCCCACGCTGATTAGCAACCTGTTTGGTCACGCGGTCACCACCGGTGGGATGCTGGCGATTATTTTGAATGTAGTACTGCCTTCAGAGCGCAGCGAAGCTGTAGCGGCAAAAACGGCTGAGGAATCACGCTAACAAAGCGCACGGAGTCAAATAGCCGAGGGGCATATGGCAGAGGAGTAAAGCATCCCGCGCCAGGGAAGGCGCGGGCTGAGCCTCAGGGATGATTTATGGCGACTTTACGATCTGCCATATGCCCCTCGGCGACTGCTTACGGTTTTATGGATTCAAACGACGGCGCGTACGTCCAGAACTGAGATAATCGGCAATGTAATCCTGCGATATCTCACCGCTATAACGACCTTCCTCATCGACGATCGGCATCCATACCGTGTTGTGCTCATACAACTTCGACAGCACCACGCGCAGGTTCTCTTCTGCTTTGCCGGTCACTTTAAAAGTATGCAGCATCTCTTCGCAGCGGCCCGTGGATCCGCGCGCTTCACGACGCTTCACAAATCCCAGCGGCTTGCCATCTTCATCAACCACCGTCACCGAGCGCATATCGTTATCGTCCATGGAAGCGAAAGCGTCCTGCAATAGCGTTGTGCGCTGCACGGTGATGGTGGGCTGCTGATCGGTGACATCGCCAGCCTGCACCAGCAACAAACGTTTCAGCGTACGGTCCTGACCGACAAAGGAGCCCACAAAGTCGTTCGCCGGTTTGGCTAACAGCTCATCCGGGCTGGCGCACTGCACAATTTTGCCCTGACCAAACACGGCAATGCGGTCGCCGAGCTTCAGCGCTTCATCAATATCATGGCTAACCAGCATCACGGTCTTCTTCAACTGACGCTGCATTTCCAGGAACTCGTTCTGAATCACTTCACGGTTGATCGGATCGACCGCGCCGAAAGGTTCATCCATCAGCAAAACCGGTGGATCAGCGGCCAGTGCGCGAATCACGCCGATACGCTGCTGCTGACCACCGGACATTTCACGCGGATAGCGATGCAGGAACTTGGTCGGATCGAGCGCCACCATGCTCATCAATTCCGTGGCGCGTTCGCGGCAGCGCTTCTTATCCCAGCCCAGCATGCGCGGCACCACGGTAATGTTCTCCTCGATGGTCATGTTCGGGAACAGACCAATCTGCTGGATCACGTAACCAATATTGCGGCGCAGGGTAACGGTATCTTGTCCGCTGGTGTCTTCACCATTGATCAAAATCCTGCCGCTTGAAGAAGGAATCAGGCGGTTAATCATCTTCAGCGTAGTGGTTTTGCCACAACCCGATGGGCCGAGCAGCACACACATTTCCCCGGCAGGCACTTCCAGGCTGACGTTATCCACGGCATTGAGAGACGTGCCGTTCTTTTGCGTAAAGGTTTTCGTCAGGTTTTCCAGTTTTATCATTATCGAATCCCCTTAGGAGTCAGCGCCGACTGCAAACGGTGCAGCAGCCAATCAAGCACAATCGCGAGCAAACAAATCATCAAGGCACCGGCAATCAGCATGCGCACATCGCTGCCGCTGATACCGTCGAGCAGTTGCAGGCCCAAACCGCCTGCACCAATCACGGCGGCAATCGCCATTACGCCAACGTTCATCACCACCGCCGTACGAATACCGCCAAAAATCACCGGCAGCGCCATCGGAATTTCCACCCAGCGCAGACGCTGCCAGAAAGTCATGCCAATCCCACGACCAGCTTCGCGCAGTCCGGGAGACAGATTTTCCAGCGCGGTGTGGGTGTTACGCACAATCGGCAGCAGCGAGTAGAGAAACACCGCAGTAATCGCGGGCAGGGCGCCAATGCCCTGACCGATCATAGAAAACAATGGAATCATCAAACCAAACAACGCAATGGTAGGAATGGTTAACACAATGGTGGCGATGCCGAGCACCGGCGTGGCCAGCCACTTAAAGCGCACAATCAAAATGCCCAGCGGCACGCCAACGATAATGGCGAAACCTACCGCTACCAGCACCAGCCAGGTATGTTGCCAGGTGAGCGACATCAAGGTGTGCCAGTTATTCATGATGTAATGCAAGGTATCCACAGCGCCTCCTTACAGCATGTTCTTAGATTGAAGGAAATCACGCGCCACCTGTTGCGGCGACTGATGATCAATATCGACTCGCTTGTTCATCTCGGTGATCGCTTCGTCGTTAATCAATGCGGAAAGCTGATTAAGCGCCTTATCCAGACCTGGATGACTCTCCAGCACATCCTGACGCACTACCGGCGTGACGTTGTAACTCGGGAAGAAGTGCTTATCATCTTCTAACACTTTGAGTTCAAAACCTTTCACGCGGCCATCGGTTGTATAGATCAAACCCGCGTCAACAAAACCATCGCGAATCGCGTTGTAGACTAAGCCGGGATCCATCTGGCGAATCTGCGGACGATCGAGCGGCATGTTGTAGGCTTTCTGCAGCGGCTTCAGGCCATCGGAACGGCCCGAGAACTCCAGGTCCAAACCGAGTTTCCAGTTATGATCCGGATCGTTCTTGCGTACCTCTTCCAGCTTCGCCACCAGTTGCGACATGGTGTTAATGCCTTCTTTGTCCGCGCGATCGCGTTGCATAGCAAACGCATAGGTATTGTTCATCGGTGCAGGATTGAGCCAGACCAGCCCCAACTTCGCATCCAGCTGTTTTACCGTTTTATAAGCGTCTTCCGTCGACATCGGCTTATTGATGTGGTTAAAGATGATCAGCGAAGTACCGGTGTATTCCCACGTCATATCAATCTGTTTGTTGATCATCGCGTTACGACCAATGGTGGTGGCGATATTGGTCTTGGGGATCACCTGAAAACCTTTCTTCTGCAACCAGATCACCGTCATCGCGGAGAGGATGTGCTGCTCGGTAAAACTCTTGGTTGCCATGGTGATGGGTGTTGCAGCAGCGGCGCTTTGGCTGATTGCCAGCGTCGCGGTGAGTGCCAGCGCAGTACGTTTTACCCAGCGCGCCAGCTTGTTGGCAGTGGCCATCACAAAACTCCTTGTGTTAAGCCGCAGAGTGCGGGCTGAGATAACGTCCCAATGCTGCAAGCAGCATGTCGAGCAACAGCGCAACCAGCGCGGTGGCCACAGCGCCGAGGATCAGCGTAGGGAAGTCGTTGAGGTAGATACCAGGGAAGATCAGCTCGCCAAAGCTGCTGGCGCCGATCAGAAACGCCAATGGCGCGGTACCGACGTTAATCGCCGTGGCGATACGCACGCCTGTCAGAATCACCGGCAGCGCATTGGGAATTTCCACCTGACGCAAACGCTGAAACTTAGTCATACCTATACCGTTGGCGGCTTCGATTAGCGACGGCGGTACCGCGCTTAAACCGGCAAAAGTATTACGCACAATCGGCAGCAGCGAGGCGAGGAACAGGGCAATCAACGCGGGACGATCGCCGATACCGACAATCACCATCGCCAGCGCCAATACCGCCAGTGGTGGCAGCGTGTTACCCACGTTGAAGATTTGCATCACGTACTCTGCCCAGCGACGGGCAAACGGACGACTCAGCAAGATCCCGCTGGGGATGCCCACCAGCAGCGCAAAGAACATTGACCAAAACACCAAAAACAGATGCTGCTGCCCGAGATAGATCAAATCTTCCCGACGGTCGCGCAGCGTGTTCAGCCCCAGCCCCCAAACCAGCAGGGCAATCACCGCAACAATCGCGAGCAGAGCCAGCCCAGCGCGGCGGGCGAGCGATGCATTTTGCATAGCCAGTGTCTCCCTGATTCAAAAAAATCGTTCGATGTGGTGATGTCATTCCCAGGATGGCGGCGCAGTGTCAAAAACGCACACATACGAAAATCCTTCACCCCGTTAAATTGCAGTTAAAATGACTATTAGCAGATGCTTTTTCAGTGAATAACTGGAAAGCACCGCTTAGACCTATAGCAATGCTTGTCGATAAGTGCCAGTTTCTGCGGCAAAATCAGTCAGATAGAAATAATCAAAAACCGCAGCTAACCCGCATGGAATAAGGCATCATACGACAATAAAAAATTTTCATCGAAATAAGTGACCTCGTCACAGATGGGGCGCACGCAGAGGAAACTGGTCTGGTGAATTTTCAGCTAGCCTTGTTAGAAATTAGGGAGACGTATGACTGAAACTGCAGAATTGAACACGGAACATCGCCACTGGATTCTTATCGGCTGCATGCTCGCTATGTTTATGGCGGCGATTGAAGTCACCATCGTGGCCACCGCGATGCCGACCATCATTGCCGATCTTGGCGGCTTTTCGCAGTTTGGCTGGGTATTTTCCATCTATTTACTGACACAAGCCGTCAGCGTGCCGCTCTATGGCCGATTAGCAGACATGTGGGGCCGCAAACGGCTGCTGTTTATAGGCGTATCGCTGTTCCTGCTGGGATCGATTCTGTGTGGATTCGCCCACAGCATGACGTGGCTGATTTTGTTTCGCGCTTTTCAGGGTTTAGGTGCCGGCGCGATTATGCCGCTGACCTCCACCATTGTGGCTGACGTCTATTCGCCGCGTGAACGCGCCAACGTACAAGGCTGGCTCTCCAGCGTCTGGGGCGTGGCGGCAATTATTGGCCCGCTGAGCGGCGCGTGGCTGGTACAGCACTTTAGCTGGTCGGTGATTTTCTGGGTTAACGTACCGATTGGCGCGATCGCCATGTTGCTGCTGGCGCGCTTCCTTCCATCGCGTGAGCAAAATCAGGCCACCACGCTCAATCTTACCGGCAGCTGTTGGCTGATGATCTGCGTGACGGCATTATTAGTCGCGCTGTTACAGGCCGAAGTGCTCGGCTTCTGGCTGCTGCCATTCCTGCTGCTAGCAGTCATCGCCGCCTGGCGTTTAAAACATCATGAACAGCGTGCTGATGCACCGCTGTTTCCGCTGGAAATCTGGCGCAGTCGGCTCATCGTTGCTGGCAACATCGGCAACCTGATTATCGGTGCCAGCATGATGGGCATCAGCGCGTTTTTGCCGACATGGATTCAGGGCATCACCGGCGGCACGCCGCTGCAGGCCGGCAGCGCGCTGGCGATGATGTCGATTGGCTGGCCGCTGGCCAGTACATTGAGCGGTAGGTTGATGCTTATCACCTCCTATCGCTTCAC
Organism: Pantoea trifolii; assembly: GCF_024506435.1. Taxonomy (NCBI): domain Bacteria; kingdom Pseudomonadati; phylum Pseudomonadota; class Gammaproteobacteria; order Enterobacterales; family Erwiniaceae; genus Pantoea; species Pantoea trifolii. The sequence goes on along the minus strand of NZ_JANIET010000001.1, from coordinate 2,089,887 downwards.
CGCGCAGTTGGGCGCGCTGCTGCTGATTGCTGGCAGCGCGTTGCTGCTGCTACTGCGCAGCGACAGCTCAATCGTGCAGGCCGGATTCACCGCCTTTGTGATTGGTACCGGCATGGGCATGACCAGCACCACGTTTCTGGTATCGGTACAGAACCATGCGCATTACGACATTCGCGGCATTTGCACCGCCTCAATCATGTTCAGCCGCATGATCGGTTCGGCGATTGGTACCGCGTTATTGGGCGCGGTGCTGAACCTCAACTTGTCGCTGCGTCTGCCGCAGGCCGACGATCCGATGCAGAAAATCATGGCGCCTGAAAGCCGTCAGACGCTGTCGGAGGCGACATTGCATGACTGGACCGGACAAATCGCCAGTTCTTTACATTGGGTGTTTGTAGTGTCGTTGCTGATTGCGCTGCTAACGTTGTGGGTGGCGTGGATAATGCCGCGGCAAAGGCCGGAAGTGGAGTAAAAGCAGGGCGGCCAGAGAGCCGCCCGAAAGTTTACTGCGCTGGCGTATCCTGAGAGCTGCCCGCGCTGTCTGGCACGGTGCTGTCACCATCACGGCCATTTTTCTTGTAGACGATTTTCTGTGTGTCGTTCTCACAATGACCCACAACCTGGCCGCCGACCTGATCGGCTTGATCATTGGCCACGATATCCAGCGTGAAGTCCGATTCGGCGACGCCGTTGTTAATGATTTTTTTGCTGATGTCCGCTTTGACGCTTTCACAAGACGCCTGCGCCAATACCGGCAGCGACAACATCGCCATCAGCAGTACTGCATTACGTTTTTTCATCATTCACTCCTTTGGTCAGAAATCCTGTCAAAACTATAGCAGTGATAAACGATTAAGGTGCAATTGGACGTCCGGTGCGGCGGTCAAGGCAACGCAGCGTATTCGGTTCCCAATAGGCGTTAACGTTGTAGCTCTTTTCGCAGGAGTCGCGGGTATCAAAGGCTTTATCCGCTTTATCGAACTCTTTCTCGACGCGGGTATTGACCTTGTTACGCAGATTTTTAGTATCGTTCCACTGCTCTTTGCTCTGGCGCGCGGCTTCATTGCTGGAGGCGCTGCTGCCATCTTCAATGATCAGGCGATCGGTTTTGGCACACGCAATTGGCGCAGCCATTAACAGGCTCGACGTCACCACGGTCGCCAACAGGGCGGATAACAGTTTTTTCATCGTCATTTCCTTCAGTTAACACCAGCACAGCCGGGATCGCGGCTGTAACAACCATGGGCGCTAGTATATCATCGCTGCTTCTTTGCTCACCAGCGGTGAGCGCTTTGTTTAGCTTAGTGAGATATTTTCTATGCTGGTAAAAACCGCCTTGCTGTTTTTTATCACTGCGATAGCGGAAATTGTTGGCTGTTTCCTGCCGTGGCTATGGTTGAAGAAGGGCATGACGGCCTGGCTGCTGGTGCCCGCCGCAGCAAGTCTGGCGCTGTTTGTTTGGTTGTTGACGCTGCATCCCGCCGCGAGCGGGCGCGTCTATGCAGCCTATGGCGGCGTATACGTGTTAACCGCGCTGATCTGGCTGCGCGTGGTGGATGGCGTAAAACTCAGTACATGGGATTGGGTCGGTGCGCTGGTCGCCTTTAGCGGCATGTTGATTATCGTGACAGGTTGGGGCCGGGTGTAATAACCGGCAACACAGGCATTGGATATTAGGGGAAACATCCCGATGAGGTCGTAGCGGCGAAAGCCGCCGGAGCGCCTCACGGGATGGTCGCCCCGGGTATCCCCGGGTATCTCGATCAAACAGCGTATAACCGCGATTAACCTTTATGCACTTTCAATCCTGCAGTGGTTTGCGTCACCGGCATAATCTCCAGCGTATTGATGTTGACGTGCTTAGGCAGCGTCGTTACCCAATAGACCGCTTCGGTCACATCTTCCGCCGTTAACGCGGTGGTGCCTTCGTAAACCTGGCCCGCTTTATCATCATCGCCCTTGAAGCGCACGTTGGAGAACTCGGTGCCGCCCACCAAACCTGGCTCGATATCGGTCACGCGCAGCGCGGTGCCGTGCAGGTCGGTACGCAGATTCAGGCTGAACTGGCGCACGAACGCTTTGGTCGCGCCATACACGTTGCCACCCAAATAGGGCCAGCTGCCCGCAATCGAACCGATATTCACGATATGACCGACGTTGCGCTCCACCATCGCAGGCAGCACCGCACGCGTCATGTACACCAACCCTTTGTTGTTGGTGTCGATCATATTTTCCCAGTCTTCGATATTGGCTTTGTGCGCCGGTTCCACACCCAGCGCCAGGCCAGCATTGTTCACCAGCACATCAATATTGCGCCATTCAGCGGGCAGGGAGGCAATCACTTCATCGATGGCGGCGCGATTACGCACGTCCAGCTGAACGGTATACAGATTATCGCCCAGCTCATCTTTCAACTCTTTTAAGCGCTCAGCGCGACGTCCGCTGGCGATCACTTTATGACCTGTAGCAATGAAGCGGCGGGTGATACTTTGACCAAAACCAGCGGTTGCGCCAGTAACAAAAATAATCATCTCACTGTTCCTTAAACGATTTCAGGTTATCAGCCACACCTTAGCATTAACCTCGAACCCATGCTCATGAAAACCAAAGGCAGCGTGTTGCAGGATCTTTCCTGCACATCGCGAGTGCATCAGCGCACCACAAAGGCGCACGTTTGCGGGCGATCAACTCGCCATGTCAGGTAAAACTTAGCGCAATGTTAAATCGCAACCGTTTGCGAACCCAGGCAACCGGTTGCGCATACGTTTGCTAGCCAGGCTTGACACGAAAACCCGCCAAATCAATCTATTATATTGAAAGTAAACAGTATTTTTTGTTCTTTGCATTGGCATGCGCTTTGCAAACTATCTTTAAGGCAATCACCTGCACTAATAAAAAAGCACCAAGGAACCATTATGCCTTACGCACCCGAAACGCTGCTGCGCGCCAGCTTCTTTGATTTCACCGCTCTGGCCGCGCAGCCAGACGACATCGCTGCCAACGCGCGCTATCTCGAAGATGGCTTATTAACGCTGCGTGACGGCAAAGTGGTCAGCCTTGAGAGCTGGCAAATCGCGGAAGGGCGCGTCGATCACACGCGCGTCACCGATCTGCGCGGCAAACTGATCGTGCCCGGTTTTATCGATACCCATATCCATTACCCGCAAACCGAAATGATCGGTGCCTTTGGCGAACAGCTGCTGGAGTGGCTCAACCAATACACTTTCCCGGTGGAGAGCCAATATCACTGTCCCGACCACGCGGCAAAAATGTCGGCGTTTTTCCTGCATCAGCTGTTGTCGAACGGTACCACCACCGCGCTGGTGTTCGGCACCGTGCATAAGCAGTCGGTGGATTCCCTGTTCAGCGCGGCACAGCAGCTTAATATGCGGCTCATCGCTGGCAAAGTGATGATGGATCGCAACGCACCGGAATACCTGACCGAAACGCCGGAAGAGAGCTATCAGCACACGCGTGAACTGATTGAGCGCTGGCATCAACGCGGTCGTCTGAGCTACGCACTCACGCCACGTTTCGCGCCGACCTCGTCGCCCGAACTGCTGGACAAAGTGCGCCAACTGCGTGAGGAGTTCCCTGATGTCTGGATGCACACGCACTTAAGTGAAAACCAGCAGGAGATCGCCTGGGTGAAAGCGTTATTCCCGGAGCGGGCGGGCTATCTCGATGTCTATCATCACCACCAACTCACCGGCAAACGCAGCGTGTTTGCGCACTGTTTGCATCTGGAAGATCAAGAGTGGCAATGCCTGCATGACACCGATTCATCGATCGCCTTTTGTCCAACGTCAAACCTGTTCCTCGGCAGCGGCTTATTCAACATCAAACGCTGCTGGCAGCAGGGCGTGCGCATGGGCATTGGCACCGACGTGGGGGCTGGCACCACCTTTAATCTGCTGCAAACGCTGGGCGAAGCCTACAAAGTCGGCCAGCTACAGCAGTACAAACTCAGCGCCTGCGAAGCGTTCTATCACGCCACTTTGGGCGGTGCACACGCGCTCGACCTCGATGACGTCATCGGCAACTTTAATCCCGGTAAAGAGGCTGATTTTGTGGTGCTCGATCCGGCGATGTCGCCGCTGCAAAAGCTGCGAAACGCCAACAGCAAAGATATCTGGGAGCGGCTATTTGTGATGATGACACTTGGCGACGACCGCAACATTGCGCAAACCTGGGTGAGCGGCAAGCCGGTTTGGCAGCGCGAAAGTGAGGAGCAAATCGCATGATCCAGTTCTTACTCAACGATCGTTTAATTACCGAACGCGAGCTCGATCCCAATCTCACTGTGCTTAACTACCTGCGCGGCCAGCAGCAGCGTCGCGGCACCAAAGAGGGTTGTGCCTCGGGCGACTGCGGTGCCTGCACCGTCACGCTCGGTAAAGTGGTGGATGGCGAGATGCAGTATCAGGCGGTCAACAGCTGTTTGACGCTGGTAAGCAGCCTGCAAGGCAAGCAGCTGATTACGGTGGAAGATCTCAAGCAGGGCCGCGAACTGCACAGCGTGCAGCAAGCGATGGTGGATTGCCACGGGTCGCAATGCGGTTACTGCACGCCGGGTTTCGTGATGTCGCTGTTTACCCTGCAGAAAAACAGCGCTGGCTGGAATCGTCATCAGGCGGAACAGGCGCTGGCAGGTAATTTGTGTCGCTGTACCGGTTATCGTCCGATCATGGATGCGGCGCAGCAGGCATGCGAACAACCTGTTGCGGATGCCTTCAGTGCCAATGCACCCGCGTTAGTGCAGCGTTTACAGGCGCTCAGCAACACCGAAGTCCAGATTATTGAAGCCGCAGGCAGCCGCTGCTATCTGCCAAAAACGCTCGCGCAGCTCGCCGATCTTTATCAGCAATATCCCGATGCCCGTTTGGTGGCCGGTGGCACCGATCTGACGCTGCAAATCACCCAGCAATATAAGCGTCTGCCGCTGCTGATTGCGCTGGAGCAGGTTGATGAGTTGAAGGTCTGCCACGAAGATGAAACACATCTTTATCTTGGCGCTGCCGCCTCATTGCATCATTGCTATCAGTTTTTAGCGCAGTACATTCCGGCGTTTAGCAGCATGCTAGAGCGTTTTGCCTCGTTGCAAATCCGTAATCAGGGCACGCTCGGCGGCAACATTGGTAACGCATCGCCGATTGGTGATTGCGCGCCGATGCTGTTGGCACTGAATGCGCGTCTGGTTTTGCAGCAGGGCGATAAGCAGCGAGAAGTCCGGCTTGATCAATTCTTTACTGCCTATCGCCAAACGGTCTTGCTGCCGGGGGAATTCATTCGCAGCATCTCCATCCCTAAAGTGACGGTGTCACCCAACTTTACAGCGTGGAAGGTGGCGAAACGGCTGGATGATGATATTTCCGCCGTGTTCGCCGCCATCAATCTGCAAGTCGAGGAAGGTGTGATTGTGGAAGCGCGACTGGCTTTTGGTGGCATGGCCGCCACGCCGAAGCGTGCGCTGGCGGCTGAAGCCCAACTGCTGGGTCAGCAGCTGAATCTTAGCGCCATTGAAAAAGCCTGCGCTGCATTGAGCGAGGATTTTCAGCCGCTGAGCGACTTTCGCGCCAGTGCCAACTATCGCCTGCAGGTGGCGCGCAATCTGTTGCGCCGCTATTACGCACAAGCGTCTGGCGAGCTGACCCTTACTGAGGTATCGCGCTATGTCTCATAACCGTCCGGAACTGAACGAAACGCTGCTGAAAACCCAGTTCGCCACCGGCATGCAAACGGGCGTGGGGCGCAGTAACAAACACGAAAGTGCCGACAAGCATGTCTCCGGTGAAGCGCTGTATATCGACGACAAGCCCGATCTGCCGGGATTGCTGCATCTCTGTCCACGACTGAGCGAGCACGCGCATGCGCGCATCAAAAAACTGGATGTGCAGCCGTGTTACGCGGTGCCTGGCGTGGTCAGCGTACTGACGTGGCGCGATGTGCCGGGCCTCAATGATGTGGGTCCGCTGGAACCCGGTGATCCGCTGCTGGCGCAGGACAAAATCGAATATTTCGGTCAGATCGTGATAGCCGTGGCGGCTGAATCTCCGGAAGCGGCGCGTGCCGGTGCCGCAGCGGCAATTGTTGAGTATGAAGCGCTGCCCGCGGTGCTCGACGTGCGTGAAGCGCTGGAACAGCGCTTCTTTGTGCAGCAGCCGCACATTCACCAACGCGGTGATGCCGAAGCCGCGCTGGCGCGTGCATCACGTCGTATTCAGGGCGAATTTCACATCGGCGGTCAGGAACATTTCTATCTGGAAACCCAGATGGCGCTGGTGATCCCCGGCGAAGATGACAGCTTGCAGGTGTTCTCCTCGACGCAAAACCCCACCGAAGTGCAGAAGCTGGTCGCGGAAGTGATGAGCATCACTATGAACAAAGTCACCATTGATATGCGGCGCATGGGCGGCGGCTTTGGCGGTAAAGAGACGCAGGCGGCGGGCGTGGCGTGTTTGTGTGCCATTGCCGCGCGTCAGCTGCGTAAACCGGTAAAAATGCGCCTGGCGCGCCGCGACGACATGCAGATCACCGGCAAACGCCATCCGTTTTTTGTCCGCTACGATGTTGGCGTCGATGACGATAGTCGTTTCTGTGGCGTGAAGATCGATCTGGCCGGCAACTGCGGTTATTCGCTCGATCTCAGCGGATCGATAGTCGATCGCGCGATGTTCCACGCCGATAACGCCTATTACCTCGGCGATGCGCTGATTACCGGCTATCGTTGCCGCACGCATACCGCTTCGAACACCGCCTATCGTGGCTTCGGCGGGCCGCAAGGCATGGTGGCGATTGAGCAGATCATGGATCACGTCGCACGCGAGCTCGGATTAGATCCGCTCGAACTGCGCAAACGCAATTATTACGGCAAAACCGATCGCAACATCACCCATTACCATCAGCAGGTGGAAGACAATCTGCTGGATGAGATGACCGCGCAGCTAGAAACCAGCAGCGATTACGCCGCGCGGCGTCGTGAAATCAGCGCGTTTAACGCCAGCAACCGTTTTATGAAACGCGGACTGGCGCTGACGCCGGTAAAATTCGGCATCTCATTTACCTCCAGCTTCCTCAATCAGGCCGGTGCGCTGATTTTGATTTACACCGATGGTACGGTGCAGCTCAACCACGGCGGCACCGAAATGGGTCAGGGCTTAAACACCAAGGTGGCGCAGATTGTGGCGGAAGTGCTGCAGATTGATATCAGCCAGATTCAGGTGACTGCCACCGATACCGGCAAAGTGCCCAACACCTCGCCAACTGCGGCGTCCAGCGGGGCCGATCTTAACGGCAAAGCGGCGCAGAATGCGGCGCAAATCCTGCGCGATCGCTTAACCGAGATGCTGTGTCAGCAACATCAATGCGCGGCAGAAGCGGTGCATTTCAGCAACGGCATTGTGCGCGTCGGCGAGAAACACTTCACCTTCGCTCAGGTTGCGCAGCAAGCCTGGCTTAATCAGGTGCCGCTTTCTGCCACCGGTTTCTACAAAGTGCCAGGCATTCATTACGATCGCGCTGCCGGACGCGGCAAACCGTTCTATTACTTCTCCTACGGCGCGGCCTGCTGTGAAGTGCTGGTGGATACGCTGACCGGCGAATACCGTTTGCTGCGCGCCGACATTTTGCATGACGTGGGCGCGTCGCTGAATCCGGCCATTGATATCGGCCAGGTTGAGGGCGGTTTTGTGCAGGGCATGGGCTGGCTCACCTGCGAAGAACTGGTGTGGAACGACAAGGGCAAATTGCTCACCGATGGCCCGGCCAGCTACAAAATCCCGGCGATCAGCGATGTACCGAGTGATTTGCGCGTCACGCTGGTTGAGAACCGCAAAAACCCGCAGGACACGGTGTTCCACTCCAAAGCCGTCGGCGAACCGCCGTTCATGTTGGGCATCGCCGTGTGGTGCGCGCTACAGGATGCGGTTGCCAGCGTTGATAACTATCGTCGCCATCCGCAGCTGGACGCACCCGCCACGCCGGAGCGGGTATTCTGGGGGATTCAGCGCTTATCGGGAGCGGAACATGATTTATCATGACTGGATCGGCGTATTGCACAGCCTGCGGGAAAAACGCGAAAGCTGTGTACTGATTACCGTGCTCAGCGAGCGGGGCTCCGTGCCGCGCGATCGCGGTAGCAAAATGGTGGTCAGCGCCACTGACACTTTTCTCACCATTGGCGGCGGCCATCTCGAATATCAATGCATTGCGCAGGCGCGCGAGATGCTGCAGCAGCGCTGCACCCAGCCGCGCAGTGAAGAGTTTGCGCTGGCTGCGCGTCTCGGCCAATGCTGCGGTGGTCACGCCACTTTGCTGTTTGAACCGCTGATGCAGCAGCAGCCGGAAATCCAGGTGTACGGTGCAGGTCACGTTGGCCAGGCGCTGGTAAATCTGCTTGCCACTTTGCCGTGCCGCATCACGTGGATTGACAGCCGCGCCGCGCAGTTTCGCGCCGTGCCGCCCGGCGTGACGGTGCGTCAGGTTGAGGATCCGATTGACTGCGTGCAGGAAGCCGCGCCCGACAGCTATTTTGTGGTGATGACGCACGATCATCCTCTCGATCTGGCGCTCAGCGAAGCGATCTTGCGCCGGGGCGATTTTCGCTATGCCGGTGTAATTGGTTCTGCCACTAAAGCCCAGCGCTTTCGCTATCGCTTAGAGGGCAAAGGCATTGCGGCAGATTCCCTCGCACGTTTGCGCTGCCCGATTGGTTTGGCGGATGTGAAGGGCAAGTTACCGGCGGAAATTGCCGTGGCGGTGGCGGGAGAAATCATCAGCGTTTATCAGCAGCAGGCGATAAGTTGTTGAGTGACGAGGAAACTGCCAGGATAGAACCATCCCGCCGCCACCGTGCGGCGTTGCTGATTATCAGGAGCGATAATGAATTCACGAGCCAATCCGTTTTTCACCGCCAGCACCTTGCCGTATCAAACCCCGCCATTTGACCAGATTCAGGAAGAGGATTTTCTGCCGGCGCTGGAAGCGGGGATTGAAGAGAAACGGCGCGAAGTGGCGGCGATCGCCAGCAATCCTGACGCGCCAACCTTTGCCAACACCTTTGAGGCGCTGGAACGCAGCGGCCAGTTGCTGAAGCGCGTGAATCTGGTGTTTGGTGCCATGACTTCCGCCAACACTAGCGATCGCCTGCAGGAAATCGATGAACTGATTACCCCGCAACTCACCGCGCTCAATGATGAAATCTACCTGAACAGCCAGCTATTTGCTCGCCTCGATACCGTTTACCAGCATCGCGGCTCGCAGTGTCCGGATGCTGAAGCGATGCGTCTGGCGGAAGTCACCTGGCAGCATTTCCAATTGGCAGGCGCCAGCCTGAACGACGCGGATAAAACCCAGCTGCGTGCCTGCCATCAGGAATTAGCAAGCCTCAGCACCCGTTTCGGCAACAAGTTGCTGGCAGCCACCAAAGCCGGTGCTTATGTGGTGAGCAATGTGGCGGCCTTGGCGGGATTAAGCGAGGAAGAGCTGGCGCACGCCAAAGCGGCGGCCGAAGCGCGTGGTTTGCACGGCGAGTGGCTGATTGCGCTGCAAAACACCACGCAGCAACCGGCGCTGCAAGCCCTTGAAGTGCGCGCCACGCGTGAAGCGCTGTTCCAGCAGGCGCTAACGCGCAGCGAGCAGGGCGATGATAACGACACGCGCGACATCGTGTTACGTATGGCGCAACTGCGCGCCCAGCAGGCGAGTCTGCTCGGCTTCAAAACCTATGCCGAGTGGAGCATGCAGGATCAGATGGCGAAAACGCCGGAGGCGGCTTTTGCCTTTATGCGCAATATCGTACCCGCCGCGCGGGCCCGCGCCGAACGCGAAGCTGCCGATATTCAGCAGGCGATTGAAGCCTCACATCACAGTTTCCCGCTGCGCGTCTGGGACTGGAATTTCTACGCTGAGCAGGTGCGTAAAGCGCAATACGCGCTGGATGAGAGCCAAATCCGCCCGTACTTTGAGTTGAATAATGTGCTGGAGAAGGGCGTGTTCTGGTCGGCCAGCCAATTGTTTGGCATCCGCTTTAGCCAACGCCACGATCTGCCGGTTTATCATCCCGACGTCAACGTTTACGAGATTTTCGATGCCGACGACACGCCGCTGGCGCTGTTCTACACCGACTTCTTCAAACGTGATAACAAAAGCGGCGGCGCGTGGATGAGTAATTTCGTCGACCAAACCACGCTGCTCGGCACCAAACCGGTGATCTACAACGTGTGCAACTACACCAAGCCGCAGGCAGGTCAGCCGGCGCTGCTGAGCTGGGATGAGGTGATCACGCTGTTCCATGAGTTTGGTCATGCGCTGCACGGCTTGTTCGCGTCGCAACGCTATCCGAGCTTATCGGGCACCGCCACGCCGCGCGACTTTGTCGAGTTTCCGTCGCAGATTAATGAGCATTGGGCCAGCAACGAAGCGGTGTTTGCCAACTATGCGCGCCACTACAAAACCGGTGAGGCGATGCCGGCTGAGCTGCGCGACAAGATGGTGCGTGCCGCGAAGTTCAACAAAGGCTACGACATGACCGAGCTGCTCGCCGCCGCGCTGCTGGATTTGCAGTGGCATTCACTGACCACGCACGACAATCCGCAGGACGTCAGCCACTTTGAATTACAGGCATTGGCGGCCGAAAACATTGCGCTGGCGGCGGTTCCACCACGCTATCGCTCCAGCTATTTCCGTCATATCTGGGGCGGCGGTTATGCAGCTGGCTATTACGCCTATATCTGGACGCAGATGCTGGCCGATGACGGCTATCAAGCCTTTGTCGAACGCGGGGGATTAACGCGAGAAAACGGTCAGCAGTTCCGCGAGCATATTCTGTCTCGCGGAAACAGCACCGATTTGCAGCATCTGTGGCTGGCGTGGCGCGGCAAAGAGCCGGAAATCGGCCCAATGCTGAAAAACCGTGGATTAGAGTCGTAGGGTCGCCATTGATGGCGACCTGGTTCAACCGAACGGACCGCCTTCAATCGTATCGCACATACCGGCAAGCACTCGCTCGCCGGTTTCATTTTTCAAATCCGCATACCATGCCGCCGTCACTTCCGCATCTTTCGCATGGGTAACATCACAGCGCTTACGGGCTTTCAACACCAAATCTTTGGTGCGCTCCACGCGACGGCTTTCATAGCGCAACAGCGCATCCTCAATCCCCAAAGAGTGTGACGCCAGCGTCTGCGCCAGCACCACTGCATCTTCCATCGCCGCACAACCGCCTTGCCCGATATCCGGCGTAGTGCTGTGCGCGGCATCGCCCAGCAACGCCACGCGACCTTTAACAAAACGGCTAAAGGGTTCGATATCGTGGATTTCCACGCGATTGGTGGTTTCCGGGTTAAGACGTTCTATCAGGCGCTGCACCGGTTCGGCCCAGCCGCTGAAGTAGCCTTTAAGGTCACTTTTCAGCGTGGCGCGATCCTCCGACAAGCCTTTTGGCAATGGGACATCAAAGAAGAAGTAGAAGCGGTTATCGCTGACCGGCATCAGCGACACGCGTTTGCCTTCGCCAACAAAAGTGGTCCATTGATCGGCGGGCGCAATAGCCTCATCAATCGTCACCAGGCCGTTCCAGTTGACGTAACCGGCGTAACGACGTTCGATGCTTTCGCCCAGTACATAGTGGCGGATCACCGAGTGCGTGCCATCGGCGGCGATCAGGAAATCACCTTCGGCCTGGCTACCGTCATCAAACCAGGCGGTGACGCCGTGCTCAGTTTGTTCAACCTGCGTGACGCGTTTGCCAAAGCTAATGCGCGAACGTCCGTAGGTATCGATCAGCATCGCCTGCAATTCGGCGCGCGCCACTGGATAAGGATATTCACCCACCTGTTGCACCAGCGGTTCCATGCTGAAGCGGGTGAGTGTGCTGCCGCTGTGCGCATCGTTGTAGGCCATAAACGCCATGTTGCCACCCAGCGCGCGCAGCGGCTCTTTCATACCCAACGCGTTGATGCATTTTACGCCGTTGGGCCAGATGGAGATCGCCGCACCCACCGGCTTCATCTCTTTCACTGCTTCAAACACCGCCGTGTCAAAACCCGCTTTCTCCAGCGCAATCGCAGCACTCATACCGCCAATGCCCGCGCCAATCACAATTGCTTTCATATCCGTCTCCTTTGCTATGCATAAGGGACTGCAACTTTTGTACCAGATTCGCGTGGAAGCCGACTTGCGGTTATCTCTTTGATTTTACATTGGCACAGCAGCATCTGGCTTTGCTGTTCTGCACTACAGTGGCGCACATCTATGCACTGTAGAAGGGCAATTTGTGACAAAGGTTGAATCGATTGTTTCAGCATGGTAATTGGCGCCGCAGCAGCCATACTCTTTACACCCTTCCCGCGAGGACTCAATCATGAAATGGATAATGGCATTAGCCTTGCTGTTCAGCATTAGCGTGCTGGCACAACCCCAATGGCAGCCGGAACGAAAAGCGCCGGTGGTCCAACTGACGCCGATTGCCGCCAAGTGCGATGTTTCAGCCTGTCAGCAGAACTGCTATGTGCAGCAATCACAGTGCAAAAACGACAATAACGGCGGCTGCGGCTCGTTAGCACAAATTTGCGTACAAAACTGTGCCAGTCAGTGTCGTTAAGTGAAATAAATCTGTCATAATCGAGTGCTAGCGTGTTTCCCCGGCAAGGTAATATTTTGATAACAGGGGAAAATAATGAAAACCCGCTTCACACTGATTGCAACGGTTTTTCTGCTGGCACAGCAGGCACATGCGGTTTCACTGCCCGATGCGGCCGCGCTGGCAGGCTTAACCTCCACCGGTTCCACCTCCGCTTATAGCGATATCGAGCAGCAATCTTTACAGGCTGAACGTCGGGCGCTGCAAGGCGACAGCAGCACGCTGACGCGTGAGCAACTGGAAAAAGCCAAACAGACCGCGAAACAGGCTGACAAACAGTGGCTGAAAAACAGCGGCTACGATTTCAAAACTAAAGAGAACCAGCAGGCCGGAATTGCGCTGCTGTCCGGCTTTAGCGCGTTGCCCGCCAGCGTGCTTGATGCCAGCCAGGCCACCGTTACCAATATCAACCTGAACGCCACGCAAAATGTGCGTCATCAGGCACTGGCCGATGCGGAAGCGATCAGCTATCTCTATTTCCTCTCTGATGCGCTCGGCCCGCGTCTCGGCAAAGCCTTCCTCGCGGCTTACGATAAAGGTGAGATCGGCAAAGCGGCGGCGTTGATCAAAGCCAGTGAAGTCAGCACCAGCGCAGCCAAGAAACACTTTAACTATCCGCGACCGTTCCTGCGTGAGGGCAACAGTATTCATCTGGTGCCAGACGATGTGGTGGTAACAGACAACGTGCGTTACACCGCCGACGGCGGTTCTTTCCCGAGCGGCCATACCAACACCGGTTACACCGATGCCTTGTTGCTGGCCGAAATGGTGCCAGAACGTTTTGAAGCCTTGGTAACGCGCGGCGCGCGCTACGGTTATTCGCGTTTAGTATTGGGCGTGCATTACCCGCTGGATGTGATGGGTTCGCGCATGGTGGCGCAACGCAACGTGGCAAACTATCTCAACGATGCGCGCTATCAGGCGCTGTTTAGTGAAGCGCGCGATCAACTGCGTGCCGCGCTGGAGAAAGAGTGCGGCACGTCGCTGGCCGAGTGTGCGCGCAGCGATGGCAAGGATGATCCTTATCGTTCACCAGCAATGAAGCAGTTCTATCGTTTCACCATGAGTTACAACCTGCCAAAAGCCAATGTGCAGAACACGCCTGTCAAAGTTCCGCAGGGCGCGGAGATCCTGCTGAAAACCGCGTTGCCGCAGCTGTCTGATGCTCAGATTCGCCGTCTGATGGTGAAAAGCGCGCTGCCAAACGGTTATCCGCTGTCCGGCAACAGTGCGGATCAGTCATTCTGGCAACGTGTTGATTTAACGGCGGCGTTTGCTTTAGCGAAACCGACTTTGTAGGGTCGTCATTTATGGTGACCAGGTGCGCATGACGGTATGACTGCGCACCCTACGAAAACGCTCGTCACGCTTTAATCCGGCGATCAAGCGTGAAGGGCGCTGAAGTGGCTTGTGCAAAGAGGGCGGCGGCGGCGGGATGGTCGGGATTGAGGATGGCGTTGTCTTCGCCGGTCAAAATGCTGGGTACCGTCAACAGCAAAGGTAAGCCGCCTTGCAAATCGAGGAACGCGGCGCCGATCGCCTGCGTCTCTTCCTGCTGCTGATACTTTTGCCAATCGCTGGGCAGCTTACTGCTGTCCAGCGCCATGATTTCGCTCTCAGGGATCGGCAGGGTAAAAATCACAAATCGGCTCTTCTCCAGCATCGCTTTACCGGCATGCACCACCAGTTCCAGCGTGGCGAGCGCCTTTGAGCTACTGAGGTAAACCGTCTTAATACCGGGCGGATTCCAGCGTCCGCCCCATTTTTCAGCGCCAGCGCCGCTAAACGCCTCGCTGGCATACTCTTCTTTCACTAAACGATAAAATAATCGATGGGGAGCATCCGGTTCCTTCCGTTGCGTCATTACACAATCACTCCGTGTTCCAGGCGACCAATCAGCGTTAACACCGCATCACAGCCCGCAGGCGTGCTCAGCATCTCCATTGGCAATGCATCGTCCAGTGCCAACGCAGGTTGATACATCCAGTGCATGGCAGCGTCAACGTCACCGGCAAATAATTGCAATACGGCATCCAGAATTTCGAACACCTGATACACCCGCGCACCTTGCTCCACCGAGAGTTGCGATCCAGCTTTCTCACGGCGGCGATAGGTATTGCGATCGATCGAGACCATCTGGGCAACATCCAATGGTGTTGCTTTTAGCACCGTGGCCGCGCGTTCAACGATGCCAACGTCCAGACCTTCGGTGATCAACTGATGTGCTTTCAGCGGATTACGCGGCAAGCCCATTTGATCCATAAAAGATTTCCGAGCGTGCTGAATCAGCGTCGGGTCGAAGACGCGTGCGGCATTGCCGTGATTTAATGGGGATGCAGTTGTCATCACAACCTCCTGAGTAATGTTCATTTGAACATTTTGATAGTTCAAGTGTACATCACTGCGCAGAGGTTGTCATTTTTTGTACGATCAAGCCAGTAAAATCAACCGGCTTCCTGCCACATCTCGCGCATCGCCAGCTCCAGCTTCTTAAACACCCGATAACGCGTATCGTGAAACGCAACGCGATCCGCTCGCGGCAGCAGCGCGCCGGGATTGATCTGCACCGCCCGCTGCGCGGCCTCGGCGAGATTACGCCACGCGCCGACGCCCACACCGGCACACAATGCTGCGCCTAGCGCGCCGGTTTCTTTGCACTCCGCAACGCGAATCGGTATGTCTAACACGTCAGCAAACATCTGCGGCCAGACGCAACTGCGCGCCGCGCCGCCCGACAAAATGGCCTGTGTAAAAGGAATGCCCGCCGCACGCAGGCGATCGATATGCGCCCGATGGGCAAAGGTCACGCCTTCAAACAGCGCGAACAGCATATCGGCGCGCGTATGCCAGCCGCCTAAGCCATAAAACCCGGCTTTGGCCGGTTCTGATTTACGTCCGGAATAGAGGTAAGGGTGATAGAGCGGTAGCTGGGCATTGGGTTGCACGTGCGCCACGCTATCGCTGCTGCGCGCCGCGCCTTGACCGCCGCGACCGTCGTCAAATTCGCGCAGGAACCAGTCGAGATTCGCCGCCGAGGTGGCGCTGGCCTCAATCGCCATATAACGGTCGGACTCAATAATGGAGTTCATAAATACCGGGCGCAGATAATCGGGTTTATCCACTACCACCTGATTGATGCTCCACGTCCCGGCGACAATCGAGGCTTCGCCGGTGTTCACCACGCCAGAACCGACGGCGCTGGCCACCACATCAAAGATGCCCGCAACTACCGGAATGCCCGCGGGTAACCTAGTGAGCTGGGCAGCACGTTGTGTGACATGGCCAACCACCTCGCAGGATTCACGCAGTGCGGGCAGCAGGGCGAGCGCCTCTTCGATGCCGTACAGCGCCATCAATTCACGGCTGTAGCCGCGCGCACGATAATCAATCAAACCCGCTCCGGCGGCATCCGAGAAATCTGCGCTGATCGCGCCACTGAGAAAATGGGCGATAACGTCTTTCGCTAACAGTAAATGGCCGATTTGCGCCCAGCGTTCGGGTTGATGTTGTTTGATCCAACTGATCAACACTGGCGTTGCCGCTGGCCAGGGTTTTTGCAGCGAAATCGGGTAGATGCGCTTATCCGCGCCGCTGATTTCCAGCGCGTGCACAGTATCACAAGCGCGATGATCGATAGACTGAATACCAAACAGCGGCTGCTGATGCTTATCCAGCGCGTACAAACCGTTGCCGTGACCGGTCGCGCCAACCGCAATCACATCGCTAGCTGGCGTTCCCGCCTGTTGCAGGCAACGGCTCACCGCATCACTGACGCCATGCCAGATATCCGCCACCGGCCGTTCGGCGTAACCTTCCTGCGGACGATGGGTTTCTCCCGCGCACTCGGCCACCGACAATACGCGCCCGCTGAGATCAAACAGCACCGCTTTGATCATGGTGTTTCCGGCATCAATACCGACTATCTTCATATCCGACTCCGTGCAACTGGCGAAGACGGCGCACCGCATAAGCGCCGGTGCAGGTAAGGCTCAACCCTGCTGATAGATTTCCAATGCGTCCGGGCCGCTGGCGCCCTGATGAATAATCGCCATCAGCGCTTTCACCACGCGGGACGGATTATCGTGCTGATAAACATTGCGGCCATACACCATGCCGCTGGCACCTTGCGCCATCAGCGCGGCACTTTTGGTCAGCACATCCGCCAGTTCACCTTTGCCGCCGCCGCGCACCAGCGTGGGACAGCGCGCCGCTTCCACCACGCGATGAAAATCTTCCACGTTCTCAGTGGGATCGGCTTTGATGATGTCTGCACCCAACTCACGTGCCAGCCGTACCAGCGGCACCATCTTCTCCACATCACCCAGCGAGCCGTAAGCCGCGCCTTGTCCGGCGGGGGCCATCACAAGTGGTTCAATCATCAGCGGCATGGCGTAGCGATCGCAGGCCTGACGCAGGCGGCCAATGTTTTCAACGCACATGCGGAAAATGCCCGGTTCATCGGGGATCAGATAGAGATTAACTACCACTGCGGCGGCGTCCATCTGCAACGCGGCAAGGATTGGTTCATCAGGATTGTGCAGCACCGCCCACATTTCCCGGTGACGCGCCGCGTTGTAGGCATTGCCCACATCGGTGCGCATCACCAGCGCCGGTTTACGTCCCGCCACACGCTGCAGCAGATCGGCCTGACCATAGTTGACCTGAATCGCATCCGGCTGTGCGGCGATCAGGTTATCCATCACATCTGCAATATTCTCCAGACCGATGAGGAAATCAGGCTCGTTGGCGATACCGTGATCGATGGCGACATCCAGACATTTGCCGTGCTGAAACAGGCGCTGCATGCGCACTTTATTGGTTACTAACATGTTGTGTTTCCTCCTGAAAAACCGTGGGGTAAAGGCCGGTAAGTCCGTGCAAACGCGCCAGATTGGCGCAGCAGCGCTGCAGCTGCTGCGCGCGTTCGCTATCGCTCCAGCCGAGCGTCGCAGCCATGATTTCGGCGATCTCCTGCACCAGCGGCACGCTAAGTTCACCGCAAATCGCCAGCGAGGTGCGACGTACCAACAAATCCTCCAGCTGACAAACCTGTTCATGTTCAATCAGATAACGTAATTCGACATCGCTGTAGGCGGCGTGATTCTGCAACATTTGCTCGCCGTGCTGCTGGATCAGCGCCAGCAGCGGCAGGGCGCGGCTGCCGTAACGTTTGGCGAGCTGCATCACGCGCGGCAGCGGCACGCCATAACGCTGCGCCAGTTGCGCCAGCCACGCGGTTTGTCCTGAAGGTTTGGGGAAGTCACGCCCGCCGCCAATCGGCACATCACCGGTTGATACCTGACGTTTTTCGCCGAGCAGACGCAGCACGCGATCCGCCGCTTCTTCACCGAACTGGCGGAAAGTAGTCCATTTGCCGCCGACTAAACAGAGCGTGCTCCAGGCGCGATTCGCGTCAGCCGGCAACACCACTAACGAGTGATTACGTGAGATTTGGCCGTTAAGTTTGGCCTCGCTGGCGGGCAGCGGACGCACGCCGCAGAAGGTATACACGATGGCGGAATCCGGTACCTCGATATGCGGAAAGATGAAACGCAGTGACTCGAGGATGTAATCCTTTTCCTCCTCATCGCACACCGCCTCGTCGGGATCGTCCACGCGGATATCGGTGGAACCCACCAGCACCTTGCCAAACCACGGGAACATAATGCAAACGCGGCCTTCCTGGTTCTCGAAATAGACCATTTCGCCATCCAGCATATGCAGCAATTCGGGGTGATTGAGGATCAGGTGCGATCCTTTGGTGCCGCCAATCAGCTTGGGCAGATCGCGGCTGACGGTGATGCGTTGGTTAAGCTGGTCGATCCATGCGCCACCGGCATTGACCAGCACATGCGGTTGCAGGCTAAAACGCTCGCCGCTTAACGCATCCTGCAAAATAACGGTTTCGCCCTCGGCGCTGACCAGCAGCAGATAATTGAGTGCCAGCGCCTCCGGGCAGGCTTTTTCAGCATCATCAATCAACTCGAACCCCAGCCGTTCCGGCGCGCTGATCCACGCATCGTAATAGCTGGCGCTGTATTTCACCCAGGGCGCGAATCCCGGCCAGCGATCGCGCGTGGCGGCTTCATTGCGCACCTGATGCTTCGGCATCGATCCATATTGGCGGGTGTAGATGTCATACAGGCTGAGCCCGGTTTTAATCAGCAACGCACCACGTCGTGTCGGTTTATCGCTCAGGCGCAGAAAACGGCGGGTTGCATTGACTAAGCCGCCAGCGAGATTATCGATCGGCACCGTCGTGCGTAAGGGGAAGACATAATGCGAGGCATTTTTCAGCAGGCGGTCGCGCTCGGTGACCGACTCTTTGACCAGCGTGAACTCACCGGTTTCCAGATACCGCAAACCGCCATGAATCATGCGCGACAGCGCGCCGCTGGCCGCCTGGCACCAGTCGCCTTTTTCCACCAGAATCGCCGGAATGCCCTGCAATGCCAGTTCGCGAAATGTACTGATGCCGTTGATGCCGCCGCCGACAATCAACACCGGTGTCGACGACCGCAGGCGCAGAGCGCTCAGGCGTTGTTCGCGGGTTTTAATGTTATCCATGAGATGCTCCAGTTCCAGTACGCCAGGATGAGATCGTAGTCGCTGGAGCTGTGCTGGAGGACGAAAGGTGAAGGAATTGTTAATAGAAGGAATAAGAGTTGAGAGGCTGGTCACTTAACTGGTCTTTGGAAGACTGACGGATCTGTATTAAGCGAAGGCGTTATCCAATTACAGGGTGAGAAGCGGTAAGGAGAGATTAAGGGCTGGCAACTTGGATAGCGCAATGCTCTCGGCGCAGCAGTGCGTCGATGCCATTCTGCAAGCGTTACCGAAAACGTCAAAATCCTGATCGTTGAGTGGTGGCGTTCAACTCGTCGCCACTTTCACCTGAAAGCTATTTTTCATTCTTAATGTGATCAACTTCCGGATTCGGCGGTTGTGGCATTGTTTATTGCTGCGCATTTGTTATGAATGAAGTGTAATTTAGTTTCGAATGAAATACGCAAGTTAATGAATCGGAGCATGTCATGAATAATACTTTCACTTCATTGCAACAACCTGATGATTTCAAACAAAACGTTCGTGTGATGAAAAGGGTGCTGAGAGAGCAGATCGGTGATGTCGAAGGTCTGTTTGAACAAGTCAGAAGCAAAATCGTCAGCGAAATTGCCGCCGCTCGTGCGGAAGAGGCGCAAAACGGCAGCGCGTGGCCGCAGGTCAGCCAGCAGGATATTGCAGCGGGACGTATTAGCGATGAGGTGAAGGATCATATCCGTCGACGCGGTTGTGTCGTGGTTAAGCAGACTTTCCCGCGCGATCAAGCGCTGGCCTGGGATGAGTCGATGCTCAAGTACCTTGATGACAACGATTTCGACAACGTTTATAAGGGGCCGGGCGATAACTTCTTCGGCAACCTTGATGCGTCCCGTCCGGAAATCTATCCGATTTACTGGAGTGATGCGCAGATGTCAGCGCGCCAAAGCGATGCCATGGCACAGACGCAATCTTTCCTCAATCGCTTGTGGACCTTTGAGTCACGCGGCACACGCTGGTTTGAACCTGACGTCAGCATTATTTATCCCGATCGCATTCGTCGCCGCTTGCCGGGCACCACCTCCAAAGGTCTCGGCGCGCACACCGATTCAGGCGCGCTGGAGCGTTGGTTATTGCCGGCGTATCAGCAGGTGTTCAGCAAAATATTCACCAACCAGTTTGATCAATACGATCCCTGGGATGCGGCGCATCGCACAGAAGTGAATGAGTATCAATCGGGCACCACCACCAAGTGCTCGGTATTCCGGACTTTTCAGGGCTGGACTGCGCTGTCGGATATGCAGATTGGTCAGGGCTTGCTGCATGTGGTGCCTGTGCCGGAAGCGATGGCCTATTTGTTGCTGCGTCCGTTGCTGAAAGATGTGCCGGAAGATGAGTTGTGCGGCGTCGCGCCGGGCAAAGTGTTGCCGGTATCGGCGCAGTGGCATCCGGAACTGATTGACGGCTTGTGTTCGATTCCTGCGCTGCAGGCTGGCGATTCGGTATGGTGGCACTGCGATGTGATCCATTCGGTTGCGCCAGTAGACGATCAGCAAGGCTGGGGCAATGTGATGTACATTCCCGCCGCGCCGCTGTGCGAGAAAAATGCCGCCTATGCGAACAAAGTGGCACAAGCGCTGGCCACTGGCGCATCACCGGGCGATTTCCCGCAGGAGGATTACGAATCGCAGTGGCGCGATCGCTTTACCCTTGATGCGCTCAATGTCAACGGTCGCCGCAGTCTGGGATTGGGCTAAATTTCTGGTAAGCTTGGCAAAAATTTCACGGCAGCGGATGTTATGAACGCACGTCATCAGCAGATTATCCAATTGGTTAGCGAGCGCGGCAGCGTCAGCGTTAATGAGCTGGCGCACACCACCGGCGTCTCGGAAGTGACCGTGCGTCAGGATCTCAATCTCCTCGAGAAAGGCGGCTTTCTGCGCCGCGTGCACGGTTCCGCCGTGGCGCCAGAAAGTGATGACGTCGGCGCACGTATGCAAACCCGCTTCGGCGTGAAAAAGCGTCTGGCCGAATACGCAGCGTCGCTGGTGAACAGCGGTGAAACGGTGTTTATCGAAGGCGGCAGCACCAACGCCTTGCTGGCGCGTGAACTGAGTGAACGCAACGACATCACCATCATTACCGTGAGCCATTACATCGCCGGATTGCTGCGTGAAAAGGGCGGCGATGTGATCATCCTCGGCGGCCTGTTTCAAAAAAGCAGTGAATCGGTGGTGGGGCCGCTGACGCGTTTGTGTATTCAGCACCTCAATTTCCACAAGGCGTTCATCGGCATTGATGGCTGGGATGTCGTCACCGGCTTTACCGGCCGCGATATGTTGCGCTGTGACGTGGTCAACGCCATCATGGAAAAACCCACGCACACCATCGCGTTGACGGATTCCTCAAAGTTTGGCCAGATTCATCCGTTTGCGCTGGCACCGCTTCAGCCGTTTAAGCAGCTGATCACCGATGCCGAACTGGAGGCGAGCTATCTAAAAACGCTGCGTGAGATGGGCGTGGAAGTAAGTTTGGTTTAATTTACGCGATCAGTTATTCAAGTGAAAAAGGATTGATGAATTGCCTGTTCCACAGACTTTCCCGATCCACCTGGCTCAATTCGGCTTCATCACAAACATGATGCCAATAGGTTTCGATAGCCGTTTTTAACATCATGAAATGCGTATGCGCGTCAGTGCGGCTCAAAGCAAAGTGGTGAGCTGCATCCAGGCAGCTGCTCATGCGACTTAAATTATTGTTGCCGCTTATCAGCATCGCCTGCGAGGCTTCGTTGCCAGCGCGGCCCTGCGGGCAAATATCATAAGCAGGCGTAAGACTGAAGCTTTTACCATCCCAGAATGCAGCATGATTGCGGGCATGGTCATCGGTATTGCCGCAGAGAATATTGAAGCAAAGCCGTTTATACAGTTCCAGCAAAGTCTCTTTGGGCGACGCAAATCGCTGTCGAATAATTTCAGCGAGTGTTTCGTAACTGGCATAGCGCGCCAGCATATCGTCGAGTTCAAACAAGGTCAGCGCCGAAAGCATTACTTTTCGTGTCCATCCATCAGCTTTTTGTTCGCGGTCGAAACGCTCGATCATGATCACATCGCGTCCAGCTGCTTTGACTAACTTGACCGGGGCGACATGCAAACCTGCCAACTGCGCCAATCGCATCGCCAGGAATTCGCCTTTTACTACATTCCAGATATCCGCACTGGCAGAAAATTTAGCAATGTATTTTTTTCCCTCAGCCTCGATCAGCGCTTTGGGCCGCGCGCCACCGATCGACGTCCCATGGAAAAGCGCCTGATCCAATTCAGGTGTTAACGGCACGCCTTTTTCGACCCGATCAGCAGACTCCAGTAATTCATGAAGGGTGACATTCGCAGCCGATCGCGGAATGTACTCCGTTGCCGAGTGCTGGAAATCCAGGGCACCAATGCGATCTGAACCAGACTCGATGAGATACGTTAGCTCATCGAGTATTCCGGTATCGACGTTGGCACCTTTCCGTCCCATTCGACGGTTGATAATGACACGTCGTCCCCAGGCATCAGGCGCGCTATCACGAATACAGCCCGCAATCTTTAACCCATTCAGCGGCGGTATAACGCCAGTCTGCAGAGGAAGTTCATTGGGATTGAGCGGGATGCGGTTTTCTCGCTGTAGATAACTACGACCATAGTTGAAAAACAGCGTATCGCCTTCAGCCTCTATCCTGCCCGCCACCACTGGCGATATCTCACCTGGAAGCCATATCCATACGTAAGCGTCTCTTAAACGCGCTTCAGAAGTCATCCTTCACCTTCCTGCTGCTCTTTATTTTGCTGGTGTGTTTAGGTAACAGCTTTAGCTTTTCCTCAACACGATTTCGATGACTGACCAATGAGGGCAAACTCACCTCTGTATCAAACAGGGGAATACCCAGGATGGCCGCAATCTCAAAATAACTGCCAATCTGACATTTCACATCGCCTTGCTCAATACGATGTAAAGTCCCACGCGAAATGCCAGCTCTTTCAGCCAATTCGGATACCGGAATTTGCTTCTCAATACGTTCAGCACGAATCAAGGAAGCCAATAAGGCAATCGCTTCCTGCGCATAACGTGAGGTAGGTGAAGTGAAAGAGGTCATCATCTGTTCCATGCATGGTACCAATAAGGGTTATATGTACTCTATGTGGAACATTTTAAACATAAGCGTATGTTTTTTCCAATGCTGCATGCTGGCGTGGATGTTCTCTATATAGTACCAATAAGCATCATTGGTACTATATAGAGAACATCTTACTACTCTTTTTTTAACCCACCAATTCCTGCGCCGTCAATTCATCCGTGATCAAACCGGTCACCAGACCGCTGGCCAGCACGGCGCGAATCGCCGCGACTTTACTGGCGCCGCCTGCCAGGGCGACAATCTCTGCGCGATGCGAAAGATCGAGATCCACCGACAAGGTGCGTGCCGTCAGGTTGGTGTGAATCATCTGCCCATTGGCATCGAAGAAGTGGCCCAGCAGTTCACCGACCGCTCCGGATGAGGAGATATCATTGATCTCCGCTTCATCAATCATGCCGGCTTCAACCAACTGAGCAGCGGGTTCCACGGTGCCAATGCCCACCAGTTTGACTTCACTCTGCGCCGCCATGGCAAACACCTCGCTCACGCCACGCTGCGCCAGCAACACTTCACGATCTTCCTGAGTATTCGCAAAGAAAGGCACCGGCATCATGTAAGCCTGCGCACCGGTTTTCTCGGCGATGCGATGCATGACGTCGTGGGGATTGAGCGCGTAGTTGCGAGTTAAACAGCCGAGCAGCGAGACAAAGCGCATGTGCGGCGCATCGATACGCGGTAATTGGTGGATGGCGGCGGAAAGGGTGCGGCCGTGTCCCAGACCTAGCGTGGTAGAAGGCGACGCGGTGAGCAGATTACGCAGATAATCCGCGCCCGCCATGCCCAGCGCACGTACCGGCAAACCTTCTTCACCAAGGTCAGGCGCGACATGACAGAAGTTAAGCGCGAATTTCGCCCGCAGCCGATCTTCTAACGCGACGCAGGCGACAATATCGCCATCGATAGACACCTTCACCGCGCCTTCCGCCACCATGCGCGCAATCATGCGGTGCGTTTTCACCGATGGCAGCCCGAGTCGTTTCGCCACTTCCGCCTGCGTCAAACCGCCGACGTAATGAAGCCAGGCGGCGCGCAGCGCCAGAGATTCGTCGCGTTCAGTCGAGGTTGGTGCCGGTTTCATGGGTTGTCCTTTGGTTTAAAATGTGCACTTTGGCCCTCATCCCAACCTTCTCCCGCAGGCGGGAGAAGGAGCCGATCGAGCAGCCTGCGCGGACAGTTCCCTCGCCCGCTTGCGGGAGAGGGTTAGGGTGAGGGGAAATGCGCACCTCACTCCGCCAAATGCAGATCCTGCACGCCGGTATCAATATGTCCGGCCCAGTAGGCGACGCTTTCGGCGATCTCGGCTACCACCTTGCTGTCGGTTGGCTCGCGCTCTTTAAAGCTCAGTTCAAGGCAGATCTCATTATCCTGCGCGCCGCCGCGCGCCAGCGCGTCCAGCAGCGGCTGCGGCTGTATGCGGCCGCCGGCATTGTACTGCAATGTAAAAGGTCTGTGTCCGCCTTTATCCAGCATGCTCTGTTTAATATGGATAATCGGAGAATAACGCGGCACCGCTTCGGCCCACGCATAGGGATCGTAATCGCGCGGATCGGCGGAGGTAACATCACCGTGATCGATATCCGCCATCATCCACATCGGCAGCGCCATCGAGGCTTCGCTCAAACGCTGCTGCAGCGCTAAACAGGCCGGAATGGTTTCACCAAACTCGCGGCCCACACTCATCGGTTCCCAAAACAGGTATGTCAATCCGGCGGCTTTGGCGTGTTCGGCAACGTCGGCCCAGCAATCAATGGCGATATCGATCAATGCGTCGCGGCGCGCAACATCGTTGAAATCCCGCTGAGTAAAGATGGCGAACTGCGATCCCACCGAATCGCCACCCAGTTCGGCGGTGATATCGGCGAAGGTTTTAAACCAGTCCACGTAATAGCGGCGCACTTCAACATCAGGATGGCCAAAATGGTTGAGGCGGCCATACGGCCCGGTCATGCCGGAGGTCACGCGCACGCCGGTGGTGCGCAGCGCCTGCTGCATGCGGCGCGTCATGCGCGTGATGGTCGCAGCGGGCCAGCCGGGATTGATGAATTCATGGGTGAGCTGCACATCACGAATGCGGATCTGCTGCGCCACGGTGTGAATCAAATCCTGCGGTTCGGCAAAGCGATTCACCAGCGGATTGGTATTCAGTGACAGTGTTAACGGCATGATTCACCTCTTATCCGGCATGCGCACGCAGCGGTACGGGAGCAGCAAAGGTGGCGTTGAACCACTGAGTGAAAGCCTGTTGCTGAGCCTCATCGAGGTGCAATTTATGCTTGGTGCGACGCCACAACACATCTTCAGCCTGCTGCGCCCACTCGTTTTCCACCAAATAACGCACCTCAGCTTCATACAGTTGCCCACCAAAGTGACGGCCAAGTTCGCCCAGCGCATTGGCATGACCGATCAACTTATCGATACGCGTGCCATATAGCCGCGCATAGTGTTTGCGCAGCGGCTGCGGCAGCCACGGCCAGCGCGCTTTAACCTGCTCTAAGAAGCTGTCGAAATCGGCGTGCGGCATATCGCCGCCCGGTAAGGTGGCGCCACGCGTCCAGTCCGCGCCCATGTCAGGGAAGAACGGTGCCAGCTTCTGAATGGCGTGTTCAGCCAGCTTGCGGAAGGTGGTGATCTTGCCGCCAAACACATGCAGCAGCGGGGCGTTTTGCTGATCGTCGAGGTCAAACACGTAATCACGCGTCACCGCCGATGGATTGCCTTTGCCGTCATCAAACAGCGGACGCACGCCGGAGAAGCGCGTGATCACATCGCTGGCGCGCAGTTTCACCTTGAAGTAGCGATTCACCACATCGATCAGGTATTGCTGCTCGCTGTCGTCGGCGGTGACCGCTTCCGCTTTGCCCTGCCACGGAATATCGGTGGTGCCGATCAGCGCTTTATCGCCCTCATACGGATTGATAAAAATCACCCGCTTGTCGGTGTTCTGCACCAGATACGCCTGCTGACCTTCCCAGAATTTCGGCACGATGATGTGCGAGCCTTTGACCAGCCGCACGTTGCGACTGCTTTTGGTGTGCGTCACCTGATTAACGATATCCAGCACCCACGGCCCGGCGGCGTTGACCAGCACTTTGGCGAACACGGTGCGCGAGGTACCGCTGACATCCTGCAGGGTGATTTCCCATTTGCCGTTGTGACGTGTTGCCGCCACGCAGCGGGTGCGCGGCAGAATGGTAGCGCCACGCTCGGCGGCATCCAGCGCATTCAGCGTCACCAGCCGCGCATCATCCACCCAGCAATCGGAGTATTCGAATCCTTTGCTGTAGCTGTCCAGCAGTGGCGCACCTTCGGGATCGCGCGATAAATCCAGCGAACGCGTACCCGGCAGTTTCTGACGCCCGCCAAGGTGGTCATAGAGAAACAGGCCGAGGCGCACCAGCCACGCCGGACGATCGGTTGGGCTATGCGGCAACACAAAGCGCATCGGCCAGATAATGTGCGGCGCGGCGTTAAGCAGCACTTCGCGTTCGATTAACGCCTCACGCACCAGACGAAACTCGTAATACTCCAGATAACGCAGGCCGCCGTGCACCAGCTTGCCGGAGCGCGATGAGGTGCCCTGCGCGAGGTCGTCTTTCTCACACATCATCACCGACAAGCCGCGACCGGCGGCGTCACGTGCGATACCCGCACCGTTGATACCGCCGCCAATCACAAACAGATCCAGCATGTGTTCACTCATGATTTACTCCTTAAAACTGTTTTAGCGCGTGCCAGGCGGCAGGAAGATCGTTACGTATCTGCTGATAGGTGGGGAACAGCTGGTTGTAGCGCTGCGTCAGTTCGCTGGCCGGTGCTTCGGGCGCATCCAGCAGCGGCATCACCCAGGTTTTGACGCAGCTCTCCATCGACGGATAAGCGCCAATCGCCACCGCCGCCATCATCGCGGCACCGGCCGCACCGGCTTCATCGCGCTGGCTGATGCGCACCGGCGCCCCAATGCAGGCCGACAAAATCTGGCGTAACGGTTGCGAACGCACCGCGCCGCCGGTTAACCGGATTTCACCCGGCAAACTGCCCATCGCCTGATAGCAATCACGCGCGGCAAAACCGATGCCTTCGATTACCGCCCGCACCAGATCGCCAAAGTTGTGGGTGTAACTCAGGCCGGTAAAGCTGGCGCGCGCCTCGGCATTGACGAACGGTCCGCGCTCTCCGGCAATCGAGATATAAGGGTGATAGAGCAGGCTGCCGGGCTTGGCCGCGTTGAGCCAGCGATCGATATGTCCCACCAAACGGGCATGATCGATTTCGCAACCAAAGCTGTTGAGCAGATCGCTGGCCAGATTCAGTAGCCAGTCGAGATTGAGCGTCGATGCCATATTGGTTTGCACCTGGGTGACATAGCCCGGCCACGGCAGCGGAATCACGTAGCCAGTTTGCGCCGGATTCAGCCACACCTCATCGATGGTGACGCTGCGCAGATGCACGCCAGTTGATCCAACAATTGAGCAAGCGGTATTGGCTTCCCCGGTATGCACGCCTGCGCCAAGCGCAGTCATCGCCATATCAACATAGCCGAGGCAGATTGGCGTGCCAGCCCGTAAACCGGTGGCCTGCGCGGCTTCAGCGGTTAACGGATGCGTGGTTTGCGTGCCTTCGATAATTTCCGGTAGCAGATGACGACGCTGTTCCAGCCCCAGCGCGGCAATCACCTGATCGTCATAACGCTGGTGGCGGAAGTTGCCAAAGGTAAAGCTCGCCTCGGAAGGATCGGTAGCGCGAATGCCAGTGAGATTGAGGTAAAGCCAATCCTTGCAGTGCAGCGCCACTTCGCAGTGGGCTAACAGTTCGGGGTAGAAGTGATCCATGTGCGCCAGCTGCGATCCCTGCTGACAGGTATTGAGTCCGGTGCCGGTCGCGCTAAAGCGTGCGGCAGCTAACGGATGTTGATTGAGTTTTTCAACCGTCGGTGCCGCGCGCGCATCCAGCCAGATCCACGCATCGCCGACCGGTTGATTATTGGCACCCACCAGCCAGCTGCCGTCGCCCTGGGCGGTGACGGCCACCGCCACAACCCGCGCGGCAAGGTTGTCGACGCGCTCGCCCAGTTTACGTATCGCGGTGACTGCATCCTGCCAGGTTTGGCTCATTGACTGCTGCGCCGCGCCGCCTTCGCTGCGGTAATAACGGTTACGCACCGATGCGCATGCCAGTTGCGTGCCTTCCAGATCAAACGCCACCGCTTTAACCACCGAGGTGCCGGAATCCAGACCCAGAATGATATCGCCACTATCCACGTACACCTCCGAAAGAAAAAGAGTTCTGTTCATCGCCGTGATCACCGGAAAGGTGTTAATGGGCTGTGATGAATTTGCTAAATAATGTCTTACACCACTTCTCACTGAGATAACATATCAACTGTATTATTTTTCGATAAAACCAATATATTTCATTTCGGATAGCGAAGCAGATCACGGATTAGGTGGTAAATCCTCACAAGAAGAAATGAGATAACACGGCGAAAAGACTGATAAGGCGGGGTTTAATGCGCTTTGTTACGAGGCCGACATCAAATAAGCGATCCAGATCGCTCTCCTGAAAAAATTGCGCGCCACCTGTTGACAATTTAGTCACATCAGCACAATTCTCATCACACAAGTTATCACATTTATAACATTATCGGCGCGATTATCGCAGCTGATGTCAGTGAGAGGTCACGTTATGTCCGATGTCTCAATTCAAGCCCAGCAAATTTCCCGCAAACGCGTCCGGCGCTACGCCACCCTCGGCGTGGTGGTGATTGCGCTGATCGCGGCGATGGCGCTCGACACCAAGGTGGTAAAAATGGGCTCCGCCGAAGATGCGCAGGAGCAAGGCTTCTCGCCCGAGAGTTACGGCCAGAAAACCTTCCCGAGCATACAGCAGGATGTGGCATCACGCGCAGTAGACGCCAAAACGTTAGCCGATGCGCTGCAAACCAATCAGCAGGAAGCGGTGCAGAAATATGGCGTTGGCGCACCGCTGCCGGTCTTTGCCGTTAAATTCTCCGGCGTGGTGCAAGCGGGGCAGATGGGCATCTTCCCGCTGAAAATCGACGGATTACCGGCAGATATGCAGGTGCGGTTGCAAACCGGTCCGGCGATTACCGGCACCGATCTGCGTGACGCTAACGGCAAGATCCAGTTCGGTGATTTCACGAACCAAATCGAATATCAAAATGCCGGTTCGGCGATCAATCGTGCGATGAAAAGCGCGGTGCTCGACAAGCTGGACCGCGATGCATTGCCGGGTAAAACCGTGCAGGTGGTGGGCGTGTTCCGTTTGCTCAACGCAAAGAACTGGATGGTGACGCCGGTCAGCATGGAGGTGAAATGAAACCGTTCAACCTCAATCCCGCCTTGCTGAAAGGCGAAGTGATCCTGCAAGCGCGCAACGTGAGTAAAGTGTACGGCTCCACGCACGCGCTGAAGGGCGTCAATTTCGAAATTCGTCGTGGCGAAGTGACCACGCTGTTTGGTGAAAACGGCGCGGGTAAATCGACGCTGATGAAAATTTTGTCTGGCGTGATTACGCCAACAACCGGGGAAATCTTATTAAACGGCGAGGAGAAGACCTTTCGATCCGCCACCGAAGCGCGTGACTGCGGCATCTCGATTATCCATCAGGAGTTGAATCTCGCGCCAAATATGAACGTGCGCGACAACATCTTTATGGGGCGCGAAATCATGAAGCCGGGCGGCGTTGATTATGCCGAAGAGGCGCGCGTAACAGCGCACCTGATGGCGGCGCTGGAGGAGGAGATCGATCCGCTGACGCCGGTGGAAAACCTGCGTCTGGGCCAACAGCAGATTGTAGAGATTGCGCGCGCGCTGTCGGTCAATTCGCAGATTCTGATCATGGATGAACCCACCTCGGCACTGAGCGCGGCGGAAGTGGCGGTGCTGTTTCAGGTGATCCGTGATTTAACCAGCCAGGGCGTCGCGATTGTCTATATCTCGCATCATCTCGAAGAGGCGCTGGAGATTACCGATCGTGCGGTGGTGCTGCGCGATGGCGTGATGACCGCCTATGCCAAACGCGAAGAGATCGATCTCGAATGGATCGTGCGCAACATGGTCGGCGATCACTTTGATCTGGGATCGCCGCCGCAGGGTTACGACTTCGGCCTGCCGGCGCTGACGGTGAAAGATCTGACGCTGAAAAGCAAAACCGGCATTCGGCTGGTGGACAACTTATCGCTGGCGGTGCAAGCCGGCGAGATCGTCTGCATTTACGGGCTGATGGGCGCGGGGCGCACCGAGTTGCTGGAGTGCATCGCCGGACGTCTGCATCAAAGCAGCGGCCATATTCTGTTGCAGGACACCGATATCTCCGCGCTGAACATTTCACAACGCATTCAAATCGGGCTGGCGCTTGTGCCGGAAGATCGGCAGCGCGATGGCCTGGTACAAACTATGTCGGTGGGGGAAAACCTGTCGCTGGCCAGCATCGGCGACTTTGTGCGCGGGCTGGTGCTCTCCAGAAGCCGGGAAAAACAGCTGGTCAACGACAGCATTCGTAACGTGACGGTGAAAACCGCCGGTGGCGATGCGGCGATTGGATCGCTCTCCGGCGGCAATCAACAAAAAGTGGTGATCGGCAAAATGCTCGCCACCCGTCCCAAAGTGATTCTGCTGGATGAGCCGAGTCGTGGCATCGATATCGGTGCCAAAGCGGAAGTGTTTCGCCTGCTGGCGGAGAACGCCAAAAAGGGGCTGGCGGTGGTGTATACCACCTCGGAAGTGGGCGAATGCCTGAGTATTGCGCATCGCATTGTGGTGATGAGCAAAGGGCGCATCTCCGCCATCTTCGACGCAAGCGTCAGTAAAGAACGCATTATGGCCGCTTCAGGCGAGTCTCTGGTGGCATGACATGAAAAGTGGAGCAAAAGGTATGACTGACAGAACACAAACGCTGGACACGCCGCCGGTGATAACTAAGAAAAAAGGCGACAAGCAGCTGAATGTGGCGCGCCTGCTGCTGGAAGGGCGCGCGTTCATAGCGCTGCTGGTGATTATCGCCACCTTCTCCATGTTGTCGCCTAACTACTTTACCGGCGCCAACTTCCTCACCATGGCATCGCACGTGGCGATTTTCGGTCTGCCGGCGATCGGCATGCTGTTAGTGATCCTCAACGGCGGCATTGATTTATCAGTGGGCTCTACGCTTGGTCTCGCCGGGGTAATGGCCGGATTTATGATGCAGGGCATCAACCTCGAAGCGCTCGGCGTGGTGCTTTATTTGCCGGTGTGGGCGGTGGCGATTTTGACGCTGGTGGTCGGTGCGCTGGTGGGATTAGTCAACGGCGTACTGATCGCCTGGTTCCGCGTCCCGGCATTCGTCGCCACGCTTGGCACCATGTATGTGGCGCGCGGCATTGCGCTGCTGATTACTAACGGCCTCACTTACAACAAACTCTCAGGCAGCGAAGCGCTGGGAAATACCGGCTTCGACTGGCTCGGCTTTAATCGCATCTTCAATATCCCGGTTGGCGTGCTGGTGCTGAGTGTGGTGGCGCTGGCGTGTGGTTTCCTGCTCAGCCGCTCGGCGTTTGGCCGCTGGCTGTACGCGTCGGGTGGCAACGAACGCGCGGCCGATCTGTCGGGCGTGCCGGTGAAGCGCATCAAAATCAGCGTCTATGTGTTGTCTGGCGTCTGCGCCGCACTTGCCGGGCTGGTGCTCTCCTCACAGCTCACCTCGGCGGGCCCAACCGCCGGTACCACCTATGAACTGACCGCCATTGCGGCGGTGGTGATCGGTGGCGCGGCGCTGACCGGTGGACGCGGCAACGTGCGCGGTACGCTGCTTGGCGCGTTCGTGATTGGTTTTCTCTCTGATGGCCTGGTGATTATCGGCGTCTCTGCTTACTGGCAGACGGTGTTCACTGGTGCCGTGATCGTGCTGGCGGTATTACTCAACACTTTGCAATACGGACGGCGCGCTCGCTAACTCACGCGCGTGGTTTCAGCAGCGCGCGGATATCCGTAAAACCTGTACCCCATATAATAACGGAGCACCAACTATGTTTACTAAACGTCTCTTCATCGCGGCCGCGGCTATGGCCATCACCACTTTTGCTGCACCCACCTGGGCAGATAACGGGTTAATGACCATCATCGTTAACGATCCTTCCAACCCTTATTGGCTGACGGAAGGTCAGGTGGCGCAGAAAGCCGCTGAAAAGCTGGGCTACAGCGCCAAAGTCAGTGCGCACAAAGGCGATACCAATACTGAAAGCCAGCTGATTGATACGGCGATCACTAATAAATCGAAAGCGATTATTCTCGACCCGGCTAACGCCGATGGCTCGGTCGGCTCGGTGAAAAAAGCCATCGCCGCCAATATTCCGGTGTTTATCATCAACGCCGAACTGAATCAGAGCGGCCTCGCCAAAGCGCAGCTGGTATCCAACAATGCGCAGGGCGCGGCGGTTGGCGCGATGGAGTGGGTGAAGCAGGTGGGCGATACCGCCAACTATGTCGAGCTGGTTGGCCCGCCGTCAGATAATAACGCCGCCACCCGCGCCAATGGTTTTGATACGGTGCTGACGCAATATCCCACCCTGAAGAAAGTCGGCCAGGAAGTGGCTAACTGGGACCGCACCCAGGGGTTCAACAAAATGCAGTCGCTGCTGCAGGCCAATCCCAACATTAAAGGCGTGATCAGCGGTAATGATGAAATGGCGCTGGGCGCGATCGCTGCGTTGAAAGAAGCGGGCAAGCTGAATCAGATCAAAGTCGGCGGTTTTGACGGTTCACCAGATGCGGTCGACGCAGTGAAAGCCGGTACGCTGGCTTACACCGTGATGCAGCCGGTAGCGCAGTTCGCGCAGAAAGCGGTAGAGCAGGCGGATAGCTTCCTGAAAACCGGCAAAACCGGTGCGGCATCGGAGAAGCAGCTGTTTGACTGCATTCTGATCACCAAGGAGAACGCCGGTAACTTTGCTTCACCGTTTGTGTTGAAGCAGTAAATAACCAAAATCACGTAGGGTCGCCATTTATGGCGACCTGATTATAACGACATGAATATACGATCCGGACAATTTGCCAAAACCCATTTTAAACGCTGTAATGAGTGCCGAACCCGCTTTCCGCTTCACTTTCCCGGATGAAATATGGCGCACAACCCGCAGGACTCTTCCCTTGGCGTATTTATGGCCGAAACCCTACCCAGCGATAGCCGTCAGGCGCGCCAGCTCGCCCGTCGCCAGTTAATCGCCGAAGCGGTGATGGCTGAAGGGGCGATTCGCATCGAAGATATCACCGATCGCTTCGGCATCAGTTTGATGACCGCGCATCGTGATATTGACGAGATGGTCGAACGCGGACTGCTGCATAAATCGCGCGGCGTGGTCTCTGCGACGCCAACCAGCCTGGTTGAATCCAGCGATATCTACCGCGCCACGCGTCAACTGGAAGAGAAGCAGGCGATTGCCGATGTCGCCGCCACCTATCTCGAACCGGGCCAGGCGATTTTCCTCGATGATTCCACCACCGTGCTACAGATGGCGCGGTTACTCTCCGCACGCGCGCCGCTAACGGTAATCACCAATTCACTGACCTTGATGAACGAGCTACGCAACGGCCGCGATATCACGTTGATGGGCTTAGGCGGACAGTTCTATCACTGGTGCAATGCGTTTATGGGCCGTATGACGCGGGATGAAATTGCCAGCCTGCGCGCCGACGTGTTCTTCGTCAGCATGTCTGCGATTATCGACGATGCGGTGTTCCATCAATCTGCTGAAACGGTGGAAACCAAACGCGCGATGTTTGACGCCGCACAGAAGCGCATTCTGATGATGGATAACACCAAGTTTGAACGTCGCGCGCTGCACCGCTTTGCGCATCTCAGTGAATTCGATGTGGTGATTGTCAATCAGGGCACGCCGGTACCTATTTTACGTCGTATGCAGGATTTAGGTGTAAATGTGGTGGTCGCCCCAATGAAAATAAATCATTCGGTTGATTCGTAAAAAGAGGGTCCCTCTAAATGGCGACCTGGAGATATATGGTATGCCAATCTTTACATTAATTTAAATATATTCCCGCCTCGTTGATTTTTTTACTTTCTTTAATATGTTCAGCGTCTTATTCGGGAATTTCCTGGTCATGAACGCGCCGTAGTGCTCTATGTTTAATATTCGGCCCTGGTTCAGAATGATGAGGTATCTGATGCTGATTAAACTTAAGCGCACACGAACGCACGATGAGGACAGGAATCTGGCAATGTGGCTCGCCACCGCAGCCGGCGTGCTCAATGCGATCGCTTTGGGGGCGTTTGGCTTTTTCCCCTCACACATGTCAGGTAATACCTCACAATTATCCAGTGAAGTGTCGAACGTTAACTTCCGAGATATCACCTTTTTAGCCACCATCCTGTTTGCCTTTGTTTGTGGTGCAGTCACGGCGAGAATGGTGGTGATCAGCGGATTAGCCAATGGCAATCGTATTATATTCTGCCAAATATTGTGGGTTGAAGGGCTGGCCTTAATCGCGTTATCGCTGTTTGAAATGTTCTTTTATTCATCGGCCAATAACCGGGAGGTTATTGTTATTCTCGGCTTCCTGATGGGCGTACATAATTCAACCTCAACGCAGTTATCCAATGGCCGCGTGCGCTCAACCCATATTACCGGCACCTTAACCGATGCCGGGATTTCACTGGCATCAGTATTAGCGGCGCTGTTCCGCCGCGATCCGTCGAAACAACTTTCGGGCCAGAAACGTCAGCTGTGGACGCATCTGACTACCATTTTCTCTTTCCTGATTGGCGGGATTATCGGCCTAATGATGTTTAAACATCTTGGTTTTAAAGCCATGGCGATGGTGGGTGGCTTACTAGTGATTGTTGCCACGTTGGCGATGGTGAGAACGGTGGCGCGCGTAAAGCGGACGGCCTCATAATCTGATGAGGCGGTGACTTTCTCGCCGCCTCGCTAGTACCAGCACCAAATAGGAATTTTTACCTTCCACCTCAGCGTAAAACACCTTAAATTCACGCCGACGAGCAGTGCCAGTCACAACAGATTGGGTATTTTAACAACAATCAAATAAACAACTTTTGCATGCCATCTATTCATGGCAGTGAGGCTTTGTATGCTTTTAAAACGCAGCTGTAATATCGCTATTGTGGTGCTGGTTATGTTTTCTGTTACCGCTTGTGGCATGTCGCATCGTGGCAGAAATACCGCGATTGGTGCTGGTGTTGGTGCGGTAGGTGGGGCGGTGCTTACCGGTGGCAGCACCTTTGGTACGCTGGGCGGTGCGGCAATCGGTGGTTTGATTGGACATGAAGTGAGCCGTTAATTAATACTTCCACGCCTAAATAAGGAACTTCATTAATAACGCATTTATGCTACATAGGAGATTCTGTTTATTCCTACGATAAAAGAGGCGATGACATGGAGTTCCACCATAAAAGCTGGCAAGAAAAAGCCTTCGATTTAGCCAATCAGGGTATTTCGTTGGATACGCTGGGTGAAAAAGAGGCAGCAGCCTGTTCATGGGCTGCTGCAGCTGAAGTCGCTAAAGCGCATTTGCGAGATAATGATATCTATTATTGGATTATGAGCGGCTACGGCGCGGTATTAATCCAATGTCAGCGCTATCTAGAAGCCATTGAGGCAGCAAAAGAAGCCCTTGAATGGGAAGCGCAACAAAACCAGATTCTTTCTCGAATGACGCTCGCGCGTGCACTTTATGCGCTGGGTGCGGGAGATGGTGCAAAATCTTATTTCCAGCAAATTTATGACATGAAAGGTGACGACATCTTTGTGGCATTTCCTGAATTCGAGCCAGCAACACTTCGTGAATTAGTCAGTATCAGGAAATAACCGTAGGGCGATTCTCTCCGGTCATCATCCAGAAAACCCGCAGCACCTTACGAGCGGTACGTTCATGAGAACGAGCTGCTTCACGCTTTAACAGAGTGTGGTTGAATGATGCCGAGCTTGTGGGGATTTAAAGCTGATTCAGAGACGACATCAGAATTTAGCCGCCACATCTAAAGGGCGTATAATGTATATTATGTTAAATGAACTCTCTGCGCGCGCATTCAAATCACCATCAGCCCATCACCTGCCTTCAAACACCTCATTCACCAACAATCCGTAACCAGCGATAATTCTGGCAACGGACTGTTGAACTAACGATGTCGTTATCTGCGTCCTTTAATCACTGATGCCTTCCAGTTGAAGTCACTGACTTCACTCTCTTTCAGCGATTCCGGTTTCTTCCTGCGCGTTGGTGTTTTCTTTGCTTTATCAGCCAGCGCTTTCTCTTTGGCCAGTTTCATCGTCATGATTTGCTGACGGGCTTCCGCCGTGAACTCTTTCTCTTTCTTCGCATCCGGCTCTTTGCCGGTGCGCTGGCGATACTTTTCCATCAATCCTTTAAACGCTTCTTCTACTGCAACGCGTTCATTGAGATTGAATTGATCGATGGAAATCATTTTCTTGTCGTTCATAGCGTACCGTCCAATAGTGATTTTCTGGCAACAAGTGTACCGCATTTACCGGCAATGAAGATCGCACCATTGCCGCTGGCGAGGCTTTCTTGTAACCTTTGCCGTCAACATTTTAAGGATTTCCTATGAACGATCATCGCTCCAAAG
Source organism: Pantoea trifolii (assembly GCF_024506435.1). Lineage (NCBI taxonomy): Bacteria > Pseudomonadati > Pseudomonadota > Gammaproteobacteria > Enterobacterales > Erwiniaceae > Pantoea > Pantoea trifolii. The sequence continues at coordinate 2,052,913 of NZ_JANIET010000001.1, read as the reverse complement.
ATCCCTTGCACGGCGTCACGCTTGAGATGCAAATTAATGCGCTGGTCGCCCATTATGGCTGGGCCGAACTGGGTAAGCTCATCAATATCAACTGCTTCAAAAGCGATCCGAGCGTTAAATCGAGCCTGAAGTTTTTACGCCGCACACCTTGGGCACGCGCTGAGGTTGAAGCACTGTATCTGGATTCACTGGATGATTTTGCTGCGGATAAGGCAGATGATTCCGCGCCAAATCCCTGGACCATGGGCCAAGATCAGTAATTTCAGGCGACAAAACCGGCAGCGCTACGTGAATTCTCGGCAACTTCCACCCTGCTCTTTTTGCAGAATTCACGTAGCGACATCATATAAGTTCTCCCATTTATCCTCCGCTCGGTCACTTTCATAACTTCCCAACCTTGCCCGCGTCATCACATTTTCCAATGACCGATCGTATTGTAAGTTTTCATGCTGCATGACAATATCGCTACATGTATATACATGTACCACCAAGAGAAGCCACATCATACTAACAATAATTTCCCATCTTTAGCCGTTTTAGCGAGGAAACTATGTCAGCCGAATCACCTACAGCAGATCACGCCGGCGCAGAAAAACAGCGCCTGTCAGAAACGCGATCCATTGATTACATTCCTCCGAGCGAACGCCACGGACATTCTTTTAGTCAGTTCACCTTGTGGTTTGGCGGTAATTTGCAGATTACCGCCATCGTGACCGGTGCGCTGGCGGTGGTGTTGGGCGGCGATGTGGTGTGGTCGATCATCGGCTTGCTGGTTGGGCAAGTTGTGGGCGCGGCGATCATGTCACTGCATGCCATTCAGGGACCGCGTCTCGGATTGCCGCAAATGATTACCAGCCGCATGCAGTTTGGCGTTTATGGTGCGGTGATTCCATTAGTGTTGGTGTGCATCATGTATGTCGGATTCTCTGCCAGCGGTACGGTGCTAGCTGGACAGGCGCTCGCCAAATTGATCAATACCAGCAATGCGTCAGGCATGATCCTGTTCAGTGCGATTATCGTCGTCATCGCGGTGCTGGGATATCGCGTGATTCACAAGCTCGGTAAAGTGGCCAGCGTGATTGGCGTGCTTGCCTTTATTTACCTGTTTATCACGCTGCTCTCAACCCATGATCTGTCCGCGGTGTGGCAGAATCAGCATTTCACGCTCGCTAACTTCCTGCTAGCGGTTTCGTTGTCGTCGTCATGGCAGATTGCATTTTGTCCGTATGTCTCTGACTATTCGCGCTATTTACCGGCCAACGTCTCAGCCAAAAAACTTTTCAGCTGCGTTTTCTTCGGCACGGTTTTAGGAACGCAGGCTTCGATGACGTTGGGTGTAATTGTCGCGGCGATTGCCGGTAAGGCTTTCTCTGGCAACGAGGTTGGCTATATTGTCAGTTTAGGCAGCAGCGCCACGATGGCGATGGTGATCTACTTCGCGATCTGCTTTGGCAAAATCACTTTCACCACGCTGAATGCTTACGGCAGCTTTATGTCGCTCACCACCATCGTCTCTGGCTTCCGTCAGAAAACCGCATTAAGTCGTGGCGGCCGCATTTTGTTTGTGGTGTTAATGGTGACTATTTCTTGTGTGATTGCGCTGATTAGCGAACCCGCTTTCCTGAAATCCTTCACTCATTTCCTGCTGTTTTTACTGGCTTTTTTTGTGCCATGGAGCGCAATCAGCCTGACCGACTTCTACCTGATCACCAAAGGTAAAGTCGATGTACCGGCGCTTTCCCAGCCCAACGGACGTTACGGTCGCTGGAACTGGGCGGGCATAATTGTCTACTTCTGCGGCGTGCTGGTGCAGTTGCCGTTCATTGATAATCCACTGCATCACGGATCGTTAACCTGGATTTTTGCCGGTAACGATGTATCGTGGATTATTGGCTGGTTTGTCACCGCGCTGCTGTGGTTAGCCGCCAGAAAGTTCGATCGTCGCGGAATGTTAGCGCACTCTGTTTACCCCAATCAGTGACAATGTCACGCACCCTGCATTAATGAATTGCGCTCACAAGTGTTTGCAGCTTTGAGCGCATTATCATTCAGCCATCGCGCCGCTACACTTTAACCATGCTGCACTGACATGGAGATAAAGATGAACGACCAATTTGACGGCAATGGTATCTTCCCGAAAGGGCCTAAAAACGACGCGTTTGCGCAATACTTCACCGGTACCAGCTATCTGAGCATGCTGACGACAGAAGGCGTCAACATCGGCAACGTGGTGTTTGAACCCGGCTGCCGTAATAACTGGCATATCCATCATGGCGGCGGGCAGATTTTGCTGGTGACTGGCGGAACCGGCTGGTATCAGGAGTGGAATCAGCCGGCGCGTCAGTTAGTGGCGGGCGATGTGGTAAACATTCCGGCGGGATTGAAGCATTGGCATGGCGCGTCGGCGGATAGCTGGTTCGCACATATTGCCATCGCAGTACCGGCTGAAGGCGCTTCTAACGAGTGGCTGGAGCCGGTTTCTGACGAGGAATATCAGCAACTGTAAGGTGCGCCTTTTGATAGCGGTCGCCATGAATGGCGACCCTACGGGATTATTTGTAACTTACTACCGTCACCCAATTGGCATCTCCGCCGGCTGGCGCCTCGCCAACGCGTTTCAGCGCCCCGCTTTCCTGATCAATGGCATAGCTGCCGGTAAGCGCACTCTTTTCGCCGCTGGCAATCAGCCAACGTCCGTCAGCGGTAATCGCGATACCGCGCGGCTGCTTCTCGACTTGCCAGCTATCAATCAGCGTCAGTTTGCCATCATCTTTATTGATCCGGTATCCACTGATGGTGCTGCTGGTGCGTTCGCTGACATACAGAAAACGGCCGTCTGGCGTCAGACGAATATCGGCTGCCCAGATGCGCGGCGTAGTGTCGCTGTAGCCCGGCGGTCGCTCTTTACCGTGTTGCAGCTTATATTTCTCAGCGACGGCATTCGGCGTCTCCGCCACTTTCACCAGCTCACCGCTGGCTTCACGACGAAACTGCGTAATGATGCCGCCCATTTCACCGATGTTGTAGAGATAGCGATTATCTGGCGACAACACCGAATGACGCGGTCCGTTCTCTGTCGCCGTTTTAACATAACCGTTGCCCAAGCCCGACAGTTCGCCTACGGCGTTTAGCTTCAATTGCAGCACGCGATCGGTACCGAGATTGCCGACATAAGCGTGTTTTCCGCTCGCATCGACAATCACCGAGTGCGCGGCATGTCCGGTTTTGTAACTACCGACCGGCGGTGCCATCAGCTTGCCATCGTTATTGAGTTGGTAAACGTGCACCACATCGCCGTCGTAGGACGCGCCCAGCAGAAAACGCCCTTGCGGATCCGTGCTGATGTAGGGATAACTGGCCGCAGCGGAGACGGTATTCAATGGGCTGAGATCGCCCGATTTGCTGTCGATGTTCCAGCTCACCAGTTGCAGCGGTTTGCTGCGAATCGCGGCGTACAGATGCTTATGATCGGCGCTCAACGCCATCGGCATCACTTTGCCACCGGCTTGCGTGCGTCCCAACAGTTGTAATGCACCGGTTTGCTCGTTCAGCGCGTAGCGCGCGAGGGTGCCATCATCGGCTTCTGAGACGTAGACAAAAGTTTGCGCCAGTAACGGCGCACTGGCAGCCAACGACGCTAACAGCGTCGCCGTGCGTAATATCTTCTTCATGCTGCTTCCTTAGCGTACCAATGACGGACGTTTGGCGTCATAGCGCCAGTTATCGATCAAAAACTGCATCCCCAGCGCATCGTTGCGATTTTTATCCGGCAGCGCGTTGTAGAGCGCATGCGCTTGCTCAACGCGATCCCTATCCAGCTCGATGCCCAATCCCGGTCCTGACGGCAACTCCAGATAACCATCGCGAATTTGCGGCGGTTGACGCGTAAGCTGCTGGCCATCCTGCCAAATCCAGTGCGTATCAAAGGCGGTTTGACGATCGCCCGGTGCTGCGGCGCCAAGGTGCGCGACCATCGCCAGCGAAATATCAAAATGATTATTGGAGTGGCAGCCGGTTGTCAGCCCCCATTCGTTGCACAACTGCGCCACCACGTTGGCGTTACGCATCGTCCAGAAGTGCGGATCGGCGAGCGGGATATCGATGGCATTTAGCTGCAGCGCATGATGCAGCTGGCGCCAGTCGTTGGCGATCATGTTCGTCGCGACCGGCACGCCAGTGGCGCGGCGAAATTCGGCCAGCGTTTCCCGGCCGGAATAGCCCTGTTCAGCGCCGCAAGGATCTTCCAGATACGGTACCTTCCCGGCTAGCTGCTTACCAAAGCGAATCGCCTCATCCAGCGACCAGCTGGCGTTGGGATCGACGGTGACGCGCGCGTCAGGGAAGCGTGCCAGCAGCGCTTCAACCGTTGCCACTTCCACTTCGCCTGCCTGCACGCCACCTTTCAGCTTAAAATCGCGGAAGCCGTATTGCTCAACCGCCGCTTCGGCGAGTCGCACCACGGCATCGCTGTCCATCGCCGCTTCATGACGCAGACGGAACCAGCCATCTTGCTCATGCTCTCCCGATTGATAGTTCATATTGGTGCGCTGGCGATCGGCGATGTAGAACAAATAGCCCAGCACTGGAATGCGGTCGCGCTGTTTGCCGCTGGCGAGTAGATCCGCTACCGGCAGATTGAACAGCTTGCCCTGCAAATCCAGCAACGCCGCTTCAATCGCGGCGGCGGCGTTATAGAACTTCTCCGGATTCATCTGCGGGATATGAATGTCATTGGTGTGCGAGGTTTGTTGCTGACGCGCCTCGCTGCGAAATAACTGGCTCAGCGTCGCGTTGAGGCGCAGCAGCGAACTGCCTTCGATCAACGGACGAAACTGTTCCAGCAGCTGCAAGGTGGATGCATGACACGGCGTTTCGCCCACGCCGGTTTGCCCGGCGGAATCGGTCAATATCACGATGATGCGCGTGAAATAGCAGTTATGGGCGCCACCGATGTTTAATAGCATGCTGTCGTAACCGGCAACCGGCACGATGCGCATCGATTTAATGACTGGACTGTCTGACATGGTTTCTCTCCGTGTGACCGAATGCGGGTGGAACAGGTTTGCGACGCAGCAGCAAATAGAGTCCGGTAACCACGGATACGCTGGTCAGCGCATAAAGTCCGCCGGTGGTGCTGCCGGTGTGCATTTCGAGGTAGCCGAATACCGTGGGCGCGAAGAAGCCGCCCAGGTTGCCAATCGAGTTGATCAGCGCGATGCCGGGTGCGGCAATCGAGGCGGGTAATTCACTTTGTGGCATCGGCCAGAAGAACGCCGCGCTCACTTTGGAGCCAATACAGGCCACAATCATCGCCACAAAACCAAACCACGGCGTGCCCAGCGTGGCCATAAAGGTGCCGCACGCGGCGATCAGCATGGCGATGCCGAGCCCTCTATCCAGCTTATCGCGATAGCGGTCGGTGGCTTTGCCCAGTAAAAACAGCGCGACAATGGCGAACAGCCACGGAACGGCGGTCAGCAATCCGGTTTCAAAACTGTTGAAGCCCTGAATACGCTGAATGATCTGCGGAAGCCAGAACACTAACGTGTAGCCGGTCATGGTCATGGTGAAGAAGATCAGGCAGTAAGACAAAAGGCTGCGATCGGTGATCAGGCCCCAGCGGCCGTGTGTCACCGCGTGCTCTTCACGCGCAGCATCTTCCAGCGCTAGCTGCTGAGCCAGCGCCTGCTTCTCCGCGTCGCTGAGCCACTTCGCGCCTTCCGGTTTGGATACCAGCACAAAGGCGGCCAGCAAACCGATCACCATCGATCCGCCGCCTTCCATAAACATCACCCATTTCCAGCCCGCGATGCCGCCAACATCGTGCATCATCAGAATGGCGCCGGTGAGCGGACCGGAAAACAGAAAGGCGCTGGCGGTGGCGCTCAACACCATCGCGGTGGCGCGTCCTCGCCAGGCATTCGGCACCCATTGACGGAAATAGAACAGCACGCCAGGAAAAAAGCCGGCTTCCGCCACGCCAAGTAAGAAACGCAGCAGATAGAAATGCAGCGGCGTGCTGACAAAACCGGTAAGTACCACCACCATGCCCCACGTAATCATGATGCGCGTCAGCCACACGCGTGCGCCGAGTTTCTTCAGCATCATGTTGCTCGGCACTTCAAATAGCGCATAGCCGATAAAGAACAGTCCCGCGCCTAAGCCGAAGGCGGCGGCGCTGATGCCCGCATCCGTTTGCAGTTCGGCTTTTACGAAGCCAATGTTTGCCCGGTCAATCTGGTTCACAATTAACATCAGCGCCAGCATCGGAATGATGCGGCGGAAAAACTTGCCGATGGCCGAGGCGATATGCGCGTCATGATCGGGCGAGAGTGCGTATTGTTGTTGTGTCATGCGTCACCTGTAGGGAGAAAAGCATCGCTATAGGTATACGCAGCAGAGTTGGCTCTGGTGTATGTGGCATTGCCCGAGACCGCTTAGGCAAATGCCCTATGATTGTTAAAATTCATGGTGTTATATTAATTCGCGTCGAAAAGTTTACGCTTGGTTTGTGCGCTGGCTCACTACGGGGGAACTCTTAGCTCTACATATCAGAGTAAGGAATCCGTTTTTCGTTTCTTTGTACGTTTAACATCGGTTTTCAAAAAAAGATTATTCGTCGCCACACTGCGTGTCAAAGAACGGGCAATGGACTCTCGTATCTCAGGGAAGTCGGCGTATATTTCATTTCGATTTAAATCATCATTGATGACATCGGCAAACTGTTCCATCACCATGGCTGGTTTGATAATTTTCAATTCCCTTGCAAGTTTAATCAGACTGTCTCTATCCGGAAACTTTTTGCTTTCATTCAACTTTAGGGCCAACTCACCATCGGTAGTTGGATAAATATGTGTATTCACCACATCATATAATGGCGATAATCTTGCGGTGCTACTGTCCGTTGCAGAATATAATAATGAGAAATTTTTTAAATGTGCATCGCCATTTCCCACCATGCAACTAAACAATACATAACGCCAGTAAAGTTCTACCTGAGACTGATCGCGAGTAAAGAGACTGACGATCTTACCACCGGTTTCATATGAGCCATTATATTTGTGATCTGCTGACTTACCCGAAAGCACGCAAAAATCTTCCATCGCTAATCGTTTATCATTCTGAATATCAAAACGTTCCATGATAAACAGCTCTTTGTTATCCGAGAGCCAAAAATCAGCAACGGGTAACCCACACGATCTGGCTAACGACATACAGATAAACTCATTTTCTGCCAGACGCGGAAACTCCTCATCACCTGTTTTAGCTATTAGATTTGGATAAAGAACGGTTCCGCGATTTTCTGTGCTGATCATAACTTTCGGTTGAACACCAGAAATCGAAGTCTGCAATAAATATTTATTTAACAGATATTGAAATGCACTCTCTTTATGATCCCAATGAAGTAAATCATCTAATTTTTCCGGCGCTGGACACGGTAGGTCAATATCACTCTTGTAAGATAACGCACCAATACCGGTATCCTGTTGTAATGCTAAGAACAGCATGTCGCTAACATTACCTACATAACGACGTAATCGCTCGGCAATATGATAACGAACATAGCCTTCCGGAATATTCATCTCAAAAATATTAAATAAGCGGCTGGAATTATAGCTCAGGCGGTTTGCGGGTTGCATGGTCATTGAAGCAGCGTGGACATCAGAACTCGCATAGCTGAAATTATAGCTGCCGTGTTCGTGCAGTAATCTTCCGCTTAATTCCCCACCGCTGTAGACATCAATATGGCGAATTGGCCTGGCAAGTTGATTAAAATCAGTCATCATCAAACAACGTCTCCAATTCATCCATCTGTGGTAAGCCAGCTGACTGCACGGACAACACCAACTGAAGAGCATTAAGATACAAAGTGAGCGCTTTTAGAGAACCTGAATAGACGCCGTTTTCAATCTGTGAAATAACCGTGCGATGGATACCTGCACGTGTCGCGGCGTCGGCTTGAGTCCAACGGTTAGCCCTACGCCTTTCCTGGCATTTGGCTCCTATTGCTTGCAAACCAGGCAACATAAAACCTCCGGTGTTGTTATATAATAACAATTTCTATATTTTTACCAAAATGTTATTATATAGCAACACTTCAACTTCTGCATTAGCGATCCATTATCTTTTCCTCGTCTACACTTGCCTCACGTGAAAATGCTAATAGAGGTAAAAATGTCGCAATCTACTCAACGTAATCAAGCTTGGCTATTAGCCTCACGCCCGCATGGCGAACCGGTAAAAGAGAACTTCCGCCTGGTGGAGCAGCCCATTCCAAAGGTAAAGGACGGTCAAATCCTGCTGCGCACGCTCTATTTATCGCTCGACCCGTATATGCGCGGGCGCATGGATGACAGCAAATCTTACGCTGCGCCAGCAGAACTCGACCAACCGATGGTCGGCGGCACAGTGAGCGAAGTCGTGGAATCTCAACACGCGGATTTCAAACAAGGCGATGTGGTCCTCGCGCAAAGCGGCTGGCAAAGCTATGCGGTTTCAGATGGAAATGGCGTGGCGAAACTGGGCGATCTGCCCCATCCTTCCTGGGCGCTGGGCATTCTCGGTATGCCGGGCTTCACCGCCTATATGGGCTTGATGGATATTGGTCAGCCAAAACAGGGGGAAACCTTAGTGGTTGCCGCCGCTACCGGCCCGGTCGGTGCCACGGTGGGCCAGCTTGGCAAACTCAAAGGTTGTCATGTGGTAGGTGTTGCGGGCGGCGAAGAGAAGTGCCGCTATGCGATTGAGAAACTCGGATTTTCTGCCTGTATCGATCACCATCGTGAAGACTTTGCAGAACAGCTGGCGGCGGCCTGCCCGGACGGCATCGATATCTACTTCGAGAACGTCGGCGGCAAGGTATTCGATGCGGTGTTTCCACTGTTGAATACTGCGGCGCGCGTGCCGGTATGTGGTCTGGTTTCTGGCTACAGCAGCCGCGAATTACCGCCGGGTCCAGATCGCACCCCGCAAATCATGGGCGGCATTCTTAAGCGTCGTATTCGCATGCAGGGCTTTATCATCTTCCAGGATTATGGCGATCGTTACCCTGAATTCCTCAAAGCGATGACGCCGCTGGTGGAACAGCAGAAAATCCACTACCGCGAGCACATGATCGACGGGCTGGAAAACGCGCCGCAGGCGTTTTTCGATATGCTAAAAGGTAAAAACTTCGGTAAAACCGTGGTTAAAGTCAGTTAACGCTTTTCAGGGCGAAAGGGATCTTCGCCTGTTTATGCCGAGTTAAGTAAAGATACTGGTAATCCATACAGATAAGGTTCAGGATGGACGCTCATCCTGGATTAGCACCCACGGCCATTCACCCTCTGTCTGAGGGCTCGTAATGAACTTTTATTCAACTGAAACCGTTTGCGCCATTACCGGTGCCAACCGCGCCAATCTACGTCGCTGGTTGCGCGGTGGATTAATTTCTGAGAATCACGTCAATAAGGATTGGAGCCGACATCAGGTTGATGAAGTGCTCGCCATGATGGCATTAACCGCAGGTGGCGCCACGTTGTGGCAAATCTATCAGGGCAGACACTGCGGGCTTGATTACTCGTCGTCTGGTTGGATGGCACGCCGTGGCGATCTGTTACGTCAACTAGAGCTGGGTTCTGACCGTGAACTGACCCGTACCGTACGTAATCTGGCGGGCGATTACAGCAGCGACGATTTCGTCAATGTGCTGTTGAAACCGCTTAATCGCTGGCTGCGTGATGATACCCGTCGTGGCGCATCGCGGCGGTTAACGCGCTTTCATGAGGCGATCGTTCATCACAGCGACTGCGTAAAACGCGCATCAGCCCGTCAGCAGCAGATGCCGTTGTTGTTGGAAGTGGTCAGCGCCGGCGATGAAACTGAAGTGTGGCTGGAAGCCATTCGCCTAACCGGACAAGGATTCTGCGTCGATGTCGATCAAAACTCACAACCGATGCTGTACGGTTCAGAAAGCCGTCACGATCATCACCTGTTGTGGTGCGGTGCCGGCATCAGCCATGAACGCATGACCCAATTCCAGCGCGGATTACGATCCGGTAAACCGGTGATGCTCAGCGGGCCAGATCGCAGCGTTCATCCGGCGGTCGTTGCAGCCAAAGTCGCTTAACCGGTGCTTTATGCACCGGTCTCACCGCTTATCGCATTCCGCACTTTGCTTATTCAAAAGAAGTGGTTAGCCACGGCAACAACGGTTAAGTCCGATCTATCCCTCTTCTGATACGCTCTCGCCTCCCAATCAGGAGGATCCATGAGTTCATTAATCGATATTTTCACCAGTCATAAAAGCGAGCGCAGTTTTACCGACCTTCCCGTTGAGGATGGGGTGCTGGATCGCATCATTTCGGCCGCCTATCGCGCGCCAACCTCGGTGAACTCGCAGCAGGTCTCTTTGGTGGTGACGCGCGATGCTGAGAAACGCGCACAAATCTCACAAATTGCCGGCGGCCAACCGTGGATTGCCAAAGCGCCGGTGTTTATTACCCTGGTGCTGGATATGCATAAATCGCGTCTGGCGATGAACGCGATCGACCGCGAGCAGATCGCCCAGCATAGCATCGAAAGCATTGTGTCGGGCTCAACTGACGTCGGTATTGCGTTGGGTTCGATCATGGCGGCGGCGCGTGCGGAAGGTTTGGGCATTGTGCCGATTGGCGGTATTCGTCGCGATCCGCAGGCATTAATCAGCTTACTTGATTTGCCGGAATACACCTTCCCGGTGGCGGGCGTGGTGATCGGCCATGTCGACCAGCCTGCGCATCAGAAGCCGCGTCTGCCGCTGGCAACCTTCCGTCATGAAGAGCGCTATCAGCGTGATGGACTGGAGCAGCACATCGCCGCCTACAATCAGGAGATGGTGCAGCACTGGAAAAATACTGGACGTGATGATGGCGAGAGCTGGAGCGAAAGCGTCAGCGGTTATTATCATAAGATTTACTTCCCGCACGTGCTGGACGCGCTGAAGAAGCAAGGATTTGGCAACGACAAGTAACTACGTTTCCCCGCGCGCTCTGCGCGGGGAATGAAAAATTAACGGCCTTTCTTCTTACGACCCGGCTGCGCGAAACGCTGGCGATTAGCCGGTTTTGCGCCGACTTTCTCACCTGGCTTAGCGACGGCAACGGGTTTTTTCGCGGCGCTGGCCGGTTTCTTCTTCGCCTGCGTCTTCTGCGTTTTTTGATCTTCGGACGACGAGTCTTCAATCAGTTTGAACAGGTCGATCAGCTCATCATCGGTTAAATCACGCCATTCGCCGAGTGGGATCCCTTTCAGACTGACGTTCATGATGCGCGTACGCTCAAGCTTGGTGACTTCAAAGCCGAAGTGCTTGGTCATGCGACGAATCTGACGATTCAGCCCCTGAACCAGAATGATGCGGAAGACAAAGGTCGACTCTTTTTTAACTTTGCACTTTTTGGTGACGGTGCCGAGCATCGGTACGCCCGCGCCCATTCCGGCAATAAATTCATCGGTAATCGGCTTATCAACGGTAACTACATACTCTTTTTCGTGGTTATTACCGGCACGCAGGATTTTATTCACCAGATCGCCGTGGTTGGTGAGAAAAATCAGTCCCTGAGAATCTTTATCCAGACGACCAATCGGGAACACGCGTTTGCTGTGATTGACGAAATCACCAATGTTGTCACGCTCACCCTCTTCCATGGTGGTGATGATGCCAACCGGTTTGTTCAGCGCAATCAGCACTAAATCTTCTTCGTCACGCGGCTCAATCAGCTGCCCGTTCACTTTGACTTCATCCCCGGCAAACACCTGCGCACCGACGGCAGCGCGTTTACCGTTAATGAAAACGTTGCCTTGCTCGATGTAACGATCGGCATCGCGGCGTGAGCAGATACCGCTCTCGCTGATGTATTTGTTCAGGCGTGTGGATGAGTTAGGCAGCATGGTTCCTCCGAAAAAAAACGGACTATACAGCAACCTTAGGCGTTGGTTAAGCATCGCGACAATCATCAGCATTTCTCTTACCACGATATAACAGCACACTAACAATGTGGTTGTTGTCAGCGGATCGATCAGCGACAATTCGCACCCATCGTTTTTTCTTATGACAGAGTGATTCCCTCATGACAAATCAGCCATCGGTGACGTGGATAACCTCCGTGCGCACCTTTCTGGCCCGCCTTTGGCCCCATCCGTTACCGGGAGGCAAAAAGCAGATGGTCATCGCCAGCATTGGCGCGGGATTGGGTTTAATGATGACCAGCCTGATCAGTCACTGGCTGCTGGGCGAAGTAAATCTGTGGTTTGTCGCGCCGATGGGCGCTTCGGCGGTGTTGCTGTTTGGTCTGCCGAACAGTCCGCTGGCGCAGCCGTGGTCAATTGTCGGCGGCAATCTGGTGGCGGGCGTTATCGGTGTTACCACCGCACTGTTTGTTCCCCATCCTGCATTGGCGTGCGGCATCGCAGCCTGTTTGACGATTGCGCTGATGTTTCAACTGCGCTGTCTGCATCCACCAAGTGGCGCGGTAGCGCTGACCGCGATTTTAGGCGGTAACGGCGTCCAGCAGCTGGGTTATCACTTTATTTTGACGCCGGTGTTGTTGAACTCGGTTTGTTTGGCGTTGCTGGCGTTGGTGTTTAATAATCTCGCCGGACGTCGTTATCCGCATCCGCTGGCGGCAACCGAAACCAAAGCATCGCCTGTGGTTATCGACGTACCGATTACGCGTGAAGACCTGCATCAGGCGCTGGAAAGCGGTGAAGTGCTGGATATTGATGAAGATGATTTGCAGCAATTGCTGCAACGCGCCGAAGAGATTGCGATTCTCCGTCAGCGCGGGCAAATGCGGGCATCATCATGAGTGGTCGCCATGAATGGCGACCCTACACCGTATTCTTTGACGCGTACTTCATCACCCTCAATCTCAACCACCGCAAACGGCACCACCTCTGCCCCATCCAGCATGCCTTTCAGCGTATAAAAGCCTGTTTGACCGATGCGCGCAAAGCCGCCGCGGTGATCGTGTCCAGAGAAACAGCATTGTATGTTGTAACTAGAAAGCAGATCTGCCAGCACGCTGCCGTTGAGCAAGTTGTGGCTGTTGTGCGGCGCCAGCGGATAATGGCCAAACACCACCACTTTCTCCCCTTGCTGCTGGGCCTGTTGCAGCTGCTGCTCAATCCATGCCAGCTGCTGCGTGCCTACCGCGCCGTTCCACGGTTTCGCTTGCGGCTGTTGGCGCTCGGTCAGATCCACCAGCATCGCCTCGGCCAACGCGCGATCGTCACCGTTCTGCATGTTGCAATAGAGGCTAATATCGTTGCCGTCATAAACAATAAAACGCCAGCCCTGCAGCCCAAAGGCGTAATAGCTTTTCGGCAGCGCGGCGGCTTCGTTGAGATGCTGTGCGATGGTCTGCGCATCGTGATTGCCCAGCACCACCGCATGCGGATGTTCGAGGCGATCGTATATCGGCAATATCGCCGCGTAGCTGCGCCAGTCCCGATCAACTAAATCCCCCAGCGTGACGACAAAATCCAGCGGCTGCTGATTCAACGCTTCTATCGCCTGCGGTAACTTGCGCAATGCATGACGATAGTAGAGATTTTTCGCCATATCGGCGTCAATGTCGGCATATTGCGGATCGGCAATCAAACCAAAACGCAGCGTGCTACTCCGCGGTGCGGAACGCACATCGGGTAAGGCATAGAGCTCGGCGACATCGCCCAGCAGTTCACGCTGTAATTTTGTCAGCGGATGTGGATTAGACACGAAAAGCACTCCTTAGCGAATACCGGCACGCATAAACGATTGAATAAACTGACGCTGGAAAATCAGGAACAGCACCAGCAGCGGCAAGGTAGTCATCAACGTAGCAGCGCCAATCAGCGCCCATTGCACGCCCTGCTCTGGCGCCGAAAACAGTTGCAAACCAACGGTAAGCGGCCGCACATTGACGGAATCGGTAATTACCAGCGGCCAGAGGAAATCATTCCAGTGGAAGCTGATCGACACCAGCGCAAACGCCACATAAATCGGCTTCGCCAGCGGGATGTAGATCTTGCGCAGAATGTAAAAGCGGCTGGCACCTTCGACAATCGCCGCCTCTTCCAATACCAGCGGAATACTTTTAAAGGTCTGACGCAGCAAAAAGATGGCGAAGGCCGAGGAGAAATACGGCAGCGCGATGCCGGTCAGCGTATCGCGAAAACCCAGCGCGCCGATGGTTTTGTAGTTATTCAGAATCAGCACGTCGGGACTGATCATCAGCTGCAGCAGAATCAGCGCGAAGATCGCGCCCGAAAATTTCAGGCGGAAGCGCACTAATGCGTAAGCGGCCATGGTCGCCAGAATCAGCTGCACCACCACAATCATCAGCACCAGCAAACTGGTATTGAAGAAGTAGCGACCAAAGGGCGCGGCATGCCAGGCATTAACGAAGTTCTGCAAGGTCAGCGGTGAAAACAGCGAAAAGCTCGCCTGATCGGATGCCGGATGAATCGCCACCCAAAACGCCACAAGAATCGGTAAAAACCACAGCAACGCGGCAAGCCCAATGGCCGTATTCAGGCACAGGCGACCAAACGTGATTGTCGGCTTCATTGGTAATGGGCTCGCTTGTCCAGCAGGTTGAATTTAAGCAGCGCAATTGCGGCGAGGATCACCAACAGCACCACCGTCATGGCCGCTGCGGCGGGCATATCCCAGAAGCTGAAAGCGGTGCGATAGATGTAGAACAGCAGCAAGTTACTGCTGTTATTTGGTCCGCCGTTGGTCATGGCGATCACCTGATCGACGATGCGAAACGCATTCATCGACGCATTGATCAGCACAAACAGCGTGGTGGGCATCAGCAGCGGCCACTGCACGCGACGGAAAAAATAGCGGCGTGAGGCCCCTTCTATCTGCGCGGCTTCACTGAGGCGCGGATCGATCTGCTGCAAAGCGGCGAGATAAAAGATCATAAAGAAGCCCGCTTCGCGCCACACCGAAACCGCCATCAAGCAGTACAAGGCGCTACCCGGTTCGCCGAGCCAGTTAATCGCCGGCAGGGAGAACAGCGCCAGCAGCTTATTCAGCAAGCCCAACTGCGGCGTGTAGAAGAACAGCCACAGATTGGCGATGGCGATCATCGGCAGCAGCGAAGGAATAAAGAACGCGGTGCGCACCAGCGCATTGGCGCGCATATGGCGATTGACCGCCAGTGCCATCAGCAGCGCCAGCGTGACCGCCAGCGGAATGGTGATCAGCGCATACAACAGATTATTCCACAGCGACTGGATGAAGATGTCGTCATCCAGCAGCGCGAAATAGTTATCCAGCCCAACAAAGTGGGCTGGACGACCATTACGCGCCGCGCTGAACAGGCTTTCCCACACGGTCGCCACCGCCGGATAGTGGGTGAACAGCAGTAAAAAGCTCAGTGCTGGCAAAATCAGCAGATAGCCATACAGCTGCATCGACCATAACCGGGGACGACGAACCGGCGCGACGACGAGAATCGTGCTCATGATTATTGGTATGACTTCAGCAGACGATCGGCTTGCTTCTGCGCACCTTCCAGGGCTTCGGCTGGGGATTTCGCCTGCGTCACTGCGGCTTCTACCGCGTGATTGAGCGCATCCTGAATCTGCACGCTGTTGTAGGTAGAGAGTTCCGGCTGGGCATATTTAAGCTGTTCACGTGCCACCAATGCCTGCGGAACCTCTTTGACGTAATCCTTCATCACCGTGGTATCCCACGCTGCCGGGGACGTCGCAACATAACCGGTGGCGATACTCCAGCGCGCCGCCTGCTCGGGTGACGTGACCCAACGGATAAATTCCATCGCCGCTTTCTGCTGTTCTGGCGAGGCATTTTTGAAGACATACAGGTTGCCGCCGCCGGTTGGGCTGCCGCGCTGGGTTTTCTCCGGCAGCATTGCTACGCCGAACGGGAATTTCGCGTTATCACGCACGTTGGTCAGGTTGCCGGTGGTGGTCACCATCATGGCGGTTTTGCCGCTGATAAAGTCCTGCGGCGTGGTGCCCCACGCAATGGCACCCTTCGGCGACACCTCCTCTTTCTGGCCAAGATCGGTCAGCCACTGCAGCGTTTCCACGTTGCCCGGCGTGTTGAAGTGCACCGCGGTGCCTTTGCCGTTATCCAGACGACCGCCGTTGGTGGCGGACAAGCCCTGGAAGTTCCAGTAGCCGTTTGGCGTGGACGGAATCTCGATGCCCCATTGGCTGACGCCGTTAGCATCTTTGATGGTAAGTTTCTTACTGAACTCGACCACTTGCTGCCAGTTGGCCGGTGGCGTATCGGCGTTTAAACCGGCTTTCTCGAACGCCTGTTTATTCCAGTACATCACCACGGTTGAACGCTGAAACGGTACGCCCCACACTTTGCCGTCAATATGACGCAGAAACGCCGGATAGAAACCGTCGATCCATTTTTTGCCTTCCTCACCCTGCGCTAAATCGCTGGCCGCCACAATCGCACCGGCATCAATCAGTGAATACGCTTCGATATCGCCGATCACCGCCAGCTGCGGCGCGTTGCCACCGCGAAAGGCGGTCAACGCTTTGGTCACGGTGGTGGCGTAGTCACCGGTATACACCGGCTGAATGCTCACGTCCGGATGCACTTTCTGGAAATCCGCCACCAGCGAATCCACGGTGTGGCTCACTTTGCCGCCCACCGCGATCGGGTAATACATTTGCAGCTTGACCGGTTCAGCCGCATAAGCTGAGGTGGTAACGGCGAGGACTAAGGCAGAAAGACGTGAATAACGAATCGCAGACATGATTTTCCCTTGGGCAAATGACAACGGTTAAACGGCGTATTTTTTCTGTGAGGCAAACATTTGTTGTTCGGCTGGCGCGCAGCGTTTGCCGCTCTCGCGATGAAACAGA
Source organism: Pantoea trifolii (assembly GCF_024506435.1). NCBI lineage: Bacteria > Pseudomonadati > Pseudomonadota > Gammaproteobacteria > Enterobacterales > Erwiniaceae > Pantoea > Pantoea trifolii. The sequence continues at coordinate 2,036,053 of NZ_JANIET010000001.1, read as the reverse complement.
TATTGCCGCGCGGCGGACCACTGCAATCCCACTTCGCTGCCATCGCTAAAGCGCTGCATGCCAGGCACTTTGACCGTCAGCGGCTCGCTGATGCCGGCAAGCTGGCACACCAGCAAGGTATCTGAACCCATATATTCGGAACTGATCACCCGCGCGGTCAGCGCTGCCTGTTCTGCGGCAATCAGCTGGATATCTTCGGCCCGCAATCCAAGACTCAGCGCTGCTTCGTGGTATTCCACCACCGGCGCGGTGAGGTGCATCAGTGTGTGATGTGCGCCGTTGCGCTGCAGCGGCAGGATATTCATCGGCGGTGCGCCAATGAACTGCGCGGCAAAGACGCTGGCGGGATTGTTATAGAGATCGTCTGGCGAGCCGTGCTGTTCGATGTGGCCGTCGTTAAGCAGGATAATGCTGTCGGCCATGCTCATCGCTTCGGTCTGATCGTGCGTGACGTACAGCATGGTCAGGCCAAGTTTCTTCTGCAGCGCGCGGATTTCACGGCGCATGCTCTGACGCAGCTTGGCATCGAGGTTCGACAGCGGTTCATCCATCAGGCAAAGCGTATTATTGGCGATTACCGCACGGCCCAGCGCCACGCGTTGCTGCTGTCCGCCGGAGAGCTGCGACGGCAGACGATCCAGAAGCTTATCCAGCTCCATCAGCTTACTGACGTTATCGAGGCGTGCAGCAAACGACTGTTTATCCTCACCGCGCGCTTTCAAACCAAACAGCAGGTTTTCACGTACGTTAAGGTGGGGAAAAAGCGCGTAGGACTGAAACACCATCGAAAGCTTGCGCTGCGACGGCGGCAAATGGGTAATATCGGCGTGTTTAAAGTGGATCGACCCGCGATCGGCCGTTTCCAGGCCGGCAATGGTGCGTAGCAGTGTCGATTTACCACAGCCCGATGGACCGAGCAGCGCGACAAACGAGCCTTCTGCCGCGTCAAAGCTGATGTCGTCCAGGGCGATTTTCTCGCCCCAGGCTTTAGTGATGTGATGAAGCGAAAGGTGGCTCATGCATCCGCAATCCAGAAATCAGAATGGCGGTAAGCTAGCGGAAGGAAATGAAGAATTTATGTCACTGCGGTGACCGGGCGGTTAAAGGGAGACATTGGCGGTCACCATAAATGGCGACCCTACGCGCATCACTGTTCAAAATAATGCTGCTTCAGAATCGCGGCCCCATCATCAATCGCTTTCATCAAAATCCTCTCACTGGTAACGCCATCACCCGCCTGCAACGCTTCCAGCAGATGATCATAATTATGATGCCCATTCACCACCTCGGCCGGCTGCGGATAGAGATAGTTGAAGCACGGACCGATCTGCACCCAAAGCTGTTCAATCAGCGCTTCAAGCGTAGGCATTTGCGCATAGCCATACAGCGTAAAACGAAACGCGCGATTGGCTTCGAGCGCCAAGGCTGCATCACCGCTTAACTTGGCCTGCATAAAGCTGACGCAGAGTTTTTTCAGTTCAGAAAGCTGTTTTTTCTTCACAAAGGGCGTTGCCGTTCTCACCGCTAAACCTTCAAGCTGCTTACGAATTAGTGTGATTTCCTCGAAGCGCTGCAGTGACATTTCCGGCACTAAAAAGGCGGCGGCGGGCGTGGCATCCAGCGCGCCAGCAGAAACCAGACGCAATAAGGCTTCACGCACCGGCGTGATGCTGGTACCCAATTGAGCCGCCAGATCGCGCGTCACCAGCCGTGCGCCAGGTTTTAACTTGCCGACAATCAGCGCGCTGCGCAGTGACGATTCCACCTGCGCGGTCAAACTCATGCGCTGCGCTTTATCCATTTCGATCATTTTTTGTGAGCCCTTTACCGAAATCCGCAAATGGTAAGTTATTTTTAATGTTTTATTGCCAACTGGCCAGATTATAGGATATATCATGTATTACAAATAAGCACAGTCTTGATTCTGGCCGCAGCCACTCTTTTCACTACCTTGCCCTGGCAATTTTTGGAAAACGTTATGAGACTACCTGCAGTGAAGTTTGTCACTACCGCGTTGCTATTTGCTCTGATGCCTGCTGTACAGGCGGCAGAACTGACCATTGGCCAACCCACGTCTGCCACGGCGATGGATCCCGGCTTTCTTAAAGAATCTGCCACGCTGGTAGATAACATCTTCGATACCTTAGTGCGCCGTGCCGATGACATGTCATTGCAGCCGGGCTTAGCCACTGAGTGGAAAGCGATTAACGAAACCACCTGGCAATTTACCCTGCGCCAAGGCGTGAAATTTACCGATGGCGAGCCGGTGAACGCCGAAGCGGTGAAATTCTCCATCGATCGTATTTTAGACCCCGCCAATCACGCGCCGACGATTTCCTATATCCGCACCATCAAATCGGTGGAGGTGATCAACGATTATCAGGTGCAGATCCACACCAACGGCCCGGATCCTCTGCTGCCAACGCGCATGAGCCGCTACCCGGCTTACATTGTGCCACCGGCGTACGTGAAGAAAGTCGGTGCCAGCGAGTTTGCACGCAAGCCAGTGGGCAGCGGCGCTTACAAGCTGGATAGCTTTATCCCGGACGAAAAAGTGGTGATGGTCGCCAATGAAACTTACTGGCGCGGCAAACCGGCGATTGATCGCGTCACCTGGCGTCCCATTCCCGAAGCCACCGCGCGCCTTACCGCGCTGCTGACCGGCGAAGTGCAGCTGATTGAAAGCGTGCCAGCCGATTTAGTCCCCGCGTTGAAAAATCGTCCCAACGTCGAGTTGGAACAGGTAAAAGGCGGCGGATTGACGATTTACCTCGGCCTTAAAGATGATGAGAAACCGCTGAGTGATGTGCGGGTACGTCAGGCGCTTTCGCTGGCGTTGAATCGCCAGGCGTATACCCAACAGCTGCTGCACGGTTTCGGCACACCAACCGGCACCATGGCCGGAGCCAATGACTTTGGTTATCTGGCGGTTCCGGCTACCGCGCAGGATGTGGCGAAAGCCAAATCGCTGCTGGCTGAAGCCGGTTACGCTAACGGTTTTACCCTGCGATTCCAGGCGCCGCGCCGCTATATTGCCAGCGCCGATGTGGCACAAGCCATCGTGCAGGATTTAGCAGCAATTGGCGTAAAAGCCGAGCTGGAAGTGCCGGAATGGTCGGTGTATACCCAGCAGGTCGCATCACAGAAACAGGCGCCGATGTATATGCTGGCGTGGGGCTCAACCCAAACGCTGGATGCCGATGCCGCGCTGTTCCCCATCCTGCGCAGCGGCGAGCCCTATTCCACCGTGCATGATGCGGAGCTGGATAAGCTGCTCGACCAAAGCCGTCAGATTGTTGATCCCGCTGCGCGCAAAAAGGTGTTAGAGCAGATTCAGCAACGTGTCGCTGAACAACAGCCGCTGCTGCCGCTGTATCGTGAAGACACCTTGTATGCGCACAGCACCTCGCTCAACTTCAAAGGCCGCGTCGATGCCCGCATCCCGCTGTTTGATTTGAGGCTGAAATGATTTCACCGGGCGCCGTGCTGCAGCGCCGTCCGCGCCGCCTGATTTACGGCGATGCGGTGATCGGCAGCCTTTTGCTGATCGTGGTGATTGCCGCAGCGCTGCTCTCTCCATGGCTGCCGTTGCCCGATGCCTTGAGTAACAACCTCAGCGAGATGTTTCTGCCGCCGGGTTCACCCGGCGCGCAAACCACGCATTGGCTTGGTACCGATCAACTGGGCCGCGATCTGCTGGCGCGTATTCTCTCCGGCACGCGCTTGTCGCTGCTGGTGGTATTAGTGGCGGCGGCGATTGGCGCGGTGATTGGCGTCGCGCTCGGCATGATTGCCGGTTATGCCGGCGGTTGGGTTGATGCGCTGATCATGCGCCTGATCGACATCCAGCTGGCAGTACCGTTTATTCTATTGATTTTGCTGGTGATTGCGCTGATGGGCGCATCACTCACCAACATCATTGTGATTATGGGCTGCACCAGTTGGGCGATTTATGCCCGCGTGGCGCGTGCCAAAACCTTAGAAATTCGTGAACTGGAATACATTCAGGCGGTGCGCGCCATGGGCTTTTCGCCGCTGCGCGTGCTGCTGCGGCATATCCTGCCCAATCTGCTGACGCCACTGGTGGTGCTGCTGACGCTGGATATCCCACGCTTGATCGTGCTCGAAGCCTCAGTGGGTTTTCTCGGCATGGGCATTCAGCCGCCCACGCCGACGCTGGGCAACTTAATTGGCGAAGGCCGCTCTTACATGCTGCTGTCGCAATGGCTGGTGCTCTATCCCGGTTTAGTGATTGCGGCGCTGGTGATTGGCTGCAACCTGCTCGGCGATGCGCTGTTACGTCGCACGCATACAAGGCTGGATTGAGATGCTGAACATTCTGCTCAATCGCCTTGGCCAGTCGATATTAGTGCTGCTTGGCGTGTCGCTGCTGATTTTCTTTAGCCTGCACATGACGGGCGATCCGGCGGCGCTGATGATGCCGCCCGGCTCCAGCCAGCAGGAGATTGATACGTTCCGTCACAGCATGGGCTTTGATCGTCCGCTGCTGTGGCAATACAGCCACTATCTTGGCGGTGTGCTGCACGGCGATTTTGGTGAATCATTGCGCTACAGCCAGCCGGTGTTGGCGCTGATTGCCGAGCGCTTGCCCGCCACGGCGCTGCTGGCGGTGAGTGCGCTGGCGTGGAGTTCGCTGCTTGGTCTGCTGCTGGGCATTATCAGCGCCCTGCGACCGCACAGCATGTGGGATTTGCTGTGCCGCCTGCTGGCCTTCTCCGGCCAGGCGATTCCGGTGTTCTGGCTGGGGCTGCTGCTGATTTTGCTGTTTAGCCTGAAGTTACAGTGGCTGCCTTCCAGCGGTTACGGCACTTTCGCCGCGTTGGTGATGCCCGCACTCAGCCTTGGTGCGTTTTACATGAGCGCCGTAGCACGCTTGACGCGCGCCAGCCTGCTGGATGTGCTGCAACAGGATTATATCCGTACCGCGCGCGCCAAAGGGCTCAGCGCCTGGCGCATCGTGGTACGCCACGGTTTGCGTAACGCACTGATTCCGGTGATCACCGTGCAGGGCATGTATTTCGCCTCGCTGCTCGGCGGCGCATTGGTAACAGAGATTATTTTTGCCTGGCCGGGCATTGGTCGTCTGGCGATTCAGGCGATTCAAAACCGCGACTTCCCGCTGGTGCAGGCGATTGTGTTGCTCGCTGCGGTGGTGTTTGTGGCGATCAATTTGCTGATCGACCTGCTCTATCTGGTGCTGAACCCGAGGATTCGTTTATGAGTCGCCTTGATGCCACGCTTGAACTGCTGAGTGAACTGACGCGCTGGCCGAGCGTGGCCGGTCAGTTATCCTCGCAGCGCGGTTTGGCTGCCTGGCTGGAACAGTGGATGGTGGAGCAACTCGACGCCAGCGTGATTTATCCGGTGGCGGCGCAAACCGACAATTCTCCGCCGCTGGTGCATGTGCGCATTGATAACGGCAGCGCCAAAACCGTGGTGCTGTACAACATGTATGACGTGATGCCTGCGGATGATGCCGGTTGGGATGTGCCGCCGTTTGTCGGTGGCGTGTGTCACTGGGACGATCTCGGCGCGGTCTTTGTCGGACGCGGCGCAGAGAACAATAAAGGCCCAGTCGCCGCCCTGCTGGTCCTGCTGCGCGAACTGCAGCAGAACCAGCAGCTCGATTTCAATATTGAAATCCTGCTCGAAGGCGAAGAGGAAATCGGCAGCGGCGCACTGCGACGTTATCTGGCGCAGCAGCCTTGCCCGATCGCGCCCGCTGAAGCGGTGCTGTTCCCCTCACTGTGTGAATACGGAGGCGGCGCACCGCGCGTCTATCTCGGCTTTACCGGACTGGCCAGCGGACGCCTGAGCGTCAGCGGCGGCGCATGGGGCGGACCTTCCTCCGCGATTCATGCCAGCAACGCCGGTTGGATCGCCAATCCGGCATGGCGCTTAGTGCAAGCACTGAATGCCATCACGCCAGCCGAACACAGCGGCGTGCTGGCGTGTAATGCCACGGACGATGAGGCGAATCAGTTATTGGCGACCTTAGCCGCCGAATTCAGCATTAATGATGAACTGCAGTTCCGTCGCAGCCAGCGCCTGATGATTGAGGGCGACACGCTGAGCTGCCTGCAAACGCTGCTCGGCAGCGCGGTTTTAACGCTGGCCGAACTGCACAGCGATCCGCCGGGCGGACGCGGCGTCATCCCGTTCCGAGCCAGCGCGGAACTGGCGTTTCGCATTCCGCCGGGTTTCGATCAGGACGCGATAATTGAAGCCGCGCAGCAGCGCCTGGCGCAAGCCGATTTAGCCGGCAGCGAGCTGCAACTGTTCGATCGCTATCCCGGCGTGCGCTTTAGCCGCAGCGCCAGCGGCGTCGATGCCTTGATCGCCAGCTATCAAACGCTGGGCGCGGCACCGCAAATCTGGCCGTGGGCACCGGGCTGTGCACCCGCCTACGCTTTCGCGGCCGTCGCCCCCGCCTTTCTGATTGGCGGATTAGGCCACGGCGGCAACGCCCACGCCGTCAATGAGTTTGTCACGCTGGCGGGACTCGAACGCTTCCAGCAATCCATGAGCTTATGGCTCAACGCATTCAATGATTCGGCCATTGGCCGGGTCGCGCCACACCAGGGAAACACCGCAGTACATAAAAATATAGGTAACACATAATGAAATCAGTTGAAGAGTTTGAACGCGTTCCGCTCGGCTTCTTCCCCACGCCTCACGAGCCGCTGCCGCGGCTCAGTGAGGCACTTGGGATTACGCTGACGATCAAACGTGATGACTACAGTGGCTTCGGCGGCGGCGGCAACAAAGTCCGCAAGCTGGAGTATCTGATGGCGGAGGCCTGCAAAACAGGCGTGAATGTGGTGATCACCACCGGCGGGCATCAGTCGAACCACGCCCGCATGGTGGCCGCCGCAGCACGCAAGTTTGGTATGCGTCCGGTGCTGGTGCTGCGGGGCAATCCGCCCGCAAGCTGGCAGGGGAATCTGTTGCTGGACAAGCTGTTCGGGGCCGAGGTGCAGTTCCTCGATCCCGACGGCTATTTCACGCAGATTGAAGGTGCGATGCAGGCGCACGCTGATGCGGCTGTCGCGCAAGGTGAAACCCCGATGATTATTCCGCTGGGTGGCGCAACGCCACTCGGCGCATTGGGTTATGTGCGGGCCGTGGAAGAGATGGCGGCGCAGCTGGCACCCAGCCAGACGCCCGCGCCCGACTTCATCGTCGCGCCCACCGGTTCCGGCGGCACGCTGGCGGGATTGCATGTGGGTACGCGCCGCTATTGGCCCAATACCAGGGTGATTGGGGTGAGCGTGAGCGCCAAAGCCGACTGGTTCCAGCCGCGCATTGCCGGCATGGCGCAGGATTGTGCCGATCTGCTGCAATGGCCGCAGCAGTGGCAGCCGGAGGATATCTGGATTGAAGATGGTTATGTCGGTCAGGCATACGGCGTGCCATCGGACGGCGGCATTGCCGCCATCTACCAACTCGCCCAGCTGGAAGGCGTGCTGCTGGATCCGGTTTACACCGGCAAAGCGATGCACGGCCTGTTCTCGCTGGTCGAACAAGGGCGCATTCCGCAAGGATCGCGCGTCACCTTTGTGCATTGTGGCGGTTCTCCGGCGCTCTATCCCTTCGCCGATCGCCTGCTGGAGCAGTAATGGAAGCGTTATTGCGTGTACTGGATGAAGCCACCGTCGCGCAATTAGGCGGCGGCGATGTCGCTCTGGCGCTGGAAGACGTCAAAGCGGTGATTCGCCTGATGCGTCTCGGCGAGGCGCAAATGCCCGCTGAAAATCACATCGACCTCGGCACGCCGCTCGGTAAAGCTTATGCCTTGCCAGCGCGCGTTGGCGGCAGCTACAACGCTGCGGGCGTAAAGTGGACGGCGCATCGTCCACAGCGACCCGATGCGTTGCCTGCCGCCTTAGCCTTAACCCTGATTAACGATGCGCAAAGCGGTATTCCGCGTGGTTTGCTGGCCAGCGGCGCATTAACCGCGGCGCGCACCGCGGCGGTGAGTGCGCTGGCGTTGCAGCTGGCCGCGCCGCGTCCGGTGAAACGCGTGCTGCTGCTTGGCGCTGGTTTGCATGCTCAGGCGCATTTGCGCATGTTGCAGCAGCTGTTTCCGCAGCTGGAACAGATTGGCGTGTGGAATCGCTCGCCTTTTAAACTCAATGCGTTGCGCGAAGTGCAGATCGAAACTGATTTGCAGCTCGCTCTGGCGCAGTCTTATGACGCGGTGCTGACCTGCACCAGCGCCGACCAGCCGATTATTGATGCCGCAGCGGTCCAGCCCGGCAGGATCATTGTGCAGGTCGGCTATCACGAAGTTAGTTTTGCCGCCATCAAAGCCAGCAGCAAGGTGGTGGTCGATGCGTGGGGCAATTTTGCCCAGCGCAGCGCCAAAAGCCTGTTCCAGATGTTCCGCGCCGGTGAGTTTGGTGAGCAGGATGTAGCGGCCGATCTCGCCGCGCTGCTGCTGGATAACTGGCGTCCACAGCCCGATGACAGCGTTTATTTCTCCTCGTTTGGCCTCAACGTGTTTGATATCGCCCTCGCCGCCCGCGTGTTGCAGGCCGCCGAGCACGACGAACTCGGTTCGTTGCATTCGCTGTTTTCAGGAGTTCTGCATGATCATTGATGTGCTATCCCTGCATCAGCGCCAGGCAAAAGGCGAAGCATTTCTGCTGATCGACGTGCGCGAGTTCGCCGACTGGCAACGCGCCACCTTACCCGGCGCGCAGCACTGTAACGTCTACGATTATTTTATTGAGGATTGCAGCGAGGCGGGTTTAGCGGTGATGGCTGCAGAAGCCGCCACCGCGCTGCAACCGATGTTTACCGCCTATCCCAACGCCACGCCGGTGTTTTTCGAACAGCAGGTTGGCATGCGTTCGCCGCGTGGGGCCTGGTTTGCGTGGCTGCTCAAGCGTGATGATGCGCTGATTCTGGATGGCGGCGTGGAGGCGTGGATTGCAGCAGGCTATGAACTCAGTCCGGGATTGGGATTAAGCCGCACGGTGGCGCATCCACCCGCAGCCCACGCTCCAGCGTGGAATCGCGAGCTGGTGTGCAGCCGGGAACAGGTATTAGCAGCAGATGGAGTGAATGTGGTCAACGTGGATGCACGTCGCCGCAGCGAATTTGACGGCAGCTTTGCGCATGCCTGCTGCCAGCGCGCCGGACGCATTCCGCATTCTCAGCTGCTATTTTGGGAGGATGTCATTGCCAACGGCCATTTCTTAGCAGCGCAGCAGATTGCCGCACGCGCCGAGGCGGCAGGATTGAGTAAAGATGCGAAGTTGCAGGTTTATTGCCATCGCGGTGCCCGCGCCGCCACGGTGTTGGCGGCGTTGAAGCTGGCGGGCTATCCCCATGTTTCGGTGTATGTCGGTTCCTGGCACGAATGGGCTGAACATCACGAACTGCCGCTGTTACACGGCAGCTGATCGCAGCGCCAGCGCCTGCTGAACGTCCGGCGCAGCGGCGAGCAGTTGGCGCGTGTAATTGTCCTGCGGATGATTAATCACGCTGGCGGTCGCGCCGGACTCCACAATCTTGCCGTGATACATCACCACCACGCGATCGCACAACTGACGCACCGCGCTGAGATCGTGGCTGATAAACAGTACCGATAATCCCAGCTTGTGGCGTAGATCATTAAACAGCGCCAGAATCTGCCCGCGCACTGATAAATCCAGTGCCGCCACCGCTTCATCCGCCACCAGCAACTTCGGCTCCATCGCCAGCGCGCGCGCAATGGCAATTCGCTGACGCTGACCGCCGGAAAACGCGCCCGGCAAACGTCCGGCATGTTCAGCCTTCAATCCCACCAACGCCAGCAGCTCTTTAACCCGTTCATCCACCGCCGCGCCTTTGCGCAGCTGCCAGACGCGAAGTGGTTCAGCGATCTGCTCACCGACTGGAATTTTGGGATTCAAACTGGCGTAAGGGTCCTGAAAGATGATCTGCGCGTGACGACGTAACGTATTCAGCTGGCGCCCTTGCAGATGCTGACCCTGAAAATGCACCTCGCCGCCATCCGCTGTAATCAGGCCAATCGCCGCGCTGCCCAGTGTGGTTTTGCCAGAGCCGGATTCGCCAATCAGCCCGACGATTTCGCCCTGCGCAATCGACAGATTGGCCGGATGCAAAACGGTTTGCCGTTTGGCAGGCCACAGCGGCAAACGGCGCGGCAGCGGATAGCTTTTACTGATGTCACGCAGCACCAGCAGCGGCGGCTGTTCAGGTACCGCAATCGTATCCGGGATCTGCGTGGCCGAGGCGGCAATCAATTTGCGTGTATAAGGATGCGTTGGTGCGCCGAGCGTGCTCAGCACCGCGCCCTGTTCAACCAGCTGCCCTTGCTGCATCACGCAGACGCGATCGGCGTAGCGCGCCACCACCGAGAGATCGTGGGTGATCAATAAGATCCCCATGCCCATCTCTTGTTGCAGTTCCTGCAGCAGCGCCAGAATCTGCGCCTGAATGGTGACGTCCAGCGCGGTAGTTGGCTCATCGGCAATCAATAATTCCGGCTGACCGCTAATGGCGCTGGCGATCATCACACGTTGCCGCATGCCGCCCGACAACTGATGAATATACTGACGCGCGCGCTGTGCAGGATTGACGATGCCAACGCGATCCAGCAGCGCAATCGCTTCCTGCTGCGCCTGTTTCCAGCTGAACTGACGATGCCGCACCAGCACTTCGGCAATCTGCTCACCAATACGCAGCGTGGGATTCATGCTGGTCATTGGTTCCTGAAACACGGTAGCGATGCGGCAGCCGCGTAATTGCTGGGTTTTGCGCGCATCCAGCGGTTCGCCATTAAACATCACGCGGCCACCACTCTGCTGCACGCCCGTGGGCAGCAAGTTCATCAGCGCCAGCGACGTTAAGGTTTTACCTGAGCCCGACTCGCCGACTAACGCCAGGATTTCCTTGCGATCAAGATCAAAAGAGACGTTATCCACCAGCAAGCGCTGATCGTAAGTGTGCAGCGAGAGGTTTTCAACCGAAAGCAAGCGCGCGTTAGTCATCTGGCAGGGATTCTCAACAAGGAAAAATACAGGATATATCCTGAACATAGCACGAACAAGACCGTTCGGTTATGGCACTGCGCGTTGCGGTATAAGGCTGTTCATTGAGTTTAAAATATTCCGTATTAACGGCGATGAACGCCGTTGAATCGTAAAACGGTAAACTTTATCGCGGAATGCTCGTTAGTTAAGCGTCTTTCGGTCACCATAAATGGCGACCCTACAAAGGGTTGGCCGTTTAACTACACCTTTTCCTGCGACAAACTTAATATGGTGCGAATGTTCTGCGCGGTGGTGGCGATGATATCGATCGCGCCAGTACGCAGTGCGCCGAGGATCGCCATCGCTTTGGTATTTTCTGCGGCAATGGCGATCACACAGGGGATTTTGCGCAGCTCATCGATGCTCAGCCCAATCACGCGATCGTTCATCACGGTATCTACGTGTTGGCCCTGCGAATTAAAGAAGTCATAGCCGGCGACATCGCCCGTCACGCCCTGATTAACACTGGCGTCGATGATTTCATGCGGCGTGAACCAGCCGAGCTTCACCATATAGCTGTTTTCATTCATGTCACCGATGCCCACCAGCGCCACATCCGCTTTGCGCGCGCGGTCCAGCGTCTCTTTGATGGTGCCGTTTTGCATAAAAGCGTCGCGCAGCGCTCGGTTCTCAACATAGGCAGGCGCATACAACGTTTCGCTGATGCCGCCAAACTTCTTGGCCAAACGACGGCTGATATGGTCAGCATTGATGGCATCGCCTGGACGATGCGTGCCGCCAATGCCGCTAATGAACAGGCAGTTACGCGTCGGTACCTGGCCGGGATAATCGGCGACAGCGGCCACGTTACGCCCTTGCCCAACGGCGACAATGGCGTCGTCTTTCAGCGACTGCGCTAAATGTGATGACACCAGCGCGGCAACCTGACGACGCTGCTCTTCCTGATCGGGCTGATCGAGCGCTATCAGCGCACGTTGCAGTTGTGGGAAGCGATTTTGCAGCTGTTGCTCGAGGCGGGTGCTGAAGACGGGATGGTAACGCACGTTGATTTCGACGATGCCCTCTTCGCGTGCGCGTTTGAGCAGTCGGCCGACTTTAATACGGGAAATACCAAACTTACGCGCAATCTCCTCCTGGGTGATTTCGTCCTGATAATAGGCGACAGCTATTTCCGTCAGCAGCTCGGAGTCCTGAGAAAGCGTGTTTTTTTCCATCCGTAACCTGTCTTTTTGGTGTTATTTGAAGAAGTTGTGACCACTCCATGTAGGGTGCGCATTCATGCGCACCTGGTCACCATAAATGGCGACCCTACAAAATGGGGCAAGATCTGACTTTGGGAAGGAGTTATATCATTGATACGACTCGCTTCGCCAGACCACAGCGCCGCGAGTCGATCGAGCATCACGCTTAGCGCTTGATGGCGTCGATTTTCAGCATACGGGCAATCACGATATCCAGCTCTTTCTGATCGAAGATCTGCTTCCAGTCCGGTTTCACAATCTTCTCACGGCCGTATTCCATGGCGATCATGCAGGCATCCGAGAACGGGTTGGTGGCGCGGAACGCCACGGCCAGCGCGATTTGAATATGGCCGTACAACATCGCTTTGGCCGCTTCTTCCGGCACGCCGCTGTGTTTCACGGTTTCGTCCAGCGCTTCTTTCATAAACGCGCCGACCATGCAGGCCACGGTTTCCACCAGCGTGGGTTCCAGATACGCCAGCTGCATCACGGTTACCCAATGCACTTGCTCTACCGGCCCGTACATCACGCTGATCACCTTGCTCAGCTCGGCTTTCTGCTCATCTGAACCGGTTTCATATGACGCCGCCACGTGCTGAACCGCCGCGATACCGCCGAAGGCATCAGCATGTTCTTCCTTGGTGTAACGCTCCAGGAATACCGATGGATGGCAAGGATGCGCCACCGCGTATTCAATGCCATCGCGATGGGCGATCAGATTGGCGTAGGCCGCTGCGGGGTCCAGCGTCAGCAGAATCGCGCCCGGCTTCATCTGTGGCACCACGCCTTCAGAGACTTTGCCCAGCACGATATCCGGCACCGCCAAAATCACCACGTCGCTCAATGGCACCACGGAGGCCGCATCAGAGAGTTCGCGCCCCTGCGCGCTCACCTGCTCTTGTGCCTTGGGTGAGTTCTCACAATAAAACACCTGGTAATCGCTTTTCTGGAAGTTGGCAGAAATACGCATACCCATTTTGCCGCCCGCGCCAATCACGGTGATGGTTTTCAGTTGCACGCTCATGTTGTTACTCCTGATCTTGTTTACTACGTAAGAATTCAACGGTGCGGCGAGTCCATTCGGCTTCTCGCTCGCAGGTCAGCGCGGCATCGTCCTGCCACGGCAACCAATGTTCGACGATTTGGTTAATGCCTTTATCCACCGGGCGCACGCTGGCGATCATCCGGTCGTAATCCAGCAAGCCTTCGCCCATCGGGCAGCCAGCAAAGGTAAAGCCGACCCAGCCATCACGACGCGTGAAGGCAAAGTCTTTGATGTGCAGATTGCCGACGCGCGCGGCGGTGTTGGCAATTACCTGCTCTGGCAATTCGAGTCCGGCGACACAGTTGGCGGGATCGAGACACACGCCGAGCCACGGCGACAGGAACTTGTTGATCACCGACATCATCGCGCCGCTGTTCACCTGCTCGTACGTCTCCAGACAGAGACGCACCTGTTGGCGGGCAAAATCCGGCAACACTGCGCCAATCAGCGCGGCGGCTTCGTCGAGGGAAGGACGATGATCGGCGGTGTAGAACATCGAACGTATCACCCGCGCATCGAGGATTTCCGCGATATGCAGATAACGACGCAGATGCTCTGTGCCAAGGCCGCGCGTGCCGAGTTCCAGCGTGATACCGAGCGCATCGGCCTGCTGACGCAGCGTTAACAGTTGCGCGTCAGACCAGCTTTCAATCGCCGGATAGTCGCAGATTTGAAACACCGAGACATCGAGATCGGCGGTCTGTTGCAGCATCTGCTCCAGCGTCAGCGGGTTGGCTACTTTCGACGACATGCGCCAGAAAAAGGCGTAGGTGCTGAGTCCGATACGGCTCATGAATCGAGCTCCTGAGCCAGCTCACTGGCTTCATCAATAATTTTTGCCAACGCGTTGGGATCGTGAGCAAAGCGCCCCAGGAACAGGCCATTTACGTCCGCGCCAAGGCGCTGAATCAGTCCCGGCCCCGCGCTGCCGCCGTAGATGATTTTCAGCGTAATGCCGGGCGGCGTGGCGAGCTGCTGCAACCCGGCGCACACTGCGCGGATGTAGCTGTCCGGTGCCGGTTGCGGCGCACCAATCGCCCACTGCGGTTCGTAGGCAAAGAACACTTCGCCCTTTAAGCCCTGCTGCGCCGACTCGGCCAGCGCTTCGGCCAGCTGCTGCTGGCACAGTGCGATCGCCTGCTGCGGTTCTGCCTGCACTTCTTCGCCAATGCACAGCACCGGCGTGATGCCGTGACGCAGCGACATCGCCACTTTGGCGGCGATTTGCACTTTATCTTCGTGGAAATGACGACGGCGCTCAGCGTGACCAATTTCGGCCAGCGAACAGCCTAACTCCTGCAACATGCTGGCGCTGACTTCGCCGGTCCAGGCACCGTTCTCCGCCTGGCAAACATCCTGGCCGCCGAAGCGCACCGGTGTATTAGCGAAGATCTCTGCAACCGCCGGAATCGCCGGATAAGCCGGTAACACAAACAAGCCCACTTCACCGTTTTTCACCGCAGCATGGTCGGCTAATGCCGCCACATCGCGACACCATTGCAAGGTTTGCTGGTAGCCGAAGTACATTTTCAAACTGACGCCGAGCCAGATTTTTGGCTGAGACATGCTTCAAGCTCCTTGTTCAGAGGCACTGTGTTCTTTTAGCAGATCGCCGACGGTATTGACGATCAATGCCAGCGAAATCGCTCCGGCATCCGGCGTGCCAACACTTTTTTCTGCCAGCGGACGCGCACGCCCCATTTTGGGTACCAGCTGCGCGGTGTCCTGTGCAGCTTTATCGGCCACCTGCGCCGCCTTCAGCCAGGCATCGGTTAACGACGCGCCAGCGGTAACGGCTTCGTTCAGGCTGTCGCTAAACGGCACCAGCACATCCACCATGGTTTTATCGCCGACGCGCGCTTTACCAAAGTGCATGATGCCTTCTTTCGCTTCAAGTACGCCGGTTGCCACGCGCTGCGCGTCTGGCGTTTGACGATCGCCCAGCGCGGTACCCAACGCGGTAAGCGCTACGCCCCACAACGCGCCCGAGGTGCCACCGGCTTTATCGGCCCAGGCATCCGCCGCGCGGCACAGCAAACTGCCCGCACCGGCACCACGCGCCGCGACTTCACGCGCTTTCTCAACCGCGCCCAGCACGCCGCGCTCCATGCCGATACCGTGATCGCCGTCGCCGGCCACCGCATCGATATCGCCAAGACGCTCAGCGTTACGCTGTAACATTTCTGCCACGGCTTCGAGCAGCTGCAGCACGCGTTTCGCGCTCTCTTGCGATTCGGCTGTAGCTGATGGCAAGGCTTCTTCCGTGTTTTCAACCAGTTCAGCAGCACTCAGCGGTTCGGCCACCAACACGCTGCCTTTACGGTAAGCGGGCGTATTGGTCGGCGCACGCCACAAAGTTTCCAGCTGATCGTCCAGCCACATCAGCGTCAGTGACGCACCGGCCATGTTGAAGCTGGTGACAAACTCACCGACGTCCGGTTCAACCACCTGTAGCTTAGCCGCCGCCAGCAGTTGCGCGACGCGACGATAGACGACAAACAGCTCTTCATATTTCACCGAGCCCAGCCCGTTGAGGATCACCGCCACGCGCTGACCTTCGGGCTGCCGGATATCGGCTGGCAATTCATTGAGCAAGCGCTCCACGAAGATCTCGGCCAGCTCATCCGCGCTCGGCATGTCGGTCTCTTTAATCCCCGGCTCGCCGTGAATGCCGAGTCCCAGCGCCATGCGCCCTTTTTCCACTTCAAACAGCGGATGCGAAGCACCCGGCAAGCTGCAACCGGAAAACGCCACGCCAAATGTACGCGTGCGGTTATTCGCGTGCTGTGCCAGCTGTAACACCTGTGATAAATCGTGACCCGCTTCAGCTGCGGCGCAGGCGGCTTTGAACACGCAGAGATCGCCTGCCACACCGCGACGCTTCTCCAGCTCATCTTTACCCGCGCTGGAGATATCGTCAGTCACCGCCAGCACGTCACAAGCGATGCCTTCCGCGCGCAGACGCTCGCAGGCCTGGCCGAAGTGCAGCACATCGCCAGCGTAGTTACCGAACATCAGCAATACGCCCGCGCCGTTATGGGCCGCACGTGCCACGTTGTAGATCTGCTGCGCCGACGGCGACGCGAATAAGTTGCCCATCGCCGCGCCGTGCGCCAGACCTTGTCCAACCAACCCGGCGAACGCCGGATAGTGACCGGACCCGCCGCCCACGATCACCGCCACCGTATTCGGCTGGCTGCGGGTGCTGCGCACCACGCCTCCGGCGACCTGACGGACTTTATCGGCATTGGCGGCGACAAAGCCTTCGATGAGCTCAGCGGCAAAGGCTGATGGTTGGTTAAACAGGTACGTCATATTAATGCTCCTGAGCTAAAGAGGTCGGCTGAGACGGCGAGCGACGGCGATTAAGTAACAGCATGAGGAACGCTGACAGCAGCATGAATCCACCCACCACAAACATCGGCAAGGCGTAGCTGTTGGTGGCGTCATGCAGTGCGCCGGTGATGTAGCCCGCAGAGAAGCCCGCTACGTTTCCTAAGGTGTTGATCAAGGCAATGGCTGCGGCGGCAGATGCGCCGGTCAGGAATTGCGTCGGTAAGGTCCAGAAGTTCGGCAGTGCGGCGAAGATGGAGCTGGCGGTAATCGCGATCACCATGATGGTGGTGAACGGCGAATCCATATACAGCGCCAGCGGGACGCTGATACCGCCTGCCAATGCCGGAATGGCGATGTGCCAGGTTTTGCAGCCGCGACGTGTGGCATCTTTCGACCAGAAGAACATCACCACCGCCGCGATCAGGTACGGCACGCCGGTAATTAGCCCTTTCTGCATCACGTTAAAGGTGGTGCCGAACTGCTGCTGGAAGCCGGCGATGATGGTCGGCAGGAAGAACGCCAGCGCATACAGACCATAAATAAAGCCGAAATAAATCAGGCACAGCATCCAGACGCGGCCATTACCCATCACCGAACGCAGGCTATGTTTTTGATGGCCCTGCTTCTGCTGATGCTCGGCTTCCAGTTCGGTGGTCAGCCAGGTTTTCTCTTCAGCGGTCAGCCACTTGGCCTGACGCGGCGAATCCACCAACCAGAACAGCGCGACGATACCAATCAGAATCGCGGGAATGGAGACACCCATAAACATCACGCGCCAGCCTTCCATGCCAAACAGACCATGCTGCTGAATCAGTGACGCGGCTAAAGGCGCGCCGAACACCACCGTCAGCGGCTGCGCAAGATAGAACAGCGACAGGATTTTGCTGCGATGACGTCCCGGCACCCACATGCTGAGATAGAGAATCGCGCCTGGGAAGAAGCCGGCTTCGGCGATACCCAGCAGCAGACGCAGCGTATACAAGCCTTCCACACTGCTCACCCAGGTGAACAGCAACGAGACAATGCCCCAGCTGATCATGATGCGCGCCAGCCAGCGACGCGCGCCGAACTTATGCAGTGCGAGGTTGCTTGGCACTTCCAGCAGGATGTAACCAATAAAGAAGATGCCCGACGCCAGGCCAAACTGCAGCGCGGTGAGGCCGAGGTCTTGCGTCATGCCGTTGGGGCCGGCAAACGAAATCGCGGTGCGATCGAGAAAGTTGATAAAGAACATCAGCGCCACGAACGGCACTAAGCGCCAGGAGATTTTTCTAATGGTGGATTGTTCCACCGCCGTCATTGCTTGTTGGTTCATAACGCACCTCCACGACGTGCGTGAGTGATCATTTCTTTATGTGGTGTTGACCAATCGCCAAAGAGGCGCTGGCTGCAGGAGTACTGAGAGGTACGGTGTAAATGACACATGTTCGAGTCCTCGATGGGTCTTCTTGTACATTGGTATAGTCATGCGAACATATGAACACTACACGGATAATTGTGCGTCTCTCAACTGCAACACACGAAAGTGTGAGCAGCTTCATGAGATTTGATTTTGGTCAATTTATCTGATTAGTGCGCCCATGCGACGCGGCACAGGCGGTATAACAGGGTTTTTGAGTGATTCTGACGCGATCCTGAAGGCAATTCATATGAACAACGATTGAACATATGATTGTTTTTATGGCAAGCTAACCATGAACATCTTCTCGCCTGCTGAACAAACGTGCAGGCGTCATTGCACACCCTGCTGGAGAACGACGATGAAAACTATCGCAATTGGCGCCGATGATGCGGCTATCGAATTGAAAAATGTGATTAAAAATCTGCTGGAAGAGAAAGAGTATGTGGTGACGGATTACACCAATGACGCGCAAAACGACCGTCCGATGTACCCGGATGTGGCCTTTGCGCTCGCCACCGCCATCCAGAAGAACGAATTTGAGCGCGGCATTCTGCTGTGCGGCACCGGTATCGGTGTGGCGATTGTCGCCAATAAAGTAGAAGGCGTGCGCGCGGCGCAGTGTCACGACACCTTCTCTGCCGAGCGTGCTCGCAAGAGCAACAATGCGCAGATCATGACCATGGGCGCGCGCGTCATCGGGCCGGAGCTGGCGAAGAACATTGTTAATGCCTGGCTGGCATCGGAGTTTGAAGGTGGCGGCTCAACTGCCAAAGTTGAGAAGATCGGTTACTACGAACAAGTCTCTCACGCTAAATAAGCGCCGACGTCGCACCTCTGGAGAACCTTATGTCTACACGCCGGGAAAGAGCCAACGCCATCCGCGTTTTGAGTATGGATGGCGTACAACAAGCCAATTCGGGACATCCGGGCGCCCCGATGGGCATGGCGGATATCGCTGAAGTGTTGTGGCTCGACTTTTTGCAGCACAATCCACGCAATCCCAACTGGGCTAACCGCGACCGCTTCGTTTTGTCGAACGGTCACGGCTCAATGCTGATTTACAGCCTGCTGCACCTGAGCGGTTACGATTTGCCGCTTAGTGAATTAAAAAATTTCCGTCAGCTGCACTCCAAAACGCCGGGGCATCCGGAATACGGCTACACGCCGGGCGTTGAAACCACTACCGGCCCGCTGGGTCAGGGCATCGCGAACGCGGTCGGTTTTGCCATTGCCGAGCGCACGCTGGCGGCGCAGTTCAACCGTCCGGGTCATGACCTCGTAGACCATAACACCTACGTGTTTATGGGCGACGGCTGCATGATGGAAGGCATCTCACACGAAGTCTGCTCCATCGCCGGTACCCTGAAGCTGGGCAAACTGGTTGCCTTCTATGATGACAACGGCATCTCCATCGACGGTCACGTGGACGGCTGGTTCACCGACGACACCGCTAAACGCTTTGAAGCCTACGGCTGGCACGTGGTGCGCGGCGTGGACGGTCACGATGCCGACGCGATTAAGAAAGCGGTTGAAGAGGCCAAAGCGGTTTCCGACAAGCCTTCGCTGCTGATGTGCAAAACCGTGATTGGCTTCGGTTCGCCGAACAAAGCCGGTACGCACGACTCGCACGGCGCGCCGCTGGGTGCCGATGAAATCGCGCTGACCCGTAAGCAGCTGGGCTGGAATCACGGTCCGTTTGAAATCCCTTCCGACATCTACGCGCAGTGGGATGCCAGAGAAGCCGGCCAGGCGAAAGAGTCTGCGTGGGAGCAGAAGTTTGCTGCCTATGCCGCTGCACATCCTGAGCTGGCTGCGGAGTTCAAACGCCGCGTCAACAACGAGCTGCCCGCTAACTGGGCAAGCGAGTCGCAGAAGTTCATCGAGCAGCTGCAGGCCAATCCGGCGAAAATCGCCAGTCGTAAAGCCTCGCAGAACGCCATCGAAGCCTTTGGTAAAATCCTGCCGGAATATCTGGGCGGCTCCGCTGACCTGGCGCCAAGCAACCTCACCATGTGGTCCGGTTCTAAGCCAATCAATGAAGACGCGGCGGGCAACTACATCCATTACGGCGTGCGCGAGTTCGGTATGACCGCCATCGCCAACGGCCTCGCGCTGCACGGCGGTTTCCTGCCGTACACTGCCACCTTCCTGATGTTCGTCGAGTACGCGCGCAACGCCGCACGTATGGCCGCGCTGATGAAAATCCGTCAGATCATGGTCTACACCCACGACTCGATTGGTCTGGGCGAAGATGGCCCGACGCATCAGCCGGTTGAGCAGATGGCCAGCCTGCGCGTGACGCCGAACATGAGCCTGTGGCGCCCGTGCGACCAGGTTGAGTCAGCGGTGGCGTGGAAATATGCCATTGAACGTGTTGACGGCCCGTCGGCGCTGATCTTCTCGCGTCAGAACCTGGCGCAGCAGGATCGCAGCGCTGAGCAGCTGGCGAACGTGGCGCGTGGTGGTTACGTGCTGAAGGACAGTGAAGGCACACCAGAGCTGATCCTGATCGCGACCGGTTCAGAAGTGGAGCTGGCGGTGGCTGCTTATGAGCAGCTGACGGCAGAAGGCCGCAAGGTGCGCGTGGTGTCTATGCCATCCACTGACGCCTTCGACAAGCAGGACGCGGCGTACCGTGAATCCGTGCTGCCGAAAGCGGTTGCCGCACGCGTGGCGATTGAAGCGGGTATCGCAGATTACTGGTTCAAATACACCGGCCTGAACGGGGCGATCGTCGGCATGACCACCTTCGGTGAGTCAGCGCCTGCGGATCAGCTGTTCAAAGAGTTTGGTTTCACCGTTGAGAACGTGGTTAACACGGCGAAATCGGTTTTGTGATTTGAGGTCGCCATCAATGGCGCTCCGACAAAATAAAGGGCGGCTCAGTTGAGTCGCCCTTTTTACTATGCGGTGATACGAATAATTTTTTGCGTCATGCTCATGGCGGAATCAAACGGGCTGGTATTGCGCACGATTTTCACCATCACGCTGGCGCCCACCCACAGCTGATACAGGCTTTCCGCCACACGGCTCGGTTGGTCATCAATAACTAACGAACCTTCCTCAACACCCGCTTCTAATGCGTCCGCCAGTCGCGCAATGATGCCTGCCGTGCCCGTTTGTAGCGTGCCGCGCATACTATCTGATAAATCGGCAACTTCCGCGCCCAGCTTCACCGCCAGACACTTGCCCTGACAATCGGAGAACGATTGCGATTGACGCCACAGCTGCCAATAGTTCATCAGCCGCTGCGCCATCGTCAGGCCCGGCTGGCTTAATGTCGCATCAAGCTCAGCCAGATAATCATCAAAATAGCGCGCCAGCATATCCACCCCGAAAGCCTCTTTCGAGTTGAAGTAGTGATAGAACGAGCCTTTGGGCACACCGGCATCGGTGAGGATTTCATTTAATCCGACAGCCGAAAAACCCTTGCCGGCCATAATGCGTTGGCCAGTGGCAAGGATGTGATCGCGGATTTCATTGCTATGCAATTGGGATGAAGTAGTCATAGCGGTAGATTACCAAATACTAGACCAGTCGTCTATGCACTAAACATGCGTTTACTACTGCGATAAGCTGCGTGCTGCTTTCTCGATCACCGCCGCAATCTCTTTTGGCTGTGAAGCATAAATCGCATGATTTCCCTTCAACTCCGTCACGCTGCTATGCGCACGTTGCGCCATAAAGCGTTCCAGCTGCGGATTGATCGCGCGGTCTTCGGTTGCGACCACCGCCCAGCTGGGTTTGGTTTTCCAGGCTGGAATGCCAGCAGGTGCTGCAAAAGCCGCAACGGCAGGCATCACCTGAGAACGCGCCAGCAAATCGGTCTCTTTGACGGGCAAATCGGCGGCAAAATCAGCATGGAATTTTTCCGGTTTCAAATAGAGATAATGGTCAGGCGTTTCGGCAATGGATTGCGCGGCGGGCGGATATTTTTTTGCCAGACTCAGCAGCGATTCGCCTTGCTCCGGCTGGAACGCGGCAATGTACACCAGGCCAGCAACCGACGGATCGTTACCCGCATCGCTGATAATCATGCCGCCATAACTGTGTCCGACCAGCAGCGATTTACCCTGCTGCAGCGCCAGAACGCGTCGGGTGGCCGCCGCGTCATCGGCCAGCGATGTTTGCGGCTCCTGCACAATCGACACTTTATAACCGTCTTTATCGAGAATGCGCGCCACCGGATTCCAGCCCGAGCCATCCACAAACGCACCGTGAACCAGCACGATGTTTTTCACCGGCTCAGCCAGTGACGACTGCGCATATACCGACAGCACTGCACCTAACGCTAACAAGGTTAATGATTTTTTAAACATGATTTTGCTCTCCACACTTTTCACGATGCAAAACAAAGGAGGCGAACCGCGGCTCGCCTCCCGATGCGTTTATTGCGCCAGTTGCTTGATCAATTGTTGCGCCGTCTCTGCTGAAGACGTTGGGTTTTGTCCGGTAATCAGCAGGCCATCGCTAACTACATAAGAGCTCCAGTCCGCGCCTTTGGAATACAGACCGCCCTTCGCAATCAGTTCATCTTCCACGAGGAAAGGCACTACCTGAGTCAGGCCAACCGCTTCCTCTTCGCTGTTGGTAAAGCCGGTGACGTTACGGCCTTCGACCAGCGGTTTGCCTTCCGGCGTTTTGACGTGACGCAGCACGCCCGGCGCATGACACACCAGTGCAACGTGCTTATTCGCGGCCAGGAAGCCTTCAATCAGCGCGATGGAGTGCTGATCTTCTGCTAAATCCCACAGTGGGCCGTGGCCGCCTGGGTAAAACACCGCATCGAAATCGGCTGGTGATACGCTGTCCAGACGCACGGTGGCGGCGAGTTGCGCGGTTGCTGCGGCATCCGCTTCAAAACGATGTGTTTGCTCAGTCTGGAAATCCGGCTCATTGCTTTTAGGATCTAACGGCGGGTTGCCCCCTTTTGGCGACGCCAGCGTGATTTCTGCGCCAGCATCTTTGAATGCGTAGTAAGGCGCGGCCAGCTCTTCCAGCCAGAAACCGGTTTTACGTCCGGTGTCACCCAATTGGTCGTGTGAGGTTAAAACCATAAGAATCTTCATCATCAATCTCCTGCCTGTTGAATTTAAACATCTAAACTAGACCAGTCGTCTAGCGCTTGAATTCAAAGTAACAGCTAATAGACCAGTCGTCTAGTGGTTAAATCATTTTTTTACTGAAATGAAATGCGCCGCTGTTTCTTATCTTTCTACTAGCTTAAGCGTACTCTATCCCGATTTGCCCTTTCTCACGGAACCGAAAAAATCATGTCCACCCTACGTTTACTCATTTCTGACTCACACGATCCCTGGTTCAACCTGGCGGTAGAAGAGTGTATTTTTCGCCAGATGCCGACAACGCAGCGCGTGCTGTTTCTCTGGCAAAACGCCGAAACAGTGGTGATCGGCCGCGCACAGAATCCGTGGAAAGAGTGCAATACGCGGCGGATGGCGGAAGACGGTATCAAGCTGGCACGACGCAGCAGCGGCGGCGGCGCGGTATTTCACGATTTGGGAAACTGCTGCTTCACCTTTATGGCCGGCAAACCGGAATACGATAAGTCGGTCTCCACGGCGATTATCCTGCGCGCGCTGGAACAGCTTGGCATTCCAGCTGAGGCCTCAGGTCGCAACGATATCGTGGTGAACGTGGATGGCGAAGTGCGCAAGATTTCCGGATCTGCCTATCGTGAAACGCCCGATCGCGGTTTTCATCACGGCACATTTTTGATGGATGCCGACCTTTCGCGTCTCGCCGATTACCTCAATCCAGACATTAAAAAATTACAGGCGAAAGGCATTACCTCGATGCGTTCACGTGTAGCCAACATTGCCGATTTGGTACCGGGCATCAGCTTTGACGCAATCTGCCGTGAGGTGATTGCCGCCTATTTTGCTTACTATCAGGAAGAGTGCGAACCAGAACATATCTCCCCCGCTGCACTGCCTGATTTGCCCGGCTTCGAAGAGCAATTTGCGCGGCTAAGCAGCTGGGAATGGAATTTTGGTAATGCGCCGGATTTCTCGCATCAGTTGAATGAGCGCTTTGTCTGGGGCGGCGTAGAGATTCACTTTGATGTGGAGCGCGGCGTAATTTCTCGCTGCCAGATTTTCACCGACAGCCTGAACCCTTCGCCATTAGAAACGCTGGCGTTACGTCTGCAGGGCGCGGTATATCGTCCTGAAACCATGTTGGCGCAATTAACGCTGTTGAAAACGGAATATCCGGAGCAGCTTAATGAATTAAGTCAGCTGGAAAGCTGGCTGGTGGCGAGTGTGAGTTAGGTATAAAACGGTCGCCATAAATGAACTGCACCCCAAATGTTGGACCATAATCTGACATTGAAGGTGCAGCTCTATGACAACAAAATATCCCATCGAATTTAAACTCTCGGCCATTCACTATTTTCTTAGCGGCCATGCCGGTATTGATGGAACGGCTAAGCACTTCAGCATTGCCCCTACTAACCTCCGCCGCTGGGTTGCGCGCTATCAGCATCACGGTGAGCAGGCTTTGCTTCCCCGCGGGCACCGGCGTTATTCTTCTGACTTCAGGGTCCAGGTGGCGCATTATGCTCTGGCTCATACCGGTGAGTCATACGCTGCGGTTGCGGCGCGTTTTAATATCAGCTCACACAAAACGGTTGAATCCTGGGTCCGCCAGTACAGCCTTAAAGGTCACTATGCTTTCCCGCCCGAAAACAGCACGCGGAGAACACCAATGTCAGGCAAAGAAAAATCACCAAAACCAGTCGGGTCAATGACGCCGGAAGAGCTGCTTAAGGAGCTCGAATACCTGCGTGCCGAAAACGACTATCTGAAGGTCATGCAGGAGATTATCCTGGAAAAAAAGCGCCGGGAGCGGGAGAAAAAGCCGCAGCCGTGACGCTGCTGCGCACGCGGCATCGCCTGCCGGTGCTGCTGAGCGTATCGCGGCTGCCAAAAAGCACTTTTTTTTATCAGCTTGCCCGCCAGCAGGCAGCGGATAAGTACGCAGAGGTGAAGACGCTTATCGTCAGGCTGTCAGAGGAGCATCGCAGTGTTTATGGCTACCGGCGCATGGGCTGCCTGCTCAGGCAGCACGGCTGGGCGCTGAGCGGGAAAACCGTGCTGAAGCTGATGTCGGCGCTGGGTCTGCAGTCGCCGGTAAGAAAGAAGAGATACCGGTCCTGTCGCGGGCCCGAGGGGCGGACAGCCGGCAACGTGCTGCAGCGCAACTTCCGGGCACAGGCACCGAACGAGAAGTGGGTAACGGACGTAACGGAGTTCAGCGTTGCGGGTGAAAAATGCTACCTGTCCCCGGTTCTGGACCTGTATAACGGCGAAATCGTGGGCTGGGAAACGGCGCGTAAGCCGCTGATGCCGATGATAAACGGTATGCTGAGCAGAGCCTTACAGCATCTGACGGGCGAGCAGCGTCCGCTTCTTCACAGCGATCAGGGCTGGCAGTATCAGATGCCGGAGTATCAGCGGCGCCTGGCGGAAAACGGGATAAAACAGAGCATGTCGCGCAGAGGAAACTGCCTGGACAACGCGGTGATGGAAAACTTCTTCGGTCATCTGAAGTCGGAAATGTTTTACCTGAAGAAATACCGTGACGTAGAGGAGCTGGAGAAGGACATCGGAGACTATATCCACTTCTGGAATACTAAGCGGATAAAAATGGGGCTGGGTGGGCTGAGTCCGGTAGCGTACAGGACTCAGCATTACGCAGCGCTTTAACTAAACGGTCCAGGTTATGGGGTTCAGTTCATTTATGGCGACCCTACATTACTTATTCTCTGCCTGAATAATTAAATCAGGTTCCTTACCCACCAAAATCAACGTCAGACTGAATGACAAAACAAGCGCAATGGCGACGCCGGAAACGGCCCAGATAAAGTACGGGCCAATATAGGCCGGCAAACTGAATATACTGGAAAGAATGTAGCCATATAAACGCACGCCAAAGAAACCGATAAAGGCTGAAGCCAGTGCACTGGAAACCGTTGCCGCGATAAAGGCTTTTTTGTAGCGCGTTAATACGCCAAACAGCGCCGGTTCCGTGATGCCTAATAACGCTGAAATCGCGGCTGAAAGCGTGACCACTTTGTCCTGACGACTTTTACTTAATTTCCAGATAGCGAACGTCGCTCCGGCAATCGACATATTTGCCATAAACATCATCGGCATCAACATGTCATAACCGCGATCGCTAAAGTTCTGTAGCGCAATCGGTGTCATCGCGTGATGCATGCCGGTCAGCACCGCCACCGGACGAATGGCGCCGACAATCAAGCCAGCAAAGCTTGCTGAAATACTGAATAAGCCCTCAATAAACAGCGCCAGACCTTTGCCAAGCCAAATCCCCATCGGACCAATCACCACCAGCGCGGTCAAAGCCGCAAGGAACAGCGTTAAGGTAGGCGTAAATACAGTTTTTAATACTTCCGGCATAATGCGATCCACCCAGCGATGGATATAGCTGAGCGCCAGGATAGAGAAGATGACCGGAATAACGCTGGAAGCATAATTAAATACCGAAACCGGCAGCACGCCCATCAGCCAAAACGCGCTCACTGCGCCCTCCTGATGCGCCGCCAGCGCTTTTGCCGCATCAATTAAAGAGGGATACATTAAACAAGCCGCCACGGCAGCGGCTAAATACTCGTTGGTTTTAAATATTTTGGCGGCGGAGACCGCTAAAAAGAACGGCAGGAAATAGAACACGCCGCTGGCAATTAAATCAATCACCATCACCGTGTCGCTTTTGGCCGAGACCAGCTTTAACGCCACTAATCCAGCCAGCAAACCTTTGATCATCCCTGCGCCAGCAATGGCGGGAACAATCGGTCCAAATACGCCCGAGACGGTATCCATAAACAGCGATACCAAGCTTTTACGCGTTTTCTCGTTTTGCGTCGGCTGGACGCCATCGTTATTTAATACCGGAACGATTTGCTCATACCAGCTATTGACCTTGGGCCCGATAATAATCTGGAATTGTTCGCTCTGCATTTGCGCGCCCAGCACACCGGGCAAGGTTTTAATTTCGCTCTGGTTAACTTTATTGTCATCAATAAGGTCAAAGCGCAAACGCGTCATGCAATGCCAGACTTTATTGATATTATTCTTCCCACCCACTAAGTGGATTATATTTTTTATTACTTCCTGCGTTCCCATACGTGCTCCTGAGGGAAGAAAAACAGCCTGGTGAAATCTGCACTGGATGGTAATAAATGACACCGAACAAAACAAACCAATAAATCATGACTGCGATCACAAAACGCGCTGCATCAGTGCTATTAATCTCTAAAATGACAAATTGGTCTGTTTTTATGACGATAAACGCTCTGATTTACTGACCAATATTTATTGCCCAAAAAAGGGTTTGCGTCGCAATAAAAACCCGGTAATGATACGGCAAAAATAGCTTATCAACATGCCTTGATATTGCGTGCAGTCACTGCACCACAGGAGTATTTCTCGTGACCCCAACCATTATTGAAAATATTGCGTGTTTTATTACCCGCCCCGATCGTCATAATCTTATTACCGTACGTGTCACCACCAATAAAGGGATTACCGGTCACGGCTGCGCCACCTTTCAACAGCGTCCTTTAGCAGTAAAAACCATGGTGGATGAGTATCTGGTACCGCTATTAACTGGACGCGATGCCAACAATATTGAAGACCTGTGGCAGATGATGAACGTCAATGCTTATTGGCGTAACGGGCCGGTGACTAACAATGCCATTTCGGGCGTGGATATGGCGTTTTGGGATATTAAGGCGCAGTTAGCTGATATGCCTCTTTATCAACTGTGGGGCGGCAAGGCACGCGATGCAATTGCGGCTTACACCCATGCCAGCGGTGAAACACTGGACGAACTTTATACCTCGGTCGATAACGCCTTAGAGAAAGGCTATCGCCATATCCGCTGTCAGCTGGGTTTTTACGGCGGAACGCCCAAAGAACTCAACGCACCGGAAAATAGCACCTCAGGCGCTTATTACTCGCAGCAAGAGTACATGGCAAATACGGTAGAGATGTTCCGTGCGTTAAGAGAGAAATACGGACATCGATTCGAAATTCTGCATGACGTGCATGAGCGCTTATTCCCGCAGCAGGCAATTCAACTGGTGAAACAGCTTGAGCCGTATATGCCCTATTTTCTTGAAGATGTGCTTCCTCCCGCACAAACCGGCTGGTTAGAGCAACTGCGTCAGCAAAGCGCGGTGCCGTTAGCGCTAGGTGAATTATTTAATAATCCAGCGGAATGGCACGAGTTAATTGTGAATCGTCGCATCGATTTTATTCGTTGTCACGTCTCGCAGATTGGTGGCATTACACCGGCGTTGAAACTGGCGGCGCTGTGTCAGGCATTTGGCGTGCGACTGGCATGGCACGGACCGGGCGATATGACGCCGATTGGCGTAGCAGTCAATACACATCTGAATATTCATCTGCACAATGCTGCCATTCAGGAATTTATTCCGCGCTCAACGCTGACCGATGCGGTTTTCCCTGGCGCGCCGGAGATTAAGAATGGCTATATTTATCCACCACAAGCATCGGGTATTGGCGTCGGCTTTGATCAAGCGTTAGCAGAAAAACATCCGGTGGTTTACCGTCCGCATGAATGGACGCAGAGTCGCCTGCCTGACGGCACCATTCACACGCCATAATTTAGCGCTGTTGCTGACGGAAACGCAGATTATCCGGGTTATGCGGAATCAGATAGGTGCAGGTGTAATTAATATCAACGATGTCGCTGATTTCATACACCTGCCCGCCTTGTAAAATACCACGGTTAATAATGTGCATAGCCGGACTGCCTTTTTTACAACCCAGTAGCGTCGCCTGTTCGCGATTAACGCTAATCGCGCGGTAGCTGGTGAGTAAATGTGAGATTTGATAGCCTTTGGACAACACATATTGCTGTATCGATCGCTCAATAATGTCACCGTTGAGATCGCTAAATAAGGTTGCTGGCATACGCGATATTTCAATCTGTACCGCCACATTATCGACATAGCGCAGGCGGGAAAACTCCCAGATAAAGGCATTGTCGTTAATGGCGAATATCTGTTGCTCGTCACTGTCGGGGCGTCTTTTACGCAGGCCGATTGAGCGGTAATGCATTTGGTCAAAGCGCTTTTCGGTGATCGAATTATACACCAGCGGGTTATTACGCACCGTTTCGTTAATCCAGATGCCCGATCCCTGCACGATACGCACCGCTCCGATACTGACCAGCTTCTCCAGTGCTTGCCGGATGGTGAAACGCGATACGCCGTACTCTTCGGCCAGCTGGCGTTCAGGCGGCAATTTACGTGGCGCGGAGGTATCTTCCTGATAGATCTTGCTCAGCAAATCCTGGGTAACGAACTCTTTCTTTTTCATGGGATTAGCCTGCTCCTGAGTTGTATCCGCAGATGATAACACGATGTTATGGCGAGGAAGGGTTAAGTGCGCCTTCCTGCACCAGAAACGCGATCAGCGTTGCATCCCGTTCTCCCGTCAACGCGGGTAATGGCGCGGTATCGCTCACTGAATCGCCCTTGTGCAACCGTTCATTATCCATCCGCACAATGCCGTCCAGCACGGTAATCCAGCTGGAAAAGCCTGTACGCTGTGGCACATCAACCTGTTGGCCGCGTTCCAGTTTCAGGTCATAAATGTATATCGTTTGATTGAGCGGCAGCGGCGCCTCGCTGCCGTGCGGCCCTGCCAGTAACGTCCATGCGTTGACTGGCGCACCTTCCGCACGGGTAAAAGTATTCACCTGCGGTTCACCGCCGGTTTGCGCTGGGCGAATGGTGGCCTGCAGCATTTCGGTTTCGATAAAAGGCGCAGACTCGGCAAAGCGTATCCCGCTGCCGGCACTCAGCAGCAGCGCGCGTTTGGCGTTGAGGGAATGGGTTTCTCCCAACTCGGTGCTGTGCATCAGCGAACCGCGCCAAACGTAGCTGAAAATCTCACTGTCCTGATGCGAATGCAGCGGAATGGTGGCATCCAGCTGCAGCGTCATTTGATCGATAATCTCCAGCGGTCCAAACGCTTCACCGGGACGCTGACGCCGAATGTTAAACGGACCGTATTCAAACAGCTGATCGCGTTGGGCACGCAGGATGTTCATGGTGTAACTCCTCTATGATTTTTCTCTGTCCACCATCATAGAGATCGGGAGAATCATGAACAGCAGGCAAAACTGCTCGCTTAAATCAAAAAAACTGAACGACGATAAAGTGCCGAAATAATAAGAGCAGGTTAATGTTTTTTATTCATCGCCAGCGCAAGTTTAATTGCGTAAAATAGCCGCTTTATTCTGCGAGTGTAATAATCATGAACCGAAGCGAACAGATCCTGGCAGCCGCCGAGCAGTGTATGCGGCAAAAAGGTTTTCACCAGACGTCGATTCAGAATATTGCTACTCAGGCCGATGTCAGCATCGGTTTAATTTATAAATATTATAAAAACAAAGAGGCGATCATTGAGGCATTAGTCACCAGTGTGGTGCAGCGGATGATCACCTTGCTGAATGCCGACTTTGAACGTATCGCGCATATGCAGGGACATTATCATGAAGCGGAAGATATTGTGCCGGCGGCCGTGGAAAACAGTATTATTTTGCTGATGGAAGTGTCGTCTGAAGCCACGCGGAATAATCGCATCCAGCAAATTATGTTCGATGCCTGGCATCAACTTAAAAATAACTTCATTGCGCAGGAGCAGGCGCTGCATCCTGGACAAGACGCCAATGCTATTCACACCCGCTTATATGTGATGTCGCTGATTATTGACGGCATCATTATTCGCCGCTGCATGAAGCAGCGCGATATCGCACCAGGCTTTATGCCGTTTTTCAATGCGGTGGTCAATGACGTCTACCCGCACAGTGCTGCCTAATCTCAACCGAATAGATGCTGGCTAAGAATGCCGTTCACGCGCTGCATTTCATGTTGATCAAGGTCGCTATCGCCAAAGGCGCGACAGGCGACGCCATCCACCAGCAGCAATAAAAATTGAATGCGGTTGGCACGTTGCGTTGCGTTGATTTCAGGTGTTTGTGCGGCATAACGCACCTCTAATTCGGCGAGTAATAATTGCTCTTGCTGGGCCAGAACGGTACGCACCGACTCATTACGCGACGCCTCAGAATACATTTCCAGTAATAATTTCCGGTCCTGACTTGGCCAATGCTGCCAGAATGGCGAATCCGCGTTGATAATATCCTGCGTCGATTGTTGTGCGGATAAATGCTGTACTAAAAACAGGCGCCAGTTGTGCGCGATGCTTTTGATTGTTTCCGTGACAATAAGCTCTTTACTGCTGAAGTAACGATATATTTGCCCTGCCCCTAACGCAGATTCACGGCTAATATCCGCCATGCTGGCGCCATGAAATCCGGAGCGACTGAAACAGACTTTTGCCGCATTAATAATCTGCTGCTGACGCTGCAAAAAGAATTCGTCATGTTCAGAGTGACTCACATTGGCTCCGAAGAAAATTATCGTTTTAATCGCGTCATCATACGCGATGCGTATCCGGTGAGAAACCATGACAATGTTGCCAATATTTGCGGTTGGTGCGCATAAATGCGCACCCTACGAAAAGCGCGCCAATCCTTTGTAGGGTCGCCATTTATGGCGACCGAAAGACGATTAACTGACGAGCATTACGCAATTATTGCGTGCTCATTATTTCAGATTCTTTCAACGCCGTGCCGCCGCCCATCACTTTATAGAAAGTGATTAAATTCAGGTAATAAGCTTGCTGCGTACTCACCAGACTGGTGCGGGCGCTGTACAGCGTGCGCTGCGCAGTCAAGGCATTGAGATAGGTATCAACGCCGTTGCGATAGCGCAGATCCGCCAGATGGTAATAGGTTTGCGATGCCGCCACATTACTCCGCTGACTGCTGAGCTGATCGTTGATGGTGCCGCGACGCGCCAGCGCATCCGCCACTTCCTGGAAGGCGGTTTGCACCGCTTTCTCATACGCCGCCACGTAATATTGTTTCTGTGCTTTGGTGTATTTCAGGTAAGAAACATTGTAGCCGCCCTGAAAAATCGGCAGCGAAATGCTCGGCGCAAACGACCAAATGCCCGCCCCGTTTTTAAACAGCGTCGAGAGATCGGCACTGCCGACGCCGCCGCTGCCCGTCAGCGTAATGCTCGGGAAGAAGTTGGCACGCGCCGCGCCAATACTGGCGTTGGCAGACTTGAGATTGTGCTCGGCTTGCAACACATCAGGGCGATTCAGCAACGCATCCGATGAGACACCCGCAGGCACCTCACGCAGTGCGTTACCGATCGACTCAATGCTGTCAGGCAGCAGATTATCCGGCACGCTGCGGCCCACCACCAAATCCAGCGCATTTTTATCCTGCGCCACCAGCGTGGTGTAACTGGCAACATCGGCCTGCGCAGATTGGTAGGTAGTTTCCGCAGACGAGACATCCACCATCGAAGCGATGCCGTTTTCCATCTGCTTACGCGTCACCTGCCACGATTGACGTGCGCTCTCGGCGGTCTCTTTGGCAATCGCCAGATTGCTGCGATCGGCAGCGAGTTGCAGCCAGTAATCCACCGTGTTGTACAACACCGTCAAGCGCGTACTGCGAGCGCCCTGCAGCGTGCCGAGGTAGGTTTCATACTGTTCGCGCGTCAGGCTTTGGTTTTTGCCGAACAGATCGAGTTCAAACGCACTGACGCTGCCTTCCGCCGAATAGCTGTTGCTGATGGCGGTTTGATTGCCTTCGCCGGTTAACGCGCGTGAACGCGTGCCGCTCACGCCGGCGCTGATGGTCGGGAACAGATTGGCGCGCTCTTCGCCATATTGCGCATGCGCCGACTTCACGCTGGCTACCGCTTCCCGCAAGTCGCGGCTGCTATCCAGCGCCATCGCCACCACCTGACGCAGTTTGGCGTCGAGCACATAATCCTGCCAGCTCAGGTCGCGGTAGTTGCTGGCCTGCCTGCCTTGCAGTGAACGATAGGCATCACCGCTCGGCATCTGACTGCTGACCGCGCCTTGCGGGCGGTGATAGTGCGGATCGAGCGAGACACAACCCGACAGCAGCGCGGGAACTAACACCATTAAGAGTTTTGCCGACATGTTATTCCCCCGCCTTCGCCACAGATTGATGATTATCGTCATTCGGAATCGCCGGGAAGACACGACGCACCAGAACAAAGAACAGCGGTACAAAAAAGATCGCAAGCAATGTGGCGGTCAAGGTTCCGCCAATGATGCCGGTACCAATCGCAATGCGGCTGTTGGCGCCTGCGCCGGTGGAAATCGCCAGCGGCAATACGCCAGCGGTAAATGCCAGCGAGGTCATGATGATGGGACGCAGGCGCATCGATGCCGCGTGCGTCGCCGCTTTCACCAGGTTTTCCCCTTTGCGGTAATTGTCTTCGGCAAACTCAACAATCAGAATCGCATTCTTCGCCGACAAGCCAATGATGGTTAACAGCGCCACCTGGAAATAGACGTCGTTTTCCAGTCCGCGCAGGCTGATCGCCAGCAACGAGCCGATCACGCCGAGTGGCACCACCATCATCACCGAGAACGGCACCGACCAGCTTTCATACAACGCCGCCAGGCACAGAAACACCACAATCAGCGAGATGCCATACAGCGACATCGCCTGGTTGCCGGAGAGTTTTTCCTGATAGGACAAACCGCTCCACGCAAAGGTGGTGCCCGCCGGTAGCTTCGCCGCCAGTTTTTCCATCGCGCTAATCGCATCCCCGGAACTCTTGCCTGCCGCCGCCGAACCTTCGATCTCGTAGGAGGCCAGGCCGTTATAGCGTGACAGCACGTCCGGGCCGTACGCCCACTCTGACGAGGCAAACGACGCAAACGGCACCATGGTGGTATTGCTGTTACTATCGCTGCCGCGCACGTACCAGTGATCGATATCTTCCGGCTTGCTGCGGAATTGCTGATCGCCTTGCATATAAACCTTCTTCACGCGGCCACGATCGGTGAAGTCGTTGATGTAGCTGCCGCCAATCGCCGCACTGAGCGTGTCGTTGATGTCGCTGATGGTGAGGCCCAGCGACTGCGCTTTTTCATCGTCGATATTGACCTGCAGCTGCGGTAAATCCGGCAAGGTGTTGGCACGCACCGCGCTGAGCAGCGGATCCTGATTGGCTTCAGCAATCAGCTGATTGCGCATCTTCAGTAGCTGGTCGCGCCCGGTGGTGCCGCGCGCCTGCAGTTCGAAGGTGAATCCGTCTGACTGCCCTAAACCGGACACCGAAGGCGGCGACAGCACGAAGATCTGCGCATCACGAATGCTGGCCAGGTTCGCCATCGCACGCGCGGGCAATCGCATCGGCACTGTTTTCTG
Organism: Pantoea trifolii; assembly: GCF_024506435.1. Taxonomy (NCBI): domain Bacteria; kingdom Pseudomonadati; phylum Pseudomonadota; class Gammaproteobacteria; order Enterobacterales; family Erwiniaceae; genus Pantoea; species Pantoea trifolii. The sequence goes on along the minus strand of NZ_JANIET010000001.1, from coordinate 2,001,652 downwards.
TCCCTTTACGCTCGCTCCAGTTCTTCAGCGAGATAAAGCCAATCCCGGCGTTCTGGCCGCTGCCGGCAAAGCTGAAGCCGTTCACCAGCATGCTGACGTTGACGTTGTCTTTTTCTTTAGTAGCAAAGTATTCCTGTACCTGACGACGAACCTCGCTGGTGCGGTTTTCCGTCGCGCCCGGTGCCAGCTGGTATTGCACCATGATATAGCCCTGATCCTCAGTCGGCAGGAAGCCGGTCGGCAAACGCATATACAGCACCGCGCAACCGATCAGCAGCACCGCGTAGAGCAGTAGATAACGCACCGAACTGTGCAGCACATGGCCGACGCCGTTGTGATAACGCGCCTGCACGCGCGCGTAGCTGCGATTAAACCAGCCGAAGAAGCCCTTTTTGCCGCCTTCTTCGTTATGCGGTTTGAGCAGCGTGGCGCACAACGCTGGCGTCAGCGTGAGCGCCACAATCACCGACAGCACCATTGAGGAGACAATGGTGATGGAGAACTGACGATAGATAACGCCGGTCGAGCCGCTGAAGAAGGTCATCGGCAGGAACACCGCCGACAGCACCAGCGCGATACCAATCAACGCGCCAGTGATCTCTTTCATCGATTTCTCGGTGGCCTGACGCGGCGGTAAACCCTCTTCGCGCATCACGCGCTCGACGTTCTCCACCACCACGATCGCATCGTCCACTAATAGCCCGATGGCGAGCACCATGCCGAACATGGTTAAGGTGTTGATCGAGTAGCCAAACAGCGACAGCACGCCAAAGGTTCCGAGCAACACCACTGGCACGGCAATCGCTGGAATCAGCGTGGTGCGGATGTTCTGCAGGAACACAAACATCACGATCACCACCAGAATCACCGCCTCAATCAGGGTTTTAACCACCTCTTCGATCGAGATTTTCACGAAGTCGGTGCTGTCGAGTGGATACGCCACTTCATAGCCCGCCGGCATGCTGCTGCGGAACTCGTCGATGGTGGCTTTCACCTGTTCGGCGGTTGACAGCGCATTGGCACCGGACGCCAGCTGCACCGCAATCCCTGAGGCCGGATGACCGTTGGCCAGCACGTTAGCGCTGTAATCCTCATCACCCATTTCTACGCGTGCCACATCGCTAAGATGCACCACCGAGCCATCGCTTTGGCTTTTCAGCACGATATTGCGGAACTGTTCCGGCGTTTGCAGACGCGAACGTGAGCGCACGGTCGCCACCAGTTGCTGCTCTTTGCTGGCCGGTTGCGCGCCTAACTGACCCGATGAAACCTGGGTATTCTGGCTCTCCAGCGCGGTTGTGACATCGGACGGCATCAGCGAATAGGAGGCGAGTTTGGCGGGATCGAGCCAGATGCGCATGGCGTATTCGGCACCAAACACCTCTACGCTGCCGACGCCCGGCACGCGCGCCAGCGAGTCTTCCATGTTGCTGACCATGTAGTCCGCCACATCGGCCGAGGTGCTTTGGTTGGTTTTATCGTACAGCGCCAGAATCAGCAGGAAGTCGCTTTGCGCCTTCTCTACCGTCACGCCTTGCGTGGTGACGGACGTCGGCAAGCGGCTTTCGGCCTGCTGCACTTTGTTCTGCACCTGCACCTGCGCAATGTCCGGATCGGTGCCCTGCTGGAAGGTGACGTTGATTTTCACCTGGCCGGTTGAGGCGGTGCTGGTGGAATCGAAATAGAGCAAGCCGTCGAGGCCGGTGAGCTGCTGCTCGATCACCTGCGTGACGCTGCTTTCCAGCGTTTCCGCCGACGCGCCGGTGTAAGTGGCCTGAATACTGATCTGCGGCGGCGCGACGTCGGGATACTGCGCAATCGGCAGACTTTTAATGCTGAGCACGCCGAACATCATGATGCAGATGGCGATCACCCACGCGAATACCGGGCGGCGGATAAAGAACTGAGCCAACATAATTATTGGCCTCCGCTGCTGGCGGTGTTCGGCGTCACTTCAACCGCTTTCACCGTCATTCCGGCCTGTACTTTGGCGGTGCCTTCAACAATCAGCTTGTCGCCGCTGTTCAAACCGCTGGTCACCAGCCAGGTGTTGCCGATAACCCGATCGGTCACCACTTCCCGGCTCTGCACTTTGTTCTCTTTATCCACCACCAGCGCCGTGGCGTTGCCTTTGGCATCGCGCGTGATGCCCTGCTGCGGGGCCAGAATCGCATCGTTTTTAACCCCGTTGGTGACGTTGGCACGCACATACATGCCCGGCAACAACTCATGCTGCGGATTGGGGAAAATCGCGCGCAGCGTAACGGTTCCGGTGGCTTCATCAACTGCCACTTCAGTCAGCTCCAGCTTGCCAGGATGATCATAGTTGCTGCCGTCTTCCAGTTTTACCGTCACCGGCACCACATCGCTGCTCTGCTGGAGAGAAGCCTGCTGACGCTTTAGTTTCAGCAATTGCACGCTGGATTGGGTGAGATCGACATAGATGGGATCAAGCGCGCGAATGGTCGCCAGCGCGGTGGTTTGCGCGGACGTCACCAGCGCGCCCGGCGTAACAGATGAGATGCCGATGCGGCCAGAAATCGGCGCTTTGATTTGCGTGTAGTTGAGGTTGATGCGGGCGCTTTCGACGGCGGCACGATATTGATCGACCGACGCTACGTTCTGTTGATAGGTTGCCAGCGCATCGTCGGCATCCTGACGCGACACGCCATTCTCTTTCACCAGCGCGCTGTAACGCGCAGATTTTAACTGGCTGCTTTTGACTAACGCCTGCGCATTTTTCAACTGCGCAACGGCCTGGTCGTAACTGGCCTGATAGCTAGCCGCATCGATTTGATACAGCACCTGGCCGGCTTTGACTTCATCGCCTTCGGTAAACAGGCGCTTCTGGATGATGCCGTCCACCTGCGGACGCACTTCCGACACCATGCTGCCCACCACACGTCCGGTGAGCTGGCTATCGAGCGTCACCGGCTCGGTATGCAGCGTGTTCACGCCGACTTCGGTGGTCATCTCGCCCGCTGGCGGGGCGCTGTTCTGGTCACAGGCGGCGAGCAATAACACCAGCCCGGCGATGGCCGTGCGCTGAAAATTCTTCATGAATAATCCTGTAGTGAACGTTCATTCTCAGATTTAAGTCTACCAAATCGCAGATGTGGGCGTATGTCAGGAAAATGAAAAGAGCGATCCTGAAAAGCGGCAGCAGAAAAGCGTCCTCTTTGATTGAGGATTCATAGTGGTTAAATCGCGATAGGTTACAAAGTGTTGCTAAAGATAATGAGTAATAAATATTAATGCAAATGATTATTATTTACAGGCCAGTTGTAGGGTCGCCATTTATGGCGACCTCCAGCCAGGTGCGCATGAATGCGCACCCTACGAAATATTACGTACCACCTTCAACGCAAGTTGCGGGCTGGTTAATGGCTGACTATCGGCGCTAAACAGCCTGGTCGCTGCCGCCATAGAAACCTGGGCCAGCGCCACGTGATTCGCGCCCTGCTGTTTCCCGTCGGTCACCGCTTGCGCAATCATCTGCAGATACGCCTCCTGCTGGCCCGCTTTAAACGCTGCCCAGGCGCCAGGAATCAGCTGCACGTCAGGATGCTGTTCGACTGGCAGCGTCGCCGGGCAAAACAGCGCGCGCGTCGCCGCCAGCGTGGATTCTGCCGCACACAGCACCAGCGATTTTCCCGGCAAACGGTGCACCGCATCGGCCAGCATGCGATCGGTGCGATACACCGGACAATCATGCCCTTCAGCATGAAAACCATCAGCAACCGGCCCCAGCGTCGAGCAGGTAATCAGAACCGCGTCGAACCACGGCGTCAGGCTGTGTAACAACTGTTCCAGCTTGTGCTGCTGCGGCGCAGTCATGCCACCGGTCAGCTCCGCTTCCGCCAGCAAATGTGGCATCACAATATGACTCAGTGAGCCGTGGCTCATGCCCAATGATTGTGCGGCCTCATCGAAAATAGCGATATTGCTGGCGGCGGTATGCAGGCAGGCGATGGTCATACAATTCCTTATCAGTGGCGTCTCGCACAGAGGCTCAATATAACCCGATGAAAACAAAAAAGGCGCCACAACGGGCGCCTTGTTCTATTTTGTTGCGATTACTTCAAACGGAATGCCACCACGCTGTCACCCGCCTGGGTGCCGAGTGAACCGTGACCGCCTGCTGCAATCACCACGTACTGCTTACCGTCTTTGCCCATAAAGGTCGACGGCGTGGCTTGCGCACCGGCACTCAGCTCGGTTTGCCACAGCAGTTCGCCGGTGGTGCTGTCGTAGGCACGGAAGAAGTTATCCGCCGTTGCACCGTGGAACACCAAATCACCTGCGGTCAGCAATGGACCACCGTGCGCCACCATGCCCATCGGGAAACCGATTGGGAAGCGGCCAGGCAGGAAGCTGGTCTTCAGGTTTTTGGTCACACCCACGCGACGCAGCCATTCGGTTTTACCGGTCTTCAGATCCACGCCCACCATGCGGCCCCAAGGTGGCGCAACGCACGGAATACCCAGGCCAGAGGCCAACTGCTGGATATGAATCGCGTAATCACCGTGGAAGTTTTCGTTCCAGTATGGCGTGCCATCTTTGGTGAACAGGCGCTCGGTGGCGGTCTGCTCGCTGCGTTTGATCAGGTTGTACTTGTAAGCCAGACGCACTGGCGCGGCAATCAGCATTTGACGCTGCGGATCGACGGCAACAGAACCCCAGTTGAACACACCAATATTGCCAGGGAAGATCAGTGAACCGGCTTCGGTCGCTGGCGTCCACGGATTGCCATCATAGCGCAGGCTACGGAAATCCATGCGGCATGACATCTGGTCAAACGGCGTGATGCCCCACATTGCCTTCTCAGTCAACGGCTGCGGGATGAAGTTCAGGCTGGAAACCGGCTGGGTCGCGGCAAATTTCTCACCCGCGACGCCACCTTCAGTGGAGACCTTCACCTGGTTTACCGGATACACCGGCTGGCCAGTAAGACGGTTCAGCACAAACAGGTTGCCGGTTTTGGTCGGCAGGATCACCACAGGCTGCTTCTGGCCCTGATAATCGATGTCCACCAGCGAAGGCTGTGACGGATTATCGCGGTCCCACAGATCGTGGTTGGAACTCTGATAGCGCCATTTGAACGCACCGGTTTGCAAATCCAGCGCCACCAGCGCATCGCGGAACTTCTCGGTGTTGCTGTTCGGATCGCGCTCAATGCCCACTTCATCCGGTGAAGCGTTACCAAACGGCACATAGACTAAACCGTTTTTCAGGTCAGCACTCAGCGTGCCCCACGCTACTGGCGTGTCCTGCGGGTAGTTTTGACCGGCAGCGATGGGTGCGGTGTTTTGCGGGTTGGCCGGATCAAAGTTCCACACCAGACGACCGCTTTGCACGTCGTACGCACGAATCACGCCTGACGGGTTGCCGCTGTTGAAGCCGTTATCCATCACGGAACCGCCAACGATCACCAGCTTGCCCGCGACCAGCGGTGCTGCGGTTTGCATCAGCGCATGGGGACGCACTTCACCCATGTTGGCGTGCAGGTCAACCACACCGTTCTGACCGAAATCAGCACACGGTTTACCGGTATCGGCATCCAGCGCAATCAGCTGCGCATCGGTGGTGGCGTTAAAGATACGCTTACGGCAGATAGCCGGATTCGCTGCGCTATCCTGCGCGGCAACCGGGGTTTCTTGGTAGTAGCTTACGCCGCGACAGGTCTGATGCTGCTGCAGGTAAGAGCGATCTTTGTTCGGCGTGAATTTCCACTTCACCGCGCCGGTTTCCGGATCAAGCGCGTGCACTTCATTATGCGGCGTACAGAAGTACAGCATGCCGTTGGCTTTCAGCGGCGTGGCTTCGAAGGTGTATTCGCTGGCATCCGCATCCTGACGCAGATCGCCAGTGTGATATGTCCAGGCAACTTCGAGGTTTTTGACGTTCTCTTTGCTGATCTGATTCAGCGATGAGAAACGCAGGCCGTCAGACGAACCACCGTACGCGGTCCAGTCGTTAGCGGCGCCCTGCTCGCTGTTCTGTTCGCGGGCATTGCTGATGGTGCCTTGCTGCGGAATCGGATCGTAGAAGCACAGACCAATCACCACCACAATCATGATAATCACGGTGCCGCCGAGGAAGCCGTGGAAACGGCGTTCGCCGCGATACAGCGGTTTCACCACCCACGGCATCGCCAGCCAAAGGCCAATGACGCCGAACAGGTCACCGCGTGGGATCCACTGCCATTTATCAAAGCCCACTTCCCAGATAATCCAGGCGAGCGTAATCCACATCAGCACCGCATACAGCGCCAGCGCGCTGCGCTGGTTGCGGAACAATAAAATTGCGGTAATGAGTAAGCCCACCGCCATCAGCGCATAGAAGGCGCTGCCGCCCAGCATTAACAGCTTGCCGCCCATGTACAGCAAGGCAATCGCCAGAATCGCGAGCACGATACTGGTTAGTTTGTTAACCATGCTAATCCCTCAACCATTTTCATCGAAAAACCTCAAAAATAACCCCACATAAAATCAACAGAACTTTAACGTACGTTACCGTTTAGTAAAAACCCGTTGCGAGGTGTGTCGTTAGCTCCGCTAATGAATGTAGTTTGGCTAATGGCTGCCAGCTAGCGCCTCGTTCAATGTGTGACTGAAATCACGTTTCATTTTCGTTGAGAGAATTAATCATTAGTGAGGAAAATTCGCATTTTTTGATAACAGAATATGGTCATGCTGCGCGTTTTTGTGACTTCTACGTTAGAAGAACACAGGCGTCTTCTGCAGCGGCTATCAGACGGGCACGCTGCGCGATCGTTTAGGCTTAGTAAAACCGGAAAATCGTTTTCACAGTTAGACATTAATTGAAATAACTTAATAGATCATAAAAGTACCGCTGCGATTATTCCTGGCAACGATTTTCGCAGCAGCGCGGATAAGCGCATTTTTATTACACTTTCATTTCCGCAGTCTTTATTTAAGAATTTTTAAATTGATTAGCGATTATACCTAAATATATTTTTGAGAGTTTCCTCAGCCTGTTATCCTCGATTGAGCGTGATATAAATCACATAACTGCTCTGCGGCAAGTCCGCCATAAAAAGAAGGTTATGATGATTAGCGCAGATTTCTTTTATCGTAAATTACGTTTTCCTTTTAAACTCACACACGCTGCTTTTAAATTTCCCGTTGCCAATGCGCGTGCCCGGCAATATCCGGTGATGTCGCCTGAGCAAACCATTGACCTGCTGCTCAACAACGACAAGCTCTCCGTAAGCCGCTATGGCGATGGCGAACTGGAAATGACCTTGTTCAAGAATATCGGTTTTCAATCTTTCGATGAACGTCTCTCTATTCGCCTTAAAGAGATATTACGTCGCGGAAGCCAGCCGAAGAATCCCTGCTTATTATGTATGCCGGATGCCTTTCGCGGCACCTCAAATATGCGTTTTGGTTCGGCCCTATTCTGGTTTTTTCATAAAGCGTTCTATTTCCGCCATTATGAAGCGTTATTAAAGAAAGATTATCGCTACGGTAATACCTCTGTTACGCGTCCCTATCATGACTATAAGGATAAGCAGCAGGCTGCTCGCGTTTTTAATAAATTCCGGCAACTGTTCAGCGACAAAAAGATATTAATTGTCGAAGGCAGCGGCACGCGTCTCGGCATCGGTAACGATCTGCTTGATGGCGCGCGGGAGATTAAGCGCATCACCACGCTCAATCGCAATGCCTTCTCGGTCTACAACGATCTCTACAGCGCCGTCCTGGCGCACGCACGCGATTACGATATGGTGCTGATGTCGCTCGGCCCCACCGCAACGGTGCTGGCTTACGATCTCAGCCAGCATGGCATTCGCTGTATTGATACCGGCCACATTGATATCGAGTACGAATGGATGCGCAGTGCCGCGCGTGACAAGGTGCAGGTGGCTGGCAAGAACGTCAATGAAGTGGGCGTGTTGCTCATCGACGATGCGCGTGACGCCGATGAGCATTATCGCCAGCAGATTTTGCTGCATGTCGGACTGCAACAGGAAGCGGTGCTGTCGGCAATGGTAGTGCATCCGCCGGTCTAATCCACATCGCAAGCAATCGCAAAAACAGGGTGTTTTGAGATTGCTTGCGATAGCTGCGTCAACAAGGGGGGCTTACAGCGCGCTTAGCTGCCGTGTCGCTGGCAGAAGGCGCGGAGATCGGATGATTGGAAATCCGTCAGATTCGTCATCAATTTCTCCAGCGGCCAGTTCCACCAGGCAATTGCCTGCAGTTGCGCGGCAATATCCGCAGCGAAACGCGCACGGATCACTTTGGCTGGCACGCCACCGACAATGGTGTAAGGCGGTACATCTTTCGTCACCACCGCACCGGCCGCCAGCACCGCGCCATCCCCCACCGTGACACCCGGCAGCACGATCACGCCATGCCCAATCCACACGTCATTACCAATAATCACACGATCGGCGCGTCGCTCGGCAAAGAAGCCATTATCGCGCTCCGCCTGCCCATCGTAGTATTCCGGGCAGTAGGTGAAACGGTGCTGCGAAACGCGATCCATCGGATGATTGGGCGCGCCAATCCGCACATGATTGGCAATGGCGGTAAAGCGTCCAATCTGCGCATCGGCGACACAGCAGTGCTCACCGAGATAGGAGAAATCGCCGAGTTCGCTGTATTCGATATAGGTTTCGGCCAGCACTTCACATTGCGCGCCAATTTGGGTTTCGCGCATACGCACGCTGGGATCGATAACGGTGTGTTGCAGTTTTGCCGGTTGCACAGCAGCGAGTGCCATAATCAAAGCTCCGTGTGGTCAGATGTCTGGATAACCGGTTGCAACTGGGCAACCGCGAGCCATCACGCTACAGCGACAAGATGACAGAAATGCTATTGTGCGCATCTGCTATGGGCGATTGGAGGAAAGGGAATGAGAACACCGTGGTCAATACTGGCGCTGTTGTGGTCAGCCGGACAGGCATCCGCCGCGCTGCCCGCCGACATCAAAGCCGGTGATATTGTGCAAGTGCAGTTAGCGCAGCTTCATCCGACGCAGGCCGCGATTGGCTATCGTCAGCTGGATTACAAACAGCATCGTTATGAAGCCGAACCGAAAAAACTGTTTGATGATTATTGCGAAAGCATGGGGCAGAAAGGCGTCGATAAATTTGATAGTCAATCACGTCTCTCGCAGCCCAGCAGCTTCCGCTGTAAAGCGCCGGTCGGCAGCGAACCTGGCCCGATGAAAACGGCGGTGATTGCACCGGATAACGTGCTTTACCTCACCGATGGTCATCATACTTTCAGTAATTTCGCTGATATCGCCGGTCTTAACACACCGGTGCAGGTACGCATTACTAATGACTTCCGCAGACTGAAAACCATGTCCGCCTTCTGGCAAAAAATGGAAGCGGCACATCTGGTGTGGCTGGACACGCCATCAGGCAAAATCCAACCGGATGCGCTGCCGAAAGAACTGGGCCGCCAGCATATGCAGAATGATGAATATCGCTCGCTGGTCTATTTCGTGCGCGACATTGGTTTTGATAAAGAGCAGAACCCGCCGCCGTTCCTCGAATTCTATTGGGGCAAATGGCTGGAAACGCAGCTCCCGCTGAAGAACTTTGACCTCAATAACCGCAGTGGTTACGCCAAAGCGATCGAAACCATCGCTGAGAAGATGACCAGCGTGCCGAAAGACACGGTGATTGCGCACAGCGATAGCGGCCCGCTGACGGCGGATCGACTAGGCGCACGCAAGAAAGTGAACTTGAAGAAGCTGGAAAAGCTGGTCTCCGATGACGGCAAATTGACGTGGGCCTTTGCACAATAACCGAATGGTCGCCATAAATGGCGACCGATTCACGCGATTATGCTCAAACCAACTCGCAGTTTTTCACATCCGCAGACGGCGCTAGCAGATTTTTATCAAAGACGCGCAGCTCCACAGCATCACGAATCCGCATCGGCCAGTCGGGATTCGCCAGTGCGCTTTTGCCAATCGACACATAATCCGCGCCCTGCTCCAGCGCCTGCGCCGCCGTGCTGGCATCACTTAACGCACCATTGGCGATAATCGGCAAATTCGGTGCCGCCTGACGCGCAATTTGTACAAGCGACAGCGGCGAATCGGCAAACGCCGGTTGCAGCGCGTCATATTCTGTCAGATGCAGATAATCCACGCCGGCCTGAGCGATCGCGGCGAAAACCTGACGCGCGCCCGCTTCGCCTTCACGCCATTTGTGCTGGAAATCATTCACTTTGCCCTGCGAGAGGCGAATTCCCAGCGTAACATCATGCCCTACGCGCTGGCGCACTGCGGCGATCACCGCCAGCGTCAGAGATAAACGTGCCACGATATCGCCGCCCCAGCGATCGCTGCGCTGATTGGTGTAATCGGTGAAGAACTGGTCAAGCAGATAGCCGTTTGCGCCATGAATTTCGATGCCATCAAAACCCGCTTCGCCAATTGCCCGCGCCGCCGTATGCGCAAAGCTGTCGATCACCTGCTGGATCTGCTCTTCATCCATTTCACGCGGCAGCGGATAGGCGCCATGACCGTGATAGAAACCGAGCTGTTCTCCGCGCGGCTGGATCGCTGAGGGCGCGAGCGTGTCTGAACGATAAATGTTGCCCTGCGATATCGCCCCGGCATGCATCAATTGCGCAATGATTTTGCCGCCGCGCTGATGTATGCGATCGGTGATTGCGCGCCAGCCAGCGCTCTGTTTGGCGTTAACCAGCCCGGCCTGAAAAGCATAGGTTTGCGACCAGGCTTCATCGATATAAAGGCCTTCGGTAATGATGGCGCTAAAGCCGCCGCGCACGAAGCGCTGATAATAGTGCTGCATACGCTCGCCCGGTATGCCGTCGACGCTGGCGGAGATGCGCGTCATGGGCGCCACCATGATGCGATTTTTCAGCGCCAGCCGGTTCAGTGTCCCGCTCTGAAAAAGATGTTTATCACTCATATTGTTCTCTGAATGCGGATTATCTACAGAGCGCAGTATATTAGGTCGCCACAGGGACAAAAATGGCCGATGATGATACGTCTGTATAACGGAAATCGTTACAATGAACTCTAAGGATGTTGAAGTATTCCTGATGGTCACCCAGACGCGCAGCCTGACACAGGCCGCGCGGCGACTGAACACCACGCCGATGACAGTATCGCGCCGACTCGCCTCGCTGGAGGAAGATCTCGGCGTGCGCCTGCTGCATCGCACCACACGCGCCATCGCGCTGACGGATGAAGGTGAAGAGTTTTTGCCCTACGCCAAAACCCTAATGGAAACCGAACAGAGCGCGCGTAATCTGTTCTCGCCGGATAAACAAGGCGCAACCGGCCAGCTGCGCATCACCGCGCCTTCTGGCTTTGGCCGCCGCACCATTATTCCGTTGCTGCCCGCGCTGATGGCGGAGAATCCCGAACTAAAGATCGATTTTCAACTCAGCGATAACGTCACCGATATTGTTGGGCTCGGCTACGATGTCGCCATTCGCATCGCCCCGCTGCGGGATTCGCGTTTAGTGGCGCAGCGGCTGGCGGATAATCCGCGCGTGCTCTGTGCTTCTCCAGACTACTTAGCGCGCTTCGGCACTCCACAACTGCTGGCCGATTTGCATCAGCATAACTGCCTGCGTTTATCCGGCGTGCCGCAATGGAGTTTTATGGTCGACGATCATATTTCCAGTGTCAGCGTTGAAGGCCGTTTCAGCGGCAGCAATGTGGAAGGTGTACGTACCTTGTGTGTGGCGGGCAGCGGCATCGCCCAGCTCTCTGCCTGGGATGTGCAGCAGGAATTGGCGGCCGGTGAACTGATTGAGATTGGCTTGCGAGATGCGCAACCGCAGCTGCTCGGCGTCTGGGCGCTGTTTCCCACCGCACGGCATCTGCCAACGCGCGTCACGGTTTTTCTAAACGCCCTAAAACAGGCGATGGCACGTTAATTCAGAAAATGTGAATGGCGAATCAGGGGCAAAATCTGGATGCGGAAGAGGTGGGACTAACCGCGAAGAAAATTAAAATCGATGCGTTTCTTGAACTGATTCTGGCAAGAAAGATCAGCGACGCGACAACGGTTACCGCGTTTCTATTGGCGCGGGCGAAAGAGTTAATTGACTGACCTATTGGCTTTATTCCAGGTGCGCATTGATGCGCATCCTACGAATACAATATTGATGTAGGGCCGCCATTCAGGGCGACCCATAACAAAGATTACGCCGCAGCAATATCCGCTAACACCGCTTCTGCCTGCGCCTTATCCACCGCTACGCCATCAATAAACAGCTGGCGCTGTTCACCCGGCGGCAACATCACGTTCAGCGTTTGCCAGGCCGGCTGGAAGCTGCCTTTGCGCTGGAAGTTGAGGTGGATTGCCTCCGCATCGCTGCGCATTTCCCAGTTGAGCCATAGCGCATTGCCCTGCTGATAACCCCAGCTTTCGCCATCATCCTCAAACAGCACACCGTGGCTGACGCCTTTGCCTTTCAGCGGGAACAGCTGCAAAGTGCGGCGATCGTCGGTTTTAGCATCAACATGACGCAGGCGCTCGCTGAGTGGTAAGCCCGCCCCGGCGCGCACCAGCATCGGCTGGGTTTCCAGCGGTGCTGCCAGCGTGATCCATTGACCGCCGCTGTACCATTGCTGGCTGGCAAAGTCATACCAGCCGGTTTGGTTGTCAGGCAGCCACAAACGACGTTCGCGCTGACCGGGCTCGACCACGCTCGCCACCAGCAGATCGCGGCCCAGCATAAACTCATCGCACTCGGCGAACGTCTGCGCATCCTGTTCATGATCGAGGAAAGTCGGACGCAGCATCGGTTCATCGTCAGCATGCGCCTGCCACAGCAGCGTATAGAGATAAGGCAGCAGACGATAACGCAGTTCAATCGCGGCGCGGATCGCAGGCGTAGCCGCCGGATACATCCAGGGTTCATTGACGGTGTGATCGTCATTCCATGAGTGGATGGTGAAACGCGGATGCATCACGCCATTCTGTACCCAGCGCACAAACAGTTCTGCATCTGGTTTATCACCGGAGAAGCCACCCACATCATGTCCCACGTTGTACAACCCGGACAGGCTCATGCCCAATCCCATGCGGATGTTGTAACGCAGCGTGGTCCAGTTGGTGCGGTTATCGCCGCTCCAGGTTTGCACATAGCGCTGCATCCCGGCGCAGCCCGAACGGGAAATCAGGAACGGACGTTTATCCGGCGCGAAACGCTGCTGCGCTTCCATGGAGGCGCGCATCATCAGCAGCGGCATCACCGGGCGAATGTGTTTGATGGCAATTGGCGTACCGAAACCGTGGCAGCGCGCTTCGCCATCCCACACTTCATATTCGTTGTTATCGTTCCAGGTGGAATCGATGCCCTTTTCCAGCAGCTGTTTGGTGACGTTTTCCTGCCACCAGGCGACGGCTTGCGGATGGGTGAAATCCAGATGTGAACCTTCGTCATCCCAGAACACCGAACGCTCAGGCGCATCCTCTTCCGAATCGCGGATAAACAGCCCTTGTTCCGCCACTTCGTTGTAACGCGGATGATCCTGCAACAGGCACGGTTTGATATTAGCGGCAAGGCGCAAACCCGCGTCGTGAAACGCCTGGCTCATCACTTCCGGCTGCGGCACTTTGTCGTGGTTCCAGTTGAACACGTAGCGCTTGTTGTTAATCGAGGTGTAACCGGACGAAAGCTGGAACGAATCGCACGGAATATCGTGTTCTTCACACAGGCGGATAAAGTTCATCAGCTGATTTTGTGCGTCCGGCGCATCGGTGTAATGCATGGTTGAACCGCTGTAGCCAAGGCTCCATTTCGGGCCGAACAGCGTTTTACCGGTCAGACGCACAAAGGCTTTGGTGATATCCAGCACCTTGTCGCCAACAAACAGGTAATAGTCGATATCACCGCTTTCGGCCTGCCAGCGGCGATACGGCTTGTGATAGTTATCGAGCTCATTACCCAAATCAAACCAGCTGCTGCTGAGATTATCGTAATAGAGACCAAAGCTGACGTCGGTGCGGCGCGTGATGGTAAACGGCACATGCTTATACAGCGGATCGGTCGCGGCCGCGTTGTAGCCCATCGCATCAAGGTTACGCATCTCATAGCGCTGGCCGTTACGCTGCAAATCACCGCTTTTCTCGCCGAGGCCGTAATAACGATCGTCGTTCATGCGGCACTGATAGTGCGCCACGCCGTCACCGTGCGCGTTGATTTGATAAGCACTGGTTGGACGGTCGCAGGTCAGCAGTTGCCATGCGCCGTGGCTGTCGCAATATTGCCACTCCAGCGCCAGCGGTTGATGGACGATCACCCGCAGCTTATCGGTGGCGACCACCAGCGTGTCGCCCTCTTCTTCCAGCGTGAACGATGGCAAGGCGAAGCCGGCCAGGCTGTCGCGCTGACGCCCTTCCCACGGCACATCGCTTTCAGGCGCGATGCTCCAGGTGCGGTCAAGGCTATACGCGCCCTGACGTTTAATCACCACGCGGAACATGCCCGTTTCCAGCACATACAGACACAGCCTGTGTTTGCCGTCGACGGTTAACGCCACGTGGTGCGCATCGGATCCGGCTAAAGACCAATTTTTTAACGTTTTCATCGTTATCTACTCTTTTCAGGCGCGCTGTGCGCGACGTTCAGCAAGAAAAGCAATCAGGAAGACCGCACCAATCAGGTCGAAGAAGCCCATGGCGACAAACAGCGGATTAAATCCAATGGTGTCGGCGGTAACGCCGATCAGCAGTGAGAACAGGAAGCTGGAGATCCACGCGAACGAGCCGCGCATGCCGTTGACGGTAGCCATCTGGCCTTTATCAAACTTCTCCACCACCAGCGCGCTCAGCATGCAGGAGATGATCTGATGACCGAAGCCACCAATCGAAATCAGTGCAATCGCCACATACGGGTCTTTGGTCACCGCCACCGCAGCCAGTGACAACATCAGGAAGGCTCCGGTTACCGAACTGGCGACCACTGAATTGACTTGGGTGAAGCCAAAGATCTTAGTGTAAAGGCGCGTCAGATAGCCGCTGGCAGCGCTGCCAAGATCGGCGGCGAGGAATGGCAGCCAGGCGAACATAACGATCTGTTTAAGATCCATACCCAGTTCTTTTGCCAGATACAGCGGCACCCAGAAACTCAGAACGCCCCACGCCGGTTCCGCCATGAACGCCGGAATAGCGATGCCGTAGAAACGCTTGTTCTTCGATACGGTTTTCAACGCGGCAAAGAATGGCAGTTTCACCGCAGGTGGTTCATTGTCCTGGCGGATAAAGTCCAGTTCGGATTTCGACAAATTAGGATGTTGATAGGGATCGCGATACAGCCACCACCACAGCAACACCCAACCCAGTGCCAGCGCGCCGGTGAACAGGAATGCGCCCTGCCAGCCGCCAAACGCCGCATGGGCAAAGTAGATAATCGGCGGTGCCAGCATAGCGCCGAGGGAGAATCCGACACCCGCCCAACCCGCGGCGATAGGACGCTCTTTTTTCGGGAACCATTCACCAATCACTTTGGCGTTGGCTGGCGTGGCAGCGGCTTCTGCGCTGCCCATAACAAAACGCAGAATCGCCAGATGCAGCCAACTGCCCGCTCCAGCATGGAATAAACAGGCAATGGCCCACACCGAGGCGCAGATCAGGAAGCCTACTTTCAGGCCAATCACATCAATCAACCAGCCACAAATCGGTTGGAAGAACGTATAAGCCAGCTGGAAGGCACCGACGATGTAGGAATATTGCTCGGTGGTGATGTTAAGGCTGTCTTTGAGCTCTGGGGCCAGCAGCCCTAACGAGTTACGCGTGATGTAATTGACCGTCACGCCGGCTAAGAACAGCACCAGCACCCACCAGCGCATATGGCGGAAGGTGCGTTTGGTGCCAGCGGCGGTTATCCCTGGATTTAAACTGCGGTTCATCTGATTCTCCGTTAGTGAGTCATTTCTAACCATCCGCCAGGAGTGAACCACAGTTGCGAAAAGTGGTCGCCAGCTTGATGTCGCAAATGTGATCTGGTTAACCAAAATCACTCGCCAGGTTGACTTAACTGTACAAAGAGCAGAGTTTTAACCGCGAATCGCGTGGTTAATGTTTGAAGTAACACGCTAGCAAGGAATATTGGTCAACCAATCGTGAGTGAGGTAACAACATGAAGCAGACCTGGCGCTGGTACGGCCCCAACGATCCTGTCTCTCTGGCCGATGCGCGCCAGGCGGGCGCAACCGGCATCGTCACCGCACTGCATCACATCCCCAACGGCGAAGTGTGGTCAGTCGACGAAATCATGCAGCGTAAGGCGCTGGTGGAAGCCGCAGGTTTGGTGTGGTCGGTGGTGGAAAGCGTGCCGATTCATGAAGAGATCAAAACCGGCAGCGGCCGCTGCCAGCATTGGATCAGCAACTATCAGCAGTCGCTGCGCAACCTGGCGCAATGCGGCATCAAAACCGTGTGCTACAACTTCATGCCGATCCTCGACTGGACGCGCACCGATCTCGAATATCTGCTGCCGGATGGGGCGAAAGCCCTGCGCTTTGATCAGATTGAGTTCGCGGTGTTCGAGCTGCACATTCTGCAACGTCCC
Organism: Pantoea trifolii; assembly: GCF_024506435.1. Classification (NCBI taxonomy): domain Bacteria; kingdom Pseudomonadati; phylum Pseudomonadota; class Gammaproteobacteria; order Enterobacterales; family Erwiniaceae; genus Pantoea; species Pantoea trifolii. Next base: position 1,985,102 of record NZ_JANIET010000001.1, on the reverse strand, counting down.
GGTGCGGAGCAGGATTACAGCGCCGAAGAGATCGCCCAGGCCGCTGAACGCTTTGCGACGATGAGTGAAGAGCACCGTAACCGCCTGATGCGTAACATCATCGCCGGTTTACCGGGCGCTGAGGAAGGTTACACGCTGGATCAATTCCGCGCCCAGCTGGCGCGTTATGAAGGCATCGGTAAAAACGAACTGCGTGAGAATTTTGCCACCTTCCTGCGCGCCATTGTCGCGGTGGCCGAAGAAGTGGGCGTGCGCATGGCGGTGCATCCGGACGATCCGCCGCGTCCGATTCTTGGTTTGCCGCGCATTGTTTCGAACGCCGACGATCTGCAGTGGATGATCGATACCGTTAGCAGCCCCGCCAACGGTTTCACCATGTGTACCGGCTCGTACGGCGTGCTGGCAGAGAATGATTTAGCCGGCATGGTCAAACGCTTCGGCCCGCGCATCTACTTCGCGCATCTGCGTTCCACCAAACGGGAAGAAAACCCCAACAGCTTCCACGAGGCCGCACATTTGGGTGGCGATGTGGATATGTTTGCGGTGATCAAGGCCATTGCCGAAGAGGAACAGCGCCGTAAAGCTGCGGGCGAGGAAGATTTGATTCCAATGCGTCCCGACCACGGCCACCAAATGCTGGATGACCTGAAGAAGAAAACCAATCCCGGCTACTCGGCGATTGGTCGACTGAAAGGATTGGCTGAAATTCGCGGCGTCGAACTGGCGATCCACCGCGCCTATTTTGCTCAGGAAGCCCAATAATGCGCTTTATGGATGAAGATTTTCTGCTGCAGAGCGACATCGCGCGGCGCTTGTACCACGACTTCGCTGAGGACATGCCGATCTACGATTATCACTGTCACCTCAATCCGCAGGAGATTGCTGAAGATCGTCGCTTCGCCAACCTCGGCCAAATCTGGCTGGAAGGCGATCACTACAAATGGCGCGCGCTGCGTGCTGCCGGCGTGGATGAATCGTTAATTACCGGCAAGAGCACCAGCGACTACGACAAGTATCTCGCGTGGGCGCAAACGGTGCCAAAAACCCTGGGTAACCCGCTCTATCACTGGATGCACCTTGAGCTGCGTCGTCCGTTTGGCATCACCGATACACTGTTTGGCCCGGACACCGCGCCTGCTATCTGGCAGCGCTGCGCGGAACAACTGGCGACGCCGGAATTTTCCGCGCGCGGCATCATGCACCAGATGAAGGTGCGCATGGTCGGCACCACGGACGATCCGGTTGATTCGCTGCGCTATCACCGCCAAATCGCCGAAGACAGCAGCTTTGATATTGACGTTGCGCCGAGCTGGCGTCCGGACAAAGTCTTTAAAATCGAGCTGGAGGGTTTTGTCGACTATCTTGGGCGTCTGGAAGCCGCCGCCGATGTCGCCATCGACAGCTTCGATGCGTTACGCCGCGCGCTGTTACGTCGCCTTGACCACTTCTCCGCTCACGGTTGTCGCGCATCGGATCACGGCATCGAAACCCTGCGTTTTGCGCCGGTACCTGACGACAGCGTGCTTGATACAATTTTGGCGAAACGTCGCCGTGCCGATGTGCTGGATGAATTAGAAATCGCCCAGTTCAGCAGCGCGGTGTTGGTGTGGCTCGGCAGTGAATATGCGCGGCGCGGCTGGGTGATGCAGCTGCACATCGGCGCGATTCGTAATAACAGCACGCGCATGTTCCGCCAGCTTGGGCCAGACAGCGGGTTTGATTCGATTGGCGATAACAATATCGCCTGGCCGCTGGCGCGCCTGCTGGATGCGATGGACCTCAACGATCAGCTGCCGAAAACCATTCTCTATTGCCTCAATCCACGCGATAACGAAGTGCTGGCCACCATGGCAGGCAACTTCCAGGGCGCGGGTTTCCCTGGCAAGGTGCAGTTTGGCTCCGGCTGGTGGTTCAACGATCAGCGCGACGGCATGCTGCGTCAGCTGGAGCAGCTGTCGCAAATCGGCTTACTCAGCCAGTTTGTTGGCATGCTGACCGATTCGCGCAGCTTCCTCTCCTACACGCGCCACGAATACTTCCGCCGTATTCTGTGTAATCTGCTGGCGCAGTGGGTGCAAGAGGGCATTGTGCCGCATGATGAGCCGATGCTTGGCAGCATGCTGCGCGACATCTGCTTCAATAATGCCGAACGCTATTTCGCACTTAACGCTTAGTAATGAAGGCCTGACACTGCACGTCGTGACCAGGCCGATTCTTATTCGCTATGCTATAGTGCGCGTCTCTGAGTGAGGCTGTATCAGAGGTTGTGAATCCTTTAACACACAGAAAAGAGCACGATGAAAACTCAAACTTCAGCACAGCGCCCTTATCAGGAAGTCGGGGAAATGCTCCGCCAGATGATCACCCAGAAGCAGTATGCGGTGGGCGAACGTCTGCCGCCGGAGCGCGAACTCGCCGCGCTGCTGGACGTGACGCGCACGCTGGTGCGTGAAGCGCTGATCATGCTGGAGCTCGAAGGATTAATCGAGGTGCGTCGCGGTGCGGGCATCTACGTGATTCACGACTCGCCGCAACAGCCTGTTTCGCTTCACAAGGCCAGCAACGATGCAGGACCGTTTGAGATGTTGCAGGCGCGCCAGCTGCTGGAGAGCAATATCGCTGAGTTTGCCGCGCTGCAAGCCACGCGTGAAGACATCATGAAGATGCGCCAGGCGCTGGAGCTGGAAGAGAAAGAGCTGGCTTCGGGTGCGGTCAACCAAAGCGAAAATGGCGATCGTGATTTCCATCTGGCGATTGCCGAAGCCACGCACAACAGCATGCTGGTTGAGCTGTTCAAGCAATCCTGGCAATGGCGCGAAGATAACGTGATGTGGAGCCAACTGCATCGCCACCTGGTTAACAACAATTACCGTAAACAGTGGCTCGACGATCACAAAAAGATCCTCGCGACGCTGATCAAAAAAGACGCGCGCGCCGCCAAACTGGCGATGTGGCAACATCTGGAAAACGTGAAACAACGGCTGCTGGAGTTCTCAGACGTTGATGATATCGATTTCGACGGCTATCTGTTTGAATCCTGGCCGCTGTACGCCACCAACAATCCGCCTAACTAATTTGCGTGCCCTCTTTTGACACCACGACAGTAATAAGGTCAACCACATGCTGCGGGAAAACTTCAACGACCTGATCTATTTAGTGATGGTGGCGCGCGAATGTAGCTTCACGCGCGCCGCAGCTAAATTAGGCGTGTCGCAATCGGCATTAAGCCACTCGATTCGCGGTCTTGAAGAGCGATTAAACACACGTTTATTAACGCGCACCACACGCAGTGTCGCGCCAACCGAAGCCGGTGAAAACCTGATTCAGAGCGTGGCACCGATGATGGCCGATATCGAGAAAGCCCTGCTGCAACTAGCCGATAATCAGGGCAAGCCGTCGGGGAATATTCGTATTACCGCCGGTGAACATGCGTTGTCTTCCACATTATGGCCGCTGCTGAAACCGTTTCTGCAAGCCTATCCGGAAGTGAATGTTGAGCTCTCTGTCGATAACACCTTAACGGATATTGTCAGCGGACGTTTCGATGCTGGCGTGCGACTGGGTGAAAGCATTGAGAAAGATATGGTGGCGGTGCGAATCGGCCCGGACTGGAAAATGGTAACTGTTGCATCGCCTGACTATTTGCAAAAGCACGGCATTCCCGCCACGCCCTACGAATTGCAGAATCACAACTGCATTAATATGCGGCTTCCTACGCTTGGAGGATTATATAGCTGGGAGTTCAGCAAAGATGGCAAAGATATTCGCGTTAAAGTTGAAGGGCAGCTGATATTTAATAATCTGGCTTCGCGTATTGATGCGGTACTGGCCGGCATGGGTATCGCCCATGTCCCCGAGGATACCGTTAAACAGCATATCGCCAACGGCGAACTGCAATGCCTGCTTGAAGACTGGACTGAACCGTTTAGCGGATATTATCTCTATTATCCAAGCCGCAAACAGCACACCGCCGCGTTTGAGAAATTGATCGAAGCCATTAAATACAAGGGCTGAAAGCTCGTCAAAGGAGCCTTTGGGTCACCATAAATGGTGACCCTACATTGAGCACGATTTTGTAGGGTCGCCATTCATGGCGACCTCAACTAATTACATTAACTCACCACGCTCAACGCCAAATCCTTCGCCAGAAAAAACGGACGCAAATACGCCACGCTATTCGATAAAGGCAAGATTTCATCACTGAGCTGAATGCCGATGGTTTCGCGCAGATAACGGCGGCGGGTTTCGATACGCTGCCACAGCGCCGGATATTGATTGCGGATATCGCTTTGTAGCGCTGCATCAGCCAGTAGCACACATTCTTCGGCGCTGGCACCGTTGTAGCCCGGCACCGATGGGATGATATCAATTTGCAGCATCATGCCGCTTTTGAGCAATTCGGTGGAATGATGATAAATCGGCGAAGACATCCACTCTTCATCCGCCACCAGATGTCCCGGATTGAGATGCCAGCCGAAGTGCTCTTTCGGCAACACCTGCTCGATAAGCTGATACAGCGCCCCGCCGCTCATGCCGCAGCGAATATTTTCCAGCCACGCTACCACCGCAGTGAAATAAGGTTTGGCGATGCGATCCAAATAATCTTGCTGGTCTGGCGGCAGTTCGCTTTGCTCGGCAATAACAAAACCGCTGCGGCTGGAGAGTCCGCCTTTAAAGGCGGTGGTCAGCGAGAGCGGATCGCCGCGCTGCACTTTTTTGTAAGTCGGATAGAGATTCGCCTTGTCGAAACGACTGCCGGTCGCGGCAATGGTCACCACCGTGTTGCATTGCCCTTCCGCCTGAAGTAACGCGCCCAACTCGGTTTCACGCACGCCCACCTCGATGGCATTCAGCGCGTCCAGCATGCAATTTGATGCGAGGTTTGCGCCATATTCGTAATGCGCGATTTCATTGGCATTGCAGGTGGTGCGCGCGCCGTGATCGCCAATAAATAAGTGGATGGCATTTTCTAATATGGCGTTATCGCTAAGCGTGCGCTGAATGGCGTCGACGATAAAATACGGCAAATCAAACATTGCACGCCTATTACCCGCAGCAGGCGTAAACATCTTCCAGCCCACCAGCCCGACTTTATGGCCGTTGGCTAAGCCAGCGTCTTTGAACAGGCTTTCCAGCGGCGCTTCATTGTCCATCGGCTGATTGGGTAGCGAGAAGTATGGCGTGTGCACCAGTGCAGCAGAGGTGCGTGAGAAGCGCGCCATTTTGAGGTTTTCGTTGCCCAGCACCAGCGTGCAAGCTCCGGAGTGATTCAGCAGCAGCAATCCTTCTTCGAAACGCGGGATAAATCCGGTGAGATATTCGAAATTGCCGCCGTGTTCCTTGTCGGCATAGATCACCAGCCAGTCAAAACCCTCGCGCTGCATGCCCGCCAGCAGCGCGTTTTTACGCGCCTGCAGCGTGTCATCGGTGAGAAAAACCGGTTCAACGTCGCTGAACGTCACCGGCGCGCTAATCGGCCCGAACATAATTGCCATGATGCACTTCCTCGCACTACAGAATGAGTTGAGGATAGTAGCGTTTTTAGCGCAGCGGACTTTGATCCACGCGAAAAAAGGCGGAGGGGTGAGCTCCGCCTTGTCTCAAGTTCCGATCAGTGTGCCTGACCGGTCAGTTGCAAAAGGGCAACGATGATTTGAAGAATGATGCGGACGATGTCCAGCAGCAATCGAACAAGTTCCATCACTTTCCTTCTCCTCTGAGAGGAGCGCGCCTTTCAGCGGCCGGGGCTTTGACTCCACCCGCCGACCGCCTAAGCACAATTGTGAGGAGTGCTGAGCGGCTCTCATTGTAAAAGCCACAGGCCAGCACCACCTGAAACCTGCCGGGATTTGACTATCCGCGCCCCTGGAGTCATCAGAAAAACAATGAGGCTTCGCTCGTCACTCAACACCTGTATAACCATACAGTATTATGGCAAAACTTGAAATATATCGCCGCACATTTTATTATCGCCTGTGTGAGGAGTGCTGAGCACCCCGTTCGCGGCGCGGTTACCAGCCGGTTAGCGAACATAAAAAAAGGATTTGGCGTTAAGCCAAATCCTTTTTTATTGCCCGCGATTAATTATCTGGCGGAACTGATACGCCAAATGGTATTTCCCGCATCATCGGCAATCAACACGCCGCCCTGCTGATCGGTGGCTAAACCCACCGGCAAACCGCGCACCTGCTTCTGATCGTCGGTCAGGAAACCGGTCACCACCGGCTGTGGCTGCCCTACCGGTTTACCGTTCTCGAATTTCACCCACACCACCTGATAGCCGTTGAGCGGCGTGCGGTTCCAGCTGCCGTGCTCGCTGATAAACGCGCCGCCGCGATACTGCGGCATATTATCCGCGCCGTAGAACAACAAGCCGAGCGGTGCAACGTGTGAGCTTAGGGCGTAATCTGGTTTGATCGCCTTCTCCACCAGATCCGGCCTTTGCGGCTGCGCGCGTTCATCGACATGTTGACCATAATAGCTGTACGGCCAGCCGTAGAAGCCTTTGTCCTGCACCGACGTCAGGTAATCCGGCACTAAATCCGAACCGATTTCATCACGTTCATTGACGACAGCCCACAGCTTGCCGCTCTGCGGTTCCCACTGTAAGCCGGTTGGATTGCGCAGGCCGCTGGCATAAATCCGGCTGGCGCCGCTGGCCGCATCCACTTCCAGCACCGCCGCACGGCGATACTCTTCGCCAATACCGTTTTCCGTCACGTTACTGTTCGATCCCACGCCGACATACAGCTTGCTGCCGTCGGGGCTGGCGAGCAGCGATTTGGTCCAGTGATGGTTAATCGGCCCGCCCGGCAGTTCGGTCACTTCTACCGGCGGCATGCGGATCTCGGTTTGCCCGGTTTGATACGGGAATTTCACCAGGCTATCGGCGTTCGCCACATATAGCGTGTCGCCCACCAGCTGCATACCAAACGGCGCCGTCAGGTTGTCGATAAAGCGATGTTGCTCCCATTTGCCGTTAACGTTCCGCAACAAGGTGATGCGATTGCCGCCCTCGCCGCCCTTGCCGGACGCTTTCTGCACAATGCCCATAATCAGCTGTTTTGGCGCGGTGGTCGGTTTCGGTGTGCCATTGGATTCCGCCACCAGCACGTCATTGTTCGGCAGCACCAACACCTGACGCGGATGCTGCAGATTGTCGGCGATCTTTTCGATCTTCAACCCATCCGCCACTTTCGGCATTTCACCGGCTTTCCACGGCGTGCCTTCCGGCACCTGCATCGGCGGCATGAAGAAGTTCTGCGCTTGTGGCAGTTCAGGATTTGGGCCAATTTGCTTTTGAGGATCGATCAGCGCCCCGTCGTCACAGGCGCTGAGCAGCATCGCGATGGCTACCGCGCTGAGTAAGTGTTTCATACGCGACCTCCTTGCGTGCGGCGTTCGCGCAACACCAGCTGCACGTTAGCGATCAGCAGCAGCGCCACCACCAACGTCGACAGCGTCACGCCCAGTGGCACCACCGCGTACGCATCGCGACTGTGAATAAAGGCATTCACCACCGCCAGTACGATTGCCAGCAGCGACAGCCAGAAATGGGTTTTCTCATTCGGCCGCGCGCCACGGAATAAATAAACCAAACTGATAAATCGTGGCAGGATAGCCAGCACCAGACCAATGGTGATCAGCCAGCTGGCCGATTTGGTCCACATGATGACGAAGGTTTGCAAATAGAGGATATCGAAAAACCAGGCGGCAACAAAAAAGCCCAGCGGCAACGGTTCCAGCAGCGTATACAACGTCACACCGAACACCGATCTTCCTGAGGTATGAAACATTACTCTCTCTCCCTTTTACCGTATTAACATCAAATGGCGCACGCGTTTCGCTTTTCTGAAACAACGTGCCACCACCTGTGAAATATTAGTAAAGATAAACAGTAACGTTTAACACTTATCTAACATATTAAAACTTAAGACTTATCTGCCGGCAGGCTTACCCAATAACCCGGCTGATACGACAATGGCAGGAACTTTTCGTGGAACTCACGGAAGGTGGCGTCCGGATCGAGATCGGCAAACAGTTCAGGATGCAGCCACTTCGCCAGCGCCTGAATCGCGACAAACTGATATGGGCTGTCGTAGAACTGATGCCAGATGGCATGCGCGTTACCGTTGTGCGCGACCGGCAGCGTTTTGAAGGCATCACGCATCATCAGCAGCTGTAAACGCGCCGTCGCCTCTTTTACATCTGCACCGGGACCCACGCCGACCCATTTGCCAACGGTGTTGTAGTTTTTCCAGTTCGCGCCCGTCACCACCACCACATCGGGACGGCTGGCGATGATCTGTTCTGGATTGAGGGTGCCGAAGGTGCCTGGAATCAGATCTTTGGCAATATTGCTGCCGCCCGCCAGTTCCACCATCTGACCAAAGTTTTCGTTACCAAACGACATGCAGCACTCGTCGGTATAGCCGCCAGCGCGATCAATCATCACTTTCGGGCGCGTGCCGTTAAAGTTCTTCAGGCGATCGGTCACCCTGGCGATTTGCGCACGACGGAACGCCACGATCTCTTCGGCGCGCTGCGGATTGTTGACCAGCTCGCCCATAATGCGGATGCTTTGCTCAGCATGTTCCATCGGCTTCTCACGGAAGTCGATAAACACCACCGGCACGCCCACCGCTTGTAACTTCTCGATCAGCTTGCCTTCATCGGTCGCGGCTTTAGATTCGAGGTTCATCAGCACTAAATCCGGCTTCAGCGTCAGCGCCTGCTCGACGTTAAAGGTGCCATCTTTCGCGCCACCAAAGGTCGGCAGCTTCTTGATCTGCGGATATTTCTTCTCATACGCCATATAACCGTCGTAATCGGCTTTATGGAAATCGTCGCGCCAGCCCACCACACGCTGGAACGGCGCAGCGGTATCAAACGCCGCCAGCAGATACATTTGGCGCCCTTCGCCGAGAATGATGCGTTTGGATTCTTCTTTGACTTCAACCTGTCGTCCAGCCACATCGGTAATCGTTTTAGCAGAAGCGTGACTCGCCACCGCCAGTAACCCCAGTGCAAACAGCCATTTTTTCATTTGATCTACCCGGAATGATAATGATTATTATTAAAATTTCGCGGCGTCACTATTACCTGGCTGACAGCAAATGAAAAGCCCCGAGGACACATTTTTTTACATTCCCTCCGCTTTTTCCCACTGTGCAATCGCTCACAAAATGCCCTTCATTCGTGAAAACCCTCACAGCGCACCGGGCAAATGCCCAATTAATCGCCGCGCTATCCCGCGCTTTGGCTAATGCGTAAACGAAATGTGAACGCTAAATTACAAAATGAAACAGCGTTTTATTTTTATGTTAATGCCCAGCTGGGCACGCTACCGAGTTGAAGGAGAAGTTACCGTGAAGATCAGTGCCATTGATGTCACCCTGTTTAGCTACCCTACGCGCCGCGTCTCTGACAGCGCCGGACATTCGCATCCCGGCGCAGAGACCGATGCGCAAATGGCGCTGCTAACCCTCACTAGCGAAGATGGCGATTGCGGCTACGCCTTCGCCCCGGCCGAAGTGATTCGTCCGCACGTGGTGAACGCCTTCTTCCGCAAAGTGCTGATTGGGCAAAACGCCTTTGATCGCGAACGTCTGTGGCAGGATCTGGTGCATTGGCAGCGCGGTAGCGCCCATCAACTCACCGAACGCGCGTTGTCGGCGGTGGAACAGGCGCTGTGGGATTTGATTGGCCGCAAACTCAAGCAGCCAGTGCATAAGTTGCTCGGCGGCTATCGCGAGAAAATTCCTGCTTACGGCAGCACCATGTGTGGCGATGAGCTGGAAGGCGGATTATCCACGCCCGATGAATATGCGCGGTTTGCCGAAAAGCTGGTGGCGCGCGGTTATCAGGCCATCAAACTGCACACCTGGATGCCGCCGGTGTCGTTCGCGCCAAGTCCACAAATGGACATCAAAGCTTGCGCTGCGGTGCGCGAAGCGGTTGGTCCAGACATCGCCCTGATGCTCGACGGCTATCACTGGTACAGCCGCAGCGATGCGCTCACCATCGGTAAAGCGCTGGAAAAACTCAATTTCGCCTGGTTCGAAGAGCCGATGGAAGAGGAGAGCATGGCTTCGTACGCCTGGCTGGCGGAAAACCTCAGCATTGACGTGCTCGGCCCGGAAAGTCTCGGCGGCAAACACCACAGCCGCGCCGATTGGGTGCGTGCCGGTGCCTGCGACATTCTGCGTGCCGGTGCGAACGGCGTTGGCGGCATCTCCGCCACCATGAAAGTCGCCAGCCTGGCTGAAGCCTTTGGTATGGATTGCGAAGTGCACGGCAACGGCGCCGCCAGCATCGCGGTAGTGGGCGCCATCCGCAACTGCCGCTGGTACGAACGCGGTCTGCTGCATCCGTTCCTTGATTACGAACAGCCACCCGCTTATCTCAACGCGCTGGTTGATCCGATGGATGCCGACGGTTTTGTGCATCTGCCAACGCGCCCTGGACTTGGGGAGGACATCAATTTTGCGTGGATTGAGACGCACACGCTAAATCGCTGGTAAGCGCCCAACACAAGCAGTACGGCAAAAAACTATAAACCTCTGACCTGCTGGACTTTGCTTATGAACCTGATGAACCCCTGCAGAGCGTGGTGCGCCGCGCTGCTGCTGCTCACCTGTAGCCCGTCGCTACTGGCGTCCACGCCAGACGACCAGCTAATTGTGGGCATGAACATGAACAACTTACTCACGCTCGATCCCGCAGCCATGACCGGCAACGAAGTGGTCGGCATTGTGGTCAATCTCTATGACGGTTTAGTTGAGTTAGATCCGCAGCAGCTCACCAACGTGCGCCCCGCGCTGGCGGAGCGCTGGGAAATTAGCCCCGACAACCGTCAACTCACCTTCCATTTGCGTGACAATGTCACCTTCCACTCCGGTAATCCATTGAGTAGCGCCGATGTGATCTGGTCGATGCGCCGCGTGCTGCACCTTAATCTGGCGCAGGCGTCGGTATGGAAATCATACGGCTTCAGTAAAGAGAACGTGGATCAGATGATCACCGCGCCGGACGCGCACACGGTGGTGATTCGCCTGCCCAAGCCTAACGATCCCAAGCTGGTGCTCTACTCGCTGGCAGCGCTCGGCAGCATGGTGGTGCTCGACAGTAAAACCGTCCAGGCGCAGGCGGTGAATAACGATTGGGGCAATCGCTGGCTTACCACCCACGAAGCGGGTTCCGGACCGTTTCGCCTGGATGTATGGCAGGCCAAAGATGTGCTGCGCATCAGCCGCGATGCCAACTACTGGCGCGGTGCGCCAAAGCTGACGCGCGTGGTGTTCCGTCATCTGCAGGAGTCGCAAACCTTGCGCCTGATGATGGAAAAAGGCGATCTCGATATCGCCAGCAACATGGCGATCCCCGATGTGAAAGCGCTGCGCCACGATCCCGACCTCACCATCGACGCGGTACAAAAAGGCACGATCTATTACCTGGCGATGAGCATGAAGGACAATCACTTCGCCAATCCGCAGGTGCGTGAAGCACTGCGCTATCTGGTGGATTATCAGGGAATTAACAAAACGCTGATGGCCGGTTACGGCACGCTGCATCAGCGGCCGATTCAATCCGGCATGCCGGCAACGTTGCCCGATCCGGGCTACAAGCTGGACGTGCCACGCGCTAAAGCGCTGCTCGCCGCCGCCGGTTATCCCAACGGTTTTGATACCACGCTGCGCGTGCTGGCCGATCAGCCGTTCCTCAATGTCGCGATCGCGATTCAGTCCACGCTGATGCAGGGCGGGATTCGCGCCAAAATCATCACCGGCACCGGCAACCAGATTTACGGTGCAATGCGCGAACGCCAGTTCAACCTGCTGGTAGGACGCGGCGGCAGCGGCGTGGAGCCGCATCCGCACTCCAGCCTGCGTGCGCTGGTGTATAACCCGAATAATGCCGACAGCGCGCGACTCACCAACTTTCAGGGCTGGCGCACCGGTTTTTATGACGCACAGCTGAACAGCATGATCGATAAAGCGCTGCTGGAGCGCGATGTAAAACAGCAGCAGCAGGATTACTTCGCCATCCAGCAACGTTACGACCAGCTGATTCCGGCGCTGATGCCAATCTCGCAAATGACCGATTCGGTGGTGGTGAACAATCGCGTGCAGGATTACGTGCCGCATCCGTCGGCCACCACTTTCCTGCGTGACGTATGGAAAACGCCAGATAGCCTGGCGGGAGGTGCCCAATGAAGCTAACAAAAAGCCACTGGCGACGCCTGCGTAGCCGCAGCGTGCAGGTCGCGATCACGCTGTTTGGCCTGCTGCTGCTGACCTTCTTTATTGGCCGCGTGATGCCGCTCGATCCGGTACTGGCGATTGTCGGGCCGGATGCCGATCACAACACCTATCAGCAGGTTTATCACCAACTCGGCTTCGATAAACCGCTGTGGGTGCAGTTTGGCATCTATCTGCAAGGCCTGCTGCACGGCAACCTCGGGCTGGCGCTGCTGACCGGACAACCGGTGATCAACGATATCCTGCGCGTCTTCCCGGCCACGGTGGAACTGGCAACGCTGGCGATTGTGATTGGTACCGGCCTCGGCGTCCCGCTGGGCGTGTGGGCCGCGGCGCGCCGCAACAGCGTGATTGACTATCTGGTGCGCATCATCAGCCTGGCGGGTTACTCCACGCCGATCTTCTGGGTGGGTATGGTCGGCCTGTTGCTGTTTTATGCCCATCTCGGCTGGGTTGGCGGCGCGGGCCGTGTCGATTTCAGTCTCGATGGCATTGTGCCGCGTCGCACCGGTTTTCTGCTGATCGACGCCTTGCTGGTCGGCAACTTCACGGTATTCAGCAATGCGCTCAATCACCTGATTCTGCCCGCATCGCTGCTCGGCTTTCACTCGCTGGCTTACATCAGCCGTATGACGCGCAGCTTTATGCTGGCGCAGCTGTCGCAGGAGTTCATTTTGACGGCACGGGTGAAAGGCCTCAGCGAATGGCAGGTGATTTGGCAGCACGCGTTCCGCAATATTCTGGTGCAGCTGCTGACGGTGGTGGCGCTGGCGTACGGCTCGCTGCTGGAGGGCGCGGTGCTGATTGAAACCGTGTTCTCGTGGCCCGGTTTTGGTTCCTATCTCACCGGCAGTTTGATGCTCGGCGATATGAATGCGGTAATGGGCTGCGTGCTGGTGGTCGGCCTGATTTTCGTGCTGCTCAATCTTCTCTCTGACCTGCTCTATCAGGTGTTCGATCCGAGGACCAAAGTATGACGATTTCTCTCGATACGCCGTTAGCCAGCCAGACGCGCGAACGGCTGGCGCGCTGTCGCCGCACCGGCGCACGTATCGGCCATTTTCTCTGGCAGATGGCGCGCAACCCGTTAACCGCAATTGGTGGCGGCATCATTTTGCTGCTGCTGGTGGTGGCGCTATTCGCGCCGTGGATCGCGCCCTACCATCCGCTGATTCAGGATCTTAATAATGCGCTGACGCCACCCAACGCGCAGCACTGGTTTGGCACCGATGAGTTTGGCCGCGACATCTTCAGTCGTCTGGTGTGGGGCGCGCGCATCACGCTGTATATCGTGCTGCTGGTGTCGATCACCGTTGGCCCGCTGGGCTTGCTGCTCGGCGTAACCGCCGGTTACTTCGGCGGCAAAGTCGATAGCGTATTGATGCGCGTCACCGACATCTTTATCTCCTTCCCGAGCCTGGTGCTGGCGCTGGCGTTTGTCGCCGCGCTCGGTCCGGGACTGGAGCATGTGGTGATCGCCATCACCCTCACCGCCTGGCCGCCGATTGCACGCCTGGCACGCGCCGAAGCGCTGTCGCTGCGCCAGGCCGATTTTGTCTCCGCGGTGCGCTTGCAGGGCGCCTCTTCACTGCGCATTTTGTGGAAGCACATCGTGCCGCTGTGCCTGCCGTCGGTGATCATCCGCATCACCATGAATATGGCGGGCATCATCCTGACCGCTGCCGGACTCGGTTTTCTGGGTTTGGGCGCGCAGCCACCGGATCCGGAATGGGGTGCGATGATCGCCAGCGGCCGCACTTACATGCTGGAATGTTGGTGGGTGGTGACGGTGCCAGGTCTGGCGATTCTGATCAACAGCTTAGCGTTCAACTTCTTAGGAGATGGCTTACGTGACATCCTCGATCCCCGCAGCGAATAGCGCTGCACCGTTGCTCGACGTGCAGGATTTACAGGTCAATTTTGTCAATGGTCGGCTGGTGACGCCCGCCGTGCGCGGCATCTCCTTCCAACTGGGCAAGGAGAAACTGGCGATTGTCGGCGAATCCGGTTCCGGCAAATCCACCGTGGGCCGGGCGCTGTTACAGCTGCATCCGCGCAGCGCGCAGGTCACCGCCCAGCGCATGCAGTTTGGTGACGTGGACCTGCTGCGCGCCACGCCAGCCCAAATGCGCGCCATTCGCGGCAAGCGCATCTCAATGATTATGCAGGACCCGAAATACTCGCTGAATCCGGTGGTGCGCGTGGGCGAGCAAATTGCTGAAGCCTGGCGCAGTCATCATCCCGGCCAGCGCGAGGTTGCGCGGCAGCGAGCGATGGAGATGCTCGAAGTGGTGCAGGTACGCGATCCGGGCCGCATCTATCAGTGCTATCCGCACGAAATTTCCGGCGGTCAGGGGCAGCGCGTGATGATCGCCATGATGCTGATTACCGATCCTGAACTGCTGATTGCCGATGAACCCACTTCGGCGCTGGATGTGTCGGTGCGTCTGCAGGTGCTGGCGCTGCTGGACGATTTGGTTAAACAGCGCGGTCTCGGGCTGATTTTTATCAGTCACGACATCAATCTGGTGCGGCGCTTCTGCGACCACGTATTGGTGATGTATGCCGGGCGCGTGGTGGAGTCACTGGCGGCCAGCGAGCTCGACCAGGCGCAGCATCCTTACACGCAAGGCTTACTCGCCGCGCTGCCGGATATGGATCTACGTCGCGCCCGTCTGCCGGTGCTGCAACGTCAGGCCAGTTGGCTGCAACCCTAAGGAGCAATGATGAACGAGATGATCCGCGTAAGTAATCTCAACCTCAGTTTTGGTGAGGAGGAGCGGCGCAATCAGGTGCTGTTCGACGTTAATTTGTCGATTCGTCAGGGTGAAATTTTTGGCCTGGTGGGCGAATCAGGATCGGGCAAAACCACGGTACTGAAGTGCCTTGCCGGGCTGTTCACCCACTGGCACGGCGAGCTGGCGATTGATGGCGTGCCGCTCGAACATCGTATCGCACGCGAGCGCTGCCGCAGCGTGCAGATGGTGTTTCAGGATCCGTACGGATCGCTGCATCCACGTCACACCATCGGCGATATTCTTGAGGAGCCGCTTCAGATTCACGGCATCGGTCAGCGCCAGCAGCGCGTTATCGCCATGCTGGAGAAGGTCGGCCTCAATCGCGCGTGGCAAACCCGCTATCCGCACCAGTTGTCTGGCGGCCAGCGCCAGCGTGTAGCAATTGCCCGCGCGCTGATTCTGGAACCGCGCGTGCTGCTGCTGGATGAACCAACCTCGGCGCTGGATGTGTCGGTGCAAGCGGAGATCCTCAATCTGCTCAGCGATTTGCAGCAGCAGGAGAAGCTAACCTATTTGATGGTGACGCACGATCTCGGCGTAGTGGCGCATCTGTGCCATCGCGTGGCGGTGATGCAGCACGGCAAAGTGCTGGAAACGCTGGATGTCGATGCACTGGTTCACAATCGCGCGCAGGTGGCCTATACGCAGATGCTGGTGGATGCAAGCCGGCAGGATAACGGGGTTCTGGCGTAGGGTCGCCGTTTATGGCGACCGCTTTACCAGGTGCGCATTTAGGTATGACCGGTCTGATTTGTAACCCATCAGCCCGGTCATACCTAAATGCGCACCCTACGAAAAACGCGCCAGTCCTTTGTAGGGTCGCCATTTATGGTGACCGAAACGCACGCAGTAGTTGAATGAGTTTATGCAAAGTTCACCCTATCAAATAACTCGCCAATAGCCGCCCCTGGCCGCCCCCACTCTTTCCAGACGATGATGTGATTGGAGGAGTTTTAAATTACGCTCAATGGTTCTGCTACTCACGCCCAACAACTGAGTCAGATCGGCAATGGTCATATCAGGTGATTTACTCAGGGCAGCAAATATTTTTACGGCGGTGGCAGGAAGTTTAGCATTTTTTTTCTCCGACATTTTCTCCGACACTTTCTCCGACATTTCCAATGTCGAGATGTCGGTTGAAGAAGAGTGCAAACCAATACCTTCAACCAATGCTTCAATCAACTTTTCCAGCATGAAAGCGATAAAAGGAGTGCAATCACTGGCCCGATCACATTCGCCTAAAACGCGATAATAATGCTGCTGCTGATTATGGATCAGCGTTTCAACCGGAAGCCATGCGAACTCAGGACGCCATTCGCTGAGAATTAATGTTTGCCATAATCTTCCCATGCGTCCATTGCCATCGGTGAAAGGATGAATGAATTCAAATTCATAATGGAAGATAGAGCTGGCAATTAACGGATGAATATCTGTGTTTTTTAGCCAATTGAGCAAATCCCCCATCAGGCGTGAAACCTGGTGCGCTGGTGGTGCCATATGGATAAGTTGCTGTTCGCGATATACCCCAACATTGCCATTACGTAATTGGCCCGGCGCATCGACCAGTCCCATCATGAGCAACTGATGCGCCGCCAGTAAATCGGCTAGTTTTGCACTTTGCCAGTCATTGAGCTTTTCATAAGCCAGAATAGCGTTACGCACTTCCTGAATATCTTTAGCTGGAGCCAACACACGCTTGCCTTCCATGATCGCTGTCACCTGTTCAGTTGACAGACTATTGTGCTCTATAGCTAGCGAGGCCTGAATGGTACGAATGCGATTCTCTTTACGCAAAAGCGGTGAAGATTGTTCTGCCTGAGCAGCCCAGCGGCCCAGTAATTCACCTACTTCAATCACCTGATTCAGGATGGTTGGCGTGATGGTGTAAGGCGGCTGATAACCTGCCATGCGTCTCTCCCTTGATGATTGCTGATGTTTACCAGACGGCTACAACGATGAAATTAAGCGTGACCTGCGAGGATATTACAATTTTGGTCATCGTGTGATGGGGAAAATGAGATTTCAAATCTGGAAGTGAAAAACAACAAAGCCAGGTTTCCCTGGCTTCGCTCAAACCGTTTTGATTACTGCGTCAGTTCACGCACAAACCCCACGATCTCCTGATTCTGACCATGTTCAAACAGGCAATGCTGCAGGCGCGGGCCGCTTACCGCGGTCTTCACCAGTTCCGGATCGATGGCGCGCAGTGAATCGAGGTAATTCTCTTTGAGCAATGCTGCTTTCACCTCGTTTAGGATACCCGCGTTGCGCACCTGTGGCTCTTTGCGCTCAGGCGGATAACCGTGCCCTTTTTCGCCGGTGAAGGCTTTTTCGAAAATAAAGCGCAGGTTCAGTTCCGCGCCCCAGCCAAAGCCTTTGGCGAACGGCAGCGATAGCGCATTACCGTTGTTGATTTGCGCAAACAGATAGGCATCCGCCGGGTCGATGCAATAGCCGCACACCACGCCGGGATGCAGGTTCAGCGACATCAGCGCACCCTGGCCGGTGCCGCAACCGGCTACCACAAAGTCCACCGCTTTGCTGTTTAGCAGTACGTTGGCCATGATGCCGAGGTGAATATAGGTAAGATGGTGATCCTGTTCGTCGCTCATACCGACGTTAAACACCTGATGCCCTAGCGGTTGCGCCACAGACTGAAGCTCTTTCAACACCGTTGCGTTCTTCGCAGCCTGGCTATTTTCCATCATCAAAGCGATTTTCATGATCCATCCTCAGATTAAATTGAAACACCGTTTCATTTTAATCAAAGATCGTTAAAATGCAGCCTTTAAATGCCTTTTTGACTGTGAGTTAAGTCACACATTGACGATGCAACCTGCAAGGAGAAACCATGTTTATCTATAAAAGCACAACCCATTTGGACGATTTAGGCAACGGCGTGACGCGCCGAATTCTGGCGCACGGCGGCACCATGATGGCGGTGGAAGTCACCTTTGAGCAGGATGCTGTTGGTCCGCTGCATCACCATCCGCATGAGCAGCTCACCTACGTGCTATCCGGACGTTTTGCCTTCACCATTGATGGCGTAACCAAAGAAGTGAGCGCTGGCGATACGCTGTATAAAGCGCCGAACATTGTGCACGGCTGCGTGTGTCTGGAAGCGGGCGTATTGCTGGATACCTTTACGCCGCAGCGCGAGGATTTTCTGGCGGCACCGTAACGTGCCGCCAGACAGACTAGCGGGAAGCCCACCAGAGGCGCAGCTTCAGCCCCCAAGCGCTGGTCCAGCCGCTGCTGATACTGATGACTTTGCCCTGATGCAGCACGATAAAGGTCGGCGTGGCCTGAATATCCCAGCGCTGGCCGATCGCCCCGCTCTCATCGTTGATCGCCACGCCTTGCAGCCCTTTCTTCTCCAGCCAGGTTGCTACGCGCATATCGTTACCGGATCGCAGCGCCACGCTCGCCACCTTGTAACCTTGCTGGCTCATCGCCGCCACGGTTGGCGTGGTGAGTTTGCATACGCCGCACCAGGTTGCCCAGACGTAAACCAGCAATGGCCGATCCTGACTGAGCTCCGCCAGATTGACCTCGCCTTGCAGCGAGGTGAGCGGCTGTTGCGCCAGGTCGGCAGGCAGCTGCGGTGCGCGCAGCCAATCCATGCCCCACAGTGCCGCCGCGACAATCAGCACCAAGAGCAGCGCCTCACGCAGCCAGCGCTTTAGTCGACTCATTGCTTCGCCTGCAGCGCGCCTTTCACTGCCGCTTCCAGTTGCTGATACGGCACCGCGCCGCTGATCATCTGGTCGCCCACCAGCGTCGCTGGCGTGCCCTGTACCCCGAGCTGCTGCGCCAGCGTCAGGTTGCTGTTGATGGTGTCGAGGCTCACTTTGCTTGGCTCTTTCAGCTTGATGCCGGTTTTCTCCAGCGCCGCGTCGATGCTGGCGGTATCGTGATTGCCCTTTTTCGCCATCAAACGTTCATGCAATTTGAGGAAGTTTTTCGGCTGCTGTTCCCAAACGGTGAGCGCCAGGCGCGCCGAGGTGAGTGAGGTTTCAGAGCGATACGGCAGCGGTTTAATCACCACCGCGACCTGCGGATAGGCTTTCAGCAGTTTTTCGATATCGGCTTCAAACTTCTTGCAGAACACGCAATTGTAATCGGTGAAATAAACCAGCGTCAGCGCCGGTTTCTCGGCACCGATGCGCGGTGAACCAGCGTCGTTGAACAGCGCGTCATGGTTTTTCTTCACCATTTGCGCCACCACATTTTGCTGCTGTTGCGCTGCTTCTTTATCAAACGCATCAGCCGCTTCCGCCAGAATGGACGGATTTTGCACCAGGGTTTCACGGATCAGCTCTTTGATGCGCGCTTCCTGCTCAGGAGTAAAAGGCGCAGCCGCCAGTGCAGGCATGGCAAGGAACATCAGTGGCAGTAACAGGGATTTCTTCATTATTTTTTCGCCTCAGAGAGAGTGGAGATCACCGCTTCACGACTCAGCAGCGGTGACAAAATCTGGCCTTGCGGCAGTGCCGGGCCATAAATTTGGTTAAAAGGGATCGCCACACGGTCGCGGCGGCGCAGGAATTCACCGATGGCAGGATCGGGCTGCGTCCAGTCGCCGCGCAGCAGCACCACGTCATCGGCTTTCAGCGCAGCACGCACATCGGGTTGATTCAGTACGCGGGATTTGTTCACTTTGCAGGTGATGCACCAGTCGGCGGTGACATCGACAAACACCCGTTTATCCTGCTCGAGTGCCTGATGGATCGCCGCTTCGGTCAGCGGCTGCCAGTGCAGCGTCTCCTCTTCCGGCGTGATGCGCGTCATTAGGAATAGCGCACCAGCCAGCGTCAGAGTGATAAACACCACGCCCGCCTGCTGCAACGCGCGTCGCTTCACCAGCCAACCACACAACACCGCGAGTAACACGCCCGCCAGCACCAGCGCGAAGGTGCTGCCCCAATGCGGTACCAGCAATGTCACCAGCCAGAAGGTGGCGAGCAGCATAAACAGGCCGAGCACGCTGCGCAGATGCACCATCCAGCGCCCCGGACGCGGCAGGCAGCGGGCCATGCCCGGCAACGCCGCCACCAGCAGCCACGGCAAACTCATGCCGACGCCGAGCGCGACAAACAGCAGCCACAGCTGCGGCAGCGGTGCCGTCAGCGCATAAGCCACCGCTGTACCGAGAAACGGCGCGCTGCACGGCGTAGCCAGCAAAGTGGCAAACGCGCCCTGGCCGAAATGCCCAAGCAAGCCGTCGCCGCCCTGCGTCGCCAGTTTGGTATTCAAACCTGACGGCAAGCGGAAATGCAGCAGATCAAACAGGCTGGCGCTGAACAGGAACATCACCAACACCATCACCAGCAGGAAGCCGCTGCTCTGGAACTGAATGCCCCAACCCAGCGCCTGACCGCTGAGCCGCAGTCCCGTCATCAGCAGTGCGAGCAGCAGGAAGGAGAAAATGATCCCGGCGCTGGAGGCGAGAAACTGCTGGCGTGTCTGACGCTGCGTTTGCCCTTGCTGCTGCACCAGGCTGCTGAGCTTGATCGCCAGCACCGGCAACACGCACGGCATCAGGTTGAGGATCAAGCCACCGAGCAGCGCCAGCAGCAACACCGACCATAAGGTGTGCGCACCATCGCCGGACACCAGTGTTTGCGCGCCAATATGGATCACGCTTTGCTGCGCAATCCCACCGTCGGCAACCACCAACGACAGCGTTTTGCCGCGCAGATCCGGAGCCGCTTCGCCCCATTCATCGGTGACCGCGACCCGCGCGCTGAGCGTGTCGCCTTTCACACTGATTTGCGGTGCCGCCAGCATGCTGCCCGGCGGATAATCGAAGAACAGTTCCGGTTGTTGCCAGCCGCCCTGACGCTGTGCGTGGATCTGCAATTCACCATTCACAAAGCTGGCGTCGAGCTGATCGGTTAAACCGCTGGCGGCCGGGATACGTCCCATCGCCTCGGCGAAATCGCGGGCAAAATCGGCGTCAGCGGGCTGCGTCAGATCGAGGCTGAACGGGAAGTCGGTAAGGATGCAGACATCGCTGCAGGTCGAGAGCGTCAACGTTCCCGCGAGCTGTTGGCTCGACAGTTTCGCCAGTTCGATCGGCAGCGTGATATCGCCTTTGTAGCCTTGCGTGGTCAAGCCGCTCACATCAAAACGTTCAGGCGCTGGCCAGAACCATTGCGCGTTGACCTCCGGCGTTTGCCAGCGGATTTCCGGCGCAACGCCGCCTTCGCCTGGCGTGCGCCAGTAGGTTTTCCAGCCAGGTTGCAGGCGAATATCCAGCAGCAGTTGCTGATTATCGTTGTGGCTGGCGCTGCGCAGGCGCACTTCGGCATGGTTGTTTTGCGCATTGCGCAGCCAGCCGGTGTCTGCCGCCTGCGCAGTGATCGCGCAGCTCGCCAGCAGGAGCAGCAGGCTCCTGATCAATACAGTCATGTGAATTCTCCAGTGAATAACAGGGTTTACGCGATGTAACGCGCAGGTGTTATTCCCGGAAGACGCAGAAGGTCAGATGCCGCCGTCGCAGAGGCGGAAACAGCGGTGCGCGGCGATAGCCGACGGACGTGGTGGTTTGTGTGAAGGTAGCGATCAGCGCCAGCAACAACAGCAGGAAAGGCAATGCGGTATCAAGTATAGGTGCGGCGGCACTGAGCGATTTGGCGCTCAGTGCACAAGGTTTTTCACTGCCGCTGGCATCATCACTGCTGTGAGTTTGCGCGGACGCGCTGACCTGCGCTAAAGGTGCGGAAGGCAAATTGAAGCTGCGCTGGACGAGACAAAACGCCAGCACCAGACAAACCAGTGCCAGAATCCATTTTGCGCGTGATAGCGATATCGTCATGCCGCAGCCTCAGAGAAAAGTGCGGGCATTTTAAGCATCTGCAGCAGAAACACCAAGCTTTGCTGTGTAAACTTTTGTCTTTGTGGTGCGAGCATTGTAGGGTCGCCATTCATGGCGACCTGGTCAATCACCGCTCCCGGCTAAACAATATCATCCACCACGCCGCCATCCACGCGCAGCGCGGCACCGGACGTCGCCGACGCCTGTTTCGAACAAACGTACACCACCATGTTCGCCACCTCTTCCACCGTAGCGGCACGCTGGATCACCGAACTCGGACGCTGGGCCATCACAAACTCTTTCGCCAGCTCTTCCAGCGGTTTACCGGTGCGCTTCACCTCGTCTTCCATCATGGCGGCAAAACCATCAGAGAGCGTTGGGCCCGGCAACACGCTGTTCACCGTCACGCCGCTGCCCGCTACCACTTTCGCCAGCCCGCGCGCCAGCGACAGCTGCGCGGTTTTACTTACGCCGTAATGCAGCATATCGGCGGGAATATTCAGTGCTGACTCTGAGGAGATAAACACCACGCGGCCCCAACCGCGTTTCACCATCTCCGGCAATAAAGCCCGCGACAGGCGCACACCGGACATCACGTTAGTTTGCCAATAGGCATCCCAGGTTTCGTCATCCACTTGATAAAAATCCTGCGGACCGTAAATCCCGGCGTTATTCACCAGAATATCGATCGGCGGCAAACCGTTGAGCAGTTGCTTAACACCTTGCGCACTGCCGAGATCGGCGATAAAGGTGTGAATTTTCGCCCCCGCCACTAAGCCGTTGAGCTTCTCGCGCGCACGACTCACCGAGGCTTCGCTGCGCCCGTTCAGCACCACTTCCGCCCCGCTGGCCGCCAGACCTTGTGCAATGGCAAAACCGATACCGCCGGTTGATGCGGTAACTAAGGCTGTTTTTCCGTGTAGATCGATATTCATCATGCTTTCCTCTGTGAGCGTAATCACAAAGCCTGGTTCAGGCAGGAGAAGATGCATTGACGAATCATGCGATGGAGGTGTCGGCCGCAATGCTGATGTGCGTTCAGCCTGCTGCCGACAGGGTTCAACCCGAGGCTGACAAAGCCGGTTGAGCGCTGATCGGCAGCCGCAGTTGGCGCTGTAACCAGGCACAGGCCGCTGCCTGGTCCGGGTTGCGCGCGTTAAGCTGCAACACCGGACCCAGCGCCATCGGCTGTGCGGTTTCCGCCAGCTTGCGCAGTTCCGGCAAATACTCTGCGCCCGGATGTCCCGGCATGCGATCGGTCAAGCGTGCCTGATAACGCGCCACCGCCTCATCCGGTGTGATCGCCAGCCACAGCTCCAGCACCCGCGTCACACCCGCCTGCTGCAATCCTTGCTGCAACACCTCTTTCGGCTGGAAGCCAAACCAGGCATCGATGACATAGATGCAACGCGTCGGTGCTTGCGCCACCACTTGCCAGATCGCCTGATACGCCGCACAACCTAACTGGCGATTGCGCAGGCGATCCACCGGCGCAAAGCTGGCCATAAACGGCTCTTTCAGGCTATCCAGCGTCAGCACCGGAAAGCCGAATTGCTCAGCCAGCGCGCGCGTTAAGGTGCTTTTGCCGGAAGCCGGAATGCCGTTCACCAGCACCACCATCTTCTCTTCAGAGTCGGTTGTCATAGGATCTCTATCACCTCCGCAGCACTGCTGGCGTTGCGCAAGCGCACCAGCGTCTCCTCATCTTCCAGCAGCGTAACAATCGCGCGGATGCCCTCTTCAATGTGGGCGTTGCTGTCACGCGCACCGAACATAATCACGATGTCGGCTTTGTCGCTGCCGTCGAAGGAAATCGGCTCATCCAGCACGATCATGCTGAAACAATCTTTCAGCACGCCGGTTTCAGGCCGCGCATGGGGAATGGCGATGCCCTCCTCAAACACGTAATAAGCGCCATGCTCCAGCGTGTTGGCGATCACCGCTTCCGGATAGCTGGCTTTGATGTAGCCGCCGTTCACCAGCGGCAGCGCCGCCAGCGCGATCACCTCGCGCCAATCCCTGGCGCTGATCCCCACCTGAATCGCACTTGCCTCCTGCAGCAGCTGTTTAATACTCATACTGCCTCCTTAAAATGATTTGCGAATGGTGTTGCGCAGTTCATCGATTTTGACAAACAGCGGATCAATTTCCTGACGAAAGCGGCGGCTTTTCGCAAAGATATTTAATGCACGATTATATTCCAGCATTAATTGTTTTTGCGTCTCTGTCGCCTGCGGATTATTGGCTAACTGTTGTTCCAGTTCGCTTATTTTCCCGCTGATGGTTTCAGCCTGAAGATCTATTTCCTGTGAATCCTGGCTCTTATTATCGGAGCCCTTTTTCAAGAATCCAAACATAGCGTCTCCTGCCCCGAATGGCGCCGGGCACCTCAGGTTATTACGTCATGAGTGAGTCGGAATTAGCGGAACAGCTGAATCTTTTCTACCAGCACATTGGTTACGGCATCGTTGGCCGGCACAAGGAAATTACGCACGCTGTCGTTGACCTTGCCCTTTTCAAATGTCTGCTTGCAGTTTGCGACCCACTGCACATTCATCTCGGTGCCGACGTTGACTTTCTCAATGCCGCTGCGCACCGCCAGACGCATATCTTCATCGCTGACGCCGGTTCCGCCGTGCAGCACCAGCGGCGTTTTAGTGGCATCGGTGATATCCGCCAGGCGCTGATGCTGAATATGTGCTTTGCCGGTATACAAGCCGTGCACGGTACCGATGGAGATCGCCAGCATATCGACGCCGGTTTCATCGACAAAGCGTTTGGCTTCATCGACGGTGGTAAACGCCGCATCGTTCATTTCCACTTCTTTGCCATCTTCCGAGCCGCCAATCGCGCCCAGTTCCGCTTCCACTGATACCGCCAGCGGGCGCGCCATATCAATAACACGGCGCGTATTGGCGATGTTCTCTTCAATCGGCAAATGTGAGCCGTCATACATAATTGAACTGAAGCCCGCATCCAGCGCGGTTTGAATGGCGTCTAAATCCGAACAGTGATCGAGGTGCAAACAGGTCGGCACATTACGGCTTTCCGACAGTGAGCGAATCGCATCCACCAATAATTTATGTCCGAGATATTTCGCGGTGCCAGTTGAGATCTGAATCATTAATGGACTATTGGTTTTCTCCGCTGCTTTAAAAAAGGCCGGCAGCATTTCCAGGCAGTGCAAATTAAAGGAACCGAGCGCTTTAAATTCGCGTTCTTTAGCCACCTGTAACAGATCGGTAAAGTTATAAAGTTTCATGGAGCTTTTCCTCATGGGATTTAGACTTAGTGGATTTTCCGTTAACAAACCAGGCGATGAGAGTAATAAAGGCAATAAACAGCGCGACGAACAGCCAGTTATTCTGGAAGGCATGGCCGAGCACCAGGCCGGTACTGATCACATCGGAATCACTGAAGGTGACGCCGGTAAAACCGTAGCTTTCCAGCATCGGCACCAGAATCGCCGGCAGGAAGGTGATGAACAGACCGTGCACGAAACCGCCGATCATCGCCCCGCGACGACCACCAAGCGCATTACCAAACACGCCTGCGGTGCCACCGGCAAAGAAGTTGGTCAGCAGACCTGGCAGAATCATCGCCAGACCAAACATCGGGAACACCAGCATGCCCACCACCGAACCCAGCGTGGTGGCGAGGAAGCCGACGATCACCGCGTTCGGGGCGTACGGGAACATCACCGGGCAGTCGAGCGCCGGTTTCGCATCCGGCACCAGACGCATGGCAATGCCGCGGAAAGCTGGCACCAGTTCGTTCAGCAGCAGACGCACGCCGCTATACAGCACGAACACACCGCACACGAACTGAATCGACTGCATAAAGGCGTACATCAGATAGTTCATGCCGTTGCTGTACTGGCCGATAAATTCCGGACCGGCGGCGACTGCAGGAATCAGGTACATCGGCACCATTACCACCGCCATCGACAGATAGGTGTCCTGCAGGAATTTAAAGTTGTCGGGCAGTTTGAGGTCTTCCGTGGAGCGCGAACCTTTGCCCACCACCTTCGCCACCGCCGCCGTCAGCAGGTAGCCGATGGTGCAGAAGTGACCGAGCGCCACGTCGTCGGAATCGGTGATACGACGCACCACCGGTTGTGCCAGCGCAGGCATCACAACCGCCATAATGCCGCCAAAGATGCCGCCGGTAAGGATCAGAGGTAAGCCTGTCAGCCCCGCTTTATAGCCAATCACCGCACCGATGGTCGCCATCCACAGCAGCGCCTGACCGGTCAGGAAGATGTATTTGAACGGTGTCAGACGCGCAATGATGATGTTGACGATAAAGATCACCAACAGCGTCAGCGCCACTTCAGAACCCAGCTCGCGGTTTGCTAACCCGGCAATGGCGGCAACGTCGGTGATATAACCCTGCATGCCAAAACCGTGGGTGAAAATGGTGTTCAGGAAGGTCAGCGTACCGACAATAATGTTGATACCGGCCATCATAATTAAGAAACCAAGCAGGGTTTTAAAGGTGCCTTCCACCACCTTGCCCGCCGATTTTTTTTGCAGTAGCAGACCAATCAGGGCAATAAAGGCGATCAATATTGATGCCTGCCCCAATAAGTCTTTTACCAGGAAGTCGATCACACTATTCATGATTAGCAACCTTTAAGTTACGTTCTTTCATAAACGCCACGATTTTCTCTTCAATTTCCGCTTTGTCGGTTAGCTTATTGAGAATAATCACCCGTTTGATCTGTTCCGGGCTGGCATCGGCATTTAACACATCAGCAAAGGCTTTCTGAGTTAAAATCATGTCGGATTTAAAGGCGTTGGCTTCAGAAATGGTGGTGTGATCGATATCAGCATCAATTTCGAGTTTCTTTAATACTGACTTGGCGCTCATCTCAATCGCAAAGCTTGAACCCAAACCACATCCACAGACACATAATATTTTCAGCATGGCTATTTCCTCACAGAATTTGCAGTTGTTTAGCGAGTTTATAATGATGCCCTTCCGTATCGACCAGGCGTTTTTTCATGCTTATTAAATCAATCGGAATCGGTCGATTACTGCCATTAATAATCACCGCTTTGTTGCGCATTCCCGACTGAATACAACGCGCGACTTCACTGGCCATAATGGTGCCCTGATAAATCTCTTCACAGGTAGGATCGCCATTACGCAGGCCATAACCGATAATTGTTTTACGAATACGCACACCAATTAACGGTTCAATTTGTTTAATTAACGTATCGATAGCGCCCTGAAAGCCCGGCGAATATTCTCGGGTGTAGCCTTCTGAGCACAAAATAATGACGCTGTTCTGCGCCGCCAGCCGCTGCGTGATGCGCTCGGCCAGCTCTTGTGGTGCAATCTGGCATTCCGGGATCAGCGCGAAATCCGCATTGGATTTGATCGCCGACTGCAAGGTTAATTCCCCGCAATAACCGCCCAGCAGTTCCACCATAAACACACGACCGGTTAAGGCGCGGCCGGTATTGCGTAATTTCGCCACCTCTTTTAAAACCTGCTCGCAGGCGGTGGAGAAACCGATGCTGTAATCACTGCCAAACACATCGTTATCGATGGTCATGCCGACGCCAAAACAATTGACGCCAAATTCACTTAGCGTATGCAGGAATTGTAATGAGCCATCGCCGCCCGCCATAATTAATACATCGATGCGCAACGACTTAAGGTGTTTGGCGATGGTTTCATATTCCGGACGAATTAATTTTCTGCTGGTTCGTCCCGATTGCATTACCGGAATAGCGGCGATGGCGTAATCCACTAAATCGCGCTGGGATATTTCCTGGTGATTGTTTTCCAGCAATCCCGGAATGCCACCGTTAAATAACACCATTTCCGCCTGGGTTAAGCGCGATATTTGATACACAAAGTTATTAATCCCGGTGACATCGCCACCACTGATCACCATGCCAATTCTCATTGTCATCATCCTTTATGCTGTGCGTCTGGAATTCATTCTTCCGATTAACGACATTGTTATTTGCAACGAATGTCACAGTTTTGCGATGAATTCCCCGAGTGAGATCATTGACAGCATCCCATTCAGGCTAAATTCTGTGATGTAAATCACACGCCACTTTTCACCTTAAATCATTAATAACAAATAAAATCATAGGTTTATATTTATTTTGCGTAATAAAACCGGTGGCTTAAATAAACACCTTACTCGCTGTTTTTCTTTCGATCTATTTTGTGATTTCCCGCGCATTTTTATCGGTTCATGAGGCTTATTCCGTATCAGATAAAGGGATAATGATTACGTGCGTTATTTATGCGTCAGGTCCAGTGAAGGATTGACTCAATGCCGATGCACTTGTCCAATACCGTGGCAGATAAAAATAAAGAAGAGAAAAGTGAGCATGCAGAAGGATATGTTGCGTCAGTTAGCAGAGGTGGTTGGCGAGAAACAGGTATTAACCCATGCGGATGATAAAGCCTGGTACATAAAGGGGTTCCGCGTCGGACGCGGTGAAGCGCTGGCGGTGGCGTTACCGCAAACGCTGTTGCAGCTGTGGCAGACGCTGCAGGTTTGCGTGGCGCACGATGCCATTGTGCTGATGCAGGCGTCGAATACCGGCGTTACCGGCGGCTCAACGCCCGACGGCAATGATTATGACCGCGATATTGTGATCATCAGTACCCGCCAGCTCAAAGGCGTGCAGGTGATTGATCAGGCGCGTCAGGTGATTGCTTTCCCTGGCACCACCTTGACCGAACTGGAGCACACCTTGCAGCCGCTGGGTCGTGAGCCGCACTCGGTGATTGGCTCGTCCTGCATCGGCGCGTCGGTGGTCGGCGGCATCTGCAATAATTCCGGTGGCTCGCTGATTCGGCGCGGCCCCGCTTTCACTGAAAAATCCCTGTTCGCCCGCATTCACAACGATGGGCGTTTAGAGATGGTCAACCATCTCGGCATCGAGTTGGGCGACACACCTGAAGTGATGCTGGAAAACCTGACGCAGCAACGGTATCAAACCGGTGAGCAACCCGACTGGCAGGGAAAAATCTGGGCGGATGATTATGCCGACCGACTGCGAGATGTGGCCGCAGATTCCCCTGCACGCTTCAATGGCGATTTGCGTTACCTGCACGACAGCTCAGGCAGCGCCGGTAAAGTGGTGGTGTTCGCCGTGCGCTTGCCGACCTTTGAAGCCAGCACCGGCAGCGATACTTTCTACATCGGCACTAACGATGAGAGCGTGCTGGTGGCGCTGCGCCGTTTCCTGTTAACTAGGATGAGCGAGCTGCCGCTGCAGGCGGAATATATCCATCGCAACGCCTTCGATTTAACCGTGCGCTACGCCAAACATATGTATCTGGCGATACGCAAACTGGGTCCGCAGGCCATTCCGCAGATGATGGCCAATAAAGCCAAATGGGATGTGCGCGTCAGCCACCTGAAATTCCTGCCGCGCAATTTTGTTGATCGGGTGCTGCAATTTTTCAACCAGCTAACCCCGAGCTTTATCGCGCCGCGCATCATGGATTACCGCAACGAGTATCAACATCATCTGATGATCAAAGTGGAGTCGCCGCAAACCGCTGAATTACTAAGCTTGTTACAGCAGTTCTTTGCTGAGCAGCAAGGCGGCTTTTTCCTCTGCAATGCGCGTGAAGCGGCGGATGCATTTTTAGTGCGTTTCGGCGTCGGCGGCTGCACCATTTCCTACTGCGATGCGCTGGGCTACAACCCCAACGAACGGCTGGTGGCGTTTGACGTGGCGCTGCGCCGCAATGATGACGCGTGGCGTTTGACGCTGCCGGATCATCTGGCAGCGCAGGTGCAGGTTGATTCGTGCTGCGGGCACTTCTTCTGCTTCGTCAATCATCAGGATTACGTGCTGAAGCCGGGCTACGACGCGAAAGTGTTTAAGGAAGAGGTGAAGCGCTATCTGGCGCAGCGCGGCGCGAAGTATCCCGCCGAGCACAATGTCGGACACCTCTATCAGGCATCGTGTGAACATGTCGAGCACTGGAAACAACTTGATCCGACCAACAGCTGTAACCCGGGGATTGGCAAAACCAGTAAGAAGAAGTTTTGGCGGGAGATGTAGCATCGGGGTTTCGTAGGGCGCGCATTTATGCGCACCTGGTCACCAAAATCAACCAGCGATGCCGTTCGCGCAGCAGACGCTGGTGCAGTTGCTGAAGCTGCAGCAGCGTCAGAGCCTGAATGGCAGCGCGATTGAGCGTCGCCAGGCCGTGCTGCTGGCGCAGGGTGTCGAGAGCGGCTTCGCCGTTGTCTTTGCTTATGCATTGCGTCATTAAGCTTGCCTGCCATGCCGCCAGCTTTTCCGGCGAAATTGACGCAATCTCCACAACCATCTCACGCATAAAGCGTTTGCAGCGACCCAGCAACGCGCGCCAGGTGATATCCGGTGATTGCAGCGCCAGCATCAAGCCATCCACATCCGCCACCCGCTGATAGCGCGCCGACACCACATATCCAATTTGCTGATCCACGCGCAACCGCTGGAAGAAGCGCGTTTCCAGCATCAGCGCCAGCACGCGCAAAGCGGCCAGGCTGGCATCGTCGGCCTGCGGTAACGGCATAAACAGCAGCAGCGCCTGATCGCGCCCGTCGCAGGCGATGGGCACGATGCCGTGTTGCAGTTGTGCCGGCGGCGTGTCGCGCGCCAGTTGCGGCGTAAAATCGCTGAGCAGATGCGCCACGCGCTGGCTTAGTGCGCTATGGGTGCCACACCATGCTGCCAGCCAGTGCGGCGAGGGCGATGGCTTGATCAAGCGAGTAGGCAAAGCGGCGAGCAGCTGACGAATGACGATGGAGTGTGTTGTCGCTGCTGATTGTGCCAGCACCGGCGTGTTCAGCGCCCGTAATGCCTGATGCACGCTTAACAACGCGCGCTCTTCGGATGCGGGCAGATTGAGCAGCAGCTGCCAGCTTCCCTGCGTTGGTTGCCAACTGCCATTGCCGCCGGCGTGACGCAGTTCCGCCAGCATCGGGCGCAACTGGCGCTGCCGCGCCTGCGCTTCTTCATCGCTCAAGGTTTGATAAAACGCCGGACGCAGCAGCAGCGTTTCGACCTGTTTTACCGGCGCAATAATCGGCAACGTTTCCGCCACGGGCGGAAGACGAGGGAGCTGAATGCCGCCTGAAGCGGGATAGAAGTGAAACGCTGCGGATTCTGCCGCATCCGGCAATGCCGGCAGCCATTCAGCCAGCTGCAGGGTAAAGCCCTGCGTCTGATGCGGTGCGCCGTCGACGTGCTGCTGGGTGAGCAGACGCGTACACGGCCATTGCGGCAACGCGGCGGCAAAATCCGTGAAGTTTTCAGTAACCGCTGAGCCAGGCGCGAAGCCGAACGCGCGGCCGCGCAACTGTTCCAGCGGCGACAAAGCTGCGAAATCTTGCTGGGCGAGTTGCGCATAGTGCTGCAGCTGAATCGCATTGCATGCAGTTAACGCCGCCAGATGCTGCCAAACGCGTTGCTCAAGCTGTTGCGCCTGTGCCGATGAAATACGCCCGGCACTAAAACGCAGCGCCAGTAAGGCATGTTGTTCATCTTGCCATAACCATTGCACATCAAAGATTTCGCATAACGCCTCAGCCCGCAATTGCGCCAGCAAACTGCCCGGCGCTTCGTCTTGCCAAAACACCTTAAGCAAGGTGACATTGTCACGTACCGTCTGTTCATCGCCCGAAATCAATAACGTCAGCCATAAATTTTCTTCATCGCCTAATTGCAGCAAACGATCGCCGGGCAGCAGCGCAGGTTTAACAGCCGCAGCGCGTTCTCCGCCCGCCAGCAAGCTGCCGCCATAGCGCGTCGCCAGCTGTGCTAACTCATCAAGTGATTGCGATCCTTGCAGCCAAAGCTCCATATTTTCAGCGCGATAGAATCGGTGATGGAAATCGCGTAATGCGGATTGCAGCTCCGTGACATTGTCACCAAACGCACGCCGACTGCCGACGCGAAAGCGCTGAAAGCGTCCCTTTAGCTTATCTACGATGGCCGCTTCACTCAGCGTGTCGATATGGTTTTGCAGCAGTTGATACTCTGCCTCAATCACCGCTGCTTCCTGCTGAATCGCCCGCGTCGTCAGCAACGGGGACGCCAACATATCGCACAGCCGCTGCACGCCTGCAGACAATGCTGAAGCTGGGAGCTGAAAGAAATAGGCGCTGCGGCTCAACTGCGTGGTGGCATTCACCTGGCCGCCCTGCTGCTGCAGCCAGGGCATCAGGCGATGCTCGCCGTTAAAGTTTTCGCTGCCACAGAACAGCAGATGTTCCAGCAGATGCGCCAAACCCGGCCAGCGATCGGCTTCATCCAGACTGCCGGCCTGCACGCGCACCAACGCCGCCGCCTCACGCGCGTCGGGCTGATGATAAAGATGGCAGCGCAGGCCGTTGGCAAGCGTTAGCTGGCGCGTGTTCATCAGGTAACGCGCTGCTTGAAGATCAGTTCGGAGTTGCTGCGATTGCGGAACTGCAGCTGCTGGATTTTGATGTCGCTGCAGTTGGCCTCACGCCGTGCTTCGAGGATCTTGCCATGATGCGGCGATTTGCTGCACACCGGATCGGTGTTATCCGCATTGCCGGTCAGCATAAAGGCCTGACAGCGGCAGCCGCCAAAGTCTTTCTCTTTCTCCTCGCAGGAGCGACAGGGTTCCGGCATCCAGTCAAAGCCGCGATAGCGGTTGAAACCAAACGAGTTGTACCAGATATCGTCCAGCGTGCGTTCCAGCACCGACGGGAACTCGACCGGCAGCTGACGCGCGCTGTGGCACGGCAACGCGGTGCCGTCTGGCGTGACGCTGAGGAAGATCGATCCCCAACCGCCCATGCAGGGTTTCGGACGCTCTTCGTAGTAATCCGGCGTCACGAACAGCAGATTGGTGAGATTACCGGTGGCGCTCATGCGCTGACGATAATCGGCCACCACCGCTTCGGCGTTGGCGATCTGTTCGCGCGTCGGCAGCAAACCTTCGCGATTGAGCTGCGCCCAGCCGTAGAACTGGCAAGTTGCCAGCTCGACATCGTCGGCTTCCAGTTCGATACAGAGATCGATGATTTTGTCGATCTGGTCGATATTGTGGCGATGCAGCACAAAGTTCAGCACCATCGGATAACCGTGCGCTTTCACCGCTTTTGCCATCTCCAGCTTCTGCTGGAAGGCCTTTTTCGCCCCGGCCAGCGCGGCGTTCAGCGTTTCATCACTGGCCTGGAAACTGATCTGAATATGATCGAGCCCGGCATCAGCAAAGGCGTCGAGTTTTTTCGCCGTCAGGCCGATGCCGGAGGTGATCAGGTTGGTGTAGAAACCGAGATCGCGCGCGGCGCGGATCAGTTCCGGCAGGTCTTTACGCGTCAGCGGTTCGCCGCCGGAAAAACCGAGCTGCACGCTGCCCATGGCGCGCGCCTGACGAAACACCTCAATCCACTGTTCGGTGGTCAACTCTTTCTCCTGCTGGGAAAAATCCAGCGGATTGGAGCAATACGGACACTGCAGCGGGCAGCGATAGGTCAGTTCTGCCAGCAGCCACAGCGGCGGCGTCACGCTTTTACTCGGGTTCACGACACTGTATCCATTTTTGTTCGATGGCTGATTGCAGGAACTCTTTAACGTCATCGCCGACGCCGCCCGCATCCGGGAAACGCGCATCCAGCGTGGCAACGATCGCCGCCACATCCTGTTTGCCATCCACCAGCTCGAGGATCGCCACCGCGGTTTCGTTCAGTTTGGCCATGCCTTCAGGATAGAGCACCACATGGCTGTCTTGCGCCGCTTCCCACTGCATGCGGTAGCCGCGACGGAAAGCCGGAATCACATTATCTTTCATGTTGTTATACCAGTCTTGTGCTGTGCCAGGACACCTGATCGGTGACCGTATGATAAGGCGGACGTTGCAGCGCATACGCCATGGTCATGGCATCCAGCATGGTCCAGAGAATATCGAGCTTGAACTGCAGGATCTCCAGCATGCGGTTCTGCTGTTCGGCACTGGTGAACACTTCAAGCGCCAGCGCCAGTCCATGCTCTACATCGCGGTTCGCCTGGCACAGACGGCTGCGGAAGTAGAAATAGCCTTCCTCTTTGATCCACGGATAGTGCTGCGGCCAGCTGTCGAGGCGCGACTGATGAATCTGCGGCGCGAACAGTTCGGTCAGCGAGCTGCAGGCCGCTTCCTGCCAGTTGGCACGACGCGCAAAGTTAACGTAGGCGTCAACCGCAAAGCGCACGCCCGGCAGCACCAGCTTCTCCGACAGCAACACCTCACGATCCAGGCCCACCGCTTCACCCAACTGCAGCCAGGCTTCAATGCCGCCTTCGTGTCCGTTGCTGCCGTCGTGATCGAGGATGCGCTGCACCCATTTACGCCGCGTTGCCGCATCCGGGCAGTTCGCCATGATCGCTGCGTCTTTCAGCGGAATATTGGTCTGATAATAGAAGCGGTTCGCCACCCAGCCCTGAATCTGCTCGCGCGTCGCATCGCCATTGTGCATGGCAATGTGGTACGGATGATGAATGTGGTAGAACGCGCCTTTGTCGCGCAGCGCCTGCTCAAACGCGGCGGGCGATAACGCTTCAGTAATGATCACGATGCAAACTCCTGCAGATGAATCGCCATACCATCCCAACTCACTTCAATGCCCTGCTGCGTCAGATAGGCGCGCTGTGGCGATTGCTCATTAAGGATGGGATTGGTGTTGTTAATGTGAATCAAAATCTTGCGTTTGGCCGGCAGTGCGGCCAGCAGCGCCATTAAACCTTGTTCTTCAGCCAGCGCTAAGTGGCCCATCGCTTTGCCGGTATTTTTGCCGACGCCGGTAGCGAGCAGCTCGTCGTCCTGCCACACCGTGCCATCAATCAACAGGCAATCGGCTTTTTGCAGCCACGGCATGATCACCGCATCCGGCTCGCCAAGGCCCGGCGCGTACAGCAGCGTTTGGCCGTTGTCGGTGTTTTCAATAAACAGCGCCACGTTGTGGCCCGGCAGCGGGCGATCGCGATACGGCGAATACGGTGGCGCGTTGCTGAGAATCGGGATCGCGGTGAACTGCAAACTGTGGCAGACATCAACGCGAAACGGTTCCAGCGGCGTTAACGCATGATGCTGCAAGCCGCCATTCCAGTGCTGCAACATGGTGAAAATCGGGAAGCCGCTGGTGAGATCGCCATGCACTTCCGGCGTGCACCACACCTGATGCGGACAACCTTCGCGCAGGCTTAGCAAGCCGGTGGTGTGATCGATTTGGCTGTCGGTCAGAATGATGCTGCCAATCGCCGTGCCGCGCAGCACACCCTTTTTGATCAGTTCTGGCGTGTGGGCAATTTGCTGGCTGATGTCCGGCGAGGCGTTACACAGCACCCAATCTTCACCGTTGTCGCTGACAATGATCGAAGATTGCGTGCGCGCCTGCGCCTGGATGCTGCCGTTACGCAGGCCGCTGCAATTGGCGCAGTTGCAGTTCCACTGCGGGAAGCCGCCGCCCGCCGCTGAACCGAGGACTTTAATAAACATGAAAGTTGACCAGAGAGAGAAAACAAAATGCCCGCACGAACGGCGGGCAGAAGTCTTAGCGGTTGGAGATGTACAGAGTCACTTCCAGGCCCAGACGCAGGTCAATAAACGCAGGTTTTTTCCACATAATGGTCTTCCTCTTAAAGCTAAAATGCAGAGAAATCTCTGCTGAAGTGAATTGCGGTTGTGACTTGGATCACATCGCAATCCGTACGCGCGCAGATGTTGCGCCAATGTAGCGAGCAGATCAACCCTGATTCGGTAAGGGAATTGTGTTAATCCTGCCAAATTTGTTGCAACACGCGCTGCCAGTTGCCCCATGCGAGCTGATCAAGTGCTGTTTGATCGTAGTCGAACGAACGCAACAACGCATAAAGATGCGGTAATCCGCTAACATCTTTCAGCGCATCAGGCACGCTGATGCCATCAAAATCGGATCCCAGCGCCACATGATCGCGGCCCATTATCGCGATCAGGTGCTCAACATGTTTAACAATTTCGATCAATGCGGTGTCGCTGTCGCGTTTTCCATCGCTGCGCAGGAACGCATTGCCAAAATTCACACCCACCACGCCGCCGCTGTCGCGAATGGCGCGCAGCTGATCGTCAGTAAGATTGCGCGGCTGCGCGCAGAGCGCATGCGCATTGGAGTGCGTTGCCACCAGCGGTGCTGTTGACAGGCGCGCGGTGTCCCAGAAGGCTTTCTCGTTCATGTGCGACATATCGATCAACATGCGATGGCGGTTGGCTGCGGCGATCAATTGCTCGCCTTGTTCGGTCAAGCCCGGTCCTGTGTCCGGCGAGCTGGGGAATGATCCACTGACGCCTTCGCCAAAGCGATTAGGCAGATTCCAGAACGGCCCGATGCTGCGCACGCCCGCTTTGTAAAACGCATCAAGCGCGACGCCATCACCATCAAACCCGTCTGCGCCTTCAATGTGCGCCACCAGCGCCAGCACGCCGTCAGCGCGACAGGCGGCAATATCTGAGGCACGGAGACATAAACGCGCGCGACCGTCAGATTGCGCCGCCAGCGTTTTCAGGATGTCGAGTTGCTGCCAGAGAATCGCCAGTGGATCGAGATTCTCCTCCGCTCGCTGCGGCGCCACCTCTTTGACATAGCGCGGTGGCGGCACGAACATCGCGAACAGCCCACCAGCAAAACCGCCCTGCTGCATGCGCGGAAAATCGAGGTGGCCCTTTTCGATGCCGTGAAAAAATGCCTGTGCCGGATCATCGCGATGATGCAGCCACAGATTGAGAAGCAGGTCGTTATGACCGTCGAAGGTTTTTAGCAACATAGGGGGATCTTGACGAAACAACATGCCGCCATGCTACGCGCGCGCTGCTGTTTCGCCAAATACGGGCGCACAAAGGGTTAGTTCTGCGCAACCTTTAAGCCGTGATAGAAGGTTGGTTTCACATCCAGATGTTTTTGAATTAACCCGTATTTCTGGTAGAAATCGGCGGTCTCCTGCTGTTGAGCGATGGTGGCATCATCAATGCTCTGCCAGTGCGATTTGCGCCGTGAGAAGGATTTCGCCGCCGCCTCTTTCGGGAAGCCGATGATTTTCGCCAGTGTGGTGGAGTACTCATCGACATGGCTGTTGGCCCAACGATCGGCAGCCGCTAAACGATTGACGTAATCCTGCAGCGCCGCGCGTTTCGCCTCATCTTGCAACGCGGCGTCGGTAGCGGCGAGGAAGCTGTTGCCGCTGGACAAGCCAACGCCGTTCACCAGCACACGTCCGGTATTTGTCACTTCCGCCAGCGCGGTATAAGGATCCCACGTTGACCAGGCATCCACCGAACCGTTAGCCAGCGCAATGCGCGCATCCGCCGGCGTTAAGAAGCGCCATTTGACGTCTTTATCGCTGACGCCCGCCTGCTCCAGCGCTTTGAGCGCCTCAAAGTGGCCAATCGATCCGCGTCCGGTGGCGATATTCTTGCCCTTCAGCTCGGCAACGGTTTTGATGGGCGAATCCGGGCTAACCAGCACCGCCAAACCTTCGGGTACCGATTTGCTCACCGCCACCGCTTTCACCTGCGAACCGGCCGCTAGCGAGAACAGCAGCGGCGCATCACCGATAATACCGGCATCTACCGCACCGGCATTCAGCGCTTCCGCCAGCGGTGCCGCCGCCGGGAATTCGGCCCATTGGATTTTATAATTGAGGTTGTTCAACTGCTGCGCCGCGGCCATTTCCGCGTGCATATTTCCCTTCTGATCGGCAATGCGCAGCGTCACGGTTTCTGCCGCTGTCGCGCTGCCCGCTGCCACGATCAATAGTGCCAAAGCTGCTCTTTTCATTGTGTTTTATCCCATCGCGCAAAACCCCAGCCTAACCCGTGCGCGCCAAATGACCGATGCCGATTTCGCATGAGATATGCCGCGTGGCGCATAAAGGTTGTCACTTTTGCGCGTAGGGTTGTCAGCAATGCGCGAGCCGCGCCGCGTGCTGCTGGGTGAGACTGAATACAACATCACAAGGAGATCGTTATGCTCATGCAACCCGCTGCAAAATATCGTCCGTTTCCGGTCATCGACTTACCCGAGCGTCAATGGCCATCGCGCCAGCTGACGCAGGCACCGCGCTGGCTCTCTACCGATTTACGCGATGGCAATCAGGCGCTGGCGACGCCGATGGACAGCGC
This sequence comes from Pantoea trifolii, assembly GCF_024506435.1. Lineage (NCBI taxonomy): Bacteria > Pseudomonadati > Pseudomonadota > Gammaproteobacteria > Enterobacterales > Erwiniaceae > Pantoea > Pantoea trifolii. The sequence continues at coordinate 1,947,081 of NZ_JANIET010000001.1, read as the reverse complement.
GCGCAAGCTGGAGTTCTGGCAACTGCTGCTGCGCTGTGGCTTCAGGGAGATTGAGGTCGCGTTCCCGGCGGCATCGCAGACCGATTTTGATTTTGTCCGTTTGCTGATTGAGCAGAACCACATTCCAGACGATGTGGCGATTCAGGTGCTGACCCAGGCGCGCAGCGACCTGATCGATCGTACCTTTGAGGCGCTGCGTGGCGCACCGAACGCCATTATTCACCTGTACAACGCCACCGCGCCGCTGTTCCGCGAGCGCGTGTTCCGCCAGAGCAAAGCCGAGATTATTGAACTGGCCTGCGCCGGTGCGAGGCAAATTCGCGCCCGCTGCGAAACGCAACAGGATACCGCGTGGACTTTCGAATATTCGCCAGAAACCTTCTGCTTTACCGAACCGGAGTTTGCGCGGGAGATTTGCGAAGCGGTGGCGGCGATTTGGCAGCCGGGCCCGGCGCGTCCGATGATCATTAACCTGCCCGCAACCGTCGAAGTGAATACGCCGAACGTCTATGCCGATCAGATTGAGTACTTCTGTCGCCACTTCAGCCAGCGATCGCAGGTGTCGATCAGCGTGCATCCGCATAACGATCGCGGTACCGGCATCGCCTGCGCCGAGCTGGCGCTGCTGGCGGGTGCCGATCGCGTCGAAGGCTGTTTGTTCGGCAACGGCGAGCGCACCGGCAACGTCGATATCGTCACGCTGGCGCTCAATCTCTACACCCAAGGCGTGGCGCCGCAACTCGATTTCAGCGATATCCAGCAGGTGCTGGAAGTGGTGACGCGCTGCAACCAGCTGCCGGTGCATCCGCGCCATCCATATGCCGGTGAGCTGGTGTTTACCGCCTTCTCCGGTTCGCATCAGGATGCGATTCGCAAAGGCTTTACCGAACGCGCTGAGCGTGAAGAAACCCTGTGGCAGATGCCCTATCTGCCGCTCGATCCTTTGGATATCGGTTGCAGTTACGAAGCGGTAATCCGCGTCAACAGTCAATCCGGCAAAGGTGGCGCCGCGTGGCTGCTGGAGCAGAATCACGGCCTGCAACTGCCGCGCGGCTTGCAGCAGGATTTCAGCCGCCTGGTGCAGCAGCAAACCGACCAGCACGGTCAGGAGATGACGCACCATGCGCTCTGGCAGCTGTTTTGTCAGCATTACGGCTTAACCCAGCCCGTGCGTCGTTTACTGGAAGCGGAAAGTCACAGCGACGATAAAGGCGAAACGCGCTTCAAAGCGCGACTGCAACAGGGCGCGCAGCCGGTGACGCTGGAAGGCAAAGGCAACGGCTTGCTCTCTGCCGCCGTCAGCGCGCTGCGTCAGCGCTATGATGTAAACATCACCATTGAGGATTATCACGAACACACGCTGGGCAAACGTAGCGACAGCCGTTCGGTCACGTACATTAGTTGCATTAACGCACGCGGTGAACGCGCGTGGGGGGTGGGCATTGATAACGATGTGGCGCGCGCTTCATTGCAGGCGCTGCTCAACGCAGCGCACGCTTGTCTGCCGCAGGAAAGTAGTTCGCTGGCGTAACGCCGAGCACGCGACGAAACATCGCACTGAAGGCGCTCGGGCTGTCGTAACCGAGATCGAGCGCCACCGTCAGCACGCTTTCGCCTTGCGCTAAGCGGGTTAACGCCACGCTCAATCGCGCGCGGCGCACCCAATCGCTGAACTGCAAACCGGTTTCGCGGCTGAAATGCCGCGCCAGCGTGCGTTCCGCCACACAAAGTTGCGTAGCCGCGCGGGCCAGCGTCCAGTTTTCGCCGGGTGCTTGCTGGATGTGCTGGCACAAACTCAGCAGCCGCTCGCTCTCCGGCAGCGGCAGGCCAAACGGCAGCACATCCATCACGCGGATCTCATCGAGGATCAACTCGTAAATCCGCTCGGCGCGGCTGCCGGAAACGTACTGATCCGGCAGCGGCAGCGCGCTGACAATCAACTCGCGCAGCAGCGGCGAAATCTGCACCACCTGACAACTGGCGGGCAAATCGGCGCGCGCCAGCGGATCCACAAACAGCGTGCGCGCCGCGACTGCGCCAACGATGTGCAGCGCGTGACGCGTTCCCGCTGGCAGCCAGACGCCGCGACTCGGCGGCACAATCCAGCTGCCGTGCTGCGTTTCCACTTTCACCACGCCGCTCAGCGTGTGGATCAGCTGCGAGCAATCGTGGTGATGCCACGGCTCCGCGTCACCATGCGCATAATCATGCGCATAAGGCACCAGCGGACGATAGGCGAAGTCGAAGTTGAGCCGCGCACTCATGTTAGCGTTTCAGATATTGATAAACCGCCGCCAGATCTTGCTCGCCGTAACCGGCGTCCACCGCTTGCTGCCAGACATCCACGATGTTTTCCAGCGCCGGCAGTTTGCTGTCGCCTGCCGCATCCAGCGCCAGTTTGGCGTCTTTCAGCGCCCACACCAAATGCATCTGCGGCGTGAAATCACCGCTGGCGATCATGCCGAGTTTCATTTTGGCGTACGGTGCCGCCAGCGGACCGCCATCCAGCACTTTCCACAGATCGTCGGTGCTGAAACCAAACTCTTCCGCCAGACGGGTACTTTCTGCCAGGCTTTGCATCAGGCCAATCAACCAGCTATTCACCACCAGCTTCATACGCGAGCTAGCGCCCGCCTCGCCCAGCCACTGCGTGCCTTTACCGATTGCCGCAAACACCTGCTCGGCGGCCTGCGCTTTACTCTGATCGCCGCTGGCCATCACCAGAATTTGCGCATTTTCGGCCGGCGCTTTGGTGCCGGAAACCGGTGCATCGATAAACACTACATCCGGACGCGCGCTTTTGAATTCAGCGATCAGTTGATCGGTGGCTTCCACGCCGATGGTGCCCATCTGACAAATCGTCGCGCCCTGCTTGAGCGCGGAGCGGGCATCGTTCAGCGCCTGCCGCGTAGTATCGCCGTCGGCCAGCATGGCGATCACCACATCCGCGCCTTCTACCGCTTGCCCGGCGCTATCGGCCAGCGTGATGCCAGCATCCAGCAGATCTTCGCCTTTCGCACGCGTACGGTTCCAGCCGCGTACCGTGAAGCCTTTTTTCAACAGGTTAGCGGCAAACGCATGGCCCATCGCGCCCAATCCCAGTACCGCGACAACAGGTTGTTGACTCATCATTCCCTCTCTTTTGTGCTTTCAGACAAAACCGCCAGACTGACAGAATTTCCCTGACGCAGCCAGGCCAGAGATGCGATGGAAAAACATTTTCAACACCGCAATTATTAATAATCCGTCATACTATTAACGCTGTTCAAACAAATGATAAAACGATTAACATACGCGCCATTAATGTTCCATTCGGTACATTCCACGCCCTTTTTACGGTCTTTCATAATGAAAATAGCTTTACTGCGACAGGCTTCGTTGCTGATGCTGCCTGCGATGTTGCCGGTCTCAGCGCTGGCGGCGAACGCAGCCAATAACACCATGGTGGTGAGCGCGGCGCCGTCCGCATCCGGACTTTCTGAACTTGATACACCAGCCGCCGTTAGCGTGGTTTCTGGCGACGATATGCGCCATGCGGCACCGCGCGTCAATTTGTCAGAAAACCTCAGCAGCGTGCCGGGTTTGCAGATACAAAATCGCCAAAATTATGCCCAGGACCTGCAGATTTCGGTGCGCGGTTTTGGTTCGCGTTCCACCTTCGGCCTGCGCGGTATTCGCATGTATGTCGACGGCATTCCAGCCACCATGCCCGACGGCCAGGGACAAACCTCTAACATCGATATCGGATCAATCGATCACATCGACGTGCTGCGCGGCCCGTTCTCGGCGCTGTATGGCAACTCGTCGGGCGGCGTGATTAACGTTGAAACCGAAACCGGGCAGCAACCGACCACGCTGGAAGCCAGCAGCTGGTACGGCAGTTACGGTAGCTGGCGCAACAGCGTTAAAGCCAGCGGCGCGACCGGTGACGGTACGCAAGCCGGCGACGTTAATTACACGGTTTCCGCCTCACGCTTTACCACGCACGGCTTCCGCGATCACAGCTCGGCGCAGAAAAATCTCGGCAACGCCAAACTCGGCGTGCGCATTGATGATGTCAGCACCCTGACGCTACTGTTCAACAGCGTTCACGTTGATGCGCAGGATCCGGGCGGTTTAACCGCCGAACAGTGGAAAGAAAATCCGCGTCAGGTCGCCAGTAACGTGACTTTGTACGACGCGCGTAAAACTGTCGATCAAACCCAGGCGGGCCTGCATTATCAGCGCCAGATGAGTGAAAACGACGACCTGAGCGTGATGATGTACGCCGGTGAACGTGAAACCACGCAGTATCAATCGATTCCCAAAGCTACGCAGCTGCGCCCAGGTTATCCCGGCGGCGTGATCTCTTTGTCTCGTCATTATCAGGGCATCGATACCCGCTGGACGCACCGCGACGCGCTGTTCACCATTCCGGTAACTTTCACCGGCGGCCTCGACTATGAAACCATGACCGAGAAGCGCAAAGGTTATCAGAACTTTAGCGGCGATGAACTGGGCGTGCAGGGCGAGATGCGTCGTAACGAACGCAACCTGATGTGGAACCTCGATCCTTATCTGCAAACCGCATGGCAGTTGACCGATAAATTGTCGCTGGATGCCGGTGTGCGCTTCAGTACGGTGAATTTCGACTCGAATGACTATTACGTCACCTCAACCGATCCGGATGACAGCGGCAATCGTCGCTACCATCGCTGGTTGCCTGCCGCTGCGCTGAACTACGCCATTGATAACAGCTGGAATGCCTATGTTTCTGCTGGTCGCGGCTTCGAAACGCCGACGCTGAATGAGTTGTCCTATCGCGCCGCCGATCAAGCCGGACTGAATCTCAACCTGCAACCCGCCACCAGCGAAACGGTTGAACTGGGCAGTAAAAAACGCATTGGCAATGGCCTGTTAACTGCGGCGATTTTCCAGACCGACACCAAAAACGAGATCGTTTCCGACAGCAGCTTTGAAGGCCGCACCAGTTACAAAAACGCCGGTGAAACCCGCCGTCGTGGATTGGAACTCGGCCTCGACCAGCAGTTTGGTGAAAGCTGGCGCTTCAAAGCCGCATGGACCTTGCTGGATGCCCGCTATCGCTCAAACGCCTGCGGCACCGAAAGCTGCGACGGCAACCGCATTCCCGGCATTGCCCGTAACATGGCTTACGCAGGATTGGCTTACGCGCCCGATCAAGGCTGGTATGCCGGAACCGATGTGCGCTACCTGAGCGATATCGCGGCGGATGATGAAAACGATGTGAAAGCGCCGTCTTACACCGTGGTCGGCGTAAACAGCGGTTATAAGTGGCTGGTACAGAACTGGACGCTGGATCTGTTTGGCCGCGTCGATAACCTGTTCGACCGCAACTACATCGGTTCGGTGATCGTCAATGAAAGCAACGGCCGCTATTACGAACCGGCACCGGGCCGCAATTACAGCGTGGGCCTGACGGTGAGTTACGCGTTTCAGTAAATAACCCGGTTATCATATGAAATAAAAAAGCCCTGCTAGAAATTGCGGGGCTTTTTTATATATCGGTCACCATAAATGGCGACCCTACGAAAAATTACTTCAACAACGCCAGCACATCATCGGTGGTGCCGGTTTCGCCCAGGCGTGGGAAGATGCGCTCGACGCTGTTTTTATGCGTTTCGGCATTCAGGCAGGTCATAGCATCGATTGCCAACGTGACGTTGTAACCCAACTCATACGCCTGACGCGCCGTGGATTCCACACCGATGCTGGTGGCGATACCGCAAATAACCACTTGCGTGATGCCGCGCTGCTGCAGCTGCTCATGCAAATCTGTGTTGTGGAATGCGCCCCAGGTTTTTTTGGTGATAGCGATATCACCGCGCTGCTGCGCCAGGTCCGGCACCAACGTGGCCCAATCGGCAGGCAGTTCGCCACCATGTTTCGGCTGCTCATTACGGCCAGGCGCGCCGCCCGCAACGTTCACCAGCACCACCGGGCGCTTTTGGCCACGGAAGGCATCGGCCAAACGCGCTGAGCGCTCAATCACTTCGTGAGCTTCTAACGGTGCGACAGGCAGCGCGACAATGCCGTTTTGCAGGTCAATTACAATCAGCGCGGTGTTGTCGTCAAGGGTAGTTAAAGCCATGTTGAGTCCTCTCAGGATTATTGGTCGGCAAGTCGTTGCAGTAAGGGAATCGCGGCCAGCAGCGTTTGCTGTTCGTGCGCGTTCAACTGCGTCGCAATGCTGTTTAGCAACCAGTCATCACGTTGTGCGCGGTTGGCGGCGATCAGTTTCAGGCAAGCATCGGTGGGTTGATAGCGGGTTTTGCGGCCATCCAGCGGATCGGCGGTGCCCTGCACCATACCCAGCGTCTGCAAGCTGGCCACGGTGGCGCCCATCGACTGCGTGCGCACACCTTCCAGCGTAGCCAATTCCGTTACCGTCATGGCACCATCCCGCACCAGATAGCCGAGTACCGATACCTGCGGCCAGGTGAGATCGCCCGGCGGCGCCGATTCCCGCAGGCGACGCGCCAGTTTGCCATTGATGCTGCGCAGTAACGCCGCCGCGCTGTTGAGGTCGCTCATGGCACCTTCTCCTTACTGATGAGCCGCGAGTATATAAATACGAAGGCAAACTGGGTAGTTTACCTTCGTATCAATTTGTAATTGTGCCGGGTTATGAGGGGGTCGCCATGAATAGCGACCCTACGGGCGCTGCAGATAATGAATCAAACTGTGGAAACGTAACGGCGTGCTGAGAGGATTGCGGTAGCTGTGTGGCGTATCGGCAGCAAACTGACTGGCTTCGCCCGCAAGCAAGCGCCGCCATGTGCCTTCCACACCCAACAGCAGTTCGCCGTCCAGCACCACCACTTGCTCAATCACTCCACTTTCATGCGCCGATGAATCGCTCTGCGCGCCACCCGCCAGCGTCACTTCCAGCAGATCAAAACGCAGTTTGGCATCGTACGGTAGCAGCGGCTTAACCTGCATCTGTGCATTGGGCTGGCTGAAGGTCGCCACGCTGCCCGGCGGTTGATCGCTGCCCTGCACAAAGAAGGAAAACGGCACGTTAAAGCCGGTGGCGATTTTCCACAGCGTCGCCACCGTGGGGCTCGATTCGCCGCGCTCGATCTGGCCGAGCATCGCTTTGCTCACGCCGGTGCGATCCGCTGCCAGCGTCAGGCTCCAGCCGTTGGCCTGACGCAGCTGTTTCAGCGCCAGACTCAAATGTTGATGCAAATTTTCCATGTGTTCTCCCGAAAAGCTCGCGCGCAGTGTAACACTTGTGCGCTATAACGCTCCATGCCACTATGTGCGCTATAACGCACAACCGGATGTGATCTGATGACGACCGCCACCACACGCAGTGCTTTCTCTTTCCCGATGCTGATTTCTGGTTTTATCGCCGTGCTGGTGGGCTACAGCAGCACGGCGGCGCTGATCTTTCAGGCGGCGCAGGCGGCGGGCGCTTCGCCGAAGCAGATTGGCGGCTGGCTGTCGATGCTCGGCGTCGGTATGGGATTGGCCTCGTTCGGCTTATCACTGTGGACGCGCATGCCAATCCTCGCCGCCTGGTCAACGCCTGGCGCGGCCCTGCTCGCCACCAGCGTGCAGGGTTTGACGCTGAATGAAGTGATTGGCGTATTTGTCGCGACTAACCTGCTGATTGTGTTGTGCGGCGTCACCGGCCTGTTTGCTCGTCTGATGAATCACATTCCGCAGTCGCTGGCGGCGGCGATGTTGGCCGGGATTCTGCTGAAGTTTGGCATCGGCACCTTTAGCGGCTTGCAGAGCAATTTCGCGCTGTGCGGCAGCATGTGTCTGGTGTGGCTGTTGAGCCGTCGCTGGCTGCCGCGCTACGCCATTATTCTGGCGTTGATCGCCGGCGTGCTGGTGGCGCTGGGCCAGCAATCAATCCACTTTCCGCCGCATGCGCTGGCGATCAGTCGACCCGAATTCATCATGCCGCAGTTTAATCTGGCAGCGCTGATTGGCGTGGGTTTGCCCTATTTTCTCGTCACCATGGCGTCACAAAACGCGCCGGGCATCGCCACCTTGCAGGCACACGGTTATCAGCCGCCGGTATCTGCGCTAACCGGCTGGACCGGATTTATCGCCTTAGTGCTGTCGCCGTTTGGCGGATTTTCGGTATGTATCGCCGCGATTACCGCCGCCATCTGCATGGGAGACGACGTCGATCCCAATCCGGCGCGCCGCTGGATGGCCTCGGCATTGGCGGGCGTGTTCTATCTGCTGACCGGCTTTACCGGCGGATTGATCGCCATCATGCTGAGCGCCTTGCCGCCGGTATTGATCGCCACGCTGGCCGGTTTGGCGCTAGTCGCTACGCTGTCCGGCAGTTTGCAGCGCGCCTTAGCGGAGCCGGATCAGCGCGATAGCGCCATCGTGGCATTCCTGATCACCGCCAGCGGCATTTCACTGTTGGGCATCGGCTCCGCCTTTTGGGGACTGCTCGGCGGTATGCTGACCTATTTGATTCTTTCCCCACGACGCCACGCTTAAAATTTCAACAGATCACCCTCGCACCCGGGAAAAACGCCCTGTTTTTCCCCCTTTATCAGCCGTTTGATTTCGCAACATTTGGCTTAAGATCACTATCATCGCCAAAAACACACACTGTTCTGCCTCAGACAACCACCGATAAGGGCCCAACGAGTGGCAAAAACTTTTCTGCGCAGCGGCAATCTGGATTCGGTACTGGCACTGGGTGAAAACGGCCAGCCGGTCTGGACGTCCGCGCTGCAAATCCGTGAAACCCTGCGCCTGCGCCGCCAAACCACGCTGGCCAATTGCCTCGCGATTCCGCAAGTCAACGAGCGCGGTGACCGCCTCGATTGGTACGCCCCGTTCAATGGCAAAGTAAAATCCTGGCTGGGTGCCAGCGATCACGAGCGCCGTCAGGCGCTGGAACTGCTGACGCTGAACCAGCAGGATTTGCAGGCGCTGAGCCTGCGCGCGCGCGACGCGGAGAATCCGGCGATGCGCTTGTTTGGTGCGTTGCTGAGCAAGACGTTGCAGTTCCCGGATCAGCAGTACGTTTATCTGGTGGATGGCAAACCGGTGATCACCTTCTGGGGCTTTGTCGATCCGCAGGCGCGTTCGCGTGATGACGCGCTGGCCTGCCTGCGTGACTCACTGGAAGATGAACTGCCGCCGCTGTTGCCGGAACCGCCAGCACCCGATCCGCTGGTGGTCGCGCCAGTGATTGCGCCGCTGATCGACGTGCCGCCTGCCGCTGCCGAACCGGTGATCGAGCCGAAACCTGAAGTCGAAGAACCAGCAGCCGAAGTCATTCCTGAGCCCGCGCCTGAACCGGAGCCTGTCGTGCCACCACGTCGCGCCTTTACCGTGCGTCCGCTGATGCTGCTGTTGCCGGTTGCGGCGGTGGTCGCTGCGGGCGTCGCCTTCTGGCTGCACAGCGCACCGCAACCGGCTGCGATTAGTGTTGCAGATGTGCCTGTGCCGTTGAGTAAGCCGCCGGCCGTGATGGTGAAAGCGGAAAAACTCGCCGCCACGCTGCCACAAACCGCCGCCACCGTCATTGCCGCCCCCGCACCGGTTGCTGCGCCTGTCGCGCCGCCTGAGGTGGTCGCTGAACACACCGAACCGGCCAAAGCGGATGATTTGGTGATGACCACCGAAGATGCGCGCGTTGGCTCAGTGAAATTTATCAATGGCACCTGGCGCGTGACCTTGCGTCAAACCAATCTGCCGACCGGCAAACCGCCAAGCCTGCGCTATCAGATGCGCAACGGCAAAGGCACCGCCACCATTACCCAGGGCGACAACATCCGCTGTAAAGCCGATGTCACCGCCGCGATGACCAGCGCCGGCAGCATGGAAGTGCGCAGCCGCTATACTGCGACCTGCAGCGACAAATCGCGTTACCGCATGCCGGAATTGGTGTGTAAAGCCGGTGATGGCATCGCCAGCTGTACTGCGCAATACGGCGCAGATCAGGTCTTCCCGTTGACGATTAAGCGTGAGAGTAAGTAAACATGTTGGCTCCCCTCATCGATGACAAACAGAAAATCACGCTGATTGAAGATAGCGGTGTGCAGTTTCTTGATTTCGGTTTGCGTTTACCTGCGTTGCAGGCTCGCCGCCAGTTCGTGCGTCAAACCGCCAACGGCCCGCTGCTGCGCCTCAACGTCGACGGCAACAGCGGCAAGTTCCTGCTCTATCCGGAAGATGGCGGCGCGGCGGAAGTGGTGCGTCCGGAAACGGATATCGCGCTGGCCGACTCGCTGAAGCTGCTGGCTCATCAATGGCTGCCGCTGCCGGTGCTGCGTTGCACCAGCGGACGTCGTTTTATCGGCGGCCCGGACAACTGGGCGCGTCTGCATCTGGCGCCGCTGGCGCAACCCGATGCGGCAGGCAACACCCATCGCATCACCCTCGCCTTTGATACGCGCATTGTGTCAGAGCAAGATGGCGGCGAGCAGCACGGTTTGAGCAAAGCCGATGCGCAGAACGGCGTCAGTTTCGCCCTTGCCTGGCACAACTACGAGCTGGGCGAATTCCTCGACCATACGTGGGTCGATGGCTGGCTGCGTGAAACCTTTAGCCAGCAGGTGCATGCGCTGGAGTCACGTCGCGAGCAGGAGCTGAACCAGGCGCTGCGTGAGTTCGAATATCAGGCGCACTATCTCAACCTGCTGGAACTGCTGGGCGAACAGCTCGATCTGGCGGAGATCTATATCCAGGCGACGTCGCTGCAAACGCCGGCGGTCAACGTCGATATCATTCTCGACGTCGGCAACTCGCACACCTGCGGCATTCTGGTGGAAGATCACGCCGAAGAGAGCAGCGGCCTGCGTCAAACCTACGAGCTGCAGTTGCGCGATCTCTCCGAGCCGCATCAGGTTTACAACGAACTGTTCGACAGTCGTCTGGAGTTTGCGGAAACCCGTTTCGGCAAGGCTAACTTCTCGCTGGAGAGCGGCCGTGAAAACGCCTTTATGTGGCCGTCGCTGACGCGCGTGGGCCGCGAAGCCAGCCGTCTGGCGCTGCTGCGTGCCGGCACCGAAGGCAGCACCGGCTTGTCCAGTCCGCGCCGCTACTTGTGGGATGAAGCACGCTATCAGCCAGGCTGGCGCTTCAACGCCAACGGCAGCAGCGATGAGCCGCAGGCCACCGCGCTGCCGTTCACCTTACTGATCAATGACGAAGGCCAGCCGCTACACGCGCTGGCGGAAGACGATCGTCTGCCGGTGTTCTCCGCCAGCTACAGCCGCAGTTCGCTGATGACCTTTATGCTGTGCGAACTGCTGGCGCAGGCGATGATGCAGATGAACAGCGTGGCGCAGCGCCAGCGCATGCCGCAAAGCCAGGCGCCGCGTCAGCTGCGTCATGTGATTCTGACGCTGCCGTCGGCAATGCCGAAGCCGGAGCGTGAGATTTTTCGTCGCCGCATGCAGGAAGCCATCGCGCTGGTGTGGAAAGCCGAAGGCTGGCATCCAGCTGAAGAAGAGTTCACCGCCGCCAGCCAGGCAAACAGCCTGCGTCCGGTGCCGGATGTGCAGATGGAGTGGGATGAAGCCACCTGCGGTCAAATGGTGTGGCTGTTCAACGAAACTCAGGTCAACTTTGCCGGTCGCGCAGAAGATTTCTTCAGCAGCATGGCGCGCCCGGATCGTCCGCGTGAAGTCGACGAGCTGCCGGGTAAAAGCCTGCGCATCGCCTCGATTGATATCGGCGGCGGCACCACCGATTTAGCCATCACCCAATATCGCCTCGATGATGGCCAGGGCAACAACGTCAAAATCACCCCGCGCTTGCTGTTCCGCGAAGGCTTCAAAGTTGCTGGGGACGATATTCTGCTGGATGTGATTCAGCTGTGGATTCTGCCGGCATTGCAGCAGAGCTTGCAGAAAGCCGGTTTGCAACTGGCCGAACCGCTGATGAACAAGCTGTTTGGTCACGACAGCCGCATGGACGGACAGGCCACGCTGCGTCAGCAAGTGACGCTGCAGCTGTTTATTCCGCTGGCGCAGGCGGTGCTGGAGCAGTACGAAAACTGGGATCCGCTCGACAGCCACAGCGAAATCAATGCGCTGTTCGGCGAGCTGGTGCCACAAAAACCGGCCAGCAGCGTGCTGGCGTTTGTGAACGGTGAAATTCAGCGCACGCTCGGCGGCGATAGCCGTTTCGATCTGCTTGAGGTGCCGCTGGTGGTGAGCATGGCGCAGCTGCACGGCGAGTTCCTGCAACACCGCATGGCGATTATTCCGGCGCTGCGCGCGATGTGCGAAGTGGTGTCTTTGTACCAGTGCGATGTGCTGCTGCTCACCGGTCGCCCGTCACGCTTCCCCGGCATTCAGGCGCTGGTGCGCCATCTGCAACCGTTGCCGGGCAGCCGCATTTTGTCGCTGGAAGGCTATCACACCAGCGACTGGTATCCGTTCAACAAGCAAGGCCGTATTGATAATCCGAAATCCACCGCCGCGGTGGGCGCGATGCTGTGCCTGCTGGCGCTCGATCTGCGCCTGAGCAGCTTCTGGTTCCGCGCCGGTGATTTCGAACCATACTCCACCATTCGTTATCTCGGCGTGCTGGATGAGACCTCGGCGCTCAGCGACGACAATTTGTGCTACAGCGAGATCGACCTCGACAGCAGCAGTTTCGCGCTGGATCGCAAAAGCAGCTTCCGCATACGCGGCAACGTCTGCCTGGGTTTCCGCCAGCTGGAGAACGATCGCTGGCCGGCATCGCCGCTGTATAGCCTGAGCATTGTCGACCCGACGCTGGCGCGTCAGGTTGCCGGTGAAAGCGTACTGCGCATCAAACTGGCGGTGCAGCCGGGCCCGGATAATCTCGGCCCTGAACGCTTAGTGTTAAGCGATGCACGCATGGATGACGGCACGCGCGTGCCGCTGGAGCAGCTGAGTCTGAAACTGAATACGCTTTCCGCCACCGGCAACGCGAATGCGCAATATTGGATCGACAGCGGGAGCGTCTGCAAACGATGAGAACTGCCAAAAAAGCCTCGCCGGTTACGCCCGCGAAACGTCTGAGCCTGATGCAGGAAACGCTGGATGGCGCGCTGAACTGGGTGGAAACCCATCAGGCGCACGCGCCGCGTCTGGCGCTGGAAGCCGAAACCCTGACGCTGCAACTGCGCCGCGCGCGCGTGGAAAGCCATGCCCTGGCGCGCCAACTGGCACGTCCAGTGACGCTGGCGCTGTTTGGTCAGTCGCAGGCGGGCAAAGCCTGGCTGCTGAGTGAGATGGTCGGCGATGCGCAGGGCCAACTTATCGCGCGTCTCGGCGATAAAACCCTGAACTATTTCCAGAACATCAATCCCGGCAATCTCGATTTCGCTATCGCCACCCGCTTCAGCCACCAGCGCGAAACCCAATCCAACGCCTGGCCGCTGGAGATGACGCTGCTGAGCGAAGTGGAACTGATTCGTTTAATGCTGGCCTGCGCCAAAACCGAGCTTCAGCCCGACACGGCGCAGATCGACGCCGCTTTGCAGCGTTTGCAGCGCCATCGCCAGGATGAACCGCAGCCGGGCCTCGACAGCGATGCGTTGATCACGCTGTGGGCGTGGAGCCGTCGTCACCATCGTCATGCCGAGATTCTCGATCGTCACTTCTGGCCGCAGGCAGTTGCGCTGGCGCCGTGGCTCAACGTCGACGATCGCGTGCAGCTGTTTGCCCTGCTGTGGCCGGGGCAAAACGCGCTGAACGAAAGCCTGCGTAGCCTGATGCACTTGCGTCACCAGTTGCGCCACGCGCCGCGCGTGTTAGCACCGCTTAGCGTGCTGGTGGACGATGCTGCGCTGCCGGCAGAAAAACTGATTGGCAACGATGCCGACTGGCAGGAGATGATCGAAGTGTGTCCGATCGTCGCCAATCGCGTGGGGAAAGCGCAGCATGTGCCGCTGGGATTACTGTCGTTGCTGACGCTGGAGATCACCTTGCCGCTCAGCTCGACGCCGCGTCAGGCGCTGTACGATGATGCGGATATGCTTGAGATGCCCGCGCCGGGCACGCCAGCCGATCGCGCCCAACAGGATGAACTGGCGCAGCTACGTAAACGCGATCCGCTGCGCGCCACGCTGCTGGAACAGAAACGCGCGCTGCTGCCGGGTTTGTACGCCGCGCGTCAGGGCATCGATTTGATGCTGATCTGTACCGCCGCCAGTCAGCGTCAGGATACCGATGTCGCCGCCAGCGCGCTGCGCGAGTGGCACATGCATCAAACCATCGCCGCCAGCGGTGAGAAACCGCGTCTGATTTGGGCGATCACGCCGCATGATGCGCGCTATCAGCAGCAGCAGATTAACGTTGATGAAGCAGTGCAGCGACAGATTGGTCAGCCGGGACAGAGTTGGGGTTCGATGCTGGCGCTGGATCGCGCGGGTGTTGATCGCATGGGCAGCTGGTTGCAGGATGAGATGCAGCCGGAAGCGCGCCGTGAGCGTTTAGCGTTGCAGCTCAGCGCGCTACAGCACAAGCTGGTGGAACGTTTGCAGCCGTGGACCGAATCCAGCGCCACGCCAGAACAGGCAGCTCGCAAGCAGGCGATCTCCGATACGCTGCTGAAATGCTTGCAACATCGCACCGGTTTGCACGGTGAACTGCTGGAGCGTTTGCAGCCGTCGCGCGAAGCGGTGCGTCAGCTGTGGCTGAGCCAGAGCAGCAGCACTCATACTCAACATAGCGCCAAAACCGCAGCCGCTGAGCAGAGCTATTTTGGCATCGGCTTTGAGTTTGATCTGTTTAAAGATGAGCCGGTCGCCGCCGCTGAGCCGCGTAGCTCGGGCGGTCAGCGCGATCAGCAATTCCCGCAGCAGGTGTTTGCGCTGTGGCTGGAGCATTTGCGTCAGCTACCGGAAAGCCGCAGCCTGCTGGCGCTGCTCAACGTCGATAAGCCGACGCTGGAGATGCTGGTGGAAGAGTTGATTACCGCCAGCTTCCGTCTCAAGGTGCTGAACAAACTGCAAAACGCGCTGAATGAGCCGGATGCGCAGGCCAGCGCCCACGAAGCGCGTACCGATCGTCAGGTTTCACGTGCCATGACGGTGCTGGGTGATTTTGTCGCGTGGCTGGGCTTTTTACAGCGCCCGGAGAGCGAGCGTCCTGAAAGCCGCGTCAATCGCGGTCAGACGATTTTCGCCCGTCCGCCTGCACCGAGCGTCAGCTTCTCGCCGGGACAGCGTTTGACGCGTCTGTCGGCCGCGCCCGCCAATCATACCGCTTACTACATCTATGACTGGCTGGTGGGGTTGAATTCGGTGATCGTTGAGAACAACGGCTATACCGGCGGCGGCGATTTGCCCGCGAATGCCCGCCAGATGCTGGCGATTTTGCTGTTACCGCTGCACGCGTAACTTACTCGCCACGCACCAGGCGCAGCTCGCCGTCTAACTGCTGCTGCGCCTCTTCCAGTAACGCCAGCACCGGCGCGAATTCGGCACTCTCGCTGGCGTTATCGGCATGCGCTAAATAGAAGGTCGCCGGCAGCGCCATTCCGCCAGTCAGCCAATCCCACAGCGCATCCAGATTGTTACCGAAATCCACTGGGCAGGCACTTTGCTGCACCAGCGCGCGGTAAAACGCCTGGCGATCCGACAAGCTTTCAAAGTCAAAATGGAGCGTCAACATGGTTAAGGCACCTGTTTGAAGCTGCGATAGTGATCGGTGGTGAGGAAAATCAGCCCATCGGATGAGTAAAGCAGACGATCGGCATCGCGGTGGCCGCAATCGTAATTGACGTCCGCTTCATACCACTGCCTGCCCGCCTGCATCGGCAACCTTCTTTCGCGATTGCTAAAGCGATCGCCACCAATCGCGCGGCCCGGCAAGACCTCACACAAGTTGCCCTTGCTGGGATTCCAGCCCTGACGACGCGCTTCATTTTTGGTGAGATAGAGATCGGGTAATGTGTGATGCTGCTGCAGCCAACGCGCCACGGTGTTGGCGTCGGTGAGCTGTGAAATATCGGGATGGCTGGCGGACCATTTATCGGACAAACGCGGTTTTAGCCCGAGCCACAGCGCGGCGAGGACCAGAATTAAGGCAATCCAGAGTTTTTTTGACATGGTGGCATCCTGAAAAACAGGACGACGATAATAACAGATTTAAGGCAGGGAAAAACGCGGGCCAGCAAAGCTGGCCCTGGCGGGGTTTACTGCATTGCGCTGGCGGATGGCGCGGCGTGACGACGCCATGCTCCCGGCGCGACGCCATACTGGCGTTTGAAGCTGCGGTTAAACGACTGCTGCGAGTCGAAACCGAGTGAAATCGCCACGTTAAGAATCGGTTCATTGCTGGTCGTCAAGCGATCCGCTGACTTCTTCAGCTTCTTCTCACGAATGTATTCGCCCAGAGGCAAACCCGTGTGCTCTTTGAACATACGTTGCAGGTGCCATTTCGAATAACCGGCGCGCCCCGCTACGGTATCCAGATCCAGACGCGTTTCAATATTGTTGTCAATCCAGTCGATCAAATCGTGAATAAATGCGGTGGTCATCATCTCGTTTTCTCCGGTCGCCGTTGCGAACAGTATCAGTATCAGTTGCAATTACACTTTAAGGTTGAACGACTATGCCAGTTAATGCAAGTTTTATTATTGCATTAAATGCCGCACTGCGCGTAGGGGCTTTGATCCTTCTGCAACGTAATGATCAAAACCGCACATAAAGTGTATCAGATATTCTTGCAGATGCAGTTTGAGCAAGCCTACACTCGTGGCGTTTTAATGCAATCATAAAAGTTGCAGATTTTTCGTACGTCTCCTTTCATTTTCACCAATGCGGAATAACAACAATGCATCTGCAAACATATAGGGTTCAATGGGCGGTAAGCCTGTCAGGAGTGATATTGATGGGAAGCCTGCTGGCCGGTTGCGATCGCGGGGTGGCGCAAAACGCCCCACCGCCGCCGCCCGAAGTAAGTGTCGCGCAGGTGGTAGAGCAGAAAGTCAGCCAATGGGATAGCTTCAATGGCCGTTTCGAAGCGGTGCAGAGCGTGCAGCTGCGGCCGCGCGTTTCCGGCTACATCGATCAGGTCAATTATCGCGAAGGCGACGAGGTGAAAAAAGGTCAGGTGCTGTTCACCATTGACGATCGTACCTATCGCGCCACGCTCGAGCAGGCGCAAGCCGAACTCGCCAACGCACGCAGCCAGGCCACGCTGGCCCGCAGTGAATCGGCACGTACCGATAAACTGATCGGCACCAATGTGGTGTCACGTGAAGAGTGGGAACAGCGTCGTTCGGCGGCCAATCAGGCGCAGGCCAATGTGCTTTCTGCGCAAGCGGCGGTGGATATGGCGCAGCTGAACCTCGATTTCACCCGCGTTACCGCGCCGATTGAAGGTCGCGCCAGCCGCGCGATGATCACCACCGGCAACCTGGTGACCGCCGGTGACAGCGCCAGCGTGCTGACCACATTGGTGTCGCAGGATCGCATGTACGTCTACTTCGACGTCGATGAAGCCACCTATCTGCACTATCAGGCGATGGCGCGTAAAGGCGAAAATCGCGGATCGCTGCCGGTAGAAGTGGCGCTGACCGGCGAAGAAGGTTTCCCGCATCGCGGCACCGTGGATTTCCTCGATAACCAGCTGACCGCCAGCACCGGCACCATTCGCATGCGCGCCTCGCTGGATAATCAGCAGCGTCAGTTCACGCCGGGCCTGTTTGCGCGCGTGCGCCTGCCGGGCAGCGCCGACTTCACCGCGCTGCTCATCGACGATAAAGCCGTGCTCACCGATCAGGATCGTAAATATGTTTACGTGGTCGATGCCCAGGGTAAAGCCCAGCGCCGCGATATTCAGGCCGGTGATTTAGCCGATGGCTTGCGCATTGTGCAGCAAGGCCTGAAGCCCGGCGACAAGGTGATCGTTAACGGCTTGCAGAAAGTCTTTATGCCTGGCATGCCGGTGACCGCCCAACCGGTGGCGATGCGCTCCGCTCAATAACCTTCGAGACTGCCTTTTATGGATTTCTCCCGCTTTTTTATCGACCGACCGATTTTCGCCGCGGTGCTGTCGATTTTGATCTTTACCACCGGATTGATCGCCATTCCGCTGCTGCCGATCAGTGAATATCCCAACGTGGTGCCACCGAGCGTGCAGGTGCGCGCAGAATATCCCGGCGCCAACCCCAAAGTGATTGCAGATTCCGTGGCGACGCCGCTGGAAGAAGCCATCAACGGGGTAGAAAACATGATGTACATGAAATCCGTGGCCGGTTCTGATGGCGTGCTGGTCACCACCGTGACCTTCCGTCCCGGCACCGATCCGGATCAGGCACAGGTTCAGGTGCAGAACCGCGTGGCGCAGGCCGAAGCGCGTCTGCCGGAAGAGGTGCGACAACTCGGCCTCACCACGCAGAAGATGTCACCGACGCTGACGCTGGTGGTGCACATGTTCTCGCCGCACGGCAAGTATGATTCGCTCTATCTGCGTAACTACGCCACCTTGAAGGTAAAAGATGAACTGGCGCGCCTGCCGGGCGTGGGTCAGATTCAGATCTTCGGGGCCGGCGAATACGCGATGCGTGTTTGGCTCGATCCCAATAAGGTGGCGGCGCGTGGCTTGACCGCCTCCGATGTGGTCAGCGCGATGCAGGAGCAGAACGTGCAGGTTTCTGCCGGTCAGCTTGGCGCAGAGCCGCTGAAGAAACAGAGCGATTTCCTGCTGTCGATCAACACTCAAGGTCGTCTGGAGAGCGAAGAGCAGTTCGGCAATATCATCCTGAAAACCGCCGACGACGGCACGCTGGTGCGCCTGCGTGACGTGGCGCGCATCGAGATGGGTTCCGGCAGCTACGCGTTGCGTTCGCAGCTGAACAACAAAGATGCGGTCGGCATCGGTATCTTCCAGGCGCCGGGCGCCAACGCCATCGATCTGTCGAATGCGGTGCGCGACAAAATGGCCGAACTGGCAACCCGCTTCCCGGACGATGTGCAGTGGGCCGCCCCTTACGACCCAACGGTATTCGTGCGTGATTCGATCCGTGCCGTGGTGCAAACGCTGTTCGAAGCGATTGTGCTGGTGGTGCTGGTGGTGATTCTGTTCCTGCAAACCTGGCGCGCGTCGATCATCCCGCTGCTGGCGGTGCCGGTTTCGGTGGTCGGTACCTTCAGCATCCTCTATCTGCTCGGCTTCTCGCTCAATACCCTGAGTTTGTTCGGGCTGGTGTTGGCGATCGGTATCGTGGTGGATGACGCCATCGTGGTGGTGGAGAACGTCGAACGTAATATCGAGCAAGGCTTGTCGCCAACGGCGGCGGCGCATCAGGCGATGCGTGAAGTGTCCGGGCCGATTATCGCCATCGCGCTGGTGCTGTGTGCGGTGTTCGTGCCGATGGCGTTTCTGTCGGGCGTGACCGGTCAGTTCTATAAGCAGTTTGCGGTGACGATTGCCATTTCAACGGTGATCTCCGCCATCAACTCGCTGACGCTGTCCCCGGCGCTGGCAGCGCTGCTGCTGAAGCCACATGATGCCGCGAAGGATATGCCGACGCGCATCATCGATCGCCTGCTCGGCTGGCTGTTCCGTCCTTTTAACCGCTTCTTCCAGCGCAGTTCGGATGGCTATGAATCGCTGGTAGGTAAAACCTTGCGTCGTCGTGGCGCAGTGTTCGGCGTGTACGTGCTGCTGCTGGCTGGTGCGGGCTTTATGTTCCATACCGTGCCGGGCGGCTTTATTCCAACGCAGGATAAGCTCTACCTGATTGGCGGCGTGAAGATGCCGGAAGGTTCGTCGCTGGCGCGTACCGATGAAGTGATTCGCAAGATGAGCGAAATCGGCATGAACACCGAAGGCGTGGCCTATTCCGTCGCCTTCCCCGGTCTGAATGCGTTGCAGTTCACCAACACGCCGAATACCGGCACGGTGTTCTTTGGCCTGAAACCGTTCAACGAGCGTAAGCGCAGTGCGGCGGAGATCAATGCCGAGATCAACGCCAAAATCGCCAAAATCCAGCAAGGCTTTGGCTTCTCGATTATGCCGCCGCCGATTTTGGGTCTGGGACAAGGTTCGGGTTATTCACTGTATGTGCAGGATCGCGCGGGCCTCGGTTACGGTGCGCTGCAAACCGCCATCAATACCATGACGGGTGCGGTGTTACAGACGCCGGGTATGATGTTCCCGATTTCATCCTACCAGGCCAACGTGCCGCAGCTGGATGTGCAGGTGGATCGTGATAAAGCCAAAGCGCAAGGCGTGTCGCTGACCGAACTGTTCAGTACGCTGCAAACCTATCTGGGATCGTCGTATGTTAACGATTTCAATAAGTTTGGCCGTACCTGGCGCGTGATGGCGCAGGCGGACGGCGATTTCCGCGATAGCGTGCAGGATATCGGTAATCTGCGTACCCGTAACGATCGCGGTGAAATGGTGCCGATTGGCAGCATGGTCAATATCACTACGACTTACGGCCCGGATCCGGTGATTCGCTACAACGGTTATCCGGCAGCGGACCTGATTGGTGATGCCGATCCGCGCGTGCTCTCTTCGGCGCAGGCAATGCAGAAACTGGAAGAGATGTCGACGCAGGTGCTGCCGAACGGCATGAACATTGAATGGACTGACCTGAGTTATCAGCAATCAACGCAGGGTAATACCGCGCTGATCGTCTTCCCGGTCGCCGTTTTACTGGCGTTCCTGGTGCTGGCGGCGCTGTATGAAAGCTGGACGCTACCGCTGGCGGTAATCCTGATTGTGCCGGTGACCATGCTCTCTGCGCTGGTCGGCGTGTGGCTGACCGGTGGCGATAACAACGTGTTTGTGCAGGTTGGGCTGGTGGTGCTGATGGGGCTGGCGTGTAAGAACGCGATTCTTATCGTTGAGTTTGCGCGCGAGCTGGAGATGCAGGGCAAGAGCATTGTCGATGCGGCGCTGGAAGCCTGTCGTCTGCGTTTGCGTCCGATCGTTATGACCTCGATTGCCTTTATCGCCGGTACCATTCCGCTGATTCTTGGCGAAGGTGCAGGCGCGGAAGTGCGCGGCGTTACCGGAATTACCGTGTTCTCCGGCATGCTGGGCGTGACACTGTTTGGTTTGTTCCTGACGCCGGTGTTTTATGTGACGCTGCGTAAGCTGGTGACGCGCAAGCAGCCGCAGGGTGAAGTGCAAACGGTGTAAGGGTTTTAGGTGAAATGAACAATCCAGGCCAAGTGCCCGGATTTTTTATGGGTGCGCAGCCTACGGAATCCTCGTCATACAATCGTAGGGTCGCCATTCATGGCGACCGATTTAGCTCATTACGCCAATATGGCCGGAATATACTGGCTGGATTTCGAGGCAATAAAAAAGGTCGCCATGAATGGCGACCTTACGGGGTGTGGTTTTAGCGGCCTTTCTTACACAGGTCGGCGAGTTCGAGGTCGGGCAGCTCTTCGCAGTTGCTGGTGTCGTTATGCTTCAGCTCAGCCAGCGCGTCCGCGACGGTGCGGGTTTCCAGCACTTTCAGCGACGCTTCTTCAGCCTCTTCCGCAATCGATTTGAAATACCAACACAGGTTGGCGCTGACCAAACAGCGCGGTGCCACATCAGGGCGCGATGCCCAGAGTTTTTTATCTTCAATCACAGACGTATAAATGTCGCGCAGCGTGATCTCAGCGGCCGGGCGACCCAAATGAATCGAGCCGGTGCGGCCAAGCGTTGAGACGATGATGCCGTCACGCGTGAGCGGAACCATAAGTTTCCGAATGAAACTGGGGTTCGCTTCAAGACCATACGCCAAAATGGCACTGGTCGAGCGTTTACCCAGTTGCTCCGCCATCGCTACGCTCAAAACCATCTGCAAAGCTGTCGGGAAGCGGTAATCAAGCATTTCTGTATCCTGAGTTGCGGTTATCTTGTTGTTTTTATGCCGCGACAGTGAGTAATCAATGAGCAATAAATATAACAAACACTGTTGCTTTTTAGAAGTCAACGTCCGTGATCCAGGCACGTATTCCCCATTTAATCGGGCAGAAGCGCACAGGCTGCTTAGTTTATCACTCCCCTATCCGACTGTGGGCTGGCCTGCGGCAACTTCTGCTGCAAAAGCACCACCAACAGCACGTTAATCAACGCCAGAACGCATAACAACCACAGCGTGGCGCTGGCTCCGAGGTGCTGAAACACATAGCCGCCAACCAGCGGCGTCAATGCCTGACCGATCAAGGCGGGACGCGCCATGCGCCCGACCACAATCGCGTAAGCCTCTGGTTTGACCATCACCAGCGGTAAAGTTCCCCGCACAATGGCGCGCAAACCATTTCCGGCACCGTACAGCACCATGCTGAGCACCGCAAACTGCGGATAACACGCCAGCAGCAGCAAGCCGAGCGCCACTAATCCCACCGAGAAAAAGGTGGTCCAGATTGGATGACCGCGCTTAAAGGCGATATCCACGATGCGTGATCCGACCTGACACGGGCCGAGAATCGCGCTGATGGCCAGCGCCGACGCCAGCGTGTGCCCGCTGGCCTGCAGCAAGGTGATCAGCTGCACCGAAATGGCCGTCATGATCACCGATGCGAGAGTGAAGATGCTGCACAGCAGCCAAAACAGCGTTGGCGCCAGTTCGTCGCCCTGCGCGGTGGGCTTTGCTTTCGCGGCGGCGATTTTCCCTTCTGGCGCGGGAAGCGCGTAAAGATACGCGGGCAACACTGAAACACATAACAATCCGGCGATAGCAAAACAGGCGCCACGCCAATCCAGCCAGTGAATCAACAGCGCAGTGCCCGGCCACACTAAGGTGGTACAGAAGCCGGAGATCAGCGTGATGCCGGTAATCGCACCGCGCGCCTGGCCGCCGTACAGCGTACCGAGCGTGGCAAACAGCGCATCGTACAGGCCCATCGCCATACCCATGCCGATAATCAGCCAGGCAAACAGAAACAGCGGCAGGTTATGACTCAATCCCATAATCACCAGACCAAGCGCCATCACCGCCCCGCTCGCCGCCAGCAATGCTCGGCCATAAGTGCGGGAAATCAGTCGCCCGCTCAGCGGTGCCAGCAAACCGGAAATCAGCATGCCGAGCGATAGCGCGCCATACACCCATTGTTGCGACCAACCGGTTTCCGCCACGATAGGATTGGCCATCACCGCCATAAGATAGAAGGATCCGCCCCATGACAGGATTTGCACTAATCCAAGCGTAACGATGGCGGCGGCAGGTGGCTTTGGCTGAGGCTTCACAACAATTATCCATTAGCAGGCAAAGTATTGTTATAACACGTTCATCCCGCTGGAAAAATCCCGCCGTTGGCTGCTTAACAAAATCCTTGCGCGGCGCTGGCAGACTAGCGCCTAAGCCAGTACACTGAAAAGTATGTTGTAACTATGGAGGCCATTTATGGCTCGTTATGATTTGGTTGCCGACCTGCACGACTGCGTCAACGCGCTGGAAGCAGGTTTAGCCGCGTTGCGTCATCAGATTGAGCAGCAACCGCTGCTGATTGCGCGCGTGTTTAGCCTGCCGGAAATCGAGAAAGGCCGCGAACATGATGAAATTGAACGCATCGCGGTGACGCAGCATCTTGGCAAAACGGCACGCGATATGGCGCTGGCGCACTATTGCCGCCTGTTTATGCAGCATCAATCGGAAAAACTCAGCACCAAAGCCGCCGTGCGCTTGCCGGGCGCGATTTGCATCGAAGCCGACGGCGATGTGCATGAACAGATTACGCAGCAGGTTGCGGAGATAAATACCCTGAAGCAGCGGCTGGAACAGCTGATAACCGTGGAATCGGGCTTGCCGAGCGAGGCGCGTTTTGAGTTTGTCCACCAGCATCTGCGCGGGTTAATTACCCTTAACGCTTACCGCAGCGTGGCGCTGCTTAACTCACCGGATAGTTTGCGCTTCGGCTGGGCGAATAAAAATATCATCAAGAACGTTACCCGTGATGAGGTGGTGGAACAGCTGGAGCGCAGCCTGAAGGCCAATCGCGCTCAGGCGCCGTGGACGCGCGAGCAGTGGGCGGAAAAAGTGCAATTGGAGCTGGAAGCGATCCTCGCGTTACCGGCGGGTGCGAAGCTTAAAATCAAGCGTCCGGTAAAAGTGCAGCCTATTGCCCGCGTGTGGCGCGCCAGCGAAAAGAAGCAGGTGCAACTTGCCTGCCCTTCTCCGCTGCTGGTGCTGTGCCGCGATCGCACCCAGGTACCGATTTTGGGTGAGCTGCTGAACTACGATGCCGATAACGTGGCTTATCGCCACAAACCGCTGGCCGAGCCGCTGCATCTGATCATTCCGCGCCTGCATTTATGGAGCGATCGGCAGGTTTAAAAATAAATTTCAAAATCACTGCATCCAATTCATCACCTGTCCTCGTATATCAGAGTGTGAGCAACTTCTTCGCTCCCTACTACGAGGATTTATGATGAAAAAGCTAATGGGCATTGCAGTCGTATCCAGCACTTTACTGTTCACCGCAGGCGCATTCGCCGCGATGGATAATGGCTCCGTGATGGTAGGCGGAGCAGCGATGTATCCACAAAAAAACATCGTTGAAAACGCGCTGAACTCCAAAGATCACACCACGCTGGTTGCTGCCGTCAAAGCGGCGGGCTTGGTGGAAACCCTCGAAGGTAAAGGTCCGTTTACCGTCTTCGCGCCAACCAATGCGGCCTTCGCCAAATTGCCAGCGGGCACCGTTGAAAGCCTGGTGAAACCGGAGAACAAAGCGAAGTTGACCAGCATCCTGACTTATCATGTGGTGGCGGGCAAATACGACATGAAAGCGCTGGAGATGAAAATCAAGCAAGGTGGCGGTCATGCCGAGCTGAAAACCGTCAATGGCCAACCGTTGTGGATTATGAATAATGGCCCGCACAATATTCAGCTGAAAGATGGTCAAGGCAATGTGGCGAATATCAGTACTTATGACGTCAATCAGAAAAATGGTGTGATTGATGTGATTGATACCGTCTTAATGCCTAAGTAATTGCCTATACTCGGGTTGGGCATTTTAGCCAACCGGGAAGATGATGGATAATAGGCTAACAGAACAATTAGTGACGTTATTGCCGGCGATCGCACAGGGCGATCGCCGCGCGTTTGAACAACTCTATCGACTGACTTCGCCACATCTTTTCGCCCTCACCCTGCGTATGTTACGCCAGCAAGGCTGGGCGGAAGAGGTGCTGCACGATTGCTATCTCACTATCTGGAACCGCGCCAACGCCTACGATGCCGCCCTTAGCGCGCCGATGACATGGATGACGCACATTGTGCGCAATCGCTGCATTGACGGGTTACGCAGCGGACAAGCGCGCATGACGCTCAATACAGAAGAGTTTGACGATCTGCTGCAGATAACGGCGGAAGACGAACAGAATACCTGGCACGATCCGGCGCAAGCCGATCGCCTGCGACACTGCATTGGTCATCTGAGCAGCGAACAGCAGCAAAGCATCACGCTCGCCTATTATCAGGGGATGTCCCACAGTGATATTGCCGCCTGGCTACAACAGCCGGTTGGCTCGGTTAAAAGCTGGATTCGCCGCGCGCTGGAG
Source organism: Pantoea trifolii (assembly GCF_024506435.1). Taxonomy (NCBI): domain Bacteria; kingdom Pseudomonadati; phylum Pseudomonadota; class Gammaproteobacteria; order Enterobacterales; family Erwiniaceae; genus Pantoea; species Pantoea trifolii. The sequence goes on along the minus strand of NZ_JANIET010000001.1, from coordinate 1,921,621 downwards.
CATCTGCGGGAGTGTGTGGGCCTATGAACGAAAACGTACAACGCGATGATGCCTTAGCGGCCGAGTATGCGCTGGGCACTTTAAGCGAGCTGGCGCGTTTACGCTTCGAGCGCCGGCTGCGTAACGAGCCTGAACTCGCGGCTAACGTCGCACGCTGGCAAACCCTGCTGGCGGGCCTTGATAATCAGCTTGCGCCGGTCACGCCGCCGGAAAAGGTGTGGAAGAAGATTACGTTGAGCTTGCCCGAGCAACGCGCGATTCGAGCCAAACGTCATTATGCGGGCTGGCTGGCGGCCGCCAGTTTCGCGGCAATCGCCCTGCTCGCCTCACTTTTCATGCAGCCACCAACGTTAACGCCGTTGACGGTACTGAACGATGCTCAGCATCAACAGCAATGGGTGGTCAGCGCGGACAGCAAACTGGAGCAGCTGAGCCTGACGCCGTTACATCCGGTGGCCATCGCCGATAACACCAGTTTGCAGCTGTGGCTGATTCCGCCGGGTAAAGCGCCGATTTCGCTGGGTTTATTGGATAACCAGAAGGCAACCGATGTTGCGTTAAATAGCACGATTTCTCGCTCAGGCGTGATCGCTATCAGTCTTGAACCGCGCGGCGGCTCGCCAACGGGCCAGCCAACCGGTCCAGTGCTGTATAGCGGGCAGTTGTAAACGAAAAAGGCCGTTCATTTGAACGGCCTTAGCTTTTTCAACCGCTATTGCTTCATGCTGCCAACCATCTCTTCCGGACGTACCCACTCATCGAACTGCTCTTCGGTCAGATAGCCGAGCTTCAGCGCCGAGCCTTTCAGCGTCAGGCCCTCTTTATGCGCTTTTTTGGCGATTTCGGCCGCTTTGTCGTAACCGATATGGGTATTCAGCGCGGTGACCAACATCAGCGATTCGTTCAGCAACTGATCGATACGCTCGCGTACCGGCTCAATGCCAATCGCGCAGTGGTGATTGAAGCTGTCCATGCCGTCGGCCAGCAGACGCACCGATTGCAGGAAGTTGTGGATCACCATTGGACGGAACACGTTGAGCTCAAAGTTGCCGGACGCGCCGCCAATGTTCACCGCCACGTCATTGCCCATCACCTGGCAACACAGCATGGTCAGCGCTTCGCACTGCGTCGGGTTCACTTTGCCCGGCATAATTGAGCTGCCTGGCTCATTTTCCGGGATCGCCAGTTCGCCGATGCCGCAACGCGGACCAGAAGCCAGCCAGCGTACGTCGTTGGCAATTTTCATCAGCGAAGCTGCCAAACCTTTCAGCGCTCCGTGTGCGTGGACCAGCGCATCGCAGGTCGCCAGCGCTTCAAACTTGTTCGGCGCGGTAACAAACGGCTGTTTGGTCAAATCGGCCAGCGCTTTCGCCACACGTACCGCGTATTCAGGATGGGTATTTAGGCCGGTACCAACGGCGGTGCCGCCCAGCGCCAGCTCCGCCACGTGCGGAATACTGTTTTCGATGTGCTTGAGATTGTGCTCGAGCATCGCCACCCAGCCGGAGATCTCCTGGCCGAGCGTCAACGGGGTCGCATCCTGCAAGTGGGTACGACCAATCTTGACGATATCTTTGAAGGCGTCGGACTTCTCACTCAGCGTCTTTTTCAACACGTGAATCTGCGGAATCAGCTGCTCCCGCACGGCGATGACCGCGGCCACGTGCATGGCGGTGGGGAACACATCGTTGGAGCTTTGGCTTTTATTCACGTCGTCATTCGGGTGTACCAGACGCGACATGCCACGCTCGCCGCCAAGAATTTCACTGGCGCGGTTGGCCAGCACTTCGTTCATGTTCATGTTGGTCTGGGTGCCGGAGCCGGTCTGCCAGATCGCCAGCGGAAACTCATCGCTGTGTTTATCTGCCAGCACTTCGTCGGCGGCTTTAAGAATCGCCTGAGCGCGATCGGCAGGAAGCAAGCCGAGATCCTGGTTCACCTGCGCCGCCGCACGCTTGGTCAGCGCCAGCGCATGCACCAATGCCACTGGCATTTTCTCGGTTGAGATTTTGAAATGTTCCAGCGAACGCTGGGTTTGTGCGCCCCACAACTTATCTGCCGGTACTTCGATCGGTCCCATTGAGTCTTTTTCAATGCGATTGGCTGCCATGACTACGTCTCCTTAGCTCAGATTTTGAGGTTTCCGCTCTAAACGCCTTCCCGCGACGCCGTTGAGCGAGCAAGATTGTCACATACAAGAATTTAACATTATGCGAGCCTATCGCCTTTATTGCACTTGTTCGTGTATTTTCTATGGCACTTTCTGCTTTAATAAGCCTATTTACTTACGGTTATTAAGGGTAAACGATGCAAAAATTGAACAATTCGCTGCAAAATTACGCCTGGGGCAGCAAAACTGCGCTGACAGAACTCTACGGCATCGAAAATCCTCAAGGTTTGCCGATGGCGGAGCTGTGGATGGGCGCACACCCGAAAAGCCCTTCGACCGTTGAGGTCAACGGTGAAGCGCGTTCGCTGCGCGAAGTGATTGATGCCGACAAGGTCGCCACGCTAGGCAATGCGGTGGCGGAACGTTTCGGCGAGCTGCCGTTCCTGTTTAAAGTGCTGTGCGCCGATCAGCCGCTGTCGATTCAGGTACACCCGAGCAAAGCCGCTGCTGAAGAGGGTTTTGCGCGTGAAAATGCTGCTGGCATTCCACTCAGCGCCGCTGAACGTAACTATAAAGATGCCAATCACAAACCCGAATTAGTGTATGCGCTGACGCCATTCCAGGCGATGAACGGTTTCCGCGAGCTGCATGAAATTGTTTCGCTGCTGGAACCGGTGGCCGGTGCGCATCCGCAAATCGCCCACTTCCTGGAAAATGATGACGAAGCCAACCTGGCAAAACTGTTCGCCACGCTACTGTCGCTGCAAGATGAGGCCAAATCTCGCGCCATCGGCGTACTGAAATCGGCGCTCAACGCGCGTGAAGGCGAACCGTGGCAGACGATCAAATCCATCGCCAGCGATTATCCAGACGACAGCGGGCTATTTTCGCCGCTGCTGCTCAATGTGATCACCCTGCAGCCGGGCGAAGCGATGTTCCTGTTTGCCGAAACGCCGCACGCCTACCTGAAAGGCGTGGCGCTGGAAGTGATGGCGAACTCCGATAACGTGCTGCGCGCCGGTTTGACGCCGAAGTTTATCGATATCCCGGAACTGCTGGCTAACCTGAAGTTCCAGGCAAAACCGGCCGCGACGCTGCTGACGCAGCCGCAGCGCGACGGCGAAACCCTGAACTTCCCGATTCCGGTAGAAGATTTTGCCTTTGCCATTCATGGGCTTTCAGCTGCACCGCAAGCGCTGGCACAAAACAGCGCTGCCCTGCTGTTCTGCATTGAAGGCCAGGCGGTGATTGAGAAGTCCGGTCAACAGCTGGTGCTAAAGCCAGGTGAATCCTGCTTTGTCGCTGCCAATGAGTCGCCAGTCAACGTGGCGGGCACCGGTCGTCTGGCGCGCGTGTTTAATACGCTCAACTGAGTTCCGGTGACGCTGCCAGCATTAACTGCTATTCTTTCAAACTATTAATTTAAAACGCCTGCGGGCGTTTTTCTTCACCCGTCGCGCACCGACCAGCGGCGTGCGGACGCAAGGATAAGGACGACACAGCGATGAAAAAGACCCAGGTTGCCGTAGGTGTAATTGTGGCGCTCGGCGTGATTTGGACTGGTGCTGCATGGTTTACCGGTAAACAACTGGAAAGCCACATGGATCAGATGTTGCAGAATGCCAATGCGCAGCTGAATGCTTACGCACCGAACAGCCGACTGACGCTGAGCTATCAGGATTATCAGCGCGGTGTGTTCAGCAGCAAAACCAAGTTGGTGGTGCAAGCCAGCTCGCAAACCAATGACAACCCGCTGTTGAAGCCAGGTCAAAGCATCGTGCTGAACGAGACTATCGATCACGGTCCTTTCCCGTTCGCCCAGTTGAAGCGCGGCAGCCTGATCCCAAGCATGGCGTCAGTGCATACCGAGCTGGAAAACACCGATGCGGTGAAGAAACTGTTTGAACTGACCAACGGCAAGTCGTTGGTTAATGCTGATACCCGCGTTGGTTACAGCGGTGCAACCAATACCGATCTCAACCTGCTGGCGGTGGATTACAACAATCCGCAGACCGGCGATCGTCTGGCCACCAACGGCGGCACGCTGAACATCAGCGCCGACAATAAAGGCGACAAAGTCAGCCTCGACGGCGACTTCTCCAGCATCGCGGTCACCAGCAAAAATCAGGTGGAACAGCCAGTGCTGTTCACGCTCAATGGCCTGAAGCTGAGCGGCGATACCCACCTCAGCCCGGAAGGCGTGCGCGTTGGCGATCAGTCGATCTCCCTGGATAAACTCGATGCCAGCATCAACGGTCAGGAAGGTTTGTCACTGGAGAAGCTGAAAACCACCTCTTCCTTCGACAATAAAGAGGGCAAGATTGGCGGGCAGCTGGACGTCAACGTTGACAAGATCACCCTGCAGAAACAGCCATTTGGTGAAGCTAAGCTGGCGATGAAGTTTGCCCAGTTCGATGCGCAAGCGGTGAAAGCCTTCTCGGATACTTACAATGCGCAGATGCAGGATCTCTTGAATCAGCCGGGCGTGGCGGAGGATCCGATTCGCTATCAGGCCAGCGTGCAAACCATCCTGCGTAATAACCTGCCAACGCTGCTGAAAGGCTCGCCAACGCTGAGCATCGCACCGTTGAGCTGGAAAAATGACAAAGGTGAAAGCACCTTTAATCTGAAAGTCGGCTTTAACGATCCGGCCACCGTCACCGGCGAAGCGCAGAGTTTGGGTGCCGCAGTGGATCGTGTGCTGAAAACCCTCGACGGCAAGCTGGCGATCAATATGCCGATGGCGACAGAAACCATGCGTCATGTCGGTTTGGCGGAAGGTTATCAGGGTGATGATGCGCAGAAGCTGGCGGATCAGCAGGTGAAAGGTTTAGCGGCGATGGGCCAGATGTTCCGCCTGACGCAGCAGCAGGATGACAACATCGTCACCAGCCTGCAATACGGCAACGGTCAGGTCACCATGAACGGCGACAAGATGACGCTGGAGCAGTTCCTGTCACGCTATATGCTGGGCGCACCAACCAGCGAAGGTATGCCAGAGTAATTAGTGGGGCGGCCAACTGGCCGCCCTAAACTTCCCCGCGCATCAGCTGCGGCGGCACAATCAAACTTTGAATCTCCGCTTCCGGCTGCGCCAGTCGATGCAACATCCGTTCCGCCGCCCTTCTTCCTACATCACGCGCTTCGCTGCTGACAAAGGTCATGGTGGGATCGTGCAACTCCCGCTGCGGATCGTCATTGAAGCCCACCAGCGCCAGTTGCTGCGTGTAGTAGCTATCGACTGCGCCTTCACCAAAGGTTCGCCCACAGCGTAACGCACCAAAATAGCAACCGAGCGCGGTGCTGCCGTTATGCGCCAGAATCGCGGTAATACCCGGATGCTGACGCAACAATTGCAGCGTTAATGCCGACACGCTTTGTTGGCGATCGTCACACTCAATAATCCAGTCGGATCGAAACGGCAAACCGTATTGCAATAAAGTGGCGCAGTAGCCGCCAATCCGCTCGGCGCGCGTCAGAGACGATCCCAAACCGCCCATCCAGGCGATGCGCTGATGGCCCTGACGAATCAGATACTCCGTCGCCATGCGCGCCGCCTGACTATTATCGGGACGCAATGAGTCAACGTTATCCAGGCTGCTGGCGCGCGAGGCACAGACTAAGGCGATGTTCTGTTCCTGCGCCTGCGGCACCAGCGTTTCCGCCTGCGCCACCGCGCCGCCGAGCACAATCCCTTCCGCGCCCTGCGCCACCAGCGTGTCAAAGCAGCGTTTAAGATGTTGGCCGTGCTGACCGCTTTGTGTCAGCACCAGCACTTTGCCCTGCTGCTCCAGCACTTCGCTGAGTCCGGCCGTCATCGCGGCATAAAATGGCTGGCTGAGATCGCGCACGATCAAGCCGATCACGCCGCTTTCGCCGCCGCGCAAGATTGAGGCCGAACGATTACGCACGTAGCCAAGCTGCTCAATCGCCTGATTGACACGTGTGGCCGTAGCGGGCGAAATGCGCCCTTTGCCGGAGAGCACCAACGACACGGTAGAGACCGACACCCCGGCGACCAACGCCACATCATGAATAGTGGTTTTCTGCTGGGACATAGCCTTCCGTTACCCACGTCCAAATTCAAAGAGGTAAAACGTTACACTGATTGCACCAAAAATAAAGTCTGCAATTAGTCACTCTTTGTGATTATAGCCACAAAAATAAGCGGTAAAACGTTTTATCATCCTTGACCTCATTGAAGCCTTTCACTTTTATTGCCAGGAGAGTCTATGTCCGCCAGTCGTCCCAAAATGTCACTTTGGGAGTTTTTCCAAAGTCTGGGCAAAACCTTTATGTTGCCCGTCGCACTGCTTTCGTTCTGCGGTATCCTGCTCGGCATCGGCAGTTCGCTCAGCAGCCGCGATGTGCTCACGCTCATTCCCGCGCTCGATCAGCCTTTCCTGCAATATCTGTTTATCTGGCTGGCGAAAATCGGTTCCTTTGCCTTTAGCTATCTGCCGGTGATGTTTGCCATTGCCATTCCGCTTGGTATGGCGCGCGAGAACAAAGGCGTGGCAGCGTTTGCCGGTTTTGTTGGCTATGCGGTGCTGAACCTGAGTATCAACTTCTGGCTCAACATCAATGGCATTCTGCCAACCACCGATGCGGCGGTGCTGAAAGCTAATAACGTACAAAATATCCTCGGCATTCAGTCCATCGACACCGGTATTCTCGGCGCGGTGATCGTCGGTATCGTGGTGTTTTGGTTGCATGAGCGTTTCCACAACATTCGCCTGCCGGATGCGCTGGCGTTTTTTGGTGGCACGCGCTTTGTGCCGATCGTCACCGCGATGGCGATGGGCGTGCTGGGCTTAGTGGTTCCGCATATCTGGCCCTTCTTCGCCCGTGCAATTACCGGTCTTGGCTGGGTAATCAACAGCGCCGGTGAATTTGGCCCGATGATCTTCGGTACCGGCGAACGTCTGCTTTTACCGTTTGGTTTGCAGCACATTCTGGTGGCGATCATCCGCTTTACCGATGCGGGCGGCACTATGGATGTGTGCGGTAAAAGTGTCAGCGGTGCGTTGACCATCTTCCAGGCGCAGCTGGCATGTGCGGATACGCACGGCTTTGCCGAGAGCGCCACACGCTTCCTGTCGCAGGGTAAAATGCCGGCCTTCCTCGGTGGTTTGCCGGGCGCAGCATTGGCGATGTATCACTGCGCCCGTCCGGAAAACCGTCATAAAATTAAAGGCCTGCTGATTTCCGGCGTGGTGGCGTGCGTCGTGGGCGGCACCACAGAACCGCTGGAATTCCTGTTCCTGTTCGTTGCGCCGGTGCTGTATCTGATCCACGCACTGCTGACCGGTTTGGGCTTCACCGTGATGGCGATGCTGGGCGTAACTATCGGTAATACCGACGGCAACGTGATCGACTTCTTCGTCTTCGGCGTGCTGCACGGCCTTTCCACCAAATGGTATTGGGTGCCGGTGATTGCTGCGGTGTGGTTTGTGTCTTATTACGTCATCTTCCGTTTTGCCATCAGCCACTTCAATATCAAAACGCCAGGTCGCGAAGTGGAAAGCAACAGCGTGGAGCAGCAGGTTAATCGCGCGGCTGTCGGTAAATCGGGCTTCAACACGCCAGCGATTCTGTCGGCGCTGGGCGGCGTGGAAAACATCGCTTCACTGGATAACTGCCTGACGCGTCTGCGTATTACCGTGGTCGATATGAGCAAGGTGGATGATGCAACGCTGAAAGCCAACGGTGCGATTGGCGTAGTGCATGTCAATGCCACCAATCTGCAAGTGGTAATGGGCCCGCAGGTGCAGTCGGTTAAAGATGAGATGGCACACCTGATGAGCGCGACGGTGTAATGATGCAAGGTTTTGATTTCAATCAGGTGGTGGATCGCCACGGCAGCTGGTGTACGCAGTGGGATTTCGTGGCCGATCGGTTTGGCGTGGCGGACTTGCTGCCCTTCACTATTTCCGACATGGATTTCGCCACCGCGCCTTGCATCATCGAGGCGCTGCAACAGCGCCTTACGCACGGGGTGTTTGGGTACAGCCGCTGGCAGCATGATGATTTTCTGTCTGCCATTCAACACTGGATGCGCAGCCGTTTCGCTACTGACGTCGCGGCAGAATCGCTGGTTTATGGTCCGTCGGTGATTTACATGGTGGCGCAGCTGTTGCGCCACTGGACGCAGCCGGACGATGAAGTGCTGATCCACACGCCTGCTTACGATGCGTTTTACAACACCATCAACAGCAATCAGCGTCGCGTACTGGAGCAGCCGCTGCAGCGCCACGGAAGTGAATGGCTGTGCGACATGCCGCAGCTGGAAGGTTTGTTGGCGCGTCCGCGCTGTAAAGTGATGCTGCTGTGTAGTCCGCACAATCCTACCGGCAAAGTGTGGCGCGAAGACGAGCTGCGCCAGATGGCCGCGCTATGCGAAAAGTATGGCGTGAAGGTGATCAGCGATGAAATCCATATGGATATGGTGCTAAGTGATGCGCGGCATACGCCGTGGAGCCAGGTTGCGCAGTCAGATTGGGCGCTGTTCACCTCGGCTTCCAAGAGCTTCAACATTCCGGCACTGACCGGCGCGTGGGGCATCATTCCAGATGAGCGCGATCGTCAGGCATGGTTCCACGCGCTGAAGCAGCAGGATGGTTTATCCTCGCCGGCAGTCATGGCGCTTGCCGCCACCATCGCCGCGTATCGCGATGGCGCGCCGTGGCTGGATGCACTGCGTACCCAATTACGTGGCAATATGCAGCACATTGCAGGACGGATGAACACGGCGTTTCCGCAGCTTAACTGGCAGCCGCCCGCCGCCACTTACCTGGCGTGGATCGATCTCAATCCGCTTGGCATTGACGAACAGGTGCTGCAACAGCGTCTGATTCATCAACACAAAGTGGCGATCATGCCCGGTTCGACTTACGGCGCAGCGAGTCGCGGGTATTTGCGGCTCAACGCCGGTTGCCCACGCAGCAAACTGGATGATGGGCTGGATCGTCTCATCGCCGCGTTAAAATCGTTCTGAAATGCGACGGATGCTGATTAATTCAGCATCCGTTTTCCTGTTTGCGCAAATCGCTGGCGCTGTTGCGCAAGATGTTTTTATAATCCTCTGCACTTTATGAAACTGAAGCGAGTGCGCCATGATTGATCTAAAACTCCCCCTCACCGACATTCACCGCCACCTTGATGGCAATATCCGCGCACAAACCATTCTCGATTTAGGCCGCCAGCATAATCTTACGCTGCCCGCTGATTCGCTTGATGCATTGCGTCCGCATGTGCAGGTCACCGCGAATGAACCGGATCTGGTGAGCTTCCTGCAGAAACTCGACTGGGGCGTGAAAGTGCTGGGCGATCTTGATGCCTGCCGTCGTATCGCGCTGGAAAACGTCGAAGATGCGGCGCGCGCCGGCATTCACTATGCGGAACTGCGCTTCTCACCGGGCTATATGGCGATGACCCACAAGCTGCCGATTGCCGGCGTGGTTGAAGCGGTGATTGATGGCGTGCGGGCCGGTATTCAGCAATACGGCGTCGATGTGCGCCTGACCGGCATTATGAGCCGTACCTTTGGTGAAGAAGCTTGCCTGCGCGAGCTGGAAGGTTTGCTGGCGCATCGCGATGGCATCACCGCCGTCGATTTGGCCGGTGACGAATTAGGCTTCCCAGGCAGCGAATTCCTCAGCCACTTTAATCGTGCGCGTGATGCCGGTTTCCGCATTACGGTTCACGCCGGTGAAGCCGCAGGCCCGGAAAGCATCTGGCAAGCGATTCGCGAGCTGGGCGCGGAGCGTATTGGTCACGGCGTGAAGGCGATTGAAGATCGCGCACTGATGGATTTCCTTGCCGAGCAGCGTATTGGTATTGAATCGTGCCTGACCTCGAATATTCAGACCAGCACCGTATCGTTGCTAAGCAGCCATCCGCTGAAAACCTTCCTGCAGCATGGCATTCTCGCCACCATTAATACTGACGATCCGGCGGTTCAGGGCGTTGAGCTGGCACATGAGTATGAAGTGGCGGCACCGCAAGCGGGATTGACGGCGGAAGAGATGCGTCAGGCGCAGGATAATGGCGTGACCATCGCGTTCCTGAGTGATGCCGAGAAAGCCGCGCTGCGCGCACGCGTGGCGGGATAAATATTCCCTCTCCCGCGTGCGGGAGAGGGTTAGGGTGAGGGATAAAGCGCACGGAGTGTTTTCCCCTTACCCCGGCCCTCTCCCAAAGGGAGAGGGAGTAAAGCGAATTAACGCAACGACATAGTCTGGCGCTTCTCGGCGGACTGCAAGCCCAGCTCGATCAACTCCATTACCTGAATCGCCTCTTCTGCCTGCACCGGATTTGCACCTGTGCCCGTAATCGCATCACGAATGCCTGCGTAGTACGCCGGATAGTTGCCTGGCAAGGTTAGCAGCTCTTTCTCCACCATCACATCACCCTCCGCCAGCGTCAGCGTACCGTTGCGCATGTCGTAGCCCCAATCTTCCTGCGGCGGACGTTCACCCGCTTTCAGACGATCTTCCTGCGGATCGAGTCCGTATTTCACGTAGCTGCCGCGCGTACCGTGCACCACAAAGCGTGCTGATTCCGCCGCCACCAACATGCTGGCGTGCAGCACCACGCGGCGCGTTGGATAGGTCAATACGGCATGGAAGTAATCGGTGGTTTGAGCGCCTGGACGCAGCTCTGCCATATCGACATTGATGGCGACCGGCGTGCCAAACAGCTGCAGCGCCTGGTCCAGCACGTGCGGTCCAAGATCGAACCAAATGCCGCTGCCCGCACCTTTCATTTCACGCCAGCGTTGACGCACTTCAGGGCGGAAACGGTCAAAGTGGGATTCGAAGTAACGCACTTCGCCCAAGGTGCCGTCGTTCAGCAGCGATTTCAGCGTCAGGAAATCGCTGTCCCAGCGACGGTTATGGAACACCGACAGCAGCAGACCTTTGGCTTTCGCCAGCGCATCCAGTTCACGCGCCTGTGACAACGTCACGGTAAATGGCTTATCGACCACCACGTGTTTACCGGCGTTGAGTGCCGCTTTAGCTAAGGGGAAATGGGTGTCATTCGGGGTCGGAATAACAATCAGTTGCAGTGTCGGGTCGTCCAGCAGCGCCTGAGGATCGGAAACCACCTGCACTGACGGCCAGTCAGCATGCACTTTGCTGGCATCGCTGCTCGAGATCGCCGCCAGCTCAACATCCGGCGTACCGGCGATCAAGGGTGCATGAAAGGTTTTGCTGGCAAAACCGTAGCCGATTAGGCCGACACGTAATTTATCGCTCATTCTCATTCCTCTTGTTCGTTACCAGACTGATTTAAGACGAATCAGTCTATAAGAACAAGGCGGAATCACCTGAAAACTCAGGAAATAGCACTCCGTGCGGATTGCCAGCTTTCGTGAGCCACCAACGCATCCTGCGCATCCTGGCTGCGGCGGCGGAAGTCGCTGGGGCTGACGCCAACGCGTTTGCGGAACACACGCGAGAAGTAGAGCTGGTCGTCGTAGCCTACTTCGCGGCCAACAGAAGCGATCGGTTCCTGGGTGGTTTGCAGCAGCAGTTTGGCGCGGATAACGCGCTGATCTTCACGCCAGCGCAGCAGATTAATGCCCATTTGCTCGCGGAACAGATGCGCCAGCCGTGACGGCGACAGGCAAACATGGCGCGCCACTTCTTCAATCTTCACTTCGCCCGCCAGATGATTAGTGACGTACTGGCAAGCTTCAATCACGCGTGGATCGCGAATCTGTTGATGGCTGCGCGGGTCCTCTTCCACCGCACGCAGCAGCAGGCGCTCCAGCAGGTTCATCGCCAGCTCTTCGGCGAAGCGACGTCCGGAATTGTGAGTTTGTTCGATGCTGGCGAACAGGCGGTCAAATTCGGCACGCTGCGCTTCTGACAGACGCAAACGCCCTACGCCCTGACTTTCATCCTGCCACTGCAACCAATCGGTCCAGTACGCGCGCGGACGGAAATAGACCCAGCGATGGAACCAGCACGGACTATCGGGCGCGCGGCCATAATAGTGCGGGGTTTTCGGTTGAAACAGCAGCAGATCGCCCGGCTCGCAGTCGAAGGCGGATTCACCATCAAACACGCGGCCCTGACCTTTAATGGTCAGATTAAGGATGTAGCCTTTCATGCCGTGCGGACGATCGATAAAGAAATCGAGCGCGTCATTGGCGTTAATCGGCGTCAATCCTGCCACCAGCCAGGCATTGAACGCATAGCCCGGCAATAAGGGATTCTGCTGCTCACTCGGGGGTTCACGATGGTACATAGTGGCCTCACTTATCGCGTGAAATGCGGCGAGCGCGCCCGCTAACCGGCGCGCTCAGCCTTGGTTATCAGGCGGCTTTACTTTTCTGTTTGTAGCGGTCAAAAATCACCGCCGCTAACAGTATCAAACCGCGCACCACATACTGTGAGAATGGCGAGATATTCAATAAATTCATCGCATTCTCAACCGTGCCGAGGATCAGCACGCCCGCTACCACATACGAAATTTTGCCGATGCCGCCTTTCAGCGAAACGCCGCCCAGTACGCAAGCCGAAATCACAATCAGCTCATAACCGAGCGACGTCATTGGCTGGCCGCTGGTCATGCGCGACGCCAGAATGATGCCCGCCGCCGCCGACACTAAACCCGACAAGATGAAGATGATGATGCGCGTACGCACCACCGGCACACCGGCCAGACGTGCCGCTTCTTCGTTGCCGCCAATTGCCAGCGTATTGCGGCCAAAGGTGGTTTTGTTTAGTAAGAAGCCGAACAGCACCATGGTGGCGATGGTGAGCCAGATGGGTGCCGGTACGCCGAGCCAGTTAGCGTAACCGAGGGTAAAGAAGCGCTCGTCTTCAATGCCCACCGCTTTGCCGTCGGAAAAGATATAAGCCAGGCCGCGCACAATCTGCATGGTGGCCAGCGTGGTGATCAGCGCGTTGATTTTCAGCCGCGCGATGACGAAGCCGTTGATGAAGCCCGTAGCCATGCCGAGCAATAAACCGGCCGCGACGCCAATCCACAGGCTTTCGGTCATGTTGATCACCACCGCGGTGACCACACCGGCGCAGGCGATCACCGACGCCACAGAGAGATCAAAGTCGCCGGAGGCGAGGCAGAACAGCATGCCGCACGCCACCATGCCGGACATCGACATCGCCAGACCGAGCCCTTTCATATTGATGATGGAGCCAAAGTTCGGCACGAAAATGGCACAAACGATAAACAGCAGTGCGAACACCACCAGCATGCCGAAGTTGTCCCAAATCCGCCCGAGTTGCAGCCCGTTGCGCTGCACCGGTGGCGTGTTGGAAGTGGTAGATGAAGCCATTATTGCTCTCCTTTACATCAGGCCACGGCGGCCGCTTGAGTGGTTTTCGGCATCGCCAGGCTCAGCGTCAGCTGCTCTGTGGCCGTGTCGTGGGACAGTTCACCGGCAATTTCACCTTCACGCATCACCAGAATGCGATCGGCTAATCCCATCACTTCCGGCAAATCGCTGGAGGCAAACAGCACCGCAATGCCTTTTTTCGCCAGGGCATAAATCAGGTTGTAGATTTCGTGTTTGGCACCGACGTCAATGCCGCGCGTCGGTTCATCGAGCAGAATCACGTTCATCTCTTCCGACAACCAGCGGCCCAAAATCGCCTTCTGCTGGTTGCCGCCCGAAAGGTTCATGATCAGCTGCTGCGGACCCGGCGTTTTGATGTTGAGGGAACGAATGTGGATATCGGCGTTTTTCGCCTCCCAGCTCGGTTTGATCAGGCAACCAGCGGTGAGATTGTGGCGACGCGCGCTGATGTTGATGTTATCGCGCACCGAATGCACCGGAATAATGCCCTCCGATTTGCGATCTTCCGGGCACAGCATGATGCCGGCACGGATAGCGTCGATCGGCTGGCGAATGTTGAGCTTGTTGCCATCCAGCGTCACGGTGCCGCCGCGCAGTTTGGTAGCCCCAAACAGCCCTTTCATCAGTTCGCTGCGTCCCGCGCCCACTAAGCCAAACAGGCCCACGATTTCACCGGCGCGCACCGTTAACGAAATCGGCGTGCGCACGCCCTTCGCCTCTACCGCGTCCAGCTGCAGACGCACCGGGCCCAGTTCACGCGGCGCGTAACCATAAATATCCCCGAGATTACGTCCCACCATCGCCTGCACCAGATCGTCGTGATGGGTGTTTTTCATGTCGGTGAAGGTACGCACGTAACGACCATCCTTAAACACGGTGATAGCGTCGCTGAGCGCAAAAATCTCCTCCATGCGGTGCGAGACATACAGCACGGTACGGCCCTGCTCGCGCAGCTGGCGGATGACGCGGAACAAGTGTTCAATCTCGCGCGCTGACAGCGAGCTGGTCGGTTCGTCAAAAGCGATGATGCGCGCGTTACGCGCCAGCGCTTTGGCAATCTCCACCATCTGCCACTGGCCGAGCGACAGGTATTTCAGCGGCATATCCGGATCGATATCCATGCCGAGATTTTGCAGCTGCAAACCGGCTTCATAGCGCAGTAGTTTGCGATTCACCAAACCACGCTTGTGTGGCAGCTGGCCGAGATAGATGTTCTCCGCCACGCTCATTTCCGGCACCAAGTGCAGTTCCTGGTAAATGATCGCCACGCCCGCGTCCAGTGCATCCACGGTGGTGTTGAAACTCTTCGGCTGGCCTTTAATACGAATCTCGCCACCGCTCGGCTGATAGCTGCCGCTGAGGATCTTCAACAGCGTCGATTTACCGGCGCCGTTTTCCCCCATCAGCGCGTGCACTTCTCCGGCACGGCAGCTGAATGAGATATCCTGCAGCGCTTTCACGCCAGGAAAGGTTTTGCTAATGCCATGAAACGACAGAAAGGCTGGATCTATGTTCATGGTGACTCCTCTAAGCCTTCATACTTCGCGCCGCAGCTGCGTTGGCTGCGCCCACTCACCCCAGTCACTTACCTCGGTAAGCTCCTGGGGCTGAGCGCGCTTGCCGCCTTGCTGCAACGCGAATTATTTTGGCTGCCTGTTAGTATTGTTTTGGGAGATATGGGATTACTTCAGCCCTTTCTTATCCAGCTCGGCTTTGAAGTTATCGCGGGTAATCAGCACCACATCGGTGACTTCGGTGAACTTCGGCGGCTCCTGATCTTTGGTTACCCAGTTGTAGAGCATCTGGCTGCTCTTATAACCGTGTACGTCCGGGCTTGGCAGCAGCGAACCGTAGAAGCCGGTGGCGG
The DNA here is from genome assembly GCF_024506435.1 of Pantoea trifolii. NCBI lineage: Bacteria > Pseudomonadati > Pseudomonadota > Gammaproteobacteria > Enterobacterales > Erwiniaceae > Pantoea > Pantoea trifolii. Next base: position 1,906,312 of record NZ_JANIET010000001.1, on the reverse strand, counting down.
AACCTTTCGACAGCTCACTCACTGCATCGACACCGTTGATGCCGATACCAATCACGTCGGGCGCCTTGAAGCCCTGACCTTCGGTGGCGCGTACGCCGCCCAGCACGGTGTTGTCATTCATGCCAAGAATCAGCCAGTGCTTCACTTCCGGATGCTGCACCAGCAGCGAGTTACCGGCGTCAAACGCGCCAGGAATATCGTTGGATTTGGTCGGGACCTGATAAATCTGCTTCTCCGGGAAACCGGCGGCTTTCAGCGCGTCCATCGAACCGCTGGTGCGACGGCGTGCGGTGTCGAGCTCGTTGGCGGTGATGGCCATCACGCCAGTCTCTTTCACATCCCAGCCGCGTTTCTGCATCTCTTTATACAGTTCTTGTCCCTGACGCTCGCCGATCTTGGTCGCGGCCATCATCACTAATGGCACGGTATCCATCGGCTTGCCTTTGGCGGTGACGAACTGGTCATCGACGGCGATCACTTTCAGACCGTAACCGCGCGCTTTAGCAACAATCGCCGAGCCGAGTTTGGGATCCGGCGTACAGATAACAAAACCTTTCGCGCCGCTGGCGGCGAGGCTATCGATAGCGTTGAGGGTTTTCTCGCCGTCAGGCACCGCAATTTTGATCACTTCGAAACCGAGATCCTTGCCAGCTTTATCCGCGAATTTCCATTCGGTCTGGAACCAGGGCTCTTCCGGTTGTTTGACAAGGAAACCGAGTTTCATGGTCTCGGCGATAGCGGATTGTGACATAACCGCAGCGAGACCTACCGCCGCCAGCGTTTTAGTGAATTTATGCATGATGCTCTCCGGCACAATGTTGTTTTAGGCTGTTATTAACCAATCGGTGTAAACGCTACCAATCAAATAATTCTGTGGGGTACAGCTAAAAATCAGCGCGTTAGCACAAAGGTTGTACAAAGGCTGCGCAAACGCTGGGCTAGTTGTAGCGGGAATGGAAAGGAAAAATGTAGAGCGGTATCACATCCCAAAACGATGACAAAATCCTCCATATATTCAGCAAATTTAACCGGTCGTTAACTTTTGCTATGGATCACACATCCTCGCCGATGGCAGAAAAGTGCATATTCTCAGCGACTGATGACTAACCGCTTCTGCCGCCCCATTCCAGGATAGAGCCAGATAACTCACACAGGAGAATCCCAATGGGTGCTGGCACCATAACAATTGGGCTGGATTTCGGCAGTGACTCGGTGCGTGCGCTGGCCGTGGACTGTCACAGTGGTAAAGAGCTGGAAAAAGCGGTGGTCAACTATGCACGCTGGGCCAACGGTGAATTTTGCGATGCGCACGCCAACCGTTTTCGTCACCATCCGCAGGATTATATTGATGCGTTAGAACAGGCGATTGTCACCGTGGTTTACGCCTTAACGCCTGAGCAGCGCGCCGCCGTGGTCGGGATTGGCGTGGATTCCACCGGCTCGACGCCCGCGCCCATCGATCGTGATGGCAACGTGCTGGCGCTGCGCCCGGAATTCGCCAGCAATCCCAACGCGATGTTTGTGCTGTGGAAAGATCACACCGCGATTGAAGAAGCCGAAGAGATCAATCAGCTGTGTCGAAGCGGTCGTTTCAACGATTACACCCGCTATATTGGCGGCGTGTATTCGTCGGAGTGGTTCTGGGCCAAGATACTGCACGTGTCACGCGCCGATGCTGCGGTACGTGACGCGGCAGTGTCTTGGGTGGAACTGTGCGATTGGGTGCCCGCGTTACTCAGCGGCACCACCGCACCCGCGCAACTGCGTCGTGGACGCTGTGCCGCCGGGCACAAATCACTGTGGCATCCGGAGTGGCAAGGCTTGCCGCCGGCTGACTTCTTCCGCGCGCTCGATCCGCTGCTGGTCGAGCAGCTCGATTCTCCCCTGTTCGAAGAAACCTGGACCGCCGATGTGCCAGTTGGCACGCTCAGCAGCGAATGGGCACAGCGCCTCGGCTTATCAGAGAAGGTGATACTTTCGGGCGGCGCGTTTGACTGCCACATGGGCGCGGTCGGTGCTGGTGCGCAGCCGTATACGCTGGTGAAAGTGATTGGCACCTCAACCTGCGACATTCTAATTGCCGACAGCGACACCGTTGGCGACCGCGCCATCAAAGGCATTTGCGGCCAGGTGGATGGCAGCGTGGTGCCGGGCGCGATTGGCTGCGAAGCCGGTCAGTCAGCGTTTGGCGATATTTATGCCTGGTTCAGCCGCCTGCTCGGCTGGCCATTGCAGCAGGCGGCGCAGCAACATCCCGAGCTGCAACCGCAGTTAGCCGCGCTGCAAAAAGATCTGATCCGCAACCTCACCGAAGCCTGGGCGGCCAATCCGCAGCTCGATCATCTGCCAGTAGTACTCGACTGGTTCAACGGCCGCCGCACGCCGGATGCTAATCAGCGCTTAAAGGGCGTGATCACCGATCTCAACCTTGGCACCGATGCGCCCGCGCTGTTTGGTGGCCTGATCGCCGCGACCGCGTTTGGTGCGCGCGCCATTATGGAGTGCTTCGAACAGCAGCAGATTCCGGTGCAGAGCATCCTGACGCTCGGCGGCATCGCCCGCAAATCCCCCGCCATCATGCAGGCGTGCTGCGACGTGATGAACCGTCCGCTGGATATCGTTGCCTCTGACGAGTGCTGCGCGCTCGGTGCTGCCATTTTTGCCGCCGTCGCTGCGGGCGTGTATGCCGATGTGCCTGCCGCCCAGCACGTGATGGCCAGTCCGATTGATGTCACGCTGCAACCCAACGCCGAGCGCGTGGTGGTTTATCAGCAACTTTATCAACGTTATCAAAACTGGTGCCAGGCCGCTGAACCGCAGTATGCCGCGCGCACCGCATCCGCTCAGTAAAGGAGAGATTTAATGGAACAGCACAACGCACAACAGGTGTGGTTTGTTATTGGTACGCAGCACCTTTACGGCGCGGAAACCTTGCGTCAGGTGGAACAGCACGCTCGCCAGGTGATGGACGGATTGAATCAGGCCGGCACGCTGCCGGTGTCGCTGGTGCTCAAGCCGCTGGTGAAATCGCCGGATGAAGCGCTGGCCCTGTGCCGCGCTGCCAACCACGACAATCAGTGCGTCGGCATCATTACCTGGCTGCACACCTTCTCGCCGGCCAAGATGTGGATTGGTGGCCTGAGCATCCTCAATAAGCCGCTGCTGCAATTCCATACCCAGTTCAACGCGGAGATTCCGTGGGACAGCATGGATATGGACTTTATGAACCTCAACCAAACCGCGCACGGCGGCCGCGAGTTCGGTTTTATTGGCGCACGTATGGGCTTGCAGCACAGCGTGGTGACCGGCCACTGGCAGGATAAAGCCAGCCAGCAGCGCATCGGACGCTGGATCAATGCCGCGCTGGCAAAACAGGCTAGCCAGCAACTGAAAGTAGCGCGCTTCGGCGACAACATGCGCGAAGTGGCGGTAACCGAAGGTGATAAAGTCGCGGCGCAGATTCAGTTTGGTTACTCCGTAAATGGCTGGGGCGTGGGCGATTTGGTCGAAGTGGTGAACAGCGTCAGCGATGGCGACGTCAACGCGTTGATTGATGAATACGAAAGCCAATATCGCTTTACCGATGTTGCAGCGGTTAACGGTGAAAAGCGTCAAAACGTCCTGGATGCGGCGCGCATTGAGCTCGGTCTGAAGCGCTTCCTCGAAGCCGAGGGTTGCAAAGCCTTCACCACCAACTTCCAGACCTTGCACGGCATGACGCAACTGCCCGGTTTGGCGGTGCAGCGCTTGATGGGCCAGGGCTACGGCTTTGCCGGTGAAGGCGACTGGAAAACCGCCGCGCTGCTACACATCCTCAAGGTACAAGCGGGCACGCGTGCAGGCGGCACCTCCTTTATGGAGGATTACACCTATCACTTCTCACCGGGCAACGATTTGGTGCTGGGCTCGCACATGCTGGAAGTGTGCCCGTCCATCGCCAAAGAGGAGAAACCGCTGATTGATGTGCAGTTCCTCGGCATTGGTGACAAAGCCGATCCAGCGCGCATGATCTTCTCCACGCCAGCCGGACGCGCGGTGAATGCCAGCGTGATCGATATGGGCGATCGTTTCCGTTTACTGGTGAACGTGGTGGATGCCATCGAGCAACCTAAACCGCTGCCAAAACTGCCGGTGGCGCGGGCGCTGTGGCGTGCCCAGCCGTCGCTGGCAACGGCCTCCGAAGCCTGGATTCTGGCCGGCGGCGCGCACCACACGGTGTTCAGCCAGGCGCTGGATTTGGATGATATGTATCTTTACGGCGAGCTGAATGGCATTGAAGTGCTGGTGATTGATGAGGAGACGCGCTTACCGGCATTTAAAGATGCGTTGCGCTGGAATGAGGCGTACTACCGCTTAGCGCGTTGATTTAGTCCTTTGCGATATTCCCCTCATCCTAACCTTCTCCCGCAAGCGGGAGAAGGAACCGTTCAGTTAACGCTGTGATTTCCTATCCTACATCAATCATCAATCTGCCCCCTCTCCCGCCTGCGGGAGAGGGTTGGGGTGAGGGAAACGTGGGTGCTTGACAAACAAAGAAATTCTCACCAAGTCAGGAAAGGCCGAGGCGCCGATCCAGTAGCCATTAAGCAAACCAGGTGGCCATAAATGGCCACCCTACGAAAGCGGAGAAGAATTTAAGAGGTTAATCTTTTGACAGGGGCGTTCTGCTGGCGATCCCACATAACCGTTAACAGGCGTTGCAGCGCGATAAAGGCGAACAGCAGAATGCCGATGGCGATCTTGGTCCACCATGAACTCAAGGTACCGTCGAAGTTAATCCAGGTTTGAATCAATCCCTGAATCAACACGCCGAACAGCGTGCCCAACACCGTGCCGACGCCGCCGGACAATAACGTCCCGCCAATCACCACCGAGGCAATCGCGTCCAGTTCCACGCCCAATCCCGCCAGCGCATAGCCCGCCGAGGTATAAATCGAGAACACAATGCCCGCCAGCGTCGCCAGCGTGGTCGACAACATATAAATCTTAATGGTGGTCGCACGCGTAGACACGCCCATCAGCTGCGCCGAAGTCAGGCTGCCGCCAATCGCATACACCTGATTACCAAAACGCGTGCGGTGCGCCAGAATAATGCCGCCCAGCACCACCACCAGCATAATTAGCGCCAGCAAACTCAAGCGGCCGCCGCCGGGGATCTTCCACGCGAGGCTCGACAGCGTGGTGTAAAGCGGATGATCGATGGGAATCGAATTCTCCGACACCAGATAGCTGCAGCCGCGCAGGAAAAACATCCCCGCCAGCGTAATGATAAATGCCGGAATTTTCAGCGCATCGATCAACCAGCCCATCATCGCGCCAAACAGTGCGCCCATCGCCAGCACCAGCGTAAACGCCAGAATGGGATCGAGATGATAATCGCCAATCACTCGCGCCAGAAACACGCCGCTGAAGGCGATCACCGCGCCCACCGACAGATCAATCCCGCCGGACAAAATCACGAACGTCATTCCCACGGCAATAATGCCGAGGAAGGCATTGTCGGTGAGGATATTGCAGATCACGCGCGTTGAGGCGAAGCCGGGAAATTGGCTCAGGCAAAACAGATAACCCGCCACAAATACCAGCAGCGTGATCATCAAGGGCAGATGACGTTTCATCATTTCGGGCGTCTCCGTTTCAACATGGCAATAAAGCGTGGCGACTGCAGCAGCAGCACGCACATCACCACCACCGCTTTCACTACCTGATTGAGTTCAGGCTGGAAGCCGGACAGCAAAATACCGGTATTCATCGACTGAATAATTAACGCGCCAATCAGCGACAGCACCAGATTAAAGCGCCCGCCCATCAGCGAGGCACCGCCAATCACCACCGCCAAAATCGCATCCAGCTCCAGCCACAATCCGGCGTTATTGGCATCGGCCCCACGGATATCCGCGGCAACGATCATGCCCGCCACCGCCGCACACATGCCGCTAATCACATAGGTCGACATCACCACCAGCCAGCCATTCACACCGGCATTGCGCGCTGCACGCAGGTTAATACCGACCGCCTCGATAAACAGTCCGAGCGCGGTTTTGCGCGTCAACAGCCACACCACTAACGCCACCAGCAACGTGATCCACACCGGCACCGGCAGCAGCCACAACGAACCGCTGCCGAACCACGCCAGGCTATCGCTGTTGAAGGTGACGATCTGCCCCTGCGTAATCAGCTGCGCCACGCCGCGTCCCGCCACCATCAAAATCAAGGTGGCGACAAATGGCTGGATTTTTAGCAACGCCACCAAAATGCCATTCCACAAACCGCAGGCCAGGCCGGTACCGAGCGTCACCAAAATGATGAACGGCAAACTGTGCCCCGCCACGGTCAGCGTCGCCGCCGTCGCACCGGCAATCGCCATCACCGCGCCCACCGACAGATCGATGCCGCCGGTAGCAATCACCAGCGTCATGCCAATCGCCAGCAGCGCCACCGGCGCGGCGCGATTGAGGATATCAATTGGGCTGCCGAACAAACGGCCATCCTGAATGTGGATGGCAAAAAAGTTATTCGCCACCAGGCTATCCACCAGCAGCACCAGAATCAACGCCACAATCTGCGGCATGCCAGGCGGCAGCTTTGGCTTACGCCGTTCGGGTTTGTCATGTGTCATAGGGGATTCAAGCATGTTGTGCTCCTCCGTCAGCGATGGCGTTGACGATCGCGGCCACCGACAGCTGCTCCAGCGGGATTTCGGCCACCTGCTTCAAATCGCGCATGATCAACACGCGATCGGCATAGCCCACCAGTTCTTCGAGTTCAGAGGAGATAACCAGCAGCGCCAATCCGTCGGCGCACAGGGTTTCAATTAAGCGAATGATCTCGGCGTGCGCGCCCACATCGATGCCGCGCGTTGGCTCGTCGAGGATCAGGAATTGCGGTTTAGTGACCAGCCAGCGCGACAGCAGCACTTTTTGCTGGTTGCCGCCGGACAACAGCTCAACCGGTTGATCGGCATGCGGCGTGCGAATGCCGAGGCTCTTGATAAAGCGCTCGGCGATCTCCTGCTGCTCACGACGCTTAATCGGTCGCAGCCAGCCGCGCTGCGCCTGCAACGCCAGAATGATATTTTCGCGTACCGATGCGCCACCAATGATGCCGTCGGTTTTACGATCTTCCGGACAGAAGCCCATGCCGAGACGCGAGGCCTTCGCGGGCGTGCGAATGCTCTGCACTTTGCCCTTGATGGTCGCAGTGCCGCGATCGGCGCGGCGAATGCCAAACAGCACTTCGGCGGTTTCGGTACGGCCTGAACCGAGCAAGCCGGCCAGGCCCACCACTTCACCCGGTCGCACCTGCAGGTTGAACGGTTCAATGGTGCCCTTCTTGCCGTAATCTTCAAACGACACCACCGGCTGATTGCTGCGCAGCGTGCTGCCCTGACGCTGCAAAGCGGTTTCCAGCAACTCGCGTCCCAACATCAGCTTAATCAGTTCAATCTGCGGCAGCGTGGCGGTATCGCGCGTGGCAATAAACTGGCCGTTACGCAGCACAGTGATGCGATCGGTAATGCGGTAAACCTGGTCGAGAAAGTGGGTCACAAAAATCAGGCTCATCCCTTTGGCTTTCAGCTGCGCCATCAGGGTAAACAGCATTTCGACTTCATTGGCATCGAGGCTGGCGGTCGGTTCATCGAGGATCAGCACCTGCGCGGAGAGATCGACCGCGCGGCAAATCGCAATGATCTGCTGCATCGCCACCGAGTAATGGCCCAGCGGTCGCGTCACATCGAGCACAAAGCCGTAGTTGCGCATCAGCGCATCGGCATCGCGCACCATGCGCTTGCGATCGATCATGCCCAAGCGACGCGGCTCGCGGCCAATGTACAAATTGTCTGCTACCGACATATTCGGCAGCAGATTCACTTCCTGATAAACGGTGCCAATGCCCATCTCCTGTGCATCAGCGGTATTGTGCGGCGTAATCGCCTTGCCATTCAGGGTGACCGTACCGGCATCGCGGGTGTAAACGCCGGTCAGGACTTTAATCAGCGTAGATTTGCCCGCGCCATTTTCACCCAGCAGCGCCATGATCTCGCCCTTGCGGATGCTGAACGAAACATTATCCAGCGCCTTCACGCCGGGAAAGCCTTTGCTGACGCCGCTGATGGTCAGCAGTGCGGTTTCATCGGAGGTGCTCATCGGTTTCTCCCTCGCCTTACGTCATCAAAAACCGCCCCGAAGGGCGGTTGCGGGGATCAGTAACCCATGCCTTTTTTGGTATCGAGCTGTGCCTGCGCGGAGTCCGGCAGATACAGTTTCGATTCTGTTTTGATGATTTTCGGCGGCATCGTGCCGTCTTTCTTGAATTTCTCCAGCGCGTCGAATGCCGGACCCGCCATGTTTGGCGTCAGCTCCACGTTGGCATTGGCTTCACCGGCCAGCATCGCTTTGTAGATATCGGGCACGCCGTCAATCGAACCGGTCAGGATATCTTTGCCTGGTTTTAAACCGGCTTCTTTGATCGCCTGAATGGCACCGATCGCCATATCATCGTTATGCGCGTAAACCATGCAGATGTTCTTGCCGTTGTTTTCCGCCTTGATAAAGCTCTCCATCACCTCTTTACCTTTGCTGCGGGTAAAGTCGCCGGACTGCGAGCGAATCACTTTGATGTTGTCGTGTCCCGCGATGGCTTCGGCGAAGCCTTTCTTACGGTCAATTGCCACGCTGGCGCCAACGGTGCCTTGCAGCTCGACGACGTTACATTTTTTGTCCGCAACGGTTTTCACCAGCCAGTCACCAATCAACTTGCCTTCCAGCACGTTATCAGCGGTGACCACCGCCATATACAGCGATTTGTCTTTCACCACGATGGCGCGATCGAGTAAGAACACCGGAATCTTGGCGTCTTTGGCTTCTTCCAGCACCGGCTCCCATCCCGTTTGCACCACTGGCGCAATGAAGATGGCATCAACGCCCTGCGCAATGAACGAGCGCACCGCTTTGATTTGGTTCTCTTGTTTCTGTTGGCCATCGGCGATTTTCAATGTGATACCGCGCTTTTGCGCTTCACTTTTTGCCACATTGGTTTCTGCTGAACGCCAGCCAGATTCCGAGCCAACCTGTGAGAAGCCCACCGTCATATCAGCAGCCAATACCGACGTACTCAGTGCCGAGCTCACCATGGCGGTCAAGAGTAAACGTTTCCACATAATTTCATTCCTCTGAAGGGAGTGTGTTGTAGGGGTACAAAACGCGAATTAAGCCTGGCTGAAAAGCGCGTAAACAAGCGCGACTTACTTCACAAATCAGAGTGAATTAAAGGAGTTACGCGAACGGGCAAGGCTTTAGTGAGCGTGCCGTTATGGACAAAATGCCTGCTAATTATTGCGCAGGTGGTTAAATAAATGTAATAAACAGAATCGGTTATGTTTCTCACTACTGAAAACGATTACAGCGGGTACGTAAAGAATGGTTATTCTCTGTCCGGACAATCAATTATTGGTTTTGTGACTGCTCGCACAGATTGTGAGTGCTGGTTTCATGGCGTGTGCATAAATTTGCCGGCCAGTCGCGAATAATTAGCAGATTCGTCAGCGGCACGATCGGAAATAACTATTATAGAGAAGGATAAATAATGGCTAACCAGTATGGATTAATTAGTGTGAGATTTTCTCACATACCCCCTAATTACCGGCCTGAATTTGCCTTAAATCGCTTTTCAAATACGCGTTTAAAACCATTAAAAGGCAAAAAAGTGTCGTTTCATGAGCGAATTAGCGCATGTTGTCTGAATTTTGTTTTTTTTTACAAGTCGTGTATGGACTCTCGCTGCGTGCTCCCTATACTTGGGCACTTCCGAGTACTTTATATTTAAATGGCAATCATGACTGCGTTAGATTACCTGCTGAAATTCCGCAAAGTGAATAATCTCGATAGTCTGGAAAAACTCTACGACCATCTTAATTATTCGCTGACTGATGATAATGAGATCATCAATATGTATCGCGCTGCCGACCATCGACGTGCTGAACTGGTCTCTGGCGGACGTCTGTTCGACATGGGCCGCGTGCCTAAAACCGTCTGGCGTTACGTGATCTAATTGATTTACCCTCTCTTTATCTGCGCTCTTGCGTTGTCCAGGTCGGGCGTGCCCCGTTTGGACATGATACGCTCTGCATCGCCCTCTTTTCTGCAAACAGGATCTTCCCGATGACCGAACAGGTGTTCCCGCCACGTATCGCTGGCTGGTTATTGCTGCCGCTGGCGTGGCTGATCATGACCATGCTGACCAGCGCGCTGGTGGTAGCGATGTATTTGAGCCCGCTGTTCAATCCCGAATTGCGTACTACGCTGTTCTCACATGGTGGCATATTGCTCACGCAATGGTCGATTTCACTGCTGACCGCTGCGGTGGTTTGGCTTTACAGCCTGTGGGTGTGCTGGATTTTCTGTAAACGTTCGCGTCGCTTACCTCGCCACTACATTCTGTGGCTGTTGATGACGATTTTGCTGGCGTTAAAAACCTTTGCCTTCACGCCGGTTGCCGACGGCAAGGCGATTCAGACGTTGCTGCTGTCACTGCTGGCTGCGGCGGTGTTTGTGCCCTATTTCAAACGCTCTCAACGCGTGAAACAGACGTTTATCCAGCCATAATGATGTGAGTTTCGTCAGCAATTTAATTCTGAGTGCTCTCAACGACCACATAAACCCGGTGAAGGTTGAGATGCACCTCTCAATTCCGGATAATAGACGCCTTTCGGCTTCCCAGGTTAAAAAATGACCGATTACTTACTTCTCTTTATTGGCACAGTGCTGGTGAACAACTTCGTGTTGGTCAAATTCCTCGGCCTTTGTCCCTTTATGGGCGTGTCAAAAAAACTGGAAACGGCCATCGGCATGGGACTTGCCACCACTTTCGTGATCACGCTGGCGGCGATCTGCGCTTGGCTGGTGAACCACCTGATTCTGGTGCCGCTCGATCTGGTTTATCTGCGTACCCTCGCCTACATCCTGGTGATTGCTGTTGTCGTGCAGTTCACCGAAATGGTGGTGCGCAAAACCAGCCCGTCACTTTATCGCCTGCTCGGCATTTTCCTGCCGCTGATCACCACCAACTGTGCGGTGCTGGGCGTGCCACTCTTGAGCGTTAATTTGAATCACACCTTCCTGCAAGCGGCGCTATATGGCTTCAGCGCGTCACTCGGCTTCTCGCTGGTGATGGTGCTGTTCGCGGGCATGCGCGAGCGTCTGGTGCTGGCGAATGTTCCTGCACCGTTTAAAGGCAACTCGATTGCGCTGATCACCGCTGGTTTGATGGCGCTGGCCTTTATGGGCTTCACCGGGCTGGTGAAATTCTAATGACCGCGATTTGGATTGCGATTGTCGCACTTGCTGCATTGGGCCTGGTGTTCGGTGCCCTGCTCGGTTACGCCTCGCGTCGCTTCGAGGTGGAAGAAGATCCGATTGTTGAACAGATCGATGAGATTTTACCGCAGAGCCAGTGTGGGCAGTGCGGCTATCCCGGCTGCCGCCCGTATGCCGATGCGGTAGGTAATAACGGCGAAGCCATCAATAAATGCGCGCCCGGCGGCGAGCAGACCATGCTCAAATTGGCCGCGCTGCTCAACGTTGAACCGCAACCGCTCGACGGCGGCGCAGAAGTGCTGGAGCCGATACGTACCGTGGCGTGGATCGATGAAGAGAACTGCATCGGCTGCACCAAATGTATTCAGGCTTGCCCGGTGGACGCCATCGTCGGTGCCACGCGCGCCATGCACACCGTGCTGAGCGATGTCTGCACCGGCTGCGATCTCTGCGTTGCGCCTTGCCCGACCGACTGCATTGAGATGCGCCCGGTTGCCACCACCACGGCCAACTGGAAGTGGAATCTCGACACCATTCCTGTACGGGTGATCCCGGTAGAAACAACCCATGCTTAATTTGTTTAACCTGTTCCGCAAAGAGAAGCTGTGGGATTTTCAGGGCGGCATTCATCCGCCGGAAATGAAAACACAGTCCAACGGCACGCCGCTGAGTCAGTTACCGCTGCCTGAGCGCTTTATCATTCCGTTAAAACAGCATATCGGCCATGAAGGCGAGATTTGCGTCGCGCCTGGCGACAAAGTGTTACGCGGTCAACCGCTGACCTTCGGCAGCGGACGCATGCTGCCGGTGCACGCCCCGACCTCCGGCACCATCGAAGAGATTGCGCCACACATGACGGCGCACCCTTCTGGCCTCTCCGAGCTGTGCATTTTTCTGCGTGCCGACGGCGAAGATCGCTGGACCACGCTCGATCCGCAGCCCGATTACCGCGCCCTGTCGCGTGAAGAGGCCGTCAAGCGCATTCACGATGCCGGCATTGCCGGTTTGGGTGGCGCGGGCTTCCCGACCGCCACCAAACTGCGCGGCGGCCTGCGCGGCGTCAAAACCCTGATCATCAACGCCGCCGAGTGCGAGCCGTACATCACCGCCGATGACCGCTTAATGCAGGATTGCGCCGCCGAAGTGCTGGAGGGCTGCCGCATTCTGGCGTGGGTGTTGCAGGCGGAACGCGTGCTGATCGGCGTTGAAGATAATAAACCTGAAGCCATTGCTGCGCTGAAGCAGGCATTGGGTGGCGATCGTGAATTGCAGATTCGCGTCATCCCCACCAAGTATCCTTCTGGCGGCGCGAAGCAGCTGACGCAGATTCTTACCGGTCTCGAAGTGCCACACGGCGGACGCTCCACCGATATCGGTGTGTTGATGCAGAACGTCGGCACAGCGTGGGCGGTAAAACGCGCTATTGTTGACGGCGAACCGATCACCGAACGCGTGGTCACGCTGACCGGCGAAGCGCTGGCGCGTCCGCGCAACGTCTGGGGACGTCTCGGTACGCCGGTGAGCCATCTGCTGCAGCATGCCGGTTTTACGCCGGGATCGCGCCAGATGGTGATCATGGGCGGTCCGCTGATGGGCTTTACCCTGCCGTCGCTGAACGTACCGCTGGTGAAAATCTCTAACTGCATTCTGGCGCCGTCCGCCAGCGAAATGGGCAACGATCAGGAAGAACAATCCTGTATCCGCTGCAGCGCATGCGCCGATGCCTGTCCGGCCAAGCTGCTGCCGCAGCAGTTGTTCTGGTACAGCCAGGGCGGCGATCACGAAAAAGCGCGCGCCCACAATATTGATGACTGCATTGAGTGCGGTGCCTGCGCTTACGTCTGCCCAAGTAACATTCCGCTGGTGCAATATTATCGTCAGGAGAAAGCGGAACTGCGCGCCATCGACCTCGAAGCGAAACGCACCGCCGAAGCGAAAGCGCGTTTTGAAGCGCGTCTGGCACGCCTGGAGCGCGAAAAACAGGCGCGTGAAGCGCGTCATGAAAACGCCAAACAGCGCGTGGCGCGCAGCGATCAGGGTGAACGGGATGCTGCCGTGGCACGTGTGAAAGCGCGTCAGGAAAAAACGCCGGAGCAGGATGCTGCGGAACGCGAAGCGCGTCACGCGCAAGCCTTAGCGCAGCAGGCCGAGAAGCAAGCTGAAACGCAGGCGCTGAGTCGTCAGTCTGGCGATCCGCGCAAAGCGGCGGTGGAAGCGGCAATTGCGCGTGCGAAGGCGAAGAAAGCGGGCGCACCTGCGGCTGAGATAGCGCCTGCCGCTGAACCGGTGGCTGAAGTCGATCCGCGCAAAGCTGCCGTTGAAGCGGCGATTGCCCGTGCGAAAGCGAAGAAAGCCGCCGCTGCCGCTGAACCGGCACCTGCCGAGCCGCCCGCTGAAGCACCTGCTGCTGAAGTCGATCCACGCAAAGCCGCCGTTGAAGCAGCGATTGCGCGCGCGAAAGCCAAAAAAGCCGCCGCTGCCGCACAACCTGCTGAACCGGCACCTGCCGAACCGCCCGCTGACGCACCTGCTGCTGAAGTCGATCCGCGCAAAGCCGCCGTTGAAGCGGCAATAGCGCGCGCCAAAGCGAAAAAAGCCGCTGCGGCGGCTGCGCAGCAGGCTGAAGCCACATCTCCTGAAGTGGAGGCTGCTGCCTCTCCTGACTCCGCCGACCCACGCAAAGCGGCAATTGCCGCTGCGGTCGCCCGTGCCAAAGCGCGTAAAGCGCAGCAGCAGCCTTCGACGACTGAGGATTAAATGGCTTTTCGTATTGCAAGTTCTCCCTATACCCACAACCGCCGCAGCACCGGAAATATTATGCTGCTGGTGGTGTTTGCCGCGCTGCCGGGCATGGCCGCACAATGGTATTTCTTTGGCGTAGGTTTTTTAATTCAGGTTTTGCTGGCAACCGCCACCGCGTGGGCCACCGAAGGGGCGATTCTGCGCTTGCGCAAAACGCCGGTGGTGCCGACCTTATCCGATAATTCTGCCCTGCTCACCGCGTTGCTGCTCGGCATCAGCCTGCCGCCGCTCGCGCCGTGGTGGTTGGTGGTATTGGGTACGATTTTTGCCATCGTCATCGCCAAACAGCTGTACGGCGGTTTGGGGCAAAACCCGTTTAACCCGGCGATGGTGGGTTACGTGGTGCTGCTGATCTCCTTCCCGGTGCAGATGACCAGCTGGCTGCCGCCCGATAGTTTGCAGGCGATCAAACCTGGCCTGCTGGATTCGCTCAGCATGATCTTCACCCACCACACGCTGGCCGGTGAAACCATGCAACAGCTGCAACTCGGCGTTGATGGCGTCAGCCAGGCGACGCCGCTCGATACCTTTAAAACCGGTCTGCGTGCCGGACACAGCGCCGATCAGTTATTGGCGCAGCCGATTTACAGCGGCGTGTTAGCCGGTCTCGGCTGGCAGTGGATTAACCTCGGTTATCTGCTGGGCGGCGCGCTGCTGCTGGCGAAAAATGCCATCCGCTGGCACATTCCGGTCAGTTTCCTCGTCTCGCTGGCGTTCTGCGCCACGCTGGGCTGGCTGTTCTCGCCGGAGTCGCTTAACTCACCGCTGATTCACCTGTTCTCGGGTGCCACCATGCTTGGCGCGTTTTTTATTGCCACCGATCCGGTAACGGCATCCACCACCAACCGCGGACGCCTGATTTATGGCGCGCTGATTGGTTTGCTGGTGTGGCTGATTCGCAGCTTTGGTGGCTATCCGGACGGCGTCGCCTTCGCGGTATTGCTGGCCAATATTTGTGTGCCGCTGATTGATTACTACACCCAGCCGCGCGTTTACGGCCATCGCAAGGACTGAAGATGATCGAAGCTATTCGTAAAAATGCGGTGACGCTGGCGGCGTTTGCAGTGATCACCACTGGTGTGACGGCGGTGGTTAACTATGTCACCAAACCGACGGTGGAGCATCAGACCGCGCTGCAACAGAAAAATCTGTTAGATCAGGTGGTGCCAACCGATCTGTACGACAATCACATCCAGCAAGAGTGTTATCTGGTGACCGATGCGGTGGCGCTGGGCAATGGGAAACCGCATCATCTCTATTTAGCGCGCAAGGGCGATCAGCCGGTGGCGGCGGCGCTTGAGACCACCGCGCCAGACGGCTATTCTGGGGCGATTCAGATGTTGGTCGGGGCCGATTTCCACGGCAAAGTGCTGGGCGTGCGCGTGGTTGAACATCATGAAACGCCGGGCCTTGGCGATAAAATCGAACTGCGTATTTCAGACTGGATCAACAGCTTCAATGGCAAAGTGATCCACGGCGCTGATGACAAAAATTTTGCGGTGAAAAAAGACGGCGGTGAATTCGACCAATTTACCGGCGCAACCATTACGCCACGTGCGGTGGTCAACGCCACTAAGCGCACCGCGCTGCTGATTGAAACACTGCCAGCGAAGTTATCTTCGCTGCCTGAATGTGGAGATGCAAATGAGTGAAGCCAAGAATTTACTGGTCGGCGGCCTGTGGAAAAATAACTCCGCGCTGGTGCAGCTGCTCGGCCTCTGTCCGCTGCTGGCGGTCACTTCAACCGCCACCAATGCCCTCGGCTTAGGCCTGGCGACCACGCTGGTGTTGACCATCACCAACAGCGCAATTTCTGCTTCACGTCGTTGGGTGCCGGCTGAAATCCGTATCCCGATTTACGTGATGATCATCGCCTCGGTGGTGAGCTGCGTGCAGATGCTGATCAACGCCTACGCGTACGGTTTGTATCAGTCGCTCGGCATCTTTATCCCGCTGATCGTCACCAACTGCATTGTGGTGGGTCGCGCCGAAGCGGTCGCCTCGAAGAGCAGCATTCCACTCTCCGCGCTGGATGGTTTTGCCATCGGCATGGGCGCAACCTGCGCGATGGTGACGCTGGGTTCGATTCGTGAACTGATTGGCAGCGGTACGCTGTTCAACGGTGCGGATCAGTTGCTGGGACCGTGGGCCAAAGCGCTGCGTATTGAAGTGGTGCATTTTGATTCCCCGATGCTGCTGGCGATGCTGCCACCGGGCGCCTTTATCGGCCTCGGCATGCTGCTGGCGGCGAAATACCTGATCGATCAGAAGATGAAACAGCGTGCGGCCACACGTGCGGCAGCGCCTGAAGCCGAGCCGCAAGGCGCAACCGGGAAAGCGGTGTGAATAAAGAGAAACGCGCGCAAATCCTGACGCGCCTGCGTGATGAGAATCCGCATCCCACCACAGAACTGAACTTCAGCTCGCCGTTTGAGCTGTTGATTGCGGTGTTACTCTCCGCGCAAGCCACCGACGTTAGCGTCAACAAAGCCACCGCGAAGCTCTATCCGGTGGCGAATACGCCAGCAACCATTCTGGCGCTCGGCGTGGATGGCGTGAAGGAGTACATCAAAACCATCGGCCTGTTTAACAGCAAGGCGGAGAATGTCATCAAGACCTGCCGCATTCTGCTGGAACAGCACAGCGGCGAAGTGCCGGAAGATCGTGCGGCGCTGGAAGCGCTGCCGGGCGTCGGGCGCAAAACCGCCAACGTGGTGCTTAATACCGCTTTTGGCTGGCCGACGATTGCTGTCGATACGCATATTTTTCGTGTTAGCAATCGCACCCGCTTCGCGCCGGGTAAGAACGTGGAAGAAGTGGAAGACAAACTGCTGAAAGTGGTGCCGGCGGCGTTTAAAGTCGACTGCCATCATTGGCTGATTCTGCACGGTCGTTATACCTGCGTGGCGCGCAAACCGCGTTGCGGATCCTGTCTGATCGAAGATTTGTGTGAATTCGACGCCAAAACCGAACTCTGAATCGCTGCTGATAAGCAATCTCGCCCTCGCTTATCGGCAGTTTGGCGATCCTGCCAGCGTACTTACGCTCGAATCCTCTGCTTTAGCGCCCTGCGCGGCTGGCCTGCTGCGCGTGGCGATGCAGTTTGCTCCCATCAATGCTTCCGACCTGATTCCGATTACCGGCGCCTATCGCCATCGCGTCTCGCCGCCGCTCATCGCTGGCTATGAAGGCGTCGGCACGGTGGTGGCTGCTCCGCCGGCGTTTCGCCATTTGCTTGGCCAGCGCGTGCTGCCGCTGCGCGGCGTCGGCACCTGGCAGCGTTATGTCGATTGCGATCCGCTGAGTGCGGTGCCGGTTCCGCCCGACATCAGCACCACGCTGGCGGCACGCGCCTATATCAATCCACTGGCGGCGTTGCTGATGCTTAAACAGTGGTCGCCAGCCGGTAAGCGCGTGTTGATCACCGCAGGCGGTTCCGCTTGTGCCCTGTTACTGGCGCAGTGGGCGCGACAGATGGGCGCAAGCAGCATCACTGCGATTCATCGTGCGCCGCAGCATGGTGCCCGCTTGCAGCAATTGGGCATTGCTGCGCTGGCTGAAACGCAGCGGGCCGAGATTGCTGCCGCCGCGCAGCAGTGCGATCGGGTGTTTGATGCGGTCGGCGGAGAAATCGGCCAGTTGATTTGGCAAGCTTTGTCTGTCGACGCTGAATTCATTGCTTATGGCGTGCTGAGCGGCAAGCCGGTGCGGGTTAATGCGCCACGTCCGGCGCTGCACTGGTTTCACGTCCGGCATACGCTGGAGGATTTAGCGCATCAGGATTGGCAACGGTTGTTCAGTGAGCTCTGGCCGCTGTTACGTGCCAGTGAGTGTGGCGAGGTAGAAATTTTCCCGCTGGCGCACTGGCGGGAGGCGATTCAGTGCTATCACCAATCGGGGCGGGAGCGTAAGCCGTTGTTGCAGATCAGCTGATAGAGGTCGCCATGAATGGCGACCCTACGTATTTAACCTGCGGCGGCTTGCAGCCACGCGATCACCAACGGCGAAAGCCGGTTTTGTAACGCCGCCCTTTCGGATTGGAACAAGGTGGCGACAAAGAACGGGTGATCGGTCAATTCAATGCCACGTACATCGCCGTCCAAATCCCAGGAAGTGATCTGCAGGTTCTGCGTCGCCAGCGCTGCGCTAAATTCTGCGTTAACGCCATAGTTGCAGTGGTAACCCTCATCGCTCTGCAATGCGCCGTAAGCCTTTGCAATACGTGAACCCGGTTGGAAAGTGACGCTTCCGTGCTGTTCCACCAGCGAACACGCCAGCGGCGCAATCACCCAGCGACCGCCGGGATCGGTTTCCGCATGCGCCGCATCTTCCCAGCCCAGCACATTGCGCGCGTACTCCACGATGGCGTACTGGAATCCGCCACACGAACCCAAAAATGGCTTACCGCTCTCCCGCGCCCAGCGAAGAGTGGCAAACACGCCCGCATCATTGAGATAAGGACTGCCCGGTACCAGCCATATCGCCTGGTAATCATTGAGGTTATGTTGGTCGAGCTCGGGAGTGGCAATCCAGTCGGCGCTAACGTCAAGGGAAAGGGTTTTTGCAGCGAGTTGTACGGCGGGAGGAATGGCTTGATGCGCAACGGCATCAGCACGGTAATCGCCAATCAGGGCAACACGAATCGACATCATCATGACTACGTCTTTTCAGGGAAAAAAGGAGGTTACAGCAAAGTTAATGCGCTGTCTAAACGCCTCAAATGCCGATTGTTGCGTCTTTCGTTTCCACGCATTGCGCTTATGGCGGCCTGTTTATCTGGCAAATAATGCACCCAATCGCGCTAATATTCGCCAGATGTCAGTTCCGCAAAAGATTTCTTCTTTTACCACGCTAATTAATTCACGGTTTTGTGCGCAGGATCAACTAATTAGCGATCTGGAATCTTTTGACTGCTTATTACGCTCACCAATCAAGCTGTTGTGCTTATATTCTGCGCAACAGCAATAATAATCTCTGTATAATTTATGAACTTTAGCGTTATATTCCAATAATGTCTCTCTGAGCAGTTTATATCAGGAAAATGATCTTCCAGATCTGCATTTCACCTATTTATCCTGATATAATGCCACGCAGCGAGATTTAACACTGATTTACAACTTTGTATAACGGCATTAACCCTACCTATTGCAAGTATTTCAGCGTGCAGAAAATGCTTGCCCTGTTGGACTGATTCAGCCAAATTAGTCGCCGTTTTTCCTTTCTAATAACAATGTTGCGCGGGATTACCCAGCCCGACGCAGACTTAATTCCTGTCGCAAAACAGGCTATGTTAAAACTGAGGTACACGTGTCAACTGCAAACAAACACACTGACGGGGCGCCAAGCCTCAACGCTTTTAAGCAACCAAAAGCGTTTTATCTGATCTTCTCCATCGAACTGTGGGAACGTTTTGGTTACTACGGTCTGCAAGCCATCATGGCGGTTTACCTGGTTAAACAGCTGGGCATGTCCGAAGCGGACTCCATTACGCTGTTCACCTCGTTTAGCGCACTGGTTTACGGTTTAGTCGCCATCGGCGGCTGGCTCGGCGATAAAGTGCTGGGTACAAAACGCGTTATCGTGCTCGGCGTGATGGTGCTGGCGCTGGGTTATGCGCTGATTGCCTTCTCCGGCCATGACACCTCAATGGTGTACATCGGTATGGCGACCATCGCGGTGGGTAGCGGCTTGTTTAAAGCTAACCCGTCTTCTTTACTGTCGACCTGCTATGAGAAAGATGACGCGCGCCTCGACGGTGCCTTCACCATGTTCTACATGTCGATCAACATCGGTTCGCTGTTCTCGATGATGCTGACGCCGTGGCTGGCTGCGAAATATGGCTGGGGCGCGGCGTTCTCGCTGTCGGTTGTCGGTCTGGTCATTACGCTGCTGAACTTCCTGTTCTTCCAGCGCGTGGTGAAAAACTACGGCTCCAAGCCGGATTTTGCCCCGCTGCAGATGGGTAAACTGCTGATGACGCTGGTTGGCGTGGTAGCGCTGATTGCGCTGGCGGCCTGGCTGCTGCATCACCAGAGCATCGCGCGTATGACGCTGGGCGTCATCGCCGCGGGTATCGTGGTGATCTTCGCCAAAGAAGCTTTCGCGTTGAAAGGTGCGGCACGCCGTAAGATGATCGTGGCCTTCCTGCTGATGGTCGAAGCGATTGTGTTCTTCGTGCTCTATATGCAGATGCCAACCTCACTCAACTTCTTCGCTATCCGCAACGTTGAGCATGCGATTCTCGGCATCACCTTTGAGCCAGAGCAGTTCCAGGCGCTGAATCCGTTCTGGATTATGCTGGCAAGCCCGATTCTGGCGGCAGTGTATAACAAGCTCGGCGATAAAATGCCGATGCCACACAAATTCGCCTTCGGTATGGTGCTGTGTTCAGCGGCCTTCCTGGTGCTGCCGTTTGGTGCCAAATTTGCCAACGAAGCCGGTATCGTCTCGGTGAACTGGCTGATCCTCAGCTATGCGCTGCAGAGCATCGGTGAGCTGATGATTTCCGGCCTGGGCCTGGCGATGGTGGCACAGCTGGTTCCACAGCGCCTGATGGGCTTCATCATGGGTTCCTGGTTCCTGACCACCGCCGGTGCAGCAATGATTGCGGGTAAAGTCGCCAACCTGATGGCAGTACCGAGTGATGTGACCGATCCGCATACTTCGCTGGCAGTTTACAGCCATGTGTTCCAGCAGATTGGTATTGCTACCGGCGTGATTGCCCTGCTGATGTTGATTACCGCGCCACTGCTGAACCGCATGACGCAGGATGACAGTCAAACTGAACTGAAACGCGCTAACGCCAATCAGTAATCAGATAGCCGGGCTTGTCCCGGCTTTTTTCTGCCCGCTATTCACATTTCCTTTAACGATTTCTGCTGCTCACACTTCGCTTTTCGCTCACTTAACTTCATGATGTCGGCTCACTGTTAATCAGCGTGGAAGAAGCATGGACAGGTTTGATGAGCTTGAGGTGTTTGTCGCGGTTATCCAGCAAGGCAGTTTGGCTGGCGCCGCGCGTTTGTTACAGCGATCGCCACCGGTGATCACTCGCACTCTTAATACCCTCGAAGCCCGTCTCGCCACCACCCTGATTGAACGCACCACCCGCCAGCTGGCACCCACCGAAGCCGGTTGGCAGCTGTTTGAGCAGGCGCAACGGGTGTTGAGCGATTATCAGCGCGCCATCGACAGCGCTCACCACAGCGGCCTGCATGGCTTGCTGCGTTTAACCGCACCGGTGCAGTTTGGTCGTCGCCACGTCATGCCCTTAGTGAATGCCTTTCTGCAACAGCATGCGGAGATGCAGATTGAAGTGGTGCTCAGCGACACCTATCAGGACCTGATCGAAAACGGTCTTGATATCGCGCTGCGCATTGGCGAACTGCAGGACTCTTCGATGGTGGCGCGTCAGGTTGGCACGGTGCGTTCAACGCTGGTTGCCAGCCCCGACTATTTGCAACAGGCTGGCACGCCTCTTCATCCCACTGAACTGACTCAACATGCGTTAGTGACGAGCCTGCGCCATACGCGCGAGTGGCGCTTCGTCCAGGATCTGCGCGTGCGCATCACGCCGCGTCTGCGGGTTAATGATGTGGAGAGCCAGCTGGAAGCGTTGCGCAGCGCACACGGCATTGGACGGCTGCTGTCGTATCAGGTTCTCGACGATATCCACAGTGGAAAATTGCTGCGTTTACTGCCTGAATGGGAGCCGGCCCCGTTGCCGGTGCAGTTAGTCACCCAGCGCGTGAAGAATATGACGCCTAAAGTGCGGCAATTTTGGGATTTTGCGCTCGAAAAGCTGCCATTACTGCCATGCTTTGCTGAATAAACCTGAACGGTGACCGCAATTCCTGATCGCTGTCACTGGCAAAAATCCCTGGCAGACTTATGCTGCTTCGATCACCACAACACTCAAGGAGAAGCCATGATGAAACTCTATTGTAAGCCCGGTGCCTGTTCGCTATCACCGCATATTGTCGCGCTGGAATGCGGACTGGACTTTACCCAGGTGAACGTGGACCTGCAGAAGAAAGTGACCGAGCAAGGAGAAGATTACTGGCAGATTAACCCGAAAGGACAAGTGCCGGCGCTGCAGTTTGATGATGGCAGCATCCTGACAGAAGGCGTGGCGATTGTGCAGTATCTGGCGGATCTCAAGCCGGATCGCAACCTGCTGGCCCCGACCGGCAGCCTGACGCGCTATCACACGCTGGAGTGGTTAAGTTATGTCAGCAGCGAACTGCACAAGGGTTTTAGCCCGCTGTTCCGTCCTGATACGCCAGAAGAGTACAAAGCCATTGCGCGTGCGCAGCTGGAGAAGAAATATCAGCAGGTGAATGAGGCGTTGCAGGATAAGCAGTGGCTGCTGGGATTACGCTTTACCGTTGCCGATGTGTATCTGTTCGTAGTGACGCGCTGGGCTAAAGCCATCAAGCTGGATTTAGCGGGACTGGATGCGCTGGAAGAATGGTTTAGCCGGGTTGCGGAACGTCCAGCGGTGCAGGCGGCGTTGAAGGCGGAGGGTTTGATTTAATACTGTCGTAGGGTCGCCATTCATGGCGACCTGGATTGCAGGTGCGCATTCATGCGCACCTAACAAGGAATTTACAGCTTTTCTGCCGCGAAATGCTGCGTCGGTTTGGCAATTGCATCCTGCGCGGCCACCAACTGCAATTCGTACTCGCCCATTTCGTGAGTTTTCAGCATCACTTCATACACCGCCGCCGTGATGTGCTCCAGCGCATCCTTTAACGACTTACCGTGCAGCAGATCGACCAGCAGCAGGCCGCTGGTGAGATCGCCCACGCCAACCGGCTGACGCACGCCAAAGTCCACCAGCGGACGGCTGATGTGCCAGCACTCATCGGCGGTCACCAGCAACATCTCAAAGCGGTCGCTGCGGCGTCCGGCGCGCGCCAGATGCTTCACCAGCACCACTTTCGGGCCTTTGCTAATCAGTTCTCGTGCCGCCACCACCGCTTGCTCCACGTTGGCCACTTCATGCCCGCTAAGCATCTCCAGCTCCAGCAGGTTTGGCGCGATGATGTCGCTGGCGGGCAACGCCATTTTGCAGTGAAACTCCGCCACGCCCGGCGCCACGATGCAGCCTTTTTCCGGATGGCCCATCACCGGATCGCAGAAGAACCATGCGTTCGGGTTGGCTTCTTTCACCAGGCGCACGATCTCCAGAATCTGTTCGCCCTGCTCCGCCGATCCCAAATAGCCACTTAATACCGCATCACAGGTCTTCAGGCGGTCCACCGCCGCAATGCCTTTAACGATGTCGGTCAAATGTGTGGCGGGCATCACGGTGCCGGTCCAGTGACCATATTGGGTGTGATTAGAAAATTGCACGGTATTCAGCGGCCAAACGTTTGCGCCCATGCGGCGCATCGGGAATTCGGCAGCGCTGTTACCGGCGTGTCCGTAAACAACGTGAGATTGAATTGCGAGAATATTTTTCATTTTGCCCTGTACTGCTGTCTTGCCATAAAAAAGGGCCGGAACCCGGCCCTGAACGCTTACTGCCAGTTAATCAGGCAGTAATGTTTTTTACCGCGACGCAACAACGTGAAACGTCCAAACAGTTTATCGCTGTCGCTGAAACGGTACTCCGCATCTGACTGTTTTTCGCCATTGAGCGAGACCGCGTTAGAACCGATCATGGTGCGCGCCTGGCCGCGTGATGGCACCAGCTCAGCCGCCACCAGCGCCTGCTGCAAGTCGTCTTCTGCCGTCAGCGTGATGGTGGGCATGCCGTCCTGCGCCAGCTGCTCGAAGTCTGCTTCGGTCATCGCGCTGAGGCTGCCGGAGAACAGGCTCTCGGTGATGCGTTTTGCCGCCGTTAAGCCGCTTTCGCCGTGCACCAGACGTGTCACCTGCTCAGCCAGCACGTACTGCGCGCGTGGCGCTTTGCCGCTGTTTTTGTCTTCTTCTTCCAGCGCATTGATCTCTTCAATGCTCATGAAGGTGAAGAACTTCAGGAAACGATATACGTCTGCATCCGCCGTGTTGATCCAGAACTGGTAGAACTTGTAAGGACTGGTTTTCTTCGCATCCAGCCATACCGCGCCACCTTCGGTTTTACCGAATTTGGTGCCGTCAGATTTAGTGATCAGCGGTACGGTCAATCCCCACGCCTGCTGCTGATGCAGACGACGCGTCAGATCGATACCGGAGGTAATGTTGCCCCACTGATCGGAACCGCCAATCTGCAGCACCACATCGTGACGTTTGTTCAGCTCTGCAAAGTCATAACCCTGCAGCAGGTTGTAGGAGAACTCGGTGTAGGAGATGCCCTGATCTTCACGGTTCAGACGCTGTTTCACCGCTTCGCGGTTGATCATCTGATTCACTGAGAAGTGTTTACCGATGTCGCGCAGGAAGGTCAGCACGTTCATGCCGCCAAACCAGTCGTAATTGTTCGCGGCAATCGCGCTGTTGTCGCCGCAATCGAAGCTGAGGAAAGGTGCGACCTGGTTGCGGATCTTATCGACCCACTCGCCAACGGTTTCAGCGGTGTTAAGTTTACGTTCTGCTGCTTTAAAGCTGGGATCGCCAATCAGACCGGTGGCACCACCCACCAGCGCAACCGGCTTGTGTCCGGCATCCTGAAAACGCTTCAGGCAGAGCAGCGGCACCAGATGGCCCAAATGCAAGCTATCAGCGGTAGGATCGAAGCCGCAATAGAGTGCAATTGGCCCTTGCGCCAGTCGCTCTGCTAACGCTTCTTCATCCGTTACCTGGGCGACTAAGCCCCTTTCTTGCAATTGTTGTATCAGGTTACTGCTGGTCATCACTGACTCCAAATTGATCAGACTGCACCTAGGCTGGTACACAGCTTTCCGCCGACGTGCGGAGACGAAAAAAAAGAGGGCTATAGCATAAAGCGCTGACGCCAACTGCGCCAGCGTTGAAAGGGGATAAAACGCAGTTTTACGGGGCTAAACGGTCAATCGACCAGCCATTATCATTACGCTGGTAGAGGAAGCGATCGTGCAGGCGATGTTCGCCGCCCTGCCAGAACTCCACGGTGTGGAATTTGACGCGGTAACCGCCCCAGAAACTCGGCAGCGGCACGTCACCCTGCTGGAATTTCTGCTTAAGCTCGAGGAACTTGCCTTCCAGCACGCCGCGCGCAGAAATACGGCTCGACTGCTTCGACACCCACGCACCAATCTGGCTATCACGCGGGCGACTGCTGAAGTACTTCAGCACCTCGAGGGGCGACAGTTTTTCCACCTCGCCCAGTACCATCACCTGACGCTCCAGGAAATGCCACGGGAAGTGTAGCGAAATACGCGGATTCTCTGCCAGCTGCAGCGCCTTGCGGCTGCCGAGGTTGGTATAGAACACCATGCCTTGCTCGTCGTAGTGCTTAAGCAGCACGATGCGCTGATAAGGCTGGCCGCTGCTGTCAACGGTAGCCACCGTCATCGCCGTCGGATCCGGCAACTGCGCGGTGCAGGCTTGCTGCAGCCACTGCTCAAACAGCGCCAGAGGATTATCGGGCAGATCTTTACGTCGCAGCCCGCCGCGGGTGTATTCACGACGCAGATGGGCAATATTTTGCAAGCTGTCACTGTCGCTCATGCTGTTTCTCTTTCTCTAACGTTTACTGAGCGGAGGTATCCGCGTTCTGCAATTCACAATCATTAATCACGATTTTGTTATTACGTTCAACAAAAGCGCCATTGCCTTTTGACCAGAAGACGTAAGTGCCGTCGCTGTAGCGCGCGCCAGAGGCCGAGACCGTTTGTGTCAGCGTTAGCGGCTTGCCATCCAGAATAAAACTCACCTGCTGCTTCGCATTATCCTGGGTGACCGTCAGCGGCAAGGTGCCGCACTGATAGCGCAGCTGTTGTGGAGTCTCTTGCTGTTTATGCATCATGCCGCAGCCACTCAAGATCGCCACGCTACTCAGCACCATAATTGTTTTTTTCATCTTCACCTCTTAACGAATAGGTCGGGGATTGGCCGGAAAAATCGCGCCCAATACACTCATCTCCCGCGCGCCGGTTACCGCTGGCAGGTTGCCCGGTAAGCCATTTAATGTACGAAACGCCAGCCAGGCAAAGGCCAGCGCTTCCATATCATCCCCGCTGATGCCCGCTTCGTCGGTGGTACCCACTTCAGTACCCGACAGATGCGTGGCGAGGCGCGCCATCAGCAGCGGATTTCGGCTGCCTCCGCCACACACCAACAGACGATCGCAACCGTCGTTGAGCTGAACCTGCTGCGCGATGGTCAACGCCGTCAGCTCAGTCAACGTGGCTTGCACATCTTGTGGTGCCAGCGCCGGGAAACGCTGCAACTGCTGCTCAATCCAGCTGAGATTGAAATATTCGCGTCCGGTGCTTTTTGGCGGCGGCAGCGCAAACCACGGATCGCCCAGCATTAACTCCAGCAGCGCCGGAACCACCTGACCGCTGCGCGCCCAGGCGGCATCTTTATCGTATGGCAAACCTTTGTTGCGCCAAATCCACGCATCGATCAGCATATTGCCCGGACCGGTATCAAAACCGCGTACCGGCTGGCCTGGAATCAATAGCGACAGATTGGCGATGCCGCCGATGTTCAGCACCATGCGGCGCTCGACGCTGTCCATTAACAGCGCCTGATGGAAGGCCGGCACCAGCGGCGCGCCCTGCCCGCCGAGCGCCATATCGCGACGACGAAAATCACCGATCACCGTCACGCCGGTGGCCGCCGCAATCTGGTTGTTATCGCCAATTTGCAGCGTATTGGGCGCATCACTTTGCGGCTCATGCCACACCGTTTGTCCGTGGCAGCCAATCGCCATAATGTCGCTGGCTTCCAGCGACTGCTGGTGCATCAAGGTCAATACCGCCTCGGCGAACAGTTTGCCAAGCCGCGTGTCCAGCTGCCCGAGCTGCGATAGCGTCAAGGATTGTCCCTGACAAATGGCCAACACCTGCTGGCGTAATTCCTGCGGAATGGGATGACAATAGCTGGCCTGCTGCGCCACCATTTGCCCATCAATGGCCGCCAGTACCACGTCCACGCCATCAAGGCTGGTGCCGGACATCACGCCAATATAGCGTCCTGATTTCATAGCGGTTCACTCCCTTAACATCATCTGGCTTAAGCCTGGCAAATTACCGGGGCTAATTCTATGATAAAATTCCGCTTTTCAGCGTCACTGCGCAGTCTGTTCCAGCTCAGAAATATTTTCTGCAGGTAATTGAATTTTTGTTGATGGGAGACGGTCTATGCTTCGCCCCAGCCGCGTATTATACGGACTTAGAGTCATTTGCCAGTTTTCTGTCTTATACTCTGTGCAGTACAGGATGAGAAATATGGCGTTTATTTGCATTAAGGAGCGTTCTGATGATTAAGCGTTTTGTAGCCGTGGCGTTGACCGGCTTAACTCTGGCAGGTTGTGCCAACGACAGCACCCTTTCCGGTGACGTTTACAGCGCCAGTGAAGCTAAACAAGTACAAAGTGTTTCCTACGGCACGCTGGTTTCGGTTCGTCCGGTGAAAATCCAGGGCGGCGATGAAAACAACGTGATTGGCGCAATTGGTGGTGCAGTGCTGGGTGGTTTCCTCGGTAACACCATTGGCGGCGGCAGCGGTCGCAGTCTGGCAACCGCAGGCGGTGCGGTACTCGGTGGCGTAGCCGGTCAGGGCGTGCAGGGTGCGGTTAACAAATCTGACGGTGTCGAGCTGGAAATCCGCAAGGATGATGGCAACACCATCATGGTGGTGCAGAAACAAGCTGCCACCCGTTACTCGGTTGGCCAGCGCGTCGTGATGGCGTCAAACGGCAGCCAGGTTACCGTTTCGCCACGTTAAGCGAGTAGATAAAAAAAACCGACGCCTGGCGTCGGTTTTTTTATTTCTCGCGGTTGTGAAACTCGAGAATATTTTTTTCCAGCCGCGCAATCAGCGTCACCATCTGATTAATCTCTTCCAGGCTGATGCCGGAAAGAATGTCATCGCGCGTGGCATCAATCACATTCTCAACCTGCTCGATGATCGGCTCAGCCTGTTTGGTCAGCTTGATGCGCTTGGCACGGCGATCGTTGGCGCAGGTCGCGCGGGTGATTAATCCCTTCTCTTCCAGCTGATCCAGCGTGCGCACCAGTGAAGGCTGCTCAATGCCAATGGCTTTTGCCAGCTGAATCTGAGACTGCTCTGGCGGGAGTTGATGAATATTGTGTAGCGTCACCCAGTGTGTTTGTGTCAACTCAAGCGGTTTTAAACGCTGATCGATTAACGCGCGCCAAATGCGCACCAGGCGAGACAGATCGGTTCCCAAGGGCGTATCCATTGCATCTCCTTATAATTAGCTTGCTAGCTATTAAGCCAGATTTTACACTATTCTGCGAGTTTACCTGGCAAATTACAAATACCAGGCCTGCATATACGCTTGCCGTCTACGCTCTATTAAGATGATTCCCGGTCAAAAAGGATGATGACACGTGTCCCTTACCGCTTTTTCCCCCAGCGCCCCGCTTACCGACCTGGTGTTCAGTGCGTCGCTGTTTTTCCCGCCGCTGTTTAAAGCGGTGTTACTCGGATTCTTTTTCTGGTTGTTGATTCACCCGCTGATACGCGGCTGGATCTACTCCGGCGATGTCTGGCATCCCACCTTAATGGACCTTTCCCTGTTTGTATTGTGCGTTGCTGGCGCATTGTGGTTACTGAGCCTCGGATAAATCACTATGAAATTCAACCCTTTTAAGTATTTTTCAACTGTAGTGATCTTTGCGCTGGCCCTGCTTGCCGGATGGTGGATGTGGAATTACTACATGCAATCGCCGTGGACGCGGGATGGCAAAGTGCGCGCCGAGTTGGTGGATATCACGCCGGAGGTGTCCGGGCGCATCATCGCTCTGGAGGTGCGTGACAATCAGTTCGTGCATAAAGGTGACGTGCTGCTCAAGCTTGATCCGGTGCCGTGGCAAATTGCGCAGGCCAATGCCGAAGCGCAGCTAGCCAAAGCGCAGGCCGATCTGGCTAAAGCGCAGCATGAAGCCAATCGCCGCGCCAGCCTGCCGCGCAACGTCATTTCAGCGGAAGATATGGACGCCGCGCGCTTAACCGCCAATGCCGCTGCATCAACGGCGAAAGCGGCGCAGGCCAGCCTCGATCAGGCGCGCTGGAACCTCGATCAAACTACCATTACCGCGCCCACCGATGGCTGGATCAGCAACCTAACACTGCGCACCGGCAACTATGCCAGCGCTGGTACGCCGCTGTTTGCGCTGGTCGACAGCCACTCTTATTACGTGATGGGCTATTTCGAAGAGACCAAGCTGCGCCATATTCAACCCGGCGCTGCGGCGCAGATTGTGTTGTACAGCAACGGCGCGCGTTTGCAGGGCAAAGTGGAGAGTATCGGACGCGCCATTTACGATCAAAGCGTCGCCAGCGATGGCGGTTTGGTGCCGGATATCAAGCCTAACGTGCCTTGGGTGCGTCTGGCGCAGCGCGTGCCTGTGCGCATTCGCTTGGATACGTTGCCGGAAGGCGTGCCGCTAGTGGCGGGCACCACCTGCACCATCTCGATCGCGCACTGAGGCTGTGATGAATTTTCAGTGGCTGGCCTGGCAAAATCTGCCGTGGATAAAAGCAAGCTGGGCCGAGTGGCGCTACGCGCTGCGTAATGGCATTGCGATGTGTCTCGCCTTGACCATCGCCTATGCGCTGCAACTCGACGAACCCTACTGGGCCATGACATCGGCGGCGGTGGTGAGTTTTCCCACCGTCGGCGGTGCCATCAGTAAAAGTCTGGGCCGCATCGTTGGCAGTTTGCTCGGTGCCAGCGCCGCGCTGCTGATTGCCGGACACACGCTAAACGAGCCCTGGCTGTTTGCCTTTTTCATGGCCGGTTGGCTGGCGTTCTGCACCTGGATCGCCAATCACTACCAAAACAATGTGGCCTACGCGTTTTCGCTGGCGGGATATACCGCCGCCATCATTGCCTTTAGCAGCGTCAACATCACCGATGTCACTCAGCTGTGGGATATCGCCCAGGCGCGCGTGTGCGAAGTGATCTCCGGCATTCTTTGCGCCGGATTGATGATGATGATTCTGCCCAGCACCTCGGATGGCAACGCGCTGATGAGTTCACTGCGTCAGATGCACGCGCGTTTGCTGGATCATGCGGTGTTATTACTGCAGCAAGGCAGCACCGATAACGTGCGCACCGCCCATGAAAATGTCATTAGCCAGATTCTCACCATGAACCTGCTGCGCATTCAGGCGTTTTGGAGCCACTATCGCTTCCGCCGCCAGAACAACGTGCTGAACTATGTGCTGCACCAGCAGCTGCGTCTGACCAGCGTGCTCTCCAGTCTGCGCCGCATGTTGCTGAACTGGCCCGATGCGCCGCCTGAACTTTACGATGCCATGGCAAAACTGCTGCACGAATTGGCGCAGCCGCACTGCGACAAATACCGTCTGGCGCTGATTTTGCGCGGCATCACGCCATCAGCAACCGGTGATTACCGGCAACGCGCCTTTGTCCAGCGACTGCGCTATTTTTGCTGGGTCTATCTCAACGTCAATCGCTGGATTCGCCTGATTGAACGCGCCGATGCCGATACCCGTTTTCAACCGCCGTATGCGCCATCGCTGGCGCGCGAAAGCGACAGTGCAGAAGCCGGCTGGAGCGCACTGCGTACTTTTAGCGTCATCATGCTGGGCTGCGCCTTTTGGATCACCACGCAATGGGATTCCGGTGCCGCCGCCCTGACGCTCACCGCCATCGCGTGCGTGTTGTACTCTTCCGCGCCTTCGCCCAGCGGCAGCGTCTCGCTGTTACTCAAAACCTTGCTGTGGCTGTCGCTGTTTAGTTTTGTGCTGCAGTTTGGCTTGATGGTGCAAATCAGTGCGCTGTGGCAGTTTTTGCTGGTGCTTTTCCCGCTGTTACTCACCTTGCAGTTGTTCAAACTGCAGCAGAAGAAACGCGCGGGAATGTGGGGGCAATTCATTGTATTTATGGGATCCTTTATCGCCGTCACCAATCCGCCGGACTGGGATTATCAAAGCTTCCTCAATGACAATATCGCCAAGGTGTGCGGCGTACTGCTGGCGTGGCTGGCGTTTCAGGTGCTGCGTCCCAGTTCCGATGCGCGCCGCAGTCGTCGGCATATTCGCGCCCTGCGCCATGCGTTTCTTGATCAGCTACGCCGTCATCCGCGCCTGAGCGAAAGCCACTTTGAATCGCAGATTTATCATCATATTAGTCAGCTCAGTAACAGTCGTGACGAGCAGGCGCGCGTGTGGCTGCTGCGCTGGGGCGTGGTGCTACTCAACTGTTCCCACATTGTCTGGCAGCTGCGCGAATGGCAGCCAACGTCGGCTACGCTAGGGCAAATGCGCGACAGCAGCCTGCAGGATCTACAACGGATTATGAGCCTGCGCGGCGTGCATCACACCGCGTTGCAGGCCACGCTCGATGAGCTGGAAACTATGATTAACCAGCTGCAGCAGCAAGCGGAGAGCGAAGCCAATACGCTGGCGGGTATTTTGTGGCGCCTGCGCTGCTCACTCGCCCAGTTGGCGCAGGCGGTGCCAGATTGATTACTGACAATATTGCGTGGTCTGGCGATTAAAATCATCCTGCAACTGCTGCAGCGATTTCTGTCCTTCGAAGCGGGTTTTGTCTTGATCGGACATCGGTTCAATCACCAGCGCCTTCTCTTCTGAAGAGTAAACAAAGCGGCGATTTAATTCGGTACCTGTAAAACTTTTACCGCGAATGCTCCCGCAAACGATCGTCATGGAATGACGATAGATCGCAGTAGTGATGAAATTTGTTTCACTTGCACTGCGAAGCACATTTTGGCATCCCCTGGTTTCCAGCTGCTTAAGAGTGCGTTGCGTTAACCATTCACGACCACGGGCGATATTTTCACAATCTGCACGTAGAGGATTGGTATCAATTGTCCACTGAAGCTGCCGACTCGCATCCAACCTTAATTGTGTATCGTTGGGTTGATCGCATCCCACCAGCAATAAACATAACAACATCATCCCACGCGCTTTCATTCCCACCCCTGAAGGTTTTATACCTGAATCAATATCATAGGACGGAAAAACCGCTGAGAGTAGCCAGAAAATGGGTCAATTTTTTTCAAAGGAAGGAAATCAGGGCGACAAGCAGCTGCCGCCCAGGAGTTTAAATTACGCCGCAGGCAAAACGCGCCCCCCCGCCGCCGAGCGGTTGCGGATGGTCGGCATGATTATCGCCGCCCACATGCACCATCAAGGCTTTACCTTTGATTTCACTCAGGGATTTGATGCGTGGCGCAACCACCGGATAATTCGCCTTGCCATCTTCGGTTACAAACAGCGCGGGTAAGTCGCCAAGGTGACCATCGGCGTACGGACCAAGATGCTTGCCGGTTTTTTGCGGATCGAGATGTCCGCCCGCCGCACCGGCCGCCACCGTTTTACCGTCCGATTCGCCCGGTTCACAGCTGCCTTTAGCATGCACGTGGAAACCATGAATGCCCGGTTTAAGGCCGCTTAACGCTGGCGTAAATTGCACACCGTACGGCGTTTCGCTGATAGTGACTTTGCCAATTGCCGCCCCGATGCCTTGCGCGGTGGTTTCATGCAGCGTGACTTCTTCTGACGCCGCCTGCGCGCCTGCGGCGCAGGCCAGAGCCAGCATAACAATGAGGATTTTCTTCATAACGTCTCCTTACGGTTAGATTCTCTGTAAGCCTGGACTGCTTTCATCCAGGCTGCCGTAATTTGACGCAGCTTTACGCTTTAGGGCACATCGTAACCGATGGCGGCTTTGCGGATGCGAAACCATTGCTGGCGATCGAGGGTTAACTGGCATGCGCCAACCGCTTCTTTCACCCGTTCAATTTTGCCTGATCCAATAATTGGCAGCGGACGGCTTGGCAGCTTCATCACCCATGCATACACCACTTGCTCAATATTGCTGGCACCAATCTCCTGCTTCACCTGCTCCAGCTCATCGCGCAACGGCTGATAGTGCGGATCGTTAAACACGCGACCGCCGCCGAGGCAGGACCAGGCCATTGGGCGGATGCGGTTTTGCTGGCACTGATCAAGCGAGCCATCCAGCAGCGACGTTTGCTCCAGCGGGGAGATTTCCAGTTGATTAGTGACCAGACTGAATGGCAAACGCGATTGCAGCAGCGTGAACTGAGACGCGGTGAAGTTGGAGACGCCAAAATGGCGCACTTTGCCGCTCTGATGCAACGCCGTAAAGGCTTCGGCAATTTCATCCGCGTCCATCAACGGATCCGGACGATGAATCAGCAGCAAATCGAGGTAATCGGTATTGAAATGGCGCAGCGAATTCTCGGCGCTGTGCAGAATGTGGCTGGCTTCAGTGATGTAGTGACCAATACGGTGTTCAGGTTTAGCGCGCGTCGCAATGCCGCATTTAGTGACGATTTGCAGCTTCTCACGCAAACCTGGCGCCAGGCGCAGTGCTGCACCAAAGGCGGCTTCACATTGGTAATCGCCGTAGATGTCGGCGTGATCGACAGTGGTAATGCCCAGCGCTAAATGGTGCTCAATAAACTGCACCACTTGCTGCGGCGTCATGCCCCACTCCATTAAACGCCAGTAACCGGCAATCAGCGGTGAAAAGGACGGTCCCTGCGGTGCAATAGCCTGCGGTTGTAACATGGTTAAACTCCCTAAACACGATTCCAGATAACGAAAACGGGAGTATAACGAAAAGGCAGATCGTCGTTTTCTTAAAACAGTTCCGGTTGTTGTGGATCATGATCTTCATCGACTTTTTGCTGGCGCTGCAGGCGCAAAAAGCGTTGCCGGCACAAGCGCAGCACATCGCGCTTTTGCGCATCGCTGAATTTCATCCAGTTAAAGCGCTCTTCCCGGCTGCGTAAACAGCCACGACAATAGCCACGCGCGTCGCTCTGGCAAATGCCGCGACACGGGCTGGGAACGGGGAAGAACTCTAGTTGCTCGACCACATGCACTCCGCAATTAACATCTCAAATCACATTGATAACAGCTTAATGACATTGAGCAAAGAGTATACGGGCATTGCGCATAATCAAGCCATCGCGGCATTTCGTTACGCCTGTTTACCAAAAAGCCAGCATTTAAAGGATTTGGATTGCTTACGTTTAATCTTCGTTAAGGTTTTCCTCATCTTGTCTTCATACGATTGTCACATTACCTCTTACCGTTGAGTTTTCATGAGATTCCCGATCACCTTTCAGTGCGGCACCAACGGATTTAACCTTATTGCCGCCCTGTTTTTCGCATTATTCATGAATGCCCTGTTCTTGCTGCGCGCCTGGGAAATGATCCCTTACGATCACTTCCACGATTATCTGTTCGCCGCCAGTATTCCGCTGGTGCTCGCCTCGGCTTTCTATTTTCTCTTCTCGCTAGCTGCCTGGCCTTATCTGCGCAAGCCGTTGCTGATTGCGCTGGTATTAGTCAGCGCCGCCGCCAATTACTTCATGCACAGTTTTGGCACGGTGATCGACACCAATATGATTCAAAACGTTTTTGAATCCGATCCGCAGGAAGCCGGCGCGCTGATCAGCAGTCGCTATCTACTCTGGATGCTGTTGATGGGAATGGTACCGGTGGTGCTGATTTGCGGCGTGCGCATCAATAGCGGCGCGCGCTGGTGGTGGAATCTGCTGCAACGCCTGACGGGCGCACTGGGCGCAATATTACTCATCTTGCTGATGGCGGCGCTGTTTTACAAAGATTACGCCTCGCTGATTCGCAACAATAAAAATCTGATCAAGATGATTACTCCGGCCAACGTGGTTAGCGGTACTGGCCACTATGTCGATCAACGCTATCTGCAAGGTAGTCAGGAACTGGTAAAAATTGGCGAGGATGCCCACAAAGGCCCATTAATCTCCGCAGCAACCAAGAAAACGCTGGTGGTGTTAGTGGTGGGTGAAACGGCGCGCGCCGAGAATTTTTCGCTGGGTGGTTACGCGCGTGACACAAATCCGCAACTGAAAAAACAGCAGGTGATTTACTATCCCAACGCCAGTTCCTGTGGCACAGAAACCGCCATTTCGGTGCCCTGCATGTTCTCCAATATGCCGCGCGTGCATTACGACGCGAATCTGGCGCATCATCAGGAAGGCGTGCTCGATATCCTGGCGCATGCCGGCGTGAGCGTGCTGTGGCGCGAAAACGATGGTGGCTGCAAAGGTGCCTGTGATCGCGTGCCGCACACCGACATGACGCAGTGGAACCTGCCGCAATATTGTCACGACGGGTTTTGCCAGGATGATGTGTTGCTGCATCGTCTTGATAACTATGTTGATAGCCTGCATAACGACGGCATTATTGTGCTGCATCAAATGGGCAGCCACGGTCCAGCCTATTATCAGCGTTATCCGGCTGAGTTCCGCCGTTTTACGCCCACCTGCGACAGCAAACAGATTCAGGATTGCGATCATCAGGCATTGGTGAATACCTACGACAACTCGCTGCTGTATACCGACGCCATGCTGAGCCGCACCATCGATAAGCTCAAAGGCCTGAGCGATCGCTTCAATGTGGCGCTGGTTTATCTCTCCGATCACGGCGAATCGCTTGGCGAGCGCGGGATGTATCTGCACGGTGCGCCTTATATGTTTGCGCCCTCACAGCAAACTCACATTCCTCTGCTGATGTGGATGTCACCGGGATACGCGGCGGCGAATCACATCAATGAGGCCTGTTTGCGCCAGCAAGCCGCCGACGCAAAGGTGTCGCAAGATAATCTTTTCCATACGCTTTTAGGCATGTTCAACATCCAGACGCAGCAGTATCAATCGCAATTGGATATGAACAGATCGTGCCAAACCGCCGCCTGAGGGTTGCGCTAGACTGACTGGTCTAATAACCTGAGCCCCATGAACAAGACTCTGCAACGCAACGATACCCGTGAACACCTGCTTGCTATTGGCGAGCAGGTTTGTTTACAGCGCGGCTTTACCGGCATGGGTTTGATCGAGATGCTGGCGCTGGCGGAAGTCACTAAAGGCTCGTTCTACCACTATTTCGGTTCGAAAGAGGCCTTTGGCGTGGCGCTGATTGAGCGCTACTTTGCCCACTTCCAGCAACAGATTGATCAGCAGCTGAATCTGCCCGGTTTACCGCCGCGCGAACGCCTGTTAGCGCATTTCCGCTACGGCGAAAGGCTGTTTATCGAGCAAGGTCATATTGTTGGCTGCCTTGGCGTGAAATTGTCAGCCGAAGTGTGCGATCTCTCCGAACCCATGCGCGATGCCCTGCAACAGGGTGCCAATGCCATCATCGCTGCCTACACGCGCTGTTTGACTGAGGTCGCCGCTGAGCAGCCGCTGCCATTTAGTCAAACGCCGCAGCAGCTGGCGCAGCGCTGCTACTTGTTGTGGCTCGGAGCCAGTTTGCAGAGCAAGATTTCCCGAGTGCCGGGTCCGATTAGTCTGGCGCTCGACACCATCGAACAGTGGCTGATAAGCCACTGATTTTTTTAGAAATCGTCGTTACTAGACGACCGGTCTTCCTGGAGCAATCAATATGGCGAGTAAGCAGCTATTCTCCCCACTCAAAGTGGGCGCGATTACCGTACCGAACCGCATTTTCATGGCCCCGTTGACGCGTCTGCGCAGCATTGAGCCGGGCGATATCCCGACGCCGCTGATGGCTGAATATTATCAGCAGCGCGCCAGTGCCGGTTTAATCATCACCGAAGCCACCCAGATCTCTTTCCAGGCGAAAGGCTATGCCGGTGCGCCGGGCCTGCACACACAGCAGCAAATTGCCGCGTGGAAAATGATTAACGAAGGCATTCATGCCGCTAACGGTCACAGCGCCGTGCAGCTGTGGCACACCGGCCGCATCTCTCATAACAGCGTGCAGCCAGAAGGCAAAGCACCGGTCGCACCGACCGCGCTGGCGGCGGGTACGCGCACTTCTCTGCGCGCTGCGGATGGTTCGGTCTATCGTGAAGACACTTCAGCACCGCGCGAGCTGTCAGTGGCTGAAATTCAGCAAATCGTCAAAGATTTTGGTCAGGCCGCTGCCAATGCGCGCGAAGCCGACTTCGACCTGCTGGAGTTGCACTCAGCACACGGTTATCTGATGCATCAGTTCCTCGCACCCGGCTCAAACCAGCGTAGCGATGAGTACGGCGGTTCGATTGAGAGACGTGGCCGTTTCGCGCTGGAAGTGGTGGATGCGGCGATTGCTAACTGGTCTGCCGATCGTATCGGTATCCGCGTTTCGCCAATCGGTGCCTTCCAGAATCTGGAAAATGGCCCGGAAGAAGAGAAAGCAGCGTTGTGGTACATCGCCGAGTTGGGCAAGCGCGGCATCGCCTATCTGCACCTTTCTGAGCCAGACTGGGCGGGCGGACAGCCATACAGCGATGCATTCCGTGAGAAAGTGCGTGCGCTGTTCCCAGGCGTGATTATTGGTGCCGGTGCCTACACCGTTGAGAAAGCGGATGATCTGATTGCGCGCGGCCTGATTGACGCAGTGGCGTTTGGCCGCGACTTTATCGCTAACCCGGATCTGGTTGCTCGTTTGCAGCAAGATGCGCCACTCAATCCGCAGCGCCCTGAAAGCTTCTACGGCGGCGGCGCGGAAGGTTACACCGATTATCCCACCCTGTAAGAAAATGGCTGCCGCCTCGGATAGGCGGCAGCGTTGTTTCATCAGTGTGTATACTTAGTTGTCTTGTCATTCACTGATGACGTTTTAAAAAAGAGGATGTTATGCGTTTACTTCACACCATGTTACGCGTTGGCGATTTGCAACGTTCTATCGATTTCTACACCCGCGTGCTCGGCATGCGCGTGCTGCGTCAGAGCGAAAACACCGAGTACAAATACACGCTGGCATTCGTTGGCTACACCGAAGAGAGCGAAGGCGCGGTGATTGAGCTGACTTACAACTGGGGCGTGGATAAATACGATCTCGGCAACGCTTACGGCCATATCGCGCTGGGCGTGGACAACGTGGCTGACACCTGCGAACGCATTCGCAGCGCGGGCGGCAACGTAACGCGTGAAGCGGGCCCGGTAAAAGGCGGTTCTACCATTATTGCCTTTGTTGAAGATCCAGACGGCTACAAGATCGAACTGATTGAAAATAA
This sequence comes from Pantoea trifolii, assembly GCF_024506435.1. Classification (NCBI taxonomy): domain Bacteria; kingdom Pseudomonadati; phylum Pseudomonadota; class Gammaproteobacteria; order Enterobacterales; family Erwiniaceae; genus Pantoea; species Pantoea trifolii. Next base: position 1,868,098 of record NZ_JANIET010000001.1, on the reverse strand, counting down.
ACATGCCGGTCACGGCTTAGGCAACTAAGGTTGCTGGTCAGCCTGCTAATTGCAGGCTGATTTCCCTCTCCTGCTGCACCCTCCTGCGATTTTTGCCATAATGCGCGCTGCCCTATTTATTGCCATGAGATCCTGATGTCTGAATCGAACGCTTTAAACGCTCTCCACCAACGCTTCCGCGGTTTTTATCCTGTTGTGATCGACGTTGAAACCGCAGGTTTCAATGCACAAACCGATGCACTGCTGGAAATTGCAGCCACAACGCTGAAAATGGATGAAGACGGCTGGTTGCACCGCGATGAAACGCTGCACTTCCATGTGGAACCGTTTGAAGGCGCCATTCTGAATCCTGCTGCGCTGGCGTTTACCGGCATCGATCCCACCAATCCGCTGCGCGGTGCGGTTAGTGAATACGAAGCTCTGCATGCGATTTTTAAAATGGTGCGCAAAGGCACCAAAGATAGCGGCTGCAATCGCGCGATTATCGTGGCGCACAATGCCACTTTCGATCTCAACTTCGTGATGGCGGCCGCAGAGCGCGCCAGCCTGAAGCGCAATCCGTTCCACCCTTTTGCCACCTTTGATACCGCAGCGTTAAGTGGTTTAGTGCTGGGGCAAACCGTGTTGGCGAAAGCCTGCAAAGCGGCGGGAATGGAGTTTGATAGCACACAAGCGCATTCGGCGCTGTATGACACCGAGCAAACCGCGACGCTATTTTGTGAGTTGGTGAACCGCTGGAAACGCCTGGGCGGCTGGCCGCTGGCTTTCAGTGAAGAATCTGCAGACGAGGCGTCTGCCGAGTAAGCAAAGAAAAGGCCGACATTTGTCGGCCTTCTGCATTATTCCGCTTCTTTATACTTCTCAGCGGTCTCTTTCAGCAGTGGCTGAAGTTCGCCGCGCTGGAACATCTCAACGATGATGTCGCAGCCGCCGACCAGTTCGCCATCGACCCACAGCTGCGGGAAAGTTGGCCAGTTAGCGTATTTTGGCATTTCAGCGCGAATATCCGGGTTCTGCAGAATGTCCACGTATGCGAAACGCTCGCCACAGGCAGAAAGCGCCTGCACGGCTTGCGCCGAGAAACCGCAGCTTGGCAGCTTCGGAGAACCTTTCATGTACAGCAGAATCGGGTTTTCTGCGATCTGACGCTGAATTTTTTCAACAGTACTCATTATTGCCTTCCTTAATCTTCTACTTCGTGTTTGTTTATTGTAGCGATTTCGCTCCCGGACTGAAAACGGGATTTTGCGTTTGCACTGGCGAATCGCCATGTTTGTTAAGTTAACGCATGACAAATAACATTTTCATATCATTAATTGGCATTAATAAATTAATAATTAGCAATAGTTTCGCTGCGTTAACCAGCTGAAATCGCTCATTTTTGCTACAGAATCAATCTGGTAACATATTAATGGAAAAAGGCCTTACCTTTTGGAAAAAAAGTGGATTAGAATTGCCTCGGCGCTGGTCACTTGATCAGATTTCTCTCACTTTGCCGCAGTCTGCTTTCATTCAGCCTGCTTAACCTGTAACCGGATTATGCGTCTACTAATTACGCTTTTCATACTGGCTTTCGCCCAACTGTTTTTTAATGTGGCTGCTGCATCTCCGCATGCGCCCGTTAATGCCAGTTCGCTTAAAGCAGAGAAAAAGAGCGCACGTGAAGACGAGCGCCGCAAACGACGCCCGGTGAAAACCACCACCAAAAAATCGCGCCTGACTGCTGTTCAAAAATTCAAACTCAAAAAACAGACCAAAACAGAAACCGCGCTGCACAAGACCACCAGCAAAAAATCCCCGCTGAAACTTTCTGCTAAGAAATACGGTCATCAACGTTTAGCGAAGAAAACACCTGAGATCGCCGTCGATGATGAAGCGTTAGCGCTGACCGGCATCAAAATGAGTAAGGCGCACCGCCAGCGTTATCAAAAGGCGCGTGAAACGGCGATGACCAAATTGATGGGCCAACTCGGCAAACCCTATCAATGGGGCGGTGCTTCGCCACATACCGGTTTCGACTGCAGCGGCTTAGTGTGGTACGCCTATAAAGATCTGGTGAAATTCAAACTGCCACGCACCGCTAATGAGATGTATCACCTGCGCGATGCGGCACCGATTAAACGTGAAATGCTCGAGAAAGGCGATTTGGTGTTCTTCCGCATCAATAATCGCGGCACTGCCGATCATGTGGGCGTGTATCTCGGCAACGGGAAATTCATTCAGTCGCCGCGTACCGGCAAAGATATTCAGATCAGCGCATTGGGTGAGGATTACTGGCAGAAACACTATGTGGGCGCGCGTCGCATGATGACGCCAAAAACTATTCGCTAGTTGTTGCGCAACAATCATAAAAAAGCCGGATGCTGTTCTCAGCTCCGGCTTTTTTGTTAATGCATGATCGCGGTAAAGCTGAAGGCGATAATCATCAACAGTGCGCCAACAGTGGTCATTAGCGCCAGTTTCAGGTCGGTATTCATCACAACTCCTTAGTCACACAATTATTAGGGTTAAAGCGATTTTCGCACAGCAATGGGCAAAAATCTCGTTTTATACGCATCAGCTTGCTAGAATCGCCGCCTTTCGTTGCGCAACAGATTTTGCGCATCCTGTATCAACAGCGTGATGAAGTGATTTCGCCTGCTAAAACACACCGTTTTGCCCGCTTTTTTGGGCTGTAAAAGCATTAGCAGACGCAAACGTTTAACAATATACTTATCAGTAAGTTGCGATAAGCCCAGGAGTACCATTTTCATGGCAACAATTAAAGATGTCGCAAAACGCGCGGGTGTCTCAACCACCACGGTTTCGCATGTCATCAACAAAACGCGTTTCGTTGCGGAAGAGACGCGTAACGCCGTATGGGAAGCGATCAAAGAATTACACTACTCGCCCAGTGCCGTGGCGCGTAGTCTCAAAGTTAATCACACCAAAACCTTGGGTCTGCTGGCGACCTCCAGCGAAGCGCCCTACTTCGCTGAAATTATCGAAGCGGTGGAGAACCGGTGTTTCGAACGCGGCTATACGCTGATTCTCGGCAATGCGCACAACGATCTGCAAAAGCAGCGCGCTTACCTGTCGATGATGGCGCAAAAGCGCGTCGATGGATTGCTGGTGATGTGTTCGGAATATCCAGACGATTTGCTGCAGATGCTGGAAGAGAACCGCAATATCCCCATGGTGGTGATGGATTGGGGCGCGTCACGCGGTGATTTCACCGATACCGTGCAGGACAATGCGTTTCAGGGCGGTTATCTCGCCGGGCGTTATCTGATCGAACGCGGCCATCGCGATATCGGTGCCATTCCAGGCCAGATGGAGCGCAACACCGGCGGCGGACGTCACGCTGGCTTCCTGCAGGCGATGAGCGAAGCGGGCATTACGGTGCGTCCGGAATGGGTGGTTCAGGGCGACTTTGAACCTGAATCGGGCTATCAGGCGATGCAGCAGATTTTAAATCAGAAACAGCGTCCAACCGCGGTGTTCTGCGGTGGCGATATCATGGCGATGGGCGCGATTTGCGCCGCTGATGAGATGGGCTTGCGCGTACCGCAGGATATCTCAGTCATTGGCTACGATAACGTGCGCAACGCGCGCTATTTCACCCCAGCGCTGACCACCGTGCACCAGCCGAAAGCCGAACTGGGTGAAAAAGCGCTGGAAATGCTGCTGGATCGCATCACCAGCAAGCGCGAAGATCCGCAAACAATCGAAGTCCAGCCAACGCTAATTGAACGCCGTTCGGTGGCGTACGGTCCGTTCCGCGACTATCGCCGCTAAGCCGACACTTCGCTGAGCCATTCGTGGTTCAGCGTTTCGGCATCCCCGAGATAAGCCAGTAACCACGCCAGCGCCGGTGACGCGCGCTGTTCTGACCAGCTAACGCAGCACGGGCTGTCCGGAAAAGCCTGCGGCAGCGCCAGTTCAACCAGTTTATGGCTGTCCAGCAGTGGACGCGCCAAATGGCCCGGCACCATTCCGACGCACAATCCTGCCAGCAAACAATCCATCCCGGTTTCCCACTCTGGCACTACCAACCGCCGCTGATTATCCAGCGTCCACGTCATACGGCGCGGCAACGCACGCGAGGTATCTTCCAGCACCAGCGATGGCCACGCCCGCAAGGTTTCATCATCCAGTTCCGTGCTGTTGACCAGCGGATGGTCGGGACTCACCACACAGCGCCAGTTCAGCGCGCCCATATCCTGAAAGGCAAAACGTCCACCCACCGGGATCGCCTGGGTCGCGCCAATCGCCACATCAACCCGGCCATCAGCCAACGCATCCCATACGCCGTTGAACACTTCGTAGCTGATAATCAGCTCCATATCGGGAAAATGGCGATAGAAATCCTTCACTAACTGCCGCGTGCGCTGCGGTTTAACAATGCAGTCAACCGCGATACTTAGCTCCCCACGCCAGCCATTCGCCAGTTGCTGACACTGTCGACGGGTTGCCAGCATTTTTTTGATAACAGATCGCCCTTCGCGTACAAAATGCTCGCCCGCCGGTGTCATCACCACTTCGCGGTGCTGGCGCTCAAACAGCGGCACCGCCAGCCAGCTTTCCAGCTGTCGCACGGTATAGCTGACGGCAGAAGGCACGCGATGCAGCTCCTGCGCGGCCGCACTAAAACTGCCGGTGCGCGCCACCGCATCTACCACTTCAAGCGCATATTCTGACCACATAATTTTGCCTTCAAAAAATTTAACAGCACTATGCAAATATTAGCGTTTCACAAAGCGCGTTGCATCCTTTTACACTCCCCGGCGTTCAACCTGCCCAAAAGAGAATCAACATGTTGTCGTCTAAAGCATTTATGCCTTATCTCGCCGTGCTCAGCATGCTCGGCTTTCTTGCCACGGATATGTATTTACCCGCCTTTGGCGATATGCAGCGTGATTTCGCTAGCGCACCTGGCACCATCAGCGCCAGCCTGAGTCTGTTTCTCGGCGGTTTCGCCTGTGCCCAGGTTTTTTGGGGGCCGCTGTCGGATCGTTACGGGCGTAAACCGATTTTGCTAGCGGGGTTAGCCATCTTCGCCCTTGGTTGTCTGGGGATGCTTTGGGTGACCGATGTGCGCCTGATGCTGGCACTGCGTTTTGTGCAGGCAATTGGTGTCTGTGCGGCTGCCGTAAGCTGGCAGGCGCTGGTGGTGGATCACTATCCAAAAGCCAAAGCCAATAAAGTGTTTGCCACGATTATGCCGCTGGTTGCGCTGTCTCCGGCGCTGGCACCGCTGCTCGGCGCCTGGCTTATCGGCCACTTCCACTGGCGCAGCATCTTTATCACACTAACGCTGGTTGCCGTGGTGCTACTGATGGGTACGCTGCAGTTAACCTCGCCTAAGCGCGAGAAAGTGGCGTCAGGTAAACAACCCGGCTGGTTGACCTTGCTGGGTACTCGCGTTTACAGCGGTAACGTCTTGATCTACTCGGCCTGTTCGGCGAGCTTTTTCGCCTGGCTGACAGGCTCACCTTTCATTCTCGCCGCTGCTGGCCTGACGCCGGGTGATATTGGCCTGAGCTATATTCCGCAGACCATTGCGTTTCTGATTGGTGGCTTTGGCTGCCGCACGCTGTTAAATCGCTATCAGGGCGCGCAACTGCTGCCGTGGTTGCTGGTGCTGTATAGCCTGAGCATCCTGAGTTTGTTTGTCATCGCCCTGATGCCATCAGCGCCGCTGTTTGTGCTGTTGATGCCTTTCTGCGGCATGGCGCTGGCCAATGGCGCGATCTATCCAATTGTGGTTGCCAGAGCATTAGCGCACTTCCCGCACGCCACCGGTAAAGCCGCAGGATTACAGAACTTATTCCAGTTAGGATTGTGCTTTGTAGCCAGCCTGCTGGTCTCCGCCGGCCTTGAACAGGCGCTGTTCAACACCACGTTAGTGATGGTCGCTACTGTGGTACTGGCGTGGGTGGGCTTTGTCTGCCAGCGAACGGTAAACGCACAAAGTGATATTGCCCACACTTCCCGTCCCTGCGAAGATAATCTCTAAGCCAGCGCTTTTCGTTAGCAAACTAACGATAACCCGTTGAATATTGACCCACGTGAGCATATACTCTGTGGGTCAGTAATTCTGTATTAAATCAATAATATAAATGTAATACCTTTAGCGACCCTGTCGCGGGATGGCGTCTGCACATTATCCGGTGCGGCGACCCACTTTTCTGCTCAAATTCATACCTCTGTACTACGTCGTACAACGTCGGATTTCTGGCGCACGGATTTTCCGTGAGTTCTCTCACAGGTCTTGGGAAATTGGCTATTCTTTTTCTCAGGTTCAGATCGGAAGGTGATGGAGAAGCTATGAGTTCATCTGTTATAGAAGAAGTGAGCCTTGAAGAAAACCATTGGTATCGGATCGTCAATGAACTGCTAGAGCGGGCTGATATTGCAGTTAATGGCACTCGTCCCTGGGATATTCAGGTAAAGCATCCAGATTTTTTTAAACGCGTTCTCGAGGAAGGATCGCTCGGATTAGGTGAAAGTTACATGGATGGTTGGTGGGAGTGCGAACAGCTCGATATGTTCTTCCATCGCGTTTTAAAACACCATCTGGATAAACAATTACCTCGGCATTTTAAAGATACGTTGCGCATCGCCGCCGCGCGTCTCACTAATTTGCAATCAAAAAAACGCGCCTGGATTGTGGGTAAAGAGCATTACGACCTTGGTAATGATCTCTTCTCACTGATGCTTGATCCTTACATGCAATATTCCTGCGGCTACTGGAAAGATGCTGATACCCTGGAAAACGCGCAGCAAGCCAAACTGGATATGATTTGCCGCAAGTTGCAACTTGAACCGGGCATGACGCTGCTGGATATAGGTTGTGGCTGGGGCGGATTAGCAGAATATGCCGCACGCCATTATGGCGTCACGGTGCATGGCGTGACTATTTCGGCTGAGCAACAAAAACTCGCGCAACAACGCTGTGAAGGACTGGATGTCACTATATTACTGCAGGACTATCGCGACCTGAATAATCAATATGATCGCATCGTTTCTGTGGGTATGTTTGAACATGTCGGGCCGAAAAACTATGCCACTTATTTTGATGTTGCTGACCGTAACCTCAAACCAGACGGCATATTTTTGCTGCACACCATTGGTGCCCTCACTACAGATATGAATGTCGATCCGTGGATTGATAAATATATCTTCCCGAACGGTTGTTTGCCGTCGGTACGTCAAATCGCTGATGCCAGTGAGCCGCATTTCGTCATGGAAGACTGGCATAACTTTGGCGCAGATTACGATACGACGTTAATGGCGTGGTATGAACGTTTTCAGGCGGCGTGGCCGCAGCTGGCTGAGAAATATGGCGAACGTTTTAAACGGATGTTCGACTATTATCTCAACGCCTGCGCCGGTGCGTTTCGTGCCCGTGATATTCAGCTGTGGCAGGTAGTATTCAGTCGTGGCAAGGATGGCGGTTTACGCGTAGCGCGTTAATCAGCTTTCAAATGAATCAAGGCGCCGCATGGCGCCTTTTTCAACGGTATTATTCTGCGCTAGCAATCTGCGCCAGTGCAGCGGCTTCACGCTGCGCTAATACGCGCTCAACCGTTTCCACAATGGCCTGCGTATGCGGATCAATCTCAATATTGACTTTTTGACCGAACTTCTTCGCGCCTAAAGTGGTGCGCTCCAGCGTTTCCGGGATCAAATGCACACAGAATTTGCTTTTGGTTACGTCGCCAACGGTCAAACTAATACCATCGATACCCACAAAACCTTTGTGCAGAATATATTTGATCTGGGTGGCGTCCTGTAATTTAAACCAGATTTCGCGGTTGTTTTCAGACTGGATGATTTTACAGATTTCCGCCGTGGTCATAATATGGCCAGACATTAAATGACCGCCAATTTCATCACTGAACTTCGCGGCACGCTCAATATTCACCACATCACCCACCTTTAATTCACCCAGGTTGGTAATGCGCAATGTTTCTTTAATCAGATCGAAGCTGACCAAATCGCCGTTAATCTCGGTCACCGTCAGGCAGCAGCCATTGTGTGCCACCGATGCGCCCAGCGCCAGGCCCGGTAACAGATCCTCCGGTAAGCGCACAATATGGGTACGAAACAGATCTTTCTCTTCAATGCCGACAATTTCTGCCGTGCCTTGCACAATTCCAGTAAACATCATCTCAGCCTCTGCAAAGTTTGCGTCAGTTTATCACAGCTTGTCGGCGGCAGCTTAATTTGGCGGAGTTCAAACTTTACACAAATTGCTAAACAAAATGCGATCAACGTTTGGCGGAAGCCAGCGCTGCCGCTACACTATGCCGCGCATTCTTTGGGGATTTCGCCCCGCTCTCTTCTTTAATTAAGCAGGTGTAACGTGCAGAAGTATTTTACAGAAGCGCGTCAATTGCTGGCCCTCGCGATCCCGGTCATCCTTGCTCAGGTGGCCCAGACGGCGATGGGTTTTGTAGATACTGTTATGGCCGGTGCGGTAAGCGCCACGGATATGGCCGCCGTTGCTGTCGGCACCTCTATCTGGCTTCCCGCCATTCTGTTTGGTCATGGTCTTCTACTGGCTTTGACGCCTACCGTTGCGCAACTCAACGGTTCAGGACGACGCGAACGTATCGCGGAACAAGTGCGCCAGGGATACTGGATGGCACTGGCCGTTGCGCTACTGATTATGGTGGTGCTGTGGAATGCCGGTTATCTGATTAACACCATGCATGACATCGATCCTGAATTGGCCGCCAAAGCCGAAGGATACCTGCATGCGTTGCTGTGGGGCGCACCGGGTTACCTACTGTTCCAGGTGATGCGCAACCAATGCGAAGGTTTGTCGAAAACCAAACCGGCGATGCTGCTCGGCTTCCTCGGCCTGATGGTGAACATTCCGCTCAACTATGTGTTCATTTACGGCCATTTTGGTATGCCGGCCTTAGGCGGCGTCGGCTGCGGCGTGGCAACGGCATCGGTCTATTGGGTGATGTTCCTGGTGATGCGCTTCTGGGTGAAACGCATGGCAAGCATGCGCGACATCCGTATGAAAACGCGCTGGTCTGCACCGTCACGTGCGATTTTGTCACGCCTGTTCACGCTGGGTTTGCCGGTGGCATTGGCGCTGTTCTTTGAGGTGACGCTGTTTGCCGTGGTGGCGCTTTTAGTATCACCACTCGGCATCGTCAAAGTGGCCGGGCACCAGATTGCGCTCAACTTCAGTTCGCTGATGTTCGTGTTGCCGCTGTCGCTCGGCGTCGCTACTACCATTCGCGTTGGTTATCGACTCGGTCAAGGTTCCGCCGAACAGGCGCGCGTTGCTGCGTGGACCGGGCAAGGGGTCGGCATCAGCATGGCGGCCATCACCGCGCTGTTTACCGTGATTTTCCGTCACGATATCGCCGGCTTGTACACGGCAAATCCAGAAGTCATTACCCTTGCGGCACAGCTGATGTTGCTGGCGGCGATCTATCAGTTCTCAGATTCGATTCAGGTGATCGGCAGCGGTATCTTGCGCGGTTATAAAGACACGCGCTCGATCTTCTTCATTACTTTTATCGCCTATTGGGTGCTGGGTTTGCCGGTGGGCTATGTATTGGCGATGACGGATTGGGTTTTGCCGAAACTCGGCCCCGCCGGTTTCTGGTGTGGCTTCATTATCGGTCTGACCTCCGCAGCAGTGATGATGATTTGGCGCATCCGTCGTTTACAGCGCCTGCCTGCGCAGGTGATTTTGGCGCGTGCCGCGCGCTAAGTGGCTGGTAACGGCGAAAAAAACGACGCATAGCACAGTTGCTGGTCAGTCGTAGGGGAAAAACACTTTTTCCCCTTGCCAGCATCACAGCCTGCCGTTAATATTCGTCCCCGCTGTCGCCCTGACAGCGTGTTGCGCTCTTAGCTCAGTTGGTTAGAGCACCACCTTGACATGGTGGGGGTCGATGGTTCGAGTCCATTAGAGCGCACCAAGTGCGTCCGTAGCTCAGTTGGTTAGAGCACCACCTTGACATGGTGGGGGTCGGTGGTTCGAGTCCACTCGGACGCACCAATTAGTGAATTTCCTGAATGCGCTCTTAGCTCAGTTGGTTAGAGCACCACCTTGACATGGTGGGGGTCGATGGTTCGAGTCCATTAGAGCGCACCACTCTGGTTTTATCTCCTTGCGCAACACCTTTTTCTTGATCTGCATCGTCTTTATCACGCCGCTTTTATATTGGTTTTCGCATACTTAGCGACTATACTATGCCGCGTTGTTCCACCTGAAAGGTTTCAGCGCTAACGTGCCTATGCAAACAACTCCAATGATTTGCGCAACACTGATCACTCAGTTCCCTCGCGTACTGCATAACTTCTCTGCACGCTTTGCTTTCGTCTCCTATTCTTATTTCTGTGAAATCCGTTCCAACACCATAAATATTCTCACTTCGGTGCCATGCGCATCGAATCCCGACCTTTATCATCCATCACAACTTATAGAAAACCTGACATGAAAAAGACCAAAATCGTTTGTACTATCGGTCCAAAAACCGAATCTGAAGAGATGCTGACCCATTTGCTGGAAGCGGGCATGAACGTGATGCGCCTGAACTTCTCGCACGGGGATTATGCTGAACACGGCCAACGCATCACCAACATGCGTGCCGTTATGGAAAAAACCGGTCGTCAGGCCGCTATTCTGCTGGACACCAAAGGTCCGGAAATTCGTACCATGAAACTGGAAGGCGGCAACGATGTATCGTTGAAAGCGGGCCAGACCTTCACCTTCACTACCGATCAGACGGTGATTGGTAACAGCGAACGTGTTGCCGTGACCTACGCCGGTTTCACTGAAGACCTGAAAATTGGTAACACCGTACTGGTCGACGATGGCTTGATCGGTATGCAGGTGACTGAAGTCACTGAGAACTCAGTGATCTGTCATGTCCTGAACAACGGCGATCTGGGTGAAAACAAAGGCGTCAACCTGCCAGGTGTCTCCATTCAGCTGCCTGCACTGGCGGAAAAAGATAAGCGCGACCTGATCTTTGGTTGCGAGCAGAACGTTGATTTCGTCGCCGCGTCGTTTATCCGTAAGCGTTCTGACGTGCTTGAAATCCGTGAGCACCTGAAAGCACACGGCGGCGAACATATTCAGATCATCTCGAAAATCGAGAACCAGGAAGGCCTGAACAACTTCGACGAGATCCTCGAAGCGTCAGATGGCATCATGGTTGCGCGTGGCGACCTCGGCGTTGAAATCCCGGTTGAAGAAGTGATCTTCGCGCAGAAGATGATGATCAAAAAATGTAATAAAGCACGCAAAGTGGTGATCACTGCGACGCAGATGCTGGATTCTATGATTAAAAACCCGCGCCCTACCCGCGCAGAAGCTGGCGACGTGGCTAACGCCATCCTCGATGGTACCGATGCAGTAATGTTGTCTGGTGAGAGCGCGAAAGGTCGCTATCCGCTGGAATCGGTCACCATTATGGCGACCATCTGTGAGCGTACCGATCGCGTGATGAAATCCCGCATCGACACGCTGCAAGACTCACGCAAGCTGCGCATCACCGAAGCAGTGTGCCGCGGTGCGGTTGAGACTGCAGAGAAGCTGGAAGCACCACTGATTGTTGTAGCCACCGAAGGCGGTAAATCTGCCAAAGCCATCCGTAAGTATTTCCCGGATGCCACCATTCTGGCGCTCACTACCAACGAAACCACTGCGCGTCAGCTGATTCTGAGCAAAGGTATCGAAACCCATCTGGTGACAGAAATTGCCTCAACTGATGATTTCTATCGCATTGGTAAAGAAATGGCGCTGGAAAGCGGATATGCGCAGAAAGGCGATGTTGTGGTCATGGTTTCAGGCGCATTAGTGCCAAGCGGAACGACAAACACCGCTTCTGTACATGTAATCTGATTAGCAACTGAATTTTTATTAAAAAGCGCCTTTAACAGGCGCTTTTTTTATTGCTGATGTAATACAAAAACCAGAAATTTCCAATCGAAATTAACTATTCAAAATCTCGTATGATTAAGGTTAGTCCGATTAAATCTCTCTGTTTTAGCTAATTATTTTCATCTTCTTCTGTGAAATGCTGTTTCTTTGAGCGAACGATCAAAATTAAGCATGTTCTCATCAAAAATTTATTCTCAACTCAAAAAGCTTTGTGTAATACTTGTAACGCTACATGGAGATTAACTCAATCTAGAGGGTATAAAGAATGAATCGCACTAAACTGGTACTGGGCGCTGTAATCCTGGCTTCAACTATGCTGGCTGGTTGCTCAAGCAACGCTAAAATCGACCAACTGTCTTCAGACGTTCAGACTCTGAACGCTAAAGTTGATCAGCTGAGCAACGACGTGAACGCAATCCGTTCTGACGTTCAGGCTGCTAAAGATGACGCAGCTCGCGCTAACCAGCGTCTGGACAACCAGGCTCACTCTTACCGTAAGTAAGAGTACTGGTTGAAAAATGGTGCCCATGTGGCACCATTTTTTTTGTCCTGATTCTGCGTTTCTCTGGTCCGAATTCAGGGCTGCGCTATTGCTTCAGCACTCTGCTCCGTCGTCGGTGCTGCGCTCTCATCCATTACTGGCTCACCACTGCTCACTAACACCGGCATGCCTGAACGTCGGGCTATCGCTTCATTAATCAACGCGGTATCACTCTTCTCATTCTTAGAGAAAGCTTTCAGCTGCGCAGACTGCGCAATCGGCATGGTTTGTGGATCATCCTTATCATTGCGCGATAAAGGCTGATGCACTTCAACGTAGCGCTTACCGTCGGGCTCAATCGCATATTTGATGGGCTGATTGATCACCTGCACGCGCGTTCCTTTTGGCACGCTGTTGAACAGCGCTTCAATATCATCCGGTCGCAGGCGAATACAGCCAGAACTCACGCGCATACCAATACCAAAGTCAGCATTGGTGCCATGAATCAGGTACTGACCAGTACCACGCGCCAGACGCATGGCAAACAGCCCCATCGGGTTATCTGGCCCAGCGGGCACCACGCCCGGCAAGGTGATGCCCTCTTTGGCATAGCGCTTGCGGATATTGGTGGTTGGCGTCCAGGTAGGATTAGGGATTTTCTGGCTGATGCTGGTGACCATGGTTGGCGTCATGGCGCCCAGTTGACCGATACCAATCGGATAGACCACCACACGATCTTCACCTTTCGGATAGTAGTAGAGCCGCAGCTCCGCGAGGTTAATCACGATACCTTCGCGTGGCGCATCAGGCAGCAGCATCTGCAGCGGCACGGTTAATTGTGTGCCGGCCTTTGGCAGCCAGGGGTCAACGCCGGGATTGGCTTCCAGCATGCCGAGCATGCCTATCTTATAACGCGCGGCAATGCTCTCCAGCGGCCGTTTGTCATCTGGCACAGTGGTCAGGGTATTCTCGCCAATTAAACGGCTGTTATCGGCTGGTAGGGGATATTCCGTAGCAAATGCAGGTGCAGAGAGTCCGCAACAGGACAACAGCAATGCACCGGCTAAACGTAAGGCTGGTTTCATGCAATTTTCTCTTTGTCGGATAGAACAGACCCCGGTCAAGCCGGGGTCTGGAGAGTGTAACTTAGCTGAGGGTCTGAGCGTTATGCCGGATCGCGCGGATCATGGCTTCCAGCCCCTGCGAACGCGAGGGAGTGAGATGTGAGGTCAGCGCTAATTCGCCGAACCAGTGGCGCACATCGAGATCGAGAATCTCTGGCGCCTTAAGCCCCTGATACAGGCTAAATACCACTGCAATCAACCCTTTAACGATGGCGGCATCACTGTCACCTTCAAAGGCGATGGTGCCATCGGCCTGCGGGGTCATGCGTATCCACACCTGGCTCTGGCAGCCTGAAATCACGTGTTCTGGCTGTTGTAAGCTTTCGGAGGATTCTGGTAATTTCCCACCGAGTTCAATGATGTAGAGGTACTTCTCTTCCCAGTTAGCGCAACGATTAAAGTTACGAACCAGTCTCTCTTTATCTGGCAAATTCGCCATGAATCACTCCTGAAATCTGCTCAACCGCCCAGCAGACGATGAATACGGGTCAAACCTGCGGCCAGGCGATCGGCTTCTTCTTCGGTGTTATACAGCGCGAAGGAGGCACGACACATCGCCGGCACCGCATAATGACGCATCAGCGGCATCGCACAGTGATGGCCAGTGCGGATCGCAATACCGTATTGATCAAGGAAACTGCCGACATCAAACGCGTGATGCTTGCCGAGATTAAAGGCCACCACGCCGCTGCGACTTTCCGGACCGTAAATCACCAGATCCGGCACCGAAGCCAGTTTATCCAGCGCATAACGCATCAGCATCGATTCGCGCTGATGAATCACATCCAGGCCCAATTCGCTGATCCACGTTAACGCCGCACCTAATCCAATGATGCCGCCGGTATTCGGCGTGCCCGCTTCGAAACGCCATGGCGTACTGTTAAAGGTGGTGCCAGTTGGCAGCACCACTTCAGAAATCATCGAACCGCCGCCTTCCCACGGAGGCATGATCTCCTGCAACGCTTTACGCGCGTAAAGCACCCCAATGCCGGTCGGACCATAAATTTTATGGCCGGAGAAGGCGTAGAAGTCGCAGTCGATATCCTGTACATCCACCGCGTGATGCATCACCGCTTGCGCGCCATCCACCAGCGTAATCACGCCAGCGGCTTTCGCTTGCGCCACGATGGCTTTCACCGGATTGACTGTGCCGAGCACGTTTGAAACGTGGGTCACCGCCAGCAAACGGGTGCGACTATCAATCAAGCCGCTCAGCTGCTCCAGCGCCAGTTCGCCCTGCGCATTCAGCGGCAGTACGCGAATTTCTGCGCCGGTACGCTGCGCCACCATCTGCCACGGTACGATGTTAGCGTGATGCTCCATCTCGGTGATGATGATGTTGTCGCCCGGCTGCAGCTGGCTGCCGCCCCAACTGTTAGCCACCAGATTGATGGCTTCGGTGGTGCCTTTGACGAAGATAATCTCTTCAGGCGAAGCGGCATTAAGAAAACGCGCTGCCTGATGACGCACGTTTTCCATGTCGGTGGTCGCCTGCGCGCTCAACGAATGGATACCGCGGTGCACGGCCGCATAGCCGTGCTGGTAGAAATAACTTTCCGCATTGATGACCGCGAGCGGGCGCTGTGCGCTGGCCGCGCTATCAAGGTAGGCCAGCGGATGTCCGTTGACCTCACGTTTCAGAATCGGAAATTCCGCTCTGATGCGTTCGAGATCGAAACTCATGACTCAACTCCCGGAATACGCGCGGCAATGCGCTGCAGCACCACCTGGCGCAGTACCGGATTCTCCAGCGTTTCGGTGAGTTCAGCGGCAAATGCATGGATGATCATACGCTGTGCGGCAGTCTCATCGATGCCGCGCGAGCGCAGATAGAACATCTGCTCTTCATCAATACGACCAATGGTCGCACCGTGACTGCACTTCACGTCATCCGCATAGATTTCCAGCTGCGGCTTGGTGTCCACTTCAGCCAGACGGCCCAGCAACAGGTTGTTGTTGGTCATCTGTCCATCGGTTTTCAGCGCGTGCTGTGCCACTTTGATCATGCCATTGAACACCGCACGACCTTTATCGCGCGCGATGACTTTGTGCATCTGACGGCTGGTGCAGTAGCCTTTGTTGTGCTCCAGATAGCTGCGGGTATCGCACACTTCCTGATTCACCGGCAACGACAAGCTGTTGATCGCCAGATTGGTATTTTCGCCATTCAGCTGCGCGCTGGTGTTGTGACGCGATAAGCCCGCACCCAGCAGGAAGCTGGTGGTGGCCACATTCGCATCACGGCCCATCACCACGTCATTGTGCGCGAAGTGGTAAGCCTTCTCACTCTCAAATGACAGTTTGATGTGCTGCAGTTTGGCATTGTCGGCCACGTCGAACGTGAAACGCGCGCCGGTAAAGTGCGCCACGTCATTCAGCGTAACGTAGTGCTCAATCACTTCCGCTTCTGCGCTGGCTTCCAGCTGCAGATGGTGGCGATGGTGCACGGTGTTGGTGCCCGCGTCCTGACCGCTGGTGATGTGCAGCAGATAGAGCGGTTTAGCCGCTGATTTGCCACGCGCCAGACGAATAGTGGTCGCTTCTTCCGCCAGACTTTCGGTCAGATGCAGGAACACTTCCGGCTGAATCGGTGCCGGCAGCGGACGACGCTCAGAAGCCTGCGCATGCTGAATTTCAAACAGGCCGGTATCACGGCTGCTCAATTCGGCCTGAAAGCGACCATCAACAAACACCAGACGCACCGCATCAACCGGCAGCGCCAGCGCTTCAACTTGCTCCGCGCTCACGTCCTGCGGCTGTGGCAGCACAAATTGCTGCGCCAGCAGGCCATCAAGCGGCGTGTATTTCCAGTTTTCATGCTTACGCGTGGGCAAGCCGACACGCATCAGTTGCTGCCAGTGCTGCTGCGCCTGTAAAGAACGTACGTCACCGCGCGATTCAAACAGGTGATGCCACTGCTGCAGGGCGTTATCACTCTTGGTCGGTAAGCCAGCCATAGCCTTGCTCCTCCAACTGTTTCACCAGCGAGAAGTCGCCAGATTTAACGATCTTGCCCTGATACAGCACGTGTACATGATCCGGCTTGATGTAATCCAGGATGCGCTGGTAGTGCGTCACGATGATGAATGAACGCTTACCGTCGCGCAGGCTGTTAACGCCTTCGGCTACGATTTTCAGCGCATCGATATCCAGACCGGAGTCGGTTTCATCAAGGATGCACAGCTCAGGTTCCAGGGCCGCCATCTGCAGGATATCGTTACGCTTCTTCTCACCGCCGGAGAAGCCGACGTTTACTGAACGGGTCAGCAAATCTTCTGGCATCTTCAGCAGCTGGATTTTATCTTCGATAAAGTCCTGGAAGTCGAAACGGTCCAGCGGCTCCTGCTCACGGTATTTACGCACCGCGTTGACCGAGGTCTGCAGGAAGAACTGGTTGCTGACGCCCGGAATTTCTACCGGATACTGGAACGCCATGAAGATGCCTTCACCGGCACGCTCTTCTGGCTCAAGTTCCAGCAGGTCTTTGCCCTTAAAGGTGACAGAACCGCCAGTGACTTCGTAATCTTCACGACCAGCCAGCGTTGCAGACAGGGTACTTTTACCTGAACCATTTGGTCCCATGATGGCGTGGACTTCGCCCGGTTTCACTTCAAGGTTCAGACCGCGCAAAATCTCTTTGTCTTCAACGCTAACCTGCAAATCTTTAATGCTTAACATACTCTTTCCTTCACATTGCTTCCGGCAACGGGCATCAGCCCACACTGTGCTCAAGGCTGATAGCTAACAATTTTTGCGCTTCCACGGCGAATTCCAGTGGCAGCTCGGAGAAAACGTCTTTGCAGAAGCCGTTAACGATCATTGAGATCGCATCTTCTTCGCTGATGCCACGCTGCAGGCAGTAGAACATCTGATCTTCACCGATGCGCGAGGTAGTGGCTTCGTGCTCCAGATGGGCGGTGTTGTTGCGCGTTTCCACATACGGGAAGGTGTGCGCACCGCACTCGGCACCAATCAGCATCGAGTCACACTGGGTGAAGTTACGCGCGTTGGTCGCGGTTGGCATGATTTTCACCAGGCCGCGATAGGTGTTCTGGCTCTTACCGGCAGAGATACCTTTCGAGATGATGGTCGACTTGGTGTTTTTACCAATGTGAATCATCTTGGTACCGGTATCCGCCTGCTGGCGTCCCGCAGTCAGCGCGACTGAGTAGAACTCACCAATCGAGTAATCACCGCGCAGGATGCAACTTGGATATTTCCAGGTAATCGCTGAACCGGTCTCAGACTGCGTCCAGGACATCTTGCTGTGATCGCCTTCGCACAGGGCACGCTTGGTGACGAAGTTGAGGATACCGCCCTCGCCTTCACCGCCTGGGAACCAGTTCTGCACGGTGGAGTATTTCACTTCAGCGTTTTTATGGATGATCACTTCTACCACTGCGGCGTGCAGCTGATAGGTGTCACGCACCGGCGCAGAGCAACCTTCGATATAGCTGACGTAGCTGTCTTCATCGGCGATCAAGATGGTGCGCTCAAACTGACCGGTTTTTGCCGCGTTGATGCGGAAATAGGTCGACAGCTCCATCGGGCAACGTACGCCTTTCGGGATGTACACGAAGGTACCGTCAGAGGCCACAGCCGAGTTCAGCGCGGCAAAGAAGTTATCGTTTGGCGGCACGACAGTCCCGAGATACTTCTGCACCAGCTCTGGGTGATCGTGAATCGCTTCGCCGAACGAGCAGAAGATAATGCCCTGCTCCGCCAGCTTGCCGCGATAGGTGGTCGAAACGGAGACGGAGTCGAAAATCGCATCCACCGCCACTTCACGCCCTTCACGCACTGGAACGCCTAACTGGTTAAACGCGTCTTCCACTTCCTTCGTCAGGTAGTCGCTGGACGCGACGCTGCCGGAGGTTTGGGTGGCGCCAGGTTCAGAAGCACAGCTGTCATCGCAGTTGCCGCAGGACGGCGCAGAGTAGTAGCTGTAATCCTGATAATCCAGTTTTTCGTAGTGCGCTTTCAGCCAGTGCGGCTCTTCCATTTGCTCCCAGGCGCGGAACGCCTTGAGACGGAATTCAAGCATCCATTCAGGTTCGTTACGTTTAGCCGAAATCGCACGCACCACATCTTCATTGATGCCGTGGGCAAATTCTTCGGTTTGTAACTGGGTAAAGAAGCCCTCTTTATAATTGAGCTTGCCTTCCCACATTTGTACATCATCAGATGCTTCGGTGTGTCGTGACATGTTTTACTTACTCGACGCCAAAGCTTTCACCGCACCCGCAGGCGTGTTGAGCTTTAGGGTTGTTGAATTTAAAAATCTGGTTAAGACCTTCGCGGACATAATCCAGCTCGGTACCGTCAACAAACGGCATCGCCTGAAGTGGCACAAACAGTTTTGCGCCGAATTGCTCAAACTGCAGGTCGTCATCGGCAGGATCCTTTACCAGATCCATGACGTACCCAAAGCCGGCACAGCCGGACGTTTTCACACCCAGTTTCAAGCCCTTGACTTCAGGGTCTTGTTCTACCAGGTTAAGAATCTGTTTCGCTGCCGATTCGGTCAGCGTGAGCCCTTTCCAGACGAAATCTTCGGGTGAAAAGGAGTCGGCATTTACTGATGACATTGTGCTACCTCGTATGTCTGGGCCTTTTCAGGCTATCCCCCTATGGTAGTGATATCAGATATCACTTCAACCTCTTGTTTTGCAGGGATAATCATCTCGTGCTATTTTTCACTGCTGCTTTATTAAGCATAGTCGCTTCAAAGCAGATTGACGGCGGCATTCCCGTGCGTGCCTGACCAGCGTAACCCGTTAAATTGTCGCAAATTTTTTAAAATCAATTTTACGATTTAATCCTGATTGATAGGTTACGCCTTTCTACTATGTAAAGAAATTGTTATTGCCGATTTTAGTAACAGGCGGAAGAAATCAATAAAATTTCACAGCGGGAATTGCATTCCTGACGCGGTTGAATATGATAATGATTATCATTAACCTAAAAAGGTGGCGATATGACGCTTACCGTCTCAGCCTGGTTACAACATAAAATCGACGAATATAAGTTTTCGGTGCGCGATATCACCGTTGACTTCTACATGGCTCAGGCAAAGCTCAACCGCACCGATTGCACTCTAGACCAACTGCGTCGCTTCAACGACACCTGCCTCGATATGGCAGAAATCTGCGAACTCAACGGCGACGATCATAGCTTTCTGCATGCCATGGGCAAGCTCCATCACCGCTTAGTGCAGGAGATGGGCAATGCCGATCGTGACCGTTTGTTTCGGATTCAGGCCTATCAACTGGCGCGCCTGTCATTAACACGTTTGTGTCATCAACTGGCGCTGAGCGGCGAGTGGGATCAAGCTACCCGCCTGCAGAGTGATTTTGTTCGCCACGCAGGCTGGATATTCTAATCCAGCTTTGTGACGACTCCTACAATTTGTTTACATCATTTCCAGTAACGCTTGCAGTGGATGACGCATGCCATTGCCTTCTGCGCGTTTTACCTGACTACGACAGGAAAAGCCGGTTGCGAGACAGCGTTGACGCGGCAGCTTTTGCAGTTGCGGATGCCAGGAAAGCTCATAAATCCCCAGTGAATTCTCCAGGTTTTCGCTTTCGTGGCCATAGGTTCCCGCCATGCCGCAACAACCGACGTTGACGTTTTCCAGCTTCGCGCCAAAGCGTGCAAAAATGCTCTGCCACTGATTCGGCGTGGAGGGCAGCGCGGTCACTTCGGTGCAGTGCGCAAACAGATACCAGGCTTCGCCGCTGGCGGTTTGTTCCGCGCGAGGAGACAAGGCGGTTTGCAGCCACTCGTGCACCAGTTGCACGCTAAACTCGCCGCGCTGATCGCCCAGCACCTGGTTGTATTCGTCGCGATAGCAAAGTACGGTCGCCGGATCGACGCCGACCATCGGCATGCCCAGTTTCGCCACGCGGTTGAGAAAATCGGCGGTTTTGCTGGCGGTACGTGCAAAGCGTTGCAGGAAGCCTTTTACATGCTGCGCCTTGCCGTTCGGTGAAAACGGCAGCAGCACCGGACGATAACCGAGTTTCTCAATCAGCTTGACGAAATCGGTCACCAGCTGCGCTTCGTAATAGCTGGTGAAAGGATCTTGTACCACCAGCACACAGTTTTCACGTTGCGCCGCATCCAGTGCTTCTAACTGCTCCAGCGTCAGGTTCATCGCTGGATGACCGCCTAACTGCTGCTTGAGGCTTGGCGATGACAGCAGTGGCAAATCCACCATGCCGATATGCGTTTTGCTCAGTTCGCGCATCCACGGCTGTTTGAGGAAGAAGTTGAACACCTTGGGCGCTTTGGCCATCAACGGCGCGTAACTCTCCACGCTAGCCACCAGATGATCGCTCATCGGACGCAGATAGCGCGTGTGATAAAGCTGCAGGAAGCGTGAACGGAAGTTCGGCACATCGATCTTGATCGGGCACTGCGTCGAACAGGCTTTACACGCCAGACAGCCCGACATCGCCTCTTTCACTTCGTGCGAGAAGTCATATTCGCCCTGATTCGCATGCCAGGTATTGCGCGTGCGCTGAATCAACGTACGCAAGCTGGCGCCCTGTTTGGGCAGCGCCTGCTCCAGCTGAACGGGATCCACGCCCTGCTCGGAGAGCAAGCGCAACCATTCACGCGTGAGTGTGGCGCGCCCTTTCGGTGAGTGAATGCGGTTGCGGGTGATTTTCATCGACGGGCACATCGGGCTACGCGCATCAAAGTTGAAGCACAAGCCGTTACCATTACACTCCATCGCGCCACGCCACTCGTTGCGTACCGTGACCGGAATCTGTCGATCGTAGGTGCCGCGTTTCACCGCATCAACCTGCATCATCGGTTCATCACTGCCCAGCGGCGTACAGATCTTGCCGGGATTCATGCGGTTATCTGGATCGAAGGCGGCTTTGATACGGCGCAATTCGTTGAACAGCGTCTCACCAAAGAATTCCGGGCTGTATTGCGCGCGGAAACCTTTGCCGTGTTCGCCCCACAATAACCCGCCGTAGCGTGCGGTCAGCGCCACCACTTCATCGGAGATCTGCTTCATCAGCAGCTCCTGCTGCGGATCGCACATATCCAGCGCCGGACGCACATGCAGCACGCCGGCATCCACGTGACCAAACATGCCGTAACTCAGGCCGTGGCTGTCAAGCAATGCGCGAAAATCGACGATGTAATCCGCCAGCTGCTCTGGCGGCACGGCGGTATCTTCGACAAACGGAATCGGCTTGGCGCGCCCTTTGGCGTTCCCCAACAGGCCAACCGCTTTTTTGCGCATATTATAGATGCGCTCAATGCCGCCTAAATCGTCACACAATTGATAGCCGATCACGCCGCCCATCTGCTGCTGCATCAGCTCATCTAAACGCTGGCACAGCGTGCTGATTTGCTGCTCAATCAGTTCGCCATCATCACCGGCAAACTCCACGATGTTGAGGCCGAGCATCTCTTTGTCTGGCACATCGGTAATTAATTCATTCACCGAATGCCAGACGATATCTTCACGCGCCAGGTTCAATACTTTCGAGTCAACGGTTTCTACCGACAGCGCTTTGGCTTCCACCATAAAAGGGGCATTACGCAGGGCCGAGTCGAAGGAGTCGTATTTGATGTTCACCAGACGGCGCACTTTCGGGATGGGCGTGATGTCGAGGCGCGCTTCAGTAATAAAGGCCAATGTGCCTTCCGCGCCGCACAGCAAACGCGTCAGATCGAAGGTCTGTAAATCATCACTGAACACATGACGCAGGTCGTAGCCGGTCAGGAAGCGATTGAGTTTGGGAAATTTCTCCAGAATCAGATCGCGCTGTTCACGACAGCGGCTTAACACCTGCTGATAAATGCGCCCTTCCGCCGTTGGCGTGTTCGCCAGTTGTTCCGCCAGTGCAGTCGGCATGGCGCGCGTATCGAGGATATCGCCGCCAAGCAGCACCGCACGCAGTCCTTCAACGTGATCGGAGGTTTTGCCATACACCAGCGATCCCTGGCCCGATGCATCAGTGTTGATCATGCCGCCAAGCGTGGCGCGGTTGCTGGTGGAAAGCTCCGGCGAGAAGAAGAAGCCATACGGCTTGAGCCACGCATTGAGCTGATCTTTCACCACACCCGCTTCGACACGCACCCAACCTTGCTCGGTGTTGATTTCCAGGATGCGGTTCATGTAGCGCGACATATCCACCACGATGCCCTGATTGAGCGACTGCCCGTTGGTGCCGGTACCGCCACCGCGTGGCGTAAACACCAGGCTGGTAAAGCGGGTTTCACCGGCGAGGCGCGCAATCAAGGCTACATCCGCCGTCGAGCGCGGAAACAGCGCCGCATCAGGCAGCAGCTGATAAATACTGTTGTCGGTGGAAAGCGAGAGGCGATCGGCATAGCTGGTAGCGGTATCGCCGGTAAAGCCTTGCTCTTTTAAGGACTGCAGGAATGTCAGCACCAGTTGAACGAGGCCCGGTGCCTGAGAAATCTGTGGGATCATTATTGAGTGACCGAGATGTTGTAAACGTTTGCGTCGTAATTTTTTTCAGCCCTTGGTTTTATCATACTTTTCTGCTGGCTGCTGTTTTTTCAGGAAAGCGCGCCGCCGTCGCTGCTTTTCCTGTTTAATTTTCAGGAAATAGATCATCATTAATCAGGGCTGTTCAGCCCCACTCTGAAGGATTCAATCGAGGTTAACCGTTGTGATGAAAGACCTGCAACGCGGTATGGATTTACCGCAAATGCTGTTTTCACTGATGTTCATTCTGATCATGATCATCGCCAGTCTGTGGGTGGTGCAGCCCTTTATTCTCGGCTTCGCCTGGGCCAGCATGGTGGTGATCGCCACCTGGCCGTTGATGATTCGTCTGCAACAGATGCTATGGGGACGCCGCTCGCTGGCGGTCATCGCCATGACCATTTTGCTATTACTGCTGTTTATTATTCCTATCGCCCTGCTGGTCAGCAGCCTGATTGATAACAGCGCGCCGGTGATTGCCTGGGCAACGCAGCGCCATCTGGTGATGCCTGACCTTGATTGGTTGCGACAGATTCCCTATGTCGGCAGAAAACTCTATTCCAGCTACCACAAATTGGTGGATGGCGGCGGCGCGGCCATGCTGAATCAGGTGCAGCCTTATATTGGTCGCACCACCGGTTTCTTCGTGGCGCAGGCCGGACACTTTGGCCGCTTTATGATGCACCTCATCGTGATGCTGCTGTTCAGCGTGTTGCTCTACTGGCGCGGTGAGCAGGTGGGCCACGGGATTCGTCATTTTGCTTATCGCATGAGCGGACGCCGTGGTGATGCCGCAGTGCTGCTGGCTGGTCAGGCGATTCGCGCCGTGGCGCTGGGCGTGGTGGTCACCGCGCTGGTGCAGGGCGTACTCGGCGGCATCGGTTTAGCCATTTCCGGCATTCCTTACGCCACGCTGTTAACCGTGCTGATGATCCTCACTTGTCTGGTGCAGCTCGGACCGCTGGTGGTGTTAGTGCCAGCGATTATCTGGCTCTACTGGAGCGGCGATACCACATGGGGCACGGTGCTGCTGGTATGGAGCTGCGTGGTCGGTACGTTGGACAGCGTGTTGCGTCCGGTATTGATTCGCATGGGCGCCGATTTACCGATGATCCTGATTCTCTCTGGCGTCATTGGCGGATTGATTGCCTTCGGTATGATCGGACTGTTTATCGGTCCGGTGGTATTGGCGGTCTCTTATCGTCTGGTTTCGGTGTGGATGCATGAAGCACCTGAACCGGATGACGATATGCAAACCGCCATCGAAGCATTGGCCGATCACGAAGAAGAACATTAAGTTATTCGTAGGGTCGCCATTTATGGCGACCTGATACACCTTAATGCCCATCCAAAAACGATACCCAAACTCTCCGTTTTACACTGGCCTTACTTTAACCCGCCTAATGCCTCAACGTCGTCACCTTGCATTCCTTACTGATAATTATTTTTTTTCATAAGCGATTTTTAAGAAAAAACGCAGTTTTAGGCGCTTTAGGTGGGATTTGCTTACGGAATGATTATTTTTGCAGCTGAAACAGCGGTCGATCACTAAGAAAATCACCACGAAAGGTTATCAGCTTTAAACTAATAAGAGGATTCTTAAAGACGCCAGCGGGCCTGATCAATAACATGTTTCCTATGTTTGGAATCAAGCTACTGATTTTTAAACAACCTTATTCCCCTGAGTAAAGTAAAGAATTGCTGTGTGTAGTCTTTGCCCATCCCCTGTGATGGGCTTTTTTTTGGCTTTTTTTCAGGCAAAACAACAAGGCCAGCAGCGCTGGCCTTGATAATTACCTTAAAGACACGTCAAATTCTCATTTGAAGCATCAAATTGCCACTTGGTTAATGTTTCGCAGCGTTGAGCTCTGCCAAACCTAACCAGGTTTCAACCACGGTATCCGGATTCAGCGACAGGCTATCAATGCCCTGCTCCATTAACCATGCCGCAAAGTCCTGATGATCCGACGGGCCCTGACCACAAATCCCGACGTATTTGCCCTGCTTTTTCGCTGCTTTGATCGACATCGACAACAGTGCTTTCACCGCATCGTTACGCTCATCAAACAGCGCGGACACCACGCCAGAGTCGCGATCAAGGCCCAGCGCCAGCTGCGTCATGTCATTTGAGCCGATGGAGAAGCCATCGAAGTGCTCGAGGAACTGTTCAGCCAGCAAGGCGTTGGACGGGATCTCACACATCATGATCACTTTCAGGCCGTTCTCGCCGCGCTTCAGACCGTTTTTCGCCAGCTCGGCGACCACCGCTTCAGCTTGATCGACGGTACGCACGAACGGAATCATGATCTCAACGTTGGTCAGTCCCATTTCGTTACGCACGCGCTTCACCGCTTCGCACTCCAGCTTGAAGCAATCGCGGAAGTTGTCAGCAACGTAACGACCGGCGCCACGGAAACCGAGCATCGGGTTCTCTTCTTCCGGCTCGTAACGCTCGCCGCCGACCAGGTTGGCGTATTCGTTGGTTTTGAAATCCGAGAGACGAACAATCACGCGTTTCGGCGCAAACGCCGCACCCAAGGTCGCAATCCCTTCGGTCAGACGGCCGATGTAAAACTCAATCGGATCATCAAAGCCTTTCATCATCTGACGAATCTGCTGCTGCAGTTCTGGCGTCTGCTGATCAAACTCCAGCAGCGCTTTCGGATGCACGCCAATCATGCGGTTAATGATGAATTCCAGACGCGCCAGGCCAACACCTTCATTCGGCAAGCAGGCGAAATCAAAGGCACGATCCGGGTTACCGATGTTCATCATAATCTTCAGCGGCAGTTCCGGCATGGTATCGACCTGCGAGCTGGTGACTTCGAAGTCCAGCAGTTCATTATAGACATAACCGGTATCGCCTTCGGCACAGGAAACCGTGACTTTGTGGCCATCTTTCAGGTGTTCGGTGGCATCGCCACAGCCCACCACCGCCGGAATGCCCAGTTCACGCGCGATGATCGCCGCGTGGCAAGTGCGACCGCCGCGATTGGTGACGATGGCCGAGGCTTTCTTCATGATCGGTTCCCAATCGGGATCGGTCATGTCGGTCACCAGCACATCGCCTTTTTCAATGCGGTGCATCTCGCTGATGTCGTGAATCACTTTAACTTCACCGGCACCGATGCGATGACCAATGGCGCGGCCCTCGACCACCACTTTGCCTTTACCCTGCAGCGTGTAACGTTCCATCACCTGACCGTTGGAGCGCACCGTTTCCGGACGCGCCTGCACGATGAACAGTTTGCCGGTGTGGCCATCTTTCGCCCACTCAATGTCCATTGGGCGTTTGTAATGCTGCTCAATCAGCACCGCCTGGCGCGCCAGCGCCTGCACTTCATCATCAGTTAAGCTGAAGCGATCGCGCTGTTCCTGCTCGACATCTTCAATGCGCACCTGCTCGCCATGCTCCTGCGAATCGGCATATACCATGCGCAACTTTTTCGAGCCCATGGTGCGGCGCACAATTGCCGGACGGTTGGCTGCCAATGTCGGTTTGTGCACGTAGAACTCGTCAGGGTTAACCGCGCCCTGCACCACCATTTCGCCCAAACCAAAGGCTGAGGTGATAAACACCACCTGATCGAAGCCTGATTCGGTATCAATGGTAAACATTACGCCTGATGAGGCGAGATCCGATCGCACCATGCGCTGAATACCGGCCGAGAGCGCTACGCCGCGATGGTCGTAACCCTGATGCACACGGTAAGAGATGGCGCGATCGTTAAATAAAGAGGCATAAACGTGCTTCACCGCGATGATCACCGCGTCATAGCCCTGCACGTTAAGGAAAGTCTCCTGCTGGCCGGCAAACGAGGCGTCGGGCATATCCTCGGCGGTGGCTGACGATCGCACCGCAAAGGAGGCGTCGGCATCATCAGCAGAGAGTTGTTCGTAGGCGCTACGAATCGCCGCTTCCAGCTCAGGCTGGAATGGCGTATCGACCACCCATTGACGAATCTGTTTACCCGCTTGCGCGAGCTCAGCAACATCATCAACATCCGTTTTATCCAGCAAATCGTAAATACGCTGGTTCAGTCCGCTTTGATCGAGGAACAGATTAAACGCATAAGATGTGGTCGCATAACCGTTTGGCACGGAAACACCCAGCGACGACAAATTCGTAATCATTTCTCCCAGGGAAGCATTCTTGCCTCCCACCCGATCAACATCATGCATGCCAAGCTGGTTGTACCAGAGCACTAGCGACTGTTGGTCTTGATTGGACATTGAGATTATCCTTTTAAATGATGTGAATACACATGGAACATTTTGCTATTCGCCAAAACAGCCTGGCACAACCGATAAATAAAGACTAAGTGTTGAATCGTTAAAGCAGGAAAAGAAAGGCAAAATCGGATTAGTACTTAGAATTAATTGAGTTGCGCAACCGGGCTATTTCACGCTAATAGATTGCTGTAGCGATATTTTTCCCTTTTTCAGGGGGTTAGCGATTGATTTTTGTTGCGCAACGGCTTCACGCTTTATTTCATGCGCGAAAAGGAAAATGCGCGAAAATAACGCATTTCAAAACAGCATTTCATCTAATATTGATTATTCGCTGATTTATCTTTGTGAGCACAATAGCGGACAATATGGATATTTCATTTTAATATTAATTAAAATGAAATATTGTCATCAATAATTTAGGCATTGATACGCAAGAGGATATTTGCACGATGAACACTGAACGCAGCGTATTTTACATTTCTGATGGCACCGCCATAACCGCCGAAGTACTGGGCCATGCGGTGTTATCTCAGTTCCCGGTGATGGCCCACAGCGTGACGCTGCCGTTTGTTGAGAATGTGCAACGCGCTCAAGCGGTTAAAGCGCAGATTAACGCGCTCTATCAGCAGAGCGGCGTGCGCCCGCTGGTGTTCTTCTCTATTGTTACGCCCGATGTACGCGAAATTATTCTCGAGAGTGAAGGCTTTTGTCAGGACATCGTGCAGGCGCTGGTGGCACCGCTACAGAGCGAGTTGGGCGTGGCGTCAATGCCGGTGGCGCACCGCACACACGGTTTAACTGCCAGCAACCTCGGCAAATATGACGCGCGTATCGCGGCCATCGATTATACCCTCGCGCATGATGACGGCATTTCTTTGCGCGGTTTGGAAGATGCGCAGGTAATTCTGCTCGGCGTTTCTCGCTGCGGGAAAACGCCCACCAGCTTGTATTTAGCGATGCAGTTTGGCGTGCGCGCCGCTAACTATCCGTTTATTGCCGATGATATGGATAACCTGAAACTGCCGCCGGCGCTGCGTGCACATCAGCATAAGCTGTTTGGGTTGACCATCGATCCTGAACGTCTGGCGGCGATTCGCCAGGAACGCGCGGAAAATACCCGTTACGCCTCGCTGCGCCAATGCCGTCTCGAGGTGGGCGAAGTGGAAGCGCTGTTCCGCACCAATCAGATTCGTTATCTCAACAGCACCAATTATTCGGTGGAGGAGATCGCCACCAAAATCCTCGACATCATGGGCCTGAACCGCAACATGTATTAGGTATTGCTGGCGGTCGCCATAAATGGCGCCCCTACAAAAACCGCACAACACATTCGTAGGGTCGCCATTTATGGCGACCTCGTTACTACATTCCTGACCTGTATTTGAATCGTAAAGCCACGCTTCCGTCTAATTTGAAGACCTTTGTTTTTAGCAGGTTGAATTCGCAGGCTATTAGTTTATTGTGACCATCATCACTTCCCGGTATTTCACCGCTGCGAAGAAAAAATTTTTGAGAATCCCAATGAACAAGACTGATGAACTGCGTACCGCGCGCATCGGTAGCCTGTTAACTCCGGCTGCGCTCGCGCATGAACACCCTATTTCGGCAGAGATTGCCGCCAACGTCACGGCTTCCCGTCAACGCATCGCGCGCATTCTGACCGGCGAAGATCCGCGTCTTTTAGTGATTATTGGCCCTTGCTCGCTGCACGATCCTAAAGCGGCGATTGAGTATGCTGAACGTCTGAACGTGCTGCGCGAGCGCCATAAAGATCGTCTGGAAATTGTCATGCGCGCCTATTTTGAAAAACCGCGCACCGTGATTGGCTGGAAAGGCCTGATTTCCGATCCGGATCTGGATGGTAGCTATGATGTCAATCGCGGCATCGCCATCGCGCGCAAACTGCTGCTGGATATCAACGCGCTCGGCATGCCAACCGCCACCGAATTCCTCGATATGGTGATCGGCCAGTTTATTGCCGACCTGATCAGCTGGGGCGCAATTGGCGCGCGAACCACTGAAAGCCAGATCCACCGTGAGATGGCATCGGCGCTCTCCTGCCCGGTCGGTTTCAAGAACGGCACCGACGGCAACGTGCAGATTGCGGTTGATGCGATTCGCGCCGCGCGCGCCAGCCACATGTTCCTGTCACCGGATAAAAACGGTCAGATGACCATTTATCAAACCAGCGGTAATCCGCATGGTCACGTGATCCTGCGCGGCGGTCGTCAGCCCAACTATCACGCCGAAGATGTGGCGGCAGCGGCGGCCAATCTGCGCGACTTCAATCTGCCGGAGCAACTGGTGATCGACTTCAGCCACGGCAACTGCCTGAAGCAGCACGGTCGTCAGCGTGATGTTGCCGATGACGTGACGGCGCAAATTCGTGCCGGATCGCGCGCGGTCGCGGGTGTGATGATCGAGAGTTTCCTGCAGGAAGGGAATCAGAAAGTGGTGAGCGGTGAAGCGCTAACCTACGGCCAATCGATCACCGACCCGTGCCTCGGCTGGGAAGACAGCGCTGAGGTGCTGGCGAAACTGGCTGCCGCTGTCGACAGCCGTTTTTAACTGACGCTTAGCTGGAACAACTCACTTCCAGCGTTTTGCCCCACTCTGGTGGCCGTTGGCGCAACTCGGCGCTGACGGCCGCATCGCTAAACGGCTGCTGTAACGCGCTATGCAGTTTAGCTAACGCCGTGGTCTCGCCGTTTTCTACCTCTTCAATCACCTGCTGCGCCAGATAGTTGCGCAATACTAGCGCCGGATTGGCCGCCTTCATCACCGCCTGACGCTGCGCATCGCTGGCGTGGTCTTGCAACAGCCGCTGGCGATAATCGCTGTACCAGCGATCAAAAGCGTCACGATCGATAAACTCATCCCGCAACGGCGAACGGCTTTCATCTTGCTGCGTGTCGCTTAGCATGCGGAAGGTCAGCGTGTAATCACTGCGTTCCGCCGTCATCATCGCCAGCAAGCCGGTCAGAAGCGTGTTGTCATTGGCATCCGCCGTCAGCAAGCCGAGTTTGGCACGCATTTTCTCGCCCCAGACGCGCATCAGCTCGTTTTCATAGTGGCCGAGCGCCTGTTTAAGCTGCTCGGTGGTCATTAAGCCCGACAAGGCGTGCGCCAGGCGATTAAGGTTCCACAGGCCAATCATCGGCTGATTTTCGAAGGCGTAGCGGCCCTGATAATCACTGTGATTGCAGATGTAATCCGGCTGATAGTCGTCGAGGAAACCGTACGGACCGTAATCCAGCGTTAAGCCCAGAATCGACATGTTATCGGTGTTCATCACGCCGTGCGCAAAGCCCACGCTTTGCCAATGGGCGATCAGGCTGGCGGTGCGTTTGACGATATCGGTGAACCACAGCAGATAACGGTCCGCTTCCTCTTTTAGCTGCGGCCAGTGATGGCGAATAGCGTAATCCGCCAGCTGGCGCACTTTGTCTTGTTCACCGCCGTAATAGAAATGCTCAAAATGGCCGAAACGCAGATGGCTGTCGGCAATGCGCATCAGCATCGCACCGCGTTCCTGGGTTTCGCGCAGCACCGGTTCATCGCCAATGGCGAGCGCCAGTGCGCGCGTGGTGGGAATGCCAAGATGATGCAGCGCTTCGGACGCGAGGAATTCGCGTACGCTGGAGCGGATCACCGCGCGACCGTCGCCCATGCGCGAATACGGGGTCAAACCGGCGCCTTTTAAGTGCCAGTCGAGCTTACGCCCATTCGTCAGCTGCTGTTCACCCAGCAGAATGCCGCGCCCATCGCCCAGTTGTCCCGCCCAGACGCCAAACTGGTGGCCGCTATACACCTGCGCCAGCGGCGACATGCCGGGCAACAGTTCGCGCCCTGACCACACGCCATGCCCGTTGCCGGCGAACAGTGCATTGTCTAAACCCATCTCTTGTGCCAACGGCGCATTGTGATAAAACAGCCGTCCACCTGCCAATGGCGTTGGGTCCAGCGCGGTGTAGAATCCGGCTAATTCTTGCTGCCAGCTATTGGTAAATTGCATCGACACTCCGGAAGGTGCGCTTAACGAAGGCACCCGCATTGAGTTTTAAGATAACCAGGATTGTAACGCCGACGCGGCGCGGAAGACAGGCGAAAGGATTACTGCTGCGAAGGCGTGTGTAAATTCAGATCGGAATAGATGAGATCGCTAAGACGTTCAGCTTTAACCACCGGGAACAGGCTGAACTGCACCTGCGCACCACTCAACGTGCTCATCTTTTCCATCATTTGGTTATCGTCAATACCACAAATAATGATCTGCTCCGCAAAATCAGAAAAATTATTGATAACCGTCTGAATAAAAGGCGTAAACGAGGCACGTTTTGCCAGGTTCTGAATAAAGACTTTATCCAGTTTTAACACGCTAAACAGATTATCGTAGACCGCCGTTGCCGGTGCTTTTCCTGCACCAAATTGTGAAAGCGATAAACGAAATTCACTTTGCAATGCGGCGAGCAATGGATGGGATTTACCCAAAGATAATTGCGGAAACGTTTCGCTGATATCCAAAGCAATAAAAGGAATTTGTCGGAATTTCCTTAACAGAAATTCGCTGGCCAAAAGTGTATTGGCCATGGAATCATCGATACGTACCAACGCGGTAATTTGATTAACCTCAAAAAAGTCGCGGTACTTTTCCAGCAATGAAAGCTGGCTTTGCAGCAAACGTAATTGCTGCGCATCGTCCAATTGTGGCAATAGCAAATCCTGCGGCAGCGTAATAGGTGCGCTGTCGTGGACAAATTGCGTCACCAGCTCGACCGCAGTCAGCTGGCCCGCCAGAGAGTAAACTGGATAAAACCAGGTTTCCGACTGATAGTCGGCAGACAAATGGACTTTCATTTTTCAAGCCAGAAGCAATGGCAATTGGCGCATCGTATATCAACGAATACCACCAGGCAATAGGACCAAACGTTTGAAGAGGTGCCGTTTTAGGTCTTATTACGCCGATTTAAGCCGCAAATAATACTTAAGCCAAATAAGCCGGGGTTAATATCCATACCAATTAAATAAATTTAGCTTTATTAATAGTATTAAATCGATGGCGGGTAAAGTGCCATTCTAAATGATAGTTAAATATCGGCACGATTCGGAATTAATTCAGGGTGAGATAACCTTTCTTTTTCCGCGTCTTTATTAAGCGATATAAGCACTATTTAGATGCGACGCGCCTGCCAAAATACTTTGCGCCAGTAAACGTTATCCAGCGAAGAGCGGATCACACCCTGGCTGGTCGAGGCGTGAATAAAGGTGTTGTCGGTATCGTAAATACCCACGTGTAAACCGTTTTCTCCACTGCCGGTTTTGAAGAACACCAGATCGCCAGGCAGCAGATCGCCTTTGTCGATGCGCGTACCAATGTCAGTTTGGTCAATGGTCGAGCGCGGCAATTGCATCTCAAATTTATCGCGGAAGGTCAGGTAGACGAAGCCGGAACAGTCCACGCCACCGCGGCTTAACCCGCCGTAGCGATACGGTGTTCCGCGCCAGCGGCTCAGCTGATCGTTAAGTTGGGCAATCACGGTGATGGAATCAGACAGGCGACCATTAGGCGGCGGCGCATGGTGGCTACAGCCCGCCAGCAACAGTGCCAAAATCAAAATTGTCAGCCGCATCAGCCTTTTCCTCTCTCCCTCGTCCGGCTGACACTTTAGCGGCAAAGCGCCACGGCACGCAATCCTCTGTCAGGGAATAAACAGTAGCGGGCCTTGTGCAGTATCGATTTGTTCAAACGGGGTTTGGTAAAGCGGCGCTAATTGCGCAGCGGTCAGCACCTCGCGGGCGCGGCCCTGACGTACCACCGAGCCTTGATGCATTAGCCACACGCGATCGGCGTGACGCAGGCTGTGATTGAGGTCGTGCCCGCTGGCAACAATTGCCAGGCCGCTACGGCACAGTTCGGCCAGCAACTTATCAACTACGCGCTGTTGCGCCACGTCGAGAGCGCTCATCGGCTCATCCAGCAGCAGCAGTTTGCCGCGAGGATTGATCGCCGGATGTACCTGTAACACCACGGCAGCCAGCCGCACACGTTGCCATTCACCGCCAGAAAGCTGCGTCAGGCTGCGCGTCAGCTTATCCTGCAGAGCTAACTGCGCGAACACATCCAGTAAAACGCGGTCCGTTTCTGCCGTTTGGGCGGAGATATGCATGCGTAAGTAATGCCACACCGGCATTGGTCCCGGCGCCATCTGCTGCTGCGGCAGCCAGCCGCGCAACTGAGCCAATGCCGCACCGTTTAACGTGGACAGCGGCGCGCCATCCAGCAGAATCCGGCCCTGACTCGGCAACAAACCGGACAGCACGTTGAGCAAGGTACTTTTGCCCGCACCGTTCGGCCCCACCAGATGTACTAACTCACCGGCGTTAACGCTAAGTTCAACGGGAGCCAGCCGCCCTGCGACGCTGACTCCCTGACACTGCAATAGCATTTACTCGGCCAGCGCCTGCTCTACACTTTTCAGGATGATGGGATCGTCCGGCGTCATATCCGGTGAGAAGCGCGCAATCACTTTGCCCTGCTTATTAATAAGGAACTTCTCGAAGTTCCACAGGATATCGCCTGGCGCTTTCGGCGCGCGGCCTTTGCTCTCCATGCGCTCAAGGAAACCGCTGCCTTCCGGGCGTTGCGCCACTGGCTGCGCCGCCGTCAGCTGCGCATAGAGCGGATGACGATGCTCGCCGTTGACGTCAGTTTTATCGAACATCGGGAAAGTCACGCCGTAGGTGGTGCTGCAGAAGGTTTTGATCTCTTCGTTGCTGCCCGGCTCTTGCTCGAGGAACTGATTGCACGGGAAGCCCAGCACGCTGAAGTTCTTATCCTGCCAGGCTTTCTGCAGCGATTCTAACTGCTCGTACTGCGCCGTCAGGCCGCATTTTGATGCCACGTTCACCACCAGCAGCACCTTGCCTTCAAAGGCGGCCAGCGAGGTTTTTTCACCGTCCAGCGTCACCAGTTCTGTTTGATAAATGCTCATAGTCGATTCCTATTGTTGATAACAAGTTGCCAGCCAAAGCTAGCGCGAAGACTTCACTAATAACACGATAAACAGCGGCGCGCCGAGCGTGGCGGTTACCACGCCAATCGGCAGTTCGGCGGAGGTTAATACCAGCCGCGCAATAATATCCGCGCCCAGCAGCACTGCGGCACCGGCTAAAGCCGCCGCAGGCAACAAATAACGATGATCGCTGAAACCGCTGAGACGCAACAAATGCGGGATAACCAGACCGACAAAGCCGATTGCCCCCGCCATCGCCACGCTCACGCCCACCAGCCAGCCCATCGCCAGCACCAGCAGGTTGCGCCACAGCAGCAGCGGTAATCCGAGCTGACGCGCCGAGGTTTCGCCCAGCGCCAGCAAATTCAGCGTGCGCGCGGTGGCGATCAGCAGCAGCGTAACCGGCAGCAGCGCCAGCATCATCCAGCCATAGCGCCAGTCGATGCCGCTAAAACCGCCCATCATCCAGTACATCAGCTGGCGCAGATCGAGACTGGTGCTAAAGTACACCGCCCATGTCATGATGGCGCTACAGATAATGCCTAGCGCCACGCCGGTCAACAGTAAGCGGCTTACCGACAGTTGTTTGTGGGCGAAGTGCAGCAGAATCAGGGTGATCAGCAGTGCACCGGCCATTGCCGCCAGCGCTAAGCTCCATAACGAACCGTTGCCAAGCATCACGCCCAATACCAGACCAATTCCTGCCCCATTCGACACACCCAACAAGCCTGGTTCCGCCAGCGGATTATTGAACAGCGCCTGCATCACCACGCCGCACACTGCCAGCGCCGCACCCACCAGCAACACCGCCAGCGTACGCGGCATGCGCAGCTGCCAGACGAACAGATCGCCTTGCGCCGAAAACCATTGTGTTGGGGAGATCCAGCTGTCACCGGCCGACAGGCTAAGCCCAATGAGCAGCAACAGCAGCGCACTGAGTGTGATGAGCCAGCGCTGGCTGCGGCGGTTTGCCTGAGAAGCAAGCTGATCCAGCAGAGTCATAGATAAGATTGGCTGAGAAAACAGAGATTTGATTGTAGTGGGATTACAGCAAAAAGAAAGCGGCGCTGTGGAGGCGCCGCTGGAGAAGCATTACTGATGCGGGGGAAGCGGCTGACCGTGATTATCACGCTTCTGCTGATTATCATGCTGGTCGTGATGCTGCGGTTGCGGCTGTCGCTGTGGCTGACGTTTGTCATCCCGATGCGGCCCATTGCCCGGATGCTGCGCCTGCCAGCCGTTACCGTTCCAGTAACCGTGCGGACCTTTGGTGCCAATACGCTGGTTATGGTGCTGTTTCCACCACGTTGGCGCACGCCAGTCGTAACCATCCCAATAGTAGCCACGCTTATCCTGATCGCCTATATGAATCGAAACGCCCGGCGTGTTGATGTTGACGGAAACATTGGCGTTAGCCAGCAGCGGCATGCCTAACAGGATGCTTAATAAAAGTGCTGTCTTTTTCATTATTCAAACCATTTGCTATGTGATGGCGCTGTTATAGCAAAAGTGTTGACGCTGTCACTATCGGTGAGGACCGATTTTCCGGATACTTACGAAATCCTTACAGCGTGGATAAATCATGTAGAACGACCAAATTTAAGGCAAAAAAAAGGCCGCTAGGCGGCCTTTTTGTCGTACTGAAATTAGTCAGCATCCTTGGGTGTCGCGTTCTCGACGCGACTTTTCAACTTCTGTCCCGGACGGAATGTCACCACTCGGCGCGCGGTGATAGGAATATCTTCCCCCGTCTTCGGGTTACGGCCCGGACGCTGGTTTTTGTCACGCAGATCAAAATTACCAAATCCGGACAGTTTTACCTGTTCTCCGTTTTCCAACGCGCGGCGAACCTCTTCAAAAAAAAGTTCTACCAACTCTTTGGCATCGCGTTTGCTCAACCCGAGTTTTTCAAACAGGTACTCTGACATTTCAGCTTTTGTAAGCGCCATAGGTTCAATCCCTCAAGGTTGCCTGGAATCGCTCTTTTAATGCCGCAACGCATTTGGCAACGGTCGCGGCAATCTCCTCTTCTTCGAGTGTCCGGCTGGTATCCTGCAAAATCAGGCTAATCGCAAGGCTCTTTTCACCCTCGTTCACGCCCTTACCACGGTACACGTCAAACAAGTTTACGCCAACTACCTGATTTACGCCAACTTTCTTACACTCCGCAATGATATCTGCTGCAGGCACGTTTTCAGCCACGACAACGGCGATATCACGACGGTTTGCCGGGAAGCGGGAAATCTCGCGCGCATCAGGCAGGACGCGGTCTGCGACCTTATTCCAAAGCAGTTCAAACACTAAGGTGCGCCCGTTAAGATCCAGCTTACGTTCCAGCTCTGGATGAACCACCCCGATAAATCCGATTCGTTCGCCGCGTAAATAAATTGCGGCGCTTTGTCCTGGATGCAATGCCGGATTGGCTTCCGCACGGAAGGAAATCTCATCAAGTTTACCGGTCAAATCCAGCAGCGATTCTAAATCGCCTTTCAAATCATAGAAGTCAACCGTCTGACGCGCC
This sequence comes from Pantoea trifolii, assembly GCF_024506435.1. Lineage (NCBI taxonomy): Bacteria > Pseudomonadati > Pseudomonadota > Gammaproteobacteria > Enterobacterales > Erwiniaceae > Pantoea > Pantoea trifolii. Next base: position 1,831,337 of record NZ_JANIET010000001.1, on the reverse strand, counting down.
AGATCCCAATGCTCTTCATAGCGATTACCGCTTAAAACGCCGGCCAGCATAAGATCCTGGCGGATACCCAGATCGGCCTGTGTATCAGGAACAAAGCGCAAACCGCTCTCAAACAGGCGTACGCGGCCCTGCTGACGGTTTTGGTTGTACACCACCGCACCCAGTAAACCGGTCCAGAGCGACAGGCGCATGGCCGACATATCGCTGGAGATCGGGCTTGGCAAAATCAGCGCCTCTTCGCCCGGATGCAGCAACTGCTGCAATTTTGGATCGACGAAGCTGTACGTAATCGCTTCCTGATAGCCCTTATCCACCAGCAGATTTTTCGCACGCTTCAGCGACAGATCGGCTTCACGATGTTGCGTCATGATCAGGCTGGCTTTCACCGGCACATCTGGAATGTTGTTGTAGCCGTAAACGCGCGCCACTTCTTCGACCAGATCTTCTTCGATGGCCATATCGAAACGCCAGCTTGGCGCCACGGCTTGCCACTCGCCTGCACCGACCGTCACTTCACAACCGAGACGCGTCAGGATGTCAGTAACCTGATCGTCAGCAATCACGTGACCAATCAGGCGATCAAGCTTTTCACGGCGCAACGTGATGGTGGCGCGTGGCGGCAGCGCGCTCGCGTCAGTTTGATCGATGACCGGGCCCGCTTCGCCGCCACAGATGTCGAGCAGCAGCTGCGTCGCGCGTTCAATCGCTTTGTGCTGCAGCGCCGGATCGACGCCACGCTCATAACGATGTGATGCGTCAGTATGCAAGCCTTGACGGCGTGCGCGGCCGGTAATCGCCAGCGGATCAAAGTAGGCGCATTCGAACAGCACGTTCTGCGTCTCTTCATTCACACCTGAATGCTCGCCACCAAAGATGCCGCCCATCGCCAGCGCTTTGTGGTGATCGGCAATCACCAGCGTGTCGCTGCTGAGTTTGGCTTCGGTACCATCCAGCAGCGTCAGGGCTTCGCCCTCTTCTGCCATACGCACCACGATACCGCCGTTGATGCGGTCGAGATCAAAGGCGTGCATCGGCTGGCCAAGCTCCAGCAGCACATAGTTGGTGATATCCACCACCGGATCGATTGAACGAATACCGCAGCGACGCAGCTTTTCTCGCATCCACAATGGCGTAGCGGCTTTGACGTTGATACCTTTCACCACGCGGCCCAGATAGCGCGGGCACGCGGCGGTGGCATCGACGCGAATCGGGAAAGTGTCGGTGATGGTGGCTTTTACCGGCTCAATGGCAGGCGCCGTCAGCGGCAAACCGTTCAGTACCGCTACATCACGCGCAACCCCGATGATGCCCAGGCAATCGGCGCGGTTTGGCGTGACGCTGATTTCAATGGTGTTGTCATCCAGCTGCAGATAGCTGCGGATGTCGGTACCAATGGGCGCATCGGCTGGCAGCTCGATAATGCCACTGTGATCGTCGGAAATACCCAGCTCAGAGAAGGAGCACAGCATGCCTTCAGAGGGTTCGCCACGCAGTTTTGCCGCTTTGATTTTGAAATCGCCCGGTAGCACAGCGCCAACGGTCGCCACTGCGACTTTCAGGCCCTGACGGCAGTTTGGCGCGCCGCAGACGATGTCCAACAGACGATCGCTACCGACGTTGATTTTGGTGACGCGCAGTTTGTCGGCGTTTGGATGCTGGCCGCACTCAACCACTTCACCTACTACAACACCGTTGAAAGCGCCGGCAACCGGATCTACGCCGTCTACTTCAAGGCCGGCCATGGTGATTTGCTCAGACAGCGCAGCGCTGTCAAGGGCTGGATTTACCCATTCGCGTAACCAGAGTTCACTGAATTTCATTGGATAACCTGCCCTTATTTAAATTGTTTGAGGAAACGTAAATCATTTTCGAAGAAGGCGCGCAGATCGGTCACGCCGTAGCGCAGCATGGTGAGACGCTCCATGCCCATGCCAAACGCAAAGCCTGAATAAATTTCCGGATCGATGCCAACATTGCGCAATACGTTCGGGTGCACCATGCCGCAACCCAGCACTTCCAGCCACTTGCCGTTTTTACCCATCACATCCACTTCTGCGGACGGTTCGGTGAACGGGAAGTAAGAAGGACGGAAGCGAATTTGCAGATTCTCTTCGAAGAAGTTGTTCAGGAAATCGTGCAGCGTGCCTTTCAGATTGGTAAAGCTGATGTCCTTATCGACAATTAAACCTTCCATCTGATGGAACATCGGCGTGTGCGTCTGATCGTAGTCGTTACGATAAACACGGCCTGGCGCGATGATGCGGATCGGCGGCTGCTGGTTTTTCATGGTGCGAATCTGCACGCCTGAGGTTTGGGTGCGCAGCAGACGCGTGGCATCGAACCAGAAGGTATCGTGATCGGCACGTGCCGGGTGATGGCCCGGAATGTTTAGCGCATCAAAGTTGTGGTAATCGTCTTCAATTTCCGGACCTGTCACTACCGCGAAACCCAGTTCGCCGAAGAAGGTTTCGATACGGTCGATCGTGCGGGTCACCGGATGCAAGCCGCCATTCTCAACGCGGCGGCCAGGCAGCGACACGTCGATGGTTTCCGCAGCCAGACGCGCATTCAGCTCGGCGTTTTCCAGCGTATCTTTGCGCGCGGTAAGGCGATCCTGCACTTGCTGTTTAGCATCGTTGATGACCGCACCCGCTGCCGGGCGCTCTTCTGCTGGCAGTTCACGCAGGGTGGTCATTTGCAGCGTCAGATGCCCTTTCTTACCCAGAAATTCGACGCGCACGGCGTCCAGAGCAGCGATATCCGCCGCCTCGTCGATGGCGGCCGTGGCACGAGCCACCAGGTCTGCGAGTTGGGACATGATTTCCTCTTCTTCCAGCCGGGCTGGTCAGTTCTCGTTGGGATCAGCTGATCCGATTAAGTGTCGCCAGAAACAAAAAAGCCTCCACGAGGGAGGCTTTTAGCGCGATTTTTCGTTTCTTTTCTTATGCGCAAAAGCCCCTGATGTTCAGGCGCTAAAGTAAAAAAAGAAACGGAAAATAGCAGCATTCATGCTTGCGTTACCTTGTCATATTTAGAAACCGCACTATTGAAATGCGCAGCGGCCAAAATGTCAATCTTTTGCGTGAGTTGCGGGTAATAAAAAAGGGAGCAAGCTCCCTTTTTCAACTGACTTACGCCAGAGCTGATTTTGCTTTTTCAACAAGTGCAGTAAATGTCACTTTGTCGAATACAGCGATGTCAGCCAGAATCTTACGGTCGATTTCAATAGAGGCTTTTTTCAGGCCATTGATGAAACGGCTGTAAGAGATACCGTTCTGACGAGCCGCAGCGTTGATACGCGCGATCCACAGTTGACGGAACTGACGCTTACGTTGACGACGGTCACGGTAAGCATACTGACCAGCTTTGATAACAGCCTGGAAGGCAACGCGGTATACACGTGAACGTGCACCATAGTAGCCTTTAGCTTGTTTTAAGATTTTCTTGTGACGTGCGCGAGCAATTACACCACGTTTAACGCGAGCCATGTGAGCTCTCCTATATCATATTCTGTGACGCCCTATTCCTTGCAAGCCAATGGCCAGTACGCAAAGTTTTCGGGCAAATTTATAAAAAACTTACTTATGCGTACGGCAGGCAGGCAATAACCAGACCCAGATCGCCTTTAGACACCATGCCTTTCGGACGCAGGTGACGTTTACGCTTAGTAGACTTTTTAGTCAGAATATGACGCAGGTTCGCGTGCTTACGCTTGAAGCCGCCAGAAGCGGTCTTCTTGAAGCGCTTAGCGGCGCCACGTACAGTTTTAATCTTTGGCATTTTTACAAATATCCACTTCGCATTGTTAATAAAATGAATCAGACAGGCGAATAAAAATCCGCACAACGCAAGCGATGCGCGGCTTCATTACTTGAAGGCCTACTGTTTCTTCTTAGGAGCGAGCACCATGATCATCTGACGACCTTCGATCTTCGAAGGGAAGGATTCGACAATCGCCAGATCCATGTCTTCACACAGATCTTTACGGACGCGGTTAAGCACTTCCATACCGATCTGCTGGTGCGCCATCTCACGACCGCGGAAACGCAGCGTGATTTTGGCTTTATCGCCCTCTTCCAGAAAGCGAATCAGGTTGCGTAGTTTGACCTGATAGTCGCCATCATCGGTACCAGGACGGAATTTGATTTCCTTAACCTGGATAACTTTCTGCTTCTTCTTCTGTTCCTTAGAAGACTTGCTTTTTTCATAAAGGAACTTGCCGTAATCCATGATACGGCAAACCGGCGGTTCGGCGTTCGGGCTGATTTCAACTAAATCTACGCCGGCTTCTTCAGCTTTCTCAATGGCTTCACGCAGGGTGACAATGCCAAGTTGCTCGCCGTCTACGCCAGATAAGCGCACTTCGGTAGCTCGGATTTCGCCGTTGATACGGTTCGGACGTGTTGGTTGTACTCGTTTTCCGCCTTTAATAACCTGTTTCCTCTAATTGGTGAAGATGTCGGCTGCGAATCTCTTGTTGCAGCTTCTCAACAAACACATCTACGTCCATGCTCCCAAGGTCTTTACCACGGCGGGTGCGCACGGCAACTTTGCCTGCTTCCACCTCTTTGTCACCGCAAACCAGCATATAAGGGACGCGACGTAATGTGTGCTCGCGGATTTTAAAGCCTATCTTCTCGTTTCTCAAGTCCGCTTTGACACGAATACCTGCATTCTGCAGTTTCTTTGTCAATTCGCTGACGTATTCTGACTGACTGTCGGTGATATTCATCACCACAGCTTGCACTGGTGCCAGCCAACTCGGGAAGAATCCAGCGAACTCTTCGGTCAGGATGCCTATAAAGCGCTCCATTGAACCGAGAATTGCGCGGTGAATCATCACCGGTGTCTGACGATCGTTGTTTTCACCGACAAAAGTCGCGTCCAGACGTTTCGGCAGGGAGAAGTCTAGCTGAACGGTACCACACTGCCAGGCGCGGTCGAGACAATCGTACAGGGTAAACTCAATTTTAGGGCCGTAGAAGGCACCTTCTCCCGGCTGATATTCGAATGGAATGTCATTCTCTTTCAGCGCTTCTGCCAAATCCACTTCCGCACGATCCCACATTTCGTCGGTACCGATACGTTTTTCCGGACGGGTCGACAGTTTCACCACGATTTTTTCAAAACCGAAGGTGCTGTACATGTCGTAGACCATGCGGATACAACTGTTCACTTCATCACGTACCTGATCTTCGGTACAGAAGACGTGAGCATCATCCTGGGTAAAGCCGCGTACGCGCATCAGACCATGCAAGGCACCTGATGGCTCGTTACGATGGCAGCTACCAAACTCCGCCATACGCAGCGGCAGGTCGCGGTAGGATTTCAGACCCTGATTAAAGATCTGAACGTGCCCTGGGCAGTTCATCGGCTTGATGCAATATTCACGGTTCTCTGAAGAGGTGGTGAACATTGCTTCTTTATAGTTCTCCCAGTGCCCGGTTTTTTCCCACAGCACGCGGTCCATCATGAACGGACCTTTCACTTCCTGGTAGTCGTACTCTTTCAGCTTGGTACGCACAAATACTTCCAGCTCGCGGAAGATGGTCCAGCCGTCATTGTGCCAGAACACCATGCCCGGAGCTTCTTCCTGCATGTGGTAGAGATCAAGCTGCTTACCGATCTTACGGTGATCGCGCTTCGCCGCTTCTTCCAGACGCTGCAAATAAGCAGCCAGCTGCTTTTTATCCGCCCAGGCCGTACCGTAAATACGCTGCAGCATTTTGTTGTCGCTGTTGCCGCGCCAGTAAGCCCCGGAGATTTTCTGCAGTTTGAAGTGATGGCAGAAACGCATATTCGGCACGTGCGGACCGCGGCACATGTCGATGTATTCTTCATGGTGATACAGGCCAGGACGATCGTCGTGGCTGATGTTCTCGTCAAGAATGGTGGTTTTGTAGCTTTCGCCACGCTCAGCAAACACGTCACGTGCTTCCTGCCAGCTCACCTTTTTCTTCACCACATCGTAGTTGCTTTCAGCCAGCTGGTGCATACGCTTTTCCAGCAGCTCAAGATCTTCCTGGGTTAAGGTATGTTCCAGGTCAACGTCATAGTAGAAACCGTTATCAATCACCGGGCCGATAGCCATTTTGGTGTTTGGCCACAGCTGCTTGATCGCATGCCCTAACAGGTGTGCGCAAGAGTGACGAATGATTTCTAAACCAGCGTCGTCTTTAGCGGTAATAATCGCGACCTGAGCGTCCTCGGTGATCGGATCAACCGCATCAACCAACTCGCCATTCACGCGGCCCGCGATACAGGCTTTCGCCAAACCCGGTCCAATATCCAACGCAATATCCATCACGCTGACCGGACGGTCAAAGCTGCGCTGGCTGCCATCAGGAAGAGTAATTACTGGCATTTCATATCCTTAATTGCAGTGGTAAGCCACACGAAAGCCTACATGCAAAATGAGTTTTGTAGTGTGTAACCCGGCGTGATGTCAGACCCACGTTGTCGGAATGACGCCAGGAATGTAAAGCGGCGATGATAATAGCAGCTTTCGCCGCCGATCAAAACCCGTGCGGAAATTCGCTAAGCTAAAGAGAAATAAAAAAAACCGCTGCGAGGCACAGGCCTGGCAGCGGTGATTCACATCCGTCTCGCTTACATTGAGTATGAGAGCTGGATTGTGGTTTTGGTATCGGTACGATCCGGCGCAGATTCTGGCGGATTGTTGTTCCAGGTCACGTTGTAGCCTAGTTTCAACGCGAAATGAGCATTGATGGCCACCTGCAGCGCGGTTTCTGAGTTCAACGTGGTGTCTTCACCGAAGCTGCTCAGCACAGAAACACCCTGGATAAATTTGGTGGTATCTGTCAGCTGCCATTGGTAGCTCACTGCACCATAACCTAATGCTTTGGTTTCATGGCCGCCTTCATGGAAATCGTCGTAACGCACACCCGGACCGAATTCAGCACGCAGCGAGTGAACCGGACCATTAAGGATCTGACGACCGTAACCGGCGGTTAGTACGTCGCGTGAGTCATAACCATTGAAGCGGTCGCTCAACCAGCTCGCCTGACCAAACAGGTAATCGGCGCTGTTGAGGTTATAACGGCTACGGCCACCGATGTTGTAGGTCTCAGATGAACGCTCATCGTTAGAGGAGTTGTTCGAAGCGTTACCCCACAGGCTCAGTGCGGTATTGGTTTGGTACCACGTCATATTGGTAGCCGCACTCAGCGAAGAACTGGTGGTGTTACCGGTTTGAGCCAGGTAACCCGCTGACGCACTGCCTTCAAACGGTTGTTTCGCCGTTGAAGGGTCATCCATGGAGGTGAAAACGGCGTTATCTGCAAATGCCTGGTGACAAAATGCTCCAGCAGAGAGCAATAAAACAGCGGACAGCTTGTTAAAGGCTTTCATTAAAAGTAACCCGTACGACAGTTTAAAAAACGAAGAGTCTGAAGCGTTTCTCCGGTCAATCAATGCAATTTACCGTAAGTTTTGTAAAAAAATATGTACCCGCAAAAAAAGCCAGGAAAGCCGCTGGACCGCTCTTTTAATGGGACTTTTCCCATTTTCGCTGCGCATTATAGGGGGCAATTACTTAAATAGCAGCTCAAAAACCAGAAGAATTTTCTGAACTTTTTTGACAGAGCTTTACCCGCCATTTCTGCTGATAAATCGCCTAAAATTCGCTCTATCTTGCCCGCTGGTCTACGCTGAAATCTGTTCGATAACAATGAGGTGAATAATGAGTGACCATGATGTCAAACGTTACATTGTCACGTTAAAGTATCAGGAAAATGGACTTGGCGACCTGCAGTCAGTGAATAGCGCCATGATCAATGGCGGATATAGCACCACCTTAAGTGATGATGAAGGTCATCCGCATGAGTTGGGCACCAATAGCTTTGGTATTGTCAGCGCGTTAGAGGAGCATGAAGTGGCGGAGCAGGCCGCGGGATACGCGCAAATCGCGCTCGGCCAAAAATCTGAAGTCACCGTCACCACGCTAGAGGCATTTTTGAAAGAACAATCCTGACGCAGTGCAAAAAACGGCATCGACGCCAGGTTTGCTCAGGTTTTGCGCGTTACAATCGAATTCACGCAGCGAACAAAGAGGATTACCCGATGTGGTCAGCCATTAGTCGTCTGTTAAGCGAGCACGCCGGTGAGGCTGAAATCACCGACCGTCAGGAACTTCCCGGTGGCGATGTCCATCCCGCCTGGCGTATCCGCTATGGCGAGTTAGATGTGTTCGTCAAATGTAACACCCGCGACATGCTCACCTTGTTTAGCTGGGAAGCCGATCAACTCGACCTGCTGGCGCGCACGCAAACCGTTCGCGTACCGAAGGTGTATGGCGTCGGTAATGATCGTGATACCAGCTTCCTGCTGCTGGAATATATTCCACCTCAACCTTTTACCGATCGGAGTGCCTTCCAACTCGGCCAGCAGTTAGCCCATCTGCACCAATGGAGCGAGCAGACGCAATTTGGTCTCGATTTCGATAACAACATCACCACTTCACCGCAGCCGAATAGTTGGTTACGCCGCTGGTCGGTATTCTTTGCTGAGCAGCGCATCGGCTGGCAGCTGCAACTGGCTGCGGAAAAAGGCGTGCACTATGGCGATACTGAGCTGATTGTCGATTGCGTGCAGCACACACTTGCCAACCACCATCCGCAACCCTCTTTGTTACACGGCGATTTGTGGCCCGCCAACTGCGCTGGCAGCGCAACCGGTCCGTGGCTGTTCGATCCCGCCTGCTATTGGGGCGACCGCGAATGCGATCTGGCGATGCTGAGCTACTACGCCGATTTACCGCGCCAGATTTATGATGGCTATCACGCGGTTTGGCCACTGGAAGACGGATTTTCGCAGCGTCAGCCGGTTTATCAGCTCTATTACCTGCTCAATCGCGCCAATGTGTTCGGCGGCAACTGGACCGGCGAAGCGCAGTTCGCCATCGGCCAGTTGTTAGATGAAGACGTGTTGGGAGAACGTCAGGCCAGACCGGCCTGACGCGTTACAGCATGCCGAGCAGCTTCAGTACAAAGTAGCCAGCGATAGCGATAATGATCGGCAGGATGTAGAGCGGAAAAATCTGCAAGAAAATGGTGTGACGTGGCATATGGATTTTCTCTTCCAGCTGCGCTCGCGTACGCCCTTCACTGCCTTTAGCCTGTTCCATGATCAACTGATCTTCAATGCCCTCTTTAATATGGCGCGACTGACGCCACATCCGTGCACCCGAAGCCTGCAGCGCAATCCCAACAAAAATCAGGATGTAGATCAGCCAAAAGCCGATATTCGCGCCGCCATTAAACTCCGGCACCGGCGAGTTCTGCCAAAATACATCAAGGAACGGCGTATTGAACTTCACCATGTCGACCATAACATGGACAAAATCGAGCATCACGGCATCGATGCCTGGCTGCTTTTCACTGTGCTTGAACATAAAGCCCAGCAGCGAAATAAGGGTGGATAACAATGCTGGTATAAAAATCACCCAGCCAGCCACTCGCTTAAGGATGGCGATGCGGCCAGCCTGTTGGTAAGTCATGGTGTCTCCCTGAACCGATATTAGTTTTGCCTAAGTCTACCTGCACTACTGCAATTTTTCCTGAAAAATGCGTGGCCTGCCGCAAGTCGGCTTTCTCCGGTACTCGTGCTAAGGTAAGCCAAATTTCCAAGGGAGCAGTTGTATGTCATATCGTCGTCCTGTATTGGCCGCCATCTTTGATATGGACGGATTGTTGATCGACTCAGAACCGCTGTGGGATCAGGCGGAATTGGATATCTTCGCCAGCCTTGGCGTTGATATCACCCGCCGTCACGAATTGCCCGATACGCTGGGTCTGCGCATCGATCAAACCGTGCGCATGTGGTTTGAAGCGCTGCCGTGGAACGGCCCGGATCAGCAGGAAGTGACCCAACGCATCATCGCCCGCGCGCTGGCGCTGGTGGAAGAGACGCGTCCACTGCTGCCTGGCGTGGAGCAGGCGCTGCAGCTGTGCCAGCAGCAAGGTTTAAAAATCGGCCTCGCCTCCGCCTCGCCGCTGCATATGCTGGAGCGCGTGCTGGAGATGTTTGACCTGCGCAAATACTTTGATGTGCTGGCGTCTGCGGAAGCGCTGCCGTACAGCAAACCGCACCCGCAGGTCTATCTCGACGCCGCAGCCAAACTGGGCATCGATCCGCTTAACTGCGTGACGCTGGAAGATTCCTTCAACGGCATGATTGCCACCAAAGCCGCACGCATGCGCTCGATTGTGGTGCCAGCGGCCGATCATCGTGATGATGCGCGTTGGGCGTTAGCCAATGTGATTATTGATGATTTAACCCAGCTCAAACCCGAGCATCTGCACGGTTAACCGCAGCCCGCTTATCGCGGGCTTTTTTGTGCAATTTGATCGCACACACAAATAAATAAAACATCGTTTCATTTTTATTGAATTCACTTCCCATCCTACTTAAGATGCCCAAAGACCCGCATCGGGACCACTTCCTTTGACTCTTAAGAGGCCTGAGATGGACATTCGTCAAAGCATTCATAGCGAACATGCCAAAACACTGGACACTGACGGCCTGCGCCGTGAGTTTCTGATCGACAAGATTTTCGACGCCGACAATTACACCCTCACATATAGCCATATCGATCGCATCATCATTGGCGGCGTAATGCCGGTGCAGAAATCCGTGACCATCGGCCATGAAGTGGGTAAGCAACTGGGCGTCAGTTACTTCCTCGAACGCCGCGAACTCGGTGTAATCAACATTGGCGGGCCGGGATTCATTGACGTGGATGGCAAAACCTGGGAAATCGGTAATCAGGAAGCGTTGTATGTCGGACAAGGCGCGCAGAGCGTAATTTTCCGTAGTAGCGATGCCAATCATCCAGCGAAGTTTTACTACAACAGCGCGCCGGCACACACTCATCATCCGGACAAAAAAATCACCCTCGCCGAGGCAGTGAAAGCCACGCTGGGTGACGCGGCCACCTCGAATCGCCGCACTATCAACAAATTCATCGTGCCCGACGTGTTGCCAACCTGCCAGTTAACCATGGGATTAACCCGCCTTGATGACGGCAACCTGTGGAACACCATGCCGTGTCACACTCATGAGCGTCGCATGGAGGTCTACTTCTACTTCGATATGGCCGACGACAGCGCCCTGTTCCACATGATGGGCCAGCCGCAGGAGACGCGTCATCTCTTAGTTCACAACGAGCAGGCGGTAATTTCACCGAGCTGGTCGATTCACGCGGGCGTGGGAACGCAACGCTATACCTTTATCTGGGGCATGGTGGGCGAAAACCAGGTATTCGATGACATGGACCACGTCGCCATCAGCGCGCTGCGCTAACAAGGAGCGGATCATGATACTCAACGCATTTAATCTTGCAGGCAAAGTCGCACTGGTCACCGGCTGCAATACCGGTTTGGGACAAGGTATGGCGCTGGGTCTGGCGCAGGCAGGATGTGACATAATTGGTGTCAATCGCGCCGGGCCGGATGACACGCAGGCCAAAGTTGAGGCGTTAGGCCGCCGTTTTTGGTCGATTCAGGCCGATCTGACCAAACCGTCCGTTGTGCCGCACATTGTTGAACAGGCGGTGGCGCAGGCCGGTCGCATCGACATTCTGGTGAATAACGCCGGCATCATTCGCCGCGAGGATGCACTCAACTTCAGTGAACAGGATTGGGATGATGTAATGAACATCAACAGCAAAAGCCTGTTCTTCCTGTCGCAGCAGGTCGCGCGTCAGTTTATCGCGCAAGGCAACGGTGGCAAGATCATCAATATCGCCTCGATGCTGTCGTTCCAGGGCGGCATTCGCGTGCCTTCTTATACCGCATCAAAAAGCGCGGTGATGGGGTTAACCCGTCTGATGGCCAACGAATGGGCCAAGCACGGCATCAACGTCAACGCCATTGCACCAGGCTACATGGCCACCAATAACACCGAACAGCTGCGCAGCGATGAGTTACGCAACGAGGAAATTTTAGGCCGCATTCCATCGGGTCGCTGGGGCATCCCGGATGACATGATGGGCCCGATTGTGTTCCTCGCCTCTAGCGCCTCCGATTATGTGCAAGGTTATACATTGGCCGTCGATGGCGGATGGTTAGCGCGCTAAGCTAACCCGTTATTTTCCCGCGTCATTGTGACGCGGGAAAGTGAAAAATATTAACGCTTCGTTACAGCGTCACCATTCTCATTCACTGGATAAATCCCTATACTGGATGCATCGACAGTTTTATGCAGCCAGGTTTCATCATGACGGCCGAAGGCCATATCATTTTTGCCATTGCCAGCGCCATTTTTGCCAAGCGCGCGGAGCTGACGCCAGTCCTGGCCAGCGCCGATTGGTGGCATTTAGTGCCTGCTGCGCTGTTAACCTGCCTGCTGCCCGATATCGATCACCCTAAATCCGTGTTAGGCCAGCGATTAAAGTGGCTATCGCATCCCATCGCCCGCGCCTTTGGTCATCGCGGTTTTACCCACAGTTTGCTGGCGGTAGCGGTGGGCTTGTGGCTATTTCAGCTCAATGTGCCCGCCGACTGGTTTCTGCCCGCCGATGTGCTGCAAGGTATGACGCTCGGCTATCTCAGCCATATTGTCGCCGATATGCTAACGCCCGCTGGCGTGCCTTTACTGTGGCCTTGCCGCTGGCGCTTCCGTTTGCCCATCCTGAATAGCCAGAAAGGGAACCAGCTGGAGCGCGCACTTTGTCTGGCGCTAGTCGGTTATGCGTTATGGTTCCCGCCCGGCATGCCCTCTTTTGGTGCCAACGGCTGGCCGGAACAATTGTTCAATACGCTACAAAATGGCGTCGGTCGGTTGGTTAGTGGCCAAAGTGGTCAATAAGAAGTCAAATCAAGCGATAAAGTTATAAAACATTCTTTTTGGGTATAAGCCCGCCTCACGCTGAACTGATAACATTCTAAATATTCCCTAACGGGGACTTACTGTTTTACGTGCCATCCCAGGGCGATGGCGCGTCACACTCTGGAGTTGAGCATGGATTTTCCCCTCATTATTAATATCGTGGCGTTTGTCGCGCTGCTGATTCTGCTGAATCGCATTGGCAACCAAAGCTGGAGCCTGTCAAAGCGCGTGCTGACCGGTTTGGTTCTCGGTGTGGCATTTGGTCTGGCGCTGCAAACCATCTATGGCGAAAACAGCCCAACGGTGAAAGCGTCGATTGGCTGGTTCAACATCGTTGGTAACGGCTACGTGCAACTGCTGCAGATGATTGTGATGCCGCTGGTTTTCGCTTCGATCCTGAGTGCGGTCGCACGTCTGCACAATGCCTCATCGCTGGGTAAAATCAGCGTGCTGACCATTGGTGTGCTGCTGTTTACCACCGCCATCTCCGCGCTGGTCGGTGTGCTGGTGACCGGCCTGTTTGGCCTGAGCGCTGAAGGTTTGGTGCAGGGTGCGCAGGAAACCGCGCGTCTGACCGCGATTCAGAGCAACTACGTAGGCAAAGTGGCTGATCTCAGCACGCCGCAATTGCTGCTCTCCTTCATTCCGAAAAACCCGTTTGCCGATCTGGCTGGCGCCAATCCAACCTCGATCATCAGCGTAGTGATTTTCGCCGCCTTCCTCGGTGTAGCGGCGCTGCAACTGCTGAAAGATGACAAGGTAAAAGGCGAGCGCGTACTGGTGGCGATCGATACCCTGCAATCCTGGGTGATGAAGCTGGTGCGTTTGATCATGAAGCTGACGCCGTACGGCGTACTGGCGCTGATGACCAAAGTGGTGGCCGGTTCCAACCTGCAGGACATCATCAAGCTGGGTGGCTTCGTGGTGGCCTCTTATCTCGGTCTGGCAATCATGTTTGCCGTGCACGCGCTGCTGCTGTCGATTAACGGCATCAACCCAATGCGCTTCTTCCGTAAAGTGTGGCCGGTGATCACCTTTGCCTTCACCAGCCGCTCCAGCGCCGCCAGTATTCCCCTGAACGTGGAAACGCAGACGCGTCGCCTTGGCGTGCCGGAATCGATCGCCAGCTTCTCGGCGTCGTTCGGTGCCACCATCGGTCAGAACGGTTGTGCGGGTCTCTATCCGACCATGCTGGCAGTGATGGTTGCGCCAACCGTGGGTATCAACCCGTTTGACCCAATGTGGATTGCGACGCTGGTAGGTATCGTAACGCTGAGTTCTGCCGGTGTGGCCGGCGTCGGCGGCGGTGCTACCTTCGCCGCACTGATTGTGCTGCCTGCGATGGGCTTGCCGGTGACGTTGGTCGCGCTGCTGATCTCCATCGAGCCGCTGATCGATATGGGCCGTACCGCGCTCAACGTCAATGGTTCAATGACCGCCGGTTCACTCACCAGCCGCTGGCTCGGATTGACCGACAAAAAAGTGCTGGAGAGCGACGAGCACGCCGAACTGGCACACCGCTAAATGTGATGCGTTCCAACAACGGCAGACCGCAAGGTCTGCCGTTTTTTTATGTTCTTTCCTCCCCAATCCCCCCCAATCATGGCGCTAGCGTCAGGAAAACGTTAAGCATGGTGAACAGAGGAAAAATCAGCCGCTTTTCGCTTGAGTTTTCGCTCAGGAAGGCCAATTCTGCAGTTAATCACAGCAGGAGAATCACCGATGAAAACAGTTATCGCCTCGGTGCTGGCGTTAACCTTATTAACACCAGCCATCAGTTTTGCCCATCCCGGCGGTTGGGGCCCCGGCCCAGGCCCGCATTGGGGTGGAGGTCCACGTTGGGGGGGGCCCGGCCCGCTGCGTTTCCTACCCGAAGCAGCAACCGCCGTGTTGCTGGGCGGTCTGACCTATTACATGCTGAACGGTAACTACTATCAGCGTCAGGGCGACACCTATGTGGTGGTGCAGCCGCCTGAAGCCCCGCCGGGCGGCGGTATGCGCGTGCTGGATTTCAACGGCAAGCGTTATTACGTGCAGGAAGGTCATTACTACCAGCGCGAGATTGGCGGCGAGTATATCGAAGTGCCGCGTCCTTACGGTTTATAAGCGCCACAAGGAAAAACGGCCCGTCAATGACGGGCCGTTTCTTATTCTGCTGCGATTACTGAGCCGCTTGCGGATCGGTATCGTAGTCTTTACAGCTCTGGAAACCGTAGTTCATGACGCGACCGGTATCGTTATAGCTAACGAAATAGGTCTGCGGTTTGCCGTCGCGCTCGCCAATCACGTAGGTCTGGCAAGTACCGCGGGCGTGAACCATGGTGATTTCAGTAGAAGCTGGACCGGCAATCTGGCGAACCTGATCGCGCGTCATCCCTTTCTTCACATCCTTCACCACAGGCTTGGTTACGTAGCTTTCAGCTTTGTCATAAGTCGTACAACCAGACAGGGCTGCCAGCGTCATAGCGGCAGCGATACATCCCATCACTTTATTCATGTTGTTGTTCCTCGTTTTTTTGTCCGTGTGAAATTAGCCTGGAACATAAATCCAGATTTATCAACTTTATGGGATAAATTTAGCTAAATTCCGAAGCGTTAGGATTTGGTAAAAATGCTGTGTTGATGCGCTACGGTTCGTATAATCACCCGCGAAAAAATACCTATAGCAATGAATAAAGACAGAGGATTAATGACACCTGCACCTTCTCATCGGCTGGTTTATGCCATCACGCTGGGCCTGCTCGCTGCGCTCGGGCCACTTTGTATCGACCTTTACCTGCCGGCGCTGCCGGAACTGGCGCACGATCTGCACACCGAAACCGCCACGGCGCAGCTGAGCCTCACCGCCGGCTTGCTCGGTTTGGGTGCCGGTCAGTTGCTGTTTGGCCCAATGAGCGACAAATTTGGTCGCCTGCGTCCGCTGCTGTTATCGCTGGTGCTGCTGTTTATTGCTTCGATTGGCTGTGCGCTGGCAAAAGATATCAACTCGCTGTTAGTGGCTCGTTTATTTGAAGGATTGGCGGGCGCAGGCGGCGCGGTGCTGTCGCGTGCGATTGCCCGTGATATGTACAGCGGTCATGAACTGACGCGTTTCTTTGCCCTGCTGATGCTGGTCAACGGGTTAGCGCCAATTGGTGCGCCGGTGCTGGGCGGAGCCTTGATGACGGTGCTCAACTGGCGCGGCATTTTCGTGGTGCTCGGCTGCATCGCCATCGTGTTGATCTTTCTCGCCCGCTGGAAATTGCACGAAACTTTACCGCCTGAGCGCCGCAGTCAGGGCTCGATCTTTTCTACCTGGGCGGCGCTCGGCCAGGTTGTCTCGCATCGTCAGTTTATGGGCTTCTGCCTGACGCAAGGTTTTATGATGTCCGGCATGTTTGCCTACATCGGCGCCTCGCCATTTGTACTGCAACAGCTGTACGGGCTGACACCGCAAGCCTTCAGCTTCTGCTTCGCTGCCAACGGTCTCGGCCTGATTATTGCATCACAAACCAGTGCGCGCCTCTGTCCGCTGTGGGGTGAATACCGCGTGTTAAAAGGCGGCCTGACGCTGGCATTTGTCGCCTCGAGCTGTTTGCTGCTGGCGGGACTGACAGGCGCCGCGCTGCCGATTCTGCTGGTCGCACTGTTCTTCACCATTGCCAGTAACGGCGTGATTGCTACCACCGCTTCTTCGCTGGCGATGCAGAGCCAGGGCCAGCGTGCGGGCAGCGCCTCGGCGGTGATTGGCGTGTGCATGTTCACCTTTGGTGCCATCAGCGTGCCGATCACCGGCCTGGGCGGCACATCGGTGGCGAGCATGACCGGCACCATCTTTGGCTGCTTTATGCTGGCGATTGTGTCGTTCAATTTGCTGGTGCAGAAGGCAAAAAACGCCTGATTTGCCAGCAAATAACCTGAACAACCAGCCGTGCGGCTTGTTGTTTGTGGGGAGAGGCGTTAGCTTTAGCAGATGATTCGCATTGTGCCGTCAGGCTACTGACTTGAGGAGAGGTTCATGTCACTGCAACAGGAAATCATTGAAGCCCTTGGTGTAAAGCCCGTTATCGACCCGCAGCAGGAGATCCGCGTCAGCGTTGATTTTCTGAAGTCTTACCTGAAAGCCCATCCCTTTTTGAAAACGCTGGTGCTCGGCATCAGCGGCGGCCAGGATTCGACGCTAACCGGCATTTTGTCGCAAATCGCGATTCGCGAACTGCGTGAAGAGAGCGGCGATAACGATTACACCTTTATCGCCGTGCGTTTGCCGTATGGCGTGCAGGCCGATGAGCAGGATTGTCAGGACGCGCTGGCGTTTATCCAGCCGGACCGCACGCTGGTGGTGAACATTAAAGAAGCGATTCTGGCCAGCGAACGTGCGCTGAAAGACGCAGGTATCACGGTGTCGGATTTCGTGCGCGGCAATGAAAAAGCGCGTGAGCGCATGAAAGCGCAGTACAGCATTGCCGGCATGACCAAAGGCGTGGTGGTCGGTACTGACCATGCGGCAGAAGCGATCACCGGTTTCTTCACCAAGTACGGTGACGGCGGCAGCGACATCAACCCGATCTTCCGTCTGCACAAAGGCCAGGGCAAACAGCTGCTGAAAACGCTGGGCTGCCCGGAGCACCTCTATCTCAAACATCCGACCGCCGATTTGGAAGATGATCGTCCCGGCTTGCAGGATGAAGTGGCGCTCGGCGTCACTTATCAGCAAATCGATGCTTATCTGGAAGGCAAAACCATTGATGCCGCTGCTGCGAAAACCATCGAAGGCTGGTATCTGAAAACCGAGCATAAACGTCGTCCGCCGATCACCGTGTTCGACGATTTCTGGAAGAAATAAGCGCGTTTAGTTTCCCGCCGTCCGTGCGGGAAATTTTCTCCTCGCCGCTGACTGGCGATAAAAAGCACAGTTTGATACACTGGATAGACAACCAGTAATTGGAGTGTGCTTTGGTCAGACGTGCAGCCAGCCACCGCCTCGATTTCGATGCGGCAGCAATCTATCAATACCCCGAACATTTACGTCAGTGGCTGGAAGGTTTACCCAACCAGCCGGGCGTCTATACCTTTCACGGTGAAAGCGAAAATCTGCCGTTGTATATCGGCAAAAGCGTCAACCTGCGCAGTCGGGTGATGGCGCATTTCCGCACGCCGGATGAAGCCAAAATGCTGCGTCAGGCGCGACGCGTCACCTGGATTCCCACGGCTGGCGACGTCGGCGCACAGCTGCTGGAAGCACAGATGATCAAAACGCAACAGCCGCTATTTAATAAGCGCCTGCGTAAGAATCGCCAGCTCTGTTCGCTGCAGCTGGGTGACGGTGCGCCGCAGGTGGTATATGCAAAGGATCTCGACTTCTCGCGCTCGCCCAATCTCTATGGCCTGTTTCGCAGTCGCTTTGCCGCGCTGGAGAAGCTAAAAGCCATCGCCGATGAGCAGCGTTTGTGTCACGGATTGCTGGGGCTGGAATCGTTGCGCCCGGGACGCGGCTGTTTTCGCTCCGCCCTGAAACGCTGCGCCGGTGCCTGCTGCGGTAACGAATCGGTTGCTGAGCATCAGCAGCGCTTGCATGCGGCGTTAGAGCAAATGCGCATTCAGTGCTGGCCGTGGCAAGGCCCGGTTGGCATGGTGGAAACGGGCACAGACCTCACCCAAATCCATGTGATCGATCACTGGTTCTGGCTGGGATCGGTAAACAATGAAGCCGAAGCACGCCAGCTGCAGCGCGCCTCGCACGGTTTCGATCATGACGGTTATAAAATCCTCTGTCGTCCGCTGCTTTCTGGCGTGTTCCCGCTGATCGAGTTGTAAAACAAAACCGCCGAGGTTGCCCAAAGCATCAGATGCGATGGACAACCCCGGCGGTCTCTATTCAGTTAGCGAAAGAACTTATTCAGCATCAGCCGGCGGTGGCGTCATTTTGCCATCGTGCGGGCCTTTCTCGGTTAAGCGCTTCTCAAAGTTCGCGTTGTACTGTTTCTTCTGCTCTGGTGTCAGCACGTTGTAGATCTTGTTCTGGGTTTCCATCATCTGCAGCGCACGATCTTTGGCGTTCGCGGTCATCTTCTCGGCCTGCGCTTCAGCCTTCGCACGGTCAAAGGTATCGGAAGCGATGATGGCATGGTCAGCACGACGCTCTTCCAGCGACGGGCGCTTCATCTCTTTGTGGCCTTCACGCAGGATAGTTTTGATCTGCGCTTTCTGCGCATCGGTCAGGTTCAGACCTTTAAACATCATCTCCATACCGTGATGTCGCATCGGCGGCTTGTGCATCGGTTTTTCGCTGCCTGCTGGCGGCGGAGTCAGGTTGTCTGCCGCTGCATGGACGATATTTGCAGCACCAAGAGCCATTGCGGTAGCCAGGAACACAGAAGTTAATTTACGCATAATATTGTCCTTACTTATCAGTTTAATGACGACAGCCGGTGTCGCGTCTTCGGAAACAAGCATACGACGCTGAACGTCAACTACTCAGAGGCTGAGTAAAGCCCTGAAAGCATAAAAGACAGAGATCAGGCAATCATGGAGAGAAAGAGAAGAAATGCGTGAGGAATTGCAAAAGTTTATGACAATCAAGGGAAAAACGCAGGAATTAAGGAGGAGTGTAACGGTATTGTTGGTTTTCAGGAAGGGAAATGTCGGCGGTTTTAACGCCTCTGCACTTTGATGCCCTCACCCCGGCCCTCTACCACAGGGAGAGGGAAACGCTGTAACATGTTAGCTCGATCGATTCCCTCTCCCGCCTGCGGGAGAGGGTTAGGGTGAGGGAAAATTACAACGCCAGCGCCTGCGTCTGTTCATTCTCCTCCACCAACATCAGCCCGGCGCGCAATCCCGGCGCGACATTCGGATTGGGGAACAGCACATATTCGCGCGCCTGCTGTACGTAGTAGCGCCGATCGCCCTCTTCCGCCAGCAGCGTGCCCTGCGGGAACGCGGTGAAGTTCAGTGTCTCTGGCCCCATGTGCAACACAAACTTATCACCGTGACGGGTCAGCTGCTGCGCCACGCGATAATGGCGCGGCTGCTCGCGCACCTCCGGCAAGGTCTCGCCATACAGCAACGCCGCCAGCGCCCGCTGCACGCCGCTAAACTGACTCAGATCGTTCTCACCAAACGGCAACGCCTTGCCGAGCTCCAGCGTGCAGCTCGCCGCATTATGGTGCTCACAGCTGTAATGGGTGAAGGTGCCGCCCGGTGAACGGTGGAACACCAGCGCCTCCATTTCTGCCGCCGCCAGCCAGTGCATAAACTGTTCGGGCCACGGATTAGGATTCAGCGGCATCACGCCAAAACGCGCATGATACGAGCCGCGAATCGCGGTATGCAGATCAAGGTGCCAGCGCACTTCGTGATCGAGACAGGCACGCCAGAAACTCTCGAGCTCCTGCTCGAGCTGCAACACACGCTGCGCTTCCGGTACATCGGCCACCTGCTGCCAGCGGCCACCAAACAGGCGGTTGATATCGTATTGCTGGTAGCGTTTGCCGCTGCGCAACGCGGCGGGGTTACCCAAAATCACCAGCAAACGCACCGCCAGCGGTTTCTCGCCCTTTAATAATGGCGTCAGCAACAGATTGAGAATCTCCACCGGCGCGGTTTCGTTGCCGTGAATGCCCGCAGAGAGCACCAGCGCCTGCTGCGTGGGCGTGTGCGGCGTGAGGGACAGAAGTCCCTCGTTATGCCATTGCCAACTCAGATGATCGTTGCTGCCCTCTCTTTGCTGTGGCGGCTCACCAGACAAAGTCTGCTGTAAAAAATCCTGCATGTTCACTCCTTTTTAACGACGTGGGGCGAACCTCTCACCCCGGCGTTAACGCTGAAACGCGTAGACACTGCCTAAGTCTAGCAGCTTCGTCAGCTCATCCAGCGCGGTGCGCCCTTCACGCAGCAGTTGCGGGTCGGCTAAATCGGCCTGGGTTAGGCGATCGCGGTAGTGGCGATCCACCCAATCGTTGAGCGTGGCGAACAGACGATCGTTCATCAGCACCGCCGGATTCAGCGCCTGACGCTCGGTTTCGGTTAACACTACGCGCATACGTAAACAGGCCGGGCCGCCGCCGTTAAACATGCTTTCACGCAGATCGAACACTTTCAGTTCACGAATTGGCCCGCCGCTCTCCACCAGCTCGCTGAGATAACGCCACACGCCCGCATGCTGGCGCGACTCTTCGGGCAGCACCAGCAGCATTCCGCCATCGGCACGCTGCAATAGCTGGCTGTTAAACAGATAGGTATTGACCGCATCGGTCACCGACACTTTATCGCGCGGCACTTCAATCGGCTGGAAACCGCTAACGCGCGCGGCGAGGTCGTTGAGCAATTGCGGTTGATTAACAAAGGCATCCTGATGGCAGAACAGCACCTGCTGATTGCTCACCGCAATCACATCGTTATGAAACACGCCCTGATCGATCACCGCCGGATTTTGCTGGGCAAACAGCGTGCGCTGCGCATCGAGCTGATGCAAACGCGCCACCGCTTCGCTGGCTTCACGGGTTTGGCGCGCCGGATAACGTGCCGGTGTTGCGCCCTGCTGCTGCCCATCGCGGCCATAAATAAACAGCTGCACGCCCGCATCGCCATAATCACTGCCGAAGCGATTGTGATTGGCCGCGCCTTCATCACCGAACTGCGCCACCTGCGGCAGCGCATCGTGCACGCTGAAGTGCTGCGGATGACGGAAAATGGCGCGCAGCAGATCGGCCGTTTCCGGCGCCTCAATGGCGCGGTGGAATTTGTTATTCAGATTGGCGACGGTGAAATGCACGCGTCCATCGGCGCTATCCGCCGACGGCGACACCGTGGCGGCATTGGCCACCCACATGGCTGAAGCGGAGCTGGCCGCCGACAGCAGCTGCGGCGCGTGCTTCGCCGCCTGCGCCAGCACTTGCTCATCGCTGCCGTTAAAACCAAGTTGGCGCAGCAGCGGCAGATTAGGACGTTCGTGCGGCGGGATCACGCCCTGCACGTAGCCCATATCCGCCAGCGCTTTCATCTTCAGCAAGCCCTGTTTCGCCGCCAGACGCGGGTTCGAAGGTTGCAGCTGATTGCGCGTCGAGGCTTCGTTACCAAACGACAATCCCGCGTAGTGATGTGTCAGGCCGACCAGCCCATCAAAGTTGGCTTCAAACGCTTTCATTATTTCGCTCCCTGCGCGGAGAAATCGAGGCCCGGCGATAAGCTGCCCGGCAGCGCCAGGCTTGGGCTCTCCAGCGACGCCATTGGCCACGCGCAATAATCAGCGGCGTACCATGCGCTGGCACGATGATTCCCCGAGGCGCCAATGCCACCAAAGGGTGCGGTGCTGGCCGCACCGGTCAGCGGTTTGTTCCAGTTAACAATCCCGGCGCGCGCCTCCAGCAGCAGCTGATCAAACTGCGCGCGCTGCGGCGAAATCAGGCCGCATGACAAGCCGTAGCGGGTGTTATTGGCGATGGCAATTGCCTGCTCGAAGCTGTCGTAGCGAATCACCTGCAGCAGCGGACCAAACACCTCTTCATCCGCTAACTCTTTCACTTCGGTCACATCAATGATGCCCGGCGTGATGATGGCGCTGTCGCGATCCGGCCAGTGCATGCCGAGCAACACTTTTCCGCCCTTTTCCACCTGCTGCTGCCAGGCGGCAAAAATATGTCCGGCGGCGGCGGGTGAAATCACGCTGCCCATAAACGGCTGCGGCTCGGCATTCCACGCGCCAGGCTGCAAGCGCGCGCTGACCTCAACCAAACGCTGCAGGAAGGCATCGCCCGCCGCGCCCCGCTTCACCAGCAGACGACGCGCACAGGTGCAGCGCTGTCCGGCGGTAATAAAGGCCGACTGAATAGCGATATGTACCGCACCATCGAGATCAGAGGGATCTTCGACAATCAGCGCATTGTTGCCGCCCATCTCCAGCGCCAGCATTTTTTCTGGCTGCCCGGCGAACTGACGATGCAGGTGATAGCCGGTGGCGGCGCTACCGGTAAACAGCAGGCCATCAATTTGCGCTGCATTGGCCAGCGCCTGGCCGGTTTCACGCCCGCCCTGTAGCAGCGCCATCACGCCCGCCGGTAAACCGGCTTGTTCCCACAGCTGTACGGTTTTTTCTGCCGTCAGCGGCGTCAGCTCGCTTGGCTTAAACACCACGCAGTTCCCCGCCAGCAGAGCCGGCACGATATGGCCGTTCGGCAGATGACCGGGAAAATTATAGGGACCAAATACCGCCAGCACGCCGTGCGGACGATGGCGCAACGAGCTCTCGCCGTCGGCCTGTTCGCCGGTGCGGCTGTGATAGGCCTTAATCGAAATGACGATTTTGTTGATCATCGCCTGCACTTCGGTCAGCGTTTCCCAGCGCGGCTTGCCGGTTTCCTGGGCGATGGTTTCCGCCAGCGCGGTTTTATGGCTTTCGAGCAGACGGGCAAAACCTTCCACCAGCGCCTGACGTTCCGCAAACGGTTTTTTCGCCCACTGCGGGAACGCCGCGCGCGCCGCTTCGCAGGCCGTAGCCGCTTGTGCTGCCGATGCCGCTTTGCCCTGCCACAGCGTTTCGCCGGTTACCGGATTCTGTTTGCTCAGGGCATCAGCGCCGCCGGTCACCCATTGACCTTGTATAAAATGCGTCATGCTTTTTTCTCCTCGCGACACAGCGTGACCACACGCAGTTGATCGCCAATGTTGCAGTGCAGCGCCGCGCGCTGGCTTTCAGTTAGTTTCACCGTGCCGGATGCCATATCCACCGGCAGCAGCGCCACGCGGAAATGCTGGTAATCGGCGTTTGCCACCAGACACAGCGGCCAGCTTTCATCGGCGGCACCGCTCTCTGCGGTTAACTGGCGACTCTTGCGAATGGCACGGATGCGATCGATTTCGCACTCCAGCGTCGGGCCGCCGTCGAAGATGTCGACATAGTTGAGATAGCGGAAGCCTTCCGCCTCCAGCACCGCACGCGCCGGCGCGGTTTTCGGATGGACTTCGCCAATTACTTTTTGCGCCGCTTCAGACAGATAATGAATGTAGAGCGGATGTTTGGGCATCAGCTCGGCGATAAAGGCTTTCTGGCCTGTGCCGCTGAGGAAATCGGCTTTGCTGAACTCCATCGAGAAGAAGCGGCTGCCGACACTGTCCCAGAAGGGCGAGTGGCCATTCTCATCGCTGACGCCACGCATCTCCGCCACCACGTGTTTCATAAAGCGGTCGCGGAAGTTAGCCATAAACAGAAAACGCGATTTCGACAGCAGATGGCCGTTTTTGCCATCGCGGTAATCGGGATCGAGGAACAGCGTGCACAGCTCGCTGCTGCCGGTGTGATCGTTGCTCAGCGACAGCGTCGGCAGGCTGGCATACACATTCAGCTCTTTCGAG
Organism: Pantoea trifolii; assembly: GCF_024506435.1. NCBI lineage: Bacteria > Pseudomonadati > Pseudomonadota > Gammaproteobacteria > Enterobacterales > Erwiniaceae > Pantoea > Pantoea trifolii. Next base: position 1,807,157 of record NZ_JANIET010000001.1, on the reverse strand, counting down.
GCGTGCACCTGCGTGCCGACGCGGAAGTTGTACCAGGGATCCTGCAAACCTACCGCCGCTTCGATGGCGCAAATGCCGACGGCGCGATTGTCTTCGCTGTCGGCCAGCACAAACACATAGCCTTGTTCGGCAGGCGGCAGCGCACCTTGCCAGGTGAGCAGCGAACGCTCAATACGGGCTTTGAGCGTATCGCTATCCGCAGGCAGCGAGGTTAAGCCGCCCCCGGTTTTGCCCGCCAGCGACAACAACTGCGAAAGATCGTCACGTTCGACGGGGCGAATCACCATCATGATGTGGCTCCTTTGAGCACGCGTTCACAGGCACGTTCGAAGCGCGCCAGGCCTTCTTTTACTTCACGCTCGCTGATGTTCAGCGCTGGCGCAAAACGCACCACGTTGGCACCGGCAATCAGCACCATCACGCCCTCTTCGGCCGCAGTGAGGTTGAACTGTTTGGCTTTACCGGCGAAATCGTCGTTCAGCACCGCGCCAATCAGCAGTCCCAATCCGCGCACTTCTTTAAACACCGGCAGACGCTGGTTAAGTTCCTGCAACGCAGTAACAAACCATTGATGACGCTCGGTTACGCCCGCCATAAAGGCTGGCTGGTTGATCAACTCCATCACTTTGCCCGCGACGGCGCCCGCCAGCGGGTTGCCGCCGTACGTGGTGCCGTGCGTGCCGACGCCCATTACCTGCGCTAAATCTTCACGCGTCAGCATGGCACCAATCGGGAAGCCGCCACCGAGCGCTTTGGCGGTGGTTAACACATCCGGCGTCACGCCGTAGTGCATATAGGCGTACAGCGAACCGGTACGCCCCACGCCGCTCTGTACTTCATCAAAAATCAGCACCGCATGATGCTTATCGCAGAGTTCGCGCAGCCCGCGCAAGAAAGACGGATCGGCTGGCAGCACGCCGCCTTCCCCCTGAATCGGCTCGACGATCACCGCGCAGGTTTGGTCATTGATCAGCGCGGCCGCCGAGGCCAAATCGTTGAAATTAGCATGCTCAACCGCTGGCGGCAGCGGCGCAAAATCACGGGAATAAGCCGGTTGTCCGCCCGCTGTCACGGTAAACAGCGTGCGACCGTGGAAGGCGTTATTAAAGGCAACGATGCCATTTTTCTCAGCACCAAAACGGTCATGCGCGGTTTTACGCGCCAGCTTCAGTGCTGCTTCATTCGCTTCGGCGCCGGAGTTACAGAAGAACACGCGGTCGGCAAAGGTAGCATCAATCAATTGTTTGGCGAGACGCAGGATCGGTTCGTTGGTGTAGCCGTTACCGGTATGCCACAGTTTGCTCGCCTGTTCGGTTAGCGCCTGCTGCAACGCGGGATGCGCATGACCTAAGGCGTTAACCGCAATGCCACCGGCGAAGTCGATATACTCTTTGCCTTGCTGATCCCACAGCGTAGAACCTTCAGCACGAACCGGTACAAAAGCCGCGGGTGCATAAACTGGCATCATCCATTGATCGAAATTTTGACGCGAAACCTGCTGTGACATAGCCCTTTCTCCTGCTCCACACCCGGTGAAGCCTTTGTTTTGAAATTGTTAAAAATGTTAAGTGGCAGCTCTACTGTATCTTGCAGATAGCGTGCCAGCCAGCCGCAAAAATGCATAAACGTCTTGCCACCACGAAATATCAATAACTTAACCAGTACCACTATTCACATTAATTGCATAAAAAGTGAATATCAGTCTGATGCAGGCTGAATAGCAGTAATTTATTTAGCGGATTTATGCATTGGCAAAATGAAATATTGCTTTTGTGATCGGGCAGGAAATATTTCGCCAAATTAATGCGATAAACGCACTTTTTTGGGGCGAGATGTGCCTGATTGGTGCAGGAAAGTGTTAGCGCGGTGCAGATTTAGCATGGAGTGGATTAATCGGTTTTTAACATTTACATAGTCAAATTGAATATTATTTCGCCAGTTCGTTATTAAACGAAAGCTAAATAACATTTTGTGACCAAGGTTATTATCAGAACAGAAATAAACAGACACAAAGCCATGAACCAGATAATTACTCTGCTAACGATTAGCTGGATTCAGATATTTTCTATTGAACAATTATGCATAGGCTTGTGCTATTTCACGAACAAGCTAGTTACTTTATTTACGCATCTTTAATTTTTAAATTATAGAATAAAATCATTGAGATAACTATTTAAACATTCATATCCCTTGTTGCTTTAGGGATAAGTTTAACCAATACAAAATTCCACATAATGGAATTTAAGATTAAAAATTACACAAAAAGTTAACTAGAAATATTTAGTTACATATATTGCACTGTCGATCTTGAACCTTTTGTGTCATTTTCTTTTCACCCCGAACAAGGGTACAAAATTAAAAAATATCACAGGGTAAAAATTAAATGATGAAGCGCTCCTTACTGGCAGCAGTGATGCCTTTACTGCTGGGACTTTCTTCGGCTCAGGCCGCCGAAATCTATAATAAAGATGGCAACAAACTGGATCTGACCGGCAAAATTAACGTCTCGCATCTGTTCTCTGATAACGATGCGTCAAATGGCGACACCTCGTCTTATAGCCGTCTGGGTTTTAAAGGCGAAACCAAGATTAACGACCAGCTGACCGGCTATGGTCAATGGCAGTATCAGTACAGCCTCACCAACTCTGAAGGCAGCGATGCCAACAACGGTAACAAAACCCGTCTGGGCTTTGCTGGCCTGAAATTTGGTCAGTTTGGCTCAATCGATTACGGTCGTAACTACGGCCTGATTTATGACGTGCTGGGCGTTACCGATATGCTGCCATTCTTCGGCGGTGATTCCGGTTATACCGATGCGTTCCTGTCTGGCCGCTCTGGTGGCGTGCTGACCTGGCGTAACAAAGATTTCTTCGGTCTGGTGAAAGGCTGGAACGTCGCCGCTCAGTACGAAGGTAAAAACGATCGTACCGATGCAAGCGTTGCGGTACGCCGTTCGAATGGTGATGGCTATGCGCTGTCAACCTCATACGACTTCGATTTCGGTCTGAGCCTGCTGGCCGCCTACGCCAGCCTGGATCGTACCAATACCCAGAACCTGGCAGCGCGTGGTGACGGTGACAAAGCACAGCATTGGACCGCAGGTCTGAAATACGACGCGAACCAGATTTACCTGGCAACCATCTATGGCGAAACGCTGAACGCGACGCCAATCACGGGTGGTTTTGCTAACAAAGCGGTTAACTTTGAAGCGGTTGCACAGTACCAGTTCCTGAACGGTCTGCGTCCTTCAATCGGCTATGTATCCTCTAAAGCTAAAGACGTTGAAGGCGTTGGCGACGCTGACATCTTCAAATACGTTGGTGTTGGCGGGACTTACTACTTCAACAAAAACATGTCTGTGTATGCTGAATACAAAATTAACCTGTTGAAAGACAACAATGCGCTGAACATCCCAACTGACGATGTCACCGCTGTGGGTCTGGTTTACCAGTTCTAAGTTGCTTTACCCTCATTGCTATTCGGCTAGTGTCGGCTGAATATGCGCAAAGGGCAGCGAAAGCTGCCCTTTTTCTATTGGCGAGTGGCAATTACGGCGCCATCAAATCAAAGCGATTATCATCGCCCTGATCCAGTGAGAACGGCGGCTGCAATTGCAGGACAATCTCATTCGAGGTGACGCGATTCTGTTTGCTGTCTTCTAACACCACCGACAAGCGATAACTGTTATGCGCGCCAGGCGAGCTATCCCACGCGGGCATGATTACGCTCCAGCCCTGCGGATCGTTGGGATTAGCACCCGGCGTCAGGCTTAGCGCCTGCGTATCGCCCTGCCACATCACTTTAGTGATTGGGTTGGTGCTGCGGATCTGCAATTTCAGCGGCAAACTTTCTCCGCCATTCAGCTGCCACGGCGGCGTGGCGAGAAATACCGACAGCGTTTTACGCTGGCGATATTCCAGCACCGGCGTATAGCTGCGCGTCACGTTATCGTAACGACTGCCGCGCAGCGAGTGCGCCGCCGCGACATTATCCGGACTCAGTTGCTGGCTGAGCGCCACGCCAAAGCGGTAGTTGAGACGCAAGCCGAGTTGATCCTGGCTCTCACCGCTGTCGCTGGTTTTGTGGCTGGCGGATAAGGTCACCAGCGGCACTGGCGTATAAGTGACACCAAAGGTCAATGCCGACGGATTGTGGTAGCGATTGCCGGAGCTAAACAGATCGACGTTATCGCCAAGATATTGCTGCCAGCTCACCGATGCACCGAGCTGGCGATACTGCGGCAAATAGCCCTGGGTGGTGAAATCGTAGCCGCGCGCCATTCGCTGCTGCTGGAAGGGATTGCGATCCTGCCAGCCTGAGAGCGGCGTGTAGTAGTTGGCGGAGAAGCGCAGATAATCCCCCCACGCTTCGGTACCCAGCGAAGCGCGCTGTAGGCCGCTGCTGAACATGCGGTCAACAAAGCCGTTATAGCCCAGCTGCCATTTGCCCGCCATCCAGCGCTGACCAAGACCCACATTGCCCACCAGCCCATCATCGGTTTGATGCAAACCCACCTGACTGAAGGTCAGGTAGCGATAGTTATCCGCCCACGGTGTCAGCAGCGAAGCACCGCTGCCGTTAAAGTTGCCGTCGATGTCCACGTTAAAGTCGATCTGCGCGTTGCCATACGGCGACAGCAATGATTGACCTTCATTGACCAGTCGATTTCCCACTTCATCGCGGAAATGATTAAAGGCCCACAGACCGGCCTGTTGGCTTAAGGAATTGTCGTCGGTGCTGTTCTGGCTGGCTTCGCCAATGCTTTTGGCAATGGTCGCCAGCTTTTTGTTAAACGCTTCGGTTTCGTCCTGATAGCCCAACGCGGGCAATTGATCGGCCATTTTCTGGAAACGTGTGGGATCGCTAAACGGCGCATCGGCGAGTTTAGTGTCAGAAATCAACGCCAGCGCAGGCGCGGATGCAGCAAGTAATGAAAAACCAGAGAGATATCGCACGCTTTTGAGTGATAACAAAGTAGATAACATAGCTAAAAATAGGGTTCGACCCAGTTCAGAATTTGAGGTGGCTCACAAAAGTGCATAAGTCTACCCTAGCATATTCTGATGCAAGTGCCGGAAATGTCTGGTTTCGATTAAGACAATGATGCGTACTTTCGGATTTGTAGGGTGCCCATTCATGGGCACCCGGAAGCCAGGTCGCCATAAATGGCGCCCCTAAGAATGCGGCAATTGTTTTGTAGGGTGCCCATTAATGGGCACCTGGAAGTTAGGTCGCCATAAATGGCGCCGCTACGGAGAGCTATCAGGAGAAGATTAAACCGCCATCCACATTGATGGTCTGCCCGGTGATATAGCGTGCATCGTCAGAAGCGAGGAAAGCCACCAACCCGGCGACATCTTCCGGCTGTCCCGCGCGCTTAAGCGGAATATTTTCTACCCACTCCGCCATTAATTCGCCTTTGCCATACTGCTTTTTATCGCTGCTGAGGATCTCGCCCCACACACGATCGTTGTAGTCCCACATTTCACTCTCAATAATGCCAGGACAGAAGGCATTCACCGTGATATGCCACGGCGCCAGCTCCAGCGCCAGGCTCTGGGTAATCCCGATCACGCCCATCTTGCTGGCGGCATAGTGGGGCGTATAAATAAAGCCCTGACGTCCCTGGCCGGACGAAGTGTTAATCAGGCTTCCGCTGCCCTGCTTGACCATATATTTCGCCGCTTCGCGACAGCACAACCACACGCCGGTGGTGTTCACCGCAAGGATCTTATCGAAATCGCTTTTCGGCATCGAGTCGAAGCGATCGATGGTGATGACGCCCGCATTTTGAATCGACACATCAATGCTGCCAAAGCGTTCAGCCGCCTGCTGATAGAGCTGCTGTACCTCAGCTTCATCGGTAACATCAACCTGCAGCGCCAGAATCTCACTACCAAACTGCTGCTCGATGGCCTGCGCAGTGCTGAAAACCCGTTCCGAGTTCGACACCATCACCAATCGCGCGCCGTCGCCGGCAAAGCGCGCGGCAATGCCCGCGCCAATGCCGCGGCATGCGCCGGTAATCACCACTGTTTTGCCACTAAAATCGCGTGTCATATTGCCTCCTGTTATCCATGTGTCGCTTCAGGCAGGGCGGCCGATTGCTGCTTTTTTTCATGTCTGCGCAGCAGCACCACCTTACTTTGTAATTTTTGCTGGAACTGGTCGATCACCACCGCAGTAACAATTACCAGACCTTTAATCACCATCTGCCAGAAATCGCTGACGCCCATCATCACCATGCCATCGGCAAGGAACACGATGACAAAGGCACCGATAATCGAGCCCGAGACCCGCCCGCGGCCGCCCGCCAGCGCCGTGCCACCCAGCACCGTGGCACCGATGGCGTCCATCTCAAACATGTTGCCGGTCATCGGGTGCGCGGTTTGCAGCTGCGACGCCACAATCAAACCGACCAGCGCGGCGCACAAACCGGAAAAGGCATAGACAAACACTTTGACTTTGATAATCGGCACACCCGCCAGGCGCGCCGCCGATTCGTTGCCGCCGGTGGCGTAGATGTATCGACCGAGCGGCGTTTTACGTGTCAGATACAAACCCAGCAGCAGGAAGCCGAGCATCATCCATATAGGGATATACACGCCCAGCACCGAACCGGAACCCAGCAAGGCGAAGCCGGTATTGCCGAGCGCTGGTGTGCCGACGAGGTTGGCGTAGGTGCTGCCATCGTTGAACAGCAGCGCCGCGCCGCGTGCCACATACATCATGCCGAGCGTACAGATAAAGGGCGCGACGCCGAGTCGCGTGACCACCGCTCCATTAATCAATCCCAGCGCCACGCCGAACAGCGCCACCACCAGAATCACCTCGGGCACGTTGAAGAACAGCACGTTACCGCCCCACAGCGGAACGCCGTTGGTGAGCAGCGCACCCGCCACCATGCCGCATATGCCCGCCACCGCGCCCACGGAGAGATCGATGCCGCCGGTCAAAATCACCAGCGTCATGCCGATCGCCAGCAAGCCGGTGATCGCCACATGCTGCGTCATGATCAGCAGGTTGGAGGTGGTCAGGAAGTTAGGCACCATAAAGCTGAAGAAACTCACTACGATTAATAAGGCAATAAAGGTGCGCGCCTTAAGCAGGTACATGTAGATTAGGTATTTTTGATTCATCGTTTTACTCTCCAGCAGGCTCAATCATGCGGCGTTGAGGCGCTAATCAGGGCTTCGCGCGTGGCCGCCGCGCGCGGTAAATCGGCGGTAATACGACCATCCGCCATCACCAGAATGCGGTCAGCCAGCGCCATCACTTCATCCAGCTCGGACGAGGAGAACATCACCGCTAATCCCTGCTGCGCCAGGTTGCCAATCAGGTGATAGACGTCGGTTTTGGCGCCCACATCGATGCCGCGCGTCGGCTCATCCAGCAGCACCACCTGCGGCCCGGTCATCAGAGCTTTGCCCAGCACCACTTTTTGCTGATTGCCACCGCTTAGGGAGGTGATCGGCAATTCGGCATCGCTGACTTTGATGGCGAGATGGCCAATCATTTCATCGACGCGGTGCTTTTCTTTGTGCGGATTGAGCATGCGCCAGCAGCGGCGGAAGCCGCGCAGACTGAGATCGCTGAGCGTCATGTTGGCGGTGATCGACATCAGCTGCACCACGCCTTCGGTTTGACGATCTTCCGGCACCAGCGCGATACCTTTTTTCAGTCGCTGCTGGAAGCTGCGCTTCTCCAGCGCTTCGCCGTTCAGACTGACACTGCCCGACTGACAGTGCATCATGCCAATCAGCCCCTTGAACAACTCGGTGCGTCCCGCGCCCAGCAGGCCGTAGATACCAATCACTTCGCCTTTGCGCAGCGTGAAAGAGACATCATTGAGCTTGTAGCCGCCGTTTTGATGCAGCGCGGTCAGCCCGTTGACGCTGAGTACCGTTTCGCCCTGCGTCGCCGGTTGGTAATCGAAGTGTTTCTTCTTGTCGCCCACCATCTGCTCGATGATCCACGGAATCGAGGCGTCGCGGACTTCGCGTTCGCTGATAAAGCGTCCGTCGCGGAAGATGGTGATGTGATCGCCAATTTCCATCAGCTCTTCCAGTCGATGTGAGATATAGATAATGGTGACGCCACGCCGTTTAAGCTGGTCGATGACGTTGAACAGCACTTTCACTTCTGACTGGCTGAGCGCGCTGGTCGGTTCATCCATGATCAACACGCGCGTGTCCTTTGACAGCGCGCGGGCGATTTCCACCAGCTGCTGATGGCCGATACCCAGTTCAGCCAGCGGCGCGTAAGGATCGACATCCAGTTCCAGCCGTTCCAGCAGCGCTTTGGCCAGTGAATATTGGTACTTCTCGTTAATCACACCGCGCTGGAAAAACTCATTGGCCATGAAGATGTTGTCCATCACGTTCATGTTGGGAAACAGGTTCAGCTCCTGAAAGATAATGCTGATGCCCAGTTTTTCCGCCTGATGTGTGGAGCTCAGCGACACGGCTGCGCCGTCCAGCAGAATCTCGCCCGATGAGGGGATCTCCACGCCAGCCAGCATTTTCATCATGGTGGATTTGCCCGCGCCGTTTTCGCCAATCAGCACGTTCACTTTGTTGCGATAGACGCGGTAATTGACCTGATCCAGCGCGGTGACGCCGGGATAGATGCGCGACACGTTGCGGGTTTCAATAATCACGTCATGTTGAGGCTGTTGCATATCCGCTCCTTACTGACGTGTAATCGCCGCAGGTGTCACATTCGGCACCTGCTCCGGCGTATCGAAGCTGCTAAATACGCCAGCAAGCTGCACTTTGTCACCCACTTTGGGCTTGAAAGCACTCATCATGTTCGCCGCCTGCTGATTGATCGCGCGGCTGTAATCGCCGAACAGTACCTGATCGTTAAAGTCCTGATAGCTGGCACCTTTGTAGGCATCGCGTAACACCGTACCGGGAAAAATTGGGCCGACCTGCACCGTGATGTTGTCACCGGACACATCCTTCACCGTCATCCGGCCATTGCGCGACGTGGTGTTGACGGCGGTGACTTCGCCGCTCACGTTGACACTGAAGACACACGGGTTCTCTTCCTGACTGCGATAGCCGTAGGTTTTGCAGGCGCTATCAAAATCTTTGGCGGACTTCAGCGCATTCAACAACTCAGCCACCGGCTTCGCATCATGTTGAATCTGCGGCACCAGCTTCTGTTGCCACGTTTGGGCAATATTGCCCATTTTGGCATTGGGAGGATTTTTCAGGTCGGCCAGCTCCTGCTGCGACACAATGCGGCAACCGCTAAGGATCACGACAGGAAGCAGTAACCAGAATCGTCTGTGCATCACATTCTCCTGGGCGCCCGTTAGACGGGCGCACCGCATTGATTACGACTTGAAGTTAAAGTCCTGCACGCCTTTAGCGTTGTCTGGCGTGATGAGAATGCCGCGGAACATCACGCGCTGCTTCTCAGGCTTGGTGCCTTTCTGAATAAAGTTGTCGAGATCGGTCACGCCCTGCGCGGCGATGGCTTGCGCCTGCAGCATCACCGTGGCTTTCAGATCCCCTTTTTCCACCGCGTCACGTTCATCATTGCTGCCGTCAATGCCGACCACGATGACGTCGTTACGGCCTGCCGCTTTCAGAGCTGCAATCGCACCCAGCGCCACGGGACCGTTACCGCAGATCACGCCTTTCACATCCGGATGCGCCTGCAGAATGCTGTCCATGATACGTTTGCCGTCAATCAGCGTGCCTTTGGCATCCTGACGCGCCACGCTTTTCATGTCGGAATATTGATCGAGCACCTGGTGGAAGGATTTGGAGCGTGTGACGCAGTTGTTGTCGGCGAGGTTACAGGTGAGTTCCGCGTAGCTGCCCTTTTCCCCCATTTTCTCCACAAACACGTTTGCCACGTCGGAGCCGGCCTGGAAGTTGTTGTGGGTGATCTGCGCCAGCGCCACGTCATCCACCGGGATTTCGCGGTTGATCAGCACCACCGGAATGCCGGCATCTTTGGCTTTTTTAATCGCGGCCACGCTGGCGGTGGAGTCGGCGTTATCCAGCACGATGCCCTGCACCTTTTTGCCGATGGCGGCATCAATCAGTTCACTTTGCTTTTTCACATCTTCGCCATGCGACAGCACGCTGGTTTTATAGCCCAGCTCCTGCGCTTTGAGGTTGGCACCTTTGGCTTCGGAGGCGTAATAGGGGTTATCCAGCGAGTTCACCAGAATCATGATGGTGCCTTTATCGGCAGCGAAACTGGCTTGGGAGAACAGGCAACTGGCAATAGCAGTTAACAGCAGGGTACGTTTTTTCATGGTGAGGTTCTCTCATTGTTATAGTGGGTCACGCAGGGTCAGCCGTTCTGGTGTTGGCGCGGCTTACCAGATGGTAAAGCCACCGTCGATCATCAAATCTGCGCCGGTGATCATGTCGCTGCCGTTGCTGGCGAAGAACAGCACCGCGGCGGCGATTTCGTCGGTATAGGCAAAGCGTCCCAGCGGGATCAGCTTTTTCATCTGCTCGCCCTTCTCACCGCGCCAGGCTTTTTCACCCATCGGCGTCAGTACAACGGTGGGCGATAAGGTATTGACGTTAATGCGATAGGGAGCGAACTCTTTGGCCATCACTTTGGTCATGCCGAGCAGACCGGCTTTGGCGGAGGTGTAAGCAATGTGGTTATCGATAGCGATGGAGGCGGCCTGCGACGCAATGTTGATGATTTTGCCGCCGTTACCGGCGCGCACCATGCGTTTACCGGCCGCCTGCGAGCAGAGGAAAGGACCGGTGAGATTGACGTCGATCTGCTTCTGCCACTCGGTAAAATCGGTTTCTAACACCGGTTGCAACATCACGTAGCCCGCGCAGTTCACCAGGATATCAATCTGACCGTAATGCTGTTCGACGCGATCAAATGCCGCTTCAACCGAGGCCGGTTCGGTCACGTCGCAGCACACCAGCAGCACGCGATCACCAGCAAATTGATCCTGCACGCCCGCCACTTTGTCACTTTCGAAGGGCGGATAGAGCAGCGCCAGCCGTGCGCCCTTCTCCAGCAGCATGGCATTACTGGCCATCGCAATCCCGCCCAGCCCGCCGGTGACTACCGCCACTTTGCCGGTTAAATCCTGCTCAATGTTCACGCCGTAGCGCAGGTTAACGTCATATTCCCCACTCATCGTCTCTCTCCATAATGGTGTACGGCGGCTCTGCTTACGGCTGGCCGGGTTATCGTTTTAGTAAATATCATTTTCGAACAAAAATATAAGCTATCGTTTAATAACGGTTTGTGGAGGAGATCAAATTTCATACAAATCGCAGCAAGAAAAATTATCCCCATGATTTTATTACCTTTGCGTAAATGAATAAATTTATGACATGGAGAGCCCTGCTAGTGGCTTTCTGCGAAATCAATCGCATAGCAGATGATGATTTTCATTCGAAAACCAGTGATTCTGGAAGCTGCCTCGCAAATGCCCAAAACGCAGAGTAAAATCAGCTCGGGTTTCCTTATTGGCGAAACCAGACCGTGATTGGAAAGAGGGAGCATTTCGATTGAAAAGCAAAACTGAGCAGCTGGCTGATATGCAGCAGCGCCGTGAGAAGATTCTGGAGATGATCCGCGAAGACGGCACCGTCACGGTTAAAGCGTTGACCGACACCTTCGGCTTGACCGAAGCCACTATTCGCACCGACCTGCGCATGTTGCAGCAAGAGGGTCACGTGCAGCGTTATCACGGCGGTGCCACCTTGATGACCGGCAAGCAGAATACCGGCGCGATGCTGCTGGAGCGTCAGACGCATCTTGAAGAAAAACAGGCGATTGGCCGACTTGCCGCGCAGCATGTAGAGAATGGCGACACGGTGATTTTCGATTCCGGTACCACCACCACGGCGATTGCCGAGGCGATTAGCCATATTCGTCGGTTATCGGTGATTACCACGGCGGTGAATATCGCGCTGAAGCTGGGCGGCGAGCCGGGCATTAATATTTTGCTGACCGGCGGGACGTTCAAGTTCCCGACGCTTTCGACTTCGGGCGAGAAAGCCGCTTCGTTTTTCGAAAACGTGCTGGCGGAAAAGTTGTTTCTTGCCACGGCCTGTATCTCGCCGCGTCTGGGTTTGAGCTTTCCCAGTGAGACCGATATCAAGGTGAAAATGGCGATGATCAACTCAGCCAACACCGTGTACGTGGTGGCGGATTCCAGCAAGATCGATAAGGTATCGATGTTCGCGCTGCCGTGCGACTGGAGCCATATTCACTATCTGATTACCGACAGCGGCATTTCTCCGGCGCAGGTTGCGGCGTTTGAGGCGTTAGGCGTGGAAGTGTTGGTGGCGCAATTGGCGTTGGCGCAGAAGCGCGCGGTGTAGGTACGGTACGCGCTGTCCCTCACCCCGGCCCTCTCACGCAAGCGGGCGAGAGAGACGCTGCCATATGCAGGCTCGATCGGTTCCCTCTCCCACGTGTGGGAGAGGGTTAGGGTGAGGGCAAACGTCTTTAAAACCCTAAGCTATCCAGCAGGTCATCAACCTGATCCTGGTTCGCCACCACGCCGGGTGCATTGGCGTGGATCTGCGGACCGTTCAGCAGGCTGTTGCCCTCTTTACGCGCCGCGGCGTTGGCTTCTGGCATATTTTCCAGCAGCACCATCAACAGCTGACGCTCGATCTCCTGGATCACATCCATCATGCGCTTGATCACCTGACCGGTCAGGTCCTGGAAATCCTGCGCCATCATGATTTCGAGCAACTGCTTATTGGTGTACGACGTGTGTCCCGGAACGTCAGTCAGGAACTGGCGCGTATCCGAAACCAACTCGCGCGCATCAGTCAGTTCAATCGGATTTTCAAACCACGCATCCCACCGGCCTTTCAGCTGGTTGGCGCCGGCTTCCATTTGGTCCTGGTGTGGCTGCGCTGCATCAACGCAGTTCAACGCACGTTCTGCCGCTTGCGCCGTCATTTGCACAACATAATCCAGACGATCGCGCGCGTCAGGAATGGCTTCCGCCGCTTCAGCAATCGCCTGGTCTAACCCCAGCTCACGCAGACTGTCACGCAACATGCGCGTCAGTGAGCCGATGCGGGTAATAATGTCGTGTGCCGAGGCTTCTTCGGTTGATTTCGGAAGGTCGCTCATCACATCTCCTTACATACCCAGTTTTTCGAATATTTTGCCTAACTTCTCTTCCAGCGTGGCCGCCGTGAACGGCTTCACCACGTAGCCGCTGGCGCCCGCCTGCGCGGCCGCGATGATGTTCTCTTTCTTCGCTTCCGCGGTCACCATCAGCACCGGCAGTTTGTTCAGCGTGGCGTCAGCACGAATGGTTTGCAGCAGCTCCAGACCGTCCATGTTCGGCATGTTCCAGTCGGAAACCACGAAATCAAAGCCACCGGCACGCAGTTTGGTCAGGGCATCGACGCCGTCTTCTGCTTCTTCGACGTTGTTGAATCCAAGCTCTTTCAGCAGGTTACGGACGATACGACGCATCGTATTGAAGTCATCCACCACCAAAAAGCGCATATTTTTATCAGCCATATCTACTCCCGTGTTGTCTCGTCCAGCAGGACGGGCTCGTTAAATTCGCAATGCCTGTCCGGCGCTAATTTTCGCCAGCATGTGCTGACTGATGTGGCCTAAATCGACCACTTCACTGGTGCCGCCCATCGCAATCGCTTCGCGCGGCATACCAAATACCACGCAGCTGGCTTCATCCTGCGCGATGGTCCAGGCGCCCGCGCGATGCATTTCCAGCATCCCGGCCGCGCCGTCGTTACCCATCCCGGTCAGAATTACACCCACCGCATTTCGTCCTGCGTGCACCGCCACCGAACGGAACAGCACATCCACCGATGGCTTGTGTCGGTTCACTGGCGGACCGTCATTCAGTTTCACCACATAGTTGGCCCCGCTACGTCCCAGCTCCATGTGCATGGCGCCCGGCGCAATATAGGCGTGGCCCGGCAAAATACGCTCGCCGTCTTCCGCTTCTTTCACGGTGATCTGGCACAGCTTGTTCAGACGCTCGGCAAACGAGCGGGTAAAGCCAGGCGGCATATGCTGGGTAATCAGCAGCGCCGGGCTGGTCGCCGGCAGCGGCTGCAGCACATGGCGAATCGCCTCGGTACCGCCGGTGGAAGAGCCGATGGCGATCAGCTTTTCACTGCTCAGCAGCGGGCCCGCTTTCAGCGTCACCGGCATCGGCGTGGAGGCACGCACATGCAGCTTGGCGCGCGCGGCGGCGCGGATCTTGTCGGCAATCATCTGGCTGTAAGCCAGCATGCCTTCGCGAATACCGAGCTGCGGCTTGGTGACGAAATCCACCGCACCCAACTCGAGCGCGCGCAGCGTTACTTCTGAACCTTTACCGGTCAGCGAGGAGACCATCACCACCGGCATCGGACGCAGGCGCATCAGCTTCTCGAGAAAATCGAGGCCATCCATACGCGGCATCTCGACATCCAGCGTCAACACCTGCGGGTTGTACTGTTTGATTAAATCCCGCGCCACCAGCGGATCTGGCGCACTCGCGACCATCTCCATATCGGGATGGCTGTTGATGATCTCGGTCATCAACTGTCGCATTAGCGCAGAGTCATCCACGCACATCACGGTGATTTTGCTCATCGTCTTTCCTTGCTCAGTCCATAGACTGTCTGTCCACGCAGCCAGAACTCTTTGCTGATCTGACTAAAGTTCTCGGAATGCCCGGCAAACAGCAGACCACCGGGTTTCAGCAGGGGCACAAAACGGCGCAGAATCTGTTCCTGCGTCTCTTTATCGAAATAGATCATCACGTTGCGACAGAAAATTGCGTCGAACGGACCCGGCAACGCCCAGTCGTGTGCCAGTAAATTCAGTTGCGTATAGTTCACCATGTTGGCGAGGTCGGAACGCACGCGCACCATGCCTTCGTGCGGACCGGTGCCGCGCAGGAAAAAGCGCTGCAGCTGTGACTGCGATAGCGTGCGTAGCTCTTCCTGGCGATACACGCCCGCCACGGCTTTCTCTAATACTTGCGTGTCGATATCGCTGGCATGGACCTGGAATTTACCCGGACCGGTGCCCAGCGTTTCCGCCAGCGTCATGGCGATGGAGTACGGCTCTTCGCCGGTTGAGGCGGCGGTGCTCCAGACGCTGTAATTACCCGTGCGCTTACGCGCATGATCCGCGAGGATCGGGAAGTGATGCGCCTCGCGGAAGAAAGAGGTCAGGTTGGTGGTCAGCGCGTTAATAAACGCCTGCCACTCCGCACTGTTTTGGTCCTGCTCCAGCAGCGCCAGATAGCGGCCAAAGTCATCAATATTCAGCATGCGCAGACGACGCACTAAACGGTTGTAAACCATCTCGCGTTTGTGGTCGGCCAGCACAATGCCCGCGCGCTGATAGATCAGCTGGCTAATGCGACGAAAATGCGTATCTGAGAGCGGTAAGCGCTGCACCATTTGCGAGAGCAGCGTGGTCGCTTCACTTTGATCCAATAACGTCGATTTCTTCATTTCAGGTCACCCGGCAACAAACTGTTTAAATTGTGATACTGCGGTTGCTACTGTGCTGCCAGTCGCGCCATTCTTATGGGCCGCCTTGCGGCGGCCACAAGGATTAAAAGGTTTCCCAGTTATCGTCAGTGCTACGTGCGCCTGCCGGTGCCAGTGCTTTTGGCGTGCCGGAACGCAAATTTTTTGCCGCTGTAGATACGTTAACGGCCTGAACGACAAATTCTTTACCGATATTGAACACCGCAACCGACTGTTTCAGTCTGCTGGCCTGATCTTCCAGCGCCGCTGCCGCAGTTGCCGACTCTTCGACCAGCGCTGCGTTCTGCTGCGTCACGCGATCCATCTCGTTCACCGCCAGACCGACCTGATCGATACCACGGCTCTGCTCGTCCGACGCCGAGGCGATTTCGCCCATGATGTCGGTGACGCGCGTAACCGCATTCACGATGTTGGTCATGGTTTCCCCGGCGCTCTCCACCAGCACAGAACCGGTGTTGACGCGGCTAACCGAATCTTCGATCAATCCTTTAATCTCTTTCGCCGCTTGTGCGCTGCGCTGTGCCAGACTGCGCACCTCGCCCGCTACCACAGCAAATCCACGTCCTTGCTCACCGGCGCGCGCAGCTTCTACCGCCGCGTTCAGTGCGAGGATATTGGTCTGGAAGGCGATGCCATCGATCACGCTGATGATGTCAGCGATTTTCTTCGAACTGCCAGTAATCTCTTTCATGGTAGTGACCACGCCATCCACCACTTTGCCGCCCTGCTGCGCGGTTTCCGAGGCGGTGAGCGCCAGCTGCGACGCCTGACGGGCGTTTTCGGCGTTCTGCTTCACGGTGGCGGTCAACTGCTCCATGCTGGCAGCGGTCTCTTCCAGCGAAGCCGCTTGCTGCTCGGTACGCGAGGAGAGATCGTTGTTGCCCATGGCGATTTCGCTGGCACCGGTGTAGATGGCATCGGAACCGTCACGCACGGTACGCACCGTCCGCGCCAGCTCTTGCTGCATCTCTTGCACCGAAGTGAGCAGCTCGCCCATCTCGTTGCGCACCGTGATGTCGACCTGCTGCGTCAAATCACCGCGTGCGATGTGACGAATGTGCTCGATGCTCTGCTTCAGCGGACGGATCAGCACCGTACGCATGCCGCTCCACACCAGCGCAATCACCAGCAAGGTCACCAGCAGCGTGCCGACCACCAGCATGATGGATTGGGTATACGCCGCCTCATTGGCTGCAATGCCCTGATTGGCGAGCACAATGTTGTAGCTCAACCATTCGTTGTAATCCTTAGCAAACTTGTCCTGGAATCCCTGCGTCGGCTGATCGACAAATCCTTTGAAATTTCCACTACTGAGGAAATCGATCAACTCACCCAATGCTCCGCGATAGGCGTTGTAGTTGGCCTGTAGCGTCAGCACGTTCTCGGCCTTTTTGCCCTTTTCAGACAGGTTGGCGTTAAATTCGGCAAAACCCTCATCAGCGTGCTTCAACTCCTCACTCGCCAGCGCCACCAGATCTTTCACGGTTGCGCCTGAGCCAGCCTGCTGACTGTCCAGCAGGTAACGGATCCCCGCACGGTTCAGCGTGTTACGCGCCTGAACCAGCGATACCCATGAGGTGCCCATTGCCCGCTGCAGCGTGCTAAGACGCTGGTTATAGGCAAAATTTTCTTTATCGGCTTTGACCGTGGAGTAGAACACTCCACCGGAGAACAGCTGCAGTAAGGCAAACAGCGCCAGCACGCACAGTAGGCCGGATACAACACGAATACGACTAAACATAAACACCTCATTGGTTGGCGGAACGCCTCTGTTATCGGCGCTTAAAGAGGGATCTTTATGTGTGTTCGCAGGGGTTGGACCAGCTTGGCTAGTGCTAGCTGTCCCTCACCCCGGCCCTCTCCCGCAGGCGGGAGAGGGAGACGCAGCCATATGCAGGCTCGGACAGTTCCCTCTCCCACTTGTGGGAGAGGGTTAGGGTGAGGGACAAACGACTCAAAACTTAAAACGTCTCCCAATTACCGTCACTCACCGGCGCGGCAGCCGCTTTACGCGGTGTACTGATGGTGTGTCGGACAGGCGCTGTTTTAACTGCCTGGGCGGCGCGCGCAATGCGGAACACCGAAACCGCCTGGCTCAGGCGGCTCGCCTGCTCTTCCAGTGACGCAGCAGCGGCGGCGGACTCTTCCACCAGCGAGGCATTCTGCTGGGTGACGCGGTCCATCTCGGTTACCGCTTGTCCTACCTGATCGATACCCCGGCTCTGCTCATCCGATGCCGAGGCGATTTCGCCCATAATATCGGTGACGCGCGTGACGGCGCCGACGATATCATTCATGGTCTCTCCGGCAGTGCCAACCAGCTGCGAACCGTTGTTGACGCGGTTCACCGAGTCTTCGATCAAGCCTTTGATCTCTTTCGCCGCCTGCGCACTGCGCTGTGCCAGGTTACGCACTTCACCGGCTACCACAGCAAAACCACGACCCTGTTCACCGGCGCGCGCCGCTTCTACCGCCGCGTTCAGCGCCAGGATGTTGGTCTGGAAAGCGATGCCATCAATCACGCTGATAATATCGGCGATCTTCTTCGAACTGCCGGCGATATCTTGCATGGTACGCACCACGCCATCGACCACCTCGCCGCCCTTGCGTGCGGTGTCAGACGCGCTGAGCGCCAGCTGCGATGCCTGACGCGCATTTTCGGCATTCTGTTTCACCGTCGCGGTGAGCTGCTCCATGCTGGCCGCAGTCTGCTCCAGTGAGGCGGCCTGCTCTTCGGTACGCGCCGAAAGATCGTTATTCCCGGCGGCGATTTCGCTGGCGCCGGTGAAAATCGCATCAGAACCGTCACGCACATTGCCCACGGTGCTAACCAGTGACTGCTGCATCTCGTGCAGGCTACCGGCCAGCTGGCTCATTTCATTGCGCCCTTCCACCACGATATGTTGCGTGAGATCGCCCGCGGCGATATGACGAATATGCGCCAGCAGCTGATGCAGCGGCTGAATCAGCACGCTACGCAGGCCGAACCAGCAGCCGACGATCACCGCAATCACCACCAGCGCTACGGACGCCAGCAACCACATCATGGTCTGGAAGGCGCGCTGGTTTTGCGCCACGCCTTCTGCCGCTAATTTGCTTTGCTCAGTGCGCCACTCTTCGTAAGTGGCTTTCATCGCCACCTGTTTTGCTTCGATGTTCTGCGCAAACATGCCTTGCAGATCGTTGGCTTTCAGGCGTTCCAGCATCGCTTTCAAACCGTCGTTAAAGGCGGCGTAGTTTGCTTCCAGCTTATCGCGCAGCGCGTCCGGCAAGCCCGGCGTGGCCGGTAAGTCGTAGTAGCGTTGATAGTGGCCGGCAGCGACATTGAGCTGCTTTTCCGTTTGCGCAATTAACGCCGCCAGTTGGCCGCCATTGGCCTGCGCGGCCATGGTGCCCTGCATACGCAACATGGCGCGGTTGAGCACCGTGCGGGTTTGGTTCAGTTCAATCCAGGCATCGGACATCGCGCCGACGTTGTTGGAAGAGATCTGCGCTACCGCAAACGCCTCTTTATCTTTTTGTAAGGCAGACCAGAACAGGCCACCCGACAGTAATTGTAAAGCGCCAAACACCAGCAATACGGCGATGAGGCTGGTCACAACATTGATTCGTTTTAACATGGGTTCTCCAGGGATGCGTTTCAGCTTCCCCAGTTATCGACCGGTAATCTGAATATTTCAGGGTGCTTAAGCTACTTTACGAATTAAAATTCTGCATTTGCGCAGGATTGCAGTGTTTTATAACTAAAGAAATTAACAGTAAAAAAAATGCGCCTTTTATCGGGTGAGCGATGAGGGCGCATTGGGTATTGTGCGGGTTGTCCCTCACCCCGGCCCTCTCCCGCAGGCGGGAGAGGGAGACGCTGCCACATGCTGGCTCGGACAGTTCCCTCTCCCACGTGTGGGAGAGGGTTAGGGTGAGGGACCGACCACTCCGAAACTTAAAACGTCTCCCAGTTGCTGTCACCCGCTGCAGCGGTCACCGCTTTACGCGGTGTGCCCAGCGTGGGTGGTGCGATCTGTGGATGACGCACACCGGCTCTGGCCTGCTGCTGCGCTTGCGCCGCGCGCGGTACGCGGAATACCGCCACTGATTGGCTCAGGCGGCTGGCCTGCTCTTCCAGCGAGGCCGCCGCCGCCGCTGACTCTTCCACCAGCGAGGCGTTCTGCTGCGTCACGCGATCCATCTCCGTTACCGCCTGACCAACTTGATCGATACCACGGCTCTGCTCATCCGACGCCGAGGCAATTTCGCCCATGATGTCAGTGACGCGCGTCACCGCATTAACGATATCACTCATGGTTTCACCGGCGGTGCCAACCAGTTCAGATCCGCTGTTCACACGTTGGACGGAATCTTCAATCAGCCCTTTGATCTCTTTCGCCGCCTGCGCGCTGCGCTGCGCCAGGTTACGCACTTCACCGGCGACCACCGCAAAGCCTCGGCCCTGCTCACCGGCACGCGCCGCTTCTACCGCCGCGTTGAGCGCCAGGATATTGGTCTGGAAAGCGATGCCATCGATCACACTGGTGATGTCGGCGATCTTCTTCGAGCTGCCAGCGATGTCGCTCATGGTGCGCACCACGCTTTGCACCACGTCGCCGCCCTTCTGCGCGGTTTCAGAGGCGCTCAGCGCCAGCTGCGACGCCTGACGCGCGTTTTCGGCGTTCTGCTTCACGGTGGCGGTTAGCTGTTCCATGCTGGCGGCGGTCTGCTCCAGTGAAGCCGCCTGCTCTTCGGTACGTGCCGAGAGGTCGTTGTTGCCCGCAGAAATTTCGCTCGCCCCGGTAAAGATGGCATCCGAACCGTCACGCACATCACTCACCGTGCGCACCAGCGACTGTTGCATCTCATGCAGGCTTTCCGCCAGCTGGCTCATTTCGTTACGCCCTTCGACCGCGATGCTCTGCGTCAAATCGCCCTGCGCAATGTGCTGAATATGCTGAATGTTGTCATTAAGCGGCTTGATGAGGATTTTGCGCATGCCGAACCAGCACAGCACAATCACCGCCACCACAATCGCCAGCACCGCGCCTAACAGCCAAATCATGTGATCGTAGGCAGAGCTGTTCGCTTCGGCGCCCGCAGCGGTCAGGCGATCCTGATCGGCACGCCACTGGCGATACTCTTTCAGGAAGGCGTTTTGGCTCGGCGCAACCGGCGCTTTGGCTGCCTGATCGAGATCTTTTGCTACCAGCGCATCCTGCAACTGGCCCAGCGCACTGGCATAGGCGGTATAGGTTTCATCCACACGTTTATTCAGCGCGGCATCCTGTCCCGGCGTGTCCGGCGTGGCTTTAAATAGCTGATAGTTATCGGCGGCCTCTTTCTGGAAGGCTTTGCTGTCGTCATATAAACCAGCGATATCCGCTTCGCTGCCGGTGAGTTTGCTGGTTGCGATACGCAGCTGAATGCGGGTTAACACCACACGGCTCTGATTGAGGCTCATGTAGGCATCGTTGATGGCGGCAGTGTTTTTGCTCGCCAGTTGTGAAACGTTAAAACTGTTTTTGTCATCGCTTAACGCTTTGAAAAACAGTGAGCCGGATGCCAGCTGTAAAAAGCCAAACACCAACAACACCAGCAATAAGCTGGTGACCACGCGGATTCTCGTAAACATAGTTTGCCCTGGAAAATGAAGAAAAAATGGTACAGATCGGTTATCGACCAAAGGCGGAGAATATTGAGGGATATTGCAGAGGTTTTTCGCGGCTTTGTTATTGATTTGTAAGGAATTAATTCACGCTCGTGATGATAACGGGCCGCAGCAGCGCGGCCCGTTGCGGGGATTATGCGGTACGCAGGTTATCCACCAGCGCCATCTCTTCGCTGCTCAGCAGCTTTTCGATGTCGACCAGAATCAGCATACGTTCACCCAACGCACCCAGACCGGTCAGGTACTCGGTAGACATGGTGACGGCGAACTCTGGTGAAGGGCGAATCTGCTCTTGCGTCAGCGACAGCACGTCAGAAACACCATCGACCACGATGCCCACCACGCGATGCTCAAGATTCAGCACGATCACTACGGTGTTCTCGTTGTACACCACATCCGGCTGCGAGAATTTCACGCGCAGGTCGATGATCGGCACGATCACGCCGCGCAGGTTGGTCACACCTTTAATGAATTCCGGCGTGTTTGCGATGCGGGTTACCTGATCGTAACCACGAATCTCCTGCACTTTCAGAATGTCGATGCCGTACTCTTCGTCACCCAGTGTGAAAACTAAGAATTCCTGGCCCACGGTTTCGCCAGCGATTTTGGTCACGGTTGCCATGTCAGTCATTTTTTTACCCTTTCGTTATCTATTACGCTGCGGCACCGGCCACACGCTTTTCACGGTTCAACGATTGCAGTGCTGAGACATCCACAATCAGCGCCACGCTGCCATCGCCCAAAATGGTGGCGGCAGAGATGCCCGGCACTTTGCGATAGTTGCTTTCAAGGTTTTTCACTACCACCTGATGCTGACCAATCAGCTGATCAACCAGCAGCGCATAGCGACGGCCTGCGCTTTGCAGAATCACCACGATGCCTTGCGTGGCGTCGGTTTTAGCATTCTGCACCTCAAACACATTCCACAACTCCACCAGCGGCAGATATTCGCCACGCACTTCCAGCACGCGCTCGCCACCGGCCAGCGGTTTCAGCTCTTCGGCGGTCGGCTGTAGCGATTCCATCACCGCGTTGAGCGGCAGAATGAACACTTCGTTAGCCACGCGCACTGACATGCCGTCAAGGATCGCCAGCGTCAGCGGCAGCAGGATGCGAATGGTGGTGCCTTTGCCCTGCTTCGAGGAGATTTCGACGTGACCGCCCATCTCCTGAATATTACGTTTCACTACGTCCATGCCCACGCCACGGCCCGACACGTCGGTGACCTGCTCAGCGGTGGAGAAGCCCGGCGCGAAGATCAGCATGCCGACTTCTTCATCACTCATGCTGTCGCTGACCGGAAGACCAGATGACAGTGCTTTCGCCAAAATACGTTCGCGGTTCAGACCGGCACCGTCATCGATCACTTCGATGCAGATGTTGCCGCCCTGATGTTCCGCAGAGAGCGTCAGGTTGCCGACGGCGGTTTTATTTGCGGCCAGACGTTTTTCTGGGGTTTCGATACCGTGATCGAGGCTGTTACGCACCAGGTGCGTTAACGGATCGATAATGCGTTCAATCAGGCTCTTATCCAGTTCGGTTGAGCTGCCGAGCAGCGTCAGTTCCACTTCTTTGCCCAGCTTGCTGGCCAGATCGCGCACCAGACGCGGGAAGCGACTGAAGACATACTCCATCGGCATCATACGAATCGACATCACCGATTCCTGCAGGTCGCGGGCATTACGCTCCAGCTGACCCATACTGTTCAGCAGGTCGCCGTGCGCCACCGGATCCAGCGCGCCTGAGCGTTGCGCCAGCATCGATTGGGTGATCACCAGCTCGCCAACCAGGTTAATCAGCTGATCCACTTTCTCCACGGCCACGCGGATACTGCTGGATTCGCTGCCTTTGGCCGGTGCGGCGGCACGCTTAGGTTCACGTTTCACCGCTGGCGTAATATCGGTCACGGTGGCGGTTTGCACCGCTTCGGCAGCCACTTCCGCTACCGGCGCTTCAGTAACGGCCGCTGCGCCTGTCGGGAAGTGGATCTGTGCTTCATCCAGCACAAAACAGAGCACCGCGACGATGTCATCTTTGCCGACGCCATCAATGGTGACGTCCAGCGAATTGGCGCCTTTCACCACGTTGCTAACGGTGCCGAGATTGCCGAGCTCTTCCAGCATCAGCTCAGGCTCTTTCTCTTTCAGGTCAACCAGTTGCAGGCGCAGACCGCTAGCGGCAACGGCTGCAGCAATCTCAACCACTTCGGCCACTTTGGGCGCTTCAGGCGCAATGCCTTTCGCTTCCAGTGCCAGCTGACGCAGCGCTTCGCAGATGTATTTAAAGCTTTCTGCATTCGGCTCCTGCGCCGTTTTATAGGCATCGAGCTGTTCTTGCATAATATCTTTGGTTTCCAAAAACAGGTTGATGATATCGGTGCTGAGCTGCATCTCGCCGCGGCGCGCACCATCCAGAATGTTTTCCAGGATGTGGGTGGTTTCCTGTAAAACCGTAAAGCCAAACGTACCGGCTCCGCCCTTGATGGAGTGGGCGGCGCGGAAGATGGCATTCAACTGCTCGGAATCGGGCTCCTGGGGATCAAGTCCCAACAGGTGTTGCTCCATATCCGCTAACAGCTCATCGGCTTCATCGAAAAACGTCTGGTAAAAATCGCTGATGTCCATGCTCACGGGATCACCTCGGCTGTGAGGGTTGGTCTGGTGTCACCGCGCTCGCCGCGGGCGTCGCCGCTGCCGCAGGGGCCGTTGCAGCAACCGGCGCAGCCGGTGTCGCAGTAGAACCTGTTGGGGCAGTCGACGCAGCCGGTACAGCGGGTGCGGTAATGTCGGGAATAATTTGCGCCGGGTCGCTCACCTGAACGGCATCGCTCTCGGCATTCTCTTTTTCAATCGCCGCTTCGGTGTCGTGATTCAACACCAGCAGGCTAATGCGGCGGTTGACTGCATCATTAGCACCACGGTTTTTCAGCTTCATGGTGTCGGCCATACCGACCACACGCAGCATTTTGGCGCCGTCGAGGCCACCAATCACCAGCTCGCGCCGTGAGGCATTGGCACGATCCGCCGACAGTTCCCAGTTGCTGTAGCCACGGTCGCCGTTGGCATACTGGAAATCATCGGTGTGACCCGCGAGGCTGATTTTGTTCGGGATATCATTCAGTACCGGTGCGATAGTACGCAGGATGTCGCGCATGTAAGGCTCCACGTCCGCGCTGCCGGTTTTAAACATCGGGCGGTTCTGGCTATCGATAATCTGAATGCGCAGTCCCTCTTCCACCATGTTGATAATCAGGTGTGGACGCAGCGCTTTCAGACGCGGATCGGCTTCAATCAACTGGTCGAGCTTTTCCCGCAGGCGATTCAGGCGGATCTCCTCCAGCTTCTTCTTCTGCGCATCCATATCGACAATCTTCTTCACTTCACCCTTCTGCTGCGTCGGATCGTCGCCGCCGCCGGGGATCGGACTTTCGCTGTCGCTGCTGCGCTGACCGCCGGTCAACGCCACTTTCAACGGCGTTTTAAAGTATTCCGCAATCTGGACCAACTCTTTGGGGCTGGAGATGGAGAGCAACCACATCACCATAAAGAACGCCATCATCGCCGTCATAAAGTCGGCATAGGCAATCTTCCACGAACCGTGGCTCCCATGGTGACCTTTATGTTTGCGCTTTTTAACCAGCACAATGGGGCGATTGCCTGCTTTCATGAATTCTCATCCGAAGTTTGTTTCGCCGGGTTCTTGGCGTTACGCACGTGCTCTTCCAACTCTGAGAACGAGGGACGCTCGGCGGAGTAGAGCGTTTTACGACCAAATTCCACGGCGATTTGCGGCGCGTAACCATTGAGGCTGGAGAGCAACGTCACCTTCACGCACTGCATCATCTTGGTGGTTTCGGCACATTTCTGACGCAGCACCGACGCCAGCGGAGAAATAAAGCCGTAAGCCAGCAAAATGCCGAGGAAGGTACCGACCATCGCGTGGGCCACTAACGCACCCAGTTCGGCCGCCGGACGGTCGGCTGATGCCAGTGCGTGCACCACGCCCATTACCGCCGCGACAATACCGAAAGCCGGTAAGCCATCACCCACCGCCGATATACTTTGCGCGGGTACTTCGCACTCGTGTTCGTAGGTCTCGATCTCTTCATCCATCAACGCTTCGATTTCGAAGGCGTTCATATTTCCGCTGACCATTAAACGCAAATAATCGGTAATAAAATCGACTAACTGTTTATCGGACAAAATACGCGGATAGTTAGCGAAAATTTCACTCTGGCTGGGATCTTCAATGTCGCGTTCTAATGACAACATGCCTTGCTGACGTGATTTCGCCATCAGGCGATACAGCAGCGCCATTAAATCCATGTATACCGCTTTGTTATATTTCGAGCCGCGCATTAACAATGGCAGCGCTTTTAATGTTTTCTTAATCGATTTGCCATTATTGCCGACTAAAAAAGCACCAATACCGGCACCGCCGATAATGATCAGCTCCGCCGGTTGATAGAGCGCGCCTAAATGTCCGCCGACCATCGCGTAGCCGCCCAACACGGAGCCGACGACCACGATATAACCCAGAATTATCAGCACAAAAAATCCTTACGTCCGTAACGTGTTGATGGAAGTTAAGCCAGAGAGCCGCAGGTGTTATTCGTTTATCGCAGGCAAAAAAAAAGCAGCGGTATTAACCGCTGCTGGATGTTTTCCACGATGCGAACAAACTTAAACGGCGCGTTTAACCTGTTCATCCAGCAGTTGTGGAAAGGTATCGGCAGAATCTGCAGAAAGTTTACGTCTTTTTACGGCACGTGATGGCGGCTGGCACAGGCTGCAGACAAAGCTGCCGACGGGCTGGTGCGCGTGGTTAATAAAGCTTCCACCACAGCACTTACAGTCAGACAGTTCCAGCATGCCGCTTTCAACGAATCGCACCAGGGTCCATGCACGCGTTAGCGCCAACAGCGGGCCCTCGTCCGATTGCGGACACTGCTCAAGATACAAGCGATAAGCTTTGATTACCGCTTCAACGCCACTGTTCAACCCGGTTTTCAGCAGGAACTGCCAGGCGTTACAGAACATAGAGGAGTGGATGTTTTGTTCCCAGGTCATGAACCAATCAGTAGAGAATGGCAGCATGCCTTTCGGTGGTGGAGCACCACGCAGTTCTTTATACAGTTTAATCAGGCGACCACGGCTCAGCTGCGTTTCACTCTCCAGCATTTGCAGTCGTGCGCCCAACGTAATCAGCTCCATTGCCAGCTGAATATCGCGCGCTTCCTGAACAATACTTTTTTCGGTCATTAAACGGCCCTCTTCTTCGCGGAGACGTCATCTTTAGACGCATTCCGCAGCAGGCGGCTGGATAATAAAATACCGGTGTGGATTTGCTGCAAGTCATCCACACGTGACTCTTGAGTCAGACGATTAATATGGTTGTGGTCGGTAAAACGGAACTGGCAAACCAGTTGATTGGTTTCCGCTAATTTTACCATCTCAGGTAAGGTTAATTGCGACAATGTATCAGCCATCGATTCATCGATGCCTAAACGAAACATTGCTGAAGCTTTTTCCTGGTTAATTAAACGCTGAGCAAGAAGCAAATATGACAGATTGATGTCATATATATGTTTTAGTAATTCTGATGTACCCATTTTTTCCATCCTGATAGACGCGACACATATACGGCCACAGAATTAAATTGTTCTATGGTTCGGGCTGCTGGTTGGTAAATCTAAAGATGGCAAAAAATAATCAGGCTTGAGCCAACGCGTACCTAACTGTTTCACTTCCCGTCAGGACACTGATCAGTAGTAATCAAAACTCCAGGCCATTCTTTGCTTGAGTAGTAACCATCTTCCGTGACGTCTGCTTACAGTTTTTTAAGACTAATCTGAAAACAAGGCAAATCTATATCGTCTGATTTCGACATACAACGTGAGTGGCGCGAAATTTTAGATAAAGTGTGATCTGCGTCACACTTTTAAGGCAAATTTTTTCGCCAACCCTTCAGCATCGCTTTTCTGTTGTCTTTTTTTTGCGCGATTTCTGATTATTTCTTTAATAATTTGCTGAAGTAAGGCGGATTTTAGGCTCTGCGGAAGATTGTCATTACAACGCGATCAGATATCTGCCTCGTTGCAATTAGGGTGCTATAACGCGCCATATAAAGAATTATATGCAGCATAATACTCTGAATTATCGCGAAACTATTCGCTTCTAAATTAATCACTTACAGGGAATATTGCCCCTGTGGCGTAAAGCGAGACGCTAGCGAAGCGTGAAGACTGGGCGTAGAGCGCCTGGGAACCGTCAATGAATTGTAGGGAGTGTTTAGCGTGCGGCAGGGGATGTAACAGAGCGTTACATTAGAGAAATGAATGAATCGGCATTTTTTCGGTTTGCTACGCGTTTACTATCGGCGTACCACCTGAGATCTTTAGGGTTGAGACGAAAAAAAGCTTTTTTTACCTTTCGATTGCGTTCTTTTTAACCAAAATGTGCGCTTTTTGCTGATGAGTCAGCGCATTAGCGCTTAAAGAAATGAAATCGATTTCGTGAAGTTAGAGTGGCGCGTGAAAACGCTGTGCAGTGAAGCAGAAATGAAGTTGTGATCGGTGGCGTAATGGCGGGTCGTTTTTTGGCGAGGAGGTTGTCATTGATGGCTGGGAGTTCTTGGAAACAAGGTCGCCATTAATGGCGACCCTACTTGTTGGGTGCGTGTTACGCTAATTTCGGAAAGGTAGCGACTTTATTTGCCGTGCCGTGATCGTCACTGCGTACCGGCAACGTATTTAAATCTTTCAGGAAGCTTTCGCGCCAGTGCGAAATATCCTGTTTGCGCAACACCGCCATCATGTCGTTATAACGCGAAATACGTTCGGTACGCGGCATGGTCAACGCGCGGTCCAGCGCTGCTGCCACCTCATCACGATCGTACGGATTGACGATCAGCGCCGAGGTCAGCTCATTGGCCGCACCAGCAAAGCGTGACAATACCAACACGCCAGGGTTATCCGGGTCCTGCGCCGCCACATACTCTTTCGCCACCAGATTCATGCCGTCACGCAGCGGTGTAATCAAGCCGACGTTGGTGAGACGGAAGATCTTCATTAACAGGCGGCGATCAAAGTGCTGATTGAGGTAATAGAGCGGCGTCCAGCCTAACGTGCCGTATTTACCGTTGATGCGCCCTGCTTCCGTTTCCAGTTGATGACGGATGTCCTGATAAGCCTGCACGTCGCCGCGCGAGGTGGGCGCAATTTGCGAGTAGCGAACATTGCCGCGATGCTGTGGGAAGTTCGCCAGCAAGGCTTCAAAGGCGAGGAAACGCTCCGGCAATCCTTTAGAGTAATCCAGACGCTCGCAGGCGATGATGTTCTGCAGATCGCCCAAATCACGTTTCATCGCCGCCATTTTCGGTGGCAACGGCCCTTCCGCCATCTCTTTAATGGTGTCCGGCTCAATACCAATCGGATAGACCTCGGTCATAAAGGTGTTACCGAAGGCGCGATGCTTCTTCTCTCCTTTATTCTGCAGCTGCGTTAGCTGGCTCAGGCTATCAAGGAAGGCAACGCGGTCGGATTCTGTCTGGAAACCCAGCAGGTCGTAGTCGCACAGCATCTCCAGCAGTTCCTGATGCGGCGGCAACGCGTTGAAGATCTCAGGCGTTGGGAACGGGATATGCAGAAAGAATCCGATGCGATTATTAATGCCCTGTTTGCGCAGCTCGGCGGCAAACGGCAGCAGATGGTAATCGTGGATCCACAGAATATCGTCAGGCTTGAGCAGCGGTTTAAGGCGCTGTGCCAGCAAGGTGTTGACGCGGCAATAACCATCCCAGGCTTCGCGCTGATACTGCACCAGATCGAGACGATAGTGGAAAGCCGGCCAAATCACGGTATTGGAGAACTGGAGATAATATTGATCGTAATCGTTTTGATTCAGCGGCAGTGAGGCATAGGTAATGCCGTCTTTTTCGATCTGCGAAAGTTCTTCATCTTCCTCTTCACCCGAGAATTCGCTGATCTCTCCGTTCCAGCCAAACCATAATCCTCCGGTATCTCGCAGAGCATCCAAAATACCGACAGCAAGCCCGCCTGCGCTGGCCTTGCTACCATCGGGAATCGCGATACGGTTAGATACGACGACTAAACGACTCATAACCTAAACTCCTTACCCACATTGTCATGTTCTAGTTGTAATAATAGTTGTTCAAGCCAGTGCCATACGGCCTCAACGCTGTCGAGGCGATAGCGTGCATGGCTGGCCCCTTCACCGACTTTGACAGAAATGCCCTGCATGGCGTTGACCGCGAGGAATCCTTTTTCGTCTGTCAGGTCGTCTCCCACAAATACCGGAATGCGTCCGGCAAAGGGCGCTTCCTGCATAAATTCACGCACGGCGGCACCTTTATCGATGCCTTGCGGCTTCAGTTCCACCACGCATTTGCCTGGCTGCAGCGTCAGCTCGGGAAAGCGTGCGGCCGCGTCTTCGGCCAGCTGCATGATGGCGTTTTCATACTGCGGCGCATTGCGATAGTGCAGCGCAAACGCCATGCCTTTCACTTCTAATAGCGTATTCGGCCATTGATCCAGCGTCTGCTGCAGTTCGGTTTGCAGCGTTTGCGCCACATCGCCCGGCAAGCTGTGGCGATGTACACGTCCCGCCGCATCGCGGCGTTCTGCACCGTGCACGCCAGCGGCTGGCGTTTCGAGCGGCGCCACTAAGGCATCAAGTTGCGCAATTGGACGTCCGGAAACCAACGCGACTGCGCCGTGGCTGAGATTGGAAATTTGTTGCAGGAGCTGGCGTACCGAGGCGGGAATGGAGACCGACTCGGGCTGCGACTGAATCGCTGCCAGCGTGCCGTCGACATCAAAAAAGAAGGCATAAAGTCCGCCACTTAACGACGGCAAGGTGCTGTTCTGATTAACCGCGGGGGTCACGACTCTTCTCCTGTCTTGTGGAATTTACCATCACAGGATGTTCGGAGACTGGCTGGGCGATCGAGGCGGTTACAACCGCAGAAGTGTGCGCGAGGAGGTTTTGCAGATAACACGGAATTTCGATAGATAACTCTCCACAAACAAACATCATTTGAACTCACTCGCCAGTCTTACTGCGAACATCGTCAACTTTAAGTGTAGACGCAGATCACGATATTGCCAGATTCATGCGGCTTCGCTATAGGATAAGTGGCAGTTTTAAGGGTTATGCCGCAAAAGAATCGCCTCACGGATTTTTCAACCGCTTCGCTTATTTCTGGCAGTATTACGCCCTTCTCCCGCCTCAATTCCCGGATTATGCCGACTTGCATCCGCCGCGCGGATTATCATATGGTGCGTTTACCGTGCGGCTACAGCGCGGAAATTGCGCCCTGATCGGCATTGATCACGGCTGTTAGACCCATTCAGGCAGGAATCCGGATGATGGAAAACCGATCGACATCACATTTTTCACTTGTCACGGCAGGTGATCGACGATGATCCCGCAAAGCTATAGCCAACGCGTTCACTTCTATTACTGCATTCTGGTCGCCCTGAAAATTAACGCCAAAACCAAGAAGTCTGGCGGTATACGCGGCAAGAATAACTTCCTGCTGAAATGGCTGCGTAATGCGCAGAACAACACCATTTTCCCGCCGGATATCACCAGCGAGATTGAGTGGCTGCGCGCCAAGATCATCAGCTCCGGGCCCGACACCGATCTGGAACCGATGCTGCAATATGTCTACGACACCGCGAAGCGTGCCGAGACCTTGCGTTTAGGCTCGTAATTTCTGTCGGGTATTTCATTAAGTGGAAATCGCGTTTTTATTGAGGTAACGCAATATCTCCCTCTTAATTACCCCGTAAATCTGGATACGGTTAAATCTTCTTATCTTGATGAATTTAATCGAAAAAAATTAAATCTGGCATCTACGTGAAGGTAATTATTATGATTAACAGAATGATCCTCAATGAGACCGCTTATTTCGGTGCGGGCGCGATTAATTCGATTGTCGATGAGATTCACAAGCGCGGTTTTACTAAAGCGTTGGTGGTTACCGACAAAGATTTGATCAAGTTTTCGGTCGCCACCCGCATAACCGATCTGCTGGCGCAGCACGACCTCAGTTTCGAAATCTATGATGACGTGATTCCTAATCCCACCGTTGATGTGGTGCATGCGGGCGTCGATGCTTTTCGCCGTTCGGGTGCCGATTATCTGATCGCGGTGGGCGGCGGCTCGCCGCAGGATACCTGCAAAGCCATCGGCATGATGATTGCCAATCCCGAGTTCAGCGATGTGCGCATGCTGGAAGGCGGTGCCGCCACGCGTAATCCTTCTGTGCCGATCATTGCGGTGCCGACTACCTCAGGCACCGCAGCGGAAGTCACCATCAATTACGTCATCACCGATGAAGAGAAGAAGCGCAAGTTCGTCTGCTACGATCCGCACGATATTCCGGCGATTGCCATCATCGATCCCGACATGATGGCCAGCATGCCCGCCAGCCTGAAAGCGGCCACCGGCGTCGATGCGCTGACGCACGCCATTGAAGGCTACATCACGCGCGGTGCGTGGGAGCTCACCGATATGTTCCATCTCAAGGCGATTGAAATTATTGGCCGCTCGCTGCGTGACTCGGTCAAAGGCGTGCCTGCGGGCGTTGCCGATATGGCGCTGGGTCAGTACATCGCCGGGATGGGCTTCTCGAATGTCGGACTCGGTCTGGTGCACGGTATGGCGCACCCGCTGGGCGCGTTTTACGGCACGCCGCACGGCATCGCCAATGCGGTACTGCTGCCGCACATCATGGCGTTCAATGCCGAACATACCGGCGAGAAATACCGCGCTATCGCGCATGCACTCGGCATAGAAGGTGCCTATGCCTGTTCATTAGCCGACGCACGTGCGCTGGCGATTGATGCGGTGATAACCCTGAACCACGATATCGGTATTCCGCTCAGACTGCGTGATATCGGCATGCAGGAGCAGGATGTGGATGCGCTCGCCGCCGCCGCCTTCGCTGATGTGTGTACGCCGGGCAATCCGCGTGAGTGCAGCGTCGAGATGATTAGATCACTTTATCGTGAACTGTTCTGATTAATGTCAATCAGGCAATGCTGAATGAACAGCATTGCCATTTATTAGCCGCATCGGTTATTCCCTGTTTATCGCCAATTACGCTAACTCTATCGGCAGATTAATCTGGAATTTTGCTTAATATTCGGATATGAGGCGTTCTCTTTGCAGGATGTGCCATAGTTCATGTTGATATGAAATATAAAGGATCCTGCTATGTTTGGCTTTTTAACCTCTCTTTTTGGTAGTCCCGAATCATTAGTGCAAGTCATGACGCGCCAGGACATTCAGGAATCGATTGAGGAAGGTGACAGAATTATTATTGATGAAGACGGCAACGCTTCGGTTAATCCATTGAGTCCTGAAGTACAGCGCGATTTTGCCCATCATGTCAGCACATTAAAGGATATTTAGATGGGCACGGCGATATTTATGGTAATGATGGTATGCGGTTATTGGTATACTAGCCGCGACATGTCGAGCCGTTTGAAAATTAAGCGCTCTTTTGGCTGGGATGTCTATTTTCTTATTGCACTGTATGGCTGCATATTTGTACTGCAAGGCGTGTTGGCGACCGCCATTATCTGGCTGATTCTGCTGGCCGCATCCGGTGTGAACAATGCCTTTGCCCTGACTTCGGCAGAAAATGTCCACTGGAATGTCGACTTCATGACGTGGAGTTTTTTAGGCATTCAGGCGCCGGTGGTATTGATGCTGGCCTTTGCCATCCTCTTCTGCATGTATCGCTCCAATTGGGCGGTGAGCGCCCGGCTTAACGCCGGCGGGCGCAAAGAGCTGTATCAGCGGCTTTCACGTTCCAACGGCATTGAACAGTTATTGCTGCAGTGCATGGAAGAAGGCGAACTGGCGTGGGTTACGCTGAAATCGCGCCGTATTTATATCGGTATGATTCATGCAGCAACGTTTGAGTATCCGAATACCGCCAATATTGTGTTGATCCCGATGCTAAGTGGCTATCGCGATTCACGCACGCTCAACCTGGCGATCGAGCATAATTACAGTTTGTGGTACCACAATCACGACATTGATTTCTCTTCGTCGCCGAAAAATGCCCTTGAGTTTCGCAAAGTGATTATGGTGCATCAAATAGAAAGTTTGTCGCTGTTTGATCCGGCTAGCGCCAGCGCATTAGCCATGGATAAGCAAAGCGGTAATAAACGCAAATGGATGAGGAGGTCTGCGCCTAAACGCGACTATCCATAATTTAATAATCAAAGATGCTGGCTTAATTGTTTATGTTGTACCGAGCCAGCAACTCTCCATAATAAGTCAAAATAATAAGGTAATCATGATGGACTTTAAAAAGTTCGAGGCCATTCTGCAGCTGTGGGGAGATTTACACTTCACAGGAATTGAATTACAACAGCGTGATAATAAAAGCGAAATTTACGCCACCGGCACCAATAATCATACCCAGAGTCAACTTTATATTTGCACGCTTTCTACTGAGATTGCGTCACATATTCAGTTAAAACAGTTTCGCACTTGGTTACACAGAATTAACATTGGTAAAGCAAAACGCCGGTTGGCTCTCTTACGAAAGGAGTAATGAGATTGTCCCCGCATGGGGGACAGAGAAGAATATCAGGCGTCGTCAGGCGTATAGCCCACCACAATTTCCAGCGTTTTGCGCAGCACATCGGCTTCAGCATCACTTTCTGCGGTTTCCAGCGCCATAATCAGACAAAGAATAATCGATTTATTACTGACTCGTCCTTCCGTGGCCAGCACGTGGCGGATAACCCTATCCAATACGGCAGCTTCGTTTTTTAGCGTACTGTCTGCATTGCGAAAATGCTCTGCCAACTCGGTGTCAGGCAGTGCAGCATAGAGGTTGTGATTTTCCGACATGATTCCAGTCCCGTGATTGCGTATATTCCCGCATTGCTATGTCCTCAATGCGAGCCAATCGGTCAATGTTTACGATTGTTGCCAGACTGCTGGTTATGACCAAACAGCTGAAGAACGTTGTCTCGCTGCGGCTGCTCTTCGCGCAATTTTTTCCCCGCCGAAATGCTGTTGCGCACATCGGTGATGGCGGCAGTGATCGCTGCACGCTGTTCGTCATCGGTGCTCTGCTGTTTCATCAGCGTCAGCTGATCCATCAGCGCCTGAGTATTAACGGGCCCCGGGCGCTGCAGCAACGCCAGCGCGGCTTCGCCAATAATTTCATCGATTATTTTCTGCTGTTCACTTCTATTCATAACGAATCATTCATAACGAATCTCTGATCGCCGTTTCGCCCCGGAGCGGGGCGAAACCAGTGTGGGAGCGTATTCAGAGTAAAATTCTAATACTTGTACAAGTTTGAAATCTGACAGGCTCTCAGCTTTCGCGTTCAAATAATAAGCCAATCAGCTGATGATAGTGATGCTCTTCTTCGGCGTTGGCGGCCAGTTCCAGTCTGCGCAGCAGCTTGGTACAGAGCGATTTGCGGTTGAGATTACGGCCTTCGCGTAAGATTTCAACCACGATCTGACCCAATGTTTCCTGCTGCGATGGCAGCGACGCTTTGCTGAAGTAGTTGGCAATGGCCTCGACTGAACTCGGCGTGTATCCGTTCTGACGCATAATTGACCCCAATAATTAAAAAAGTTAGATCATTTGACCTAAGTAAAGTTGTACAGGTAGCAAAAAGCTGTACAAGGAGCTTACTCAAGTTAGCAGGCGGGATTTGTTGCAAAAAGTGCTAATAAAGGTGAATTAGGATAATTGGAAAGCTTTTATTTCCAAATCCGTGCGCTCAGCGCCGAAAGTCATCGACGCGTGAGCTTATTGGGCTGGTCAACTGTCGTCGGTATCGGCCGAAGGCATTCTGACGCTGCCTTCCTGACGACTCAACCCGCGCAACGCGGAATGGACGCGGTTATCGCTGCCCGCCGGTTGACGGTGCGTGAGCAACCATTGCTGAGCCTGGGCAATGCGCTGCTGCTGTTGCGTGTTTTGCTCTTTTCTCGCCATGCGCGCGAGCTCTGTCAGCAGCGATGAGACGCTGACATCCTCACGACGTAGCAGTAACGCATAGGCGGCTTCGCCGATAATTTTAGGTTGCGAATCTGA
The DNA here is from genome assembly GCF_024506435.1 of Pantoea trifolii. Taxonomy (NCBI): domain Bacteria; kingdom Pseudomonadati; phylum Pseudomonadota; class Gammaproteobacteria; order Enterobacterales; family Erwiniaceae; genus Pantoea; species Pantoea trifolii. The sequence goes on along the minus strand of NZ_JANIET010000001.1, from coordinate 1,771,890 downwards.
CATCTTCTACCTCCTGAGAATATGGGCTTACGCTTAGTTCTCACTACTCACTATAGATCATCAGCGTGATACCTTGTTAACAGAAAGCTCTGGTTATCTTGGGTTTTTGTTACTAACACGTTATGGTAACTGCCCTTCGGTGGCCTCTGCTCGCACCGACGATGTGAATTAATAACAAGAATGAAGCAAGGAAATCTGGCATGGAGTTCACCATACGCAAAGCCAAGGCAGAGGATGCAGAGCTGCTGCACCTGCTGGGGCGCATGACCTACAGCGCGCATTTTAAACATATGTGGGTTTCCGCAGAAGAGCTGGATGCCTTTATCGACAAGGAATATGGCCTGGCGGAGCTGAATAGCAGCCTCGCGGCCCCCAACGAGAGCTGGCTGATCGCCGAGACCGACAAGCCGATTGGCTTTGCCAAAGTCACCTGGAACACGCCGGTACCGGATTCCGGCATGAGCGGCGCGCTGCTGAATAAGCTGTACCTCAATCCGGAAGAAACCGGCAAAAATTACGGCCGCTGGATGTTCGAGAGCATCATCAATGAAGCGCGCGACAAGCGTGAAGGCTATCTGTGGCTGGAAGTGTTAGGCGATAATGTGCGTGCACGTAAGTTCTATGAAGCCTTTGGCATGCAGCACATCAAAGACATTCCGTTTGTTACCGCCTCGCAGCAGAGCACCCTGCAGATCATGGGAATGATGATTTAAGCGCAGCGGCACGCCATTCGGCACAAAATAAATATCCTTTGTTGCCAACTGTTTTGCAAATCATTGCCGGTTCTGGCTTGATCAAACTGCCCAATCGACATTACTGTATACACATACAGTAATGATTTGAGATCGCAGCCATGCAGTTTTATCAGCCCGCGGAAATCCGCGCCATTCTCGCCTTACCCTTGTTCATCAGCCGCGTGCCCTGCGGCTTTCCGTCCCCAGCTCAGGACTACGTTGAACAACGCATCGACCTCAACGACTTTTTAGTCGATCACCCCAGTTCAACCTACTTCATCAGAGTCAGCGGTGACTCGATGATCGACATCGGGATCAATGAGGGCGACATGCTGGTGGTGGACAGCTCGCTGAAACCCAAACACGGTGACATTGTGGTGGCGTCACTTTCCGGCGAGTTCACCGTGAAACAGCTGATGCTGCAGCCTTACCTGCATCTCAAACCGATGAACGCAACCCATGCGATTATCGCCATTCCTGACGCCGATGAGTTCGAAGTCTTCGGCATCGTTAAACACGTGATTAAAACCATAGGCCGCTGATGTTTGCCCTGGTGGATGTGAACTCGTTTTACGCCAGCTGTGAAACGGTGTTTCGCCCGGATCTGCGTGGCAAACCGATTGTGGTGCTGTCGAATAACGACGGCTGCATTATTTCCCTGAGCAGAGAAGCCAAGGCGCTGGGCATCAAGATGGGCGCGCCCTACTTCAAACATCGCGAAGAGCTGATGCGTCACAAAGTGGTGGTGTTCTCGTCTAACTATGCGTTGTATGGCGATATGTCGCGCCGCGTGATGGAGACGCTGGCGCTGATATCCACGCGTGTGGATGAGTATTCCATTGACGAAGCCTTCGTTGATGTTACCGGCATCAATGCCTGCATGACGTTTGAACAGTTAGGCTGCGATATCCGCGACCGCATTTATCAGGACACCCATCTGCGCGTGGGTGTCGGCATTGCACCGACCAAAACCCTCGCCAAACTCGCCAACTGGGCGGCCAAACGCTGGACCAAAGCCGAGAACGTGATGGATCTCTCTTTGCCCCACCGTCAGCGCGAGTTGATGAAACTCGTCAAGGTTGAAGAGGTGTGGGGCGTGGGCCGGCGCTTATCGAAAAAGCTCAACCTGATGGGGATCAACACCGCGCTGGAATTAGCGGAAACCCCAACCGCGCTGATCCGGAAACACTTCGGCGTGGTGCTGGAGCGCACGGTACGTGAATTATGTGGCGAGTCTTGTCTGGCGTTTGAGGAGGTGGTTCCCAACCGACAAAATATTCTCTGCTCGCGCTCGTTTGGCGATCGTATTACCGAATATCAGGATATGCGCGAAGCCATCGCCAATTACGCCGCGCGCGCCGCAGAGAAGCTGCGCAGCGAGCGGCAATATTGCCGTCATATCGGGACGTTTATTCGCACCAGCCCGCACGATGCGCATCATCCTTATTACGCCAATGCGGCCAGTCAAACCTTGATTACGCCCACCGCTGACAGTCGCGATATTATTCAGGCCACGCTTAATTGTTTAGATCGTATCTGGGTTCCCGGTAAGCGTTATATGAAAGGCGGCGTGATGTTGGGCGATTTCTTTAGCGATGGCGTGGCGCAGCTTGATCTGTTTGCGGAATATCAGCCGCGTCATAATAGTGACCAACTGATGGCCCTGATCGATAAGATGAATGCCCACCAGCGCGGCGCGCTATGGTTTGCTGGCCAGGGGATTCAGAAACCCTGGTCGATGAAGCGCGATATGCTGTCACCGGCGTACACCACCCGGCTGGCGGATCTACCGGTGGCGAAGTAAGTCCCTCCACTTATCTAAATATTTCGAGATATGAAAGAATGAATCCACCGGTGGGCTAGCATTTATCACACGATACAGTATCTTTATCCTAATAAATTCAGTATAGGCGTTCTAACTGCGTGAAATTTGACAGTCCTATTAAATTCCCCAGCATAATTTTATAGCGTAGAAAATATTTTAGAACGTTTCCTTACTAGAAATATAATATCATTAAATAAATAAAAATAATTTAAAGTGTATATAATTAATAAAATATTTTTTCGTTAGTTTGAAAAAATGCAAGTATCGAAAAATGGTGATAATGGATTTTCATTATCACCATTAGTTTGCTCAGAAGGTTCATAGGTACGTTCTATACTGAATTTTCACTTAGCGCCTTTACTCTCAGCCCTCCAACCAAGGTAAATTGATACCTGAAGGTCCATAAATATACCCCCCACTTATCCAAAACTTCCCACTATGCTTCGGGCCATAAATATAATTATCAGAGATCCAATACTTCCCCGAATTTTTAGGCCCATAAATGTAACCATTAGAAATCCAAAATTTACCTGATTCCTTTGGCCCATATATATAATTACCAGATATCCAATACAGTCCTGAACTCATCAAAACACCTATTGACAATATATATAAACAACCCTTTATGAAAATGCTAGCAAGAAACAAAAACATTAAAAATCATACAATCAATCACCTAACTCCACTTGATCTGGACAAAGTAGTCCCGAACCTAATAACTCATTCTTAGCTTCTTCAGGATCTGGCGTGAATAAAATTACTCGTAAGTCATCTAGGGCTCGAGAAAAAGACACATATGCTAATTTCCTTCCTCGGTTGAGTTGTCCCTCAGTGGGATGACCCGATAATCCGGGCGTTAAAATCTTCCCAAAATTATAGTTATTCCAGCTAGCCTCAACATCATCATAAACAACTAAAACTTTTTTATACTCTTCACCTTTAACTCCATGCTGGGTACTATAAGGAGTATTTTGTGATATGAAATGATAATAAGCCATCAACTCTTTTGTGTCCATGGAGAAAAGTGAGTCAGTTAGCCAGTCATTCTTTTCAATACCATGAACTTCAGGGTCAAAAATTTCTGTTCGAGGATTTCTTAGTAAATGGGACTGTAAAAGATCACTTATTTCAATAAGTTGATTTTCCATACAGAATTGTAGAATATCTCTGATTGTCCCTTCACACCAAATTTTATATAACTGCTCTACGAAAGAAACTGACAAATCAATAATTGACTGTAAGGATTTTGTAGCATTTGGTCCTTCGGAGTTAAAGAAAGGACAATTACTTTGCAGAACAGATAACACCTTCCTCTTATCTCCTTTTTGGTGTGATATGATCAAAGGGCAGATTAATGAGATTAATGGATGTAATAAATAATGTTCCCCTGATTCAAATAGCTCCTGAGAACGTATTGATGAATAACCTCCAGTAAATAGTTTATTAATAGTAGGAAACCCTAAACGCCTAGCGATCATTTGCCTGACTAAAAACAAACGCATTACATTATCTTCTTTGTCCCACGCCCAATTCATAAGTGCCTTATCCATTTTCGATAGAGCACGTGATATTTGTTCTTCTGAATATTGGTTTCTTGGAAGTTCAGGAACTTCTGCTTTAATTAGATGAAAAACAACACTCCCTTCACGTTCAGAATTTTCCCCTGCAGGATATTGACAAAGGTCTTTACGAAAAGCATTAAGTAGTTTTATTACACTTATTGAACATCTAAAGTTTTCATCTTTCTTTATTATCTCACCATTTTTGGGAGGGAAAAAATCACCTATACTGCCATCATATATTTGTTGCCAAGGATCGCCAAAATATCCAGTCAAGGGTAAACAATTCCCATCACCTAATAAATTAAAGCCAGCCAGAATATCTCCATTAGTATCTTGTGCTTCATCGATAAAGATATACGGATAACGTAACCCAAGAATTTTTCTAAAAGTTACGTTATTATTTAAGAGATATACTGCGATTGAAATAATATCATCATGACCAAGCTTACCTTCAAGATAATTTCCATAGTTTGAATCACTGTAATGGAAGGAAGATACAGTGTGTAATGCATCTAACTCCCTCTGAATAAGCTCTGCCTTGTTACGAGCTGCTAAAGCTGACTTACTCTTCCCTCCATTATCTTTACCCTTCTCTTTTTCAATTAAAAGAGGAAGCCGGAAATTAATTAATGACTTTCTTATGTCATGATTAAAACCAGAAAGTTGAGCCCATAAAAAGCTATGCAATGTACTGACTTCGAAAACATCATCAAACTCAAGACGTTTTTTTATTACGTTTACAGCTCTTTTAGTAAAGGTTATACAGGCAATCTTTTGTCCATTTTGTCGTAATTTTCGTCCTTCTTTATGGAGTACAGACTTTAATGTTTTAATAAGTAAGCTAGTCTTCCCTGATCCTGCACCTGCAATAACTGCAAAGCTAATATTTTTATTTAAGCAATCTTCTATTCTTATCTCTGCTTCAGTAACTCTATAATCAATCATACAGATGCCTCTGAAGTCTCACTAATAGTTGATTTAAAATTACTTTCATCATTACTTAATGTGGGACATAAAAACCCTTCCAGCCATTTCAAACCTTCGGTTATGTAAGATGGAACCACCCAATCTTTATTAATAAGTAATCTCATTGCAAAGTCAGTCTTTTTGAAACTATCTGAGCGAATATGATTATATATTTCATCATATGCCTTACGAAGATCTTTTGGGATTTTTATTCCGATGTAAAGCTCATCGGAGCGAAGAAGTGAGAAATTTTCATAAGCAATTGCCTCTTCAAGAGTTCTAGGCCGCATTGATAAGCTTGATCCATCTTCAATAACATTTACATCCATTCCAAAAGCAATGAATCTATTATGCTCAATACTAATCTTGTCATCATAATTCATATTTATGAGATCACTGATAGTATTTTTTTTGCACAACCTTTTAAGTGACGCATTTGAGGTTCTTGCACCTAAAACATCAGCTCGGCAAGTTTTAAGTCTTCCTTGCGGCTCAACAGAATCAAGATCGGTGATAACAAGATAAGGAATATGTAAAAACTTCAACAATCCTTCGAATCTATGTGCAAAAGCCCCCCCCACCTCAAGAATGGTCAGGAAAGTTGTTCCTAATCTGCTAGCAACCTTATCTATCATAGAAGGCATTAATAATTTTTCAACGGCACCTTCAACAAGAATAGCCGCGTCAGAAAAGAAAAGATCGCAATGTGTTAGTCGTAAATATTGTTTAAGGAATGTAAGAGCCTGAGCTTGAGAAATTAATTCCTGATCATCCTCTTCTAATTGCAACTCAATTTCCGGTCGGAATGCACGCAGGCTATGAACTGATGAAGCATTAAGAATTTTGCTGTCAATAACATCAACTGTTTTACATCTTTGGAAATACCGAACTTTCTCGAAATCAACGGAATCTAAAATGTGAGTTGAGTGTGTAGTGACTATAACTTGAGGAGCCATGGTAGTAATACCATTTTGCAAAGACGCATCATTAATAACTTTCCACACGTTATTTATAAAAGTCTGTTGCACCTGAGCATGAAGATGTGCTTCGGGTTCTTCAATAAAAATCAATAGACAAAATGGCCGATTATTTTCCAATGATATCCATTGCGAATGAAAATGCCTTGCCTGAATTGCCATATAAATTAAATTCTTAAAACCTAATCCATTATAAAGCTCAGGTAACTCATGATTTAATACAGAATCCACGTACAATAGGTCGGTATTGCCTTTCAAAGCTGTTTCAGGACTCAAAGATGAGATTATTTTTAATTCTCTTTCACTTGCAGATGGAACACCTAGCCCACGAATAAGATCTAGTAAAGGTTTAAATTGCTTCTTGTAATGCAATGACAGCTTTTCGTTGTTTTCATCAATTACTTTATGGGCTTCTTCAAATAAATCTGCTTTTTTTAAATTTTTATTATAAAATGTTGCAAAGGCGGAGGAAAGACGATTGCTACCGCTATCATCATTATCATTAATATTCCTTTGAGCATCGACAAACTCAACTTTTAATAATTTTTTAATGATGTCCTTAGCAATTTTATAGTCTAGTAACTCTGATTCAACATATCCGCCACTTTCAGACCCTCTTTTATAAAGAGCATGATAAATAAATCCAGTGTGTATTTTAAAGTTATTATCGACATTCAAATATTGAAAGAGTGATTTATTCCTGCCAACACCTTCAATTTCAGGGTAAGCGGAAAAATAATTTTCTTTAAGTTTCGCAGGCTCCTCAAAAACTAATGAGAGGCGAATTCCGATCTCATTAAGATCTTCATAACGGTCAAGCAAATGAAACGCTTGTCCAAAAGCTATTGAACTGGGGTCAATTTTAAACCACAAATCTAAATTTATTTCTGGAAGATCTTCTCTACCATTAGAATCAATAAATTTTTGGAACTCTGGAATGAGGATTACCGAAAAGTCATAAATACTGAATTCTCTCCCACCCAAAAAACATCTAAATATTGCTGTTGCTGTTGTTTTACCACTATTATTGGGTCCAACGAAGATAGTCTCTTTTTCTTCAATATCAATTTTAACGTCAACAAGACGTCGGAAATTACGTATACCAATTTCACTTAGTTTCATACCTAATCCTTATTTTTTATCATACAAATCTGTGTGCGTTGATACTTTTATGATTTGAGTTAAATATCTAAAAAAGATGATTGGTAATGAATATATAGATCCATTCATGGACGACGAGTATACAAACCATCCTGAAATACTAAAATCCACCTTACGGAATAGTCAAGAAATTTTACAGCAATAAGATGAAAAAACGCATAGCAAAAGGAAATGATAAACAAAACATTTTGTAATCGATTGAATTATAAGTACTTATAAAGACATTGGTTAACTAGCTATTTAAAGCCACACTCCAAAACATTAGAGATTAAGATTAATGCATTAATCTTTTATGATACGTTTACTCTTGAGATATAGAGCATCAACGCTCGTGTAATGCTAAAAAAAATGAAACCAAATTAACAATCGCATTTTTCGATATTTTATGTAATTTAATTAACAAACACATACTTCATGAACCCTCAAGATATTGGTGTTAACAATGAATGGAAAAAGCATGAGAAAACGTCATATTTTATTTATAAATGATCACCATGGTATTTTAATAAAATTTTGAAGCCGAAAAATCACAACCTAATATTGACAATGGCAAAATTATTCAGGGCAAGATCAACTGTTTAGATCGCATCTGGGTTCCCGGTAAGCGTTATACGAAAGGCGGCGTAATGCTGGGCGATTTCTTTAGCGATGGCGTGGCGCAGTTTGATCTGTTTGCGGAATATCAGCCGCGCCATAACACATAACAGTGACCAATTAATGGCCCTGATCGACAAGATGAGCGCCCACCAGCGCGGCGCGCTATGGTTTGCCGGGCAAGGCATTCAGAAACCCTGGTCGATGAAGCACGAGATGCTGTCCCCGGCGTACACCACCCGGCTGGCGGATCTGCCGGTAGCGAAGTAACCGCTTCACGCTTGAATTATGCCAATGCGATATTCAGGCCCTGACACAACCACAGCTTAATAGCATCTGGAGAACCGGGTTCGGCGAAAAGATGTTTCAGCAGATCAAAAAAACGCGCCAGTCAGCGTAATGCTCGTCAGTTAAGCTTCTTTCGGTCACCATAAATGGCGACCCTACAAAGCATTGGCGTGTTTTCCGTAGGGTGCGCATTCATGCGCACCTGCATGCATAGGCAAATTAATGCTTAACTGAGCGGCATTACGGCAGTCAGCGCGGTTTTTTGCAGGTATCTGGCGTGGGTGCGTTACTTTGCCGCCCTGTTCACCTCAGAAGCGGCATTCATACCCGGGTGCAGATTTACACCGGAAACGTCAGTGGTTTCTCGTGCCTTATGCAGGTCGCATGCAGCCTGCATTGATAGCCACAGGCGCGCCGCAATACCCAGCCCCGCCTCGAGCCGCACCGCCATTTCAGGGCTGACCGATGCTTTCCCGCTGGCGACTTTGCTCAGCGCTGAAGCAGAAACACCAAGCTCTTTCGCCAGTACGCGCAAGCCAACATTGTTATCTTCGATGTATTCGGTGATCAGACCGCCCGGATGCGGGGGATTGAACATTGCCATCAGTGGTAGTCCTCCAGGTTGAGAATATAGGCATCGCCGTCGGTGAATTCGAAGGTGATACGCCAGTCAGCCCTGACCGTTAATGAAAACAGGTTTTTCTAAACCACATGTTTCCCGACAGGAAATAGATCTAAATCTTTCTTTTTCCCAGCGTACCACAGACTCAAGCCCTGAGAGGATCTACCGGTGGCGAAGTAAGCGCTTCACGCTTGAATTACACGCATGCCAATGCGATATTCAGGCCCTGACACAGCCACAGCTTAATAACATCTGGAGAACCTATGTCGAATGAAGAACGCGTAAACGAGCTGGAAGAAACGGTAAACCAGCTGCAGATTGAAGTCGCTGCCTTGCGCGAGTTAATGATTAAGCAGGTGGCGGTTAATAACATCACCTTTAAAGGGAAATATGATGAGGTGATTATTCAGCTGGCGAAAGAATATGAAGAGCGCGGCTTAGAGGACGAAAGGAATAGCCAGATGCACGAAGCGCTACGTCAATATATCAAATACCAGCTGCCTGCCGTGGAATAAACCCACGGTTATTTCTGCTCTTCTGGCAGCGAGGCGATATTTATGCCTTTCGCCCCATCACGCCCTTCACGCTTTGCCTGATACAAAGCATGATCGGCGTATTCCAGCAGTTTCACGGCGCTCACCGCCGCCGCCGTAACGGTGGTGGCGCAGCCGGCACTGAGCGTGACATGGCCAACGGGCGAAGCAACATGGGGAAGCTGCATCACCCTCACCGCTTCAACCACGCGATTGGCAATGGTCATCCCTTCACCAAATGAGGTATCCGGTAATATCAGTGCAAACTCCTCGCCGCCATAGCGCGCGGCCATGTCTGAACGTCTTCCAGTGACAGACGACAGCACCTCGCCAACCACTTTCAGGCATTTATCCCCGGCAATGTGGCCATAGGTGTCGTTGTAGTGTTTGAAGAAATCAATATCCATCATGATAAGCGAGAGCGGTTTGCCGCTGGCCGCCGCATGGGTTAACGCTTCACGCAGGAAACGATCAAATTCCCGGCGATTCGCCAGCCCGGTTAAGCCATCAACATGCGCGAGTTTGTTCAGCGTCAGGTTGGCGTTGTGCAGTTCGTCACGCAGCAGCGTCAGCTCCTGCTGGTAGCGCAACACGCGACGCGCCTGACGCAGCTGGAAAGTGCCGAGTAAGATGATGGTCAGCAGCAGAATAATGCTGAGCAGAATATCCTGCGCCCGACCGTTGACCCACACGTGAAACAGATCGTCGCTGTTGTAACCTGCTGCAACAATAATCGGATAACGATCGGAACGGGCAAAACCAAAGATACGCGGTTGCCCATCCAGCACCGATCGCCACTGCCCGCTGCCGCGATCCATCTTAGCCAGCATCTCCTGAAACAGCGGGCTGGCTGAGAGATTCATACCGATGTAACTGTCTGGCATCGGACGCGCATAGAGCACGGTGCTATCAGCCAGCATTAACACCAGCACATCGCGTGCACCGATCTCATAGTAGCTGTAGAAGCGGCGGAAAAAATCCACCTTGATGGTGGCCAGCAACACGCCCTTAAATCCACCACTGGCATCACTGACGCGCAGGGAAACGGGGATCACCAAATCGCCGGTGCTACGACTGGTGATCACCGGGCTAATATGCACGCTGTTACGATGGTTGCTGCGCTGAAAGGTGAAGTATTCACGATCGGAGTTATTAATATTGTTGGGCACGCGTTCAGCAGAGGTCGCGATCCACTTGCCCTCGGCATCGTAATAGAAGAGTCCATGCAGTTGTGGCAGACGACGTTGCAGCTCGCGCATGGTGTTACTCAGATCGGCGCCCTGAATATGTGTGGCCAGCTGCAGCTGGAGATCACGCTGCATCTGCCGCAGCGACAGCTCCGTCTGCAAAAAGGTATCTTCCGCCTGACGCGACTGCGACAGCGCCAGGTTCATCGCCGTTTGCTGCGTTTGTCGCACGGTGCCGAGCCAGTCTTCGCGCAGCGTCCAGATGCTCATCCCCACGACGGTGATAATCAAAAAGAGACCGGACAGCACAATACTTTGCTGCAAACCCGCGTCAGATGTCGCCTTAGGATCCATTTTTCTTTTTAACGGCATGTTGTCCTCTGTTTTCAAGCTACAACAGAGTTAAGCATGTAATGGGTGCAGTACGTGATAAGGCGGATATATTTCGGACCATCGATAACTCATATGACCAGTAACGAGATATTACTGTAGTATAGCTCCACCACACACAGTGGCTGCACTACGGCACGCGTTTACAACGAGATCATTCGGTAGTCACATCGACCAGCCCGCGAAATGCGGGCTTTTTTTATTTGAGAGGCAGAGAGAGCAGGACGGAGCAGAAAGCGCCGCCCTGAGGGTTTTATGCCGCGACGGTCAGCGCTTTTTTACTGCGCGACCAGACGCGATGGGATGCCATCAACGCGAGGAAATCCGCCATAAAGCTGCCTTCGGCTTTCACCGCTTCCACCAGCCCTTCTTCGGTTTCATTATCCTGCACGTTGAACTGCGCTTTGAATCGGCGCGCATTACCGCTCAGACCAATGGCTTTCAGATGCTTATACGCTTCCAGCAGGAAATAGCGCGCATCGCCGCTCAGCAGCAACGCATCAATATTGCCATCCGGCACAATCACCGCATCAAAGGTCAGCGAAGGAAGACCGGTAAAGGTGGCATCAACCGGCAGCACCGAGCCGTCGTCCGCCAGCACTTGCCCCATATGCGCCGCCAGGATTTTAGCATGCACGCCCTGCGCTTTTAGCGCCTGCAGAATCGCCAGCACGTCGGCAGCTTTCACGCCGTCACTCAGCAGTAACGCCACCTGACGGCCCTTAATATCGCCGCTCGGTTGCGCATAAAGACTGAGACTTTCATCCTTCGTCAAGCCATTCACATCCTTCGGCGGCGCGGTGTTGAGCTGTTCATCACTTAGCTTCAGACCGAGATTGGTGGCGACAGCCTGCGCCAGCGAGACATCAATCTGCAGCAGATGATCGACCACGCGTTCGCGAATATAAGGACGCGCCACCTTACTGAGCTCAAACGAATAAGCGCCAATAATGTGCTGCTGCTCTTCCGCCGTCTGGCTCAGCCAAAACAGCCGTGGCTGCGAATAATATTCGCCAAACGATGGGCTACGCTCGCGCACCTTGCTGCCTTCCACCCGCTCCTGATAGCTCTCGAATCCGCCCTCTTTTGCCGCTGGCGGCACTTCACGTGGCCAGTTGTTGTTGATGGAGTTCGGTTCGTAGTTGGCCGGATTGGTATCGATTTCCGTGCGATGCATGCCCTGACGCTGGAAATTGTGGTACGGGCAAACCGGACGGTTGATCGGGATCTCATGGAAGTTCGGCCCACCCAAGCGGCTGATTTGCGTATCGGTGTAGGAGAACAAACGGCCCTGCAGCAGCGGATCGTTGCTGAAATCCAGCCCCGGCACAATGTGGCCCGGATGGAACGCGACCTGTTCGGTTTCGGCGAAGAAGTTGTCCGGATTGCGGTTGAGCACCATTTTGCCGACCAGCTCAACCGGCACCAGCTCTTCCGGAATCAGTTTGGTGGCATCGAGAATGTCGAAATCGAACTTGAACTCATCCTCTTCCGGGATCAGCTGCAAACCCAGTTCATATTCCGGGAAATCGCCCGCTTCAATCGCTTCCCACAGATCGCGGCGATGGAAGTCAGGATCGCGGCCGGTCAGCTTCTGCGCTTCATCCCACAGCAGCGAAGCTTTGCCTGCCACCGGTTTCCAGTGGAAACGCACGAAGGTGGATTTACCTTCGGCGTTAATCAGGCGGAACGTATGGATACCGAAACCTTCCATGGTGCGATAGCTGCGCGGAATGCCGCGATCCGACATCGCCCAGATGACGTTATGCAGCGTTTCCGGTTGCAGCGAGACATAATCCCAGAAGGTGTCATGGGCGCTCTGCCCTTGCGGAATTTCGTTGTGCGGCTCGGGTTTCACCGCATGCACAAAGTCCGGGAATTTATGCGCATCCTGAATGAAAAACACCGGCGTGTTGTTGCCGACTAAATCAAATACGCCCTCATCGGTATAGAACTTGGTGGCGAATCCACGGATATCGCGCACCGTATCAGCCGATCCTGCGCCACCTTGTACGGTGGAAAAACGCACGAAGACGGGTGTGATTTTTTCGGCATCGCTGAGGAAGCCTGCTTTGGTCAGTTTTTCCAACGAGCGATAAGGCTGGAAATAGCCGTGCGCCGCCGAACCGCGCGCATGCACGATACGCTCAGGAATGCGTTCGTGGTCAAAATGCGTGATTTTTTCACGCATGATGAAGTCTTCAAGCAGCGTAGGCCCGCGCGAACCGGCACGCAGCGAGTTCTGATCGTTGGCGATACGGGTGCCCTGATTAGTGGTCAGGTCGGCGTTTTCGCCATTTTTGCGGTACTCATCGAGCTGCTCAAGTTTGCTGTTTTGCGTGGCGGGCGCTTTCAGGCTACCGGGCGCGGTGGGTTGTTTGCCCGGCGGCGTCGGTTCGGCGGCAGGTTTATGTCCACCGCCTTGCGGTGCTAAATCACCTAATCCTGGCTCAGAGGTTTCTGGCCCTTTATGCGGCGCGGTATGGGTTAAATTCTGTTCTTTTTTATCTTTCGACATGTGACATGCTCCTCCAGTTAAGACCCTATTAACTGTAGAGCATAAAAACATTTATATTTCGTCTGGTTTAGAAATGATGTTTAAAGAGATTAATGAGGAGAATGTAAAGCGAGGATATTTTAACCGAAAGGTAGCTTTAATGGTTTATTAATAAGATTAATCCTGATAAATACCGTTGCGCTTTATTTCAATTATTTTCGCACCCTCCACAGGGTCGCCATTAATGGCGACCAAAAATATCATGCGTCATAACAGGCGCTATGAATGCGTTAAGGTTTCAAAATCACCTTGGTCCAGCCCGCATCACGATCGTCGAAATGGCGGTACGCTTCGGGTCCTTCGGCCAGCGACAGTCGATGAGAAATAATGCTCGCCGGATGCGCTTTGTCGGTGGCAATCAATCGCGCTAGCTGGCGGTTATAGGCTTTGACGTTGGCCTGGCCGGTACGGATCGACTGCCCTTTAAACCAGAAGCTGCCGAAATCGAACGGCATTTTACCCACTTTGGCTAACTCGCTGGCCGCGCCGGGATCCTGCGGGATAAACACGCCCACCACGCCAATGCCGCCGGTGGCTTTGGTGGAGGCGACCAGGCTGTTCATGGTGGCGCTGTTATCTTCGTGTCCATGCTGATTACAACATTGATAACCCACGCATTCACAACCGCAATCCGTGCCGCGTCCATCCGTCAGATCAAGGATTTGCTGCACCGCTGCGTCGCCCACGGCATTGATGCCCGTTGCGCCCATCTGCTCCGCCAGCGCCAGGCGATCGGGGTGCGTATCCACCACAAACACCTGCGACGCGCCTTTGATGATCGCCGAATGCGCGGCCATCAAGCCTACCGGGCCCGCACCGTAGATGGCGACGCTATCGCCCGGTCGCAGGCCTGCCAGTTCGGTCGCATGCCAGCCGGTGGGGAAAATGTCCGACAGCATCACATAATCTTCCTCTTTCTCCACCGCATCCGGTGGCAGCAGTAAACAGTTAAAATCGGCAAACGGCACGCGCAGCAGCTCGGCCTGACCGCCTTCCCACTCACCCATTTCAGCAAAGCCGTAGGCCGCACCTGCGGTGCCGGGGTTGGCGGTCAGACAGAAACCGGTTAACCCTCTCTCACAATTTTCACAGAAACCACAGCCGACGTTGAACGGCATACATACGTAATCGCCAACCTTAAGTCGCTCGACGCCACTCCCCACCTCCACCACTTCGCCAAGGTTTTCATGACCAAAGATGCGCCCCTGTTCAAAGCTGGTGCGCCCCTCGTACATATGTAAATCGGAACCGCAAATATTGGTGGTGGTAATACGAATAAGCGCATCGGTAGGACGCACAATTTTTGCATCAGGAACATTTTTAACCGAGACATCAAAAGGCCCGTTATAGACGATAGCTTTCATGATTTATTTTCCTGAGTGGCTAGCACTCTTAATTCGAATGAGCAGATAAGCACGGCGCTAATTTAACGTCGCGCTTAGCCAAAGAAATAAAAACCGCGTCTACATACCCTGGCATAAATAAGTCAGTTGTGCTTTTTTCAATTACCGCTGCGTTTGTCGTGCAGTCGCGCATATTTGTGCCAGACTTAACACCGTGTCAGCAGGAAAATCTATGGAGAGCGTATGAAACAGGTTGTTTTAGCTTCAGTAATCATGATGTTCAGCGTTGGCGTGAGCGCAGCGGAAGGCGGATACCAATCAGGTGAAACAGCACCGCCGCAGAAGAATCAGGATGCCGGTTATAAAGGATCGGAAGACACCGCACAAACCCCGATTTCACGTATTCGTGATTTCCGTCAGGGCGGCTATGTCACGCTCGAAGGCCATATTAT
This sequence comes from Pantoea trifolii, assembly GCF_024506435.1. Lineage (NCBI taxonomy): Bacteria > Pseudomonadati > Pseudomonadota > Gammaproteobacteria > Enterobacterales > Erwiniaceae > Pantoea > Pantoea trifolii. The sequence continues at coordinate 1,756,699 of NZ_JANIET010000001.1, read as the reverse complement.
TGAAAAGCTGAAAGGTGATAGCTATAAATTCCGTGATGATACCGGCACGATTATCATTACTGCCGAGCAAGCGGCATTCAAAGAGAAAACCTATTCAGCGAGTGATAAAGTTCGCGTCAGCGGAAAAGTGTATGGGCGTGGCGATCAAACCACTTTAAAGGTATCGCGGATTGAAGAACCTTAAGGTTACACAGTTATTATCTTAAGAATGGCGGGTGAGTGCATGGCTTTTCATCCTCACCCTTTTTAGTTCAAATAGCGCAGTGCATCATCCCTTTGACATATAAGTTTTTCGCCATTCCTCCGGCACTAATTTGCGGGTATATTAACGCGCATGTCGTGAATAGAACTCGTAAGAGTCTGAATGAGTTTTTATGGATAGAACGATTTATATTGTTGACGATGATCCTGCGGTCATCAGCGCGCTGCAAAATCTTCTGAGCTCAGAAGGTTACCTGATCTCGACCTTTACTTCCCCCGCTGAGTTTTTAAATCAGCCGCATTACCATACGCCGAGCTGTTTAATTGTCGATATGAATATGCCGGGCCTCAACGGCTTTGATGTCTCGCACCATCTCACCGCACGCGGCTACACCCTTCCCACTATTTTCCTCACTGGCTTTGGTACCATTCCCCTGACGGTCCGCGCGATGAAGGCGGGCGCCTTTGAGTTTCTCACTAAACCGGTGATGCCGGATGACCTGATGCAAGTGGTATCCGCTGCCATGGCGCTGGCCGAAAAAAGCGCGGCACTCTCACAGGAAAGAATTGCACTCACCGCGCGTTATCACTCTTTAACGCCCCGCGAAATGGAATTGATGCAATTAGTTATTCGCGGTTTATTAAATAAGCAGATTGCCGCTGAAATGGGCATCAGTGAAATTACGGCAAAAGTGCACAAGCGCCGCGTGATGGAGAAAATGGCGGTGCGTTCGGTTTCAGAATTAGTCAGAGCCGCAGAGAAACTGCATTTATTGCAAGACGAATAACATCACAGGTTATAGCGGTAGCGGCATCCTTCTCCTCCCGCGAAATAGTGCGGGAGGATACGATACACTATTTATTCGCATTCAACGGCAGGGTAAAACTGAATAGGCTGCCACCTTGCGGGCGATTTTCTGCGCTCAACACACCACCATGACGTTTGATGATTTCGTTACTGATGGTCAGCCCCATTCCCATCCCTTCCGCTTTGGTGGTATAGAAAGAGTCAAAGATCTTGCCGATAACCTCTGCCGATAAGCCGGTGCCGTTGTCGGCAACCTCAATACGAATACGATTAGCGTCAGGATTAGAAGATGAGAGCCGCAAGATACGCGCGCCGGTATTATCGGCCATCGCCTCGATGGCATTAATCACCAGATTCAACAGCACCTGCTGAATCTGTACGCGCTCGCAAAACACCTCATCCCACTGCGCTTTGATATCCAGTTCCAGCGCCACAAAACGGCGCTCAAGTTCCAGACGCGACAAAGACAAAATATCGCGCGCCAGCAGATGCAACCTGGCTGATCCATACTCCGCGACATTATTCCGCGTCAGTGACTGCAGGCCGCGAATAATTTCGCCGGCACGCTGCCCTTCGTTAATGATCTCCTCAATGCTTTCGCTGGCTTTGTCGAGCTGAGCCGGTTCGCGTTTCAACCAGCGCAGGCTGGCGCCGGCATTAGCCACAATCGACATCAGTGGTTGATTGATTTCATGGGCGATGGATGAGGTGAGCTGTCCTACCGTGGTGGCGCGCGCCACGCGAGCCAGCTCGGCCTGGGCAATTCTGGCGGCATCTTCGGACTGACGCTGCGCGGTGATATCCGTCAGTGTACCGAAATATTCGGCGACCTCCGGCCAGTTCTCCACCGGCTCACCGATACCTTTGATATAACGGCATTCGCCGTCATCACGGATGATGCGGAATTCGGCCTGCATGCTCACACCCTGTGCCACGCTGGATTCAATCAGCGCTTTCAGGCACTGAAGATCGTCTGGATGTACCCGCCGCTGAAACTCCGCCATTGAGGTATTCACCTGCCCGGCGGGCAGCCCCATGATGCGTTTGTATTCATCCGATATCAGCTGAATATCCGGCCCCAGATGCCAGTGCCAGGTGCCGGTATGACTGATTTTTTCACCCAGCATCAGGGATGTCTGGCTGGCGCGCAGCTGTTTTTCAATTTTCCGCCGCTGGATGTTCTCCTCCACCAGCTCGGCATACAGCCGCGCCGTTTCCAGAGAAACTGCGGCCTGCGCACCCAACATCGAGACAATGCGTGAGTGCTCAGCGGTGAAGACGTCCGGCATCAGCCGGTTTTCCAGGTAGAGCACGCCCACCATTTGCGCCTGGCGGAACATCGGTACGCACATCACCGCCGCGCCGGAGGCGACCAGATAGTTATCCTGACTAAACGGACTGAACACTTCCGGCCTGCCGGTACGGATTTCCTGTCCGGTGCGGATCACCGCCGAGAGAATCGACAGCGGCAGATCGGTCGCCACCGGCAGTTGATTGACGATTTTGACTCTGACGCCTTCCACCGTAGAAGACGCGCGGGCCTGAATTTCCGGCACATTGCCGTCGATAAGACGGATCAAAATACAGTGCTGCGCCCCGGCGCGTTCTACCAGCATCATCATCAAAATATGGATCAACCGATCAAGATTGATCTCTTCGGTTAACGCACGCATCGCCGTCACCATGCTTTGCAGGTCGCTGATCGCCGCGCTCTGCTCAAAGGTCACGGTGTTTAACGCGGTCTGCAACGGTTGCGCCGCCAGATGCGGATAGTGCATTTCAAGCTGACGTACCTTGGCACCCGCGCCCCAGCGATCCCATGCGGCAAGGGCGCCTTTGATATAGCCCTCGGCGGCAAACGCCATGCCGCGTGCATTGGCGCAGCGTGCGGCCAGTTCGCAGGCCAGACCGTTGATAGGATGGAACTGACCTTTGCGCGACAGCTCGATGGCTTTTTCAAACTGCTCCAGCGCCGCACCGCTGTTATCCTCCAGCCTGAGCAGTTCAGCACGCAGCAGCGCTTCCTTGTCGGCAAAGGTGCCTGGATTCTCCGCTGACCAGGTCATGATTCTTTCAAGATGGCGCTGCAGTTGCAGCCGCTGCGTGGCATCAAGCTCATTGGGTTGCAGCGGTATGCTGAGCGAAAGCGCGCTATACAGATGAAAATCCAGCATATGCACATGGCCGGGAATCACGTCAGTGAGCGGCGCGGCATCAATGAACTGGCGATGGGCGGCGGCATGCTCACCGGCAAAGAAATGCGCCATGCCTTTATACAGCCGCGCCCAAAACTGCATCAGATACAGCGGTTCAATGGCATGTTCCGGGAGCACTCCGTTTAGCGTGGGTGCCCTAAAATCATCGCCGGTCAAGATCTCACCGGCGGGCTTACGCAGGAACATCACGTAGTCCAGCTGCATGCCGAGAATCACTTCCACATCGCGATATTGCGCTTTGCGCACATACACCATGCCGCGCATGATCGAGGTATGCACGCCATCAAGATGGTCACCACGCGCCAGGCAGTTCATGGTGAGATGACGCAGCGCCAGACACGCCGAGGTGCGATCGCCGATATCGACAGCCACATCAAAGGTCGCTTTCGCGCACTCAATGGCGTAACTGAGCGGCATGGTCCAGACGCTCACCTGATCCAGCGGCATCAGCGTGCGCGCTTTATAGCTGACAAAATCGTGTTTATACACCAGTTCACGGGCCAGCAGCGCGCTGGCAAAACCACGGCTGTATTCGTTGAACTGATCGCCACACACCACGCCGTACCACGCAAGCGCCAGTGTAGAAGCACCGCTGATGCCCTTCTCCATTGTCAGGTGCAGAAGTTTGCACAGGATGATGAATTGCAGCCGTGGGCTGATAAAAGCAGCGAAGGTGCTGGCGCTGGCCATCAGGTTCATCACGGCTTCGGTTTTATGGCAGGTTAATCGCGGCAGGGAACGGAAACGCGTGTAGGGATTTTTGCCGACAGCCTTTTTCAGCCGTTGCCGGGCGGCATCGCATTCGGCTTTATCCGGATAGCGGTTTAGATGAATGCCAAACACCGCCAGCCAGGCCAGCGCGGTTTCCAGCGCCAACTGACTGTCGGACTGACGCATATGGATTTCCGCAATCAGCGTCGCGGCCTCGGCTTTATCGGTGACCGCGCCGGGCGTGGCGAGAATCTCGGAGCTCAACGCCAGCGCGCCCGATAAGTTGCCGCTGAGAAACTCACATTCCGCTTGCTCAAACAAAATTACGCCGCCCTCCTCCACACCTGATTCTGCGTTGAGCGCGCGGGCGGTGTGTAAGAAGCGCAGCGCGGAAGCGTAATCGCCCATAATCTTCGCGCGTCGGGTGGCGTTTAATAACAGCAGACCGAACGTAGCGGCTTCAGGCATTAAAAGGGCGCGGTTTTGCAGCGTGATGGTGTGATGCGCGGCACTGAACAACAGCGCATGCGCATTATTCTCGCGCACGGCCTGCATGTAATAGCGGACGGCGGCAAAGTGAACATCATCTTTTGCTGCCGACGACAGCAACTTCAGCGCGGCCTCATGCATGCTGTCATGCATAAAGGCGTAGCTGTGATCGCTCAGCGAGATCAATCGCGCCTCGGCCGCGGGTCGCAGCGTGGCATGAATCGCGCTAACCGCCGTATTGAGAATGGCAGCCAATACCGGCAAATCGCCGCGACTGCCGATGCAGGCCAATCGACCCAGCAGCTGGCGCACCGGCAGCGCGAGTAATTGCAGCTGTTGCAGCACGCCAGCTGCAACGTTCGCGGTGTAATGGCTGTTTTTCAGCGCGTGCGGATTGAAGGTCCACTTGTGCGACGCGACGTGCGTGATGTGATGATCGCGCACCGCCTGACGGTAAAACTCCCGCGTGGCGAGCGGATTCCCGGCGGTTTTTTCATGAATAATCTGCGCCAGCTCGGCGGTCTCTGCGCTGCGGGTGTGAAAAATGCCAGCCAGCCAGCTGGCGATATTTTTCACTGACAGCGGCTCGGGCGTGACATCCACAATGCGCGTGGCGGCGGCACGAATCCGATCAAGGCTGGCGACCACCGTCGGACAGGGCAACGACGCGTGATCGCGGTGAGAAATTACCAGCAACAAGGGGATATCGTCGCTGGAACGCAGCAGATTCTGCAACAGCTGCAAGGTCGCCTGGTCGGCCCAGTGCACGTCATCAATCAACAGGATTAGCGGCCGCCCCGGCACCGTAAAGGCTTTCACCAGGCTGCAGGCCACCAGATTCATGCGATTGCGCGCATCTAGCGAGCGCGCATCCGCCTGCACGCTGGCTTTGTGGTTGAGTAAGATGCCCAGCTCGGGCACCAGATTGACCGCCAGCCCGACATAATGCCCCAGCTGACGTGTGATATGTGTTTTCCAGCGCGCCATCTCTGCGGCGGGCAACCCGAGCAGATGCAGCGTCAACGAACGAAACGCTGAGGTAAAGACCGCATAGGGCAAAATCGGCGAGTGCTGATCGGCTTTGGTCACCGTCAGCAGCGCATTTTTTTCCCGCAGGATTTTAAGCGCCGAAGCAATCAGCGACGATTTTCCTGAGCCGGGCGCACCGCTAATCGCCACCATGCAGTGTTTGCCGCTGCTGCTCACCTCATCAAACGCCGCCAGCATCTCACTGGCCTGAGCGTGATCGCTGTACAACACATCGGAGGATAGCGTCGAGGTCGGCACATCCTGTAAGCCCAGCGCAAAGGATTCGACCAGGCCATCAGGCATTAAGTTGGATTCGCAGCGTCGCAGATCGGCCAGCACGCCCTCGACGGTTTGATAACGCTGTTCCGGCGATTTGGTCAGCAGTCGTAAAATAATGGACGAGAGCACCAGCGGCACATCTTTACGCAGCCGGTGCGGCGGCAACGCTTCGGAGGCAATGTGATGGTGCACCCATTCGGCCGCCCCCCCTTCGGCGCTGCCGTAGGGAAGCCTGCCGGTGAGCAATTCGTAGAGCACAATGCCAAGGCTATAGAGATCGCTGACCCGACTAACCGCGTGCGCGGTGCGCGAGGTATGTTCGGGCGACATGTAGGCCAGCGTTCCGCCGGTCACCGCAGCGCGCAGCGGCTGCTGTGAGTCCGCTTCCATAAACGCCAGGCCAAAGCCGCCCAGCACCACGTCGCCCTGGTCAGTGAAGAAGAAATTGGCCGGTTTGATGTCGCCGTGCACTAAACCTTGCTGATGCAGCTTGCTGAGCGCATCACACAGCGATACGGCGCAGCTGATGAATTTCTGGATTTTTCCGGCGGGCAAGCGCAGATAATCAGTGAGGGTTTGATAGTGGAACGCGGGATAAATCAGCGCGTAACGCCCGTGATATAAGGTGTGGCGCAGCGGTTTTAGCGCCCAGCTTTCTGCTAATAAAGTGCGCAGCGCATACTCATTTTTCAGCAGTTGCGTCACCGGAAACACCGCCTCTTCGGCCGCTGCCGTGGCCAGCACGAAGCACTCACCGGAAATAAGGTGGCGGCATTCGATCCACTCAACCTGTCCTTCCTGCGCCAGCGGGGTGAAAACCATGTCATCCGCCAGCACCAGCGCCGCGTCATCCGCGATGTTTAACGACAGGAAAAGCGTGCTCATTGGCGCGCCGCCTGGGAGGAAAACGCCAGGCGTATATGTTCAAACAGCAGGTCGATATCAATGGGCTTTCGCATAAAGGTTATCGCGCCTAGATTGATGGCATACCAGAGCATATTCTCATCGCCGTTGCCGGAGATGATGATTCCAGGTGGGTTCTCGAGACGCTCTACCAGCGCACGGAACAACTCAAAGCCCGACATGCCGTTGAGCTCAACATCAATAATGAACAGCGCCGCGCCGTACAGCGCCGTCTCGTCCGCCAATAGCGCTTCAGCCGACTCAAATGCCTGCGTTGCGTATCCTTCCGACTGAAGCAGATTGCATAAACCACTGAGAACAGATCGTTCATCATCAACAACGACAATGCGCTGCGACAGCTGCATGCTGTGTTCCTTAATTATTATTCACTGCCTGCGACGCGTCCTCAGGAGGTTTTGTCACTGGGCGGCGGCGTGCCGCTGATTTTAGGCACGCACTCATGACGAAACCAGGCCAGCGTTACCGGTTGACGGTTAATCAGGCGCTTGCACAGCGGGATAATCTGTTCGCCGACCAGCATACCAAACAGGCCAAGTAGCGCAATCACTGGCGGCGCCGGGGAATTGACGTCGATAACGGCGTAAATGATGCCGACTAAAATGCCGACGGAGAGCGAAATCGCATAGGTTTTCAGCATGTTCATCCCGCCTGTTTTGGCGTGAGCGTGGCGGAGTGTAGCGGCTTATCAGCGGCAATCGCGTGCTGCGCTTTATCAACTGGCATAGTGGCGGCCACGGGATGCGTCAATTTTCCGCCCAGCGAACTGCCGACGATCATACCCAGCAATCCCACCAGCGCCACGGCGGGCGGTGCCGGCGATCGCACGTTGAGTAAGGCGTAAATCAGGCCGATAAACACGCCCGCAGCCAGAGAGATCAGTAAAGGACTCACCGGTCCTCCTTGCAAAAGAAAGGCGAGCCCGATAGCGCTCGCCTGCGTGACGATTTAGCGAACGGGGGCAGGCACCGGCGCCAGCGTGCGATGCTCGCTCTTCTGACGTGACGGCGCTTTGTGCACCATGGTGTACGCATAGTCCACGCCGATGCCGTAAGCGCCGGAGTGTTCTTTGGCGATATCCATCACCGCGTTATAGGTCTCTTTGTGCGCCCAGTCGCGCTGCCACTCCAGCATCACCTGCTGCCAGGTGACCGGGATCACGCCCGCCTGAATCATGCGCTGCATCGCATAGTCGTGGGCTTCTTTGGTGGTGCCGCCGGATGCGTCAGCCACCATGTAGATTTCATAGTCGCCTTCCAGCATGGCGCACAGCGCGAAGGTGTTGTTACACACTTCGGTCCACAGACCGGAAACCACAATTTTCTTTTTACCGTTGGCCGCCAGCGCATCACGCACTTTCTGGTCATCCCACGAGTTCATTGAGGTACGCTCGAGAATGTCCTGGCCTGGGAACACATCCAGCAGCTCCGGGAAGGTGTTACCTGAGAAGCTCTCGGTCTCAACCGTGGTCAGCACGGTAGGAATGTTGAAGACCTTCGCCGCTTTTGCCAGCGCCACCACGTTATTTTTCAATACCTGACGGTCGATGGACTGCACGCCAAACGCCATCTGCGGCTGCTGGTCGATGAAGATGATCTGGCAGTTGTGCGGCGTCAGTACTTCTAATTTACTGGTTGTCATTTTTGTATGCCCATTGAGGTGAATGTCTGGACGCAGTGTAGGAACCTTTGAGCAACCGAACTATTATCTATTGGTATACCTATACAAAGGTATACCTATCCTTTTGTATAACTAGACGCTTTCCAGACCGCCTGAACATAATCCCTCCACGCATTTCACCTGCGAAATGGGCAGGACCTCTTATTCAGGAGATTTTATGGTTACGTTAGGCAAAGCAGACATCATTTTGACCAATGGGCGGTTTCATACCGTCGATCGCGGCAACCCGATTGCCGTGGCTGTGGCGATGCGCGATGGCAAATTCCTCGAAGTGGGCAGTCTGGCCGACGTGATGCAGCATCACTGCGAAGGCACCAAAGTCATTGACCTCAAAGGTCATACCGCCATTCCCGGCCTGAATGATTCCCACCTGCACCTGATACGCGGCGGCCTCAATTACAATCTCGAATTGCGCTGGGAAGGCGTGCCCTCCATCGCCGATGCACTGCGCATGCTGCGTGAACAGGCGCTGCGCACGCCATCGCCACAGTGGGTGCGCGTGGTGGGCGGCTGGACCGAGTTTCAATTTGCTGAGCGTCGCATGCCGACGCTGGATGAGATCAATGAAGCCGCACCCGATACGCCGGTTTTCATCCTGCATCTGTATGACCGCGCCCTGCTCAATCGCGCCGCGTTGAAGGTGGTGGGCTACACCAAAGACACGCCCAATCCGCCGGGCGGCGAGATCCAACGTGACAGCAATGGCAACCCAACTGGCATGCTGATTGCGCGCCCGAACGCCATGATCCTCTACGCCACGCTGGCGAAAGGGCCAAAACTGCCGCTGGAGCAGCAGGTCAATTCCACCCGCCAGTTTATGCGCGAACTGAACCGCCTTGGCCTGACCAGCGCCATTGATGCGGGCGGCGGTTTCCAGAACTATCCCGAAGATTACGAAGTCATTGCGGAGCTGCACGAGAAGAAGCAGATGACGCTGCGTATCGCCTACAACCTGTTTACTCAACGTCCGGGCCACGAGCTGGAAGATTTCGAAAAGTGGACCGATATGCTGACGCCGGGCCAGGGCAGCGACTATTTTCGCCATAACGGTGCCGGTGAAATGCTGGTGTTCTCCGCCGCCGATTTTGAAGATTTCCTCGAACCGCGTCCGGATCTGGCGCCCGGCATGGAAGATGAGCTGGAGCGCGTGGTGCGCCATCTGGTGGAACACCGCTGGCCGTTCCGCCTGCACGCCACCTATGACGAATCGATCAGCCGCATGCTGGATGTGTTTGAAAAAGTGAACCGCGACATTCCGTTCAACGGGCTGCACTGGTTCTTCGATCACGCCGAAACCGTGACGCAGCGTAACCTTGATCGTATCAAAGAGCTGGGCGGCGGCATTGCCGTTCAGCATCGCATGGCCTTCCAGGGCGAATACTTTGCTGAGCGATATGGCATTGAGGCGACCCGTCATACACCGCCGGTGGCGCGCATGCTGGAAACCGGCGTGCCGGTGGGATTGGGAACCGATGCCACCCGCGTGGCGAGTTACAATCCGTGGACTGCACTCTACTGGCTGGTATCGGGACGCACCGTGGGCGGCATGCAGATGTACGACGTTAACGCGCGCCTCGATCGCGATACGGCGCTGATGCTGTGGACGCAGGGCAGCGCCTGGTTCTCCAGCGAGCAAGGTAAAAAAGGCCAGATTAAAGTCGGTCAGCTGGCCGACCTGGTGGTGCTGAGCAAAGATTACTTCAGCGTGCCGGAGGAAGAGATCAAAGGCATTGAGTCGGTGCTGACCCTGGTCGACGGAAACATCGTCTATGCCGCAGGATCCTTTAGTTCAGAAGCGCCGCCGCTGATTCCGGTACTGCCGGAATGGTCGCCGGTGGTCAAGGTTCCCGGCCACTATCGCAGTGCGCCGCCGACCGCCACCACGCGCGTGAGCATGATGCCGCAAGCGCATCACTGCAGCGGCCCGTGCGGCGTGCATACGCATTCCCACGAGATTGCGCGCGGCGCCAACCTGCCGGTTTCAGAAGAGAACGCCTTCTGGGGCGCGCTCGGCTGCAGCTGCTTCGCCTTCTAACCATGAAACATTCACTCTCACTGCCGCCCCGCATTGATGCGGGGCTGTTCTTCCTGCGCCTCACCGGCTGCCTGCTGTTGCTGCATGTGCACGGCTTGCCGAAGGTGTTCCATTACAGCGAAGAACTGACACGTATCGAGGATCCGTTTGGCCTTGGTGCTTACCTCAGCCTGCTGGCGGCGATCGTGGCTGAAGTGGTCTGCCCGCTGTTTATCCTGCTCGGCGTCTTTACCCGTCTCGCCTGTCTGCCGATTATCGGCGTGCTGCTGGTGGCGATGCTGTTTGTCCATCCCGACTGGAGCATAGCGGAAGGTCAGTTTGGCTGGCTGCTGCTAATCATCTTCACCACGCTGGCGCTGACCGGACCCGGTCGCTGGCGCGTGTTTGGCGGCGTTGCGGAGGTGGCACATGGCGCAGGTTAATGACATTCATGACATTCCGAAGGCGGATCTCCCGCCCGTTCCGCAGACGGTTTCACCGTGGCAGCCGCTGCGCCAGCGCGTGTTCCGCATGCTGTGGATCGCCACCGTGGTCTCCAATGTCGGTTCATGGATGAACGACGTGGGCGTTAACTGGACCATGCTGACACTGAGCGCCGATCCGCTCTCGGTGGCGCTGGTGCAGGCCGCCAGCAGCTTACCGATGTTCCTGTTTGCGCTGCCGTCCGGCGTGATGGCGGATATCGTCGACCGGCGTAAATACCTGCTGTTCTCGCAGATCTGGGTATTTATTGCCGCTGCGAGCCTGACACTGCTGTCGTGGGCGGGGCTGGTGACGCCGATGGTGCTGCTGATTGCGGCGTTCCTGCTGAGTACCGGCGCGGCCATGAGTTCTCCGCCCTTCCAGGCCATCGTGCCCGATTTGGTCAGTAAGGAAGAGCTCGGCCCGGCGATCGCGCTCAACTCACTCGGCATCAACATTAGTCGCGCGATTGGCCCGGCGCTGGGCGGCCTGATTCTGTCGTTTGCCGGTCCGTGGATGGTGTTTCTGCTGAATACGCTTTCGGTACTTGGCGTGTTTCTGGTGTTGTATCTCTGGAAAGCGCAGCCCAGCGTGCAGCGTTTACCGCCGGAACACTTCTTCCCGGCGGTACGCGCGGGCGTGCGCTATGTGCACGCCGCGCCGGTGCTGCGTAATGTGCTGGTGCGCACTGTCGCCTTCTTTGTGTTTGGCAGCGCCGGCTGGGCATTGCTGCCGCTGGTGGCACGGCGCGAGCTGGGTCTTGGACCCGGCGGCTACGGCATTATGCTGGGTTGCATCGGCGTAGGTGCGATTTGCGGGGCGCTGCTGTTGCCGCGTATGCGCAAACGCTTCAATCCCGATCAGCTGATGGTGCTGGCGAGCCTGATATTTGCCATCACTATGCTGGCGCTGGCGTTTATTCGTCACGTCTGGCTACTGAATGCTTTCGAGTTCTTTACCGGCTTTGCATGGATCGCCGTGCTTTCCACCCTCAATCTTGGCGCGCAACGTAGCGCCGCCAAATGGGTGAAAGCCCGTGCGCTGGCGGTCTATTTGACGGTATTTTTTGGCTCGATGACGTTAGGCAGCGCCATCTGGGGACAGCTGGCATCAAAATTCAGCATCCCATTATCTCTGACTGTCGCCACCGTCGGCATGCTGCTGGCGAGTCTGACGGTGCTGCGCTGGCGATTGGATCAGGATCCGGATCTGAACCTCGACCTCAGTACGGTGAGCGATCCCTTGCCCGAGCTGGAGATTCGTCACGATCGCGGGCCGGTGATGGTCAGCTATCATTATCAGATCAACCGCACTGAGGCACATGCCTTTGCGGTGTGCATGCAGGATATGCGTCGCGTTAGACGGCGTGGCGGCGCGCTGAACTGGTCGCTGTATGAAGACATGCTGCAGCCCGGCATGTTTGTCGAAACCTTTGTCGTCGGCTCATGGATGGAGCATTTGCGTCAGCGCGAGCGTTACACCATGAACGATCAAAAGATTCAGAATCGCGTGCTGAGATTCCATCAAGGCACAGCACTTCCGGAAGTTCGTTACCTCGTGGCGCCTGAATAAGGCGCTGTCATCTATCGACATCAATAAGGCTGGAACATGAGCACATTCAACACTCAGGATGGGACGCAGATCTATTTCAAAGATTGGGGTACCGGCAAGCCGGTGCTGTTCAGTCACGGCTGGCCGCTCGACGGCGATATGTGGGACTGCCAGCTGAATTTCCTGGCGGAGAAAGGTTATCGCGTTATCGCGTTTGATCGCCGTGGCTTTGGTCGTTCCGACCAACCGTGGGAAGGCTACAACTACGACACCTTCGCGTCGGACATCAACGACCTGATTACCCATCTGGATCTGCAAAACGTCACGCTGGTGGGTTTCTCGATGGGTGGCGGCGATGTGACGCGCTACATCAACAATTACGGCACAGCCCGCGTGGATAGCTTAGTGCTGCTGGGCGCGGTGACACCGATCTTCGGCAAGGCCGATGATTATCCGGCGGGCGTCGATTTGTCGGTGTTTGAAGGCATTCGTCAGGGCTTACGTCACGATCGCGCGCAGTTCATCAGTGATTTTGCGACCCCGTTCTACGGCATTAATGCCGGTCAAACAGTTTCACAAGGCGTGCTGACGCAGACGTTGAATATTGCCCTGCTGGCCTCGCTGAAAGGCACGATTGATTGTGTTACCGCCTTCTCGGAGACCGATTTCCGTCCTGATATGGCGAAAATCGACGTACCGACGCTGGTGATTCACGGCAGCAATGACCAGGTCGTTCCGTTCGAAACCACCGGGAAAGTTGCCGCCGAAATGATCGCCGGTGCGCAGCTGAAAGTGTATGACAACGCACCGCACGGCTTTGCGGTGACGCATACCGATCAGCTCAACGCGGATTTGCTGACCTTCCTGCAATCGCTATAACTCCGTAGGGTCGCCATTTATGGTGACCAATGCTTGTCATTGAAGCCAACGGCGAGTGCGTGTTATTGAAAAGGGCACATTTTACAGAGGCGCTGACACGTCTGCTGCGGCAAAAGGGCCATTCGCAGCGCTGAGGCTTTTACGTTGGGCCAGGAGCCTCGCGCATGGATGCGTGAGGCAGTTCGGGGCCGGCCTGGACGGCCGATCCGCGAACGGTCCGTTGGCACGACGTGGAAGCCGAAGGCACCGCGTTAGCGGCGCGAGGACGGCCCGTGACGCAGCAGATGTGTCAACGCCCGCACCGGATTTAAAACTTACAGTGACCAGGTGCGCATGAATGCGCACCCTACGAAATTAATTACAGCCCTAACACCGATTGCGGCGCGGCGGCAGCAAATTTCTCTAATGCCGCCCCGTCGAGTCGATAACGCACCCACTCATTTAACGGCAGCGCATCAATACTGAGATAGAACTCTCTGGCGGACTGATCCCAATCTAATGCACTCCACTCAATACGATTACACTGGTGATTGACCGCGTGCTGCGCGACATACTGCAGCAGCGCTTTGCCAGCGCCCAGGCCACGAAAATTGGGCGAGAAGTACAAATCCTCCATATACATCCCGCGACGCCCCAGCCACGCCGAGTAGCTACGCGTAATCACCGCATAACCGGCGGTTGAGCCATCAATCTCGCACATCAGCGCTTCGCTATTACTGTCGGGATTGAAAAGCATCGCTCTGATCTCTTCTGCAGTCGTCACTGACTGCTGCAATCCATGCTCATACACCGACAACTCAGCAATCATGCTGTAGATAGCGTCCGCGTCTTCAGGATTGGCTGGTCGAATAGTCATCTTCATGCATTATTTTCTTTCTTAATCAGATTGATGCTGCTCAGCATAATGGGTATTGTTCGATGAAATAAGTGCAATAAAATCAATGATAGGTGAATTTCATGCATCATGTGCTGCGTCGACTGGACTTGAATCTTCTCCCCGTTTTCGACGCAGTTTTCAGGCACCGTTCGGTCAGGCTGGCGGCGATTGAACTCAGTTTGAGTACCTCGGCACTTAGCCACGCGCTGTCACGACTACGTGATTTTTTTAAAGATCCGCTGTTCTACCGCGAAGGCCACAAAATGTGTCCCAGCGTCTACGCCTGCCAACTGGCGCCCTATATTGCCGAAACGCTAAGCGGGTTAAATCGGCATCTCAGCCCAATGCAGCCATTTGATCCCCTGACCAGCGATGACTGTTTTCGAATTGCGGTAACGGATTACACCGCTTTTTGCGTGTTTCCGGGCCTGATGAATGCGCTGACCAATACGGCACCCAACCTGAGTTTTGAACTCTGCCATTTGCCACATAATCCGGCGCTGATTGAATTACTCGCTGGTGAAATCGATATGGCGCTGAGTTTTAGCGAGCCGGACGGCATGCATCATCCCGATCTGGAAGAGACCGATTTATTCAGTGATGAGTTTATTGTGATTGCCAATATGCGACGCAGCAGCTTGAATCTTGATGACTATCTTGCCGCCGGACATCTGGTCGTGACGCCGTGGAATGAAAAGCAGGGATTGCTGGATTCCCATCTTGCGCGCCTGGGTCTTAAGCGCCGCATTGCCATTAGAACGCCATCCATGCTGAGCGCGCCCTTTATTATCGCGGAAAGTGAATTGCTGATGGCGATCCCCTCCTTCGTCGCCAGTAAAATCAAACACGCTGCCGATGTCACCTCATTCCGGCTGCCGTTTCCCGCGCCAAGGTTCACCGTGAAAATCTATTCACACAAACGCAGCGGTAAACGGGAACCCACTGAATGGATTAAAACCCTGATGGCCAACAGCATCATGGAGAAAGCCTACCGCTTTGATGATTAATGGGGCGGCTAACATTACGCCGCCTGCCACTCCGCCACCAGCCTATTAACTAACTCGCTAGCCGGCATTTCCCGCGCCAGCGCCGCGCCCTGTCCGGCCCACTGCGCGCCAAAACCCTGTGCACCTTTGGCAGCCGCTGCGGCGGCGAGGGCTTTGCCCAACGCATAGGTGAGTGGATAAGGGGGAATGGATTCCTGCGCAAATTCGCGCGTCAGATGGCAAAAATCGTTGGTGAGACATCTTGCCGAGCGGCCAGAGATGGCGGCGATCATCTCGGTGCTGTTGGCCTGCTCGCTTTTCAGCGCCTGACGATACGCCGCATTGGCAGCGGATTCCGGGCACAAGATAAACGCGGTGCCCGGCTGCACACCCGCTGCGCCCAGCTTGAGCATGGCGGCAATGCCCGCGCCATCCATCACGCCACCGGCAGCAATCACCGGTAGTCGCGAAATCTGGCGAATCGCCTGCAGCAGCGTAAAGGTGCTGAGCTGCTGATCGTCGCCTGCAGGCTGGAATATCCCGCGATGCCCGCCCGCCTCAATGCCCTGCGCCACAATAAAATCGATGTCGGCGGCTTCAATCGCCTGGGCTTCGCGCATACTGGTAGCGCTCGCCAGTGTGATAATGCCGCGACCTTTCAAGCGCTGTACGAAAGCGGCAGACGGCAAACCAAAGTGGAAACTCACTGCGGCTGGCGCGGTCGCCAGCAGCACCTCCAGCATCGCCTCATTATCGACAAACGTTTGGTAAATCTCCGACAGCGCATCCGGCGGTGTCGCCTCATAACGAGCAAACACCGGCTGAAAGCGAGCGATCCACGCCTGTTCTAGCTGCGGATCGCGCTGCACCGGCGCGTGACAAAAAACGTTGACGTTGATGGGGGCGGAGGTCAGTGCGCGCGTTTTACGGATCATCATCTCCGCCTGCTGCGGCGTTGAGGCACCCACGCTGATCGATCCCAGCGCGCCGCTGTTACTCACCGCCGCCGCCAGCTCCGGCGTGGAGACGCCGGCCATTGGCGCCTGAATGATCGGATAAGTGAGGTTAAGCTTCTGGCACAGCGGATAATTCATTTTTTGCCTCCCTGCTTAATTAACGGTGATTCACCACGTTAAACCCTTCATCGCTGTGTGGCGCGACGAAATAGCTGCTGATCAACGCAAACTGCGCATCGGTGGCGGCGAAGTCGTGCTGGCCGGATGCATTGCGCGCGTGCAGCCGCGATTTGCACAGTTCATCGGACACATCGAGGAAATGCAGTTGATGTTCAGCCTCGGCGCTGTGGATCACCGCCTTCATCCACTGGCGTTGAGCCACGGTATTGGCGGGGAAATCCAGCACCACCGACACGCCACACTGTAATAGCGAAATCAGATGCGGCGTCATCGCGTTACGCAGTTTACCGGCACAGCGCACGTAATCCGCCACATCCTGCATCTCTTCGGCAAACAGATGCGCCAGCCACGCATCTTCGCTAATGATCACCGCACCGGTTTGCTGCGCCAGCTGATGAGCCAGCGTCGATTTTCCAGCCGCAATTTTACCGCACAGCAGATGCAACACAGGACGAGATGTGGACGCGCACGCAGATTCCATAAAACAGCTCCAGATAAGATGACGCATTAACATGCCGTGAATTGCCAGCCCAGTAAAGGGTGGCAGCTACACTTAGAACATCTGTACCTACAACAGGAGAATCCCGATGCATAAAATCGACTTTCCGGTGAGTAAAGCGCGCAAATATCTGGAGCCGGGTCCGGTGGTGCTGCTGAGTTCACAGTTTGAGGATCACCGCGACATCATGACGCTCGGCTGGCACACCATTCTGGAGTTCTCGCCGTCGCTGGTTGGCTGCATGATTGCCGGCGGCAATTACAGCCATGAATTGATTCGCCAAAGCGGTCAGTGCGTGATTAACGTGCCGTCGGCCAATCTGGTGGATAGCGTGGTAGCGATCGGTAACAGCCATGGCGATCGCCTCGACAAGTTTGATGCCTTTAACCTGACGCCCGAACCGGCCAGCGTGGTCAATGCGCCGTTGATTGACGAGTGCTTTGCCAGCTTTGAGTGCCAGCTGTATGACGATTCAATGGTGGATAACTACAACTTCTTTATCTTTGAGATCGTCAAAGCACATGTGGCGGAAACACCGGAGTTTCCACCGACGCTGCACTATACCGGCGAAGGACGCTTTAATGTGATGAGCAATTTGCGGCTCGACAAGCGCAGCGACTTTAAGCCAGAAATGTTAATTTAACTGCTTGAATTGATATGGGCTTGCCCCCATTTTTAACCTTTCGCCCTGACAGGAGTAGATATAATGGCAACCGAATATGCGGTGATCGCTGGTGGCTGTTTCTGGTGTACTGAAGCAGTGTTTAAAGATGTGATTGGCGTCGAGTCAGTCGAGAGTGGTTATACCGGCGGCGCTCGTCCAAACCCCACCTACGAGCAGGTGTGCAGCGGCGCGACCGGCCATGCCGAAGCGATTCGCATCGGTTTCGATCCGGAGCAGGTGAAATATGGCGATCTGCTGGATATCAGCTTCGCCACCCACGATCCCACTACGCTGAACCGCCAGGGCAACGATGTGGGCACGCAATATCGTTCGGCGATTTTCCCGGCGAATGCTGAGCAGGAAGCCGAAGCGATTGCCGCGATTGCGCGTGCGCAGGAAAGTCTGAGCGATCCAGTGGTTACCACCATTGAGCCGCTGAAAGAGTGGTATGCGGCAGAGGGTTATCATCAGGATTATTGGGAAGGCGCAGGTCAGCGCAACGGTTACTGCATGGCGGTGATCCCACCTAAACTGCAGAAGCTGCGTAAGAGTTTTGCTAACCGGGTTAAATCGAGTTAATTCCCGCGTGAGTTCAGAGGGTCGCCATGAATGGCGACCCTACGTGATACGCGACCTTCTGCGGTTTATCCGTCATAATACACGCCCTCTTCTCCTCCGAGAGCGATCATGTCTTCTTCACAGCAAGGAATCGCGGCGCGCAAGCAGCCGATGAAGCTCAATACGCTGGTCACTCTGATGCTCAGCGCGGTGATTGTGCTGGTGCTGCTCAGCGTGCATATGTTCTATTTCTTCCAGATTGGCGCCGCGACCCGCGCGCAGCTGGAGGACAAAGCGATGGCGGTGGCGCGCACATTGGCCAAATTTCCTGAAATTCAGCGCGCGCTGATATTGCCGCCAAATGCCACCAGCATCCAACCTATTGCTAAAGCCGTGCAGGAGAGCAATAACCTGCTGTTTGTGGTGGTTACCAACATGGATACCATCCGTTATTCGCACCTGAATCCTGAACTCATCGGCCAGCACTTTATTGGCACAGATATTGAGCCCGCGATACGCGGTCATGAAAATGTCTCCGTCAATCAAGGCGTGCTGGGCCGGGCAATGCGCGTCTATACGCCGGTCTATAATGCGCAGCATAAGCAGATTGGTGTCGTGGTAGTGGGCATTTCACTCAGTGCCGTTACCGATCAGATAAACCAAAGCCGCTGGAGCATCTTGTGGACTATCCTGATTGGCACCTTTGCAGGCGCCATCGGCACCTTTGTACTGGTACGCGTGCTGAAGCGCATCCTGTTTGGCCTTGAACCCTACGAAATTTCCACCCTGTTTGAACAGCGCCAGGCGATTCTCAATTCGCTAAAAGAAGGCGTAGTGGCAATGGACGATCAGGCGCAGATGACGCTGGTCAATCAGGCGGCGCGCTCGCTGCTGAATGATTCGATGGGCACCATCAGTGGCGACCGCATCTACGATGCCTCGGTGATCAACGATCATCTGCAGGATGTGCTGCACAGCGGGCGCGCACGGCGTGATGAAGAGTTAAATGTGAATGGCCGCGTGTTGCTGAGTAATACCGTGCCGGTGCGCAGCCAGGGACGGATTATCGGCGCGGTTTGTACCTTCAGGGACAAGACGGAAATCAGTCAACTGATGCAGCGCCTGACGGGCATGGTAAACTACGTCGATGCGCTGCGTGAGCGCTCACACGAGTTTATGAACAAGCTGCATGTGATTCTCGGCCTGCTGCACATGAAAAACTACACGCAGGTGGAAAGCTACATTCTCAAAACCGCCAATAATTACCAGACGGAGATCGGTTTCCTGCTCGATAAAATTAAGTCGCCGGTGATTGCCGGTTTCTTGCTGAGCAAAATCAATCGCGCATCGGATGGCGGCCATCGCCTGACCATCAGCGATGCCAGCTTCCTGCCCGACAGCGGCAATGAGCAGCAGATGGCGGCGCTGATTACGGTGATCGGCAATCTGATTGAGAATGCGCTGGATGCAATGAGCGAGCAGGTAGAAGGCGAGATTCACGTGATGCTGCACTATCAAAACGGTTGGCTGACCTGCGAAGTGAGTGATGATGGTCCGGGCATTGAAGCCGATCATCTCAGTACCATTTTCGAAAAAGGCTTCTCCACTAAAGGTGAAAACCGTGGTGTCGGGCTGTTTCTGCTGCAGCAGCAAACCGAAAATATCGGTGGCAGCGTGAGTGTCGAGTCAGAACCCGGCGTGTTTACCCAATTTTTAGTCCAACTTCCCTGGGATGGAGGAAACCAATCCGCATGATCAATGTGTTAGTGGTCGATGATGACGCCATGGTCGCCGAGCTTAATCGCGCGTATATCGGCCAAATTCAGGGCTTCCACTGTTGTGGCACCGCCTCAACCTTGAAGCAGGCGAAAGAGATCCTGTTCAACAGCGATACCGCGGTCGATCTGGTGCTGCTGGATATCTATATGCAGCAGGAGAATGGTCTCGATCTGTTGCCGGAGCTGCGCACGGCGCAGAGCGCGGTGGAAGTGATCATCATTTCGTCTGCCGCCGATGCGGAGAATATCAAAACCTCGCTGCACTACGGCGTGGTCGATTACCTGATCAAACCGTTCCAGTTCCCACGTTTTGAAGAGGCGCTGACCGGCTGGCGGCAGAAGAAGTCGCTGATGGACAATCAGCATTACTATCAGCAAGCGGATGTGGATCTGCTGATTCACGGCAGCCCGGCGACGCAGCACGACAACAAGCGCCTGCCAAAAGGCTTAACGCCGCAAACACTGCGAACACTGTGTCAGTGGATTGATGCGCATCCGGGGCACGAATTCTCCACCGATGAGCTGGCGGCTGAAGTGAATATCTCGCGCGTATCCTGCCGTAAATACCTGATTTGGCTGGCGCAGATTAATATTCTGTTTACCAGCATTCACTATGGCGCGACCGGTCGTCCGGTGTACCGCTATCGCCTGCAGCCGGAATACCATTCGCTGCTGCAGCAATATTGTCAGTAACGCAGCTGCCAGTCGAAATCGAGCTGCTGGAAGTGGAAATGATGCGGCGAGGAGCAGATGATCTGCCGATCGCGCGTAACGAAAACCGCGTCGATGTCGGGCTGGTCAGCGAGATAAGCCAGCCCTTGCTCCACGCCCATGCCGTAGAGCAGCGTGGTGTAGATATCACCATCAATTGAGCGATCGGAAATCACCGTCACGCTCAGCAGTTCGTTATCAAGCGGATAGCCGGTTTGCGGATCAAAAATATGATGCCAGCAGCGGCCGTCCAGTTCGAAGTAGCGCTCATAAATCCCCGACGTCACCACCGATTTGCCCTGCACCTGCAGCACGCCTAACAGCTCATCATCACGACCAAACGGCTTTTTCAGGCCAATGCCCCAACCTTGCGGCTCGTGCGGCGGCGAGCCCAGCGTCTGCACATTGCCGCCCAGATTGATCAGCGCCTGCTGCACGCCCTGCTGGCGCAAAAACGCCTGCACGCGATCGGCGATGTAGCCTTTGGCGATGGCACCGAGATCGATCTCCATGCCCGGCTGTTGCAAAAACACCGAGCGTTCGGCGGGATTGAGCAGCACCTGATGCGGATCGGTGAGTTTCAGCAGTGAAGCGATTTCCAGCGCAGGCGGTACGGCGCGACCCTGAAAGCCGATTTTCCAGCGTTTTACCACTGGGCCGATAGTGAAATTGAAGGCGCTCTCCGGCAGCAAACTCACCGCGTGCGCCACGCTGATCAAGGCAAACACGGGCTCGCTAACGATTACCGGATGACGGCCAGCGGCGTGGTTGATCGACATCACTTCGGATTCAGCGCGATTTACGGTGAACAGATTTTCCTGCTGTTTGATCAGTTGAAAGACGTGGCGGGCAAGCGTGGGATTGTCATCGAACAATTTGAGCAGAATGGGTGAACCCATCAGAACGGCAGAGTAAGAAAAAACGCCAGCGGTCATTGCATGCCTCTAAATAAAACGATGCCCGCACAAGGCGGGCATCTTTACAGCTTAGTGTCCTAACGCCAGTTTAGCCGCGTTATGACCGGCTTTGATACCGAAGATGATGATGTCGGCCACCGCGTTACCGCCGATGCGGTTGGCGCCGTGGATGCCGCCGACCACTTCACCCGCCCCCCATGCGCCAGGAATCACCGCTTTCTGCGCATCCAGCACCGCAGTATCGGTGTTGATGGTCACGCCACCCATGGTGTGGTGCACGCCCGGTGCGATACGAATCGCAAAGTACGGACCTTTATTCAGCGGGTGACGCAGCGCGGTTTTACGACCAAAGTCTTCGTCATCCTGCTTCGCCACAAACTCGTTGTAACGACCCAGCGTGGTTTGCAGCGCTTCCTGATCCATGTTGAGTTTCACCGCCAGCTCGTGTGGCGTTGGCGCGCTGATGACAAAACCTTTGGCGATGTATTCGTCAGCCGCTTTGTTGTTGGCGCGTACCTGCTCGTCAAACACGATCCACGCACTCTTCTCTGGCAGTGCGATGATTTCAGCGGACACTTTGTCGCGGGTTTCCATTTCGTTGTAGAAACGCTTGCCCGCCTGGCTCACCAGAATCGCCCCGCCGCCGCGCATCGCTTCGGAAATCAGGTACGAGGTGGTTTGCTCAACCGTTGGGTGAATCTGGATTTCGCCCATATCCACGGTATCCGCACCGATGTGTTGCAGCATGGCGATGCCGCTGCCGGTGGCGCCTTTGTGGTTGGTGGTAACAAAACCGTCCAGCTCAGGGCGGTATTTCACCACCATTTCGCGGTTGGCACTGAAGCCGCCAGTCGCCACAATCACGCTTTTGGCATTGATAATGCGGCTGTCGTTGTACTCATCCACCACTTTCACGCCGGTGACCGCGCCGTTTTCCACCAGAATTTCCGCTACCGAGGTTTCCAGCAGCACTTCGATATTGCGCTGGTTAACGTTTTTCACCAGGCCGCTGATCAGGAAGCCGCCGACTGCAGAACGATCTTCCGGACGGTGCGTACGGTCGATGCTCATGCCGCCGGTGATGGTGATATCGCACAGCTCGATCTCTTTCGCTGCCAGCCACTCAATCGCTTCGGGCGCCTGCTCAACAAACTCGCGCAGCAGCACCGGATTGTTTTTGAATTTGCCGCCTTTCAGCGTCTCTTCGTAGAACAGCTCTTTGCTGTCTTCGATGCCTTTCAGCTTCTGATAACGGGTTTCTGCCGCGTTCATGCCGACCGAGGCTTTGATGGTGTTACCGCCGATGGTTGGCATCTTCTCGATGATCACCACGCGTGCGCCATCGTCATGCGCCTGAATCGCCGCCGCCAGACCGGCGCCGCCGGTGCCCACCACCACCACATCGTAATTGACCGGTGCGTTCGGGTTACCGCCCTCATCAATCACATACTCTTTGCTTGAGGTGGTCATGGCACGCGATACCGCTTTTTTCAGCGCTTCACTCTGCGTAGTAGCGCCAGTGATGGCATCCACGTGCGGGCTGTTCGCCACCAGAATGCGTTCACGCAGGCTTTCGAAGGTGCTGGTGAAGTCGACGTCGAGGCTTGGATCCGGCACCAGCGAGATATCGGTGATACGGTCGGTGTCGAGCGTGACGTTGATTTTCAGCTTCAGCGCTTCGGCTTCCACTTTCGCCTGATAGACGCCCGCTTTGTATTTACGGCCGGTATCGCTGGTGTCACGGATCATCGCGTCCACCAGCGAGAAGCGCCACAGCGGTTCAGGAATGGTCAACTCTTCGCGCTTGGTGCTGTCGATATACAGCTCCATGTGCTGATTTTTGATGACGCGATCGGTCCAGTCCGGATAAGCGATGCAGGCTTTACCGACTGCTACTAAATCGAAACCGTGCTCCAGCGCGTTCTCGGCATCTTCTTTATTGACGATGCCGCCAACGCCAATCACCGGCACTTTCGCCAGGTTAGGTGAGCGTTGCGCCAGGTATTTGGTGATCAGCGGCGTTGGGTCTTGGGTATCGACAATCGACGGACGCAGCAGCTGTCCCACCGAGAAGTGCACGTAATCGAGACCGCGTTCCGCCAGTTTCTCCAGCAGATAAAGCGTGTCGTCCCAGCGGATGCCCGGCACTTCCAATTCTTCCGGTGAGAAGCGATAACCGATGATGAAGTCTGCCGCAGCAAAGCGGTCCGCCATCTTGTGGGTGATTTCCAGCACTTCCAGTGGGAAACGCGCGCGATTGTCGCGGCTGCCGCCCCATTTGTCGTCGCGCTGGTTGGAGTTTGGTGAGTAGAACTGCTGGATCAGATAAGTGTTGGCGCCGTGGATCTCCACGCCGTCAAAGCCGGCTTTGATCGCACGGTTCACCGCATCGCCAAACTTGGTGATCATCACATCCACTTCTTCTGCGGTCAGCGCCTGAGGTTTGGTAGCACCGTCACGCGGTGCGGCGATGGCGCTTGGTGCGACCGGGGTTTTACCGCCGATCAGCGCCGGTTCCACCATGCGGCCGCCGTGATAGATCTGCAGAACCGCTTTGGAGCCTTGCGATTTGATGGCGTGGGCAATTTTCGCCAGACCGGGGATTTTATTGTCGCTGTCGATACCGAGCGCACCTGGGAATGCAGGTCCACGGTTATCAATAAAGCAGCACTCTACAATGACGGTACCGATGCTGCCGGCACGCACGCGATAATATTCGACAAGGTCACTGGTAACACCGCCATCGTAATAACCGGTACAGGTGGTCATCGGCGCCATAACCAATCGGTTTTTGAGGACCGCACCTTTCGGTAGCGTAAGCGGATTAAGAATCGGGGTGAGCGTATTCATGATGAGCAACTCCAGAATTAAGAAACTTTGTATTCAATTCTTTGGCGGTTCGGAGAAATTTATAATTATTTGAGTGGTCCGATTTCATGGCGTAAATATACCATTTTATTTACTTACATAACCTTATTCGTTAGTTATATAAGTTTTAA
The DNA here is from genome assembly GCF_024506435.1 of Pantoea trifolii. Taxonomy (NCBI): domain Bacteria; kingdom Pseudomonadati; phylum Pseudomonadota; class Gammaproteobacteria; order Enterobacterales; family Erwiniaceae; genus Pantoea; species Pantoea trifolii. The sequence goes on along the minus strand of NZ_JANIET010000001.1, from coordinate 1,732,313 downwards.
GCATGGAAATAATATTTGATACTCATTGCTGAAAGTTGCGCTGAGCTAAGTTTTAACCAAGACTTGACAAAAATCAACTTTTTCCTTACATTTAAAACAAATCCAGCCTTATCATAAAGATAAATCGTCTCCTTTCTCTGTTTTTTGCTTGATTTGTGCCGTTTTATTCACCTCACACAGTTAATTTTCACCTAATGGTTCGTTTATTAAGGCATGAATGCTTAAAGCAAAAAAACCACGAATAAATTTTATTGATCTGGATCAAAATAGATATTTTAATTAATCGCATCATAGGCACATCCAATAGATAATTCGCGCATCGAATTTTGCTAATAGCGATTTATTAAAACTCAGTTTTAAATGTCACGACTAATCTGTTAAAAGAGTTTTGCAACTAAAAAAACCAGCTTGGTTCGGGGCGTATATACGCATTCTCCATAACTTGCAGACAAAACTATGAACACACAAACAACCCAGAGTGAATCCCTTACTGCGCCTCCCGCGGCACCAGGGAAGAAAAAGAACCGCCTGATAATGTTGTGCCTGCCAATTATTGTGGCTGTGCTGTTGCTGCTGGTGCCGACTCCTGCGGGATTGGAACCTTACGCATGGCACTTCTTCGCCATTTTTGTCGGGGTTATTGTGGGACTGATTTTCGAACCGCTGCCGGGCGCCGTTATCGGTTTAACCGGCGTGGTGGTGATTGCGCTGTTCAGCCAGTGGGTGCTGTTTAGCCCGGCAGAACTGGCGGATCCCAAGTTCAAAACCGCTGCGCAGTCGTTCAAATGGGCGGTAAGCGGCTTCGGCAACTCCACGGTCTGGCTGATCTTCGGTGCCTTTATGTTTGCCGCCGGCTACGATAAAACTCAGTTCGGTCGTCGCCTGGCGCTGATTCTGGTGAAGTATCTTGGCCGTCGCAGCCTGACGCTGGGTTACGCCATTACCTTCGCTGACCTGTTGCTGGCACCGTTTACGCCATCCAACACCGCGCGCAGTGGCGGTACCATCTATCCAATCATTGCTAACCTGCCGCCGCTGTACGGTTCAAAACCCAACGACCCAAGCGCGCGTAAGATTGGTTCTTACCTGATGTGGGTCGCCATCACCGCCGCCTGTATCACCAGTTCAATGTTCCTTTCAGCTCTGGCACCGAACCTGCTGGCGCTGGCGCTGGTAAAAAGCGTGGTGGGCTTTGAAATTTCATGGGGCATGTGGTTCCTCGCCTTCCTGCCGCTCGGCGTGCTGCTGATTCTCACCATGCCGCTGCTGGCTTACTGGCTCTATCCGCCAGAAGTGAAGGTGAATGACGAAGTGCCGCGCTGGGCCACTGCTGAGCTGGCAAAACTCGGTAAATTGAAACGTAATGAAATCCTGCTGCTGGGCTTTGTGGTTGCGGCGCTGATGATGTGGATCTTTGCCACCGCCTGGATTGAACCGGCAATGGCCGCGCTGTTAGTCATCGTGCTGATGTTGTGGACCGGTGTACTGAACTGGAATGACATCACCAGCAATAAAGCCGCATGGAACACTTTCGCCTGGTTCGCCACACTGGTCGCGCTGGCAGATGGTTTAGCGCGCGTCGGCTTCATCGCCTGGCTGGGTAAAGAGGGCGCGATGCTGCTGCACGGTTACGATCCTCAGGTTTCTGCCGTGGTGCTGTTAATCGCCTTCTACCTGCTGCATTACCTGTTCGCCAGTACCACCGCGCACACCACCGCGCTGCTGCCAGCCATGCTGACTATCGCCGCCTCAATCCCGGGCATCAACATGCCGGTATTCTGCTTAATGATGTGTGTTTCTCTGGGTGTGATGGGCATTATCACCCCGTACGGCACCGGCCCAAGCCCGATTTATTACGGTAGCGGCTATCTGCCAACCAAAGATTACTGGCGCCTGGGCACCATCTTCGGCGCGCTGTTCCTGGTTCTTCTGATGGTTGTCGCCTATCCATGGATGGTGATGATGTTCTGATGATGTTGCTTCGATGTTAAAAACGGAGCCGCGCATTACCGTGAAAATGTTATGATGCTCGCCAGTCAGCCCCTGCGGAGGGCTGGCGAGAGAAAATCGAATAACAGACTGCCTAATTTGTTGCCCGTCATGCTGGCGGGTAACACGAAGCTAAGTGAGCCAACATGTCGAACAAACCCTTCTATTATCAGAATCCCTTTCCTCTCGCCAAAGATGATACCGAATACTACCTGCTGAGCACGGATTACGTCTCGGTGGCCAACTTCGATGGCGAAGAAGTCCTGAAAGTCGATCCCAAAGCGCTGACGCTGCTGGCGAAGCAGGCATTCCACGATGCTTCCTTCATGCTGCGCGCCTCGCATCAGGCGCAGGTCGCGTCAATTCTTGCCGACGACGAAGCCAGCAAGAACGACAAATACGTTGCCCTGCAATTCCTGCGCAACTCTGAAATCGCCGCCAAAGGCGTGCTGCCAACCTGTCAGGATACCGGCACCGCTATCATCATGGGCAAAAAAGGCCAGCGCGTCTGGACCGGCGGCGGCGATGAAGCGGCGCTGTCGCAAGGCGTCTATAACACCTTTATTGAAGATAACCTGCGCTATTCACAGAATGCTGCGCTGGATATGTATAAAGAGGTGAATACCGGCACCAATCTGCCGGCGCAGATCGACCTGTACAGCGTTGATGGCGACGAATACAAATTCCTGTGCATTGCCAAAGGTGGCGGCTCCGCCAATAAAACCTATCTGTATCAGGAAACCAAAGCGCTGATTACGCCAGCCAAGTTGAAGAATTATCTGGTCGATAAGATGATGTCGCTGGGTACTGCAGCGTGCCCGCCCTACCACATCGCGTTTGTGATTGGCGGTACTTCAGCAGAAGCCACGCTAAAAACGGTCAAACTGGCCTCAACCCACTATTACGATTCGCTGCCGACCGAAGGTAATGAACACGGTCAGGCTTTCCGTGACATTCAGCTGGAAGAAGAACTGCTGAAAGCCTCGCAGGAGCTGGGCCTCGGCGCGCAGTTTGGCGGTAAATACTTTGCGCACGATATCCGCGTGGTGCGCCTGCCGCGTCATGGCGCATCCTGCCCGGTAGGTATGGGCGTATCTTGCTCTGCGGACCGTAACATCAAAGCTAAGATCAACCGCGAAGGTATCTGGATTGAGAAGATGGAAGACAATCCGGGCCGCTACATTCCTGAAGAACTGCGTCAGCAGGGCGAAGGCGAAGTGGTGCATGTCGATCTGAACCAGCCAATGAGCGAGATCCTGGCGCTGCTGTCGGCTTATCCGGTCTCAACTCGCTTGTCACTGAACGGCACCATCATCGTGGCGCGTGATATTGCGCACGCCAAGCTGAAAGAGCGCATTGATAACGGCGAAGGTTTGCCGCAGTACATCAAAGATCATCCGGTCTATTACGCAGGTCCGGCGAAGACGCCAGAAGGTTATGCCTCCGGTTCACTCGGCCCAACTACCGCAGGTCGTATGGATTCCTATGTTGATCTGCTGCAGGCCAACGGCGGCAGCATGGTGATGCTGGCGAAGGGCAACCGCAGCAAGCAGGTTACCGATGCGTGTCATAAACACGGCGGCTTCTACCTGGGCAGCATCGGCGGCCCGGCAGCGGTGCTGGCACAGCAGAGTATTAAGAGTCTGGAATGCGTGGAGTATGCCGAACTCGGCATGGAAGCGATCTGGAAAATTGAAGTGGAGAACTTCCCGGCGTTCATTCTGGTGGATGACAAAGGCAACGACTTCTTCCAGCAGATTCATAACAACTGTGCCGCCTGCGTGAAGTAATCTACGCATCGCAACGCAACGCAAAAAAGCCGTTATCGCGTGATAGCGGCTTTTTTATTGCGATATTTCTGACGAATTGATCATTAAATGAGGCAAAGCAGAAAAGTTAAAAACGGAATTGGCTCTCCAGCTGACGCAATGTTTCCATCCGCTGCGCCGTGGCGATTTCGCGTGCTTTCACTTCCAGCAGCAGGTCAGCATCGTTCTGACCAATCACATACACCGCCTGACGTCCAGGTAGGTTAACGGTAATAATATTTTGCTCCACTCCGTCCAGCATCTCGTCATGCTGTTCCAGGTAGTTATACAACGTGTTCATGGGTTCTCCTTGAAAATAGGTGGGCTATTCTGCCCAATCGCATCCTTTAAACACACAAGACCTGGCTTAAAGATGCCACTTCCATCAGAAGCTTCTGGCGATAGCGTCATCCTGCGGCCGTAAGATGACGAAGTGATGATAAGGCAGCGGATCACTCCGCTGCCTTTTATCATTAGAAGAAACCAAGCGGTTGCGTGCTGTAGCTCACCAGTAGGTTTTTAGTCTGCTGATAATGGTCGAGCATCATTTTGTGGGTTTCGCGGCCAATCCCCGACTTCTTATAGCCGCCAAACGCCGCATGCGCCGGATAGAGATGATAGCAGTTGGTCCACACGCGACCGGCTTTGATCGCGCGGCCCATGCGATAGGCGCGGTTGATATCGCGCGTCCAGACGCCGGCGCCAAGCCCGTAAATCGAGTCATTGGCGATAGCCAGCGCTTCGGCTTCATCTTTGAAGGTCAGCACGCCAACCACCGGGCCAAAGATCTCTTCCTGGAACACGCGCATGCTGTTATCGCCTTTCAACAGCGTTGGCTGGATGTAGTAGCCGCTGGCCAACTCCTCGCCCACTTTCTCGACGCCGCCGCCGTGCAGCACCTGCGCGCCCTCTTGCTGCGCAATCTCCAGATAGGAGAGAATTTTATCGAACTGCTGCTGCGACGCCTGCGCGCCAATCATGGTTTCGGTATCAAGCGGATCGCCACGTTTGATGGATTTGATACGCTTCATCACCGCCGCCATAAACGGCTCAAAGATTGATTCCTGCACCAGCGCGCGTGACGGACAGGTACAAACTTCACCCTGATTAAGGAAGCCCAGCACCACGCCTTCGGCCGCTTTCTCAATGAAACTCTCTTCGGCATCCATGATGTCTTCAAAGAAGATATTCGGCGATTTACCGCCCAGTTCAACGGTGGACGGAATCAGACTTTTCGCCGCCAGCTCCAGAATATGGCCGCCGGTGGCGGTGGAACCGGTAAAGGCGATTTTGGCGATGCCCGAATGTGACGCCAGCGCTTCGCCCGCCTCTTTACCGTAGCCGTGCACCACATTAATCACGCCTGGCGGCAACAGATCTTTGATCACTTCCATAAACAGCGTAATCGACAGCGGCGTTTGCTCGGCCGGTTTCAGCACCACGCAGTTGCCTGCGCCCAGTGCCGGTGCCAATTTCCATGCCGCCATCAGCAGCGGGAAGTTCCACGGAATAATTTGCCCGACCACACCCAGCGGTTCGTGGAAATGATAGGCAGCGGTGAACTCATCGATTTCAGCAGCGGTGCCTTCCTGCGCACGCACGCAACCAGCGAAATAGCGGAAGTGATCGACCGCCAGCGGCAGATCCGCTGCCAGCGTTTCACGCACCGGCTTGCCGTTATCCCAGGTTTCGTTGACCGCGATGTATTCCAGATTCTCTTCCAGCCGGTCGGCAATTTTCAGCAGCACCAGCGAGCGCGCCTGCGGTGAGGTTTTGCCCCACGCATCGGCAGCGGCCTGGGCGGCAGCCACGGCGTTATCGATATCGGCACGATCCGAGCGTGGGAACTCGCCAATGGTGGAAGCATTAATCGGTGAGGTGTTGACGAAGTAATTACCGTTCACCGGCGCAACAAATTCGCCGTTGATAAAGTTGCCATAACGCGATTGCAAAGTAATGAGAGAACCTTGTTCTCCCGGGGCAGCGTAACGCATGGTGTTTCTCCTTGCGGACAGAGTGGCGATTAACAACTATGAAACCTGTTATTAACATTGAGCGATCAACGCCAGCCTGTCAGATCGTAGAAGGGGAAACTGTGACCGCATCGAAGGAAATGTGGCGTGCGTAAGCCGCTACAGATAATTCCGAGTTTTCCCGGTTATGCCGCAAAAAGCGGAACATGGCCGAAATATGTGGTCAATATGAAGCAGGATACTAACCAGGAGAAACAGATGTTGGCTTCAGCCCTGACGTTAATGCGCGCCAAAGCGAACTTTGTTCAGCAATTCATCCGTAACCCGCGCAAAATGGGCAGCATCACGCCCTCTTCCGCCGCGCTGTGCCGCACCATGTGCGATGCGGTGAATTGGGATAACAGCCTGCGTATCGCCGAACTCGGCGCCGGTGACGGCGTGCTCACACGCCACGTGCTGTCGCGTATGTCACCGCAAGCACAGCTTGATGTATTCGAAATCAGCCCGGAACTGGTGAAAAGCCTGCGGGGATTGCCCGATGCGCGTATGCAGGTGCGCGCCTGCTCGGCGGAATATCTTGCGGGGGAATATGATGTAATTTTCTCTGGCTTGCCGCTGCTGTCATTGCCGCCCGCCACGCGCGACAACATTCTCAGCGCGGTGCATGATGCGCTGGGTCCACGCGGCGTATTCGTGCAGTTTCAATACACCTCGTTCACTCAGCCAAATTTGTCACGCTACTTCACCTGGGAACGCCAGCGGGTGCTGAAAAACATGCCACCCGCGTGGGTTTATCGCTGCACGCGTAACTACGCGCCCTGAGCCTGTGCGCGCGGCTGCGGCCGCGTTTGCAGCCAGAAGCGGCGCAACAGTTCGCGCGACCAATCTTCCCCCACCAATTGCGTACCATCGTCACACACTCCCGCCGGTAAACAGGCGCTCATAATGTCGCGGGTAAATTCCGGATGGAACTGCACCGACAGCGCCTGCGGCGAATAACGCAAAATCTGACAGTCATCCTGCGCCGAACTCGCCAGCACCTGCGCATGCTGCGGCGGTGTTAACACCGATTGCCGATGCGATAACCACGCCTGAAATTCGCCTGGTAACGCAGCCAGCCACGGATCGTTGTGCGCCTGCGCGCTGCGCGTCAGCGGTTTCAGTCCACGCTCCCAGCCATGCGGGTTATCGCCCACTTTGCCACCCAGCGCATACGCCATCAATTGATGTCCGTAACAGACGCCAAGCAGCGGCAGATCCGCTTCCAGCGCGCCCCGAATCCAGGCGGCGGTGCGTTCGCTCCAGTCGGCGTGATCGGTAACCATCGCCCACGAACCACTGAGGATCGCGCCGCTGACGCGGTCAAAGGCCGGTAAATCATCACCCAGATGCGGACGTACAATCACATAGTCATCGGGCTGCAATTGCAGCGCGTCGATAAACCAGCGGGGTTGTTCACCAATTTGTGCCACAACCTGCGGCGGCGGGACTTCGAGTTGAATCAGAGCAAGAGGTAAAGCGCGGGTGTGTGTCATGCCGAATACGGTCCTCGTTATGGTCGCCTTTCGGACATCCACTTTGACAGTAAATCAACGACATGTCTTATTTTTTTCCTGCATAAGCTAATGCTTATGCGAAAAAAGTTTTGTCAGACATGTCCGAAGTCGACGGCTTCATGCCATCATTAGCCGGTGATAATCCTTGTTGATGCTTAAGGAAGACCTTGTGGCAGTGCGGCATTTTTTAATGGTTCTGATGGTGGTTTCCATCTGGGCTTTCAACAACGTGGCGGTGAAGTGGGGATTGCTGGAACTTCCGCCGCTGTTTCTCACCTGGATGCGCTTCGTAGTGGTAGCGGTTGTGCTGGTGCCGTTTTGCCGCATCACGCGCGCACAATTGCCGTGGCTGTTGACGCTGGCATTCACCTTCGGTTTTATGCACTTCTCGCTGCTGTTTGTCGGCATGCGCTACACCGATGCCGGCACCGGCGCCATCGTGGTTCAGCTCGGTACGCCGATTGCCATGCTGCTGGCGATGGTGATTTTGAAAGAGAAATTACGCCTGGTGCAACTGATCGGCATCGCCATTTCGCTGAGCGGCGTCGCGGTGCTGTCGGGCAGCCCGACTATTCCGGCCTGGTGGGTGCTGTGTATTCTGCTGTGCAGCGCGTTTGGCTGGGCAATCAGCAATATGATTGTGAAAAAATCACCGCCGATAAAACCGCTGACGCTGACCGGCTGGATCTCCTTCCTTGCGGTGCCGATTGTCGGTGCCGCTTCGTGGCTGACCGAATCCAATCAGTTTTACGCATTGAGCCATGCGGGCTGGCGCGGCTGGTTTGGTATTCTGTATAGCGCCCTCGCCTCGTCAATTGTGGCGTACACGCTGTGGTACGCGCTGCTGAAGAAGTACAACGTCAACCTGATCATGCCTTATTCGCTGCTGACACCGGTACTGGCGGTGTTGATGGGCGTTTTTGTCTTAGGTGACAGCATGAACAGCTTTAAGATTCTCGGCGCCTCATTGGTGGTGCTGGGCACCGCCATTGCGGTAATCAACCTGCGCAACCTGCGGATGCACGCGCGTTTCCCGCGCTTGCGCCGCCGTTAATCCGCTCTGCTATGCTTGAGTCTCGCGCGTTTTCCGGAGACTCAACATGGATTCTCAACGTGCTGCCGCACTGTGGCAGCAAATGTGGCAGGGATTGCGAGGCGCGGACCCGCTTCCCTCGCCTACTTTTCTCCAGCCCGACACCTTTTCTTCTGCCTTTGCGGTCAGTGAACTGGCGGCCACCAGCATTGGTCTTGCCAGCCAGGCGTTGAGCGATCTGCTCGGCCAGGCCGCGCCGGTCAGCATCAATGTTCGTCTCGCCTCGCGCTGGTTTCAGCACAGCCTGATTCCGCTTAATCGACCGCCTGCCGCGCTATGGGATGAATTTGCCGGTGATTACGCCAGCGCCGACGGCTGGATTCGTCTGCACACCAATGCGGCTCATCATCGTGCGGCGATGGAGCACGTGCTCGGCCAGCATGCCAATCGTGCCGCGCTGGCCGATGCGGTGGCACGCTGGCCCGCCGCGACGCTGGAACAGGCGGTGATTGATGCTGGCGGCTGCGCCGCGCAGATGCGTAGCGAAGCGCAATGGCTGCAACATCCGCAAGGCAGCGCCGTGCAGCAGGAAGCGTTGATTGCCCAACAGGCCACCGACGCTGCACCCGCGCCTGCCTGGTCGTTATCACCCGCGCGCCCGCTGCTCGGCGTGCGCGTGTTGGACCTCACGCGCATCATCGCCGGTCCGGTAGCGACGCGTTTTCTCGCCAGCCTCGGCGCGCAAGTGCTGCGTATCGATCCGCCCGACTGGCACGAACCAACGCTCGAAGAGGAGATCACCTGCGGCAAACGCTGTGCGCGGCTTGATATCAAATCCCGCGCGGGGCGTGAACAGCTGCGCCAGCTGTTGCAGCACAGCGATGTGCTGGTACACGGTTATCGCGCTGATGCGCTGGAAAAACTCGGGCTGGATGCTGAGACGCGCCGCAAACTCGCGCCGGGCTTAGTGGATGTCAGCCTCAATGCGTGGGGCTGGAGCGGGCCGTGGCGCAACCGGCGCGGCTTCGACAGCCTGGTGCAGATGGGCTGCGGCATCGCCGAACAAGGCATGCGCTGGAGCGGCAATAACCAGCCAACGCCGCTGCCGGTGCAGGCGCTCGATCACGCCACTGGCTATCTGATGGCCGCCGCAGTGTTGGAAGGTTTGCGTCAGCGCTTGACCAACGGCGTTGGCTGGCAGGCGCGCCTCTCGCTGGCACGCACTGCGCGGCTATTACAGCAGTTCGGCGCCGCGCCGCAGAATGCGCAAAACGGTATCCACGCGCAGCACGATGACGCGTTGAGCGCAATAGAGATTAATCAGTGGGGAATTGCCGAGAGATTGCGTGCCGCAGCGTATTTGCACGGCACGCCAATGATCTGCGCGACGCCAGGCGTGAAGCTCGGCAGCAGCGCAGCCAGCTGGTGACGATTAGGCCTCGTCGCCCTGCTCTTCGTTAAGCTCGTCATACATCGCCTGAATCGCCTCACGGCTCAGCGCTGCCAGAGTGCGATAAAACGCCGTGGTCGCGTGTGCTTCCACTTTGCCAAGGAACGCGCCGCACCACGGCAGCAGGTACTCATCAAACAGCGCCAGCTGCGCGGCGGATTCATCTTCCGCTGACTGATCTTCCAGCCACGATGCTGCCAGCAGCAGCACGCCAAAGTGATCGGCGGGCGCTTCGCTCAGCGGCATGCCGCGCGCGCTGAGAAACGCACGCACGTCTGCTTCAGCAACCCCGTTCGGCCATTGGGATGCGTACGGCGGCACGCTGCAGTCGCTGCCAACAAACAGCGCGTTGTAGTCGGCGGCCAGCGCCTGCGGATCGCTATTCTGCTGCAGGCGCGTCAACAGTTCATCCTGCTCCAGCGGCCACTGCTGTTGCAGTTTGCCTTCACGCAGCAGAGTGAACAGTGGCACCAGCAGTGGATCCTGCGGCTGGCGATTAAACAGCGAGCCGATGACGCGGCAGAGAATGGAAAACTCATTCATGCAACAGAATTCCTTGAGGCAAAAAAGTTAAAAATCAGCAAATTCGGCAATCGTTTTACCGGTGCGCTGTTCGAGGAAATCGAGCAGGCGACGCGGCGTGACATTTAACACGCGATCTTCAGGAAAATCCACTTCGCTGGTGATGCGCAGGCAGTGTTCGAAATTTCCCAGCGTAAACGCCGTATGCGAATCGGAGCCAAATGCCAGTTTCCCCCCCGCATCGCGCACCGCTTCGGCAATGGCGCGACAGTTCGGTTCGCTGCCGAGGCGCGAATGGGTAAAGGAGGAGTTGTTGATCTCCAGCGCCACATCATAATGCGCGGCGGCTTCGGCTATTGCGCGGATATCCACCGGGAATTTCGGGTTGCCCGGATGCGAAATGATATGCACCAAACCGCCCGCCATCGCCGCAATCATCGCTTCGGTGTGATGCTTTTTATCACGCGGTGCATAAACTGGCTCGTGGAAGCCCGCGACGATTAGATCCAGCGCATCGAGCATCGGGCCGCTGCAATCGATCTCGCCCTGCTGATTTTTGATGTTGGCTTCAATACCGCGCAGCACGCCAACGCCATCAATCACGCGCGGCCAGATGCGCATGTTGACGAAGTGCCAGTAGTGCGGCGCATCGGCCATATCCGGGCCGTGATCGGTAATCGCGAACAGCTTCAGGCCGTTCTGTTTCGCCTGCGCCACATAATCATGCAGCGTGCTGTAAGCATGCGTGCTGGCAACGGTGTGCATATGTAAATCAACGGGATACATCTTCATCTCCTGACCCAATGTGAATTAATAACCGCGCTGGCGATCGACCAAACCACCCGGCTGTTGACCTTGCTCCAGAGCAAGTATGGCATCCGCAATGTAATCCATCGCCTCGGCTGGCAAGGTAATCGCTGCAGTATGTGGCGTGATTGTGACATGCGGATGAGACCACAACGGATGATCGTGCGGCAGCGGCTCGGTCTGGAACACATCCAGCGCGGCCGCGGCCAGTTGGCCGCTGTTCAGCGCCGCCAGCAGATCGGCTTCCACCACATGCGCACCGCGCGCCAGGTTGAGGAAGCAGGCGCCGTGCGGTAATGCGCTCAGTAGCGGGCTATCGATGAGGTTGGTGGTTTCCGTCGTGGTAGGCAGCAGATCGATCAGCACCTGCGTGCCCTCGAGGAAGGCAGTGAGCTGATCGCGGCCATGGAAGCTTTGTACGCCGTCGATGTTCTTCGGCGAACGGCTCCAGCTGCGCAACGGGAAGCCCCATTGACGCAAACTCTCCAGCACGCTACGACCTAACACGCCTGCGCCGAGCACGCCAATGGTGAAGTTGTGGCGGTCCAAGCCATCGAGCTCTTGCCAGCTAGCCTGCTGCTGAAGTTGACGATATTCGGCGAAACGGCGGAACCAGCCCAGCACGCACCAGTTAGCGTATTCCTGCATCTGGCGCGCCATGCCGGTATCTTCCAGACGGAATAACGGCACGTTGTCAGCCAGCATTTGTGGGTTGTCACGCAGCTGCTTGAGGATTTCGTCCACGCCCGCGCCCATGGCAAACACGCCTTTCAGCTGACGGCCCGCCAGCATCTCAACCGGCGGCGAACGCACCACCGCGTAATCGGCCGGTGCATTGTCGCCCGGCTGCCAGTAACGCACGCGTGCCTGAGGTAAACGCTGACGCAAACCGTCCAGCCAGCCCTGCGGTGCCAGCGACGGGTGATACCAGATAATCTCCATTCGACTCTCCTTTTTTTTGCTTCAGCCTCAGGCAAATAGCTGTGCAGGGCAAGCAAAAACCTTAGCCTTGATGCAATTTCTCGCGTGATTAATTCCGGGCGCTTCACATTTCCACCGCTGTACGAGGCTAAGCGGTGCGATTACGACTAAAGTTGTTCGGGTGGTCAATGCGTTAGCACACCACTTTTTCGGACAAGGAGAAAAACCGATGATAAAAAATGCCGTATTCACGCCCGCGCGTCTGACCTTTTTACTCAGCGCCGCGTTGCTGGCCGCTGCCAGCGCCGCGCACGCCGATGACCAAAGCCGCATGCTCAGCAACCAGCCGCAGCCGCCAGATGTGCGTCTGGGACCGCTTTTCAATGCGGTGCAGCAGGCGAAATTTTATCCGGACCAGAAAACCTTCGCCGACGCGGTGCCGAAATCCAATCCCTCTTCGATTCTGGCCGACTGGCAGATGCAGAAAAACCAGCGCAACTTCGATCTCAAGCATTTTGTCGACAGCAATTTTACGCTGCCAAAAGAGGGAGACAAATATGTGCCGCCCGCCGGGCAAAGCCTGCGCGAGCACATCAACGGTTTGTGGCCGGTGCTGACACGTACCGCGCAAAGTGCCAGCCAGTATGATTCGCTGCTGCCGCTGCCAAAACCTTATGTGGTGCCGGGCGGCCGGTTCCGCGAAGTCTATTACTGGGACAGCTACTTCACCATGCTCGGCCTGGCGGAGAGCGGTCACTGGGATCGCGTGGAGGATATGGTGGATAACTTCGCCACCGAACTCGATAAATATGGCCATATCCCCAACGGTAACCGCAGCTACTATCTCAGCCGCTCGCAGCCGCCGTTCTTTAGCCTGATGGTTGACCTGCTGGCAACGCACAAAGGCGACGATGTCTATCGCCAATACCTGCCGCAGCTGCAGAAAGAGTACGATTACTGGATGGCGGACAGCGACAAAGTGGCGGCCGGCCAGGCCAGCAAACGCGTGATTAAACTCAGCGACGGTACGCTGCTTAACCGTTACTGGGACGATCGTGATGCGCCGCGTACCGAATCCTGGCTTGATGACGTTAACACCGCGAATAAAGCGCCGGAGCGTAATAAGCAGCAGGTTTATCGCGATTTGCGTGCAGGCGCGGCATCAGGCTGGGATTTCAGTTCGCGCTGGTTCACTGATGCGCACAATCTGGCGTCGATTCGTACCACGCAACTGGCGCCGGTCGATCTCAACAGCCTGATTTTCCACCTCGAACAGACATTGTCTAAAGCGTCCAAACTGGATAAGCAGGATGACAAAGCCAAACAGTTCGCGGCGGATGCCGAAAAACGTCAGGCGGCGATCAATCGCTATCTTTGGGATGACAAAAAAGGCTGGTACGCCGATTACGATTTCCAGAAGAAGCAGGTTCATTCGCAGCTGACCGCCGCCACGCTGTTCCCGCTCTATATGCAGGTGGCTAGCGATAAGCAAGCTGAGCGCACCGCTTCCGCTGTTGAAAAACAGCTACTGAAACCGGGCGGTCTGGTGACCACCACGGTGAATAACGGCCAGCAATGGGATGCGCCAAACGGCTGGGCGCCGCTGCAATGGGTGGCGGTGGAAGGTCTTGAGCATTACAAACAGCCGAAACTGGCGCAGCAGATTGGTCAGCGCTTCCTGCAGAACGTGCAGGCCACCTACGACAAGGAGCATAAGCTGGTCGAGAAATATGTGGTTGAAGGCGCGCAGTTGGGTGGCGGTGGCGGTGGCGAATATCCGCTGCAGGATGGCTTCGGCTGGACCAACGGCGTGACGCTGAAGCTGCTGGATAAGTACTGTCCGAAAGACAAAACCTGTAATAACGCCGGCGATATCCCGAATATGCCGGTTTTGAGTAGCGCGAAGTAACGTTTTTCCTGGTCAATACGTAGCCGTCGCAGGGTCGCCATTTATGGCGACCATTAACCGATGCGCGCATTAATGCGCACCCTACAGCCTCATATCGAATTTCGTCCTGCCTGTGCATTTTCCTCACACCCCATTTACAACAACCTCACATCTTGAAACATCCGCCACAAAAGATAATAATTCTCAATCTAATATCGATAGCTATTCCCATTAAAATATCAGGAACCTCTCATGACCTCGCTGTTTACCCTTAACCGTGGCCGCGTTTTGTGCACGCTTGCGCTGGCTTTACCCGCTGCAAGCTTCGCCGAAGAGTCGCTCGTCGTCACGGCGCAACCGCAAGAGAGCGCCACCTCGCCGACGCAGGGCTATCTCGCCACGCGCAGCAGCGGCGCCAGCAAAAGCGATCAACCGCTGATTACCACGCCGCAGTCAATCTCGGTAGTGACACGTCAGCAGATGGAAGATCAGGGCGCGCAGGATCTCAACCAGGCGCTGGGTTACACGCCAGGGGTGTTCACCAACTTCGGCGGGGCCGCCACGCGTTACGACACCATCGCGCTGCGTGGTTTCCACGGCGGCGATGTCGACAACACCTTCCTCGATGGCCTGCGCGTGATGAGTGACGGCGGCAGCTTCAACATCCTGCAGGTGGACAACTGGTTCCTTGATCGCATTGATGTGATCAAAGGTCCCTCCTCCGCGCTTTACGGCCAAACGGTGCCGGGCGGATTAGTGAACATGGTGAGCAAGCGTCCGCAGTTTGCCGAAGAGGGCCACTTCCGCCTGTCGAGCGGCACCAACGCCACCAACAGCGCTGCCTTTGATTACTCCAACGCCATCAACGATCAGTGGGCATTTCGCTTAACCGGCATCACGCGCAACAGTGATACGCAGTACGATCACACCCGCGAAGAGAAATATGCGATTTCGCCACAGCTGATGTGGCAGCCAAGTGAAGATACCAACTTAGTGCTGCGCGCCTACCTGCAGAAAGATCCCTCAGGCGGCTATCACGGTTCGGTACCGGCGGAAGGCACGCTTTACAGCCATAACGGCCGCAAGTTGAGCGACAGTTTCTACGAAGGCGACAGTTCGCTCGATCAGTTCAAACGTCGCGAGCAGATTTACAGCTATGACTTCTCACATCGCTTCAACGAAGTCTGGTCGGTGTACTCCACCGGCAGTTACAGCCACTCGAATACCGATCTCGATCAGGTTTATCAGATTGGCTGGAACGCAACGAATCCTGACCTGCTGAACCGCTACTACTCCGGCGAGCGTTCATCACTGAGCGCATGGGCGAATGACAACCGCTTGCAGGCCGATTTTGCTACCGGCGCGGTGCAGCATCGCGTGACGCTGGGCGCGGAATACCATCGCTATAAAAATGACATCACCAAAGCCAGCGGTGCCGCCAGCGCGCTGAATGCGTGGAGCGGCGAAGAAGTGGGCATCATGCCGGACTTCGACTGGACATCGCAGACGCGCCGCTACTATCAAACCGGTTTATATCTGCAGGATGAGTTGCAGCTTGATCGCTGGCATCTGGATTTGTCGGGACGTTATGACCGCATTGTGTCGGAAAACGGCACCAGCCGTCGTCAGGACGATCACATCAGCGGCCGCGCCGCGCTGCTGTATGCCTTCGAGAACGGCATCTCGCCTTATGTCAGCTGGAGCCAGGCAATAACGCCGGCTTCCTTGACCGATCCTTTCGGCAATCAGCTAAAACCGACCACCTCAGAGCAGTATGAAGCGGGCGTGAAATATCAGCCGCTGGGCACGCGCGATATGTACTCAATCGCGCTGTACGATTTGACCCAGGACGATGTCGCCAACCGTAACGTGCTGGACGGCACTTACACGCCGTCGGGTAAAGTGCATTCGCAGGGCATTGAACTTGAGGCGCGTAATCAGCTGACGTCGCGTTTTAGCACCATCGCCGGCTACACGCTGAATCATCTGCGCTTTAAAGATTCGGTGGACGGTAACGATGGCCATACGCCATATGTCACGCCGAATAGCATGGCATCGTTGTGGGGACATTATCAGTTTGACTACGGCTTGAGCGCTGGCGCCGGTGTGCGCTATATCGGCAAACAGTGGGCGGATAACGAGAACACCACACGTCTGCCATCCGTGACGCTGTTTGATGCGTCGGTTCGCGCCGATCTTGGCGCATGGAACTCACAGCTGAAAGGCGCCTGGCTGCAGGTGAATGCCAACAACCTGACCGATAAGACGTATCTGGCCGCCTGTTACGGCACCGGTTACTGCTATCGCGGTGCCGAGCGTACGGTCATGGCTACGGTGGGCTACGACTTTTAATCAGGCATAAAAAAATCCGCCATCCTTTTACGGGATGGCGGATTTCATCAAATCGCTATGCTGTTAACTTCGTACTTTACGGTAAATCCACAGCACCACAATGGCACCGATCACGGCCACCACGAAGCTACCGAAGTTGAAACCGTCAACTTTACCGAAACCAAACAGGGTACTGATCCAGCCACCGACAACCGCACCTACCACACCCAGAACCACGGTGATGATAAAGCCGCCGCCATCTTTACCCGGCATAATCCACTTCGCGATAATCCCGGCAATCAGACCAAAAATAATCCATGAAAGAATACCCATGTACTGCTCCTTACGTTATTAATCAATGTGTTCACCGCCTCTAGTATAGACGGGATTTTATGATCTGCCTCGCAACTTGCCGCAGTAAATAATCGTTAGCTAACTAAAGGTTAGCGCAGCCACGCCGATAACTGACGAACAGCATTGTCAGTCGTGAATAACAATCGGATAAGTGGAGCAGGACGTGGGAGAAGCCGATAAAGAACAATACCTCAAGCGAGGCACGTTAGCGGTTTTGGGCGTGATGAAGGATCTGTTGCGTTCTCAAACCCCGTTGATGGTGAATTTTTCGCGCGGTCAGTTTATCAGCCGCATGCTGTCAGCCGATGAAGATCAGGTGATCTTTGACCTTGGCAGCAATGCGCTGGATAACGATTTAGCGCTGCAAAGTGGTGAAGTGAATATCTTTGCCGAAACGCACGGTGCCAAAGTCGAATGTAGCTTAATCGGTTTACAGCGTATCGAATTTGAAGGCTTGCCCGCTTTTGCTGCGTCGCTACCCGAACTGGTGTGGCAGATTCAACGCCGTGAGTTCTTCCGCGTCAATGCGCCGCTGGAGCCGGTTTTTTATTGCCACAGCCAGTGGCCGGATGGCAGCACTGCGCGCTTCCGCCTGCAGGACCTGTCATTGGGTGGCGTGGGCGTGCTGCTGGACGAAGCGCTGCCAGAAGGCCTTAATCGCGGCGATACCTTTAAAAAGCTGCGCGTGGATTTGGCTGAATACGGTCACTTCGAGGTGACAGCACAGCTGCTGCACATTGGTGAACGCACCGTAGTGACCAGCAAGAATGAAACCCGCGCCACTCCGCGCCTCAGCTTCCGCTTTACCGCCATCGAGCCGATTCAGGAACGCCAGCTGCAGCAGGTGATTTTTGCGCTGGAACGTCTGGCGCGTGATAAAGCCAACCGTTTCCAGTAAGTCCATCATTCGTAGGGTCGCCATTCATGGCGACCACTCCCCCCAGATTTGCACAAAACCGCACCCATCAATGCGGCTGATAACGGCAACGCGCCACCGCATCCAGCCAGCCGTGATAATTCTCCTGCATGCTTTTCGCCTGATCTTCACGCGGCGTGATCACGCTGCCGCCCTGTAACGCCTGCATCTCACTGCCCTGCTGCCACCAGCCTAAGCTGCGGCCCGCTAATAGCGCGGCGCCCAGCGCTGAAACTTCGGGCGTCGGTACGCGTTTCAGTGGCCGCTGCAACACATCGGCCTGCATCTGCATCAACCAGCCGTTTTCCGTGGCGCTGCCATCCACGCACAGCGCAGGAAGTTGTACGCCGCTGGCCTGCTCCATGGCGAAAAACACATCGGCGATCTGGAAAGTGATCGATTCCAACGCCACGCGCGCCAGCACTTCCGGCGTTGCCGCATCGGTCAAACCACACACCATGCCGCGCGCTTTCAAGTCCCACCAGGGCGCGCCGAGGCCAGAGAGCGCCGGTACAAAATAGATGCCCTGATTGTGTTCGCTGCGCTGCGCCAGCGCGGTGAGTTCTCGTGGATCCTTGATGCCCAGCATGCGGCCCAGCCACGCCGCGCCGGAACCGGTGTGGGTAATGTTGCCTTCAAAGGCATAGCGCAACGTGCCGTCGTGCCACGCCACCGTGGTGCTAAGGCCATTTTCCGTCAGTAGCGGCGTTGCCATCGACATCATCAGTGACGAACCGGTGCCGTACGTGGCTTTGACCACCTCTTCGCTGCCACTGCGCTGCGCTTGCAGCGCGGCGTGCGAATCGCCGATGCGCGACAAAATCGGTGTGCCGGGCGCTAAACCGGGCATATCGTTACGTGTCACCACACCTTGCGCGCTGGCCGAGGGCACAATCTGCGGCAGCGCCGCGCGGGGAATATGGAACAGCGCCAGCAGTTCATCATCCCAGTCGCCGCTGTGCAGGTTGTAAAGCTGGGTGCGCGCCGCATTGGCATGATCGGTGACAAAGCTTTCGCCGCCGCTCAGTTGCCAGCTCAGCCAGCTGTCCACGGTGCCGATACAGAGTTCACCGGCTTGCGCGCGAGAAAATCCGTTCGGTAGCGCGGCCAGCATGCCGGTGAGCTTACCGGCTGGAAACATCGGATCAACCGCCAATCCGGTAAGCCCGGTGATGCGCGGCGCTTTACCCGCCACACGCAAATCGCGGCAAAACGCCTCCGAGCGGCGATCCTGCCAGCTAACCAGCGGCGTCAGCGGCTGACCGTTATGGCGCTGCCAGATCAGCACCGATTCGCGCTGGTTGCTGATCGCCACGGCCGCAACTTGCGCACCCGCACACTGCGCCAGACAATCGCTCACCGCTTGTTTCACCGCCTGCCAAATCGCCAGTGGATCCTGCTCCGCCAGGCCCGGCTGCGGATGCTCCAGCGTCAACGGCTGGCTGCCGCGCGCCACCACCTTCCCGGCACGATCGACCGCTATCGCTTTTGCGTTGGTGGTGCCTTCATCAATTGCCAGTATCACCGAACCTGCCATCTTTACGCTCCTGCACAGATGCGCGCTGCACTCTTCACTACGCTGGCGGCATCAATGCCATGTCGGGCACGGGTTGAGGCGCGATCGCCCGCAATCGCGTATTCGCCATCGGGGATACCCAAACGCAGCAGCGGGATGCCACAGCCCCCTTCCGCCAGCACTTCTGCCACCAGGCTGCCGACGCCGCCGTTGACGTTGTGTTCTTCCACGGTAATGACCGCTGGATAGTGATTTAACAGCTCGCGCAGCTGTTGGGTATCACAAGGTCGAATCGATGGAATGCTGATCACACCTGCTGTAATGCCTTGCTCATGCAGTTGCTCGGCGGCGTGAACCACCTCGTGAACTGTCGAGCCCATCGCCACCAGCACAATGTCATGACCTTCACGTAAAACGTCGATTTGGCCGGGACGGAATTGATAGTTCTCATCGTGCAGCTGCGGCAGATCTTTACCATCCAGACGGATATACACCGGTCCAACATGCGCCAGCGCATACTCAATAATCTGACGACACTCCAGCGGGCAGGATGGCGCATAAATTTCGATGTTGCCGAAGCCGCGCATCACCGCAATGTCGTCGATGCTGTGATGGGTGCTGGCGAGTGGACCGTAGCTGGCACCGGCATTCAGGCCAAACAGTTTGACGTTAGTGTTGTTGTAGCAGACGTCGACTTTAACCTGCTCATTGGCGCGGGAAACCAGGAACGGCGCAGCGTTACAGGTTACGGCCACTTTACCGCCAATCGCCAGGCCGGCGGCGGTGCCCACCAGCGTTTGTTCGGCGATACCGACGTTAATCAGCCGGTCGGGAAAGGCTTTGATAAAGGGCGCAATTTTGGCGGTTGAGGTGGAATCGGCCACCACCGGCACTAAATCGACGCCGCGATTAACCGCATCAATAAATGCCTCGACCATTACCGTCGCCAGGTGTTTTGCATTACTCATCTTTCAACTCCTCCAGTGCCAACTCAATCTCTTCCCCTTTCGGCACGCGGTGATGCCACTCCGGTTTGCCCTGAATAAAGGAGATGCCGAAGCCTTTTTCGGTGTGCGCCACAATCACCTGTGGCTTGCCGCTGTTACGCGGCAGGTTTTCGATGGCTTCCACCACCGCCGCCATGTCATTGCCGTTGCACTCGCTCACCGCCAGACCAAAGGCGCGCCATTTATCCGGCAACGGATCGGTGTTCATGATGTCGCGCGTGTGGCCCGCCAGCTGCAGCTTGTTCTTATCGTTGATGATCACCAGGTTATCGAGACCGTAATGCGCCGCCACCAGCGCGGCTTCCCAGTTGCTGCCTTCCGCCAGCTCACCGTCGCCGGTAACGACAAAAATACGTCGGTCGCTGTTATCTTTCTTCGCCGCCAGCGCAATGCCGACTGCCACCGGTAAACCGTGGCCCAGTGCACCGGTATTCAGCTCAACGCCAGGCGTTTTTTGGCGTACCGGGTGGCCCGGCAGATGTGAATCCGAATGCTGATAGGTCGGCAGCCATTCGGTCGGGAAGTAACCGGCTTCTGCCAGCACGCAGTAATAACCGCCCACCGCATGGCCTTTCGACTGGATATAGATGTCGCGTTGCGGATCGTTGGTGCGATCCGGCGCGCAGTTAAGAATGCGGAAATAGAGTGCGGTGAGGATCTCAACCTGTGAGAGGTCGGCACCGGTATGCCCGCCCGCCGGGCTGCCCGCATTGAGCTGAATGATGCGGCGACGCACGGCGCGCGCTTTGGCTGCCAGATCCGCTACCGAATATTTGAAAGGATTCATAGACACCTCTGAATTTTAAAGCATGGATGAATATTTATTCTTGATGGAGAAAAAAAGGTGCAGACAATCAGCGCCTGCACCCAACCGATTAACCTTTTGCCGGGCTACCGCCCTCCTCAATTAGCGCTTTCTGCGCCACCACCGCCGCTTTCTGCTGCATGCGACTCTGCATTTGGTCGATGATCACCGCCACGATAATCACGATGCCTTTGATCACCATTTGCCAGAACTCACTCACGCCCATCATGATTAAACCGTCGGCGAGAAAGCCGATCACGAAGGCACCAATCAGCGTGCCGAGAATGGTGCCGCGTCCACCGGCCAGCGAAGTGCCGCCCAGCACCACTGCGGCAATCGCGTTCATTTCAAAGGAGGTTCCGTTCGCCGGATGACTAGCCACCAGCTGAGACGAGACCACGATGCCGGCAATCGCCGCGCAGAAACCGGAGATGGCATACACCCAGATTTTCACCGACTTCACTTTCACGCCCGAAAGTTCAGCGGCGCGTTCGTTATCGCCAATCGCGTAGACCTGACGACCGAACGGCAGACGGCGTGCGACATAGGCAATCACCAGCGCCAGTAGCACCATCATCCAGATGGCCCACGGCAAACCGAGAAAATAGCCCGCGCCAATCTTGTCGAATCCGGTATTGCCGAGCATTTCATTGCCCTGCAAACCGGGGAAGGTTTCGCCGCCCGACGTGAGCATTGCCGTGCCGCGCAGGATGTACATGGTACCGAGCGTGCAGATGAACGGTGCCACGTTATAGCGCGTGATGATCCAGCCGTTTGCCGCGCCAATCAGGCCGCCAATCAGCAACACAACCGGTACGATCAGCCACACGCTGGGGAAGATGGCGATACCAAACATCGGCAGCACAATGCCTTTGGTGATCAGCCAACCGGCGATCATGCCGCACAGGCCGAGCGTGGCACCGATGGAGAGATCGATGCCCGCCGTGATGATGACAAATGTGATGCCGAGCGCGAGGAAGGCGTTAATGGCGATGTGTTTTACCATGATCACCATACTGCCCACCGCGAGGAAATCGGGCACCGTAATAGCAAAGAAGCCAACAATCAGAAACAGCGCAATAAAGGTGCGCAGTTTGAGCAGCAGCAATATCAGGCTTTCGCGTGAGTTGAACGCTTTAGCTGGCGATGCGAGCGCGAGCGCGCCGTTGTTTTTCATATCAGAACCCTTGTGCGCTTGCTTTAACCAGCGCCGCCTCTTCCGCTTCAGCGCGCGGCAGGTCAGCAGTCAATTTGCCGCCGGACATCACAATGATGCGATCGGCAACGGCCATGATCTCTTTCAAATCAGAGGTGGAAAACACCACCGCAATGCCCTGCTCCGACAGCTTCACCATCATGCGGAACACTTCGCCTTTGGCGCCGACATCGATGCCACGGCTCGGTTCATCCAGCAGCAGCAAGCGCGGATTGGTCAGCAGCGAACGACCAATCACCACCTTTTGCTGATTGCCGCCGCTCAGCGCGCTGATGGCAACATCCGGCGAGGAGATTTTGATCGCCAGATTGCCGACGGTGCTGGTCACCACTTCGCGTTCCGCCTGCTCTGAAATCACCGTGCGATGCGACAGACGTCGCCACAGGCTGGCAATGGTGAGATTGCTCGCCACCGATGAGATGGGAAAAATGCCCGAGCGTTTGCGATCTTCCGGCACCAGACTCATGCCCATGCGAATGCGTTCAGCGGTCGGCAGACGCGTCGGCAACGGTTTGCTGTCGAGCCACAGCTTGCCGAGATAGTTACGCTGCGTGCCGAGCAAACACTCAAACAGCTCGGTGCGCCCCGCGCCCATCAACCCGTAAATGCCGACGATTTCACCGGAACGCACCTGGAAGCTGACATCATCCACCAGCGTGTTGCCGTTCGGACTGACGCAGGTGATGTGTTCGGCTTCCAGCACCGGCGCACCGAACTGGCGATCCGGCGGCAGAAAGGTGCCCACCGGTTCGCTGCCCAGCATTTCGCGTACGATCCACGGCACGTCGATATCGCTGACCTGCGCTTCGGCTTGAAAACGCCCGTCGCGCAGAATGGTGATCACATCGCCAATCGCCATCAGTTCTTCGAGCCGATGCGAGATATAGATGATAGAAACGCCCTGACGCGTCAGTTCGCGGATCACCCGAAACAGGATCTCCACTTCGGTTTTGCTCAGCGCCGAGGTCGGTTCATCGAGGATCAGAATGTCGGCGTCCTCCGCCAGCGCTTTGGCGATCTCCACCAGCTGCTGCTGGCCAACCTTCAGGCTGCCCACCTTCTCATCCGGTGAAATCGGCTGATCGAGGCGCTGCATCAAGGCGGCGGTGCGGCGTTTCTGCTCGGCTTCATTGATGGGCCGAATGCCACTCTGAATTTCGCGGCCGAGGAAAATGTTCTCCGCCACGCTGAGATTCTCAAACAGATTGAGTTCCTGATGCACCATACCAATGCCGTGGCGCGCAGCGTCTCGCGTGCTGTGAAACGCCACTTTGTTGCCATTGAGGAACATCTCACCGCTGGTCGGCTGCTGCACGCCGGCAAGAATCTTCATCAGCGTCGATTTCCCCGCGCCGTTCTCGCCGATGATGACGTTGACTTTGCCGCGCCACACGCGGTAATCCACACGATCCAGCGCTAAGGTGCCGGGGAACAGCATCGACATCTGATTGGCTTGCAGAATGATCTCATCGCTCATTTTGGATTCCCCTGCTGCAGCTGCACCGCCACCACATCTTCCACTGTGCCCGCGCCCATGCTGACGGCAAGCAGCGCTTGCGCCGGTTTGCCCACCCAGCTGGCATCCACCGCTGGCAGCTGTTTCACCGCATGGCGATTCAGTGCTTTGGTGAGTTGCGCGTATTGCACCTGATTGGTGAACTCTTCAAAGCGGAAACCGGCCGCATCGCGTATGGCGTTGCCGCGCAGCACCGGACCAATCGACACTTTCACCGGTTTGCCGTTGATGGTCATGGTGAGGCTGCGTTCCCGATCGTTGCTGTTATCAAATGCCGTCACCGTGCCCGCAGCGCGCACAAACACGCTTTCGCTGCCGCCGGCTTTGACGGTATGGCTTTTGGTTTCCATATCTGCCCAGCTCAGCGCCTGCTTCTCAGCCGGTTGCTGCACGCGGCTGGCCCAGCTTGATTCCGCAATCTGCTGCGGCGTTTGATCGCTGTAGCCCGGTTTGGCGTTGGGATCTTTCGGCATGATGGGTTTGCCGTCGGCATCCAGATCCACCACGGTGCAGGCGGCTAACATCAGCGTCAGCAGCGCCACCAGCATGCCGCTCAGCGCTTTCCCCTTCATGCCGACCTCCATGTTATTGCGCCAGCTTGAAGGTTTTCAGCTTCGAGGCGTTGCTGTCGTCAATCAGCACGCAATCCATCAGCTGCTTCTCCTCTTTCTGCGCTTTGCCGTTCTTCAGGTAGTAATCCACCTGCTCAACGGCCATCTGCGCCTGATCCCAGCCCGGCTGCAGCACGGTGGCTTTGATGTTGCCTTTATTAAGGATGGAGTCGCGGGTGTAATCGCTGCCGTCGAAGCCGACCACAATCACATTGGTTTTGCCCGCCGCTTTCAGCGCGGCTTCCGCACCAAGCGCCATGGTGTCGTTACCGGAGATCACGCCAACGATATTCGGGTTCTTCTGCAGGATGGTTTCCATGCGGCTGAAGGCTTCGGTCTGGCTCCAGTTGGCACTCTGCTGCGCCACCATTTTTAGATCGGGATAATCATCCAGCACGTCGTGATAGCCCTGCGAACGCACGCCCGCATTGGTATCCGACTCTTTACCCAGCAGCTCGACGTAATCCCCTTTACCGTTCAGCAGCTTGGCGAACTTCTCGGCACCGAGCTGTGCGCCTTGGTAGTTGTTGGAGACAATTTGCGCCACGGCAATGCCGGTTTTGTTGATTTCGCGGTCAATCAGGAAGGTAGGAATGCCGGCATCTTTGGCTTTTTGCACCGGGCCAACCGTGGCATCCGCACCGGCGTTATCGAGGATGATGGCTTTGGCTTTGCGCGCGATGGCGGTTTCGATTAGCTGGTTTTGCTTATTCACGTCATCATCGTGTGAGGCTACCAGCGTGGTGTAACCGAGCGCTTTGGCTTTTTCCTGCGCGCCATCGGCTTCCGCTTTAAAGAACGGGTTGTCATGTGATGGCGTAATGATGGCCAGCAACCCCTTATCCGCCGCCAGCGACGCCGCCGAGATCATCATGATTGAAGCAAGTAGAGAGACTTTGAGGACAGAGGCTTTCATTTGTTATCTCCGATTGAATATATATTCAATTGCGATTTTATATGCATAATGACTATGCGCTGGCTTTCCGAGCACGTCCATTGCCCGATCCTCAAAAAGCGAAAACGATCACAAAATGTTCTGCGTTGTTATTTATGACAGGCTGATTAACAATACCAGGCAGGTTAAGAGAGAGAAAAAACCATGGCAAAACAGGATGAACAGCGGCTGATGGTGAAAATCGCCACGCTTTATTATGTGGAAGGCAGGAAGCAGTCCGACATTGCGCAGCTGCTGAAGCTGTCGCAATCCTTTGTGTCGCGCATCCTCAATCGCAGCGTGAAAGAAGGTGTGGTGAAGATCAGCGTAGTGCCGCCGGCCAATGTGTTCCCTGAGCTGGAAAAAGCCATTGAGCAGCTCTATCAACTGCCGCAGGTGATTGTGGTGGATGTGCCGGACCAGGCGTCGGCGTTGCAGATTAAACAGGCGATTGGTTCCGCCGCCGCGCACTATCTGGAAACACGAGTACGCGCCGATGAGCTGATTGGCATTTCATCCTGGAGCGGCACGATTCGCGCGATGGTGGATGCGCTGCATCCGCTGAGCGCGCCATGCAAAGGGGTGATTCAGCTGCTGGGCGGCGTGGGCGCCAACGGCAACGTGCAGGCCACGATTTTGACGCAGAATCTGGCGGCGCTGCTGGATTGCCCGGCGTGGCTGCTGCCGTCGCAGTCGATTGAGCATTCAGTGCAGGATCGCCAGCGTTTGTCGGTGAATCCCGATGTCGCGGTGGTACTGGAAAAGTTTGATCAGGTGGATCTGGCGATTGTCGGCATTGGCGATCTCGAGCCTTCCGCCCTGCTGCGCAACTCCGGCAACTATTACGACGGTGAGATGCTGCAAACGCTGGCCGAGCGCGGCGCAGTGGGCGATATCTGCCTGCACTATTTCGATGCTGATGGTCAGCCGGTGCTGAGCGCAGAGGAAGATCCGGTAATTGGCATGGAGCTGGCGCAGGTAAAACGCTGTCCGCAGGTGGTGGCGTTAGCGGGTGGCAAAGAGAAAGCGCAGGCGATTCGCGGGGCGTTGCGCGGCGGTTATGTGCAGGTGTTGATTGTGGATTATCCGACGGCGAGATTATTGGTAGAGGGTTAGTTTGGTGGGGTATTGGCAAGGTCGCCCTGATGGTGGGGTTGTTGATAAGGTGGCCATGATGGTGCGGTTATTGGCAAGGTCGCCATGAATGGCGACCCTACGTCATCAACCGATGGTGCGGTAGGCGGTGGTGACTTTCCACAAATAACGCGGGGCCTGCGCCGCCGGATGCTTGTTCTGTATGTGCTGGTAAAACTCGTCCGGCGTCATGGCGTTGATCATCGCAATCGCACGATCGCGGTCACGCGAGAAGGTACGCAGCAAGGCACCGGCACCGTTGGCGTAGGAAACAATGGTGGCGTAACGCAGCGTCAACGGATCGCGAATCCCGGCTAATGCGGAGTCCTGCAAAATTTTCAGGTAGGCGGCGCCGATATCGATGTTCTTCGCCGGATCGCGCAGCTCGGAAGAGGATGGCTGACCATGGCGGCCCTGGGTGCGATATACTTCGCGGCCTGCCGTCGAAGCCTTAATTTGCATCAGACCGACCGCATTGGAACGGCTCACCACGGTGGGATTGCCTCCGGATTCGACACTAATAATGGCGCTGATTAACTTCTCATCAACGCCATAATGACTGGCGGCATCTTCGGTAAACATTGACCATGCATCATTCACTTTCGACGGCGGTGCCTGGGTCAAAGGCGTATTCTTCTCGGGCAGTGCCGGTTTTTCCGGCTCGCTTGAACAGCCAGCAAGCAGCAGTGCAGAAAGCATAAGTAGGCGAATTTTCACTGATTTTTGGTTCCGCAATAGGGTTGGCGCAAGCTATCATACCTGGCGCAGCGCGATGCAAAATTACCGTTTATCCTAAATCGGTTAAAAACCTTATGCTACCGTGACTTCGATAACGCATTTCGTCATCATCGGCAGGCCACTCTACAGCAGGATGGAAGTTATGGTTACTCCCCGCACGCTACGTCTTATCGCCCCTTCCGGCTATTGCCACAATCAGGATGCCGCCCAACGCGCAGTGCATCGTTTACAGGCCGCAGGCCATCATCTTGAGAATCTTTCTGCCATCACCCGCCGCTTTCAACGCTTTGCTGGTGAGGATGCACAGCGGCTGAATGATATCAATGCGCTGGCTACACTGGAGGCGCTGCCTGATATCGTGCTGGCGGTGCGTGGCGGTTATGGCGCTTCACGCTTGTTGGATAAGATCGATTACGTGGGTCTGCAACGTCGATTGCTCAATCAACCGTTAGCGCTGTGCGGCCACAGCGATTTCACCGCGCTGCAGCTGGCAATGCTGGCGCAAATCGGCCTGATTACCTTCAGCGGTCCGATGCTGGCCGGTAACTTCGGTGCAGAGGCATTATCTGATTTTACCGAGTCGCACTTTTGGCAAACGCTAACTTCACCTACAGTCAATCTAAGCTGGCCGAGCACAAGCCCGGATCATGGCCGCTGGCAAGGCACCTTATGGGGCGGCAATTTAGCGATGATCTGCTCACTGATTGGTACGCCGTGGATGCCACAAATTGAAGGTGGCATTCTGGTAATTGAAGATGTGAACGAACATCCGTTCCGCATCGAGCGCATGCTGATTCAGCTGCAGCAGAGTGGCATTTTATCGCGACAGCAAGCGATTATTACCGGCAGCTTCACCAGCACTTCGCTGTCGGCGTATGATAACGGTTTTGATTTTGCCACCGTGTGGCAGCGCATCCGTGACGAGTTTCAGATTCCGGTGATCACCGATCTGGCTTTTGGACACGATGCCGATACCGTGACGCTGCCGCTGGGTGCCAGCGCCACGTTGCAGATTGAGAAGGGAGAAGCACAGTTCGCCTTCACCGGCCACCCGACATTGCGCTAACGTGTTGCCGCAGGAGACCGACAATGAAGCCACTGTATGACGATTTGTGGATCTCCACGCCAGAATTCCCCGCTGAAGAGACGGCAAGTGATCTAATGATGCATGGCTTTATGCTGTGCCACCCCCGCGGCAATTTATTGATTGGTCGCGTGGAGCATCCGCTCGATCATGAATTCCTCAACGATGCCGGCGGCGTGATTCGCCACTATTTGACCCACTGGCATGAAGCCGCGCCGGGCGCGATCGCCATTCAGCAGCGCTTTAATAGCGCGCTCTATTGCCACAGTCGTTCGCTGGGGCCGGTAAGTTTAGTGATTGAACCTGACGAAACCTTTACCCAGCAAGAGACGCACTTCGGCGATTTTCACCTGTTGCCGACGCCCGGACATACGCCTGGCAGCAGCAGCTACCTCTATCACTCGCCGCTCGGCCAGACTTATCTGTTTGTCGGCGATACGTTGACCCGCGACTATAACCGCTGGATCAGCGTGCTGATGCCAGACAGCAATCCCACCGAACTGCAGCAGTCGCTGGAGCTTTATCGCTCATTGCGTCCCGATGTGGTGTTGATGAGCACCACGCGCGGACATCTGTCGTGGGCCAAGGTGAATTTGCAGAGCTGGCTGGCAGCCATCGATGAGGCGGAACAGTCACCGCTGGATTTGCGCCAGCGGCAACTGATCAAACCAGGATATTAACTCACGAGTTTGGACGCGTGCTGTCGTCGTAGCGTTCCAGCGACAGAATCTGTGCATCGCGCTTATCGGTACGGCTACAGGGCAACAGCTTGCTGCTGTTGGCGTAGACGAAGAAGGTTTCATCGTTCTTTTTATTCACGATTAACTGATCGCCATTACGAAAACGGGTGATGGCAACTTTGTCACCGCCTTTCAGGCTGGTGCGCTGCTGCCCGGCAGCGATCTGGAAGTGACGCGTTGGCCACATTAAGGTACTCAAACCATACTCGGCACGCGATACCGTCATGGTGGGACGGCCGGGACAGGTAATTTGGTATTCGGTTTCGCTCCAGGCGGGGGCAATCTGACAAGCCAGCACGCCAACAGCCATGACTATCGCCTTCATTAGGTTCTCCGCTGAGGTTAAATGATGATTACGTGGAGAGATGGGCTTTGCTACTGCATTCCATGAACGTTATCTAACAGCAGCAAAGCCTGGTACATCAAACGTGGCGAGATTTCGCAGGAGCAAGTACTACTCAGCGGCCACTTGCGCCGCGACCAACATCAATGCCAGCCCGGCCTCTTCGGCTTCAAAACGCTGCATCACTTCCTGAATGGCCGCTACGCAGTTCATGACCTGCTTCTTTTTGTCGGCTTCTAATTTGTCGATCGCGTGCTGAAGAATCATTAAACTCGCTTCTTCTTCTTTCATTAATTTACCCTTGCTTTGCTTACCTGGTGCGCAACGCTGGCAAGAATACCGTTTCTCTGCTAGTAAAGTCACCCCTTTACATTCCTTCCGCTTAACGATTATACAAATGACAAATGGGAAGCAGCGTCAGACCTGCTATGATCCACTTATCAGTACGCATTGGCGTGCCATTGCAAACCAGGGAATGAAGCAGGTGCTCATGTGGCGAATCACGGTTGTACTCACCCTTTTAGTTTTAGCTGGCTGCAGTTCCGCACCGAAAGGTGTCGACTGTCCAGGCGAAGTGTCGACGATTTATGGACAATCGATGGGCAATACGCAGGCGCGCATCTTTGATTTGGTGAGCGCCTTCGCCGTCTCGCGCGATGGGGTAAAAGTGCAAAGCGGTACGCTGCACTCCACCGATCGCTTTCAGTACGTGCCTTCGGCCATCACCGCTGAGGGCCTCTACGCGCAACGGCTGTCGGATAAACAGTTCCGCCTGATCAATCCCTATCAGAACACCATGATCACCTGGACGTGCCCATAAGCCGTGCGTCGCAGTGCGAGATGGTTTATTGTCTGACCATCTCACGCTGCGGACCTGCCTGATGGAAAAGAGTCTGGATAACAACGGTTATATCGATTTCCCCTTCCCGGCCAGTACTAATGCGGATGGCTCGGTGAATCCTTGTGGATTCGACCTGACGCTGGAGACCGATCGTATTGATGAGATCACCGCCGGTAAACATTCCGAAAATATGCGGCGTCTGCTGGAAGAGGTCAATCTGCAGGAGGGCTTGTTTATGACGCTGGCCTGCGACTGGCAGCAGCGTGACGACGGCGTGTGCGGGTTTGTTGATGTGGCGTTCCGCCCGACAGTGACAGGTTTCGACGCTGAAGAGACGCAAGGTCTGGATCAGGCATTTGAGATCTATTTGAGCCGACAAGAGAAGCAGCACAATATGCAGAGCGGCACACTGATCAATTACGCGCGTGCCGTACTCGATTGGGGTTGGTCACCGCTGCAGCAACGCCACATGCGCTATGAAAAAGTGACTTTGCGCTATTACTGCCAGCAAGCTGAAGATGCCGAATGGTGTTTTGATCATCTACGTCACTTCCTTGTGAGCTGGTATCCGGCTTATCGCGGAAAGCCCTAAGTTCAGACTATTGCGTTCCCGCCTTTCTGCTGCGCGCAGAATTTTTGCTCACTGCAAACTGCTGTTACAACCTTTACCGCTGCGTCATTTGCTGCATACAGTTTCTCTGACTACGCTTTACAGGACATTCACCACGATCAGGGAGTAATTATGAGCGACAAAGCGGAAGCAAAATTGAATGAAGCGGCGGGTGCCGTTCAGGAAAAATTTGGCGAATTTACCGGTTCACGCCGTCAGCAAGCCAAAGGCGCAGCGCGTCGTTACCCGGCTCAAGCCAGCTATGCGGTTCAGGATGCAGCGGATTGTGTGGTGAAATCGGTACGCGATAATCCCGCGACCGGCCTGGCAGTTGCAGCCAGCATTGGTGTAATTGTTGGTTTTCTGCTCGGACGTAAGTAATCCGTTGAAACGGGGCCGTGTTGGCCCCGATTTCTATTGATGGTGTCCCACATCCTCAGTCCGCTCTTTGATATGTTCATCCGGCGTTTCGGCAACATCCGCCACGCTGCTGCCTCCCTTCAAATGACGCTCGTGTTGTGTCGGCAAATTAACCTCGCCCGCTGGCAGTTGCGCACAGGCACCCAATGAAAGTAGTAGGAAAAACCACGCCGCTACACTCTTCTTTCCCATTATTTATTTCCAGCAGACTGATCTAAGTTGACTCAGATTGCCGGAAAAAGTGCAAATCAGCGTCAACGTCCCGCAAAGCTATGTGGGCAGTTGTGTGCAATCAAACTTGCGCGCGCCGTGCTTTGTATCGTGCAACCATGGTCATCAGCGCCTGGTAAATTAATCCAGCATACAAGCTCATCACGATCACCATGCCGATCTCTTTGCCCTGCGCCTGCCACGAAACAAACCACATAAAGATGCCCCACAACAGCGAAAACAGTAGCCAGCCTTTAACGAACTTGATTACACCTTTCATACCACCTCCTCAATCGTAAGCGCTGAAGATAACGGTTTAGTCTTTAATGCACACCGCCGTCAGCACGTTAATGTTAACTGATTCAAACTTCTGCGAAAGGGAATGTAAACCAGCGATGGTGTAGACTATTGCGCACGCGTGGCATATCGCCATTGGTGCATTTATGTTTGAATTCCCGCCAACACTGTCCGACATGTGGTTGAAATGAATTATTTAAGCAAGATTCAAGGTTTTATTGAGAGCAACACGGTGCTGTCGGCCGCTTTTAGTCTGGTATTACTGATGTTTGCCGGCATGATCGCCCACCTGATCTGTAAATTCTTTATTGTAAAGGTGGTGAGGAAGGTGTTCTTCAGCACGCACAAGAATCAGGTGCCGCTGGATAAAGACGTCAGGCTGTCGGAGAAGCTCTCTAACTTTATCCCGGTGATCACGGTTTATTATCTGCTGCAATTTATGCCAGATTTACCAGAACATCTGTTGATCGCGATAAAGACCATCTGCGGTATTCTGTTCTTCGTCTATTTATCGCTGTTTTTTACCGAAGTGCTGGAGATCGTTAATAACTCCTATTCGAAAAAAGCCAAACGCAAGAATCACTCGATCAAAGGTTATATTCAGGTCGGCAAGATTCTGGTGCACATTATTTCGGCGATCATGATTCTGGCTATTATGTCGAATAAATCGCCAGTGATTATTATCTCGAGTTTGGGAGCGGTAGCCGCGGTGTTGATGTTGGTGTTCCAGCACACGCTGATGTCGCTGGTGGCCAATATTCAGGTGTCATCGAACGATGTGTTGCAACTCGGCGACTGGATTGAGATGCCGGATAACGGTATCAGCGGCGAAGTGATCGATATCGCGCTGCATACCATCACCATTCGCAACTGGGACAATACGCTTTCGCGCATCCCAACCAAAAATTTCCTCACTGAAACCTACACCAACTGGCAGGCGATGTTCTCCTCCGGCGCGCGACGCATTATGCGCAGTTTCCATCTTGATCAAATGTCGATTCGCTTTCTCGATCACGATATGGTGCAGCAGATGAGCCAAATTCGCGGTGTCAGTGAGCAACTTTCGGCGCTGATGGATGGTCGCGACAGCAATGCAGTGGGCGAACGCTGGTTTGCCGAAAACGGCATCACCAATCTGACGGTGTTTCGTAAGTACCTGACGGCGTGGCTGTCACAGCGCGACGATATCAAGAAAGATATGTATATCGTGGTGCGCGCCATGAAGCCCTCGCCAGAGGGCTTGCCGGTGGAAGTTTATTGCTTCACCTCGTCAGTGCTGTGGGTGGATTACGAGGATTCTCAATCAGCCATTTTTGAGTATATCTACGCGATTGTCGGTCACTTCTCGCTGCGGATGTATCAGCAGCCGGGCGGCAGCGATTTTTGGCGGCTCTCGCAGGAACGGGCTCAGCTGGTAAAACCCAGTGAGCAGCAAGTCGACTAAACAAAACCGTAAAAACTATTATTTTTTACGGCTGGAAGAGTGAAACGGATATTTTCCAACTATAGTTGTCTTATATTTGAATTTTTAATTTCCAGCTACTTTGAACAAAGGTGCCATATCGTATATATTTCAATATGATAAAATTATTTTCCCGCTTTTTTTCAGTTGGCATCATTAATACTCTGATTCACTGGGGGGTGTTCGCAGCGCTATATGCTCAAAACATGCCTCAATGGTTAGCTAATCTGGTTGCTTTCGCTGTTGCTGTAACATTCTCTTTCTTTGCTAATGCACGCTGGACGTTCAAAGCTGAAGCCACGCCCACTCGCTATATTATCTTTGTCTGTTTTATGGGTACCATGGCCGCAGGCATTGGTGGCTTGGCCGATCATATGCAGAGTAATCCGATCATTACGCTTACGTCGTTCTCGGTATTAAGCCTGATTCTCGGCTTCATCTATTCAAACTTTATTGTTTTTAGGGTGAAAAATTGAAAATTTCTCTGGTCGTTCCCGTCTTCAATGAAGAAGACGCAATACCGATATTTTATCGTGCGGTCAAAGAAAAACTCTCTGCATATAATCTAGAGATCATCTTTATTAATGATGGCAGCACTGACAAAACAGAGCAGGTCATTAAGTCTCTCGTGGCTGTTGACGAATCAGTATTAATCATTAATTTTATTCGAAACTTTGGCAAAGAAGCCGCCCTGCTCGCAGGACTTGAACATGCTACCGGTGATGCAGTAATCCCTGTGGACGTTGACCTTCAGGATCCCATTGACGTCATTCCCTTGCTCATCAGCAAATGGCAGGAGGGTTGGCCAATTGTGTTAGCAAAGCGCGTCGACAGAAGCAGCGATAGTCAGTTTAAACGCAAAACAGCTACCTTGTTTTATAAGCTTCACAATAAAATTAGCTCACCAAAGCTTGAAGAAAATGTTGGAGACTTCCGTTTACTGTCGCGGGATACAGTCGAAAACATCAAGCTATTGCAGGAACGAAATCTATTTATGAAAGGGATTTTAAATTGGGTGGAGGGTGATGCCGCTATTGTAGAATATAGTCGTTCCGTTCGCATTGCAGGACAAGCGAAGTTCAACGGCTGGCACCTTTGGAACTTAGCGCTGGAAGGACTGACGAGCTTCTCAACATTTCCATTGAGAATATGGACCTATATAGGTTTTTTTGTAGCTCTCTTATCTTTCCTTTATGGAACATGGATGATTATTGACAAGTTAGTATGGGGTAACTCTGTAGCAGGCTATCCGTCATTACTGGTATCAATTCTTTTCTTAGGCGGCATTCAGTTGATAGGAATCGGTGTATTAGGGGAATATATTGGAAGAATCTATATAGAGACCAAGCACAGGCCGCGATATATAAAAAAATCAAATGATTAAAATTTTATATGAACTGTGAATCTCATACTATTTTAAATGAAAAACGGGAGCCATTGGCTCCCGTTATGCTTTCTGCCGGAGTGGCAAATTACATGTTGTTGATGATCGCGTCACCAAACTCTGAACATTTCAGCAGTTTAGCGCCGTCCATCAGACGTTCGAAATCGTAGGTCACGGTTTTGTTAGCGATAGCGCCTTCAACACCTTTAACGATCAGGTCAGCCGCTTCGAACCACTCCAGGTGACGCAGCATCATTTCTGCTGACAGGATTACTGAACCTGGGTTCACTTTATCCTGACCTGCATACTTAGGTGCTGTACCGTGCGTTGCTTCGAACAGGGCACATTCGTCACCGATGTTTGCGCCTGGTGCGATACCGATACCGCCAACCTGTGCCGCCAGGGCATCAGAGATGTAGTCACCGTTCAGGTTCATACAGGCGATCACGTCGTATTCAGCTGGACGCAACAGAATCTGCTGCAGGAAGGCATCCGCGATCACGTCTTTAACGATGATCTCTTTACCGGTGTTCGGGTTCTTGAACTTCATCCACGGGCCGCCATCGATCAGCTCGCCGCCGAACTCTTCTTTCACCAACTGGTAGCCCCAGTCTTTGAAAGAACCTTCGGTGAACTTCATGATGTTGCCTTTGTGAACCAGGGTCAGAGAATCACGATCGTTGGTGATGGTGTATTCCACTGCTGCGCGTACCAAACGTTTGGTACCCTCTTCCGAGCATGGCTTAACGCCGATACCGCACTGCTCAGGGAAGCGAATTTTCTTCACGCCCATCTCTTCGCGCAGGAACTTGATCACTTTATCCGCTTCTGGCGTGCCCGCTTTCCACTCAATACCGGCATAGATATCTTCTGAGTTTTCACGGAAGATCACCATGTCGGTTTCTTCAGGGCGTTTAACCGGGCTTGGGGTGCCTTTGTAGTAGCGAACCGGACGCAGACACACGTACAGATCCAGCTCCTGACGCAGCGCAACGTTCAGAGAACGAATACCGCCGCCAACGGGCGTAGTCAGTGGGCCTTTGATGGCAACGCGATATTCTTTGATTAAATCGAGGGTTTCCTGCGGCAGCCAGACGTCCTGGCCGTAAAGTTCTACTGATTTTTCACCAGTATAAATTTCCATCCAGGAAATTTTACGCTCGCCGTTGTAGGCTTTCTTCACAGCGGCATCAACCACTTTCAACATTACCGGGGAAACATCAACACCGATACCGTCACCTTCAATGTAAGGAATAATCGGGTTATTCGGAACTGTAAGTTTTCCCTGAGCCAGGGTGATTTTTTGACCTTCCGCCGGAACAACTACTTTGCTTTCCATCAACCTCTCCTTCGAGCGATTTTTTGTTAATGATTTGTAAGATGCGGGTCAATACTACTTGATTATTTCCGCTACGCCAATCACCGTAGTTTCGCGCTATAATGCGCCGAATGTTTCTGACTGCAAAGCCCATGCGAAAAACTTCTCAACGAATTCACCAGGATAAGCGTGCGAACGCCCCAGCACGTAAGCCCGTGCGCCGTGATACCCGTCCGAAAGGCCCAAGACGCGTCATACTCTTTAACAAACCCTTCGATGTTTTGCCGCAATTCAGTGATGAAGCCGGACGCCGCACGCTGAAAGATTTTGTGCCGGTAGGCGATGTTTATGCTGCGGGCCGCCTCGATCGCGACAGTGAAGGATTGATGATTTTGACCAACGATGGCGCGCTGCAGGCCGCGCTGACGCAGCCCGGCAAGCGCACCGGAAAGGTCTATTTCGTGCAGGTGGAAGGTGCGCCGCAGGAATCGGATTTATCCCTGTTACGCAACGGCGTGACGCTCAACGATGGCCCAACGTTGCCGGCAGGCATTGAGTTAGTGGACGAGCCAGAGTGGCTGTGGCCGCGCCAGCCGCCGATTCGCGAGCGTAAGGCGATTCCCACCAGCTGGCTGAAAATCACCCTGTTTGAGGGCCGAAATCGCCAGGTACGGCGCATGACGGCCCACATCGGTTTTCCGACGTTGCGCCTGATTCGCTTTGCGATGGGCGAACATCAGCTAGGCGATTTGCCGCCGGGTGAATGGCGCGATATCAGCGCAGCCATTTAATAACTTTTAGTTAACAATTTCGGAGGAAGGATGTTTAAACCTCATGTAACGGTCGCCTGCATTGTGCAGGCACAGGGACATTTGCTGGTAGTCGAAGAGCGCGTCCACGGTCGTATTACCTGGAATCAGCCCGCCGGGCATCTTGAGGCCAATGAAACCCTGCTCGAAGCCGCGCAGCGTGAATTGTTTGAAGAGACCGGCATCGACGCCCATCCCGAATATTTCCTCGGCGTGCAACAGTGGATTGCCCCGGACGATACACCTTTTGTGCGTTTCCTGTTTGGCCTCGATCTGGCCGAAAAAGTTGAAACCTCGCCGCACGATCGCGACATCGATTGCTGCTGGTGGCTGCCGCCAGAGCAGATTCTGACGGCAAATCGCCTGCGTTCACCGCTAGTGGCAGAGAGCGTGCGGCTGTGGCAACAAGGCGAACGTTTTCCGCTGCATCTGGTCGCGCCGTTCCAGTGGCCGTTTCATGAGGGTGCGCGCCCCGCTTCTGCATGATAGAATGCGCCGCCTGTTTTTATCGTAATTTAAGAGTGCGTCATGTCTGACAACAGCCAGAAAAAAGTGATCGTCGGAATGTCCGGCGGCGTCGATTCTTCCGTTTCCGCCTGGTTACTGCAGCAGCAGGGCTACCAGGTTGAAGGCCTGTTCATGAAGAACTGGGAGGAAGACGATGGCGAGGAGTATTGCACCGCCGCCGATGATCTGGCTGACGCACAAGCCGTGTGTGACAAACTCGGCATAAAACTGCACAAAATCAACTTCGCCGCTGAGTACTGGGATAACGTGTTCGAGCACTTCCTGGAAGAGTACAAAGCGGGCCGCACGCCGAATCCCGACATCCTGTGCAACAAAGAGATCAAGTTCAAAGCCTTCCTTGAGTTCGCGGCGGACGATCTCGGCGCAGATTTCATCGCCACCGGCCACTACGTGCGCCGCCAGGATGTGGACGGTCAAAGCCGCCTGCTGCGCGGCCTCGACGGTAACAAAGATCAAAGCTATTTCCTTTACACGCTCAGCCACCAGCAGATTGCGCAAAGCCTGTTCCCGGTTGGCGAACTGGATAAGCCGGAAGTGCGCCGCATCGCTGAGCAGTTGGATCTGATCACCGCCAAGAAGAAAGATTCCACCGGTATCTGCTTTATCGGCGAGCGCAAGTTCCGTGACTTCCTTGGCCGCTATCTGCCTGCCCAGCCGGGTGAAATCGAAACCGTTGACGGCGAAATCGTCGGTGAACATCAGGGCTTGATGTATCACACGCTCGGCCAGCGTAAAGGCCTCGGTATTGGCGGTCGTAAAGAGAGCAACGACGATCCCTGGTATGTGGTCGACAAAGATGTGGCGCGCAATCGTCTAATCGTGGCGCAAGGCGGCGAGCATCCGCGCCTGATGTCTGTAGGTTTGATTGCCCAACAGCTGCACTGGGTCGATCGCCAGCCGATTACCGCCCCGCTGCGCTGCACGGTGAAAACCCGCTATCGCCAGACCGACATTCCGTGTGAAATCATTCCGCACGGCGACGACCGTATTGAAGTCCGTTTTGACGAGCCGGTTGCGGCCGTCACGCCAGGTCAATCTGCCGTGTTTTATCTCGGTGAAGTGTGCCTCGGCGGCGGCATTATCGAACAACGCCTGCCTCTGGCAGAAGCCTAAGGTCGGCGCTGCCCGACGCGATGACAGGAGTTAAGCGTGGCTAAGAACTATTATGAGATTACACTGGCGCTGGCGGGCGTATGTCAGGCGGCCCATGTGGTGCAACAGCTCGCGCAGCAGGGACATTGCAATAACGCGGCACTGAACGTGTCGCTACGCAGCCTGATCGATCTCAATCCCGGTTCAACGCTGGCGGTGTTTGGCAACGACGAAGCCAATTTGAAGGTTGGATTAGAGACCTTAATGGCGGTGCTGAACAGCAGCAATCGTCAGGGCGCCAGCGCAGAACTGACGCGCTACACCTTAAGCATGATGGTGCTGGAGCGTAAGCTGCACGGCAATAAAACGGCGATGAACACGCTGGCACAGCGCATCGGCCAGCTTGACCGTCAGCTGGCACATTACGAACTGGAATCGGACACCATCACCAGCGCGATGGCGGGCATTTATGTCGATGTGATTAGCCCGCTGGGCCCGCGCATTCAGGTGACCGGTTCACCGCAGGTATTACAGAATTCACAAGTGCAGAGTAAAGTGCGCGCCGCCCTGCTGGCCGGCATTCGCTCTGCGGTGTTATGGCAGCAGGTTGGCGGTGGCCGTCTGCAGCTGATGTTCTCGCGCCAGCGCTTGCTAAGCGAAGCCAAAACCATTTTATCCCGCCTGGGCCCGGCGTATTAAGCGCCGCCCCGGCATAATTGTTAAACGATTCAGGAGTTGCACTGATGGAATTATCCTCTCTGACCGCCGTTTCACCTGTCGATGGTCGTTACGGCGATAAAGTCAGCCCACTGCGCGCCATTTTCAGCGAGTTCGGTTTGCTGAAATTCCGCGTTGAGGTTGAGGTTCGCTGGTTACAAAAACTGGCTACGACTGTAGAGATCAAGGAAGTTCCTGCATTTGATGCCGACGCAAACGCTTTCCTTGATGCCATTGTCGCCAATTTCAGTGAAGAAGACGCGGCGCGTATCAAAACCATCGAGCGCACCACCAACCACGACGTCAAAGCCGTGGAATATTTCCTGAAAGAAAAAGTGGCCGATGTCCCTGTCCCTGCGCTGCATGCGGTGTCTGAATTCATCCACTTCGCCTGTACCTCCGAAGATATCAACAACCTGTCGCATGCGCTGATGCTGGAAACCGCACGTCGTGATGTGATCGTGCCGTTCTGGAACAAACTGATCGATGCCGTTAAAGGTCTGGCGCAAGAATACCGTGACATTCCGCTGCTGTCGCGCACCCACGGCCAGCCAGCAACGCCGTCGACCATGGGTAAAGAGATGGCAAACGTGGCGTATCGTCTGGAGCGCCAGTTGCGTCAGCTGAGCAAGATTGAAGTGCTGGGTAAAATCAACGGCGCGGTCGGCAACTATAACGCTCACATCTCGGCTTATCCGGAAGTGGACTGGCACCAGCTGAGCGAGCAGTTCGTCACCTCGCTGGGCATCACCTGGAACCCGTATACCACGCAGATCGAACCGCACGATTACATCGCTGAACTGTTTGATTGCATCGCGCGTTTCAACACCATTCTGATCGACTTTGATCGTGATATCTGGGGCTACGTCGCCCTCAATCACTTCAAGCAGAAAACCATCGCCGGTGAAATCGGTTCGTCTACTATGCCGCACAAAGTGAACCCGATTGACTTCGAAAACTCCGAAGGCAACCTCGGCCTGGCGAACGCGATGATGCAGCATCTGGCGAGCAAACTGCCGGTTTCACGCTGGCAGCGCGACCTGACCGACTCCACCGTGCTGCGTAACCTTGGCGTGGGCATCGGTTATGCGTTGATCGCCTATCAGGCCACACTGAAAGGCATCTCTAAGTTGGAAGTGAACCGTGATCGTCTGCTGGACGAACTGGATCACAACTGGGAAGTGCTGGCAGAGCCGATCCAAACCGTGATGCGTCGTTACGGCATTGAAAAACCGTACGAGAAGCTGAAAGAGCTGACGCGCGGTAAACGCGTTGATGCCGCAGGCATGCAGACCTTTATCGATAGCCTCGAACTGCCGGAAGAGGAAAAAGTGCGCCTGAAGCAGATGACGCCAGCCAACTACCTCGGCCGTGCGATTCAGATGGTTGATGACCTGAAGTAATGCATTAACCAGGCGCGCTTAGCGCGCCTGGTTGTTCTATGGTTTAGTTGGCTTCGCATATACTCTTTCCATCATCACTACGTTGGAAGCTAAGGAAATACTATGCGTGTACTGGTTGTGGAAGATAATGCGCTGCTGCGCCATCACCTCGCCGTGCAGCTGCGTGACATGGGCCATCAGGTCGATGCCGCAGAAGATGCCAAAGAAGCGGATTATTTCCTGCAAGAACATGTCCCTGACATCGCGCTGGTCGATCTCGGTTTGCCGGACGAAGATGGCATGTCGCTGATTCGCCGCTGGCGCACCGATGCCGTTCGCCAACCGATTCTGGTATTAACCGCTCGCGAAGGCTGGCAGGCCAAAGTGGAAGCGCTGGAAGCCGGTGCCGACGACTACGTGACCAAGCCGTTCCACATTGAAGAAGTGGCTGCACGTTTGCAGGCGCTGATGCGTCGCAACAGCGGTCATGCATCGCAAATTATCTCTATGCCGCCGTTCCAGGTCGATCTCTCTCGCCGTGAACTGACGGTGCAAGACGAACCGGTAAAACTGACCGCCTTCGAGTACACCATTGTCGAAACCCTGATTCGTAACGCCGGTAAAGTGGTAAGCAAAGATTCACTGATGCTGCAGCTCTATCCGGACGCCGAACTGCGCGAAAGCCACACCATCGACGTGCTGATGGGACGTCTGCGCAAAAAAATTCTCTCACTCTATCCGACCGAAGTGATCAACACCGTGCGCGGCCAGGGCTATCGCTTTGATCTCTGATTTATGACGTGGTTACAACGCTTACGCCCCTTCTCACTTCGCGCCCGTTTCCTGTTGGCGACGGCCGCGATCGTACTGTTTTTGTCGCTCTCCTACGGCATGGTCGCCGTGGTCGGCTACGTCGTCAGCTTCGATAAAAATACCTATCGCGTGATGCGCGGCGAGAGCAACCTGTTCTTTACGCTGGCGCAGTGGCACGACAATCAGCTGACCATTGGTCAGCCCGAGCGCATGACGCTCAATTTCCCCACGCTGGTCTTTATCTACGATGAACACGGCAAACTGCTGTGGCAACAGCGCGATGTGCCAGACATCCGCAAAAAGATTCGTCGTGAATGGCTGCTCAAGCCCGACTTCTATGAAATCGACACCAGCAATCGCACCAGCATGGCGGCGATGGGCAATAACTCGCAGGCGAAAGAGCGACTACACGCGCTGGATAGCGACAGTAATGACACCTTTACCCATTCGGTCGCGGTCAATCGCTACGATGCCACCACCAACTTACCGGCGTTAACCATTGTGGTGGTCGATTCGATTCCGCAAGAGTTGCAGCATTCCGATGTGGTGTGGTCGTGGTTCAGCTATGTGCTGGCGGCGAATCTGCTACTGGTGATTCCGCTGCTGTGGCTGGCGGCACACTGGAGCTTGCGGCCGATTGGCGATCTCACTTCGCAAGTGCGCGAGCTGGAAACAGGCCAGCGCGAGAATCTCGATGACAATCCGCCACAAGAGCTACGCAGCCTGGTGCGCAATCTTAACCTGCTGCTGACCAATGAACGCCAGCGCTACACGCGCTATCGCACCACCCTTTCGGATGTCACCCACAGCCTGAAAACCCCGCTGGCGGTGCTGCAAAGTACGCTGCGATCGTTACGCAATGGTAAAGAGTTAACCATTGAGCAGGCCGAACCGGTGATGCTGGAGCAGATCAGCCGCATTTCACAACAGATTGGTTATTACCTCCATCGCGCCAGCATGCAGGCCGATCACAATCCTCTGCAGCGCGATTTGCATTCGGTGTCGGCGCTGCTCGACAGCCTGTGTTCGGCATTGAATAAGGTCTATCAACGTAAAGGCGTGGCGATCACGCTGGATATCTCGCCGGAACTGACCTTTATCGGCGATAAAAATGACTTTATGGAAGTGCTGGGCAACGTACTCGATAACGCCTGCAAATATTGCCTCGAATTCATTGAAGTCACCGCGCGCCA
The DNA here is from genome assembly GCF_024506435.1 of Pantoea trifolii. Classification (NCBI taxonomy): domain Bacteria; kingdom Pseudomonadati; phylum Pseudomonadota; class Gammaproteobacteria; order Enterobacterales; family Erwiniaceae; genus Pantoea; species Pantoea trifolii. The sequence continues at coordinate 1,690,045 of NZ_JANIET010000001.1, read as the reverse complement.
AACCGACAACACCTTGCATCTGTTTATTGATGATGACGGCCCCGGCATCCCGGAAAGCAAACGCGATCTGATCTTCGTGCGCGGTCAGCGCGCCGACACCTTGCGCCCCGGCCAGGGATTGGGCTTAGCCGTGGTGCGCGATATCCTCGAACAGTACGCCGGTCAGGTGATTGCCACCACCAGCCCGCTCGGTGGCGCGCGCATGGAAGTCATTTTCCAGCGCCAGGAAGTCGAGCATCACCGCGAGTAGAAAGGGACGCGGGCTGTTATACTTGCCATCATTCTTTGCAGCAAACGGACTCACCCTATGGACTATCAGCTCGATATCAACTGGCCCGACTTTATTCAGCGCTACTGGCAGAAACGCCCGGTGGTGCTTAAACGTGGATTTAAAAACTTCGTCGATCCTATTTCTCCTGACGAACTGGCTGGTCTGGCAATGGAAAATGAGGTGGATAGCCGCCTTGTCAGCCATAACGAAGGTAAATGGCAAGTCAGCCACGGGCCGTTTGAGAGCTACGATCATCTCGGTGAGAGCAACTGGTCGCTGCTGGTGCAGGCGGTCAACCATTGGCATGAACCTTCTGCCGCGCTGATGCGCCCGTTCCGTTTCCTGCCCGACTGGCGCGTTGACGATCTGATGATCTCTTTTGCCGTGCCAGGCGGCGGCGTGGGCCCGCATTTCGATCAGTACGATGTGTTTATCATTCAGGGCACCGGCCGTCGTCGCTGGCGCGTGGGTGAAAAGGTGCCGTTGAAACAGCACTGCCCGCATCCGGATCTGCTGCAGGTTGAGCCGTTCGACGCCATCATCGATGAAGAGATGGAGCCCGGCGATATTCTCTATATTCCGCCTGGATTCCCGCATGAAGGCTATTCGCTGGAAAACGCCATCAACTATTCGGTCGGCTTCCGCGCACCGAACGGTCGCGAGCTGATCAGCGGTTTTGCCGATCACATGCTGGCCAACGAATTGGGCAGCTATCGCTACAGCGATCCTGATGTGCCATCGCGTGAATGCCCATCGCAGATCCTGCCATCAGAACTGGAAGGCATCCGCAAAGTGATGATGGATGTGATCAACCAGCCAGAGCAGTTTAATCAGTGGTTTGGCGAGTTTATTTCTCAGTCACGTCATGAGCTGGACGTCGCGCCGCCGGAGCCGCCGTATCAACCTGATGAGATTTACGATGCACTGCAGCAAGGCGATGCGCTGACGCGTCTCGGCGGTCTGCGTGTATTGACCATCGGAGATGTGGTGTTTGTGAACGGGGAATCGATCACCAGCAGCCATCCGCATGTGCTGGCGGCATTGGCACACAATCACGTGCTGACGCTGGAAGATTTCGGCGATGCGCTGGACGACCCTTCACTGCTGGCGCAGCTGGCGGCGTTGGTAAATAGCGGATATTGGTTCTTCGGCGAGTAAGTTTCAGTCTGTCTCGGGGTTTCTAAAACTCGGACGGTGCTCGGTGGGTGCTCGGTGGGTGCTGGCTGTCCCCCTCCTCGGTCCTCCCCCATAAATGGGGGAGGAAGATGCTGCCATATGTTCGTTCTGAAGCTACATGTGGCAGCGTCTCCTTCCCCCATTTATGGGGGAAGGCCGGGATGGGGGACAACCCGCACTATGCAATCACCATCACCCCTTCTTCTGCCCCGCCAGCTCAGCCAAACGCACAATCACATCTACCGACTGCGCCATCACATTAAGAGAGGCGAACTCGTGCTTGCCGTGATAGTTGTAGCCGCCGGTGAACAGGTTCGGGCACGGCAATCCTTTCCACGACAGCGCAGAGCCGTCGGTGCCGCCGCGAATCGGTTTGACGTTCGGTTCAATGCCACAATCGCGCATCGCCTGTAGCGCTAACTCAATAATGTGCGGATGCGGTTCAACCTTCTCGCGCATGTTGCGATAGCTATCGCTGATCTCCACCTTCACCGAACACTCGCTCTGCAGCCCTTTGCTAACGCGCTGGCCAATCTCTTCCAGCAGTTGTTTACGCTGTTCATAGCTGTCGGCATCAAAATCACGGATTAGATACATTAGCTCGGCATGTTCAACCGTGCCTTTGATGATGTGCAGATGGAAGAAGCCCTCGTAGCCGTCGGTATACTGCGGCTTCTCTTTGGCCGGCAATTCCGCGTGGAAGCGCATCGCCAGATCCAGCGCATTGACCATCACATTTTTGGCGCTGCCCGGATGCACGTTGTTACCGGTGATTTTGACCATCGCGGTGGCGGCATTGAAGTTCTCGAACTCAAACTCGCCGAGATCGCTGCCATCCACGGTATAGGCCCAATCGGCGGCAAAGCCTTCGACGTCGAAGTGCGATGCACCGCGACCAATCTCTTCATCCGGCGTGAAGGCCACGCGAATCGCGCCGTGCGGCGTATCACTTTTTGCCAGACGCGCCATCGCGGTCATGATCTCGGCGATACCGGCTTTATCATCCGCGCCGAGCAGGGTTTTGCCATCGGTGGTGATCAGCGTATGGCCAATCAACTTATGCAAAATCGGGAACATCACCGGTGACAAAACTTCATCACCGTTACCCAGCGCGATATCACCACCGCGGTAGTTTTCAATAATCTGCGGATTGACGTTTTTGGCAGTGAAATCCGGTGAGGTATCCATATGCGAAATAAAGCCGATCACCGGCGTGGCCCAATCGACGTTAGCCGGTAAAGTGCCCATCACACAGCAATGATCGCTCAGCGAAACATCAACAAAGCCCAGCGCAATGAGTTCTTCCTGTAATTGACGCGCCAGCGTCCACTGCCCTTCGCTGCTTGGCACCTGACGTGCCTGAGGTTTTGACTGAGTTTCTACTGCGACATAACTGAGAAAACGCTCAAGTAATTGATCCATCTGTCATCCCTCTAAAGAACCTGCGTCATTATCATGGTGGCCTGATGGCACCATGTTGCGTCAAATCATTATCCTTCAGGTTAGCTCTCTCAACGTGAATTGCGCTGAAAATTCGCTCACGCTCACCTGTCCGACTTTTCCGTTATGCATACTCCGGCATTTTTCAGCGTTTTCAAGGTAAATCCGTGGCAAAACATGGCATTGACACATTTTTGCGGTATCATCGCGCCCTTCATCACAGCAAGCGGCCACCAGCGGCTATGCTGTAACCTGATTCACCATCAGACTGAGTGACTAAAATGACGCAAACACGCGCGCCTGCGCTGGTTACGCTTTCTGGCATCAGTAAAGCTTTCGATGGCAAAACCATCATCTCTGACTTTGACCTGACCATCCGTCACGGCGAGTTCATCACGCTGCTTGGCCCTTCCGGCTGCGGAAAAACCACCATATTGCGGCTGATTGCCGGGCTGGAAGAGGCCGATCGCGGTCACATCATTCTTGATGATAATGACATCACCGACCTGCCCGCCGAGCATCGCCACATCAACACCGTGTTTCAAAGCTACGCGCTGTTCCCACACATGTCGGTGTTTGAGAACGTCGCCTTTGGCCTGCGCATGCAGAAAACCCCGGTGGCCGAGATCACCACGCGCGTTAACGATGCGCTGGCGATGGTGCAGCTGGAGAGTTTTGCCGATCGCCGTCCGCATCAGCTTTCGGGCGGTCAGCAACAGCGCGTGGCGATTGCGCGCGCGGTGGTCAATCGTCCGAAAGTGTTGCTGCTGGATGAGTCGCTGTCGGCGCTGGATTACAAGCTGCGTCGCCAGATGCAAAACGAGCTCAAAGCGCTGCAGCGTAAGCTCGGCATCACCTTTGTCTTCGTCACCCACGATCAGGAAGAAGCGCTGACTATGTCCGATCGTATCGTGGTGATGCGCGATGGTCGTATCGAACAGGACGGCACGCCGCGCGAGATTTACGAAGAGCCCGCCAACCTGTTTGTGGCGCGCTTTATCGGCGAGATAAACGTGTTCGATGCCGAGGTGCTGAGCAGCGAGCATGCGCCCACTATCCGCGCGCGGGTGGAAGGGCGTGAATGTGAGCTGCAGTGTGATTTCCCGGTCAGCGCGGGCGATAAGCTGCATGTGCTGCTGCGCCCGGAAGATCTGCGCGTCGAGGAGATCGATCACGACAGCCGCAGCGACAACCTGATCGGCTACGTGCGCGAGCGCAACTATAAAGGCATGACGCTGGAATCCACCGTTGAGCTGGAGAACGGCAAGCTGCTGACGGTGAGCGAGTTCTTCAACGAAGACGATCCCGATTTTGATCACTCACTGAACCAGAAAATGGCGGTCAGCTGGGTGCCAAACTGGGAGGTGGTGCTGCCGTATGAAGTTGATGCGTAACCGCCTGCAGAAAGTGATTGTCGCGCTGATCGTCAGCTGGCTGACGCTGTTTGTGCTGCTGCCCAACCTGATGATCTTCGCCACCAGCTTCCTGACGCGCGACGATGCGCATTTTGTCAGTATGGCCTTCACCCTCAATAACTACACGCGACTGCTGGATCCACTTTACGCCGACGTGCTGCTGCACTCGCTGAATATGGCGTTTATCGCCACGTTGTGCTGCCTGCTGCTGGGTTATCCGTTTGCCTGGTGTCTGACAAAACTACCGGCGCGCCTGCGTCCGCTGATGCTGTTCCTGCTGATTGTGCCGTTCTGGACCAACTCGCTGATCCGCATCTACGGCCTGAAAATCTTCCTCAGCACGCGCGGCTGGCTAAATGAGTTTTTGCTGTGGCTCGGGGTGATCGATAAACCGTTTCGCATCATGTACACCTCCGAAGCGGTGATTCTGGGACTGATCTACATTCTGCTGCCGTTTATGGTGCTGCCGCTCTACTCCAGCCTGGAAAAACTGGATAAATCCTGCCTCGAAGCGGCGCGCGATCTCGGCGCCAGTAAACTGAAAACCTTCTTACGCATCATTCTGCCGCTCACCATGCCGGGCATTGTCGCCGGTTGCCTGCTGGTGTTTATCCCGGCGATGGGTTTGTTCTTTGTGGCAGATTTGCTGGGCGGCGCGAAAAACCTGTTGATTGGCAACGTGATCAAGAGCCAGTTCCTCAATATCCGCGACTGGCCGTTCGGTGCCGCCACCAGCATTGTGATGACGCTGCTGATGGGATTGATGCTGCTGGCTTACTGGCGTGCAGCGCGTATGCTGAACAGCAAGGCGGAACTGCAATGATGGCGCGCTGGTTACGTGGCGGCTTCATGGCCGTGATTTACGCCTGGTTTTATATCCCGATCATCATTCTGATCGTCAACTCCTTCAACAGTTCACGTTTCGGCATTAACTGGCAGGGTTTCAGCACGCAGTGGTATCGCCTGCTGATGAACAACGACAGCCTGATTCAGGCGGCACAACATTCATTGCTGATGGGCGTGCTCTCCGCCAGCTGCGCCACGATTATCGGCTCGCTGACCGCCGTCGCGCTCTATCGCTATCGCTTCCGGGGTAAACCGTTCGTCAGCGGCATGCTGTTTGTGGTGATGATGTCGCCGGATATCGTGATGGCGATTTCGCTGCTGGTGCTGTTCATGCTGCTGGGCATTTCGCTTGGCTTCTGGTCGCTGCTGTTCTCGCACATCACTTTCTGCCTGCCGTTTGTGGTGATCACCGTCTATTCGCGCCTGAAAGGATTTGATGTGCGCATGCTGGAAGCCGCCAAAGATCTTGGTGCCAGCGAAGTCACCATCCTGCGCAAAATTTTGCTGCCGCTGGCGCTACCGGCGGTCGCAGCGGGTTGGCTGCTCAGTTTTACGCTGTCGATGGACGATGTCGTGGTATCGTCGTTTGTTACCGGCCCGAGCTTCGAAATTTTGCCGTTAAAAATCTATTCGATGGTTAAAGTTGGCGTGTCACCGGAAGTGAACGCGCTGGCGACAATTTTGCTGCTGCTGTCGCTGCTGTTGGTGGCGCTCAGTCAGCTGTTGCTCCGTGATAAAACCAAATAGAGGATAATCGATGAAAAAGTGGTCTCATTGGCTGGCGGCTGGGGCGCTGGCATTGGGCATGCAGAGCGCGCAGGCGGATGCCGGCAAAACGCTCTACTTCTATAACTGGACCGAATACGTGCCGCCGGGACTGCTGGAGCAGTTCACCAAAGAGACCGGCATCAAGGTGATTTACTCCACCTACGAATCCAATGAAAGCATGTATGCCAAGCTGAAGACCTGGAAAGATGGCGCTTACGATTTGGTGGTGCCTTCAACCTACTTCGTCGCCAAGATGCGTAATGAAGGCATGCTGCAAAAGATCGATAAATCCCAGCTCAGCAACTTCAAAAATCTCGATCCTAACCTGCTGAATAAGCCGTTCGATCCTAATAACGATTACTCAATCCCGTATATTTGGGGCGCAACCGCCATTGGCGTCAACACCGACGAGGTGGATGCCAAAAGCATTACCCGCTGGGCCGATTTGTGGAAGCCGGAGTATAAGCAGAGCCTGCTGCTGACCGACGACGCGCGTGAAGTGTTCCAGATGGCGCTGCGCAAGCTGGGTTATTCGGGCAACACCCGCGATCCTAAACAGATCGAAGCTGCTTATGAAGAGTTGAAAAAGCTGATGCCGAACGTGCTGGCGTTTAACTCCGATAATCCGGGCAACCCGTTTATGGAAGGCGAAGTGAACGTTGGCATGATCTGGAACGGTTCCGCCTACGTTGCGCGTCAGGCGGGCACGCCGCTGCAGATTATCTGGCCGCAGGAAGGCGGGATTTTCTGGATGGATAACCTGGCGATTCCCGCCAACGCGAAAAACCGTGAAGGCGCGCTGAAGCTGATTAACTTCCTGCTGCGTCCAGACGTGGCGGCGCAAGTGGCGGAAACCATCGGTTATCCCACGCCAAACCTGGCGGCGAAGAAGCTATTGCCACAGGAAGTGGCCAACGATCCTTCGCTGTATCCTGCTGAGGATGTGATTAAAAACGGCGAGTGGCAGAACGATGTCGGTGAAGCCAGCGTGCAGTATGAGACGCTGTTCCAGAAGCTGAAGGCGGGACGTTAGTCCTCTGCGACTTCCCCCTCACCCTGCCCTCTCCCGCAAGCGGGAGAGGGTTCTATTTCGCCCCTTCTCCCTTTGGGAGAAGGTTGGGATGAGGGAAAGCGCGCACTAAACTACTTATACAACCCACGCAAAAACGTATGCACAAACTCCGGCACCACTTCGCTGGCTAAACCGTAATGACGCTCAGCAAACTCATTGCCAACCTGGCTCGGTTCCAGGTTCAGCTCCACGGTATGCGCGCCCTGCAGTTTTGCCTCGTGGACAAAACCAGCGGCGGGATAAACGTGGCCCGAGGTGCCGATGGCAATAAACAGATTCGCCTGCTCAATCGCCTGATAAATCTCCTCCATCCCCAGCGGCATTTCACCAAACCACACGATGTGCGGGCGCAGCATCGCCGGGAACTGGCAGCAGGTGCAGCGATCGTCCGGGGTTAAATCTTCGGTCCAGTCCAGCACTTGTCCGCTGCTGACGCAGCGCACTTTCAACAGTTCACCGTGCATATGCAGCACGCGCTGGCTGCCGGCGCGTTCGTGCAGGTTATCGATATTCTGCGTCACCAGCAGGAAATTATCGCCCAGCACCTGCTCCAGTTCCGCCAGCGCTTTGTGCGCGGCGTTGGGCTGAATTTCGGGCTGTTGCAGCTGCTGACGACGCGCATTGTAGAACGCCTGCACCAGCGCCGGATTGCGTTGGAAACCTTCCGGCGTGGCGACATCTTCCACGCGGTGCTCTTCCCACAAGCCATCGGCGGCGCGGAACGTGCGAATACCGGACTCGGCGGAGATACCCGCGCCGGTCAGCACCACCACGCGCGGTTGCGGATGCGCGGCCAGTTCAGCTTTGCGATCGCGCTCGAAGATGCGCTGGCGAAAGCGTTGATGCACCTTGCGGCGGTTTTTTTTGTCGCGGGCGAGTCGTAGGCGGCGGCGCGGTATGCGCATAAAAGCTCCTTATCTGCGGCGTTTATCGCCGCGCGTCGGGTATTTTTCGGGCTAATCTGCCCGATAATAGCAGCCGCACGGCGGCTGGGTTTTATCTTTACTGACCGCTGAGCACGCGGGCCGGATCGATACGGCTGGCGCGTCGGGCCGGATACCAGCTGGCAATCAGGCTCAGGACAATCGCGGTGCCCAGCACCGAAATCACATCAATCCAGTGCAGTTCGGACGGCAGGAAATCGATAAAGTAGATATCGCCCGCCAGCAGCTGATGCCCGGTAAGGTGCTCAAACACGCGCATCACTGGCGTGAGATTCAGCGCCACCAGCACGCCGACCACCACGCCGCTGACGCTGCCAAGCAGGCCCGCCAGCAAGCCGTACCAAATAAAGATGGCGCGAATCAAACCATCTTTGGCGCCCAGCGTACGCAGCACCGCGATGTCGCTGCTCTTGTCTTTCACCGCCATCACCAGCGTCGAAACGATGTTGAAGCAAGCCACGCCAATCACCAGCACCATGGCTAAATACATAATGGCGCGAATCATCTGGATGTCACGGTACATGTAGCCGTAAGTGCCAATCCAGCTCTTGATATAGACGTAAGAGTGCGTCACTTCACCGGCGTCTCGTACCAGCTTCTGCGCCTGGAACGGGTCATTCATCTTCAGCGCAATACCGCTGACGCTGTCGCCCATATCCAGATACTTCTGCGCATCGGCCAGCGGCACCAGCGCCAGGCTGTGATCGAGCATGCCGCTCAGTTGCAGCACGCCACTAACCTGCAGACGAATGCGTTTCGGCTGCAGCAGCTTATTCTCGCCATCATTATTCGGGATCATAATGGTGATCCAGTCGCCCTGTTTCACGTTGAGCGATTTGGCGATGCCGCCACCCAGAATGATTTGCTGTTTGCCCGCCGCGAACTGTGACCACGCATCACCGGCAACAAAGCTCGGCAAGGCGCTAAGACGCGCTTCCTGCTGCGGATCGACGCCTTTCACCTGCAGCGCTTGCAGCTTCGCGCCGCTCTCAATCAGCCCGGTGAAGTTGATGTAGGGCGCGGCGGCGGCAATGCCAGCAACCTGCTCAATCGGCGCGATCATCGGTTGCCAGTTGCGGAACGGCTGATTCACCGGCTCGATTTCACCGTGCGGAACCACCGCCAGAATGCGGTTGTTCAGCTCACGCTCAAAGCCGTTCATGGCGCTCAGGCCGATGATCAGCACCGCCACGCCCAGCGCGATGCCGATGGTGGAGATGATGGAGATCAGCGAGACCATGCCACCACGCCGCCGACCGCGGCTAAAACGCAGCCCGAGCAGCAGGGATAATGACGAAGCCATCAGATCACTCCCAGCGTCAGTTGGTCGCTCAGCTCACCGTCGCGCATCTCCATCTGCCGGCTCAGGCGTTTCGCCAGCTGCAGATCGTGCGTCACCACCAGAAAAGCGGTGCCCTGCTTGACGTTCAACTCGCCAAGCAATTCAAAAATCGCGTCGGCGTTGCGCGCATCGAGGTTACCGGTGGGTTCATCCGCCATCACCAGGCGCGGACGATTCACCAGCGCGCGCGCAATCGCCACACGCTGACGTTCACCGCCCGACAGCTCAGAAGGCCGATGCGCAGCACGTTTTTCCAGCCCTACCGCCGCCAGCATTTCACGCGCGCGTGATTCCGCTTCCGCTTTGCCGATTTTGCCAATCAGCAGCGGCATCGCTACGTTCTCCAGCGCGCTAAAGTCCGGTAGCAAGTGGTGGAACTGATAGATGAAGCCGAGCTCGCGGTTACGCAGCTCGGCTTTCGCGGCGGACGACATCGCATTCAGCGATTTACCATCAAAAATCACATCGCCCGACGTAGGTGCATCCAGGCCGCCGAGCAGATGCAGCAAGGTACTTTTACCCGAACCGGAGCTGCCGACAATCGCCGTCAGTTCACCCGGCTGCAGGCTGAAAGCCACATTGCGCAGCACATCGGTCTGCACGCTGCCTTCCTGATAGCGTTTGCACAGGTCACGACACTGCAACAAAGGAGTATTACTCATAACGTAAAGCCTCAGCGGGTTGGACGGCGGCAGCGCGCCACGACGGATAAAGAGTAGAGAGCAGCGCGACGGCCATCGAGACCAGCGCGATGGTGATTACCTGCAACACGTTGATGTCGACCGGCAGCGCCGCGCCATCGAGGAACAGGCCAATTACCGGCATCAAATTATTCAGTTGGCTGGCCAGCAGCACGCCAAGCACGGTGCCCAGCAGCGCGCCAATAATGCCGGCGCTGGCGCCCTGCACCATAAATACCGCGACAATCTGGCGGCGGGTCAAACCCAGCGTTTGCAGGATCGCCACTTCGCCCTGCTTCTCCATGATCAGCAGGCCGAGCGAGGTAATGATATTGAAGGCTGCCACCGCGATGATCAGGCTCAGCAGCAGCCCCATCATGTTTTTCTCCATGCGCACCGCCTGGAACAGATCGCCTTTGCGTTCGCGCCAGTCTTTCCACGCCAGGCCATCCGGCAGTTTCTGCTGGCTGAGCGCATCAACGCTTAACGGTTTATCCAGCCACAAACGCCAGCCGGTGATGTTACCGAGCGGATAGCGCATCACGCGTGATGCATCTTGCTGATTAACCAGAATCTGATAGCCATCCACTTCGCTGTTGGCGGCATACGTGCCAGCCACGGTGAAAATACGCTGGCTCGGCAAGCGCCCCACTGGCGTGAACTGGCTGACCGACGGCACCATCAAACGCAGCTGATCGCCGCGCTTCACGCCCAGCTGTGCAGCCAGCTGTTCACCGAGGATGACGTTGTACTGGCCCGCTTGCAGCACGCTTTGTTGAGTGTTGACGAGGAATGGCGTCAGCGGATCCTGTTCGTCGGGATTGATGCCGAGCATCACGCCGACCGAAACGTTACGCGCGCTTTGCAGCACCACATCGGCGGTAGTGAGCGGAGCGATGCGCTTAACGCCTTGCAGCTTGAGATCCTCGGCTGGCAATTCTTTCGGATTGATGCTGCCCTTGTCGCTGGTGACCAGCGCCTGCGGCATCAGGCCGAGGATATTGCCTTCCAGCTCGCGCTCGAAGCCGTTCATCACCGATAACACGGTGACCAGCGCCAGCACGCCGAGCGTGATGCCGATAGTTGAGAGCCAGGAGACGAAGCGACCAAAGCGGTCTGAGGCACGTCCACGCATGTAGCGCAAACCGATGAATAACGCGACTGGTTGATACATGAGATCCGTCTTGGCAGTTGCCTAAAATAAGTAGTGGGATGATAAAGGAGGCGTCCCCTTTATGAAACCTCTAACCCTCTGAGTCTGCGGCAAAGTTGTGTCAAAAACCGTACCAGCCACTGCTTATGCATAAAATTGCGACAAATTAATGATGTTATTTGTACGTTTATTCGTCATCGGCTGGCGTAGACTTAAAGGTGAATTACCGTAGGCGACGAGGAGTACACCATGTTCAAATTCCCTAAGAACAGTATCGTGAAGCATAAATCGGGAGAGATCAGAGGCGAGATCGTTAACGTTTTTGAACAGGGAGATGCGCCAACCGGCTATTACGTGAAGTGGGACGACGGCAATCACAGCTACCATCTGGAGAAAGAGCTGTCATGGGCCAATGTCGATCGCCCGCGTATGCACTACACACAGCAATCGAGTAAGTGATTCGTGGGGGTTTTGTAGAGTCGTCATTATGAAGACCTGGCAGAAACTCCGAAACGACAGATGATCCTCAGGGCGGATTATGGAATGATGACGCCCTGTAATCCAAGGAGAGAATGTCGAGATCCCATGTCGGAACAGAGTCGTTATACCCTGCCAGTCAAAGCCGGCGACCATCGCCAGCTCGGCCAGCTCGTCGGCGCCGCGCAAGCGCTTGAGTGTGCCAGCATCACCGAACGCCATAGCGGTCCGGTGTTGATGATTACCCCGGATATGCAATCTGCCTTGCGTCTGCAGGAGGAGATACGCCAGTTCACCGATCTGCCGGTCACTAACCTCGCTGACTGGGAAACGCTGCCCTACGACAGTTTCTCGCCGCATCAGGACATTATCTCTGCTCGCCTCTCCACGCTGTATCAGCTGCCCAACTTAACGCGCGGTATGCTGATTATGCCGGTCAACACGCTGATGCAGCGCGTTTGTCCGCACAGCTTCCTGCACGGCCATGCGCTGGTGATGCAGCAAGGGCAAAAGCTGTCGCGCGATGCGCTGCGCGATCAGCTGGAGCAGGCTGGTTATCGCCATGTCGATCAGGTGATGGAGCACGGCGAATACGCCACGCGTGGTGCGCTGCTCGATTTGTTCCCGATGGGCAGTGATCAACCCTATCGCATTGACTTCTTTGATGACGAGATCGACAGCCTGCGCCTGTTTGATGTCGATACTCAGCGCACGCTGGAAGCGGTCAACGCCATTAACCTGCTGCCGGCGCATGAATTCCCCACGGATAAAGCCGCCATCGAGCTGTTCCGCAGCCGCTGGCGCGAAACCTTTGACGTACGACGCGAGCCGGAGCACGTCTATCAGCAGGTGAGCAAAGGCACGTTGCCTGCCGGTATCGAATACTGGCAGCCACTGTTCTTTGAGCAAGAATTGCCAACGCTGTTTAGCTATCTGCCTGCCAACACGCTGCTGCTCAACAGCGGCGATTTGCTGGCAAGCGCCGAGCGCTTCTGGCTAGACGCCAACGCGCGCTTTGAGAATCGCCGTATCGATCCGATGCGTCCGTTGCTGGAGCCGGTTACGCTGTGGCTGCGTCCCGACACGTTAATGAGCGAACTGAAAGCCTGGCCGCGCATGCAGCTAAGCAGCGACACGCTGCCGGAGAAAGCGGCAAACACCAATCTGGGGTATCAGCCGCTGCCGGAATTAACCGTGCAGGCGCAGGCCAAAGCGCCACTCGATCTGCTGCGTCAGTTCCTTGAACAATTCAGCGGTCAGGTCATTTTCTCGGTGGAGAGTGAAGGTCGCCGCGAAAGCCTGCAAGAGCTGCTGACGCGCATCAAACTGCGCCCACAGGCCATCGATCACTTTGATCAGGCCGCCAACCAGCCGCATAGCCTGATGATTGGCGCCAGCGAGCGCGGCTTTATCGACACGCAACGCCAGCTGGCGTTGATCTGCGAAAGCGATCTGCTTGGCGAGCGCGTCAGTCGCCGTCGCCAGGATAATCGCCGCACCATCAATCCTGATGTGCTGATCCGCAACCTTGCCGAGCTGCATCCCGGCCAGCCGGTAGTGCATCTGGAGCACGGCGTTGGGCGTTATATCGGCCTGACCACGCTGGAAGCCGGCGGCATCGTGGCTGAATATTTGATGCTCTCCTATGCGGGCGACGCCAAGCTGTATGTGCCGGTTTCGTCGCTGCATCTGATTAGCCGCTATGCCGGCGGCGCCGATGAGAATGCGCCGCTGCATAAACTCGGCAGCGATGCCTGGTCGCGCGCGCGGCAGAAAGCCGCCGAGAAAGTGCGCGACGTAGCGGCCGAGCTGCTGGATATCTACGCTCAGCGCGCGGCCAAAACCGGCTTTGCCTTTAAGCACGATCGCGATCAATATCAGCTGTTCTGCGAAGGCTTCCCGTTTGAAACCACGCCGGATCAAGGCCAAGCGATCAATGCGGTGCTGAGCGACATGTGTCAGCCGCTGGCGATGGATCGTCTGGTGTGCGGTGACGTCGGCTTTGGTAAAACCGAAGTGGCGATGCGCGCCGCGTTCCTCGCGGTTGAGAACGCCAAACAGGTCGCGGTGCTGGTGCCGACCACCTTGCTGGCGCAGCAGCATTACGACAACTTCCGCGATCGCTTCGCTAACTGGCCGGTGCGCATTGAGATGCTATCGCGCTTCCGCACCGCCAAAGAGCAGAGTCAGGTGCTGGAGCAGGCGCGCGAGGGCAAAGTCGATATACTGATTGGCACGCATAAGCTGCTGTCGAACGACCTGAAATGGCACGATCTCGGCCTGCTGATTGTCGATGAAGAGCACCGCTTTGGCGTGCGTCACAAAGAGCGCATCAAGGCGATGCGTGCCGATGTTGATATCCTGACGCTCACTGCCACGCCGATTCCGCGTACCCTGAATATGGCGATGAGCGGCATGCGCGATCTGTCGATTATCGCCACGCCACCGGCACGACGCATGGCGGTGAAAACCTTTGTGCGCGAGTACGACAGCTTGGTAGTGCGCGAGGCGATCCTGCGTGAAGTGCTGCGCGGCGGCCAGGTTTACTATCTCTACAATGACGTCGAAAACATCGAGAAAGCGGCGCAGCGATTGGCCGATCTGGTGCCGGAAGCGCGTATTGCCATTGGTCACGGCCAGATGCGCGAACGCGATCTCGAGCGGGTGATGAATGATTTCCACCATCAGCGCTTTAACGTGCTGGTGTGTACCACCATCATCGAAACCGGTATCGACGTTCCCAGCGCCAACACCATTATCATTGAACGCGCCGACCACTTTGGTCTGGCGCAGCTGCATCAGCTGCGTGGCCGCGTGGGACGTTCGCACCATCAGGCCTATGCGTGGCTGCTGACGCCGCATCCAAAAGCGATGACCACTGATGCGCAGAAGCGTCTGGAAGCTATCGCGTCGCTGGAAGATCTTGGTGCCGGTTTTGCGCTGGCAACCCACGATCTGGAGATTCGCGGCGCGGGTGAACTGCTCGGCGAAGATCAGAGCGGCCAGATGGAAACCATCGGCTTCACGCTGTATATGGAGCTGCTGGAGAATGCGGTCGATGCGCTGAAGGCGGGCCGCGAGCCGTCGCTGGAAGATCTCACCAGCAATCAAACCGAAATCGAACTGCGCATGCCTGCCCTGCTGCCGGATGATTTTATCCCGGACGTGAATACCCGCTTGTCGCTCTACAAGCGCGTCGCCAGCGCGGCGGATGAGCAGGATTTGGCGGAGCTGAAAGTTGAGATGATTGACCGCTTCGGCAAACTGCCGGATGCGGCGCGGAATCTGCTGGATATCGCCGGGCTGCGTTTAGTGGCGCGCCAGTTGGGGATTCGTAAGATTGAAGCCAGCGACAAAGGCGGTTTCTTTGAGTTTGCGCCGCAGAATCAGGTTGATCCGGGCTGGCTGATTGGCCTGCTGCAGAAAGATCCTAAGCAGTGGAAACTGGATGGCCCAACGCGCCTGAAATTCACCCGCGACATGGCGGACCGGAAAATCCGTATGGAATGGGTGCAGGATTTTGTCAGCGAGCTGGCGAAAAATCGGGTTTGATGTTGTGTTTCGGAAGGTCGCCATAAATGGCGACCCTATGGCTGAGATGATGTGTGATACGAAAAAGCGCCTTGCGGCGCTTTTTTGTTACTGCTGCTGTGATGCATCTTTGCCCAATTAGGCCTGATTCGAATTCAGGATTAGCTGACCATTACGGTCCAGCGGAATGCGGGTGCCAGGGTCATTTTCCATGCGGATTTTGCCCTGCTGGTCGCCTATTTTATAGGTCACGTCATAACCCAGCATTTTTTCCTGTTTATCGTATACCGTTTTGCAACGTTGCTCGTTGGTAGTGTAAGTGTCGCGATCCTGCAGCGCACCCTGCACCTGATTACCACCGTAACCACCGGCCAACGCGCCCGCTACCGTTGCCACATCGCGTCCGCGACCACCACCAAACTGATGGCCCAACACACCGCCCGCTACTGCACCCAGCACCGAACCGGCAATGCGATTCTCATCCTGGACCGCACGACGATGGGTCAGCGTCACATTGCGACACTCCTGTCGCGGTTGCTTGATGCTCTCCTTGATCGGCGTCGCCGACAGAACTTGTGCATACTGCGGGCCGCGATCGAAGACATCCATGCTGGCGACTGCGGCAACGCCTAACGCTGCTGCTACGCCGATACCGATACCCGCTAACATTGATTTATTCACAGGAATGTCCTCCTGAAGGTTGTTACCGCGCATTCCTGCCGCTACGAAATCCTGATGTAGCCGAGGCATAACCGGCGTGCGCGCCGCGCCGTGTTTGTTGGTAATAAGTTTTACAGATGGACCGTAATTGCAACATCAGATTAATGGAGGAAACGCAGCGGAAACCCATCAGGGCCAGCTTTTAGGAGAGTTCTGAGAGCAGGTGAAATAGTGCCGTAACCTTAAGCTGAACGTGAAGTTTTCAGCGGGTTACGGCAGCTGACGTGGCGTGGGGCGGCATTCACCGCCCGAAAATCATCAGTGCAGCTTGAGGCGCGGACGCAGTACGCGGTTAAGACTGCCGACCAGCATCATCAGACCGGTCTTGAAGTATCCGTGGAGCGCAATCTGGTGCATACGATATAGAGAGATGTAGACAAAACGCGCAATGCGCCCTTCCACCATCATCGAGCCGCGCATCAGGTTACCCATCAAACTGCCCACGGTGCTGAAGCGCGACAGCGATACCAGCGAGCCGTGATCTTTATAAACATAGGCTTTCAATGGTTTATCTTTACGCTGTGCAAGGATGTTCTCCAGCGCGCGCGATGCCATCTGATGCGCTGACTGCGCGCGCGGCGGCACAAATCCGCCACCCGGCAGCGCGCAGGAGGCGCAATCACCAATGGCGTAGATGTCGTCATCCAGCGTGGTTTGCAGCGTCTCTTTCACCACCAGCTGATTGATGCGGTTGGTTTCCAGTCCGCCAATCTCTTTCAGGAAATCTGGCGCTTTGATACCGGCCGCCCACACCATCAGATCGGCCTCGATGAATTCGCCGCCTTTGGTATTCAAACCGTTTTCGGTGGCGCTGGTGACCATGGTTTGCGTCAACACGCGCACGCCAAGTTTGGTCAGCTCCTGATGCGCCGCCGCCGAGATACGCGGTGGCAGCGCAGGCAGAATGCGTTCACCGGCTTCCACCAGCGTGACGTTCAGCGAGCTGCTATCCAGACCTTTGTAGCCGTAGCTGTGCAGCTGTTTCACCGCGTTATACAACTCAGCAGAGAGTTCCACGCCGGTAGCACCGCCGCCGACAATCGCAATATTCACTTTTTCCAGGCTGCCTTCGCTGGCCGAGAAACGCAGGAACAGGTTGAGCATTTCGTTGTGGAAACGACGCGCCTGATGCGGGTTATCAAGGAAGATGCAGTGATCTTTCACGCCCGGCGTGCCGAAGTCATTTGAGGTGCTGCCAAGCGCAATAACGAGGCGATCGTAGGCCAGCTCACGCTGCGGCACTAACAGTGCGCCTTCCGCATCGCGAATTTCAGCCAGCTCAAGGGTTTTGTTTTCACGGTTGATTTGCGTAAGCGATCCCAGCTGGAACTGGAAGCCGTGATTGCGCGCGTGCGCCAGATAGCTCAGCGCATCAATCCCTTCGTCCATCGAACCGGTTGCCACTTCATGCAGCAGCGGTTTCCACAGATGGCTGTGATTACGATCGACCAGAATGATCTCGGCCTTTTTCTTGCGTCCCAGCTTGTGACCGAGCTGCGTTGCCAGCTCTAAGCCGCCAGCACCACCGCCGATGATAACGATTTTTTCCATAGATGTAGTCAACAAAGACCCCCTCAAAGTTGTAAACCAATAGTTAATTAATGGTTAATAAAAACCTTAATAAACATAGGGTTGGCGACGTTAAATCGCGAGCTGAGGGCAGAATATCACGGCGTCAAAGACATCACATAAGAAAATTGATGTACATCAATCTTTCAGCAGCATTATCAGAATGTTACACATTTTATGCGCCGCGTCACACGGCGCAACAATGGTCAGGCGAGGAGTTTGAAGGCTTTGATGCGTTGTAGATGTGGCGCGATGTTCTTGAATTTGTGGCTGGCTGCGTCATCCCAGATGATTTCATAGAACGGCTGCAGATACGCCGCGCTGCGCTGATTATCCAGCGCTTCATCCTGACGAGACAAAATCGCCAGACACTTTTCGCGGTTCTTCTCGCGGAAATCATTCACGCACTTGGTAGCAATATCGAGATACTCTTCCGGGCGATCGATTTTGCCTTCCATGTTCTCAAATGGGAACAGATTGGGATTAAAGATCACCTGACGCATGCCACACAGGAAGCCAATGCGCTCGGCCCAATAACCGCCCAGCCCAACCCCGCAAATCAGCGGATGCGCATCGTCGCCCTGTTGCAGCAGCTTGTCGCACTCTTTCAGCAGAAACTGCATGTCGTGTTTGGGATGACGGGTGCTGTAGCTGACTAATCTGACGTCCGGGTCAATAAACTGCAGCTGCAGCACCTTTTCATGGTTGCCCGGACTGTTGGAATCAAAACCGTGCAGATAGATGATCATGATTTTCCTCAGCGTGGAATAAATCCGGGCAGCGCGGCTTATCTGCCCGAAGCTTTGTGCGCCAGCCAGCGCTCTTGCAATGCGCTGAGCTGACGCTGATTTTGCCGCCAGCGCTCGCTTGCCAGCAGGCTTTGACGGGTAAAACGCCCTTGATGGTATAACTGCGTCACGCGCTCTGCCCCGATCGGCGTCAAGTTATCCAGTACGCTCACCGCGCCGGCGCGCTGATTGCACACCAGGATCATATCGCAACCGGCATTCAGCGACTGCTGTGCGCGTTCGGCGTAGCTGCCCATCACGGCGGCACCTTCCATCGACAAATCGTCGGAGAAAATCACGCCGTGGAAGCTGAGCTCTTGGCGCAACACGGTTTGCAGCCAGTAGGGTGAACCGCTGGCGGGCAACGGATCCACCTCAGTATAGATAACGTGCGCTGGCATCACCGCATCGAGCAGCTGCTCATTGATCAACTGCTTAAAGATCGCCATGTCATGCTGACGCAGCGTGGCGGCATCGCGGTTGTCGTGCGGCGTCTCTTTGTGCGAATCCGCGCTGACCGCACCGTGACCGGGGAAGTGTTTGCCAGTGGTTTTCATACCCGCTTCATGCATGCCGTTGATAAAATGACGCGCGACTTGCAGTGCGATAGCCGGATCTTCATGGAACGAACGATCGCCAATCGCCGCGCTGATGTGACCAATGTCGAGTACCGGCGCGAAACTGATGTCGATATCCATGGCGATCATTTCCGACGCCATCTGCCAGCCCGCCTGCTGCGCCAGTTCACCGGCACTATTGAGATCGTGCAGCGCGGCGAAGGATTGCATGGCCGGCAACTGCGTGAAGCCGTCGCGGAAACGCTGCACGCGCCCGCCTTCCTGATCCACCGCGACCACCAGACGATGGCGCGACGCGGCGCGAATCTGGCGCACCAGCTCTGCCAGTTGGTCGACATCGTGGAAGTTGCGGGCAAACAGAATCAGTCCGCCTACCAGCGGATGCTGCAGAATCTCGCGTTCTTCGGCGTCCAGCTCATAGCTTTCGACGTCGAGCATCAGCGGTCCAGGCGTGTTCATGGTCATGATTAAAATCCTACGTTAAAGGTCGTGCCAACTGGCCTGCGCCAGCTGTTGTAAGGTGTCATCCTGGCTCTGCTCAGCGCGCAGCTGATACCAGCTGGCCATCAGCAGTTGCAACCACGGCTGCCAGCGCTGCATCTGCCGCGCCAGTTCGTGCTCATCCAACTTCGCGCGCGCGGCGTACTCGGCAATCCACGCTGGACGCGTATCGCCATCAACCGCACAGACCGCCGCCAGCTCCAGCGCCACGTCGCCATCGGCGGCATATTCCCAGTCGATCAGGCGCAAACCGGCAGGCGTAGCAATCAGGTTACCGGCGTGGACATCCATATGCAGCGGTGCCAGGCGCAGCGGCTGCGGTTCGCCCTGCTGTAATAAGCGTTGCAGACGACGCTGCCAGCGCCAGTGACGCTGCTGGCAAAGTTGCCAATAGCGCTGCAGCAGCGGCGCTAATCGTAAACGATAGCCGGTGAGCGGCTGTTGATGCAGGCGCTGCAGCAGCACCACAATCGCCTCCCGCTGCGCGTTAAACTGCGTGGAGGTGAGCACTTCGCCCGGTAACCAGCTTTGCAGAAGCCAGGGATCGCGCCACGCCAGCGGCTGCGCCCCGAGCTCTGCATATCTGAGCTGCTGCAGAATGCGATATTCGCGCTGGCGATCGACAAACGGGATCGGCTGCGGCGGCGCACGTCGCGCCAGCAACTCGCCCTGTTCCGTTTGCACGCGCACGCTTTGCCCGCTCAGTCCCGGCAGCGCGAAAAAATGACCGGCAGCTTGCGCCGTCGGCCATTGTTGCTGAATCAGGTTTTGCAGCTGAGGATCAGGGTTGAGCAACACCGTTTCCTGACCAGATGATTTCACCGGTTTGCACCAGCATCAGCTGCATTTGCAGCGTTGGAGCTTTCACATCGCCCTGCGCATTGCTGTACAGCACATACTGCGCGTTAACGTTGCGCGCCAGGCCAATCGCTTTACTGCGCGAGTTGAGGCTGTCATCCGGCGATAAGCCCAGCGTCTGCTTGGCCTGCGCCAGCTGTTCCGGAGTGATCAGCGTGAACTTGCCGTTGTTGGCCAGCGCATTCTGAATCGCATCGGTAGCTTTATCGGTTTGCAACGCGCCGTTGGTGCTGTTCTTGATGCGGTCCACCAGCAATACGCTGCCAGGATTCACGCCTGAAGATTGCACCATCTTGCCGACCAACGGCTGGACGCTGGCATCCCAGTTAATGGTTTTCAGCTTCGGTGGCTGCGGTACGGTTTCTGGCGGCGGCACCGGCTGCGGCGTCGGTTCAACCGGCTGCGTTGGCGTAGTTGGCTGCGTGGGTTCTACCGGCGCTGGCGTCTGTTGTTTCACCACACAACCGGTGAGCATTAGCGCAAATAACAACGCGCCCGAACGTTTTACACTGCGAATCACAGCTTACTCCTCAAAGATAAAGATAGAGACGCACCTTACTGGCGGTCGGATTGCCCATTTGTGAGGCCACTTCTACGCTGCCGTGCGCCGGGACAATTTGGCTCTGCGCTGGCTCTTCCGGCGTGATTTCCAATCCTTTGTCGTCGTACCAATAGAAACGATAGTTCACCTTCACCGGCGTTTCCCGCTGGTTGTACAACACGCTCATGGCACGCTGCTGACCATCTTGTTCGGTCAACTTCGGATCATCGGTAATAATGCCCGCGGATAATACAGACGATTCCATTACCAGCGACTGCGAGGTATTAATCATCGGCTTATCGCTGCTGCAACCGGCAAGGGTCAGCAACAGCAAGCCACTCAGCCATTGACGCATCAATTTGTCCGCCTGAGTTAGATGGCCAACATTGGGCCCAGCGGCTGACCGCCGACCAAATGCATATGGATGTGATAAACCTCCTGACCGCCATGACTATTGCAGTTCATGATCAGACGGTAGCCATCTTCGGCAATGCCTTCATCACGGGCAATTTTGGCGGCCACGGTGATCATCCGGCCCAGCGCCTGCTCGTGTGCGGCCTGCACATCGTTGGCGGTGGGAATCAATACGTTGGTGATGATCAGAATATGGGTAGGCGCTTTGGGCGCGATATCACGGAAGGCGGTGACCAGTTCGTCCTGATAAACCACGTCGGCGGGGATCTCGCGACGGATGATTTTACTGAAAATGGTTTCTTCAGCCATGGTGCATTTCCTTAAGCCTGAGTTCAGTCAGGCAGTATGCGTGAGGAATTCCATTTCTTTCAACCTCAGGACCACATTTCCTGTATTAAATGACTGCCTTTACGCCGTTTTCTCCCTTCGCCACACATTGTGCTGCAACTCGCATTTCCAACATCTCATTAACCACAAAAATGAAACGCTGTTTTATAAATTAGAGATATCTCGCCATTTTCTTTGTGATTTTGCCATCCACAAGAAAGTCATTGCGAAATCACGAAGGTTTGCACGCTTAAGCCGCTCTACTTTCAATCCAATCCGAGCAAGTTGTACGGAGTGATGAGGGATGTGTTTACCGACTAATTCAAGGAGAACCTGCCATGCGCTCTCGTAAGATTGGCCTGGGCCATTATCTGGCCTATGGGTCCGGGGATTTCCTCGGTGCAGGCACCACGGCGTTAACCGCCGCCTGGCTGCTCTACTTTTACACCACCTTTTGTGGGCTCTCGCCGATTCAGGCGACCTTTATTTTTGCTGCCGCTCGCGTGCTGGATGCGGTAGTGAGCCCGCTAATGGGTTTCCTGACCGACAACTTTGGTTCGACCTGGCTCGGCAAGCGCTTTGGCCGCCGCAAATTCTTCATTCTGCTCGGCATTCCGTGCGTGTTCAGCTACAGCCTGATGTGGGTTGGCGACATGAGTTTCTGGTGGTATCTGCTGACTTATCTGCTGTTCGATATGGTCTACACCATGATTCTGGTGCCCTATGAAACGCTGGTGCCGGAGATGACCGATGATTTCAAACAGAAAACCCGTTTCTCTGGCGCGCGTATTGGTTTGGCGCAGCTGTCGGCCATTCTGGCGGCGTTCCTGCCGGGCGTGCTGATTGGCTGGTTTGGCAAAGATAATCCGATCTCCTTCTTCTACGCCAGCCTGGTGTTCTCGGTGATTTGTGCGCTGGTGTTAACGCTGGTGTGGCTGTTTACCTGGGAGCGCGATCCCAACGATTTCTCTGCCGAATCACGCCGCGCAGAGCAGGAAAAATCACAGCTAACTTTGCTGCAGAGCCTGAAACGCCTCTACACCGAGCTGGCCTCAACGCTGCGCATTCGTATTTTCCGCCAGCATCTTGGCATGTATCTCGGCGGCTATATCGCGCAGGACGTGTTTAACGCGGTGTTTACCTGGTATGTGGTGTTTGTGCTGATGCAAAGCGCGCAGATCGCCTCCAACCTGATGGGCACCATGGCGGTGATGCAGTTTATTGCGGTGATGGCGATGATTCCGCTGTGTATCCGACTAGGACCTGCGCCTGCCTATCGTATGGTGGTGGTGCTGTTTGGTCTGAGCGCCCTCTCCTACGCCGGATTGTGGTACACCGGCATGAACGACAACTTCGCCCTGCTGGTACTGATTTCTGGCCTTGCTGGTCTTGGTCGCGGTGGCATCAACTATGTGCCGTGGAATACTTACACTTATATCGCTGACGTCGATGAAGTGATTACCGGCCAGCGTCGCGAAGGCATTTTTGCCGGCATCATGACGCTGACGCGCAAAGCCTCACAAGCAGGTGCGGTGATGTTCGTCGGTATCGTGTTGCAGCTGGCGGGCTTCTCTTCCGGCAAGGCCACACAAGTCCCGGCTGTCGGCCATACCATTCTGGCGATCCTCAGCGTGGGCACACTTTGCGTGCTGGCCTGCGGCTTCATTATTTCACTGCGCTTCAAGCTCAACCTGCAAACCCACACGGTGTTGCGCGAAGAGACATTGAAAATGCGCGAAGCCGGACGCGTGGTGCCGGAACGCATTACGCCGCAAGCGCGTGAAGTGGTCGAAATGCTGGCGGGTATGCCGTATGAAAATCTGTGGGGCAATAACAACGTCGGGTATCTCAACCGTCACAAAGCGGCCGCACCGCCGCTGCCGACTCAGCCACGATCTTTACCTTCTCTCTCTACCCTGATTAACGATAGGAATGAACCATGACTGTATTTCCTGTGAAGCACAGCGCGTTACTGCGCCAGCCTGAATATCTGTTGCCACGTACTGAGCTGGTGCAGTTGATTCAGCGGCTAACCCATAATCTGGTGAATATTACCGATCACAGCGGTGAGTTTTTGCTGCGCCTCGATGATGGCCGCGTGATCGATACCAAAGGCTGGGCCGGTTGGGAATGGACACACGGCATCGGCCTGTACGGCATGCTGCACTACTATCAGCAAACCGGCGATCAAGAGACGCTGAAGATCATCGATGACTGGTTCAGCACGCGGCTGGCAGAAGGCACGCCAACCAAGAACGTCAATACCGTTTGTCCGTTCCTGACGCTGGCGTATCGCTATGAAGAGACGCAAAATGCCGCATGGCGGCCGGTGCTGGAGCGTTGGGCTGAATGGGTGATGTATGAGATGCCGCGCACCGAGCAAGGCGGCCTGCAGCACATCGTCTACAACAACGAAAACACCCAGCAGCTGTGGGATGACACCTTGATGATGAGCGTGATGGCGCTGGCGAAGATTGGTCAGCTGCTGAATCGTCCCGAGTTTGTCGAAGAAGCCAGCTATCAGTTCCTGATTCATACCCAATATTTAATGGATCGCCAAACCGGTTTGTGGTTCCACGGCTGGACGTTTGATGGGCGGCACAACTTCGCCAACGCACGTTGGGCGCGCGGCAACAGCTGGCTGACTATCGTTATTCCTGATTTCCTCGAGATGATGAACTGGCCGGAACAGCATGCCACGCGGCGTTTCCTGCAGCAGGTGCTGGAGAGCCAGGTGAAGGCGCTGAGCACCTGTCAGCACAGCAGCGGTTTGTGGCACACCTTGCTCGACGATCCCAACAGCTATCCTGAAGCCTCCGCCACCGCCGGTTTCGCCTATGGCATTCTTAAAGCGGTGCGCAAACACTACCTCTCGCCCGCGTATTTGCCGCTGGCGGAGAAAGCATTGCGTGGCGTGATCGGTAATATCGATGAGGATGGGGAACTGAAGCAGGTGTCGTTCGGAACGGCGATGGGCAACGATCTGGAGTATTACCGCCAGATACCGCTCACCTCGATGCCGTATGGTCAGGCGATGGCGCTGCTGTGTTTGACGGAGTATTTGCGGGTTTATTTATAAATAAAAAATGCCCTCATTTGAGGGCATTTTTACGCACCGAAAGTGAAGTGCGATGAAGCGGCGGCAGAGGAGTAAAGCGTCCCAAGCCAGGGATGGCTTGGGCCGAGCCCCAGGGATGGTTTATGGCGTCTTTACGATCTGACGCCGCTTCATCGCACCGGCTCTGCCCACACTTTCTCGTTACATGCTGCGGATATAGTCATCCATTTCAGTTTTCAGGTTATCGGACTTGGTACCGAAGATCGCCTGAACGCCTGAACCTGCTACTACCACACCACGTGCGCCAAGGCTTTTCAGTTCAGCCTGATCAACCTTGCCGACATCCGCCACGCTCACACGCAGACGCGTGATACAGGCATCAAGGTTAGTGATGTTCTCTTTACCACCAAACGCGGTAACCAGTTTGCCCGCCATTTCGCTGCCGGTTGCGCTGCTCTGCTCCATTGCGGTGTCCTCACGGCCAGGGGTTTTCAGATTCAGTTTCACAATCAGGAAACGGAACACGGTGTAGTAAATCAGGCCGTAGATGATACCTACAATCGGGAACAGCCAGATTTTGCTGCTGTTGCCGCTCAGCACGATAAAGTCGATCAGACCGTGTGAGAAGCTGGTGCCATCACGCATACCCAGCAAGATACAGATTGGGAAGGCCAGGCCCGCCAGAATCGCGTGGATCACATACAGAATCGGCGCCACGAACATGAAAGCGAACTCGATTGGCTCGGTAATACCGGTCAGGAACGAGGTCAGCGCGGCGGAGATCATAATACCGCCCACTTTGGCGCGGTTTTCTGGTTTGGCGGTATGCCAAATCGCAATCGCTGCTGCTGGCAGACCGTACATTTTGAACAGGAAGCCGCCTGACAGTTTGCCTGCCGTTGGGTCGCCCGCCATGTAACGTGGAATATCACCGTGGAAAACCTGACCTGCGGCATTGGTGAACTCACCAATCTGCATCTGGAAAGGTACGTTCCAGATATGGTGCAGACCAAACGGCACCAGTGAACGCTCAATCAGACCGTAAAGGCCAAAGGCGACGACGGGGTTTTGGTACGCAGCCCACTGTGAGAAGTCCTGAATTGCGGTACCGATTGGCGGCCAAATGAATGACAGCACCACACCGGTGAAAATCGCGGCCAGACCAGAGATGATTGGGACAAAGCGCTTGCCGGCAAAGAAGCCGAGATATTCAGGCAGTTTGATGCGGTAGAAGCGGTTAAACATATACGCCGCGATAGAACCGGCGATGATCCCGCCGAGCACACCGGTATCGGCAAGATGCTTGGCCTCGATTTCTCCGGCAGGCATATGCAGTACCAATGGCGCAACCACCGCCATGGTTTTCACCATGATGCCGTAAGCAACCACAGCCGCCAGCGCAGACACGCCATCGTTATTGGTAAAGCCAAGCGCCACACCGATTGCAAAGATCAGCGGCATATTGGCAAACACCGAACCACCCGCTTCGGCCATGACGTGGGAAACCACTTCCGGCAGCCAGCTGAAGTTTGCTGAACCAACACCTAACAAAATACCGGCAATCGGCAGAACCGATACCGGCAACATCAGCGATTTACCTACTTTCTGCAGGTTCGCAAATGCGTTCTTGAACATAGAAACTCCTGAGTATGAGTGCAATTTTTTGCGCAGTGCGCATGGCTTAGGGGGAGGATCCTTCGCCGGGGTGACGCTGAGCGTCTTTTGATTTATTACGAAGAGTAAAATAAATCGCTAATTGTTAAATTGACGGCCATCACATTTCGCTAAGTGTGACCCCTTCCTTTCAGTCATTTCTTACTGACTTGCACTAATAAACAGCAATAAATCACTGCACTGCGTCCAGTCAGACGCAGTGCAGTTGGGTGATTTTTGATTAATTACAGCGTTTGAAATAAAGCGGTTAGCCGCCGAGACGACTCATCGGGATGTGGAACAGGCGGGAGAAGTTTTCAGTGGTGGCAGCGGCGAGGGTATCGATATCCACGCCTTTTAATACCGCCATATAATCTGCCACATCACGCGTAAACGCTGGCTGATTCTCTTTGCCACGGTGCGGTACCGGCGCCAGATACGGCGAATCGGTTTCTACCAGCATGCGATCAATCGGCACATAGCGCGCCGCATCGCGAATTTGTTCGGCGTTGCGGAAAGTCAGAATGCCTGAGAAAGAGATATAAAAACCGAGATCCAGCAGTTTCGCTGCGGTTTCTTTATCTTCGGTAAAACAGTGCAGCACGCCGCCGCACTTCTCCACCTGCTCTTCGCGCAGAATCGCCAACGTGTCTTCACGCGCATCACGCGTGTGCACAATGATCGGTTTATTCAGTGCGATACCAGTGCGAATGTGCTCACGAAACGAGGCTTGCTGCTGCGCTTTGGTTTCCTGCTGATAGAAGTAATCCAACCCGGTTTCGCCCAGCGCCACTACGCGATCCTCGGCAGCCAGACGGCGGAACTCTTCGACGTCGTACGGCGCTTCCTGATTGAGCGGATGCACGCCACAGGCCAGCGCGACATTTTCACGATCGCCTACTAGCTGTTTGATTTTGTAGTAATCCGGCAAGGTGGTGGCAATTGCCAGCATAAACTTCACATCGCGCGCCGCCGCTTTGGCGATGACATCATCCAGATCGCGATGGTGTTTTTCATAATCGAGGCCATCAAGATGGCAGTGGGAATCGACAATAAACATAGAGCTCTCTTTTCGCTTAGCCGACCGTTGCCGGAGTCAGTAAACGTCCCCAGGCGAGTAAACGATCGGTCAACATTAATTCTCGGTTGAGTGCGGCGACATGTAACAGCTGTTCGCGGCACTGCATCCATTGCTGCGCGCTGCTGTTGAGCGCACTGCTATTCATTCTTTGCGCCAACTGCGTGACCACATACGGACGATCGCCGTTGCTCAGCCACTGACGGGCGCCCTGTTGCACTTTCATCGCATCCACCAGCAGCGAAATCAGCCAGCTGAGGCGTTCGGACACATCTTCGCTGTTCAGCGCAGGTAACAGCTGCAGCACATCGCCGTTAAGCGCTTTGATCAGCGTTTCGCACAGCGTTTCACGCGCCTGCCAGCGCTCCGGCTGCAGCAGCGTCAAGGCAGCAGCGGGTGCGCCATTACTCAAACGCAAGGCGGCGCGCAGCTTCTCTTGCGGCTGCGGTTGCTGCTTCTGCAGCCATTGCAGGCTATGTGCTTCTTCTGGCGGCGAGAGATGCCACGTCATGCAGCGACTGCGCAGCGTCGCCAGCAGGCGCGAAGGTTCGCGCACGCTGAGGAAAAACCAGCAATTCGCCGGCGGCTCTTCCAGCGTCTTCAATAGTGCGTTGGCGGCAGCTTCCGTGAGCTGCGCCGCATCGGGCAACCAAACGATTTTTGCGCCGCCCTGCTGGGCGAAGTGATACAGCTTTTCAGTGACGTCGCGCACCGCATCAATACCGAGTGAGGATTTCCCCTTTTCGGCTTCAAGGCGATACCAATCCGGGTGCGTGTGCGCCTGCATCAACTGGCAGCCATGGCAGTGGCCGCAGCTTTTTAATCCTTCCGGCTGCAAGCACATCAACCAACGACTTACGCCCCAGATCAACGCATCGTCACCCATGCCCTCAATGGCCTGCACCAGCAAGGCGTGATGCGCCTGGCCACTTTGATGGCGGGCGATGATTTGTCGATAAGGCTGGTTCAGCCACGGATACCAGTTCATGCGGATTGGCCTGCCAACCAGTTACGCAAGGCGCCTTGAAGTGACAATGTCACGCCTGCAATATTTTGCGTCGCATCAATGGTCAGGATTGAGGGATCCTGAGCGGCCAAAGCCAGATAGCGTTCACGCGTGCGCTCGAAAAATCGCAATGATTCCTGCTCGATGCGATCTAGCTCACCGCGTGCGCGGGCGCGTTGCAGGCCAATTTCTGGCGTAACGTCGAGATAGAGTGTGAGATCGGGACGGAAATCGCCCAGCACTGCATCGCGCAGCGTGGTCATCAGCTGCGCATCCAGACCGCGTCCACCGCCCTGATAGGCTTGCGAAGATAGATCGTGACGATCGCCGATTACCCAGGCACCGCGTGCCAGCGCCGGTTTGATCACGTTCTCAACCAGCTGCACGCGTGCCGCGTACAGCATTAGCAGCTCAGCTTTATCGGTCACCTGCTCGCCATCAATGCCCTGCTTGACCAACACGCGCAATTGTTCTGCCAGCGGCGTACCGCCCGGCTCGCGCGTGAAGACGACATCATGAATGCCGTGCTCATGCAGCACAGCAACCAGCGCATCACGCGCAGTGGTTTTGCCTGCACCTTCCAGGCCTTCAATGACGATAAACTTACTTTTCATTTTTTTCCTTCATTGCCAGCCGGTAAACCTGTACCGCTTTGTTGTGGCTGGCCAGATTGGTGGTAAAGGTGTGTCCACCTTTGCCATCCGCGACAAAATAGAGGTAATTGGTTTTTTCCGGATGTGCAGCCGCTTCCAGTGAAGCACGGCCCGGCATCGCGATCGGTCCCGGCGGCAAACCGCTAATGGTGTAGGTGTTATAGTCGGTTGGCGTTTCCAGATTTTTACGGGTTAGCGTGCCGGTATAGCTGTCGCCCATACCGTAAATCACCGTGGGATCGGTTTGCAGTTTCATCCCGGTACGCAGGCGATTGATAAATACCGACGCCACGCGCGCGCGCTCTTCGCTCACGCCAGTCTCTTTCTCAATGATCGACGCCATGGTGACCATGTCCTGCTCTTTCTTGTAAGGCAGATTTTCCACGCGTCCCTGCCAAATCTCATCAACCAGCTTGTTCATGCGCGCATGGGCACGTTCCAGTAGCGCCACATCGCTGGTATTGGCGGTGTAGAGATACGTATCAGGGTAGAAACTGCCTTCCAGTTGGCTCACGTCAAGTTTGAGCGCAGCGGCAACGGTGGTAAGTTGATCGTCGGTCAGCGTGTGTTTCAGGTATGGCGCTTTGCGTAGCTCGGCTAACCACTCGGTAAGACGCGAACCTTCAATAAAACGCACCGGGAACTGCGCTTCTTTACCGCTGGCCAGCAATTGCAGCAACTGTCGTACCGTCATGCCGGTTTCCAGGCGATAGGTACCGGCTTTGAAACGCGCCAGTTCCGGTTCAAGCTTCAGTAACGGGCCAAACCAGATGCTTTGCGGAATGATGTGCTGACTTTCCAGTTGCGCTTCCAGTACCACGCGACCGCTGCCAGCGGGCAAGGTGTAAATGGTTTCCTGCTGCAGTGTTAAGGGCGTATCGGCTAAACGTTCAATCTGCCAATAACTAAAGGCGGCGGCGAGTCCTGCGACTACCACAACGCCTGCGAGAATTTTTTTCATTCGAGTCATGATGCTTCCATCGTCGGGCAACTGGCGCGCAGTTGCTGATACAGCGAGCGTGCGGTAAACGAAACGTCGTCAATTTGTCGCACGGGTAAAACGGGCATCAGGGCGTTGCACATCACCACTTCATCGGCGTTCAACACATCGTCCCTGCTGCCATCAATCAGCTGACAAGTCTGGCCATTCGCGGCCATCTGCGCCATCAGATAACGACGCATAATGCCATCCACGCCAGCCTGCTCAAGCCGCGGCGTAAAGACGATATTGCCTTTGCGCCAGAATAAATTGGCCGCACAGCATTCCACCACCGTCCCGTTAGTGTCAAGCACCAGCGCCTCGTCGCCGCCCGTCTGGTCAAGATGCTGGCGAATCAGCACCTGCTCAAGGCGATTCAGGTGCTTTACGCCGGCCAGCAATGGATTGCGTCCCAGGCGTATTGGGCTGGTGTGCAGCACAGCGCCCTGCTGTTGCAACGTAGCGTAATGCTGTGGCCACGGCGAGAGCGAAATAATGCGCGTCGGTGTTTGGCAGCCTGCGCGGCTATAACCACGTCCACCTGCGCCCGGTGTCAAAATCACCTTGAGCACTGCCTGCGTTTGTTGCGCAGCGGCGTGATGCATTTCTGCGGCGAGTTGAGCTAAATCAGGCGCATCCATCAATAACCGTGCGCAACCCTCTTTCAGCCGCTGCAGATGCGCATCCAGCATAACAATATGGCCGTTGATCACTGCAGCAGTGGTAAAGCAGCCATCACCAAATTGCACTGCGCGATCGCGTGTTGAAAGCGCGGTTTGCGGTATGCCGTTTATCCACATGTTGGCCGCCTTGATTAGCCCGGTAGAAAATATAAAAAAGGCCCGCAATGCGGGCCTCTGTATGGCTGAGGAGCGATTAAACCTTGCGGAAGATCAGCGAGCCGTTAGTGCCGCCAAATCCAAAGGAGTTACACAAGGTGTACTCCAGTCCGCTGACCTGGCGCGCCGTATGCGGCACGAAGTCCAGATCGCAACCTTCGTCAGGATTGTCGAGGTTGATGGTTGGTGGAATCGCCTGGTCGCGCAGCGCCAGAATCGAATAAATCGCTTCTACCGCGCCCGCAGCGCCCAACAGGTGGCCAGTCATCGACTTAGTTGAGCTGACCATCACACTGTGAGCCGCCGCACCAAACACCGATTTCACCGCCTGCGCTTCCGCTTTGTCACCGGCGGGCGTCGAAGTGCCGTGCGCGTTGACATAACCAATCTGCTCAGCGTTCAGCTGCGCGTCACGCAGCGCGTTAACCATCGCTGCTGCTGCACCTGAACCGTCTTCCGGAGGTGACGTCATGTGGTAAGCATCGCTGCTCATGCCAAAACCAATGATCTCAGCATAAATCTTCGCACCACGTTTCTTCGCGTGTTCGTATTCTTCCAATACGATAATGCCAGCACCGTCACCCAACACGAAACCGTCACGATCTTTATCCCACGGACGGCTTGCCGCCTGAGGATTGTCATTACGCGTGGAGAGCGCACGAGCAGCACCAAAACCACCAACGCCTAATGGCGTACTGGCTTTCTCCGCACCACCGGCCAGCATCACATCAGCATCGTTATACGCAATGATACGCGCCGCATGACCAATGTTGTGCACACCAGACGTACAGGCAGTTGCGATCGAGATGCTTGGACCTTTCAGGCCGTACATGATGGTGAGGTGACCTGCAACCATGTTGACGATGGTAGAAGGCACAAAGAATGGGCTGATTTTGCGCGGTCCACCGTTGACCAGCGAGCTGTGGTTATCTTCGATTAAACCCAGTCCGCCAATACCAGAACCGATTGCCGCACCAATGCGACCAGCATTCTCATCGGTTACGACCAGACCGGAGTCTGCCATAGCCTGAATGCCTGCAACGATGCCGTATTGGATGAAGTCATCCATCTTGCGCTGATCTTTGCGCGAGATGAAATCATCGCAATTAAAATCTCTTACTAAGCCCGCAAAACGCGTTGCATAGGCACTAGTATCAAAATGGTCGATCAGGCTAATGCCGCTCTGACCGGCAAGGAGAGCACTCCAGGTAGACTCTACGGTATTGCCGACAGGAGACAACATGCCAAGACCAGTCACAACTACACGACGCTTAGACACGCACGTCCTCCAGGGAGGGAAAAAATAACGCTATGTGGGGCAAACATAAAACTCAGGCGGTCGAGGTGACCGCCTGAAGATATTCATTAGCCGTTGTGGCTATTGATGTAATCGATCGCTGCCTGAACGGTAGTGATTTTCTCAGCTTCTTCGTCTGGAATTTCAGTATCAAACTCTTCTTCCAGAGCCATTACCAGCTCAACGGTGTCAAGAGAATCTGCACCAAGGTCTTCAACGAAAGAAGCAGTGTTAATCACTTCGTCTTCTTTAACACCCAGCTGCTCAGCTACGATTTTCTTAACGCGTTGTTCGATATCGCTCATACTATTTAATTTCCTATCAAAACTCGCTTTCGCGATGGTTTTCGTAGTGTATAAAATGTTGAAAAAGATGCAACAAAATCCCGGCTGGTCGAACCACGATTTTGCGTTATTCTGCGGTGTTTACCGCAGATAAAGCAAATGTTTTCGTGATTATCAGACCATGTACATGCCGCCATTGACATGAAGCGTCTCACCCGTGATGTAGGCTGCTTCGTCAGAGGCTAAGAATGCAACAGCATTGGCAATCTCCTGCGGGTCACCTAAACGACCTGCTGGCACTTCTGCCAAAATACCCGAACGTTGATCTTCGTTCAGTGCACGCGTCATGTCCGTCTCAATAAAGCCCGGAGCCACGACGTTTACAGTAATGCCACGTGACGCAATTTCTCGCGCCAGTGATTTGCTAAAGCCAATCAAACCTGCTTTTGCTGCCGCATAGTTTGCCTGACCCGCGTTACCCATGGTCCCAACTACAGAACCGATGGTAATGATACGGCCCACGCGTTTTTTCATCATGGCACGCATAACCGCCTTAGAAAGACGGAAGACAGATGTCAGGTTGGTATCAAGGATATCCGCCCACTCATCGTCTTTCATGCGCATCAACAGATTGTCACGCGTAATGCCTGCATTATTGACTAAAATGTCCACTTCGCCAAATTCGGCGCGAACTTGTTCGAGGACGCTCTCAATTGAGGCGGCATCAGTGACGTTCAGCAGCAGGCCTTTGCCCTTGTCGCCGAGGTACGCACTGATTGCTTCCGCACCGCTTGCACTGGTGGCGGTTCCCACCACTTTGGCACCGCGCGCAGCCAGCGTTTCCGCAATGGCGCGACCAATTCCACGGCTTGCACCGGTAACCAGCGCTACTTTACCTTCAAAGCTCATGTTTTTCCTCTTATTCCTGTGAAAGTGCAGCACTCAGTGAAGCAGAATCGTTCACCGCAGCAGCACTCAGGCTATCCACAATACGTTTGGTCAGACCGGTCAGGACTTTACCTGGACCGACTTCCAGCAGCTGTTCAACGCCCTGCGCAGCAATAAACTCGACCGATTCGGTCCAGCGCACCGGGCTATACAGCTGACGAACCAATGCGCTTCGAATCGCAGCAGCTTCAGTTTCACACTTCACGTCGACGTTATTTACCACCGGCACCGCAGGCGCATTGAAGGTGATCGCTTCGAGCGCCACCGCCAATTTATCGGCAGCAGGCTTCATCAACGCACAGTGTGATGGCACGCTGACTGGCAGCGGCAGTGCACGTTTGGCACCGGCAGCTTTACAAGCTGCACCCGCACGCTCAACCGCTTCTTTGTTGCCAGCGATAACCACCTGGCCCGGCGAGTTAAAGTTAACCGGTGAAACCACCTGACCTTGTGCACTTTCTTCGCAAGCTTTGCGGATGGATGCATCATCCAGACCGATAATCGCCTGCATGGCGCCAGTACCTTCTGGTACCGCTTCCTGCATCAGTTTGCCACGCAGTTCAACCAGTTTAATGGCGTCTGCGAAATTCAGCACACCGGCACAAACCAACGCCGAGTATTCACCGAGGCTGTGGCCGGCCATCATGGTTGGCTGCACCGCATTTTTGCTCTGCAATACGCGATAGATAGCAACAGAAGCCGCCAGCAACGCAGGCTGCGTCTGCCAGGTTTTATTCAATTCTTCAGCCGGTCCTTGCTGGACCAGCTGCCATAAGTCATAACCCAGCGCATCAGAAGCTTCACGGAAAGTGGCTTCAACCTGCGGGTTTTCAGCAGCCAGCTCGGCTAACATGCCGACGGTCTGCGATCCCTGTCCTGGGAAAACATAAGCAAATTGCGTCATCTTTCGTTCCTGTCAATCAAAAGCGAACCAGCGCAGAACCCCAGGTGAAACCACCACCAAAGGCTTCCAGCAGAATCAGTTGTCCCGGCTTGATACGACCATCGCGCACCGCTTCGTCCAGTGCACTTGGCACTGACGCGGCCGAGGTATTACCGTGACGATCCAGCGTGACGACAACTTTATCCATGCCCATGCCGAGCTTTTTGGCGGTTGCGCTAATAATGCGCAGGTTCGCCTGATGCGGCACCAGCCAGTCGAGCATTTCACGATCAAGATTGTTGGCTTGCAGAGTTTCATCAACAATGTGCGCCAGTTCAGTCACGGCCACTTTGAAGACTTCGTTGCCCGCCATCGTCAGATAAGCAGGCTCATCCTGATGGGCACGATCCTGATACGGCAGCGTCAGCAGTTTGCTGTAACGGCCGTCGGCGTGCAGATGGGTAGAAAGGATGCCAGGCTCTTCACTCTGGCTTAGTACCACCGCGCCCGCGCCATCACCAAACAGAATGATAGTGCCACGATCGTTAGGATCGAGCGTACGTGCCAGCACGTCTGCACCGATCACCAGCGCATGTTTTACCACACCATTTTTGATGTATTGATCGGCAACGCTCAGTGCATAGGTGAAGCCCGCACAGGCAGCGGCCAAATCGAAGGCAGCGCAATCGTTGATCTCCAGCATCTGCTGGATCATGCACGCTGAACTAGGGAAGGCATGGCTGGAAGAGGTGGTTGCCACAATGATCAGGCCAACGTCGCTCGCATTCACACCCGCCATTTCCAGCGCGCGCTGTGCTGCGGTGAAGCCCATAGTAGCAACGGTTTCATCCGGAGCGGCAATACGACGCTCACGGATGCCGGTACGGGTGACAATCCACTCGTCCGTCGTCTCGACCATTTTTTCCAGATCCGCATTGGAGCGAATCTGCTCAGGCAAATAGCTGCCCGTACCGATAATTTTGGTAAACATCTACGCTTTGTCACTCCTGGCTAATACAGTGTCAAGGCGCGCCGCAATCCTCTCTGGGACTTGCTTTCGCACCGTCTGCTCTGCCTGCTCTATCGCCACGGCAAATGCACGTTGATTCGCCGCACCGTGGCTTTTGATCACTGTCCCGCGCAATCCTAACAGACAAGCGCCATTGTACTGGTCGGGGTTGAGATGGCCGAAACGCTTTGCCAGACGCTTTTGAATCCAGCGCCCCAGCAATGTTAGCCACCAGGCCCGTTTTTTTCCTTCCTCTGACGATTTGATCAGAGAGAGGAACATTCTTACCACGCCTTCCATGGTCTTCAACGTGACGTTACCAACGAAGCCATCACAAACCAGCACATCCGTCTTGCCGGTGAGGAGAT
Source organism: Pantoea trifolii (assembly GCF_024506435.1). NCBI lineage: Bacteria > Pseudomonadati > Pseudomonadota > Gammaproteobacteria > Enterobacterales > Erwiniaceae > Pantoea > Pantoea trifolii. The sequence goes on along the minus strand of NZ_JANIET010000001.1, from coordinate 1,654,579 downwards.
CGTTCCCCTCAAGGTATCCAATATAGTTGATTTGCGGTGACGCTCGCAGCACCGCAGATGCGGCGCGGATTGTTTCTAACCCTTTGGTCTCTTCCTGACCAATATTCAGCAGCGCCACACGCGGCTGGGCGATCTCCAGCACTTCTTCGGCCATTACAGCGCCCATGATCGCAAACTGCACCAGCATAGCGCTGTCAGATTCAACGTTAGCGCCGAGATCCAGCACCACCGTTTTGCCATGCTGCTGATGTGGCAACACCGTCATTAACGCCGGACGCTCAATGCCATCCAGCGGTTTTAATAACATTTTCGCCAGCCCCATCAGCGCACCGGTATTTCCCGCACTGACACAGCCTTGTGCTTTACCCTCTTTCACCAACTCTAACGCCACACGCATTGAACTGCCGCGGCTGTTACGAATCGCCTGAGAAGGTTTGGCATCACTTGCAATAACCGATTCGGCAGGAATAACCTGCACACGCCTCTGTAACGAGGAATCCGCTTTGGCAAGAAATGACGAGATGATGTCGGGATCGCCGACCAGAAGAAGAACCAGCTCCGAATGAGAGGCCAGTGCCTGCAAGGCTGCAGGCACTGTCACGCAAGGACCGAAGTCCCCGCCCATGGCATCAACTGCCAGGGTCAAACGTGTCAAGGTATCGCCTTGTGTAATCGCGAGGATTACTTGGTGATAACCTTGCGACCGCGGTAGTAACCATCCGCAGTGATATGGTGACGCAGATGAGTTTCGCCAGAAACTTTATCTACTGACAGAGCAGCAGTGGTCAGAGCATCGTGTGAACGACGCATACCACGCTTAGAACGGGTTGGTTTATTCTGTTGTACGGCCATGGACCTTACTCCTATTACTTACGCTTTAAACTGGCTAATACGGCAAAGGGATTTGGTTTTTCTGCCTCTGGAGGCAGTTGACCAAACACCATGTCCGCGTCGGACACTTCACAGTGTTCAGAATCATGCACCGGAACCACGGGCAGCGCGAGGATGAGCTCATCTTCGATCACTGCCAGCAAGTCGATCTCACCAAAATCATTGACATCAACTGGCTCGTAGGCTTCCGGTAGTGCCTCGGCCTGCTCATCAGAAGAGACAGGACTGAAGCAATAGCTTACGTGAACATGACGTGGAAACGACTGGTTGCAGCGTTGACATGACAGAGTCACCTGCACTTCGGCTGTTCCTTGCAGAACGGCGAGGCGCTGGTTATCAACCGCAAACGACATATCGCATTCAACTTCACTGTCCACACTCACGACCGTTTCGGCCAAGCGCGCCACCAATTCAGGTGCATAAACACCATGATAATCAAGGCGTTTTTGCGCGGCGCGGACCGGATCGAGCGTCAGGGGTAATTTTACCTTTTGCATAGGGCGCGCATATTAACTTTGTAACGTCATAGAGTCAAAGAAAAAGGCCGGTTTACGGCATCTTTCACCCGTTAGTCGCATCCAGTGCGGCGCATAGTTTAAAATGACTGTCATGTTTACGCTATCTATTCTGAAAAAAAATGACGACACCTTTGGTTTTAGCCTCAACCTCCCCTTTTCGTCAGGCGCTGATGAGCAAACTGGGCCTGCCTTTTATTACCGCCGCCCCGGATTGCAACGAATCCCCGCTGCCGCATGAATCGGCTCCCGAGCTGGTGCAGCGTCTGGCCTTAGCCAAAACGGAGGCGCTGGCAGCACGTTACCCAGACAGCTGGATAATCGGGTCCGATCAGGTTTGCGTGCTGAATGGCGAGATAACCGGTAAACCGCATACGGTGGAGAAAGCCTGCCAGCAACTCGCAGCCGCCAGCGGCAACACCATCACCTTTTATACCGGTCTGGCGCTATTGCAACCGCAGAGCGGCAAACAATCGGTCATTTGCGAACCCTTTATCGTGCATTTCCGCGAATTGAGTGCTGAAGAGATTCGGGGCTACGTTGATAAAGAAAAGCCGCTGCAGTGCGCTGGCAGTTTCAAAAGCGAAGGTTTGGGGATTTGTTTATTTGACAGGCTGGAAGGTCGCGATCCCAATACCTTGATTGGTTTACCGCTGATTGCGCTGGATGAAATGCTAAGAAAGGTGGGCATCAACGCGTTATGTTGATGCCCGGATAATCAGTCTTTTTTCTGACGCAGTTTGGCGAGGCAATTCTTGAGTGCGCCATCCAGTGGCGCTTCCATCCGCAGCACTTCTCCGGTGTTGGGATGGGTAAAGGTCAACGCTGCAGCATGCAGGAACAGACGCGATAAGCCCGTCGAACCCAATTGCGCATCAAAGTCGCGGTCACCGTAACGATCGTCAAAGGCGATTGGATGGCCGCCGTGCAGCGTATGCACACGAATCTGGTGCGTACGGCCGGTCACCGGACTGGCTTTCACCAAGGTCGCGAAACCGAAGCGCTCTTCGACTTTAAAGCGTGTCTCAGAAGGCTTGCCTTCCGCACTCACGCGCACCACACGCTCGCCGCTCTGCAAAATGTTTTTCAGCAGCGGTGCCTGCACGACTTTCAGATGCGACGGCCAGTCACCGCGCACTAGCGCCAGATAATCCTTCTGCATGCCTTTTTCGCGCAGCTGCTCATGCAGAGAGCGCAACGCAGAACGCTTCTTCGCCACCAGCAGGATGCCGGAAGTATCACGATCGAGGCGATGGACTAACTCAAGGAATCGCGCTTCCGGACGCAACGCACGCAGCCCTTCAATCACGCCGAAACTTAATCCGCTGCCGCCGTGCACCGCCGTGCCCGACGGCTTATTCAGCACCATCAGGTAATCATCTTCATAGAGAATGGCATTGGTGAGCGCCGCGACTTTATCCAGCTTCGGTGAAACCGTATTCTCTTCGCGCTCGGCAACCCGCACCGGCGGAATACGCAGCTCGTCGCCATCCTCCAGCTTATATTCCGGTTTAACGCGCTTTTTATTCACCCGCACTTCACCTTTACGCAAAATGCGATAAATCATGCTTTTCGGCACCCCCTTGAGCTGGGTGCGCAAAAAGTTATCAATTCGTTGTCCGGCATTTTCAGCCGTGATGGCGACATACTGTACGCCGGGATTCTCTGTTTTCATGGCGGCGATTCTAATTAGTGTCCCTGGATAGCGCCACCCCTTTTTCTGTGCTTAACTCTCTCTTTGTCGCGTGATGAAACGGTGAAAATGGCGACATTTTCAGCGATGCGATGATTAGCCCTGCAAATGAACAGGTTATGGACGAATAAACTTCTCAGCTTGGCAAAAGTCGCCTTGCTTAATGTTGGTTAGCAATGGAATAATGCAGGGGTTTCTGCCCTGGAGAGATTCAGGCAGGATAAAGAGCGAAATAAGTCATTTTGCCGGATTGAACGGACACGCAGCAATGGCGTAAGACGTAATGTTAAATCAGGCACTTAGCGGGCTGCGGGTTGCGGCCTGGACGACAGACCAGGATGTGTGGATTTTTGAATACTCTGTAACATTTCCACCTTCAGGCGCTGGATTTCCTTATGAAAAACAGGCCACCGACAAGATTTGCGCCCCTTTAGCCGCCGACAACCGTGAGGTTGACGTCAGTGCATTAAGACACGGGGCCATCGGTTGATTCTCGTCCAGGGTAACGATGCCCGCAGCTAGATCACTCATGTGAGAATAACGAGTAAGTCACGATGAAAAGAATGTTAATTAACGCAACTCAGCAGGAGGAGTTGCGCGTTGCCCTGGTTGATGGACAACGTCTGTACGATCTGGATATTGAAAGTCCTGGACACGAACAGAAAAAAGCCAACATATACAAAGGTAAAATCACCCGCGTTGAACCCAGCCTTGAAGCTGCATTTGTTGATTACGGTGCAGAACGTCACGGTTTCCTCCCTCTGAAAGAAATTTCCCGCGAATACTTCCCCGCCAATTACAACGCACATGGTCGTCCGAATATCAAAGATGTGCTGCGTGAAGGTCAGGAAGTTATCGTTCAAATTGATAAAGAGGAACGCGGTAATAAAGGTGCAGCACTGACTACCTTTATTTCTCTGGCCGGTAGCTATCTGGTATTGATGCCGAACAACCCACGTGCTGGTGGTATTTCACGCCGCATTGAGGGCGACGATCGTACCGAATTAAAAGAAGCACTTTCCGCACTGGAACTTCCAGACGGCATGGGATTAATCGTTCGCACTGCGGGCGTAGGCAAATCTGCCGAATCACTGCAGTGGGATCTCAGCTTCCGTATGAAGCACTGGGAAGCCATTAAGAAAGCCGCAGACAGCCGCCCGGCGCCTTTCCTGATCCATCAGGAAAGCAACGTTATCGTGCGCGCCTTCCGCGACTATCTGCGTCAGGATATCGGTGAAATCCTTATCGATAATCCAAAAGTCCTGGAACTGGCTCGTCAGCACATTGCTGCACTGGGTCGTCCAGACTTCAGCAGCAAAATCAAACTGTACACCGGTGAAATCCCGCTGTTCAGCCACTACCAAATCGAATCGCAGATTGAATCAGCCTTCCAGCGTGAAGTGCGTCTGCCATCAGGCGGATCGATTGTTATCGATAGCACCGAGGCCCTGACGGCGATTGATATCAACTCCGCACGCGCTACTCGCGGTGGTGATATCGAAGAAACTGCCTATAACACCAACCTGGAAGCGGCCGATGAGATTGCTCGCCAATTGCGTCTGCGCGATCTCGGCGGCCTGATCGTTATCGACTTCATCGACATGACGCCAGTGCGCCACCAGCGCGCGGTGGAAAACCGTCTGCGTGAAGCGGTGCGTCAGGATCGTGCGCGTATTCAGATCAGCCACATTTCACGCTTCGGTTTGCTGGAGATGTCGCGTCAGCGTCTGAGCCCGTCACTGGGTGAATCCAGCCATCACGTCTGCCCTCGCTGCAGCGGTACCGGCACCATCCGTGATAACGAATCACTGTCGCTGTCTATTCTGCGTCTGATTGAAGAAGAAGCGCTGAAAGACAACACCAAAGAAGTGCATGCGATTGTTCCGGTTCAGGTCGCCTCTTACCTGCTGAACGAAAAGCGTGATGCCGTAAGCGCCATCGAAAAACGCCAGGGCGGTGTGCGTGCCATCATCGTGCCAAACGATCAGATGGAAACGCCACACTATTCGGTACTCCGTGTTCGCACCGGCGAAGAGACACAAACGCTGAGCTATCACTTGCCGAAACTGCACGAAGCGGAAATGGCGCTGCCTTCTGAAGAAGAGCATGCTGAGCGTCGTCGTCCGGAGCAGCCAGCATTGGCCGCCTTCGCGATGCCTGATGCGCCGCCTGCGCCGGTTGAAGTGGTGAAAGAGTCTCAGCCTGCAGCAGAAGTGAAAACCAAGCCTGCTGTTGCAGCACCAGCGGTGACTAACACCGGCTTCGTGGCACGCCTGCTGAGCGGATTGAAGAAACTGTTTGCCGGTGATGCACCAGCTGCGGCTCCTGCTGAAACTAAACAAGAATCCCCAGCCGTTGTTGCTGCTGAATCTGAAAATACCCAGCAACGTGGCGAACGTCGCAACAATAACAATCGCCGCAACAACCGTCGCGAACGTACTCCGCGTAATGGCGAGAATGGTCAGGTGCGCGAAGGTCGTGAACCGCGCGAGCCGCGTGAAGCACGTGAGCCACGTGAAGCCCGTGAACCGCGTGACAATCAGGACAATCGTCGCAACAAGCGTCAGAACGAGCCGCGTGAAGCGCGTCCGGTCCTGAGCGATGAAGCGCTTGAGCAACGTGATGAGCAGCAGCAACAGCGCCGCGAACAACGTGCCGATCGCCAGCGTCGTCGTCAGGAAGAGAAGCGCAATCAGCAGCAGGATCAGAAAGCCGCTGAGCCGGTTGTTCAGGCTCCTGTCGTTAACGAAAACGTCGAGCAGGAAGAAGAACGCGTTCAGGTAATGCCGCGTCGTAAGCAGCGTCAGCTGTCACAGCGCGTGCGTGTGGGCGACACCACTGAAATTGCTGCCGAAACGCCAGTGGTGCACGAAGCCGCCATTGAAACTGCGCCGCGCGCTCAGTACAACGAACATCCTGAAGCCAGCAATGACGAGCAAGATGATAGCGATAACCGTGATAGCGCCAATATGCCGCGCCGTTCACGTCGTTCACCGCGTCACCTGCGCGTGAGTGGCCAGCGTCGTCGTCGTTATCGTGACGAGCGTTACCCAACGCAGTCAGCAATGCCGCTGGAATCGGCTGCTGCCTCTCCAGAAATGGCGTCAGGCAAAGTGTGGATCTCTTACCCGGTTGCGCAAGCGCAGGAAGAGTACAGCACGCAAGATGCGATGCATGAAGTGACGGATTACGGCTACCAGCAAGCCGCTGATGCAGAAACTCAGCCGGCTGCTGTTGAACCGGCCGTTGAGCAGGTTGCTACTGAAGAAGTGGTGCATCAGGCTGAACCACAAGCACATACCGATGTGCCAGTGGTGAATACTGATGACGTCTCGCCAATTGCCGCGCCTGTTAACGAAGAGCCAGCCGTAATTCCCGCTGCTGATGAACAGGTTGCTCAGGAAACCGCAGCTGAAGCGGAACCGGCCGTTGTTGTTGAAGAAGCGAAACCTGAAGAAGCAGTTAGCGAAGTGGCTGCGGTTGTTGAACAGGCGCCAGCTGATGTTTCGCCAGCAGTGGAAGCTCAGGTTGAAGACGTGCTGGCTGCGCCAGTTGCGGCTGAAGCCGAAGTCACACCGGTCACGGAACCTCATGCGCCGGTTGCGGCACGTGATACCGCAGTGACCACGGTTGAGACGCGCTTTAAACATCACGCAACTGCACCGATGACCAAAGCACCGGCACCGGCGTGGGAACCTGAACCGGTTCGCAATAGCGACTGGGTCCGTCCAGCGTTTGGTTTCGAAGGTCGCGGCTCTGCTGGTGGTCACAGCGCGACGCACCAGGCAACCGCACCGGCAACCCGTCCGGAAAGCGCGTAACCTCTAGCAAGTCAGTCGACATCAAACCCCGGCCAGTCCGGGGTTTTTTATTGCCTGCGACCGCCATAAATGGCGCCAGGAATAACAGGCAAAAAAAATCCCACGGCCCCGAAAGGCGGTGGGAGAAACTAAGCGCACCCGGTTAAAGTACGCTCAAAGGTTCAGGTCAATTACGAATTAAGCTGAAATAAAGAAAGTTTCGACATATCGGTAAACGTCTTGTACGACGCCTGCAAGGCTGTTTGTTGCATGGTATAGCTCGATATGGCCTGCGTATAATCAACCTGCACCAAATCCGTCATTTGCGTCGCCATAATGGTGTCACGATCATCACCTTGTGCATCCAGCGTATCCAGTTCCGCCAACTGTGAACCCACCGCTGAACGCACTGCCAGCACGTTGTTTAATGAGTTACTCAAGCCACGGTTGGATTTATCCATCGCATCCTGAAAAACCTGCTTGGTTGCAGCATCAGCATCATCCTGCGGCGTTTTTAATGCCGCAATGGCGCTATCCAGCATCTTAAACAGATTGGTTTCACTAGGCGTGCCATCGGGCTCAACTTTAGAGTTGCTGGTTATTGACATAAACACTGATGAGCCCGTGCTACTCACCGCCATCGTACGACCATCATCGACCTTCTGCGTAATGGCTTCAGCGCCGCCGACGTAAGAGACACCTGCCGGCGCACCCGCATCGCTGAAAGGCGCGACATCCGTTTGATAGCCAGCAAAAATGTAACGACCGTTACCATCACGGCTGTTGGCCTGATTGAGTAATTGTGAGCGAATACCTTCAAGTTTAGTGGCAATCGATGCGCGGTCATCGTCACTCAGCGTACCGGTAGAACCATACACGATCATGGTCTGCGCATCCTGGATACTGCTGGTCACGCTTGAGAGTGAATTCTCTTCCATCGACAAACTTTGATCGGCAAAACTGCGCGCCGTAGCATATTGAGTGCTTTTAGCCTGGGACTGAGATAGCACTACCGCGCGTGACGCTGCAATAGGATCATCCGAGGGATTGCTCACGCGTTTCCCTGTTGCCAGTTGGTCGCCTACTTTTAACCACGAGGCTTGCGAATCCGTAATTCCGCGTACCTGCTGGTTGAAAATCATATTGGTACTAAGACGCATGGTTTTATCCTCTATGCTTAGCTGCGGATGCCCATCAGCGCATTAAAAATGGTACCCGCCGTTTGCAGCACTTGCGCGTTCGCCATATAGAACTGCTGATACTTAGTCAGGTTAGCGTATTCTTCATCAAGGTTGACCCCTGACACTGACTGCTGACGATCGCTTAACTGAGTCACCACGTTTTCTTGCGTAGTGCTGGCAGTTTTCAATGTGCTGGTTTTGTTACCAACGGTGCTAACAATACTGGCATAAGCTTGGGCAATGGTCGCATTACCATTCACCAATTTACTGTCCTGCAGATCCAATAATTTCTGCGCATTACGGTTGTCACTTTCACCGCTGGTTGCACTGGATGCCGCAGCAATTTCAGACTCATCGGTGATCGCCACCGACATACCGGCAATGACGTTCTGTACCGGTTTGACAAGGAAACTGTCTTTAGCGTTTGGCGCGGGTGAGGTGCTCACCGTCAGTTTCAGACCATCAAAGTTAAGGGTGCCGTCAGTCGCATCTGGCGTAACGCTAAACTTCACGTTGTCAGACATGCGGGTCACCGACCAATTACTGCCGTCATAACTTACGGTGTAGTTAGACGCTTTCATCGCGCTGGTGTCTGACCATGCAGCCGTAACGGTAGCCGCTGAGGTGTTTTTGCTGTTACCCACCACGGTTGGCGAACCGATATTAAAGAAGTTACCGCCCTGATCGCCGTTGCTGTCATAGCCTTCGCTGTGCACGGTATTGAAACTTGTAGTGAACGCCGCAGCTAACTGGCCGAGCTGATTTTGCGCGGTATCCAGATCCTGCGTGCGGAACGCCAGCAAACCACCAAGGGAACCGGTGGTTAACGTCTTCTCAGGGATCTCAACGTTACCCGCCTGCTTATCAACATAGCCGACAGTGGTACGTGTTGAATCGCTGCTGGACGGCATCGCCACCAAACTGGTCGAGTTTTTACCGTTCACCAAGGTCACGCTGCCCATTGAGACGATATAGCTACCATCTTGCTGGGATACGTTAACGCCCACCACATTGTTCAGGCTATTCACCAACTGATCGCGCTGATCCAGCAAATTGTTCGGCGCCGCGCCACCGCCGGTGGTCAGCTTGGCGATCTGGCTGTTCAGGTCGGCAATCTGGCTGGTGAAGGTATTGATTTGGTCGACGTTCGAGGCGATATCGGTGTTAACGCTGTTCTGCATATTATTGAGATATTGCGCCGTGGTCTGGAACTGATTCACCAGACCTTGTGCATAGCTCAGCATTGACTGACGCGCCGACGGGTCATTGGCGTTACTCACCACGTTCTGCACGTTGGTGAAGAAGCTTTGGATTGAGGTCGACAAGCTGGTGGTCGACGTCGACAGCAGGTCATCAATGTTCGAGATTTGGTTGTACTGCGTATTCACGGCGCTGTAGTTAGCGCTGGAGCCGCGTAGCTGAGCGGTGATGAACTCGTCATACTCACGTTGCACGCCGGAGAGCGTCACACCGTTGCCGTAATAGCTGTTGCCCTGTAGGGTGCTGTTCGACTGCGACAGAATCGCCGTCTGACGCGAATAGCCCGCTACCGTGTAATTGCTGATGTTATTACTGGTGGTGCTTAATGCAGCCTGTGCGGCGCTCAGCCCACTCATCGCTGAGTTAATTATGCTGGACATCTCGGTTCCTTAATTTCCCGTTAACCGGGCTGGCAGTCATCAGTGCGATTGCGCGGGCGGTGAACGCCCGAGGCATGTGATTGTTATCGGCGTGCTTAAGTGAAACTTGAGAGCAAAAATCAGAACAAATCGGTGATGTCGTTGCTGTAAGCCTTCACCACTTTTTCGCCCATGTTTTTGAATTGCTGGATCATTCCCACCAGTTTCTGCGCATACTTTGGATCGGTCGCGTAACCGGCGGCCTGCAAGGCACGCGCGCCCTGCTCGGCGCTCGGTGCGTTGGCAACGGCGGCATAACGAGGATTATTGGACAGCAGTTTGACGTAGTCGCTGAGCGCTTCCATATAGGAGCCATACACACGGAAACTGGCGCGCACCTTTTTCGCCACGCCGCCATCGTATTCGGTGGTCATGATATCGGTAGTTGCGCCCTTCCAGTCGCCGCTCGCCTTAATACCAAACACGTTGTAACTCGGCTTGCCGTCGCGCGTCAGGATCTGTCGCTGGCCCCAGCCGGATTCCAGCGCGGCCTGCGCCAGAATCAGGTGATGCGGAATGCCGCTCTGCTGGCTGGCGACCTGCGCCGGTTGCGCCAGCTGGGCGATAAAGTCGTTACTGTCGCTGGGCAAACTGCTCGGCGAGACTGGCAAACGCGGCACCGCTTTACGCACCATCTGCTCCAGCTGATTCGACGGCAGATTGCTATAGATGAAGCTGTTATCCAGCTTCATCGGCACCGTACCGGCGGTTTCGTCCGGCTCCTGAGCGGGCTGCATCTGTTTAACGATGATATCGGCCATGCCGAGACCCCGTTTGCCGATGTCCTGCGCAATCTGCTGATCGTACATCGAGGTGAAAAGCCGCGTCTGATCGTTGCTCAGCAAGCCATCCTGCGGCAGCGCAGCGCGCATGCTTTTCATCATCATCTGCACGAACATCCCTTCCACCTGCTTGGCCACCTGCATCGCCTTCCCTTTTGGGTCGGCGGCGGCTTCGCGTTTCAGGTCGTTCAGCGAGCGGCTGTCGTACGCCGCATTCACCAGCGATTGCGTATCGTTCATCAGATAATTTCCAGTTTGGCGCGCAAGCAGCCTGCGCTTTCCATCGATTGCAAAATCGACATCAGCTCAATCGGTGACGCACCCAGCGCATTCAACGCACGTACCACGTTGTTGAGGTTGGCGCTGGCGTTAACCCGTTGCAGCGCGCCGCCACTCTGACGCAGATCGATCTGGGTATTGTTGGTGGTCACGGTCTGACCGCCCGCCAACGGCGTATCAGGCTGACTGACGTTCTGCTGCTGATTGACGGTAACCGACAGGTTGCCCTGCGCCACCGCACAGGTATTCAGCGTCACTTCGCGGTTCATCACCACCGAACCGGTACGTGAGTTGATGATCACCTTGGCATCTTCCAGCGGCACTGAAACGTCGAGGTTCTGGATTTCGGCCAGCAGGCGCACCTGAGAACTGTTATTCGGCGAAACACGGATCTGCACGGTACGCGCATCCAGCGGCTGCGCGGAGCCAATACCACGGCTGTTGATGGCGTCGGCGATGCGCTGTGCCATGCTGAAGTCTTCATTATTCAGCTGCAAGTTGATGGTGTTCTGGCTACCAAAGTTACTCTGCAGTTCACGCTCTACCGTGGCGCCGCCGGTAATGCGGCCACCGTTCAGCTGGTTAACCTGCACGCTGCTGCCACCGGCTGAAGCGCCGGCACCGCCAACCAGAATGTTACCCTGCGCCAGCGCATAAACCTGGTTATCGACACCTTTCATCGGTGTCATCAGCAGCGTACCGCCGCGCAGACTTTTGGCGTTACCCAGCGAGGAGACCACCACATCAACGGTTTGTCCCTGACGCGCAAAGGTCGGCAGCTTGGCGGTGACCATAACGGCCGCCACGTTTTTCAGCTGCATATTGGTGCCCGCTGGCACGGTAATACCGAGCTGGGAGAGCATGTTGCTCACGGTTTGCGTGGTAAACGGCGTTTGCGTGGTCTGGTCACCGGTACCATCAAGGCCCACCACCAAGCCGTAACCGATCAGCTGGTTATCGCGCACGCCCTGTACGGAGGTCAGATCGCGGATGCGGTCAGCATGCGCCAGAACGCTGAAACCAAGCAGTAAGCCAAGGCTCAGGCGGAGCAGAGTCGTCATATTCATTGTTACTACCTCTTACATCGGCGAGACGTTCAGGAAGAAACGCTGGAACCAGCCCATCGTCTGCGCTTCATTGATATAACCATTTCCGACGTACTCAATACGTGCATCGGCCACCTGCGTTGACAGCACCGCATTGCTGGCACTGATGGTGCGCGGGTTAACCACGCCCGAGAAGCGGATGAATTCGGTGCCCTGGTTAATTTCGATCTGTTTCTCACCCACCACGCGCAGGTTGCCGTTCGACAACACCTGATTGACGGTGACGGTGATGGTGCCCGTAAAGGTGTTATTCGCCGTCGCGCCACCTTTGCCGGCGAAGTCATTTTTGCCATTGGCATCCAGCGTGGCTTTTTCGCCACCGGCCCCCACCAGACCACTGAGGCCGGTTGGTACACCTGTCACACCAAAACTGTTGCTGCCATCGCGGCTGGCGTTAGCGGAAGAACTTTTGCTGGCGCTGACGTTTTCCTGCAAGGTGATCGTCAATGTGTCGCCAATGTTGCGTGGACGGCGATCCTCAAACAGCGGCTGATAGCCGTAGTTCAGCGGTGCGACGCCCTGAAAAATGGAACCGTTCACCACTGGTGGTGCGGATGGCGTCGGCTCTGCCGTTGTCGCCCCTTGCACCAATGGCGTGCGCGGAACCAGCGCACAACCGTTAAGAGTGAGTAGCAGCGTGGCTACCAACCAATGACCAGGCTTGAGAATCACTTGCTTCGCCACGGAGTTCTAACCTTATTCATGTTGCTTAATCAGGCCAGCCAGGCTGGCCCAACGACACCAGCATTACAGCTGGGTTAACTTCGCCAGCATCTGATCGGAGGTGCTGATCGCTTTACTGTTGATCTCGTAGGCGCGCTGCGTCTGAATCATGGTCACCAGCTCTTCCGCCACGTTGACGTTCGAGGTTTCGACATAACCCTGATACAGCAGACCCGCGCCGTTCTGGCCTGGCGTGCTCTGCGTTGCCGCACCGGATGCCTGCGTCTCCTGATAGAGGTTTTCACCCTGGCTATTCAGGCCCGCATCGTTCATGAAGGTGCTCAGCGTCAGCTGACCGACCTGTGCGGGGTTGGTCTGGCCCTGCTGCGTTACGCTCACTACGCCATCGCGCGAGATAGTGATGCTGGTGGCGTTGGCCGGAATGGTGATGCCTGGCTGCACCGGATAACCGGCGTTGGTCACCAGCTGACCGTTCTGGTCAACCTGGAATGAACCATCACGGGTATACGCCGAGGTGCCGTCCGGCATCTGCACTTCGAAATAACCCTGGCCGTTAATCGCCACGTCTTTCGAGTTGCTGGTCTGCGACAGGTTACCCTGCTGATGCAGACGTTCGGTGGTGACAGGACGCACACCGGTACCGATCTGCAAACCAGACGGCAGCGTGGTTTGCTCCGACGACTGGGTGCCCGGCTGACGCAGGGTTTGGTACATCAAATCTTCGAATACCGCGCGCGAACGTTTAAAGCCGTTGGTGCTTACGTTCGCGAGGTTGTTGGAGATGACGTCCATGTTGGTTTGCTGAGCGTCAAGACCGGTTTTGGCGATCCATAAAGAACGAATCATGGTGTTTTCCTTACGCCTTAGCTGCTCATGTTGAGCAAGCTGTTAGCTTTCTGTTCGTTTTCATCGACGTTGGAGATCACTTTCATCTGCATCTCAAAACGTCGGGCGTTGGCGATCATATCGACCATGGTTTCCACCGGCTTCACGTTACTGCCCTCCAGCACGCCAGGCATCACCGTCATGGTGGCATCGTTCGCCAGCGCCGCGCCGCGCGTCGCCTGGGTTTGCTGGTTAGGGCGAAACATGCCGTCATCACCGCGTTGCATCTCTTTACCGGTGGCGCGCACCAGCTTCAGGCGACCAATCTGCACCGTGGCGTTCGGCGCATCACCGGCGTTACGCGAGGTGATGGTACCGTCTGCCGCGATGGTCAATTCAGCACCTTGCGGGATGGCGATCGGACCGCCATCGCCCATCACGGGATTGCCCTGAATGGTCAAAATACCGGTCGAGCTGATCTGCATGTTGCCGTTGCGGGTATAAGCTTCGGTACCGTCAGCGGCACGCACTGCCAACCAGCCGTCCTGCGCGACACCTACATCCAGCGTGCGGCCGGTGTTATCCATCGAGCCCGGTGACATATCGGCGCCCGGCGTGGAAGCGGCAACCAGCGTACGTGTTGGCAGCGACCAGCCGCTGACCGGCACCGCGCGCAACGCGTTGAGCTGAGCACGAAAGCCCGGCGTTGAGGCGTTGGCGAGGTTGCTGGCCGTTACCGACTGCTGCTCCAACGTCTGACTGGCCGCGCCCATGGCGGTATATATTGCGTGATCCATAAGGCAATCCCGTTAGCGAATTAACGTAAGTTAACCAGGGTGTTAAGAATCTGGTCCTGAGTTTTGATGGTCTGGCTGTTGGCCTGATAGTTACGCTGCGCAACGATCATATTCACCAGCTCTTTACTCATATCGACGTTGGACGCTTCCAGCGCACCTGAAGTCAGGTTGCCGTAAGTACCGGTGCCTGCCAGACCGACCGCGGCCTGCCCTGATGAGCTGGTTGCTGACCAGACGTTATCGCCTTCAGACTTCAAACCTTCCGGGTTAGAGAAGCTCGCCAACACGATCTGACCCAACAACTGGGTTTTCTGGTTCGAGTAAGTGCCGGTAATGGTGCCGTCATCATTAATTGTGTAGCTGGTCAAATCACCCGGCTGATAACCGTCCTGTGTTGGGTTACCAAAGGTGGTCGCACCGGTGTTTTGCTGCAGGCTGCCCAACATGCTCAGGCTGATATTCATGCCAGCCGCACCGTTGGTGCCACCCACAACCAGGTTTGCCAGCGAAGCGTTGGTGGTAGCGGTATCAGGAATTGCAGTGCCAGGGTTGGCCGTATCATTAATCATTTTTGATACGCCGGTCAGCTTACCGTTAGCATCAAATTGCATCTGGTAGCCCAGACTGTCACCGCCCGCAGTGTTACCGACTTCATTACCGGTGGTGGAGTCAACCATATGCACGGTCCAGGTGTTATCTGCCGTTTTGATGTAATACATATCTAACTGGTGATCGTTACCCTGAGTGTCATACACCGTCATGGTGGTTTTTGCGTTGTAGCTATCTACATTGGACTTATCAAAGGTGGTGACACTCGGCGTGGTGCTGGTGGAGTTCAGGTTCGCAACCTGAGTCGCGGTGGTCGTTGCGCGAGCGCCCATCTGCGTGGTTGGAATGCTCAGCGCCACCGGATTCGCACCGGTCTGAATGGTGGGTGGTGTGCCACTGGCCGGATAACCAGAGACGTTCAGTCCTTGGGTGTTCACCAGGTTACGGTTTGCATCCAGCGTGAACTGGCCGTTACGGGAATAGAACACACCGCCGCTAGCGTCGGTCATACGGAAGAAGCCGTTGCCGCTCAGCGCGACGTCCAATCCACGACTGGTTGATGTAGTACTGCCATCACCAAAGTTCTGGATAACGGCGGCAACTTTAGTCCCCAGACCGACGTTAGAACCGGCAAACATATCGGCAAAGGCAATTGTGCTGGATTTAAAACCGGCTGTGGCGGAGTTGGCGATGTTGTTACCAATCACATCCAGGTTGCTGGAAGCAGCATTCAGGCCGCTCACCGCTTGTGAAAAAGACATGTAATCTCTCCTGCAAAAAGGTTAATCAGAGAATCTGACGAATTTCATCGAGGGTCGCGGAGCCCATGGTGCCGAGATCCAGTTTTGTAGTGCCATCAGTGGTGCTGACGCCATTGACATAGGCATAATTCAGCGGCTGCGCCACCAGTTGCGTGCTGCCATTGCTGGCGGCCAGTGAGACAGAATATTTGCCATCCGCGGCAGTAGAACCGTCATCCAGTTTGCCGTCCCACGAGAAGGTGTGAACGCCAGAGCTCAGTTTGCCGAGATCGATGGTGCGGACCGTGGCGCCATTACTGTCTTTAATGGTGACACTTGTGGCAGTCGACGCGGTCGCCAGCTCAACACCAAATGGCGTCGTGGTTCCGCTGCCCACCAGTACCTGCGATCCCTTGACCATGACACCGTGACCAATCAGCGTTGAACTCTGCAGCGACTGGCTGGTCGTGATCTGGCCGGAGATGGATCCCAGTGTGGTATTCAGCTTTTCGATACCGCTAAGGGTGTTTATCTGTGCCAACTGGGTGGTGAGCTGGCTGTTATCCATAGGATTGGTGGGATCCTGGTTTTTCAGCTGCGCCACTAGCATGTTAAGGAACTGATTCTGCAGGTCGGCGGAAGAGTTACCGCTCGAGGCGCTGCTGGAGGTCAGTACCGTTGGGTCCAGACTGTCTTTAATGCCTACTGCTACGCTCATATTCGTTCTCCGTTACTGACCGATGGTGAGAGTTTTCATCATCATTGACTTCACCGTGTTCAGCACTTCAACGTTGGCCTGGTAGCTGCGCGACGCGGACATGGTGTTAACGGTTTCGGACACAACATCAACGTTCGGCATCTTGACGTAGCCCTTCTGATCCGCCAGCGGATTACCCGGGTCGTACACCAGTTTTGCCGGAGTAGGATCGTTCACCACGCCTGCGACCTTAACGCCGCCGGTGGCTGCACCTTGTGCGGCGTCGGTCTGGAAAATCACCTGCTTTGCCACGTAAGGCTGGCCATCTGGGCCAGTAACGCTGTCGGCGTTGGCCAGGTTACTGGCGCTGACGTTGAGGCGCTGTGATTGCGCTGTCATCGCAGAACCTGCGATATCAAAGATATTCAGCAATGCCATGCTTATTGCCCCTGCAGAACGCTCATCATGCCTTTAATCTGGCTACTGATGAGGGTGAGATCGGTTTGGTATTTCAGGCTGTTATCAGCAAACTGTGTACGTTCGCGATCCATATCCACGGTGTTGCCATCCGCGGCGGGTTGATCGGGAATGCGGTACAGCAGATCCAGTGACGGCTGAGAGTTGGTTTGCGCTTCAATGTGGCGTGAGGACGTCACATTCAGCGCCAGACTGCTGCCTTGGGCGCGACCGTTTTGCATCACCTTGCTCAGTTGGCTGGCAAAGTCGATATCCCGCGCCTGGTAGCCCGGGGTATCGGCGTTGGCAATGTTTGACGCCAGAATTTCCTGACGCTGAGCTCGCAGGTTTAACGCTTCAGTACCAAATCGCAGCGCGGCATCGAGTTTGTCGAGCATGCTTCCTCCGCGAATGAGAATTTCGAGCTGACAGCTTAAGGGGACAAATGCAAGGGTGATCGTCTGAATAGCAGCAAAAATGACGGCTATTTTTGACATTGGTTTTTTTGCGCGAGGCGTAGACTCACTGCCATCTTCTCGTCAGGAGGCGTTATGCGCAGATATTCCACCTTGCTAGTCACATTGTTGCTGGCACTGGCGCTCCCCAGTTCTGCCGCGGACCTTACCGCGCAGTTGACCCAATTTTTTAAGGCACGCGACCCACAACATGCCGCAGGCATGACGGTGGTGGTGCGTACACCGCAGGCGCAGTGGCCAAACTGCGAAACCCCTGAACTGCAGCTGCCGGGTAATAGCCGTCAGTGGGGCAACATCAGCATCGCCGCTAACTGCGATCAAAACCGTCGTTTCCTGCAGGTGCAGGTACAGGTCACCGGACAATATCTGGTGGCGAGTCGCCAGGTGGCACGCGGCAGCAATCTCAGCCCATCTGATGTGCGTCTTGAAACCGGGCGGCTGGATGAACTGCCGGCGCGCGCCTTGATGGATAGCAGCGGCGTCATCGATGCCGTCGCGCTGCGCGATATCCCGCCAGGACAGCCGGTGACTGCCACCATGGTGCGCCAGCCGTGGCGCGTGAAAGCCGGTCAAAATGTGATGGTAGTCGCCAGTGGAAACGGGTTTAATGCCAGCAGCGAAGGACGTGCGCTGAACAACGCCAGCGCGGCACAAATGGTGCGCGTGAGGATGGGAAATGGTCAGGTTGTCAGTGGTCGCGTCGACGCGGATGGGAATATTCTGATATCGCTATAAAGCGTTAAAGAACCCTGTTTTTCTGCCGATAGAGATATCAACAAAGACATTACCCTATGCTGACTCAGTTGGCTGACCCCCAACTGACCTTACAGGAGCCTTACCATGAGCATCGACAGAACGCAGCCTACGAATCCGGTTAGCACTGTTCAAACACGCGATACCAACGATAACAGCAGCAAAGTGCGTCAGAGCGCCACGCCAGCAGCCAGCACCACCAGCGAAAGCGGTGCAGAAGTGAAGTTGAGTAGCGCGCAGGCGCAACTGATGCAGCCTGGCAGCAAAGACATTAACACAGCGCGCGTTGAGCAGCTGAAGACGGCCATTCGTAATGGCGAATTGAAAATGGATACCGGTAAGATCGCCGACGCGCTGATCGCCGATACCAAGGCGTATTTAGAGGGTAACTAATCCCAATGGACAATCTGCTGATCACCTTAGACAAAATGCAGGACGTGCTGACATCCCTTGCGGTGGTAATGGATGAAGAACAACAGCAACTTTCTGCCGGCCAGGTTAATGGCAACATGCTGCAGCGTATTTCTGAAGATAAAAGCGCGCTGCTGACCACGTTGAATTATCTGGACGAGATGCGCCGCACCACCGAGAAATCCCTTGGTACGCAGGCGCCCTATGGTGATCACAGCGATCGCGAAAACCGCTGGGCGCGTATTCAACAGCACACGCGCCGCTTGCGCGATGCCAATACGCATAACGGGATTTTGTTGCAGCATCAGATTGGCTTCACCAATGAAGCATTGGCGGTGTTGCGACCGCATCAAACGCAGGCATTTTACGGGCCGGATGGTTTGGGCAAAGGTCAGGCGACGCTGAGCCGTAAAGGGTAAAAAGTGGGTTTGAAGAGGCTGCTATCTTTCGGGACGGCGGCCTTTTTTCTTTGGTTTTAAGCATAGCGCACAAGAGATAAACAGCAGGCGGGAGCTTGTTTTGGGCAGGCATCCGCAGCGCTGAACGAAGAAAGGAAGCCAGGATTTGCCCGCAGGACGCGGGCGAAAGGCTCAGCCGGGACAAGGAAGTCCCGTCTGAGCCGGTCCGTCAGGCTGACGTACGAAGTGAAGGAACCGCGAAGCGGCGCGAGGACCGCCGGACCAAAACAAGCTTCCGTTTGCGTGGGAGCAGGTTTTTTACGCCAGAGTGCGGCGTGCGAAGTCGCGCGGGCGGAAGCCGAGCAGACCGAGCATCACAAAGTATGCGCCGCCGCCGATGGCGCAGACTGCCGCCAGGCGAATCAGGCGCCACCACATCTGCCCCTCTTCCCATGCTGGCATGACCTGCAGAACGCCCAGCAATGCTGCGGCCATCACACATACCGCAATCAGCAAACGGGTCAGGAAACTGAACCAGCCAGGCTGCGGCTGGAAGATATCCTGCTTACGCAGTTGCCAGTACAACAGCGCGGCATTCAGGCAAGCGGCTAAACCGATCGACAGCGACAAACCGGCGTGTTTGAGCGGGCCAATAAATGCCAGGTTCATCAATTGCGTCACCATCAGCGTCACGATGGCAATTTTCACCGGCGTTTTGATGTCCTGACGAGAATAGAAGCCGGGTGCCAGCACTTTCACCACAATCAGCCCCATCAAACCCACTGAATAGGCAATCAGCGCGCGTTGCGTCATCAAGGCATCAAAGGCGGTGAATTTCCCGTACTGGAACAGCGCGACCGTCAGCGGTCCGGACAAGATCCCCAGCGCTACCGCGCTCGGCAACGCCAGCAGGAAGCAGAGACGCAGGCCCCAATCCATCAACCGTGAATACTCTTCCTGATTACCACTGGCAAAACTCTTCGCCAGCGAGGGCAGCAAAATGGTGCCCAGCGCCACGCCCAGTACGCCGGATGGAAACTCCATCAGACGATCGGCGTAGTACATCCATGAAACAGAACCGGAAACTAAAAAGGAGGCGAAGATGGTGTTGATGATCAGTGAAATTTGACTGACCGACACGCCAAGAATCGCCGGTCCCATTTGACGCATTACGCGCCACACGCCCGCATCGCGCAGATTCAGGCGTGGCAGAACCAGCATGCCAATTTTCTTCAGATGCGGCAGCTGATAGCACAGCTGCAACACGCCGCCCACCACCACGGCCCACGCCAGCGCCATCACCGGAGGATTAAAATGCGGCGCAGCGAAGACGGCAAAACCAATCATGCTGATGTTCAGCAGCGTTGGCGCAAACGCCGGCACGGAAAAACGGTTCCAGGTATTGAGGATGGCGCCCGCCAGCGAGGCCAGCGAAATCAGCAGAATATAAGGAAAGGTGACGCGTAGCAGCGCGCTGGTTAAGGCGAATTTATCGGCGGTATCGGCAAAACCTGGCGCCGTCACCACAATCACCCAGGGCGCAGCGATCATCCCCAACACAGTCACCACCGCCAGCACCAGCGTCAATAAACCGGAAACGTAGGCCACAAACACGCGCGTAGCATCTTCGCCCTGCTTACTTTTATATTCCGCCAGGATCGGTACGAACGCCTGAGAAAACGCGCCTTCGGCAAAAATACGGCGCAGCAGGTTGGGCAGTTTGAAGGCAACAAAGAAGGCATCGGTTGCCATCCCCGCACCGAAAACGCGCGCCACAATGGCATCGCGGGCAAAGCCCAGCACGCGGGAAAACAAGGTCATCGAACTGACCGCAGCCAGCGATTTCAACAAATTCATTTTGAGTGGCGCATCCTGAAAAGTGTCGGAGAAATGAGCGACTTAGCGCGGACATCCCTTGATGTCCGGCGATAGTCTACTGACACGGCGGGAAATGACCAGCATTGAGTGTTACAAGGGATTATTCACGTTCGGCATCGCGCCACAACTTTTCCACCAGACGCTGCGCCGCCAGCGCCTGTTCGCCACTGGTTTCAGGCATCGTCTGATTTTCAACACACTGAATGAAATGGTGCGCTGCGCCGCTGAAACCGCGCTGGGTAAGATGGCTTTGCCACGCGGGCGGCACATCACGCACGATGCCGCTGCGGTTTTCCTGCTGCCAGTCGCGCATCTCGTTAATTTCGATGTAATCACCGTTGCAGATGGCGCTGACCACTTCGCGTTGCGTGCCGGCGCGGCGATGCATGCTGGTGGTAATTTGCAGCGAACCGGCGGTGAAATGGTGTTCGGCGTACAGCATCGCGCCATCGTCATTGGTCTCGATATGCCCCAGCTCGCGCGTCAGGCTGCCGCCCGCCAGCCACAGCGCGGTATCCACTACGTGCAGATAATCATCCAGCAGGGTAAAACGCAGATCGTGCGGGCCAACGCTATCCGCGCGATGCTTCTCAATGCGCAGCGAGGCCGCGCGAGGCATGTCATTTTTTAGCTGCTGATAGCGCGGCGCAAAACGGCGATTAAATGCCACCATCAGCTTGCGCTTATGCTTGTCCGCCAGCGTAACCAGTGCTTCAGCCTGTTGCAGCGTTTCGGCTAACGGTTTATCGACGCACACATCTTTGCCCGCCAGCAACAGCGCTTTGACCACTTCGTAATGGCTGGCGGTGCTGCTGTGAACAAACACCGCATCGCTGGCTGCGGCCAGCGCATCCAGCTGACCAAAATAGGGGATGCGATAGCTATCGCAAATCGGTTGTGCCTTGGCCTGATTGGGCGAGAACGCGCCAGCCAATTGCCAGCCGCTGGCCTGCGATAACACCGGCAGCCACGCTTTCTGCGCGATACCGCCTAAACCGACAATGCCAATACGCAGCGTCATATCAGAGATCCTTTTGCAGCAGCTGTTGCAGTTGCGACTGCAACTGAGCAACCGTTTCTTCAAGTTGCGCAACACGCGCGATTAAATCGTCATTGTCGCTCGTGGTTTCTGTGCTGGCCGCGTCTTCCGCCACTTCGCCGCCAAACAGATGCATATAGCGGCTTTCACGTTTACCCGGTTCGCGCGCCAGACGCACCACCATTGGACCATCATCGCGCGTGGTCAAGCCGTTAAGCGTCTGCTCGACTTCATTCATATCACTGAATTCGTGCAGACGACCGCTACGGGTACGCAGCTCGCCAGGCGTCTGAGCGCCGCGCAGGAACAACAGTGTCAACACCGCGACTTCAGCGCTGTTCAGTTGCAAGTTGCCGAACGCGGAATTACAGAAACGCTGTTCATACTTGCTGACGCGCTGGCCGAAGCCGTTATTGGAGGTCACCAGATGCTTTTTCACCAGCTCATCGAGCTGCGTTTGCACCTCCATCTCGCTGAGATTCAGCACCGGTTCGCGGTTGGATTTCTGATTACAGGCTGTGACAACGCCATTAAGGGAGAGCGGATATTGATCTGGCGTGGTGACCTGCTTCTCCAGCAGGCATCCAATTACGCGCAGCGCCTGCGCGGATAAGGCCATTTTCATTGGGGATAATCCTTTTTTATTGTCCACGGCGATCCGGGGTCCACTCCCGGTAGGTCAGCGCAGTCAGGACATGGTCCTGCCAGCGTCCATCAATCAATAAATAATCTTTGGCGTAGCCCTCTTTTTCAAATCCGAGGCGCGCCAGCAGATCGCCACTGCGCTGATTGTGCGGCATGTAGTTTGCCATGATGCGGTGAATGCGTTGCTGACGTTGCATATAGCGAAGGGTGGTGGTGAGCGCTTCAAACATCAATCCCTGACCTTGCCACTTCTCGCCCAGCGAATAGCCGAGATAGCAGGCGTGAAACGAGCCGCGCAGCACGTTGCTGTAGTTGGCTACACCCCGCACTTCGGTCTCTTCCGGGTCCATCAACACAAAATAGTAGGCTGAGCCCTGTTTATGCATGTCAGCGATCAGCCCGAGGCGTGCTTGCCAACCTGAAGGATAACAGTGGCTCTCGTCGCGCACCGGTTCCCACGGCTTAAGAAACGCACGATTTTCAGCGTAATAATCCGCTAATCGCCAGGCATCGCGTTCATGTACTAAACGCACCACTAAGCGATCGGTTGTGAGGCGCACGCGTGGGCCAGCAGAACGATAGCCAAACATCATGACTCCTGAAATCCATAACTTAAGAAAGATGTACGCCAGCGGCGATACTGCTCACTATAACCGTCACCCCGCTTGCGGTAAAACCCTTGAACGCGTTCCTCCGGATTCATCCTGATTGAGGATTAATATTTCTGCGGATTCGATGAAAAAATATCATCCTGAGAAAGCTGTTTTTCGCCTTTGAGCAGGCGGAAAATAGACCAATTGGTCTCTTATCTCCTCTCACTTGCTCAGGAATTAGCATGTCTCGGGTTGCGCGGGCACGACGCCTCGGTAAAACATTTCTTTTAGTGGATAACATGCTGGTTGTGATGGGATTTTTTGTGGTATTTCCTCTCATCTCTATCCATTTTGTCGAACAGCTGGGCTGGGCCGCGTTGATGGTCGGCATTGCGCTTGGCTTGCGGCAATTCGTCCAGCAGGGATTCGGCATCTTCGGCGGTGCGATTGCCGACCGTTTTGGTGCGCGTCCGCTGATCGTCACCGGCATGCTGATGCGTGCGGCGGGTTTTGCCTGCATGGCGCTGGCGCATCAACCCTGGCTGCTGTGGTTCGCCTGCTTGCTATCCGGTCTTGGCGGCACGCTGTTTGACCCGCCACGCAGCGCACTGGTGATGAAACTGGTGCGCGCACGCGATCGCGGCCGCTTCTTCTCCCTGCTGATGATGCAGGACAGCGCCGGTGCGGTGCTGGGGGCGCTGATTGGTAGCTGGCTGCTGGCGTGGGATTTCCGCCTGGTGTGCTGGGTTGGCGCGGCGGTGTTCGTCGCTGCTGCGCTGTTCAACGCCATTTGGTTACCGGCGTGGCGTATCTCAACAGAACGCATTGCGATGCGTGAAGGGATGCAACGCGTCTGGCAGGATAAGCGTTTTCGACTGTATGTGCTGACATTAACCGGTTACTACATTCTCGCCGTGCAGGTGATGTTGATGTTACCGGTGATGGTGAATCAGGTGGCCGGTGCGCCTGCTGCGGTGAAGTGGATGTACGCCATTGAAGCGCTACTGTCATTAAGCCTGCTTTATCCACTGGCACGCTGGAGCGAAAAACGCTTCCGCCTGGAAACGCGTCTAATGGCCGGTTTGTTCCTGATGACGTTCAGTCTGTTGCCGGTTGGCATGACCGACTCGCTGCCGTCGCTGTTTATACTGATCGCCATCTTTTATCTCGGCTCGATCATTGCTGAACCGGCGCGTGAAACGCTCAGCGCTTCGCTCGCCAGCTCCCGCGCACGCGGTAGCTACATGGGCTTCAGCCGTCTCGGCCTCGCGATTGGCGGTTTGATCGGCTACTCCGGTGGTGGCTGGATGTTCGATATGGGCCAGCAATGGGCGCTGCCGGAACTGCCGTGGATGCTGCTGAGCAGCGTCGGGATGATCACCCTTTTGGCGCTGTGGTGGCAGTTCCAGCCGCGTTCGGTGGCGCCAGCAATTTTCAGCAGCTAGTTTGCCCCTGCCACAGATCTCTTCCATACTTCCCGCACGTCCGAAAAAAGGGTGACCTCCGTCACCCTTAGAACCACAGGAGAAACGGGATGAAACTCTACATCTACGATCACTGCCCTTTCTGCGTCAAAGCACGCATGATTTTCGGCTTAAAAAATCTGCCGTTAGAACTCATCGTTATGTTGAATGACGACGAGCAAACGCCGAAAAAACTGATCGGCCAGAAAATGGCGCCGATTCTGCAAAAGGCTGATGGCAGCGCGGTGCCGGAAAGTATGGATATTGTGCGGCTGGTGGATAAATACGATCACGAACCGCTGCTGAATGGCAAAAGCAATCCGGCGATTAGCGACTGGCTGCGCCATGTGAATGGCTACGTCAACAAGTTGCTGTTGCCGCGCATCGCCGATGCCTCCTTTGCCGAATTCGCTACGCCGGAAGCGCGCAGCTACTTTAGCGAGAAGAAGCAGGCCAGCGTCGGGGATTTCGGCGAGTTGCGTAAACACGCGCCGGGCTTGATCAAAAACATCAGCGATGATCTGCGCCAGCTCGACAAACTGATCGTCAAGCCCAATGCGGTCAATGGCGAACTTTCAGAAGATGATATTCATCTGTTCCCGCTGCTGCGCTCCTTAACGCTGGTCAATGGTATTGAGTGGCCAAGCCGCGTTGCCGATTATCGCGATAATATGGCGAAACAAACTCAGGTCAATCTGCTCTCCTCCATCGCTGCATAATCCTCATCCATGAGAAGCGCCACGGCGCTTCTCATCCCTCTCCTGGTGACAGGTGCCGCTGATTAAGGCAGGCTATCGTTGTTTTGCCGTTTCGATCAGGATGAGGATTATATGAAAAAGGCGTTTACCGGGCTTGTCGCCCTGCTTTTTGCCGTGCTACTCAGCGGCTGTAACCAATTGACGCAATACACTATCAGCGAACAGGAAGTGAATCAGGCGCTGCAAAAGCGCAATAACTTCGAAAAAGACATCGGCGTTTCCGGGCTGGTGAATGCACACATTGTGCTGAGCGATCTCAACAGCCAGATTGGCCGTGAAGAACCTGGCAAAATCACCCTCTCAGGTAAAGCCAATATCAATGTCAGCTCGCTGTTTGGTCCGCAGCAGGCCGAAATGCTGCTGAAGATGAAGGCGCAGCCGGTTTACAACGCGCAGGAAGGCGCGATTTATCTGCATGACATGGAGATTGTCGATGCGCAGGTGCAGCCAGAAAAAATGGCGTCGATCATGAAAACCCTAACGCCTTATCTCAATGAGTCGCTAAAGCGTTATTTCAATGAGAAACCCGCCTACGTGCTGAGCGCAGACCGCAGTAAAGGAGAAGCGCTGGCGAAGAAACTCGCTAAAGGGATAGAAGTGAAACCGGGACAATTGGTGATTCCGTTTACTGATTAATCCGCGTAGCCGCACCTTCGGGTGCGGTTTTTGTTTGTCACAATAAAATCCCGTGCAAACGGTTGCCCACATCCTTATGATTACTCCCCGGCCTAAACGCGCCTCTCGTTTTCTTCTCAGCCGGAGTCTTTTTGAATGACAGCCCAACCTCAGCAAATTACCATCCGCCGCCCTGACGACTGGCATATTCATCTGCGCGATGGCGCGATGCTCAACGCCGTACTGCCTTATACCAGCGCAGTGAATGGTCGAGCGATTGTCATGCCGAACCTGGTTCCACCGGTTATCAGCGTGGCCGCTGCCGTGGCTTACCGCGAGCGCATCATGGCTGCGTTACCTGCTGAGCATGCTTTTACTCCGCTGATGACCTGCTATCTCACCGACTCACTCGATCCCGATGAGATCGAACGCGGCTTCCGTGACGGCACTTTTACCGCTGCCAAACTCTACCCTGCGCATGCCACCACCAACTCCAGCCACGGCGTGACCAATATCGCCGCGATCGCGAAGGTGCTGGATCGCATGCAGCAGATCGGCATGCCCATGCTGGTGCACGGTGAAGTGACCGATTCCCATATCGATATTTTTGATCGCGAAGCGCGCTTTATTGAAACTGTGCTGGAGCCGCTGCGCAAACAGTTCCCGGCACTAAAAGTGGTGATGGAGCACATCACCACCAAAGAAGCAGCGGAGTATCTGGCGGCAGGAAACGAGTTGCTGGGCGCCACCATCACGCCACAACACCTGATGTTCAACCGCAACCACATGCTGGTTGGCGGTGTGCGTCCGCATCTCTACTGCTTGCCGATTTTGAAACGCAATATTCATCAGGAAGCGCTGCGTAAGCTGGTCGCCAGCGGTAATCGTCGCGTATTCCTCGGTACCGATACCGCCCCCCATCTGCGTCACCTGAAAGAAGCAAGTTGCGGCTGCGCCGGTGTGTTCAATGCGCCGACCTCCTTGCCTGCTTACGCCACGGTGTTTGAGGAGCTGAAGGCGCTGGAACATTTTGAAGCCTTCTGCTCAGAGAACGGCGCGAACTTCTATGGTTTGCCGCTGAATGAAGGCACGCTGACGCTGGTGCGTGAATCCTGGCAGGTTGAAGAGAGCATTGCCCTGGCGGATGACACGCTGGTGCCTTTCCTTGCCGGTGAGACGCTGAACTGGCGCATCAAAGAATAATTTTCTGCTGCTTGCCTTCGGGAATAATATACTGTACAAATAAACAGTATATTATTCCGGAGGCTTCTATGCGCGTTGAAATTACCGTAGCAAAAACTTCGCCCCTTCCTGCAGGTGCACTGGATGCACTCAGCATCGAACTGGTCCGTCGCATTACGCAGGATTTCCCTGACGACGATCATCACGTCAAAGTGCGTTATGCCGGCGGCAACCAACTTAGCGTGTTTGGTGGCTGCAAAGAGTCACGCGAACGCATCAGCGAACTGTTACAAGAAACCTGGGAAAGCGCTGACGACTGGTTTAATAACGATTAACAGCCACTGTGCCGTTTTTGCCGGGTTTCGCCACCCGGCTTTTTTGTTTTTATTTCCCTCTCGCCAGAAAAACTGCCTGCATCTAGACTCATGTTAAACGATCCCCTATTCTTGCCTCGTCATGCTTACAGGAGGTGTTTTACATGACTACTGAAAAACCAGAAGAGGCGATGACCTTCGGAGAGTTGCTGGCATTTATTGCTGAGCAACAGCGCCGCTTAACCGTATTAGAAAATGCGTTTGCCACCTTGACCTTCTGTCTCGACGATCGCGCCAATCAGTTGCTGGTCCACAACCTGACGCTGGAAGCGCAAAACCAGAACCATGACGAGCAGTTACAGCAGCATTTTACCCGGCTAGCGGAAGAGATTCAGAAACGTCACGGCCTGCTGCCAAGCGAGCCACACGCCTAAAAGATTCTCTTTTTCGGCCTAAAGTTTCCTCTTACAAAAGCCGATAATTTCGTCACTACTGCCAATAATATTTCCAATAAAATGCCTGACGTTTCGGGCATTTTATTATTCGCTATAACGTCAATGTGAAGTGCGTTTATTTTCACTCTGATTAGGTTCGTCATACCTTTTAACTATTGTACTCGCTATTTCATGTTATAATTGTTTCGCTAGTGCACGATACAGCCGCATTGAACCTCAAGAAGCACTTCGTTTAACGAGTAATACGGAGGTTATAATGGACAGAAATAAAGACGTCATCCAGACTCATCCGTTGGTAGGATGGGATATCAGCACCGTAGACAGTTATGACGCCATGATGATTCGCCTGCACTCGCTCTCCTCGCAGGGGCAGAAAGAAGAAGAAGCTGACGTGGGCCCGACCTACTGGCTGACAACTGATGTTGCCAGACAGTTTATCTCACTTCTCGAAGCTGGCATTGCAAAAATAGAGTCTACCGAGCAGTATCTACGCGACAATCAAAAGCATTAACTTCTACTATCGCGTGAAAGGGCACCCAACAGGGTGCCTTTTTCATGGGCGCTCTCTTTTGATATGCTGTTGAAAAATTTCACCGTTTTGCTGGAGTGATGTCGTTATGGTTTATGATCTGATTGTGGTGGGAAGCGGTTCGGTAGGCGCAGCAGCCGGGTTTTACGCCACGCAGGCTGGCTTATCAGTGCTAATGATTGATAGCGCCCATCCCCCGCACAGCCAGGGCACGCATCATGGCGAAACCCGCCTGATTCGCCATGCTTATGGCGAAGGTGAACGTTACGTGCCGCTGGTGCTGCGCGCGCAGACGCTGTGGGATGAACTGGAACACCAGAGCGGCGAGCGCATCATGCATCGCAGCGGCATCCTCAACTTAGCGCCTATCACCTCCACCTTTATTCAAAATGTTATCGATAGCGCGAAAGCGTGGCAGCTGGATGTGAAAATCCTGCAAGCCGATGAAGTGCGCGCGCGCTGGCCGCAGTTCACGGTGCCAGATGGCTATATTGGCGTGTTCGAGCCTAACTCCGGCTTCCTCAAATGCGAGCAGGCGGTGCGCAGCTGGGTGCAGCTGGCGGAACAAGCCGGATGCGCGCAGCTGTTTAACTGCCCGGTGACAGAAATGGGTCGCGATGGCGATCTGCAGCAGGTCACCACCAGCGAAGGCATTTTCCGCGCGCGTAAATTGCTGGTCAGCGCCGGAACCTGGGTGAGCCAGTTGGTCGCTGATTTGCCGGTTGCGCCGGTGCGTAAAGTTTTCGCCTGGTATCAGGCAGATGGTCGCTACAGCGAAAACAACAAATTTCCCGGCTTCACTGTGGAGATGAGCGATGGCAGTCACTTTTATGGCTTCCCGGCGGATAACAACGCGCTGAAAGTGGGACGTCACGATGGTGGCCAATTGATGCAAACGCCGGCCGATCGCAAACCTTTTGGCAGCATCGCGGTGGATGGTAACGAGTCATTTAACTTCCTGCGTCAATTTCTGCCGGGCGTGGGCGTCTGTTTGCATGGTGAAGCCTGCAGCTACGACAATACGCCGGATGAAGATTTCATTATTGATACGCTGCCCGGTGAGCCGAATCGCCTGATTATCACCGGTTTAAGCGGACACGGTTTCAAATTCGCCAGCGTGTTGGGTGAGCTTGCCAGTGAATTTGCGCAGAATAAACCGTTCTCTTTCGATATGAAGCCCTTCTCACTCGCGCGATTTGACTGATGCACAGATGCCGGCGCTCACTCTGCGTCGGCAAGATTGACGTAAGTTGACATTTAATTACCTAAATAAACATTCAATGCAGCGGTATGCCGCATTTGGTGTAGTCAATATGCAATATCCCGCAATAGCCCTTGTGTTTTACGTCATCCCTTCAATTATCCTGACTGAGTTTTAATTAAATCCTCATTTATTCCGAAGATGATTTTCGACTTTATAGAAAAGTAAGGTTAATTGATCTTTCATTGCAAAATGTAGATGCTCATTGCCACTTATTTCATTTCTGGAACTTAATATGTGGCGTAATTCCACACAGCATTTCGGCGCCATCTCCATTTTATTACATTGGCTTATGGCGCTGGCTATTTACGGCATGTTTGCGCTGGGTTTGTGGATGGTCGGATTGGGTTATTACGACGGCTGGTATCACGACGCGCCTGAAATTCATAAAGGCATCGGCATGCTGCTGTTTGCTGCACTGCTGCTGCGCCTCGGCTGGCGTTTTATTTCGCCGCAGCCCAAACCCTTGGCGAGCTATTCCCCCGCCGTTCGGCGCGGTGCCACTGCCGCGCACTGGATGTTATACAGCTTACTAATTGTGCTGCTGTTCAGCGGTTATCTCATCTCCACCGCCGATAGAAAACCGATCTCCGTATTTGGCTGGTTCGAGGTTCCCGCACTGTTCAGCGGTGCTGCGCAACAAGCAGATCTGGCAGGCGACATTCATCTTTGGCTGGCGTGGGGTTTGGTGCTGTTCTCTGCATTGCACGCGCTGGCAGCCCTGAAACACCATTTCATCGACCGTGATGTGACACTGAAAAGGATGTTGGGTTACCGCATCCCGTTAACCTCTGAAAAGGAAAAGTAACATGCTAAAGAAGACATTATTGGCAGTAGCAGCGGCCGGCTTATTAAGCGCCAGCCTGACGGCCAGCGCAGCTGACTATAAATTTGATAAGGAAGGCCAGCACGCGTTTGTTCAGTTCCGCATTCAGCATCTGGGCTACAGCTGGTTGTACGGTACCTTTAAAGATTTTGACGGCAGCTTCACGTTTGATGAAGCCAATCCTGCAGCAGATAAAGTCAACGTGACCATCAACACTAACAGCCTCGATACCAACCATGCTGAACGTGATAAACACCTGCGCAGCGCGGATTTCCTCAACACCGGTAAGTTCCCGCAGGCGACCTTTACTTCTACCGCTGTGAAGAAAGACGGCAAGGATTACAAAATCACCGGCGACCTGACGCTGAATGGCGTGACCAAGCCCGTGATGCTCGACGCAAAATTGATGGGAGAAGGCAAAGATCCGTGGGGCGGCTACCGTGCAGGATTTGAAGCCAGCGGAGAAATCGTGCTGAAAGAGTTCAACATCAGCAAAGATCTTGGCCCGGCATCGCAGAAAGCTGAATTGATTATTTCGGTGGAAGGCGTGCGTAAGTAAACCAAATGCAGCCTGAAGTCCGCTGACTTCAGGCTGTTTTGCGCTTATTTTTTATCTGGCGCGGGAATCGCCATCGTCATGTTCAGCAAACCGCGTGATTTGTTAAACACCTTGTTGCCATTTTCACGGCCCGCACGGCGTGCGCGCTGCTCTTCTGGCGACAGCGTTGACTCTTCCATGCAGATTGGGCTGCAGCAGTTGTTGTATTTTTCAGCACAGCTTGGGCACTGAATAAACAACAAGTGACAGCCATCATTGATGCAGTTGGTGTGGCTATCGCAAGGCGTGCCGCACTGATGACAGCTGGAAAGAATATCGTCGGAAATGCGTTCGCCCATGCGTTCGTCAAAGACAAAGTTTTTGCCCTTGAAACGCACCGGTAAGCCCTGCTCGCGCGCGCGACGGGTGTATTCAATAATCCCACCTTCAATGTGATAAACATCATTGAAGCCGTTGTGC
Source organism: Pantoea trifolii (assembly GCF_024506435.1). NCBI lineage: Bacteria > Pseudomonadati > Pseudomonadota > Gammaproteobacteria > Enterobacterales > Erwiniaceae > Pantoea > Pantoea trifolii. Next base: position 1,623,291 of record NZ_JANIET010000001.1, on the reverse strand, counting down.
TTCATCCAGGCGCTGGCTTTTTCACAACGAATGCCGCCGGTGCAGTACATGACAATCTTTTTGTCTTTCTTATCCTGCAGCATATCAACGGCCATCGGCAGCTGATCGCGAAAAGTATCGGCCGGCACTTCCATGGCGTTATCAAAGCGTCCCACTTCATATTCGTAGTGGTTACGCATATCCACGAAAAGCGCATCCGGATCGTCGAGCATCGCGTTAACGTCTGCGGCTTTCAGGTAAGCGCCCACATCGCTGGCATCGAAGCTATTATCTTCAATCCCATCCGCCACAATGCGCTCACGCACTTTCAGGCGCAGCACCCAAAAAGATTTACCGTCATCATCCAGCGCAATGTTCATGCGCAGATTGTTCAGCGCCGCATCAAAGGCATACAAAACTGCCTTCATCTTTTCGTAGCGGCTGGCTGGTACGCTGATTTGTGCGTTGATGCCTTCATGCGCGACATAGACGCGACCAAACACCTTGAGTTTGGTTAACTCAACGTAAAGGGCATCACGGAAGGCTTTGGGATCGGCGATCTGGAAATATTTATAAAAAGAGACTGTGGTACGTGGTTCGGTTTCCGCCAACATACGTTCCTTCAGCTCTTTATTGGAAACAAGGTTATGTAACACTGGCATGGTGTTCGTCCTGTTAGCAATCAGAGAAATTGAGCGCGCGTATAATACCCGAATTCTGCCGGATACAAAAATTTTGGTGTGATAAACCTGACGGATGTAATTACAGGCGCATTTCTGCGACACAATTGCGTTTTCGTGCGCATACCTGCTGCCAGATAGCCGCCCACGGTCTATGCTTGATTTCAGCCAGAATGAAAAAATGGCATAATGACAAAAAATTACAGAAACCGGACTCTCTGGCATAAGACGCAGGATACTGACATTTCCATGACTCAACTTCCCAAACTCACCCGTGAACTCCTCTATCCACGCTATTGGCTGACCTGGCTCGGCATTGGTTTCCTCTACCTGCTGGTGCTATTGCCCTATCCAGTGTTGCATGCCATTGGCTGTGGATTGGGTCGCATTGCCATGCGTTTCATGAAACGTCGTGTTGAAGTGGCGCAGCGCAATCTTGAAGTGTGCTTTCCCACCATGCCGACCAATGAACGCGACGCGATGGTCAAACACAATTTTGAATCGGTGGGCATGGGACTAATTGAAACCGGTATGGCATGGTTCTGGCCAGACTGGCGCATCCGTAAATGGGTCACCACCAGCGGTCTTGAACATGTTGCTAACGCACTGGCCGAGAAGCGCGGCATATTATTAATTGGTATGCACTTTCTGACTCTGGAATTGGGCGCGCGAGTATTTGGTATGCATAACCCGGGCATTGGCGTATATCGCCCTAATGACAATAAGCTCATCGACTGGCTACAAACCTGGGGCCGCATGCGTTCCAATAAAAGCATGCTAGACCGCAAAGATTTGAAAGGCATGATTCGCGCGATGAAGAACAACGACATTATCTGGTATGCACCGGATCATGACTATGGCCCGCGCAGCAGCGTGTTTGCACCGTTCTTCGCGGTTCAGGATGCGGCAACCACCACCGGCACCCATATGTTGATTCGTCTGGCAAACCCCAGCGTGGTGCCGTTCCTGGCGCGACGTCTGCCCAATGCGCGCGGCTATGAGCTGAAAATGATGCCTGATATCCGAGATAAATTTACGCTGGAATCTGAACTTGAGACCGCTGTCGTGATGAATAAAGTGGTCGAAGAGACAGTGTTACTGGCTCCGGAACAATATATGTGGCTGCATCGCCGCTTCAAAACGCGTCCACAAGGCGAGCCTTCGGTTTATTAATGTGATATGGGGCATGATTGCGTGCCCCACGTCCTTCAGCAGAAATTTACCTTATTACGTGATTTTATCCGGTTATTAATTCGCTAATCGGTCCAGCGTGAACTTGGGCTAATTGTTCAGTTAGCACCAAACTTTACCCACTAAATCCGTGTTTCTTTGCCTTAACTCTGTAAAAAATTAACCTTTCAAGCCAGTATATGGGTAAAAAACTGCCTTAGCATTTGATTCTTGCGCTGCTTGTAAGGAAATATTAACGGATCAAAATATGCTGTCTCGGACCTGAATTCCCCAACATCCAGGGGTAATCCTATTTAATTTTACTAAACCCTTCGGCCCCGCTAATCAATGCAGTAAAATTAACTTACTAAACAAGGTATTGTCTTAATAAAATCCTCTATATTCTTTTTCTAAAGAAAATGACACCTTCTTATTCCCTTATGGAATTTGTCGATAAAATCGAATCCAGTTAATTTCGTGATGTCAGTTAGAACGCTACGTTCACTTTTAAAAAAATATAAAAAGATTTCACACAGCAAATATATCTCAGGACAATTATAAAATGAATAAAGGCATCTACTACTACGTGACGATCAGTACCGATCAGGAAGGTTATCATCTTCTGCATAGAAAAGAGTGTAAACGGCTACCCGTAAAGGAGGATATGGTTTTTATCGGCACTCTGTATAATTTAAATCAGGCATTATCAACCGCGCGTATTAATTTTAAAAAGGTTAAGCCCTGTATTAAATGTTGTATTCGTTACTCTGCTCCAATTATTCATGAATCAGTACGCCCGGTATTGCATTTCCCGCAGAAAATAGCCTGACCGGTTGGGCGGTTGAATTTTACGCAACCGCCCAACCGATATTTCCTCTCCGCCCTGCACTTCACGATTTTTCGTCTATCCTTCTGTGAAATCCCTTTTTTACAGACATGGAGTTGATGATGAGCCTGTTTAGCACCCTTGAAGAAGCCATTGAAGCCGCCCGCGAAGAGTTTCTCGCCAGCCAACCTGAGATCGCCGAAGAAGATGCCAGCGTCAGCCAGTTTGCCCTGCAGAAGTATGTGATGCAGGATGGCGACATTATGTGGCAGGCTGAATTTTTCGCTGAAGAGGATGGCCAGGGTGAATGCCTGCCGATCTCCAGCGGAGAAGCCGCACAGGCAATTTTTGACGGCGATTTTGATGAAGTCGAACTACGTCAGGAGTGGCAGGCGGAAAATACGCTGCATGAATGGGATGAAGGCGAATTCCAGCTGGAACCGCCGCGTGACCTCGAAGAGGGTGAAGCGGCGGCGCAGGAGTGGGAAGACGACAACAGCCCTTCTGACAATCTGTAATAACGATTATTCGTACGGGCCGTGACTGGCATCCACGGGCAGTAACAGCGTGTCCATCACCAGCGATAGCGGCAAATCGAGAATGGTCAGCACACGCCACGGTCCGTCACGAACGTCCCACTGCACGCCGGGATAATATTGATTGCCGTGACCTTGTCCGGGCAAGGTGCGGCTGATAATACTGCCACAACCGGTGAGCAGAAGAATGGCGGCGCTAAGCGCGGTTATTTTCAGTAAATAATTCACAACATTTACTCACAATGAACTGGCGTTAGTTTAACCGCCTGCGAGGTGGAATAACCACTCCTGACGCGTAAAGATTGCGTCATATTCCGCGCAAAAAAAAAGCGGCATCTCTGCCGCTTTTCATTTTCTCATCTTCAGCGCTGTGGCAGCGCCTCAGGATTGAGCTTCAGCTTCTGATAGCTTTCCACCCACTGATGATATTTGTCCGCGCTTTCCCACAAACGTGAGTGCACGCGCGCCAGCACCACTGGATCGCTAATCAGCTGCAAACGCTGCTCGCGGTTCAGTTTCTCTGGCGCATCACTCAGCGCCTGATCGACACGACGGTCGCGCGCATGGTCCAGCAAATCGCTCTGCTTATGACGCGATGTTGCCATCGCCGTCGCCAGCGCGTTAAACGCCGGGTTAAACAGCGCATGCATAAAGCCATTTTTCAGCGCGCGTTGACGGTTAATCTGCAGATAATGATCGGTATCGACCAACTCTTTGGGTGGCTCATACTCTTCCGGAATCAGGAACAGTTTGGCGTTCTTACTCTTCTGCCCTACCGTTGCACGGCTTGACATCACCGACACAAACGGCGACAGGATCAGCGAGAAGACGATCGGCGACAGCCACCACAGGAAGTTCAGGTCGAGGATGCCCATACCGCCCGCCCACACGATACCCAACAGCATCTGTGAACCATGACGACGGAACGCTTCGCTCCACGGCGTCGCATCATCATCACGCTGCGGCGAGTTCCACACCACTTCCCAGCCAAGGAACGCACTGACCACGAATACGGTGTGGAACAGCATGCGCACCGGCGCCAGCAGCACCGAGAACAGCATTTCCAGAATCAGCGAGAAGAACAAGCGGATGGCGCCACCGTAAGGTTTCGCTCCTTTGAACCAAATCAGCACCACGCTCAACAGCTTCGGCAGGAACAACAGCACCAAAGTGGTTGAGAACAAGGCAATCGCCAGATCCGGACGCCACTGCGGCCACACTGGGAACAGCTGACGTGGTTGCAGGAAGTAGGTCGGTTCCATCAGCGTGTGCACCACCTGCAAGGCAGTAGACAGCGCAAGGAACATGAACCACAACGGCGCAGAGAGATAAGACATTACGCCCGTCAGGAACACCGCGCGGTGAACCGGGTGCATCCCTTTTACCAGGAACAGACGGAAGTTCATCAGGTTACCGTGGCACCAGCGACGGTCACGCTTCAGCTCATCCAGCAGGTTCGGCGGCAGTTCTTCATAAGAGCCCGGCAGATCGTAGGCGATCCACACGCCCCAACCAGCACGACGCATTAGCGCGGCTTCAACGAAGTCATGCGACAGGATCGAACCAGCGAAGGAACCTTCACCCGGCAGCGGTGCCAGCGCACAGTGCTCGATAAACGGCTGCACACGAATGATGGCGTTATGGCCCCAATAGTGTGATTCACCCAACTGCCAGAAGTGCAGACCGGCGGTGAACAGCGGACCGTACACGCGCGTCGCGAACTGCTGGCAACGGGCATACAGCGTATCCATACCTGACGCTTTTGGCGACGACTGGATAATACCGGCGTTCGGGTTAGCATCCATCATGCGCACCAGACCGGTAAGACACTCACCGCTCATCACGCTGTCGGCGTCCAGCACCACCATGTAGCTGTAGTTGCTGCCCCAGCGACGGCAGAAGTCATCGATGTTGCCGCTTTTACGCTTCACACGACGACGACGACGGCGATAGAAAATCTTGCCCGCGCCACCGACATCACGCACCAGTTCCATCCAGGCTTTCTGCTCGGCGATGGCGATATCCGCATCGTAGCTGTCGCTCAGAATGTAGACGTCAAAATGTTCAGCATTGCCAGTACGTTTGACCGATTCCCAGGTCGCACGCAGGCCGGCAAATACGCGTTCAACGTCTTCATTACAGATCGGCATGATCAGCGCGGTACGGTGTTCCGGATTCAGCGGCTCATCGCCGGTGGTCGAATACGAAATGCTGTACTTATCGCGGCCAATCAGCAACTGCAGGAAGCCCATCAGCGCGGTCCAGAAACCGGCAGAAACCCAGCAGAACAGAATGGCGAACAGGAACAGGATTCCGGTCTGCAGGATATACGGCAGGATCAGCTCAACCGACTGCAGCCAGTTCTGGTTGAACATCTCGATTGGATCGATCAGCGTCCAGCCCTGATACGGCAGAATGGTTTTCATGTACCAGGTTGCCACTACGGTCTGCAAAATCGTCAGAATCAGCAGCACGTAGCGACGCATAGAGCCAACGTGACGCCACTTGTCCTCCGTTTTCTGCTCTTCAACGGTGGCATAACGTGGATTGGATTTCTGGCCGCGCAGGGAATCCCAGGCGCGCGCAATCGGGTTGGTGCGCCAGATCTCCGGGAACATCAGCGAACGCTTCACTTTCGGCATCGCCTTGAGTGTGGTGCGATCGAGATAATCCTTGCTGAGCTGCTGACCATCCGCCAGTGAGTCCGGCCAGGCCATTTGCACACGGGATGACACCGATTTCAGCGGCGCATCATCCGGGCGCTCGCTGGCGGCGTTATCCTGCCCCAGCGACGTATGAATAGCGTGGAACGCCTGCGCATTCTGTAGCGAATCGCTCAGACGGGCGCGCCCTGCCGCATCAAGCGGCAGAGCCTCCACGTAAGATTGAGGTAGAAATATCGATTTATTCATTGGCAGGTAGCTGATAGCTCCAGGTTTCCGTCAATGTCTTGTCGCCGCTCACCAGCGCCGCACGCATCTCAGTCGGCTGCTTGTTATCTTTCACACGCAGACGCAACACCAGACGCCAGCCTTTGGTCACCGGGTTGTAGCGCACACTCTGCTCAACCACGTCAGCGTTATTACCCACGCTCACCTGCGGTGCCACTTGCGTATCTTCCGGAAGCTTGCTCATCGCTTTGCCAACGAAATCCACGGTGAAGGCGATAGAACCATCAGGCTGACGCACCAGATTCGACTGCTTCACATCTCCGGCAGAGCGCAGCGTGTCTTTCACCCAGGCGATATCGTCGGAGTGCAGCTGATTCTCGTCACGGGTGAAGTGCAGACGATACTGGAAGTTCATCTCTTTGCCTGGCTCAGGCAGTTTTTCCGGCGTCCAGAACGCAACGATGTTGTCGTTGGTTTCATCCGCGGTTGGAATCTCTACCAGCTCAACGCGACCTTTGCCCCAATCACCCTGCGGCTCAACCCAGCCACTTGGGCGCAGATCGTAACGATCGTCAAGATCCTGGAAACGGCTGAAATCTCGCGTGCGTTGCAGCAGACCAAAGCCTTTTGGATTCTCAACGGTGAAGGTGCTGACCGCCAGATGTTTCGGGTTATTCAGCGGACGCCAAATCCACTCACCGTTACCGGCATGAATCGAAAGACCATTCGAATCGTGCAGCTCTGAACGGAAGTTGGTCACCGGCGAAGGCTGGTTCGCACCAAACAGGAACATACTGGTCAACGGCGCAACGCCCAGTTTACCGACGTTATCACGCAGGTAAACTTTGGATTGCACATCAACCGTCGATTCTTTGCCCGGTTTGATGATGAAGCGATAGGCACCGGTCGCACGTGGCGAATCCAGCAGCGCATAGATCACCAGCTGTTTGTCCTGCGGTTTTGGACGCTCAATCCAGAACTCTTTAAAGCGCGGGAACTCTTCGCCGGACGGCAAGGCGGTATCAATCGCCAGACCGCGCGCCGAAAGACCGTACACCTGGCCTTCGCCAATCACACGGAAATAGCTGGCGCCGAGGAAGCTGGTGATTTCGTCGTCTTTGCCCTTTTTGTTTAATGGATACAACACCTTAAACCCAGCAAAGCCGAGATTTTTGACTGCATCAGCATCGTGTTTTACGTTGCCGAAATTGAAGTAGTCAGGGTTATATTTAATTTCACGTACTGAAGACGCCGTCACTTCGTTGATTTTCACCGGCGTATCGAAATACATGCCCTGATGATAGAACTCAAGCTTAAACGGCGTGCGCAGTTTGCCCCAATAAGCTTTGTCGTGGTTAAACTGGATCTGCTGATAGTCAGCAAACTTCATTTCACGAAACTGAGAGGGTAAATTGCTTTTTGGCGCTTCGAAACTTTTCCCTGCCAACGCCTTGGCTTGTTTTGCAACATCATCAATGTTAAACGCCCAACTATTGTTGGCATACATAGCCAGCAGAACTGCCGCGCCTACCCAGCGCATCTTTACCAGTCCCACTTTATTATTCACATTATTCAGCACATCCCCCCCTTTCGTGTGCTTAGATCAAACCCGATTATCTTAAAGGATTATTCGGTTTTCCGACAGCGTATGTAATCGATTGTTCCGCTGATTTGTAAGCTGAAAATGTGCTTTTAGGATAATTAAACCCCGCAAAATCACATACAGATTCACCTGATAGTATACCCTGTTTACAGCCGGTAGAATTTTCCTTCGGCATAATCCGGTTTCAGGGCGAAACCGGCAAGTAAACTGACTATTGGAAGATTATGAGTTCAGCTAAACCCGAACGTGAATATTTCCTCGATTCGATTCGCGCGTATTTAATGTTATTGGGCGTGCCTTTTCACGTCTCCCTGATTTACTCCACGCAGAAATGGGCCGTGAACAGTCATGACGCCTCAATGTGGTTGACGGTGCTGAACGACTTTATTCACGCCTTCCGCATGCAGGTGTTCTTTGTTATCTCAGGCTATTTTTCCTACATGCTCTACTTACGCTACCAGCCACAACGCTGGTTGAAAGTGCGTCTGGAGCGTGTCGGCATCCCGATGTTGACCGCTGTTCCGCTGATTACGCTGCCGCAGTTTTTCATCACCAAAAATCTCACTGACAAAATCGGCGACTGGAGTAGTTTCTCGCTGTACGACAAGTACAACACGCTGGCGTGGGAGCTGATATCTCATCTGTGGTTTTTATTGGTACTGGTGATTCTGACGACGTTCGGTATGGTGGCGTTTCGCTGGCTGAATAAGCAGCAGCGCAGCATCGATTATCAGCAAATTGGCTGGTGTAAATTGACGCTGGCACTACTGACTTATGCCTTAATTTGGTGTGCGTTGCGCCGCGTGCTGTTTTATTTCGTTCCGGCCGTGTTTGCCGATGGCCTGTTCAGCATTGCCGTGATGCAAACGCTGATGTTCCTGCCGTTCTTTATGCTGGGTGCGTTGAGCTGGAAGCATCAGGCGCTGAAAGCGTTGTTTGTGCGCTTTAATCCGGTGATGTGCTTTGGCGCTATCGCAGTATTCATCGCCTATAGCCTGAATCAGCGTTACAGCAGCGGTGAAGGTTGGCTGTATGAAATCGATATGATCATTTCGACGCTGATGGGGTTGTGCATGCTAAACGTCTGTTTTAGCTTCGGCCATAAGCTGCTGAACAGCCATTCGCCGCGCATCATGTATCTGGTGAATGCCTCGCTGTTTATCTATCTGGTACACCATCCGCTGACCATTTTGTACGGCATCTACATCACGCCGCACATTGGTAGCGACACGCTCGGCTTCTTCGTCGGCTTGCTGATGGTGTTCGGCGTGGCGTTTACGCTGTATGAAATCCATCTGCGCATTCCGCTGCTGCGCTTCCTGTTCTCCGGTAAGCCGGAACGCAAATAAATATAAGGGCCAGGTTAGCTGGCCCTTATATTTAAAGCAACCACTCAACCGGCAAACGCCACACCAGTCGCACCAGCAAGCGCTGCAGTAGCGTGCACTGCGGTTCGTGTTTATGCACCACTTCGCCCTGCTCGTTCGCAAACTCCACCCAATTGACGCGTCCCCACTTATCCAGGCGCAGCGTCCAGGCGCGATCGCGCATCCCGGCAATAAAGCGCTGATGGGTTTGCTGCGCCAGCGTTTCACTCTCGATGACCAACCCCATTTCGGTGTTCAGCATGGCGGAGCGCGGATCGAAATTGAACGAGCCGATAAACACTTTGCGATTGTCCACGGTGAAGGTTTTGGCATGCAAACTGGAACCCGAATTACCGGTGATGCCGCGATCGTGTGGCGCACTCTGCGGATTATCCTGCGGCTTCAGTTCATACAACGCGATACCGTGGCGCAGCAGTTTTTTCCGCCAGCGCGCATAACCGGCGTGTACCACCGTAACGTCATTCGCCGCCAGTGAATTGGTGAGTATCGCAATCTTCACCCCGCGCCGCTTCAACGCCAGCAGTTGCGCCACGCCAGCACGCGTCGGGACAAAATAGGCCGAGATAATATCGAACTGCTGCTGCGGCGTACCAATCACCTCCAGCATACGCTGCGGCAGTAAACTGCGGCGTTTTGCTTTGCCGAGCCCTTTACGCGGATCGTCGCTCAGCAGACGCGATTCCGCCCACGTGATCTCCAGCTCGCCCTGCTCCATCTGACTGATAAACGACGAATGCTCCAGCCGTGCCAGATAGCGCTCCACCGCTTCACTCTGCTGCCACTCCGGCGGCAAGCGCACCGCCTGATGCGCATCGCCGCTCACATCAACCACCTTGCGCAGCGGCGAAACGGCTTTACTGCGCCAGTAGCGTTCGAAATCCTGCGTCACTTCGTCGACCACCGGCCCAATCGCCAGCACATCGAGATCGGTAAACAGCGGCTCATTGCCGGTACCAAAATATTCGTCGCCGATATTGCGCCCGCCCACCAGCGTCGCCGCGCCATCCACCGTCAAACTTTTATTGTGCATACGTCGATTGAGGCGGGAAAAATCGGTGAGATAACCGAGCGCGCGCAACGTGCGGAACGAGAACGGATTGAACAAGCGCACGGCGATATTGACGTGACGATCGAGTTCCGCCAGCGTTTCATCCAAACCCGGCGTGTTGTTGTCATCCAGCAGCAGTCGCACTTTCACTCCGCGCTCGGCGGCATCCAGCAGCGCGCTAAACAGCAAGCGACCAGACATGTCGTTGTGCCAAATGTAGTACTGCACATCAATGGTGTGCTGCGCCATGCTCATCATCTGATAGCGCGCAGCAAAAGCATCCAATCCATCATTAAGCGGATGAATGCCGCTCATGCCCGGATGCCGCGCACAACGCGCCTCAACACTCGGTTTCAGCCCGTTGCCCGAATGTTCCTCAGGCGGCAAAGAAGTTGCTGCTTCACTCATAGTGAATCCCTGAAAGCTGTGGACCTATTATTGTTGGTATCAATGCGCTAACAAGCAATCGGAGGCGTCCTTTTCTGCCCAATGGCGCACCGTCAATTTAGTCTAGACTTAGCCAGGCGTTCTGCATTCTGCATCCGGCGTTCACCGTGAGGAGAGGATTATGACCCAGCAATCCCTGCGCCATCACCCTCAGCTGTTCCGCAGTTTCTTTCAGGGCAGTTTTCCCTGCTCAACCGCCTGTCGCGCAGGCGGACGTCGGCTCGATATGGTGATCAGCAGCGGCCACGACATGCTGCTGGAGAAAGATTATGCCGCGCTGGCGCAAGAAGGTTTGCACACCGCGCGCGATGGCGCGCGCTGGCATTTAATTGAATCCGTGCCCAACGTATATGACTGGCGCACCTTTATGCCGATGATGCATGCCGCAGCGCGTCAAGACATGCAGATTATCTGGGAGCTGGCGCACTTTGGCTATCCCGATCACCTGGATATCTGGAAAGCCAGCTTTGTCGATCACTTTGAACGCTTCGCCCGCGCGATGGCGCAACTGATGCGCGATGAAGGCATCGAAAAGCCCTTTTTCACGCCAATTAATCAGATCTCATTCTGGTCGTGGGCCGGCGCGGACGTTTCCTGGCTCGATCCTTACGCCAGCGATCGCGGTCGCGAGCTGAAGCGCCAATTAGTGCGCGCCTCGCTAGCGGCAATGCACGCCATTCGTGAGGTTTATCCCGATGCTCGCTTTGTGCTGACCGATCCGCTGGTACAAGTGGCGACCGATCCCGATAATCCCGACAGCAAACCCTACGCCGACGCGCAGCATCAGGCGCAGTTTGAAGCCTGGGATTGGATTGGCGGACGCGATGCGCCGGAACTGGGTGGCCGCGCGGATTTCCTCGATATTCTGGGTCTCAATTACTATCCCGACAATCACTGGTTTTTCTCAGGCGAAACCATTCCGCATGACCATCCGACGCGTCAACCGCTGCACCGTTTGTTAATGCAGTGCTGGCAACGCTATCAGCGCCCAATGATTCTGGCCGAAACCGGCGCTGAAGGTCAGGCGCGTGCGCCCTGGCTGCGGCAGATTAGTGAAGAAGCGCGTCTGGCGCTGGATCACGGTGTGGCGCTGGAAGGCATTTCGCTCTATCCGGTGGTGGAGTATCCGGCCTGGGCCGACGATCGGCGTTCACCGGGCGCGCTGTTTGGCCTTGGCGATCCCAATGGCAATCGCACCTTGCATGAGGCGCTGGCGCTGGAGTTGCGCAGTCAACAAATTAAGTGGCAGAACTGGCAGACAAACAGCTAAGACTGTTGCGTGGTGGCAGGTTTTTGCGGACAGGTTTGCACATCAAGTGAAGGATCAGCGGGGTGACGCACGTCGGTGAGCCACGTCATAGTGAAGAGAAACACCACGCCAATTAAACAGGCGGAGAGCAGACCAATTATGGCGATCAGTTTGTCATCTCTGGATTCCATCGACATCTCCTTGCAGGCTTCCTTTTCCCGGTGCTGACCTTAACTCATCCACAGCGTAATCATCAGGACGAAGATTATAAGCGTAACCGAAGTGACTGCAAGTACCACAATAGCGAAGAGCGCGTCGTCGAGCGGCTGCCGATAAGGTTCGTCGTGGTCGTCTGGTGGTGCAGGTGAACTCATGATGACTCAAAAATAAAGGCGAGTTTTCGCGCAGGATTGCCGCACAGAGTGTAATGCAATGTGCTTAAAGTTACAGGATTATTTCTGGCGGAGAAAATAACGGGGCGCAAGCGCCCCGTGAAGAAAAGATTAGAAATCGTAGCTCAGTGAAACCTTCACCGTGCGCGGTTCACCCTGAGACAAATAGGTGCCGCTGTCATCGACGTTGGCCCAATATTTCTCATTGGTGACGTTATCAACCCCCACGCGCCACACCATATCGTTCTGGTTAACCTTCATGCGGTAACGCAGCCCTAAATCCAGCGTGGTGTAATCATCCAGCTTCATGTTGTTTGCCAGGTCGGCGTATTGCGAACCGGTGTAGTTCAGTAATGCTGTGGCAGTCAAACCGTCCACCGGCTTGATGTCATACTCCGCACCCAGCGCCGCAGTGAAGCGCGGTACGCCAATGGCGTTTTTACCATTCTGATCGCTGTCACCGGTTTTGGTCATATCCGGATCGATCCAGGTGGCGCTGCTGTTGAGACGCAGGCCCAGCACCGGCTCACCGAATACATTCAGCTCCACGCCACGGTTACGCTGCTCGCCATTCAGTTGGTAAACCGAATTGTTCAGCACACCAACCGGCTGTTTGATTTCAAACAGCGCCAGCGATCCGCCAACGCGACCAAAGTCCGCTTTGACACCCACTTCGTTCTGCTTCGCATGCACGATGCCAGTCACACTACCGTAGTTGGTGGCGGTAAACGGCGCGGCGGTGCCCGGCGTCAGCGATTCGGTATGGTTGGCATACAGCGAGATATTCTGCGTGGCTTTATACAGCAAACCGTACGCTGGCAACCAGCGGCTGCTGTCGAAACGTGTCGCGGTATCTTCAGCGCCGTCATAACCGTAGTTACGCACCACCACTTTCTGATGACGCGCGCCAACGGTTGCCAGCAAGGTGTCATCGAAGAAGCCCAGCGTATCGCTCAGCAGGTAGCCCTGTGAACGAGAACGATACGTGGTGAGTGGATCGCTGAACTTAGCGCCACCGGCAAACATGCTATCCGGTTCGGCCACATCCTGCGGGTTATAAATGTTCACATTGGCATCGTTACCCGACGACATGCGATAGCTGTTTTTCGCATTCGCGGTCATCGCCGAATAGCCGAAGTTCACTTTATGCGTCACCGGACCGGTGGTGAAATCACCACGCAGGCCAACCATGCCGCTCATGTTGTCCTGCACACGATTGGTACGGAAGCGGCCAATGGTGGCGTTGCCGGCGCTATCGAGGATCTTTGGAATGCCGTAGTTGCCCACTTCATGGGTGTGCTGTGCGCCGAGGCCTGCATAGGCAGTCCACTGATCGGTCAGATCGTATTCGGCTTTCGCCAGACCAAACTCCGACTCGATATCGCTGAACACCCAATTCTGGCTGTAGTTTTTCGAGTTGGACGGCACATCAGGAATGAAATCGATGCCGCTGATGTTGATGCCGTTACGCGCATCGTGGAAGGTCTTTTTCTGGTAGCCGACGTCGAGCGACGTACGCAGACGATCGCCACGATAATCCAGGCCGAGTGACGCAGCGGTGGTGCGTTTCTTTTCACCATTCACCTCCGTGCCGCCTTCGCGGTGAACCGCATTCAGACGCACGCCAAACTGGTTATTGTCGCCAAAACGACGGCCAATATCGGCGGTACCGCCCACTTGTGAACCTGACGTGTAATCCACGCCGATGCGCGTCAGCGGCGTGTCATCAGCGTGCTTCGGCTCGAGGTTAATCATGCCGCCGACGCCGCTCTCCGCCGAACCGTTCAGCAAGGCGTTAGCACCTTTGAAAATTTCTACGCGATCAATCAGGGAGGCATCCATCACCTGACGCGGCACGATACCGGCCAGGCCGCCGTAGGTCATGGCATCGCCGTCCAGCTTGAAGCCACGAATGCGATAGCTCTCGGCAAAGTTGCCGTAGCCTTTCAGATTCTGCACGCCAGCATCGTTGCGCACCACATCACCGATGGTTTGCGCCTGCTGGTCCTGAATCATTTTCGAGGTAAAACCGATGACGTTGAACGGCACGTCCATGGCGTTTTGCTCACCCAGCATGCCAAGACGGCCGCCGTGTGCAACCTGACCATCAAGGAACGCCGGTACCAGATCGTCGCCGCCGGGTTTGAAATCGGTTTGGGGTGTCGCGGTCACGGTCAGCGTCTGCTGCTCGTTTTTCGCGTTGGTTTGAGTTGTGGTGTTGGTGGTAGCAGCCATCACTGGCAAACAACCGGCGCTGACCATTACGGCCAACAGCGTCGGTTTCAGTCCGGGATTGAAAGGCATAGCGCGCATGGGATCCCCTAATGCAAACGAAGTGATAATCATTATTATTGCGGTTTGCGATTATGCGCAGTCGTTGCCCGAAAGCAAGAAAAATCCTACTTTCTGCGTTCACATTATGGAGAGGTGGTGCAACAAGTCGCCTGAGCGGTCTTGTAGGGTCGCCATTCATGGCGACCAATGCTTATCACTGAAGAAAGGGGTTTGCTTTGAATAGGTAGCGGGTTCTGACACGTCTGCTGCGTCACGGGCAACTGTGCCCTTTTCAACAACATGTACCGAAGCTTACGAGCAGGCCAGGTGCGCTTTTGGTTAGGCAATCCGCAGCGCTGAACGAAGCGAGGAAGCCAGGAGAGCCCGCAGGACGCGGGCGAAAGGCGGAGCCGGGACAAGGAAGTCCCGTCTCCGCCGGTCCGTCAGGCAAACGAGCGAAGTGAAGGTACCGCGTAAGCGGCGCGAGGACCGCCGGACCAAAAGCGCATCCGGCATGCGCTCGTCGCGGACTTAACTAACAAGCGCCATTCATAGCGACCTGCTATCAGCCATCGCGCCAGCGTTTAAACACCAGCGAAGTATTAATACCGCCAAACGCAAAATTATTAGATTGAATGTAATCCGTCTCAATCTGACGTGCTTCGCCGATGATGTAATCAAGTTCACCGCATTCCGCTGCCGGTTGCGACAGATTCAGCGTCGGCGCAAACCAGCCTTCGCGCATCATCTCAATGCTCATCCAGGCTTCCAGCGCCCCGCACGCGCCCAGCGTATGACCAAAGTAGCTTTTCAGCGAAGAGATTGGCGTGCTGTTGCCATAAATCGCCGCGGTGGCTTGGCTTTCGGCGATATCGCCGCGGTCGGTGGCGGTGCCGTGGGCGTTGATATAGCCGATCTGTTCCGCCGTGACACCGGCGGTTCTCAGCGCACGCTCGATACAAATCTGCATGGTTTCACGCTGCGGCTGAGTGATATGCGCGGCGTCGCAGTTGGTGTGAAAACCTACCAGCTCCGCATAAATGGTGGCACCGCGCGCCTGCGCATGTTCCAGCGATTCGAGAATCAAAGTGCCCGCGCCTTCGCCAATCACTAAACCATCGCGCTGCTGGTCAAACGGTGCGGGCGAGGTGTGCGGCGCGTCGTTGCGCTGGCTGGTGGCGAACAGCGTATCGAACACCGCTGCTTCGGATGGACACAACTCTTCCGCGCCACCCGCCACCATCACGGTTTGATAACCGTGGCGAATCGCTTCCCACGCATACCCAATCGCCTGGCTGCCCGACGTACAGGCGCTGGACGTCGGAATCACCCGGCCGCGCAGGCCGAAGAACAGGCCCGCATTCACGGCAGTGGTGTGCGGCATCATCTGCACGTAAGTGGTGCCGGTGATGTTGTTGGTGTGCTTTTCCGTCAGCATGGTGGCGAACTCACTCACCGGGCCGGTGCTGCCGGTTGAGGAACCATAAGCAATGCCGGTTTCACCATTGGTCAGCACCGGATGGTCGATCAAACCGGCCTGCTCCAGCGCGAGTTCCGTGGCGCGCGTCGCCATCAGTGAAACGCGCCCCATCGAGCGAATGCGTTTGCGCGTGTAATGCGCGGGCGGCGTGAAGTCGTCCACCGGCGCGCCGAGCAGCGTGTGCAAGCCGTCGTAAACCTGCCATTCCGGCATATGACGCACCGCATTTTTGCCCTGTTTGATCCGCTCAGCCACCGCGCTCCAGCTCTCACCAAAAGCGGTCACGCCGCCCATGCCGGTTACCACTACACGCTGAATCACAGCATACCTCCATTGATTGAAATCACCTGACGTGTGACGTAGCCCGCGATGTCCGACATTAAGTAGCTGGCCAGTCCGGCGACTTCATCTGCCGCGCCCATGCGCTTCATCGGAATCAGCTTCATTGCTTCATCAATCACCAGCGGCTCAAGATCGGTCATGCCGGTATCAATTAAGCCAGGGGCGATGCAGTTCACGGTAATTTTGCGTTTCGCCAGCTCAATCGCCAGCGCTTTGGTGGCACCGATAATACCGGCTTTGGCCGCACTGTAGTTGACCTGGCCGCGATTGCCCATGATCCCCGATACCGAAGAGAGCGTAATAATGCGTCCGCCCTTGCGCAGGCCAATCATCGGCATCACGCACGGATGAATCACGTTGTAGAAGCTGTCGAGATTGGTGTGGATCACGCTGTCCCACTCATCATCGGTGAGCGCCGGAAACGCCGCATCGCGCGTGATGCCCGCATTGCTCACTACGCCGTAATAGGCGCCGTGCGCAGCAATGTCCTGTTCGAGTGCGTTGCGTGTGGCATCGCGCTGCGCCACGTCAAACTGCAAGGTGCGCCCACATCCGCCCGCCGCCACCATCTCTGCCAGCGTCTGCGCTGCTCCGGCGCTGTCGCGGTGATAATGCACCACAATCTCAAAGCCATCCTGCGCCAGACGCAATGCGATGGCGCGGCCAATACCTTTACTTGCGCCGGTCACTAAAACGCTGCGTGTCATGGCTGAACTCCTTGTTGCAATTGAATTAACTCGTGTTCATTGGGCTGATAGGTATTCAGCCGCCCGCTGGCGATGATCGCCTCGCCGCAGCGGATCTCCCCTTCGAAGCTGCCCAAGCGGTCGTCACGCATCAGCAGACGCATTTCGACGCGCAGCGTGCTGTTGGCGGCGAAAGCGGCGCTGCTGGCACGATAACCGCGTCCGCCAAGCAGCATGCCGGGACGAATCTCACTGTCGCCGCGCTGACGCGCATGAAAGCCCGACCAGACGCCAACGGTCTGCGCCATGATCTCCACGCCGTACCACGCCGGTAAATCGCCCTGTGCGGTGAGAAAAGGGGCCAGCACGCCTGTCGCGTTGATACTGACTTCGCAGATCACGCTGTCGTCCGTCACCTGGATGACGCGATCCAGCAGCAGCATCGGCGCGCGATGCGGCAGATAAGCATGAACCGGCAGAAAATCACTCATGAGGCTTTCCTACAATCAGGCAGGTATTGTTCCCGCCAAAAGCAAACGAATTTGAAGCAATCACCGGAAGCGCCAATGGCTGCGGCGCGGTGATCAAACCGCATTCCGGCAGCGAGGTATCACGTGCCAACTGCGAGAAATCCTGCGGCGGCAGCGGCAGATTCTGCTGCAGAATCAGTACAGCCAAAGCCGCTTCGGTCGCGCCCGCCGCGCCCAGCGTGTGGCCGGTAAGGTGTTTGGTTGAGCTGCACGGCACGCGGTCGCCAAACAGGCGATGAATCACCGCCGATTCCACCTGATCGTTCAGCGGCGTAGCGGTGCCGTGCAGGTTGATGTAGCCGACATCCTGCGGCTGTAAACCTGCCTGTTGCAGCGCCATCAGCATAGCGCGCTCGGCACCGATGCCTTCCGGATGCGGCGCCGACATGTGCCACGCGTCCGAGGATTCACCACAACCGAGCAGCGCCAGCGGCTGCTGTTCGCGCGTCAGCAGCAGCAGCGCGGCAGCTTCGCCAATCGAAATGCCGTCGCGATCGGCGCTGAACGGCGCGCAGTGACGCTCAGAGAGCGAATCCAGGCTGGCGAAGCCGTTAATCGGCATGCGGCTCAGCGAATCCGCGCCGCCCACCAGCGCCACGTCCGCTAATCCGGCATCGATCAAACGTTGGCCGCTGATGATCGCGCGCGCGCTGGAGGAACAGGCAGTCGAAATGGTGTAAGCCGGACCATCCAGTTCTAAATAGTGCGCCAGGAAACGCGACGGATCGCCAAGCTCCTGCATGCGGTAATCGTAGCCCGGCAATGCGTCATCTACCTGACGATCGCCTTCATCGACGCCGGAGGTGCTGGTGCCGAGCACAATCGCCACGCGCTCGCGGCCATGTTGTGCGATGGCCGCATCCACTGCCGGGCGTATCTGCGCCAGCGCAGCCAGCAACAGCTGATTGTTGCGGGTGTTATGCGCTGCCAGCGCGGCAGGAATTGGCGGCAACGCGCCCTGCACTTCGCCCAGCCAGCAGCGTTTGCCATCTTGCAGCCAGCCGTCGCGCGGCTGCATGCCCGGCGCTTCAGCGGCTTGCAGCTGCGCGGCAATCTGCGCCAGGTTATTGCCCAGCGCATTCACCATGCCAAAGGCGGAGAGGTAGATCATGATGAGGCATCCAGATGTTGGATTTGAATCTGATAGCCAAAGGCGCGTTGGTCGATGCTGATCGGCTCACGCAACTCGCCGCGCTGCAGATAGCGAATCAGCGTCACCACTTTGCCAGAAGGATCGCGCAGCTCGCGTCGATCGTCGATGTCGGTCAACGTCCAGCCACGCGGCAACTGCGGCTGCCATGCGCTGATCGGCCAGTGGCTGAGCATCACATCCGCCAGCACCTGACTGGCGGGCGGCATTTCCGGCAGCGCCATCATCTGCTGCGTGTGAATGCCGTTTTTATCATAGGTGACGCGGAACAGGCGAATGCCAAGCGATGACAAACCGGCGAGGCTCAGCTGTTGCGAATCGGCGCTCAGTAGCACCAGCAGCGACTGGGTTTTGCCTTTGGCGTGGCCGGTCAGCAACTGCTGCTGCTGAAACGCCGGTGAAATTCCCGGCGCTGGCAGCGTGACGCGCACGCCCGGTTTCAGCCACGCACTCGGTCGATTGAGATCGCTCTGATGCTGCGCGCAGCCGCTGACCAGCAGGCTCAACAGCAGCAAAATGCCCATTTTCATCGTTGCTTCCTTTTCCCCGGAGCCAGCGCCAACGGCGCCAGCAAGAATGCACAAAAAATCCCGCTGCATAACACGGTACCGAAACCGCTGATTGCGGCGGTGCTGCTGAACACCAGCATGCCGAGCGTTAACAGCGTGGTCATCATCGCCAGCGTCACCGCCAGCATCGAGGTTAACGGCGTGCCGCGCGGATTGCTGAAGAACAGCGTGTAGTTGATGCCGATGCCCAGCACCAGAATCAGCGCCAGCAAGGCAAACAGATTGAGGCTCGCGCCGATCCAGCCCAAGGTCGCCAGCGCCGCCGCCAGCGACAGCCACGACGGCAGCGCGCTGCGCAGGCCGGCTTTCACGCCCAGTCGCAGCATGTAGCTGGCGGTAATCAGCAATAACGCCAGCGCCAGCAATCCGCTCAGCAGCGTGCGCCAGAAGCGGAACAGTTCATCATAGTTGGCCTTGCGATCAACCCAGCTGACGCCCGCTTGCTGGGATGCCAGCTGCTGCAGCGCGGCACTGTTTTTAACGCCGCCGATCGGCACCAGCACGCTGCTGCGTCCGTCCGGCAGCGACAGCCACAGCAGCCGCCAACCTTCACTCAGCGGGCTCGCCAGCCAGTCGGCGGCGATCACCGGCATGGCGTTGAGATTGGCATTCGCCACCGTGATGCCCGCCTGCTTCAGTCGGTCCAGAATGGTGGGTGCGGCCTGCTGTAGCAGCGCTACATCCTGCTGCTGCTGCGCCAGCGAACTGAGCGGCAGCACGCGATAACTCGCAAGCCAGCCTTGCTGCTGCGCCTGCTGTAGCTGCGGCGCCAGCGCGCTCAGCCGCTGCAGCGCTTGCTGTTCATCATCGCCCCACACCACAAACCAGGTTTGATCGGCCTGCTGACCGGTCAGCTGCGCCAGCTGACGATCCTGCGCTAACAGTTGCGCCGGTGCGCTTTGCAGATGCGCAATATCATCATCGACTTTGAGTTGTAGCATGCCGCTCAGCGCATAGATCGCCACCAGCGCCGGTAAGCCGCGCTTCAGCCCGTTATTGCGCCGCCACGCGGCCAGCCAGCGCGCCAGCCACACCATCGCCGGAATCGGTCGCACCGGTAAACCGCGCACCAGCCACGGATAAAAACAGATCACCGTCAGGCAGGACGCGCTCAATCCGCTGGCAGCAAACACCGCCAGCTGACGCAAGCCGGGGAACGGTGCCAGCAGCATCAGTAGCCAGGCAATCGCCGTGGTACCCAGCGCCAGCAGCAGCGTGCCGCGCACCTTATGCAAGCTTTGCCATGGCGTGGCTTGCTCGCCGTGCACCATGCGTTCCGTCAGGTAGTAAAGCGTATAATCGGCGGAGATACCGACAATGCTGAGGCTCATCACTAACGTGGTGAGATGCAGCTCACCAAAACAGAGCAGCGTTAGCACCGTGCCCGCCATCGCGCCAATCGCCACCGACAATGCGCACAGCGCCAACGGCCGTAATGAGCGAAAGACCAGCCACACCAGCAGCAGCAATCCCGCTAACGTCGCACTGCCGAGGGTTTCGACATCATGCTGCGCGCGCTGGCTGGCATTGTCACTGAACAGCACCGTGCCGCGCGTCAGCAGCTGCGCATCCGGCCAGCGGGTTTTCAGCTGTTGCTCCAGCTGATTGAGTGCGGTCACCAGCTGATGGCTCTCTTTGATACTGAAAGCATTGCTCGCCAGTTCACCGTGCAGGAAATACCAGCGGCGCTGCTGCGCATCGTTGACCGTCAGCCAACCGTTATGCAGCAGCATTTTGTTGGCACTCTGCTGCAACGCTAATTGCGCGCCGCGCACCAGCAGCAACGGATCGTTGCCGATCTCTTTGCTGCCGACGCCCGCGAAGGCCGAGAACAGCTGCGCCAGTATCCAGTCAGCCTGCGCGCCGCCGCCGTTCTGCAAGCGCGCGCGCGTGGCCGGATCGATCAAACCGTTGCGATGCTGAAACGCATAGGCGCCCCAACGCTGCATCTGGTCGTCATCCAGCGCGCCGCTGACCTGTTTCAGCATCGGCAAAGCTTGCAGCTGCGCTTGCCACCAGGCCGCGACCGCATCGCCGTCTTGATCGTTGGCGCTCACCAGCCACACCAGTTGACGATCGAGGCGCTGCATAAAGCCGTGCTGGATCTCAGCCGGTGCCTGGCCGAGGTTCTGCTGCGGCAATAACGCCAGCACGCTGCTGTTCAGCTGGCTGCGCGGCAGCAACACCGCCAGCACCAGCGCTAACGTCAGGCACACCGCCAGCCACAGCAGCGCAACGGTTTTCTCACTGCGCTGGGGCAAAACGGGCTCGCTCTTCATCGGTTAACTGTTTAGGTTCGGTGCGGGTAGCGCTGAGGGTGATCTCGGTTTTATCGCCCTGCTTGTCATCCAGCGTGATGCGGTTGAGGAAGGCTTCGCCCTGCAGATCGATACGGTTAAAGATCTTATTTAACGGCGCGGCTTTCGGCGTCAGGCCAAGCTGCCAGCGGTGGTTGCCCAGATCGTGGAAATCGAGCGCAAAGTTCTCGCGCAGTACCTTTTCATCTGCCTGGAACAGCGCGCGCAACAGATGGTTGAACTGGAACATCTGCGGATTGCTGTCGGCAGTGATCACCTGCGGCGGCTGGCCGCTCATGCTCTGCACCATGCGCTTATCATCGAGGATCAGCATCAGCGGGAACGGCGTGGCTTGCTGCCACCACAAACCCTGCTGCTGGGCGATCAATAGCTGACCGCGTGACACTAGCGGCTGCGCCATGCCAGCAATGGTGCGCACCTGAACAAAATTGGCGCGGATCACCGGTTGGCTGGCGAAGCGCTGTTGCAGCTGCTCGAGCGTAACCGCGCTGGCGTTGGCACAGATCACCAGCAGCAGCAGACAAAGGATTCTGATCACGGTTTCACTCCCAGGCGTTCAAACAGAATATCGGGCGAGACAAAACACATCTCCTGCGTGGTCGCATTTACCGCCACCTGCAGCGTGTGGGCTTTGGTGGTCACCTGCCCCGCCGCGTTGCGGATCACGTAATCGATGCGCAAGCGGTTTTCGTATTCGCTGATACTGGCGGCGACGCGCACCACCTCTTCGCAGCGCAGCGGCTGGCGGTATTTCACGTGGGTATCCACCACCGGCCAGACGTAGCCGCTGGCGGCCATTTCGCTGTAGCTGTAATTGACGCTGCGCAGCAAGGCTTCGCGCGCCACTTCAAAAAAGCGGAAATAGTTGCCGTGCCACACCACGCCCATCGGATCGCAGTCGTGAAACGACACGGTAATGTCCACCTCAGCGCGGTAGATGCGTTCACTCATCGCGGCTTTTCTCCTCGGGCAACGTCCAGAAATCGTAAAAGTTAAACCAGTCCAGCGGCGCCATCAGCGCGTGCTGTTGTAGCCGTTCGGCATAGCGATCAACGGTGGCTTGTAACGCCTGCTGGCGCTGCGCGCGCGGCAGCGAGAGCGGATCGGCAAAGGCTTCGCAATGCACCCGCAAACGGCCCTGTTCACGCAGGGCAAACATCAGCAGCACCGGACAGCGTAACGCCGCCGCCAGCACAAACGGTCCCTGCGGAAACGGCGCGCGCTGGCCCATAAACTCGCTCCACACCACGCGACGTTCGCCGCCACGCTGGCGATGCACGGCGGTGCGATCGCCAACAATCGCCACCCATTCACCGGCATCCAGTTTTTGCTGCAGCAAAATGGCGGTATCCGGGCCGATATCGGTGACCGGCATCAGATTCACGCCCGCCTGTGGCGCAATGCTCTCCAGCACCTCGCGGAAGCGCTGCGCATTATCGGTAAACACCAGCGCGTTAATCACCAATCCGCTGACCTGTTTGGCCATCGCGCGACAGGCTTCGATATCACCGAGATGTGAAGCGAGAATCAAATGGCCTTTGCCTTCGGCGGCGCGAATGGTGGCTTCGGCACCGGGCGCGAAATCGATGTCGCGTCCCCATTGTAGATCGCCGCGCCAGCTGGCGACTTTATCCAGCATGCTGTAACCGAAACGCAGGAAGTGACGATAGCTGTTGAGCGGCGCAGGCAGCGCGATATTCTGCTGTTGCGCCACCGCCTGCACGCGCGTCAGCCACTGCTGCGAAGCGGCGCGCGCAGTGCGTCCAGTTAGCCAGTAAACCGCCACCACCGGCCACAGCAGTAAGATAAAGGGTAAGCGCCCAGCACGACGATAGAGCCACAGCATAAAGCGCAAACCGCTCTGCCCGCGCCTTTCCGGCGTCGCCGACCAGTGCTGCGCATCGCCACGCTGGCGCAGTAATTGCGGGATGCGCGGCAACATGCCGAAGAACAGACGCGTGTGCATCCATGAGATGCGCAGGTTGTCACGCAGCGCGTCAAAGTGCGACACGCCGCTGGCCGGATAGGTTACGCGGGTGGTGATAAAACGGCTTGGCGTGCCCTGCCAATAAAGACGCACCATGATTTCAGTGTCGAAATCCATGCGCTGCCCAATCGGGAGTCGATCGCACAACGCCAGCGACGCTGCGAGCGGATAGACGCGGAAGCCGCACATGCTGTCTTTCAGCGAAAACGACAGCGTTTCCACCCACACCCAGAAATGGGTAATGTAGCGGCCATACAGGCGCGATTTGGGAATCGAGGCGTCGTAAAGCGGCTGACCGGAGATCAGGCTGTGCGGATAACGCTGCGCTTCGGCTAGCATGCGCGGCGTATCTTCCACCTGATGTTGTCCATCGGCATCGAGCTGCAGCGCGTGGCTATAACCCGCCGCCGCCGCCGCGCGCAAACCGGCAATCACCGCCGCGCCTTTGCCCTGATTATGCGGCAGCGTCAGCACCTGCAACTGTGGCGCATCCAGCGCTGCAATCTGCTGTTTGGTGATGGTATCGCTGCCGTCATCCACCAGAATCACCGGCAAGTTAAATGGTGCCAGCCGCGCCAGCACCGACGCCAGCATTGCGCCGTGGTTATAGCAGGGAATCAGTATGCAGGGCGTGAAGTCAGGGCTTAACACAGGCGGATCTTCCCGCTGCTGGCGATCGTTGCCACGTCGCCGTTGATCAGGCTGTAGCTGAAACTGAGTAGCGATTTATCTGCCTGCCACTGCAGCTGTAATTGCAGTTCGGCATCCGGCGGCACCGGCTGCTGGAACTTAATATTGTCGATGGCAGCAAAGGATTTCCCGACAGCTAACCGCGTCAGGCCATAATGCAGCGCCCAGTCAAGTTGCGCCACACCGGGCAGAATCGGCAGCGTTGGGAAATGGCCGCGAAACCAAAACAGATCGGCGGCAACGTGCAGGCGCAATGTCAGTGCATCGCCCTGCTGTTCGGCATGCAGTTCAACCGGCAACATCAAACAACTCCTCAATTTGTGGCCAGGCGCGTTTACTCTGTGCGGTGACAGGAATGGTTGTCACCACGCGCCAGTAGCGCGGCATCGCCACCGGCTCCAGCCAGGGTTGCAGCGCGCGTTTCCACTCCATTTTTAGCTGATGCAGCGCCGCCGCATCCAGCATCTCAGGCAGCGCCAGCACCACGCCAATCGCGTGACGACCGTGACGCTGAATTGCCAGCGCGGCGGCATCGTCCACACCGGGCAGCGCCAGCAGGCGGCGTTCAATCTCACTTAGCGAGACGCGCTTATCCTCAATCTTCACCACGCGATCCTGCCTCCCCGCCAGCTGAAACTGCCCGGACGGATGCTGCACGATACGATCGTCGAGCGCGCAACCGGCATCGGTTTCCAGCAAAGCGGAAAACACCCGCCAGCGTCCAGCTTCCTGCTCACGCAACGTAATCTGCGGGAAACAGTGCCACAGCGCGTTCTCCTCGCGGGCGCAGCGCCAGCCAATCACGCCGGTTTCGGTACTGCCATAAATTTCATCAACCGTGCAGCTTAGCGCCTGTTGCGCATGCTGCGCCGCCGTCCACGGCAATGCGCCACCGGCGGAGACGATCAGCTCACAGCGCGGCCCGGCTAACGCAGGATCGAGACGACGCAAAAACGCCGGGCTGCTAATAAACGCGTAGCGACGATCGCTTGATTGATCGGCCAGCTGTTCGCTGTAGAAAATTTGCTGCGCGGCGAAGGGTAAACCCAGCGCCATCGGCAACACGATGCGAAAACTCAGGCCATACAGATGCTGATGGCTGACGGAGGCAATCACATGGCAATCACGTAAGCGTGCGCCCCACAAGGTGTTGAGCCAGCAAGCTTCAAGATCCAGCGCGCGCAGCGATTTCACCACGCGACGCGGCGTGCCAGTTGAACCGGACGTGAACAGCACCAGCGAGGCATCGGCGGCGATCGGCGGTAACGCACCGCTCGCCAGTGCGTCGTCCCAGCGCAACTGCGGCAGCGAGACCGCCAGCGGCATATCGCTGATCACGCCATCGAGGCTGTCGGCCATCTCTTCCAACTGCGCCGCGCGACTGTGTCCGGGGATCACCGGCGTTTTACCGGCATGCCACAGCGCCAGCAGCGCGGCGGTGAAGGCATAGCTGTTATCAAAGCACAGCGCCCAATATTGGCCGGGTTGGTTTTGCAGCCGATCGACCAGCGCCTGCACCTGCTGACGCAAAGTGTGCAGCGTATATTGCTGTTGGCCGTGCCAGGCCACCATGCGATCCGGCGCGCTGAGCCAGTCGCGAAGGCTATGTAGGTTCATGCCTGTTTCCTTATGCGCTGACGCAGCAGCCATTCGCCGCCCATCAGCGTGCCCATCAGCAAATAGCTGATGCACCCGTTCCAGAGTGTCCAAAGCGTGACATCATTGAGCAGGCAGGTGAGCAACGCCACGCTGCCGTTGAAGATGAAAAAGCCGCACCACACTTGCGTCACGCGGCGGGTATAACGCACCGCGCGCGGTGGCAGATCCGGTTCGCGCAGCCGCGCCAGCCGCTCAACCAGCGGCATGGGGCTCCACAATGACCCGCCAAACAGCAGCAGCATCAGCGTATTGACCACCAGCGGATACCACAACAGCAGATGTTGCGATCGCAGCAGCAGACTGGCGAGGCATAACGCGCTGCCGACCAGTGCCAGCAGCAGCATCACGCGCGCCATCGGCCCGGCGGCACGGCGCAGCGTCCAGACGCGCAGCACAAACAGCAGCGCCAGCAGAACCGTCACGCCGCGCCACTGTGGCTGGGTGATGGTCAACCACACCAGAAACGGCCACGCCAGCAGCGCCACGCCGTTTAGCAGCCGCAGCAGCATACGATCAGGCTTCGTCGCGCATCAGTTGGTCGACGGCATCCACCACGTCCTGCACGGTACGCACCGCGCGGAAGGTTTCCGGTTTGATTTTGCGGCCAGTACGCTTTTGCAGATGCACCACCATATCGACTGCATCGATGCTATCCAGCTCGAGGTCTTCATACAGGCGGGCGTCCGGGCGAATATCGTCTGGCTCAATTTCAAACAGCGAGGTGAGCAGCGAAGCCACTTCCTGGTAAATTTCGTCTTTGTTCATCATGTTGGCTGTTCTCAGGCTTGCTGTTGTTCAACAAACGCGGCCAGGGTAGCCACGGAAAAAAAGTGCGCGCGCAGCGTTTCACTCTCGGCTGAGAGCTGTACGCCGAAGCGATTTTTCACCGCCAGTCCCAGCTCCAGCGCATCGATTGAATCGAGGCCCAGCCCCTCGCCAAACAACGGCGCGTCGGTTTCGATGTCGTCAGGGCTGATATCTTCCAGATTCAGCGTGTCGATAATCATCTGTTTGATGTCGTTAATCAGTACTTGCATAACTTAGTTGGTCTCGTCAGGCACCAGCGCCTGTTGCAGATGACGCGTCAGACGACGTGCGGCCAGCGGCTGCGCATCCTCTTCGGCTTCACTAAAGGCGTGGCTGGCAATACGCGATTGTACGCGTACAGTAAAAATCGGTTTAACCAGCGGAATCTGATACCAGCGGCTTTGCTTATCGAGCATGCGCTCGGTGCAGCTAATGTGTATCACGCGCAGATCGCAGCCAGCGCGCACCGCAATGTTGGCAGCACCGCGTTGTAACTTCAGCGGCTCGCCATAACGGGTGCGCGTCCCTTCAGGAAAAATCAGTATGGTATCGCCGCGCGCCAGCCGCTGTTGGCTGTCTGGCAGCAGCGTATCGGCTTCGCTGTTAATCAGGTAATCGGCGGCGCGAATCACGCCACGGAAGAAAATGTTGTGCTGCAGCTCGGCTTTTACCAGGCAATCCATCTCCGGCAGCACCGACGCGATCATCACGTAATCGATCAATGACGGATGGTTGGCGACGATCAGGCAGCCGCGATCCTGACGCAGCTGTTCTGCACCAATGATCTGGTAATCGTACACGCCGACGAAACGGCAGAAACGCAGGAAGCAGCGGAAGCTCCACGCGATGCTGCTGCGGGCGATGTGGCGACGACGCAGGCCATCGCGCTGCACCAGTAACAGCAGATTAAACCCGATCAGCGACAGCAACAGGCCGCCGACGCTGAACAGCGTGAAGCTGACGGCTGTCATCACCAGCCGCCAGTAATAGTTGAAACCAGGACGCGCCTGCGCCAGCGAATTATCCACCATGCTGATGCTCCCAGTGCCACTGATGACGTTCGCCAGCCACGTTAAAAGCTGGCGTGTTGTGCAACATCGCCGCCAGGAATTGCAGACTTTGCGGCAGAACGTTGTGCGTGTCGGCGGGTTTGCCCGCTTGCGCTTCGCAGCGCCACGTCTCGCCCGCGCGCAGCAGCAGCGCCACCGCGTAGGGTGCATTAAAGCGATCGATTTCCGGTAGCCACGGGCGATAGTAATCCGGCACTACGCCGTCAAAATCCACCAGCAGCACCTGCGCGTAACCCGCATGATGCAGCGTTGCCACTTCAATCAATCCTTGCTGGAAGCTATCGATACCGGCCGAAATCGAGGATGAAACCAGCGGCTGACGCGCAGCGATGGTCAAACTGCCTACTGCAGAGTTGTGGACCGACATGGCGAAATCGGTCGGCGACAGCGCCTGCTGTTCCGCCAGCGCGGTGAGAATGCGCAGATTGCGTTCCAGTTCGCCGTGGCGACTGGTGAAGACGATGGCGTCCACGCTTTGCCGCGCCAATAGCGCCAGCCCGCACTCAACCGCCGCACGGCTGCCTGGACTGAGACGACGCGCGGTCATCATCGGCAAAAATTGGGGTTTCGCAATAGGTTGCGTGGCATCTAACGCCGGTGCCTGTTGCGCCCAACGTTGCCACTCTTCTGCGGTGCTGTTGCCCGGCGCAATGGCATGCCAGTCAACAAGGGAGTAAGCGAGTTTCATACCTGTATTCTTTCTTCAGCCTCAGGGATGGTCAGATTTACGCTGCGCGGCATCCCTTCCTTGCTCTCAATACACGTCATCCCATGCGGATGTCGCCGATTAACAAGGCGGGCACATGGCCCGCCTGTTTCTATTTCGGCAGCGTGTCGGCTAACTTTACAACATTATGTCAGCAATCACGCTTCGCGCTTATTTAGCGGCTTCAACCGCCAGACGCGTTTGAATACCCTGGCTCAAGTTCTGAATCCAGCGATTGTAGTTGCGGTGAATCTGACCGCTGCCTGCTTTCAGATTCTGGCTGCTGACATACTGGATTTGATAGCTGTTCGCGGTGTAGTTCACGCGAATATCCGCGGTATGTCCGCGCTCAGCCAGGTGACCATTCATCACGCCCGGACCGGCGGGCGTCATCACCCAATGGTTAGCGGCACCCGCCTGGACGATAGCTTGTTTCATTTGCTCATCCGAGTAGCTCTGACCCACGGTCTGGCTCACATTCTGGATAGGCGCGGTACGCGGTGCACAGCCGGTTAACAGGACCGCAGTAACGAACAACGCAAAACCGATTTTTTTATTCATCATTTCCTTTTCTTCCCCTGTCTTTGCAAGCCGCCTGGGTGAGCGACCGCGCTGGTAAACTTACCAACACTGTTCCGTTCAGACTGTGTAAAGCGGGCGGATAATAACATTATTTGTAAAGACAAGTAAAAAGAAGCATGAATCACTTAAGAATCGTTTATCGCCGACTTAAAACCAGACGCAGGCCGTTTTACGGCTGAATTTCTACCGAAAAATGGCCTTGTCGCATGATGTTTAATCCTGCCAGCCGCCACCGAGCGAACGATAAAGATCGATTTGTGCCAGCAGCAGCGTATTTTTCACTGACACGATATTGAGCTGCGTGCTGAACAGCGTGCGCTGGGCGTCGAGCTCATCGAGATAGGAGGCGTAACCGTTTTGATAGCGGTTATGCGCAATGCGATACGCTTCCGCCACATAACCTTCCTGCTTCTGCAACTCTTCAAGCTGCTCCTGACTGCGGCGAATGGCATCCAGCGCGTTATCCACATCGGAGAACGCATTGCGCACCACTTTCTCATAGCCATAAAGCGCCTGATTGCGCGTTGCCATCGCCACATCAACCTGAGCAGTCAGCGCTTCGCGATTCAGCAGCGGTGCCAGAATGCTGCCGCCGATGCTCCACAAACGGAACGGATTATCCAACAGCTGATGCAGTTCACCGCTTTGCAGGGTGCCGCTGGCGGTGAGATTAAGCGACGGCAACAGTTTGGCTTGGGATGACGCCAGTGACGCGTCGGCGGCCAGCAGCTGGCGCTGCGCCTGCACGATATCCGGCCGGCGATTCAGCAACTGCGACGGCAGCAGCGATGGCAAGGTTTGCGGTTTGATATGGTCGAACTGGCTACTGCGCGCAATTTCACGCGGGTTCATGCCCACCAGCACACTGAGCGCATTCTCCTGCTGCTCGATCTGATGCTGCAACTGCGGGATCTGCGCTTTAGCGGTTTGATATTCTGAGGCGGCCTGCATCCATTCGAGACGCGAGGTGTAGCCAGTTTCAAACTGGCGCTGCGCCAGGTTGAGCGAGTTTTCGCGCGTGGCTAACGTGGCTTCTGTGACGCGTAGCTGCTCATCGAGTGCGCACAAGCTAAGATAGCCCGATGCCACCGAACTGGCGACGGTGAGCTCAGCGGCAGACGCGGCGGCACGCTGCGCATCCAGCGAAGCTTGCGCGGCGCGAATGCTGTTGCTGCGGCTGCCCCATAAATCCACTTCATAGTTGGCCTGCAGCAACCCCTGAAACACCGCGTTTTCATAGGGCTGACCGGTCGCCGCCGACAGCGCACGTTGATGCGTAGCCGCAACGCCCGCCGACAGCGTCGGGAAATTATCGCCCTGCGCGGCACGTAATTCGGCACGGTATTGATCCACGCGTGAACGCGCCGTGAGAATATCGCTGTTGTGCTGCAACGCCAGCGTGACAAGACGATTGAGATCGGCATCGCCAAAGTTCTGCCACCACTGCGCTTCCGGCAGCGCATGCGGGCCAACCTGCTGACGCCAGCTATCGGGAATCGGCAACGATGACGGCGCTTTATCCACTTCCGTCGCACAGCCGCCCACCATTAATGCCACGCACGTGGCTAACAGTAAGCGCTTCATGGCGCATCCTTGTGCGGTTCAGCGGCGGTATCAATGCTCACTTCCACCGACATGCCAGGACGCAGCGCGTGCAGATCGTCTTCAAGAATTTTGATGCGCACCGGAATACGCTGGGCAATTTTCACAAAGTTGCCGGTGGCGTTATCCGGCGAGATAGCGCTGAATTCGGAACCGGCGGCAGGCGAGATAAACTCGACGCGGCCATCGTAATGCCTTCCGTCTAACGCATCGACGCGGATGTTCACCGGTAAGCCGGGACGCACGTGCGCCAGCTGGGTTTCTTTGAAATTGGCGATGATCCATTTATTTTCCGGCACCACCGAAGTCAAACGCGTGCCAGCAGTAACATAAGTGCCTTTACGCACCGACAGCTGACCAAGCTGGCCACTGTCCGGCGCGATGATGCGTGTATTCGCCAGGTCGATGTTTGCCAGCTCTAACGCCGCCTGCGCACTGGCGACATCGCCTTGCAGTGAAGCCTTATTTACGACCACGGTTTGCAGATTCTGTTGTGAAACGGCGACCTGCGCATCCGCCTGACGCAATTGCGCCTGTGCCTGGGCATTCGCCGCGCGCGCAGCGTCACGTTCACGTACCGACAGCGAGCCGTCAGCCGCCAGATTTTCTACACGCTTGAGATCGAGGCTGCTTTTCAGCGCCTGCGCTTTGGCATTTTCCAGTGCGGCTTTGTTGCTGAGAATGTTGGCTTCGGCACTTTTACGCTGCTGCTGGTTATTATTCTGCGCAGCGATTTTCATATCCAACTGCGCCTGCGCCTGATGCACGCGCTGACGGTAGATGCGATCGTCAATGGTCATCAGCAGCTGGCCTTTGGTCACCGGCTGCAAATCCACCACGTTAACCTCAGTCAGATAGCCATTCACCTGCGGGCTAATAAAGGTCACCTGGCCGCGCACGTAGGCGTTTTCTGTCGACTGAACGGTGCTGGTGAACGGCCACAGCTGCCAGGCATACAGAATCACCAGCACGCCGACGATAACAATGCCGCTGCCAGCGGCGATGGAAAGAATGCGTCGGCGGTTGGTGCGCTCGCGCTCTGCCGCCTGAATGTCGTCCTGTTGGCTCATGAATTCTCCGTCGGGGTTACTGGTTGTGCCGCATTCATTTTGGTCTGACGCCAGTTGATATAGCGTAAACGCGTCAGGCGATACAGCACCCAGATTAAGGTGATGAAGGCCAGCGCGGCGGTAAGAAGATAGGTGTCGTTATAGGCCAGCACGTTAGCTTGCAGTGTTGCCACCGTTTGCAGCTGGCTGCTGCTTTGCGCGCTGAGTAGCACGCTATCCGGCAACTGGCTGCTAAACAGCGAGCTGTACTGGCTGAGGCGTTCGGTGACGTTGGGATCGAGCTGCGACAGCTGATCGCCCAACAAGCTGGAGTGATATTTTTCGCGCCACGTTTGGAATGTGCCGAGAATGGCCGCGCCAATCAAGCCGCCTAAGTTCTGGCTCATGCCAAACAGCACCGAGAAGCTCACCAGGTTTTTCGGCTGCGTCACCACGCCGCCAATCCCCAGCAGCATGGCGGGCCCGAGGAAGAAGGCGCTGCCAAAGCCGAGTAAAAACTGACTAAAGTAGAGATTGTTGGCACGCGTCAGCGGGCTGGATTGCGCATCCATGAGTGAGGCGACGATCATCACCACCAGCGACGCGACAATCGGCCAGCTCAGATGCGTAGGTTTGATGGTTAACGCACTGGCGATCATGCCGCAAATTACCCCGGCGATGATCGCTAACGCCAGACCGCGCATCTGATCGTTGAGTAAGCCCAACTGCTGCAGGAAACCCACCGCACCGGTGTTTTGTTCAGCCAGCAGAATACGCATCATGATCATCACAATGCCGAGCCGCACAATCATGCCGTTGCTTAGCCAGCGCGTGTTGATCAACGGATTCTTGCGATTGTGTTCGACGACAATCGCCGCCACGATCAATACCAGCGCCAGCGCCAATGCCACACCGAGCCACGGCGTGCTGAACCACCATTCGATGCGTCCCAGCGACAGCACCGCACACAGCAGCGCCATGCCCGGCGCCATCAGCATGAAGGTGAGGAAATCCATCTTTTCAAACGCTTTGATGCGGTCGCCGGGCGGCAGTTTTACCACCAGCACGCAGCCCAGCGAGATCAGCGCCAGACCGAGTTCAAACAGGTACAAACCGCGCCACTCTTGCAGCTGCAGCAATTCGGTGGAAAACAATCGTGCCAGCGGAATCGCCAGCTGCGACGCGGTGATACCGATCACCAACGCTTTAAGCCGATGCTTCGCGGGCCACGCCTGAATCTGGTAATAAATGCCGAGCGAGCTCAGCGCCGCGCCGACCATGCCGTGCGCGGTGCGCACAATGATGGCTGAGCTGAGATCGTTGGCCAGCAGGTGGAAAAACGCCACGATCACATACAGCACCAGAAACGCTTCGGTGAACAGCCGCAGACCAAACTGCTGACGGAACTTCACCAACAACAGGTTGATG
Source organism: Pantoea trifolii (assembly GCF_024506435.1). Classification (NCBI taxonomy): domain Bacteria; kingdom Pseudomonadati; phylum Pseudomonadota; class Gammaproteobacteria; order Enterobacterales; family Erwiniaceae; genus Pantoea; species Pantoea trifolii. Next base: position 1,590,153 of record NZ_JANIET010000001.1, on the reverse strand, counting down.
GAGATGTTGCCCATCACATACACCGCAGGCAGCCAGGCGATTTCATTGCTATAGGCGCCAAAAGTGCCTTGCAGATTGGTGAGGTTGGCAGAGACCAACGCGTTACTCAACGCACCGGTAAGGGAGATCAGTAAGCCGATGATGCCAAACGCGATGCGCTTCGAGGGCGAATGCAGCGGCGTTGAGGGCGAGCCCGGCAGCATCGGCTTTTCATGTGGCAGCCATTCGCGTGGGGCATAAGGATTACGTTTCGCCACGGTTAAACACTTCCCAGACGCGCCAGCAGTTGTTTCAGCACCTGTTCCGTTATCGCCAGCGATTCGGAATCGATATCCGCCAGCAACTGCGCACGTAGCGCATCGGCCTGGGTTTTCACTTCGGCAAAGGCCACGCTGCCTTGTTCTGTCAGAATCAGCAGGCGCTTACGGCGATCTTCCGGCGGCTGCACGCGCGCCAACAGCTGCTGCTTCACCAGGCGATCGACCAAGGGCACGACGCTGGCCTCTTCAAGACCGAGCAATTGCGCCAGGGCTTTTTGCGTTGGCGGCTCGGCGGCGGTAGCCACGCTGGCAATTGCCATCCAGCTGCTCATACTTAATCCGCTCTCTTTGAGGCGACGATCAACGGCCAAACGCCACGCGTGCGCGGTGAGATGCAGCAAACGAGAAAAGGGTTGCGGATAGTCGCTCAAAACGTAGTGGCCTAATGGTTAGGTATCTAACTAAACGGGAGCGTTATTATAGGCGAAGCCGCTCACCAATGAAAACCTCGCTTACATCAGCAAACATAGTGGGCACGGCAAAAAATCTCCAGCTTTCTGTATCAGTTGTACAACTCGCGGAAATTTCTGCTGTTCCTGCATAGGTTTGTATAGATTTTAGAAAACATTACAAATTATAAATCATTGTTAAATATGCATTAGCACAAATTGCTTAAGATCCTAGTTGTACAAGTTGCTCCAGATTGTATAAGTTTACATCCCGCGAGCCAGCTGATGGCTCCGTAACGAATGATGCACTTTGCGTCGCCTCTGAAGGTGTTGTGGATTTCCACCTTCAGAGGTGTCTTTTTGCGTTGGTTGATGAGTTGGGTGGTGTGCGCCTGTCCGCGTGCACGTTTTTTCATCATGGAGCTGAAGGCACATTGCCATCAGGCCGATCTTAAGGGCTTCACATATGCAAAACGCCGCAAACAGTAGCGCTGCCATCGCTGACTACTTCAAACTGGCCGGAAACAGCGACAGCAGTGAGATGGAAGTTTTCGGGCAGATCATCGCCGAAATCCTGCAAGCCGGTATGCCGGTTTCCAATAAAGCGATTATTACATCGCTGATTAACCGTCTTGAGATGGAAAGCGATGTGATTCAGCTGGATATTTATCGCCACCTGCTAGAATTGGTTGTGAATAAAACACCTGACGATCTCGCGGTCTAAAGCCGGATTCCAGGGATGGAATCACCCTCACCTGTCCCAACGCGCTAGCGTCTTACCTTATTGCCCGGTAACATCCTCTCTCGAAAATTCTAACTGGTTACTGCCGTACCGCGACGGTATGCGCACAATAATAAAAGAGCCTGCACAATCTATGAGCCAACCAACTGAGCGCGCCACTGCGGTGGAGAGCGATATCACCGTGGGACGCGTATTACGTTCGCCTGCCCTGCTAACCCGCGAGTGTCTGGCCGGCATTATTACCGCGCTGGCGCTGATCCCTGAAGTGATCTCCTTCTCCGTGATTGCCGGTGTCGATCCCAAAGTCAGCCTTGTGGCCTCGGTGGTGCTGTGCCTGACGCTGTCGATTCTCGGCGGCCGCCCGGCGATGGTTACCGCTGCAGCCGGTTCGGTGGCGCTGGTGATCGGCCCGATGGTGCATGCGCACGGCGTCGAATACATTCTGCCCGCCGTGATTATGGGCGGCGTTATCCAGATTATTTTTGGACTCGCTGGACTGTCGCGCATGATGCGCTATATCCCGCGCTCGGTGATGATCGGCTTCGTCAACGCCCTAGGCATCCTGATCTTTTTTGCGCAAGTCCCGCACGTTTGGGGCCAGTCCACTTTGGTATGGGCACTGTTTGCCGTGACGCTGGCGATTGTGCTGCTGCTGTCGAAAGTGCTGAAAAGCGTCCCATCACCGCTGGTCGCGATTGTGGTGGTGACGGCTGTCGCGTTGCTGCTCGGCTATCGTGTACCGAACGTCGGCGATGAAGGGCCAATGACTGCTGGTCTGCCTGGCTTCACCACCTTATTGGTGCCAATCAATCTGCACACGCTGCAAATCATCTGGCCAACCGCCTTGAGCATCGCCTTTGTTGGCCTGATGGAATCGCTGCTGACCGCCAAACTGGTGGATGACATCACTGATACGCCTTCCGGTAAACGCCGCGAATCCTGGGCGCTCGGCGTTGGCAATATTCTGGCGGGCTTTTATGGCGGTATCGCCGGTTGCGCGATGATTGGTCAAACCATCGTTAACGTCGAGCTGGGCAAAGCACGTACGCGTATTTCGACTATCGCGGCGGGTATCGTGCTGCTGTTATTAGTGACCGGACTGAGCCAGATTATGGCGCAGATCCCAATGGTGGTGCTGGCGGGTATTATGATGGTAGTGGCAGTGAAAACCGTGAACTGGCATAGCCTGCAACCGGCAACGCTGAAACGCATGCCGTGGTCTGAAACCTTGGTGATGGTGCTGACGGTGGCGGTCACCGTGTGGACCGGCAACCTGGCGATTGGCGTACTGGTTGGTGTGATTCTGGCAATGATGCTGTTTGCGCGCCGCATCGCCCATGTGATTCACGCTGAACGTCGGTTGAGCGACGACGGTGAACAGGTCAATTACACCGTGCGCGGCCCGCTGTTCTTCGGCAGCAGCAATGATTTGTTTGAACACTTCAATTACGGCCACGATCCTAAAGCTGTCACCATCGATTTAACCCATGCGCAGATTTGGGACGCGTCCAGCGTGGCGGCCCTCGATGCCATCGAATATCGCTATCAGCGCCACGGTGCGAAAGTTACCTTTATCGGGCTGGATAACCGCAGCAGCGATTTCCGCGAGCGGCTGAGTGGGAACTTGAGTTAGAGATATCTCCTCATCCTTGTCAGTTAAGGCGTGCAACCAGTACCAGCTTTAACACGTATCGTAGCGGCGCAATTGATCGCGTGATTAATCGCGCCGCTACGGAAAGTGCTGTGCTTAGCGGTACTCTCTAATCGAAGAAAATTTTGCCAACAATTGTCTGGTTTACCGGGACAATTGTGATGTCAGCCTGCTAATAAGCGATGGTTAAATGGTCAGTGTTAACAATTACGTTTTTACCATTAACTGTAACCAAAGAACTTTCACCAATACCTGTAAAGATCACATCACCGCGAAAGTATAACTGACTCATATTTCCTGTAAGATATCTTGCCATATCTAATTCCGCACCATTAATAGAATATATAGCATTCTCTTTCCTTACGCCTATCATTCCCATCGTAGTATCAATAAGTGACGTAGTTAGCCCAGAAAGCATAAAAAAAAGGAAGATAACTACTGCGGCGATGGAGGCCACATGGAAATTACGTTTTTCTTTCTTAACTCGTCGATCTAAATAAACGTTAGGGATTATTGCTATAAATAGAGTAGTAATACCAATTGATATCATTATTGATGGCAGTGAAACTCCATGATCGGTAACTAGCTTATACACACACAACATTGTGATAATGGCAATGATAAAATGCGCCGAAAAGGCATTTATGATGTGCAATTTATTTGCAACCAACTCATATTTCCTTACGTAATTTTTAATTTTCTTATTAAAAGGATTCAGCCGAACAACAATGAGTTTAACTAAACTTAACAGAAGATAAATAAATACACTTGATACTGAATACCAGCCTAAGAGAAAAAAGCAGAGAATCAGTGAAAATGAGGCACTTATAGAGAGAAAGAAGATAATTTCTGATAAAGATACTTTTGATGGGAAAAACCTCACCTCTAGACAGTACATCATGAAAATGAACACCCCGAGGCCTGTAGCTATGAAATATGAATTTTTAGCCATATTAAGGGTAAAATATTGTCTCCAACGCTCCATAAATAATATCCTTTATTGAAAAAATTAAAATTTACACATTCCAATAAGATCAAACATCCACAACCAACATTAATGTAGCATTATATAAATAAGTAACGCTACTTGAGATAAAAAATGAAATTTGATTAATTTAAATGTAACACGTTAACAACTAATTGATTTTATTTTAAATCATTACTTAATAAGCACCGCTTAAATACGCATTAGTTATTGCTTCTTCAGATTAGTACTAAAAATGGATTTTAGATTTTTTTGAAATTATTAATGCGCTTCGCTTGCGTAATCTGCTGTCACTGCCTTTGCTTACCTCATGATCAATTCTTTGAGCTCTTTGAGATTGGTTACTCAATCGCTCATTTGTGAGGAGCAGCAGATGAAAGTTTTAGCAAAAGCAGTATTGGTGACGTTAACGATGGTCTCGCTTTTCGGTTGTATGCATAAAAGTGACGCGGTCGGCGACGATGGGCGTCCACATGCGCCAAGTAACCAACCAGTGCCAGGCGCCAGCGAAGGTGCGGGTCCTGTTGGACAACCACAATCTTAATGGCTTTCCACGTTTTGCTGCTTGAATATGATTACTAAAACTGCGGAGAATGTTACTCCACATTCTCCGCATACCTAAGTTATTTACTGACTCGTCCACTTTGATAATTTGGATGTGACTATGATTTTTTAGTCAATATGTCACGCAGGTTATTCCTGACTAACTTCGCTTTCTAATTTTGCTCGCTTAAAGTTATCGTCATCTTTAACAAATTCATAGCAGTCCATAATCACGCCAGATATGCGCAATATATCGCTTGGTTCATTAATAGTTAACCGTTTCCCATCAAACTCTAACCGAGCCCTTTTAATCTCATTTTTTTGCAGATCATTAAGCTCAATAGGGAAGTTAACGTAGGAGCTTTTTTTATCGTAGAAACGTATTATCCATCTTGTTGTCTTACCTTCAAATAGAATTCCAAAATAAGACTCTGTATCTTTATATTTGATATCAGCTTCGCTTCCCACAATGCTTTTTACTTTCTCAAACATATCAAGTTCGATAGCTGTGGTTATGATGTTGGGATTGTCTGGATCGATTATGTTTTCAGGCTGCTTCGCTTGCACTACTGGAAGCTCGTCTTCTACTTCCTCCGTAGCAAGCTCTTTCTTCGATGTGGAAAGACCCGATACAACCATGTCACTTACAGATTTCTCAACAGCCAGCTTAACTAAAGGCGTTATCGAATCTAAAAATCTTTGATTTAACTGCCGCTCAATATTTGATCTTGAAGCAACATACCTGACAAATTCGCTATCGACATCCCTTAGACTCGCTCTGATAGTTTTAGTAAAAGCACTTAGATATACACTCTCTTCGGCAAGTGTTCTTAATGCTTCTGGTTTAAATTTGTCGTAACGGAATCTAAAAAGTTGCTGAATATCTGAGTCAGATAAGGAATCGATTTTAATAGTAAGAAAGGGTTTATGATCCATGATGTTTTTCTGTTTTAGATCGGTGAAAAAACGCCATTCTTTACCATTTGTTATTGCCGAAACTGTCACTTCAGGAGTTGAATTGAAATACCTTGAAAGTTGAGGGCAATGATTTTCAATCTGTTCGTTGAATCCCTTCGCTTCGATAAACATCACCGGAACGCCCTGGCAAAAGAGAGCATAATCCACTCGCTCATTAGCCTTAACACCGACAAAGTCTGCGTAATATTCCGCTTTAACTTTTGTAGGATCATAAGGTGTAAAGCCAAGAATATCTAAAAGAGGCATTATCAGAGCTTGCTTTGTTGTCTCTTCAGTCGTACAGAATTGGCCCATCGTTGCTACATGATTTGCGTGTGAAGCTAATTTTGCAGTAAAGTTTTCCACCCTAACTCCTTGGTAGTCATGTCGAATATGATTAAACAAAACGTTACAAATCGAAACATTACACTCAAGAAACGCGGTTTTCAATGTTACAGATGCCAATTTCCATAAGTTAAGAAAAATTATGAATGAATACGCATTTGTAGCCTCATTTGCGACGATATGGCCAGGGATGTGTTTTGAGTCAGCAAGAAGTGATTTTGAGAGAGAAAGGATATCGCAGCATTACAGTTTGCAGGAAGATTCACGTAAAGACAGATACACAAAAACAAAAAAACCGCCCTTGGGCGGTTACGACATTACTGCTTATTGCTTTATTTTATTCGTTTTATCAACTGCGAATATGGTGCCCGGGGCGGGACTTGAACCCGCACAGCCATAAGCCGAGGGATTTTAAATCCCTTGTGTCTACCGATTTCACCACCCGGGCAGGGTGTAAATTGGAGGCGCGTCCCGGAGTCGAACCGAGGTAGACGGATTTGCAATCCGTTGCATGGCCACTCTGCCAACGCGCCTTTAATCTGATATGTAATCCGTTGAATACGAATTACTAAATTTGGAGCGGGAAACGAGACTCGAACTCGCGACCCCGACCTTGGCAAGGTCGTGCTCTACCAACTGAGCTATTCCCGCATAATCTTCGTCTTTCAATTTGTTGCTGCTTAGCTTCCTTCACTCACACAGATCACTTACTGAAGTAAGCTCTCTGTGATTCGTTCAGTTGCTGCCTTGCTACAAACTGAAATACTCGATTCTGTATTTCTTCATCGAACTTACTGATTTCACTCAGCTTCTTGCAGGCTCGCTGCTGTTCGATGCGATGCATTCTACTTATCTGACGCAGTGAGTCAATATAATTATCCACACACTGCGTCCGTTTGCTGCTTTTTAAATCGCATCGATCAGCTATCGAGCAAATCGCCGCGCGCGGCGCTCAAATACTGGAACATTGACCAGAAAGTCAGCACCGCGGCGATGTACAGCGCAACCACGCCCACGCCTACCACCGTGGCTTCAGGACGCCACAACAAAGCGAACAGCGAGAACATCTGCGCGGTGGTTTTCACTTTGCCGATCCACGACACCGCTACGCTGCTGCGTTTGCCAATTTCCGCCATCCACTCACGCAGCGCAGAGATGATAATCTCGCGTGCAATCATGGTCGCCGCAGGCAGCGTAATCCACCACGCGTGGAAATGCTCAGCCACCAGCACCAGCGCAATCGCCACCAGCACTTTATCCGCCACCGGATCGAGGAACGCGCCAAAACGCGTGGTCTGCTTCCAGCGACGCGCTAAAAAACCATCAAACCAGTCAGTGACCGCAGCAATCACAAAGATCAGTGCAGTAGCAAAAGGAGCCCATTGAAATGGCAGATAAAACGCCAGGACAAAGAAGGGAATAAGTACGACTCGAAACAGGGTAAGACACGTCGGAATGTTAAATTGCATATGCCAGTAACTGTCTGGTGTGAGTAGGGTTTCATGTATGTTCCTACATTGCCCCCCCTCTTTCAACGTTAGTGTTTCAGTGAGTAGTAGATTTTTTCCGCCAGCGCGGTAGAAATTCCCGGCACCTTGGCGATCTCATCGACGCTGGCGTTCATCAACGGTTGCAGGCCGCCCATATACTTGAGCAGCTGTTGGCGCCGTTTGGGTCCCACGCCTTCAATGCTTTCCAGTGCGCTGGTGTTCTTCACTTTGGCGCGTTTTTTTCGGTGACCTGAAATCGCATGATTGTGAGAGTCATCACGAATATGCTGGATCACATGCAGTGCAGGCGAGTCCGGCGGCAAAGAAACGCCCTCGCCTTCCGCTTCAAAGAACAGCGTTTCCAGCCCGGCTTTACGATCGCTGCCCTTCGCCACGCCGAGTAAAATCGGACGATCTTTATCCCACGGCACATTCAGCTCGGCGAACACCTGTTTCGCCTGCGCTAACTGGCCTTTACCGCCGTCGATAATAATCACGTCGGGGATTTTGTCCTCTTCCAGCGCTTTGCCATAACGACGGCGCAGCACCTGATTCATCGCCGCATAATCATCGCCCGGCGTGATACCTTCAATGTTGTAGCGTCGATAATCGGAACGCAGCGGGCCATCACGGTTGAACACCACGCACGACGCAATGGTCTGCTCGCCCATGGTATGGCTGATGTCGAAGCACTCCATGCGATGAATGGTGTCGAGCTCGAGGAACGTCGCCAGCGCTGCCAGACGCTGTTGAATGGTCGAGTGCTGCGACAGCTTGGTGACCAGCGCAGTTGCCGCGTTGGTGCGCGCCAGTTTCAGGTAGCGCGCGCGGTCGCCACGCGGCTTACTTTGAATATTCACCTTGCGCCCCGCCAGCACGCTAAGCGATTCGGCCAGCAGCTCACGTTCTGGCAGATTAAAGTCCAGCAGGATTTCCGCCGGTAAAGTGCGCGCTTCACTGCCTTGCAGATAGAACTGGCCGACAAAGGTTTGCACCACTTCAGTCAGTTCGGTATCGGCGGGCACTTTCGGGAAGTAGCTGCGGCTGCCGAGCACTTTGCCCTGACGAATAAACAGCACGTGCAAACAAGCCATGCCGGCATCAAAGGCCACGCCCATCACATCCAGGTCTTCTCCTTGGTTGGAGACGAACTGCCGCTCGGTAACGCGCCTTACCGCCTGAATCTGATCGCGTAAGATCCCTGCTTCTTCAAAACGCAGTTCCTCACTGGCCTTTTCCATGCGCTTGACCAGCTGATTGATCACCTGATCATCTTTGCCCGCGAGGAACAGACGTACGTAATCGGTTTGCTGCGCATACTCCTCTTCGCTAACCAAACCCGAAACGCAGGGTCCAAGGCAGCGACCAATTTGATACTGCAAACACGGACGTGAACGGTTGCGATACACGCTGTTTTCACACTGGCGAATCGGGAACACCTTCTGCAGCAGCGCGAGGGTTTCACGCACCGCATAGCCGTTCGGAAACGGGCCAAAGTATTCGCCTTTGGCGTGCTTCGCGCCACGGTGCATCGCCAGACGCGGATGGCTATCGCCACTGAGGAAAATGTAAGGATAGGATTTGTCATCGCGCAGCAGCACGTTATAGCGCGGCTGGTAGAGCTTGATGTAGTTATGCTCTAGCAGCAGCGCTTCCGTTTCGGTGTGCGTCACGGTGACGTCGATGTTCTGGATGTTGCTGACCAGCACTTCAGTTTTGCGACTGCCCACCTGCGTACGGAAGTAGCTGGTCAGGCGCTTTTTGAGGTCTTTGGCTTTACCAACATAGATCACCGTGCCGGTCGCATCGTACATACGGTAGACGCCGGGTTGGCTGGTCACGGTGCTGAGAAAGGCTTTGGAATCGAAAACGTCACTCACTACTGATTAATGGCTCCGCATTGAACAGGCCATGTCGAATGGCCAAATGCGTTAACTCGACGTCGCCACTGATATTCAGCTTACTGAACATGCGATAGCGGTAACTGTTAACGGTTTTCGGGCTGAGACTGAGTTGTTCGGAAATTTCCGTCACTTTCTGCCCGCGTGTGATCATCAGCATAATCTGCAATTCCCTTTCCGACAAACAGCTGAAGGGTGATTCGGCTTTTTGCGGTTCGATCTGGCTAAGTGCCATTTGCTGGGCAATATCCGAAGCGATATAGCGTTGCCCTGAATGCACCGAGCGAATCGCACTCACCACTTCCTGCGGCGCGGCGCCTTTACTGAGATAACCCGCTGCGCCCGCCTGCATCACCTTCGCCGGCAGTGGATTTTCGGTATGAATGGTGAGCATGATGATGCGGATATCCGGGTTAAAGCGCACAATTTTGCGTGTCGCTTCCAGGCCGCCAATACCCGGCATGTTCATGTCCATCAGCACTACGTCAACCGGATTACTGCGGCACCATTTTACGGCGTCTTCACCGCAGGCCGCTTCACCGGCAAAGACGAGTCCTTTCATATCTTCCAGAATGCGGCGAATACCGGCGCGGACCAGTTCATGGTCATCAACAAGAAGCAGGCTGATCAACGGGACGTACTCCGCAGGTTAAGAAAGGGAAATATATTTCAGAGCGGCTATCTTACCGGTTTTCAGGTGGAAAAAACATCTATCGCCACAGATAAATCTCAAATGAAATGATGCAAATCAATAACATTCTTTAGATCTTGCTTTTATAGCACCGGGCGAAAGCACGCAAAAATGGATAAGTAAAATTACACCTAATATCATTAAGTTATAATTTATAGCTCGATTTTATTGCCACACTCAGTTTGCCGGATAAATATCAGCTCAACGCTAATTATGATTGCTGACGAATAGCGCAATGGGCAATTAAATAGCGGTTTGGCTTTTACCGCTTCGCCTACATTAAAATTCGTGTGACAACCCTATGATATACTCTCTTTTTACGCACAGGAAGAATGTGTCTACATCGAGTAATACCACCAAGGAGTCAATTATGAGTGATGAAGATTTCGCAACTTCACGAGACACGCAGGCGCTGGCAGACGAAGTCGCCTGTCTGAAAATGATGGTGACGCTGATTCTGAAAGGAATGGGACAGGCCGATGCCGGTAAGGTGATCATCAACATGGAGCGTTATGTGCAAGCTTCGTTAGGCGATAAGCCGCAGGCGGAAGTGTTTAATAATACGATTCGTCAAATCAAAACCGCTTACCGTCAGTAAGCGATATGCCCCGCGCGCGATGCGCGGGGTATTTAGCTGTGCGATTGCCAGTTCACTGAAACACCCAGCGATGGCAGCACCTCTTCCGGGCTAAAGCGTCGCGTTCCACGATACTTCTCCGCCAGCGCAGGTTGATCAACCGGAATGCGAATAGCAAACAGATTGTCTTCAGATTGGATTAAGCCCGGTGAAAGCGGCTCATAGACCACCTGATGCTGTTCAAACATCTTCTCAAGCATCGGCGTCGCCGAACTGATCAAAAACTCCATGCCGCTCAGTTCTGCTAATTGCACAGAGTGCCACAAAATACTCAGCGGCAGCTCTGCATCGACTTCAAGGCGCGCCGAGAAGCGCGACATTTCCCAAACCTTTTCCTGATCGAAAGGCAGAACAAAACCCTCAGGCACTTCAGGTTCATGCCATGGCAACAGACGTGCGCAACCGCAAATACCCTGACGTGCGTTCCAGGCAATCAGCCAGGTAACATCTGAACGATCAAACCGGTCGTACTCTTGTCCTGGCGTACTTAATCGTGGTGGAATAGACCACCCTTCGCCGCGCGCAAACACGCTGTAGCGATACGTTCCCAGTTCTGCCAACAGTGAGGACGGCATATCCTTAAGCTGTGTTTGAATTACTTTCATCATGCGCCTCTGACATCCCCATGTATGCAATGATTTCTTTGAGCCAGCCTGGCAACATTGCGCGCAGGGTAGACAACTGACACTGGAGAAGGAACTACTAAAATTAGTAGTTGCGTTTTCGCTATATCAGGCCAACCGCTGCGGCATAACAGGCAATCTGCGTTTTATTGGAAACATTAAAACGCTTTTGCATATTCTTTTGGTGAAAATTCACCGTATGTTCAGATATGGCTAAAATAAGTGAAATTTCCGCAGACGTTTTTCCTTCCGCCGTCCATTTTAGAATTTCTAATTCGCGCTGACTAAAATCGTTAGATAAAACGACCATAGAATCATCATTCAGACGCTTCAGCACGCGCAAACTCAGTTCCGCCAGAAGATGCAGTTTCACCTCTAGCTGTACACGTAAGTGTTGGGTCTTACTGTGAAGCGTCGATGCAATAGATAATATACCAATGGTACGATTGGGTGCCATTGCTGAGCAGGAAAAGCCGCTCATTAATCCTGCGGCGTTAGCTTCCGCCCATAAATTACCCGCACCAGTAAATAAATCGCGCGTCCATTCCACACCGCGTCCCGGCCGCTGACAGAGTAGCAGCACCGGATCGACCGTATAATAGTTCTCATTTTCGTAGCGTTTTACCCAGCTTTCCGGGTACGTACTAAACAAAAACAGGCGCGGCCGGGTAAAAGGCACCGGATGCTGAACCAAAAAAGCGAAGTAATCAAAACCCAGCTTTTCAATCTGCTGCTGCAATAGCGATTTCAAATGCGCTACTTGTGTTAGCGACAGAAATTCATTTTCCATTTCGCCTCGCCAGGCGAAATAATTATCGGTCGTCATTATTGCCTTAGCGCTGTTTCACGCTTTTACATTCTGAAATTGATTCTTGTTAACGCAAAAAAAATAAATTAGCCAGACAAAAAATATTGATTGAAAAGAGAGCATATTTGTCAGCAATGAGCATAACTCTCCTAATGTCAATACGTTAACGTAAGGGAAATGTGTAAGTTCTCGCTATTTGTTAACAGGTTCACAACTTTAATTCCTCAGCAGATTAGAATAGGATTTTTCTGAAGTAGTTTCAATCACCCGTTTGATTGAAAATGGACGTTAGATTGATAAATTTTTAGCATCGTCAATAACTAAAATTAACGTGTGAAAAAGCACATTCTTTTGCTATCAACGGCATTTCTGCGTTGAATTAGTTTTGACTCGATCTTAATCCCATTTGTTTCTGCGGTTAAGATAATGCTTTTGGTAATAATGTGATTACTCTCATGCTGATTCACGGCTACGCTTAATACTCGCTGCATGAGAAATGAAGGCAAAGAGGTAATGGGATCAGTGCTGCCGAACGACTCAGGCGCATTGTCGTAGGTAGGTGGGAAACTTAGCGGAACCGACTATGTTGAACCAGTTGGCATTACCTTTCCTTGTTCTGGGCGGCTGTACTGCCCTGATGATTCTAAAAGACCTGTTACGCCATCCGCATCCTGTCGCGGTGATGAATATCATTTGGCCTGTTACTGGCTTGTATATGCCTTTTATTGGCTGGATAGCCTGGTGGTACTTAGGCCGTAAGCCATCACAACAGCAAAAACTTGCGCTGCTGGTTCCTCAAGAAATACGCAGTAATGCCAGTTGGCAAACCATATTTATTTCTACTTCATTATCCGCAGCGGCCTGTATATTCGGCGATATAATGACAATCCCGATAGTCACATTACTAAAACAATTTGCCTTTTATCCAATGATGGGGATACAGGCGCTTATTTGCATTATCGTTTCATTGTTCATCGGATTACTATTTCAATTCCTGGCGATTCGTCAACGTGAAAAACATTCATTTGGCGGCGCATTATTATTGGCGTTGAAAACCGAGATTTTCCCCCTGCTGATTTATCAATTAGGTATTTTTATCTTTATGGCGCTGGCCCTAAAGTTTGTGCTGCACGAGCAAGTCAATCCGCTGCTGGTGGCATTCTGGTTTATGCTGCAGCTGGCAATAATGATTGGCTTTATTTTCTCCTGGCCGGCTAATCATTTCCTGATAAAGCGTGGGCTTAATCCTGCAGTATAGCTAACGACAGTAACCTGTACCGCGCATGCCGAGATGAAAATGGCTGGCATGCGCAGCGTTGTAATCAGGGCCCAGCGCATTACCGAACGTGGCGCAGCCGTTACGCCACAGCGCATGCAGTCCTGCCGCCGCATCCTCCGGCTGTTGCCAGTTTTTCCCTACCTGTAACCAACGCCCGTTCGCCAGCTGAAATCCAGTGATATCCCAGGCATCAGCGCTGGCGTGCTCACTCAAACGCCCTTCCTGGCGATGATAGATATTGCGACAAGCGTAGCTGCCAACATGAGCAATGCGTTTCAGCGGGCTGTCAAAACCGGCCTGGCGTAACGCGCTATCGCTGTTAGTCACGAACATGGTGCTGGTCACCGCCATTGGACAGCTGGCGAGAAAACTGCTGCTAAGAGAAACATCGCCGTAGCCGCTGATGCGTAACGGCTGTTCGATTGGACAATCACCCTGCATCGGCGGCACGGCGCGAAACTGCACCAGCTGCTGTTCGCTGGCTTGCCGCATCACCGCCATGCAGGCGGCCGGATCGCCACTTAGCTTTTTCAGCTTGTAGCGCGTCATCCAACCGGGCGGATCGGTAACGTTGAGTGGCGTGAAGGGATTCCACTGAGGCGGCAGATGGCTTTTTAACCACGGCAAACTGAGCCAGCCGCAAACAGCCAGCAACGCGACGGCGAACAGAGCGCGCACAATGCCTCACTTTTCCTGATGAAATGAACTAACAAGTGTAGAAGTCATGCGGATGGAAAGTGACGTAAATCGCTTAATTGTTGAAGATTTACGCAAAATGACTGCGCTTTAAACTCTGTAAATAATTACTGACACAGCAAAGCGCGTAAAAGGTCACAAAGGGGGAAAAACCATTACCGAAACTGCTTAGCTTTCCACTATCTTATGCCACTTGCCTATACAACGGCTCATAACGATTGCCCTAAATAATTCGAGCCGCAGGAAGGCGGCAAGTGTGTGAATCCTCAGGAGCTTACTTTAGTAAGTGACTGGGGTGAACACGCGTAGCCAACGCATCTGCGGCTCGAAGTATGACGGGCAAAACAGCCATTAGAGCTGACACAACATCCCGACAGGAAAGAATAATTTATGGTTGATCAATCAAAAGAGGCGCTCGTTGAGGCCGAACAGCCGGATAAGCTCCAGCGTAGCCTGCATAATCGCCACATTCAGCTAATTGCCATCGGTGGCGCCATCGGCACCGGGCTGTTTATGGGCTCGGGTAAAACCATCAGCCTCGCCGGGCCGTCGATCATTTTCGTCTATATGATCATTGGCTTTATGCTGTTCTTCGTCATGCGCGCCATGGGCGAACTGCTGTTATCCAACCTCGAATACAAATCCTTCAGCGATTTCGCCGCTGATTTACTTGGTCCGTGGGCGGGCTATTTTACCGGCTGGACATACTGGTTCTGTTGGGTGGTGACCGGCATTGCCGACGTGGTCGCCATCAGCGCCTATTTTCAGTTGTGGTTCCCGGACTTCTCCATCTGGATGAGCGCCCTACTGTGCGTCTTTGTCTTCCTGGCGTTGAACATCGCCACGGTGAAGCTGTTTGGTGAGATGGAATTCTGGTTCGCGATTATCAAAATCGTCGCCATTGTGGCACTGATTATTACCGGCATTGTGCTGGTGAGCATGCATTATCCGTCGCCGAACGGTGGCACCGCTTCCCTGAGCAATATCTGGGATCACGGCGGCATGTTCCCGAAAGGACTGAGCGGCTTCTTTGCCGGCTTCCAGATTGCGGTTTTCGCCTTTGTCGGTATTGAGCTGGTTGGCACTGCGGCAGCAGAAACCAAAGATCCGCACAAAGTTCTGCCACGCGCGATCAACGCCATTCCGCTGCGTATCATTATGTTTTACGTGCTGGCGCTGATGGTGATCATGGCGGTAACGCCGTGGAATCAGGTGCTGCCGAATCGCAGCCCGTTCGTTGAGATGTTTGTATTGATTGGCTTGCCTGCTGCTGCCAGCATCGTCAACTTCGTGGTACTGACCTCCGCCGCCTCTTCCGCCAATAGCGGCATCTTCTCCACTAGCCGCATGTTGTACGGTCTGGCGGAACAAGGCGTGGCGCATAAAGCCTTTGGTCGCCTCTCCGCGCGTGCGGTACCAACCACCGGCCTGTTCTTCTCCTGCCTGTGTCTGCTGGCGGGCGTGGCGCTGATCTACCTGATTCCGGATGTGATGACGGTGTTCACCATGGTTACTACGGTGTCGGCGATTCTGTTTATGTTCGTCTGGACCATCATCCTGTGCAGCTATCTGGCGTACCGTAAGCAGCATCCACAGCGTCATGCCGAATCGACGTTCAAAATGCCGCTGGGTAAGTTTATGTGCTGGGCGTGCATGGCGTTCTTCGCCTTTGTGCTAGTGCTGCTGACGCTGCAGGAAGATACCCGTCAGGCGCTGATGGTGACGCCGCTATGGTTTGTGATCTTGACAATGGGCTGGTTGTTACGTCGTCGTAAAGCATAAAACGTTAAAGGCAAAGGCGCGTGCGCTGGCCGGTGGCACATTTGCCAGAGGCGCTGGCGCCTCTGCTGCGGCAAAAGGGCTATCCGCAGCGCTGAGGCTTTTACGTTGGGCCAGGAGCCTCGCGCATGGATGCGTGAGGCAGTTCGGGGCCGGCCAGGACGGCCGATCCGCGAACGGTCCGTCGGCACAATGTTAAAGCCGAAGGCACCGCGCTAGCGGCGCGAGGACGGCCCGTGACGCAGCAGATGTGACAGAGCCCGCACGGATAGCAATCCTAAAAAGAATGCAACAAGGTCACCATAAATGGCGACCCTACGAAGTTAGAGTCGCCATTTATAACGCCCCACGGAATCAAAGTCGTTCGCGGAGTTTGTGCCATGCTTGCGACAGCGAGGGTCGCATCGAAGGTTCACGCTGAGGAGCCACTTCCGGCGACTGCGGCGATCCCAGATTAAAAGTAAAGGTGTAATCCGGCTCTTCCCCCATGCGCAAATCGCTGATCAACGTACGATCGCCCTGCTGCTTCATCGCGTAAAAACCATGACTAAACCACGCCACACGCTCGGCATGCCATTGCCCTTTGAACGGCGCAAACAGTGCGGGCTGACGACCGTGCCAGCTGATTTGCAGCGGACGCTCCGGTGACAGCAGCGACCAATAGGCTTCGCCATAGCGATCCGGCGTCATGATCACCGTGCGCCACACCAGCGTATTAAACGCGGTCGGCGTCACCAACAGTTGCTCCGGCTGCACCGATTGCTGCGTCAGCGCTTGCTCAATGTGCTGCGTCGCAATGCTCTGTGCCACCATGCTCCAGCCGAGATAGAGCGTACTCACCAGTAATCCCGCCTGATTCCAGCGCAACCCCACCGCATCGCGTCGCCACAGTGCAACCAGCAGCGCAATCAGCAACGGCAAGGTATACAGCGGATCGATGATGTACATGCTGCCAATGGCATAGGGGAAATCGGTGAGCGGCAGGCCCAACTGCGTGCCGTAAACAGTGGTGAGATCCAGCAGCGGATGCGTTATCAGCGCCAGCCACATCGCCAGCGTCCAGCCGCGCCAGTACGCGCGACTGCGTGTCGCACCGGCCACCAGCCAGCCGAGCAGCGGTGCAAATAAGGTGAGGAATATCAGCGCATGACTCTCGGTACGATGCAGCGTCATATTGCGGATGGCATCGCCGTGATCGATAAACACGTCGAGATCCGGCAAAGTGCCCGCCACCCCGCCCACCAGCGCGGCTTGCCACAGCGGAACGCGTTTGCCCATCACCGCAACGGTGACCGCCGCGCCTAACGTCAGTTGTGATAACGAATCCATGCACTCTCCTTGAACCAGCGGGATCAACGCACGCGGATCCCTTCAATAATCATGCGTTGCACATTTTCCAGCGTCTGTTCAAAGAACGCCGCATCGTTCAACGTCTGACCGGTAATCGCTTCCACCTGCGAGGCGAAATCCGCATAGTGCTGCGTGGTCGCCCACAGCAGGAAAAACAGGTGCTGTGGCTGCACGCCCGCCAGCCGCCCTTCGGCGATCCACTGCTCGATAATCGCTGCCTTCTCATCCACCAGCGCTTTTAAATCACCGGCCAGTTCACCTTTGAGCAGCGGCGCGCCTTGCAACATCTCAAGGCAGAACAACCGCGAAGCTTGTGGATGATCGCGCGAGACTTCCAGTTTGAGGCGAATGTATTGACGAATGGCCGTCAGCGGATCGTGATCGTGCTGCAGCGCACGCAACGGCGCCAGCCACACATCAAGAATCTCTTTTAAAACCGCCACATACAGCACTTCTTTCGATGGATAGTAATACAGCAGATTGGTTTTCGAGACATCGGCGCGCTCCGCCACTTTATCCAGGCTGGTACCGTGAATGCCGTATTGCGAGAAGAAGGCTAATGCCGCTTCCAGAATGGCTGCCCGCTTTGCGGCGACCGCACGCGAACGGCGTCCCGGTTTTTTTTCATCGCTTTTCACACTGTTACCTCTTCCGTCCTGCGTGAACGCATCATAACAAAGGCCTTCTTTCCTGCCTAATCGCCCGCCTGCACCTTTTTTGACCATGTCGCGCATGAAAAACGTGCAAAACGTTTTGACCAAACGGTCTAAATTGGACCAATCACTCCAGTTTACAAACATCGCTACTTTTAACACATTGTTATTTAAGTCTTTTGAAAATGTGGCACAGCCTTTGCAATTTTGTGATGGAGCGCCGCCCGCAGGATGCGTGCTGGAAGCAGCGCAGCGCGTGAAGCAGTCCCCGTCTAATACAGAGAGGTTTCACATGAAAATTGGCGTCTTTATCCCGATTGGTAATAACGGCTGGCTGATCTCCACCCATGCACCGCAATACAAACCGACTTTTGAACTGAACAAAGAGATCGTGCTGAAAGCAGAGCATTATCATTTCGACTTTGCCCTTTCGATGATCAAGCTGCGCGGCTTTGGCGGTAAAACCGAGTTTTGGGATCACAACCTCGAATCCTTCACGCTGATGGCGGGACTCGCGGCGGTGACCTCACGCATTGAGATTTACGCCACCGCCGCCACGCTCACCTTACCGCCCGCGATTGTGGCGCGTATGGCGTCCACTATTGACTCCATCTCCAATGGCCGCTTCGGCGTCAACCTCGTTACCGGCTGGCAGAAACCCGAGTACGAGCAGATGGGCTTATGGCCGGGCGATGCCTACTTCTCCAGTCGTTACGAATACCTGACCGAATACGTCACCGTGCTGCGCGATCTGTGGGGCACCGGCCAAAGCGACTTCAAAGGCGAGTTCTTTACCATGAACGATTGCCGCGTCAGCCCGCAGCCGCAGAAACCGATGAAAGTGATCTGCGCCGGCCAGAGCGATGCGGGCATGGCGTTCTCGGCGCAGCATGCCGATTACAACTTCTGCTTTGGCAAAGGCGTCAACACGCCAACCGCCTTCGCGCCAACCGCCGCGCGTATGAAGCAGGCTGCTGATAAAGCGGGCCGCGACGTCGGTTCTTATGTGCTGTTTATGATCATTGCCGCCGAGAGCGACGAAGCTGCACGCGCCAAATGGGAGCACTACAAAGCCGGTGCCGATGAAGAGGCGCTCGCCTGGCTCACCACACAAAGTCAGCAGGACACCAAATCCGGTAGCGACACCAACGTGCGCCAGATGGCCGATCCGACCTCCGCCGTCAACATCAACATGGGCACGCTGGTGGGTTCTTACGCCAATGTGGCACGAATGTTGGATGAGGTTGCTTTAGTCGATGGTACGCAAGGCGTGTTGCTCACCTTTGACGACTTCCTGCAAGGCATCGAAGATTTCGGTGAACGTATTCAGCCCTTAATGCAGTGTCGCCACGATTTAATCGCATCCCAGCAGGAGGTTGCCTGATGAGTACCGTTGTTTGCGCCCACACCTCAACGTTACCGAACGTCACCTTGCCGGCGCGCCCAGAAGCCATCGCGCTGCCGCCCGCGCAAAGTGCGCTGATTGTGGTGGATATGCAAAACGCCTACGCCACGCAAGGCGGCTATCTCGATCTGGCGGGCTTTGATGTCTCCGCCACCAAACCGGTGATTGCCAAAATCCATCAGGCGGTCACCGCCGCGCGTGCCGCCGGGATGCAGATCATCTGGTTCCAGAACGGTTGGGACGACCAATACGTCGAAGCCGGTGATGCCGGATCCCCGAACTTCCACAAATCCAACGCGCTGAAAACCATGCGCAAGCGCCCGGAATTGCAGGGCACGCTGCTGTCGAAAGGCGGCTGGGATTATGCGCTGGTCGATGAACTGGTGCCGCAGGAAGGCGATATCGTGCTGCCGAAACCGCGCTACAGCGGCTTCTTCAACACCTCACTCGATAGCATGCTGCGCAGCCGTGGCATCCGCCATCTGGTGTTTACCGGCATTGCTACCAACGTCTGCGTGGAATCGACGCTGCGAGACGGCTTCTTCCTGGAGTATTTCGGTGTGGTGCTGGAGGACGCGACCTATCAGGCGGGTCCGGCGTTTGCGCAGCAGGCGGCCATTTTCAACATTGAAACGTTTTTTGGCTGGGTCAGCGATACCGACACTTTCTGCGAAACGCTGAAAAGCTAACGCCTCGATTCACCTGTACATCAATAACAAGAGGATTTCACCATGCCTAAAAGTGTGATTATTCCGCCCGGCAGCGGTACGCCAATCGCGCCATTCGTGCCCGGCACCTTAGCTGACGGCATTGTGTACGTCTCCGGCACCTTGCCGTTTGATGCCAATAACAACGTGGTGCACGTCGGTGATGCCGCCGCGCAAACGCGTCACGTGCTGGAGACCATCAAAAAGGTGATCGAAACCGCCGGCGGCACCATGGACGACGTGACCTTCAACTCGATTTTTCTCACCGACTGGAGCAACTACGCGGCGATTAACCAAATCTATGCCGAATATTTCCCCGGCGATAAACCGGCACGCTTCTGCATCCAGTGCGGCTTAGTGAAACCGGATGCGCTGATTGAAATTGCCACCGTTGCGCATATTGGGAAACAGGAGGCGTGATGCATCTGGAGATTCAGGGTTTAACCACTGAAGATGCGCCGACGCTGGTGCTCGCCTCTGGTTTGGGCGGCGTCGCCGGTTTCTGGCAGCCGCAGCTGGCGGCGCTGACGCCGCATTATCGCGTGGTGACCTACGATCAGCGCGGCACCGGCCGGAGTGCAGATACGCTGCCGGACGGCTACAGCATGGCGATGATGGCAGCAGAACTGGCGGAGGCACTGGAACAACACGGCATCCAGCGTTACGACATTATCGGCCATGCGCTGGGCGGCTTAATCGGCCTGCAGCTGGCGCTGGACTTCCCGCAGCGCGTGGGCCGCGTGGTGGTGATCAACGGCTGGCTTTCGCTGGATGCGCACACGCAACGCTGCTTCCAGGTACGTCAGGATCTGCTGATGAACGTCGGCGTCGAAGCCTTTGTGCGTGCACAGCCGCTGTTCCTCTATCCCGCTGAATGGCTGGCGCGCAATCAGGATCGCATTAACGCGGAAGATGCACACCATGTCGCCCATTTCCAGGGCATGGAAAACCTGCTGCGCCGTTTGCATGCGCTAAAGAGCGCGGATTTCCGGCCACAGGTGGCGCGCATCACCCAGCCGGTATTAGCGATTTGCAGCCAGGACGATCTGCTGGTGCCGTGGAGCTGCTCACCGCAGCTGGCGCAGACGCTGCCCAACGGCAGCCTGATTGAGATGGCCTGGGGTGGACATGCGATGAGCGTCACCGATGCCGACAACTTTAATGCGCTGCTGCTGCGCTGGCTGGCCGACACGGCTGCGCCTGCTCAGCGTGCGGCCAGCTAATCACAGGAGCAGCCAATGAGCGTGCATGAACTGCCGGTTTTACCCGCTGTAGAACGCGATGCATTTCGCAACGCGATGGCGTGCTTAGGCGCAGCGGTCAATATCATCACCACCGACGGCCCCGCCGGACGCGCCGGTTTTACCGCCTCGGCGGTGTGCAGCGTCACCGATTCGCCGCCGACGCTGTTGGTTTGTCTTAATCGCTCAGCGTCGGTGTGGCCGATTTTCCGCGACAACGGTTATCTGTGCGTCAACACACTTGCCGCTGGGCATGAAGAACTCTCGACGCTGTTTGGCGGCAAAACGCCAATGGCAGACCGCTTTGCCGCCGCTGACTGGCACACGCTGGCCAGCGGTTCACCGCTGTTAGACGGCGCGCTGGTGTCGTTTGATTGCAAAGTGGCGCAAGTGGTCAGCGTGGGCACGCACGACATTCTGTTTTGCGAAGTGCATGCGCTGGTACGCAATGATGAAACCCACGGTCTGGCATGGTTTGACCGTGGCTATCATCACCTTTTACGGCAGGACGCCCGCTAACGCCGCCTTGTGCGGACGGTTTTCACTGACACCCTGGAGATGACGATGGCGAGTTCCTGGTTCCCCCGCTGGCAGAAAAAGTCAGCCTTGACCGATGATGGGCTGATTGCGCCGGACGAAACGCTGCCGTTTGCGCAGACGGTCGTCCTTGGCCTGCAGCATGCTGTGGCAATGTTTGGCGCAACGGTGCTGATGCCGTTGCTAATGGGACTGGACCCCAATCTGGCGATTCTGGTTTCGGGCATCGGTACGCTGCTGTTCTTCCTGATCACCGGCGGACGCGTACCCAGCTATCTCGGATCCAGCGCGGCGTTTGTCGGCGTGATCATCGCGGTAACCGGCTTTAACGGCCAGGGACTCAACCCCAATCTGGCGCTGGCGCTGGGCGGCGTGATCGCCTGCGGCGCGCTCTATACCGTGATTGGCCTGATCGTGATGAAAGTCGGCACCGGTTGGATCGAGCGTCTGATGCCGCCGGTGGTCACGGGCGCGGTGGTGATGGCAATTGGTCTGAACCTGGCACCGATTGCGGTGCACGGCGTTTCCGGATCGATGTTCGACAGCTGGATGGCGGTGATGACGGTGCTGTGCATTGGTCTGGTGGCGGTGTTCACACGCGGTATGATCCAGCGCCTGCTGATTCTGGTCGGCCTGATTGTCGCGTGGGCGATCTACGCGCTGCTGACCAACGTGATGGGCTTTGGCAAACCGGTGGATTTCAGCGGCCTTGCCAACGCGCCGTGGTTTGGCCTACCGCACACCACCGCTCCGATCTTTGATATGCAGGCCATCGTGATGATCGCGCCGGTGGCGATCATTCTGGTGGCGGAAAACCTTGGCCACATCAAAGCCGTAGCGGGCATGACCGGACGCAACCTCGATCCCTGGATGGGGCGCGCCTTTGTTGGCGATGGTTTGGCAACCATGCTGTCGGGATCTATCGGCGGCAGCGGCGTCACCACTTACGCGGAAAATATTGGCGTGATGGCGGTAACCAAAGTCTATTCCACGCTGGCCTTCGTGGCCGCTGCAGCGATCGCTTTGGTGCTCGGCTTCTCACCGAAATTTGGCGCGCTGATTCACACCATTCCCGGTCCGGTGATTGGTGGCGCATCGATTGTGGTGTTTGGGTTGATTGCGGTGGCCGGCGCACGCATCTGGGTGCAGAACCACGTGGATTTCAATCAGAATGGCAATTTGATCATGGTAGCGACCACGCTGGTGCTCGGCGCGGGTGATTTTGCTCTGAAGATTGGCAGCTTCACCATCGGCGGCATTGGCACTGCCACCTTTGGTGCCATCATCCTGAACGCCATTTTACAACGTCGCGGCGCCGCACTGGCGAACCAGACGGCACGGCAACATCCTTAAGGTTCCAGCGGTGCCTGATCGGGCACCGCTTTCTTGCGACGAAGACGCAGTTCGCTGACGATCACCCCACAAACAATCAATGCCGCGCCCAGCAGCGCCGCCGCAGGTAAACGCTCACCCGCCAAACGTCCCACTACGCCCGCCCACACCGGTTCACCGGCGTAAATCACTGTGGCACGCGTCGGCGACACGCTGCGTTGCGCCCAGTTCATCGTCACCTGAATTAAGGCACTGGCTGCGCCCAAACCCAACGCGCTCAACAGAAGCGGCGTTGACAGAGCAGGAACCGATTCGCCATTCGGGATCATCAGAACAAAGGCACAGGCCGATGCCACCATCAGCTGAATCAGCGTGACGCGGCGCACATCAACCTGTCCGGCATAGCGGCTGATCAGGATGATCTCTGCCGCGATCGCCAGCGTACTCAGCAAGGTAGCGATTTCACCGGCGTTCAGCGTCAAACTGCCATCCTGCGGACCGGCCACCAGCACTAAACCGGTAAACGCCAGCAAAATGCCCAGCCACGCCATTAATCCCGGCGGACGACGCAGGAATAACCACTGCAGCAGCGGCACCACCGGCACATACAGCGCGGTAATGAATGCCGACTGGCTGCTGGAAATGGTTTGCATGCCCCAGGTTTGCAGACCGTAGCCGCCGGCAATCGACAACCCGATCAACGCACCAGCTTTAATTTCCAGCCAGGTCACCTGCTTGAGATAACGACGGAAGAAAAAGGCCAGCAGCAGCGATGCCGTGGCAAAACGTAATCCGACAAAGAAGAATGGACCGGAATGCGCCATCGCGCGGTGTACCACCAAAAAGGTGCCGCCCCAAACCATGGTAATAAAAATGAGCACCAGCTCCTGACGCGAAATACGCAGGCTGAGACGAGAAGAGGAAGCGGACATAACGCACCAGAATAATCAGTTGGCGGTCAGTTTGCTCAGAGAGCGGGGAAATTGCAATGCTTGTTACCGCCGGGCGAACCCGGCGGCCGGGGATCAACGGGCAGTCGCGCTATTTCTTGCCGCGGCTGCGTCCCCCTTTTTCTCCGGCTACAGAAGCGCGCTGTGGGTCGTTTCTGAAATTACCCCCGCTGTTTTTGCCGCCTTTGCGACCCGCTTCTGCGGCCCTTTCACGGTCCTCTGCGAAATTGCCTGATCCTCCACGATGTTCGGCCATCATTTCCTCCAGGGATTGAGCGTTCAGGTTAGGGGCTGATCACGATGCTGCCGTGAAGAGCACGGCGGCGGATATCCCGCACGCCTGATTAAAGAATAGACAACGCAACGCTGAAATGAGCCTGATATTCATAATTTGAAACAGATAATCCACTCATTTCACTGCGAAAAACCAAATTTACCGCCGTGTTACAAGCAGTTAGCCGACACTTATTGGCACCTGCTTAACCTCTGTACAGCAGCCTGCGCAGGCTCTTCTATACTTCTCATTACTCATCACCCCAGCAGGATGAAAACTATGGCAAAGATTTTGGTGCTCTATTATTCGATGTACGGACATATTGAAACCATGGCGCAAGCCGTGGCCGACGGTGCAAAGAGCGTGAGTGGCGCGGAAGTCACGATATTACGCGTGCCGGAAAGCATGGATGCCGAGCGTTTCGCTCAGGTTGGCGGCAAAGTGAATCAGGCTGCGCCTGAAGCGAAGCCGGAAGATTTGCCGCAGTACGATGCCATCATCGTTGGCACTCCCACGCGTTTCGGCAACATGGCGGGCCAGATGCGTAACTTCTGGGATCGCACTGGCGGTCTGTGGGCTTCGGGCGCGCTGTACGGCAAAATCGCCAGCGTTTTTGCCTCCACCGGCACCGGCGGCGGCCAGGAACAAACCATCACCTCCGTCTGGACCACCCTCGCCCACCACGGCATGGTGATCGTTCCTATCGGTTATGGCACTAAAGAACTTTTCGACATTTCTCACGTACGCGGCGGAACGCCTTACGGCGCGACTACGCTGGCGGGCGGAGATGGATCACGTCAACCTTCGGCGGAAGAACTGGATATTGCCCGTTATCAGGGCCAACACGTCGCCGGACTGGCGGTTAAGCTACAGGGATAAAATCCACAACAGGAGACCTTCATGACAACAGAACAGTCGAAAGAGCATCACGTGGGCGAATGGGCATCACTGCGCCACACTTCACGCGAAATCGCTGAAGCCATTTTTGAGGTAGCCAACTACGACGAACGTTTAGCCGAGCAGATCTGGAGCCAGCAAGGCAGCGATGAAGTACTGATTCGCGCCTTCAAAAAGACCGACCAGGATGTTCTGACCTGGGACGACAAAACGGTCGAGCGCAAAAACGTTTGAGTGACAGGCGGGCATTGTCCCGCCTTTGTTACCTTTACATCACCAAGGAGCCTTGTATGTCTGCCTATCAAAGTATCAATCCAGCCAATAACCAACTGCTAAAAGCGTGGAACGAGCACGATGATGCCTATGCACAACAGGCGCTGAAAACCGCAGATGCGCTTTATCATTCCGCGTGGAGTAAAGGCGATATTCAGCCGCGTTTGCAGGTGCTGCACCGTTTAGCCGACCTGATCGACCAACGCGTCGAAGAGCTGGCGACCATCGCCAGTAAAGAGATGGGCAAGTTAATTGGGCAAAGTCGCGGTGAAGTGAAAATCTGTTCGCAGATCGCCCGCTACTACGCGGAACATGCCGCGACCTTTTTACAGCCACAACCCTACGCCAGCGATGTGGGCGATGCCTGGCTTGAATATCATCCGATTGGCGTGATTGTCGCGGTTGAACCGTGGAACTTCCCTTACTATCAGCTGATGCGCGTGCTGGCGCCAAACCTGGCGCTGGGCAATCCGGTACTGGCAAAACACGCCAACATCGTGCCGCACTGCGCCGATGTATTTGAGAAATTGGTGGAAGAAGCCGGGGCGCCAAAAGGCGCGTGGACCAACTTGTTTATCTCTACCGATCAGGTTGCGGATCTGATCGCCGATCCACGTGTGCAAGGTGTGGCGCTGACCGGTTCCGAACGCGCCGGTAGCGCCGTGGCGGAACAGGCCGGTAAACATCTGAAGAAATCGACGCTGGAACTGGGCGGTAACGATGTGTTTGTGGTGCTGGACGATGCCGATATCGATGAAGCGGTACGTCAGGGCGCGCAAGCTCGCCTCAGCAACTGCGGCCAGGTCTGTACCGCCGCCAAGCGCTTTATTCTGCACGAGAAAATTGCCGATACGTTTATGGCCAAATTCAGCGCGGCTCTGCAATCGGCCACGCCGGGCGATCCGCTCGACGGGAAGACCACGCTCGGTCCACTCTCTTCTAAAGATGCGCGCGATCGTTTAGTGAAACAGGTTGATGAAGCAGTGAAAAATGGCGCGCGCGTGGAATTTGGTGGACGCGCCATTGATGGCGTCGGCTGCTATTACCAGCCAACGGTGCTTACCGGTCTGACGCCAGATAATCCGGCTTACTATCAGGAATTTTTTGGCCCGGTGGCGCAGGTGTATGTGGTGGCGGACGATCGTGCCGCTGTGGCGCTGGCGAATGATTCAAATTACGGCCTTGGCGGTTCGGTCTGGACCAAAGATATTGCGCGCGGACGCAAGATGGCGTCGCAGATTGAAACGGGCATGGTGTTCATCAATTCGCAGAGCGATACCTCAGCAGAGCTGCCGTTTGGTGGCGTGAAACGTTCGGGTTACGGACGAGAGCTGTCGGATTTGGGTATTAAAGAGTTCGCCAACCAAAAATTGGTGGTGGTTGCCGGTTAAGTTCACAGGCATAAAAAAACCCCGCTTCGGCGGGGTTTTGTTTTTTCAGCAAACTCAGTTGCTGGTCGCCGCCTTGGCCGGCTCTTCTGGCTTGGCTGGCGTCGCATCGGCTTGTGCTTTCTGTGCAGCTGCCGCATCGGCCTTAGCTTTGTCATCCGCTGCTTTCTGGGCAGTGGCTTTCTCGGCTTTGGCTTTCTCGTCAGCGGCTTTCTGCGCGGCAGCTTTATCCGCCTTCACTTTCTCTTCAGCCGCTTTCGCATCTGCGGCCTTCTGTGCTGCGGCCTTATCCGCTGCTGCTTTGTCTGCAGCCGCTTTATCGGCAGCGGCCTGATCGGCTTTCTGCTTGGCATCATCTGCGGCCGGTGCCGCCGCCGCTGGTGCTGGCTGTTCTGCCGGAGCTGGTGCAGCAGCAGGCTGCAGTGGCGTACCTTGCAGAGCGCCATTCAGCGCGCCGGTGAATTGATCCCAGCTGCAGTAGCCGTTGGCATCCGTTTCACAGCCTGCCAGTTGCAGCGTGACGCGCTTCGGTGGATTTTTCAGGCTCAGCACATCGGCATCGCGCAGCTGATCGGCCGTTTGATAGACATACTCAATTTTCAGCAGATCTTTGTTGTTCTTCACATCGTGCCAGCGTTCGAATACCACCTGACCGCCAATTGGCGTTTTCTCATCGTTGCCCGGCAGTTCATAAGGCTTAACCTGCAGCGCGCTGAGTAAGGAGGCAATGTTGGAATCATGACCGACCATCAGCGTCACTTTTGGCGCGTTGGCTTTGTCCTGATCGACTAACTGGCTGCGGATGTAATCCACCAGCGGTGCGGCCACTTCGCGCGCCACTTCAGGAGAGGCGAACAGCGCATCCTGATAACCGTTTTTGATCGACGCCAGCTCTTTCCACTGCTCAGGCGTTTTGATCTGGCCCCAGGCAACCTGATCGGCCGGGAAACCTTCGTAATATTGCAGCGTAAACGCATCCACCAGCGAGTTGCCGATTTTCAGCGGACCGCTTACGTTTGGCTCTTTACCGTTATCCGCGCTGAAGGTGTTATCGCCGCTGCTCAAATCACACTGCTTTTTGCCGTTACAGGCCGGGGCAGATTTGTAATCAACGATTTTTTCCAGATGCTGGAAGGCAGGTTTCAGTGCCAGCTTTTCATTGGCGGCGGTCATCGCAGCCAACGCTTTCTTGTTGAATTCCTCGCTGCCGTCGGTGACGACCGGATTGAAGATAGGATCCATGGTGCCCATCGCATCCTGATGCGTTACCGCGATATCACAGCCTGGGAAGGCGCCAGTGATAAAGTACTGCGCGGTCGCCACGGTGCGCTGCAGGCTGTTGGCGTAGACAAAGATGTTGCTGCTGTCCGGGCAAGTTCCGTTCTGGACTAAGCCCTGCTGTGCCAGCCACTGACGGGTGTAATTCCCCATGTAGACTTCCAGCACGCCACCTTTGGTGGTGAGCTCACCGCCCGCGACATCCCACTGCGGCCAGCTCTTCCTGGTGGATTGTTCCAGTACGCTGCCGTTATTGGCGAGCGGCGCACGCAGGTTATGACGGCTTAACATCAGCACCTGCTGGAGTTGCATATCTCCATCCGCAGCATAGGCGGACATGCCCATCGGGAGCGCAGCGATGACTGACAACGCGCAAAGACTCAGTTTCTTGATCATTGTGCCTATTCCATAATTCATCAGTGAAACACTCTGGCTTTCAAACGATTAGCCCGCCAAAGAGCGAATTACCGCACAGTGTAACTCAGCTTGCATCGGAAAATCGCCAGATGTTTGCAAAAAACCGTGCATGGAATATAGCAGTAAACGCGCCTGGCGTTGGGCAAGGGCAGCAGATTGAAAAGCAACGCGATGTTTTTCGGAATCTGTGAACGTAGAAAAGCAAAAAGCCCGCATTTCTGCGGGCTTCTTTAATATGGCGGAGGAACAGAGATTCGAACTCTGGGATGGTTTCCCATCGACGGTTTTCAAGACCGTTGCCTTAAGCCACTCGGCCATCCCTCCGGGGATTTTTTTGTTGCGTCATCTCTCAGCAAGAGAGATGGCGGAGGAGGAGAGATTCGAACTCTCGGATGGTTTCCCATCGACGGTTTTCAAGACCGTTGCCTTAAGCCACTCGGCCACCCCTCCGCAATGAGGCGCACTATAAACATCCCCTATAACGATGTAAAGCCTGCAATGAATCGTTCGGCTGAAAAACAGCCAAATTCTATTTATTCGGCGTCAATTTCGCCATTCTGCTCAGCGAAACAGCAATTTATCGCGTAAAGATGGGTAAAACGCCTTTTCTGTCTTTCAGGCGCTGCGTATCCTCGTGCCATATTTGGTGTTTCTCTCTTTAAGGAGCGCGTGATGGAAAGAATTTTTAGCTCGTCGCAGCAGTCGTTAGTCAGCACCCACAAGGTGCTGCGCAATACTTATTTGTTACTTGGCTTTACGCTGGCCTTCTCGGCGGTTACCGCAACACTGAGCACCGTGTTTGCATTGCCTTCGCCGGGTCTGATTCTGATGCTGGTGGGCTTTTATGGTTTGATGTTCCTGACGCATAAACTGGCTAACAGCCCAGCAGGTATTCTGGCCGCCTTCGCCTTTACCGGTTTTCTCGGTTACTGCCTTGGCCCAATCCTCAGTTCGTTCCTCACTGCGGGCATGGGTGATGTGATCGCCATGGCCTTGGGCGGCACGGCGCTGGTATTTTTCGGTTGCTCAGCCTATGTACTGACCACGCGCCGCGACATGTCATTCCTGAGCGGCATGATGATGGCGGGCTTTGTGGTGCTGCTGGTAGCGGTAGTTGCCAACATCTTCCTGCAACTGCCTGCGCTGCATCTGGCGATTAGCGCCCTATTTATTCTGTTCTCTGCCGGTGCCATTCTGTGGGAAACCAGCAACATCATTCACGGCGGCGAAACCAACTACATTCGCGCCACCGTGAGTCTGTATGTCTCGCTGTATAACATCTTTGTTAGCCTGTTGAGCCTGCTGGGCTTCGCTAACCGCGATTAAGATGCCGTAACCGTTATCAAACCCCGCTTCGGCGGGGTTTTTGCTTTTTATGGCTGGGCGAATTTACAATGTGTCCATTAACGCAATGAGGAATGACTGTGAATTTTGCCGGTAAAGAGATTGCCACCGATGCGGAAGGCTATTTGAAAAATAGCGCGGACTGGAGCGAACCGCTGGCCGCCGCCATTGCGGAGCAAGAGGCGATCGTGATGAGTGAAGCGCACTGGGAAGTGGTGCACTTTGTGCGCGCGTTTTATCAGGAATTTAATACCTCGCCGGCGGTACGCATGCTGGTGAAAGCCATGGCGCAAAAGTATGGGGAGGAGAAAGGCAACAGCCGCTATCTGTTCCGCCTGTTTCCGGAAGGCCCAGCGAAGCAAGCGACCAAAATTGCCGGATTGCCAAAACCGGCCAAGTGTTTGTAATCAGCCAGTGGTGAATCGGGTAGGCACTTCCCTGGGCTGATGTGGCTCCACCAGCACTTTGTCCACGCGCGCGCTACGCGGCCCACCTGCTTTTAGCCAACTGATCAATTCATCGACCTGCTGCGCTTCACCGGACGCCAGCACTTCAACGCTGCCGTCCGCCAGATTGTGCGCATAACCGTTAAGATTCAACTGTCTGGCCTGCGCTTGCGTGTGGTAGCGAAACCCCACGCCCTGCACGATGCCATGTACCCAAATTTTGCAGCATGTGGTTGCCATTGCGTTCTCCCATCACCTTGCGTTGCAATTTGCCGCCATCCGCCGGAAAATGGCGCCTCATTTTTTCAGGTAAGCATAGCAAACTATGACCGTTCGATTGATTCTCGCAAAGGGACGTGAAAAATCCCTGCTCCGCCGCCATCCGTGGGTGTTTTCTGGTGCCGTTGCACGTATGGAAGGTAAAGCCCAGTCTGGTGAAACCATTGATGTCTGTGACAGCAATGGCAAATGGCTGGCTCGCGCCGCGTACTCTCCGCAATCACAAATTCGCGCACGCGTCTGGAGCTGGCAACAGGATGAGTCAATTGACATCACCTTCTTCGTGCGCCGCTTTGAGCAAGCGCAGCTGTGGCGTGACTGGCTGGCAAAACGTGACGGGCTGGACAGCTATCGCCTGATTGCCGGTGAGTCCGATGGCATGCCGGGCGTTACCATCGATCGCTTCGGTAACTTCCTGGTGCTGCAGCTGTTATCTGCGGGTGCCGAGTATCAACGTCCAGCCATCGTTTCAGCTTTGCAGCAGTGCTTCCCGGATTGCGCTATTTACGATCGCTCAGACGTGGCGGTGCGTAAAAAAGAGGGACTGGAGCTGGCGCAAGGCGCGGTTTCGGGTGAACTGCCGCCACCGCTGCTGCCGATTACCGAACACGGTATGAAGCTATTGGTGGATATTCAGGGCGGCCATAAAACCGGTTATTACCTTGATCAGCGTGACAGCCGTTTTGCCACGCGTGGCTACGCAGAGAATGCACGCGTGCTGAACTGCTTCTCTTACACCGGCGGATTTGCGGTTTCGGCCTTGATGGGCGGCTGCCGTGAAGTGATCAGCGTTGATACTTCGCAGGACGCACTCGACGTGGCGAAACAGAATGTTGAGCTTAATGGTCTGGATGTGTCGCGCGCCCAGTTCGTGCGTGACGATGTGTTCAAGCTGCTGCGTCGTTATCGCGACAGCGGCGAGAAGTTCGACCTGATCGTCATGGATCCGCCGAAATTCGTTGAGAACAAGAACCAGTTGATGGGCGCGTGTCGCGGCTATAAAGACATCAACATGCTGGCTATTCAGCTGTTGAATCCCGGCGGCGTGTTGCTGACCTTCTCCTGTTCTGGCCTGATGCCGACCGATTTGTTCCAGAAAATCATCGCGGATGCCGCCGTTGATGCCGGTCGTGATGTACAATTTATTGAGCAGTTCCGTCAGGCAGCCGACCATCCAGTGATCGCCAGCTATCCTGAAGGGCTTTATCTGAAAGGTTTTGCCTGCCGCGTGCTGTGACTTGAAAACGCTGTCCCTGCCTCCATATTGGTAACAGGGCAGTCTTTTGGGAGGTCACAATGATTACGACTAAATTTGGAATTGGACAGCAGGTCCGACATCGTCTCTCCGGCGTGCTCGGCGTTATCGTGGATGTCGATCCGGAGTTTTCGCTTGATGAGCCAGAAGTTGATGATGTCGCTGCCAGCGAAACGCTGCGCGCCGCGCCCTGGTATCATGTAGTGATGGAAGATGAAGAAGGCGATCAGGTGCATACCTACGTGGCGGAAGTTCAGCTGGCGGGAGAAACCTCCTTTGAACATCCCGAACAACCTTCAATGGATGAGCTGGCCGCGTCAATTCGGCAGCAGCTGCAGGCACCCAGCCTGCGACATTAATGACAACGGCGACTCAGGTCGCCGTTTTTGTTTTAGCGCGTGATACCCAGTCGCGGAATTTCAATCTTTGGACAGCGATCCATCACGACGGTCATACCCGCGTCCTGCGCCAGCACCGCCGCTTGCTCATTAATCACGCCCAGCTGTAACCACAACGTGTCTGCACCGATGGCAATCGCTTCCTGCGCTACCCCCCACGCCGCTTCGGCATTGCGAAACACATCCACCATATCCACTTTTCCAGGAACATCCGCCAGCGTGGCATAAGCGGTTTGACCAAGAAGTTGTTGACCCGCCAGTTTAGGGCTCACTGGAATCACGTCGTATCCCTGATCGAGCAAGTATTTCATCACGCCATAGCTTGGGCGGTCGGGGCGATCGCTGGCGCCTACTAATGCGATACGTTTGGTTTTAATCAGCACATCGCGAATCGTTTGATCATTCATCTTTTTTCTCCTGGTTCATTCGCTTAAGTGTAGTTGGCATTGCGCATTAGGCTGCAACTGCCGAGCATGAGAACTTTGCACAGCAGCACGAATAAATATGTAAAAATGTAAATTTACTGCCATAATGTAATACTTTGCTACACATAATCGATTTACCCCCTTCTGCCGGGAGTTGAAATGAAGCTGTCTTTAACTGCTACGGGTTTATTGCTGTTGCTCGTATCAGCCTCATGCCAGGCCATCACTCTCAAGCTCGATCCCGAGATCGAACTGCTGGTGCTGGACGGGCGTAAAATCTCAGGCTCACTGCTGAAAGGTGCTGGCAGCCTTGAGCTGGAGCGTGGGCAGCATCAGTTTCTGTTTCGTGTGGAAAAACCGGGCGCTGACGCCGCGCACTTTCAATCCGTACCGATGATCGTCACTTTTAACGCTAACGCCCATTCGGTGGCGATTCGTTTGCCCGCGCTCAATAATCGTCGCGAACGCACCACCTTTGACAAAACGCTCAACTTCCAGCTGATTGATGAACGTGGCATGGAGATCACCAGCCTGCGCGACCATTTGCCGAAGGAAAGTGATAACGATTTCGAAAAGGCGATGGTGAATTATAATCGTGATGCCCACGCCGCTTCGGTTCCACGTTTTGCCTTGCATTCGCTGAGCGTAAGCGAGGCGCAATTGGATATGGATTACGCCTGGCAGGACGTTAGCGATCTTCCCTCTTTGCAAGTCTGGTTTAAGCGTTTTGATGCTGCCACACGTCTGCGTTTTATTAGCTGGATGAAAACCTTACGCACAAGTTGATAGTGATGAAACGCCAGGGGTAAACTCCTGCATTAACACATAATGCATGAGAAGAAACAGGAAGCCCTATGGAGCAGACCGTTCGTACCCTTCAGGTTCAGAAACATATCGCCCTCGTTGCACACGATCACTGCAAAGCCTCGCTGCTTGAGTGGGTGCAAATCAACCAAAGCACGCTGCAGCAGCATGTGCTTTACGCTACCGGCACCACCGGCAATCTGATTAATCGTCATACGGGATTAGACGTTAACGCCATGCTGAGCGGCCCGATGGGCGGCGATCAGCAAGTGGGCGCGTTGATTTCGGAAGGCAAAATTGATGTGCTGATTTTCTTCTGGGACCCGCTGAATGCGGTGCCGCACGATCCGGATGTCAAAGCGCTGCTGCGCCTCGCCACGGTATGGAATATCCCGGTGGCCAATAATCGCACCACCGCAGATTTTATTATTCAGTCACCGAAATTTGCCCAGCAGATTGAGATTCAGATTCCAGATTATCAGCGTTATCTCGCCGAACGTCTGAAACCCTAATCATCAGGCCTTACGGCTTTGTGGCACACCCAAATCGCGCAGGTGTTCGACAAATGCCGAAGGCCGATCTTTATCGAACATTAGCCACACCTGCTGGCGCGCGCGCGTCATCGCCACATACGCCAGCCGCCGCTCCTCCGCATCCGGGAAATCTTCCGGCTGCGGCAGCAAACCCTGTTCCATGATGGATTCTCGCGCTTCTGCCGGAAAACCGTCGCGTCCCTGATGCAGCCCCAACACAATGACGAAATCCGCCTGTTGGCCTTTGCTGGCATGAATGGTCATAAAATCCAGCTGTAACTTTGGCCAGCGCGTTTTGGCTTTATCAAGGATTGACGGGCGCAAATGGTGATAACGCGCCAGCAACAGCACGCGCTCATGGGGTTTGGCATAGCCGCTCAGTTTATCGAACAGCGCTTCCAGTTGCTCCTGCGGCAGCAAAGTCACCGATTTTTTATTGCCCTTGCTCAAGCTGTTTAGCGGCTTGCGCAGCTGATGCGGGTTTTGCTGCACGAAGCGATTGGCAATCTCACCGATGCGCTCGTTAAAGCGATAGGTGGTATCCAGCACGCAGCGATCGCCATCACCGAAATAGTGATGGAACGCGGTGGTCAGGCTCATTTCGGCACCGCTAAAGCGATAGATTGCCTGCCAGTCATCGCCCACCGCGTAAAGGCTGGTTCGCTTGTTTTGCTGACGCAGCGCCGTTAGCAGTGCGGCTCGCTGCGGTGAGATGTCCTGAAACTCATCGACCAGAATATGCTTCCACGGGCTGATAAAGCGCCCTTTCTCCAGAATGGCAATCGCCTGATGAATCAGCCCGGAGAAATCAACCGCGCCCTCCTCTTTCAGCGCGCTTTTCCATGCCTTCAACAGTGGCGCCATCAGTTTGACACGCTTGCTGAAATTATCGCGCTGCGCTTCTGCCACATCCGCGATCATGGCCGCCTGCGCGCCGCCGTGCATGCGCATCAAGCCCAGCCAGCGCTCCATGCGCGATGCGATGCGCTGCGCCAGTTTGTCATCTTGCCAAAAGGGACCTTCGGGAATCTCCCACTCCAGCTCATCCTGCAACCACTGACGCCAGCCGCTGGCCTGCGCTTTCTTGCTGTTGCACTGCTCGCGCCAGGTCTCAATCAGCAACTGTCGCCGCGCCTTGCTGTCGCTCTCCAGTTTGCTGATCACCGGTTGTTTGTTACTGCCTTCACGGATGATATGCAGCGCCAGCGCATGGAAGGTACGCGCCTGAATCGCGCTCTCGCCAAGACGTGTTTGAATGCGATCATTCATCTCTTCTGCCGCCTGACGACCAAACGCCAGCAGCAGAATTTGATCCGGTTGCGCCAGTTTGCGTTTCAGCAACCAACCTGCGCGCGCCACCAGCACCGAGGTTTTGCCGCTGCCTGCCCCCGCCAGCACCAGCAGCGCATCTTCGCCATTCACTACGGCTTCACATTGCGATGGATTGAGCGGCGTGGTTTCAACCGTGGAGAAGAATTCGTGATAATCGCTGAGGATCTTACTGGTCCATTCGCGATTGCGTTGGCGGATGGCCGTTTCACCCTGATCCAGCCATTGCTGGCAAAATTCCCAGCGTTCACGGCAGTTGTCAAACTCGGCAATACGCGCGAGAGGCAACGGCAAGGCAGAAAACTGGCGCGTAATGCTCTCTTTCACCGCGCTCAGCTCACTGCGTTTCAACCAGCGATCCTGCTGCGTAAAGGCGAGAATTTCCTGCTCCAGCGCGGCGAGCACCTCGGCGCTCACCTCGCTCATCTCCTCGCTCCACTGCTGCCAGGCGTGCTGCAAATAGTGGAAAAAGCGCTGCGTTTCCTGCCATTCGGTGCCATGCAGGCGCACCACTTTCTCGTCTGGCAGCAGAAACTCCAGTTCGCCCCACACCATGCCGCGCTTGCAGGCAATGTTGAGCAACTGGTTAAACGGAATCAGATATTCATGGCGATCGCCACTGACTTCCACGCCGGCGGCCAGCAAGCGCACCCGATTATAGGGATGCTGTGCCAGACGTTTACCCATTGATGTTGCTTTCAGTTCCATGTCCGCACCGTCATGTGGAATTCGATATCGCGCAGTTTACCTGTCAGACTCTTGGCGCTCCAGCCTTAAAAAGAGCTAAACTTGGCGCCACATATTGCGGATTGCAAAAGGAAAATCACGTTTATGCGTACCGTACTTAATATTCTTAATTTCATTCTCGGCGGCTTCTTCACCACTCTCAGCTGGCTGTTCGCCACGTTGGTGAGCATCGTACTGATTTTCACGCTGCCGTTGACGCGTTCCTGCTGGGAAATCACCAAGCTGTCTCTGCTGCCTTTTGGCAACGAAGCGGTGCATGTCGATGTGCTGCGCCCCGACAGCAAAAGCCATGTGATGAATACCGGCGGCACCTTCCTCAACATCTTCTGGCTGATACTGTTTGGCTGGTGGTTATGTCTGGCGCATATCTCGGCCGGTATCGTGCAGTGTCTGACCATCATCGGCATTCCTGTTGGCATCGCCAACTTCAAAATCGCCGCGATTGCGCTGTGGCCGGTCGGCCGTCGCGTGGTCTCCGTTGAAGAAGCCCAGGCCGCGCGTGAAGCTAATGCGCGTCGCCGTTACTGAGGCCGTTCAATGATTCATGACGCCTTGCCAGGCTGGCGACGTTATCTGTTTAACAGCAGCCTGCGCTATTTGCTGCGCATCTTCTTTGCCTTGACCGGATGCGCGGCGGTGCCGTGGTGGCTGCACCAAATAGAGTGGACCATTCCGCTGACGCTGGGTGTCGTCGCTGCGGCGCTGGCGGATCTCGACGATCGCTGGATTGGGCGTGTGCGCAATCTGTTGATCACGTTGGTGTGTTTCTGTATTGCTTCGGTGTCGGTGGAACTGTTGTTCCCCCATCCGTGGGCGTTTGCTCTGGGTCTGGCGCTTTCCAGCTGGGGCTTTATTTTGCTCGGTGCGCTGGGACAGCGTTATGCCACCATCGCCTTTGGTGCGCTGCTGATTGCGGTTTATACCATGCTGGGCATCGGCTTGTTCCCGCAGTGGTGGATGCAGCCAGCGCTGCTGTTGATCGGTGCCCTTTGGTACAACTTGCTGACCTTTGTTGGTCATTTGATGTTTCCGGTGCGCCCGGTGCAGGAACAACTGGCAGGCAGTTTTTCCCAGCTGGCGCGCTATCTTGAAGCCAAAGCAAACCTGTTTGATCCTGATGGCGGCGATCAGGATGACGCTACGCTGGTTGCCACGGCGATGGTCAACAGCCAGTTGGTGGCCCAGCTCAATCTCACTAAAAGCACCATTCAAAGTCGTTTGCGTGGCGACCGCGGTTCACGCAGCACGCGTCGCAGCCTGCACTACTATTTTGTCGCGCAGGATATCCATGAACGCGCCAGCTCCTCGCATCTGCAATACCATTTGCTGCGTGATAACTGGCGTTACAACGAAGTGCTATTCCGTTTCCAGCGTCTGATGAACATGCAAGCGCGCGCGTGTCGGCAACTGGCGGAGACCATTTTGCTGCGTCAGCCGTGGCATCACGACAGCCATTTTGAACGCACCTTTGAACGGCTGGAAACCGCGCTGCAACGCCTTCAGCAGAACGAGCTGCAGGATCCACACATTCATGCACTGTTTTGGCTGCTGCGTAATCTGCGCGCCATTGATGCGCAACTGGCATCGATTGAGTCAGAGCAGATGCTGGCCGAACCGTCTCCGCAGAGCGATCACCATCTGTCACGCGAAGGGCTCAGCGGCTGGGCGGATATCCGCTTACGCCTGAGTCGCCATCTCAGCCCACAATCGGCCCTGTTCCGCCATGCAGTGCGTATGTCGCTAGTGCTGTGTGTTGGCTACGCCTTTATTCAAATCACCGGCGTCGATCGCGGTTACTGGATCTTGCTGACCAGCCTGTTTGTCTGCCAGCCCAACTACAACGCCACCCGACGACGCCTCGCATTGCGTATTGGCGGCACCTTAGCCGGCGTTGCCATCGGCCTGCCGGTATTGTGGCTGGTGCCCTCAATTGAAGGTCAGTTGGTGCTGATTGTACTGAGCGGCGTGCTGTTCTTCGCCTTCCGCCAGATTCAGTATGCGCAAGCCACTTTGTTTATCACTTTGCTGGTTCTGCTGTGCTTCAACTTGCTCGGCGAAGGATTTGAAGTGGCGCTGCCGCGCGTGGTGGATACCTTACTGGGCTGCGGACTGGCGTGGCTGGCCGTGGCCTTTGTCTGGCCAGACTGGCGTTTTCGCAAAATCACCGCCGTCGCCGATCGCACACTGGATGCGAACTGTCGCTATCTGGATGCGATTATGGAGCAATATCACCAAGGCAAAGACAATCGTCTCGCTTATCGCGTGGCACGCCGCGATGCGCATAATGCCGATGCCGAGCTGGCGTCAGTGGTGTCAAACATCAGTGGTGAACTCAAGCTACAACAGCCGCTACGTGAAAATGCGTTTCGACTGCTATGTCTGAACCACTCCTTCCTCAGCTATATCTCCGCACTGGGAGCGCACCGCGCACATCTCGCGGATGCTACTTTACTGAACTTACTGGATGACGCAGTCTGCTTCATTGAAGATGTGCTGCAGATCGACCGGGTTACGGATACTCAAGCCACTGAGATGCAGCAGGCGCTAATGCAGCGCATGAACGAGATGAAAAACAGCCCGGATACACGCGCACCATTAGTGATTCAGCAATTGGGCTTGTTAGTCGCGCTGCTGCCTGAAATTGCCCGTCTACGCCGTACTCTCATCAATGACTAAAGCGATTGATGCTCCGCCGCGTGCTGGCGGAGCATTTTTAGATACCAGGTGTAAAGCTCTTGCCTGATGGCGCTGGGTAACGCCGCTTCATGATGTCCTGATATTGCACCTTCCAGCGCCAACAGCGTTTTTAACCCAATGTGCTTATTCACCGCGCGTAGTTTCAGCCAGCTTTGTCGCGAGCCTGTTTCACACAGCAATTGCACCGAACTGATCCCTACCTTATGCAGCATCAGCTCCAATCGCAGGCTTAAATTCGGCAGATCTTTCAAACGCAGCGAGACAAGTCTGGTCGCTGCTTCGTCCTGTGCGGCACGCAGAGAACATGCTGACAGCTGCAATAACTGTTCAGGGTTTTGCCACAATTGCGTATCCACTTTGAAGTAGCTCAGTGTCACCGGCACGCCACGCTTACGGTACACTAGCGGTTCCAGTGAACGCTGTGCGTTATAGACGTGAAGCGCCTCGCTAGCTCGAAGATAGAGTGCATCCTCATTGATATACGCAAAAATCACCTTCTCAACAGTCAGTGCATAACCACCAAATTGCGTGCGCGATTCAATTTTACCTAATGCCGCCAACTGCGCTTTCGATTGTTCAACTACCGGGTTATATCTCTTCATAACGCCCCCTTCAATGGATTCCATGCGCGGGAAATTTCCTATAAAAGCTCGCAGATTCATCTGGTTAGAAGATAAAAAAAACGATTTAGCTGTTCAATGAATAAAAGCAGACGGGAGGTATCTTGTGCAGAAATTGCGAGGCGTTTTCAGAAATTGAGGTTGATCTTTATCCAGGAAGCCATTACTGTACATCCATACAGTTCATTACTGAGTGATTAAATTATGCGTACTCATTTCTCTGGCTCTGCTGACCGTTCACATCGTTTCGCTTCATCCAGCTTAGCGCAACCTTCGCTGGGTGGAATCACTGAACTGCGCTCCAGCGAACAACCTGGAATGATGCAACTTATACTGCTGCCGGTACTGAAACAGCTGAGCGAGCAATCGCGCTGGCAGCTGTGGCTCACTCCAGCGCATAAGTTGAATCGTAGCTGGATGCAGCAGTCAGGATTGCCGTTAGAAAAGAGTATGCATATCACCGAATCTGAGCGTTTTAACACCGTGGAAAGTATGGTGAAGGCATTACGTACAGGCAATTACAGCGTGGTTCTAGCCTGGATTCCGTACGAATTGAGCGATGAAGAGCGTCTAGAATTGGAAAAAGCCGCGGCAGAAGGTGAAGCACTCGGTCTGATTTTGCGTCCGCAGGGAGGTCAATACGCCCCTTCCAGACAACCTAACTCCGCAAAAATTCCGTCTGAATTGTTTCATTAAGTAAATTCCAGGAATTTTCTCAGCATTTTTTTTGCATAAGTTGCATCTAAGCTACTGATTCTTTTCCCGCCAGCTATGACAATGGCTTAGACGCTTTTTTGTTTTCTAATACCGAAGATTTAGCCAGGTGATTTGTTAAAATGTGTGTATAAATCGCTGTTTTTTTGCTGCCCGGCGTCACATCATACTTGTAAGTTTCCAATCTCGTTGTAGACTTTAGCTCGCCAGGGTGCTCAATAACCTCCGTTTTTTCGGTAGAGTCAAAAGCGAGCGTTTAGACCCGGCGAAGGATTAACACAAAGAGCAACCTTTTTGCTCATTGCCTATTTGGATGATAACGAGGCGCAAAAATGAAAAAGACAGCTATCGCAATTGCAGTGGCACTGGCTGGCTTCGCTACCGTAGCGCAGGCCGCACCTAAAGATAACACCTGGTATACCGGTGCTAAACTGGGCTGGTCTCAGTATCACGATACTGGTTACTACGGTAACGGTTACGCGAACAACGACGGTCCAACTCACGAATCACAGCTGGGTGCTGGTGCATTCGCTGGTTACCAAGCTAACCCGTACCTGGGCTTCGAGCTGGGCTACGACTGGTTGGGCCGTATGCCTAACAAAGGCAACGTGACCAATGGCGCGTTCAAAGCACAAGGCGTTCAGCTGGCTGCTAAACTAAGCTACCCAATCACCGAAGACTTCGATGTCTACACCCGTCTGGGTGGTATGGTATGGCGCGCAGACTCTACTCAGAACACCGATGGCGTTCGTCACAGCGACCACGACACCGGCGTTTCTCCGCTGGCTGCTGTTGGTGTTGAATATGCGCTGACCAAAAACTGGGCGACTCGCCTGGACTATCAGTGGGTTAACAACATCGGTGACGCAGGTACCGTTGGTACACGTCCAGACAACAGCATGCTGAGCGTCGGCGTTTCTTACCGTTTCGGTCAGGAAGATGATGCAGCGCCAGTTGTCGCTCCGGCTCCAGCTCCAGCGCCAGTTGTTGAAACCAAGCGTTTCACTCTGAAGTCTGACGTTCTGTTCACCTTCAACAAGGCAACTCTGAAGCCAGAAGGTCAGCAGGCTCTGGACCAGCTGTACAGCCAGCTGAGCTCAATGGATCCGAAAGACGGTTCTGTTGTAGTACTGGGCTTCACCGATCGCATCGGTT
The DNA here is from genome assembly GCF_024506435.1 of Pantoea trifolii. NCBI lineage: Bacteria > Pseudomonadati > Pseudomonadota > Gammaproteobacteria > Enterobacterales > Erwiniaceae > Pantoea > Pantoea trifolii. The sequence continues at coordinate 1,548,869 of NZ_JANIET010000001.1, read as the reverse complement.
CAGAGCAGTACAACCAGAAACTGTCTGAGAAACGCGCTCAGTCTGTAGTTGATTACCTGGTATCTAAAGGTATCCCTTCTAACAAGATCTCTGCACGCGGTATGGGCAAATCTAACCCAGTTACTGGCAACACCTGTGACAGCGTGAAAGGCCGCAATGCCCTGATCGACTGCCTGGCGCCAGACCGTCGCGTTGAAATCGACGTGAAAGGTATCAAAGACGTTGTAACTCAGCCACAGGCTTAAGTTATCACGCAGTAAAAAACCCCGCTTAGGCGGGGTTTTTTTATGGCTGAATGTAATGAGAACGAAAAGAACTCTACTCTTTTTCCGAACCACCATTCCTAAGGATCGCCCGAAGATCTTGTTTCAGCGTAGACATCTGGCTGGCATACTTCTCTTTGCGTTCAGCATCTTCAATCAACTGGACGATAGTTTCTGACAGCGTATTACTGCGACGCTGCGCCAATCCCGCCAGTCGCTGCCACACCAGATATTCCAGATCGATCGATTTCTTACGCGTATGTTGATGCTCGGCATTAAAGTGACGCTTACGGCGCGCACGTATCGTCTGCTTGAGACGATTCTCCAAATCAGGATGAATGTGCTGGGCGATCCACTCGTTAACCTCAACCGGGCTGTTTTCCATCGATAGCAGCGTATCAACCGCAGCTTGCGCCGCGCTAAGCTCAAGATGACGGGTGATCAGTTCACCCTCCCGATGCTTTTTCACCAGGTATTTCCACTTCCATCCACTTTCAAGATTTTCGAGTTGCTGGTATTTCATCGGAATCTCATCGTGATCACGTAACAAACTAAGAATAACAGCTTTTTTCCTGGATGCAGCAAGGAAAAACATGTTGCAGCCGTCACAATCCGGGCCGGAACTCCGCCGTGATTAACCGGGTTGATTCCTGTATAATCGCGCTTTTCCTAAATCAGACTAATGCGAATATTTTGACCAGCACTCAAATTACGTGGCAAGCCCTGCAGCCGGATAGCGACCGCTACCAATCCATTTTCTCGAACGTCTCACTGGAAGATTGCGATAGTCTTGCCGCGGTTCAGCCGCGTCTGCTGAATGCGCTGGCGCATTTGCATCATCAAACCCTGGGTTTCCCACTGCTGCTGTTGCGCAGTCAGGAAAACAGCGATTACCTGGCCTGCATCGCCGATGCAGCGCAACGTTTCCAGCCGGATGAGATTGCTCTCTACGGTGGTGACTATCATGTGATGGGCGATAACGTTAGCCTGCTCGCGCCAACCGATATCAATCGCCCGTTCACCAGCCAGGGCGGCGTGCATTTCGCCGACTGGATTGAAGCTGAGCAACTGTTCGGTTGCGTACGTCAATATAAAGACCGTGTGCAGCCTGAACCGGGCCTACTGCATCGCGCCAATGGCGGCACGTTAATACTTGCGGTCAATACTTTGCTGGCACAGCCGCTGTTGTGGCTGCGTCTGCGTAAGTGCATTGAGCAAGGTCGCTTCGATTGGTATTCACAGGATGAGCGTCAACCGCTGCCCGTCGCCATTCCCTCGCTACCGCTGCAACTGCGTCTGGTACTGTGTGGCGACCGTGATGCACTGGCCGCCTTCCAGGAAATGGACGTCGAAGTTCATGAGATGGCGCTGTACAGCGAATTTGAAGAGAGCTTACAGATTCTCGACGAAGACGACATGACTTCATGGTGCCAGTGGACGCTAACACAAGCTGAACAAGCTGGGTTAGCCCAGCCTGAAGCGGATTTCTGGCCATTGTTGATCACCGAAGCGGCACGCATGACCGGTGATCAAGACACCTTACCGCTTTGCCCACGCTGGCTTCGTCGTCAACTACAGGAAACGGCGCTGCATGGCGACAGCATCAATGCCGAAGCGTTGAAAGAAGCACTGGAAGCACGCCAGTGGCGTGAAGGCTTCCTCGCCGATCGCATGCGCGATGAAATCCTGCTTAATCAGATCATGATTGAGACTGAAGGCGAAGTGGTCGGCCAAATCAATGGCCTTTCGGTGGTTGAGTTCCCGGGTCATCCGCGTCCGTGGGGCGAACCTTCACGCATTACCTGTGTGGTACATCCCGGCGATGGCGAATTCACCGATGTAGAGCGCAAAGCTGAGTTAGGTGGCAACATTCATGCAAAAGGCATGATGATCATGCAAGCCTATCTGATTGCCGAACTGGAGCTGGAGCAACAGTTACCCTTCTCGGCTTCGCTGGTGTTTGAACAATCCTATTCTGAAGTGGATGGCGACAGCGCCTCGCTGGCCGAGCTGTGTGCGTTAATCAGCGCGCTGGCTAATCAACCGGTTAATCAGCAGATTGCGGTAACTGGTTCAGTGGATCAGTTTGGTAACGTGCAGCCCGTCGGTGGCCTGAATGAAAAAATTGAAGGCTTTTTCCACATCTGTAACTCACGTGAACTGACCGGCAAGCAGGGTGTGATTTTCCCTGCCAGTAACGCGCGCCATCTCAGTTTGAATCAGGACGTAGTGGAAGCGGTTAAAGCCGGACAATTCCATCTTTGGGCCATTGAGAGCGTAGATGAAGCGCTGCCGCTGCTGACCGGCATTGTTTGGCAGAGTGAAAGCGGCGAATCACTGCTTAGCACCATTCAGGAACGCATTACCCAGTTGAACCAGCAGGAAGCTCGCCTGCGTCCATGGCCATTACGTTGGCTCAACTGGTTCAACCACAGTTGATAAGATTGCTCAGCGTACAACTGTTCGCTAATATTCGGGCTTCACTAAAAGAAGGCATATTGAGAACATGGTAGATAAACGCGAATCCTATAGTAAAGAAGACCTGGTTGCCTCGGGTCGCGGCGAACTGTTTGGCGAAAATGGACCGCCGCTTCCATCCAACAACATGTTGATGATGGACCGCGTGGTCAAAATGACTGAAGACGGCGGTAAATTCGATAAAGGTTTCGTAGAAGCCGAACTGGATATCCGCCCCGACCTGTGGTTCTTTGACTGCCACTTCATTGGCGATCCGGTGATGCCGGGTTGCCTCGGCCTTGATGCGATGTGGCAGCTGGTTGGCTTCTACCTCGGCTGGCTGGGCGCAGAAGGTAAAGGCCGCGCATTAGGCGTAGGTGAAGTGAAGTTCACTGGACAAGTCCTGCCTACCGCGAAGAAAGTGACCTACAAAATCCACTTCAAGCGTGTGATCAACCGTAAACTGGTGATGGGCGTAGCAGATGGTGAAGTCTTTGTTGACGGGAACCTGATTTACTCTGCTACGGATTTGAAAGTGGGTCTGTTCAAAGACACTTCCGCTTTCTAATCCTTCCAAACGAAAACCTCCGCACGCAGCGGAGGTTTCTTCCATAATGATAGACATCCAGCAGTGCTAGGCCACCGCTGACCTGTCCTCCATGGCTTGACGCCAACCTCCCAACCAGTGAGACCGTGCATCGATCAATTGATAAGGGCATATCTCTTTTGAACGCCCTGTAATCCCGGCTTGGTAGCCTCGTGAATGTGCTCGTTCCAGGCGGTCTCTCTTCTGTCTCTTCATGCCTCGTTTCCCTCATTTTTCAGGTCTGGTGGAATCTGGGTGGAAAGAAAGAGTGGCGATATAATGTTCAACCACAGTAATGTTCTAACCCGATGCAGAAGAAAGGTCAATGCGCAAAATTCACGCCAATGTCATGTTTTTGACGTTAAAGTGCCATGTAGAATTGTCAGTGGAATGTCTATCTGGCTGATTAGGCAATAAAAAAAGCCCCTGATTTGACTGCGATCACACTACAGCAAATCAAGGACTTAGCATAAGCATCGAACAAATCTTAATTTAGCGAAACGACACTATTTGCGATTTGTTGCGCCGTTTGCTGCCAGCCGAGAGCCAGAGTACGCACCAACGCATCATAGCCATCTTCAGTTTGCGGCAGCGTCAGATTAAAGCCATGTTTGATTAGGCGCCCTTGATGCTGCAGTAACCATTCGCCACTCACCACCACTTGCCCATCGTAACGTCCCTGGAAACCGGTGACATTGACGGAGAGCGTGTCGTGGCTATCGCCCAGCGGAGCACCAGCAACCAAACGGCCAGGCAGCGCTTTGCTGAGATTACTGATCAGCGTTTGCTGCAGCTGTTGATCGAGCGGACTGGCCCACAAGTTATTGGCCGCAATCACGTACTTCACATCGCTGGTCTGATACACCAGGCCATTGCCCGCCATATAATCCGGTACCGTCACCTGCTCGACCCAAATCATCGGCTGTCCAGTGCCAGCGGCACTTTCAACGCGCGCCACATTATTGCCTGTCGGTAGCTGATAATAGGTATTTTCAATGGTGCTGCTGCAGCCTGTTAGCAGCAACAGCGCCCCGATCATTAGCCCTTTTTTCACTGTTTCGCCCTCTTTGGCTGTGGATCCTGGCCCGGCTTGGCTTCAAACACCAGCGCGTTACTTTTGCTATTCAGCGTTTTCAGCACCGGCTGCAGCTCACGCAGCACCTGATCAAGCCGCTGCATATCGCCCACCAGCTTGCTGTAAGCCGGTGAACCTGGCTGCAGCCCTTTCATGCTGCGATTCAGTTCACGCAGGGTTTGCTGCATGTCTGAAGGCAGCGTTTTCATCGCTGGGTTTGCGGTGATCTGATTGAGATTATCCAGCGTCTTCTGCAGCTGTTGCAGCGTGCGCTGGCTCTCTTTCAAGGTACCGGTGGCTTCATTCAGCAAAGGATTAAGTGGCAAGCCGTTAATCTTATCCAGCGCCGCCATCAATTTCTGCTGAATCTGCGCCAGGCCACCGCTGACGGTTGGAATCACTTCCAGTCCCGCCACTTCGTTCGGGCCTTTATATGCCGGTGCATTGTCGTAGAAATCGAGGTCGATAAATAGCGCGCCAGACAGCAGGTTGCCGGTTTTCAGCGTCGCACGCAGACCGCGTTTTTTGCCTTCCTGCAGATGCTGCTCAAGATTGAAATCTCCGCCCAGACGATTAACAAAACGATCCGGCTCAATGCGAATCAGCACCGGCACGCGATAGTCAGTATTCAGCGCCTGATTCACACCCGGAATCATGTAAGGCACTTGTGACACTGTACCCAGACGAATGCCACGGAACTCAACCGGTGCGCCAACCTGCAAGCCACGAATCGAATCGGTGAAGAACAGCAGGAAATCGGTGTGAGCACTGTAAAGCGAATCCTGGATGCTGCGCTGATCGTCGTACAGATGGTATTCCGCTTTGTTCTCCGCAGCACGGCCCAGCTCAGCGCCGTCCGGCACGTCAAAACTGACGCCGCCGCTGAACAGTGTGGTGAGCGATCCCATCTCTACGCGCATGCCGGATGCCGACATATCCACCGCAATGCCGCTGTCTTTCCAGAAGCGCACATTGGTGGTAATGAGGCGATCGTAGGGCGCCGAGATAAACAGCTGATAAGCCATCATACGTTTATCGGTATCAAAGGTGCTGGTTTCCACCGAGCCGACACGATAACCCCGGAACAGCACCGGATCACCCGGATTCAACTGTCCCGCTTTTTTACTGTCAAGCGTGACACGAATCCCTTTGGCATCCGGCGGTGCTAACGGCGGTGCATCCAGCAATTGGTATCTCTCTGGCTTATCACCCTTCGCGCCCGGCTGCAGTTCGATATAAGCACCCGATAACAAGGTGCCTAAACCGGAAATACCTTCGCGGCCAATTTGCGGTTTAACTACCCAAAATGCGCTGTCGCCTTGCAGCAGCTTTTCCATACCAGAGTTGAGACGCGCTTTAATCTCAACGTGGTGCAAATCATCGGTCAGAACCGCGCTTTCCACCACGCCAACGTTAACGCTGCGGCTCTTAATGGCGGTTTTACCGGCTTCGATGCCTTCCGCGTTCTCGGTAATCAGCGTCACTTCCGGACCCTGATGGCTGAAGTGATAAAAAAGAATCCATCCGCCGATTAACAGCGTGACGATGGGTACAATCCAGACCGGTGACCAGCGTTTAATCTGGTCGACCTTAGCAGTCCCGTGATGGTTGTCCGTCAAGACGCGGCTCCTTACGTTCAGTTTCTCGTTGTCGATCCCACAGTAGGCGCGGATCAAAGGTCATGGCGGCAAACATCGTGAGAATCACCACCATGGCAAACAGCAGCGCACCCGGCGCAGGATACACACTCATCAGTCGTCCCATGCGCACCAGAGCGGAGAGAACGGCGATGACAAACACATCAATCATTGACCAGCGGCCAACGAACTCAACCACCTCATAAACCACGTGCATCTTTTCATCATCGCGTCCGCCGCGTCCGCTGCCGTGCCAGCACAGCCAGGCAATCGCCAGCATTTTCAGCGAAGGCACCATGATACTGGCGATGAAGATCACCAGCGCTACCGGCCACGAACCGTCGCTCCACAGCAAAATCACCCCGGCCATAATGTTCGAGGGATATTGCGAACCGAGCGTTTCGGTCACCATGATCGGCATGATATTGGAGGGAATGTAGAGCATCACCGAGGTGATCAGCAGCGCCAGCGTCCATTGCAGACTGTGCTTGCGGCGCGCATGCGCCTTCACACCACAACGCGGACACGCCAATTGGTCGGCGGGCAGAATAGCGGTGCAACACGGACAGCTACGCAAACCCTGCTTTAAGCCACTAACACCGGCCAGTGGCACTTTCGGCAGCGGCGGTAACGGATCGATACGTTGCCACACCCAGCGGCGATCAACACATTGAAACGCCCGCAAATGCAGCACGCAGAACAGGCACCACGGCCAGAAACTGCTGCCGAGGCCAATCTCGCCATACGCCATCAGCTTGACGAAACTGACCAGCACGCCGGCCATAAAGATTTCCGCCATGCCCCAGCTACGCAGCTGAAACAGCACGCGCGCCAATCCAAGCCGCAGGTTATGCGGCATGCGAACGTTATTGACCAGCAGGATAATGGTGATCATGCAGAAGGCGGGAATGCCCTGCACAAACAGCAGAAACAGCGTTGCCAGGCTGCGGTAATCTTCACGATCCATCACCTGCGGAATTTCGAGCAGCGATATCTGGCTGCTCAATCCCGCGACGTGCATATTGATGAAAGGAAACAGATTGGCCAGCACCAGCATAAACAGCGCCGAAAGGGCGTAGCCGGTCGGACGTCGACGCGGCTCCTGCCAGTTGGCTTGCAGCGTGGTGTGACAACGCGGGCAACGCGCACGGCTGCCGACCGGTACAGCGGGCAGCTTTACTGTTAAATCACACTGTGGACAAAGACTCCACTGATGCGCTTGATCCGCTGCACACATGCTGACTCCTTCCGATTACGCGCCGTTTTTCAGCGCTTCCAGCTCTTCCCAACGTTCAAACGCCACTTCCAGTTCCTGCTCGGTTTGCGCTAACGCATCCAGAACGGGCTGGGTTTTATCGTGTGGCTGGCTGAAGAAGTCCGGATGACTCATTTTAGCCTGCAACTCACCGATGCGGGTTTCCAGCTGTTCGAGTTTTTGCGGCAGCTGTTCCAGCTCACGTGCCAGGTTATAGCTTAGCTTGTTGGCTGGACGTTTGGCGACGTCACTTTTCTCTGCTGTTTTCGTCGGTGCAGCCGGTTTGGCCTGAGTGGCTTTGCCTTGCTTATACGCGGCGCGCTGCTGCTGCGCATCGTGATAGCCACCCACAAAGGTACCGATTTCGCCGTTGCCTTCGAAGATCCAGCATTCAGTCACGGTGTTGTCGACGAATTGACGATCGTGGCTCACCAGCATCACCGTGCCCTGGTAACCATCCACCAGCTCTTCCAGCAGTTCCAGCGTTTCGACGTCGAGGTCGTTAGTCGGTTCATCGAGAATCAGCAGGTTGCTTGGCTTGAGGAACAGACGTGCCAGCAGCAGGCGGTTACGTTCACCGCCAGACAAGGCGCGCACTGGCGTCATGGCGCGTTTCGGATGGAACAGGAAGTCCTGCAGGTAACCGAGCACATGGCGCGGTTTGCCGTTAACCATCACTTCCTGCTTACCTTCAGCGAGGTTATCCATCACGGTACGATCCGGATCCAGCTCAGCGCGGTGCTGATCGAAGTAAGCGATTTCCAGTTTAGTACCACAGTGCACGCGGCCGCTGTCGGCTTTCAGCTGATCCAGCATCAAACGCAGCAAGGTGGTTTTACCGCAACCGTTCGGGCCAATCAGGGCGATTTTGTCGCCGCGCTGCACCTGAGTAGAGAAGTCTTTCACCAGGGTTTTACCACCCACGCTGTAATTGACATCTTCCATCTCAAACACGATTTTACCGGAACGTGCCGCTTCGCCGACCTGCATATTGGCTTTGCCCATCACTTCACGGCGTGCAGAGCGCTCGTTACGCAGCGCTTTCAAAGCACGTACGCGGCCTTCGTTACGCGTGCGGCGCGCTTTGATGCCCTGACGGATCCACACTTCTTCCTGCGCCAGCTTGCGGTCGAATTCGGCGTTTTGCATCTCTTCGACGCGCAGCGCTTCTTCTTTACCGGTCAGGAACAGATCGTAGTTGCCCGGCCAGGAAACCAGCTTGCCGCGATCGAGATCGACAATACGCGTTGCCATGTTGCGGATAAATGAACGGTCATGCGAGATGAACACGATGCTGCCGCTAAAGGTCTTGAGGAACGTTTCCAGCCAGTCGATGGTTTCGATATCGAGGTGGTTCGTCGGTTCGTCGAGCATCAGCACGCGCGGGTTGCTCACCAGCGCGCGGCCCAATGCCGCTTTACGCAGCCAGCCGCCGGAAAGCGAGGACAACTCGGTATCCGCATCCAAACCAATCTGCAGCAGCACGTCGTTAATACGGCTATCCAGCTGCCACAGATTTTGATGGTCAAGAATGGTTTGCAGACGGCCCATCTCGTTGAGGTTCTTCTCGCTCGGATCTTCCATCACCAGATGGGAAATCGCGTGATAAGCCTTGAGATGCTCAGCCTGCTCGGCCACGCCTTCGGCAACGAAGTCGTAAACCGAGCCGGTAATGTTGCGTGGCGGATCCTGTTGCAGACGCGCCACCACCAAATCCTGCTCATAAATGATGCGGCCATCATCCAGCGGCTGTTCGCCGTTGATGATTTTCATCAGCGTCGATTTACCGGCGCCGTTACGGCCAACCAGACAGACGCGTTCGCCCTCTTCGATATGCAGTTCGGTGTTATCCAACAGCGGCGCATCGCTGAACGAGAGGTAAGCGCCATGGATACTGATCAGTGACATAAAACTTATTCCTTACCGGCGTGGCTAACCAGCCAGCAGTTGTGAATTTGACGGTTGCGCGCGAAATCCTGCGACAGCGTTTTTTGGGTAATTTCCTGCGCCTGCAGACCCAGACGTTCTAAGCCGTCGAGATCCATTTTGAAGCCGCGCTTATTGTTGGAGAACATAATGGTGCCACCGCGACGCAGCAGACGTTTCAGGTTCTGCATCAGCATCATGTGATCGCGCTGCACGTCGAAATCGTCTTCCATGCGCTTAGAGTTAGAGAACGTCGGCGGATCGATAAAAATCAAATCGAACTGTTCGTCACTCTCGCGTAACCAGCTCAGGCAATCCGCGTGCATCAGGCGGTGCTGACGACCGGTTAAACCGTTAAGACGCAGGTTGCGCTCGGCCCACTCCAGATAGGTACGCGACATATCTACGGTGGTGGTGGTTTTCGCGCCACCCAAACCGGCGTGCACGCTGGCGGTGCCGGTATAGGCAAACAGATTGAGGAAATCTTTGCCTGCGCTCATTTTGCCCAGCATCTGGCGTGCGATACGGTGATCGAGGAACAAACCAGTATCCAGATAATCGGTGAGATTCACCAGCAGTCGCGCATCAAATTCCTGCACTTCGAAGAAATCGCCCTTCTCGCCCAGCTTTTGATACTGGCTTTTGCCTTTCTGGCGCTCGCGGGTTTTCATCACCAGACGATTCGCCGGGATCTCCAACACGCTCAGCGTTGCACTAATTACATCGAACAGACGCTGACGCGCTTTGTTGGCGTCCACGGTTTTCGGTGGCGCATACTCCTGGATCACCACCCAATCAGCGTAACGATCGACCGCCACGTTGTACTCTGGCAGATCGGCGTCATACAGACGATAACAGTCGATGTTCGACTGGCGCGCCCATTTATCCAGTTTCTTCAGATTCTTACGCAGGCGGTTAGCAAAATCTTCCGCAATCTGCGCGCCGCCTTCTGCGCTGGTCGCAGCCAGCTGATAGTTTTTCTGCACGCACTCGAGCGGGCCGTTTTTGGCTTTGAACTGGCGATCGGCACGCAGTTGCAAGCAACTCAGCAGCTCCGGCGAGGCGCTGAACAGCGACAGATTCCAGCCGCCGAAATTCTGCTTCATGATGCGGCCCAACTGGCTGTGCAGCGCAATCAGCGCCGGTTCGCTTTCCAGACGTTCACCGTACGGCGGGTTGCTTAATACCGTGCCGGTAATCTCTTTGCCCGCCAGCGGATTTTTCAGCTTGATCACATCCTGCTGCGCGAAGGTGAACAGCTCGAACACGCCGGCACGACGAGCATTGGCGCGCGCCGATTCCAGCACGCGGCTGTCATTATCGTAGCCAAAGAAACGGGCGGTCGCCGCAGCGGTACCCACGCGTGCGCGCTCTTTCGCGGCAGCATGAACTTCCTGCCAGACCGCCTGATTGTGTTTCTTCCAGCGATTGAAGCCCCAATGGGTACGCAACAGGCCAGGCGCGCGATCGCAGGCGATCAGCGCCGCTTCCAACAGCAGCGTGCCGGAACCACACATTGGATCGACCAGCGGCGTGCTGCTCTGCCAACCCGAACGCATCACAATCGCCGCCGCTAAGGTTTCTTTTAACGGCGCCGCGCCGGTTTGCTGGCGATAGCCGCGCTGATGCAGTGAATCACCGCTCAGATCCAGCGCGATGCTGACGCGATCTTTGTTCAGCCACGCATTGATGCGGATGCCCGGTTGTTCACGATCAACGTTCGGGCGTTCCAGATTCTGGCGGGTAAAGCTGTCCACGATGGCATCTTTAATACGCAACGCACCGAACTGGCTGTTGCGGATCACCTCATTGGTGCCGCTAAAATGGATGGCAAAACTGGTGTTGCTGTCGAACATCTCGGTCCATGGAATACTTTGCGCACCCACGTAAAGATCGAGATCGCTCCAGACGCCAAATTCTCCCAGCGGCAGCAAAATGCGCGAAGCCAAACGGCTCCACAGCAGGCTTTGGTACATTACATGGTCGTCGGCCTGAAAGTGGACGCCGCCCTGCACCACCTGCAAATCCTGCGCACCCAGCGCGTCTAGCTCACTTTTCAACAGCTCTTCGAGCCCACGCGCCGTACTGGCAAACAGAGAATTCATATCGTCACTTTTTACTCTTGCTTAAATTGCTGCGCATTATAGCGAATCAGCGTGCTATGTCATAAAGTTAGCTTCTTTTAAACTTATGACCCTGTTTCTGGAGTGGTGATGATTACGCTTTCACGCCTTTACATCCATCCCGTTAAATCTATGCGCGGTCTGCAACTGTCGCATGCGCAGGTGCTGGAAAGCGGTCTGGGCTTTGATCGCATCTTTATGGTGACCGAACTGGACGGCACGTTTGTCACCGCGCGCCAGTTTCCGGAAATGGTGCGTTTCACGCCTGCGCTGCTGCCGGATGGCCTGTTTTTACAAGCACCGGATGGATCGCAGGCGCTGATCCGCTTTAATGATTTTACCGCTGAGCAGTCACCTACCGAAGTATGGGGCAACCATTTCACCGCGCGTATTGCACCGGAAACGATTAATAGCTGGTTGAGCACCTTCTTCCCGCGTCCGGTGCAACTGCGCTGGACCGGCGCGGAACCGACGCGCCGTGTGAAGCGTTTTGATCATGTGCCGCTGAGCTTTGCTGACGGTTTTCCCTACTTGCTGGTGAACATGGCCTCGTTGCAGGATCTGCAACAACGCTGTCCGGCCAGCGTGCGTGTTGAGCAGTTCCGACCCAATCTGGTCGTAAGCGGCGCGGCCGCATGGGAAGAAGATAGTTGGAAACGTCTGCAAATTGGCGAGATTACCTTTGAGATGCCGAAGCCGTGCAGCCGCTGCGTGTTTACCACCGTCGGCACCGAAACGGGTCAAAAACATCCTAATGGCGAACCGCTCACCACCTTGCAGGGTTTCCGCAGCGCGCAGGATGGCAGCGGCGATATTGATTTCGGCCTGAATTTGATTGCGCTCAATAGCGGCATTATTCGCGTTGGCGATGCGGTGACCATTTTAGAGAAGCAAACGCCGCGCGCATACGGTGCGGGCGCCGTGGTCGAAACGCTGGCACCTGACGCTAGCAGCCACAGCGCAGTAACTATCGATTATCAGGGAGCGAGCTTTAGCGGCGACAATCAGCAAGTGTTGCTGGAACAACTGGAGATGCAGGGTTTCCGCATTCCCTACTCGTGCCGCGCCGGACTTTGTGGCAGCTGCAAAGTGACGTTGGTCGCGGGTGAAGTGAAAGCACTGAAGAAAAGCGCGGTGCGCGCAGATGGCACGATCTTAAGCTGCAGCTGTATTCCGGCAGGCGATATCGAACTGGCGTAAGCCGATCACACCGCCCGCGCGAAGTGGGCGGTTTGTTCCTGCTGCTGTGGACGCAGACGATCGTTCATGATCTTGATCGCATCACCCAGCTGCATACCTTTACCCGCCACGCTTAACGCGTTTTGCGCCAACAAGCACAGCGCCGCATTTTCACCGCTTTCAACCACAAACAGTTGTGCCTTTTCGCCGCTATCGGCCAGCGTCACCGCCACCATATCGCCTGCAGCCGGCTGCCAGCTGTGTGCGTGATTGGTGAAGTGCCAGCTTTTAGGCATCAGGGGTTTGAGAAATCGGCTGGCCACCAGCGCGTTTAATACTAATTCGGCACGCTGATCGCCTTTTAATCCACTCTGACGGCAACGTTCTTCAAAAGTAAAATAGAGCGCGGCGTCATCAACGCAAAAACCGCTGACATTAAATGCATCAGGCGTCAGCATTTTGCGCGAGAAGCGCGAGCGAAATAACATGCCGTCGGCTAAATCCAGCATCATGCGGTCATGCTCTGCGTCGAAATACCAACGCCAGTTGTCATCAGGTTTGATTTTCATGATCTGCCCTGTGGTTTATCGCTGCGCTAAATGGCGCTTAATTAAAAAATAAATCTGAGAAAAAGCTGAAAAATGCACCAGCAGGACAAAATATAAACGAGCCGAAGGGATAAATAAACCCCTCGGCGCAGTAAAGTGGGAAATGTCTTAGAGGTGGGTCACGATATCTTTAATTAAGCCTGGGCCTTTATAAATAAATCCGGAGTATATCTGCACTAATGTTGCACCTGCGGCAATTTTCTCGCGCGCAGAAACCAGCGAATCAATACCACCGACGCCAATAATAGGTAAGCGGCCCTGCAGCTCTTGCGCCAGGCGGCGAATCACTTCGGTGCTGCGTGACTGCACCGGACGACCACTTAATCCGCCCGCTTCTTCGGCATATTTAAGGCCGGTCACCAGCGAACGATCGAGCGTGGTATTGGTGGCAATCACACCATCAATATTGTGGCGCACCAAACTGTCGGCAACCTGGATCAATTCTTCTTCGGTAAGATCCGGCGCGATCTTTACCGCCACCGGCACATATTTAAGGTGCCGTTCTTGCAGCTCTCGCTGTTTTAATTTGATGGCGGAGAGAAGATCGTCCAGCGCTTCACCATATTGCAGCGTGCGTAATCCTGGCGTGTTCGGTGAGGAAATATTGATGGCAATATAACCGGCGTGGGCATATACCTTTTCCATGCAAATCAGATAATCGTCTTTACCATTCTCAACCGGCGTATCTTTATTTTTGCCAATATTGATGCCGAGAATGCCTTTAAAGCGCGACTTTTTGACGTTGGCGATCAGATGATCAACGCCGTGATTATTAAACCCCATGCGGTTAATAATCCCTTCCGCAGGCACTAAGCGGAACATCCGCGGTTTATCATTTCCCGGTTGCGCCAGCGGCGTTACCGTTCCCACTTCGACAAAACCAAAGCCCATCGCGCCGAAGGCATCAATGCACTCGGCATTTTTGTCGAGGCCGGCGGCTAAGCCGAGCGCGTTCGGGAAGGTTAATCCCATGCAGGTGACCGGACGTGATGGCAGCGACTGGCGAATCAGTCCTTCCAGCGGGGTGCCGCTGATAAAACGCAGTTGTTGAAAGGTGAGTTCGTGCGCACGCTCAGGATCAAGCTTAAACAGCGCCGGCCGGACGATAGGATATAACATGCACTCTCCTCAATGACGGAAACCAGGGAAGTCGGGGTGCACGGGAAAATGTGCGCCAGAATGGTAAGGTGCTCTGGCGCAAAAGTAAATTGTTCTACTGCATCACAATTTGATCGTTATCAGCGTCGTGCAGAATAGCGGCCAAGCTGTTCACGACACGCCTGCAGGCCACTGTAAATCGTCGGGCAATACCACATCAGCTTCAGACGCGCGCTGTGCTGCAACACATTGCGCACCAGCTGATTCACCTGCGGCTGCCAGTCTGTCGGGATCACCATATGATTTTTGCGGATCTGCGCCAGACAGCTGTGCATCACCGTTTGGTAATAGCTATCCAGCAAGGCCGCATCCACCGGCAGTTGCTGTTCACGCAGGAATTGTTCGCTGCTTTGGCGCGCAATGAAGTAGTTTTTCACATAGGAAAAATCGCGCGTGCTCTGCGACAACGAGGTCACCATAAAGCGTTTGTAGTAGTAGCTTTGGCTAGTGCAATAAATATTACGCGCCTGCAGATAGAGCGCGAACATGTACGGTGCATCTTCATGGTTCTGGATCGGCAGAAACTGCAGCGCCAGTTGATCAATCAAGCGACGCGAAATGATGCTGCTCCACACTACGCGGTGCGCCGACTGATGCTGCATCAGCGTACGCAAGCTGGTGCTGCCGCCGGGCAATAATCCACTGACATGACGCTGGTGAATGGTTTGATAGTGGCGCTGCGCGGCGGGCAGATCGAAGAACATCTTTGCGCCAAAGCAGAACAGGTCAATATCCTCATGGCGCGCCTGCACGCGACGGAAGTCGGCAAACAAGTCGGTGGAGACAAAATCATCCGCATCCATGAAGTAAACAAAATCGCCGGTTGCTACAGCGAGCCCTTTCATACGCGCCGCGCTGACGCCGCCGCGCTCGCCGCTCAGCAGCATCACCTGCGGGTGCTGGGCCGCAAACGCCGTTAGCCAGGCCACGCTGCTGTCGCTGGAGCCATCGTCGATAACAATGATCTGTTCCGGCGGCGATGACTGCCGCAACAAAGAACTCATCGCTTCTGGCAGCCAGGGCGCGCAATTCCAGTTCGGTATGATGACCGAAACCGTAGGGATACGGTGAGATGACATCATGCTCATCCTCTTTCCTCAACGTTAAACAACGGAATTCTGAGACGCTTCAACACCACGCTGTGCAGCAGGCAGCAGACACCAAGATTGAAGGCGCCAATCAAGCCGAGCCACAGCAGGTTGATCCAGCGATTTTGATTCCACTCGATAGGCAAGAAAGTGCTCAACCAGGCGATGGCGGCGGAAACCGCCCAAATCAGCATCACGTCGCGGGTTAACCAGGTGAAATGAATGCCCGGCGCGAAGCGGCGATGCACCAACCATGCCCAACCCACCAGATAGAAGATGTTTTGTCCCAGCCACAACCAACCGGTACCCAATGCGCCGTAGTGAACGGCACACCAGATGTTGAGCGGCACCAGCAGCACGGCAAAGCAGGTGAAGCCTTTCATGTGCAGCTTGAGGTTGCCGTTGATGTATTGCAGGTGATAGAGCAAGCCACAGATGGCCTGAATGCCGCTGCCCAATGCGTACAGGCTGAGAACAAACGACATCTCATCAACAATCTGACTCTTCTGCGTCCATGCCCACAGCAGCGGGCCGGCGTAACAGGCAATAGTAATGCTGAGCGGCGCCATAAAGATGGCCACCGCCTGCGTGGTGTAGCGATAGAGTTTCAGCGACTCCGCATCGCCCTCTTTACGGGTTTTCATGCCGGTCATGCGTGGCACAATCGCCTGCATGATCGGGCTGCTGAGCAGCAAAATGCCGGTCGCGGCCGTCGCCACCACGGTAAACGAACCGTATTCGCTCAGCGGCAACGTTTTGGAGAGCACCAATCGGTCGATTTGCGAAATAAAGGTCCACACCGCACTGGAGAATGCCGCGCTGAGGGCAAAGCGAATAAAGGGTTTCAGCACCTCTTTCAGATCGCCGCGCTTCTCTTTGCGCGCCGCTTTGGGAATCAGCTGGCAGGATTTGTAGATACAGCAGGCCGCTTCAGCAATCGACACCAGCAGCTGCCAGATAAAGAACGCCAATACCGGATTGGAGAAGAACTGGATTACCAGCACCGCGCCGAAAGTGCGCAAGGTGGTGATGATCAAGTTGACGCCGTTCAGCCACACTTGATGTTCGAAGCCGACAATCACGCTGCGATACGGACTGGTGCGCCAGCGAATCGCGGCGGTGATCACCATAATCGCCACGGCAATCACCACATCACCCGCAGGCAGATGACGTGCATCCAGCCAGTGCGTGGCAATCCATGGCGTTGCCAGCCAACCCAATACCACCAGCACAATGGTGGAGCACAGGAAGAATTTGGTCAGCGTGGCAAACAGCGCCGGGAACCAGACGAACTCCGCCTGATTAGCACGATAACGCGCCGCTTCCCGCATTAAGGTAGTAGAAACACCGGCATCCAGTAATTGCAGCCAGGTTAATAAGATCGAAAAGAAGCCCACTAAACCGTAGGCTTCCATTCCTAAGTGTTGAATATAAAGTGGTACAACCAAAATACCTGACAGCGTCAGATAGATTTGACCAACATAGTTGGCAATCGCGTTACGTTTTATAGACATAGGTGTTTTGGCATCTGGGGATTATCTCAGTGGCCTTAAGCGTGACATAAAAGTATTCACGCGCACACCGGAGTTATTCTTAAAATTAACGTTGGTGCTAAGCGCCCAGCCTTTTTCTCATTTTCATGATAGCGAAATAGATGTCAGGTTGTTTCAACATAAGTTTTTCCATTGCACCTTTGGCCGGGAAGTTTTCCGCAAAGTAGGTTAATGCGTGGCGGGTATTATCTGAGAATTTCGCCGCGCCACTCAACTCCTGCATGACTAATTGTAATAAGCCGCTGCGTAAATAACTTTCGCGATAGCGGTTTCGCTCCGGAATATAGTGTGACAAACGCGTGAGTTTTTCATAATCAGTAATAAATTGCTGATAAGTTAAGCGCGGCGATGCATCGGCTTTGGTGGTCAGCGAGGCTTCGCTGGCGTAATCGAGCACCCACGCCGTTTGCGTATGCAGTAATCCGGCGAGCATCACATCCTGAATACGCGTCAGCGGCGCAGCCACGCGGGCCAGGCCAGCACGCAAGATCACCGCAAAGCCGCCCTCCTGCCACCAGCGCTGCGCATGCAACTGTTGAAACAGCTGCAGAGACGAGTGTAAGCCGTTTGGCAGCTCGCGCTTTGCCAGCGAGACAATAAAGCAGTTCAGCTCTGGACGCTGGTCACTGAGCTTCGCCACGTCCTGCAGCAGGCTGGCCGGCAAGGCGTTGCGCTCCGCGCTGAACAGCAGGAAATCATCTTCAGCAGGCGTGCTGTGCGGGAAGGTTGGCAGCAATGAAGAAATAAGATGCGCGCCTGCGGCATCGGGTTGCAGCCAATAACACACCAGCTCTTCTTCTGGTTTAGGTGAGGGTGAGATGCGATTGAAGGTGGCAGGCACGACCTGCTGCTCAGTTAAATCCTGAGCAAATGAAGAACTACCCATATTTATCTCCCTAAGAATAAAGTAGCTTGCCGCAACGGCAGTTCACGCCACAAAACGCGGGCGTAAATAAATAAGTGAAATATCGTTATCGTGTTCTAGCGGAAATTAGCTCAACCAATTATAAACAGGCTTAGCGTTCTGATTCCAACGACGATCACCGTTGTTTTATCAATACAACTTTTAATTGTTCAGCATTGCTTTAGTAAAACGTAAATCAGGGCGCAAAAAGTAACAATATTTTTTGGAGACGAGCATGAGACCCGTCTTGTATTTAACATTTACTCGCGCCATCTCAACGGTTAGCTCAAATAAAAACCATAAATAAATAGAATAACTTTCACTCCCTCTAAGTTAAATCTGATTCCCAAACTTTAGAATAAATCAGAATCATCATTTTTCTTCTTTTATTTCAAAGTTCGCAACAACCTTCATCACAGGATGTTACGAGCTATGGGGATGTGTTTCTTTATTGATACCTCAATTAAGGTCATGCATTAAGCGCTTTAACTAATGGCGCAGTAAAACGCGATGCAATAACTGATATAACTGCTCGATTGCTCGAGTGCTTTTCAGATTAACCCTAAGCATCAATTCCGCTGGTTTTTATTCTTCCTTTATCTGTTCCGGACTATCCCATTTTGCGACTTAGGATTACCAGATAAATCATTTAAGCCTCGCTGCCTGCTCTGACAGTATTGAACACATCAGTTCTGAATATCAGATAATCAATAACTTTCAGTTATAAGGAGTGACCATGCGGATTATTACGCTGGCGGGCAGCCCTCGCTACCCTTCACGCTCTACTGCGCTGCTGAGCCTTTGCCAGCACGCGCTGGAAGCACGCGGCGTTGACGTGATTCCGTGGAATATTCACAACTTCCAGCCTGAAGATTTGCTCTATGCACGCTTCGATTCACCTGCCTTAGCCGCGTTGAAAGCCGATTTGGCGCTGGCGGATGGGGTGATTGTCGCCACGCCTATTTATAAGGCTTCGTTTTCCGGCGCACTGAAAACCCTGCTCGATCTACTGCCAGAGCGCGCGCTGGAGCATAAAGTGGTGCTGCCACTGGCAAGCGGCGGCAGCGCGTCACATCTGCTGGCGGTGGATTACGCGCTGAAGCCGGTGCTGAATGCGCTGAAGGCGCAGGAAGTGTTGCACGGCGTGTTCGCCACTGACAGCCAGATTACTGATTACGATCGCCAGCCGCTGCTCGATCCGCTGCTGTCGCAACGCATTGACGAGGCGCTGGATACCTTCTGGCACGCGCTGCATCGTCGCCACCAACCTTACGCACAAGCGGTATAAAGGAAGAGAGATGAAAAGGATATTGACGGGTTTACTTATGCCAGCCGTAGCGGCACTGCTCACCTTGAGCGTGAATGCACAGGCTGCCGATGCACCCGAACAGTTGCGCATCGGTTATCAGAAAGGCTCGGTGAGCATGGTTTTAGCGAAAACCCACAAGCTGCTGGAGCAGCGCTTCCCGCATACCAATATAAAGTGGGTAGAATTCCCGGCGGGCCCGCAGATGCTCGAGGCGCTTAACGTCGATAGCATCGATTTGGGCAGCACCGGCGACATCCCGCCGCTGTTTGCCCAAGCTGCGGGTGCCGATCTGCTTTATGTCGGTTCGGAACCGCCGAAGCCACAGGCCGAAGTGATTCTGGTGCCGAAAGATAGCCCGATTCACAGCGTGGCCGAACTGAAAGGTCATAAAGTGGCGTTCCAGAAAGGCTCCAGCTCGCACAACTTGCTGTTGCGGGCGCTGGAACAGGCCGGATTGAGCTTTAAAGATATCCAGCCAACCTATCTGACGCCCGCCGATGCACGCGCCGCGTTCCAGCAAGGTGACGTCGATGCCTGGGCGATTTGGGATCCTTACTACTCAGCCGCCCTACTGCAAGGCAACGTGCGCGTGCTGGCCGATGGCAGCAAACTCAATCAAACCGGTTCCTTCTATTTAGCCACGCGCAAATACACCGAGGCGAACGGCGCCTTCGTGCAGCAGGTACTGAATACCTTCAGCGACGCCGATGCATTAACGCGCAGTCAGCGCGACCAGAGTATCGATCTGCTGGCAAACGCCATGGGCTTACCGAAACCGGTGATCGCCAGCTATCTCGACCATCGTCCACCCACCACCATTACGCCGGTCAGCGCCCATACCGCGCAGGCCCAACAGCAAACGGCCGATCTGTTTTATGCCAATCATCTGATGCCGGTCAAAGTGAATATCGCTGACCGCATCTGGCATCCACAATCCGCCCAGCCCAAAGGAAATTAATCATGAGCGTATCCGTATTTTGGTTTCTCCCGACGCACGGCGATGGTCACTATCTTGGCACAGCGGAAGGTTCGCGCCCGGTTGATCATGGTTACCTGCAACAGATTGCGCAGGCAGCGGATCGCCTTGGCTTCGGCGGCGTGCTGATCCCCACCGGCCGCTCCTGTGAAGATGCCTGGCTGGTGGCAGCATCACTGATTCCGGTGACGCAGCGTCTGCGTTTCCTCGTTGCACTGCGACCGGGCGTGATTTCGCCGACGCAAGCGGCGCGTCAGGCCGCCACGCTGGATCGTCTGTCGAATGGTCGCGCGCTGTTTAATCTGGTTACCGGCGGCGATCCGGAAGAGTTGGCCGGCGATGGCGTGTTCCTCGATCACCGCGAACGCTATGAAGAATCGGCCGAGTTTACCCGCGTCTGGCGTCGCGTTAGCGAAGGCGAAACCGTCGATTACGAAGGCAAGCATGTGAAGGTGCGCGGTGCGCGTCTGATGTTTAAAGCGGTGCAGGAACCGCGTCCGCCGCTGTGGTTTGGCGGATCGTCGGATGCCGCGCAGGATCTGGCCGCCGAGCAGGTTGATGTTTATCTCACCTGGGGCGAACCGCCCGCCTTAGTTAAAGAGAAGATTGAGCAAGTGCGCGCCAAAGCGGCAGCGCAAGGCCGCACCGTGCGCTTCGGGATTCGTCTGCACGTGATTGTGCGTGAAACCAATGAAGAAGCGTGGCAAGCGGCGGATCGCCTGATTGCCCATCTTGATGATGCCACCATTGCTAAAGCGCAGGCGGCGTTTGCGCGCACCGATTCAGTGGGCCAGCAGCGCATGGCCGCACTGCACGGTGGACGTCGCGACAAGCTGGAGATCAGCCCGAACCTGTGGGCCGGTGTCGGTCTGGTACGCGGCGGCGCAGGCACCGCGTTAGTGGGCGATGGCCCAACCGTGGCGGCGCGCATGCAGGAGTATCAGGATCTCGGCATCGAGACCTTTATTCTCTCCGGCTATCCGCATCTGGAAGAGGCTTATCGCGTGGGCGAGTTGCTGTTCCCGCACCTCGATCTGGCGATTCCGGAAGTACCGAAGCCGCGTGTGGTACAAGCGCACGGTGAAGCGGTGGCTAACGATTTCACGCCGCAAAAAGTGTCACAGAGCTAAAGGAGCCGATCATGGCGAACGTTAAAACCAAGCTGAGTAATGCCGTGCTGCCCTGGGTTTTGCCAGTGGTGCTGATTGCGGTGTGGCAACTGGCATCGCAAGTGGGTTGGCTGTCGACGCGCATTTTGCCGTCGCCAGAAAATATCCTCATCACCTTCTGGAAACTGACTGCCAGCGGTGAACTGTGGCAAAACCTGGCGATCAGCAGCTGGCGTGCCGCCATCGGTTTCTCCATTGGCGGCTCGATTGGTTTGATTCTGGGATTGATTACCGGCACCTCGCGCGTCGGTGAACGCTTGCTGGATACCTCGGTGCAAATGCTGCGTAACGTGCCGCATCTGGCGCTGATTCCGCTGGTGATTTTGTGGTTTGGCATCGACGAATCCGCCAAAATTTTCCTCGTGGCGCTGGGCACCTTGTTCCCGATTTACCTCAACACGTATCACGGCATTCGTAACATTGATCGGGGTTTAGTTGAGATGGCGCGCAGCTACGGCTTGTCTGGCTGGAGTCTGTTCATTCAGGTGATTCTGCCGGGTGCGCTGCCTTCGATTATGGTTGGCGTACGTTTTGCCCTTGGCCTGATGTGGCTGACGCTGATTGTGGCCGAAACCATTTCCGCTAACTCCGGCATTGGTTATCTGGCGATGAACGCGCGTGAATTCCTGCAAACCGACGTGGTGGTCGTTGCCATCATTCTCTATGCCCTGCTCGGCAAACTGGCTGACGTTGCGGCACAACTGCTGGAGCGCGTCTGGTTGCGCTGGCATCCGGCTTACCAATTGAAGGAGAACGCATGAGCAACGTAACCCTGAATCCGGCGCGTTTAAATCGCGGTACGCCGGTGGGTGTGAATGGCGTCAGCAAGCAATATGGCGACCGCACCATCCTGAATAATATCGATCTGCACATTCCCTCCGGACAGTTTGTCGCCGTCGTCGGTCGCAGCGGCTGCGGGAAAAGTACCTTGCTGCGTCTGCTGGCGGGACTCGAATCGACCACGCGCGGTGAGTTACTGGCTGGCAATGCGCCGTTATCCGAGGCACGCGAAGATACGCGTTTGATGTTCCAGGATTCACGCTTGCTACCGTGGAAAAAGGTGATGGATAACGTTGGGCTGGGACTGAAAGGCCGCGAATGGCGCGCCGCCGCGCTGGACGCGCTGGAAGCCGTGGGCTTGGCGGACCGCGCCAACGAGTGGCCTGCCGCGTTGTCCGGCGGACAGAAACAGCGTGTGGCGCTGGCACGTGCGCTGATTCATCGCCCAGGTTTGCTGCTGCTCGATGAGCCGCTCGGTGCGCTGGATGCGTTGACGCGCATCGAAATGCAGGGATTGATTGAGTCGCTGTGGCAACAGCATAACTTCACCGTGCTGCTGGTGACGCACGATGTCAGCGAAGCGGTGGCGATTGCCGATCGTGTGCTGCTCATCGAGGAAGGACAGATTGGCCTGGATTTGAACGTCGATTTGCCACGCCCACGCCGCCGCGGATCGGCACGTCTGGCGGAGCTGGAAGCGGAAGTGCTGGATCGGGTGATGAAGCGGGGCTCGTCGGAACAGCCGTTGAAGTTTGCGCAGCAGAGTTAATGATAGAGGTCGCCATAAATGGCGACCCCATGGTTACTTTTACGCATTCAACGCTTTGGTGATCTTCTCGTACAGATCGCCAGACAGCTTATCCAGCCCTTTCAAGGTTTCCAGCGCCTTACGCATCAGCGCCTGACGATCGGCATCGTAGCGTTTCAGGCGAATCAGCGGCTCGATCATGCGTGCAGCCACTTGCGGGTTGCGCGTGTTCAGATCGGTCAACATCTCCACCAGGAACTGATAACCGCTGCCATCTTTGGCGTGGAACGCCGCTGGATTGCCTGAGGCAAACGCACCAATCAGTGAACGAATACGGTTCGGGTTGCCCATGGTGAACGAACGGTGATTCAGCAGCTTACGCACGTTGCTCAGCACATCCGCCGCTGGGCTGGTGGCTTGCAGCACAAACCATTTATCCATCACTAAACCATCCTGATGCCAGCGCTCATCATAGGCCGCCAGCAGTGAATCGCGGCACGGCAGGTTCGCCGCTACCGCTGCAGCCAGCGCCGCTAATGCGTCGGTCATATTATTCGCCTGCTGATATTGCGCTTGCACCAGCTTGTCGGCCTGTGCCGCATCGGCAAACGCCAGATAGCCGAGGCAGACGTTTTTCAGCGTGCGCTTGCCAATCTCCGCATGCTCAATTTTGTATTCGCTGCTTTGGTTGGCCAGATAGAGCGCAAAGAATTCGTCACTCAACTCTTTAGCCAGCGTGCGCACCAGCGCATCGCGCACCGCCGAAATCGCCAGCGGATCGATAACATCAAACAGCTCGGCGATTTCATTTTCAGACGGCAGCGAGAGAATCAACGCTTTCAGCGCCGGATCGCCCTGCTCATCCAGCAATACCGCGCGGAACGCATCGGCCACATGCAGCGGCAGCGACAGCGGCTGGCCCTGCTGATGACGCGCGACGTTGAGGCGAATGTAGGTTGCCAGCAGGCTTTGTGCCGCGTCCCAGCGCGCGAAGTCGTTGCGTGCGTGGCGCATCAGGAAGGTGAGTTGCGCATCGCTCCATTTGTAGTCGAGCTTCACTGGCGCAGAGAATTCACGCAGCAGCGACGGCACCGGCTGGAAATAAACGTTATCGAAAATAAAGGTCTGGAACTCTTCGGTAACGTTCAGCACGTGATGCACCGGATGACCATTATGCTGCAGCGGAATCACTTTGCCTTCGTTATCGTACAGTTCGATATCCAGTGGAATGTGCAGCGGCAGCTTCTCTTTCTGCTCGGCGGTGGCCGGCGTGCGCTGAGTGACGTGCAGCGTGTATTGCTCCAGCTCTGGATTGTAGTCATCACGCACCGTCAGAATTGGCGTGCCAGCCTGGCTGTACCAGCGACGGAATTGTGACAGGTCAACGTTCGACGCATCTTCCATCGCCTGCACGAAATCATCACAGGTCGCCGCGCTGCCGTCGTGACGTTCGAAATAGAGTTGCATGCCTTTCTGGAAGTTCTCTTCGCCCAGCAAGGTGTGCATCATGCGGATCACTTCTGAACCTTTTTCATACACGGTTAAGGTGTAGAAGTTGTTCATCTCGATCACCTGATCCGGACGGATCGGATGCGCCATTGGGCTGGCGTCTTCCGCGAACTGCGCACCGCGCATTACGCGTACGTTATCGATACGGTTCACTGCGCGCGAACCGAGATCGGAGCTGAACTCCTGATCGCGGAACACCGTCAGACCCTCTTTCAGGCTGAGCTGGAACCAGTCGCGGCAGGTCACGCGGTTGCCGGTCCAGTTGTGGAAATATTCGTGACCGATGACCGCTTCAATACCGAGGTAATCTTTGTCGGTAGCGGTTTCAGCTTTCGCCAGTACATATTTGGAGTTGAAGACGTTGAGGCCTTTGTTCTCCATCGCGCCCATATTGAAGAAATCCACCGCGACAATCATAAAAATGTCGAGGTCGTACTCAAGGTTAAAGCGCTCTTCATCCCACTTCATGCTGGCTTTCAGCGAAGTCATCGCCCAGTCAGCACGATCGAGATTGCCGCGATCGACAAAGATTTCCAGCGCCACATCGCGGCCAGAGCGGGTAGTAAAACTGTCGCGTAGCACGTCGAAATCACCCGCCACCAGCGCAAACAGGTAGCACGGCTTCGGGAACGGATCCTGCCACTTCACCCAATGGCGGCCATCTTCATGGCGACCGCTCTCCAGCTTGTTGCCGTTGGAGAGTAAATAAGGATAACGCGCGGCATCGGCAATGATGGTGGTGGTGAAGCGCGCCAGCACGTCCGGGCGATCGAGATACCACGTAATGTGGCGGAAACCTTCGGCTTCGCATTGGGTACAGAGCGCCTCGCCAGATTGGTATAACCCTTCCAGCGCGGTGTTTTTATCCGGATGAATGTCATTAATGATGGTCAGAGTGAAGTTATCCGGTAGCTGGCTGATGAACAACGCGCCCTCTTCTTCGCGGTAATGCGACCACGGATTGCCATCCACCGCCAGCGATACCAGCGTGAGATCTTCGCCATCCAGACGCAGTTCCGCATCGGCAGCGCCAATACGCTTCACCTGACTGACCGCCGTGACGCGCGTCGAAGCCGCGTCCAGATCAAAAGTCAGGTCGATATCGGTAATGGTGTAATCCGGCGCACGGTAGTCGTGGCGATATTTAATTTGCGGCTGTTGCGTCATAAGTCCTTCTCGCATCGTTATTCGTTAATATGTTGACCCGTCAAAGTCTAAGCGGGTTGTGCCTCGGTTGCCACGGTCAATGCGTGCGTTCGTTGAAAAGGCTACAATTCATTAACAATGGCACAAATGCCCCTCGACCTGCCACCCGCAATTGTGGTGTGATCGCGGTCATTACTGTTTTATACTCCTGCGTCTTTATGACCTTATTGAACACCGGGCTCTGCTCCGCGGAAGAGGATGCTGAAACGCACCATGACTGGACATGCTTCCCCGATTTTGACCACGCTGCTTGATACCGATGCGTACAAGCTTCACATGCAGCAGGCCGTCTATCATCGCTATTATGATGTCCCGGTTACGGCGGAATTTCGCTGCCGTGGCGACGAACTGCTCGGTATTTATGCGGATGAGATCCGCGCACAAATTGAAACCCTGCGAACGCTCGCCCTGAGCGACGATGAGTATCACTATCTCAGCGGGCTGCCTTTCTTCCAGAGCGATTACCTTAACTGGCTGCGTCAGTTCCGCCTCGATCCTTCACAAGTCAACGTGCGTAACAACTACGGCCATCTGACGATTCAGATCAGCGGGCCGTGGCGTGAAGTGATTCTGTGGGAAGTGCCGCTGCTGGCGCTGATCAGTGAGGTGGTGCATCGCCATCGCACGCCGCAGATGGGTGTGGATCAGGCGGTTGCGCACTTGCAGCATAAGCTGGTGGATTTCCGTCAGCAGGTCGGCGAATTGGATATGTCATGCTTCCAGCTGATGGATTTCGGTACGCGTCGTCGTTACTCCAAAGCGGTGCAGGAAGCGATTGTCGCGACGCTCAAAGCGGAGTTTCCGTGGCTGGTTGGCACCAGCAACTACGATTTGGCGCGTCGCCTGCAGCTTAATCCGGTGGGTACTCAGGCGCATGAATGGTTTCAGGCGCACCAGCAAATCAGTCCAGTATTGGCGAACAGCCAACGTGCGGCACTGCAATCCTGGCTGGACGAGTATGACGATCAATTAGGTATCGCCCTGACCGACTGCATCACCATGGATGCCTTCCTGCGCGACTTTGGTCCTGGCTTTGCTCATCGTTACCAAGGCCTACGCCATGACTCTGGCGATCCGGTGGAATGGGGTGAAAAAGCCATTGCCCACTATCAGCGTCTGGATATCGATCCAAAAAGCAAAACGCTGGTGTTCTCGGATAACCTCAATCTGGACAAAGCGCTGGCGCTCTATCGTCACTTTGGCCAACGGGCCAACGTGGTGTTCGGTATCGGAACGCGCTTGTCATGCGATATTCCCGGCGTGACGCCGCTGAATATCGTGATCAAACTGGTGAGCTGCAATGGCAAACCGGTAGCAAAACTCTCCGACAGTCCCGGCAAAACCATTTGCCAGGATAAAGCCTTCGTGCGCGCCTTGCGCAAAGCCTTCGATCTGCCGCTGGTTAAAAGAGCCAGCTGATTCTTATTGCAGGGTGCTTGCACCCTGCTCTCACGCAACAAATCTCCTGTTTACACGGCAATTTTGCTTGTTTCCTGTCGGCTCGCAAGTAACATAGCAAAACCCTGGAAAAGGGCTTTTATCCACCTTCTTTTATATATAGAGAGAACTTTATGAGCGTTGTGCCTGTAGCGGATGTACTGCACGGCCGTGTCGCGGTTGACAGTGAAGTCACCGTACGTGGTTGGGTACGTACCCGAAGAGATTCCAAAGCTGGTCTTTCCTTTATCGCCGTTTACGACGGTTCCTGCTTTAATCCCGTTCAGGCCGTCGTCAATAATTCTCTGAATAATTATCAGGATGAAGTGCTGCGTCTGACCACCGGTTGCTCGGTGATCATTACCGGCAAAGTGGTCGAATCGCCAGGCGAAGGCCAGGCCTTCGAGCTGCAGGCAACCAAGGTTGAAGTCACCGGTTGGGTCGACGATCCGGATACTTATCCGATGGCGGCGAAACGTCACAGCATCGAATACCTGCGTGAAGTGGCGCACCTGCGTCCGCGCACCAACCTGGTGGGTGCCGTGGCGCGCGTGCGTCATACGCTGGCGCAGGCGCTGCATCGCTTCTTCCACGAAAATGGCTATTTCTGGGTTTCGACTCCGCTGATCACCGCTTCGGATACCGAAGGTGCTGGCGAGATGTTCCGCGTTTCGACGCTGGATCTGGAAAATCTGCCGCGCGATCCGCAGGGCAAAATCGATTTCGATAAAGACTTCTTCGGTAAAGAAGCGTTCCTGACCGTATCCGGCCAGCTCAATGCCGAAACCTACGCCTGCGCGCTGTCGAAGGTGTATACCTTTGGCCCGACTTTCCGCGCAGAAAACTCCAACACCAGCCGCCATCTGGCGGAATTCTGGATGCTGGAGCCGGAAATTGCTTTTGCGACGCTGGATGATGCCGCAGCTCTGGCTGAATCTATGCTGAAATACGTGTTCCAGGCCGTTCTCAACGAACGTGCTGATGACATGGCCTTCTTTGCCGAGCGTGTTGATAAAGATGCGATTGCGCGTCTCGAACGTTTCGTGACTACCGACTTTGCTCAGGTGGATTACACCGATGCGGTTGATATTCTGCTGAAAAGCGGTCAGACCTTCGAAAACCCGGTTTCATGGGGCGTGGATCTGTCATCAGAACACGAGCGTTACCTCGCAGAGCAGCATTTCAAAGCGCCAGTGGTAGTGAAAAACTATCCGAAAGACATTAAAGCCTTCTATATGCGTATGAACGAAGATGGCAAAACCGTGGCGGCGATGGATGTTCTCGCACCGGGCATCGGTGAAATCATCGGTGGTTCACAGCGTGAAGAGCGTCTGGATGTGCTGGATGCGCGTCTGGCAGAAATGGGCCTCAATAAAGAAGATTATTGGTGGTATCGTGACCTGCGTCGTTACGGCACCGTGCCACATGCTGGCTTCGGATTAGGTTTCGAACGATTAATCGCCTATGTCACCGGCGTACAAAATGTAAGGGATGTTATCCCCTTCCCACGTACGCCACGCAACGCGAATTTCTAAATTTAGCGATTAATTATAAGTAATTCATATATATAAAGAGGTCGGCCTAGCCGGCCTTT
This sequence comes from Pantoea trifolii, assembly GCF_024506435.1. Classification (NCBI taxonomy): domain Bacteria; kingdom Pseudomonadati; phylum Pseudomonadota; class Gammaproteobacteria; order Enterobacterales; family Erwiniaceae; genus Pantoea; species Pantoea trifolii. The sequence goes on along the minus strand of NZ_JANIET010000001.1, from coordinate 1,520,329 downwards.
TTTTATTTTTGTAAATTTAGAGTTCTCTCACAAAGTTCCCGATATTTTACATTTTGTAATACATATTTTCCTTTTGATACCCAATCGAGAGATTTGAATCATTTTCGGGCTAGAATTAGCAACCCTGTGATGGAAAGATGCGTGCAGACACAGGAGACATCAAACTTCTTTCAAGGTTCTGTAAAGATTTCTTGGCAGCAGTGGCAGATGTCCAAATAACTCCAATGAGGGTAATAAATAATGATGAAGCGCAACATTCTTGCAGTGGTTATTCCAGCTCTGTTAGCTGCTGGTGCAGCAAACGCAGCAGAAATTTATAATAAAGACGGCAACAAACTGGACCTGTACGGTAAAGTCGATGCGCGCCACACTTTCTCTGATAATGCCAGCAGCGATGGCGATGCAACGTATGTTCGCTTCGGTTTCAAAGGTGAAACTCAGATTAATGACCAACTGACCGGTTACGGCCAGTGGGAATACAACATTCAGGCTAACAACTCTGAAGGCGCTAGCGATGCTCAAAATGGCAACAAAACCCGTCTGGGCTTTGCCGGTCTGAAAATTGCCAATGTTGGTTCGTTCGACTATGGCCGTAACTACGGTGTAGGTTACGACCCACTGGCATGGACCGACGTTCTGCCAGTATTCGGTGGTGACTCGGGTTACTCTGATAACTTCATGGTTGGTCGTTCTAATGGTCTGGCAACCTACCGTAACAATGATTTCTTTGGTCTGGTTGATGGACTGGCATTTGCTGTTCAGTATCAGGGCAAAAATGAAGAAGGCACTAACGCTAACAGCCGTAGCCTGAGCCGTGCTAATGGCGACGGTTGGGGTACTTCTCTGACTTATACCTCTGACATCGGTGTTGGCGTTTCTGCTGCATACACCTCTTCAGACCGTACTAATGGCCAGGAAGCATCCTTCTATGGCAACGGCAGCAAAAAAGCTGACGCATGGTCAACCGCTCTGAAATATGATGCGAACAACGTATACCTGGCAGCAATGTACGGTGAAACCCGTAATTCAACTTGGATTTCAACTGATGCTACCGATATTGCTCCAGCCCGAGGCGGCGCAATCAATAAAGAGCAGAAGTTCGAAGCAGTTGCTCAGTACCAGTTCGACTTCGGTCTGCGTCCATCCCTGGCATACGTCCAGTCTAAAGGTAAGGACATCGAGACCTGGGGTGATCAAGACATCTATAAATACGTTTCTGTTGGCGCGTACTACTACTTCAACAAAAACATGTCTACCTATGTTGATTATCAAATCAACCTGATGGACGAAAACGACTTCACCCGCGCGGCTGGCATCTCTACTGATGACACCGTTGGTGTTGGTCTGGTATACCAGTTCTAATCACCCGATTAGATTTGCGTAATACCTAAAAACGGAGCCTTCGGGCTCCGTTTTGCATTTCAGTGATCGGCTTCGCAATTAGCTTTTCTACTTTATCCTGCCGACATATTTCTTTTTTATATCAGCGGTTGGCAAGCGTGCCGACTGACGTTAACCTGATAGCTCATTTCGCTAAAGTTCACCCAAACGGAACTGACTCATGTTTGAATCGATCTCTGCCGCACCCGCCGATCCTATTCTGGGACTGGCTGACCTTTTTCGTGCCGATGACCGCACGAATAAAATCAATCTTGGCATTGGTGTTTATAAAGATGAAACCGGTAAAACGCCGGTCCTCACCAGTGTTAAAAAAGCTGAGCAGTATTTGCTGGAAAATGAAACCACCAAGAACTACCTGAGCATTGATGGTCTGGCGGATTTCGCACGTTGCACGCAGGAGTTACTGTTCGGCAAAGAGAGCGCACTGATTTCAGCCGGTCGCGCCTGCACCGCACAAACGCCAGGCGGCACCGGTGCCCTGCGCGTTGCGGCAGATTTTCTGGCAAACCAGACCAGCGTGAAGCGTGTTTGGGTGAGCAACCCAAGCTGGCCGAACCATAACAATGTGTTCAACGCCGCTGGCCTTGAAGTGTGTGATTACGATTACTACGATGCAGCAAGCCACAGCCTGGATTTCGACGCTATGGTGGCATCACTGCAGGAAGCCAAAGCGGGCGATGTAGTCCTGTTCCACGGCTGCTGCCACAACCCAACCGGCGTTGATCCTTCTGCAGAGCAATGGCAGCAGTTAGCGCAGCTATCGCAAGAGAAAGGCTGGCTGCCGCTGTTTGATTTCGCCTATCAGGGCTTTGCTCGTGGTCTGGACGAAGATGCGGAAGGGCTGCGTATTTTCGCCGCTTCACATCAGGAACTGATCGTTGCCAGCTCTTACTCGAAGAACTTCGGTTTATATAACGAGCGTGTTGGTGCATTAACGCTGGTCGCTGCGAGCAGCGACGTGGCCAAAACCGCGTTTAGCCAGGTGAAATATACCATTCGCGCCAACTACTCTAATCCGCCGTCACACGGTGCGGCGGTGGTAGCCACTATTCTGAGCAACGACGCGCTGCGTACCATCTGGATTCAGGAGCTGACCGATATGCGTCAGCGCATCCAGCGCATGCGTCAGCTATTTGTGAACACGTTGGCGGAGAAAGGTGCTAATCAAGACTTTAGCTTCATCATCAAGCAGAACGGTATGTTCTCGTTCAGCGGCCTGACCAAAGATCAGGTGGTACGTCTGCGTGAAGAGTTTGGTGTGTATGCTGTGAACTCTGGTCGCGTTAACGTGGCAGGCATGACGCCTGACAACATGTCGGCGCTGTGTGAAGCGATTGTCGCGGTGTTATAAATCAGGCGGCGAATAACGACAAATGGGCCTAAATGGCCCATTTTTTTATTCTTGCAGGAACGGATTGCTGAGGCGTTCGCGGCCTAGCGTTGAGATAGGCCCGTGACCCGGCACAAAAGTCACATCATCGCCCAGCGGCAGCAGCTTGGTTTTAATCGCATCGATTAGGTCGCTATGGCTGCCTTGTGGGAAATCGGTTCGTCCCACGCCACCGTTGAAAATCACATCCCCTGAGATCAGCAGACGTCCTGCACGATCAAAGAACACGATGTGTCCCGGCGTATGGCCCGGACAAAGCAGTACTTCCAGCACGACATTACCAACCTGCACCGTTTCGCCCTCTTCCAGCCAGCGCTCGGGCGTCAGCGGCGCGCATTCGGGTAATCCAAACATACGGCTCTGTGTAGGCAGATTATCTAACCAGAAAGCATCGAGCGGATGCGGACCGACAATGGGCACCTGATAATGTGCCGCAAGTTCCGCAGCGGCACCGACGTGATCGAGATGTCCATGTGTGAGAAGGATTTGCGACGGCACTAAACCACGTTCTGCCAGCACGGCTTTGATGGTTTCCGCATCGCCGCCGGGATCGACCAATGCGGCTTGTTGGGTTTCGTCATCCCAAATAACTGAACAGTTCTGGGAAAAAGCCGTAACCGGAATAATTTGGTAATTCATAGCGCTCCATGACCGACACACGCAGCGCTGCCGGTATCAGGACCAGTGCCTTGCAGGCCCGGTATCTATGTGTACGAAGTTGCTGCGCGGGTAATATCCTACACCACCGGCGCGCATAGATAACGCCGCTTTGCGAACATTGCTCAATGAAATTCCCTCAATGTGGAAATCCATCGCTTGTCCTTTGGTGTGATAGCTTTTTTTCGCCACGCCCGGACCCGATTCACGCAGCATGGTATTAGTCGCTAACGTGCGGTAACCCGAAATCAACTGCACCGGCTTACGCGTATCCAGCAACGTTTGCAGGCGGTAAAGCTGATCAAAAAGATGGGGATCGATGTTCTTCACCTGATTGGCGCGGTAATCACGGAAAAAGTGATTTAAGCGGGCTAACTCATCCTTGTCATAACGCTTACCGTTAAAAAACTCCGTTTTAAGGGTTTCACCGGTGTGAAGGTTACTAAGTGTCAATACTCGAGGGCGGGCGGTGGAAAGCGAAGCCAGAGCGGAGCCAGGAAGCAGTGATAATCCTGCAGCTGCGCCTCCAATCAAGAGTAATCGACGACGTTGAGAATCAATGTTAGCCATGAAGCGAGGTTACCTAGTCTAAAGCGGATAAAATATGTGCGAAAAATACACAAGGCCGAACATTAACGTCCGCCTAAGACTCAGTCAACCCAGAATATGTTGCAGAAGACCAAAACCAGCTCAAAATCAAATTTTCGAGACTGGTCTTGGTTAAATTCATGTGAAGAGAAAACAGCTAAATCAAGTACTAGAGTAACAATTGACCGGCTTTATACAGCACCTGACTGCCGGAACGCGCAGGGTTATCATAATTGTAAATATCTGTACGATATTGCGGGAGCCCATCATCTGCAACCCAGGCGGTGAGGTAGTAAAGGTTCACTGGGATACGATGGCGAATCGGCACATAACGGGTATTCCCCTCTTTCAACGTGTCCGAAATACGTCCATCATTCCAGCCCACATCCTGCAGTAGCAGATCGGCCAATTCAGAGGCTTTATTGACGCGCACACAACCCGAACTGAGCGCACGAATATCGCGCTGGAACAGAGTATGGTTTGGCGTATCGTGCAGATAGATCGCATCCGAACTCGGCATATTGAATTTGTAGCGACCCAGTGAGTTAGTCGCGCCTGGCGCCTGACGAATGCGATACGGGAAGCTCGCCGCCGACACCATATGCCAGTCAATCATTGAAGGATCGATCACTTCCGCATCCGCACTCCAGCCCGAGAGCAGCGTATAACCGTGCTTATACAGATAGCTCGGATCCTGCTTCACCTTCGGCACAATATCCTGGCGCACCAGCGTGGTTGGCACATTCCACGGTGGATTCAGCACCACATTATTTAGCGCGCTGCGCATCAACGGCGTTTTGCGGTCGGGACGACCCACAATCACGCGTGACGACAATATGGTGGCGCCATTGTTGTAGTAGGTCAGCGAATAGTTGGGAATGTTTACCATGATGCCGTTATGCATATCATCCGGCAGCAGACGCAGACGCTGAATATTAAGCGCCAGCAGCGAGGCGCGCATCTGCGGCGGCACATTCAGCCATTCACGGGTGCGCGGACCAATCGCGCCGTCATCGGCCAAGCCTTGCCAGTGCTGGAAGCGTTTGACGCCCTCCACCAGCCCAGCGTCATAGACGTTGGGACCGGTTGCCGTTGGGTTGGTAGCCACATTATTGGCCACTTCAGGCGTAGCAGCGAGTGCCGGAGCCGCATCAATATCATCAAAGTTTGCCGCAGATGGGCTCACCGCCACCGGCTGATTGCTCTGACTCACCGGAACCGGCGCTGTTGGTACCGCATCTTCCGCTGGCGTTGGCGTAGTGCTGTGGCTGGTGGTCAACATGCCGGTGCGTTGCAGAATCTCACGCAGTGCCGGCACATCATTGCTGATTTGTCCTGGGCGCAGCGTAGCGGTATCACGCAGCTGTGGCCACGGATGATGATCGTTTAGCAGCGTTTTCAAGGCATTGTGCATCGGTGCATATTGCGGATGCTGCGGCTGCAGTGACACCACGAAAGTACGGCTGCCACCGCCATTCACCGCATTCTGCCACTGATTGATGGCCGCCAGCGATGGCATGGTCAGCTTGTACGGCACGTTGCTGTAAAGCCAGTTTTCGCCTTGTGTCGGGACATTGGCAACAAATTGCAGATAGCCGAGCATCGCATCACTGAGCACGATATCGCGCGCCAGACCTTTAATGTTCGGATTGGTCAGCCGCTCCACCCAGCGGGTGAACTGCGGCTGCACGCCTGAGAGAGCCACTTCCGCAAGCTGCTGCTGGAAGGCCTGCACCGCTTGCGGGTCCTGCCATAGCGGTGCCATGTCGCGCGACGCATAAATACCGGCCAAGCCTGGTAGATAGAAGGGTTGTTCAGTGGCGCTAAACGCCTGCTGAATCTGTTGCTGACTGGCAGAAACCGACATCGAGCTGTGATGCGTCGAGTTGGGTAGCGTGGAGGTGATGGCCGCATGGCTGACAGCCAGCGGCGATAATACCATTGACAAACCGAGTGCTACTGCAGCACGACTCATTTTGCGCTTTTTGTTTAGCAACATCCCTGCCCCCTTCTCACCAATGACATAGCGCCCTGTGATCGCCATGTACAGCCATACTCTTAATGTTGAGTATACGAATAAAAAACGGCATCTGCCTCTAAGTGCAGATGCCGCATACAGATTAAACGTAGTGCTGTTTTTTAACCAGATTAAGCGTTATGAATTCTCATATTCAAGACCGACCGTAGGACTTTGATCTTTGCTCGGTGCGGGATCCGCCGAGAAGCCGCGCAGACCGACCACATGTACGTGTTCGGTGTTATTGAACATCTTGCGCACCAGTTTGTAAGTGGTGCCTTTTTCCGGGCTGATGTTCTCTGGTGCCGCGATAATCAGCTGCATCTCCAGACGTTCGCACAGCTCAAACAGCGTGGCGATTGAACGTGCATCCAGACGTGCCGCTTCATCGAGGAATAGCAGACGACACGGCGAGATGTCTTTACCGCGCAGACGACGGGATTCCTCTTCCCAGCTCTGCACTACCATCACCAGAATCGACATCCCGGTACCGATCGCTTCACCGGTCGAAAGCGCGCCACTTTCTGCACGCAGCCAGCCGTCGGAGCCACGGTTCACTTCCACTTCCATCTCAAGATAGTTGCGGTAATCGAGCAGCTCTTCACCGATGGTTTGCGGCGTGCGCTGGCCCATATCAATCTGCGGATTCAGGCGTTGATAGAGTTTCGCCAGCGCTTCCGAGAAGGTTAAGCGGTTGCTGGTAAACAGATCCTGATGCTGTTCATGCTCTTCCGACAGTGTATCCAGCAGCGTTGAGTGCGCTTCACGCACGTTCACGTTGAGGCGCACGCTGCGCACCTGACCAAAGCTCACCGCCTGCAAGCCCTGGTTCAGCTGACGAATACGGTTCTGCTCGCGCTGAATGGTTTTGCGAATGATGTTCGCCGCGCTGCGTGAGCTGATTGCCAGCGTCTGTTCACGCGCCGTCAGCTCTTCGGTCAGACGATTCAGCTCGATTTCCATCTGCTCAATGGCTTCAACGGGATCGTCGGTACGAATGATGTCCTGACGAATACGTTCGCGCAGATGCTGGTACACCGCGATAAAGAACTGAATCTTGCGTTCCGGACGTTTCGGATCTTCCGACATGCGCAGCACATCGCGCAGATGCTCGTTATCCGCTACCGCCAGACGCAGCGCACCCAGCGCCTTATCCGACATCGAACGCAGCTCATCGCCGCTGAGATAGGCCAGTTCACGACGATGCAGACGACGCTCAACGCCATTCTCTTTAACCAGACGCAACACCGTGCACCAGCCGGCTTTCGCGCTGACCACCTGCTCACGAATCTGATGATAATCGCGTTCCAGCTTGCGCAGTTTCTTCTGCAGGCTGTCCATTTCGGCTTCACAGAAGGTGATCTGTTTTTCCAGCTGGTTGCGACGCGCACGGTTGTGGCTCAACGCGCTGTACAGCTCGTCACGACGAATGCGCGCGCGCTCTTCTGCGCTGGCATCGGCATGCACGCCGATATCCTGCATCTCTTGCTGCAACTCTTTCAGCATGTCGCGTTTGGCATCGTAAGAACTTTTCAGCGATGCCAGCACCTGCGAATACTGCGTCAGCTGCGCCTGATGTCCACGCAGACGTTCGCGTGCGCGACTGCGCTCGCCTTCCGCCTGTTCCAGACGCTGACGCAGCTGTTCATTGAGATCGCTGTTGCCGCTCAACATGCCAGCCGAACTTTCATAGCTGAAGTGCGCACGACGCTGTACCACTTCGGTCAGGGCAAAGGCCTGCTGACGCGCATCGCGCTGCTGCTGCTGTGCCTGCTGATAGTCACGCTGCAGCTGATCGTGCTGCTGCGGATCGCTTTGCAGTACAGAAATCAGCGGCTCCAGCTTGCTGAGTTTGCTGCCGTGCTGATGCAGGAAACGCGCGGCTTCCTGCGCTTCTTCCACGCGCTCGCGGATCTCTTCACAACGATCGCCGAGCGTGTCGTCAAGCAGCAGATTCACGCGCGGCAGCAGGCGGTTCAGCTGGCTGACGCCCTCTTTTGCCTGTTCAAACTGCGCACGCTGCTGCTGATTGTCATTTTCATGCTGCGCCAGCGCCCGCTCCAGCTCACCACGGCGGTTGTTAAGCTGACGAATCTGCGCTTCTGGATCTTCATCAAACGCCACCGCTAAATGGCTGCCGATGAAGCGGCTGAAGGATTGATGCAGACGCTGGGTTTTCTGCACATCAAACGACAGTGTGGCATAACGCTCAGCCAGCTGTTCACGTTCGTTATTCAGCAACTCAAGCTGGTTTTCACGCGCCGCGCGTCCAAACAACGGCACTTTCGGGAAGCGAGAGTAGCGCCACTGACGTTCAGCCACTTTCACCACCACTGCTTTTTCCAGCTCTTCGACGCTAAATACGCTGTCGTCAAAGGCTTGCGGATCGCCTTCAATCAGATAGAGATCTTCCGGGCACTCGTCTAAACCGTCGAGCAGGTCGCGCACCAGCGACAGATCCGGCACCACAATGGCGTGGCGCGATGGACCGTATAACGCCGAGAAGTACGGCGCGTCATCCAGCGTAACGTCATCATAAATTTCCGACAGCAGCACGCCGCCAAAACGTTCCGCCAGCTGCGTCAGGCGCGCATCTTCCGCGCCGCCTGGTTGGCTCAGACGTTCAATCTGCTGTTCAACTTCACGCTTACGCGCGGCCAGCTCGTCGCGTTCAACCGTGGTTTCACGCTCGCGCTCCAGCAGTTGCTGCATAAATTCAGTGATCTGCTGGCTGCTGGTCAGCTCCTGACCGGTTTGCTCGCTCAGCTGCGTCAGAATTTCCTGCGCCGCCAGCCAGTGTGGCGCACGCGCGGTCAGCGCGGTGATGCGTTCACGCAGCTGCTCCAGCTCCTGACGCATCAACATGCGGCGTTCACCGGCATCGGCAACGCTGCTATTCAGCTGTTCAATCTGCGCTTCGAGTTCACGCTGCAAGCCATCCAACGCATCCGCATCGTATTGCTGGCCCTGACGTTTGCAGAAATCCGCCAGCAAACGCTCGGCATCATGCTGCTCACGCAGACGTGTTTCTAATTCATTGAGGCGCAGACGCAGCGAGGAGAGTTGTTCAGCATGATGGCGTTGATTGCCGGCGTCACGCAGTAATTCGCGCCCCACTTGCCACGCGTCCTGACGACCCACGTCACCGGCAATGCTGGTCACTAACGCTAACGCTTGCTCAAATTGGCTGTGCGCCGCTTCGGCGACGCTCAGCTTCTGTTCGAGACGCAGCAGGCGTTCGGTGGCTTCTTCTTCACGCGCCTGGAAGGTTTCCTGCCATTCAGCGGCATTATCGATAGATAAATCGGGCAGCTGACACTGCGTGCGTGCTTTCTCCAGCGCCTGCAAGGCTTGCTGATATTGAATGGCACGCGTTTGCTGCACGTCGAGCGCCTGCTGGAAGTCAGCAAGCTGGCTTTTCAGCTCATCCACTTCCACTTCAGCCGCTTCGGCGCGCGCTTCATTCTCTTCCTGTACTTCACGCGCTTCAGCTACAACTTCATTCTGCTCTTCGAGGCGATAGGTCAGCTCTTCCAGATCGGCATCATAACGCTCGATTTTTTCCTGCTGGCGCATGGCGGTTTGCACCAGATTCAGGTGATCGCTGGCGCCCTGATAATCGCTTTCCAGATCGCTTTCGGCACCGTTGTGCTCCGACAATTCACGCGCCATTTCAATATGGCGATACTGCTCGGAAATCAGCTGATTGCGGCTGGTAAACAGCTCATTACGCAGCTGCAGCGCGCCGTCGAGATGAATGCGGCGCTCGTTGGCGTGGCGCATGTAGTCGGCGGAAACATAGCTGGTGGCTTCCGAGATCAGATGCTTAAACAGGTCGCGATCCGATTGGGTGACGCGAATCGCTTCCAACGTCATGCGGTTTTCCCGCAGCGCGGCTTCCATATCCTGGAAGGCTTTACGCACGCCGCCGTTTTCTGGCAGCAGGTAATCGCGCAGCGAGCGGGTAATGGCGCTAGAAATACCGCCGTAAAGAGACGCCTCAATCAGACGATAGAACTTGCTGCGATCGCTGGCGTTACGCAGACGACGCGGCACCACGCCGAGCTCGAACAGTACCGCGTGATAATCGGTGACCGAGTTGTACTGTTTGAACTGCACGCCTTCCTGCGCTTCCACGCGCTCCTTTACTTCCGTCAGCGGCAACACGCGCGCCTGACGGTTATTAAGGATTTCGGTCAGCATATCGGTAGCCTGCGAATCGCTCGGCAAGCCGTGAATACTGAATGGCTTGATATCGACTTTTTTATCGCGTCCCGCCACCTGCTGCAGACGTACGCCAACAATCACGCGTTGATGGCGTGAGTTAACCACATCCAGCACCGAATAGCAGACACCGGCGCGCAGCTTGCCGTGCAGGCCTTTATCGCGCGAACCGGAAGTTGCACCCGCTTCGGTGGTGTTACGGAAGTGCAGCAAGGTTAAGTCAGGGATCATCGCCGTCACAAAGGCGGCCATGGTGGTGGATTTACCCGCACCGTTACCGCCCGAAAGCGTGGTGACCAGTTCATCAAGATCAAAAGTACGGGCAAAGAAGCCGTTCCAATTGATCAGCGTTAGCGAACGAAATTTACCGCGTTCAATCATGCTTGTTCATCCTCCGCGTTATCACTCGCGTCGCTTTCAGCGTCAAAATCGTTATCTGCTTCATCGTTTTCTGCCGCAGCTGGCGCGCTTTCCAGCGTCATCGCTTCACCGTCACGAATCAGGCGCAGCTGTGCTTCACGCGCATCGTCACCGCTGCGCACGTCGGCGCCAAAGCGGAACACCGATTCGGTGATGCGGAATTTGCTGCTGTCGTTGCCCATAAACCACACCATGCCAAGACGGCGCAGGCGGCTCAGCGACGCACGCATTTTTTCCTGCAGCTTGGCGCGGTCAAGATCGGAACCGGTGGAACGCTGATTGACCAGCTTGAGCAGTTTGCTCTCATCGGCCAGCGACAGCAGTTCGTCATACAGCTCTTGTTGGGTAAAAATCCCCTCATTCGCCAGACGTTCCGGGCTGAGATAGAGATAGCAAAGAATTTTGCCCACCATCATATCCAGCTCGGACAGCACCGAGCGCGGGATCAAGGTGGTTGAACGCGGACGCAAATAGAAGAAGCCTTCCGGCGCGCGGATCAGCTCAACGTTGTAACGCGCGTAAAACTCTTCGAGATACTCCTGGTAATCCATCAGGAAGGCGTGATTATCCAGCTCTTCAATGCCAATGTGGCGACCCGCGCGTAACTGGCTATCGAGCGCCGGGAAAATCGGGTTTGCCAGAGCCAATGCCAGTTTAACTGGCATCACTTGTTCAATATTTGTCGATGACATGTGCCTGCACCTTGGCTCCGTAATCATTAATGGCCTGCCATTGCGCAGGCAGACCGGCTAAATCAGCTTCGGCCACGCCGAGTCGCACCGCTTGATCGATGACGATACGCGCCAGATCAAAGTGGCGCGCGCGCGGATACTGCGACAGATAGTCGCGCATCACCGTGGCAAGATGGAGCGGCTTCTGCTCCTGCTTATAAATTTGCAGCGCCTCTTCGATCATCGCGGCCAGCTGCTCACGAATCTCATTAAACTCTTCGTATTCCATTTCCGGCGGCAGCTCGCCCATTACCTCGTCATTACGCAGCGTCATCTCTTCATCACGCATATCGTAAAGACGATCGGCATTGGCGTAGGTCAGCGCCCACGGCTGATCGAAATAGTTTTGCACCGACAGGCGTAAACGCTGCGCAAACACGCGGTTCTTATCCATGTCGATGGCGGTACGAATAAACTTGTGTACGTGGCGGTCGTAGCCGATCCACAGATCGATAGCCTGCTGGCCCCAGCTGATGATGCGATCGAGCTTGTTTTGCAGGTCAAACACCAGCTTATCGACAAAGCCCAGATCCGGGCTGCTTAGCGTCGCATCCTGAATGCGCAGTAAATTGGCCTGCAGCTTATCGCCCGCCGCTTCCAGCGTATCCTGCAGTTCACGTAGCGTACCGGAGGTTTCCGACAGCAACATTTCACAGCTGGAGATCGCCGCGCGCCAGTCTTTGTTGAGCAGATCGGCAATATCGGTTTTCACCGCTTGCTGCTGTTCATCCATCAGGCGCTGCGTCATGTCGATGCTATCGAAGATTTCCGCCACCGAATATTTCAGCGGTGCAAATACGTTGCGATGCCAGTGGAATTCGTCACCGTCTTCTTCAGCGGCGTCTGCGGCACGTTTTAACTCTTGTGCCACAATCGACAACTGCATCGACAGGCGCAGCGTGGAGAACTCGCGCTGACGGATGTAATAGTCGGTAATGCCGATGGCGAGCGGTGTCAGACGATAGATGGCGTGGCCTTCCGTCAGCTCGCTGGTAAAGCGATTAAGCAAGCGCTGACGCACCATGTCATTGATGGCGTTATTGGCACGGACCTGCACGGTTTCGTGGGTTTGTTCGAATGCTTTGCTAACGTGACGAAACGCGTCAATCAGCTCGCCTTCACTCATCTCGCCGTCCATGCGTTCACCGTTTAAGGTGGCGATGGCCAGCAAAAAGGCCAGACGTTCTACCGGCAGCGCAAGCGAAAAATCGTTCTTGCGCGCCCATGCCACCAATTCGGGGACCGTCTGGGAAAATTCGCTCATAGTTGATCCTTCTAGCTGGGTTTGCGCGCGGTCACGTGGATATAGCGCCCTAAACTCAAAAAGGGCTCCTGGCGACAGAAACGCCGTTCCATCTCAATGATTTCCTCAACGCTCTTCCCTGCGCCGGGTTGCGGCTTCATGTAATCACAGAAGACGCGAATGCCCGCACGCCGTTCAATTTCAAATCCACAGTTTGTCAGCCAGCGCGTCACATCGTCGGGATCGCGCGGGAAATCGGGCGACAGCGTGCGCTTTTTACGTTTGCTCATATTGGCGCGCATATAGCCGAAATTGCCGAGCGTCAGGGTGCGGAAGGTTAAGCCGTGCGCGTTGTAAAACATCAACGACAGCACGCCGCCGGGCTTGAGTGTGTGCCACAGCGCTTGGAGCACCTCTTCCGGATGCGCGACCCATTCCAACACCGCGTGAAACAATACCAGATCAACCTGCGTATCCAAATGTTCGCCCACCTGCTGGGCGCTAATTTGTTTGAATTGCATGTTGTGGCTCACACCTGCGGCGAGCGCATGGGCTTCCGCCAGCTTCAGCATCTCAGCAGAGAGATCGCACAGCACCACCTGATGACCGCGTGCCGCCAGCCCGCTTGAGATTTGTCCCACGCCGCCGCCGGCATCCAGCACCTGTAAAGGTCCGGCAGGCAGTGTCGGTAACAGGGCTTCCAGCTCGTCCCAGACAATCGCCTGGCGCACTTGCCCTTTGCGCGTGCCATAAATGTTCTGTGAAAATTTGTCCGCCAGATCGTCAAAGTTACGATCCTGCATGATGATGGCTCCGCTTTGCTGCATTCAACTTGTGCTATTTTGTCACAGGCTCAACAAGAATGAACCTTTCATGCCGCAGTAACCGTCTGGCAGCTGTTTTTTTGGACAAAAGAGGCCATATTCGATGTTTTTCGCATTTAAAAAAGTCATTGGCGGGATGTTGCTCCCCTTGCCGCTGCTGTTATTGCTGATGGCGGCAGGACTTTTACTGCTCTGGTTCAGCCGCTGGCAAAAAAGCGGCAAAATCCTTATCTCTTGCAGTTGGCTGCTGCTGCTGGTGTTAAGCCTGCAGCCGGTTGCGGATCGCCTGCTGTCACCGCTGGAAAATCATTATCCCACCTGGAACGGTAACGAGCCGGTCGATTATATCGTGGTGCTCGGCGGCGGCTATACCTTCAATCCGAATTGGGCGCCGAGTTCGAATTTAATCAGTAACAGTTTGCCGCGCGTGGCCGAAGGCGTGCGTCAGTGGCGGCGCTATCCGCAGGCGAAAATGATCTTTACGGGCGCAGCGGCAGGCGAAAACCCACGCAGCAGCGCCAGCGTGGCGGCCGAAGTGGCGGAAAGTCTGGGCGTACCCTCAAAAGCGATTATTCAGTTGGATCAACCGCGGGATACGATTGGTGAAGCACGCGCGGTGAAAAAGACGATTGGCGAACATCCGTTTTTACTGGTGACCTCCGCTAACCATCTGCCACGTGCGATGCAATTCTTCCAAAGTGCCGGCATGAATCCGCTAGCCGCACCGGCGAACCAGCTGGCGGTGACATCGCCGCTCAATTGGTGGGAACGTGCGATTCCGTCACCGCTGTGGCTCGGTCACAGTGAGCGCGCGATTTATGAAACGCTGGGTCAGATCTGGCAGAAGCTGCGCGGTGACGATCTCACCTCAAGTCAGCCAGGGGAGTAATTGCGCGCGGGCGTGATCGAAACGCGGACGGTCAAACTGTCCGCTGCTGACCAGCGTGTCGACGCAATCCCACAACTGATACAACCAGCGTCGCCAAAGAAAACCTTCCGCCACAGGCGCACGCTGCAGATAGTGTTGCAGGAGTGATGCTTCTGCGCCGCTATCTGCCAGGCGCATCAGATCGTATTCGCGTGGTGCCCAGAGAATGTTGCCCGGCTGCATCATCGCAATCAACTGATCGCTGTGCGCATCTTTCAGCATACTGGCTAAGCGCAAATTGCCGTGCGTCAGCACGCAGGGATCGTCAAAGCCGTTGAAAAGACGCGCTAATAGCTGACGGCTGCGAAATAGAATCTGACGATCTTCCAGCGTGAAAAACGGCGGCGACAGATAACCCAGCGTTGACCACAGCACATCCACCCGCTGGCGATACCATGCGGGCCAGCTATTTTCCTGCACGCTATCCACGCTGCCAACTAAGCCATGACTGTCGATGCGATGCCACGCCAATACGCCTTCGACGATCTGCTCGCACAGCTGTTCCCAGCGTGCTGCGCTGCGTGCCGGAGCTTCCGCCGAGACGCCGTTAAAGCGCGCCATCAGCAACATTTCATGTACCGGCTTTTGCTGGCTGAGCACCAGGCCAAACACAGCGGGCACGGCGATCAAGCCATCATGCCCGAGCATGGTCAGCTTTTTGGCTTCCAGCGCCGCGCGTCCCTGATGACGAAAATACTTTGCCACCAGCGGCATCGGTTTACCGGCGTTATCGTAAAGCGCATATAGCCGCGTGTGCGTCTGCTCGCTAATGGTTTCGAGACGGCTGATGCTTTCACCGAGCACCAACGCGAGTTCTGAACGGAGCTGTTCCATGCAATATCCTCCGAAGTCAAAGGGCTGGAATATGCTGGAGGTGATGGCGGCGCAAAGCTTAGCGCCAGATCAAACTTTAAGGCCAGCGAGAGCCGCTGGCCGGTCGGAGATTAACCCTGCATAGCGAGACGAACCCGCTCAAGGTCTTCCGGCGTATCCACCCCAACACTTGGGATAGCTTTTGCCACCGCGACGTGAATCTTTTCACCGTACCACAGCACGCGCAGCTGTTCGAGCAGCTCAATGTGCTCCAGCGGGCAAGGTTCCCACGCGATATAGCGACGGATAAAACCGGCGCGATAAGCGTAGATACCAATGTGGCGCAGCAGCGTGTCGCCAATCTGCTCGCGCGATTGGGCATAACGCTCGCGATCCCAGGGAATAGTGGCGCGTGAGAAGTAGAGCGCATAACCTTTGGCGTCCATCACCACTTTCACCGCGTTCGGGTTAAAGGCTTCTTCTGCATCGGTGATCGGCACCGCCAGCGTCGCCATTCCGGCTTCGGATTGCGCCAGATTACCTGCTACCTGACGTACAATTTCCGCCGGGATCATCGGCTCGTCGCCCTGCACGTTAACGATGATGGTGTCGTCGGCAAACTGATACTTTTCGATCACTTCGGCCAACCGCTCGGTGCCAGACTGATGATCGACTCGCGTCATGCACACTTCACCGCCGGCTGCGGTTACCGCCGCCGCCACATCCGGATGATCGGTGGCGACAATCACGCGATCGGCACCCGATTCACGCGCGCGTTCCATGACGTGCAGCACCATCGGTTTACCCTGAATATCCACCAACGGTTTGCCGGGCAGACGCGTTGAAGCATAACGCGCAGGAATAATGGCAACAAAACTCATGGATGGATCTCTTCAACAGACAGCGTACGCGCTTCCACTTCCAGCAGCACTGGAATGCCGTCACGTACCGGATAAGCCAGGCCATCTGGTTTACAGATCAGCTCTTGCTGCTCTTTGTTGAAATAGAGTTTTCCGTTGCATACCGGGCAGGCAACGATTTCGAGTAAACGGTGATCCATAATCTTCTCCATTCAGGACCGATTCAGACGGTTAGCATATCATAATAGCGTGCGCAGGAATGGCGCACTAAAGCCAGACAAGTGGCGGTGTTATTCAACCATTGACCAGCGATTTGACCAGGCCGCCAACAGTTCTGCAGGCGCATTTTCGATAATCACTTCGTTGGCACCTTGCCACGCAGCAAAGTGATTAATGGCTTTATGTACGTCATTAAGGAAAGCATTACTGACGCGTGTGCCTTCTTCCAGCCAGAATGCACGAATGACCAATTGCTGGGCCTGACGCTCCATTTTGGCGTCGATGCGCGCTTTCAATAATCCGCGATGCAGCACTGGCAAGACAAAATAACCATATTTGCGCTTCTCCGCTGGCGTGTAGCACTCAATGCGGTAATCAAAATTAAACAGCTCCAGCGCGCGACGACGATCCCAAACCACCGGATCAAAGGGTGACAACAGCGTGGTATGCGTGGCCGAGAGTGGCTTTTCCAGCAGCGGCAATAACGCGTGGTGCAGCCACATTTCACCCAGTTGCTCGACCTCAACGCGAACTATCTCTCCGCGTGCGGCGGCATCCGCGAGCCACGACTTGAGTGGTGCACGTTTGAGGCGATAGTAGTCTGCTAGCCAACTGTCACGAAAAATGCCGAGGCTGCGCGCGCTGTGACTCAACATCTGTATCACTGCTTCATCTTCACTCAGTGCATGCTGTTCATCAATCCAGTCCGGCATTACGCGGCTGTGCAGATCGTAAACCCGCTGGAAGTTGCGCCGCTCCACCACCATCAATTGACCGGCACTGAACAAATTCTCCAGATGACGCTTATGCGGCTTCCACGCCCACCAGCCTGGTTTGGTCTGTTTATCATTGCTGAAATCGGCAGCACGTACCGGACCATTGGCGGAGATATGTTGCAGAAGATCAGTGATTTCTTGTTGGTGTTCCTCAACCCACTGTTGGTTGTACTTCCAGCCAAGTCGCTGCGGTTCCAGCATGCGATGACGCAGCAGTGGGTAATCTTCGACAGGAATAAAACAGGCTTCATGCGCCCAATACTCAAATAACGCGCCAGATGCCAGCGCCTGTTCCAGCCAATTGGACTGGTATGCGCCAAGGCGACTAAACAGCACCAGATAAGGACTGCGAGCCACCACATTGATGGTATCGATTTGCAGCAAAGACATTTGACGCACAGTGGCGTGAATATCGGTAAAGCGCGCCCGACGGCCCAAAGGACGTAACAGTCCCTGAGCAGCCAGATGAAGGTGACGAGCAGTTTGTAACGAGAGGGAAGCGGCGAGGTTCATGACTCAATTCCCCTTTCGGTGGTTAGCGCGAACGGGCGTCGCACGCGTTGGTGCAGAGATGAGTGATATCGTCTAACAAGGTTGCCACCGCCGTGCCTTGCAGATGCGCATCTACCGGCAGATACCACCAGTTTGGGCGAGCAAAGCCACGGCATTTCACCGCATCTTTTTCCGTCATCAGTAAGCACTGTTGTGCCTGAGTCAGACGTTGCAATTCGTCTTCGCTGTAAGCATGGTGATCGGCGAAGGCAATTTCTGCCACTGGCTGAATACCTTGCTGTTTGAGCGTGTTAAAGAAGCGCGGCGGATGACCAATACCGGCCATGGCGACGATTTCCGGCAGCTGTTCTAACGCTACGGTTGCGCCGCTGATCAGGTTTACCGCCAGACCGGGCTGCAATGTCATCGCAATTTCGTCCGCCTGCGCATCACCGCCATTAACGATCACCGCATTCACCGTCTGAAGTCGCGAAGCACGTTCACGCATTGGCCCAGCCGGTAACCACCAGCCATTGCCAAAACGACGCATCCCATCCACCACCACGATTTCACGATCGCGCTGCAGCGCGTAGTGCTGCAGGCCATCATCGGTAATGATCACATCCAGATCGTGCGCAGCGAGTAGGCCTTCTACCGCCAGACGCCGCTGCGGCGCAACCGCGACCGGCACCTGCGTGCGCTGAGCGATTAAAACAGGTTCATCGCCAGCCTGCGCCGTGGGCGTTTCAGCGGTAACCAGTAGCGGATAACGTTCAGCTTTACCGCCATAACCCCGCGACACCACACCAGCGCGTAAGCCGCGTTGTTGCAGCGCCTGCACCAACCAGATCACTACGGGCGTTTTACCATTCCCGCCTGCGGTGAGATTCCCCACCACAATCACCGGGCAAGGTGCGCGCCAGCTTTTTCGCCACCCGTGCTGGAAGCTGAGGCGAATCAGCCAGGTGATCGCCCCATAAAGCAAACTCAGCGGCCATAGCAATAGCCACAACGGCGAGCGCCCGCTCCAGATGCGTTCAATCATTGACCGAACTGCAGCTTGTGAAGCTGCGCATAAGCGCCCTTCTGTTCCAGCAGCACGCTGTGAGTACCGCGTTCGACAATGCGACCATCTTCAACCACGACGATCTCATCAGCTTTTTCAATGGTCGACAGACGGTGCGCAATCACCAGTGAAGTACGGTTTTTCTGCAGCTCATCAAGTGCGGCCTGAATCGCACGCTCAGATTCGGTATCCAGCGCTGATGTGGCTTCATCGAGAATCAAGATTGGGCAGTCACGCAGTAACGCGCGCGCAATCGCAATTCGCTGACGCTGACCACCGGAAAGCAGCACGCCATTCTCACCAATCACGGTATCGAGGCCATTATCCATCTTCTGGATAAAGTCCATCGCATGCGCCATGGTCGCAGCCTGCTCGATTTGTTCACGCGTGTACTGGCCATTGCGGGCATACGCAATGTTGTTGGCGATGGTGTCGTTGAAAAGGTGCACGTTTTGGGAAACCAGCGCGACCTGGTTACGTAGCGAGCGCAGAGTGTATTCACGTAAATCGTGACCATCCAGCAATATTTCACCGCTGTCGATGTCGTAGAAGCGCGTCAACAAACTGGCCATGGTGGACTTACCCGAGCCGGAACGACCGACCAGTGCAACCGTTTTACCGGCTGGCAGCGACAGGTTAATATCGCGCAGCGCAGGGATTTCACGGCCGGGATAGGTAAAGGTCACGTTACGGAATTCAACATCACCTTTGGCGCGATCCATCTCACGCTTGCCGTTATCCACTTCCTGCTCACTGTCGAGAATCGAGAACAGCGTCTGACATGCCGCCATACCGCGCTGGAACTGCGCATTGACGTTGGTCAGTGACTTCAGCGGACGCATCAGGGCGATCATTGAAGAGAAGACCACAGTGATGGTACCGGCTGTGAGCGTATCCATCACGCTTGGGAAGCTCGCGGCATAAAGCACGAATGCCAGTGCCAGTGAGGCAATTAACTGAATCACCGGATCAGAAATGGAGGACGCTGACACCAGTTTCATGCCCTGTTGACGCATCTTGTTGCTAACCTGAGAAAAGCGCTTCGCTTCGACGTCCTGGCCACCAAAGATCAGCACTTCTTTATGCCCTTTTAGCATCTGTTCGGCGCTGGTTGTCACCTGTCCCATAGTGTTCTGCATGTTCTTACTGATGCTGCGGAAGCGCTTTGAAACGGTACGAATGGCAAAAGAGACGATCGGCGCCAGCACAATGAGAATCAGAGACAGCTGCCAGCTGTAATAGAACATCATGATGAACAGGCCAATGATCGAGGCCCCTTCACGCACCACGGTAACCAGTGCGCTTGAAGAAGAAGAGGCAACCTGCTCAGAATCGTAGGTGATGCGTGATAGCAGCGTACCCGTTGACTGTTGATCGAAGAAGGTAACCGGCATGCCCATCATATGGCCGAACAGACGGCGACGCATGTTCATGACCACGTTGCCGGAAACCCATGAGATGCAGTAACTGGAGACATAGCTGGTTACACCGCGCACCAGCATCAGGCCGATTACCACCAGCGGCATCCACAGCATTACGGATCTGTCAGCTTTACCGAAGCCATCATCCAGTAAAGGTTTCAACAGAGAGAGCATCAGGGTATCGCCTGCCGCATTGAGTATCAGCGCCACCGCTGACACATACAGACCAGCCTTATGGGGCGCAATCATCGGCCAGAGTCGACGGAATGTCTGCCACGTTGAGAGATCTTTATCTTGATGCATTATTTATTCACGCTGTTTGAAATAGCCGCTCATTCTACCTGGAATCGCGTTTGACGCCAAACCACTGATGGTACCAGCGAGGCTTTATTTGCTCTCTTAAGCCCTTAATTTGCCAATGACCTTGTCTGATACCCACATGAATCTGCCCCGATTGAGCCGTGTCGTACCACATATAGCCTTGCTGACGATAGCGCTGTACTACGGCTGGTGCCGGCATACGCCAGGTGTTATATCGCGCCACCGAAGCAAATGCTGCTTTTCCAGCAACATTACGTAACAGTAACGCGCCTGACGATGTCCTGCTGCCGTGGTGCGGCACCTGCAAAATCGTCGCGTTGAGTGCATCTTTTTCCAGCGCGACAATTTTTCTCTCGGCTTCTAACTCAATATCACCTGTTAGCAAAACGCTAAATTGCCCATCATCGACTCGCACCACACACGAATCGTTATTTTGTCCCTGGGTCTGACTCTCCGGCGGCCACAAGGCGGTAAATTGCAATTTGCCCCAATGCCACTGCTGGCCACGGAAGCATGGCAGATGACCCTTTTCCGCTAAGGCACTACGGATTACTACCGCTGGATTAATTTTGAGCAATGAGTGTAGTCCACCACGGTGATCAAGATGCTTGTGGCTTAAGATCAGAGAATGAAGGCTCCTGCTGTGATACCGCAACCATGGCAGGATGACGCGTGAACCGGCATCATCCTGCTTCCAGCCGGGTCCAACGTCATAGAGCACCACTTCTTTGCCCTGAGTGATGGCAACGGCCAGTCCGTGCCCCACATCAATCATGTCGATTTGCCAGTCATCACGCTGCGTAGAACTCCGCCAGAGGGTAATCGCGAGTACCAGGCTACAACACGGCATCAGGCTGTAATAAATCAGCTTGCTGCGCCAAAGAAGTAATCCCACCCAAAGCAGCACGATCGCGGGTAAGGTATCACTCCATGCCCACCAGCCAGCGGGTAACCACTGCAGCACCAGCAATACTTTGTCTATAGAAAGGTCCGCCAGATACCACAATCCCGCTGAAATCGGCGGCACAGGCAAGAGCATTGCCAGCAATATCAGCGGCACCGTGACAAATGACACAACCGGCACCGCAATAAGATTTGCCAATACAGCACTCAGGCTTATTCCCTGAAACAGGAAGATTTGTAGCGGAGCCATGAGGATCATCATGCCGAGCTGCAGATGCAGCAATTGCAATAGCAGCCATCGACGTTTTGCACGCAAGCGATGCGGCAATGGAAACCATTGATACCAGACAATCAGCATCGCGACCGCCAGTGCTGACAACCAAAAGCTTTCTGACAGAACGGTTAAAGGATCAAGGGCCAGCAATGCGCCAATACACAACGTCCAGACTTGCCAGCCACTGAGTTGCCAACCAACGCTACGAATACCTGTCCAAAGCATGAGCGCGATAATCGCGCGCTGAGCAGGTGCATGGCTACCAGAAACCCACGTGTAGATGGCTGCGGTTATGATGCTAATCAGCAGTGGAAACAAATGGCCTATCAAATGAGCGGGGAAAATCACCTGAATTGCACGCGCCAATAGCCATCCAACGCTGGCAGCTAATGCGATGTGCATGCCTGAGATGGCCATTAAGTGGGCGGTGCCAGTTTCCCGCAGCAACTGTCGCTGCTTTTCAGTCATGTTGGCACGTATGCCAAACGCTAGAGCCTGCATAATTGCGGGTTGTTGGATACTCTCAAATTTAGCTAAATGGTAATCAATGAAACGCGTACGCCAGTTGCAGGTTAGCGATTCCGCCTGCTGACTGATTATGCGACCTTGCAGCGGAGTGTGATTCGACAAAGCAAAGCGTTGCAGATCGAACTCCCCTTCATTCAGTCTGCCGTGCACGGCACGCAGTCGCAGTTTCATCTTCCAGCGCTGACCGGCACAAAATGGTTGCTCAGTAGAAGCACTATTGAGCGTCACAAAGAGAGGTGGAAATTGATAACGCTGGCCGACTCGCAAGATTTGCACGGTTAGCTGCTGCTTTTGTTCACGCACTTCGGTAATTCGTACTGTGGCTTCAATCGATGTGGCAGTCAGATCCTCAATTGCATTGATCATCAGCCGAGCTTCATTCAATGTCCAGGCCAACATTAACAGAGTAATCCCTGATATACGCAGCAATGTGATTGGCATCAACCCGAGTAACACCGCGAATCCAACCATGGTGAGTATTACGCTCGCTGTGGGTATGTGCGGCAACAGGCCTAACGGTAACGCCGAAGCAATCATCAATCTTGCCAGAAGAATCCAGTTCATATGCATTTGTGCTCTCCCTCATTGGTGGAAGAGTGTGCAGTGAAGACGGGGGATTTGCTTCAGTGAAAAGAGTGTGTGTCGCGATGGGTTCAGAGACTTTTGCAGAGATTACTTTGGTGAGACTTTATTTTGGAGACTAGCTCCCAGTTCAGCATGCTTTAAGCAAAAAAAAACGACACCCTAAAGTGTCGTTTTTATCGTTCGGTAACGGCTTAGCCGTAGATGTTCGCACGGTCACGCAATTCTTTGCCCGGCTTAAAGTGGGGAACGTATTTACCTTCCAGATCCACTTTGTCACCCGTTTTCGGGTTACGACCCGTACGCGGTGCACGGTAATGCAAAGAAAAGCTGCCGAATCCCCGGATTTCAATGCGCTCGCCCTGGGCCAACGTAGTGGCCATGTGCTCAAGCATCTCTTTGACCGCATCCTCAACGACTTTCGCCGGAATATGAGTATGCTGGCCAGCAAGTCTTTCAATAAGTTCTGACTTGGTCATGTAACCTCCGGTTAATCCTTATTGGGAAAGGTATGACAGCTTTTACCGAAACCGG
The DNA here is from genome assembly GCF_024506435.1 of Pantoea trifolii. NCBI lineage: Bacteria > Pseudomonadati > Pseudomonadota > Gammaproteobacteria > Enterobacterales > Erwiniaceae > Pantoea > Pantoea trifolii. The sequence continues at coordinate 1,497,117 of NZ_JANIET010000001.1, read as the reverse complement.
ACGATTTTCATCGTCCGGTGCCTTAGGTCGATTACTCGCCTTTAGCCGCTTTGAACGCTTCAGCCATCGCGCTAGAGAAGTTGCTGCCTTCATCCTGTTTGGTGTTAACAGTGTTGATAGCTTCTTTCTCATCAGCCTGGTCTTTAGCACGAACAGACAGGCTCACAACGCGGTTCTTACGGTCAACGCCGGTGAATTTAGCTTCAACGTCGTCGCCAACACTCAGAACCAGAGTTGCATCTTCGATGCGGTCCAGAGAAGCTTCAGAAGCGCGCAGGTAACCCTCTACGCCGTCAGCTAATTCTACTGTAGCACCTTTAGCGTCAACTGCAGTGACTTTACCAGTCACGATAGCGCCTTTCTTGTTCAGGGTGATGTAGTTGTTGAATGGATCTTCAGCCAACTGCTTCACGCCCAGAGAGATGCGCTCGCGCTCTGCATCAACCTGCAGTACAACGGCAGCGATTTCGTCGCCTTTTTTGTACTCACGAACGGCTTCTTCGCCAGTCGCGTTCCAGGAGATGTCAGACAGGTGAACCAGACCGTCGATGCCACCGTCCAGGCCGATGAAGATACCGAAGTCAGTGATCGACTTGATTTTACCTTCAACGCGATCGCCTTTGTTGTGGGTCTCAGCGAACAGCTGCCATGGGTTAGATTTGCACTGCTTCAGACCCAGGGAGATACGACGACGCTCTTCATCGATGTCCAGAACCATTACTTCAACCACATCGCCTACGTTTACAACTTTAGACGGATGGATGTTTTTGTTGGTCCAGTCCATTTCAGAAACGTGTACCAGACCTTCAACGCCTTCTTCGATTTCTACGAAGCAGCCGTAATCAGTCAGGTTGGTTACACGACCAGTCAGGCGTGTGCCTTCTGGATAGCGCTTAGCGATAGCCACCCAAGGATCTTCGCCCAGCTGTTTCAGGCCCAGAGATACACGGGTACGCTCGCGGTCGAACTTCAGCACTTTAACAGTGATTTCGTCGCCCACGTTGACGATTTCGCTCGGATGCTTAACGCGTTTCCAAGCCATATCGGTAATGTGCAGCAGGCCGTCAACGCCGCCCAGATCCACGAATGCACCGTAGTCAGTGAGGTTCTTAACGATACCTTTAACTTCCATGCCTTCCTGCAGGTTTTCCAGCAGCTGATCGCGCTCAGCACTGTTCTCAGATTCGATAACTGCACGACGTGAAACCACGACGTTGTTACGTTTCTGATCAAGCTTGATTACTTTGAATTCAAGCTCTTTGCCTTCCAGGTGCAGAGTATCGCGAACCGGACGAACGTCTACCAGTGAACCTGGCAGGAACGCACGAATACCGTTCAGCTCAACTGTGAAGCCACCTTTAACTTTGCCGTTGATAACACCGGTAACAGTTTCAGCGTCTTCGTAAGCTTTTTCCAGCGTGATCCAAGCTTCGTGACGTTTAGCTTTCTCACGGGACAGCAGGGTTTCACCGAAGCCGTCTTCTACTGCGTCCAGCGCAACGTCAACTTCGTCGCCTACCTGGATTTCCAGTTCGCCGGCTGCGTTCTTGAACTGCTCTGCAGGAATTGCAGATTCAGATTTCAGACCCGCATCAACCAGAACTACGTCTTTGTCGATAGAGACAACAACGCCACGAACGATGGAACCCGGACGGGTTTCGATTTCTTTCAGGGACTCTTCAAAGAGTTGAGCAAAAGATTCAGTCATATTGATAATCTTAGGATTCTTCAATTTAACGTCCACCTGACTTCATTGTCGGATGGGGTTGTTTCACATGCCCTGCACCGGGTCCTTGGTACAGGGTTACAGCAATTCGGTTGCCGAAAGATTAAATGCCCAGCTTCTGCTTGGCATAATCAAGCGCCTTTTCAATCACTTGCTCAATCGACATACTGGTTGAATCCAGTACCAGAGCATCTGTGGCAGGCACTAAAGGTGCGATGGCACGATTACGATCGCGGTCGTCGCGTTCCTTTATCTCGGATAAAAGGCGATCAAAGTTAACATTAAAGCCCTTCTCCTGCAACTGTAGCATACGGCGATGCGCACGCTCTTCCGAGCTGGCGTCGAGGAAAATTTTCACCGGCGCATCTGGGAAAACCACGGTTCCCATATCGCGTCCATCAGCGATTAAACCGGGCTCCTCGCGGAAGGCGCGTTGGCGACGAAGCAGCGCTTCACGCACCCGCGGAAAAGCGGCTACGCGCGATGCGGTGTTGCTCACTTCTTGCGTGCGGATTTCACCGGTGACATCTTCACCTTCAAGCACCACCTGCATTTCACCGTTAACCGACAGAAAACGCACATCAAGATGCGCGGCAATCGGAACTAATGCTTCTTCTGACTCAATATCCACCTGATGGTGAAGTGCAGCCAATGCTAAAACGCGATAAATAGCGCCAGAATCCAGTAAGTGCCACTGCAACGACTCCGCCATCGCTTTACATAAAGTCCCTTTACCCGCGCCACTTGGCCCATCGATGGTAATAACCGGGGCGATTGCCGTCATTGTTCTCTCCTGTTGCTGCGTGCTTATTGTCAGCCCTTCTAGGCCGCCTGGATTGCGCGGCATTATACGCTGCCTGCATCAGGTTAGTTACCCTTTAGCGTAGACAGCGCTAGAAATATAGACAGATTCAGAACAATTTCCGCCTGATAAGGCCAAAGGAGAGCAAAGTAACCCGGCATAGTGCGCCGGGTTAGACGATCAGGAAGTATGACTGATTTTCGCCAATTGCTGGAAATAGCTTGGGAAGGTTTTCGCGGTACAGCCCGGATCGAGAATAGTTACCGGCGTATCAGACAGAGCCACCAGCGCGAAGCACATCGCCATGCGGTGATCGTTATAGGTACCGATATCCGCATGTTGCAAATGAGCCGGCGGTGTCACACGAATAAAGTCGTGCCCTTCTTCCACTTCAGCACCGACTTTGCGCAACTCAGTCGCCATCGCCGCCAGACGATCGGTCTCTTTTACGCGCCAGTTATAGATGTTGCGCATCAGCGTGATGCCTTCTGCGAACAGTGCTGTGGTTGCAATGGTCATTGCTGCATCGGGAATATGGTTCATATCCATATCGATTGCCGTCAACGATCCACGTGAGCAGGAGATGTAATCATCGCCCCACTCAATCACTGCGCCCATTTTTTCCAGCACATCAGCAAAACGAATATCGCCCTGCACGCTGTTACGGCCAATACCGGTTACACGCACGGTACCACCTTTAATCGCAGCCGCAGCGAGAAAATAAGAAGCAGAAGACGCATCACCTTCCACCAGGTAATCGCCCGGAGACTGATACTGTTGCTGCCCTTTGACCACAAAACGCTGGTAATCCTGGTTATCAACGTCCACACCAAAGCAGCGCATCAGGTGCAAGGTAATGTCAATATAAGGCTTAGAAACCAGATCACCCTTAATGGTGATGATCGTGTCTTGCTGCGCCAGCGGCGCGGTCATCAGTAACGCCGTCAGGAACTGGCTTGATACGCTGCCATCAACGCTGACTTCGCCCCCAATAAAACCGCCATTAAGACGCACTGGTGGATAATCGGTCTGCTCAAGATAGTCGATCTTTGCTCCGCCCTGACGCAGTGCATCAACCAGGTGGCCAATCGGACGCTCTTTCATGCGCGGCTCGCCAGTCAGGACAATTGACTGCTGGCCCAAACACAGCGCGGCGGCCAATGGACGCATCGCGGTGCCTGCGTTACCCAGAAACAGCTCGAGCGGCTTTTCAGCGCTTAAAGGTCCCGCGTTACCCACGACTTCGCATACGGTACGATCGTCAGAGAGCGTATAGCTGACACCCAGCGCTTTCAGGGCGTTCAGCATGTGCTTAACGTCATCGCTATCGAGCAAGTTAGTCAGGCGAGTGGTGCCTTTTGCCAGCGCAGCCAGCAAGAGCGCGCGGTTTGAGACGCTTTTTGAACCCGGTAAATTTACCGTGCCGTCAACGCGAGCAATCGGTTGTAGAGTCAGGGAGTCCTGCATGTGAAACCAAATCTCCAGAAAATACGAGACCCCATCGTGTGACGGGGTCTGATACCAGACAAGCTGGCATGAAAAAAGCAATTAACCGTGGCGACGTTCGAAGTCGACCATAAACTCAGTCAGCGTTTTAACGCCTTCCAGCGGCATCGCATTGTAGATCGATGCACGCATACCGCCAACCACGCGATGGCCTTTCAATGCATGCAGACCAGCCTTGAGGGACTCTTCCAGGAACACTTTATCCAGAGATGAATCGGCTAACTGGAATGGCACGTTCATACGTGAACGGTTTTCGCTTGCGACATCGTTACGATAAAACGCGCTGTTATCAATCACGCCATACAGTAAGTCGGCTTTTGCCTGATTCAGCTTGTCCATCTCGGCCACGCCGCCCTTCTCTTTCAGCCATTTGAATACCAGGCCAGAGAGATACCATGCGAAAGTTGGCGGGGTGTTGAACATCGATTCGTTTTCGGCCAGCACCTTGTAATCAAGGATAGAAGGCACATAACGCTGTGCTTTACCCAGCAGGTCTTCGCGCACAACCACTAAGGTTAAGCCCGCCGGGCCAATATTTTTTTGCGCGCCAGCGTAGATCACGCCATAACGACTCACATCGATTGGACGAGACAGAATAGTAGAAGAGAGATCGGCAACCACAATCTTATCGCCAAAATCCGGCTCTTCATCGATGGCAATGCCATCAATCGTTTCGTTCGGGCAGAAATGGACGTAAGCCGCATCATCATTCAGCTGCCATTCACGCATTGGTAATAAAGCACGTTTACCATCACGCGTGGCTTTTATATCAATGGTATTTGGCGAGCAGAATTTTTCGGCTTCTTTAATTGCGCTGTGAGCCCAGTAACCGCCGTCAATATAATCTGCGGTTTTTGCGTCACCCAATAAGTTGCCGGGGATGGCCGCGAATTGTGCACGCGCACCGCCGTGGCAGAATAAAACTTTGTAATTGGCTGGGATCTTCAGCAGATCGCGAAAATCTTGTTCTGCTGCTTCAGCAACAGCAATAAACTCTTTACTGCGATGACTGATCTCCATCACCGAGGTGCCTAACCCGTGCCAGTTTGTCAGTTCTTGTTCTGCGCGACGGAGCACTTCTACCGGCAGCATAGCCGGGCCAGAGCTAAAATTATAAACCTGAGTCATTTCCCCTCACCACTGTCATATCGAACGGTTATGAATACCTCACCGGTTTTATCATTGCCTCCAGATGGCTGCAATCATTAATCCGGCAGCGATCACATTTCCAGAGCCAGCTCCACCGCAGCTTATGTCATAAATGCATTAAGCCATGGAATTTTGTGATGTAGTTCCAGAAAGAAAAGCGGGCAGCCGAATGGCATAAAAACCTTAACCAGACTGAGATAAATTTGGCTGACTGAATAGCGAAGCATGCATAAAACCCGTATTATTGCGCGCTTTACGCCCACCCCATTGACTTAAGAGAGCGCCACCATGACGCAAACGTTTATCCCCGGAAAAGACGCCGCACTGGAAGATTCCATTGCACGCTTTCAACAGAAACTGCAAGACCTTGGTTTCAATATTGAAGAAGCTTCCTGGCTGAATCCGGTACCACACGTCTGGTCAGTGCACATTCGCGATCGCGACTGCCCGCTGTGCTTTACAAATGGCAAAGGTGCTAGCAAAAAAGCCGCTCTGGCTTCAGCACTGGGCGAATATTTTGAGCGCCTCTCTACTAACTACTTCTTCGCCGATTTCTGGTTAGGTAAATCCATCGCTAATGGTGATTTTGTTCACTATCCGAATGAAAAGTGGTTCCCGCTCACCGAGGACGACAGCCTGCCAGAAGGCATTCTGGATGCGCGCCTCCGCAAATTTTATGATCCTGAAGAGAGCCTGGGTGCTTCAGAGCTGATTGATCTGCAATCCGGCAATGATGAGCGCGGTATTTGTGGCCTGCCATTTACCCGCCAATCTGACCAGCAAACGGTTTATATCCCGATGAACATCATCGGAAATCTGTACGTATCGAATGGTATGTCAGCCGGTAACACCGCGAATGAAGCGCGCGTACAGGGCCTGTCTGAGGTTTTTGAGCGCCATATCAAGAATCGCATCATCGCCGAATCCATCAGCCTGCCAGAAATTCCAGCAGAGGTGATGCAGCGTTATCCTGGCGTAATTGAAGCGATTGAACGTCTGGAAGCTGAAGGTTTCCCAATCTTCTCCTACGATGCTTCACTCGGCGGCAAATACCCGGTTATCTGCGTTGTGCTGTTCAATCCAGCAAATGGTACCTGTTTCGCTTCGTTTGGTGCACATCCGGACTTTGGCGTCGCACTTGAGCGTACCGTTACTGAACTGCTGCAGGGCCGCGGTCTGAAAGATCTCGACGTGTTCACTCCGCCAACGTTTGATGATGAAGAAGTGGCGGAACACGCTAACCTGGAAACGCATTTCATCGATTCAAGCGGTCTGATTTCATGGGATATGTTCAAAGACGATGCTGACTATCCTTTCGTCGACTGGAGCTTTGCGGGTACCACGCACGAAGAGTTTGATACGCTGATGGCGATCTTCCGTGCGGAAGATAAAGAAGTCTATATCGCTGACTATGAACATCTGAGCGTTTACGCTTGCCGCATTATCGTGCCTGGTATGTCTGATATTTATCCAGCGGAAGACCTACTGCTGGCGAATAACAGCATGGGTGCACCACTGCGCGAAACGCTGCTGGCGCTGCCGAAAAGCCAATGGGAACCTGAAGCTTATCTCGAGCTGATCGTGCAACTGGACGAGGAAGGTCATGATGACTTTACTCGCGTGCGCGAACTGCTGGGTCTGGCATCGGGTAAAGACAATGGCTGGTACACACTGCGTATCGGCGAGCTGAAAGCGATGCTAGCGCTGGCAGGTGGCGACCTGGATCAGGCTCTGATCTGGACTGAATGGACGATGGAATTCAACCAGTCCATCTTCAGCGAAGAACGCGCTAACTACTACCGCTGCCTGCAAACATTGCTGCTGCTGGCAATGGAAGAGGAACGCGATCCGCTTCAATATCATCGTGCCTTTATCCGTATGTATGGCCAGGCGGCAGTTGAGGCTGCTTCAGCGGCTATCAGTGGTGAAGCGCCTTTCTATGGATTGCAAGCGGTCGATCTGGACCTGAAAGCATTCCCTGCGCATCAATCATTACTCGCTGCCTATGAAAAATTGCAGACAGCTAAACGTCGTTACTGGGCACAAAAATAGCCTTAACGCTTTAATTCTTATTTATAGACATTAGCGTATTGCTAAATGGCACTGAAAAAAATCAGTGCCATTTTTTTATATTGAACATGCAAAGAGATTAAAGCGTATTATTGAATAACAATTATGCTTCATTCGTTAATGATATTTAACAAAATCGACCCTCAACTGCAGTCGCCTTCAACTTATTTTGCATAAATTAAAAATTATTTATTTTAATAAATTCAATTAGTTAATTGAAAAATGCATGCCAACTCGCTTCGCTTATCAGGTACCTTCCGGTCAAATATGATCCACATCAATTTCTGACCTATACTCCTTTGTTAGTATCTTTACAGGCAATTTTTGGAGAGCGTTAGTGTGAAAGCTGACAACCCTTTTAATTCATTATTACCGGCGGCAATGGCGAAAGTTGCAGAAGAGGCCGGCATATATAAAGCTACTAAACGTCCTTTAACCACATTCTTCCTTGCCATTACTGCTGGCGTATTTATTTCTATCGCATTTGTCTTCTATATCACTGCGACCACCGGAAGTGGAGCCATGCCCTACGGCATAGCAAAACTGATCGGCGGTATCTGTTTCTCACTCGGTTTAATGTTAGTGGTCGTGTGCGGAGCGGACCTGTTCACCTCAACTGTTCTGATCGTGGTGGCAAAAGCCAGCGGCCGTATCACCTGGCTGCAACTCGGTCGACATTGGTTGACCGTCTACATTGGTAATCTGTTTGGCGCGCTGTTCTTTGTAGCACTTATCTGGTTAGCCGGTGAACACATGGTGGCGAATGGTGCCTGGGGCTTAAACCTTCTGCAAACCGCTGACCACAAGATGCATCACACCTTTATCGAAGCCGTCAGTCTCGGCACGCTCGCCAATTTAATGGTTTGCCTGGCGGTATGGATGAGTTACTCCGGCCGCAGCCTGATGGATAAAATGTTTGCGATGATTTTACCGGTAGCGATGTTTGTTGCCTGCGGCTTTGAACATAGCATCGCAAACATGTTCCTGATTCCGATGGCCATTGTTATCCGTGACTTTGCCAGCCCGGAATTCTGGCAAATGGCGGGGGCAAGCGCAGCACAGTTTCCATCACTCAGCGTTAGCGATTTTATTCTTAACAACCTTATTCCCGTAACCATCGGCAACATTATTGGCGGCGGATTATTAGTCGGTTTGACCTACTGGGTAATCTATCTGCGTGGCGATGAGCCGGTGCATTAATGAATTGGTACGGGCGTGCTGAAGCAGCGCGCCATACGTCAAAGTCTCCCTAAATAAGGCAGGTATATCATGTCCGAACTGAATGAAAAAATGGCGTTAGCCTGGGAAGGATTTAGCGCCGGCGAATGGCAGAACAGCGTCAACGTCCGTGACTTTATCCAGAAAAACTATACACCGTATGAAGGCGACGAATCCTTCCTCGCGGGCGCGACGCCGGCCACTACTAAGCTGTGGGATAGCGTGCTTGAAGGTATTAAAATCGAGAACCGCACTCACGCGCCGGTGGATTTTGACACCGATTTGGCTTCAACCATCACCTCTCACGACGCCGGCTACATCAGCAAATCTCTGGAAAAAATTGTCGGTCTGCAAACTGAAGCGCCTCTGAAACGTGCCATCATTCCGTTTGGCGGCATCAAAATGGTTGAGGGCTCTTGCAAGGTTTATGGCCGCGAACTCGATCCCGCGCTGAAAAAGGTCTTCACTGATTACCGTAAAACTCATAACCAGGGCGTATTCGATGTTTATACCCCAGACATCATGCGCTGCCGTAAATCAGGCGTACTGACAGGTTTGCCTGATGCCTATGGCCGCGGTCGTATCATTGGTGACTATCGCCGCGTCGCGCTGTACGGCATCGATTACCTGATGAAAGACAAGGTTGCACAGTTTAATTCTCTGCAGAGCGATATGGAGAATGGCGTTGACCTCGAAGCCACCATTCGCCTGCGTGAAGAGATCTCTGAACAGCACCGTGCGCTAGGTCAGATCAAAGAGATGGCTGCGAAGTATGGTTCAGATATCTCACTGCCCGCGACCAATGCACAAGAAGCCGTACAGTGGACTTACTATGGCTATCTCGCGGCGGTGAAATCACAGAATGGTGCGGCGATGTCCTTCGGTCGCGTATCCACCTTCCTTGATGTGTATATCGAACGCGATATTCAGGCCGGGAAACTGATTGAAGAAGACGCACAGGAACTGATTGACCATCTGGTAATGAAATTGCGTATGGTGCGCTTCCTGCGTACGCCTGAATACGATGAGCTGTTCTCCGGTGATCCAATCTGGGCAACAGAATCATTAGCGGGTATGGGCGTCGATGGCCGTACTCTGGTGACCAAAAGCACCTTCCGTTTCCTGAATACGCTTTACACCATGGGACCATCTCCGGAGCCAAATATGACCATCCTGTGGTCAGAAAAACTGCCGGTTAACTTCAAGAAATACGCCGCAAAAGTTTCTATCGATACGTCCTCATTGCAATATGAGAATGACGACCTGATGCGCCCTGACTTCGACAACGATGACTATGCTATCGCCTGCTGCGTTAGCCCAATGATTGTCGGTAAGCAGATGCAGTTCTTCGGTGCGCGTGCCAACCTGGCAAAAACCCTGCTGTATGCAATCAACGGTGGCGTTGATGAAAAACTGAAAATGCAGGTAGGCCCGAAAGAAGCGCCAATCACTGACGAGATTCTTAATTTTGACATCGTGATGGAGCGTCTGGATCACTTCATGGATTGGCTGGCGAAGCAGTACGTCACCTCCCTGAACATCATTCACTACATGCACGATAAGTACAGCTACGAAGCTTCACTGATGGCGCTGCACGACCGTGACGTTTATCGCACCATGGCATGTGGTATCGCGGGTCTGTCTGTTGCGGCTGACTCACTTTCTGCTATCAAATACGCCAAAGTGAAAACCATCCGTGATGAAGATGGTTTAGCGGTGGACTTCGAAATTGAAGGGGAATATCCGCAGTTTGGTAACAATGACTCTCGCGTTGATGACATGGCGTGCGATCTGGTTGAACGTTTCATGAAGAAAATTCAGAAACTGCAAACCTACCGCAATGCGGTGCCGACACAGTCAGTGCTGACCATTACCTCTAACGTGGTTTATGGTAAGAAAACCGGTAATACGCCTGACGGACGTCGTGCGGGTGCGCCATTCGGGCCGGGTGCTAACCCAATGCACGGCCGTGACCAGAAAGGTGCGGTGGCTTCACTGACCTCTGTCGCGAAACTGCCCTTCGCTTACGCTAAAGACGGTATCTCTTATACCTTCTCCATCGTGCCAAATGCGCTGGGTAAAGATGATAACGTGCGTAAAACTAACCTTGCTGGCTTGATGGATGGATATTTCCACCATGAAGCTAACATTGAGGGCGGTCAGCATCTGAACGTTAACGTGATGAACCGTGAGATGCTGCTGGATGCGATGGAGCATCCTGAGAAGTATCCACAGTTGACCATTCGCGTATCCGGTTATGCTGTTCGCTTCAACTCGCTCACCAAAGAGCAGCAGAAAGATGTAATTACCCGTACCTTCACTCAGTCGTTGTAAGAGCACTTTGCTGAGATTAAAAGGCTCCTGCGGGAGCCTTTTCTCCACAAGTCCGTTTTGCCAGCTTGCTGGTGCTGGCTACCTGGCAAAATCGACTTTCACTGTTAGAGCACGACATAGATTGTGCTGCCTGATGTTCAGGCTCACCTGGAGAATCCATCGCAATGTCAACCATCGGTCGTATCCACTCCTTTGAATCCTGCGGCACCGTTGACGGCCCAGGCATCCGTTTCATCACCTTTTTTCAGGGCTGTCTAATGCGCTGCCTGTATTGCCATAACCGCGATACATGGGACACGCATGGCGGTAAAGAAGTTACCGTCGAAGAGTTGATGAAGGATGCGCTCTCATATCGTCACTTCATGAATGCATCTGGTGGCGGCGTTACGGCGTCGGGTGGCGAAGCGATCTTACAAGCCGAGTTTGTGCGTGACTGGTTCCGCGCCTGCCAGGCCGAAGGCATTCACACCTGTCTCGACACCAACGGCTTTGTTCGTCGCTACGACCCGGTGATCGATGAATTGCTAGATGCCACTGATTTGGTCATGCTCGACTTAAAACAGATCAATGATGATGTACATGAGATTTTGGTGGGCGTTTCCAATCACCGTACGCTGGACTTTGCGCGCTATCTGCAGAAGAGAGGCAAACGTACCTGGATTCGTTACGTTGTTGTGCCTGGTTACTCTAATGATGATGATTCCGTACATCGCTTAGGTGAGTTCACTAAGGATATGGATAACATTGAGAAGATTGAACTGCTGCCTTATCACGAGTTAGGCAAACACAAATGGATTGCCATGGGTGAAGAGTACAAGCTGGATGGTGTCAAGCCGCCGAGCAAAGAAACCATGGAGCGAGTGAAGAATATCCTCGCCAGCTACGGTCATGAAGTGATGTATTAACCGCAAACAAAAGGGGAGCCGCTGGCTCCCCTTTTTACTATTTCATATTAATGCGTTAAGCATGTGCAACCGGCGTTGCCTGATGATCGGCTTTGCGCAGTAACATCACCAGATAAACCAGTGCAACTGCAGCAATCATCACAAACAGCAGGCGGTCAGAGTAGTTCTGCATCAGCATTGACGTCATTCCCGGCCCCACCAAACTACCCACGGTATAGCTGAACAGTAATGCCTGATTCATCGCCACTAACTCATGATGCGCCACGGTTTCGCACGCCCAGGACATCGCCACTGGGTAGAGAGTAAAACCCGCCAGCCCCAGCACAAACAGTGCTGGGGCCATCGCAGCATCACCCAACATGGCAATCGCACCGAGAATAACCACGAATACTTGCACACGTAGCACCAACAGGCGACCAAAGCGATCGGCTAAACGTCCTACTGGCCACTGGCCGACAATGCCCGAGCTGACCAGTAACGCCATCCAGTAACCGACGGTTGCATCACTCATGCCCTGATGCGACAGATATAAAGGCATCAAGCCATAAAGCGAGCCGAGAACGATACCGGAAATGATGCAGCCATTGATGCCGAGACGAGAGCTACGACGACGCAACATCACCCAAAGGTGACTCGTTGAAGCCTCCTCCGTCGCAGCGCTGGCGTTGACATGCACAAATACGACCGGCAACACCGCACAGATAATCAGCGCAGTCACCCACGGAATCACGTGGAGCAGTTCTGTCGACACACGACTCACCAACAACTGGCCGGCAACCGTGCCGAGGTAGTAGATGATCATATATGCCGCGAGCAGCTGACCACGATTACGTACGGTACCGCTGCATAATAAGGCGCTCTCAACCACCACCCAAATCAGTGCACAACCCACACCTGCGGTGAAGCGCAGCATGGTCCAGCTATAAAAACCGTCCAGCATCACCATGCCCATGGTCGCAACGGCGAAAAGCACACTGGCCAGGTAGAAACAGCGATTAAAACCGTAACGAGTGATCAACCAGCCCGCGAGCAAAGTGCCCAGCAAATTACCGGTGTAATACGATGAGCTAGCCATACCCACTTGCCAGGTTGGCAATTGATCATGGGTAAGCCATAACGGTACCAGCGTATTAAGCACAGCAATAGACACCGTCATGAGCATTAAGCCGCAAAGCAGCAAAACGACGGGGCGCGACCAGGTTGACATAGGGAATAAAACCAAAAGAGATGACGATAATTGCGCGCAGTTTGCCATTTGCTATTTTAAAGTCAATGTGCAAAAAATCGTCGCCGCACGATTTGCTGCAGCACAATTTATTTTATTTATCTTCAGCGGGTTAGCGGCAAGATGAAAGATAACAGGCAGACATCTATCTATTTGAATTTATGATTTTTAATGGTTAATGGCCATTTATTGTCGATAACGTTTATTTCTGATTAATTCCGACTAAAAAATAATTATCTTTAAGCTTAAGAAACAAAAAACCCGGCATTGCCGGGCTTATATCATTGCGCGTTAATTAGCCAACGAATTCCAGTCCGCCCATATAAGGACGTAACACTTCTGGCACTTCAATGCGGCCATCTGCTTGCTGGTAGTTTTCCAGCACAGCGACCAAAGTACGACCAACCGCCAGACCAGAACCATTCAGCGTATGCACCAAACGTGGTTTCTTGTCGGTTTTGCTGCGGCAGCGTGCCTGCATACGACGAGCCTGGAAATCCCCCATGTTGGAGCAAGAGGAGATCTCACGATAAGTGTCCTGAGCTGGCAGCCAAACTTCCAGGTCGTAAGTTTTGGCAGAGCCGAAGCCCATATCGCCGGTGCAAAGCAGCACTTTACGGTATGGCAGATTGAGCAGCTGCAGCACTTTCTCTGCATGGCCGACCAACTCTTCGAGTGCGTCCATAGAAGTTTCAGGCGCTACAATCTGCACCATTTCCACTTTGTCGAACTGGTGCATACGGATTAAACCGCGCGTATCCCGTCCGTAAGAACCGGCTTCAGAACGGAAGCATGGCGTGTGTGCGGTGAGTTTGAGCGGCAAAGATTCTTCTTCAACGATTTCATCGCGCACCAGATTGGTCAGCGGCACTTCAGCGGTTGGGATCAACGCATAGTTGCTGCTACCTGCTTCTTCGCCCAGCGGCTTGGTATGGAACAGATCTTCACCAAACTTTGGCAGTTGACCGGTTCCATACAGTGTTTCCTGATTAACCAGATACGGAACATAGGTTTCAAGATAACCGTGCTGCTGCGTGTGCAGGTCAAGCATAAACTGGCTAAGCGCACGGTGCAGACGCGCAATCTGGCCCTGCATGACAATGAAACGTGAACCCGTCAGTTTCACCGCTGCGGCAAAATCCAGACCTTTTGCGGCTTCACCCAACTCAACATGGTCTTTTACCGGGAAATCGAACTGGCGTGGCTGGCCCCAGCGGCTGACTTCCTGGTTCTCGCTGTCATCTTTACCCAACGGGACTTCGTCAACCGGGAGATTTGGCAATGCGAGGGCAAAGTCACGAATTTCGTTTTGCAGGGCATCCAGTTCTGCTTTAGCCGCATCCAGGCGTTCGCCCAGTGCGTTCACTTCCTGACGCAGCGGCTCGATGTCTTCCCCACGTGCTTTGGCCTGACCGATGGATTTGGATCGGGAATTACGCTCAGCTTGCAGATTTTCAGTTTCTACCTGCAAGACTTTACGACGCTCTTCGAGCGAACGTAAGGTTTCCACATCCAGTTTAAATCCTCGGCGTGCCAGTTTTTCTGCGACTGCGTCTGGCTCGTTACGCAGCAGGTTGGGATCGAGCATGCTAATCCTGTGTAATAAAAGGTTGATTGAACGAATGGCGGGACTTGCATCCCTATGGAATGCAATGAAATCCTTGCTCACCTTACCGTAAGGTGTTTATCAGCGGTAGCGTTTTATCGGGCTATTTTGATCCTGCTCAGCCAGCCAGGCGAGTTTTTCGCCAATTTTCCCTTCAAGCCCGCGATTCGTCGGTTGATAGTAGCGTGTCTGCGCCATTTCTGGCGGGAAATAGACTTCGCCAGCGGCATAGGCGTTAGTCTCGTCGTGCGCATAGCGATACTCTTTACCCAGCCCCATCTCCTTCATCAATTTGGTCGGCGCATTGCGTAAATGTTCCGGCACATCGTAGTCAGGAAACTCGCGCGCATCGCGCATCGCGGCTTTGAACGCGGTGTAAACGGCATTACTTTTGGGTGCGCTGGCAAGGTAGACAATCGCCTGCGCAATTGCCCTTTCGCCTTCAGCTGGACCGACGCGAGTGAAGCAATCCCAGGCCGCTAACGCAACCTGCATGCCGCGCGGATCGGCGTTCCCGACATCTTCCGAAGCGATAGCCAGCAAACGGCGCGCGACATACAGCGGATCGCCGCCGGCGGTGATGATTCTTGCATACCAGTAAAGTGCCGCATCGGGTGCTGAACCACGTACCGATTTATGCAGAGCGGAGATCAGATCGTAGAAACGATCGCCTTTGTTATCGAAACGCGCCGCTCTTTCACCGGAAACTTCGTTAAGCAATTGTGGCGTTAATTCACGCTGGCCTTTGGCGTTGCTCTCAGCCATATCCGCCATCATTTCCAGCGTATTCAGTGCCCGACGCGCATCCCCGTTCACCAACTCTGCAATCATGTGGCGCGTATTATCCGGCAGCACAATATCGCTTTTGCCATAACCGCGATCGTCATCCTGCATCGCCTGCAGCAAAACCTGTTCGATATCAGCAGTGGTGAGAGATTTGAGTAAATAGACACGAGCACGCGATAGCAGCGCCGAGTTGAGCTCAAACGAGGGATTTTCGGTGGTGGCACCGATAAACGTGATGGTGCCATCTTCAATATGTGGCAGGAATGCATCCTGCTGACTTTTGTTAAAGCGATGAACTTCGTCGACAAACAGAATGGTGCGTCGGCCCACCTGACGATTTTGCCGGGCGCGCTCTATCGCTTCACGAATCTCTTTGACGCCAGAAGTCACCGCAGAAATCCGCTCAACATCAGCTTTACCGTAATGGGCGATGATCTCGGCTAATGTTGTTTTCCCTGTCCCCGGCGGTCCCCACAAAATCATCGAATGCAGATGCCCAGCCTCAATAGCGCGCGGCAGCGGTTTACCAGGCGCCAGCAAATGCTGCTGCCCAATGTAATGTTGCAGCGTAGCTGGCCGCATACGCGCGGCCAGCGGCTGAAACTCATTCGAAGGTGCAAAATCCAGAGACAGGTTACTCACCGAGACCTCACTGACGTTGATCGTCCACCGTTACCCCTTTTGGCGGCGTAAAGGTGAATTTGTCTGGGCTAATGGCACCGTTGTTTTGGCTCTTCAGCTGATAATCGCTGTGCTGACCATCTTGCTCAATCGCGCTGAACTTATTGATGGTGCCAGACGATGTCACATTGATGGTGAACTGCTTGAGGTTGCCATCACTGCTTTTCGGCGTTAGCTCGAAATTATCGCCCTGCTGCTTAATATTGTACTGTTTCCAGTCACTTGGTTGGTTACGCGCAATCAGCATAAACGGCGTATTGCTGGCCGCTTTTTGCAGCAGGCTAACACTCGCTTGTTCAACGAAGGGATTGTAGAACCATAGATTTTTGCCATCAGAGATAATTACACTTTCGTCCGGCGCGGTCATGTGCCAGTTAAACAAACTTGGGCGCTTAACCCACAGCTCACCTTCACCATCCTGCACGTTGGCGCCGCTGCCATCGGTCACTTTCTGACTGAAGCTGGCATGGAAGCTGTTCACCTTATTGAGACGCTGTTGCAGATCGCTGGACGCATCCGCCAATACTGATGCGGAAACAAAACTGGCCAACAGGCCACAGGCAATAACGCGTAATTTCATCTGATTCGATTCCTTATTCATTGTTTCCCGACACTTACTGCATTAAACGTAGTTGTCGTCCTGTCTCTTCGACAGGAGAAAAAGCCGAAAGCTCCCGAAGATATGGGGATCGACCAACAGATAAACAATGGGCCAGTGTTAACTGGCCCATAAGCAGACAATCGCACGCGATAATTTACATTTCGTGTGGCGGCGGTGAAAGCACTTCACGGTTGCCATTGTGTCCCGGTTCAGAAACGATGCCCTGCGCTTCCATCTGCTCGATGATGCGTGCAGCACGGTTATAACCAATACGGAACTGGCGCTGAACCCCAGAAATGGACGCCCGGCGTTTTTCCACCACGAAAGAGACCGCCTGATCGAACAGCGGATCCAGCTCTTCATCACCCATCATACCGCCAGCCGCGCTATCACTCTCTTCACCAGCGGTGATGCTTTCGATGTATTGCGGGCGACCGCGTGCTTTCCAGTCCTGAACGACCGCATGGACTTCCTGGTCGCGCACGAATGCACCGTGCACGCGCACTGGCATTGAGGAGTTTGGCGGCATGTACAGCATGTCACCCATGCCCAGCAGCGATTCCGCACCGCCTTGATCAAGGATGGTGCGTGAGTCAATCTTACTGGAAACGGTAAAGGCGATACGCGTCGGGATGTTGGCTTTGATCAGACCGGTAATCACATCGACCGACGGACGCTGTGTCGCCAGCACCAGGTGAATACCCGCCGCACGTGCTTTCTGTGCCAGACGAGCAATCAACTCTTCAACCTTCTTACCGACCGCCATCATCAGATCGGCAAATTCGTCGACCAGTACCACGATATAAGGCAGTTTTTCAAGCACCGGCGGCGTGGTATCCATGCTATCGCCCGGCTTCCAGAACGGATCGGGAATTGGTCGGCCCATCGCCGCAGCCTGCTCAATCTTCTCGTTATATCCGGCAAGATTACGCACGCCCAGCGCAGACATCAGCTTATAGCGACGCTCCATTTCACCGACACTCCAGCGCAGCGCATTGGCCGCATCTTTCATATCAGTAACCACTTCGGTCAGCAGATGCGGAATGCCTTCGTAGACTGACAGCTCAAGCATTTTCGGGTCGATCATGATAAAGCGCACTTCTTCCGGCGTGGCTTTATACAACATGCTAATGATCATGGTGTTAACGCCCACCGATTTACCGGAACCAGTGGTACCGGCAACCAGTAAGTGAGGCATTTTCGCCAAATCAGCCACAACCGGCTGGCCAGCAATGTCTTTCCCTAATACCACTGCAAGCGGTGACGGATTTTCACGGAATTTAGGACAATCCAGCACTTCGCGCAGATAAACTGTTTGACGATGTTTATTTGGCAGTTCAAGCCCGACATAAGGCTTACCTGGAATGACTTCCACCACGCGCACGGCAACCGCTGACAGTGAACGCGCCAGGTCACGCGATAAGTTAGAGATACGTGAAGCTTTAACGCCTGGCGCTAAGTCGAGCTCAAAACGGGTGATGACCGGCCCAGGCGAAATACCTACCACTTCCGCCTTCACACGATAATCAGCCAGTCGAGCCTCAACCAGTCGCGCCGTTTGCTCCAGCGCAAACATATCCACCGGCTCTTCTTCTGCCGGTGGTGACGTGAGCAGATCCAGCGTTGGCAGCGGCGTAGAAGGTTTTTCCAGTGGCTGTTCATGGCGAACCAGGAACGGATGGAACAAGCTATCCTGTGCTGGCGCTGCAGGTTTCACTGGTGCAGGCGGCGCAGAATAGGCTTCCTGTTCCGGTGACGACCACGGGCTAGATTCAGCACTTAATGAAGGTAATGACGCAGGCTCCGGCGCAGCAGGTTGCTGCCACTGCGCGGGTTCTTCCGGCTCTGGCGTTGCAGAGATCGTAAATAGCGGCTCGCTTGGGCTGTCGTCGACCAGATCTTTCATTGGCGAAAAATCAAACGCAGACGAGGTATCCAGATTAAAGACCGGCGCTTCTTTCACATCAGATTCGTTATAGCGTTGCTGCTGCTGAATGGCGAACTGACGTGCCAGTTGAGCCTGCTGCAATGCATCCTCATCTTCAGGCTCAGACGCGCCCTGCCAGCTTTCACCGTAACGATTCTGCTGCTGTGATGCGAAGGCTTCACGCAACTGCGCCTCTTGCAGCTCAACATCATCCTCCTGAGGAGGAACGCTGTAAGACGCGGTGACTTCCGGCTGTTGCTGCTCAGCATCTTTAGCCTGCTCTTCCGCCATACGCTGCGAAGGCAACTTGATACCGTACGACGCTAACTCGCGTCGAGTTGGCAACTTAACCTTATTCGGACGCGGCAATTCTGGGCCAATGCCCTGCTTCACCTGCGGGTTGTAATCACGCTCAGGCACGATATCGAAAGCAGGCGAATAAGCAGCTGTTGAAGATGCTGCTTTTACTGCTCCCGCAGCCAGTGAAGCGGCGGCGACACTGTTTAAAGGCGCTGAAGATGAAGCGGCATCCTGCCAGTTGCCCATACTTGGGCCTTCATCGTCATCAGCCGGCGAAAACGGCGAAGGTGCCGGTTCATTTGGCATCTCGAAACGATAGAGCGGCGTAGAAGGTTGCGCGATCGGATCGGGCGCCGCAGCGACAGGCTGTGGAACCGACGTTGGCTGGGCAGCAGATTCTGCAACGCGCGGCATCGCGACGGGTTCTGCAGGTGCACTTGTCCCAGGCTGCGCGACGGCTGGGCTTTGCTGTGCGGCTTGCGTGGTAACCGCAATCGCAGCAGCAGTTGCCGCACTGGCCTTCGCCAGCAGCGGATCGTCGCCCAACTCTGCAGCAACGGGTTCGCTGATCTTGCGCGGTTTGGCTAACAAGACATCGTCTTCTTCATTTGCAGGCTGTAAAGCAGGCATTGAAGGCGACGCCTCATCAGCCTGCTCTTCGTCGTCGTATTCTTCTTCCTGCCAGGGTTCATCATGGCGTGAACGGTTGCTGGCAAAGGTCAGAACACCCATCACCACGCCACCGATCTTCTCGGCAATCGTCAGCCATGACCAACCGGTGTAAAGGGTGATCCCGGCAGCCCAGACGCACAGCAGCGTTAAGGTGCCACCAGCCGAACTGAACCAAGGTGCCATTGCATTGCTGACCAGGCTGCCAATGACGCCGCCGGAAGCAAAATACCAGATGTCATCTACGTTGAGCGCCGCAAGACCACAGGTTGTTACCACCAGCGCCAGTACGCCAATCAGACGTAAACCCACGGCAAAGTAGTCGATGTAATCCTGGCGATCGCGTTGGCGGAAGGTGATCCAACACAGACCAATAATGACGGGAGGAATGGCGTAAGCCATCACGCCAAAAATGAACAATAGCGTATCGGCCAGCCATGCGCCGACGCTACCACCCAAATTATGGATAGGTTCGTGCCATGCGGTTTGTGACCAGCTTGGATCTGAAGGGTTAAAACTAACCAGCGACACCATCAAATAGATGGCGAACAAGGCCACAAGAATGAGCAACGCTTCCAGCAGACGACGTCCACTGCTCAGCGGTTGTAACGAAACATCTTTATCTTCTGTATATTCCTGGCTCAAGAGAACTCTCCAGGTGCCTGTAAATTAAGAAGGCAACAACGCCGGGCATGCCCGACGCTGGTCCTGTATGAATTCACAGGAGTGTACCGAAATCCTGCAAGCTTTGCACCTGCCCTGCACTACCGGGTTTTGATCACCAGACGATTGCTCTGTTTGACCTCTTCCATCACCACGTAAGTACGGGTGTCGTTTACGCCCGGCAGACGCAGCAAGGTTTCGCCCAGCAGTTTACGATAGGCGGACATATCCGGTACGCGGGTTTTCAGCAGGTAGTCAAAGTCACCGGAAACGAGGTGACATTCTTGAGTTTCCTCAAGTTTTTGCACAGCGGCGTTAAATTGCTCAAACACATCTGGTGCACCACGATTCAGAGTAATCTCAACGAAAACCAGCAATGAAGCATCCAGATAATGGGGATTGAGCTGCGCGGTGTAGCCCAGAATGAAGCCTTGACGTTCGAGGCGGCGTACGCGCTCAAGACAAGGCGTTGGCGATAATCCAACACGTTTGGAAAGCTCGACATTGGAAATTCGACCGTCTTTCTGCAGTTCATTCAGAATATTTCTGTCGATACGATCTAAATCTTTTCCGGGGCGTTTCTTATTGTCTACCATTATTATTGTCTCTCTTAATTCCTTCCCTTTACCTGCCACACCCTGAAAACGCTCATTGTTCAGGGCCTTACTGAAGTGAAGACCATAAGCCTGTGCAGTAACGCGTCCATCCGTATGACGCATGTTGTCTGTCCACATCATGCGTCACTACCAATGTCAGGCTGAGTTTATTCGGCTAAAAAGGCCAAAACAGAAATGAAATTCTGTTTTGAATCGCTAAATATTCTCTGCTTCTCCCAATGTTTTCGCAAAAGCGCAGGCGATTGTCAAAGTAAAACATCCAAATTCAGTACAAGATGCCAGATAGAGTTCTGGGTTGCTGTTTTTAAATGAGAATTTTTATGCTGCTGCACCACTAATTGCCGAGCATTGCCCCCTTTTGGCGCAACGCGCGTGCAAAATTTACACTCATCGTCTACGCCGCTCGCAGTGATTGTTAACAAAATTGCTGAAGCCTTTTTTTGCGACGTTAATTTCCCTACAATCAAAAACTATGTTGTCAGAAAAATTGAGGAACGCATGAGTACGGCCAAACACAGTAAGCTGCTCATTCTGGGCTCCGGCCCTGCCGGTTACACTGCTGCGGTATATGCAGCGCGCGCTAACCTGAATCCGGTATTAATCACCGGGCTGGAAAAAGGGGGTCAGCTCACCACCACCACCGAGGTGGAGAACTGGCCAGGCGATGCAAACGATCTGACCGGTCCAGCGTTGATGGAACGCATGCAAGAGCATGCTGAGAAATTCAACACCGAGATCATTTTTGACCACATTCATACCGTCGATTTGCAGAACCGTCCGTTCCGTCTGGTCGGCGACAGCGGTGAATACACTGCAGATGCCTTGATCATCGCAACTGGCGCCTCAGCGCGTTATCTCGGTCTGCCATCAGAAGAAGCGTTCAAAGGCAAAGGCGTATCTGCTTGCGCGACCTGTGATGGTTTCTTCTACCGCAACCAGAAAGTTGCCGTGATTGGTGGAGGCAACACTGCCGTTGAGGAGGCACTTTACCTGGCTAACATTGCCGCTGAAGTGCATCTGATTCACCGTCGCGACAGCTTCCGCGCGGAGAAAATCCTCATCGACCGTCTGATGGAAAAAGTGCGTAATGGCAACATCGTGCTGCACACCGATCGCACGCTGAACGAAGTGGTCGGCGATCAAATGGGCGTGACAGGCTTGAAACTGCTTTCTACCAAAGGTGAAGCGGCGGAATCAATCGATGTCGCTGGTCTGTTTGTTGCTATCGGCCATAGTCCAAATACCGCAATCTTTGATGGTCAGCTGGATTTAGAAAATGGCTACATCAAAGTGCAGTCTGGTTTGCATGGTAACGCCACTCAAACCAGCATCCCAGGCGTGTTCGCTGCCGGCGATGTGATGGATCATATTTATCGCCAGGCCATTACCTCTGCCGGTACCGGCTGTATGGCTGCGCTGGATGCGGAACGCTTCCTTGATGGACTGGTTAAAAACGATAAGTAAGTTGTTAATAACCTGATCATAATCGCCTAAAGGCGGCCAGTTTTGGTCGCCTTTTTTGTTACCTGCGTGCTACAGTTCACGCGCCCGACATTGCTGGGTTTTCATCCGGGATTCACATCTCTTTTGAGTTACCAAACGGCATCGCATGAACAAATCACGGCAACAAGAACTTCTTCGCTGGCTCCGTCAGCAACGTCATCACGGTGCGCGCAACTTGCGTGTGGCTTCGCTGTTGGGTTTTGCTGGCGCACTGGTCATTATCGCCCAAGCCTGGTTACTGGCTTCACTGCTGCAAAATCTGGTGGTCGCGCAACAACCTCGCGCCTCACTGCTCACCGA
The DNA here is from genome assembly GCF_024506435.1 of Pantoea trifolii. Lineage (NCBI taxonomy): Bacteria > Pseudomonadati > Pseudomonadota > Gammaproteobacteria > Enterobacterales > Erwiniaceae > Pantoea > Pantoea trifolii. The sequence goes on along the minus strand of NZ_JANIET010000001.1, from coordinate 1,474,529 downwards.
TTTTCTGTTGCTGCTGCTGTGCTTTGTCTTACGTGCTGGATTGCATTACGCCCGCGAAATGGCAGGACATCGCGCTGGCGTCGCCATTCGCCGTACGCTGCGTCAGCAGGTTCTGGATCGCCTCAATGTGCTCGGTCCCGCCTGGATTCAGGGTAAACCCGCAGGCAGTTGGGCTACGCTGCTGCTCGAACAAATCGAAGAGATGCAGGAATACTACGCGCGCTATTTGCCACAAATGTCGCTAGCTGTCTTCATTCCGTTAGCTATTTTGATCGCCATTTTCCCGATTAACTGGGCGGCAGGATTGATTCTGCTGGTGACCGCGCCACTGATTCCTCTGTTTATGGCGATGGTTGGTATGGGCGCGGCGGATGCCAACCGCCGCAACTTTGTTGCTCTCGCAAGGCTGAGCGGTGATTTTTACGATCGTCTGCGTGGACGTGAAACGTTGCGCCTGTTCTATCGCGGCGCGGCAGAGCAAGAGGCAATTGCCGCCAGCACCACCGATTTCCGTCAACGCACCATGGAAGTGTTGCGCCTGGCGTTTCTCTCTTCCGCCGTGCTGGAGTTTTTTGCCTCACTGGCGATTGCTGTCGTCGCGGTCTATTTCGGTTTCTCTTACCTTGGCGAACTGAATTTTGGTCATTACAGCACCGGCGTAACCCTGTTTGCCGGTTTCCTGGCATTAATTCTGGCACCTGAATTTTTCCAGCCGTTACGCGATTTAGGCACTTTTTATCACGCCAAAGCGCAAGCGATTGGCGGAGCTGATGCGCTGGAACAGTTTCTCCGTGAAAGTCCCGACCCAACCATAGAACACGCTTCTCGCGAGCTTTCCCTCACGGCACCGCTTCATCTTCATGCTCAGGATTTGGTGGTAATGACCGCCAGCGGTGAAGCGCTGTCTCAATCACTAAATTTTACTCTCGACGCCGGTAAACGCGTGGCGTTGGTAGGACAAAGCGGCGCAGGGAAAACCGCGCTAATGAACGTCTTACTGGGTTTCCTGCCTTATCATGGTTCGCTGCAGATCAATGGACAGGAGCTCCGCGATATTAGCCGTGATAGCTGGCAAAAACATATCGCCTGGGTTGGCCAAAATCCCCATTTACCCGCGCAAACGCTGCGTGAAAATCTGCTGCTCAATAGCCGCATTGATGACGCTACGCTCATGTCGGTTCTACAACGCGCGGGCGTTGATGAGTTTTTAGATCGTCTGCCACAAGGATTAGAAACCGTTTTAGGCGATGGTGGCGTGGGCCTTTCCGTTGGGCAGGCGCAGCGTATCGCCGTAGCGCGTGCCTTGCTTAAACCCGCACAACTGCTGCTGCTTGATGAGCCCGGTTCCGGACTGGATAGTCAGAGCGAGCAGCATGTCATCAATGCCTTGCAACAAGCAGCCACTCAGCAAACCACGCTGATGATCACGCACCAACTTAACGAGCTCGCGAGTTGGGATGAAGTGTGGGTGATGCAGGCGGGGCAACTGGTGCAACAAGGCCATTGGCAGGAGCTGATTGAACAAGATGGACCACTGCGGGAAATGGCGCAGCATCGTCAAAAGGAGATCGTGTAATGAACAATTTATTGCCTTTCCTGCGTCTTTTTAGCCGTCATCCATGGCGTTTAGGGCTTGGCGTTGTTCTTGCCATCGTCACCTTGCTTGCCAGTATTGGACTGCTGACCTTATCCGGCTGGTTTCTCGCCGCCTCTTCGCTGGCGGGCGTAACAGGACTTTACACGTTCAACTACATGCTGCCCGCTGCCGGCGTGCGCGGCGCAGCGATCACCCGCACGGCCGCGCGTTATTTTGAGCGTCTGGTGAGCCACGATGCCACCTTCCGCGTGCTACAACATTTGCGCGTGTTTACCTTTGGCAAACTTATCACCCTCGCGCCAGAACAGCTGGCTCGTTTTCGTCAGGGTGAATTACTCAACCGCTTTGTCAGCGACGTCGATACACTCGATCATCTCTACCTGCGTGTGCTCTCGCCGTTAATTGGCGCAGCCGTAGTGATTGTGGTGGTCACCTGCGGTTTGGCGCTACTGGATGTACCCTTAGCTTTGCTGCTCGGCGGCATTATGCTACTGACGCTGTTGCTCATGCCGCCGCTGTTCTGGCGGCTTGGCACTTCAGCCGGACACCAGATTGCCCAGCATCAGGCCAGCTGGCGCATGCAGTTGACGCACTGGATTACCGGCCTGTCTGAGCTGAAAATTTATGGCGCTGCAGATCTGTGGCGCGCCCAGCTTGATAAAGAAGAACTTAACTGGCAACAGGCGCAACGCAGGCAACATCGCCTGCAGGCGCTGGCGCAAAGCCTGCTACTGGTCATCAGCGGCACGACGGTGACGCTGTTGTTATGGATTTCCGCCAATGGCGTGGGGGGAAACAGTACACCAGGCGCATTTATCGCGCTGTTTGTGTTTTGCGGACTGGCGGCATTTGAAGCGCTGACCCCGGTTGCCGGTGCGTTTCTGCCACTGTCGCATGTGACCAGCGCCGCTAAGCGGGTACAGGAAATCATTGAACAGCCCGCTGCGATACATTTTCCTCACGCTAAAATCAGTAGTGCTTCAGGTATTAACCTGAAAATGGAAAACATCAGTTTCAGCTATCCGCAGCGTCCTGAACCGGTGTTGCAGCATTTCTCTCTATCGCTAAATGCAGGCGAACATCTGGCGCTGCTCGGTCCAACCGGCTGCGGCAAATCCAGCCTGCTGGCGCTGATTACCCGAGGTTGGGAAGCGCAACAAGGTTCGATTAGCCTGAACGACAGCGATATCGCTTTATGGGACGAAGCTTCGCTGCGCAGCCGTATTAGCGTGGTAACACAGCGCGTGCATCTGTTTAGCCAAACGCTACGCGACAATTTGTTGCTGGCAAAACCGGATGCCAGCGATGAGCAACTGGTTGATGCATTAAACAAGGTCGGTCTGGCTCATCTGGCCGAACACAACGAAGGATTGAACGCATGGATGGGCGATGGCGGTCGACCGTTATCTGGCGGTGAACTGCGTCGCCTGGCAATTGCGCGCGCTCTGCTGCACGATGGCGATTTGTGGCTGCTGGATGAACCCACTGAAGGTCTTGATGCCAGCACCGAGCAGCAGATTCTGACGCTATTGCAGCACGTCACCCGTGGTAAAACGCTAATTATGGTGACGCATCGCTTAAGCGGTTTAGATGCCATGGACCGTATTTGCGTTATGGATCAAGGACAGATTATTGAATCCGGTTCGCACGCCGAATTAATCTCAAAAGCAGGCCGCTACTGGCGTTTCCATCAGCGCTTTACGCTATAGTCTTAGCCAACAGCCCTGAGTGTGATTGACGCAATGAGACTGATACAGCTTTCACGAGATTCATTAAATTTCCCACCACCGGAAATGGCGCTGCGCGAGCCCAATGGATTATTGGCGATGGGCGGCGATCTCTCCCCTGCTCGCCTGATGAATGCTTATCAGCGTGGCATTTTCCCGTGGTTTTCTCCGGGCGATCCGATTCTTTGGTGGTCGCCGGATCCCCGCGCGGTAATGCTGCCAGAATCCTTCCATCTCAGCCGCAGTATGGCGCGCTTCCATAAGCGCTCACCGTATCGCGTCACCATGAATCATGCGTTTCCGCAGGTGCTGGAAGGCTGTGCCAGTGGTCGACAGGAAGGCACGTGGATTACGTTTGAAGTGAAACGGGCGTGGTTGCGATTGTATGAATTGGGTCATGCCCATTCGATCGAAGTCTGGTGCGATCAGCAACTGGTCGGCGGGATGTATGGTTTGGCGCTGGGGCAAATTTTTTGCGGTGAATCGATGTTTAGCCGTCAGGAAAATGCCTCGAAAACCGCGCTCTGGGTTTTTGCGCAACATTTTCTCGCGCATCAGGGCCGGCTGATTGATTGTCAGGTGCTGAACCCGCATACCGCTTCCCTTGGTGCGGTTGAAATTCCTCGCGTCGATTATCTACAGTACGTGCAAACACTGGCGTGGCAACCGGTTTCCGAGAGTTGCTGGCAAACACAAACCCTTTTTTGACATCGGTCACCGATGTTTTGCACACAATTCCCGACAAAAGTGATACAATAAGCGAGTTTGGTATGTCGTCCGCGCTTCGCTGTGGCGAGCCGGAATTGCCAGGTTGGGAATCTCACACATTTCCCGAAGCTGTTTTGATTGTGCAACTGATGCCGATTGCTACAGATTCTTAGCCCGCTAATCCCCCGCAGACGTCAAAAAACACCCTAATTTATCCGTACTGCACGCGCAACGGCGCGACGCACGGCGAAGCGTTGGCAAAATCATCAACGGTTCTTTACATAAATCATGGAATTCGGCATTATCTTGCCGGTTCAACAGTTTGGTAGTACACCCAGAGGATTCGATGGCCAAAGAAGACAATATTGAAATGCAAGGTACCGTACTGGATACGTTACCGAACACCATGTTCCGCGTAGAGCTTGAAAACGGGCACGTGGTTACCGCTCATATCTCCGGTAAAATGCGCAAAAACTACATCCGCATCCTGACGGGCGACAAAGTGACTGTCGAGTTGACCCCGTACGACCTGAGCAAAGGCCGCATTGTCTTCCGTAGTCGCTAAGTAAATATTCACATCTCGCGATGGTTATATTTACATAGCGCGAAAAAAGGCCGGATTCGCATCCGGCCTTTTTCATATCTGCATTTCGCTTAGTGCACAGTACCTTCGGTTTTACGTTTCTCCGCACTCAGGAAGTGGTAAGTAAGCTGGTTTTTATCTTTATCCAGCGCTACTGATACCGATCCACCATCAACCAGTGAACCAAACAGCAGTTCATTCGCCAACGGTTTCTTCAGGTTTTCCTGTACGGCACGTGCCATCGGACGTGCACCCATCGCTTTGTCGTAACCTTTATCAGCCAGCCAATCGCGCGCGTCATCGCTAACTTCCAGTGATACGCCCTTCGCATCCAGCTGAGCCTGCAACTCGACGATAAACTTATCCACGACCTGATGAATCACTTCCTGAGACAGGTGACGGAACCAGATAATGTTGTCGAGTCGGTTACGGAACTCTGGCGTAAAGATCTTTTTGATCTCTTCCATCGCGTCGGTACTGTTGTCCTGATGAATAAGGCCAATCGACTTACGTTCAGTCTCACGCACACCGGCGTTGGTGGTCATCACCAGCACCACGTTACGGAAGTCTGCTTTGCGGCCGTTGTTATCGGTCAACATACCGTTGTCCATCACCTGCAGCAGCAGGTTGAAGACATCCGGGTGCGCTTTCTCGATTTCATCCAACAGCACCACAGCGTGCGGATGTTTAATGACCGCATCGGTCAGCAAACCGCCCTGATCAAAACCAACGTAACCCGGAGGCGCACCAATCAAACGGCTGACGGTGTGACGTTCCATATACTCAGACATATCGAAACGCAGCAGCTCGATACCCAGCGCTTTCGCTAACTGGACAGTAACTTCTGTTTTACCAACACCGGTTGGGCCCGCAAACAGGAAGGAACCAACCGGTTTACGATCCTGACCCAAACCTGCACGACTCATCTTGATCGCTTCAGTCAGTGCTTCAATCGCATTATCCTGACCAAACACCAGCATCTTCAGACGATCGCCGAGATTTTTCAGCGTATCGCGATCGGTTGCTGACACGCTCTGCTCAGGAATACGCGCAATGCGCGCCACCACCGTTTCGATATCCGAAACGTTGACGGTTTTCTTACGCTTACTGACCGGCACCAGACGCGCACGCGCACCGGCTTCGTCGATCACGTCAATGGCTTTATCCGGCAGATGGCGATCGTTGATATATTTCACCGCCAGCTCCACCGCCGCACGTACCGCTTTCGCGGTATAACGCACATCATGGTGCGCTTCGTACTTCGGCTTCAGCCCGTTAAGAATCTGCACGGTCTCTTCCACAGAAGGCTCGGTAATATCGATCTTCTGGAAACGACGCGCCAGCGCACGATCCTTCTCAAAGATATTGCTGAACTCCTGATACGTGGTTGAACCCATCACGCGGATTTTACCGCTGGAGAGCAACGGTTTGATCAAGTTTGCCGCATCGACCTGGCCACCCGATGCCGCACCGGCACCGATAATGGTATGAATTTCATCAATAAACAGGATGCTGTTACTGTCCTGTTCCAGCTGTTTTAGCAGCGCTTTGAAACGTTTTTCAAAATCACCACGGTATTTGGTACCCGCCAGCAGCGAACCGATGTCGAGTGAATAGATGGTGCACTCTTTCATCACTTCCGGTACGTCGCCCTGCACAATGCGCCAGGCAAGTCCTTCAGCAATCGCGGTTTTACCCACGCCCGATTCGCCCACTAGCAGCGGGTTGTTCTTACGACGACGGCATAATACCTGAACAGTACGTTCCAGCTCTTTATCGCGGCCGATCAGCGGATCGATTCCGCCGACACGAGCAAGCTGATTAAGATTGGTGGTGAAGTTTTCCATACGATCCTCCCCGCCTGCTTGCTCTTCGTTAACCGGATTCTCCGCATTGTTCTGCGGCTGGCCGGGTTCGTCTTTACGCGTACCATGGGAGATGAAGTTCACCACATCGAGGCGGCTCACTTCGTGTTTGCGCAGCAGATAAGCCGCTTGCGACTCCTGCTCGCTAAAAATCGCGACCAGCACGTTCGCACCTGCGACTTCGCTGCGACCGGAAGACTGGACATGGAATACCGCACGCTGCAACACGCGCTGGAAGCTGAGCGTAGGTTGGGTATCGCGCTCCTCTTCACTGGCAGGCAGCACCGGCGTGGTTTGTTCGATGAAGGCTTCGAGTTCCTGACGCAGAGCCACGATATCCACCGAGCAGGCTTCCAGTGCCTCTCTGGCCGACGGGTTACTGAGCAATGCCAGCAACAGATGCTCGACGGTCATAAACTCATGACGGTGCTCGCGCGCTCTGGCGAAAGCCATATTTAAACTGAGTTCCAGTTCTTGATTGAGCATTTGGCACCTCCCCCAATTATCGCTCTGACAACCTATCTCCTATATGGAGATGGCTTCAGGCTTTTTCTAGCGTACACAGCAACGGATGTTCATTATCTCGTGCGTAATTGTTCACCTGGGCTACTTTGGTCTCCGCCACTTCTGCAGTGAATACACCACAGATTGCTTTTCCATGGTAGTGAACTTTCAACATCAGCTGCGTTGCACGTTCAATATCATAAGAAAAGAACTTTTGCAGAACGTCAATAACAAATTCCATAGGTGTATAATCGTCATTATTGAGAATGACTTTATACATTGAAGGCGGCTTTAACCCTTCGCGTACTTTATCTTCGGCTAGATGTTCAAAATTAAGCCAGTCGTTTGTGTTTGCCATAATGTTCCGTCGAAATTCTGCGTTACGGTTGTGCAAATCTCTGCGCCCAATCCTAGAGTTTAACATGCCTGTCAAGCCGGTTTTCAGTTGATAAAAACTGGCCCTAAAAGCACATGCGCGACCTGTATCACAAAATTTGCAATAGCGTTAACTGCCTCAAATTTTGATGAATTTATCCGCGTCCGCCAGGGCCGTTTGCTTGACGATAAGGTCCGTTTCTCTACATTCTACTAACACAAGCTGATTGAGTTTTAAACAAACTCGACTCACAGCTTCAATGACCTCACCTACTTATCAAAATGTCTTGCGAGGGAAGTAAAAGCATGGAGACGGGTACAGTAAAATGGTTCAACAACGCCAAAGGCTTCGGGTTTATCTGTCCGATTAGCGGCGGCGACGATATCTTCGCACACTACTCCACGATTCAGATGGAGGGATACAGAACGCTGAAAGCTGGCCAGCAGGTTCAGTTTGATGTCCATGAAGGACCAAAAGGCAATCATGCCAGCCTGATCGTGCCCTGTGAAGCCACGCAAGCCGCGGTCGCTTAACGCGCATGCTGTTTCACATATTCTGACCACTCCCGAAAAAAAATGCCAGCCGCAGACGCTGGCATTTTTATTTGGCGCATCTTACCCTTTCCTCAATCCGCCCGACCGCGCGCCAACCACATCACGTGCGCAAACAGCTGATCCAGCAACGGCGGAATCGCCTGTGGCCCGCGTTCAGCCGAAACCATCGCGACGGCAATCGCCAGCTCAGGTTTCGAGCTGTGCTGAATGGCTTTACTAATAATACGCCGCGTATTCATCGGCGCGTTTAACGGCAGGTGCGCCGTCTGGTGATAAACATCGCTGAAACCCTGCTTGTAGAGAAAATGTTCGATATCCGGTGCCGGAAATTGCGTGAGATGATCGCTTTCCCGCGCCGCTGATGGCAGCTGACTGCGGGCGGTAGCCGCATATTTGCTGCCCGCCTGGTCGCCATCGGTCAGCACATGCCAGGCGATGCCCATGCGTTGGGCAAACTTCAGCAGCGGTTTCAAACCCGATTGCGCAAACTCAATCACTTTCACCCCTTCTGCGGCGAAGTGATAGCCACGCTGCCGCGCCAGCTCATTAATAATCCACACTTCGGTTTCGCCTTCCACCAGCAGCCAGCAGCGGGCAAACAGCGCCGAAGGACGATTCACGCGGATATGGAAACCGATACGGCGGCTCTCTTCAGCACTTAAACCTTCGGGCCCAATACGCCATGCCGCCACGCGCGCGGGTTCGCGCACCAGCCGACAGATATTCTCCAGCGGCACCTGCGATAACAGTTCGCCCGAGTTGGTGGTGGCGATTTTTTGCAGCGGCATCAGCTCCAGTAAATTCCACGCCACCGACAGCATAATGGGATGCAGCCGCGTCTCCGGATCTTCCACCAGCAGCAGCGGATGCGCGCCTGCTGGCAGCGGTTCGTTGCCGTGCGCCTGAATCAACAGCGAGAACATACGCAGCAAAATCACCTGACGACTGCGCGATTCCGTACCGGCAATCAGGTGGTTTAGTTTATCCAGCGATCGCCAACCTTCGCTGCCATCACGAACTTCCGGTGCCACGCGCGGCGCGCTACTGCCTGACTGCTGCACCAGAAAATAGTGTTCCAGCAGCTGCTGCATGGTGTGCAACCCCTGACGCAACAGATCGTCGCTTAGCATTTGTGGCCGCACCACCAAATCACGCGTCAGATTTTCCACTTCCTGTGCCAGTGCCGTCAGCGTCGTCGCGCGGCGTTCCACATCGCTGTCAGCATGGCGGTTACGACGGCCAAAACGCGCATCGCGTAAACGCAATACCGGATAAAAAGCGCGCAGATGTGCCAGCGCCGCGTCGGTGCCCGCCAGCGGCAACACATCGTTATGTTGATCGATGAAACGCCAGGTGGTTTTTACACCCTGATCCTGACGTTTAGCGCGGGTGCTAAAACGAATATAGCGGCCGTGCTCATCGTGCTGCCAGAAGGGCTGAAACAACGCGCTTTCATCATTGCTTTGGGCGCGAAAACGAAATACCAGCTGCAACTGACGCATGCGGGCATCAATATCTCCGGGAGGAAAGTGGAAGTCGTGTTCAGTGAATTGATAGGGTTCGGCGGCGGGTGCCAGCAACAGCGTTAAGGCATCGAGTAGGCTCGATTTACCCCAGGCGTTTTCCCCAATCAGCAAATTTGTGTTGGTCAACGGCAATGACAGCCGGTTAATACCGCGAAAACCGTGAATATCGATATGTTCCAGAATCATCATACATTCCATCCGATGCTTTGCCTGAGCATGGTCCGCCACGCTGCGTTGGTCAAGTCAGCGCCGGGGGAAAAGGTTTACACTTCAACCGTTTTTCGCTAGCGTGGCAGCCCGCCAATCATGGATAGAAACCTCATATGTACGGATTGATTATCATCCTTTTGCCGCTGATTTTCGGCTATCTGCTGCCGCTGCGGCACACCACACTTTTACACGCGGTTGGCCGCACGTTGAGCGCGCTGGTCTACATCATTCTGTTCTTTATGGGCACCAGCCTGGCGTTTCTCGATAACCTGAGCAGCAATCTGCTGGCCATTTTCCACATCGCGCTGGTAAGTATGCTGAGTATTCTTGCCTGCTCGCTGCTGGCGCTGTGGCTGCTGGAGCGGCGCTGGCCGTGGCGTCATCAGCACAAACCTCAAGCGCTGCCGTCAAGGCTGCATATGGCGCTGGAATCGCTTAAGCTGTGCGGTTCGGTGCTGGCGGGCTTTCTGCTTGGTTTGAGTCAGTGGGCGCCGCTGCGTCACGCCTCGACCATCAGTGAATACGCGTTGATGCTGATGCTATTGCTGGTCGGTATTCAGCTGCGCAGCAGCGGCATGACGCTGCGTCAAATCACCATCAACCGGCGTGGCATGCTGGTGGCGCTGGTATCGCTGTGCAGTGCGCTGGTGGGCGGCGTGATTGCCGCGCTGCTGTTAGATCTGCCGCTTAAAACTGGCCTGGCGTTAGCCAGCGGCTTCGGCTGGTATTCGCTTTCCGGCATTTTGATGAGCGAATCGTTCGGCCCGGTGATAGGCAGCGCCGCCTTCTTCAACGATCTGCTGCGAGAGCTGATCACCATTATGCTGATTCCGCTGCTGATAACGCGTCAACGCAGCATGACGCTGGGCTTGAGTGGCGCGACTTCAATGGATTTCACCCTGCCGATTCTGCAACGCACCGGCGGCATGGAGATCGTGCCCGCTGCGATTGTGCACGGTTTTATTATGAGTTTGCTGGCACCGATCCTGATCGCCCTGTTCTCGGCATAACGCATTTTTTCACGCCTGCACGCCAGCTTCATCGTCTACGCTTTCTGACTGACACGTTTTCGCCATCGGCATGGATGGCTCAACACCAGAAAGGAGCATAACGATGAAGCAAACTGTGGCGGCAATGCTGGCAAAAACTTTGGAAAACGCCGGCGTGAAACGCATTTGGGGCGTCACCGGTGACTCTCTCAACGGGCTGAGCGACAGCCTGAATCGCATGGGCACCATCGAATGGATGCCGACGCGCCATGAAGAAGTGGCGGCCTTCGCGGCCGGCGCTGAAGCACAAATCAGCGGCGAACTGGCGGTATGCGCCGGTTCCTGTGGACCGGGCAACCTGCATCTCATCAACGGTTTGTTTGATTGCCACCGCAATCACGTTCCGGTTTTGGCCATCGCCGCCCACATTCCTTCCAGCGAAATTGGTAGCGGCTATTTTCAGGAAACCCACCCGCAAGAATTATTCCGCGAATGTAGCCACTATTGCGAGCTGGTTTCCAATCCGGAGCAGTTGCCGCAGGTGCTGGGCATTGCGATGCGTAAAGCGATTCTTAATCGTGGCGTGTCGGTAATTGTGATCCCCGGCGACGTGGCGTTGCAGCCGGCGCCGGAAAGCGCACGCAGCGAATGGTATCCACCGCAGTTGCCACACGTGGTGCCTAACGCCCGCGAAGTATCCGCCTTAGCCGAAACGCTGAACGCAGCGGAAAATATCACTCTGCTGTGCGGCAGCGGTTGTGCTGGCGCACACGACGAAGTGGTGAAGCTGGCAGAAACGCTGAAAGCACCAATCGTGCATGCGATGCGCGGTAAAGAGCACATCGAATACGACAACCCTTATGATGTCGGCATGACCGGATTGATTGGCTTCTCCTCCGGTTTCCACGCCATGATGAATGCCGATACCTTAGTGCTGCTGGGGACGCAATTCCCCTACCGCGCCTTCTATCCGGCCGATGCCAAAATCATCCAGATCGACATCAATCCCGGCAGCCTCGGATCGCACAGCCATGTCAATATGGCGCTGGTCGGTGACATCAAAACCACCTTGCATGCGTTACAACCGCAGCTCAGCAGTAAAACCGATCGTCAGCATCTGGATAAAGCGCTGGCGCATTATGTCGATGCGCGTAAAGGGCTGGATGAGTTGGCCACCGCCAACGATAAGCTGGCAATTCACCCGCAATATCTGGCCCAGCAAATCAGTGAATATGCCGATGACGACGCCATCTTTACCTGCGACGTCGGCACACCAACCGTGTGGGCGGCGCGCTATCTGAAGATGAACGGTAAACGCCGGTTAATCGGCTCGTTCAATCACGGGTCGATGGCCAACGCCATGCCGCAGGCGTTAGGCGCGCAGTCGCTGGACAAACAGCGTCAGGTGGTTGCGCTGTGTGGCGACGGCGGCTTTAGCATGTTGATGGGCGATTTCATTTCGGTGGCGCAGCTGAAACTGCCGGTGAAACTGGTGATCTTCAATAACAGCGTGCTGGGCTTTGTGGCGATGGAGATGAAAGCTGGCGGCTATCTAACCGATGGCACCGATCTCGAAAACCCTGATTTCGCCGCCATCGCAGCCGCCTGCGGTATCAAAGGCATTCGCGTCGAGAAAGCCTCCGATCTTAACGGCGCGCTGCAGGAAGCCTTTGCGCATGATGGTCCGGTGCTGCTTGACGTGATTACCGCCAAGGAAGAGTTGTCGATGCCGCCGCAGATCAAAGCCGAGCAGGCCAAAGGTTTTAGCCTCTATATGATGCGCGCCATTCTGAATGGACGTGGTGATGAGATAGTGGAGCTGGCGAAAACCAACTGGCTGAGGTAAAACAATTCAGGCCAAACATGATGATAACGCGGGCGCTCTGCCCGCTTTTTTATTTCAGGAGAGCGACGTGATCGATTTACGCAGTGATACCGTAACCCGCCCGAGTGCTGCCATGCTCGATGCCATGATGGCAGCCGAAACCGGCGATGATGTCTACCGCGATGACCCCACCGTATACGCACTGGAAGTCGAAGCCGCACGCTTGAGCGGCAAAGCCGCCGCCCTGTTCTTCCCCACCGGCACGCAAGCTAATCTGGTAGCGCTGCTGTGCCATTGCCAGCGCGGTGATGAATATATCGTGGGTCAGCAGGCGCACAATTACAAATATGAAGCCGGTGGTGCGGCAGTGCTCGGCAGCATTCAGCCGCAGCCGATTCTGCATGCCGCAGATGGCTCTCTGCCGCTGGCGGATGTCGCCGCCGCCATCAAACCCGACGATTTCCACTTCGCCCGCACGCGTCTCTTGAGCCTGGAAAACACCCATCACGGTAAAGTGCTGCCGCTGAGCTATCTGGAGCAAGCGTGGACATTCACCCGCGAGCGGAAGCTGGCGCTGCACATTGATGGCGCGCGTATTTTTAACGCCGTGGTGGAACAGAATGTTGAGTTGGAAGCGATTGCGCGATACTGCGACACCTTAACCATCTGCCTGTCAAAAGGACTCGGCACGCCGATTGGTTCGCTGCTGTGTGGCGATGAAGCGTACATTGAGCAAGCGCGGCGCTGGCGCAAAATGACCGGCGGCGGAATGCGTCAGTCGGGCATTCTGGCCGCTGCGGGCCTGTATGCATTAAAGCACAATGTCGCGCGTCTCAAAGACGATCATGACAACGCGGCGTGGTTAGGCGAGCAGCTCAGTGCCATCGGCGTTGAGGTGATCAATCAGCACACCAACATGCTGTTTGTGAAAGTGCCAACGGAGAAAGTTGAAGCGCTGAAAAGCTGGATGCAGTCGGGCGATGTGTTAATCAGCGTCGGGCCCGTGACGCGTATTGTCACGCATCTGGATGTCAGCCGTCAGGATCTGCAACGGCTGGTGGCGCACTGGCAGGCGTTCCTGCAGCAGTAAATCCTGGTGCGCATTCATACTTTGTAGGGTCGCCATTTATGGCGACCACTGCTAGTCCGTCAAGCCAACGATGAGTGCGCTGGCCGACGTCACTTTTGGTCCGGCAGTCCTCGCGCCGCTTGTGCGGTACCTTCACTACGCTCGTCTGCCTGACGGACCGGCGAAGACGGGACTTCCATGTCCCGGCTTCGCCTTTCGCCCGCGTCCTGCGGGCTCTCCTGGCTTCCTCGCTTCGTTCAGCGCTGCGTATAGCCAGCCCAAAAGCGCCCCCGGCCTGCGTCGAAACTTCAGTGCGTGTTGTTCAAAAGGGGTCAAATGCAAGATGCTTTATTGATAACAAGCATCACTGCGCCGCACCGTACTTCGCTAATAACGCACGCGCGATCGCGAGGGTTTCCGCATCGGCGATGCCGCGATAATCACGCGGGCGGAAATGCATCTGAAACGCTGCAATCAGCTTGCGCTGCATCTGCGGCGTGGTTGCCGCCGCGACGTCGTAGCCATAGCGCTGCAGCGCATCCAGCAATTCTGCCTGATCCACGCCCTCATCCGCGGCGCGCCCGTTAAGATAACGCTGCACCGTTGCCTGCTCAGGCCACGCGCCTAAACCCTGCTCAGCCAGTTGCTGCCACGGAAACAGCGGACCGGGATCCTGCTTACGCTGCGGCGCGATATCGCTGTGTCCGACCACATTTTCCGGCGCGATGCCGTAGCGCTGGGTGATGTCCTCCACCAGCGCCATCAGCGCGCTGATTTGCTGCGGCGTAAAAGGCTGCCACTGCAAACCCGTCAAAGTGCGGCGATAACCGCTGTTGACGATTTCAATGCCAATCGAAGTGTCATTGATGCGCGTTGCGCCGCGCCAAAAACTCGGGCCCGCATGCCACGCGAGCTGGCTTTCCGGCACCAATTGCCACACCACGCCCTTGTCGTTTTTCTGCGGCGGATGCTGCGGAATCAGGTAGTGCGCGCTAACGTCCCTATCGGTCAGCGTTGCCAGCGAACGGGAGAAATCCTCGGCGGTGTAGTGAATCACCACCACTTTAATGCGCGGTCGCGCGCCCTGCGCCGGATGCGCGGTATCGACCCAATAACCGTGACGCGCTTCAATTGATGACTGACAAGCGCTCAGTAACAGCGCCATCGCCAACAGAACCACCACGCGCATTAGCGAATGATCACGGCGGTGCCGGTGACGCTCACCATCAACATGCTGCCCTCTTTACCCACGGTTTCATAGTCGATATCAATGCCCACCACCGCGTTGGCGCCGAGCGCTTTGGCCTGCTCCTCAAGCTCGCTGAAGGCGATTTGACGCGCTTTACGTAACTCTTTTTCGTAGGCGCCAGAACGGCCACCGACGATATCGCGGATGCCGGCGAAGAAATCGCGGAAAATATTGGCGCCGAGAATCGCTTCGCCGGCGACCACGCCGCAATATTCACTGATGCTGTGTCCTTCCAGCGTGGGCGTTGTAGAAAATTTCATGGTGTTCTCCTTTTCTGAATCAGCTCGTAGCGCTTAAAAGCAAGGCTATACTCTATGCTAAAAATGGCGCTTTGCCAGTGAACAATAAGGAAATCGAGATGAGAAACAATGCCTTTGCGCTGCTTATTCCTGCAGCGTTGCTGCTGAGTGCGTGTACCACCGTTGAGCCGGTCATTAAGGATAATGGTCCGCGCACCGCGGCCTGTGTTGAAGGCGGTCCGGATAGCGTGGCGCAACAGTTCTACGATTTACGCGTCAGCCAGCCGACACAAGGTTTGCCAGACAGCAACACGCTGGCGAAATATCGCCCTTACCTGAGCGATCGTCTCTATCAAAAATTGCTTACCGCCAACGGCCAAAACCCGAAACCGGCGGCCTGGAGCCAAGGCGATCTCTTCTCCAGCCTGGCGCAAGGCCCAACTTCGGCGGAGGTTGCCAGCGCATCCACCATTCCTAATCGCGATGCGCGCAATATCCCGCTGCGCGTTGAGCTGAGCCGCGATAACAAAACCTGGAAAGATGAAGTGCTGATGATCCATGAAGGCACTTGCTGGGTGGTTGATGATGTGCGTTATGTCGGCCAGGTGCCCCACGCTGGCGGCGGTTCACTGACGCAACTGCTGGAAGCAAAAAAGTAACCGTTCACTTTTCCCGCAGTTAACACCATTGATTAGCGCGCCGCATCCTTGCGGCGCTTTTTGTTGATATTTTGTGAACTAAATAGCGCGCGCCAGCCCTCATCCACCTTGAGTTGCGCGATATTGTGCTACGCTTTGAAGGTTTCACTGCTCTTAAATAAATATTAACCCACCACAATTGCATAACTATTCTGGTGACGTTAAAATCCGCGACACTAATTACTATTCATTTTTAGCGCATGAGTATTCAACTAAACGCCATAAACTGTTTTTACGGTGCCCATCAGGCACTGTTCGATATCAACCTGGCTTGTCCGCAGGGTGAAACGCTGGTGTTGCTCGGCCCGAGTGGCGCGGGTAAAAGTTCGCTCCTGCGCGTCCTCAACTTGCTGGAGCAACCGCGTTCCGGCAGCCTGCAGATTGCCGGCAACCAGTTTGATTTCACCAAAGCCCCTTCCGACAGCGCGATTCGCGAGCTGCGGCAGAACGTGGGCATGGTATTCCAGCAATACAATCTGTGGCCGCACCTGAGCGTGGTGCAAAACCTGATTGAAGCGCCGTGCCGCGTGCTCGGTCTCAGCAAAGACGCCGCACGTGCGCGTGCTGAAAAGCTGCTGGATCGTCTGCGCCTGACGCCGTACGCCGATCGCTTTCCGCTGCATCTTTCCGGTGGACAGCAGCAGCGCGTCGCGATTGCCCGTGCACTGATGATGGAGCCGCAGGTGCTGCTGTTTGATGAACCGACCGCCGCGCTCGACCCTGAAATCACCGCCCAGATCGTCAGCATTATTCGTGAGCTGGCACAGACCAACATCACACAAGTGATCGTCACGCACGAAGTGGAAGTGGCGCGTAAAACCGCCAGCCGCGTGGTGTATATGGAAAACGGTCACATTGTTGAGCAAGGCGATGCCAGCCACTTTACACAGCCGCAAACCGACGCGTTTGCTAATTATCTTTCGCATTAAGTCAGGATGCTTCTAATGAAAAAAGTTGTAATTGCTGCCCTCCTTGCTGGCCTGAGCCTCAGCGCTTCAGCGGCACAGACACTGCGTTTTGCTACCGAGGCTTCTTATCCTCCGTTTGAATTCGTCGACTCTGATAACAAAATTCAGGGCTTTGATGTCGATCTGGCTAACGCGCTGTGTAAAGAGATGGATGCGACCTGCACCTTCACTAATCAGGCGTTCGACAGCCTTATCCCCAGCCTGAAGTTCCGCCGTTTTGACGCGGTGATGGCAGGCATGGACATCACGCCAGATCGTGAGAAGCAAGTGCTGTTCTCCAAGCCCTACTACGACAACTCTGCCATTTTCATTGCGCAGAAAGGCAAAATGGCTGACGTGGCCGCGCTGAAAGGCAAGCGTGTTGGCGTGCAGAACGGCACCACGCACCAGAAATACCTCTCTGACAAACACAGCGACATCACCGTTGTGCCTTACGACAGCTACCAGAACGCAGTGCTGGATCTGAAAAACGGCCGCATCGACGCGGTATTCGGTGACACCGCCGTAGTGAACGAGTGGCTGAAGCAGAACGCCAACCTCGCGCCGCTGGGTGAGAAAGTGACGGACAAAGATTACTTCGGTACCGGTTTAGGGATTGCCGTGCGTCAGGGCAACAGCGAGCTGCAGGGCAAGTTCAATGCGGCGCTGGAGAAGATCAAAGCGGACGGCACCTACAAAACCATCTATAGCAAATGGTTCCAGCAGTAATTTCTGATGAATGAAATGATTCCACTCGCAAGCGCCGCCGGTATGACCGTCGGCCTTGCCGTTTGTGCACTGATCTCCGGCCTTGTGCTGGCGATGATTTTTGCTGGTTGGGAATCGGTACGCTGGAAACCGCTGGCGTGGATCGGTACCGCGCTGGTCACGCTGATTCGCGGCCTGCCGGAAATTCTGGTGGTGCTGTTTATCTATTTCGGCGCTTCTCAGCTGCTGCTGACGCTCTCAGATGGCTTCCACATCAATCTCGGCCTGTTCAACATTCCGGTGCAGGTGCAGATTGAAAACTTCGACGTCAGTCCTTTCCTGTGTGGTGTGATTGCGCTGGCGATGCTCTATTCCGCCTATGCGTCACAAACCCTGCGCGGCGCGCTGAAAGCGGTGCCGGTCGGCCAATGGGAATCGGGCCAGGCGCTGGGTATGAAAAAGTCGGCGATTTTTCTGCGCCTGATCATGCCGCAGATGTGGCGTCACGCGCTGCCAGGTTTGGGCAATCAATGGCTGGTTTTGCTGAAGGATACCGCGTTGGTATCGCTGATCAGTGTCAACGACCTGATGCTGCAAACCAAAAGCATTGCCACCCGCACGCAAGAGCCGTTTACCTGGTATCTGGTGGCGGCGGCGATCTATCTGATTATCACGCTGTTCAGTCAGTTCGTGCTGCGCCGCATTGAATTGCGCACCACGCGTTTTGAGCGAGGGGCTTAAGCATGCTGGATTACTTACCCGAGCTGCTGAAAGGGTTACACACCAGCCTGACGTTAACCGTGGCTTCGCTGTTTGCGGCTTTGGTGCTCTCGGTACTCTGCACCATCGTGCTGGCGCTCAAAGTGCCGGTGCTGAATTGGCTGGTGAAAGGCTATATCACTTTGTTCACCGGCACGCCGCTGCTGGTGCAGATCTTTCTGATCTATTACGGTCCCGGCCAGTTCCCCAGCATCCAGAACATTCCGTGGCTGTGGCATCTGCTGTCGCAGCCTTGGCTGTGCGCACTGCTGGCGCTGTCACTCAACAGTGCGGCTTACACCACCCAGCTGTTTTACGGTGCGGTGCGTGCCATTCCATCTGGTCAATGGCAATCCTGCGCGGCACTCGGCATGAACCGCAAAGATACGCTGCGCATTCTGCTGCCGTACGCCTTCAAGCGCGCCCTATCGTCCTACTCCAATGAAGTGGTGCTGGTATTCAAAAGTACCTCGCTGGCTTACACCATTACGCTGATGGAAGTGATGGGCCACGGGCAGCTGTTGTATGGCCGTACTTACGATATTTCGGTGTACGCGGCCGCGGGCCTGATCTATTTGGTGGTTAACGGCTTGCTAACATTGATGATGCGCTTGGTTGAGAAGCGTGCGCTGGCATTTGAGCGCCGCAACTAATGTCACCACAACAGGCGCCTGAAACGGCGCCTGTTTCCATTTAAATTAATAAGCAAAAATATTGCATATAAATTCATTAACTGGCATCGTGTAACCCGTTCCGTATCTGGCATGGTTTACAGGAGTTACATAATGAAAAAATGGATTGTTGCTGCTGCGCTGGCAACTCTGGCAATGAATGCTTATGCGGCTGAAAAAATCCGCTTCGCCTCTTCCGCAACTTATCCCCCGTTCGAATCCCTTGATCACGACAACCAAATCGTTGGCTTCGATATCGATTTGGCAAAAGCACTGTGTCAGCAGATGAAAGCGGATTGCACTTTCACCAACAACGCCTTCGATAGCCTGATTCCGTCGCTGAAATTCCGTCGCTACGACGCGGTCATTTCCGGCATGGATATCACCGCCGATCGCAGCAAGCAGGTCGATTTCACCCAGCCTTACTATGCTAACTCGGCGATTGTGATTGCGCATAAAGGCCAGTTCACCGACTTCAGCCAGCTGAAAGGCAAACGTGTTGGCGTTGAGAACGGCACCACGCATCAGAAATACCTGCTGGAGAAACACCCGGAGGTGATTGCGGTGGCGTATGACAGCTATCAGAACGCGATTCTCGATCTGAAAAACGGTCGGCTGAATGGCGTGTTTGGTGATACGGCGGTGGTGAATCAGTGGCTGAAGGCCAATGACGATCTTAGTGCGGTCGGCGAGCACATCACCGATACCGACTTCTTTGGCACCGGTTTAGGCATTGCGGTACGCAAAGGCAATGAACCGCTGCTGAATGAGCTGAACAGCGCGTTAGTCGCGCTTAAAGCCAACGGCACCTGGCAGCAAATCAATCAGAAGTGGTTCCCGGAATAAGCATTATGGGATAGCGTGGCGGGCGCCAGACAGGTTCTGCACGTCCTCCGTTCCGGTGAACGCTACGCTGTTCCGCCCTTCTTGCTTAACAAACACAGCACTTCAAAATGCGCGGTATGCGGGAACATGTCGAACAGCTGCACGCGGCTCACGTCATACTCCGCCAGACGCGCAATATCCTGCGCCATGCTGGTGGGATTGCAGCTGGAATAGAGAATGTAATCGGGTGCCATCTCACTGAGATAAGCACACAACTCCGCGCCGATACCGCGACGCGGCGGATTCACCAGCACCAGCTGCGGCACCGCTTCCCGCGACGTGGCGAACTGCGTGGAATCCAGCGCGGCAAAACTCACTTTTTCTAATCCAAGCTGCTGCGCCGACTGCTGCGCACAGGCGATGGCTTCAGCATTGATTTCGATGCCGGTCAGCTGCATCTCTGGCGTGGCGCAGTGCAGGCCAAATCCCCCAACGCCACAAAACAGATCCCACATGCTGCTAACCGGCAACTGCGCGACCCAATCGCGCGCGGTGGCGTAGAGATCGGCGGCAACCTGTGGATTGGTCTGGAAGAAGCTTTGCGGACGAATATAGAGCGGCACCTGATTAAAGCGCTCCGCCAGCGCCTGATCCGGCGTCAGCGCAATCTCCTCATCGCCTTCAAGAATCGCCATATGCACCGGCTGAATATTGGCGGAGATCACCTTCAGCTGCGGCAGCTGCTGTTGCAGCCACGGCAAGGCATCGCGCAGCTGCTGCAGCTTGCTAGTGGAACGCAGCACAAAACGCAGCATCATGCCGCCCTGCGTACTCTCCGTCAGCAACAGGAACTTCAGCTCACCGCGTTTGCGCGCCACGTTATACGGCGTTAAACCCGCGCGGGCGATAAAGGGCTTGAGTAGTGTGAACACCGCGCTGAAGCTCTCGGGATAGAGCGGACAAGCGCAGAGATCGACCGGTTCACCGTCGCGCGCCACCATGCCGAAAATCGGCCGCTCCACGCTACCGCTCACCACCATTTTGGCTTTATTACGAAACCCTTGCTGCGCGGATTGCACCGGCGGCAGCCATTCGCCTACCGGCCTCTCAGCCAGCAGTTGTTCCAGCAGCGACTGCTTGTCGTTGAGCTGTTGCGGATAGGGTTTTTCCAGCCACTGGCACGAACGACAGCGACCGGCATCATAAAGCGCGCAATGCATGCAAATGCCTGTATTCAAAATCGGGAGAAAAAATGGGGGGCGATTGTATCACCGGTGGCGGAAAAAAGCGCGACTGCTGGCGGGCACAAACAGCAGCGCTAACACCAGCACATCCGGCAGCTTTTGCAGCAGCGTGTGATGAATGATCTGCGCATTGCTTTCGCCAGGGATACTGAAAATTTCCGGGTAGATCCAGCCCACCGATGCCATCAACATGTAGATCAGCACAATGATTTGCGTCGCGACATAGCCCCAGCGCCCACGATTATTGCCGCGCATCAGGGTAAAGGCGCAGCGCAGTTCAAACAGGAAAATCAGCTGGCTGGCGATAAAGATCAGGGTGGAATCCCAGGCTTGCGCGCTGCGATGCACGAAATTGGCAAGTTCGTCGTAACCCAGTTCGTTGGCCAGCAGCAACACGCTGAGGCAGCGCGTAATGATGATGGCGCAGCCTGCGACCATCACCGGCACCGGCGTAGCGTTAATCATTGAACCGTTTTTCAGGGTTTCCGACATGGTATTGCTCCGTAACTGAGGTGCGCATAAATGCGCACCCTACGACGTAGGGTCGCCATTAATGGCGACCTTAATGTTACGGCGTTCAGCCACGTTTTGCTTTCTGAATATCGCGTAAACGCTGCTTTTCTTCGTGCGCCATAAAGCGCCAGGCGATAAAACCGACTAAACCGACGACAAACAGAATCAGCGAGGCTAAGGCGTTGATCTCCGGATTCACGCCACGACGCACGGTAGCGAAAATCGCCATCGGCAAGGTGGTCGCGCCTGGGCCGGTCACGAAGCTGGCTATCACCAAATCATCCAGCGACAAGGTAAACGCCAGCAGCCAGCCGGTAACGATAGCGGGCGCGATCATCGGTACGGTGATCACGAAGAATACTTTCACCGGCGTTGCGCCGAGATCCATCGCCGCCTCTTCAATCGAGCGATCCAACTCACGCAGACGCGAGTTAATCACCACCGCCACGTAAGCGGTACAGAAGGTCACGTGCGCCAGCCAGATGGTCAGCATGCCGCGATCGCTCGGCCAGCCAAAGGTATTACCCATCGCCACGAACAGCAGCAGCAACGATAAACCGGTGATCACATCGGGCATTACCAGCGGCGCCGTCAGCATAAAGGCGAAACCGTTATGCCCACGGAAGCGACCAAAGCGCACAATCACCACCGCCGCCATGGTGCCAAGCACCACCGCCATGGTGGCGGAGAGCGCGGCGATGGTCAGGCTGAGACCCACCGCATCCAGCATCGCCTGATCCTGGAACAGCACCTTGTACCAGTGGAACGAGAAGTTCTCCCACACCGTGACCAGCGGCGAACTGTTGAAGGAGTAAACCACCAGCAGCAGCATCGGCGCGTACAGGAACATAAAGCACAGCACCAGAATCACGGTGCGCCACGGAGAGCGAATGGTCGGTAACTGGCTCATTCTTTCTCTCCCACGTCACGGTTCTGGTGCTTGTGGAACCAGATAATCGGCAATATCAGAATCAACAGGATGATCACCGCCAGCGCGGACGCTACCGGCCAATCACGGTTGTTAAAGAACTCCTGCCACAAAATACGACCAATCATGATGCTGTCCGGACCGCCGAGCAGTTCCGGGATCACGTACTCGCCGACCGCCGGGATAAACACCAGCATCGAGCCGGCAATAATTCCGCCTTTGGTCAGCGGCACAATCACGCTGAAGAAGGTTTTCAACGGACGAGCGCCGAGATCCAGCGAGGCTTCCACCAGCGAATAATCAATACGCGTCAGCGCGGTATAAATTGGCAGCACCATAAACGGCAGATAGCAGTAAACGATACCGATATACACCGCCGTGTTGGTATAGAGGATCACCAGCGGGTGATCGATCACGCCGAGCCACATCAGGAAGCGGTTAAGAATGCCGTTGTTGTTGAGCAGGCCCATCCACGCGTATACGCGCACCAGAAACGAGGTCCACGACGGCAGGATCACCAGCAGCAGCAGAATAGTGCGCATTGACGGCTTGCTGTGCGCCACCGCCCACGCCAGCGGATATCCGATCATCAGGCAGATAATGGTGGAGATGCCCGCCACTTTCAGCGACGTCAGATACGCGTCGGCATACAGCGGATCGTCGGTCAGTGTGAAGTAGTTTCCGAGGTTGAGCACCAGATTGAGCTCGCCATCGGCCCAGGTGACCAAATCGGTGTACGGCGGAATGGCGCGCGCAATATCGGCGAAACTGATTTTCAGTACGATCAGGAACGGCAGCAGGAACAGCAGGATCAGCCACAGATACGGCAAGGCAATCACCAGCTTACGGCCATGCTGCATCTTAATGCGCGTTGCCCAGCGCTGCAGCGGCGTGCCCACCACTTCGGGCTTGCTGCGTTGAGAAATCTGGCTCATATCGCCCCCTTAAACCGTCAGAACCACACAGCTGTCGGCGTCCCAGCAGAGACGCACTTCATCGCCCCACGTTGGCGCGCCTTTGCGGTAGCGATGGGCGTTTTGCAACTGTGCGCTGATCATCTGGCCGCTGCGCAGACGCACGTGATAAATCGACAGGTCGCCGAGATAGGCGATGTGAACCACTTCACCCACGGCAAAGTTGCAGCCATCGGCTGGGACTTCTTCGCACAACATCACTTTTTCCGGACGGAGCGCCACGTGCACCGGCACGTTATCCACCACGGAAACATCGGTCTGCACTTTCAGCGGATGCACTAAGCCCGGCGCATCAATGATCAGCGCGTCCTCACCGCGTTCGCGCAGCAAGCCTTCAAACACATTCACCGAACCGATGAACTCAGCGCTGTAGCGGCTGGTTGGATGCTCGTAGATCTCTTCCGGCTCACCAATCTGCACGAATTTGCCACGGTTCATGATGGCGATACGGCCCGCCATGGTCATCGCTTCTTCCTGATCGTGCGTTACCATCACGCAGGTAGCGCCGACACGCTCGAGAATATCGACCACTTCATGCTGCATGCGGTCACGCAGTTTTTTATCCAGCGCGCCCATCGGTTCGTCGAGCAGCAGCAGCTTAGGACGTTTCGCCAGGCTACGCGCCAGCGCCACACGCTGACGCTGACCGCCAGAGAGCTGATGCGGCTTGCGCTTTGCGAACTCCTGCATGTGCACCAGCGACAGCATCTCTTCGACGCGGCTAGAGATTTCGCCCTTCGGCAGTTTGTCCTGCTTCAAGCCAAAGGCAATGTTCTGCTCCACCGTCATGTGCGGGAACAGCGCGTAGGACTGGAACATCATGTTGATGGGGCGCTGATACGGCGGAACATGGGAGAGATCCTGGCCATCAAGCACAATCTGGCCGCTGGTTGGCGGTTCGAATCCCGCCAGCATGCGCAGCAAGGTCGATTTGCCACAGCCGGATGCGCCCAGCAGCGCAAAAATCTCACCTTTATAAATGGTCAGACTGACATCATCCACGGCGTGCTGCCCGTCAAAAGATTTGGTCAGATTGCGAATTTCCAGCAGCGGCGTCATCGCCTTAGCCGTTTTATTTGGGGGGCGGGGAATCGCGTCGTTCACTAACATTTCTCCGGCGCTAAAATCGCGCGGCACAGCCAGCCGCTAAAAATGGCACAACAGAGGCCATCACTGCGCCTCTGCTGTCGTCTTCAGGCAATAATCGTTCAGAACGAATTACTTACCACTTTTTACTTTAGTCCATGCACGGGTACGCACACGATCCAGTTTCGGATCCTGGACCTTGAGCACAAACAGTTTGGCCATGGCATCCGGCGTTGGGAAGATGCCCGGATTGTTGCGCACGTCCGCATTGATCAGCGGCAGCGAGGCTTTGTTACCGTTGGCATAGTTCATGTTGTTGGAAACATCAGCGATGACTTTGGGTTCCATCATGTAGTTGAGGAATTGATACGCCCCTTCCACATTTTTCGCGTCTTTAGGAATCGCAAACATGTCGAAGAACGCCAATGCGCCCTGCTTCGGCACGATGTAGCCCAGATGCACGCCGTTGTTGGCTTTATCCGCACGATCTTTCGCCTGCAGAATATCGCCCGACCAGCCAATCGCCACGCAGATGTTGCCGTTCGCCAGGTCGTTGATGTACTGCGACGAGTGGAAGTAACGGATGTTTGGACGCAGTTTCAGCAGCAAATCGGTCGCCGCGCCAGAGTAATCTTTCGCGTCAGAGCTGTTTGGATCTTTACCCAGGTAGTTGAGCACGGTAGCGAAGATCTCTTCCGGTGCATCAAGGAAGGAGACGCCACAACCTTTCAGTTTTTCCAGGTTTTCTGGTTTCAGCACCAGATCCCAGCTATCCAGCGGCACATCTTTGCCCAATGCGGCTTTCACTTTATCGACGTTATAGCCGATGCCGGTGGTGCCCCACAGATAAGGAATCGCGTATTTGTTACCCGGATCGTGCTGGGCCACTTTCGCCATCAGATCGGGATCAAGATTTTTGTAGTTCGGCAGCTTGCTCTTATCCAGCTCCTGGAACACGCCCGATTGCAGCTGACGCGCGAGGAAGCTCGACGACGGCACCACCACGTCATAACCGGTGCTACCGGCCATCAGTTTGCCTTCCAACACTTCGTTGGAGTCAAAGACGTCATAAACCACTTTATCGCCGGTCTGCTTTTCGAAGTTCGGCACGGTATCCGCCGCGATATAATCGGACCAGTTATACACATGAACCGTACTACCTTCGGCCTGCGCACCGCCGGCCGCAGCCATCAATGCACCAGCAACCACACCTGACAACCATTTTTTACGTTGGTTGAACATGTTTTACTTCCTCCTGAGCGGGTCATCACAACGCTGCATACACGGCGATCCGGACGTTGCGTTTTCTGTTAAATCACAGGCACACAATGAATCAATATTCAGCGGGAGTTTAATAGCAAAAACCTATACCTGCGCTGAGGTTGCACGTCTCAAGCAGCCCCGCAAGAATAGCCCCCCCGCATCACCTGCACCAGATCCCAGCTTAAAAAACGCCTTTTCGCGATACGTTATGCATGTTTCTGCTATGGGGTTTGGCGTTAGTGGCATAAAGCACGACTAATATCTGGCAATAAAGGGCAAAGTGCAGAATAAAAAGTGGTGGGGCAAAAATGAAAACTGCCGCAAAAAGCGGCAGTTAGCGAGGCGGGGAACTTAGTGCAGCATCGCGTGGCTGCTGGAGCTGGGTTGTCGCTCCTCTTCTTCTTCGACCACCAGCAAGTGGTTAGCAAAGGCTTCCATGATCACCATAGAAACGCCCTCTTCACTCTGCTTCATAAAGTGGGAGAACTGACCGAAGGTTAATCCGGCGCTGGTACTGATCGACTGGCAGACAATCAGCTTCGGCAGATTGTCGTCCTGAATATCAACAAAGGCTTTAATGGTGAGCGAGCTGGCGTTGATCTGCGATAAATCGCCCACCAGCGGAATCAGCGCCGTCGGTTTTACTTCTGCCAGCGCGGAGAAGAGAATAACGTTATCCACCAGGTCAATTTTTGCATCAAACACCCCGTCAAAATTCTGCATATGCGGCAGATGCAGTGCCTGACAGGCATCGCATTCAAACCAGGTGATATTTTGTTGATCCAGCCAGCGACGCAGCACGTCAATGTCCGGAACGACCAGTGAATCCATCGTAATATCCTGTGGGGTGAAGAAATGAGCGCCTTAGCTTACGGAAAAACCGATCTGGATGCCACGAAAACCGCTGAAAAGCGCGGGTTAGCCGCCGGTTTTAGGACGATAGCCGGGGCAAGCGTGCTGCTCAATCCACTTGATCATCATGGTGGCGATATCTAATCCGGTAATGCCCTCAATTCCTTCCAGTCCGGGCGAGGCGTTCACCTCCATAACCAGCGGTCCACGATTTGCGCGCAGGATATCCACGCCCGCCACCTCGAGCCCCAGCGTGCTGGCGGCTTTTACCGCGACATCCCGCTCCTGATCGGTGATGTGCACGGCGCGGGCTTTGCCGCCGCGATGCAGATTAGAGCGAAAATCGCCCTCTTTCGCCTCGCGCTCAATCGCTGCCACCACTTCATTGCCAATCACCAGGCAGCGAATATCGCGCCCTTGCGCCTCCTTGATGAACTCCTGCACCAGAATATGCGCATTGAGGCCACGAAAAGCGTCGATCACGCTCTCCGCCGCCTGGCGCGTTTCCGCCAGCACCACACCGATGCCCTGCGTGCCTTCCACCAGCTTCACCACCAGCGGCGCACCGCCCACCATCGCAATCAAGTCATCGGTATCATCCGGCGACGAGGCAAAACCGGTGATCGGCATATCAATGCCCTCACGCGCCAGCAGCTG
Organism: Pantoea trifolii; assembly: GCF_024506435.1. Lineage (NCBI taxonomy): Bacteria > Pseudomonadati > Pseudomonadota > Gammaproteobacteria > Enterobacterales > Erwiniaceae > Pantoea > Pantoea trifolii. The sequence goes on along the minus strand of NZ_JANIET010000001.1, from coordinate 1,447,383 downwards.
CAGCGAGCGCAGCTTGTCGCGCGCGCGGGTAATGGCCACCGATTCATTAAGGGGATAGCTGCCACGCACCTCAAACTGGCGCAGCACGGCGGTGCCGTAAAAGGTGGTGGCGGTGCCGATGCGCGGGATCACCGCATCAAAATGCCCCAGCGTCTCGCCGCGATAGTGCACCGCCGGTGAATCGGAATTGATGTTCATGTAGCAGGAGAGCGGATCGATGATCTGCACCTGATGACCACGCTCCTCCGCAGCGTCGCGCAGACGCTTACACGAATAGATCGATCCATCGCGGGTGAGAATGGCCATTTTCATTGCAAAGTTCCTTGTGCTTAGCGCGTCGCCCAGCCCTGCTGATGCAGGTAATCCAGAATGAAGGGACGCGTTTCTTTAATAATCAGGCGTTGAATCAGCTGGCTCCAGGTTTCGGAACGCTGGTTGCTATCACGTTGCTGATAATAGGCAGTAATTTGCTCATCGTACTGTGCCAGCACCTTTTTATCGACGGGCTGATAACGATTTTCATGCACCAGCATCGCTTGCGGCATGCGTGGCTTGACGTCCGGCGCATCAGCCGGATGACCGACGCAGAAGCCGAACAGCGGCAGCACAAACTTCGGCAGTTCCAGCAACTCGGTTACTTCAGCGATGCTATTACGAATCCCGCCAATGAATACGCCGCCAAGGCCCAGCGATTCCGCCGCCACCATGGCATTTTGCGCCATCAGCGCGGTATCAACGCAGCCGAGCAGCAGCTGTTCAGCGCGCCCGAGTTGCGCATCCGGGCAGATCTGCTGATGACGATTGAAATCCGCGCAGAACACCCAAAACTCCGCTGCTGCACTGACCCAAGGCTGGCCGCCGGTCAGCTGTACCAGCTGCTCGCGCTTTGCGGGATCGGTAATACGAATAATCGAGGAGCACTGCAAAAAGCTGGAGGTCGAAGCCGCTTGTGCCGCTGCAATAATGGCGCTGCGTTGCGCCTCATCAATGCCCTGTTCGGTAAAAGCGCGAATGGAACGGTGGCTGCACAGTAAATCGATAGTCGGCGTCATAAATCCTCTCCGGTGGTTACTTCTTTTTGTTGGAATGATTGAACAATTGTGGAGCCATCGCCTTCGCCGTGCGCCACATCATCATCCATGCGGCAGGCAGCATCAGCGCGATGCCGAGAAAAAACAGCAGCGTCGCCAGCGGCTTTTTCGCGATGAAATCAGGCGCGCTCACCCAATCGTTGGTTAGCAATAATGCCCCAATCACGGCAAGCACGCCGAGCACTTCGAGCAGCAACACGGGTTTCGGTAATCTAGCGAGATCACGCATGCGAAGGTTCCCTTGGCGTTCAATCAGTTTTAGCATCTGCATAGGCAGCAGGTATCAGAATAACAGGTAACTTCTTCTTTCATTAAGCAGGATGGGCGGGCATGATGTGACGCATTATTCACGCTGTGATGTGATTCTAGTCACAAAACAGCAGCGGAAGGAGAGAAGCAATGATTGCAGTGATTTTTGGCCGTTCTAGCTGCCCTTACTGCGTACGTGCGAAAGAGTTGGCCGCCAGGCTGACCAGCGAGCGCGACGATTTCAACTATCAGTACGTTGATATTCAGGCCACCGGCATTACTAAAGCCGATCTGGAAGCCCGTGCCGGCAAGCCGGTGACAACCGTGCCGCAGATTTTCCTCGACGATCAGCACATTGGTGGTTACACCGAATTCGCGGCCTGGACCAAAGAAAACCTGGGTATCGAAGCATAAGAGAACGGGCCTGCGGGCCCGTTTTGGCTGGTGCTATTCGGCACGCATCGCCAGCATAATGCGCAGCAAGCGCACCAGCAGCGCTCCACATCCCGCCCAGAACAGCGCACTTAAACTCCATGCCACAATCAACAAGCCGCTATGCGTGATTGGCACCGCCAGCATTAACCACATCATGCCCAGCAGCGTACCGCCCAGCGCCACCCACAAGGTGCTGATCAGCGGACTTTCCGCCTGCAGTAGCGCCATCAAACATCCCGGCAGTAAAAAAAGCAGTAATTCTGGCTGTCCGCGCACGGCTTGTTCACTGGCGGCGGCCCAGAAATGATGTGCATAAATAAACACCAGCGTATAAAGCATCACGCCCAGAATCGATGCTGGCCAGCGATTATTGCGCTGCAACATAATTATCCTCAACTTTGACGTTAACAATTATGAAACTTTTTCTGCCCTGATGCGCACGACTGGAAATAAAAAGAAACAGCTGGAGGCGAAAGGAATGAAAACTGCCGATAGCTGAGGGTGTTAATTATGATTAGAATGACGCCGCTTTAAATTTCGGCTTGAACGCTTTTGTTGCAGGAACCTTAACGTTCGGCACAAGATAGCGAAAAAAGTCACTTTCATCAACGTGTTAAAGGTTAAGAAGAAGTTAAACCGTGAACATTAACGTCGCAGAATTGTTAAGCGGAAATGACGTTCTGTTATTATTTGTCGTTTTAGCACTCGGACTCTGCTTAGGTAAATTACGCCTCGGTTCGGTCCAACTCGGTAATTCCATTGGCGTGCTGGTTGTTTCGTTGATTTTAGGTCAACAGCACTTCGCCATTAATACTGACGCATTAAGTCTTGGCTTTATGTTGTTTATTTTTTGTGTCGGCGTGGAAGCCGGACCTAACTTTTTCTCGATATTTTTCCGCGACGGTAAAAATTACTTCTTCCTGGCGATTGTCATGGTGGTCAGTGCGCTGTTAATCGCGCTGACGCTTGGCAAGGTATTCGGCTGGGATATTGGTTTAACCGCGGGCATGTTAGCCGGTTCGATGACCTCGACGCCGGTGCTGGTGGGCGCTGGCGATACGCTGCGACAAAGCATCAGCGACAGCCATCAGCTCACCTTGATGCAGGATAATCTCAGCCTCGGTTATGCACTCACCTATCTGGTGGGTTTAGTCAGCCTGATTTTTGGCGCGCGTTACCTGCCGCGCCTGCAACATCAGGATCTGCCAACCTGCGCGCAGCAAATCGCACGTGAGCGCGGCCTTGACGCCGACAGCCAGCGCAAAGTGTTTCTGCCGGTGATCCGCGCCTATCGCGTCGGCCCGGAACTGGTGGAGTGGAGCGGCGGCAAAAACCTGCGCGAGCTGGGCATTCATCGCCAGACCGGCTGCTACATTGAACGTCTGCGCCGCAACGGTATTCTCGCCAGCCCGGACGGTGACGCGATGCTGCAACTGGGCGACGATATCTCGCTGGTGGGTTATCCCGATGCGCATGCGCGCCTGGATCCTAGCTTCCGTAACGGCAAAGAGGTATTCGATCGCGATCTGCTGGATATGCGCATCGTCACCGAAGAGATCGTGGTGAAAAACCATAACGCGGTGAACAAGCGCCTGAGCCATCTCAAACTGACCGATCACGGCTGCTTCCTTAACCGCGTGATTCGCAGCCAGATCGAGATGCCAATCGATGACAGCATTATGCTCAACAAAGGTGATGTGCTGCAGGTAAGCGGTGAAGCACGTCGCGTGAAAAGCCTGGCCGATCGCATTGGCTTTATCGCCATTCACAGCCAAATCACCGATCTGCTCGCCTTCTGCGCCTTCTTTATCGTCGGCTTGATGATCGGCATGATCACCTTCCAGTTCAGCAACTTCAGCTTTGGCATCGGTAACGCCGCCGGTTTGTTGTTCGCGGGCATCATGCTCGGCTTTATGCGCGCCAACCATCCCACCTTTGGCTACATCCCGCAGGGTGCGCTGACGATGGTGAAAGAGTTTGGTTTGATGGTGTTTATGGCGGGCGTTGGCCTGAGCGCGGGCAGCGGTTTGCAACACGGTTTTGGCAGCGCCGGTGCGTTGATGCTGGTAAGTGGCCTACTGGTGAGTTTGCTGCCAGTGGTGATTTGCTATCTGTTCGGCGCTTATGTGCTGCGCATGAACCGCGCGCTACTGTTTGGTGCCATCATGGGCGCGCGCACCTGTGCGCCAGCAATGGAGATCATCAGCGATACCGCGCGCAGCAGCATTCCAGCCCTTGGCTACGCAGGAACGTATGCGATCGCGAATGTTTTGCTGACGCTGGCCGGTACCCTGATCGTGATAATCTGGCCGCTTTTGCCTTTATAAAAATATTTTTGCGCTGTCCAGAACTTTCTTCTGGGGTCGCAGTCTGAATAAGTGCCACTGCTTTTCTTTGAAATCCCCAAATTGTGGAGCCCGCCGGTCACTGACTTGCGGGTTTTTTTATGGCGATTTCGCCAGCTTGCCAAAATCTCCTTCGTCATCCTCTTGCTACGCCCTGTTTTAATTAAACCTTCTTGCAACTTTCATCAAAGTTAAACACTCCAACAACCCGCAATAAGTTTAAGAGCGCGACTATGTACTCATAGCTGGTCCGCTTTTAGGCTATCAAACTTATTTTGCAGCCATCTTTGCGCTGCTGTTTTTCGGGTAAACAAGACGAGGACAAGGAATCGTGATGGAAGCACTGAACCACACGCTTTTTTTATGGATCAACGCCACGCAGGATTCGCCACAGTGGCTGATTAGTCTGGCGACCTTTATCGCCAAAGATGTGATTGCCATCGTGCCGCTGCTGATTGTGGCGCTGTGGCTGTGGGGACCGCGCGATCAGCTGGAATCTCAACGCGCGCTGGTGTTGAAAACCGGCATGGCGCTGCTGTACGCGCTGAGCATCTCATGGTGCGTCGGTCAACTGTTGCCACATCCGCGTCCTTTTGCCATAGGATTCGGGCATCAGTTCTTATCTCACGCCGCAGATGACTCTTATCCGAGCGATCACGGCACCACCATTTTTACCTTTGCGCTGGCATTTATCTTCTGGCATCGCTTGTGGTCGGGCGTGCTTTTACTGGTGATCGGCAGCGCCATTGCGTGGTCACGCGTCTACCTTGGCGTGCACTGGCCAATGGATATGCTGGGCGGATTTCTGGTTGGTTTGCTGGCGTGTCTGGCGTCGCACATGGCGTGGCAGCTGTATGGCGAGCGCATGCTGGCGTTTACCCATCAGGTGTATCGCGCACTGTTTGCTATGCCGATTAAGAAAGGGTGGATACGTGAGTGAGGGATGAGGTCGCCATGAATGGCGACCCTACAACACGGTGCGCTTGATGCGCACCGTTTTTTATTAACTAAACCACTTCCCGAACCAGCCGTGGAATTTCATCATAATGAAATCCCAAATCCGGCCAATAAAGCCGCCTTCCGGCACCGCTTCCATCGCCACCAGCGGACGTTGTTCAATGGTTTTGCCATCCAGTTGGAAATCAATGGTTCCCACCACCTGATTCTTCTCCAGCGGCGCTTCCAGCTGCGGTGAGTTCAGGGTAAAGCTGGCCTTGAGGTTTTTCATCTGCCCTTTCGGCACGGTGATGGCTGCGTCTTTTGCTACACCGAGATTGACCTGGCTATGATCGCCAAACCATACGCGCTGCTGCGCAAACGGCTTGTCGGCCTTAATCGGCGTCACGGTTTCATAGAAGCGGAAGCCCCACGTCAGCAGCTTCTCGCTTTCACGGAAACGCGTAGCATCCGTTGCCGCGCCGAGCACCACGGAAATCAGGCGCATATCACCTTCGGTTGCCGAGGCCACCAGATTGTTGCCCGCGCCAGACGTGTGACCGGTTTTAATACCATCCACCTTCAGATTAGTGCTCCACAGCAGACGGTTACGGTTCATCTGCTTAATCTTATTGAAGGTGAACTCTTTTTCGCTGTTGATCGCATACTCTTCCGGCACATCGCTGATCAGGCGCTGGCCGATAATCGCCATGTCGCGCGCGGTGCTGTATTGCCCTTCAGCGTCCAGGCCGTGTACCGTCATAAAGTGGGTGTTTTGCAGGCCAAAGGCTTTGACATAGTTGTTCATCAACCCGATAAACGAATCCTGACTGCCCGCAACATAATCAGCCAATGCGATACAAGCGTCGTTGCCAGATTGAATCACCACGCCTTTATTCAGTTCAGAGACCGGAATGCGATCGCCGGGTTTGAGGAACATCAGCGATGAACCGCGCAGTTTGGGATTGCCGGTTGCCCATGCATCCTGCCCGATAGTGACCATGTCATCGTTGGTAATCTTGCCCGATTTCAGCGCCTGGCCGACCACATAGCTGGTCATCATTTTGGTCAAACTGGCGGGGTCAAGGCGCTGATCGGCATTGGATTCCGCCAGCACTTTGCCGCTGTTGTAATCCATTAAGATCCAGGCTTTGGCGTCTATCTGCGGAGCGGCTGGAGCTTGTTCTGCCAGCGTTGAAATAGGAATGAAAAGTAATAATAGTGACGATGCAGCCAGAGGCCGCCATGCAGTAGCGAAGGTGTTTTTTCTCATGAGGATGACCAGATTGTCCTTGTTAAATCTTGGTTTTTTGCAGATAAGACATGTCTCATCCCACGCTAACGGTTCAGGCCAGCGAAAAAAACCGTCCAATCGTAAAGTTTTATAGAGTTTATTAGAGTAACCCTGGCACCAACCGCGCAGCGCCGCCACTTTTGCCCATCTGACTATTGAAAAATTTTGCGTGTAATTCCGATTTTTCGCAGAACGGTTAAGCCAGTCACAAATTTCCGCTAACCTGAATTCAGTCAGCCTGAGGAGAGCCGCGATGGACTTAGCCATTTTCGATTTGGACGAAACCCTGATTTGTGAAGACAGCACCAGCCTGTGGCTGCGCTGGTTGGTTTCACAGGGATTCGCCCCCGAAGAGATCATCCAGCAGGAGAAAATCCTGATGGAGAAATATCACACCGGTACGTTATCGATTGAAGAGTACATGAACACCACGCTGGCGCCACTCGCCGGTATGGCCACCATGACCGTTGAAGGCTGGGTACGCCGCTTTATCCATCGCGACATCATGCCGCGCGTTTTTCCCGCCGCCCGCGAGCGTATTGAGTGGCATCAGCAGCGCGGCGACACGGTGATGATCATTACCGCCAGCGGCGATCATCTTGCTGTTCCCATCGCCGAGCGCCTTGGTGTTCACGGCGCACTGGCGATTGGCGTTGAAGTGGTGGATGAACGCTACAGCGGGCAAACTTACGGCACCATGACCTATCGCGAAGGCAAAGTGACGCGCCTCAGCGACTGGAAAGCGTTACAGCAGGACCAACGCTTTGAACGCACCTGGGCTTACAGCGATTCAATGAATGATTTACCGCTGCTGGCGCATGCCGACCATGCATGGGTGGTGAATCCCAATTCGCTGCTGCTGCAGGAAGCACAGCAGCGCGGATGGGAAGTGTGTAACTGGGCACGCTAAGTTAACCGCGTGGGGCGCTGGCGGCGTCTGGCAGCCCCACTTTCAGCAGCTTGCCGTTGGATTCATCGGTTAGCACGTAGAGATAGCCATCCGGGCCTTGTCGTACATCACGAATACGCTCGCCACGATCCTCCAGTAAGCGCTGTTCCTCCACCACTTTCGCGCCATTCACCTGCAGGCGAATCAAACTCTTCTCCTTCAACGCGCCGATAAACAGTGAGTTTTTCCATTGCGGGAAGCGCGCGCTATTGTAGAACGCCATGCCGCTGATGGCGGGCGAGACTTTCCAGTAGTGCAGCGGTTGCTCGGTACCTTCGACTTCACTGCCTTTCGCTTCCGGCACTTTCTCTCCGCTGTAATCAATGCCGTACGTTGCCAGCGGCCAGCCGTAATTTTTGCCCTTCTGCGGAATGTTTACCTCATCGCCGCCGCGCGGGCCGTGTTCGCTTTCCCACATTTGCTGCGTCCACGGATTGAGCGCCAGCCCTTGCGAATTGCGCATGCCGTAAGACCAGATTTCAGCACGCGCGCCCTGGCGATTAACAAACGGGTTGTCCGGCGGGATTTCACCGTCTTTGGTCAGACGCACAATTTTGCCGGAGAGCTTATCCAGCTGCTGCGCGCTGCTGCTGGCGAAATTGTCACCGAAGGCGATATAGAGAAAACCCTGACGATCAAACGCCAGTCGCGTGCCGATATTGGCGCCACTCGACAACTTCGGCGTTTGCTCCAGCACCACTTTAAAGTCGCTCAGCTGGCGATTGTCATCGCCTAATCGGCCATAACCCACCACGCCGCCGGCGCGGCCGCTGGCATCGGCGGTGGTGTAGCTGAGCCACACGCGGCGGCTTTGGGCAAAGTCCGGCGCCAGCACCACATCCAGCAGGCCGCCCTGACGATTCGCCCACACCTTCGGCACGCCGCCGATCGGTTGCGACAGGCCTTTGCCCGGCTGCCAGCTGCGCAGCTGGCCGGATCGTTCAGTAATTAACAGCGTTTGATTGTCGGGCAGAAAAGCCACGGACCACGGATGATCGAGCTTATCCTGCAGCACCTGAACCTGCACATCGGCAGCGAATAACGGTAAGGTCGTGCTTAAAGCGCCAAACAGCAACGCGGCGGGCAGTAAACGCATGGCATTCTCCTTTATCACGGTCTGCCGTTAAGGGTAGTCAGCGCGTGACAAAGGATGTGCAGGATTTACAAAACATTAAGCCCGGCGCGCGGCCGGGCACAGGTTCAGGGCACGGAGAACGCCAGCGTGTCACGCACCATCTCGTCAATGCCTGGACGGAGATCGGTGAGGGTAATTGGCGTGTTGTTATTCGGTAGGGTTTTGCCGAAGGCTTTGCGCACTACTTTAATCATCGGCTTGCCGGTTTGTGCATCCACCGCTTCGATTTCGAGGAACAGCGAGCTCTCTTGTGTGCGATGTCCGGTTGCCGCCATGGTGCTGGCGACCACGGCAGCAATCGGCACCACTTCGTAGAACTGCACGCCTTCATTTTCTGCCGATACCGCCGTAATCGCCGCTTTCACCAGCAACGTACGCGGGCCTTTGGTGGTCACCAGCGGCTTGCGTTCAGAAATCGCCCGCTTCAGCTGGCTATCGGTGTAACTGCGCACCTCATCCAGCGTTTGCTGGCTGATACGTGCAGTCGGGTGCGCCGCCGGATAATAGACCACCGGCGTGTAAACCACGCCTCGATAATCGGCATCGTGATAATCGGGAGAGATCCAGCGCAGCGTCGGTTTACCGCTTGGCGATTGGGTCGATTGCAGCTGACTATAATCGCCGAGGAAGCCGGAATATTGTTTTTTGTCGGCCACATGAGAGGTACAACCCGCAGCCAGCAGCGCCAGCGTTAACACGGGAACACAAAGGGGAAATCGCATGAGAGAGCCCTTATCAGAGGTAATTGCTTCTCAAGTGTAGAAGTTGGTTTTCAGCGCGGGAGGAAATATTAGCGAAATGCGAGGAAAAACCACCTGCATTGCAGGTGGTTAGGCGGAATTACTCGAAGCAGGTTTCCGGGTTTTCCGACAGTGAAATAAAGGATTCACCACCTTTGGTCAGCGCAATGATGCCACCACTCTCAATATCATAAACCCACCCGTGCAGGCGCACTTTGCCTTTACGCAGCGCCACCGCCACGGAAGGGTGTGTTTTGATATTGTTCAGCTGCGCAATCACGTTCTCTTTCACCATTTCGTTGAGACGTTTCTCAACCGAATCGTAGTTGCGCTCTTCCACCACCGCTTTCGCCGCGTTGGCGTAGTGCAACCAGTGGTCAACCGCGGGCATGGTTTCCAGATCGGCATTGGAAGCAATCGCGTTCATAGCACCGCAGTTGGAGTGACCACAAATAATAATTTCGGTCACGCCCAAAGCAACAACCGCATACTCAATGGTGGCGGACACGCCGCCCGGCTCTGGACCAAACGGCGGTACGATGTTACCGGCGTTTCGGATCACGAACAGCTGACCCGGCTCCGACTGCGTCACCAGCTCTGGCACCAGACGGCTGTCTGAGCAGGAGATAAACAGGGCTTTGGGATTTTGGTTGGATGCCAAACTTTTGAAAAGATCCTTCCTTTCAGGGAACACATTCTGTTGAAAATTCAGAAAACCTTTGACGATCTCTTGCATATGTCTGCTCTCACATTATCCACTTCTGCCCTGGCAGTGAGGATTCACTATCAGTGCGATTTGAAATTTTCAGTGAAGATAAGTACTTACCTTTACCGACCCAACATTTAAGCAAAACACGTCAGCTTACACAACTCGGATCACGTTCGCAGACGAGCAACGCAGGCGCGGCGCTTAATGAGAGCGCGCGTCGCTCACTGAGTTAAGCATATCTCCAGCACGTTGGTTGTCGATAAGGAGATTCTTACACAGCCTATACATTTTCCTCTGCAACCTCTGTACAATCGCCCCCCTATCCACACTAATTATGATGAATTTTTAACCTTATGAGCCAAGTCAAAAATCCACCGCGCGTGGGGTTCGTCTCCCTCGGCTGTCCGAAAAACCTCGTCGACTCTGAACGCATCCTGACGGAGCTGCGTACCGAAGGCTATGACGTGGTGCCACGCTACGATGATGCGGAGATCGTCATCGTTAACACCTGTGGATTTATTGATAGCGCCGTACAGGAATCTCTGGAAGCGATTGGTGAAGCGCTGAACGAGAACGGCAAAGTGATCGTCACCGGCTGCCTCGGTGCCAAAGTGGATCAGATCCGCGAAGTGCATCCGAAGGTGCTGGAAATCACCGGCCCGCACAGCTACGAGCAGGTGCTTTCGCACGTGCACACCTATGTGCCTAAGCCGGAGCACAACCCGTTCCTCAGCCTGGTGCCAGAGCAAGGTGTCAAACTGACGCCGCGCCATTACGCCTACCTGAAAATTTCCGAAGGCTGCAACCATCGCTGCACCTTCTGCATCATTCCATCGATGCGTGGCGATCTGGATAGCCGTCCAATTGGTTCAGTGCTCGACGAAGCCAAACGTCTGGTAGAAGCCGGCGTGAAAGAGCTGCTGGTGATCTCACAAGACACCTCCGCTTACGGCGTGGATGTCAAACATCGCACCGGTTTCTGGAACGGATCGCCAGTGAAAACCAGCATGGTGAGCCTGTGCGAGCAGTTAGCCAAACTCGGCGTGTGGGTGCGTCTGCACTACGTTTATCCGTATCCGCATGTGGATGACGTTATTCCGCTGATGGCTGAAGGCAAGATTCTGCCGTACCTCGACATTCCGCTGCAGCACGCCAGCCCGCGCATCCTCAAGCTGATGAAGCGTCCAGGCGCGGTAGAGCGTACGCTGGAGCGCATTAAGCGCTGGCGTGAAATCTGCCCAGAGCTGACGCTGCGTTCAACCTTTATCGTCGGCTTCCCTGGCGAAACCGAAGACGATTTCCAGATGCTGCTCGACTTCCTGCAGGAAGCGCGCCTCGATCGCGTTGGCTGCTTCCAGTACAGCCCGGTAGATGGCGCAACCGCCAACCAGTTGCCGGATCAGGTACCGGATGACGTGAAGCAGGATCGTTTTGATCGCTTCATGCAGCTGCAACAGAAGATCTCCAGCGAACGTCTGCAGGAAAAAATCGGCCGCGAAGTGCTGGTGCTGATTGATGAAGTGGATGAAGAAGGCGCGGTCGGCCGCAGCATGGCTGACGCGCCGGAAATTGATGGCGCGGTCTATCTGAACGGCGATCGTCAGGTGAAAGTCGGTGATGTGGTGCGCGTTAAAGTCGAACACGCCGACGAATACGATCTGTGGGGCACGCGCGTTTAACCATACTTCTGCTGGTGCGCACGCTTGCGCGCCAGATAGTCAGTATCCGCGCGCAGTTTATCCCAGCACGCTTTGAAAACGGCCGCCGCAGCGGCCTTTTCTTTTTCTGTGGTACGCGGCAGTTCGTTGCCCGCCTCGTCATATTTTCGTCCGCCCTGATGATTGCTGTAGCGGCGCGCTCGCGTATAACCCATCTGAATATATTTGCGCGCCATGTCCATGCCGACAAAATCGTCCTGCGCGCGATACGCTTCAAATAACTGCATAATCTGCTGCGAAGACTGTTTTGCCAACTCGACGGTACGAAAACGCCAGTGCGGCAGAATCTCACTTTTGTAAGGTTCGACCATCAACACGCCCTGCTCGCCGCGCCCCACCTGATACAGTTCTGGCTGCTGGCGAAAATCGATGTGCTTGAAATCCTGCTCATAATTAAACGCTTTCATCTGCTTTTTCCCGCCTCTCGTCATCCTGTGACGTAATTATTTCCCGCTGGCACTTAAGCGATTTGCTTTTATACCGATAACTTCACTATCAGCCTACTTCCTCAGAGACGCACCTATGTTTAAACGAATGAAAATTGTGACGGCCATCATGATGATATTGGTGGTTTTCACCGCGATGCAGGCGATTTCCGGCTCGCTGTTTTTATCATCACTGATTACCGGACAGCATAATTTCACCACCAGCAATCAGCTGTCGCACCAGCAACGGGAGCTGGCCGATGGCTGGCAAACGCTGGTGAAGACCCGCGTGATCATCAACCGCGTCGCCATTCGTATCCTGAAAAAACAGACGGATGAAGCGTCAGTCGCCGCCATCAACAAACTGCTGATCAGCGCAGGTGCGTCACTGGATGAAGCGAAGCAACATTTTGATCTTTATAAGAGCATGCCGCGTATCGCCGGACAAAGCGCGGATTCAGCCAGTGTAGTCGACGCTAAGTTTGCTGCCTTCGCTGAATTGCTGAAACAGTCGGCGGCGTTCCTGAAAGCCAATGATTACGCCGCCTATGGCAACCTTGATGCCCAGCAGGCGCAGGACGATCTGGAAGTGGCTTACAAACAGTGGCGTGAGCAGAACGTGCAGCTGCTGGCCGAGCGCAATGCGGAATATGACAATAACTATCAGCACATGCTGGTGTTGGTCGCCGTAATGGCGGTGGTTGTGGTGCTGCTGCTGGTTGCCGTGTGGATTCTGGTGCGTCGCATTCTGCTGGCACCGATGAAGCTGGTACAACAGCAGATGGAACGCTTCGCCGATGGCGATCTCTCTGCCCGTTTGCAGGTGGAAGGCCGCAGCGAAATGGCGTCGATTGCCGCCAGCCTCAACCACATGCAGCAGTCGCTGCTCAGCACCATCAACAATGTGCGTGATAGCGCGGACGCGATTTTTGGCAGCGCCAGCGAGATTGCCACGGGAAATAACGATCTCTCCTCACGCACCGAACAACAGGCAGCGTCACTGGAAGAGACTGCGGCGAGCATGGAAGAGCTGACCGCCACGGTGAAACAGAACGCCGATAACGCCCGTCAGGCGACGCAACTGGCGAAAACCGCCTCGGAAACCGCCGACAAAGGCGGCAACGTGGTAGATGGCGTGGTGAAAACCATGCGCGATATCGCCGACAGCTCGAAGAAAATCGCCGATATCACCAGCGTGATTGATGGCATCGCCTTCCAGACCAACATCCTTGCGCTCAACGCAGCAGTAGAAGCGGCACGCGCCGGTGAACAGGGTCGCGGTTTTGCCGTGGTGGCAGGCGAAGTGCGCAATCTGGCACAGCGCAGCGCCCAGGCGGCGAAAGAGATCAAACTGCTGATTGAGAATTCCGTGCAGCGCGTCAACACCGGTTCGCAACAGGTGAGCAGCGCCGGTGAAACCATGCAGGAGATCGTCAGCGCTGTCACCCGCGTCACCGATATCATGGGCGAGATTGCTTCGGCATCTGATGAGCAGAGTCGCGGCATCGACCAGATTGGGCAGGCGGTGAACGAGATGGATCGCGTCACGCAGCAGAACGCCACGCTGGTGCAGGAATCCGCTAATGCGTCGGCATCGCTGGAACAGCAGGCCAGCAGCCTCTCTTCTGCGGTGGCCCGCTTCAAAACCGGCGCTCGCCAGGCCGCTGCGCCGGTGGCGAAGATGGTGAAACCGGTGATAACGCCAACCCGCGCCGCACCTGCCACCGCGCACAATAATGACAATTGGGAAACGTTTTAAGGGCGGGATTGTGCGGTTGTCGAAAAGGTCGCCATAAATGGCGACCTTACGGGCGACCAAACCACCATCAGGTCTTCAATTTCGGATCCAGCGCATCACGCAAACCATCACCCAGCAGGTTAAACGCCAGCACGGTGAGGAAAATCGCCAGGCTTGGGAAGATGGCGACATGCGGCGCAATCACCATATCGGCGCGCGCTTCATTGAGCATTGCGCCCCACTCCGGCGTGGGTGGCTGCGCGCCGAGGCCGAGAAAGGACAAACTCGCCGCCGTAATAATCGACGTACCAATACGCATAGTGAAATAGACCACAATCGACGACACCGTGCCGGGCAGGATGTGACGCATGATAATGGTCCAGTCCGACGCACCAATGCTACGTGCCGATTCAATATAGGTTTGATGTTTCAGCACCAGCGTATTGCCGCGCACCAAACGGGCAAATGCCGGAATGCTGAAGATCGCCACCGCAACAATCACGTTGCTCATGCCGCTGCCCATAATTGCCACCACCGCAATCGCCAGCAAAATGCCGGGGAACGCGAACAATACATCGCAGATGCGCATGGTGATGCGATCCCACCAGCCTTCGTAATAGCCCGCCAGCAGACCTAACACGGTGCCGATCAGCGCGCCAATCGCCACCGAGAAGAAACCGGCAATCAGCGAAATGCGCGTGCCGACCAGCACCCGGCTGAAGATATCGCGCCCCAGCGAATCAACGCCAAACCAGTGCATCAGCGATGGCCCTTCGTTCAGCCGGTCGTAATCGAAATAGTTTTCCGCATCAAAAGGCGCAATCAGCGGCGCGATAAACGCCACCACAATCAGCAGCAGCACAAACAATCCGGCCAGCAGCGCCACATGCTGACGGCGAAAGCGCCGCCAGAATTCGCGCCACGGCGTGCGTACCCGGTTTTCCGTGATAGTCGGCATGGTTTTCAATGCCGCGGCTCGTCGCCAGTTCTTCAATTGCGACTCCTTACTTGTAGCGAATGGCCGGGTTGATTGCCGCGTACAGCACGTCAACAATCAGGTTAATCAGAATGAATTCCAGCGAGAACAGCAGCACTTCGGCCTGAATCACCGGGTAATCGCGCATCTCGACTGAATCCACCAGCAAGCGGCCTAAGCCTGGCCAGTTGAACACCACTTCCACCACAATCGAGCCGCCGAGCAGGAAACCAAACTGCAGGCCCATCATGGTAATCACGGGAATCATGGCGTTACGCAGGCCGTGTTTCACCACCACCAGCGATTCGCGTACCCCTTTGGCGCGCGCGGTGCGCATGTAATCTTCCTGCATCACCTCCACAAACGACGCGCGGGTGAAGCGCGCCATCACCGCCGCCACCGCTGCACCCAAGGTGATCGATGGCAAAATGTAGTGTTTCCAGCTATCCGCGCCGACGGTCGGCAACCAGCCAAGCTCGACGGAAAACACCTGCATCAGCAGCATGCCAAGCGCAAACGCCGGGAAAGAAATACCCGACACCGCCAGCGTCATGCCGATGCGATCGGGCCAGCGATTGCGCCACACCGCCGAGGTGATGCCAATCGCCATACCGAAAATCACCGCCCACACCATGCTGCTCAGTGTCAGCCACAGCGTCGGGAAAAAGCGCGCGGCAATTTCGTCAATCACCGGACGTTTCGAGACCAGCGAATGGCCGAAATCGCCCTGCACCGCATTGATCATAAAGTGCCAGAACTGCTTGATCAGCGGCTGATCAAGACCGAGATCCTGACGCACCAGCGCCACCACCGAGGCATCCGCTTCCGGGCCGGCAATCAGGCGCGCCGGATCGCCCGGCAGCAAATGGACGAACAGGAACACCAGCACCGCCACAATCAGCAGCGTGGGAATCAGTCCCAGTAATCGTTTGAGAAAATAGTTGAGCATGCGAAGTCCTGCGCAGCATCGGCCAGCCCGCTAAGGCTGGCCGCGTCTGTTACTTCAGATCGGCCTCATCAAAATTGAATGAGGTATCGGGCATGACATAAAAACCGCTGAGGTTTTTATTGTTGGCTGACAGCAGTTGTTCCACCACCAGCGGGATCCACGGATGGTCGTTCCAGATGCGATCCTGCGCGTCTTTGTACAGCTTAGCTTTCTGGTCGCGATCGGTGGTTTTAAGCGCATCGGCAAGGTCTTTATCCACCTGCGGATTGCTGTAGAAGGCGGTGTTGAAGATCGCTGGCGGCCATGAGGTGGTGGCGAACAGCGGCGTCAGCGCCCAGTCGGCTTCACCGGTTGAGGCTGACCAGCCGGTGTAGAACATGCGTACACCGCTCTCTTTCTGACCTTTACTCTCCACTTCAGCCGCACGTTGACCGGCATCCATCGCCGTCACTTTCACCTTCACGCCCACCTGCGCCAGCTGCTGCTGGGTGAACTGCAGCACTTTCTGCGCGGTACTGTGGTTATGCGACGACCACAAGGTGGTTTCGAAACCGTTTGGGAAGCCCGCTTCCTTTAGCAGTTCGCGCGCTTTGGCCGGATCGTATTTGATCGCCGGATAGCTCTGCGCAAAGTCGATGCTCGGCGGCACGATGCCGGTGGCTGGCGTGGCGTAACCGGCAAAGGCGACTTTCGCCAGCGCCTGACGGTTAATCGCGTGCTCTAGCGCTTCACGCACTTTCGGGTTATCAAACGGCTTTTGCGTCACATTGAGGCTGATGTAGCGCTGCATGATCGATGGCGTGGTGACCACATCGAGCTTGCTGTTACCTTCCAGCAGTTTGGCCTGCTCGAACGGCACCGGGAAAGCAAAGCTCGCTTCGCCGGTTTGCAGCATCGCCGCGCGGGTGTTGTTATCCACCACCGGACGCCAGGTAATGCTATCCAGCTTCGGATAGCCTTTTTTCCAGTAGCCATCCCACTTCTTCACTTTCACGAAGTCGGTCTGGTTCCAGGTATCAAAGGCAAACGGGCCGGTTCCCACCGGATGGAAGCCGATATCCTTGCCATATTTCTTCAGCGCAGTCGGCGAAATCATCACCGCCGCCGGATGCGCGAGGTTGTTGATGAAGGCCGAGAATGGCTGCTTCAGGGTAATCTTGATCGTGCTCGGATCGACCACTTCGGTGGTGGCGATATATTTGAACAGGTTATAGCGTTTGAGATGGTTATCCGGATTACTGGCGCGATCGAGGTTTACTTTTACCGCTTCGGCATTGAAGTCGGTGCCATCCTGGAATTTCACGCCGGGGCGCAGCTTGATGGTGTAGGTCAAACCGTCGCTGCTCGCCTGATAGCTTTCTGCCAGCACGTTGGTCAGCTTCATGTCTTTATCGAAGCCGAACAAGCCCTGATAGAAGGACTTCGCCACCGCCTGCGACAGCGTATCGTTCGCGTCATACGGATCGAGCGTGGTAAAGGTCGAGGCCACCGCAATCACCGCATCTTTCGCCGCCCACGCGGGCAGCGCCAGCGCCGAACTCAACAAACCGGCAGTGATAACCCCTTTTCGCATAATATGGTGCATCGTTATCGTTCTCCTGTAATCCCTGTCATGCGCGACATCCAAAGATGTGCGGTTGTTTGCTGCTCAGGCGCCGCTAATTGCGTGCCGGGCGACAAAATGGCCCGGTGCCACTTCCAGTAAAGGCGCCACTTCCGGCTCATCGCCCAGCGGGCGAATCGGGCTGGGGATCTCATCCACCATCAGCGCCCGCTCACGATGCCGATGCGCCGGATCGGCCACCGGCACAGCGGCCATCAGTTTTTTAGTGTACGGATGGCGCGGCTGCTCAAATACCGCCTGGCGCGGCCCCATCTCCACAATCTGTCCGAGATACATCACCGCCACGCGATGGCTGATGCGTTCCACCACCGCCATATCGTGCGAGATAAATAAGAAGGCGATACCAAATTCACGCTGCAAATCGAGCATCAGGTTGATGATCTGCGCCTGAATCGACACGTCCAGCGCCGACACCGATTCATCGGCGATCACCACTTTGGGATTGAGCGCCAGCGCGCGCGCAATGCAGATACGCTGGCGCTGGCCGCCGGAAAATTCGTGCGGATAGCGCTGCGCATGTTCCGGTAGCAAACCGACGCGCTCCAGCAGCCAGGCAACGCGTTTCTCCGCCTGACGGCGATCCAGCGTTTTATGCACCAGCAGCGGTTCCATGATCGAGAAACCGACGGTTAAACGCGGATCAAGCGAGGCGTAAGGATCCTGGAAAATAAACTGGATATCGCGGCGCAGTGACGCCAGCGCATTGCCCTGCAGCGCATCGATGCGCTGGCCGTCAAAGGTGATGGTGCCGCCCTGGCTGGCCACCAGCCGCAGCAGTGAACGTCCGGTGGTGGATTTTCCGCAGCCGGATTCCCCCACCAGCGCCAGCGTTTCACCGGCATGGAGATCGAAACTGACTTTCTCCACCGCGTGCACGCGACGCTTGACGCGATTGAGCAAGCCGCCGCGAATATCAAAGCGCGTGACCAAATCACGCACCTGCAAAATCGGCGGTCGATCGTGACGCACCGTGTCCTGCGGCGCGGCCTGCTCTTCGCGTCCGTTGGCATGCAATAAGGGAAATTTAGCCGGTAGCGGCTGGCCGTGCATCGCCCCCAGTTTGGGCACCGCTGCCAGTAACGCGCGGGTATACGGCTGCTGCGGTTCAGCAAACAGCTGCTGCACCGGCGCGCGTTCCACCACATCACCGCGATACATTACCTGCACGCGGTCGGCCATCTCCGCCACCACGCCCATATCGTGGGTAATAAAAATCACCCCCATCTGCATCTCTTTTTGCAGCACGCGGATCAATTGCAGAATTTGCGCCTGAATGGTGACGTCGAGTGCGGTGGTGGGTTCATCGGCAATCAGCAACGCCGGTTTGCACGACAGCGCCATGGCAATCATCACACGCTGGCGCATGCCGCCAGAGAGTTGATGCGGATAGCGCGATAACACATTTTGCGCTTCGGGAATGCGCACTAAATCGAGCATGCGCCGTGCTTCCGCCAACGCCTGCTGATGACTTTTGCCCTGATGCAGACGGATGGATTCCGCAATCTGCTCGCCAACCGTGAATACCGGATTGAGCGAGGTCATCGGCTCCTGAAAAATCATCGCCATATCGGCGCCGCGCACGTTGCGCATCTGACCGTTCGACGCGCGCATCACATCCAGCACCTCGCCATTGCGACGACGCAGCTCGATTTCGCCGCTCACTTCACCACCGGCCTGCTGAATCAAGCGCATCAGCGCCAACGAGGTGACAGATTTTCCCGAGCCCGATTCGCCCACCAGCGCCAACGTTTCACCGCGATGCAGGTTGAGCGACAGGTTGCGTACCGCTTCGGTAATGCGCCCTTCATGCTCAAAGCGCACGTTAAGATCGCGCACCGCCAGAACCTGCTCCGGCGCAAACTGCAGCTTTTGGTCCGTCATGCCTGCTCCTTAGCTGTCGCGGTAAATTGCTACCTCAACGTCGCCATCCACATAGGCGAATCCGCGATACATGCCTTCGCTGTTAAACGGCAGCGCCACATTGCCTGCGGCGTCAATGGCAATCAGCCCGCCGCTGCCCTCCAGCTCCTGCACTTTGTCATGAATGACGTTGGCGGTGGCCTGCTGCAGCGAGCGTCCGGCGTAATGCATCTGCGCCGCCACGTCATAGGCGGCGAGCGTGCGGATAAACACCTCACCGGTGCCGGTACAGGAGACCGCCACGGTGTCGTTGCTGGCGTAGCAGCCCGCGCCGACCAACGGCGAATCGCCCACGCGACCGGCCTGTTTGTTGGTCATGCCGCCGGTTGAGGTGGCGGCCGCCAGATTACCCTGAAGATCGAGCGCCACCGCACCGACGGTGCCGAATTTGCGATCCGGGTCCAGCGGATCGTCGCTGTGGCTGTTTGCTTCACCGTCGTGATCCAGCACCATCTGCTGGCTGTGCAGCGCGCGCTGCAGCTGTTCCCAGCGCTCCGGCGTGGAGAAGAAATCGGCCTCGACCGGCGCTAAACCCTGCGCTGCGGCAAAGGCTTCTGCGCCCGCACCGATAAACAGCACGTGCGGACTGTTTTCCAGCACTTTACGCGCCGCCAGAATCGGATTGCGAATGTGGCTGACGCCCGCGACCGCGCCGACGTCCAGCGTGCGGCCATCCATAATGCTGGCATCGAGTTCATGCGTGCCCTGATGGGTGAACACCGCGCCCTTGCCTGCGTTAAACAGCGGACACTCTTCCAGCAGGCGCACGGCTTCTGTAACGGCATCCAGCGCACTGCCGCCGGCGGCCAGAATTTGCTGGCCTGCGGTAACGATTGCGCTGAGTTGCTGACGATAGTGCTGCTCTTTTTCGACGCTCATTGCCGCACGCGTAATCGCGCCCGCACCGCCGTGAATTGCGATAACTGCTTTAGCCATAACCGGTACCCTGTGAAGGAATCAGAACCAAAAACACTGATTTAGAATGGTTTTCATCTTTTTTTGGCAATTTTCGACTATAGAAAGGCACCCTCATCTTGTAAAGCAGAAACTGCCTGCGCGGTCATAACCTTTTATTGTGGATTATGCTTTTTTGGTTGTGAGTGGTTTTCCTGATCACCCTAAATGGCGACCCTACAAATTCCCCTTCCTGACCACCAACTCTCGCTTAACGGCCACGCATTACCCATAATAGACCGCATCTGAAATTAACCAGGCAGAATTGGACATGGAACCTTTTACCGCAGGATTAATCTCCCTCGAAGACGCGCAGCAAAAGATGCTGCAACAGCTGACGCCGATCAGCGATTCGCTCAACGTCTCGCTGTTTGAAGCCGCCGGACGTATCACCGCGAAACCGATTCTTTCACCGCTTGATGTGCCCTCGTTTGATAACTCGGCGATGGACGGCTATGCGCTGCGTCTGGCCGATATCGCGCCCGATCGCGTGTTGCCGGTGGCCGGTAAAGCCTTTGCTGGTGCGCCGTTTAACGGCGAATGGCCAGCGGGCAGCGTGATCCGCATCATGACCGGCGCGCCGATTCCCGCCGGTTGTGATGCCGTGGTGATGCAGGAACAAACGGAGCAGCGCGACGGCGGCATAGTGATTACCGCGCCGGTGCAGGCCGCGCAGAACATTCGTCGTATCGGCGAAGACATTCAGGCGGGCAAACAGGTGCTGGACGCCGGTGTGCGTCTCGGCGCGGCCGAATTGCCGCTGCTGGCGTCGCTGGGCATTGCTGAAGTGAGCGTGCTGCGCAAACTGCGCGTGGCAATTTTCTCCACCGGCGATGAGTTGCAAGCGGTCGGTCAGCCGCTGGCGGAAGGCCAGATTTACGACACCAACCGCTTTACCGTGGCGTTAATGCTCAACAAACTCGGCTGCGAAGTGATCGATCTTGGCGTCATTGCCGACGATCAGGCGGCGCTGCGTACCGCCTTTACCGAAGCCGATCGTCAGGCCGATGTGGTGATCAGCACCGGCGGCGTGTCGGTTGGCGAAGCCGACTTCACCCGTGCGATGCTGGAAGAGCTCGGCGCCATCACCTTCTGGAAACTGGCTATCAAACCCGGCAAACCTTTTGCCTTTGGGCGTCTGGCTAATAGCTGGTTCTGCGGTTTACCGGGCAATCCGGTTTCTGCGGCGGTCACTTTCTATCAATTAGTTCAGCCGCTGCTGGCCACCTTAACCGGCCAAACCACGCGCATTATGCCGCTGCGCCAACGCGCACGCGCCACCCAGCGTTTGAAGAAATCGCCGGGTCGTCTCGACTTCCAGCGTGCAATTGTTAGCCGTGGCGATGACGGCGTGCTGGAAGTGCGCAGCACCGGTGCACAAGGTTCGCATGTGTTCAGTTCGTTTGCGCTGGCCAACTGCTTTGTGGTGCTTGAGCGCGATCGCGGCGATGTCGAACCCGGCGAATGGGTGGAGATCGAAGCCTTTAATACGCTGCTGGAGGGCTAATGAGCGTTGAGTTGAGCGATGACGAGATGCTGCGCTATAACCGCCAGATCGTACTGCGCGGTTTTGATTTTGATGGCCAGGAGAAACTGAAGGCATCACGCGTGTTGGTGATCGGTCTCGGCGGTCTCGGCTGTGCGGCTGCGCCTTATCTGGCATCAGCGGGCGTGGGACATCTCACCTTGCTCGATTTCGATACCGTTAGCCTGAGCAATCTGCAGCGTCAGATCCTGCACAGCGATGCAAAAATTGGCATGGCAAAAGTCGCCTCGGCGCAGCAGCAGTTAGACGCAATTAATCCGCATTGTCAGCTGGAGCCAATTGATGCTCAGCTGGACGACGCGCAGCTCAGCGCGTTAATTGCGCGTCACGACGCGGTGGTGGATTGCACCGATAACGTCGATACCCGCGAGCAGATCAATCGCCTGTGTTTTCAGCACAAGGTGCCGCTGATCTCCGGCGCGGCGATCCGCATGGAAGGCCAGCTCTGCGTCTTCACCTGGCAGCCCGGCGAACCCTGTTATCGCTGCATCAGCCGTTTGTTTGGCGATCAGGTGTTAAGTTGCGTCGAAGCGGGCGTGATGGCACCGCTGGTTGGCGTGGTTGGCGCGATGCAGGCGATGGAAACCTTAAAAGTGCTGACGGCTTTCGGTCAACCCGCTAGCGCGCGCTTACTGATGTACGACGCGATGAGCGCAGAATTCCGCAGCATGAAGGTGGAGCAGGACGCGCACTGCGAAGTGTGTGGGTAGGGTCGCCATTTATGGCGACCTAATCAAAAACAACATTATTCCTGCGGGAAAATGGTGCCTTTATTCATAATCCCCTTCGGATCAAACGCGGTCTTCAGCGCCTGCAAAATCGGCCAGGCGCTGCCGTGCTCCTGTTTCGCCCACTGCACGCGATGCTTACCAATGCCGTGGTGATGCACCATCGAACCGCCCAGTTTTAGCGTCTCTTCCACAATCATGCCATTAAGCGGAACATGGTATTTCGCCATCTCCTCTTCTGGGCGGCAATCCACCACGTTGTAGTCATAGACGAAATACATGTTGGTGCCGTTGATGTAGCTGTGCGACGAGTGCCCGCCAAGCATAGTGATGTCCTGCGCATGCGGGAATTCGTTGCGAATGCGCTTCAGCACGTTTTCGTAGATGGCATTAATGGTGGACCAGTTGCCCGACACTTCGGTGGTGAAGCCCATGTTGCCGGTGCGCATAATAAAGTCGCGCTCGGCCTGCACTTTCTCCGGTCCCCAATTGAGGTTTTCGAACCAGTTTTGGATCAGCTTGCTGTCAACCGGCTGGCATTCGCGGTGCTGCGCCACAATCGCCTCAATGCCTTTCCCGGTGGCTTCGCTGATCCCGCGCGTCCCTTCCGCCATGAAAATCAGCACGCATTTGTCTTTCGAGAAGTGACTAAAGTGTTGATTGGCATCCTCAGGATCGTAGAGACGCGCAATCGACGGGCGATAGCCATCAACCATCACTTCACGCAGGATGGCGAAGCCGGTTTTCATCGAATCAAGCAGATAGCCATAAAAACGGTTATTTTCTGGCTGATATTTAAACATTTTCACCGTGACTTCGGTGATGTAACAGAGCGCACCTTCGTTGCCGATAATCACATGGCGGATATCCGGACCGGCCGCACGACGCGGAACGTTTTTGATGCGGGTGATGTCACCGTTCGGGAACACCGCTTCCAGGCCCACCACCATATCTTCGATGGCGCCATACAGCGTGGAGAATTGCCCAATACTGCGCGTGGCGACCAAGCCGCCCATCTGCGCTAAAGGCTTCGACTGCGGTGAATGGCCGGTGGTGTACCCCTGCGCGCGCAGCTGATTTTCCAGCACTTCCAGCGTTACGCCACACTGCGCGGTAACCTGCATGTTCTCGATATCGATCTTAATAACCTTATTCATGCCAGAACCATCCAGCACCACTGAATTCGGCGCTGCAGTTTCCAGCCCGCCTTCGGTAGCCGATGCGCCGGTACGCGGCACGCCGTTAATCTGGTGGCGATTCATAAAGGCCAGCACTTCGGAAACCTGCTGGGTGTTTTGTAATTTCACCACCGCTGCCGGAATCGGCATGGTATACACGCCGTGAATATCGGCATATTTACGGAACCGATCGTGGCTGCTGCGCTTTAATTCTGCTTCATCGGTAATCACCTGCTGCGGACCGGCGATCTCTTTTAATTGTTCAACAATAGCTTCGCGTGAAAGCGTCATAATTCATTCCTCAATTTTTATCGAACGCGGTAGCCGCCATCGACGACTAACAAATGACCGTTAACGTAATCTGATGCGCGGCTGGCTAAATAGACCATCGCGCCCATTAAATCCTGCGTATTTCCCCAGCGATTAGCGGGAATATGATCCAGCACGCGTTGATTGGTTTCGGGATTACTGCGGGTATTTAACGTAATCGGCGTCGCGTAATAACCCGGCGCAATGCCGTTGACCTGAATATTGTGTTGGCCTAACTCGTCACAATACGCTTTGGTTAAACCGGCAATCGCATGTTTGGTGGCGGCATAGGCGGGCGATCCTTGTCCTCCTAGCCAGGAGAAGAGCGAGCAAATATTAATTATCTTGCCCGACTTCTGCGGCACCATTATTTTTGCCGCCTGATGACTCATTTCAAATGCTGCGGTGAGATTCACCTGAATCATCGGATCCCAATCCTGACGATCAAATTCCAGCACCGAATTTAACTTACAGATCCCGGCGTTATTCACCAGAATATCCAGCCGGCCAAAGCGTTCCAGACATTCGGCAATAATGCGTGCCGGTTCACCCGCCTGCGTGATATCGGCTTGCATGAACTCCGCCCGAACGCCACAACTTTCAATCAGTTGGCGCGTTTCGGCATTGGCTGGCGCCAGATCCGGAATAAACACGTTGGCACCCGCTTTGGCTAACGCCACGGCAAAGGCCTGGCCGAGACCGCTGTTGCCGCCGGTGACAATGGCGCTTTTTCCTTGCAACCCAAAGAAGTCGAGAGAAAAACTCTCCAGCGCTTCCGTCGTCATCATTTCACCTCCTGGCTAAATAACGGGCAATAAAAAAGGAGAAAAGCAAGCTCCTTCGCGGTGAAGCGAAGAAGTTACTTTTCTCCTAATCTCGAGTAACTGCCAATTACGCTAGCATGGCGATTTAAAAATAAAAAGCGATCGTAATCACAAAAGTTATTGCAACAAAAGTACGCGCTAATCACGCCTTATAATTTACTGCGCACAAAATACATAGGATAAAACCGAGAGCGCAGTGAAACTGGCTTTTGTGATTTTCTTCACAACGCAAACTCTTAGCTGCGTGTTAAAAATGGCGTCCGTTACTGTCTGAGACGAAGAGAAAAGTAACTTTCCGCAATTGCGGAGAGGACGCTTTTCTCTTTTTTTTGTTTCTAATTTTGGGGATTTGAGATGCACGCTAAAAATACCACGCGCTGGCTAACCCTGGCGGTAATAAGCATCAGCGGGGGCATTAGTTTCGATCTCGCCTATTTACGCTATATCTATCAAATTCCCATGGCGAAATTTATGGGTTTTTCCAATACCGAAATTGGTGTCATTATGAGCACCTTCGGTATTACAGCGATTTTACTTTACGCGCCTGGCGGCATCATTTCTGACAAATTCTCGCACCGCAAAGTGATGTCCGGCGCGATGATCGCCACCGGCTTATTGGGCATGATTATGGCAACTTATCCGCCGCTGTGGGCGATGTTGCTGATTCAGATTGCCTTCGCCATCACCACCATTTTGCTGCTGTGGGCCGTATCGATCAAAGCGGCATCGCTGCTCGGCACGCGTGAGGAACAAGGCAAAATCATGGGCTGGATGGAAGGCCTGCGCGGTGTCGGCGTGATGGGCCTCGCGCTGTTTACCGTGTGGGCGTTTTCACGCTTTCATCCGGACGATCCCAACAGTCTTAAAGCGGTGATCCTGATTTACAGCGGCACCTATATTGCGCTGGGGATCGCCTGCTGGTTTCTGGTCAGCGATGGCTTTGCCCAGAGCGGCGACGAGGCACAATCTGCCTTCAGCCTGCAACATGCGCTGCGCGTGCTGAAAATGCCCACCACGTGGTATTGCAGCATGATCATCTTCGGCGTCTATACGCTTTACGCTATTCTCAGCTACTCCACCAACTATCTCTCAGAGATTTACGGCATGTCGCTGGTCGCCGCCAGCTATATGGGCATCATCATCAACAAAGTGTTTCGCGCCATTTGTGGCCCAATGGGCGGTATGCTCACCAGCTACAGCCGCTGGCGCTCGCCAACGCGCGTGATACAGGTATTCGCATTCGTGAGTTTCACCACGCTGATTCTGCTGTGGCTGGTTACCCGGCAACCGGTAAGTTTAGTGCTGGCGATTGGCCTGATTCTGTTGATGGCCTTTACCTGCTATGCCTCGCGCGGGCTCTACTTTGCCTGCATCGGCGAAGTGAATACGCCAAAACAAATTTTGGGCACCACCATCGGCATCTGTTCGGTGATTGGTTTTCTGCCGGATGTCTTCGTCTACCCGATCATTGGCCACTGGCAGGATACGCTGCCGCCCGCTCTCGCCTATCGCAATATGTGGATGATGGGCGCCTCGGCCAGCGTGGTGGTGCTGGTGTTTACCGCATTATTAATGGGACAAATCAAGCGCGTCGCGGCTGCGACAGCGCTGGCAAAAGGAGTCTGATATGTCTGGCTATTTGATGGGCATCGATGTGGGCACGCAAAGTGCCAAAGTGGTGATCTTCCAAACCGATGGCAAGATGCTGTGCAGTGCTCAGCAACCACTGCGCGCGCTGGCTATTCCGCAGCCAAACCGTGCTGAACATCCTGAAGACGATCTCTGGACATCGGTGCAACAAGCCTGTCGCGCGGCAATGCTGCGTTTTCACCAGCTGGGCGGGCAACCGCATCAGCTGCTGGCCGCCGGGTTGTGCGTGATCCGCTGCTGCCGTGTGCTAATGCGCGCTGACGGTGAACTGGCCTGGCCGGTGATCAACTGGATGGATGTGCGTCTCAATCAGCCTTATCAGCACGAAACGGCTTATGGCGACGTTCGCTGGATCACCACCACATCCGGCTATATCACCCATCGTCTTACCGGCGAAACGCGCGATACCAGCGCCAATTATATCGGCTGCTGGCCGATGGATGATGTGCGCCAGGATTGGGATAACCTGCAGATGCCAGCCTGCAATCTGCGCCGCGAACAGCTGTTTGATGTGGTGCGGCCGGGCGACGTACTCGGTCAGGTAACGTCTGCCGCCGCCAAAGCCAGCGGCCTGCCGCAAGGCCTGCCGATTGTGGCAACCGCGCATGATAAAGCGGTGGAAGCCTTGGGCGCGGGTGCGTTAGCCGATAATGAAGCGCTGATCTCACTCGGCACGTATATCGGTGCGATGGTGCACGGCGATGAAACCCCGCGCAGTAGCGATCACTTCTGGCCGTTTCAGGCCGCGCTGCCACAACGTTTTCTCTACGAATGCATGGGCGTGCGGCGCGGCATGTGGACCATCAGCTGGTTCCGCGATCAGTTTGGCGCCGCCGCTGTCCAGGATGCGCAGGATCGCGGCATCGACATTGAGAGCTTGCTAAGTGCCGAAGCCAGCCGTGTGGCCGCGGGCAGCAACGGGTTGATCACACTACATGATTGGGCAGCACCGGCGCACGCACCGTGGCGCAAAGGGGCAATCATCGGATTCGATGGCCGCCATACGCGCGCGCATCTGTTCCGCTCGCTGCTGGAGGGCATTGTGTTCACGATGAAGAATCATCTGGATCCGATGATGCAGGCGCTGGAGCGCCCGCTGGCGCAGCTGGTGATTTCGGGTGGCGGTGCCAATAGCGATCTGTTTATGCAACTGTTTGCCGACATCTTTGGCGTGCCAGCACGACGTAATGCCATGCGCAGTTCAGCGGCGATCGGCTGTGCCATCAGCGCGGGCATGGCGGTTGGCGTGTGGCAAGATTACGCCGATGCGGTGACAGCGCTGGTGCAGCCAGGCGAGACCTTCATGCCCAACGCCGCACATCATGCGCACTATCAGCAACTGAACCAGCATGTTTATCAGCAGTTGCATGCTGCGCTGGATCCGCTGCTACAGCGGTTAAGCAACCTCGGATAAAACCGGTGCGCATGAATGCGCACCCTACGAAATACCGGCAGCCAATGGCCACACGCTGGCATTGGTCGTGGACACCGCCAGCGCGCCAGCTGCCAGCGCCAGACGTGCATCCTCTTCATCGCACACCAGCCCGCCGGCAATGATCGGCTGGCTGATGCGTTCGGTGATCCAGCCCAGCACTTTCGGCATACAGCCAGGCAGGATTTCAACAATATCCGGCGCTGACTGCGCCACTTGCTTCTCAATGTTGTTGAAGGAGATGGAGTCGAGCACGAAGAGCCGGTGAATCGCCCAGAATCCGTGCTGGCGCGCGGCTTTCAGCATCGCCGGTTTAGTGCTGATGATGCCATCCGCCTGGGTGACGATTTTCAGAAACTGAATCACCACTTCCTGACGCGAGCTGCCTTCCAGCAGATCGACATGGACGAAGGCCATTTTTCCGGCCTGTTTGATCTGTCCAACGATACGCCCGATGTTGCAAATGTTGCCGTAGAGCACCGATACCACCTGACAAGGTGAATCCAGCGCCTGCTGCAGACTTTGCGCATCTTTCACCGCCGCCACCACCGGCGCGTTCTTTAACAACTCAACTAAATCCACTGCACACCCCCTTTTTCATTAAAGCGTCATCGTGGCAATCGGCGCGGCAGAGTTAAAACGCTGCATCTCCGTCAACAGCCAATCGCGAAATACGGTAACACGCGGCAGCGTCTGTTTGCCGCCCGGCACTTCCAGCCAATAACCGTTTGCGCTGGCGAGCATCTGTGGCGATACCTGCACCAGCACGCCGTTGTTCAGTTCATTACGCACCATCGCACGATCCAGCACCGCATAACCCGCGCCCGTCACGCAGGCGTTAATCACCTGATCCTGAGTACTGAAGGCCAGCCCGTTATCTTCCAGCACCGGGGCTTCACTGCAAGCCTGACACCAGCGCGCCCAGTTATCCAGCCGGCTGTCGCCATTGAGAATGTGCAACTGCGGCATCAAATTGATATCCGGCCAGGCCCCATCCAGCATCAGCAGCGGACTGGCCACCAGCACCAGGGTTTCATGACACAGCCATTCCCCTTCTCCACCCGCCACCTGCGCCTCTTCCTGCGATCCAAAGCGGATAGCGCAGTCAAAGTCGCTGTATTTCTGGCGCGCTTCACTGATCAGCATGATTTGCAGATGGCGATGCTGTTGACGCAGCGTAACCAGCCGTGGCGCTAACCAGCGCGTGGCAAAAGTAGGCGCAACCTGCAAACGCAGGTGCTGGCGCGGGTTGTGCTGCTGTACGCCGCGCACGCCCTCTTCCAGCAAATCCAGCGACTGGCGCACCACCGGCAGCAGTTGGATCGCTTCCGGTGTAAGCAGCAAACCGCTATGGCTACGCACGAACAGATCTTTGCCGAGGAAGGTTTCCAGCTGACGCATCTGTCGACTGGCGGCGCTCTGCGTCATGAACAGCGCATCGGCGGCTTTGCTAAAGCTCAGGGTGCGACAGGTCTCTTCGAACAGCCGCAACATATTGAGAGAAGGTAACTTTCTCATCTCTGCCTCCGGCAGACATGGGTGAAATGTTGCGCCAATGTAACCACAGCCCTTTCAGCCAGGGAGAATCAAACGCCAATTTTATGAGAGCAATCACAGGAAATTGCGGAATAGGGGTATGACTTTTTCGCACTCGCCTGCACCCCGTTCAAATGCCACAGTAATTTCGCATCCAGATAACAATAAAATAACAATCATCTCTCCAACCCAGAAGGAAGGAACATGAATCAAACAACGCTGATGGATGATGTACCCTTAAATCGCTTTCACCTCAAAATCACCGGTTTGACCTTCGGCGCGCACCTTACCGACGGCTATATCCTCGGTTCTGTTGGCTTCGCGCTGACGCAAATGACGCCGCAAATGAATCTGTCGCCGTTCTGGCAGGGCATGATTGGCAGCTCCGCCTTAATCGGCCTGTTTCTTGGCAGCTTGATTCTTGGCTGGATCGCCGATTCCGTTGGCCGCCAGAAGATCTTCTGCTTCAGCTTTATTCTCATCACCCTCGCCTCCGGCATGCAGTTCTTTGCACAGTCGGCAGAGCAGTTGTTCCTGCTACGTGTGCTGATTGGCTTCGGCCTCGGCGGCGACTTCGCCGTCGGTCACACCATTCTGGCGGAGTTTGCGCCGCGTAAGCATCGCGGCGTGCTACTTGGCGCCTTCAGCGTGTTGTGGACGGTTGGCTATGTGGCAGCGAGTTTTGCCGGACATCTGGCGCTCAACGCGCATGCTGACGGCTGGCGCTGGCTGCTCGCCTCTTCGGCGCTACCGGCGCTGGCGATTCTGCTACTGCGCATCGGCACGCCGGAATCCCCGCGCTGGCTACTGCGACGTGGGCGAAGGGACGAAGCGCTGGCGATTGTCGCGCGTCTGTTTGGCCCGAATGTGACCTTGCCGGAAGAGCGCCAGCACGCGCCCGATGGCGGCCTGAGCGCGCTGTTCAGCCCGCGCTATCGTCGTCGCACCGCCTTTAACTGCTTGTTCTTTGTCTGTCTGGTGATCCCGTACTTCGCCATCTACACCTTCCTGCCGGCGATTCTGCGTCAGATGGGTTTGGATCAGGGTTTCGCCACCGATTTGCTGTTGAGCGGCCTGTTATTGGTCGGCGCGGTGTTGGGCATTGTGCTTACCGCCATGTGTTCACGTCGCGGCTTCCTGATTGGCTCGTTCATCTTCCTCGCCGCCTGCTTGTTGCTGCTGAGTCTGCTGCACAACAGCGCGGGCGTCTGGCTAATTGTGCTGTTCGCGGCTTTCACCCTGGTGATGTCGGCAGTGAGCAACCTGGTTGGCGTTTTCCCCGCCGAAAGTTTCCCAACGGATGTGCGCTCACGCGGCGTGGGTTTCGCCACCTCAATGAGCCGCCTTGGATCGGCGGTCGGCACGCTGTTGCTGCCGCTGGCGATCGTGAATTACGGCATCGGCGGCACCATGGCGTTACTGGCCGCGATTCTGGTGCTGGGCGCGTTGGTTTCCATCGCCTGGGCACCTGAAACCAAAGGATTGACGCTAACCGACGCGTCACAAGACACACCGCCGGCTGACAAGTCGCTCAGCCCGCACGCTTCAACTTCAACGCAACAGCTGTAACGGGAGGCAATGATGGAAATGTATATCGGTGAAGGTTTTGCAGGCGACGGCGTGAATGCCTCGCACATCAATATCATGATTGGACCGCGTGACGGCGTGGTGGGACAGGCGTTCTCCACCAGCCTGGCGACACCGTCGCAAGGGCACTGTCCATTTATGGTGGTGATTAAACCCAATGTGCCGGCCAAACCCATGACCTTGTATGTAAATAAAGCCGCAATTGATGGCGAACTGCACGGCAACGCCACCTGGGGCGCTTCGCAGGCGGCGATTGCCAAAGCGGTCACCGAGGCGCTGCTGAAAGGTACGCTGCCCGCCGAAGCCGAAGATGAGTGGTGCATCGTCACGGCCAACTGGGTGAATCCAGGCTGTACTGATTTGGATGAGGTGTTCGCCAATAACTATCGCGCCTGCACGGTGGCCATTGAGGCGGCAATGGAAAAATTACCGGGGCGCCAGCAGTTGCAGCAGGCGCTGCCGCAGTTGGGCAATCCGTTCTATACCCCGAAGTAACAGGAGTTGCAGCATGGAATACATCAATCTCGGCCACAGCGGTTTACGCGTATCCCGTCTTTGTCTCGGCACCATGAACATGGGCAGCAAGAGCTGGAAACCGTGGATTTTTGATGAAGCGCAGAGTGAGCCGATCATTCGTCACGCGCTGGAGAACGGCATTAACTTTATCGATCTGGCTGATTTCTACTCCAGCGGAGCCGGTGAAGAGGTGGTGGGCCGCGTGCTGAAGCGCGTGGCACAACGCGACGAACTGGTGCTGACCACCAAAGTCGGTTATCCGCTTGGCGGCGGGCACAACAATCAGGGCCATTCGCGTAAGCACATCCTCGACAGCATTGACGGCAGCTTGCGTCGCCTCGGCACCGATTATGTCGATATGTATATGCTGCACTATTTCGATGTGAATACGCCGATCGAAGAGACGTGGGAGACGATGAACAGCATCGTGCGCAGCGGCAAGGCGCGCTATGTCGGCGTCTCTACCATGTATTGCTGGCAGCTGGCGAAGATTTTGTGGTGCTGCGAGCGCAACGGTTTCGTTAAACCCATCAACATGCAGTTGCAGCTTAACTGTGCCTATCGCGAAGAGGAGCGTGAAATGCTGCCGTTCTGCCGCGATCAGGGGTTGGGCGTCTCGGTGTTCAGTCCGTTAGCGCGCGGTTTGCTGAGCGGCGATGTGCAGTCGGTGCGCAATCAAACCGACTTCTTTACTCGCGAAATGTATGGTGATGAAGCCTCATTACAGATCGCCGAATCGGTGGGTCGCGTGGCGGCGGCGCGTGGACTTTCCAGCGCGCAAATCGCGCAAGCCTGGGTGCTGTCCCACCCCGGCGTGGATGCGATGCTGGTCGGGGCCGACAGCGTAGCGCAATTGGATAGCGCGATTGCCGCATTGGATACGCCGTTGGATAGCGAAGAGCGTTTCGAGCTGGAACGCAATTACACGCCATGCGATGTAATTAACGACTACACCGCCGGTAAACGCATTACCCGCCACAGCCGCGCGGCACGCACGGTGTTTGCCGATCAGATTCAACCTGCGAGGAATATTGCATGACAACTTCACTGCTACGGACCGGCTGGTACTGCAATGAACAATGGCTGGAGAGCGAGCGCACCTATGAGGTGAATAATCCAGCCGATGATAGCGTGGTGGCGCACGTTGCTCACGTGGGTGAAGCCGAAACCACCCGTGCGATTGATGCGGCTACTGCTGCGCTGCCCGCCTGGCGCGCCCTGACCGCCAAAGCACGCGCGGTGATTTTGCAGCGCTGGTATCAATTGATCGTAGAAAACCAGGAAGCGTTGGCGCAACTGGTGGTGCAGGAACAAGGCAAAGTGCTGGCCGAAGCGCGTGGCGAAGTGCTGTACGCCGCCAGCTTTATTGAATGGTTCGCCGAAGAAGGCAAGCGCGCCAACGGCAAAACCATTCCGTCCACCAAAGCGGGCAATCTGATCCTGACGCTGAAACAGCCGGTTGGTGTGGTCGCTGCCATCACGCCATGGAATTTCCCGCTGGCGATGTTGACGCGCAAACTGGGCCCAGCGCTGGCGGCAGGTTGTACCGCCATCGTCAAACCCGCCAATGAAACGCCGCTGTCGGCTTTTGCCTTGCTGGTGCTGGCGGAGCAAGCCGGTGTACCGCCGGGCGTGCTGAATGCCGTGAGCGGCGCCACGGTGGAGATTGGCCATACGCTGACGCATGACGATCGCGTACGCAAAATCTCCTTCACCGGCTCAACGGCGGTGGGGAAATTGTTGATGCGTGATGCCGCCAGTTCGGTGAAGAAGTTGTCGCTGGAATTAGGCGGCAACGCGCCCTTTATCGTGTTCGACGATGCGGATATTGATGCAGCGGTAGAAAGCGCAATGGCGGCAAAATTCCGCAACAGCGGGCAAACCTGTATTTGCGTGAATCGCTTTTACGTGCAGGACGGCGTTTACGATCGTTTCGTCAATAAACTGGCCGATGCGGCGCGGGCATTGAAAGTGGCACCGGGTTTGACGCCAGGCGCGCAGCAAGGACCGCTGATCCATCGGCGCGCCATGGAGAAAGTTGAAACCCATGTTAAGGATGCGATGCAGCATGGTGCACGTTTGCTGTGCGGCGGTGAGCGTCATGCGCTGGGTGGCAGTTTCTATCAGCCCACGGTGCTCGCCGATGCCAATGAGCAGATGCTGCTGGCGCATGAGGAAACGTTCGGCCCGGTAGCCGCCTGCTTCCGCTTCACCACTGAAGATGAGGTGATCGCGCGCGCTAACGCCACGCCATATGGATTGGCGGCTTATCTGTGGACGCGTGATTTAGCCCGCGCGCTGCGCGTCACGCCACAGCTTGAAAGCGGCATGGTGGGCGTGAACGAAGGGATTATTTCCACCGAAGTGGCACCGTTTGGCGGCGTGAAGGCGTCAGGTTTGGGACGTGAAGGTGCGGATGTGGGGTTGGAGGAATATCTGGAAACGCAGTATGTCAATATTGGGCAGATTGGGGTATAGCAGAATTTTCTGCTTTCTCGGGCAAGGTTGAGGGAATGACGCCCGATCGCAAAGGATAACCGCATCCATGCTGATCGGCCTCGCCATCCATGGCTCGGACGCTTTGCTCTTCGGGCGTCACTCCCTCACCCATCAAGCAGAGGTGCGGCTGTTGAAATGCCGCACCTGACGGGCATAAAGGCGTGAATGCCGGGTCCGGAGTAAAGCGTCCGCCGCAGGGATGCGGCGGCCGAGGCTACAGGGATGTATTTACGCCGTCTTTACGCAGCGACCCGGTATTTTCGCCTGATCAGCACCGAAATCTCACCAGCCTTAAACAATCCCCTGGCTGCGCAGGTAATCTTCATAGTTTCCGGTGAAGTCGATAATACGATCGGCTTTCATCTCCATCACGCGGGTAGCCAGCGAGCTGACAAATTCACGGTCGTGCGAGACGAAAATCAGGGTGCCTTCGTACATCTCCAGCGCCATGTTGAGCGACTCGATCGATTCCATATCAAGGTGGTTAGTCGGTTCATCCATGATCAGGATGTTCGGCTTCTGCATCATCAGTTTGCCAAACAGCATGCGGCCCTTCTCACCACCCGACAGCACTTTGGCTGGCTTGTTGATCTCGTCGTGACCAAACAGCAGGCGGCCAAGAATACTGCGCACCGCTTGTTCGTCATCGCCTTCCTGCTTCCACTGGCTCATCCAGTCGAATACCGTCAGGTCTTCAGCAAAGTCTTCCGCGTGATCCTGGCCGTAATAACCAATGCGCGCATTCTCGGACCATTTCACCGTGCCGCTATCCGGCGTATGTTCACCGACAAGCGTTTTCAGCAACGTGGTTTTACCGATACCGTTGGCACCGAGGATCGCCAATTTCTCGCCGACTTCTAACATCAGGTTGAGTTTATTAAACAGCGGACCGTTATCAAAACCTTTGGTCAGCGCTTCAACTTCCAGCGCGTTACGGAACAGTTTCTTATCCTGGTCAAAACGGATAAACGGGTTTTGACGGCTGGACGCTTTAACTTCTTCCAGCTTAATTTTATCAATCTGCTTGGCGCGGGAAGTTGCCTGACGAGATTTAGAGGCGTTGGCGCTAAAACGGCTGACGAACGATTGCAGATCGGCAATTTGCGCTTTCTTCTTGGCGTTATCCGATAATAAACGTTCGCGTGATTGAGTAGCCGCGGTCATATATTCGTCATAATTACCCGGATAAACGCGCAGTTCGCCGTAATCCAGATCCGCCATATGCGTGCACACCATATTCAGGAAGTGACGGTCATGCGAAATGATGATCATGGTGCTGTTACGTTCGTTGAGCACTTGCTCCAACCAACGAATGGTATCGATATCCAGGTTGTTGGTCGGTTCATCGAGCAACAAAATATCCGGATTGGCAAATAATGCCTGCGCTAAAAGGACACGCAATTTCCAGCCCGGCGCAATTTCGCTCATCGGACCGTAGTGCTGCTCCACCGGAATGCCAACGCCCAGTAATAATTCACCGGCACGTGATTCCGAACTGTAACCGTCCATCTCGCCGTATTCGACTTCAAGGTCGGCGACTTTATAGCCTTCCTCTTCGCTCATTTCCGGTAAAGCATATATACGGTCACGCTCTTGCTTCACAGCCCACAATTCATTGTGGCCCATGATCACGGTGTCCAGCACACTATATTGCTCAAAGGCGAATTGGTCCTGACGTAACTTACCGATACGCTCATTGGGGTCGAGGGAAACATTTCCACCCGTCGGCACCAGGTCGCCGCCCAGTATTTTCATAAAGGTAGATTTACCGCTGCCGTTCGCACCGATTAAACCGTAACGATTACCGCCGCCAAATTTAACGGAGATATTTTCGAACAGCGGCTTACTGCCGAACTGCATGGTGATATTGCTGGAAACTAACACGGCATTGACCTTTGTTACGCAGTGGAGGAAAAAACAGCGGGCATTATGCCAGAAGCGGGCACCCGGACGCCACCTCTGCGCCAGAGGCAAACGTTGCTATGGGCTAAAGGTGTTGTTGCTCATACAGAAATAAAAATAACAAAAAAGCCGGGGGCATTTGCCCCCGGCTCCCACTTACAAGGATTGTGCGGATTATTTGATCAGGAAAGTATCGAGGCTTTTACCAGAATCCAGCGCTTTTTTAATCGCAGCTGGGGTACGGCCCTGACCGGTCCATGATTTTACTTCGCCGTTTTCATCGGTGTAAGAATATTTTGCTGGACGTGGTGCACGCTTAGCGCGCTTTTTACCAACTTCCAGAGCACCCAGTAATTCGTTCGGATCAATACCGTCAGCCAGCAGCATTTCGCGATATTTAGACAGCTTCTCTTCTTTTTCGCGGTTCTGCGCTTCTTCAGCGTTTACTTCGTCACGACGTTCAGTCACAACAACAGTTAATTTCTCCAGAATTTCTTCCAGATCGGTCAATGGCAGTTCACGAGCCTGCGCACGTAATGTGCGAATGTTGTTCAGAACTTTAAATGCGTCACTCATCACAATGTCCTTGCTTAAGGGGTTTAAATAAACTGTAGTGGCAAGATTACCTAATTCAAATAAAAAAATAAATTAATTTTATTGCCCGGATTAATCTGAACTTGCTTACCTAATTCTTACATTGCGTTTTAAAACGGCAAGGGTTGCTTTAATTAACCCTGAATTAACAACCAGAGTTGTTCCTTATGGCGGAACTGGAATCGATTTCAGACCAATATTCTCAGGTAATAAACAATCATTTAGCGGCTATTGCGCGTTGCAGCATTAGTGAGCACAAAGGTAAGCAAGGATTAATGGTGTAACGAAAAACCTATTTTCAATGTGGCGTAATATATTGATGGAGGATGAGAGAAGTATCTCATTTTTTTCATATCGTACCGATAAAAAAGCCGGCGGTTAACCGGCTACTAAGTGAAATTAATGCACTTCTGTCGCGGGACCAAACACAGAATAGTCCGGCAGGTTGACATTTTGATAAGCTTCCCAGCCACCACCCAGCGCTTTATATAACGCCACTAAATCGAGCGCACTTTGCATGCGCGCCTGCGTCGATTGTGCTTTGGCTTGTGCCAGTTGTCGCTGCGCATCTAATACATCGAGGAACGTAGAAATACCCTGACGATAACTGTCGCTGGCTAAATCAAATGCGCGTTGCAGTGCGCCGGTGGTTTCATCCAGTGCAATAACCTGCTGCTGATCGGCGCGATAACTCACCAGCGCATTCTCCACATCCTGCAGCGCGGTTAATACCGTTTGCCGATAATCAAGCGCCGCGCTGGCTTGCTGCGCGCGCGCCAGTTTCACGCTGGAAACTAAACGGCCGCCTTGAAATATAGGAATCGATAGCGACGGCCCAACACTAAAGAAGTGGCTGCTCCAGTCATCCAGATAGCTGGCATCGGTATTTCGTACACCCAGTTGCCCGGTGAGCGACAAGCTGGGGAACAGGTCAGCAACCGATACGCCAATGTTCGCGGTTTCCGCATGCAGCGTGGCTTCAGCTTGACGAATATCCGGACGTCGCCGCGCCAGCGTGGACGGAATGCCCACCGGCACCAATTTCGGCAAATCGGGCAGCGGCTTGATGTTCATCAGTTCATTATCCAGCGCGCCCGGCGTTTTACCCAACAGCACCGCCAAACCGTTCATCGCCTGCTGCTGCTGCGCCTGATATTGCGGCAGCTGCGCATTCAGTGAGGCCAACTGCGCGCGGGCGTTTTCCACATCGGTGGTGGGCGCTAAGCCATTTTGCTGCTGGCTTTTGGTCAGTTCCCAGGTTTGCTGCGCCACCTCGATCTGCTGTTGCAAGGTCGCCAGCACCGCTTGCGAACCGCGCAGTTGCAGATAGGCACGCGCGACTTCAGCTTCCAGCGACACCAACGCATCGTTGCGCTGCTCGATTGCCGCCTGCTGCTGCGCATCTGCGGCTTCCATTTGGCGGCGCACTTTGCCCCACAGATCCAGTTCCCAGCTGGCGTCAAAGCTGCCCTGATACAACGTAACGGAATGATCTAAGCCGTTAAGCTGGCTGGCGACATCGCTATCAACCTGGTCATAAACGCCGTTGGATTTCAGCAAACCCTTTAAACCCAATTGCTGGCGTGTGACTTTTGCCGAGCCGTTAAGCGACGGAAATAAGCCACCGCGCGCCTGCGCCAGCTGCTCGCGCGCACCGGCAATACGCAGTACCGATTGTTGCAGCGTTAAGTTGCCGGCAATGGCGCGCTCAATCAGGCTATCAAGTTGGGAATCGTTAAAGCTTTTCCACCACAGCGGATTGGTCGCCGCCGCCAGCGGCTTAGATGCTTGCTGTGAAGGCAAATCGTGGTAACCGCCCGGCGTGTGCGCCTGCGGCGGCTGATAATCCGGTCCTACCGCGCATCCGGCCAGCAACAGTGATAGCGCCAGCAACGTCAGTGACGGCTGAGATCGTGAAATCATTTTCATTTTAATGTGCTCCTGCACCGCCTTCGCTCTTAATTGGCGAAAGCAACCAACAGAATGGAATCAATAGCAGCGCCACAATACTCAGGCCCATAAAGACGTCGATGTACGCCAGAATACGCGCCTGAGCGATCATCTCCTGATAGAGCTGCCCGCTCGCCAGCACCAGTGGATCGCCCACGGCGGTGGTGAAATTACGGATCGAATCAGCCCAGTGTTGCAGCGTGAGATTGTAAGGCTCATTGAGCGGCGACATGTTGTGCACCATGCTGGCCGAACGCGTCTGCATACGTTCGGTAATGCCCGCCGTCGAGAGCGAAATGCCGATCGAGCCCGCGACGTTACGGAACATGGTGAACAATGCTGAGGCATCGGCGTTTAATCGCTGCGGCACGGTGATGAACGCAATGGTGGTCAGCGGCACAAACAGGAAACCAAGGCCGATCGACTGCGCGCTCCGCATCATCACCAGCGTGGTGAAATCGACGTTAGGCGTTAACGTGGTGGAATAGAAGAACGCGCTGGCAAGGCAGGTGAAGCCGAACGCAATGATGTAGCGCGTTTGCACGATCGGCATCAGCTTCAGCACGATGGGTATCGTCAGCACAATCAATATCGCGCCGGGCGACAGCACCAGCCCCGACCAGGTTGCGGTGTAGCCGAGATCCTGCTGCGCCAGCTGGGGAAGCACCACTGAGCTGCCATAGAGAATCATCGCCATGCCCGCCATCAGCAAGCCCGCCACCCAGAAGTTGCGGTCTTTCATTACGGTGAGATCGACCACCGGTTTACGGGCATACAGCAGCCAATAAATGGCGCCGATAATGCCGATCACCGCCAGCATGGCGAACAGGCGAATAAAGTGCGAGGCAAACCAATCTTCATCTTCGCCACGATCAAGGAACACCTGCAAGCAGCCCAGCCCCAGCGTGATCAGGCTGATGCCGATGTAATCGATTTTCAGGCGGCCTTTATCCCACTTGCGTTCCCACGGTGGATCTTCCAGCAATTGATAAATCGCCATTACCGTCAAAATACCAACCGGGATATTAATGAAGAACACCCAGCGCCAGCTGTAGTTATCGGTGATCCAACCGCCGAGCGTGGGACCAATTACCGGTGCGACGATAATCGCAATCGACGACAGGCCAAAAGCTTTGCCACGATCTTCCGCTTTGAAGTAATCGAGCAGCACCGATTGTTGCACCGGCTGCAATCCGCCGCCAAAAAAGCCCTGCAGCACGCGGAACAGAATGATCTGCCACAGTTCCGTGGCGATACCGCACAGGAAGGAACAGATGGTGAACATCACGATGCAGATCAGGAAGAATTGCTTGCGGCCAAATAGGCGGCTGAAGAACGCCGAGATCGGCAATACGATGCCGTTGGCGACCAGATAAGAGGTTAAAACCCAGGTCGATTCGTCGTAACTGGAGGAGAGCGAACCGGCAATGTGCGGCAGCGCGACGTTGACGATGGTGGTGTCGAGGATCTCCATAAACACCGCCAGCGTCACCGTAATAGCGACCAGCCACGGATTGCTGGCCGGACGCCAGCTTTCGCTCGCACTCATTCCACTGTAACCTTCGGCTCAACCGACAAGCCCAGCGGCAGCGGATGATTGGGATCTAACCCTTTATCGATGACAATTTTCACCGGCACGCGCTGCACGATTTTCACGTAGTTGCCGGTGGCGTTTTCCGCCGGGAAGGTGGAGAAGCGTGAACCGGATCCCATCTGCACGCTATCCACGTGCCCTTCCAGCTCCATATCCGGCCAGGCATCAACGCTAATTTCCACTTTGTCGCCCGGCTTCATACGCGCCAGCTGCGACTCTTTGAAGTTGGCATTAATCCAGATTTCAGGCGAAACCAGCGAGAACAGCGCGCTGCCGGCCTGCACCAGCGTGCCGAGATGCACGTTACGCTTGGTGACAAAGCCATCGTATGGCGCGCGAACCTGGGTATAAGAGAGATTCAATTCGGCGGTGTTGAGCTGCGCCTGCGCCTGCTCAACCTGCTGCTCACGCGCTTCAACATTGGTTTCCTGCTGCCGGATTTGCAGCTTCACCTGAGAAGCCACTTCAACCTGCGCTTTAGCGCTTTGCAGTTGCGCTTCAGCCGAACGCAGCTGCGCGGCGGCAGTATCAATATTGCGCTGAGATGTGGCACGCGGATCAACACCGCGCTGGCGACGATAATCAGCCTGCGCATTAAGTAAATTTGCCTGCGCTTTAGCCTGATCGGCGAGTGCCTGATCGCGCTGCGCCGGATACTGCACGCGAGACAAAGCTAACTGCGCCTGCGCCTGATGCAGCTGCGCCTGTGCCAGACCAAGCTGGGCTTTGGCCTGATCGCGCTGCGCTTCACTGTCGCGTGCATCGATCTCCACCAGCAAATCGCCCTGCTTCACGCGCTGGTTATCGCGCACCAGCAGCTTGACCACGTAACCGGCCGCTTTCGGCGCGATAGTCACCGCGTTGCCTTCGGTAAAGGCATCATCCGTGCTTTCAATATTGCGTGTGGTGAGCCAGAACCATAATCCCACCACGATCATGATCACCACCACAATGGCGAGAAAAATCAGTGGCTTCTTTCCGGGACGTTTACGTTCTGGTTCATTGTTATCTTGATGGGTATTCGAGGTGTTTTGCGGATCCTGCTGATCGCGTTCAGACGGTTGATTCTTGTTTTCCATAATTTTTCATCGTAGGCGGTTGTCCCGATTGCCGGGCAAAAACGGTCAACATAACCTTAGATGGGAAATTGACAAATGCCAATGCAACTTTACACAAGCCGACATTGGCGTCGCGCTAACGGATCAGGTGTAACAGCAGCCATCCGCCCAACATCGACCAGGCTAACATCGGGATGGAAAACAAGTGGAAACGCCACCAAACGCGCGCATCCTGCGCCATACGCAAGGCGATCAGGTTGGCGAGCGATCCTGGCAATAAGCCAAATCCACCGATATTTACCGCCCACGCCAGCACGTCGGACGGTGGCACTTTCTGCAAAAGCAGAATGGTGGCGGGCACGTTACTGATGAATTGCGACAGGCCTATGGCCAGCAGATAAAGTCCGCCCTCACTGATTTGGCCAATAGCGGCAAAATGCGGCTGCAACCAGGACAAATGCATCAACAGGAAGACATCGATAAACATCGCCACGAACACCAGCAGCAAACTCCAGTCGATGCTGATTAACACGCTGCGCGCCATGATCAGGAAACAGGCCGCCACCAGCAGCAACGCCCAGCCAGTCATTTTCAGCTCGAGCGCCACGACAAACACGATGTACAGCAGCACGCTAATCGTGAACAGCGGCTTGTACCATGTTTGGCTTTCGGTTTGTTCATGTTTCTGGATTACGCGCGCCGGGAAACTCCACCACGTCAACGCCATCAGCGTGAGCATTAAAAATGCCGCCAGCGGCGCCATTTGCGCAATGAAACCGGGTACGCTGAGTGTGCCGTGACTCCACAATAGAATGTTTTGCGGGTTACCGACCGGCGTCAGTAAGGAACCTGCATTCACCGCCAGCGCTTCGAAAATGATCAGACGGGAAATCGGCAAGCGCGAGAATTTGCGCAACGTCAGCGTCAGTGGCACCAGAATAAACAGCGCAACATCGTTGGTGAGAAAAGTAGAGAGCAACGCGGCGGCGCACACCATAAACAGCGCCAGCGTGCGTTCATGTTGAAAGCGTTGGATCAAGCGCGCGCCGAGCACATCAAAATAGCCGCTGTTTTCTAATCCTTTGGTCAGCATCAATAGGCCGGTAAGCGTCATGATAGTGTGCCAGTCCACCGCGGCAGGCAATTGCGACCAGCGGAATTTCGCCAGCGGCAACATAATCACACCTAAAAGCAACAACAAATGCAAAATACGATCGCGCATTAAGGAACGAAGCAGATTGGGCATGATGGTGGAAGGCCTTGTAGTTAGCGACTCTCGTAGAATTTCTGGAACACGGCCAGGGTTTCATCACTGACGTGATGCTCCAGGCCTTCTGAATCACGGCGCGCGGTTTCCGGGCTAACACCCAGCGCCAACAGGAAGGTTTCAACAATATGGTGACGAACGCGGCTCGCTTCCGCCAGCTTCTCACCTTCAGCAGTGAGGAACACCCCGCGATACGGCACTTGCTCGACTAAACCGGTGGTACCCAAACGCTTCAGCATTTTCGCCACGGTTGGCTGGGAAACGCCCAAACGTGCGGCCATATCCACCTGACGCGCTTCGCCAAATTCACGAATCAAATCAGAGATTAATTCTACATAGTCATCGATCAGCTCACGACGATGCGCCTCACGCACCTGACGAAATCCTTCGACATGCTCCTCTATCTCTTTTAGCGGGCCCTGGGGCATGTTGGTGGCGATTTTTGCACGACGACTCATCTAACTTCCTCTTTATTATCTGCCGCACTTTACCTACGGTGCGGGCTGGCTGCGCTCATTGTAAACCAGGCACAAATAAGCACAAATTTTTCCTAAATAGTGTTGGCTAAAGAGTATAGCCAGTGCTATCTTTGTCGATAATGTAAGCGAATAGCTTATAAAGGCTACAAAGATATTGTCGTCATTCACTCGGGAGGTGAACATGACTACCATGAAAAACTGCCTCGACTGTGGCAAATGTTTCCAGGCTGAACAGAGCAAACCGTCTTTTGAGCTGAAATCGCTGCTGTGCCTGTTTACCCGCTCGCCGTTTGCGCTGCGTTTGATGCTGATTGAAAAGCTCACCGGCAAACAGCTGGTTGAACGTCCGTGTCCAAATCTGATCTGGCG
This sequence comes from Pantoea trifolii, assembly GCF_024506435.1. Taxonomy (NCBI): domain Bacteria; kingdom Pseudomonadati; phylum Pseudomonadota; class Gammaproteobacteria; order Enterobacterales; family Erwiniaceae; genus Pantoea; species Pantoea trifolii. The sequence continues at coordinate 1,404,178 of NZ_JANIET010000001.1, read as the reverse complement.
CGGTTAACGTTCCCGACTTCCAATAAAACCCGCTCACGTAGCGGGTTTTGTGTTTCTGGTAGTCGGTAAACTGTATATTGCGCCCATAAAAAAACGGCCCCGAAGGACCGTTTATTGTGCAACTGGTCTAAGCAAGAACTTAGAAGCTGTAACCTACGCCAGCAATCCAGGTGCCAACATCGACGTTGCGGATACGGCTCTGCTCGTAACCTACGTCAACTGCGATGTTCTCGATTGGGTTGAACTGCATACCCGCACCGTAAGAGAAACCGTAGTCGCTTGAATCAGACTTAGAACGTACTGAATTGTCGTTCTGCTGGTATTTACCGTAACCTACACCAACAACACCGTAGATGCTCGCCCAGTCATTCAGACGGTAAGCAGGACCACCGGTGATGCCGTAGTACTGAGCTTTGTTATAAGCGCCAGCATCAGTACGATCTTTTTCGGTATAGGTGAAAGAACCGATCCAGCCCAGTGGGTTAGAACCGTCTTCGTAACGATATTTCAGGTTGAAGCCGTTTGCTTTGTTAGCAACGCCTTGATAATCGCTCTGAGCGTAACCACCAGTAACGGTGCTTTGTGCCATGGCAGAACCTGCAGAAACTGCAAGTACACAAGCCAATGCTGAAAGACATGCAATTTTTTTCATAACCACCTCAAATGTGAATATACTTCTCTCCTGACAACGCTATAAATATAACAAAAAACAGCAAGAAACTCTGCCCGCATTTTGTTGTCTAACAGATTGTTTGGTGTAACAGAAAGTTAATGAAGTTTCCTATGTCATTCATTTTACTTATAAAAAGCATCATATTCCTGCAACATAAATTCCGATCACAAAAAATGCCTTTAAGTAAATTCCTAAACTAACCTGACGTTTCTTTACGGAAATGGCACTAAATCTGGCCAATTTCTGACCTGTTAGCGCTTTTTAATTCCCCGATTCGCGTCTCCTTATTTGCTGAAGATTCCTTTACACTGAGCGCTTGTTACCCTGCTGTTAATAAATAAAGGACTGGATTACAGGATGTCTGCGCCTCAAACGACCAAAAATTTGGCCCCGGTGTTGTTCCCTATTGCCGTACTGCTGATTGCCATGCTCTCGCTGCAAGGCGGCGCTTCGTTGGCAAAATCACTGTTTTCCACCGTTGGTGCGCCCGGCATTACCGCGCTGCGTCTTGGTCTTGGCACGCTGATTCTCTGCATCATCTTCAAACCCTGGCGTTTGCGCTTTACGCGCGAGCAGCGCAAGCCGCTGCTGATGTACGGTTTAGCGCTGGGCTGCATGAACTATCTCTTCTATTTAGCGATTCGCACCGTGCCGCTGGGCGTGGCCGTAGGATTGGAGTTTTTGGGTCCGCTGACTTTGGCGTTGATCGGCGCGCGTCGTCCACTTGATTTTCTTTGGGTGCTGCTGGCGGTAGTGGGTTTGTGGTTCCTGTTGCCAATCGGTGAAGGGATGAGTCACATCGATCCGCTCGGTGCGCTGTTAGCGGTGGGCGCGGGTGCCTGCTGGGCGGTCTATATTCTTGCAGGTCAGCGGGCGGGGGCGGAACATGGCCCAGCAACGGTGGCGATGGGTTCGCTGATTGCCTCGGTGATTTTTGTGCCGCTCGGCCTGACATTCGCCGCGCCGGGCATCTGGCATTGGGAAGTGTTGCCGTTAGCGCTGCTGATCGCCCTGCTCTCCAGCGCCATTCCCTATTCTTTAGAGATGATGGCGCTGACGCGACTGCCGGCGCGCATTTTCGGCACCTTAATGAGTCTGGAACCGGCGATGGCTGCGCTTTCAGGCATGTTATTCCTCGGCGAACTATTAACGCTGCAACAGTGGATGGCGCTGCTGGCGATCATTGTCGCTTCGGCAGGTTCAACGCTGACCATGAAACAAAAAAGCGCAAAAATAAGCGAAGTGGATATTACTCATACGCAATAAATATTCACTCGTTAGCCTGCTTCGCCGCAGGCTAAATATAGAAGCATTCTCATTTTCATTTTTAAGGTGGCGTTAGGATTTCTCCGTTATTATTTTGCAACACGATTAATAAATAATTAACACATTCCACAACCTTCTGTTTTACATCAACTAATACTTAAACCGTACAATCCCTGAGCAACATTAAGGTTTATCTATTCCTGTTATTGATCTGATCAATCCTGCAGATTAAAAAACTGCTGCTATACTTATTTCCGTGCTTGATTAGGACAACCATCAATAAGAGGACATTAATGATGAGTACCGCAAAACTGGTTAAAACTAAATCGTCTGATCTGATTTACACCCGTAATGACGTCGCTGACAGCGATAAAAAAGCGACCATCGAGGTGCTCAACCGTCTGGTAGTGGAGTTTATTGACCTGTCGCTGATCACCAAGCAGGCGCACTGGAACATGCGTGGCGCCAACTTTATTGGCGTACATGAGATGCTGGATGGTTTCCGTACCGCCATTACCGATCACCAGGACACTATCGCTGAACGTGTAGTTCAGTTAGGCGGCGTGGCGCTGGGTACCACTCAGATCGTTAACGATAAAACACCACTGAAAAGCTATCCGTTGAACATTCATAGCGTGCAGGATCACCTGAAAGCGCTGGCCGATCGCTATGCGATTGTGGCGAATGACACGCGTAAAGCTATCACTGAAGTCAGCGATGAAGATACCGCTGATATCTTCACTGCGGCATCGCGCGATCTGGATAAATTCCTGTGGTTTATCGAATCGAATATTGAATAAATTTCAGTGTTATAACGAAGGCGGGTTATCCCGCCTTTTTTTACGTCTGTAACATTGTGGTGCTTTTTTTGACGTCGTTAACAATTCCTTAATCCCTTCTTTCGCTCTACCCGCCCTTGGTGCACACTGTGTCTGCACCACAACAGCACCATGCACCAAAATGAAGCACCAATAAGGTGCAAAACTTTTCTTCTGCGCAAAATCGTGTCAGCAAGTGCTTAAAACTACTGATTTCGAGCAAATTGAAAAGTTGGCATAATTTTTTCATATGATAGGCCGTACATCGGGCCACCAGGCCTGAGGGGTAATAAGGAAAAAAATGATGAAGTCATTGATTAAAGTCTCCGTGGCCGCGTTAGCGCTGGCCTTCTCGCTTTCTTCCACCGCAGCAGACAAAAAACTGATCGTCGCGACCGACACCGCATTCGTTCCCTTCGAGTTCAAACAAGGCGATAAATACGTCGGTTTTGATATCGATCTGTGGGATGCCATCGCGAAAGAACTGAAACTCGATTACGCCTTCAAGCCAATGGATTTCAGCGGCATCATCCCTGCGCTGCAAACCAAAAACATTGACCTGGCGCTGGCGGGTATCACCATCACCGAAGAACGTAAAAAAGCCATTGAGTTCTCTGACGGCTACTACAAAAGCGGCCTGCTGGTGATGGTGCGCGAGAACGAAAAAGACGTGAAGAGCATCGACGATCTGAACGGCAAAGTGGTGGCGGTGAAGAGCGGTACCGGTTCGGTGGATTACGCGAAAGCGCACATCAAATCGAAAGATCTGCGTCAATTCCCGAACATCGATAACGCTTACATGGAGTTAGGCACTAATCGTGCTGACGCTGTGCTGCACGATACCCCGAACATCCTGTACTTCATCAACACCGCCGGTAAAGGCCGCTTCAAAGCGGTTGGCGAGTCGATTGAAGCACAGCAGTATGGCATCGCGTTCCCGAAAGGCAGCGACGATCTGCGTGAAAAAGTGAACGGCGCACTGAAAACCCTGCGCGACAACGGCACTTACAACACCATCTATAAAAAATGGTTCGGTACTGAACCAAAATAATTGCGGCTTAAGCCGATTTTTCCAGCAGGGAGCTTAACACTCCCTGCTTTTTACATTTCCACGCAACAGATTTTGGAGTCACACCATGGAGTTTGACTGGAGCGTCATTTGGCCTGCCCTGCCGATTTTAATCGACGGTGCCAAAATGACCCTGCTGATCTCGGTCCTCGGCCTGGTCGGCGGTTTAATTATCGGTTTAGTCGCCGGTTTTGCCCGCGCGTACGGCGGCTGGATCACCAACAACATCGCGTTAGTGTTTATCGAACTGATTCGCGGTACGCCAATCGTAGTTCAGGTGATGTTTATCTACTTCGCCCTGCCGATGGCTTTTCCGGATCTGCGTATCGATCCGTTTAGCGCGGCGGTGGTCACTATCATGATTAACTCCGGCGCCTACATCGCAGAAATCACGCGCGGTGCGGTGCTGTCGATCAACAAAGGCTTCCGTGAAGCGGGTCTGGCGCTGGGTCTGTCGCGCCGCGAAACCCTGCGTTACGTGATCATGCCGCTGGCATTGCGCCGTATGCTGCCACCGTTGGGTAACCAGTGGATTGTAAGCATCAAAGATACGTCGCTGTTTATCGTAATTGGCGTGGCCGAACTGACGCGTCAGGGGCAGGAGATCATTGCCGGTAACTTCCGCGCGCTGGAGATCTGGAGCGCCGTTGCCATTATCTATTTGGTTATTACGTTGGTGTTGAGCTTTGTGCTGCGCCGTATTGAGAAAAGGATGAAAATTCTGTGATTGAATTTAAAAACGTCTCGAAGAATTTCGGCCAGACTCAGGTTCTGCACGACATCAACCTGAAGATTAATCAAGGCGAAGTGGTGGTGATTATTGGGCCGTCCGGTTCCGGTAAATCCACGCTGCTGCGCTGCATCAACAAGCTGGAAGAGATCACCACCGGCGATCTGATTGTCGATGGCATGAAGGTCAACGATCCGAAAGTGGATGAGCGCCTGATTCGTCAGGAAGCGGGCATGGTGTTCCAGCAGTTCCATCTGTTCCCACAGATGAGCGCGCTGGATAACGTCGCCTTTGGCCCGATTCGCGTACGCGGTGCGAAGAAAGAGGAAGCGCATAAACTGGCGCGTGAGCTACTGGGTAAAGTTGGCCTCGCCGAGCGTGCACACCACTTCCCGTCTGAGCTTTCTGGCGGTCAGCAACAGCGCGTGGCGATTGCCCGTGCGCTGGCAGTGAAGCCGAAGATGATGTTGTTTGATGAGCCAACCTCAGCGCTGGATCCCGAGCTGCGTCACGAAGTATTGAAAGTGATGCAGGATCTGGCGGAAGAAGGCATGACGATGGTCATCGTGACGCACGAAGTCGGATTCGCTCAGAAAGTGGCTTCGCGTCTGATCTTTATCGATAAAGGCACCATTGCAGAAGATGGCAACCCGGACGATTTGATCACCAACCCGCCAAGCGATCGTCTGCGCGAATTCCTGCAGCACGTCTCCTAATCCGTAGGGTCGCCATTCATGGCGACCTTCTTCTTACCCGCACCCACGCAATTTTCCTTTCAGAATCCTAACCTTCCATCACTGACTATACTTCTCTCTTGTGCCGCTGCGCGAAGCTAAAGGAGAAAAGCGATGTCGTCTGCCAGCCCACCATGGCGTTTAGCCATGTGGTTACTCTTCAGTTTGTTCACCCTGTTTCTCATTGCCCCGGCGCAGGCGGTTAACCTGCCGCAGGCAGTCGTTGCAGCTCAGCAGTCACAAACCCCGGCAACGAATAGCACAACCGAAAGCGAACCCAGCTTAGACGAGAAAAAAGCCGCTTACGCCGCGCTGGCAAATATTCTGGATAACAACGCTTCGCGCCAGGAGCTGATCGATCAGTTACGTCAGGCCGCAAACAGTCAATCCACCAGCGAACCGCCGGTGCTGGCACCGCCGCAGGCCAATGAAGAAGATCCCACGGTGCTGGAGAGCGTCACCAGCGTAATGCGTGAATATGGCGGTGCGGTAGCCGCGCAGTTTGTCCAACTGCATGACAACATCACCAATGCGCCGCACAAAGCCTTTAACCAACAAACCTTCCTCAACGCGCTGAAATACTTTGCCGCCCTCGCCGCCTCGGTGTTTGCGTTTTACTGGCTGACACGCCGTATGATGTGGCCGGTCTGGCGACGTATGGGACGCTGGGGACGCGATCAAAATCTTGAGGGCACTAAGTGGCTACACCTGCCCGCTGCCATCTTAATGGCCTTTGTACTCGATATTGTGCTGCTGGCGCTGACGCTGTTTGTCGGGCAGATCATCAGCGACAACTATCACAACAACAACCGCACCATCGCCTATCAGCAAGGTTTGTTCCTTAACGCCTTTGCGCTGATTGAATTCTTTAAAGCGGTGCTGCGGCTGATTTTCTGCCCGCGCTTCCCCACGCTGCGTTTCTTCCACTTAACCGATGCGCGCGCCAGCTACTGGAACACGCGTTTGAGCTGGCTGAGCGGCATCATCGGTTACGGTTTACTGGTGGTGGTGCCGATTGTCTCCAATCAGGTCAACATTCAGGTAGCCGCGTTGGTCAATATGCTGATCATGGGGATCATGACCGGCTGGGCGCTGTGGCTGATTTTCCGCAACAAAAGCAACATTCATCAGGAGTTGTCGCGTCTCGCCGATCGCAGCATGAGCTTCTTTGCGCTGTTCATCCGCGCCTTCGGCATGGTGTGGCATTGGCTGGCCAGCGCCTACTTTATCGCGCTGTTCCTGTTCTCGATCTTCAATCCCGGCGACAGCCTGAAGTTTATGATGTCCGCCACGGTCCGCAGCCTGGCGATCGTGGTTATTGCCGCGCTGATTTCCGGCATGCTAACGCGCTGGATTGGCAAAACCGTCACGCTGTCGCCTGATATGCGCCGCAACTATCCCGAGCTGCAAAAGCGCGTCAACGATTGGGTAAAAGCGCTGCTGAAACTGGCGCGCGTGGTCACGGTATTTGCCACGCTGTTGCTGCTGCTCAACGCCTGGAATCTGTTTGATCTCTGGCACTGGCTCACTCTCGGTACCGGACAGAAAATGGTGGATATCCTGATTCGTATCGTGATGATTGTGCTGCTGTCGGCAATCGGCTGGACGCTGCTGGCGAGTTTAATCGAAAGCCGCCTCGCCTCGGATTCGCACGGCCGCCCAATGCCAAGCGCACGCACCCGCACGCTGCTGACACTGTTCCGTAACGCGCTGGCGGTGGTGATCAGCACCATCACCATTATGATTTTGCTGTCGGAAGTCGGTGTGAATATCGCGCCGCTGCTGGCCGGTGCCGGTGCGCTTGGTCTGGCGGTGTCGTTCGGTTCGCAAACGCTGGTGAAGGACATCATCACCGGCATCTTTATCCAGTTTGAGAACGGCATGAACACCGGTGATTTAGTCACCATTGGCCCAATCACCGGCACGGTGGAGCGTATGTCGATTCGTTCGGTGGGCGTGCGTCAGGATACCGGCGCGTATCACATTGTTCCGTGGTCATCGATCACCACCTTCGCCAACTTTGTGCGCGGCATCGGATCGTTTGTGGCCAACTATGATGTCGCTCGCAGTGAAGATACCGAACGTGTTAACCAAACGCTGCAGAGCGCAGTGAAAGAGCTGCTGGAGAACCCGGAAATTCGCGGCATGGTGATTGGCGAGCCGAGTTTTGCCGGATTAGTGGGATTAACCAACCATTCCTTTACCGTGCGCGTGTCATTCACCACCCAGCCGCTGAAGCAGTGGACGGTACGTTTTGCGCTGGATGATAAGGTGAAGAAGCATTTTGATGCGGCCGGCATTAAAGCGCCACATCAAACGGTAGAAGTTATGCAAACCGGCAGCGATATTGCCTCCGCTGCCAGCTTACCGGCGTTGCCACCGGCGCAATAAGCTTAGCGTTTCAGCCGCTTGGCGCGTGTAGCTGGCGGCTGGAACGTCCAGGCGATAAAGCGGCTCTGCTTCTGCCCTTGCGCCATTTCGATGATGCGCACTTCGTAGGCATCAAGATCGCGCAGCTGGTCGCGCAGCGCCGGTAAATTCTCTTTGCGCGAGACCAGCGAGGTGAACCAAATAATGTGGTCGGAGTGCGCCACGCTTTCAGCGATCATCTGGCCGACGAACTTGCGCTCGCCGCCGTCACACCACAATTCATTATGATGACCACCAAAATTGAGCGGCGCGTTTTTGCCCAGGCCGAGGTTACGCGTTTTACGCTGACCTACGCTGGCCGCCTCCTCCGCAGACGAATGGAACGGCGGATTGCACAGCACCGCGTGATAGCGCTCGTTCTTATGCACCACGCCAGCGAAAATCGCCGAGGTATCCTTTTGCCGACGCAGACGCACGGCGCGCTGCAAGCCCGGATTACTCGCCACAATCTGTCCGGCAACGGTAATCGCTTCGGCAGTGATATCGGTGCCGGTGAAGCGCCAGCCATATTCGGCGTTGCCAATCAGCGGATAGATGCAGTTCGCGCCGCAGCCGATATCCATCACATCCAGATCGCGCGGCACCACGCCGCCGTTGTCGCTTGCCAGCAGATCGGCCAGCGCATGCACATAATCTGCACGGCCCGGCACCGGCGGCGTCAGATAACCTGCGGGTAGCTGCCAGTTGAGGTTATAGAACAACTTCAGCAGCGCCTGATTGAGCAGCATCACCGCTTCAGGATCGGCGAAATCCACCGACAACTCGCCGTAGCCGTTGGGACGCACTTTCACCGCCAGCGGCGGATGGGCTGCGGTCAAAGCAGCAAAATCATAACGGCCTTGATGGCGGTTACGCGGATGGAAAGGTGACGTGGCGGCTGGCTTGTTCATAGTTTCTCCGGAAAATAGCGCGGGCGTAAGATACTCTGGCTAGCGGCATCGCACAATGCGCTTAATCGAATTCAGCGTATTAGATGAGATTAGTGCACCACACTCAGGTTCCTCTTTAAGGATAGTTATGACTCGTCAGCGTTACTCTTATCAGCCCCGCGCTGGACACGGTTTGCCGCACGACCCTTTGAATGCGATCGTCGGCCCTCGCCCCATTGGTTGGGTCAGCTCGCAAAGCGCCAGCGGCGTACGCAATTTAGCGCCCTACAGCTTCTTTAACTGCTTCAACTATCATCCGCCGATTATCGGTTTCGCCAGCAGTGGCTGGAAAGACAGCGTGCAGAATATCTCGGAGACCAAAGAGTTTGTCTGGAATCTGGCCACGCGTCCGCTGGCCGAGGCGATGAATGAGAGCTCCGCATCGGTGCCGTCTGAACAGGATGAGTTTGCGCTGGCAGGATTAACGCCGCTTGCCGCATCACACGTCAATGTCAGCATGGTGGCGGAAAGCCCGGTGAATTTTGAGTGTAAGTTGACGCAGCTGATTCAACTGCAGGATGCGCAAGGCAACCCAATTGATAGCTGGCTGGTGATGGGCGAAGCGGTCGCCATTCATATTGATGAATCACTGCTGGAAGAAGGGATCTATCAAACCGCCAAAGCGCAGCCAATCCTGCGTGCCGGTGGCCCGTCGGCCTATTACGGCATCAGCGAAGAACTGCGCTTTGATTTGGTGCGCCCGGATGCGCGCCGCTGATCGTCGGCCAGGTCGCCATGAATGGCGCCCTACGACCGGATTTTGTAGGGTCGCCATTCATGGCGACCGTGTTACAAACCGCTCTTCAACACCTGCACCGCACGCGAAATCTCTGGCGCCAGCCAGCGGTCTTCCTGCCAGTTGGCAACCACCGCGCGCAGGCGACGCAATGCTTGCGCCGTCCCTTGCGCCAGCTGATCTTCGCCGTGGAAATCCAGCGCCTGCGCCGCCAGCAGATACTCAATCGCCAGAATCTGCCATACGTTGCCCACCAGCTTCAGCAGCTTCAGCGCCGCGCCGGTACCGAGGCTGAGATGATCCTCCTGCAAACCCGACGTCACATAGTTATCCAGCACCGCCGGCTGCGCCAGCTGACGATTCTCCGCACACAGTGACGCCGCCACATACTGCGCAATCATCATGCCGGAGTTAACGCCCGGCTGCGCCACCAGAAACGCCGGTAAGCCGCTCACCAGCGGATTGACTAAACGATCAAGCCGCCGCTCGGCGATGCTGCCGACTTCCGCCATGGCAATCGCCAGCAGATCCGCCGCCATCGCCACCGATTCGCCGTGCGGGTTAGCCTGAGACACCACGCGCCAGTTATCCGGCGTGCCGAGCACCAGCGGATTATCGGTGCAGGCATTAAGTTCGGTCTCAATCTGGCGCGCCGCGTGATCGAACTGATCGCGGCTGGCGCCGTGCACCTGCGGCATGGAGCGCAGGCTGAGCGCATCCTGGGTACGAATACCAACGCTGGTCGCCAGCAGCGGGCTATCACTCAGCAGATCGCGTAAACGCTGACCGCTCAATTGCATGCCCGGACTGGCTTTCAGCGCGATCACCTCGGCATCAAAAGCCACCAGCTGTCCACGCAGCGCCTCGAAACTCATCGCGCCGGTGACATCCGCCCAATCCAGTAAACGCGCCGCATCATCCAGCGCCAGGCAGGATAAGCCGGTCATGCACGGCGTGCCGTTGACCAGGCTCAAACCCTCTTTGGCACCCGGACGATAGGGCTGCAATCCCGCCAGCGTTAATGCCTGCGCGGCAGGCATAATCTGGTTTTGATACTCGACGTCACCAACACCAATCAGCGCCAGCCCGATATGCGCCATATGGCTGAGATAGCCCACCGAACCCTGCGACGGCACCTGCGGCGTAATCTGCTGATTGAGCAGCGCCAGCAGATGCTGCACCAGCGCCACCGACACGCCCGATTTGCCGTGGCTGTAATTGGCGATGGCCGCGCACAGAATGGCGCGCGCCTGTTCACGCGTCAGCAGCGGGCCGACACCACAGGCGTGGCTCAACAATGTGTTGCGCGACAGCTGGCTAAGCTGATCTTCCGGCAGCGTGATATTGCACAGCGCGCCCAATCCGGTATTAATGCCGTAGGCAATCTGGCCGCTGGCGACAATCTCATCGACAATGGTGCGCCCTTGCGCAATACGCTGCCAGGCGCTGACGCTCAAACTGAGTTCCGCGTCGTGCCGCGCCACCTGCACCAGCTCTTGCCAGGTTAATGGGCCATCGCCCCACACCACGGTCATGCTGGCTGCTCCGCGCCGTGATGGCTGGAGATAAACTGCTTAAAGCGCTGCGATCCCTCGGCACCAAACATCTCTTCCGGCGCGCCCTGACAATCAATAGTGCCCTGATGCATAAACACCACGCGGTTAGAGACATTACGCGCAAAGCCCATTTCGTGCGTCACCACCAGCATGGTGCGCCCCTCTTCGGCCAGGCTACGCATCACTTTCAGCACTTCGCCCACCAGCTCCGGATCGAGCGCTGAGGTCGGTTCATCGAACAGCATCACTTCCGGATCCATCGCCAGCGCGCGGGCAATCGCCACGCGCTGCTGCTGACCGCCCGACAGCTGCGCCGGGTAAAAATCTTTGCGATTGAGTAAGCCGACGCGATCCAGCAGCTGCTCCGCCTGGGCGATGCAGCTTTTCTTGTCGCGCTTCAGCACATAGTGCGGCCCTTCGATGACGTTTTGCAGCACCGTCATGTGCGACCACAGATTAAAGCTCTGGAACACCATGCCGAGGCGTGAACGCAAACGCTCAATCTGCTTCGGATTGGCTGCCAGCTGATGGCCGCGCGCATGGCGTTTCATCTCAATGGTTTCACCGCCAACGCTCACTACACCGGCGTCCGGCGTTTCCAGCAGGTTGATGCAGCGCAGCAAAGTACTTTTTCCCGAGCCGCTGGCACCAAGAATCGAGATGACATCGCCTTTATGCGCCTGCAGCGAAATGCCTTTCAGAACTTCCATCGCGCCAAAAGATTTATGGATGTCGGTGGCGGATAAGGTAACGGGTGATGTGGAATGCATATTACTCTCCGGCAAGCGGTTTAACGGCGGGCAACGGCTTTTTTGCGACACGATGCGCCGGGGTCAGACGACGCTCTAACAGCGCGTACAGCTGGACGATAATAAAGTTGAGAATCAGGTAGATCGCCGCCGCACAGACAAACACTTCCATGGTGCGATAGGTACGCTGAATAATCTGCTGCGCTACGCCGGTCACGTCCCACACGGTGACGAGGCTGGCGAGCGCGGTGGATTTCACCAGCAGAATCGCTTCGGTGGAGTACGCAGGCAGGGCATAGCGCAGCATAATCGGCGCGATGATGCGGCGCAGCAGCAGCCAGCGCGACATGCCGCAGGCGAGGCCCGCTTCCACTTGCCCGGCTGGCACCGCGAGCAGCGCACCGCGCAAGATCTCGGCGGTATAAGCCGCAGTACAAAGTGACAGCGCCAGCACCGCGCAGATAAAGGGTTCGCGCAGGAACGGCCAAACGAAGCTGTGGCGGATCACGCCAAACTGCCCAAGGCCGTAATAGATGAGAAACAGCTGGATCATCAGCGGCGAGCCGCGAAACACCAGAATGTAGCCGCGCGCGAAACCGCTCAGCACGCGCCAGCGGCTCATGCGCAGGGACAAAATGCCAATCGCCAGAATGCCGCCGCAAATAAAGGCGCTGATAAACAGGCCCAGCGTCACCGGCAGCGCGGCGCTCAGCTTGAGAAAGGTATCAAAGAGAAAAGCGAAGTCGATCATGCTGCTGCTCCTTAATGCTGTGCCGCAGTGCGACTTTGCCACGCACGACCAAGACGCGATTCCGCCCGGCGAAACGCATGATTAGACACCAGCGTCAGCACCAGATAACAGGCGCCGCCGATCAGATAGAAAGTGAAGTAATCGCGCGTGGATCCGGCCGCAACCTGGCTGGCACGCATCAGCTCGACAATGCCGGTGACCGACACCAACGCCGAATCCTTCAGGCTCATCTGCCACACGTTCGACATACCCGGCAGCGCATAACGCACCACCTGCGGCAGCAGAATACGTTGGGCAATGCGCCAGCGCGGCATACCAATCGCCACCGCAGCTTCCACCTCGCCTTTCGACAGCGCCAGGCGCGCCGCGCGATACACTTCACCCTGATACGAACCAGAGATGAGCCCGATAGCCAGCGCACCAATCAGGAACGGCGGCGCTTCGATAAAGCCATCCGCGCCGAACATCTGCCCAACCAGCGTAATCAGGCCGGATCCCCCAAAATAGAACAGGTAGATCACCAGCAGTTCCGGGATGCCGCGAAACACCACTGAATAGCTTTCACCCAACCAGCGCAGCCAGCGCTGAGGCGATAATTTGGCGGCCGCCACGCCGGAACCGACCACCGCACCCATCATCAGCGCCACCAGCGATAGCAGCAGCGTGGTGCAGGCGGCACTCAGGATCAGGCGGCCCCAACCATCAGCACCAAAACTCAGCAGGCTCATCATCTTTCACCTCACTTACGGGGTTACGTCAGTTTTAAACCACTTCTCACTGAGCTTTTTCACCGTGCCGTCAGCCAGTGCGGCATGAATCGCCTCATCCAGCTTGGCCTTCAGGTCGTTGTCCGCCATGCGTACACCCATCGCTTCGCCCTCGCCCCAGATTGGGCCGCCGAGTTGTGGACCGCTGAAGATCAGATTGTTGTTCTCTTTGCGCGCCAACATTGATTGCGCAAAGGTCACGTCATCGAACACCGCATCGATACGGCCCGATTGCAGATCGAGCATCGCATCTGCCGACGAGGTGTATTCGCGTACGTCAGCATCGCCTTTGAAGTACTTATCGATAAATGGCGTGTAAACCGTGCCGGAGGCGATACCGATGGTTTTACCCTTCAGCGCCGCTTTCAGGGGGGCAATCGCCGCGTTGATCTCTTTCTCATCGTCATGCAGCTTGATGATGTTGTGATCGGCTGGCAGCAGCGGGCTATCTTTGGTGGTGATGAAAGTGGCCGGCGTTGAGGCGTATGGCGTGGTGAAGTTGACCACTTTTTTACGATCCGGCGTGATGACAATCGCATCCATGATCACGTCATATTTACCGGCGTTGAGGCCGGCGATCATGCCGTCCCAGTTCTGCACCACCAGCTTGCACTGAATGCCCATGCGCTTGCACAGGTCTTCCATCAGTTCCGGTTCAAAGCCGCCTAACTTGCCGCCCGGCAGCGTCAGGTTCCAGGGTTCATAGCTGCCTTCGGTAGCGATGGTGATCGATTTCCACTCTTTCGCCTGTACGGCAATGCCGCTCATCATCAGGCTGGCAAACAGGGTCGTGAGGCAAAAACGGCGAATCTGAACACGGTGCGTCATGCGGCTTCTCCTGGCTATTAATCGAGTTTGTCAGTCTCTGCTTGTGCAATATTTGCAGATGACCTTTCATGTATATACAAGTTAGCGTGCGGCAGATCATTGCCGGCATAAGCTTTTTGTGAGCCAGCCAGTATAAAAATTGATAATCGCTGCGTGGTCTTTACTTGTACATACAACCTAGCAAGCGCTATGCCAAATCGGCAAAGCCGCAAAATCAGGGGGATTGTCACGGGATGGACGTAATGTTGCACTGTGATGTAGCAGAGAATGCATTGCGATGGTGCAGTAGGGTCGCCATTCATGGCGACCATCTACATGTACGTACAGCGTTAATTGGTCGCCATGAATGGCGACCCTACGAAGGTGGTTTTTATTGAGGTTTACCCGCTGCAAGAAACGCCTGCATCAGCGGTTTCAGCACCTTCTGCAGCTGTGCAGCGCGATCCTGCTGCCAGGCAAACGGCGGAGTTTCATCCATATAATTGAGCTGCGCCAGCTCCAGCTGTACCGCCTGCACGCCCTGCTCCGGCTGCCCGTAGGCGCGGGTAATGTAGCCACCTTTAAAGCGCCCATTCGCGATCCAGCTGTATTCTTGCTGCTCGCTGCAAACTTGCTTAATCGCCTCAATCACCGCCGTTGAACAACTGGCACCATCGTTGGTCCCGATGTTGAGATCCGGCAAACGTCCCTCAAACAGGCGCGGAATCACCGAAGCGATCGAGTGTGCATCAAACAGCAGCGCATAACCGTACTGCGCTTTCAGCCGCGCCAGCTCCTGTTGCAGCTGCTGGTGATACGGCTGCCAGATGCTTTCCAGATAACCCTGACGCACCTCGGCGCTCGGCGTTTTACCTGCAGCAAAAGTTGGGCTGCCGTCGAACAAGGTTTCCGGATACAAGCCGGTGGTCGCCGTGGTGTAGAGCGGCTGATTATCTGCTGGGCGATTGAGATCGATAACAAAACGCGAATAGTGACCAATCAACACGCTGGCACCGAGATCGCGCACAAAGTCATACAGCAGCGGCAAGTGCCAGTCGGTATCCGGCAGGCCGCGCGCTGCGTCGCTCAAACCGGCATCCACTTCCGGCGTTAATTGCGTACCAGCGTGCGGAATGCTGACCAGCAGCGGAACATTACCGGCGGTGAAATGAAAAGGTGTCATTGCGCTTCTCCACGATAAATAACCTGGCACGGCAATTCGCCGCCCAGCCAGTAAACCAGCTCTGCCGGACGCGCCAGCGGCCAGTGAACAAAATTCGCCACCTTGCCCGCTTCCAGCGAACCGTGCGAGTGCTGTAAGCCCAGCGCTTTCGCGCCCCACAAGGTCACGCCCGCCAACGCCTCTTCCGGCGTTAAACCAAACAGCGTGCAGCCCATGTTCAGCATCAAACGCAGCGACAGCGCCGGTGAGGTGCCCGGATTGGCATCGCTGGCCAGCGCCATCGGCACGCCGTGTTCACGGAATAGCGCCACCGGCGGACGCTGGGTTTCGCGCAACAGATAAAACGCGCCCGGCAGCAACACCGCAACGGTGCCGTGTTGCGCCATCGCCTGCGCGTCGGCTTCGGTAGCATATTCCAGATGATCGGCGGAGAGCGCACCGTAACCCGCCGCCAGCGCCGCGCCGCCGAGCGCCGATAGCTGCTCGGCGTGCAGTTTCACCGGCATGCCCAATGCTTTGGCTGCATCAAAGACCGTGCGAACTTGCTCAGGAGAAAAGGCCAAATGCTCGCAAAACGCATCTACCGCATCCGCCAAACCTTCGGCTTTCACCTGCGGCAGCAGGCGCTGGCAGATGATATCGATCCAGCCTTGCGGATTGTCTTTAAACTCCGGCGGGAAGCCGTGCGCAGCCAGGCAAGTAGCTTGCACATCGGCGGGCACCGTTTCCGCCAGCTCACGAATGGCGCGCAGCATGGTCAGCTCGCTGGCTTCATCAAGACCGTAACCGGATTTGATCTCCACCGTGGTGACGCCTTCCGCCAGCAGGCGATCCAGCCGCCAGCGCGCACTTGCCACCAGCTCTTGCTGGGAAGCGGCGCGGGTGGCGCGCACCGTGGAGAGAATGCCGCCACCCTGCGCAGCGATGTCTGCATAGCTCACGCCATTGAGACGCTGCTCAAACTCCTGGCTGCGATCGCCGCCAAACACCAGATGCGTATGGCAATCCACCAAACCAGGCGTGATGATGCCGCCGGAAAATTGGTGCTGTTCACGCGCGGCAAAAGCCGGGCATTCTCTGCGCGGCCCCACCCAAATCAGTTTTCCCTGATCGACCGCCAGCGCGCCGTCGGCAATCAGATTGTAGTGTCCGTCACGCATCGTAACGATGTCGGCCCCCAGCCACAGGCTGTCGATCTGCTCTGTTTCTGCCATCCCACTCCCCTTCGCGTTCGGCGATTTACACCAGGCTTCAAAGTATGTATATGTATATACAACCTTTCGCCATGCAGGATCAACCATGACAACCTATTTTGCCCCACGCGCGCTGCTGGCCGACGGCTGGCATGAGCGCGTGCTGATGACCACCAACGCAGCTGGACAGATCACACAACTCGCGCCCAACAGCGAGCCCGGCGATGCCACGCGTCTTGCCGGACCGGTAATTCCAGCGATAGCGAATCTGCATTCACACGCCTTCCAGCGCGCGATGGCAGGACTGGCCGAAGTGGCAGGCGATCCGCAGGACAGCTTCTGGACATGGCGCGATTTGATGTACCGCATGGTGCAGCGCCTGTCGCCCGAGCAGGTTGGCGCTATCGCAACGCATCTCTACATCGACATGCTGAAAGGCGGCTACAGCCAGGTGGCGGAATTCCACTATTTGCACCACGATCCACAGGGTAAACCTTACGCCGATGATGCCATGCAGCTGGCACTGATGGCGGCGGCGGAGAACGCAGGCATCGGCCAAACCTTGCTGCCGGTGCTCTACAGCTACAGCGGTTTTGGTTCGCAACCGGCCAGCAACGGCCAGCGCCGTTTCATTCAGCAAACCGACGCCTACCTGCAACAGCAGCAGCGCGTGGCAAGCTGGAGCGCGGATAAGCCGCTGCTTAATCATGGCATCTGCTTCCATTCGCTGCGCGCGGTGAATGAAGCGCAGATGCATGAAGTCTTAGCCGCCTGCCCGCAGGATGTGCCGGTGCACATTCACGTCGCCGAGCAGGAGAAAGAGGTTAACGACAGCCTTGCGTGGAGTGGCGAACGTCCGGTGGCCTGGCTGCTCAACCGCTTTAAGGTCGATCAGCGCTGGTGTTTGATTCACGCTACCCATCTTGATGACGATGAAATTCAGCGCATGGCGGCGAGCGGCGCGGTGGCGGGCTTGTGTCCGACCACCGAAGCCAATCTCGGTGACGGCATTTTCCCGGCGGTGGAATACATCGCGCGCGGCGGCCGCTGGGGCATTGGCTCCGACAGCCATGTATCGCTTAGTGCATTGGAAGAGCTGCGCTGGCTGGAGTACGGTCAGCGACTGCGCGATCGTCGTCGCAACCGCATCACCTTGCCCAATCAACCTTCCGTCGGCGATCTGCTGTGGCAGCAAGCCGCACAGGGCGGCGCGCAGGCGTGTGGTTTGTCGGCGGGTGAACTGGCGATCGGCAAACGTGGCGATTGGCTGGTGCTGGCAGAAGACGCGTTTCTCAGCAGCGTCAGCAGCGCATCGCTGTTAAATCGCTGGCTGTTTGGCGGACAGCGCGAACAGATCCGCGATGTGTTTGTGGCGGGCAAACAGGTTATCAGCGAAGGCCATCATGCGGCAGAAGAGCACGCCGCGATCCACTTCGCCGAGGCGATGAGGGCGTTGCAATGAGAACCCGTTTTGCCTATGACCAGCTTCCGGTCAGCCGCTGGCGCAATGGCGGCGGTGAAACGCGGGAAATCGCCAGCTATCCGCCGGACGACGCACAGTTTGCCTGGCGCGCCAGCATCGCCACCATCTCCGCCGACGGGCCGTTTTCGCCCTTCCCCGGCATCGACCGCGTGATTACCTTGCTGCATGGCGACAGCGTTTTACTTGAGAGTGAACAGGCTCAGCAGCGCTTAACCCCGCTGCAGCCATGGGCGTTTCCCGGTGAATGGGCGATTGAAGCTAAAATTTCTGGCAGCTGTCAGGATTTCAATATCATGACGCGGCGCGACAGCTGGCGGTCTGCGGTGAGCATCGCGCAAAAAACGGTCAGCAGCGAAAACGGCGTGGCGTGGGTGGTGGCGGGCACATGGCAAACATCGGCCGGAGAAATGCTGGCGGTGGATCAGGGGATGTGGTGGCTGGATGAAACGCTACAGCTGGCACCACAAACGTCGGATGCCAGACTGTTATTTGTCAAGCTTAACCGTGTCCTCTAAAGCGACCCAGCAACTTATAGCGCGATCCTGGATAAAGCAGGCGCGCGTAGGTCACAATCTTGTTGTCGCTCCACGTCTGACGACGAATCAACAGGCACGGCTCATGTTCATCCAGCGCCAGATGCTTACGCTGGCGCAGATCCGGCAGCACCGCTTCAACAATATGCTCACCGGCGGTCAGCGGGGCGACGCGCATCAAATAGGTGTACGGCGTCAGCTGATGATAATCCTGACTGAGATAATCCGGCGCCACCAGCGGATTGACCAAACGATCTTCCAGCTGCACCGGCAGATCGTTTTCGTAATGCACAATCAGCGAATGGAACAGCGTTTGCCCGGTAGATAATCCCAGCACCGCCGCCTGTTCGGGATCGGCCTTCATCTGCCCAATCGACAAAATCTTGCAGCTGTGACGATGTCCGCGCTGCGCAATCTCATCGGCGATGTTGTGCACTTCCAGCATCGCGGTGTAGCCCTTCATCTCAGCGACAAAAGTGCCTACGCCCTGCATGCGCACCAGAAAACCTTCGCTGGTGAGCTCACGCAGCGCGCGATTAATGGTCATGCGACTGACGCCCAGCTCGTTCACCAGTTCACTTTCAGACGGCACGCGCTGATTGGCTTTCCAGTGGCCTTCACGGATTTGGCTAACGATTGCCTGCTTCACCCGCTGGTAAATCGGCGCAGGCTCATCGCCCATCGCCGCAGCCAGCTGTGCTACTGCTGTTTGCTCCGCCATTTCCTGTTCCTTTGAAGAATAATGCCCAAAGTTTACTGTCTCAGCCGGTAAATGTATATACATCTAATTGTGCAATCCGCCCAGCATTGGTGCAGCTTTCGTGCCATTGCGGTGCAATCACGTTGCGGTTGCGCCTGTTTCACCGCTTTGCGCCGCATTTCACAGAACAAGAACAATCTGGCATAGTGCTTGCTACTTGTATAGACAAGATTAGACACTTATGCTTCACTCATCGCAATCCACGGCAAATCGGACCGCCCCATCGCAAAATATCGGCGTCCGATTCATGCCAGATCACTTGTATAGACAGGAGTAGACTATGTCAGGTTCGGTTCAGGAAATTCGCCTCGTTCCCGGTGAAGTGGACCTCGCGACCTTGCGCAGTATTTATCAAAGCAAGGTAACGCTCACGTTGGCCGATGACGCGCGCGCAGCGATTGCCCGTGCCCATGAAACCGTCGATGCCATCGTCGCATCCGGCAACGTGGTGTACGGCATCAACACCGGTTTCGGCAAGCTGGCGCAGACGCAAATCCCTTCGGCGCGGCTGGCAGAACTGCAGCGCAATCTGGTGCTGTCGCACAGCGTTGGCCTCGGCGATTTGCTGCCGGATAATGTGACGCGGCTGGTGGTCGCCACCAAAATTATCAGCCTGGCGCGCGGCCACTCTGGCGTGCGCATCGAACTGATTGAAGCGTTGCTGGCGCTGTTCAACGCGGGCGTGATGCCATGCATCCCGGAGAAAGGTTCGGTGGGCGCGTCAGGCGATCTGGCGCCGCTGGCACATCTTTCCTTGATGCTGCTGGGCGAAGGTCAGGTGCGCGTCGAGGGCGAATTAATTCCTGCTACTGAAGGCTTAGCGCGCGTTGGCCTGCAGCCGATTGTGTTGGGCCCTAAAGAAGGTCTGGCGCTGCTCAACGGCACGCAGGTCTCGAATGCGCTGGCGCTGCGCGGTCTATTCGAAGCGGAAAACCTTTTCGCGGCGGGCCTGATGGCCGGCGCGCTGTCGCTGGAAGCGATTAAAGGCTCGGTAAAACCTTACGATGCGCGTATTCACGAAGCGCGGGGTCAGGTTGGACAGATCAACGTTGCCGCCGCCGTCTCCTCTTTATTATCCGGCAGTGAAATCCTCAGCTCGCACACCAACTGTGGTCGCGTGCAGGATCCCTACTCGATTCGCTGCGTGCCACAGGTGATGGGCGCCTGCCTGGATAACCTGACGCATGCCGCGCGCATATTACAGATTGAAGCCAACGCCGCCTCGGATAATCCGCTGGTGTTCAGCGACAGCGGCGATGTGATTTCCGGCGGTAACTTCCACGCCGAGCCGGTGGCCTTCGCCGCCGATATTCTGGCACTGGCGATTGCCGAAATCGGCGCGATCTCCGAGCGTCGTCTGGCGCTGCTGCTGGATACCGGCCTCTCCGGTTTGCCGCCGTTCCTCGTCAATGATGGCGGCGTTAACTCCGGCTTTATGATCGCCCAGGTCACTGCGGCGGCGCTGGCGTCTGAGAACAAATCGCTGGCGCATCCTGGCAGCGTTGACAGCCTGCCGACCTCCGCTAACCAGGAAGATCACGTCTCGATGGCGACCTACGCAGCCCGCCGCCTCGGCAGCATGTGCTTCAACACCGCCGCCGTAGTGGGTATTGAAGCGATGGCCGCTGCACAAGGCATTGATTTCCATCGTCCGCTGCAGAGCTCGCCGACGCTGGAACAGGAGATGAGCCGCATCCGCGAGAACGTGGCCTTCCTCGATCACGACCGTTTACTGGCGCCGGATATCGAATCCATGCGTCTGTGGGCCAGCGCATCCGCATGGCCTGAATCCCTTACCGCGCTGCTGCCAAGCCAGCGTAAGACTGTTAATTAAGGAATCGATGATGAGCGAAACTTTGACTCAGGCTGTAGCCCGTGAAATCCGTGCGCCGCGCGGTAATGAATTGCACTGCGCCAACTGGTTGATTGAAGCGGCTTACCGCATGATCCAGAACAACCTCGATCCTGACGTGGCAGAGCGCCCGGAAGATCTGGTGGTGTACGGCGGCATCGGTAAAGCCGCGCGAAACTGGGAGTGCTTCGAGCAGATTCTGCGTTCGCTGCGTGCGCTGCAGCCGGAAGAGACATTGCTGATCCAGTCCGGCAAACCGGTGGGCATATTCCGCACGCATGCTGATGCACCGCGCGTGCTGCTGGCTAACTCGAATCTGGTGCCACATTGGGCCAACTGGGATCACTTCCACGAGCTGGATCAAAAAGGCCTGATGATGTACGGCCAGATGACTGCCGGTTCATGGATCTACATCGGTGCGCAGGGCATCGTGCAAGGTACCTTTGAAACCTTCGCCGAAGCCGGTCGCCAGCATTACGACAGCAATCTCAGCGGCCGCTGGATCCTCACCGCCGGTTTGGGTGGCATGGGCGGCGCACAACCGCTGGCGGGCGTGTTGGCCGGTGCCAGCGTGCTGGCGATTGAGTGCCAGGAATCACGCATCGATTTCCGTATCCGTACTCGCTACGTCGATCACAAAGCCTATACGCTGGACGAAGCACTGGCGCTGATTGATCAGGCGAA
Organism: Pantoea trifolii; assembly: GCF_024506435.1. NCBI lineage: Bacteria > Pseudomonadati > Pseudomonadota > Gammaproteobacteria > Enterobacterales > Erwiniaceae > Pantoea > Pantoea trifolii. The sequence continues at coordinate 1,382,475 of NZ_JANIET010000001.1, read as the reverse complement.
TAAAGAGAAGCGCGCCATTTCTGTTGGCCTGCTGGGCAACGCCGCTGAAATCGTGCCGGAGCTGGTGAAACGTGCCAAAGCGGGCGGCATGAAGCCGGATATCGTCACCGATCAAACTTCGGCGCACGATCCGATTAACGGTTATCTGCCGGTCGGTTGGGATGTGGCGCGCTGGGAAGCCGAGCGTGTCAGCAACCCGAAAGCGGTGGAGAAAGCCGCACGCGCCTCAATGGCGGTGCATGTACAGGCGATGCTGGACTTCCATCACATGGGCGTCCCGACCGTGGATTACGGCAACAACATCCGTCAGGTAGCGCTGGATGAAGGCGTGAAAAATGCCTTTGATTTTCCAGGCTTTGTGCCGGCCTATATTCGTCCGCTGTTCTGCGAAGGCAAAGGTCCGTTCCGCTGGGTGGCGCTGTCAGGCGATCCGGAAGATATCTACAAAACCGATGCCAAGCTGAAAGAGCTGTTCCCGGATCACCAGAATCTGCACCGCTGGCTCGACATGGCGCAGGAGCGCATCGCCTTCCAGGGCTTACCAGCGCGTATCTGCTGGCTGGGTCTGGGCGAGCGTCACAAAGCGGCGCTGGCGTTCAACGAAATGGTGCGCAACGGCGAGCTAAAAGCGCCGATCGTCATTGGTCGCGATCATCTGGATTGCGGTTCCGTGGCGTCACCGAACCGTGAAACCGAAGCGATGAAGGATGGCTCGGATGCCGTATCGGATTGGCCGCTGCTGAATGCCCTGCTGAACACCGCAGGCGGCGCGACCTGGGTCAGCCTGCACCATGGCGGCGGCGTTGGTATGGGCTTCTCGCAGCACTCCGGCGTAGTGATCGTGTGTGACGGCACTAAAGAAGCCGATACGCGCTTAGGCCGCGTGTTGTGGAACGATCCGGCCACTGGCGTAATGCGTCACGCGGATGCCGGTTATCAATTAGCGCAAAGCTGCGCGCAGGAACACGGCTTAAACCTGCCGATGCAAAAATAACGTTCACCTCGCGCACTCCGATCGATCCCCTCTTCCGCCTGCGGGAGAGGGTTAGGGTGAGGGACAGCGCGCATCTTTCAACATTGTGCCGCATTCCCCCTCATCCCAGCCTTCTCCCGCGTGCGGGAGAAGGAGCCGATCGAGCCCCTTTCTATATTCCATTCCGCTATACCCTATAGCCAAATCATTCCGTTCCACGATAGACGCCGCTATGCGCTTGCCACTACAGTAAATACATTATTTTGCAGCTCACGCTGCTAATGGAGAGCCTTACCTTATGAGCCTGCCTGCTGCACTGCTGGAAAACGCCCTCAACTGGCGTCGTCAGTTACACCAACATCCTGAACTGGGTTACCAGGAGCAGCAGACCAGCGAGCTCGTCGCGAAGGTACTCACCGAGGCCGGATTACAGGTGTTTCGTGGCTTAGCCGGCACCGGCGTCATCGGCACCTTAGAGAACGGCCCCGGACCGGTTATTGGCCTGCGTGCCGATATGGATGCGCTGCCGATCACCGAAAAAGGTGCACCGCAGTGGAAGTCGCAGAAAGCTGGCGTCATGCACGCCTGCGGTCACGATGGCCACACTTCGATTCTGCTGGCAGCGGCCTGTCAGCTGGCGGCCACGCGTAACTTCAGCGGCACCCTTCACTTCATCTTCCAGCCCGCCGAAGAGAATCTCGGTGGCGCGCGCAAGATGGTGGAAGAAGGTCTGTTCCAGCGCTTCCCGATGGATGCGGTTTACGCCATGCATAACTGGCCGGGCATGCCGGTGGGCACGCTGGCGGTTAACCCGGATGCGATGATGGCGTCACTCGACTCGTTTGAAATTACGCTGCACGGTAAAAGTTGCCATGCGGCGATGCCGGAAAGTGGTGCAGATCCAATGGTGGTCGCCGCCGAACTGATTCTGGCGCTGCAAACCATTCCGTCGCGTCGTCTGTCACCGCTGGCTTCGGCGGTGGTGAGCGTGACGCAGATTCACGGCGGTGAAGCGATTAACGTTATTCCTGAGCAGATTGTGTTGCGTGGCACGGTACGATGTTTGCAGACCGACGTGCGCAATCGCGTGCGCGGTCTGATTGAGGATTTTGTCACTACGTTGCCGCGCCCGTTTGGCGTCAGCGGCGAGATTCACTGGTATCCCGGTTATCCGGTCACCGCTAACCATGCAGAGCAAGCCGAACAGGTACGTGCGGTGGCGGTTGATGTGCTCGGCGAGTCGCAGGTGCATTGGCAGGTGAACCCTTCAATGGCTTCGGAAGATTTTGCCTGCATGCTGCAAGCCTGTCCCGGCGCCTATTTCTGGCTCGGTGCCGATGGCACGACGCCGTCCGCCCCGCTGCATAACGCGAATTACGATTTTAATGATGAGCTGCTGCCGATCGGTATTACCTTCTGGCAGCGGTTGGTGGAGAGCGTGTTAGCGAAAGCGTGATGGTAAGATTGCGGTCGCCATAAATGGCGACCCTACGGAAACCTTGCGATGCGCCTGGCAGGCCTCAGATCCCCGCTCGCTGTAAGCGCCCTTCCGCATCTGCCATGCTGGCCGATTCCCCGGTCGCCACCAAACAACACGCCAGTTGCAAACGCAGCGCCTGCGGTACAGCGCGTTCCCCGGCTAACACCTGATTGATCCACACAGCGGTATCCTGCGCACTTTTGCTTTCCGGCAGTTCCACACTCACTTCCGGCTGGCGCTCAACCCACACTTCCGCTTCTGCACCCGCGCCGCGAATGTAGTTAATCGCCGGGCAGCGCTGCGGATTGGCGTACACCTCGCCTTCGGTGCCGTTGAGCAGAATCGCCGGTGCATCGATATCCTGGAAAAATTTCCCGACGCGCGGCACATATTCCGGATGCGAGACGCTGGCCAGACGCAGCGCGGCGCGTTCGGCAAACGGCGTCGCCAGTTTCGCCAGCGTATGCGCGCTGTTACGCACGCCCATACGCCAGCGCAGCGACAGCTGTTGCGCCATCGGCGCACATAGATGGTCAATGGTGATAAACGCCAACTCTCCGTTATCCAGCTTCGCCTGCGCCTGTGCGGCGGAGGTCACAGGCGCGATGTCCAGCGCCGCCAGCACCGCTTCGGTGGTGATGCGCGTGGGATCGTCGCTAACGCCATGTAACAGCACCGGGAAGCCGATTTTCACCAGCAGCAGCGCCAGCAGCGGCGTCAAATTGCCCTGACGACGCGCACCGTTGTAGCTGGGAATAACAATCGGCATCGGACGATGAGCCGGTGCCTGCAACTGCATCATCTGCTGCTGCATCGCGTGGTAAAAACCGCGCATCTCCTCTTCGCCTTCGCCCTTGATGCGCAGTGCAATTAGCACGCCACCCAGCTCCAGCTCCGGCACTTCACCGGCCAGCATCGCGCTGTAGAGCGCCTGCGCGGTGTCGAAATCGATATCGCGCGCGTGGTTTTTCCCGCGCCCAATCTCTTTAATGATTTTATTCAGTTCCATCAGGCATTCCCGCTTCCAGGGCGCGCCGCCATGCGGCTGCCAAAGTTAGATTTTCTTACTGCGACTTTTTTTCGGCTTGTCACTGCTAGCTTCCGGCATCGGCGGTTGCTCAATCGGGAACACCGGTAACGCGGCCAGCAGTCGGCTGCCATAAGCTTTGTTGAGCAGGCGGCGATCGTAAATCACGATTTCGCCAAAGCAGCTGTGGCTGCGAATCAAACGTCCTACCTGTTGAATCAAGGTAAAGGAGGCGCTCGGCAAGCTCTGCACCTCGAACGGATAACGTTTCAGGCTCTTCAGCCATTCGCCCTCGGTCAAAATTACCGGACTGTCCACCGGCGGAAAAGCGATTTTATGGATATGCACCTGCGACAGCAGATCGCCTTTCAAATCCAGCCCTTCAGCGAACGATTGCAGCCCCACTAAAATGCTGGTTTTACCGGCTTCGACGCGTTCCCGGTGCAGCGCCACCAGGCGCGAGCGCGGCTGGTCACCTTGCACCAGCATTGATAAACGCAGCTCCGGAATGTGTGCGACAAACTGCTGCATCGCGCGGCCGCTGGCAAACAGCACCAGCACGCCTTTGTGCTTCTCTTCGGCAATCTGCTGACGGAAGAAACGCGCCATCTCGGCGATGTGTTCCGCTTCCTGCGCCATCTGCGGCTCAAACTGCATCTGCGGAATCACCAGTTTGCCCTGATCGATATGGTTAAACGGTGAATCCAGCGCCACGAAGCGGTCGCCGGCTTTCTCGCTCAGGCCAGACATCTCCTGCAAACGGTTGAAGCTGTTGAGCGAGCGCAACGTGGCGGAGGTCACCACCACATGCGGGATTTTGCGCCACAGGATTTTTTCCAGCTGATCGCTCACGCGAATGCCCGCGCAGTGGAACAGCAGATGCGCCTGGCCTTCGCGGATCTCACGCGTAATCCACTTCGACACTGGCGCATTTGAGGCTTTCTCCATCGCCGCCAGCCGCCACAATTTACTGATTGATTCGAACCAACCGAAGTGGCGATTGAGCTGAATAATCGCTTTATGCAGCCGCATGATATCGGCTTTACCGGTTTGATCGCCCAACTCGTTGAGCAGGCCTTCGCTTAAGCCGCGCAGCGCATCGCTCAGTTTGAACAGCCGCGCGCACAGGCTCAGCAACTCTTCCGGCAATTCACCCAGCACAAAGCGGAATTCGCCCGGCTGATTATGGCCCGGCAACAGCGGATTGAGCGCATCGCAGAGAATCTGCAGCAGCTCGCGCATTTCGTCGCAGTGGCCTTTCAGGCGTTCCGGATTGGTGAGCGGCGGCGGCGATTTTGGGCGGAACTGCGCCATGATGGTTTCCACCAGCCGCACAAACAGATCGAGCTGTAAACTGCTCCAGCCAGGCGTGATCTCCGCGCTCATCTCCAGCGCATCGCGCGCCACTTCCGGCAGATGATGGCCTTCGTCCAGCACCAGCATCAGGTTTTTCGCCGGTGGCAGCACCGATTCATTCTCCATCGCCGCCATCACCAGCGCATGGTTGGCGACCACCACATCCGCCTGCTCAATTTCGCGACGCGCGACAAAAAACGGGCATTCGCGATACCAGCGGCAGTGATGGCCGAGGCAGTTGGCTTTGTCGGTGGAGAGGCGTTGCCACAAGCTGTCGTCAATGTTGACATCGGTGTGATCGCGCAAGCCATCCCAGCGGTAGCTGCTGAGCTGCTTCTCCAGTTTGGCGCAGAATTTCTGCTCCTCTTTCGAGCCGGTGACCGCCTCTTCATCAAGATAGAGCAGCAAATCGCCCTGCTGATCTTCGGTCGCTGCCAGCGCCGCAAGGTTGCGCGGACAAACATAGCGTCCACGGCCAAAGGCAGCGGTAAAGGTGAGATCAGGGATGATTTTCTTCAGCAGCGGCAGATCCTTGGTGAAGATCTGATCCTGCAACGCCACGTTGGCGGTGCTGATCACCAGCCGCTTCTCCTCAGCGCGGCTTACCGCAATACCGGGAATCAAATAAGAGAGGGTTTTGCCGACGCCGGTGGGCGCTTCAATCGCCAGATGACGCCCTTCGTCACCGGCCAGACTTTTCGCCACTTCGGCAATCATCTGGCGCTGCGGCGCGCGCGGGATAAAGTCAGGAACCTGCTGCTGCAGCGCCTTATACCATTGCGCAATCTGGCTTTTTATCGCTGCTGTCAGGGCCATTTTCGTTACTGTTTGCTGAATTGGCCTGTATTTTTACACAGTATTGGCGCAGCGTCAGCTTTCGCTGCTATTTTTTCGCGCTGGATTCAGAATTTCCCGCATCGCGCGGATCAAGGTTTCCCGCGCGCGCCCACGGCGAAACGCAAAAGAGAAAGGCGCGCGGAAGTGGAAATGGTGCGGCAGCAGGCGGCATAGCGCGCCCTGCTGTTCCCCGCTGCGCGCGTAGTGTTCGGGTAAATAGCCGATGAAGCGGCCGGAAAGAATCAGCGTCAGCTGCGCTTCGATGCTCTCCACCGACGCATTGCTCTGGCGGAAGCCGCGCTTGTTGAGCTCCTGCTGATTCCAGTAGCGCCGCGTCACCATGCCGGTTTGCTGCACGGTGCGCACATCCGGATGGCCTTCAGCCAGCGGATGTTGCGGGCTGCAATAGAGCCAATGCTGCTCCTCATACAGCGGAATGGTCACCAGATTGCTGGCGCGCAGCGGAAAGTGACCAATCGCCAAATCGAGCCGATCCTCCAGCAACTGCTGCTGCAACTCATTGGGATCGCGCACGCTCAGATTAAAAAACACCGCCGGAAAGCGCTGGTTAAAGCGCGCGATGGCGGCAGGCAGATCCAGCGTGCTGTCGGTGACGGTGGCGTCCACCACGCCAAGCGAGAAAGTCCCGCCCTGCGCGCTTTTCAGCGTTTCTACCTGCTCCTGCCAACCCGCCAGCGTCGCCAGCATCTCCTGACTGTAGCGATAAAACTGCTCGCCTTTGCTGGTCAGGGTAAAGCCGCCGCGTCCGCGCTGGCAGAGGATAAAACCGAGCTGGCTCTCCAGCTCGCTCATGTAGGCGCTGATGGCCGGCGTGGTCATGTTCAGCGCTTGCTGCGCGCGCGAATAGCCCTGATTTTCCACCACGCTGGCGAACACCTGCAGCAGTTTAAGATTGGGAAGCGTCTGCACCGATTTTTCCTTCAGTGATTGCTGACTAAAGTTAAGTAATCTCTGAAGTGATTATCGGCTGTCAAGGATTTTTCCGGCTCGCGGGCTGGGTAATGATGGGTTTCACCTGACTGAAGGAGTGCGTGATGACCGATTTCCCCCAGCCGCAAGGCGGTAACGAGATGCCCCGTTTTGCCGGACGCGGCACCATGATGCGTTTGCCCGCCGCTGAGACACCGGCCGATTTGGATGTGGCGTTCGTCGGCATTCCACTGGATATCGGCACCTCGCAGCGCAGCGGCACGCGCTATGGCCCGCGCGCCATCCGCGCCGATTCAGTGATGATCCGTCCATACAACATGGCCACCGGCGCCGCGCCCTTTGATTCGCTGCGCGTCGGCGATCTCGGCGATGTGCCGATCAACACCTACAGCCTGCTGAAATCGGTTGATATCATCGAAAACTATTATACCGAGCTGAATACCTGGCCGATTATCCCGTTAACGCTGGGCGGCGATCACACGCTAACGCTGCCGATTTTGCGCGCGCTGGCGAAGAAGCATGGCCCGATGGGGCTGATTCACGTTGATGCGCACACCGATACCAACGACGAGATGTTTGGCGAGAAGATTGCGCACGGCACCACGTTCCGCCGTGCGGTGGAAGAAGGCCTGCTCGACTGTCAGCGCGTGGTGCAGATTGGACAACGTGCGCAAGGCTACGCCGCCGATGATTTTCAGTGGGGCGTCGATCAGGGTTTCCATCTGGTGCCCGCCGAGCAGTGCTGGTATCGCTCCATGACGCCGCTGATGGCCGAGGTGCGCGCGCGTATCGGAAACGGCCCGGTGTATCTCTCTTACGATATCGACAGCTTTGATCCGGCGTGGGCGCCCGGCACCGGTACGCCGGAAGTGGGCGGTTTAACCTCAATGCAAGGGCTGGAGATCGTGCGCGGCTGCCGTGGACTCAATCTGGTGGGCGGCGATCTGGTGGAAGTCTCGCCGCCGTATGACATCAGCGGCATGACCTCGCAGCTGGCGGCCAATATCCTTTATGAGATGCTGTGCGTGTTGCCCGGCGTCCGTTACACAGAGAACAAGTGATGACACAACAGAATCTGGTGTTCCCGGCGCGCGTGCTGCGCGGTGCGGGCGTGATCAACCAATTAGGCGCGATCTGCGCCGGGCTGGGCCAGCGTGCGCTGCTGATTGGCGGCCATCAGGCGTTGCAGGCGGTAGAAGCGCAGGTTCGCGCGCAACTGCTGGCAGCCAACGTCACGCTGCTGGCGCAAGAGTGGTTTGGCGGCGAAACCTCGATCAATCACATCAACCGTTTAGCAGCGCTGGCGACTGAACTGCAGGCCGAGGTGCTGATTGGCGTCGGCGGCGGTAAATCGCTGGATACGGTGAAAGCGGTGGGCGCACAGCTCGGCTTGCCGGTAGTAACGCTGCCAACCATCGCCGCCACCTGTTCTGCGGTAACGCCGTTGAGTATTCGCTATGACGATAACGGCAATTTCTTCGACATCTTCCCGCTGCCGCAGGCACCGGCAGCAGTGATTATCGACAGCGAGCTGCTGGCAAAAGCGCCCGCCCGCTGGCTGGCCGCCGGGCTGGGCGATACGCTGGCGAAGTGGTACGAGTTCCGTGCGGTCAGCGCACGCCATCCGGCATGCGACGGCAATGCGCTGTCGTCACTGGCGCACAGCCAGATCTGTTATGACGTGATTGCCGAACACGGCCCGGCGGCCTATGCCGCAGTGCTGCGTGGTGAGAGCAGCGCGTCGCTTGATCAGGTGCTGGATGCGATTTTCACCTGGGCAGGATTAACCTCGCTGATGAGCAATGGCGCACACGCAGCGGCTTCGCATGCGATTTATGAAGGTTTTACCTTCTGCGATAAAACCCGCGAGTTTGGTCACGGCTTGCTGGTCGGCTTCGGCAATCTTTGTTTGCTGGCGCTGGAGAATCGCGCCGATGAGGAGGTGTTGGATGAGATGCGCCTGGCACGCGACTGCGGCGTGCCGCTGACGCTGAGCGAGATTGCCGAGCTGGATGAGCATGAGCTGGCGCGGATTGTGCGCGAATCGGTGCATGCGCCGGATATGGAGAACATGGCCGAAGCGGTGACCGAAGCGCGCTTGCTGGCGGCGATGGTGCGGATTGAGGGGTTGTCGGGCAGGGTTTAGTTTATGGTTTGAATGTGCTCGCTGTGGTTTGAATGTGCTCGCTGTCCCCCATCCCGGCCTTCCCCCGCAAGCGGGGGAAGGAGACGCTGCCGCATGCAGCTTCATCACTGACATGTGGCAGCATCTTCCTCCCCCATTTATGGGGGAGGAACGAGGAGGGGGACAGCGGGCACAATAAAATCACCTTATCGCCAACAATCCCACCACTTCCCTTACATCCGCCACCTCATCCAACTCCAGACACACCACCTCGAGCCGTTCGACCTGATCCAGCGGCAACACGCGCGCCGCCAAACTGCGGTACTTCGCCAGCAGCGCATCCAGCGTGAGCGGATTGGTCGGCGCGCCTGACGGCACCGGCACATGCTGCTGCCACTGTACGCCCTGCTCGGTTTCCAGCCGCACCCACGGTTCGTCGTCGCGGCTCTGCTGCGCATCGATCACCAGCTCGATACGCGCCAGCAACGCTTCCACATCAGGGTGCAGACGTTTGGCGTCTTCATAACTTGCCAGCTCCGCCGAGTCGTAAAGCGCACGCGCCGCCAGCGCATACGGCAAGCTCATTTGCGCCGCCGCCAGACTGTGTAACTCACGACCGCCGCACATCTCCAGCAGGAACGGATTCACGCCCACCACAATGCGCGCAATCTGCTCTACGCGCACATCATGCTGTTGCAGCAGGATTCCCAGCGCATCAATCGCCCCGTGGGTACCACGGCACGAGGCGTAAGGTTTGATCGAGCAGCGCGCCAGTTTCCATACCTCACCGAGATCCGCCGTAAAGGCCTGTGGCTGCTGAGTATCTGCCGCTAAGGTTTGCAGGAAGCCGCCCCAGCGCGGTTCAAACACCGCCGAAGGACCGCTGATACCGCGTTGTGCCAGCAGCGCGGCCTGCACGCCGCCTTCTGCGGCACGCGCGGCATGCAGTTTTTTGGTATGCGAGCCGTCGTGAATAAAGCCCCACAAACCGCCGCTGAAACTGGCGGCAATGCCCAGTGCAGACGCACACTGCGCGCGATCCAGCTGCAGTAGCGAACACACCGCCGCCGCCGCACCAAACACGCCGCAGCTGGCGGTAGAGTGCCAGCCTGCGCCGTTGTGCGCCGAGTAACCGCCGCAGGCTTCTAGCACCCGGCGGCCGACGTCATAACCAATCACCATCGCCACCAGCAGCGCTGGCCCGTCCACCGGCTGCGTCGCCAGTGGCAAGGCCGCCAGCAGTGCCGGAATGACTACCGCGCCGGAGTGATCGCAGCCGCCAGTGTCGTCGAGTTCATAAATGTGAGCCGCCACGCCGTTCAGCCATGCCGCCTGACGCGGATTGGCCTGTTGCGCGCTGCCCCAAATCTGCGCCTGCTCGCGTCCACCTTCGGCCTGCACCAGAGCCAGACATTCGCGCCAAATCGGGCTGTCGCAGCCCGCCAGCGAAGCACCGAGCGTATCCAGCAGATGGCGTTTCGCCTGCTCCACCAGCGGCGCAGGCAGTTGTGCATAACGCGTCTCGGCGATAAAGGCCGCCAGTTGATCAAGCGTGCTCGCCATGCGCACCTCCAATGATGCGGGTAAACACTTCCGCCGGATGGGAGACATCGTTATCCGGCTGCGTCTGCCAGTGCGCCGCCGCCTGCTCGGCAGTGGCGATCCACACGTTGTGCTGTTGCAGCGTGTCAAGCAGCGCCCGCAGCAGGCCAATACGTCCGGCGGTGCCGATAATTTCCGGATGCAGGCGCAGCAGGTAGCACAGCCCAAAGCGGTGGAAGCCGTGGAAATCCTGCGTCATATTCGCCAGCGTTTCCGCATAAGGCGCGATACGCGATTGGCCCGGCGGAATCGCCGGGCTGAGGTTGAAGGCGAAATAGGGCTCATCTTCCAGCGTGTAGTGCATCGGCAGTTCCACCAGGCGCGTACCGGGATGGAAGTACGGCAAATCGTCGCCGCGCCAACTGGATGACCAGCGAATACCGCGTTCTATCAGCGCCGCGGCCAATCCCGGTTTCCACTGCCCGGCGGGCGTGCGGAAGCCGACGATTGGGCTACCGGTAATGTGCGCCAGTTTGTCGCAGCCGCGCGTCACGCTGGCAATTTGTTGCTCCAGCGTGAGTAACGAGAAATCTTCATGCATATCGCCGCTGCAGGCAATTTCATGGCCGTCGGCCACCATGCGCAGCACCAGTTCCGGCTGCTCTTCGGCAACAATCGCGGGCATACACCATGTGGCTTTAAGCTGTTTTTCCGCCAGCAGCGCCAGCAAGCGATCAACGCCGCGCAGCGTGCCGTAGCGCCACACCGACAGCGTTTTATCGCGCCCCGCCACCGCAGGCGCCTGAGTGAGAATGCCGTGAATGTCGTTGAAGTCGAGGGTGAGGATCGCTGCCGACTGGAAGCCCAGCGGCCAGCGTGAAGGTTCAGTCATGCTGTTGCTCCTGCAAATACCACTGCGCCACCGCATCGCAGCGCGCGAACCACACGTCATCGCGCGCCGTCATATGTTCAAACAGCTGTTCGAGCAGCAAAATGCGTCCCGGCTGGCCGGAGATTTTCGGGTGAAACAGCGTGGTGAGGCACAAGCCTTCATCCATCGCGCCATCGAACTCGCGCTGCCAGTTATCGCGCGTGTGCGCATAGCTGGCGATGCGGTCGCCGCCTTTGGGGAAATCAGGCTGGCGCGTGTAGGCCAGCGAGGCGTAATCATCCATCTCCCATTTACCGGGGATCTCCACCAGCGGCGTATGGCCGGCCACCGGAATGCTGTATGGACGATCGTCGCCGCGCATGCTGCTGGAGTAGATCACGCCCGCATCGCGCAGGATTTGTGGCGTTTCGGCATGCCAGTCGCCCGACGGCGTACGAAAACCGCAGGCGGTGATACCGAGAATGTTGTGGAAAATTTCAGCGGATTTCGCCATTACCGCACGCTGTTCATCCGGTGAAATCGCCCAGAAGGATTCGTGGCGATAGCCGTGATAGGCCACTTCGTGGCCCTGTTCGATAATCGCCTGACACTGCTGCGGCCACTGCTCCACCACCCACGCCGGCACAAAAAAGGTGGCGGGCAGCTCGAAGGCGCGCAGCAGGTCAAGCAGACGCCCGAGCGCACGGTACGGCCCGTAGGCCCCAAAGGTAAAATACTCTGGCGTTGACCACAGGCTGCCATTCAGCATGGCATCGCCGGTGGGACCGTCGAGGTCAAACGCCAGCGCCATACAGCCGCGTTTACCCTGCGGCCAGCGCACTGCGCCCGGTTGTTGCATCTGCGCGCTCCTTAGCCCTGGTTAACGGTAGCCTTCGCCACGCCGTTGTCTGCCAGGCCCCATTTGCCGAGGATTTTCTGGTAAGAGCCATCAGCAATCATCGCGTCGATCGCCGCCTGAATCGCCGTGGTCAGCTCGCCCGCATCTTTACCAATCGCCATGCCGGTGTACTGGAAGGAGAAGGCTTTATCCAGCGCCTTATATTTGCCCTTTTCCAGATCCATGATGTACGGCAGGGTTTCGCTGCCCTGCACCACGCCATCCAGACGGTTCTGGCGCAGCTGAGTACGCGCATCGGCGGTGCCTTCGGCGCCTACCACGATGATCGCGGGCTTACCGGCCGCTTCACAGTGCGCTTTTGACCAGTTGGCAATCTCTAGCGGGAAGGTGGTGCGACGGCTGGTGCCGACTTTCTTGCCGCACAGATCCATTGCGCTGTTGATATCGTTGCGCGCGGATTGGGTATAGAACTGCGGGCCGGTTTTGAAGTAGTCGATAAAGTTAACCACCTGCTGGCGCTCTTTGGTATCGGTCATGCCGGACATCACCAGATCGACGCGCTTGGTCACCACCGCGTTAACCATCTGCTCGAAGGCGATCTCCTGCCAGTTGATCTTCACGCCGAGCTTTTCACCAATCGCCTGGCCGAGATCGTAATCCACGCCGGTCAGCTGGTTAGTGGCCGGATCTTTAAAATCCATCGGCGGGTAGTTCGGCATGATCGCCACGGTCAGCCCTTTCTCTTTGATCGCAGCAGGAACCGCGATATCTGCCCAGGCAGAGGATTGCAGCAAAACGGCGGCACTGATGGCACTCAATAACAGCTTTTTCATATTCACCCCGGTAATGTTAAAGAAGAATCGCGTTAATAAAGTTTTTCATCCGTGGATTTTGCGGGTTCAGCAGAATGTCTTCCGGTGCGCCCTGCTCGATAATGCGTCCCTCGTCCATAAACACCACCTGATTGGCCACCTCACGGGCAAAGCCCATTTCGTGGGTGACCACCAGCATGGTGGTGCCCTCTTTTGCCAGCTGACGCATCACCGCCAGCACTTCGCCCACCATCTCCGGATCCAGCGCCGAGGTGGGTTCGTCAAACAGCATCAGTTTGGGTTTCATTGCCAGCGCGCGGGCAATCGCCACGCGCTGCTGCTGGCCGCCGGAGAGCGACTGCGGATAGTCGTGCGCTTTGTGCGCCAGACCGACGCGATCGAGCAGCGCCATGGCTTCTTCGCTGGCTTCACGTCTTGGACGCAGCAGCACGCGACACGGCCCTTCGATGATGTTCTCCAGCGCGGTTTTGTGTGGGAACAGGTTAAAGCGCTGGAACACCATGCCGGTTTGCAGGCGCTGACGCGCAATCTGCTTGTCGCTCAGCGCATGCAGTTTGTTCCCGGCGATGCGATAGCCCGCCAGCTCGTTGTCGACCCAAATCCCGCCTTTATCGACCTTCTCAAGCTGGTTGATGCAGCGCAAAAAGGTGCTTTTGCCGGAACCGGAGGGACCGAGGATGCACATCACCTCGCCGTAGTTCACTTCGAGGCTGACATCCTTCAGGGCGTGGAACTGGTCGAAATATTTGTTCACCTTGACGGCGCGCACGATGTTTCTCATGTTGGGCTCCTGATTACTGACGCTGACGATGGCCGCGTGAGAAATAACGTTCCAGTCGGCTCTGTCCAAACGACAACACCGTGACCACAATCAGGTACCAAATGCCTGCCACGAACAGCAGTTCCATGACGCGCGCGTTGGCGAAGTAGATGGTTTGCGTGTTGTAGAGCAGTTCGGAGTACTGAATCATGCTGGCGAGACTGGTGGTTTTGATCATGCTGATAAATTCGTTGCCGACCGGCGGCAGAATCACGCGCATAGCCTGCGGCAGAATGATGCGATGCAGCGCCTGCAGACGCGGCATGCCGATGGCTTTCGCCGCTTCGTATTGCCCGGTATCCACCGACAGCAAGCCCGCACGCACCACTTCCGAGGTGTACGCGCCCTGATTGATGCTCAAACCGAGCAGCGCGGCGAGGAACGGCGTCATGATGGTGACGGTTTGCACGCTGAACACGCCGGGAATGCTGATGGTGGGAAACACCAGCGCGAGATTGAACCACAGCAGCAGCTGCAAAATCAGCGGCGTGCCGCGAAAAATCCACGCATAGCCCACGGCGATGTAGTGCAGCACCGGATTGGGCGACATGTACATGATGGCGGTGATGACGCCAAACAGCACGCCAAGCCCCATCGCCAGCACCGACATGATCAGCGTGTTGACCACGCCATTGAGAATCGCCTGGGCGGTAAAGAACTGGCCAACAAACGACCATTCGATATTGCCGTGGGCAAAGGCGTTCACCAGCAGCGCCAGCAGCACCAGAATCACCGCCGACGCGGTGATGCGGCCGTAATAACGGCGCGGCACCACCTGATAACGATCGAGATCGTAATGCGTCTGCTCGCGGCTGTTGTTCAAACTCGGCTCAATCGGCGTTGATTGCGACATAAAGCTCTCCTCAGGCGCGTGGGCCAGCGTAATCTTCGGTCCAGCGCTGCTGGTCCTGCATCAGAGTTTGCAGACGTGCCAGCTGCTCACGCACGCGTGCCGGTGCGGTACCGCCGTAGCCGCTGCGGGCCGCCAGCGCGGCTTCCAGCGTCAGGGCGCTGCGCACCTCTGGCGTTAAGCGGGCATCCACCGCGTGCAGCTGCGCATCGCTGAGATCGGACAGACCGCAGTTTTCGCGCTCGCACAGCTGCACCAGCTGGCCGGTGATCTCATGCGCTTCGCGGAACGGCACACCGCGCATCGCCAGCCAGTCGGCCACTTCGGTCGCCAGCGTGAAGCCGTCCGGCGCCTGCTCACGCATCACGTCGGTGTTGAATTTCAGCGTCGACATCATGCCCGCCATCGCTGGCAGCACCAGCAGCAGCGTATCCACTGCATCGATCACGTTGCGTTTGTCGTCGCTGAGATCGCGGTTGTAGGAGAGCGGCATCGCTTTCATGGTGGTGAGCAGCGCCATCAGGTTGCCGACCAGGCGGCCAGAGCGGCCACGCGTCAGTTCGGCGATGTCCGGGTTTTTCTTCTGCGGCATGATGGAACTGCCGGTGGCGTAGCTGTCGTGCAGCTCAACCCAGCGGAACTGGCGGGATGCCCACATGCACACCTCTTCGCACAGGCGTGACAGGTTGATGCCGATCATGCTGGTGACAAACAGGAATTCAGCGGCGTAGTCGCGGCTGGCCACGGCATCGATGGAGTTCTCGCACGGCGCGAGATAAGCGAGATCGGCGGCGGCGTGCTCCGGCTGGCGCGCAATGGCGGAACCGGCCATGGCCGCGGCACCGAGCGGACAGCGTGCGCTGCGGCGATCCCAATCCTGCATACGTTCGATATCGCGGGCGAAGGATTGCGCATGGGCCAGCAGCTGATGGCCGAACACAATCGGCTGCGCCTGCTGCAAATGTGTGAAACCGGGCGCGACGCTATCGGTGTGCTGCGCCGCCTGCTCGACCAGCGCCTGCTGCAGGGCCAGCAAGGCGCTGACTACTTTGCGGCCGTTGTCACGCAGATAGAGACGCAGGTCGTTAACGGTTTGATCGTTGCGCGAACGGCCGGCGCGCAGCTTGCCGCCCAGCGCACCTAAACGCTCGGTCAGCGCGCGTTCGATAAAGGTGTGCACATCTTCGTCGGCGGCAATCGGATGCAGCTCACCGGCGCGATAATCGGCGTCTAAGGCGTCAATGGCGTCCAGCATGGTACTGAGCTCGTCGGCGCTCAGCAGATCGCCGCGCGCCAGTTCACGGGCATGCGCCCGACAGCCCGCCAGATCGTAAGGTGCCAATGCAAAGTAATAATCCGGGCTACGAGACAGCGCGGTTAAACTCGCCGCCGGTGCCGCTTTAAAACGCGCGCCCCATAACAGTTCGGCATTATCAGACATGCTATTTCCCCTTACAGATAATCATCAGCGATATGAAAAAGATATGAATGAGCCAGTTGAGATAATGAAAGCTTATTTTATGGCTACACTGGTAAATAGGGCCTATTTCAGGTTCACTGTACTTTCACCGCAATTATTCCGGAGTTGAATAGCAAAAATGGAAAGTAAAGTTTCCCAGTCCGGAAACAATGCAAATAATCGCAGCGATAATGCGGTTCTGGCACTGAGTAATATCGATTTAAAATTACTGCGGGTATTTAAATGCGTAGTAGAAGCCGGCGGATTAACCGCTGCCAGTCACGAATTGAATATTGGTCTGGCGGCGATCAGTAAACAGGTTTCCGATCTGGAAATTCGTCTCGGCATGACATTATGCAGCCGCGGACGCGAAGGTTTTGAGCTGACGCAATACGGCATCAACGTGTATCAGGCCACGCTGGAGCTGTTCGTCTCGCTGAATCTGTTTCGCGAGCGCTTACACAACAGCCGCAATGAACTGCTGGGCGACATTGCCATTTGCGTGGTGGATAACACCATTTCCGATCCGCAATCGCCGGTCACCGCGGCGGTGCAACAGCTGCACCAGAAAGCGCCAAAGGTACAAATTCGACTGCAAACCTCACAGTTAGATGATATTGAGCGCGGCATCAGTGAAGGCCGTTTTCATTGTGGTATTGCACCAGTTTATGAAATGAAAAGTGATTTTGATTACTTCCCGCTTTATAAGGAATATTCAAAATTATATGGCTCCATGTCACATCCTTTATATTCTGGATCGTGCGATAAAAATATATCGACGGACATATTACGTGAGCAGAAAATTATTAATCATTTATATGTGACGCCGCGCGACGATCGTCGCATCATTCCGTTGCAGGACAGCGGCGTGCAGGCGGTTCAGGTTGAATCTGTCGCCATGCTGATTTTAACCGGCCATTTTATTGGTTATTTACCGGAACATTATGCCGCCGCGTTTATTGCGCGTGGTCAGCTGTGTGAGTTGGGCGATGATTCGATTCGCCGTGAAAACCCGTTTTGTTTGATGATGAAGAAGGGCCGCAAAATAAACCCGATTATCCGGCTGTTTATGCAGGCGCTGGGCGTGGCAGAGGCGGAGGCAGCGCACTGATTTGGTGCGTTTTAAGATTGTGCTCGCTGTCCCCCATCCCGGCCTTCCCCCGCAAGCGGGGGAAGGAGACGCTGCCACATGCAGCTTCAACACTGACATGTGGCAGCATCTTCCTCCCCCATTTATGGGGGAGGACCGAGGAGGGGGACAGCAGGCACAATCACAATCACCGCAAAACCTTAAACATCACCGTGGTCGCATCTAGCACACCTTCTGTTGACTCGGCATACATGGGAATCGACCCCGCAATCTGCCAATCCATCGACAAATACAAATCCGTCGCCACGTCGCCGCTGCGCGTGTCCAGCACCAGCAAGGTTTTGCCCTGCGCTGCCGCCAGTTGTTCGGCCTGCTGCATCAGGCGGCGCGCAATGCCCTGCCGTCTGGCGCGCGGATGCACCAGCAGCTTGCTGATCTCCGCCCGATGGCGACCATTCGGCATCGCGCTGAAACCGACCATCACCGTCGCCACAATCACGCCCTGCTGATACGCCACCAGCAGCTGGCTGTCGCCGCTCGCCAGGCTGTAAATTTTGTCCTGCCAGAAGCGCGCAATGGCCGCGCGATCGTCGGCATCAATAAAGCCCACGCTGGCACCGTCGGCGACACAGCCCTGCAGCACATCACATAATGCCGCCAGAAGCGGCTGCGCCTGGGTGGCGCTGAGACGTTCGATTTCAATCATGGTTTGCATACCACCAAAATGTAGCGCGCGCCGGCTTCGGCATGAGCGGCAAACGCGGATTTGCCGGTAAGATGGAAGCGCAGACAGTCGCCCGCCTGCAGCGTCCAGTGTTGATCGTCCATGCTGATGGTCAGCTCGCCCGATTGCAGCCAGATATGTTGCTCCAGCCCCTGAATCGGCGGCGCGTCGTAATCAATGCGCGCGCCGGGACGCAGTACGCCTTCCACCACTTCCGCTTTAAAGTGGCTGCCGGGCGGCGATACGTTGCGGCGCAGGAACCCGCTGGCGTCGTCGCGCCACACCGGCTGTTGCTCCGCTTTCAGCAGCAGCGCGGCTTCCTCTTCCACCTCGCTGAGCAGGCGCGACATGGTCAATCCGTAGGCCACGCAAAGGCGGTTAAGCAAAGCGGCTGTTGGGCTCGTTTCAGCGCGTTCAATGCGCGACAATGACGCCCGACTGATGCCGGTCGCCATCGCCAAATCATCTAATGACCAACCGCGTTGTACGCGTAATTCGGCCAGTCGTGCCGCCAGTCGATCGTCGGTATCCGAAGCAGACATCTTTACCTCTCATTTATGGGAAATAAATCTCACATATGAGATAACACTACGAATCCTCAACACGGTCAAGTTGTACAACTAAAAAATCGTTGTACAACCCAAGCCTGAGGGTTAAGGTGTTGTTATGCAGGTCAGTATTTTTGAGGACTTTATGGCCTTATACAGTATCGGGGATGTGGCCGAACGCTGTGGAATCAACCCGGTAACGCTTCGCGCCTGGCAGCGACGTTACGGTCTGTTAAAACCCCAGCGTACCGAAGGTGGTCATCGGCAGTTTGATGATGAAGATGTTCAGCGTATCGAAGAGATAAAACGCTGGATAGAGAGTGGCGTGCCCGTTGGCAAAGTGAAAGCGTTGCTGGAAGGCGCCACCGTCAATGTGGATGACGGTTGGTCGGCGCTGCAGGAAGAGTTGATGAGCGTACTGCGCCACGTTCGGCCGGCGAAATTGCGCGTTAAAATTGCCACTATTGGCCGGGAACATCCGGTGGATGCGTTAATCGATCACGTATTTGTGCCGGTTCGCCAGCGTCTCGGTTTAGATCAGAACACCGCGCGTACCATGTGCAGTCTGCTTGATGGCGCGCTGATTGATTATGTGGCGTTTTGTCTGGCCTGTGGACGTAAAAAAGCCGGTAAAGATGCCTTGATGCTGGGTTGGGCGGTGGAAGATCGTACCCGCATCTGGCTGGAAGCCTGGCGTTTGTCGCAGCAAGGCTGGCGCATGGATGTGTTGGCGGAGCCGCTGGACATGCCGCGCCCTGAGTTATTCCCCGGACAAAATCTGTTTATCTGGACCGGCAAAAAGCCAACGCGTCGCCAGGTCGAGCAGTTTGAACACTGGCAGGCACAAGGTTTTGCCATTCACCTGCACGATCCCGCATAAGTAAAAATCGCACACACGGCCTTTGCCTGGCGTGGTGTGCGCGTTATCATGCCGCCCTAAATTTCTTTTCTCAGGTCTCCTCATGAACTGGAATAAACTCCTTATCGGTTCCCTGTTTGCCATTATGGCGCTTGGCGGCATGGGCGGTATGATGCTGGTCGGCTACAGCCTCATTGTGCATACCCACTAAGTTTACGCTGCACGCGCTCTAACAGGCGATCGCAGATCAACGCCAACAGCGCCACCAGCAGCGCGCCCTGAATCACATAGGCGGTGTTAAAGCCGCTCAAACCTATGATCACCGGCGATCCCAGACTCTCCGCGCCCACCGTGGAAGCGATGGTTGCCGTGCCGATATTGATCATCACCGAGGTTCGCACGCCCGCCATAATCACCGGTGCTGCCAGCGCCAGTTCAATCTGCCACAAGCGTTTCCACGGCCCCATGCCGAGGCCGACCGCGATTTCGCGATTGCTGGCTGGTACGCTATCTAAGCCCGCCAGCGTGCCCTGCAAAATCGGCAGCAAACCGTAGAGAAACAGCGCCATTACTGCGGGCGTCGCGCCAAATCCCATCACCGGCACCGCAATTGCTAACACCGCAACCGGCGGAAAGGTTTGCCCGGCCGCCGCCACGGTTTCCAGCAGCGGACGAAAGGCGCGCCCGGCGTGACGCGTAGCAAACACCGCACAGCCGACGCCGACCAGCAACGCCAGCAGGCTGCCGCTGACCACCAACGCCAGATGCGCCAGCGCCAGCCGCCAGAAACTCTCCTGCTGATAGAGCGGGCGCTCCAGCTGCGGAAACCAATGGGCAAACAGCGGGCCGCTGTGCGGCAAGCCCCACAGCAACAGCAGGAAGGCCGCCAGCAGCCAGTAAAGCGGATCGCGTAACAGCCGCATCAGCTCGCCTCCCGCTGGCGCAGCAGATCGCTGAAGTGCAGCACGCCGAGCGGTTGCTGATGCTGATCGATCACCGGCAATTTGTCGGTGCGGCGCGCAATAAACTGCGACAGCGCTTCACGCAGCGTCAGCGATGCGGCAATCGGTTCGGCATCGAGCCATTCTCCGCGCCGCGCCGCGCTGCCCGCACGCCCCAGCGCCAGCAAACGCACGCCAAGTTCGCTGCGGCCAAAGAACTCGCGGGCAAAGTCATTCACCGGCTGCGTCAGCAGATCGATCGGCCTGCCCTGCTGCACGATTTCGCCGCCGTCCATCAGCACCAGTTGATCGGCCAGCGTCAGCGCTTCGTCGATGTCATGCGTCACCAGCACCACGGTGCGACCCGACATTTTCTGAATGCGCAACATTTCGTGTTGCAGCGCCAGACGGTTGACCGGATCAAGCGCGCCAAAAGGTTCATCCATCAGCAGCAATTCAGGATCCGCCGCCAGCGCACGCGCCACGCCGACGCGCTGCTGCTGTCCGCCCGACAGCTGATGCGGCATGCGCGTCGCCAGATGGCTATCAAGATTGAGCAGCGCCAGCAGCTCTTCAACGCGTTGGTTGATTTTTGCCTGCGGCCAGCCGAGCAGCGACGGCACGGTGCTGATGTTCTTCGCCACGTTCCAGTGTGGAAACAGACCAATCGACTGAATGGCGTAACCGATGCGGCGACGCAGCGCGCGCGCATCCATGTTTTCGATGGCTTCTCCGGCGAAGCGAATTTCGCCGCTGTCGTGCTCTACCAGCCGATTGATCATCTTCAGCGTGGTCGATTTGCCGGAACCCGACGTGCCGATCAGCACGGTAAAACTGCCCTTCTCAATCTTCAGCGACAGGTTACGTATCGCCTCTTTCCCGGCGAACACTTTGCTCACCTGGTGAAATTCAATCATGACGTCTCTCCAGCAGTGCCGACAGTAAACGCAGCAGTGCATCAAAAATCACCGCCAGCGCCACCACCGGAATCACACCCAGCAGCACCAGATCCAGCGCGCTGCTCAGCAATCCCTGAAAAACAATGGCGCCGAATCCGCCTGCCCCAATCAGCGCTGCGACCACCGCCAGACCAACGGTTTGCACCACCACCACACGCAGGCCGGAGAGCCACACCGGCAGCGCCAGCGGCAACTCGGCGTGCCAGAACTGTTGCCACGCGCTCATGCCCATGCCGCGCGCGGTTTCACGCACTTCCTGCGGCACCTGCTGCAAACCGGCCACCACGCTGCGCACCAGCGGCAGCAGCGCGTAGAGCACCAGCGCAATCAAAGCCGGTGCGATGCCGATGCCGCTGATGCCCCAACGCGCCAGCAGCGGAAAATGCGCCACCAATCCCGCCAGCGGCGCAATCAGCAAGCCGAACAGCGCCACCGACGGCACGGTTTGGATCAGATTGAGCAGGCTAAACGCAGCATTTTGCCAGCGCGGACGGCGCGCAATCGCCAGGCCGAGCGGCAAACCGATGATTACCGTCGGCAGGAGCGTGCCGCCCAGCAGCCACAAATGCTGCGTGAAGGCCGCATCAAACACCGCCGTGCGGTTGGCGTACTCTTTCATAAGCGAGAGACGATCGAGATGACCGCTGAGTAACAGCGCCAGCGGCAACAGCCAGATTTGCAGATTGAGCACAATGCGCCACGGCGTACTGCGCGTGATTTGCCGAACCGCTTCCGCCGCCAGCAGCAGCGCCAGCGCCGCCGCGCACCACAAGCCGCTACCAAACGCGGTGCGTGCCAGCGGGCTGCCGCTGTTCGCCAGTTCGCTGGCTTGCTGTCCGGCGAGCCAGATGAGCAAGGCCAGCAGCAACTCCGCCGCCAGCAGCACCGTTATCGCGTGAATGCGGCGCGGCGACCACCACAAGCTCTGCCAAAGCCACAGCAGCGGAATCAACAGCAGTGCGCTGTTGGTCACCTGCCAGAAGGTCAGCGGTTGGCCAGAGACCAGCCGATTGGCGGCATAGCTCAGTAGCGGCAAGGCAAACAGCGCCAGCGTGATAAGCGTGATTAACACCAGCAGCACCGGCTGCTGGCGCGGTCTGAGTAACAACGATGACACTGCTTACAGCAACTTATTGGTCTGTAACCACTGTTTCGCGACCTGGCTGGCATCCTGACCATCCACCGCAATCTGTGCATTCAGCTGCTGCAGGGTTTTCTCATCCAGCTTGCTGAAGACCGGCTGCAGCCAGTTGCCGATGTCCGGATATTGCTTGAGCACGCTTTCGCGGATCACCGGCGAAGGGGCGTAAATCGGCTGCACGCCTTTCGGATCGCTCAGCGTTTGCAGGCCCAGCGCCGCCACCGGACCGTCGGTGCCGTACGCCATCGCCGCGTTCACGCCAGAGGTTTGCTGCGCCGCCGCTTTGATGGTCACGGCGGTGTCGCCACCGGCCAGCGACAGCAGCTGCGCCTGCTCGAGTTTGAAGTTGTAGGCTTTTTCAAACGCCGGTAAGGCATCGCTGCGTTCGATAAATTCCGCCGAGGCGGCCAGCTTGAAAGTGCCACCTTTTTTCAGGTAGGCGCTGAGATCGTCCAGCGAGTTAAGGTTGTTCTTCTGCGCTACGTCACCGCGTACCGCAATCGTCCAGGTGTTGTTAGCTGGCGCGGGTGTCAGCCACACCAGATGATTTTTCTCGGCGTCGAGTTTTTTCACTTTCTCGTAGCCCTGCTGGGCGTTTTTCCATGCCGTGTCTTTCTCATCGTTGAAGAAGAAGGCGCCGTTGCCGGTATATTCCGGGTAGATATCCAGCTCGCCGGCGGTGATCGCACCGCGCACCACTTGCGTGGTACCGAGCTGGATTTTGTTGACGGTCTTTACCCCGTGTTTGTCCAGCACCTGCAGAATAATGTTGCCGAGAAGCGAGCCTTCGGTATCAATCTTGGAACCGACTTTGACCGGATCCGCCGCCTGCGCTGCACCCACGCTCATTGCCAATGCAATCATTCCCAATAAACCCTGCTTTATCATCTCGCTTCCCTCATTTGTTTTCATTGTGTGACTATCAAGCGTAGCCTGGCGAATCGGGATGGGCGCGGTCAAGCGGCTTACTTCGTGCTTTTTTTGCTATCAATATCGTATTGGCTATAACCAAAACGCAGCTCATATAGCCAAAAGGAATGTAAAGAATTTCACTGTGAAATGAGGAGTGTCAAAGAGTGTAATAAATACTTTTTATGCCTTGCAGCATTTATTGCAAAGAAATTTTCGAATTGGTAGAAAGAAAAGGATTAAATTAAATGCTTGCGATTTGTATCGTTGAGCCAAAATTATGGAAGATTAAAAAATATGCTGATGTATTTCCTGTCTCACTTCGTAAAATATGTTGAGGTTCCTGTAGCCCGAAATCTTATCAACAGCAGAAATTTATCCCGTAAACGACACAATCGCCTTTTGGCCAAATCTGGGGTAAAAATTGGGGATGAAAGCATCGTTACAACGCCTTTCTTTTATGAATTTGGCAATATAGCGATTGGCTGCCACGTATACATTAATGCCGGCTGCGTTTTTCTCGATAATTCGGCAATAACGATTGGGGATAATTCATTGATAGGGCCGAACGTGACGCTATCGACAGCAAGCCATCCATGTGGCCCGGCTCAAAGAAGCTATCAATTGATTACAGCCCCGATAACTCTCGGAAAAAATGTGTGGTTAGGGGCCGGCGTCGTGGTCTTACCCGGCGTAACAATCGGAGATAATAGCGTTATCGCAGCAAATAGCGTTGTTACAGCGAATGTGCCAGAGAACGCCCTCTACGCCGGCGCACCGGCTATCTTTAAACGGAACTTATGAACGTCGCCCCCGCAAAGCAATGTCCATGCTTCTATGCCGTCAGGCGAAACTCACCAAGCGTATGAGGGATGCGCGGGAAGGTGTGCAGAAACCACGGCGTGAACTGCGCCGGATTCTCCTGCATTTCCTGCTGAATTTGTGCAATCGAGCAATAGCACCACGCATCGGCCTCTTCCGGGTTGAGGACCGGCTGCTCATCGCTGATGGCGAAGAACACGTGACCATACTCATGCTCGGTTAAGCCGTTACTCAGCGGCAGGTTGTAGCTCAGCTCAAACACCGGCGTTAACGCCAGATTCATGCCCATCTCTTCACGCAAACGGCGCTCAGCCGCGTCGCGCGTCGATTCCTGCGGATAGGGATGACTGCAGCAGGTGTTACTCCACAATCCACCACAGTGATATTTCGTGCTGGCACGGCGTTGCAGCAGCACTTCATGGCGCGAATTGAACACGTAAACCGTCACCGCGCGATGCAGCAATCCTTTTTCATGCACTTCCAGCTTTTCCATTTTGCCGATAGGGCGATCGAGGTGGTCAACGAGAATAACTTCAATGGCGGGCATGACAACTCCTTCGGAAAATTCGCAGCTATTGTACACAACCTCCAACGTGTTGATGGAGGAAATAGCGCACATTCCGTGCGTTAACGTGGGCACACTAAAGCGTAGCAGCCTGCGGACAATTCAGCATAAAAAGGTGGGGAATGGCGTTAACGGAGGAGATGTGTGCGGAGGATGAGAAGGTCGCCATAAATGGCGACCTTACGGGAGAGTTGTGCCGACCGCAATTTTTCAACGGCCGGGAGATTTTGTAGGGTCGCCATTTATGGCGACCGATTTCACAAAACTTACAACTTAAAGCTCTGCACCACCTGCTCCAGCTGCACGCTTTGCTGCTGCATCGACTGCGCGGCGGCGGAAACCTGCTCGACCAGCGCGGCGTTCTGCTGGGTGCTGCCATCCAGCTGAGTAATCGCCACGTTCACCTGATCGATGCCCATGCTCTGCTCGCGGCTGGCCGACATGATTTCGCTCATCAGCGTGGTCACGCTGCTCACGCCCTGCATCAGCTCATCCATGGTTTGCCCGGCCTGCTCCACCAGCTGGCTGCCGGTATCGATATTCGCCACCGACTCCTCAATCAGCTTTTTGATTTCACGCGCCGAGTTAGCCGAGCGCTGTGCCAGGTTACGCACTTCCGATGCTACCACGGCAAAACCGCGACCCTGTTCACCGGCGCGCGCCGCTTCGACCGCGGCGTTCAGCGCCAGGATGTTGGTCTGGAAGGCAATGCTATCAATGACGCTGATGATATCGACCACTTTACGCGATGAGTGATTGATCGCGCCCATGGTGGTGACCACCTGACGCACCACTTCAGTGCCGCGTGCGGCAACCTGCGACGCGCCGTCCGCCAGCTGGTTCGCATGCGTGGCGTTGTCGGCGTTCTGCCGCACCGTGCCGGTCAGCTCTTCCATCGACGCCGCCGTTTCAACAATCGAACTGGCTTGCGATTCGGTACGTGCCGAGAGATCGGCGTTGCCGCTGGCGATTTCACGCGAAGCCGCCGTGATCGCCAGCGCGCTGTCGCCCACCTGACGCATCAGGCCTTGCAGATAGGCGATGAACTGGTTGAAGCTCTGCGCCACGGCGTTGAATTCCGGGCTGTTGCTGGCAGGCAGACGCTGCGTCAAATCGGCGCCGCCGGTTGATAAGGCTTCAATGTTGCTGTTCAGCACGGCGAGACGTTTCATCATGGCTCGCACGAAGCCCAGCAGCACCAGCAGCAGGATCACCGCCAGCGGAATCTGCACCAGACCAAGACGCGTCAACATGCTGTGGGTTTGTGCATCCAGCAAGCTCGACGGCACATCGCTGGCCAGATACCACGGGCTGCCAGCAATCGCCTGTACGAACAGCGTGTGTTCGCCATCTTCACCTGCAAAGGTGGTTTGCGCGGGCTGACTGCCCGCCTGCGCCAACAGACCTTTCAGCGCGGACGCCATCGGCAGCTGGGTATCCGCGAGGTTTTCCAGCTTCGGCGCGCCATCCACCAGCGCGGCGTTACCCACCACTTTGCCATCAGCTTCAACGATCAGTACGCGGCCCTGAATCGCCTCACCCATCTGTTTTGCCAGCTGGTTGAAGAAGCCGAGCGTCACGTCAATGGTTGCCACGCCCCACGCGGTGCCATCGCGATAGATTGCCATTGCGCAATTGGTACGCGGCTGCGGGCTGGCGGCATCCTGATAGGCTTTCGCCCAGGCGCACTGGCCTTTGGGCGCGGCTAAACCATCTTTATACCAGGATTGCTCCCAGTATTTGTCGGCGGCATCCGAGTTCCAGTAGGTGTTGACCTGCAGCTGGTTGCTGGCGTTGCGCGCAAAGAATGAGCTGTTTTTCTCTTTGGCGGGATCGCGACGGTTTGGTAACGGCCAGATGCCGCCGCCGAACACATTGCTGTCCTGATATTGGTTAACTAAGGCGGGCAGCAAGGTATCGATGGCTGCGCTGTCCATCACGCCTGCGGCTTCGGTAATGGCGCGTTGCTGCGCCTGCACGCGGTTCATCTGCTCGACGATGCGTCCGGCCAGGCCGTCCACTTCGTAACGCACCAGACGACTTTCATTTTCAGTGAGTTGCGGCGCGATGAACTGATTGATTACCAGTACGGTAACCAGCATCAGAGCGGCAAAAAAGGCGACAAGCGTCGCGGTGAAACGGGATTGTGTTGTTTTGAACATTATGTGTGCCCTTACCCTGGTTGGCGAGTTGCCTGATCGAGGTTAACGGCGTGTTAATGGGGAACTTGAGGTGAGCGCGATCACAAAGCAATGAAATAGTTGATTTGGGTGATAATTTAAAATCGTAGGGTCGGCATTGGTGCCGACCTGATTTACGGTGCGGGGGTTTCCACCACTTCCTGCCGTGGCCGAAACACATGATTATTACCGTCCGCCAGCAAACGTTGCAGCAGCTGCTGTCCACCGCGATCGTCAGCCTGGGCGAACTGGCGTTCGGCCTCGGTAATCGGCGTGGACCACAGCAGATTCACGCGATCACCATCGCGTTTCGGCAGGCGGAACTGCGCCGCTTCGGGAGCGAGATCATTCGCCAGCAGGAAGCTTTCAAAGCCCACCGGTGCGACTTCCGACGCCAGCGTATGCCCTTCGCCAATCCAGGTCAGACGCGCCCACGGCAGATGGGCAAACTCCGCCAGCGCGCTCGCCATCTGCACCGCATTGGCTTCGGTCATCACTTCACCGTCTACCGCCATCGCCAGCTCGACGCGGCGATACTGCGGGGCCAGCTCGTCAAACAGATGATCCACCTGCGGCATCGGGCGGATTCCCATGCCCAGGGTGAGGAAGTACCAAACGCCGTTATGCAAGTGCTGCGAAATCGCCATCGGCGGCCAGTTGCCCTGATCGATGGAGTAATATTTTACCGACTCGCCAAACTGCGCCTGATAACACTGCATCAGCTCGCGCTGCACCACATCCCACAAATGGCCGTCGTGCCAGTCGCGCCAAAAGTGACGCTGCTGTTCAGCGCGCGCGTAGTATTCGTTGGTGGAGGCCGATCCGAGCGGCGCGGTCAGGCGATTCTCTTTGATGCAGGCAGCAGAAAAACTCACCTGCTTATCCTGATACAGGCTCCAGCCGGGGATCACCGCCAGCAATTGGCCGTAATACCACAGCGCGGCGCCGTCATCGCTGGGCTCCCACAGCACCTGTAATCCCGCCGGATCGAGCATCGGCTCGGCTTCCAGCGTGCGGCAATATTCGGCACTCAGCAGCGGCGCGATGCCCTGCTCCATCGCTTCACGATCTTCCTGCGCGGGGGCAGGCAGCAGGTTACGCAGCCAGCAGCCGCGCACCGCGTATTGGCTGCGAAACAGGTCATTCGGCCAGATATAAAAATAGGCCGTACGCGCATCCTGCTCGACGATCGCGGTTAGTGTGTGTTGCTGATTCGGCACCTCAGCAATCAGAGGTTGGTGGGTCATAACGCCTCGATATTACCTGGAGGAATCCATTTTCCCCGAGAATAGAGCAGGATCGGCACTCGTGCCATGTGACACAAGGGTAAAACTCTCAAAGTGCGGTGGGAAATAGATGAGAGCGGCTTATAAATCGCCGCTTAACTGGCTGACAAGCTTCAGATTAATTTGCGATTCATTTACCATTTCGCGTGATATTGTTTGCACATTCGCCTCTTTGGAGCTGCCATCATGGTGCTGCAAAACCTCGATCTGAACCTGCGGGATGTGGTTATTTTCGTGATGTTGGTGTGGCTGTTTATCCGCTATACATGGGTGATGTCGTCGCTGACCTTGTTATTAAGTGGCGTGGCATTGCTGGTGTTATTACCGATTGATATCTATTACAGCCTGCTGCCGCTGGCGCTGATTGGCCTCGGGCTCGGCATGTTGCTGCACCATTATCAGCAACGTCAGCTGGCGCTAAAACGTCAAGCGCGCACACCGCGCACCTACACAAACAAGCAGGATGAGCTGCATCTGTAACCTTCAGCGGCCCATGCGCTGCATCGCACGGCTATAAGCGCCGCGCTGAATCGACCAGCGCAGCAGTGCGGCGATCACCGCCATTTCCCGATCCACTCGCCACTGCGTCAGCGGCGCAACCGGCTGCTGGATCTGCTGTTGCGCCCAGTCCGGCAACAATCCCATCCCCGCTTTCAGCATCACGCGCATGGCCGGTTTTGCCTGCCAGCTGGGTGCGGGCGCGTTGATTAATAACTGCATCACCTCCAGCGTACGCGCATCGCAGATCAACTCAGGCCGCATCCTCTGAAGATACGCCTCAACCGCCTGCACGCTTTTCGGCACCTGCTGCGCACCCAGCGCTTCGGCAACGAATGCCGCTTCCTGATAGTAACGATCCTGATCGGCGAGGCTGAGCTGCGGATTTTTGTAGCGCAGATGCGCCGCCAGAAAACGGCTGGTTTCCGCGACGTGCACCCAGGTGAGCAGATGCGGATCGCTGGCGGCATACGGCTTGCCCGCGTTATCGACACCGGTGACGCGCAGGTGAATCCGTTTGACGCGGTCGATCAGGATATGGGCATCGGCGGTATTACCGAAGGTGGTGACGGCAATAAACTGGCTGGTGCGGCGTAGGCGGCCCATCATGTCCTGACGGAAATTGGAGTGATCCCATACGCCCGCCAGCGCCGCCGGATGCAGCATTTGCAGCATCAAGGCGCTGATGCCGCCGCACAGCATGGAGGTGAAGTCGCCGTGGACGCGCCAGATAACGTGGTCCGGGCCAAATAAGCCGGGATCGCCAGGCGGTTGCGAGATGTCGAATTCGTTGAGTGACAGGCCGTTAAGGCGGAAGACTTGCTGTTGGATGCGTTCGCGGATGTTCATGGGTTTGTGCTTGTGCGGTTAATGCCCTCACCCCGGCCCTCTCCCGCAAGCGGGAGAGGGAGAGGATCGCGACGGGATTGAATTCCGCACCCATCGGTTCCCTCTCCCGCGTGCGGGAGAGGGTTAGGGTGAGGGGCATCAGCGATTACAGATAATCAAACTGCGCATCCTGAGTGCGCACCGAATCCAGTCCAATCATTACGTTGATTTTGCCCGGCTCGGCGATGTGCTGCATCTTCTGGTTCCAGAATTTCAGCGCATCAACGTCGATTTTAAACTTCACAGTCTGTGATTCACCGGCTTTCAGCATGATGCGCTGGAAGCCGCGCAGCTCCTGCACCGGACGGCTAATGCTGGCCACCGGATCGTTAAGATAGAGCTGCACCACGGTCGCGCCATCGCGTTTACCGCTGTTGGTGACGGTCACTGACGCTTCCACCGAGCCGTTACGCGGCATGGTGCGTGACGACATCTTCACCGGCGATACGCTGAAGGTGGTGTAGCTCAGACCGTAACCAAACGGATAAAGCGGACCGTTCACCGCATCGTAGTAATGCGAAGTGTACTTGTTCGGCTTAGCAAAGTTGTACGGACGACCGGTTGGCAGATGGTTGTAGTAAATCGGAATCTGGCCCACAGAACGCGGGAAGGAGACCGGCAATTTGCCTGACGGGTTGTAATCGCCAAACAGCACATCAGCGATGGCGTTGCCGCCTTCGGTGCCGCTGAACCAGGTTTCCAGCATCGCATCGGCTTGCTTATCTTCATTCACCACCGTCAGCGGACGGCCGTTCATCAGCACGATCACCAGCGGTTTTCCGGTGGCTTTCAGCGCCGCCAGCAGCTTCTGTTGGCCAGGTGGAATAACGAGATCGCTGCGGCTGGAGGCTTCGTGCGCCATGCCTTGCGCTTCACCGACGGCGGCCACCACCACATCGGCTTTTTTCGCCTGTGCTACCGCTTCATCAATCAGCTCCTGCGGCGAGCGCTTATCCACGCTTACCGCTTGCTCATACAGATTGAGGAAGTCCTGAATGCCTCTGTTGTCGCTGATGTTAGCGCCTTTGGCGTACAGCACCGTGCCTTTGCCCGCCATCGCATTGCGCATGCCTTGCAGTAGCGGGATCGATTGTTTCGCCACGCCAGCGGCCGACCAGCTGCCCATGATGTCGCGCTGGCTGTCCGCCAACGGCCCCACCAACGCAATGGTGGCGTCTTTTTTCAGCGGCAGCGTTTCACGCCAGTTTTTCAACAACACAATGCTTTTGCGCGCCACATCACGCGCTTCGGCGCGGTGCAAACGACTTTCGGCATTGGTGTCCTGCGGATCGCTCTCCTTCGGTCCTAAATGGCTGTAAGGATCGTTAAACAGGCCCATGTCATATTTGACGTTCAGCACGTGGCGCGCGGCATCATCCACTTCCGCCATGCTCACCGCGCCGCTCTTCACCAGGCCCGGCAGATATTTGCTGTAATACTCGTCGCTCATGCTCATGTCGATGCCTGATTTCATCGCAATGCGCACCGCATCCTGCGGATCGCTGGCCACACCGTGTTTAATCAGTTCTTTAATCGCACCGTGATCGCTAATGGTGATGCCTTTGAATTTCCAGTCGCCACGCAGGATGTCTTTCAGCAGCCAACTGTCTGCCGTAGCCGGCGTGCCATTCAGCGAGTTGAGCGCCACCATTACGCCACCGCTGCCGGCATCCAGTGATGCTTTGTACGGCGGCAGATAATCCTGGAACAGCCGCTGCGGGCTCATGTCGACGGTGTTGTAATCTCGTCCGCCTTCCACTGCGCCGTAGGCCGCGAAGTGCTTCACGCTGGTCATGATCGAGAAGCGATCCGCCGCGCTTTTGCCCTGCATGGCTTTCACCATGCTGCTGCCCATTTGCGCGCTGAGGAAGGTGTCTTCGCCGAAGCCTTCTGAGCCGCGCCCCCAACGGGGTTCGCGTGACACATCAACCATCGGAGCCCACGTCATATTCAGGCCATCATCTGCGGCTTCATAAGCAGAGACGCGTCCCACCTCGGCGATGGCATCCAGATCCCAGCTCGCCGCCAGGCCGAGTGGAATCGGGAAGATGGTGCGCTGACCGTGCACCACATCATAGGCGAAGAACAGCGGAATTTTCAGGCGGCTGAGCTGCATCACCTGATCCTGCATAGCGCGAATATCCTGACGCGTCACGGTGTTAAAAATTGCCCCGACCTGACCGTGCTGAATCATGTCGCGAACCGCCGATTTTGGCGTATCCGGTCCTACGCTGATCAAACGCATCTGCCCGATTTTTTCATCAAGGGTCATTTTGCTGAGCAGCTGATTCACAAAGGCGTCGCGCGCCTGTTCAGTCATCGGATGTGGGCCAAACAAGTCGTCCGCGAAAGCGGGCTGAATGGCTAAGGAGACAGCGAGGCTAACAGAGTAAATCCATTTCATCAGGTCGGGTTCTCTTAAGTGACTGCGCAATATCGAAATAACCGGGGCAGTTTGCCACAAGATGAGGATAGCAGGTAGCCGCCATGTCACACCGCGACCCTGTCGCTGACGCGTGCTACAGTAAATGCGCCATGTTAAAGACAAGGATAGGCCAATGAATAACAACACTTCGCACCCTACTCTGCTCGCCGAACTGCGTCGTCTGGTCGGATCGTCGAACCTGTTAACCGACGCGGAACAAACCGCGCGCTACCGCAAAGGTTTTCGCTCAGGCGAAGGCGAGGCGCTGGCGGTGATTTTTCCCGGTTCGCTGCTTGAGCTGTGGCGTGCGTTGCAGGCGCTGGTGAGCGCCGATGCGATCATCTTGATGCAAGCCGCCAACACCGGCCTGACCGAAGGTTCAACGCCAAACGGCAACGATTACGATCGTCCGGTGGTGATCATCAGCACTTTGCGTCTGGATAAATTGCAGCTGATCGACAGCGGCAAACAGATCCTCGCCTTCCCCGGCAGCACGCTGTATCAGCTGGAAAAGGCGCTGAAGCCGCTTGGACGCGAACCGCATTCGGTGATCGGTTCCTCCTGCATTGGCGCCTCGGTGATGGGCGGCATTTGCAATAACTCGGGCGGATCGCTGATCAAACGCGGTCCGGCCTACAGCGAAATGGCGCTGTTTGCGCAGATCGATGCCAGCGGCAAACTCAAGCTGGTGAACCATCTCGGCATCGATCTCGGCCATTCGCCGGAAGAGATGTTGGGGCGGCTGGATGACGATCGCTGGCAGCAGAGTGATGTGCGCTGGGATGAACGTCACGCCTCGGATCACGACTACGCCGAGCGCGTGCGCGATATTAATGCGCAGACGCCAGCGCGCTTTAACGCCGATGAGCGTCGCCTGTTTGAAGCCTCCGGCTGCGCCGGGAAGCTGGCGGTGTTTGCCGTGCGTCTGGATACCTTCCCCACTGAACCGCAGCAGCAGGTGTTCTATATCGGCACCAACAATCCAGCGGAGCTGGGCGATATTCGTCGCCATATTCTGGCGGAGTTTACCCATCTGCCGATAGCGGGCGAATATATGCACCGCGACATTTTCGACATCGCCGAGGTGTACGGCAAAGATACTTTTGTGATGATCGATAAACTCGGCACCGATAAAATGCCGCTGTTTTTCACCCTCAAAGGCCGCGTCGATGCCTGGCTGAGCAAGCTGAGCTGGGTGAAACCGCATCTCAGCGATCGTTTATTACAGCGCGTCAGCGGCTGGCTACCGGCGCATCTGCCTAAGCGCCTTAAACTGTATCGCGATAAATATGAGCATCACCTGATGCTGAAGATGTCTGGCGACGGCGTGGCCGAAGCGCAGGCCTATCTGACCGAATATTTCCGCGAAGGCGGCGGCGCGTTTTTCGCCTGCGACGCCAAAGAGGGTGCGCACGCGTTCCTGCATCGCTTTGCTGCCGCCGGTGCTGCAGTGCGCTATCACGCGGTGCATGCCGATGAAGTGGAAGACATTCTGGCGCTGGATATCGCGCTGCGTCGTAATGATGAAGAGTGGTTTGAGCGCCTGCCAGCCGAGTTCGATAAGGATTTAAGCCATCGTCTTTATTACGGCCACTTCTTCTGCCACGTGTTCCATCAGGATTACATCGTGAAAAAAGGCGTGGATGCGCACGCGCTGAAAGAGAAGATGCTGGCGATTTTAGCCGCGCGCGGTGCCGAATACCCGGCCGAACATAACGTCGGCCATCTGTATCAGGCGAAACCGCAGCTGCAGGCGTTTTATCAGCAGCTCGATCCTACCAACAGTTTTAATCCGGGGATTGGTAAAACCAGTAAGCAGAAGGGTTGGGCGGTGAAGGTTTGATTCAGTGCGGTTGTGGTAAAGGTGGCCATGAATGGCCACCCTACGGATTTATGGCAACGGATCGCTTTGCTGATCTTGTGCCGCAGCCATGGCGCGGCGCTCGATAATCATGGTTTGCGGCGTTGACAGCATAATGCCCTCTTTGCGCAGACGCGTCAGAATATCGAACAGCAAATCACTCTTGGCGCCGGAAATCTGGCGCTGACCCGCCACGTTGCCGGTGACGCTCAACACGATGCCCGCCGGCGTCAAATCTTTGAACGACACGGACGGCTCCGGCGTCTCCAGAATACGTTCGTTCTCCTGATACACTTCCAGCAGAATTTCCCGCACCCGCACCGGATCGATATCCAGCGGGAAGGTCAGCAAGATGGTGACCACGCCCTGCGCATTGCCCATGGTGGCGTTACGCACGTTCTGCGAGATAAACTGCGAGTTCGGCACAATCACCGTTGATTTGTCGCCCAGCTGAATTTCGGTGGCGCGCACGTTGATGCGACGGATATCCCCTTCAATGCCGCTGATGCTCACCAGATCGCCGACTTTCACCGGACGTTCGGTCAACAGAATCAGGCCGGAGATAAAGTTCTTCACAATCTCCTGCAAACCGAAACCGATACCGACCGACAAGGCGCTGACGATCCACGCCAGCTTGTTCCACTGCAGGCCCATGATCGATAGCGTCAGCAGGATAATCAGCACGTAACCGATGTTGCTGAACAGCGTCACCAGCGACACGCGCATGCCAACGTCCATGGTGGTTTTTGGCAGGAAATCTTTATCCAGCCAGCGACGCACCGAACGCAGCACGTAAATCCCCACCACCAGACAAAGAATCGCATTGACCATGTGCGCCGGCACAATGTTCAGCGACTCCAGCCCTTTACCGCCCCAGAATTCAATCACCTTCTGGATCAGCTCAATCGGCGTTGATGAGGCAAACGTGCCGTTCAGCAGCGCCAGCGCCAGAATCGCAATCAGCAAGGTTTTACCCAGCGCGCTGAGCAGCGTCGCCGCCTGTTGCAGGTAGCGCTCATCGATATTCAGCGTGGTTTGCAGGCGCTTTCCGGTGGCATTGCTGGTTGAGAACAGGCTTTCGCAGCCGTCATTTACCAGATGGCTGAGGAAGTAGAACGAACCAAACAAGATGCCGCACCAAATCACTTCATAGCTGAGGAAGCGTGCCAGCGTGACGTAACCAATAATCAGCGAAACCAGGATGCCCAGCGCCGTCAGCATCAGCGCCAGCTGCACCAATCCCACCAGCGTTGAGCGCGCTTCAGGCTGATGACCTTCCTGCACCATGCGGCGGCGTACGCGGTTGATGCGCATGCCGATCGCCAGTCCGGTGCTGCCAATCAGCAGCGCGGTCAAGCCGTTAGCAAAAATAGTGGTGTTCAGACTGGTGCCGACGCTGTAGTTGAAGGCTTCCACCGTCTGGAAAACAAACACCAGCGCGGCGGTGAATGGCGGGAACGGCTTCAGTGCCAGCGCTACTTCGTTGGAGATGGCCGGCAGACGCCAGCTTGGGCGACGCGTTGAGAGGAACGCGCGGCCTAAACCGGCAATCAAGCCGCAATAGACGCTGAGCTGCACCAGACGCTCGACAAAATCCTGCACATCACCAGAGACTTCGTCGCGGCGCGTAAAGGCCAGCGCGATGAAGTTGAAGGTGAGTACCACCGCCGCCAGCGTGGTGAGCGCGGTGGTGGCGGCGAGGAAGCTGCGACGTAAGCGTCCTTCCGGCATTTTATGAATGCTGACCCAGGCAAAGAACTCTTCGCTGTAGCGGCGTCCCAGCGTCATCACCAGCATCGCCGCAAACAGCCAGGCGATGGTGCCAAAACGCCAACCCGATTCCCACGACAGCGCGGCGGTGTCCTGCAATTCGGCGATAAAATCGCTGATCTTCTCGCCATCCAGATCCTGGCTGCTCATCACCGGCGCCCAGAAACGCGGGCCGAGGATACTGCCGGAGTTCAGCGCCAGCTGGCTTTTCAGCTGGTCACGACGCAGGTTGACGATCTGTGATGACAGCACCAGTGCACCATTTTTGATGCCATCGGCTTGTTTGATCTGATCGTCCAGCTTGGCTTTCTGGCTCTCCAGCGCCGCACGTTTGCGCGTCACTTCGGGCGTCTCTTTCACGCCGCTGTCGGCTTTGGGGGCCGGGCCGAGCACCGCTAACTGGGCATCCAGCTGCTGCCCCTGCGGAATCAACGCCTGGCCGAGGGTTTCGGCATTACCGGAAAGCTCGAGCGCCATCTCATTGAGCTGGTTGAGCTGACTTTCATTGGTATCGCCTGAGACCTGACCTTTAATTTTGTCGAGAATTTTCTGCATCTTAGGCAGCTCGACCGAGGCATTAACCTTCGGTGCGGCGTCTTCTGCCTGATCGTTGGGCGGCGTGTCGGCGGCCACGCTCAGCGTGGGGGCTAACAGCACGAATAGCAGTAAAAACGGGGTAAACAGATGACGAAACTTGAACATATGAATGAGATTCCAGCGCAATAACAGCCGATAAACGCAAGTGCGATCGTGAATGGCGGCTAGTTTAAGACGTTGCCGACACTGAAACTATAGGAATGAAGGTGTAAAACTTTGGCGCTTACGATAAGCGTTTTTGCAGGTGCCCGGAAGCACCTGCGGGAGAATTATTCGTTATTGGCCGTCAAACCGGACTTCTGCTTTTTATACGCCAGCGCTGCGGCCGGAACCGGTGCGGCTTTGCCGGTTTCCAGCCAGTCGCGCAGGCGATTAGCATCGGCGAAATGGGTGTATTTGCCAAAGGCATCCAGCACCACCAGCGCTACCGGACGGTTGTTGATCACCGTGCGCATCACCAGGCAGTGCCCGGCTTCGTCGGTGTAACCGGTTTTGGTCAGCTGAATACGCCAGTCGTTTTTGTACACCAGATGATTGGTGTTACGGAACGGCAGCGCGTAGTTCGGATGTTTAAATACCGCAGTATCTTCTTTGGTGGTGCTCAGTTCGCCAATCAGCGGGTACTGACGCGTGGCTTTCACCAGCTTAACCAAATCTTCCGCGCTGGAAACGTTCTGAATCGACAGGCCCGTCGGCTCCACATAGCGCGTGTGCGTCATGCCAAGTGCACGCGCTTTGGCGTTC
Organism: Pantoea trifolii; assembly: GCF_024506435.1. Taxonomy (NCBI): domain Bacteria; kingdom Pseudomonadati; phylum Pseudomonadota; class Gammaproteobacteria; order Enterobacterales; family Erwiniaceae; genus Pantoea; species Pantoea trifolii. The sequence continues at coordinate 1,345,685 of NZ_JANIET010000001.1, read as the reverse complement.
ATGGCGCGGATAAACGCATCGTAACCGCCCGGATAGTGATGCGCCAGGCTGGCGGCAGCACGGTTTTCCGAGGACATCAGCGCCAGCAGCAGCATGTTGCGGCGGCTAATTTCGCTGTTCAGTTTGACGCGGGAGAACACACCGCGCATCTCAGCGGTATGGCTGATATCCACCGACAGCATTTCATCCATCGGCAGCTTGGCATCCAGGACCACCATCGCCGTCATTACTTTGGTAAGTGAAGCGATTGGACGTACGCGGTTAGGATGGCTGGAAAACAGCACTTTGCCGTTTTCCAAATCAACAATCATGGCACTGCCGGAGGCGATTTGCGGTTGAGCAATCGGCGCCAGGTTCGAGAGTGCCGCCGGCGCAGCGTACGCGAGCGTTACAGCGGCTGGCGCGGCGACAAACAGCGCCAGCGACAGCAAGGAAATACGCATTTTTGCAGACATCGTGTCAAAAAAATCCGGTAAGGAGTTTGCGCTGTGTTGAGACACAGGCCGCCCGCAACAATCCAGACAGGATGCGGGCTGGCAGCAGTATCATACGCACTTACCTGAGAAATTTCTTATAGAGATTGTTTCCGGGCGTTAAAAAGGTCGCCATGAATGACGATCTTACGGGTTGGGTGCGTTTTAGGGGAAGGTCGCCATGAATGGCGACCCTACGAGGTGAGTGCGTTTTTTGTAGGGTCGCCATTTATGGCGACCTGGCTAACATCAGAACAACCGTGGCCCGTAACCCCACAGAACCACCGTCAGCGCCAGCAGCACTTCAAACACCAGCACACCAATCGCCAACGTTGAACCGGAGAAACGCAGGCTCTCTTCACGGTCGATGCTCAGGAATACCGGAATGCCGACGTAAAGCAAATAACCGGTATAAACCAGCGCCATCGCGCCCGCCAGCACGCAAAGCCATACTAATGGATAGAGCGCCACCAGCCCGCTGAGGAACAGCGGCGTTGCCACATAGCCGGCAAACACCGTGCAGCGCTGCAGGCTAGGACGCTGCGGGTAGTTACGTGCCATCCAGTGGATCACCCGCCCCATTACCGCCACGCCGCCGAGAATAATCAGATAGAACAGAATGCCGAGACCGATACCGGTCAGTAGATTGAGTTGTACGAATTGCCCTTCGCCCAGATTCCAGCCCAGTTGCGTGGTCCCGATAAAGGCGCAGATCACCGGGATCGCCGCCATTAACAGAACATGATGGGTGTAATGGTGCGAAACGCTCTCATTTTCCTGTTTAATATCGCGCATTTCCTGACCTGGATGCGCCAGTAAACCCCAGACATGATTCATACATCTACTCCTTTGCTGCGATGGGCTGCCCTTACAGCTAACGGCCTGATCAACGGAGGCAGCGTTAACTCAAGTATAATCGTCAGCGCCGTTTTTGCGGGTCGCCACACAAATTAAGCCGCTGGTATACACTAATAACGATTTCACACTTTGCAGGGAGGATAATTTGCATCTCGATATCAATGGATTAATCACCCAATACGGTTATCTGGCGCTGCTGATTGGCTGTATCGCTGAAGGGGAAACGTTCACGCTGTTGGGCGGGGTGGCGGCGCATGAAGGCTTATTGCACTTCAGCGGCGTGGTGCTGGCGGCGATGATCGGCGGCATTATTGGCGATCAGCTGCTGTTCTGGCTGGGACGCCGTTATGGCACGCGCATTTTGCGCCGTTTCAGTAAACATCAGGAAACAATTGGCAAGGCTAAGCGGCTAATTCAAAAACACCCGAGCCTGTTCGTGATTGGCGTGCGCTTTATGTACGGCTTCCGCATTGTCGGGCCGATCATTATTGGCACCAGCCGCCTTAAGCCGCTGCGTTTCTTCATTCTGAACGTGGTTGGTGCGGCGCTGTGGGCGCTGATCTTTGTCTCGCTTGGCTACTTTGCCGGACAGATTGTCGCGCCGTGGCTGCACAAGATCGATCAGCACCTCAAGCCGCTATTGTGGCTGGCGGCGGCGGTGATTTTTGGCATCGTCTTGCGTTACATCATTCGCCACTGGAATCACCGCCGCGCCGGTTGATTACGAGTGGTACCCCTTAAACTGCGGATTGGCCAACATAAAACCACCGTCGACAATAAACGATTGTCCGGTGGTATAAGTTGCCCACTCCGAACAGAGCCATGCCACTAGACTCGCCACTTCACGCGTATCGCCGGGACGCCCAATCGGGATTTCCGGCATACGTCGTCCTTGCTGGTCATCTTTCATATCGTTCATCGCCGTGGCAATCGCGCCCGGCGCGACCGCGTTCACCAGAATATGGTGCGGCAACAGACTCAATGCCATCGACTTGGTCAGGCCACCAAGCGCATGTTTCGCGGCGGTATAGGCGGTGGCATCCGGCAGCGGCGTGTGTTCATGCACCGAGGTGATGTTGATGATGCGTCCGCCGTCGCCCTGATCCACCATATGGCGCGCGGCAATCTGCCCGCACAGAAACGCGCCATCGACATCCACATTGAACACTTTGCGCCAATCTTCAAAGGTGACGTCGAGAAAGTCGGCTTTGGTCATCACGCCCGCATTGCTCACCAGTACATCGATACGTCCCAGCGAGTTGATCAGCTGCGCCAGTTGCTGTGCGCCAGCTTGCGGATCGGCAAGATTAACCTGCCTTACCTGCGCCTGCTGTCCACGGCTCTCCACCATGCGTGCGGTTTCCTGGGCGCCCTCTTCATCCGAACTCCAGGTGATGCCAAGCGTATAGCCCGCTTCGGCCAGCATCACCGCACAGCTGCGACCAATGCCAGAACTGGATCCGGTGACCACAGCGACTTTCTGTTTTCCTGAACTCATAACATTCTCCTGATTGAGGGTGTCTTAACAGTATAGAAGTTATCCTTCTGTGCCTCGGCGCCGCCGAATCTGCCGTTTCGTCTATAGTTAACAATTACATACGGATTAGGGGGCACGATGAGCGAGATAAAACGAAGAATAGACGACCACGGTGTGATCGGTGATTTACGCACCTGCGCCCTGATCGCGAATGACGGCACCATCGATTATTTATGCTGGCCGGAGCTCGATAGCCCGTCGGTTTTCGCCGCCCTGCTCGACAGCGATGAGGCTGGCCTTTTCTCCCTCGCGCCGGACTGGAAACATGCCCGCCAGCAGCAGCTTTACCTGCCGGATACCAATATTCTGCAAACCCGCTGGCTGGATGACGCGGGCGTGGCAGAGATCACCGATTACATGCCGATTTGCGATGAACACAGCAAAGTGCCGCGTATCGTGCGTCGCGTGAAGATGGTACGCGGTACGGCAAAATTTCATCTGCTGTGCGCCCCGCGCCATGACTATGCCCGCGCCGAAACCACCACCGAACTGCGCCCCGGCGGCATTGCGTTTCTGGCACCCGGACAACCCACGTTGCGCCTGAGCGCTACGGTGGTGATGACGCGCGAAAATCACAGCGCGGTAGCGGAATTCACCCTGAAAGCCGGTGAAACCGCTGAATTTGTCTTTGGCAACGATGACGATGCCAACGTGGCCAGGATCGCCACCGAACAGTGTTTCCATGACACGCTCCAGTACTGGCGGCGCTGGAGCAGCCACAGTTCCTATCGCGGCCGCTGGCAGGAGATGGTGACGCGTTCGGCGCTGGCGCTGAAGCTGCTCACCTCGCATCAGCACGGTTCCATCGCCGCGGCCGCCACCTTTGGCTTACCGGAAGAGTTGGGCGGCGAGCGCAACTGGGATTATCGCGCCTCATGGATCCGCGATGCCTCATTTAGCATGTACGCGCTAATGCGCCTCGGCTACACCGAAGAAGCGCGTGACTTCACCAAGTGGGTCGGCCGCTGCGTCGAGCACAGCCACGACGACACGCCGCACTTACAGGTGATGTATCGCCTCGACAGCGGCACCGAGCTGCATGAAACCGAGCTGCTTAATCTTTCCGGCTACGCCAATTCGCGTCCAGTACGCATCGGCAATGATGCCTGGCGTCAGACGCAGCTCGATATTTACGGTGAGTTGATGGATGCCATCTATCTCGCCAACAAATATGGCGAAGCGATTTCGCATCGCGGCTGGAAGTACGTCTCCGATATGATCGATTACGTCTGCGCAAACTGGAATCAGCCCGATGCTGGAATCTGGGAGATGCGCGGTGAACCAGAGCATTTCCTGCATTCACGCCTGATGTGTTGGGTCGCGCTCGATCGTGCGCTGCGATTAGGCATGAAGCGTTCATTGCCGATGCCATACGAACGCTGGGATCGGGTGCGCAGCGAGATCCGCGATGATATCTGGCAGAACTTCTGGAACCCGGAACTGGGCCATTTCACCGCCACGCGCGGCGGAACCTTCCTTGATGCGTCGATGCTATTGATGCCGCTGGTGCGCTTTGTTAGCTCCACCGATCCCGACTGGATTTCGACGCTGGACGCGATTAAAACGCATCTGGTGAGCGACGGTTTAGTTCGACGCTATAACATTCACGAGACGCCTGCCGATGCTTTAAAAGGTGGAGAAGGCTCTTTTGCCGCCTGCTCATTCTGGTATGTGGAGTGTCTGGCGCGTGCGGGTCGCGTACATGAGGCGCATTTTGAGTTTGAAAAGCTGCTGAGTTACGCCAACCCGCTTGGTCTGTATGCCGAAGAGTTCACTTCGCACGGTGAAGCCTTGGGTAACATGCCGCAGGCGTTGACGCATCTGGCCTTAATCAGTGCCGCTTTTTTCCTCAATCGTAAACTGAGTAATGAAGTGACGCTGTGGCAGCCGTGAAAATTCACTTTTTGGGCTGCGGATCCAAGAGAATTGTCTGGTAAAGACAAGGAATTGCGTAAAGTATCTGCAGCCAGTAAAAATCCTGATTTCCATCAATGCGTCAATGCACATATAATGCGCAGCGGGTCATACTGACCACGATGGATTCGACACACTGACAAGCCTGAAACATGGCCATAACGACTTGAAAAACATGAAAATGAGCATTCGCGCGTTCGCTTCACTCGCCCTCGCACTGGCGGCGTTCAGCCAGTCGGCATTTGCAGTAGTCTATCCGCTGCCGCCGGCTAACAGCCGTCTGATCGGCGAAAACATTGAAATCACCGTCCCTGATGACAGCAAACTTCCGCTGGAAGCCTTTGCTGCTCAGTATCAGATGGGCCTCAGCAACATGCTGGAAGCCAATCCGGGCGTTGACGTTTATCTGCCGAAAGCTGGCACTAAAATGATCATCCCACAGCAACTGATTCTGCCTGACGCGCCGCGTGAAGGCATCGTGATCAACAGCGCTGAGATGCGTCTTTATTACTACCCGAAAGGCACCAAAACTGTGGTCGTGCTGCCAATCGGTATCGGCGAGCTGGGTAAAGATACGCCGATCAACTGGACAACGGCGGTTGAGCGTAAGAAAGATGGCCCAACCTGGACGCCAACCAAAGCGATGCACGCAGAATATGCGGCACGCGGCGAGAGCATTCCTGCGGTGTTCCCGGCTGGCCCGGATAACCCGATGGGTCTGCACGCGCTGTATATTGGCCGCCTGTATGCGATTCACGGTACTAACGCCAACTTCGGTATTGGCCTGCGCGTGAGCCACGGCTGCGTGCGTCTGCGTGCTGACGACATTAAATGGCTGTTCGACAACGTGCCGGTTGGCACGCGCGTTCAGTTCATCGATCAGCCGGTGAAAGCCACCGTTGAGCCAGATGGTTCGCGTTATGTGGAAGTGCACAATCCGCTGTCGACCACCGAAGAGCAGTTCAACTCACGCGAAGTGGTGCCGATTAACCTGACTTCCGCGGTGACCAAAGTGATTGCCGATGCCAGCACCAACCAGGATGCGGTCAACAACGCTATCCAGGCGCGTAACGGTATGCCGATCAAGATTAACGGTCCAGCAGGCGAGGTTCAGCCAGCACCGGTTCCGGTTCAGGAGTCTTCTGACGCATTGCCGAAAGAAGAGCCAATGACACCGCAAGGTATCAACGGTGCAGCGCCAGCGGCGCAGCCGACCTCCAGCCTGTAATCACGGTTGAAGATGTGAAGAGCCAGCCTGCGGGCTGGTTTTTTATTGATTTTTAATCACGCGGTCGTCGAAACGCCAGCCACCCCGCCACCAGCGTAAACGCCAGCACCACCAACACCAGCAGCAAAAAACCGTGCGGATTATTCGCCAGCGGAATCCCGCCCACATTCATACCAAAAAATCCCGCCACGATATTGATCGGCAGCGCCAGCACGGTAATCACCGTCAGCAAAAACAGCGTGCGGTTGCTCTGCTCCATCAAACGCGCGGCGATCTCTTCCTGCAACAAACGAATCCGCTCCATCAAACTCGCCAAATCATTCAATGCTACGCTGAACTCTTCAGTAAAAATCCGCAGCTCGCCTAACGGTTCGCGCTTCAGCCATTTGGGCGGACGATTCAACAGGCGGAACAGCGCCGCCGGTTCCGGTGCCAGCAAACGCTGCACGCGCAGCAGCATACGGCGCAGTTGCCCCAGCTCGCGGCGATTAGTTTTGATCGCTGCACTCAGCAACCGCTCTTCAATCGCATCCACCGCCTGACTGGATCGCCTTACCACTTGCTCCAGCTGCGCTTCCTGCTCGCCGAGCAGCCACAGCAGCATCGCATCCGGCTCGGCGAACTTCAGGCGATCCATCTGCTGATGCATGCGCTCAATCATGCCAACCGGACGAAAACGCGCGGTGACCACCACTCGCGGGCAGCACCACATCCACAGCGTGGCGTTCTGCGTGCTGCGCTCCTCCTTACTGAAAGTCACGTCATTGAGCACCGCCAACAGCGCATCGTTTTGATGGGCTAAACGGGTGCGCGGCGAAGCGGAATGTATCTCGTCGAAAAAGTCGTGGTCTACGCCAAAGTGGTCCTGAACCCAACGCTCTGCTCGCGCGTGATTCAGGTTGATGTGCAGCCAGATAAAGTACGACTCCGGCAGCTGCTGCTGCGCCAGCTGGGCCGCTTCGCGCGCATTGAGCCGCTGTGGCGGCGACGTGGGGGTAAACAGATAACCGTGAATCAATCCGGCGACTTCATTATTGAAGTCCGGCAGCGAGGCGAGTGGTAGTACGGGCTGGAGCATTAGCAGGTCATTCCGCAGCGGTCAGATCCACAGCGTGCGACAGCTTTGTTGCAGCACGATGACACAGCGTGATCGCCATCATCATTCTGTCATACAAACCACGTATCACACTGCCATTAACGGATGCCGTTCGAGCATCGTGATTTAACACTGAGGTGTTTTATGGCTGAAAACAGTTTACCTGCATCGACCTCCTCGTCCCACAGCGGACGCCCGAACCTTAACCGCGGCAATGGTCCAGCCTCACGCCTGATCTTTGTACTGTTGCTGATTGCTGGGCTGATGTATGCCGGCATTAACCTGTTTAACGACGTGGAAGAGACCGGCGCGCCGGTCACCAGTTATACGCCGTTCGTACTGCTTGGCGTGGCGCTGATCATCGCGCTCGGCTTTGAATTTGTGAACGGTTTCCACGATACCGCCAACGCCGTGGCTACGGTGATCTACACCCATTCGCTGTCGCCGGGCGTGGCGGTGATGTGGTCCGGTTTCTGTAACTTTTTGGGCGTGCTGCTCTCCAGCGGCGTGGTGGCGTTCGGCATCATCTCGCTGTTGCCGGTAGAGTTGATTCTGCAAGCGGGCAGCGGCCACGGCTTTGCCATGGTGTATGCGCTGCTGTTCTCGGCGATTATCTGGAACCTCGGCACCTGGTATTTTGGTTTGCCGGCCTCCTCTTCGCATACGTTGATCGGTTCGATCATCGGCGTCGGCGTGGCGAACGCCTTGCTGCATGGCCGCAGCGGCACCAGCGGCGTGGATTGGGATCAGGCGATTAAAGTCGGTTACGCGCTGCTGCTGTCGCCGATTGTTGGCTTCGTCTGCGCCGCGCTGCTGCTGCTGGCGATGAAAGCCTTTATCCGCAATCGCCAGCTGTATGAAGCGCCGAAGGGCAATCAGCCGCCGCCGGTATGGATTCGCGGCTTGCTGATCCTCACCTGCACCGGCGTCTCTTTCGCGCATGGCTCGAATGACGGCCAAAAAGGCATGGGCTTAATCATGTTGATTCTGGTCGGCACCATGCCGATTGCCTATGCGCTGAACCGCTCGCTGCCGCCGGAACAGATTCCGCGCGTCGCCGCCTTAACTCAGGTGACGGAACAGCAGCTGTTGATGCTGCAACCAGCGCCCGCCGCCATGCCCGCACCGCGTGAAGTGCTGACCGAATTCGTGCGTACCAACCAAAATCGCCCGCAAGTGATACCGGCGCTCGGCATGATGCTCGGCGATATTGGCGATCAGATTCGCCGCTACGGCGCGGTGGAGAATATTCCGGCGCAGGCGGTGACTAACACGCGAAACGACATGTATCTGGCATCGGAAACCATCAAGCATCTGCAAAATGCCAAAGTGACGCTGCCGGAAGAGACCGCACGCAACCTGGCGGCGGTGAAGAAAGAGCTGGATGCCGCGACGCGCTTTATCCCGATGTGGGTGAAAGTGGTGGTGGCGATAGCGCTGGGCCTCGGCACCATGGTTGGCTGGCGTCGCATTGTGGTCACGGTGGGCGAACGCATCGGTAAAACCCATCTCACCTACGCGCAAGGGGCCAGCGCCGAACTGGTGGCAATGGCGACCATTGGCGCGGCGGATGTGTTTGGCCTGCCGGTTTCCACCACGCATGTGCTCTCTTCGGGCGTCGCCGGATCGATGGCTGCCAACCGTTCAGGTTTGCAACTTTCCACCATCCGCAATCTGGCGATGGCGTGGGTGCTGACGCTGCCGGTTTCTGTTTTACTTTCGGGGCTCCTTTACGCCCTGTTTATCCACCTGTAACGGGAGAAAATGATGGCGACCCACGACAATAGCTTCCACAGCGAGACCTTTAATCAGCGTCTGCTGCAGGAGTTTTACGACAGCTACGACGAAGAGCTGGAGATGGAGCTGGATGACCTGCGTTTTAATGACAGCGGCGAGCCGCAGGCGGATGACGATAAAGCCTTTCGTCGCCGCTATTTCCGCGAACTGCTGCATCTGCAAGGCGAGCTGGTGAAACTGCAGGATTGGGTGATGCGTACCGGACATCGCGTGGTAATCCTGTTTGAAGGGCGCGATGCGGCGGGGAAAGGCGGCGTCATCAAACGTATCACTCAGCGTCTCAATCCGCGCACCTGTCGCGTAGCCGCCCTGCCCGCGCCCAACGATCGCGAGAAAACGCAGTGGTATTTCCAGCGCTATATCGCCCATCTGCCGGCCGCCGGTGAGATTGTGATGTTTGACCGCAGCTGGTACAACCGCGCGGGCGTTGAGCGCGTGATGGGTTTCTGTAACGAAGATGAAGTGGAAGAGTTTTATCGCAGCGTGCCGGAGTTTGAAAAAATGCTGACGCGCAGCGGCATCCAGATCATCAAATACTGGTTCTCGATCACCGATGAGGAGCAGGAGCTGCGCTTCCTCAGCCGTATTCACGATCCGCTTAAACAGTGGAAGCTGAGCCCGATGGATCTCGAAAGCCGTCGTCGCTGGGAAGATTACACCGAGGCGAAAGAGGAGATGCTGGAGCGCACCAACATCCCCGAAGCACCGTGGTGGGTGGTGCAAGGCGTGGACAAGAAACGCGCGCGCCTTAACTGCATCAGCCATTTGCTGCAGCAGATGCCGTACGAAGAGAGCGAAGCCAAACCGATTATGTTACCGCCGCGCGAACGTTCTGAAGACTATCGCCGCGCGCCGGTACCCGAGCACATGGTGGTGCCTGAGAAATACTAAAGCGCTTGCGCGGCCGTCTGGCTGCGGTGCTGCTGGTGCAGGCGCAGCGTAATCATAAACGCGCCCAACACCATCAGCGCTGCCGCCAGATAGACCGATTGCATGCCCCAATGACCGATCAGCAAGCCCGCTACCGGCCCAGTTAATCCCAGCCCTAAATCAAGAAACGCCGAATAGGTGCCGAGCGCCGAACCCTGATCCTGCTGCTGGACGCGCTTCACTGCTTCCACGCCCAGCGCCGGGAACACCAGCGAGAAACCGCCGCCGGTAAGGAACGCGCCCAAATCCACCAGCCAGATACTGTCGGCCTGCCAAATCAGCAGCAATCCAGCACACTCCAGCACAAACGACACCAGCGCCACTTTCAGGCCACCTAAACGCGTGATGTAGCGGCCAAAACCGAGGCGTACAATCACAAAGCCGAGGCTGAACAGTGTCAGCGCGAACGCGGCACCGCTCCAGTCGCGGCTGGCGAAATAGAGGGTGATAAAGGTGGAGATCACGCCAAAGCCGATGGTGCCAAAGCCGAGCGCCAGGCCAAACATCCACACGCGACTGACCACGCGATGAAACGGAATGCGCACGCCGGCGGTAACGCTGACGCCCGCTTTGCGGCTCGCCATCCAGAATCCGGCAACGCCCATGATCGCCACCAAACCGGCAAAGCCGCTGATGCCAAACCACTGATTAAGCAGCACGCCAAGTGGCGCACCAATCGCCATGGCGAAATAGGTCGCCACGCCGTTCCACGAGATCACGCGCGCGGTTTGCAGCGGGCCGACAATGTTCATGCCCCACAGCGTCGATCCGGTGCTGCTGAAGCTTTCGCCGACGCCGAGGAATAAGCGCCCCGCCGCCAGCAGCGCCAGGCTTAGCAGCGGCATATCGCTGCACAGCGCGGCGATAATCGATAACACGCCGCTCATGCCGCAGAAGACCAATCCCATCATCACCACGCGTTTTGGACCGTAGCGATCCGCCAGACGACCGGAGTGCGGGCGACTTAACAGCGTGGCGAAGTACTGCAGGCTGATAATCAATCCGGCGATGAATGAGCTGAATCCAAGCTGGTTATGCACGAATCCCGGCAGCACCGCGAGCGGCAAACCCACCGAAAGGTAGCAAAAGAAGGTGAAGACAATGACGGAGAGAATACGTTTATTTAACTGAGCGTTACTCAGTACAGCGGCGTCAGACATGGAAGGTGGCGTCGGGCATGATGATGAAATTGAACGACAACTATAACCTTAGCGTGCTAAGAGATCGCGGATTTTTTAGTTATAAAGTTTTAATCGTTTTTTTAGGAGAGGTCACCATGAATGGCGTAATGCTTGTCAGTTAAGCCAACGATGAGTGCGCAGGCCGGGGCCACTTTTGGTCCTGCGGTCCTCGCGCCGCTATCGCGGTACCTTCACTTTGCTCGTCTGCCTGACGGACCGGCGGAGGCGGGACCTCCATGTCCCGGCTCCGCCTTTCGCCCGCGTCCTGCGGGCTCTCCTGGCTTCCTCGCTTCGTTCAGCGCTGCGGATTGCCTGCCCAAAAGCGACCCCGGCCTGCTTCTTAGCTTCCGTGCGTGTTGTTGAAAACGGCTCAATTTTGAGAGGCGCTGGCGCGTCTGCTGCGGCAAAAGGGCCATTCGCAGCGCTGCGGCTTTTACGTTGGGCCAGGAGCCTCGCGCATGGATGCGTGAGGCAGTTCGGGGCCGGCCAGGACGGCCGATCCGCGAACGGTCCGTTGGCACGACGTGAAAGCCGAAGGCACCGCGCTAGCGGCGCGAGGACGGCCCGTGACGCAGCAGATGTGTCAGAGCCCGCACCAGTTTAAAGCAACATGCTTTCTTAACTGACGAGTATTACGCCATGAATGGCGACCCTACGAGGATTTGATTAATGCTGCGGCATGGCGCTCGATTGCGGTGGCGATGTCGGCGGAGACTTTGAGGGTGCGGACTTCGCTGAATAAGCCGTCGGCTTGGTGATACGCCTTGCGCAGGTAGCCAAGCCACTGCTTGATGCGCGCCACGTGATACATGCCGGTATCGCCCTGCTTTTCCAGCTGGGTATACTTCAGTAACAATGCGACCACATCAGGCCACGGCATCGGTGCTTCGTTGTACTTCACCACGCGCGCCAGATTCGGCACGTTGAGCGCACCGCGCCCAATCATCACCGCATCACAGCCGGTAATACGCATGCAATCCTGCGCATCCTGCCAGTTCCAGATTTCACCGTTGGCGATCACCGGAATGCGTAGACGCTGGCGGATTTCGCCAATCGCCTGCCAGTTAATGCTTTCGGCGCGATAGCCATCTTCTTTGGTACGGCCGTGCACCACCAATTCGCTGGCACCGGCTTGCTGCACCGCATCGGCGATCTCAAAGCGACGATCGCCGGAATCCCAGCCAAGGCGCACTTTCACCGTCACCGGCAGATGATCCGGCACCGCTTCACGCATCGCTTTCGCGCCGCGATAGATCAGTTCGGGATCTTTCAGCAAGGTGGCGCCGCCGCCGCTGCCGTTTACCAGCTTCGACGGACAGCCGCAGTTGAGATCGACGCCCCAGGAACCGAGTTCCACCGCGCGCGCGGCGTTCTCTGCCAGCCACTCGGGATATTGCCCGAGCAGCTGCATGCGCACCCGCGTGCCTGACGGCGTGCGGCTGTGGTTATGCAGCTCAGGACACAAACGATAGAAGGATTTTACCGGCAGCAGCTGATCGACCACGCGCAAAAACTCGGTCACGCATAAGTCATAATCATTAACCCCGGAGAGCAGCTCACGCACCAGCGAATCGAGCACGCCCTCCATCGGCGCCAGCAAAACCCTCATGACGTTAGGCGTTCCCGGTTTTCTTCGGTGCCGGACGACGACGACCGCTGTTGGCGGCTGGCGCGGCCTGGCTTGCGCCCTGCGCTGGACGACGCGCTGGACGCGCTTCACCCTGCGGACGTGGTGCATTGCCGCTGTGTGGACGAGAGACGTTGCCGCCCTGTCCGCGACCCTGGCCTTGACCACGTCCACCTTGGCCGCGACCGCCGCCCTGCTGCTGACGACCGTTCTGGATGGGCTCGGCTTTGATGCTTGGATCGACTTCGAAACCAGGCAGCTCGATGCGCGGGATTTCACGCTTCAGCAGACGCTCAATGTCACGCAGCAGTTTGTGTTCATCCACACACACCAGCGACAGTGCCGCGCCGGTAGCAGCTGCACGGCCGGTACGACCGATACGGTGCACGTAATCTTCCGCCACGTTTGGCAGCTCGTAGTTCACCACGTGTGGCAGCTCTTCGATATCCAGACCACGCGCCGCGATGTCGGTGGCGACCAACACGCGAATGCCGCCAGATTTGAAGTCAGCCAATGCACGGGTACGCGCGCCCTGGCTCTTGTTGCCGTGGATCGCGGCGGCAGTGATGCCGTCTTTGTTCAGCTGTTCAGCCAGGTGGTTGGCGCCGTGTTTGGTACGGGTGAACACCAGCACTTGCTGCCAGTTATCACGACCAATCATCAGCGACAGCAGTTCCCGCTTGCGCTTCTTATCCACGAAGTGCACTTGCTGAGAAACCTGCTCAGATGCGGTATTACGACGCGCCACTTCAACCTGTTCTGGGTTGGTGAGCAGTTTTTCCGCCAGCGTTTTGATCTCGTCAGAGAAGGTGGCCGAGAACAGCAGGTTCTGACGCTTAGCAGGCAGACGCGCCAGCACGCGACGGATGTCGTGGATGAAGCCCATGTCGAGCATGCGATCCGCTTCATCCAGCACGAGGATTTCAACCTGTGACAGATCAACCGCGTTCTGGTGTGCCAGATCGAGCAGACGGCCCGGTGTTGCCACCAATACGTCAACGCCGCCGCGCAGTTTCATCATCTGCGGGTTGATGCTCACGCCGCCGAAGACCACCAGCGAACGGATATCCAGATATTGGCTGTACTCACGCACGTTCTCGCCAACCTGAGCCGCCAGTTCGCGGGTCGGGGTAAGGATCAGCGCACGCACCGGACGGCGGCCACGCGCCGTGGACGGTTTTGCAGTCAGACGCTGCAGCAATGGCAGCGTAAAGCCGGCGGTTTTACCGGTGCCGGTTTGGGCGCTCGCCAGCAGGTCACGACCAGCCAGCACCACAGGAATTGCCTGACGCTGAATCGGCGTCGGCTCTTGGTAGCCTTGTTCTGCTACCGCACGCAAAATATCGGCACTTAAGCCGAGAGAGTCAAATGACATGCAGGTGTATTACTCCGAACCGTCCTGATCGCCGTGGGCGATGTAGTTTTCAGGAGGGATATGACGCAAGCGCGAGGCTCACGTGTGAAAAGGGCACAAACTACCATGCGTAAGGGCGCGAGTTTAGCAGCTTTCCGCGCGTACAGCATCCATAAAAAAAGGAGCCGCATTCGGCTCCTTTTTGTCAGGTCCGCAGGATTGCGGTCCCTAATCAATCAACTGCGCTTCTTCTCGATGCGCTGGACCGGCTCTTTCGCCAGCAGTGATACCAGCGCCGGTCCCACCAACATCACCACGCCGAGAATACCAATCAGCAGGTTGTTGTGGATAAAGCGGGAGATCAGGAACAGCGTTAACATCGCTGCGCCAAAGTAGTACGTGGTGGTCACCTCTTCGAGGGAATCACCCATTCTACGTAAACGGGCACTACGCTGCATGACCAGCATGGTAATGAATACCACCGCATAAGCTGCCACCAGGGTACTGCTCACTTCAACCAGCGCCCTATGTTTCCAGCCCCAAACCAGCGCGGCAATCACCAGCAGGTGCATTGCAATGTGCAAACAGGTTTGTCCGGTAACAATCTGAACACGATTAGACCATTTCATTCTCTTCTCCTGGCAGACCCAACAGGTCGCCCAAGTGTATCTGGCTGGAGGCCAGACGAACGTCCTCAATGTAAAGCAAATTTCGGATTACGCCCTAATTTTCTGCCCTTAACACCATCCATTTGTGACAAAGACTACACTTTGTGCTGTTGATGATGAAAAGGAGCGCGTCGAAGTATGCCACAAAATACGCAAGGATTTTCATTTAAAGTCCTGACGATCAATACCCACAAGGGGTTCACCAGCTTTAATCGCCGCTTTATCCTGCCGGAATTGCGCGACGCAGTCCGCGCCACATCGGCGGATATCGTCTTCCTGCAAGAGGTGATGGGCACCCACGCCATCCATTCACTGAACATCGAAAACTGGCCGGAAACCTCACATTACGAGTTTCTGGCCGATACCATGTGGAACGATTTCGCCTATGGCCGCAACGCCGTTTATCCCGAGGGACATCACGGGAACGCGATATTGTCACGATTTCCCATCGTTGAATATGAAAACCGCGATATTTCCGTCGCTGGAAGTGAAAAGCGCGGCATGTTGCACTGCCAAATTCGCCTGCCGGATCGTGCTGAGCCGCTGCATGTGTTCTGCGTACATCTCGGTCTGAAGGAGAAGCATCGTCAGGCGCAGATGAAGATGATGTGCGACTTCATTGATACGCTGCCGCCCAATGCGCCCTTGGTGGTGGCCGGTGATTTTAATGACTGGCAGGTCAGCGCCAATCGCTTTCTCAAGCGCGCGGTGGGCTTAGAGGAAGTGTTCAGTATCAAAACTGGCCGCCCTGCCCGCACTTTTCCGGCACGTTTTCCGTTGTTACGGCTTGATCGTATCTACATCCGCAACGCCACGGTCAGTAAGCCGTGGGCGCTGCCGGTTAAACCCTGGTCACACCTGTCCGATCATGCGCCATTAGCGGTGGAGATTTTCCTATGAGTTTCAATTGGCGCGACGGTAATCAGCTCCGTTTGCTTGAGAACGGTGACGAATTTTTCCCGCGCGTATGGGGCGCGATTCAGCGTGCCGAGCGCACGCTGCTGCTGGAAACCTTTATTCTGTTTGAGGATGAAGTGGGCAACGACCTGCACGAAGCGTTGCTTAACGCTGCACAGCGTGGAGTGAAAGTTGAAGTGATGGTCGATGGTTACGGCTCGCCGGATCTCTCCGATCGATTTGTTAATAGCCTGACCGCCGCTGGCGTGCGCTTTATCTATTACGATCCGCGTCCGCTGGTGCTCGGTATGCGCACTAACGTGTTTCGTCGCCTGCACCGCAAAATTGTGGTGATTGATGAAGCGATCGCCTTTGTCGGCGGCATCAACTTCTCCGCTGAACACAACATCGATTTCGGTGCAGAAGCCAAGCAGGATTATGCGGTGGAGGTGAAAGGTCCGGTGGTTTTGGATATTGCCCAATACGTGCAGCAACAAATGGGCAGCGAACAGCACACGCGGCGCTGGTGGGGCGCGCGTTCCCACCGTCCGGCGGTTAACGCCATGCCCGGTGAAGCGCAGGTGCTGTTTGTTTATCGCGATAACGACGAACACCGTGACGACATTGAGCAGCACTATCTCGCCATGCTGCGCAAAGCCCAGAAGGATGTGATCATCGCCAACGCCTACTTCTTCCCCGGCTATCGTTTGCTGCGCGAGATGCGCAGCGCGGCACAGCGCGGCGTGCGCGTCCGGCTGATCGTGCAGGGCGAACCCGATATGCCGATCGTTAAAGTCGGCGCCGAGCTGCTGTACAACTATTTGGTCGATGGTGGCGTAGAAGTGTATGAATACTGCCGCCGCCCGCTGCACGGCAAAATTGCGGTGCAGGATCAGCAGTGGTCCACGGTCGGTTCCAGCAACCTTGATCCGCTGAGTTTATCCCTCAATCTCGAAGCCAATTTGATGGTGCACGATCGCGCCTTCAATCAGACGCTGCGCGACAATCTGGAGCTGCTGATTCAGCAGGACTGTGTGCGCGTGGAAGATGACAAGCTGCCGCCGCGCAACTGGTGGCAGCTGACCAAAGGCGTGATTGTGTTCCACTTTTTACGCCACTTCCCGGCCATCGCCGGTTGGTTACCTGCGCATACGCCGCGCTTGTCGCAGGTTGCGCCGCCGGTGCAGCCTGAAATGGAAACCCAGGATCGGGTTGAAGCCGATAATTCAGGAGCGAAACCCTAATGTCGAAAAAGAATCCGCGCTGGCAACTGGCGAAGAAAATCCTCACCTGGCTGTTTTTTATCGCGGTGATTGTGCTGCTGGTGGTGTATGCGCGCAAGGTGAACTGGGAAGACGTTTATACAGTGATCGTCGGCTACAACCGCTATGTAGTGCTAAGCGCCGCCGCGCTGGTGGTGGTGAGTTATCTGACTTACGGCCTTTACGACCTGATTGGACGCGCCTACTGCGGCCATAAGCTGGCGAAACGTCAGGTGATGCTGGTGTCGTTTATCTGCTATGCCTTCAACCTGACGCTCAGCACCTGGGTTGGCGGCGTGGCGATGCGTTATCGGCTCTACTCGCGTCTCGGTTTGCCGGGCAACACCATTACACGCATCTTCTCGCTGAGCATCGCCACCAACTGGCTTGGCTACATTCTGCTGGCCGGCGTGGTGTTTGCGGCGGGCATGGTGCCAATTCCTTCTGGTTGGTTCATTGGCGAAACCACCCTGCGCATTATTGGCGCGGTGCTGCTGGTGATGGTGGCCGTCTATTTGTGGGCGTGCGCCTTCGCGAAGAAGCGCCGCTGGACGGTAAAAGGCCAGCATCTGCAGCTGCCTTCGCTGCGCATGGCGCTGTTCCAGTTTGCCGTCTCTTGCGCCAACTGGATGGTGATGGGCATGATTATCTGGCTGCTGCTGGCACGTCAGGTGGATTATCCGATTGTGTTAGGCGTGCTGTTGATCAGCAGTATCGCGGGCGTGATTATTCATATTCCCGCGGGGATTGGCGTGCTGGAGGCGGTATTTTTGGCGCTGCTGAGTGGGCAACATGCCTCGCACGGCAGCATTATCGCGGCGTTGCTGGCTTATCGCGTGCTCTACTTTATCCTGCCGCTGTTGGTGGCATTGGTGCTCTATTTGTGGCTGGAGAGCCGCGCGAAGCATTTGCGGCAGAAGAATGAGCAGAAGATGGAGAAATCGGTTTCGCGCTAGTTTTGTGCGGGATTCCCCTCACCCTGGCCCTCTCCCGCAGGCGGGAGAGGGGACGGATTGGTGCAGACCGCACGCGGGAGAGGGAACAGTTTGGTGCGTGGTTTAGCGGCGGTTGCCGAAGATGCGCAGCAGCATCAGGAACAGGTTGATAAAGTCGAGATACAGCGTTAACGCGCCCATGATTGAGGCGCGACGCAGGTTCTCTTTGTCATTGACGTTGATGTTCTCGCCAATCGCCTTCAGCCTCTGCGTGTCATAGGCGGTTAAGCCAACAAACACCACCACGCCGATATAGGTAATCGCCCACATCAGCGCCGGGCTTTTCAGCCAGAAGTTCACCAGCGACGCCAGCAAAATACCGATCAGCGCCATAAACAGCAGACTGCCAAAACGGCTCAGGTCGCGCTTGGTGGTGTAACCGTAGAAGCTCATGGCACCGAACATCCCGGCCGTCACAAAGAAGGTGCTGGCAATCGATGAGTAGGTGTAGACGAGGAAAATACTCGCCATTGTCAGACCGGTCAGCGCCGAATAGAGCATAAACAGCGCGGTAGCCACTGCGCCGCTCATGCGTTGCACCATGCCAGACAGCACAAACACCAGCGCCAGTTGCGCGATGATCAGACCAAAGAAAGTGATACGGTTAGCAAACACCAATTCCATTACTGCAGGTGTACGGGCAGCAAACCACGAAACAAACGCGGTGAGCAGCAAGCCACAGGTCATCCAGCCATACACCTGCGCCATGTAGGTCTGCAGCGAAGTGGATGCCTGCTGCACGATTGAATCATTACGTGGATATCGATCCATGAAGCGCCTCATTAAATGTTAGACAAACTCTGTAAGTGTGGAGTGTACACCCGTTTGCGTCAACGGCGCGTCAAGCACTGTTGATAGCGGCCATTAACGCGCTGGGCAAACCACGCGGTGGTGAGATTGCGGGTGATTTTCGGGCTCTCCAGCTTGATGCCCGGCAGCATTTCGCGCGGCAGACGTTTTCCGGCCATCTTATCGGCAAGAATAAAGGTCTGCTTCCACAGCGTGCTTTTGGCAAAATCTTCAGTGTCGCCCTTCTCCAAATCGCGGCGGATTTCACGATTGCTCATATCCAGCTGCTTGCTCAGGCTGCGCACCGCCAATTCGGTGGAGCTGGCCTGCTCGCTGCCATACATAATCAAATCGCCATCAAGTTCCAGCTTGATGCCGCTGGCGCGCGCAATCGCCGCCTGGAATGCCGCGTTGCGGCTGGCGTACCAACCGGCGTTGAAGTCGGCAAAGCGATAGAGCGGCTGGCTATAATCGGCCGGATAGCCAAGCAGATGCAGCGTGCCGAAATAGATACCACCGCGACGCGTGAAGACTTCTCGACGAATCGAGCCGTCAACCGCATACGGATAGCCTTTGGCGTGCGCTTCCGCAAACTCAATGCTGACCTGCATCGGCCCGCCAGTATGAATCGGGTTAAGATTGCCAAACAGCTTCTGCCCCATCGGCACCATATCGATAAAATCATCAAAGATGGCGCTCAGCTCTTTCTCGCTGCGCACTTTATCCAGACGCGCGGCATAGCTTTCACCGTTCGGCGATTTGATTAACAGTGCGGTGCGCACCAGAAATGCCGGAACGTGCACTTTGGCGGCGCGGCGATCGATTTCGCCCCAGGCGATTTTCGGCAAGCCCGGCACTTCCGCATCAGCACTGAAGTTGGATTCCTGATCGGTGACGGCAATGACCGCGCAGATGTTGCTGACGCTGGCATCGATTTGCTGCACGCGGAACGCGGTATAGATGTCGTCGGCCCAAGCGGATTTTTGCTTCACGTCGCTGGGCAACAACTGCTGGATTTGGCTTTTCACATCGGCGGGCTGACGCGCTGGCACCTGCGGCTCTTTTTTAGTGCTACAACCAACCAGTACCAGCGCAGCCAGCAATGCTGCGCCTTTCATCATCTTGCTCGTGTTCATCCTGCTCCCTGACGCCAACAAAAACCGTACCTTAACGTTTTCAGTGGCCTGCCGCTATCGGAGCCGGGGGATTTTGCGCGCTAGCTCCAGCGCTCAGCAGCCTGATGATCGCTGTCACGCGCATCAACCCAGCGTTCGCCTGCGACAGTGGCTTCGCGCTTCCAGAACGGCGCACGAGTTTTCAGGTAATCCATGATGAACTCGGTAGCGGCGAATGCACTGCCCCGATGCGCGCTGCTGACGCCCACAAACACGATCTCATCGCCGGGGAACAGTTCGCCAACGCGATGAATTACCGTGACCTGCTGCAGCGCCCAGCGCTGACGCGCATCTTCAACAATATCGTCCAGCGCTTTTTCCGTCATGCCGGGATAGTGCTCCAGCGTCAAGGCCGCCACGCTGGCACCGAGATTATGATTGCGCACTTTGCCGGTAAAGGTGACGACCGCGCCATCGCTGTCATGGGCGGCGAGTTTTCCGTACTCCTCGCCGACGTTGAAAGGTTCTGATCCGACACGAATCCGCGTTTCCATCATCAGCCTCCGGTCACCGGCGGGAAAAAGGCCACTTCATCACCGGCACGTAGCGGATGCGTCATTGGCACCAGCGTTTGGTTAACCGCCGCCAGCAGCTTGCCGGATTCCAGCGCCAGCGCCCAGCGTTCGCCCTTCTCCGCTAATGCCGCGCGCAATGTCGCGACGTCCTCATATTCTGGAGCCAAATCCAGTGAGCTGGTGCCGGTCAATTCACGCACCTGAGCAAAAAACAGCACCTTAATCATGGCTCACCGCCTTGAAATCGCCAGACTTGCCGCCGCTTTTAGTCAGCAAACGCAGCTGGTCGATGACAATGTCTTTTTGCACCGCTTTGCACATGTCATAGATGGTCAGCGCCGCGACGGAGGCCGCCGTCAACGCTTCCATCTCGACGCCGGTTTTGCCGGTCAGACGACACAGCGAGGTGACGCGCACGCGATTGTGCTCGGGTTCAGCAATCAAACTGACTTCTACTTTGCTCAGCATCAGCGGATGACAGAGTGGAATCAGTTCCCAGGTGCGTTTTGCTGCCTGAATACCGGCGATGCGCGCGGTGGCGAAGACGTCACCTTTGTGATGGCTGCCGTCAATAATCATCTGCAGCGTTTCGGCGCTCATCAGCACCAGCGCTTCGGCCTGCGCTTCGCGTACCGTTTCGGTTTTGCCGGAGACATCCACCATGTGGGCTTCGCCAGCGGCATTGATATGAGTTAACGATGACATGCTTACAACTTCTTCAAATGTGAAACGAAATTACACGGACGCGTACGTGCATCCAGCTGATCTTCAATAATGCGTTCCCAGGCGCTGCGGCAGGCGTTGGTCGATCCCGGCACGGCAAAAATCAGCGTCTGATTGGCTAATCCGGCCACCGCGCGCGACTGCAGCGTTGAGCTGCCGATCTCTTCATAGGAGATCATGCGGAACAGCTCGCCAAAGCCCTCGATTTCACGGTCCAGCAGCGGCAGCAACGCTTCTGGCGTGCTGTTTTGGCTGTTGAAACCGGTGCCGCCGTTCACGATCACCACTTGCACATCGTCGCTGGCGATCCAGCGCGACACCGTGGCGCGAATGCGATAGCGGTTATCCGGCACCAGCGCGCGATCCACCACCTGATGTCCGGCTTCCGCCAGCGCTTCGCGCAGATAATCGCCAGATGTGTCGTTGCTGGCATCGCGGCTATCCGAGACGGTCATCACCGCCACATTCAAGGCGACAAATTCGCCGGTAGGTTTACCCATGGCCGTAACTCCTGTGTTTAGCCACCAATAAAGGAGAGATTTTGTGTGATGCCGGTGTTGCCCTGATGCAGGAAATGCGTCTGCTTTTTCTGTCCAAGGCTGTGCGCAATGCGTGCCTGCAACGCGTCTTGCTGATCGTCAGAGGCCAGCAGATCGCGCAGCGACACGCCGCCATCGCCAAACAGGCACAGATGCAAATTGCCCAGCGCCGAGACGCGCAGGCGGTTGCAGCTGGCACAGAAATCTTTCTCGTACGGCATGATCAGGCCGACTTCGCCCTGATAATCGGGATGACGGAACACCTGCGCCGGACCGTCGCTGCGGCCGCGCGGCTGGCGTTGCCAGCCTTGCAGGATCAGCTGGTCGCGGATCACTTCACCGGAGATGTGATGACGGCGGAACAGATCGCTGCCTTCGCCGGTTTCCATTAGTTCGATAAAGCGCAGTTGAATCGGTCGCAGGCGCAGCCACTCGAGGAAGGTGCTGAGGCTGTGGCTGTTCACATCGCGCATCAGCACGCTGTTCACTTTCACTTTCTCGAAACCGGCATCAAAGGCGGCGTCGATTCCCGCCATCACCTCGGCAAATTTGTCCTGGCCGGTAATGGCGTGAAACTGGCGTGCGTCGAGGCTGTCGACGCTAACGTTGATATGAGTGAGACCGGCGGCGCGCCACGCACGTACGTCACGCGCCATGCGGTAACCGTTGGTGGTCATCGCGATCTGGCGAATAGCGGCATTTTCACGCACGGCGGCGATGATGTCGGTGAAATCGCGACGCATAGAAGGTTCGCCGCCCGTCAGGCGCACTTTTTCCGTGCCCGCAGCCGCAAAGGCACGCGTCACGCGACGAATCTCATCCAGCGAGAGAAAGCTTTTATTGTTCGAACCGTTCGGCTTGTAGCCATTCGGCAAGCAGTAGGTACAACGGAAGTTACACACATCCGTGACCGACAGGCGCAGATAGTAAAAGCTGCGCGCGTAGGCATCTGTAAATTGTGGCACCTGAACACCTTTCCAAAGTCGGGAGATGCAGTCATTTCTTTCTGCACCCTGGCAGCTCAAGGCTGCGGCCTGCCTTCCATATCGTTAACGACTTAGGAAACCAGGCTTGGGAGTTTGTTGTCATTATGGACAACACGGTTAAAACGAATGGTAGCGCGATTAGCGATTCGCATCCATCAGTGAATTTCGCTATATATCTTGATGTATAACGTATTTTTCACCGCATTTTCGCGACAGGATACGGTAAAATGCACCACAGATATTGATGCACATCAGTTCAACTACGCCTCAACGCGAGGACGTCAGTGACAAAGGAGAAACATGAATCGAACCCTGGCAGATTTGGACCGCGTAGTGGCATTAGGTGGCGGACACGGTTTGGGCCGCGTGATGTCGGCGCTGGCACCGTTAGGCTCGCGCCTGACCGGCATCGTCACCACCACCGATAACGGCGGATCCACCGGCCGCATTCGCCGCTCGGAAGGCGGCATTGCGTGGGGCGATATGCGCAACTGCATCAATCAGCTGATCACCGAGCCGAGCGTCGCCACCGCGATGTTTGAGTATCGCTTCACCGGCAATGGCGAGCTGGCCGGCCACAACCTGGGCAACCTGATGCTGAAGGCGCTCGATCACCTAAGCGTACGTCCGCTGGAAGCCATCAATATCATTCGCAATCTGCTTAAGGTTGATGCGTTTCTGATTCCGATGTCGGAACAGCCGGTTGATCTGGTGGCGCAGGATGGCGAAGGCAACATGGTGTACGGCGAAACCGCGATTGATGAGATGAAGCAGCCGCCCGAAGAGTTGATGTTGCATCCCAACGTGTTGCCGACCCGCGAAGCGATTGAGGCGATAGGCGAAGCGGATTTGATTCTGATTGGCCCCGGCAGCTTCTACACCAGCCTGATGCCGATTCTGCTGATGGAAGATATGGCGCGCGCGATGCGTCGTACACCTGCCACCATGGTGTTTATTGGTAATCTGGGCCGCGAACTGAGCCCGGCGGCAGCCAGCCTGAATGTGGCCGATAAATTGGCGATCATGGAGAAAGCGATTGGCAAGCGGGTGATTGATGCGGTGGTAGTCAGTCCAGCCGCCGATATTCGCGGCGTGGAAGAGCGCTTAATCATTCGCGAACCGCTGGAAGCCGCCGACATCAAATATCGCCACGACCGCCAGCTGCTGCGCATCGCGCTGGAACACGCGATTCAGGCCGTGTAGGGTCGCCATTTATGGCGACCTGGTTACAACCATTACGATTATGGCGACTCGGTTACTACCATCACGAAGCCGCAATAAACAGCTCACGCAGTTGATGTAACTGATCGCGCACGCTGGCGGCTTCTTCGAACTCCAGGTTCTGCGCGTGTTGCTGCATCTGCCCTTCCAGCTCGTGAATCTTCTTCTGCATCGCCTGCGGCGTAAGCGCCATATAGTTAGCTTCGGCTTCTGCCGCAGTGCGTGACGCGGTTTTGCCTTTGCCGCGCGTTTTCACCACGTTTTTACCGAGCTCAAGAATATCGGTGATCTTCTTGTTGAGCCCTTGCGGCACGATACCGTTTTCTTCGTTGTATTTTTGCTGTTTCTCGCGACGACGCTCGGTTTCGCCCATCGCGCGCTCCATCGACGGCGTGATTTTGTCAGCGTAGAGAATCGCCCGGCCGTTGATGTTACGTGCGGCGCGGCCAATGGTCTGAATCAGCGAACGCTCGGAACGCAGGAAGCCCTCTTTATCGGCATCGAGAATCGCCACCAGCGATACTTCTGGCATATCCAGACCTTCTCGCAGCAAGTTGATGCCGACCAGCACATCAAATTCGCCGAGGCGTAAATCGCGGATGATCTCCATACGTTCTACGGTATCAATATCCGAGTGCAGATAGCGCACCTTCTCGCCGTGCTCCACAAGGTATTCGGTGAGGTCTTCCGCCATACGCTTGGTCAGTACCGTCACCAGCACGCGCTCGTTGATTTCGACACGCTTGCGGATTTCCGACAGCAAATCGTCAACCTGCGTCGCCACCGGACGCACTTCCAGCACCGGATCCAGCAGGCCAGTTGGGCGCACCAGCTGATCAATCACTTCGCTGCCCGATTTTTCCAGCTCGTAATTGCCCGGCGTGGCCGACACATAAATGGTTTGCGGCGCGGCCGCTTCAAACTCTTCAAACTTCATCGGGCGGTTATCCAGCGCCGACGGCAGGCGGAAGCCGTATTCCACCAGCGTCTCTTTACGCGCGCGGTCACCACGATACATGCCGCCAATCTGCGGAATAGTAACGTGCGATTCGTCGACCACCAGCAAACCATCCGCCGGTAAATAGTCGAACAAAGTCGGCGGCGGCTCGCCCGGTCCGCGCCCGGAGAGATAGCGCGAGTAGTTTTCGATGCCGGAGCAGTAACCCAACTCGTTCATCATTTCGAGATCGAACTGCGTACGCTGGGAAATACGCTGCTCTTCAAGCAGCTTGTTGTTCTCCAGCAGCACTTTGCGGCGGATCACCAGCTCATCTTTGATCTCTTCCATCGCCTTAAGAATGCGCTCACGCGGCGTCACGTAGTGCGTTTTGGGATAGACGGTAAAGCGTGGGATAACAGAATCAATCTGACCGGTGAGCGGATCAAACAGCGACAGCCTTTCAACTTCTTCATCGAACAACTCAATACGCAGCGCAATGTCGTCCGATTCGGCCGGGAATACATCGATCACTTCGCCGCGCACGCGGAAGGTGCCGCGCTGGAAGGCTTGATCGTTGCGGGTATATTGCAGTTCCGCCAGGCGACGCAGAATGCTGCGCTGATCGATAATCATGCCGCGCGTCAGGTGCAGCATCATTTTCAGGTAGAGATCGGGATCGCCCAGACCGTAGATCGCCGAAACAGATGCCACCACAATCACATCACGACGCTCCAGCAGCGCTTTGGTCGCCGACAGACGCATCTGCTCAATGTGCTCATTCACCGAGGCATCTTTCTCAATAAAGGTGTCAGAACTCGGCACATAGGCTTCAGGCTGGTAGTAATCGTAATAAGAGACGAAAAACTCCACTGCGTTATCCGGGAAAAACTCTTTCATCTCGCCGTAGAGCTGCGCCGCCAGGGTTTTGTTCGGTGCCAGCACCATGGTCGGGCGGTTAAGGTCGGCAATTACGTTCGCCACGGTAAACGTTTTACCCGAGCCCGTCACGCCCAACAGCGTTTGATGCGCGAGTCCATCTTCCAGCCCCTCTTCGAGACGGCGAATCGCCTCAGGTTGATCGCCTGAAGGCTTGAAAGCGGAGTTGAGTTTAAAGACTTTGCTCATGTTTTAGCGGTTCCAGCAGATGAAGTCGGCGGGCAGGCTGCTAATTCTACTCTGCTATGGCGAATTTGCCAGAAAAAAATACTGGACATAATTACAGTAACCTTGCACGATAATGGAATCTGAAGCGGATTTTCTTCAGTGCAATTTAAGCGGCAGCCAGCAAGCGCTTGTTGCGCAATGTTATCCCCAAGCGGAGGACGCTTTTAACATTTGTCAATAGAGTGTCATTAAATTGCAGTCCGATGACAAGCCAGATAATTCGCATGCTTGATTTTAACTAACCTGCTGTTTTTACTGACATTGACTCAAAAGCCCAGTTTCTCATCATAATGTATGAAGGCCGCGAATTTACTCGCTTGCACACGGTTTTCAGTCGCTAATGCACAAGGTTATCCACAGTAATGGTGGATAAGTGAATCCAGCCCCGAGCCCATCGGCTGTGTATAATTTTCTCCCGCCCATTCTTAAGCGCGAAAAAAAATTTTTTCGCATTTATTTTTCTCCTCCTGCGTGTCGCATTAACCCTTCTTTTTCCCGGTTTACCTCTCCTTACCTGGAGAAAAGCCAGCCTTTAGGCCATTTATTTCCCCGGTTATTGCCTTACGAACGATCAAATGCACCAGAAACGTTAAGCCGTTAGCACCGTCAAAGTGCAGCTCATTTATCACCGCCGGCAATTGTTAAGTATTTCTCAACTTTTAGCGGTTGATTTGTCAGGTTTGCGACGCAGAACGGCCTGAATTCCTAACCTGGCCTGGGAATTGCAGTGTTTGCTATATGGAGTGACGAGTCCATATCGGCGCTTGCCGACGACAGCGGTGTCCATCAATCGTGCACGACTGTATGCCAGACGACACAGAGCGGGAGCATTCAGGCTTATAATCTGGAAGGAGGATGTCAGATGCTGAGTTTACGTTCGGTGAATCAGTTTTACGGTCAAAATCACATTCTGTGGGATGTGGATCTCGATCTGCCGCCGGGCACCTGCACCGGCGTGCTGGGCAGCCCTGGCATGGGCAAAACCACGTTGGTGAACTGCATTATGGGCCGCCTGCCGATTAACAGCGGCTCAATGACCTGGCAGGAAGATGGCGCGCCGCCGGAAGATTTGCTGCTGCAACCGGCCGAGCTGCGCGCGCGCACCGGCATTGGTTACGTGCCGCAAGGACGGCATATTTTCTCGCAGATGAGCGTGGAGGATAACCTGCTGATCGCCCTGATGGCGGCGCAGGACGATCGTAGCCGCGCTATTCCGGAAATGGTATTTGATCTTTTTCCGGCGCTCTATTCATTGCGCCATCAGCGCAGCGGCGAGTTGCCGATGGAGCAACAGCAACATTTGGCACTGGCGCGCGCGCTGGTGCTGCAACCCAAGCTGGTGATTCTGGATGAGCCGACGGAAGGGATGTCGCCGTGGCTGGAAGAGGAGATGGGCAATCTGATTCGTCGGCTAAACCGTGAGTATGGTTTAACCATTCTGCTGCTGGAGCAGCACGTGTCGTTTGTGCGCCGCGTCGCCGATTATTTCCTGCTGCTGCATCGTGGACGTAACGTGGCGCATGGCAAAGTGGCGCAGCTGGATGATTTGACGGTGAATAAGTGGCTGACCGCGACGTGACGATGTAGCCAGGTCGCCATGAATGGCGACCTGGGTTATTTATTGCGGCAACCTCAAATAACGCCCACATTCGGCCTGCTCGGCCTCATCGCTAAGGTGCGGAATCTCACCAAGGAACGGCGCATGAATGCGCTGACGCAGCGTAGCCATATACTCCTGATGGCGTTTGCCGGGCGGTTGAATATCATTGGCAATCCAGCCCGCAAGGCGCAATCCGCGCGCTTTAACCGCTTCGGCGGTGAGCATCGCATGGTTGATGCAACCCAGTTTCACGCACACCACCAGAATTACCGGCAACTGCTCGGCTTCCACCCAATCGGCGTACGTTTGCGTTTCCGACAGCGGCGTAAACCATCCGCCTGCGCCTTCAACTAGCACCCATTCCGCCTGCTGCTCTAGCGCGCGCAAGCCTGCTGAAAGCGTGGAAAAAGTAATCGGTCGGCCCTCTTCCGCGCTAATGATATGCGGCGAGGTCGGCTCAACAAACGCCAGCGGGTTCACCTGCTCATAGCTTAACGGCAAGCTGCTGTAGCGCTGTAACGCCAGCGCGTCGCTGTTGCGGATGCCTTGCGGCGTGATCTCGCAGCCGGAAGCCACCGGCTTGTAGCCTGCGGTGCGTAAACCGGCGGCGCTCGCCGCCTGCAGCAGCGCGCCGCTGGCCACTGTTTTGCCCACTTCGGTATCGGTTCCGGTAATAAACCAGCGTGTCATTTGCGTAAAACTCCATACATCAGGTGATAACTCAGGCGATAACCCGCCTCGTCCTGCGGCCAGTGCTGCTCAAGTTGTGCCAGCTGAGCGCGCGTCAGTACGCTGGCGCCGCGTCCGTCGTGCAAATGCGTGGCACCAATGCCTTTCAGCGAGCGCATGGCGCTGAGCGCACTGGGAAAATGCAGCGTGATAACCTGCTGCTGCTTAGCGATCGGCAGCGTCGCGGTGGCCGTGTCAAACTGCGCGGCGCTGAGGAAACGATTGGCGTGCTGACGACCATCCAGTTTTGCCCACGCGTGATGCACTTCGTGCAGCGATCCGTCGAGCAGCGTGGAAAACAGCACCGTGCCGCCTGGCCGCGTGACGCGTAAAAACTGCAGCAGCGCGGTGTGCAAGTCGCTGCTCCACTGCACCGCCAGATTGCTCCACACGCCGTCAACGCTGGCATCTGGTAGCGGCACCGCATCAATATCGCCCAGCAGATAGTGCTGCGCCGATTGCTGATCGCGCGCGGTTTGCAACATGTTGGGCGACAGATCAAGCGCCGTCAGCGTGCGCCCGCGATCGCGCCAATAGCGGCTATACCAGCCGGTGCCGCAACCAGCATCCAGCAGGTGCGGGCCAAAACCGGCGGGCGCCAGCGCCAGCAGCGCATCACCGCTCAGCCGCTGTAACTGCGCGTGCTGCTCGTAATGCGCAGCCGCACGACCAAAGGCGTTTGCCACGGCCTGCTTGTTAACCTGCAGCGTCATATAGCGCCTCCAGCAGACGATCAATATCATCGGTATGATGCGCAGCGGTGAGCGTGATGCGTAGCCGCGCGGTGCCCGGCGGCACGGTCGGGGGACGAATGGCGCTGACCCAGCAGCCGGCCTGCGCCAGCCGCTGTGACAACGCCAGCGCCGCGCTGTTTTCACCGACGATCAGCGGTTGGATGGCGCTTGCAGAGGCACCTAATTGCCATGGCAAATCGGCGGCGCCCGCACGGAAACGCGCGATGTGGCTGTGCAGTTTTTCACGCAGCGCATCGCCTTGTTGAATCTGCCGCAGTGCCGCCAGCAACGCGTAGCACTGCGCCGGTGGCATCGCGGTGGAGTAGATCAGATGGCGTGAAAACTGCTCGACGTAATCGGCAGTGGCGTCATCGCACAGCAGCGCCGCACCGCTGACGCCAAACCCTTTGCCGAAGGTGACAATCAGCAGTTCCGGTTTGACCTGCTGCTGCCAGCAGCTGCCGCGCCCTTGCGCACCAGTGACGCCAATGCCGTGCGCATCATCCACCAGCAGCCAGCCGTTGCCGCGCCGCGTCTGTTCAGCAATCTCGGCCAGCGGTGCGCTGTCGCCATCCATGCTGAACACGCCTTCGGTCACCACCAGCGTGCCGCCATCCGACGGCGTTGCCAGCAGCTTCGCCAGACTTTCCGGCTGATTGTGGGCAAAACGACGCAGGCTGGCGGGGCTGTGGCTGGCGGCATCCAGCAGTGAAGCATGCGCTAGCTTATCGGCGAAGATGCGATCCTGCTTTTCCGCCAGCAGATGGATCACCGCCTGATTGGCGGCAAATCCCGAAATGAACAGCAGCGCGCGCGAATAGCCCAGCCAGTCCGCCAGCTCCGCTTCGAGCTGCGCATGATGGCGGCTGTAGCCGGTGACATGACCGGATGCGCCCGCACCCGCGCCCGTCTCGGCCGCGCCCTGCTGCCAGGCAGCGATCACCGCCGGATGCTGACTCAAGCCGAGATAGTCATTGCTGGAGAAGTGGCGATAACGCTGCCCTTCGAGCGTAATTTCCCGCACGCTGTTGTGCTCAACGGGACGCCGCAGCCGCCAGCCATCCGCGGCGCGCCGCGCCGCCAGCGCCTCATCAATACGTTGTGACCAGCCCATTTACACAGCCGCGTTATAGAACTGCTCGGTATCCGCGTGCAACAGCTGCTCGCTGAGCTGATACTGCTGCTCGTTGTCACCGGCGGTTGTCGCGGTATGCTCCGGATTCAGGCCCAGTTTGCGGAACAGAATCAGATCTTTATCCTCTTCCGGGTTTGGCGTGGTGAGCAGCTTGCAGCCGTAGAAGATTGAGTTTGCACCGGCCATAAAGCACATTGCCTGCGTTTGCTCGCTCATCTGCTCGCGACCGGCTGAAAGGCGCACGTGCGAGGATGGCATCATAATGCGCGCCACCGCGATGGTGCGGATGAAGTCGAACGGTTCCACGTCGTCGTTATCGGCCAGCGGCGTGCCCTTGACCTTCACCAGCATGTTGATCGGTACGCTCTCGGGTGGCGTTGGCAGATTCGCGAGTTGCACCAGCAAGCCCGCGCGATCCTGCACCGTTTCACCCAACCCCACGATGCCGCCGGAACACACTTTGATGCCCGCGCCGCGCACTTTATCCAGCGTATCCAGACGTTCCTGATAGCTGCGCGTGGTGATGATGTTGCCGTAGAACTCTGGCGAGGTGTCGAGGTTGTGGTTGTAGAAATCAAGCCCGGCTTCGGCGAGACGTTGTGCCTGGCTGCCATCTAGCGTGCCGAGCGTCATGCAGGTTTCCATGCCCATCGCTTTCACGCCCTGCACCATCTGCTGCAAGTACGGCATGTCGCGCTCGTGCGGATTTTTCCACGCCGCGCCCATGCAGAAGCGGCTCGATCCCGCCGCCTTGGCTTTGCGCGCCGATTCCAGCACCGCATCCACTTCCATCAGACGTTCTGATTCCAGACCGGTTTTGTAGCGTGCGCTCTGCGGACAGTATTTACAGTCTTCCGGACAGGCGCCGGTTTTGATCGATAGCAGCGTGCTGACCTGCACCTGGCGTGGATCGAAATGTTGACGATGCACTTGCTGCGCTTCAAACATCAACTCAAGGAAAGGTTTATCGAACAGTGCCTGAGCTTGTGTCAGTGTCCAGCGGTTTGCCATTGCTTACTCCAGAAAAAGGGGGTTCATCCCGACGATTAACGTGGTTATACTTGTAAACTAAATCTTTTTAAAATGGTTTACAACTCGCATGTTCACTCAGGACGACCTCAACTTTGACCGCCAGCATATCTGGCATCCCTATACGTCGATGCGCGATCCCCTGCCCTGTTATCCGGTTGTCGCGGCGCACGGCTGCCAGCTGCAGCTGGCCGATGGACGTGAACTGGTGGACGGCATGTCGTCGTGGTGGGCGGCGATCCACGGCTATAACCACCCGCGCCTCAATCAGGCGCTGCAGCAGCAAATGACGCAGATGTCGCATGTGATGTTTGGCGGCATTACCCATCCGGCGGCGGTGGAGCTGAGTCGTCAGCTGGTTGCCATGACACCTGAGGCGCTGGAGTGCGTGTTCCTCGCCGATTCAGGTTCGATCGCCGTCGAAGTGTCGATGAAAATGGCGCTGCAATACTGGCTGGGACGCAACCAAACCCGACAAAAGTTCCTCACGCTGAAGCGCGGCTATCACGGCGATACCTTTGCCGCGATGTCGGTGTGCGATCCGGAGAATTCGATGCACAGCCTGTGGCGCGGTTATTTGCCGGAACATCTGTTCGCCCACGCGCCGCAGTGCGCTTTCGATGATGCGTGGAATGAGGCGGATTTCGCCGATTTCGCGCAACTGGCCGAGATCCACCATCGCGAGATTGCGGCGGTGATTCTTGAGCCGATTGTGCAAGGCGCGGGCGGCATGCGTTTCTACCATCCGCGCTATCTGCAGCAGGTACGCGAGCTGTGCGATCGCTACGGTTTGCTGCTGATTGCCGATGAGATCGCCACCGGATTTGGCCGCAGCGGCAAACTTTTTGCCTGTGACCATGCGGGCATCACGCCAGACATTCTCTGCCTCGGCAAAGCGCTGACCGGCGGCACCATGACGCTCTCCGCCACGCTGACCACGCGTGACGTCGCGGATACCATCAGCCGCAGCGCTGCGGGCTGCTTTATGCACGGCCCCACCTTTATGGGCAATCCGCTGGCCTGCGCGGTGGCGGTGGAAAGTCTGAAAATGGTGAATGAAGGGCATTGGCAGTGGCAAGTGGCACAGATTGAACAGCAGCTGCGTGCCGAGCTGCTGCCGCTGCGCGGTCATCACGCGGTGGCCGACGCGCGCGTGCTGGGGGCGATTGGCGTGATCGAAACCCATCAGGCGGTGAACATGGCGGCGTTGCAGCACTTCTTCGTGGAGCGCGGCGTGTGGATTCGTCCGTTTGGGCGATTGATTTACCTGATGCCACCTTATCTGATTTCTGCCGCCGAACTGACGAAACTGACGCAAGCGGTCGGTGCGGCACTGGATGTTGCGGCGCATTTCCACCATGATTGAGGGCACTGCACAACCAATAAGGAGCGATCATGCGCGTAGTTAGCCAGGATTTTAACGACGGCGATAAAATGCCAGAGCGACACGTTTTCAACGGCATGGGTTACCAGGGCGACAATTTGTCACCGCATCTGGCGTGGGATGATGTGCCGGCGGGCACCAAAAGCTTTGTGGTCACCTGCTACGATCCCGACGCACCAACCGGTTCCGGCTGGTGGCATTGGGTGGTAGCGAACATTCCGGCAGAAGTCACCGAGTTGCCGCAAGGTGCCGGTTCCGGCGTGGCAGAACTGCCGGAGAGCGCCATTCAGACGCGCACCGATTTTGGCCAAACCGGCTATGGCGGCGCAGCGCCACCGCAGGGCGAATCCCATCGCTACATCTTTACGGTGCATGCGCTGGACACGGATAAGATTGAGGTAGACGAAGGCGCGAGCGGTGCAATGGTAGGCTTTAACGTGCATTTCCATGCGCTGGCCAGTGCGTCGATTACGGTGAAGTACGCGTAATAAAAAAAAGGTCGCCATGAATGGCGTAATGCCGCTCAGTTAAGCCTGGAGCGACTTTCGTTCGCCATTTGCTAAGGTAGTTGCAGCACCTTTGTGCGGCGACCGAGCAGAGGACGCCTGGCCGCGCCCTCTGCACTCCCGGGCCTTGCGCCAGCCCAACCCGCCGCTGCGCGGTACCTTCACTCATTCACGATTCCTGACGGACCGGCGGCGATTCGCTCCTGCTTAGCGCCACCTCTCGCCGCATCCATGCGGCTCGCCCTGGAATCCCTCACTCGTTCAGCGTTTTGGGATGTCGCCTCAACACCCGCCCTGCAGCAGTCGTGTGTATTCTTAACTCAAAATCGCTATAAATCCCGTAGGGTTGCCATTCATGGCAACCTGGTGCGCATAAATGCACACCCTACGAAAAAACCAATTCGGGCACTGTTATCACAGGCGGCGGTGTTGAGCGCCATTCGCAGCGCCGAGCGCAGAGTGACGGCCAGGATGAGCCGACAGGACGTCGGCGAAAGCGCGGCATGAGCCAGGAAGGCGAATCCGCGCGGTCCGTCAGGCCGGAAGGATAAGCGAGGGAACAGCGAGGACGGCGCAGGCGCGGATTGCTAAGGTCCGCGCCTTCGGACCTTAGCCCGGCCGCCTGCTTTTGGCATTCTGAAACTGCCAGATGCTTAGCGGGCGGAATCCCTGCGATGTCAGCACACTGCTTATCTGACATGCATTACGCCATGAATGGCGACCCTACGAGATATCACAGCTGGTGGATAACCACCCACATTGGGCCTTGTCCTACCGCGTAACGCGCCAGCGGATTAAGCAGGCCGCGCTCCTGAATCTTATACACTTCTATATGGTGCGATTTCTGTCCCGCTGCCACCAGATATTGACCGCTGTGATCAATATTGAAGCCGCGCGGCTGGGTTTCCGTCGGCTGGTAGCCTTCAATCGCCAATACCGAACCATCTTCACTGATGCTGAACACCGTAATGGTGCTGCTGGTGCGGTCGCAGGCATAAAGGAATCGGCCATCCGGCGTGATGTGGATGTCCGCCGCCCAACGCGTATCGCTGAAATCCTTCGGCATCATGTCGAGGCTCTGCACGCGCTCAACCTGGCCGTGCACATTGTTCAGCGCCCAGACATCGACGCTGCTATCCAGTTCGTTCACCACGTAGCCATACGCGCCGTTCGGGTGGAAAGCCATGTGACGCGGACCCGCACCTTCAACGGTGGTGACCTGCGCTTGTTCACGCGGGGACAGCGTACCGTCTGCGTTGAGTTGATACAGGCAGATGCGATCCTGCTTCAGTGCCGGAACAAACAGCGTTTGGTTGTTCAGGTCGATATTGGCGGAGTGGCAGCCGTCCAAGCCGCTGATCACCTGACTCGGCGCTTGCGGCAAACCCTCGCTGCCAATCGGGCTGATGCTGACGCAGGCATCATTGTACGAGCCGCAGAACAGATAATTGCCGTGACGATCGGTGGAGATGTGGGTTGGGCTGCCCGGCAGCGGCGCTTCACCGGCCAGGCTCAGCGAACCGTCGGCCGCAATGCGGAACGCCAGCACGCGAAAATTCGGACGAACACCTACATAGAGGAAATCTTTCTTCGGGCTCACCACCATCGGCTGCACCTGGCCGGCAACATCCGTTACCTGCAATAACGTCAGTGCGCCATCTTCCTGCAACTGCCAGGCATGAATCTGCTGGCTCTCGGGACTGGCGGTATACACGACTTGTTTCATGCGTTTTCCTTATTCGCTGCCTGATGAAAGGGATAACTGTAGCGCGTTTCATTTTGTCGCGCTGGATTCATTTGTGCCCTGTTTTTTGTCTCAGGGCCGCTGCCGGGTGTAGACTCAATGCTTTGCCAACTCCCGGACGGAAAGTGTAATGAGCTACCGCGTAATCGCCCTTGACCTCGACGGCACCCTGCTGACCCCGAACAAAACCATCTTGCCTGAATCCATCGAAGCGCTGGCCCGCGCGCAACAGGCGGGCGTGAAAGTGTTGATCGTTACCGGTCGCCACCACTGCGCTATCCACCCTTTTTATCAGGCACTTAAGCTGGATACACCCGCAATCTGCTGTAATGGCACCTATTTGTATGATTATCCGGCGAAACAGGTGCTGGCCGCCGATCCGCTGGATAAAAGCAAAGCCGCGCGTGTGATTAAGATGCTGGATGAGGAGAACATCCACGGTCTGCTGTATGTCGATGATGCGATGCTCTACCAGACGCCAACCGGCCATGTGACGCGGACGCTTAACTGGGCGCAATCATTGCCGGAAGCGCAGCGTCCGCTGTTCCTGCAGGTGCCAAGCCTGGCGCAGGCGGCGATTGACGCTGATTCGATCTGGAAATTCGCGCTGTCGCATCCCGACACGCGCGCGCTGCAGCAGTTTGCCGAACGAACCGAAGCCGAACTCGGTCTGGCGTGTGAATGGTCGTGGCACGATCAGGTGGATATCGCCAAAGGCGGCAACAGCAAAGGCAAGCGTCTGGCGCAATGGGTTGAAAGTCAGGGCTTTAGCATGCAAGACGTGCTGGCGTTTGGCGACAACTACAACGATCTCAGCATGCTGGAACAGGTGGGATTAGGCGTGGCGATGGGCAATGCCGATGACGCCATCAAATCGCGCGCCAAAAAAGTGATTGGCACCAACCTGGAGCCGGGTATCGCCGAAGTGATTTATCAGGAAGTATTGTAATCCGTAGGGTCGCCATTCATGGCGACCGCTTGTTATGCCGCTATCGACACGCTCTTAATCTGCGCATACAGCCACTGATCGGGACGAATCCCCAACTCATCGCGCGCCCACGGTGAAATGCGCGCCCATAACTCGCTGATGCCAATACGCAGCTTCACTTCCACCTGATCGTCAATCTCCAGCAGCTCAACCACCTGCGCCGGCAAAATATTGCGGATCGAAGTATTGTGCGGCGGCTGCAAGGCCAGCGACACATCGGCCGAGGCGATACGAATACGCAGCGGCGTTTTCAGCGGCTGATTCACCCGGCTCACCCAAATATGCTGATCGCCCAGCGACAGCGCGGTCATCGGGTAATCGGGATGCTGCTCCAGCACCTGCACGCGCAGCACGCTGGTGCGCTCGGCGAGCGGCAGCCACGGACGCATCGCCGAACTGCTCCACACTTTCTCCAGCGGACCAAAGGCTTTCACCTGGCCGGCATCCAGCACCAGCACGTTGTCCGCCAACTGCAGGATTTCATCGAGGCTGTGCGACACATAAAGAATCGGAATATCGACCTGCTTTGCCAGCTTTTGCAGATAGGGCATCAGCTCACGTTTGCGCGGCAGATCGAGCGATGCCAGCGGTTCGTCCATCAGCAGAATATCGGGCGCGGTCAGCAAAGCGCGGCCAATTGCCACGCGCTGTTTTTCACCGCCCGAAAGCGACGCGGGAAAACGCGTTAGCAGCGACTCTAAACCGAGCAGCGCCACCAGCGCGTTGAACTGCGGCTTCATTGAGGGCGACATGCCGTATTGCAGATTGCCGCGCACGCGATAGTGCGGGAACAGTCGCGCATCCTGAAACACATAGCCGATACGGCGCTTCTCTGGCGGCAAATTCACGCGCGTGGCCGAATCGAACAGCAGGCGATCGTTTAACTCGATGCGCCCGCTTTGCGGCTGGGTTAATCCGCCAATCGCGTTAATTAATGAGGTTTTGCCCGCACCCGACACGCCGAAAATGGCGGTGATGCCGCTGGCGGGAATGTTGACGTTGACGTCGAGCAGGTGATCGCCCAACTGCTGAGAAAGCTGCAGATTTAGCATTATGCCGCTCCCAGCCGTTTACGGCCCCAGCGCGCCAGCAGCTCAGACGCCACCAGCGACATCAGCGCTAACGCTATCGCCACCGCACAAAGTCGCGCTGCGGTGCCTTCCGCACCCGGCGTCTCAATCAGGGTGAACATTGCCGACGGAATGGTGCGCGTCTCGCCGGGAATGTTGGAGACAAACGTGATGGTGGCGCCAAATTCGCCCAGCGAACGGGCGAAGGCCAGCACCGTGCCGACAATAATGCCTGGCAAGGTGAGCGGTAGTGTGATGGTGAAAAACACGCGCCAGCGCCCGGCACCCAGCGTACGGGCGGCCAGCTCCAGTTTGGTATCCACCGCTTCCAGCGCGAGACGAATCGCGCGCACCATTAGCGGAAACGCCATCACGGCCGAAGCGATCACCGCGCCGCGCCAGCTAAAGGCAAAGGTGAAGCCAAACCAGTCATACAGCCATTCGCCGATAAAACCGCGACGGCCTAAAGCGATCAGCAGCAGATAACCCACCACCACCGGCGGCAGCACCAGCGGCAAATGGACGATGCTGTCCAACAGGGTTTTGCCCGGAAAGCGGCAGCGCGCCAGAATCCAGGCCATTAGGATGCCAAACGGCAAGCTGCAGATCACAGCTACACAGGACACTTTCAGGCTGAGAAAAACGGCCTGCCATTCGGGATCGCTCAATATCATTTCTTCGGCGTGAATCCATACTGTTTAAACACGGCAGCGGCATCCGGCCCCTGCAAATAGTTGTAGAAGGCTTCTACCGTTGCGTTCTGATGTTCTTTGACAATCGCCATCGGATATTCCACTGGCTTGTGGCTATCTTCCGGGAATCGTCCCACGACCTGCACGTTTTGGCTGGCCACCGCGTCCGAACCATACACGATGCCGTACGGCGTTTCATTACGCTCAACCAGCGCCAGCGCGGCACGCACATTATTAGCCGGCGCTAGCTGCGGGGATAAAGCGTCCCACGCGCCGAGTTTTTGTAATGCTTCTTTGGCATAAATGCCAGCGGGCACGTGATCCGGATCGCCCACCGCCAGACGCTCGCCTTTCAGCAGGCTTTTCCAGTCGGTTTTGCTGTCAATGGTGACCGCTTTAGCCCCAGCGCTTTTCGGCGCAATCAGCACCAGATCATTGCCGAGCAGCGTATAGCGCGTGCTGGTCACCACGCTGTTTTTCGCCACCACATCGTCCATCCACTGCTGATCGGCAGAGATGAACAGATCGGCCGGTGCGCCCTGATCAATCTGGCGCGCCAGCACCGAAGAAGAGGCAAAAGACGAGACCACTTCTACGCCACTTTTCTTCTGATACTGCGTCGCAATCTCCTGCAGCGCATTGGTCAGCGACGCCGCCGCGAACACGGTAATTTTTTCTGCGGCCACGGCGTGACCCGCCAACGAAACACCTAAAACGGTTGCAGCAGCCCAGCGGTAATTGATTGTTGGCATTTGTTGCTCCTCATTACGTTATATATTTGATAATACAACGTACGCACAAATGCGTCATGAGCTTTATATCGGCAGGATTTTACGGAAGTTCAGAAACAAAACGCCCGCAGGAAGCGGGCGTTGAGAAATTAGTGTTGTGAGCTGTTGGCAGGACGATCGTCGCGGCGGCCAAATTTTGAGATGACGTTGAAAACTTCACCCAGGCCGTAAATCAGACCGAGCATAATAGCCATCACAATCGGCACCATGATGATAGCCACAGCCAGGCTTTTTAACAGTTCCAGCATGGAAACCTCACGCAGAAAATAAAAAAGTGATTGTAACGTTTAGCGAAAAAAACGCACTGCCCTTTTCGTGCTTTTACTTTTAAGCAGTAAACTGAGCTGATTAACCTAAGGAGCTGACATGCAGGCAGAACTTTCTCTCCATATTCGTCTTCAGCAAAAGCTGTTTGCCGATCCGCGTCGCATCGAATTACTGAAACGCGTGCAGCAAACCGGCTCGATTAGCCAGGGCGCGAAACTGGCGGGCATCAGCTACAAAAGTGCCTGGGATGCGATCAATGAGATGAATCAGCTGGCCGATCAAACGCTGGTGGATCGCGCGACTGGCGGCAAAGGCGGCGGCGGTGCGCAGCTTACGCGTTATGGCGAGCGCTTGATTCAGCTGTTCCAATTGATGGAGCAAATTCAACAGAAAGCCTTCAATGCGCTGCAAAACGACAGCTTGCCGCTCGACAGTTTGCTGGCAGCGATTGCGCGCTTCTCGCTGCAAACCAGCGCGCGCAATCAGCTGTTTGGTACGGTGCTGGCCAGCGATCATCAGCAGATACAGCAACACATTGAGGTGCTGCTTGCCGATGGCGTGACGCGCCTGCAGGTGGCAATTACCGCCCGCAGCGCTGAACGCCTGCAACTCGACAGCGGCAAAGAGGTGCTGGTGCTGATTAAAGCACCGTGGATTCACGTCAGTCACGCCGCCGATAGCAGCGATAATCAGCTGGCCGCGCAGATCAGCGCGATTGAGCCTGGCGATCAGGTCAGCGAAGTATTGATGGCGTTGCCGAGCGGCGAAACGCTGTGCGCGACCGTCAGCAATGACGCGGTGAAACAGCAGAATCTGCAGGTTGGCGCCAGCGTCACCGCCAGTTTTAATGCCGAACACGCCATCATCGCCACACTGCTCTGAAATCCACGCCATGATTTGACTTCGCTTGCATCGCTGGCTAAAACTGAGCAGCACGATGCATAAAACGGAATAAATCATGGCTTCATTGCAAATTTCGCAAGGCACGTTTCACCTTAGCGACACCCGAGCACTCTCCCTCAACGATTTAATTCTCAACAGCGGCGAAAGCTGGGCGTTCGTCGGCGCCAACGGCAGCGGCAAGTCATCGCTGGCGCGCGCCCTCTCCGGCGAGTTGCTGCCCGGCAAAGGCAACGTGCAGCAGGATTTTCAGCGCCGCACGCGTCTTTCGTTAGAGCAGCTGCAAAAACTGGTCAGCGATGAGTGGGAACGCAATAACACCGATCTGCTGAGTGAAGGCGAAGACGATACCGGCCGCACCGCCGCGCAAATCATTCAGGACGAAGTGAAAGATGAGGTGCGCTGTCAGGCGCTGGCGCAGCAGTTTGGCATCACTTACCTGCTCGATCGTCGCTTCAAATATCTCTCCACCGGCGAGACGCGCAAAACGCTGCTGTGTCAGGCGCTGATGGCGCAGCCGGATCTGCTGATCCTCGATGAACCTTTCGATGGGTTAGATGTGGCGTCGCGCGCCAGCCTGGCGCAAACCCTCAACGATTTGCATCAAAGCGGTTATAGCGTGGTGCTGGTGCTCAATCGCTTTGATGATATTCCTGAGTTTGTCGAGAAGGTTGGCGTATTGGCGGAATGCACGTTAACCCACGTGGGCGAGCGTCGCGCGATTCTGGCTGAAGCGCTGGTGGCGCAGCTGGCGCACAGCGAAACGCTTGATGGCATGGCGCTGCCGGAAGCGGATCAACCCGATCAGCTGCCGCAGCTGGCCGAAGACGCGCCGCGCGTGGTTCTGCGCAATGGCGTGGTGTCGTACAACGATAAAGCGGTGATTGATGGCCTGAACTGGCAGGTTAATCCCGGCGAACACTGGCAAATCGTGGGGCCGAACGGCGCGGGTAAATCTACTCTGCTCAGTTTAGTGACCGGCGATCATCCGCAGGGTTACAGCAACGATTTGACGCTGTTCGGCATCCGACGCGGTAGCGGTGAAACCATCTGGGATATCAAGCAGCATATCGGCTACGTCAGCAGCAGCCTGCACCTCGATTATCGCGTCAGCTGCAATGTGCGCACCGTGGTGCTCTCCGGCTTCTTTGACTCGATTGGTGTGTATCAGGCGGTGTCCGATCGGCAAAAAGCGCTGGCGCGTCAGTGGCTGGCGTTGCTCGGTATGGATAATCAGCTGGCCGATGCGCCGTTCCACAGTTTGTCGTGGGGACAGCAGCGGCTGGTGTTGATTGCGCGCGCGTTGGTGAAGCATCCTACGCTGTTGATCCTCGATGAACCGCTGCAAGGGCTGGATCCGATTAACCGCCAGCTGGTGCGTCGCTTTGTCGATGTGCTGATTGGCGAAGGTCGCACGCAGCTGCTGTTTGTTTCCCACCACGCCGAAGATGCGCCGCAGTGCATCACTCACCGCCTGAGTTTTGTCGCGCAGGAACAGGGTTACGGTTTTCTGCAAGAGTCGCTGCGTTAAATAGCGGTCGCCATTAATGGCGACCCTACGAATGTAACCGCTACCATTTCATCGCCTGGTAATTCAACAAACACACGCAACAACCCCACAAAATGAGAATCGTCACCTTGTGTAAACGATACCATTTATCCAGACTGGATCACGCTTTCACGCTGGTCTTTGTGCTACTTTGATCAAAATCATTTTTATCTGTTTGCCGTTTACCAGGACTCATCATGGAAAAATTTAACCCGGTCGATCATCCGCATCGCCGTTATAACCCATTGATCGATCAATGGGTGCTGGTCTCACCCCATCGCGCTAAGCGTCCGTGGCAAGGTGCGCAGGAAACCCCGGCGCTGGAGCAACTGCCGGCGCACGATCCTGACTGCTTCCTCTGTGCGGGAAACACCCGCATTACCGGTGACAAAAACCCTAACTATAAAAGCACTTACGTGTTCACCAATGACTTTGCCGCGCTGATGACCAACACGCCAGATGCACCGCAGAGCGACGACCTGTTGATGCGCTGCGAAAGCGCGCGTGGCACCAGCCGGGTGATCTGCTTCTCGCCGGACCACAGCAAAACGCTGCCGGAGCTGCCACTGAGCGGACTGGAAGATATCGTGCGTACCTGGCAGGAACAGACCGCCGATCTCGGCCAGCACTATCCGTGGGTGCAGGTGTTTGAAAACAAAGGTGCGGCGATGGGTTGCTCCAACCCGCATCCGCACGGTCAGATTTGGGCCAACAGCTTCCTGCCGAACGAAGCGCAGAAAGAAGATGATCATCAGCGTCACTATTTTGCCGAAAAAGGCACGCCGATGCTGGTCGATTACGCGGCGCGTGAGATGAGCGATGGCAGCCGCACGGTGGTGGAAACCGAACACTGGCTGGCGGTGGTGCCGTGGTGGGCGGCGTGGCCGTTTGAAACCTTGCTGCTGCCGAAAGCCCATGTGAAACGCATCACCGATCTCACCGAGCCGCAGCGCACCGATCTGGCGCTGGCGCT
Organism: Pantoea trifolii; assembly: GCF_024506435.1. NCBI lineage: Bacteria > Pseudomonadati > Pseudomonadota > Gammaproteobacteria > Enterobacterales > Erwiniaceae > Pantoea > Pantoea trifolii. The sequence goes on along the minus strand of NZ_JANIET010000001.1, from coordinate 1,303,725 downwards.
CAAGCAGCTCACCAGCCGCTACGACAACCTGTTCCAGTGCTCTTTCCCCTATTCGATGGGCTGGCACGGCGCGCCGTTCAACGGCGAAAGTAACGATCACTGGCAGCTGCATGCGCACTTCTATCCACCGTTACTGCGTTCAGCCACGGTACGCAAATTTATGGTTGGCTATGAAATGCTGGCCGAAACCCAACGTGATTTAACGGCGGAACAGGCAGCTGAACGTCTGCGTTCTGTCAGCGATGTCCATTTCCGCGAGGCGCAATAAATGTCATTAAAATCCATTACTCAACAGGTATTCGCTGACACCTTCGGCTATCCAGCCACGCACAGCATTCAGGCGCCGGGCCGCGTCAATCTGATCGGCGAACACACTGATTACAACGATGGCTTCGTGCTGCCGTGCGCCATCGATTATCAAACCGTGATCGCCTGCGCCAAACGCGACGATCGTCAGGTGCGCGTGATTGCCGTCGATTACGACAATCAGCAGGATAGCTTCTCGCTGGATGCGCCGATCGAGCCGTTGAAAGAACCAATGTGGGCCAACTACGTGCGCGGCGTGGTGAAACATCTGCAGAAACGCGATGCCAGCTTTGGTGGCGTCGATATGGTGATCAGCGGCAACGTGCCACAAGGCGCGGGCCTGAGCTCTTCGGCGTCGCTGGAAGTGGCGGTCGGCACCGTATTCCAGCAGCTGTATGCGTTGAACCTCGACGGCGCAGCGATTGCGGTGAACGGTCAGGAAGCGGAAAACCAGTTTGTCGGCTGCAACTGCGGCATCATGGATCAGCTGATCTCCGCGCTCGGTCAGCCGGATCACGCCATGCTGCTGGATTGCCGCACGCTCGGTACGCGCGCGGTATCGATGCCGGAAGATGTCGCAGTGGTGATCATCAACTCCAACTTCCGTCGCAGCCTGGTGGGCAGCGAATACAATACGCGTCGTGAACAGTGTGAAACCGGCGCGCGCTTCTTCAATAAGCCGGCGCTGCGCGATGTGACGCTGGAAGAGTTCGAAGCCTCAGCAGGCGAACTGGATGCGTTGGTAGCGAAACGTGTACGTCACGTCATCACCGAGAATGCACGCACGCTGGAAGCAGCCGATGCGTTAAGCGCTGGCGATTTGAAACGTATGGGCGAACTGATGGCTGAATCGCACGCCTCGATGCGTGACGATTTCGAAATCACCGTGCCGCAAATCGATCAGCTGGTTGAGATTGTGAAAGCACAAATCGGCCCGCGCGGCGGCGTGCGTATGACCGGTGGCGGCTTTGGTGGCTGCATCGTGGCGCTGATGCCGACCGATCTGGTCGATGCCGTGAAAGCGGTGGTGGCCGAGAAGTATGAGGCGCAAACCGGCATCAAAGAGACTTTCTACGTGTGCAAAGCGTCCGCAGGAGCAGGCCAATGGTAAGTGATGTGAATTCCCACGCGCCAGACGGGCAACCGTGGCGCATCACCGTGCTGCGCAATCGCAACGGCATGGTCGCGACCTTTATGGATTGGGGCGCGACCTGGTTGTCAGCGCGCGTGCCCATGTTGGATCACAGCGTGCGTGAAGCGCTGCTCGGCTGCGCCACGCCGTCTGATTATCTGCATCAGGATGCTTATCTTGGCGCGACCATTGGCCGCTACGCAAACCGCATCGCCTCGGCCGAACTGAAGCCGCTTAATCTGTTGCTGGCGGCGAATCAGGGCGCACATCAGCTGCACGGCGGACCGGAAGGTTTCGATAAGCGTCGCTGGCAGATCCTCAGTCAGAGCGAAAGCGAAGTGCACTATCGCCTCGATTCGCCGGATGGCGATCAGGGCTATCCCGGCAATTTAATCGCCGATGTCATCTATCAACTTGATGATGATAATTGCCTGTCAATTCGCTACGAAGCGCAAACCGACAAGCCCTGCCCGGTCAACCTGACCAACCATGCTTACTTTAATCTTGATGCGCATCATGGTGATGCGCGCCAGCATCGCTTACAACTGCACGCCGATCGTTACTTGCCGGTGGATAGCGAAGGGATTCCTAACGCGCCGCTGAAAGAGGTAGCGGGAAACAGTTTTGATTTCCGCCAGCCGAAGCGCGTCGCTGATGAGTTCCTCGCCGATGACGATCAAAAAGCGGTGAAAGGCTATGACCATGCCTTTTTGCTCAACACCGCTGGCGACAGCAGCCAGCCTGCGGCCCATTTGTGGTCTGCGGATGGCAAGCTGGAGCTGAGCGTGTTTACTGCCGCCCCGGCACTGCAGTTCTACAGCGGCAACTATCTGGCGGGAACACGCGCCCGTGAGCAGGACAGCTATACTGCTTTCCAGGGCATCGCTCTGGAGAGCGAATTTTTACCGGATTCGCCCAACCATGCAGAGTGGCCGCAGCCCGATTGCTGGCTGCAACCCGGCGACAGCTGGCAGTCCGTGACGCGTTATCGCTTCACGCCGCACTGAGCCACCGGATGAAAAACGCGCACTGCGCTGCCGACAGGCTTACGCCGTGCGTTGTTTTCCGCTATGGTATGGCGCTATTAGTGAGCCGCTTCTCAGCGGCCGCAGCCGGTTTCAATACTAATCGTAAATCGAGCATTAAGGAGTAAAGCTATGGCCGTAACTAAGCTGGTACTGGTGCGACACGGCGAAAGCCAGTGGAACCAGGAAAACCGCTTCACCGGATGGTACGACGTTGATCTGTCTGACAAAGGTCGCACTGAAGCCAAAGCAGCCGGTCAGCTGCTGAAGAAAGAAGGTTTCGTGTTTGATTTCGCTTACACCTCAGTGCTGAAGCGCGCTATCCACACCCTGTGGAACGTGCTGGATGAGCTGGATCAGGCTTGGCTGCCGGTTGAGAAAACCTGGCGTCTGAACGAGCGTCACTACGGTGCGCTGCAAGGTCTGGATAAAGCTGAAACCGCCGCAAAATACGGTGACGAGCAAGTGAAACAGTGGCGTCGTGGCTTTGCCATCACTCCACCAGAGCTGGATCGCGCTGATGAGCGTTTCCCTGGCCACGATCCGCGTTACGCTTCACTGACTGACGCGCAGCTGCCAACCACCGAAAGCCTGGCGCTGACCATCGAACGCGTGATTCCTTACTGGAACGAAAGCATTCTGCCGCGTATTAAGAGCGGTGAGAAAGTGATTATTGCTGCACACGGCAACTCACTGCGTGCGCTGGTTAAATACCTCGACAACCTGAGCGAAGACGAGATTCTCGAACTGAACATCCCAACTGGCGTGCCATTGGTGTATGAGTTCGACGAGAACTTCAAGCCGCTCAAACGTTACTATCTGGGTGATGCTGACGAGATCGCTGCGAAAGCCGCAGCCGTAGCAAACCAGGGTAAAGCGAAGTAAGCGACCGCTGAAACGCAAAAAGGCCAGACGCAAGTCTGGCCTTTTTTATTGCCACAAATCTTAACCGCGACGCTGTTTGACCGCCTGAGCCAGCTGACGCAACGCTTTCTCAGTGTCTTCCCAGCCGATGCAGGCATCGGTCACGCTCTGCCCGTACACCAGCGGTTTGCCGCTTTCAAGGCTCTGATTGCCTTCCACCAGATGACTCTCGATCATTACGCCGGTAATCGCCTGCTCACCGCCGGCAATTTGCTGCGCCACGTCATCAGCAACGACCATCTGACGCTGGAACTGCTTGCTGCTGTTGGCATGGCTGAAGTCGATCATCACCTGCGGACGCAAGCCTGCTTTCTCCAGACCGGTTTTCACTGCCGCCACGTGTTCAGCGCTGTAGTTCGGCTCTTTGCCGCCGCGCAGAATGATGTGGCAATCTTCGTTACCGCTGGTTTCGACAATCGCCGAATGACCATATTTGGTGACCGACAAGAAGCAGTGTGGCGCGCTGGCGGCACCAATCGCGTCAATCGCCACTTTGATGGTGCCGTCGGTACCGTTTTTGAAGCCCACCGGGCAAGAGAGACCGGAAGAGAGTTCACGGTGCACCTGCGATTCGGTGGTACGCGCGCCAATCGCGCCCCAGCTCATCAGATCGGCCATATATTGTGGCGTGATCATATCGAGGAACTCACCCGCTGCAGGCAAACCGATGTCGTTGATATCCACCAGCAGCTTGCGCGCCAGGCGCAGGCCGTCGTTGATCTGGAAGCTGCCATCCATAAAGGGATCGTTGATCAGCCCTTTCCAGCCCACCGTGGTGCGCGGTTTTTCAAAATAAACGCGCATCACCACTTCGAGATCGTCTTTCAACTCATCACGCAATGTCAGCAGACGCGACGCATACTCTTGCGCAGCCTGAGTATCGTGAATCGAGCACGGACCGATCACCACCAGCAGACGATCATCCTCGCCATGCAGAATGCGGTGAATCGCCTGACGTGACTGCGCAACGGTTTGGGCTGCTTTATCGGTGGCGGGGAATTTTTCAAGCAAGGCAACAGGAGGAAGTAACTCTTTGATCTCTCTGATGCGTAAGTCGTCGTTCTGGTAATCCATACACAATTCCATTCAAATTTCTGGCCCAACGTCCGTCGGGCGCAACCCGCCCACTTTAGCCCTTCGCGCGGTAGCTGTAAATTACGCACCGCGCTTAAAATGTACATCTCAAATTTGCATTTATATATCCATGCACTAAGCTTTTTAAATGTAAGCACTAAGGAATGAAGTGTTTACAAAATTTAATATTTAAGCGAAGCGTATAAGGTGGAATTTTATTCCATCGCGGCACGCTATTTTCGTCACTTAACACCCGTGCGTGTTTGACGGCAACTATCCATTAATTACTGGAGCATAATGATGAATAAGTTTGCAATGATCTTTCTGACGGCAGCGATGACTTTAGGTAGCGGTGTTGTAATGGCTGCAGACAATAATGGCGCGGCTAACGCTTCAGCAGAAGCAGGCGCAGCAGCCGGTGGTGCAAAACAAAATCTGCCACCGAATAAAGTTGATAATAGCAAAATCAACAGCGGCAGCATGAACACCAATAGCGCTGCAACATCCGGCACCGACACCAGCAATATGTCTGCGGAACAGGTTCATAAAAATTCAATGTGTAAAGAGGGCAAATGCCCTGACATGAACAAAAAAGTCGGAACCAAGCATCATAAGACCGATGGCACCACGCAATAAGTAAGTCATTGGTATCAATCGGGAGAGCTTCGGCTCTCCCTTTTATTTTGCCCCCCGCCCTTTTCCGCTATGCTGAAGCAATGAAATTCACAGGAACTGATTCATGGCTTCATTGCTGCTTATTGATGATCACCCGTTAGTTGAAGTCGCACTGGAAGCGGCTTGCGTTAATGCTCCCATCACGCTGAAAATTCACGCCGCTGGCGACGAAGCTCAGGCACGCCAACTGCTGCAGCATCATCCCATCGATTTAATTGTGCTGGATATAGGCTTACCCGATTGCGACGGCCTTGAGCTGCTGCGCCGGTTACGCGTGCGCAATCAGCACTGCCCGGTATTAATCTATTCCGCGCAGCAGAGCCGCCACACGCTGCTCAGCGCGGTATCGCTGGGCGCCGCCGGTTACGTGGTGAAAAGCCAAAGCATGGCGCAACTATTGAGTGCGATTCTGGCAGTACTTGGCGGACAACAGGCTTTTCCGCCGCTGCCAGAGCGTATCGAACTGCCGTTAACCGAGAAAGAGCAGCAGATTGTGGCGCTGCTGGTGCGCGGCTTATCGAATCTGCAGATTGGCGAGCAGCTGCACATCAGCAATAAAACCGTCAGCACCCACAAGAAAAACATCCTGGAGAAAACCGGCGTGCAATCGGTGGTTGAGCTGGCTGAGCTGTGGAAAGCGCAGCAGTGAGGATTTGGCTACTGCTCAGCCTGCTGATGCTGAGTGTGCTGGCGAAAGCCGATCTGCAACCCGCCAGCAGCGTGATGTTACCCGCGATGATGCCAGCGCCGCACGCCGAGCCGTGGCCGGGGGCAACTTTGCGCGTCGCGGTGCCGGCACAAAACAGCGCGCCCTGGGCGATGCGCATTGGCGATCACATTTGGGGCATCGACGCCGATTATCTCAGCGCGCTTAGCCAGCTGACCGGCACCCGTTTCACGCTGCAAAGCTATGCCGATCGCGCGCAGCAACTGAAAGCCTTGCAGCGCGGCGAGGTGGATTTGGTGTTAAGTAATCAACACGCCGAGCTACCGCCCGATGTTTTGCTCAGCGACAGCTGGTACAGCAGCCCAATTCGTATCTATCGCAACCGGGATAATCAGCGCGCGGTGATGTTCAACAGCGATACCGCGCAGCTAACCATTGCCGAGGCGACGTTAGCGCAATTGCCCGCCGAATTTGTCCAGCAGCATCGCTGGCATACTTTGCCGGGCGATCTGCAGGCGCTGTACGCGCTGCTCAATCAGCAGAGCGATTACCTGGTCGCCGATGAAGCCAGCGCCGGTTTCCTGCTGGGCCAGCTGCAGCAAGGACAAATCTACCAAATCACCGCCGATCCCGGCGCGGGTGAACTGACGCTACGTGCGCTGGCGCGCGATGCCGCCTTGATCCACTGGCTTAACAGTCAGCTGCGCCTGCTTCCCGCCGAGTTCAGCAGTCGCGTCCAGCAGCGCTGGAGCCCGCCGCTGCTGCGCTATCAGGACACGCAAACATTGATGCTGTCGGCCGGCGAAAAGCAGTGGCTGGCACAGCACAACGAAATTCCCTATGCGGTTGAGGCAGATAACGCGCCATGGAGTTATCGCGACAGCAGCGGCAATGCGCGCGGCTTCGGCATCGACCTGCTCAACGCCTTGAGCCAAAGTACCGGCCTGCGTTTTACTCCGCGCTGGGTCAACAATCCGCAGCAGGCCGCCACGCTTTTGCAGCAACAGCAGGTGATGCTGAATCTGTTACAGCCGCTGTACGGCGACGATCCCGGCAGCAACACCTTGCCGGTATGGCGCGCCATTTGGGGGATTTACACGCTCGCCACCCATCAACCGATGAACTGGCAATCGTTACAAGGCCAGCGCGTGGGTGTGTTGCGTGACGATTTAGCCTCGCGTTTACTGCCATCGGGCTTTACGCCACAACCGTTCGACGACCGGGCGCAGCTGTGGCAAGCGCTGAATAGCGGCCAGATTGATGCGCTGGTGGATAACGTGCTGTCCGCACGCTGGCGCATGGCGAGTCACGAAGATAATCGTGTGCATCTGGCGTTTGCCGCCAGCGATATCGCCTGGCCGCTGGCGCCGCAGGTCAGTGCACAACAACCCGAGCTGCGCGCCCTGCTCGACCATGCATTACAGCAGATCCCGCCCGATACGCTTAATCAGATGCGCGTCAGTTGGTCACAGCCGCCGCAGCCCGGTACGACGATGGCGATGCGCAATATCCCGCTGATGATCTTGATTGCGGCAGGCGTGATTATTCTTTTGCTGTTGGGCTTGCTGACGCGTCGTTACTGGCAACAGCGTCGTGACCGATTGCAGCGTGAACAGGCCGAACGCGCCAATGCCGCCAAGAGCCAGTTTCTCGCCACCGCCAGCCACGAACTGCGCACGCCGATGCAGGCGATTCTCGGTTTGCTGGAGCTGGAACAGCAGCAGCACCCGAGCGAACGGCTGGCGCTGATGCACAGCAGTGCGCGCTCGCTGATGGCGCTGCTAAACGACTTGCAGGATCACGCTCGCATTGAGAGCCAGAGCTTCCGCCTGGCGCCGCGCCCGCTCAATCTGACGCTCTGGCTGCAGCAACAGCAGCAGTTCTATCATCCCTTGATGCGCGATGCCGGGCCAAACCTGATTGCCGAAGCGCTGACGCCGCTGCCTGCCAGCGTGCTGCTGGATGGCGATCGCCTGCAGCAGGTGGTGAATAATCTGGTGGCCAACGCCCTGAAGTTTACCCGCGAAGGCGAAGTGCGCCTGTCGCTGGCGGTTGATGCGCATATTCAACTTACGGTGGCCGACACCGGCAGCGGTATTCCGCTTAACGAGCAGGCAGAGCTGTTTGAACCCTGGTATCAGGCGCCATCCGGCAAAAGCCATGCGGTACAAGGTAGCGGGTTGGGTTTGTTTATCTGTCGCGAGATTGTGCAGCGAATGGGCGGTACGCTAACACTCACTTCACAACCTGGCAGCGGCACCACGGTCAGCGTGCAGTTGCCGTTAGTACTGAGCGAAGAGCCATTAACCGAGCGTACAGCAAGCTGGCCACGTTACCCGCAGCTGCGCGTAGCGATCGTGGACGATCATCCAACCAATCTTTTGGTGATGCAGCAGCAGCTGGCGAACTTTGGTGTGCAGGCGCAGGTGTTTGAAGAGGGCCGTTCGCTGCTGCGCGCCGATGCCCAGCGCGCCTTCGATATTCTGTTTATCGATCAAATGATGCCGCGTCCGGATGGCTTAACGCTGCTGCGCATTCTGCGCCGCCGTCAGCGCCAGCGCGGCACCGCCACGCTGCGCGTGCTGTGCTCTGCGGATGTTCAGTTGCTGAAAATCGCCCTGCAGGATGACGAAGCCTTGCTGCTTAAACCCATCGAGCTCGATCATCTGGCACCGTTGCTGGCGCGCGCGATAAAAGATCCACTGGATGCGTTGCCAAACAGCCTGCTGATTCTGGCGCACAATAATCAGGCGTTTATTCCGCGCATCTGCCAGACCTTGCAGCGCACGCTGCAACAGGATCGGGATTCGCTGCTCAGCGCGCGCGATGCGCAAAACTGGTCAGCGCTGGAACAGGCGGCGCACCGCATGAAAGGCAGCTGGTTGATGCTCGGTATGGATGAGGTTGCCGAGCGCTGTCAGCAGTTGATTGTGCAGACCCAACGGCAGCAGTTGCCGCTTGAGGATCTCAATTTACTGATATCATTAACAAACAGGTTACTTAAACAACTGGAAAATTATGGCACACACTCATTCCCACGGCGCAGCTAACAGTAACCGCACGCGGCTGGCCGCGGCGTTTGGCGTAACGGCAGTGTTTATGGTGGCAGAAGTGATTGGCGGGCTGGTTTCTGGCTCGCTGGCGCTGCTGGCTGATGCCGGGCATATGTTGACCGATGCCGCCGCGCTACTGATGGCGTTGCTTGCGGTGCAATTTGCCCAGCGTAAACCCAACGCACGTCATACCTTCGGCTTGCTGCGTCTTACCACCTTAGCGGCGTTCGTCAACGCCATTGCGCTTTTAGTGATAACGGTGCTGATTGTCTGGGAAGCGCTGCGTCGCTTCTACGAGCCACAGCCAATTGCCGGCGGATTGATGCTCGGCATCGCCATTGCCGGATTGCTGGCGAATCTGCTGTCATTCTGGCTGCTGCATCGCGGCAGCGAAGAGAAAAACCTCAACGTGCGTGCGGCGGCGTTGCATGTGCTGGGCGATTTACTGGGTTCGGTCGGTGCGATTGTCGCGGCGGTGATCATCATGCTGACCGGCTGGACGCCAATCGACCCGATTCTGTCGCTGCTGGTGTCATTGCTGGTGGTGCGCAGTGCCTGGTCGCTGCTGCGCGAGAGTCTGCATGAGCTGCTGGAAGGTGCGCCGGGTCATATCAACGCGGATAAATTGTCGCGCGAGCTGACGCGCAATATCGATGAAGTGCGTAACGTGCATCACGTTCATCTGTGGCAAGTGGGTGAGAAGCCGGTGCTGACGCTGCATGTACAGGTGATTCCGCCTTACGATCATGACGGCCTGCTTAAGCGCATCCACAAATATCTACATGAGCACTATCAGATTGCCCACGCCACGGTGCAGATGGAGTATCAACCGTGCAGCGGACCGGACTGCGAGTTGTGTTTAAATAATAGCGCTGCGCAGCACGATCACCACGATCATGCTGCGCTGGAAGGTCATGCTCATCATCATCACTGATGTGACAGCGCGCGCGAGCCATGTTCGCGTGCGCTTTGCATCCACAGACGCGAACCGTTGAGCGCAATCAGCGTCAGAATGACGTACTCCAGTGACATGGCATAAACGCCCTGACGCGCAAAGATCATCACGCTAATCACGTTGATCACCACCCACAGCAGCCAGTTCTCAACGTATTTTCGCGTCATCAGAATCATCGCCACAATCGACAGCACCATCATGCACGAATCCCAGAACGGGAAAGCGTCCGGCTGCAGCTGCGGCATCGCCACGTTGAGGCCAAGACTCTGCATGATGCCGACTGCGGTTTTGGTCAGGAAGGCAAACACCGGATCGATATACACCGTCATCAGCGCAATCGCCACCACGCACGCCGCGCCCCAACCCAAGGCTTTTGAGCGCGGCAGCCAGCGAATTCTCAGCTCAGTTTCGTTATTGGCGGTTTGCCGACTCCACGCGTACCAGCCGTAAACGTTGGCGACGAAGAAGAACAGCTGCAGCAATAAGCTGGCGTAGAGCTGAATCTGGAAGAAGATCACCGCAAACAGCGTGACGTTAATCAGCCCGAAAAAGTAGTTGATGATTTTTTCGAGGCTGGCGAGCCAGATACACAGCAAGCCCGCAATCGTGCCAACGGCTTCGATCCATGACAGATCGTAGCCGCCAACGCCAAGCGGAATGTGAACCAGAATATTTTGCGTGCTAAAGAAGTCCATATAAGGTGCCTGTGTAACGGGAGCCCGTCATGCATTCCCTTTGATTTTAAGTTTGAGATCTGCAGCAAAGGATAGCATGCGATTAAGCGGGATCAACGCGGCCTCGCGCAGCGCAGCATCGACATGGATTTCATGCTCGCTGCCGCCACGTTCCAGTCCTTCGGCAATCGCTTTCAGGCCGTTCATCGCCATCCACGGACAGTGCGCACAGCTGCGGCAGGTTGCGCCCTCGCCTGCAGTTGGCGCTTCCAGCAACTCTTTGTTCGGCACCGCCTGCTGCATTTTGTAGAAGATGCCGCGATCGGTGGCGACGATCATCTGTGGATGCGGCAAGCTTTGCGCCGCCTGAATCAGCTGGCTGGTCGATCCCACCGCATCGGCCAGATCGACAATCGCCTGCGGTGATTCAGGATGCACCAGCACCGCCGCATCCGGATAGAGCGCCTTCATACGTTGCAAAGCCTGCGTTTTGAACTCGTCATGCACGATACAAGCGCCCTGCCAGCACAGCACATCTGCGCCGGATTTTTGCGTGACGTAGCGGCCAAGATGGCGATCCGGTGCCCAGATAATTTTCTCGCCAAGGCTGTCGAGATGTTCAATCAGCTCAACCGCGATGCTTGAGGTGACGACCCAATCCGCGCGCGCCTTCACCGCCGCCGAGGTGTTGGCATACACCACCACGGTGCGATCGGGATGCTGATCGCAGAAGCGGTTAAATTCCTCAATCGGGCAACCGAGATCGAGCGAGCATTCCGCCTGCAAGGTGGGCATCAGCACGGTTTTTTCCGGGCTAAGGATTTTTGCAGTTTCGCCCATAAAACGCACGCCCGCCACCAGCAAGGTTTTGGCGGGATGGGTGCTGCCGAAACGCGCCATTTCCAGTGAGTCCGATACGCAGCCGCCGGTCTCTTCCGCCAGCGCCTGAATTTCTGGATCGGTATAGTAATGCGCCACTATCACCGCATCACGTTCTTTCAGCAAGCGTTTGATTTTGTTTTTGTAGTGGGATTTCTCATCGTCACTGAGACGTGCCGGTTTCGGCGGGAAAGGATAGATCGCGCTTTCAGGATCAAACATCAGACTCATGACACGGCTCTCGTTTTATCAATTTAACAAAATTGCCTTTTACGGCAATGATGCGGCATCAAAACCGCCATCGTGTTTTATATGCTAAACACGATAACGGAATTGCGCGAGAGTGTCGTCTCTTTTTTGCGCGCTCTACAGCAACAATGTGCTCTTCTGTGGACTTTCCAGCTCCAGCAGGAAGGCTTTGACGCTGAGTCCGCCTGCAAAACCGGTGAGTTTGCCGTTGCTGCCAATCACGCGATGGCATGGCGCCATAATTGATAGCGGATTTTTACCGTTGGCTGCGCCCACGGCGCGCACCGCTTTGGGATTGCCGATCTGCTCGGCGATTTGCAGGTAGCTGCGCGTTTCACCAAACGGAATAGTCAGTAACGCTTGCCACACTTTTTTCTGAAACTCGGTGCCGACAGTGTCGTACGGCATATCAAACTGCTGACGTTCACCGGCGAAATATTCGCGCAGCTGGCGTTCAGCCTCACACAGAATCGGATGCTGATCGTTACGGCTAATCGGCTTCAACGGCACGCGCTGCGCGCCTTCGTTTTCCCACAGAATCGCCGACAATCCCTTATCGGTGGCAACAAGCGTGAGCTCGCCAACGGGCGTTGCGATGATTTTGGCATGATACATGGTGCACCTCCGGCTTAATCTCTGCTGGCGATTATCGCATTTCCGCCGCAGGAAACTGGCTGTTTTCGGTCATCAGCATAAACTGGTTAGCTGTCCGAAAGCAGCGAGTTTTCCTGTTCAGCTTGCGCGACTATGCCGTTTATTTGCCGGAGACAATGATGTTTGATGCTGAAATTGCTTACCAGGCCCTGACGTCGCGCGATAGCCGCTTCGACGGGCTGTTTTTTGTTGGCGTGACATCCACCGGCATTTATTGCCGCCCCATTTGTCCGGTAAAAGCGCCGATGCAGAAGAACTGCCTGTTTTTTAACAGCGCAGAGGCCGCCGAGAAAGCGCACTTCCGTCCGTGTTTACGCTGCCGTCCGGAACTGGCACCCGGATCTGCGCCGGTGGATAGCCATCACCGCATTGCCGACCGTTTAATACGCCGCATCGAAGAGGGCATGCTGGAAGAACAGGAAACGCTGGCAGACATCGCTAGCGAGTTTGACCTGAGTGAACGTCAATTACGTCGCGTGGTGCAGCAGGAGCTCGGCGTATCGCCTTTAGAGCTGCGTCAGACACGTCGTATGCTGCTCGCTAAGCAACTTCTGACGGAAACCTCTCTGCCGGTTACGGAAATTGCTTATGCCAGCGGCTTTCGCAGTCTGAGGCGTTTCAACGATGTCTTCCAGGCGCGCTATCGCATGACGCCTTCCCGCCTGCGCAAACAGAATCAACCCGACGCCGTGAAGAGCACGCAGGAGAGCGCTGAACTGCGCCTGAGTTATCGGCCGCCTTACGATTGGGATGCGATGCTCGATTTCCTGCAGCAGCGCGTGATGAAGGAAGTGGAATGGGTGAACGAGGGCATTTATCACCGCACCGTGGCGCTGGGCAACTGTCGCGGCTGGGTGCGCGTGAGCCATGTTGCGGAGAAACAGTCGCTGAAGGTGCAATTCACAACGTCATTGACGCCGGTGCTGCCCGCTTTGCTGCGTCGTCTGCGCGATCTGTTTGACCTGGATGCTCAGCCACAGCGCATAGCAGAGCATCTAAGCCACGATCCGCTTTTAGCCGAGAGCTTGTCGCGCTTCCCCGGTTTACGCGTTCCTGGTGCGTTTGACGGCTTTGAGTTGGGTGTGCGCGCGATACTCGGACAGCAGGTTACGGTTAAAGCGGCAACCACGTTAAGTAGCCGAATGGCACAGCGCTTTGGTGAGCCGCTGGTAACGCCGTGGCCAGAACTTTCGCGTTTGCCGCCGAATGCGGAGTCGCTTGCGGCGGCGAGCATCGATGATATCGCCAGCCTGGGGATTGTCAATGCGCGTTCACATGCCATTCAGGCACTGGCTCAGGCCTGTGCTTCTGGCGCATTGCGCTTCAACGGTGCGGTGAATCCTGATGTGGTTCAGCAGCAGTTACTGGCACTGAAAGGGATTGGGCCGTGGACGGCAAGTTATATCGCGATGCGCGCACTGCGTTGGCCTGATGCGTTCCCCAAAGAGGATATTGCGATTCGTAATAACCTCGGCGGCGTGAGTGCCAAAGTGGCGGAGCAGTTATCGCAGGTTTGGCGACCGTGGCGCAGCTATGCGGTGCTGCATATCTGGAAAAGTCTGACACCGGTTAAGAAATCTAAATAGTGCGTTTCAGGCGGAAATAAGGGGCGGTTGCGTAAAGTCGCCGTGGATACATCCCTGTAGGCTCTGCCGGCGCATCCATGCGCCGGAAGCTTTACTCCACCGCCCCTTATCCCCGCCTTTATGCAAAAATGTGCACTAATTTTAGAAGCGACTTTTGAGCCTGAAAGCTCTGAAAGGCGGGAGCGGAAGGAGCGAAGCGTCCGAGCCATGGATGGCGAGGCCGATCCACAGGGATGTGTTGTGTCTTCGCGATCCGTCCCGCCTTTTAGAGCCCGGCACCGAACCCAAAGCAACATCGCTAGAATTTTTTCTAAATGTAGAAAAGCAAAAAGGCGCCTTTAGGGCGCCTTTCTACATAACTGGTGGGTCGTGCAGGATTCGAACCTGCGACCAATTGATTAAAAGTCAACTGCTCTACCAACTGAGCTAACGACCCGCTCTGGGCTTACAACCTTTATTTGATGGTGGGTCGTGCAGGATTCGAACCTGCGACCAATTGATTAAAAGTCAACTGCTCTACCAACTGAGCTAACGACCCATCAAGGTTGTGAAGCTTACTGAAGAAATCATCTCACTTACAACGGGTTGAGATGGTGGGTCGTGCAGGATTCGAACCTGCGACCAATTGATTAAAAGTCAACTGCTCTACCAACTGAGCTAACGACCCATCTTCAGTGCTGCCGATACTTGTTAAGATATGTCCCGGCAACGGCGGCATATATTACTGATTTAGCGGGAGGGCGCAACCCTTATTTTCCACTAAATGTCTCAATTGCTTACCTTTCATGCTGCAAGACCAGAAATCACACGAAATCCGGTCTTTTAAGCACAAATTACAACCCGGCAAGACGTTTTTGCGCCTGCTTAGCAGAATCACTATTTGGGAATTGTTTGATCACTTGCTGGAAGACAGCCTTGGCTTTCGCCGTGTCGTTCTTCTCTTGCATGATCACGCCAACCTTAAACAGCGCTTCCGGGGCTTTTGGCGATTTCGCGTAATTTTTTACCACAGTGGCAAAATAATAGGCCGAATCGTCTTTTTTACCCTTGTTGTAATACAGCTGACCCAGCCAGTAATTGGCATTAGGCTGATAGGTAGAATCAGGATATTTCTTCACCCAAGCCTGCAGGGCAGTAATCGCCTGATCGTACTGCTTCTTCTCCAGAATCAGCGCAACTGCAGCATTGTAATCCGTGTTGGCATCGCCGGTTTGTGCTGGCGCGGCCGCACTGGCGCTATCGCTGCTACCGCTATCAGCCGCTGTAGCACCCGCAGCAGCGGCATCAGTACTACCGCCGGCCTGCGCACCGTTACTGCCGGAGCTGAGGCTGTCGATTTGCTGATAAAGCTGTTTCTGGCGCTCAATCACCTGATTAAGCTGATAGCTGTTTTGCTGGATTTGCCCGCGCAGCGAATCGATATCGCTTTGGTTATCGCTCATTTGCTGCTGCAATTGCTGCAGAAGCTGAGCCTGGGCATTAGAGATACGTTCAAGAGTGGTGACGCGGTCTTCGACCGAGCCTGAGCCAACGCTACTGATTGACGCCTGGGCATTAGCAGCCCCCAAAGGGGCCGCTAAACCAACCAGTAACGACAGACTCAACAGATGAAGTCTGAAGTTACTCATCATGATATTTTCTTAGTAAACCAGTACGGCACGACGGTTTTTAGCGTAAGCCGCTTCGTCATGACCCAGTACAGCTGGTTTTTCTTTACCGTAAGATACGATAGACATCTGGTCAGCAGAAACGCCTTTGCCTTGCAGATACATCTTAACGGCGCTTGCACGACGTTCGCCCAGGGCGATGTTGTATTCTGGAGTACCGCGCTCATCCGCATGACCTTCGATGGTCACTTTGTAAGACGGGTTGCCACGCAGGAATGCCGCGTGCTGATCCAGCATCTGAGCGTAGTCAGAAGCCACGTCATACTTGTCCAGACCGAAGTAAACGATGTTGTTCTGCTGCAGCTGCTGCATCTGCAGGCGCGCTTGCTCGTCAGAAGACATGTTACCGTTCTGACCAGCACCGTAAGCACCGTCGTTAGCGCCCATACCAGTCTGATCGTTGTTGTTGTTTTTGTGTGAGCTACATGCAGCTACTGCGATAACCGGCAGAGCCAGCATCAAACCCTTCAGCACTTTGTTCAGTTGCATTTCTTTATCCTATTATTTTGTTTGCCATACATTTTAATCCCCCGCCGTGCAGGGGATCTATGCATCACAGATACGGCGACCAGGCAGGGAATTTGACCTGTCCATCAGTTGCCGGAAGACGCGCTTTGAAACGCCCGTCGGTTGAAACCAACTGCAACACGGAACCCATCCCCTGAGTAGAGCTATAGATTACCATTGTGCCGTTTGGCGCCAGACTCGGCGTTTCATCCAGGAACGTGTCCGTTATTGTTTGAACGGCTCCCGTTACCAGATCCTGTTTGGCGACGTGCTGAGCGCCACCGGCGCTGCTGATCATCACCATAGTTTTGCCGTCGGTTGACACATCCGCATCCTGGTTTTGCGCACCTTCCCAGGTAATACGTTGTGGCGCACCGCCGTTGATACCAACTTTATAAATTTGTGGCGCACCGGCCTGGTCCGAGGTGTAAGCCAGCGTCTGGCTATCCGGGAACCATGTCGGTTCAGTGCTGTTGTAACGACCATCCGTCACCTGACGCGTCTGCCCAGAAGCCAGATCCATCACGTACAGGTTCAGGCTACCGGTTTTCGACAGCGCGAAGGCCAGTTTAGAACCGTCTGGTGAGAAGGCTGGCGCACCGTTGTGACGCGGATACGAAGCCACCTGACGGATTGCACCGTTGGACAGCGTCTGCACGACCAGCGCAGATTTGCCGCTTTCGAAGGTCACGTAAGCCACTTTACTGCCATCTGGCGACCAGGCCGGAGACATCAATGGCTGCGGTGAACGGTGAACCACAAACTGGTTGTAGCCATCGTAATCCGACACGCGCAACTCATACGGGAACTGACCGCCATTGGTCTGCACCACATAGGCAATACGGGTGCGGAATGCGCCTTTGATGCCGGTCAGCTTCTCGAACACTTCGTCACTGGCAGTGTGCGCCGCATAACGCAGCCACTGTTTAGTCACTTTGTAAGAGTTCTGTGCCAGCACGGTGCCTGGCGCGCCGCCGGTATCCACCAGCTGATAGGCAACTTGATAGCTGCCGTCAGCGTTTGGCGTTACCTGGCCGACCACGACCGCATCAATACCCAATGCGCTCCATGCGGCAGGTTGAACTTCCTGCGCGCTGGCTGGCTGTTGTGGCAGACGTGAACGGTCCAGCGGATTGAATTTACCGCTGTTGCGTAAGTCAGCAGAAACGATCCCGCCGATGTCTTCTGGTGCCGCGCCTGGGCCAGCCCATTGGAACGGAACCACACCAATAGGGCGTGCGGTGTTAACGCCCTGCGTAATTTCAATACGGACTTCTGCATGAAGCATTGCTGCCCACAGCAGTACAAAAAAACCTAAGGTTACACGAAGTGCCTGCTTCATTTTTTCTCCCTTACCTGAACCAGAGGTTCATGATAATTCGCACAGTTCCTGAAAAACACGAGTACTTATAGAGTACGGCGAGCTAACCTTAGTTCAACCTGCCGTACGTTACTGCATTATTCTGGTTTGAAACGCATAGGTGCGTTTTTAAACACTTCATACACCGCCTGCGAAGGCGGCTTTGGAATACGCGCCTGCTTCGCGGCAGCGATAGCGGCCTGACACAAGGCTGGGTCGCCGCCTTCCGATTTAACATCAATCAGTAAACCATCCGGTGCCAGCTTGATGCGCAGGTTGCACTCTTTACCTTTATACAAATCCGCATCGTAGAAACGGCTTTGAATTGCGCCAACCACCTGGCCCAGGTAATTGTTGATGTCCGCGCCGGATGCACCCGCTTTCTTCTGATTGCCCTGCCCTGCAGCGCCACCCGACGCAGTACCACTTTTCGGTGCATTCTTACCAGAAGACAAACCACCTAACAGATCGTCAACGGCGTTTGCGTTCTTCGCAGCTTCCGCGGCGGCTTTTTTGGCATCAGCAGCGGCTTTCGCTTTTGCATCCGCTTTGGCCTTCGCAGCTGCATCGGCCTTGGCTTTCGCCTCGGCAGCAGCCTTTTCTTTCGCTTCTGCAGCGGCTTTTTCTTTCGCCTCAGCAGCCGCTTGCTCTTTAGCTTCTTTCGCTTCCTGAGCCGCTTTCGCCTTTGCATCGGCAGCAGCCTGAGCTTTGGCTTCAGCATCCGCTTTGGCTTTCGATTCTGCGGCCGCTTTTGCCTGCTGCGCCGCTTTCTCTTTGGCCGCTTCAGCAGCGGCAGCTTTGGCTTCCGCGTCCGCTTTCTTCTTCGCGTCAGCTGCGGCTTGCTTAGCTTCTTCTGCCGCTTTGGCTTTGGCGTCGGCGGCCGCTTTTGCTTGCGCATCGGCTTCCGCTTTAGCATCGGCCTTGGCTTTCGCTGCGGCAGCTTCGGCAGTTTTCTGCTGTTCCTGCGCCTGCTTAGCGGCGGCTTCAGCGGCTTTCTGCTGCTCAGCCTGCTGCTTCGCCTGCTCTTTGGCTTCCTGTTGGGCCTGCAAGCGCTCTTTTTCCATCTCTTTCAGGCGCTGCTGCTCAGCAGCTTGTTTCTGCTGTAACTCTTCGGCCTGCTGCTGCGACTGTTTCTGACGCTGCTGCTCGGCGCGTTGGCTGTCTCGTTGCTGATTCTGCTGGCGGTTATACTGTTCAACCACGGCGCCGGAATCGACCATCACTGCGTCAATATCACTGCCACCGCCACCACCGCTGGATTCGATTTTTTCGTTAAACGAGCTCCAAATCAGTAAGGCGATCAGCACGATGTGCAGAATCACCGAAACGATTATTGCGCGTTTTAACTTGTCGTTCTGCTCGGTTGCCTTCGACACACTCGGTTCCCAAAAACGGTTCGCTTTAAATCGGCTGCGTCATCAAACCGACAGATTTCACGCCTGCCTGATGTAACAGGTTCAGCGCCTTGATGATTTCGTCGTAAGGGACGTCTTTCGCACCGCCGATCAGGAAGACCGTTTTCGGATTGGCTTCAATCCGGCGCTGCGCTTCGCTCACCACCTGCTCCGGCGGCAACTGCGTCATACGATCGTGATCCACCACCAGGCTGTACTGGCCAACACCAGACACTTCAACAATCACCGGTGGATTATCATCAGTTGAGACGGTTTTGGAATCTGTCGCATCCGGCAGATCCACTTCCACGCTCTGGGTAATAATCGGCGCGGTTGCCATAAAGATGAGCAGCAACACCAACAGCACGTCCAGCAGTGGAACAATGTTGATTTCCGACTTAAGGTCGCGTTTACCGCGACCACGGGTTCTGGCCATCGTAAACCTCGACTTACTTCGTGTTTTCGGTGGAGAAAGCCTGACGATGCAGGATAGCCGTGAACTCTTCCATGAAGTTGTCGTAGCCCTGTTCCAGCTTGTTAACGCGCTGGTTCAGACGGTTGTACGCCATAACGGCAGGAATGGCCGCAAACAGACCGATTGCGGTCGCGATCAACGCTTCGGCAATACCCGGAGCAACCATCTGCAGCGTGGCCTGTTTTACCGCACCGAGGGCGATAAAGGCGTGCATGATCCCCCACACCGTACCAAACAGACCGATATACGGGCTGATGGAGCCAACGGTGCCAAGGAAAGGAATGTGAGTTTCCAGCGTTTCCAGTTCGCGATTGAAGGAGATACGCATCGCACGGCTCGCGCCCTCTACAACCGCTTCCGGCGCATGGTTGTTAGCACGGTGCAAGCGCGCAAACTCTTTGAAACCCGAATAGAAAATTTGCTCAGATCCGCTCAATTCGTCGCGGCGTCCCTGGCTTTCCTGATACAGGCGTGACAGCTCGATACCCGACCAGAACTTATCTTCAAAGGCTTCGGCTTCGCGCCCCGCCGCATTCAAAATGCGCGTACGCTGAATAATGATCGCCCATGAGGCAATAGAAAAGCCGATCAAAATCAACATGATAAGTTTGACCAGAAGGCTCGCCTTCAGGAACAAATCAAGAACATTCATGTCAGTCACTGCTTAAACTCCGCGACAATAGACTTGGGAAGCGCAATTGGCTTCATTAGATGTGGGTTGATGCAGGCAATCAGGACTTCTGCTTCATTTAGCACTTTGCCTTCTGCATTCACGATACGCTGCGAGAACGTCATCGTAGCACGCGTCATTGAGGTCACTTCGGTTTGAATTTCCAAAAGATCGTCCAGACGTGCAGCCGCAACAAAATCGATCGTCATGCGTCGTACCACAAAAGCCACCTGCTCTTCCAACAGGACCTGCTGATTGAAATGGTGCTGGCGCAACATTTCGGTACGTGCTCGTTCATAGAAAGCAAGATAACTGGCGTGGTAAACCACACCACCGGCATCGGTGTCTTCGTAATAGACACGAACCGGCCAGCGAAACAGCGTAGTACTCACTCTACATCCCGGTCTCATTTTAAACGTTGCTACTATACGCAAGTGAGATCGGCTTGGGAATGGTCCGCCAGAGCCAGGCGAAAATAATTATCACACGTTAACAACTGGAAGGATTTATAGGATGTTTCTTGACCGGACGCTGACAAAACCTCACGTCAGCGCCTGAAAATGCAGCGTTTTTAAGTTCTGAGCCTGGACTTAATGGTAGAACCAGAAAATTCCCACGATTAACACCAACATTGCCGGCAGCGGAGAAAACAGCGCTTGCCAGCGCAGGCGCTGCGGGCGGAAGCCGGTGCCGTGAATCACGCCGGTGCAAACGGCCCAAATCAGCAGCATTCCATGCCATATCGCTAAATCACTGGTACGCGCGGCAAAGCGCGTTGGCTGCCAAATCACACAGCCTGCCAGCCACAACGCGAGGATTAGCGAAAGGGCCCGAAGTGGGCCCTTGTCCATCAGACGATACAGCGTCTGAATCAGTGTGCGCATCAGACTTGCTCGTCCTTGGCGCTGCTCTCTTCAACATGCTCCAGCGCCAGCGCCGTAATCACACCGAACGCACAGGCCAGCAAGGTGCCAAGAATCCAGGCAAAATACCACATGCTCAATCTCCTTAATCAGTACAGGGAGTGCGTATTGCTCTCAATGTGTTCTTTGGTGATACGACCAAACATCTTGTAATAACACCAGGCGGTGTACGCCAGGATAATCGGTACAAAGATGATGGCGGCAATGGTCATCACTTTCAGCGTCAGCAGGCTAGACGTGGCATCCCACATCGTCAGGCTGATGCCTGGCACAGTGCTGGATGGCATGATGAACGGGAACATCGCAATCCCGGCCGTCATGATCACGCACGCTAACGTCAGTGAAGAAGAGATAAACGCCAGAGCGCCCTTCTCGATACGCGAAAAGAGAATGGTCAGCAGCGGTAACACAACGCCCAACAGCGGGAACAGCCACAACACTGGCATCTGCTCGAAGTTCACCATCCATGCGCCAGCCTCACGCACCACATCTTTACCCAACGGGTTGGATGCGGCGTGATGATCGATAACGCTCTTCAGCACATAACCGTCAATACCGTATTTCACCCACACACCGGCAAGGATGAAGCACACCATCATCACCAGCGCCGAGATTTGCGCGGTGCTGCGGCTGCGAACGTGCAACTCGCCGGCAGTACGCATCTGCAGATAAGTTGCGCCCTGCGTCAGAATCATCGCCACACTCACCACGCCGGCCAGCAAGCCAAACGGATTCAGCAGCTGGAAGAAGTTGCCGGTATAGAAGAGGCGCAGATATTCGTCAGCATGGAACGGCACGCCTTGCAGCAGGTTGCCGAATGCCACACCAATTACCAGCGGCGGGACAAAGCTGCCGATGAAAATGCCCCAATCCCACATGCCACGCCAGCGCATATCTTCAATCTTCGAACGGTAATCAAAACCCACCGGACGGAAGAACAGTGAAGCCAGCACCAGAATCATTGCCACATAGAAGCCGGAGAACGCAGCCGCATACACCATTGGCCAGGCGGCGAACAGCGCGCCACCGGCGGTGATCAGCCAAACCTGGTTGCCGTCCCAGTGCGGCGCAATGCTGTTAATCATGATGCGACGTTCGGTATCGGTGCGTCCGAGAATGCGGGTCAGCATACCGACGCCCATATCAAAGCCATCGGTGACCGCAAAACCAATCAGCAACACGCCAATCAGCAGCCACCAGACAAAGCGCAATACTTCGTAATCAAACATGGTCGCTCTCCTTATCCACGCGCCGGCTGAGATGATGTCTTCAGCGTTTCATGATGATAGCGGCCGGTTTTCAGGCTGCTTGGACCGAGGCGCGCGAACTTGAACATCAGGTACATTTCCGCCACGAGGAACAAAGTGTAGAGACCGCAAATCAGCGTCATTGAGAACAGCAGATCGCCGACGGTCAATGAGGAGTTAGCGACTGCGGTTGGCAGCACTTCACCAATTGCCCACGGCTGACGACCATACTCGGCAACGAACCAACCCGCTTCAATCGCAATCCATGGCAATGGAATGCCATACAACGCGGCTTTCAGTAACCAGCGCGACTTACCGATGCGGTTACGAATCACGCTCCAGAAGGAGAGTGCAATGATGCCCAGCATCAGCACGCCGCCCAGCACCATGATGCGGAAGGCGAAGTACAGCGGTGCAACGCGTGGGATTGAGTCTTTCGTGGCTTTCTGAATCTGCTCTTCGCTGGCGTTAGCCACATCCGGTGTATAGCGCTTCAGCAGCAGGCCATAACCCAGATCCTTTTTGCTGGCTTCAAACTGGCTGCGCACAGCAGGATCTTTACTACCACCACGCAGTTCGTTCAGCAGCGCGTAGGCTTTCATGCCGTTACGAATACGAACTTCATGCTGCGCCAGCAGATCTTTCAAACCGGTCACGGGCGTATCAACAGAACGCGTGGCGATCAAACCGAGCAGATACGGAATCTGAATCGCATATTTGTTTTCCTGCGTTTCCTGGTCCGGAATACCAAACAGCGTAAACGCAGCTGGAGCCGGTTGGGTTTCCCATTCTGCTTCAATCGCCGCCAGTTTGGTTTTCTGCACGTCGCCGATTTCATAACCAGATTCGTCACCCAGCACGATCACCGACAAAATCGCCGCCATACCGAAGCTGGCTGCGATAGCGAAAGAGCGTTTAGCGAAAGCAATATCGCGCCCTTTCAGCAGATACCATGCGCTGATACCCAGGATGAACATTGCACCTGTGGTGTAGCCAGCGGCCACGGTATGCACAAACTTCACCTGCGCAACCGGGTTTAGCACCAGCTCGGAGAAGCTCAGCATCTCCATACGCATGGTTTCAAAATTGAACTCGGAAGCAATCGGGTTTTGCATCCAGCCGTTCGCCACCAGAATCCACAGCGCGGACATATTGGAACCGAGCGCCACCAGCCAGGTCACAGCAAGGTGTTGCACCTTGCCCAGACGATCCCAGCCGAAGAAGAACAGGCCAACAAAGGTGGATTCGAGGAAGAACGCCATTAATCCTTCAATGGCGAGCGGCGCACCGAAGATATCGCCGACGTAATGTGAGTAATATGACCAGTTGGTACCGAACTGGAATTCCATGGTCAGGCCGGTAGCCACGCCAAGCGCAAAGTTGATACCAAACAACTTGCCCCAGAACTTAGTCATATCTTTATAAATTTGTTTCCCCGTCAGGACATATACGGTTTCCATGATCGCCAATAAAAACGCCATACCCAGCGTTAATGGCACGAACAGGAAATGGTACATCGCCGTCAGGGCAAACTGTAAACGCGACAGCTCGACAATATCTAACATGATGACTCCTTGCTCCTCGCATGAACTTCCCCTGCGGATGACAACGGCAAACAACAGACATTGACGCGCAGAATAAGATTCAGGAACGACTGATTATTGATTCCAGTTTTGTTACTGATAGAACAGAGAAAGCTGTTGCCCGAAGATGGCGAGTAACAGTGATAAAATTCCCTTAAAAACCGATCCTTTCAGTCAATTTTAAGCAGGAGTGGAATGAGGAGGCGGCAGAATTGATATAACAACGCCTGGCACAAACTCCCGAAAAATTATGACGAAGACTGAATTGATGCAGCGCAATTTATACCGGTTAGTCGCTGTTTTGCTAGCGGTAAAGTTTCCTATAACACGCTATTTATTGATCTGGATTAAGACTATAAATTTCCAGATATGTAGTGTTAGTGTGGTTGTTAATTAGATGTCAAAACATCGCCTTATAATTAAGAATATAATTACCTTTTCCACAATTATTTAACCTCGTTCTGGAAAGTCGTGCGCCAATTGTTTGAAGAAGATCCAGTGATTTTTCCCTTCTTTACCCTGAGGACAGAGTAAGCATAGCCGCTGTTCTTGAAACCGTTGCGCTTTTTGCCCCTGTTTTCGGCGGGTTATTACCCAAAAAAAAGCCACCCGAAGGTGGCTTTTCAATATCCGTCAATACTGGCTTATTTGATTGGCAGAACCGCTTTAACCGCGTCACCAATGTCTGCCAGGCTGCGTACGGTTTTCACACCAGCCGCTTCCAGCGCAGCAAATTTCTCATCAGCAGTACCTTTACCACCGGCAATAATGGCGCCTGCGTGGCCCATACGTTTGCCTTTCGGTGCAGTCACACCCGCGATGTAGCCGACAACCGGCTTGGTCACGTGTGCTTTGATGTAGGCTGCTGCTTCTTCTTCCGCACTACCACCGATCTCACCGATCATCACGATCGCTTCGGTCTGTGGATCTTCCTGGAACAGTTTCAGGATGTCGATGAAGTTAGAGCCTGGGATCGGGTCGCCACCGATACCCACGCAGGTAGACTGGCCGTAGCCGATGTCAGTGGTCTGCTTAACGGCTTCATAAGTCAGCGTACCTGAACGCGATACGATACCGACGCGGCCTGGCTGGTGAATGTGGCCCGGCATGATACCGATCTTACATTCGCCTGGGGTGATCACGCCTGGGCAATTCGGGCCGATCATGCGTACGCCAGCTTCATCCAGCTTCACTTTCACGGTCAGCATATCCAGCGTTGGGATACCTTCGGTGATGGTGATGATCAGTTTGATACCCGCATCGATCGCTTCCAGAATACCGTCTTTGCAGAACGGCGCTGGAACGTAGATAACCGTGGCGGTTGCGCCAGTCGCTTCTACTGCTTCACGCACGGTGTTGAACACCGGCAGGCCGAGATGCGTGGTGCCGCCTTTGCCTGGCGTGACACCGCCAACCAGCTGCGTACCATAGGCCAGCGCCTGCTCAGAGTGGAACGTCCCTTGACCACCGGTGAAACCCTGGCAAATGACTTTGGTGTTTTTGTCGATCAAAATGGACATTATTTACCCTCCGCTGCAGCTACAACACGCTGTGCAGCGTCTGTCAGGCTGGTTGCTGCAATGATGTTCAGACCGCTGTCCGCCAGTTTCTTAGCGCCCAGCTCGGCGTTGTTACCTTCCAGACGTACCACAACTGGCACGTTTACACCCACTTCTGCCACTGCACCGATGATGCCGTCTGCGATCAGGTCGCAACGCACGATGCCGCCGAAGATGTTAACGAACACGGCTTTTACCGCATCGTCAGACAGGATGATTTTGAAGGCTTCGGTTACGCGCTCTTTGGTTGCGCCGCCGCCAACGTCCAGGAAGTTTGCTGGCTCACCACCGTGGTGTTTCACGATGTCCATGGTGCCCATTGCCAGACCGGCGCCGTTCACCATACAGCCGATGTTGCCATCCAGCGCAACGTAGTTCAGTTCCCACTGCGTAGCGTGTGCTTCACGGGGATCTTCCTGGCTCGGATCGCGCATTTCACGCAGTTCCGGTTGACGGAACAGTGCGTTACCGTCTGCACCCAGTTTGCCGTCGAGGCAGATCAGGTCGCCCTGCTTGGTGATCACCAGCGGGTTGATCTCAACCATCGCCAGATCGCGCTCAAGGAACATGGTCGCCAGACCCATAAAGATTTTGGTGAACTGGCTAACTTGCTTACCGGTCAGGCCGAGTTTGAACGCCAACTCGCGGCCCTGATACGGCTGTGGACCCGCTAATGGATCCAGTGCCATCTTGTGGATCAAGTGTGGCGTTTCTTCTGCCACTTTCTCAATCTCAACACCGCCTTCCGTCGAGGCCATGAAGATCACGCGACGAGTCGCACGGTCAACCACCGCACCCAGATACAGCTCCTGATCGATATCAGTCGCGGCTTCAACCAGAATCTGGTTTACCGGCTGACCGTGCGCATCCGTTTGATAGGTCACCAGACGCTTGCCCAGCCAATGCTCAGCAAAAGCACGAATGTCTTCTTTGCTGTTAACCACTTTCACGCCACCCGCTTTACCGCGGCCACCGGCATGAACCTGACATTTCACCACCCACGGGCCTGCGCCGATTTTAGACGCGGCTTCTTCGGCTTCACGTGGCGTGGTGCAGGCGTAGCCTGTCGGTGCTGGCATGCCATAGCGTGCAAACAGCTGCTTCGCCTGGTATTCATGTAAATTCATGATGTTCTATCCATTCAGGTATGAGTTTGGGCGCGCCTTCACACCGCGCGCCCGGCGAAATTAGACGTCCAGCAGCAGGCGAGCTGGATCTTCCAGCATCTCTTTCACCGCGACCAGATAGCCAACGGATTCACGACCATCAATCAAACGGTGATCGTAAGAGAGCGCCAGATACATCATTGGCAGAATCACAACCTGACCATTGACCGCCATTGGGCGCTCTTTGATGGCGTGCATGCCCAGAATCGCGCTCTGCGGTGGGTTGATAATTGGTGTCGACATCAGCGAACCAAACACACCACCGTTGGTGATGGTGAAGTTACCGCCGGTCAGCTCTTCAACCGTCAACTTGCCGTCACGGCCTTTCACCGCCAGCTCTTTAATTTTCTTCTCAATGTCGGCCATGCTCAGCGCATCAACATCTTTCAGCACTGGCGTTACCAGACCACGCGGAGTAGAAACCGCAATGCTCACATCGAAATAGTTGTGGTAAACCACATCTTCGCCATCAATGGACGCGTTCACTTCCGGGAAGCGTTTCAGCGCTTCAACCACCGCTTTGATGTAGAAGGACATGAAGCCCAGACGCACGCCATGACGCTTCTCGAACGCATCGCCGTACTGCTTGCGCAGGTCCATGATTGGCTTCATGTTGATTTCGTTGAACGTGGTCAACATCGCGGTGCTGTTTTTCGCTTCCAGCAGACGCTCGGCAACACGCTTACGCAGACGTGTCATCGGTACGCGTTTTTCGCTGCGGTTAGCCACAGCGGCCTGCGGTGCAGCAGCAGCGGCTGGCGCTGGTGCGGCTTTGCCACTGTCGGCTTTCTTCGCCAGATGTTTTTCCACATCTTCACGCGTCAGACGGCCGCCAACGCCGGTGCCTTTGATCTGGCTGGCATCGAGGTTGTTTTCAGCAATCAGACGGCGAACCGCTGGGCTGAGCGCATCGTTGCTCTCTTCTTCCAGAGAAGCGGTCTGACGCTGTGCTGGTGTAGACTCTTTGCTTTCCGCTTTTGCCGCAGTCTCTTTCCCGCCGCTGTTGCCCTCTTTCAGACGGCCCAGAATCTGACGAGAAGTGACGGTAGCGCCTTCCTCTTCCAGCACGGCTTCCAGAATGCCGTCCGCTGAAGCAGGCACTTCCAGCACCACTTTGTCAGTTTCAATCTCTACCAGTACTTCATCGCGGCTCACGGAGTCGCCAGGTTTTTTGTGCCAGGTTGCAACCGTTGCGTCCGCTACGGATTCAGGCAAATCGGGAACGAGAATTTCTACGCTACTCATTTTCTTTCCTTTTTATTAACCAAGGTTCAGCGCGTCATTAACCAGGTCTTGCTGCTGTTTTTGATGTACGGACATGTAGCCCACGGCCGGTGAAGCAGAAGCCGGACGGCCTGCATAACGCAGTGACGCACCAAATGGAACCACTTCGCGGAAATGATGCTGACTGCAATACCATGCGCCCTGATTCAGCGGCTCTTCCTGACACCACACGAAATCCTGCACATGAGCATAGTTTTTCAATACGTCCTGCACGACTTTGTGCGGGAACGGATAGAGTTGTTCGATACGCACGATAGCCACGTCGGTCTGCTCGTTTTTACGACGCTGCTCCAGCAGATCGTAATAAACTTTGCCCGAACACAGTACGACGCGTTTAACCTGCTGCGGATCGAGATCGTCGATCTCACCAATCGCCGGCTGGAAGCTGCCGGTGGCCAACTCTTCCAGGCTGGAAATCGCCAGTGGATGACGCAGCAGTGATTTTGGTGACATGACGATCAGCGGACGGCGCATACCGCGCAGCGCCTGACGACGCAGCATGTGGTAAACCTGCGCTGGGGTTGAAGGCACGCACACCTGCATGTTCTGTTCAGCACAGAGTTGCAGATAACGCTCCAGACGCGCTGAGGAGTGCTCAGGACCCTGACCTTCATAACCGTGCGGCAGCAACATGACCAAGCCACACATACGGCCCCA
Organism: Pantoea trifolii; assembly: GCF_024506435.1. Taxonomy (NCBI): domain Bacteria; kingdom Pseudomonadati; phylum Pseudomonadota; class Gammaproteobacteria; order Enterobacterales; family Erwiniaceae; genus Pantoea; species Pantoea trifolii. Next base: position 1,275,380 of record NZ_JANIET010000001.1, on the reverse strand, counting down.
TTTCTGCTCGCCGGAGCTGATGAACTGGTCGATCACTACCTGTGCGCCGTTGGCGAAATCGCCGAACTGTGCTTCCCAAATGGTCAGCACGCGCGGTTCTGCGGTGGCGTAACCGTATTCGAAGGCCAGTACCGCTTCTTCAGACAGCACGGAATCCCACACTTTGAACTGACCTTGACCGTTATGGACATGGTGCAGCGGCGTGTAGGTTGAGCCGTTGGACTGGTTGTGGATCACCGCATGACGGTGGAAGAAGGTACCGCGACCGGTATCTTCACCGGAAAGACGCACCGGAATCCCTTCGTCAACCAGCGTGGCGTAGGCGAGGTTTTCTGCACCGCCCCAATCGAACGCTTTGTTACCTTCGGCCATCTCTTTGCGATCGTTGTAGATCTTGGCCACGCGAGACTGCACTTCTACCGATTCCGGTACGCTGCTGATGCGGCGCGCCAGTTCCTGCAGGCGTTTCAGTTCCACGGTTGCCGGGTAGCTTTCGTCCCACTCGTGGTTCAGATATGGCGACCAGGTGAACGAATGCAGGCTCATCGGACGCCATTCCGGCACCACGCATTCGCCTTCATCCAGCGCGTCGCGGTACAGGTTAACCATCTCGGTGGCATCTTCGGTGGTCGCAACACCTTCGCTTTCCAGCTGATCGGCGTAGATTTTACGCGGCGTTGGATGCTTTTTGATTTTCTGGTACATCAACGGCTGAGTTGCGCTTGGCTCGTCGGCTTCGTTGTGGCCGTGACGGCGGTAGCACACCAGATCGATGAACACATCACGTTTAAAGGTGTTGCGATAATCCAGCGCCAGGCGAGTCACAAACGCCACCGCTTCTGGATCGTCCGCGTTAACGTGGAAAATCGGTGCCAGCACCATCTTGCCGATATCAGTGCAGTACGGCGTAGAACGCGCATCTTTCGGGTTGGAGGTGGTGAAACCAACCTGGTTGTTAATCACGATGCGAACGGTACCGCCCACTTCGTAACCACGCGCCTGGGACATGTTCAGGGTTTCCTGCACCACGCCCTGGCCGATAACGGCAGCATCACCGTGAATGGTGATTGGCAGAACTTTGTTGCTGCTTGGCTCAGCCAGACGATCCAGACGCGCACGCACCGAACCCATCACTACCGGGCTCACGATTTCCAGATGCGACGGGTTGAACGCCAGCGCCAGATGCACCAGGCCGCCTTCGGTTTCGACGTCAGACGAGAAGCCCATGTGGTATTTCACATCGCCGGTGCCGAGGTGTTCTTTGTGCTTGCCGGAGAATTCGTCAAACAGATCCTGCGGCTTCTTACCTAATACGTTGATCAGTACGTTGAGACGACCGCGGTGCGCCATACCCAGCACCACTTCGCGCGTACCGCTCTTGCCGGCGTGACGAATCATCTCGCGCAGCATGGGCACCAGCGCATCACCGCCTTCCAGCGAGAAGCGCTTCGCACCCGGGAATTTCGCGCCCAGATATTTTTCCAGGCCTTCTGCCGCGGTCAGCTCTTTCAGGAAACCTTTTTTCTCGTCGCTGCTGAAAGACGCATGGCCCACCACCGATTCCAGACGCTGCTGAATCCAGCGCTTCTCATCGGTGTTGTTGATGTGCATGTACTCTGCACCAATCGAGCCACAGTAAGTCTGCTGCAGCGCCGCAAACAGATCGGCCAGCCTCATAGTCTCTTTGCCGATAGCAAAAGAACCTACGTTAAAGCTTTCCTGAAAATCGGCGTCGGTCAGATCGTGATAAGCCGGATCGAGGTCGGCTACCCTGTCCTGTTTCCACAGGCCAAGCGGATCGAGGTTGGCATGCTGATGGCCGCGGAAGCGGAACGCATTAATCAGCTGCAGCACTTTAACCTGTTTGGAGTTGGTTGCCGGATCGGTCACGGTTGATGTGTAACGCGTGGCGTCTTTAGCCAGGCGGCGGAAGTAATCACGCGTGGTGGAGTGAAATTGCTCAGGTTTCACGCCAGTGCCCGGCAGCTGTTGGAACAGCTCGCGCCACATGTCATCAACTGAGTCAGGATCGGTCAGGAAATCCTCATAGAGTTGCTCTATGTAAGATTGGTTCGCGCCGGCCAGCCAGGAGGAGTCCAGCCAGGGTTTCATCGCGCTGTTCTGCATTGTGATCCCTTAAGCATTAATCTGCTTTTTATGAGGTTTCATTTTTTACCGCTTACGCGGCTTGCCGTAGTGAGTTCAGCGATACGAACCTGTGCGCTACCGGCGCCTGGCTCGTAAGGGAACCTTTATAAGCGTGGTCAGCACCGCGCTTATAGAGGCTTCCGTAAACATCCGGGAACCTGGGTTCCCGGACAGTGACTTTTGTTACGCCCCGCGTTGCAGCAGCATCGACTTAATATGGCCGATGGCGCGCGTTGGGTTTAGGCCTTTCGGGCACACGCTCACACAGTTCATGATGCTGTGACAGCGGAAAACACTGAAAGCATCATTGAGATTGTCGAGACGCGCATTGGTTTCCGTGTCGCGGCTGTCGATCAGGAAACGGTAAGCGGCCAGCAGGCCAGCCGGACCGACAAACTTGTCCGGATTCCACCAGAACGACGGGCACGACGTTGAGCAGCAGGCGCAGAGAATACACTCGTACAAACCGTCCAGATGCTCACGCTCGGCTGGGCTCTGTAAATGCTCGCGCGCCGGAGGATTTTCCCCATTATTCAACAGGAAAGGCTTAATCTTCTCATACTGTGCATAGAATTGTCCCATGTCTACCACGAGGTCGCGGATCACCGGTAAACCAGGCAGTGGACGGATAACAATTTTCTTCGTGCCGTTACCCAGCGCAGAGACCGGCGTGATACATGCCAGACCGTTTTTACCGTTCATGTTCAGACCATCTGAACCGCACACGCCTTCACGGCATGAGCGACGGAAAGCCAGCGTTGGGTCTTTCTCTTTCAGACGGATCAGCGCATCCAACAGCATCATGTCGCGACCATCTTCCGACTCCAGCGTGTATTCCTGCATACGCGGTTTGTCGTCGACTTCCGGATTGTAACGATAAATAGAAAATTCGAGTCTCATGATGATCTCCGCAATTAGTAGGTACGCGCTTTTGGCGGGAAGGCCGCACGCAGTTTCGGTTGCATGTTCACCTCACGGCGCGTCATGCTTTCCGTCTGCGGAACATAGAGACTGTGGCACAGCCAGTTTTCATCATCGCGATCCGGGAAGTCGAAGCGGCTATGCGCGCCACGGCTTTCGGTACGGAAGTTGGCGGCGACAGCGGTGGCGTAAGCGGTTTCCATCAGGTTATCCAGCTCAAGGCACTCGATACGCTGGGTGTTGAAGTCCGGCGAACGGTCATCCAGACGCGCCGATTTCAATCGCTCACGAATCACTTTCAGCTCTTCCAGACCTTCACGCATCGCATCGCCATCGCGGAATACCGAGAAGTTGTTCTGCATGCAGCGCTGCAGCGCTTTACGGATTTCGACCGGATCTTCACCAGTGGTGTTATTTTCCCAACGGTTAAATCGCGCCATCGCTTCATCAAGATTTTCCTGCGTGGCTTCACGCAGTTCGCCCTGCTCTTCAATACACTCCAGCAGATGCACACCGGCTGCGCGGCCGAACACCACCAGATCGAGCAGCGAGTTGCCGCCGAGGCGGTTTGCGCCGTGTACCGATACGCAGGCGATTTCGCCGACAGCGAACAGACCTGGAATCACCTCATCCTGGCCCTGCTCGTTCACGCGCAGCGCCTGACCGGTCACTTTGGTCGGCACGCCGCCCATCATGTAGTGGCAGGTTGGGATCACTGGAATCGGTTCTTTAATGGGGTCAACGTGCGCAAAAGTGCGCGACAGCTCAAGGATGCCTGGCAGTCGCGATTCCAGTACATCGGCACCGAGATGGTCGAGCTTCAGTTTAATGTGCGGACCCCAAGGGCCATCGCAACCGCGACCTTCACGGATTTCCACCATCATTGAACGTGCAACCACATCACGACCCGCCAGATCTTTGGCGTTTGGCGCGTAACGTTCCATGAAACGTTCACCGTGCTTATTCAGCAGATAACCACCTTCACCACGGCAACCTTCGGTCACCAGCACGCCCGCACCGGCAATACCGGTTGGGTGGAACTGCCACATTTCCATATCCTGCACCGGCACGCCTGCGCGCAGCGCCATACCAACGCCGTCACCGGTGTTGATGTGAGCATTAGTGGTGGACTGGTAAATACGGCCCGCGCCGCCGGTCGCCAGAATGGTGGCCTTGGCTTTGAAATAGACGGTTTCGCCGGTTTCCATGCAGATAGCCGTACAGCCGACAATCGCACCGTCCTCGTTTTTCACCAGATCCAGCGCATACCATTCGGAGAAGATGGTGGTTTTGTTCTTCAGGTTCTGCTGATACAGCGTATGCAGCAAGGCGTGGCCGGTACGGTCAGCAGCCGCCGCGGTACGCGCCGCCTGCTCACCGCCGAAATTCTTCGACTGACCACCAAACGGACGCTGATAAACGCGGCCGTCATCAAGACGGGAGAAAGGCAATCCCATATGTTCCAGTTCCAGAATCGCTTCTGGACCGACATGACACATATATTCGATCGCGTCCTGGTCGCCGATAAAGTCGGAACCTTTGACGGTATCGTACATGTGCCATTCCCAGTTATCGTCATGGGTGTTACCCAGCGCAACGGTGATACCGCCCTGCGCCGATACGGTATGGGAACGGGTTGGGAAAACTTTGGATAACAGGGCACAAGTCTGGCCCGATTGGGAGATTTGCAAGGCGGCACGCATACCTGCGCCACCCGCGCCGATCACCACGGCATCAAATTCTCTGACTGGCAAACTCATTTACACACCCCACACCACAACAAATCCATAAATTGCGTACGACAGCAGCGCAACCACAATCACAAACTGCAGCAGCAAACGGGTTGCTACCGGTTTCACGTAGTCAGTCAGCACCTGCCACATTCCAATCCAACCGTGGATGAGAATCGAGAACAGCGTCAACATGGTGAACACTTTCGTGAAGGCGGATGAGAAGAAGCCATGCCAGACGTCATACGTCAGCGTGCCTGTCATCACGACAAAACCGAGGATGTAGATGATGTAAAGCGTCATTAAGATTGCAGCAGCACGCAGTAACAGCCAGTCATGGATACCGTTGCGTCCTAATGCAGAAGCATTGCTTACCATACGAGGACTCCAGCCAAAATTGAGAGCACGACAGTGATAACAAAAGCCGCTTGCGCGGAACGGGTTCCCACCTGCAGGGTTTCTTCCATAAAGCCAAAATCAGCCAACATATGACGAATACCGCCCACGACGTGATAAGCCAGCGCAGTTAAAATGCCCCACATGATGAATTTGGCGAAGAAGCTATCCATGATGGATGCCGCTTGCAGGAAGCCTTCAGGAGAAGAGAGGGAGAGACCCAGTAACCAGAGCAGAATTCCGAGAGCGACAAAGGTAATCACGCCGGAGACGCGGTGGAGAATGGACGATATTGCAGTAACGGGAAACCGGATCGTCGAGAGATCCAAGTTAACAGGTCTTTGTTTTTTCACGGTTTTGCCCACACAGCTCTTTTTTATTTTGCTTCCTCCGGTCCTGAGTTGCATCAGAGACACAGCGTGTGTTCAGACTGCAACCGCCACCAAAATAGCAACATCCAGTGTTAAATAAAGCGGGTAAAACGCTGGGTGGCTCCTGGTGTCAGGGTGTTCCGGAGACCTGGCCGCAGTATAGGAGGATCACATTCTGATTACAATTCCCCTACAATCTCTTTGGTCACATTTAGGCTGAACAGTGATCACCTTCACGAATTTCACAATTTATACATTTTTAATTATCTGATTTGACAAAGAATCAACATTTCAGTTACAAACAATCGCATTAAAGCCCTATGATGCACAAAAGTTATGGGGATACACTTTCCCCTAAGCTCAAGTTATGTAACATTGCCAATACAAGTTATATAAAGCATCAGGTTATTGGTTACCAAGAAGTTATGTCGTGACAGGAACTTTAACATCCTCGATGTGCAGCATGTCATGCCCCGATGCCACCGAATGGCCCAGCTCAGCATTCACTCTGTAACCCTGCACGACCAACGTTACCGCAGAGTGATGCTGTGAAGATTGTGGTTTTACGTAACAACATGGCTATTCTGGTGTCTAAGATCCTTACCTTAAAGGCGCTATGGAGACGAAATAATGACAGATAAAAAAGTGACGCTAACCCTACAAGATAATACTTCTGTTGAACTGGACGTGATGCAAGGCACGCTGGGACAAGATGTTGTTGATGTCCGCGCCCTTGGCTCACAAGGCCTGTTCACCTTCGATCCCGGCTTCACCTCTACGGCGTCCTGCGAGTCTAAAATCACCTTTATTGATGGTGACGAAGGTATTCTGTTACACCGCGGTTTCCCGATTGATCAGCTGGCAACCCACTCTAACTATCTTGAAGTGTGTTACATCCTGCTGAATGGCGAAGCCCCGACCCAAGCCCAGTTTGAAGAGTTCCGCACCACCGTTACCCGCCACACCATGATTCACGAGCAAATCACCCGACTGTTCCACGGCTTCCGCCGCGATTCGCATCCAATGGCAGTAATGTGTGGTGTGACCGGTGCGCTGGCAGCGTTTTATCACGACTCTTTAGACGTCAACATTGAACGTCACCGTGAAATCGCAGCGTTCCGCCTGCTGTCGAAAATGCCGACCATGGCAGCGATGTGCTACAAGTACTCGATTGGCCAGCCGTTTGTGTATCCGCGTAACGACCTCTCTTATGCCGGTAACTTCCTGCACATGATGTTCGCCACGCCGTGCGAAGAGTACAAAGTGAATCCAGTACTGGAACGCGCGATGGACCGTATTCTGATTCTGCACGCCGACCATGAGCAGAATGCTTCAACCTCTACCGTGCGTACCGCAGGATCCTCAGGCGCAAACCCGTTTGCCTGTATCGCCGCCGGTATCGCTTCACTGTGGGGACCGGCGCACGGTGGTGCTAACGAAGCGACACTGCGTATGCTGGAAGAGATCAGCACCGTTGATCATATCCCTGAGTTTGTTAAACGTGCGAAAGATAAGAACGATTCGTTCCGTCTGATGGGCTTCGGCCACCGCGTGTATAAAAACTACGATCCCCGTGCCACCGTGATGCGCGACACCTGTCACGAAGTGCTGAACGAACTGGGCATGAAAGATGATCTACTGGAAGTGGCGATGGAGCTGGAACACATCGCGCTGAACGACCCGTACTTCATCGAGCGTAAACTCTATCCAAACGTCGATTTCTATTCAGGCATCATTCTGAAAGCGATGGGCATTCCGTCTTCCATGTTTACCGTGATCTTCGCGATGGCGCGTACCGTGGGTTGGATTGCACACTGGAAAGAGATGCATGACGAAGGCATGAAAATCGCCCGTCCGCGTCAGCTGTATACCGGTTACACCGAGCGTCCATTCACCTCGGCGCTGGATAAATAAGAGAAAGGCGGCCATCTGGCCGCCTTTTTTATTGCGCTACAACTGGCATCCCGGACACCAATAAAACGGCCGCGATGACAGCACGCCCTTTTCTATAGCCGCGCCACACCGCCGACATTTTTTGCCCTGCCGATGAAACACCTCGAAGCGAAACGCTGCCTCTTCGTGATATTTCTTCATGCTGCCACGCATCTGATACGACAAACGCGGCACCGCCAACATCGCTTCACTTAATGCCGTCAGCTGCTGCTCGCTGAGATCCTGCGCCCGATGCGACGCCAGCAATCCGGCGTGCCACAAAATCTCCACGCGCAGATAGTTGCCGAGGCCGGCTAAAAAGGCCTGGTCGAGTAACAAGCCGCTGAACTGGCGACGGCGAAAACGCGGCGACAGCAAACGCTCGCGCACCTCCTCCACCGTTAAACTGGCATCCAGCACATCCGGGCCTACCCGTTGCAAAAACGGATGCGCCGCTAAGGTATCAGCATTGAGCAGCTCAATATCCGACGCGCTATACAGCAAAATGGTTTTATCTGCGGTAGCGAGCCGTACGCGCAGCTGGCGCGTGGTATTCGGCTGCGTGCCGGTTGGCACCACGCGCCACACGCCGTACAGCTGATTGTGGCTGTAGAGCGTTAGCCCGTTGGAGAAGTGGGTGAGCAGCGCTTTACCGCGTGTTTCAAAGGCGTTGATGGTGGCATCCATCAGCGCCGGTTCGTAGGTTTTCAGCTGTGGAAAGGCAAACCACACATCGGTAAGTGGTTTGCCGACCATCGCCTCTGCCAGTTGATCCGCCGCGCGGCGGATCTCCGGTCCCTCAGGCATAAAAACTCCTGTTAATGCGTGGCGCCACCGACGACGCGGATATCATTTTCGGTACTCAGGATCACCTGCAGCGAGGTTTCCAGCGCCTTAATCACACTGGAAGTGGCCATACTGGCCACACCCGGATGATGCACCGCTTGCTCCGGCATATACGGGATGTGGATAAAACCGCCGCGCGCCTTGCTGTTGGTGGTGTGAATCCAGTGCAGCAGGCTGTACATGACGTGATTACAGGTGAAGGTGCCGGCCGTTTGCGATACCGAAGCCGGTACGCCTACTTCACGCAGCGCGGCAACCATCGCTTTGATCGGCAGCGTGGAGAAATAGGCCGCCGGGCCATCCGCCTCAATCGGCTGATCGATCGGTTGCTGCTGGTTGTTATCCGGAATACGGGCGTCATCCACGTTGATCGCGACACGTTCAACCGTGATGTCAGCGCGACCGCCAGCTTGCCCGACGCACAGCACGCGATCGGGTTGAATCTCGTCCAGCGCGCGCGTCAGCACTTCACCGCAGGTGGCAAACACCACCGGCAGCTGGCGTACCACAATGCGCGCACCGGCGATCTCTTTGCCGTCGAAGGTACGCACTGCTTCCCACGAAGGGTTGATGGTTTCGCCACCAAAAGGCTCAAACGCCGTCATTAACACCGTTTTCATTGCAACCTCACAAGAACATCAGGAAGTAGAGCAGGAAAATATTCACTACCAACAGTAGCACACCGGTTGGCACCTGAGCTTTGATCACCGCGTTGCGGTCCGGCAGCTCCAGCAGGCGCGCGGGCACGATGTTGAAGTTGGCCGCCATCGGCGTCATCAGCGTGCCGCAATAGCCGGAGAACATACCAATCGCCGCCATGACCGCCGGATTGCCGCCGTGTTGCAGCACCAGAATCGGAATACCAATGCCGGCGGTCACAATCGGGAAGGCAGCGAACGCATTGCCCATCACCATGGTCAGCAAAGCCATACCTACCGCATAGACCGCGACGGCAATCAGGCGATTATCCACCGCCAGATACTGCTCGGTGAGATGCGAAATCGCCGTGCCGACACCGGCGCTGGTGAATAGCAGGCCAAGCGTGGCCAGAATCTGCGGCAGGATAAACGCCCAACCCACCGCATCCAGCAGGCGACGGGTTTCCTGCATCGACTGCAACGGCTTTTCATGGGTAATTTTCAACGCGATCAGCCAGCCCAGCAGGCAACCAATCATCATGGAGAATAGCGTCACCAATGTGGAGTGATTACCTGGACCAAACACGCTGTCCTGCAAACCGGGAATATGGTTAAACGCCAGCACGCCAATCACCGTTACCAGCGGAATCGCCAGCGCTGGCAGGAACAGTTTGTTATGCAGGCGTTTAGCGCTCTCCTGCTTCTGCTCATCGCTACGTTGATGATAACGCCCCAGACGCACGCCACCGAAACCGGCAATCAGCGCCATTAACACCACGGCCACGCCCACGCCGATATGCAACCAGCGGCGGCCCAGTTCGGCATCGCCCGCCCATTGTCCCATCAGCTGATAGGCACCATCACCAATCAGGAAAATCAGACCATACAGCGCCCAGAACAGGCCGGTGGTAAAACGACGCGGGTTAGCGCTGTCACGCCAGGAAAGCACGGCAACCACCAGCAGGATCACGCCTGCCAGCCACATCAAATATTGTTGCTGGAACATTACTTCCCTCCTTTAGCGTTCAGCGCCTGCTGGTTCAACGCGCCCAATTCACGCGACAGCTGGCGATCAAGGCGCACCAGACGAGCAGAGTGAATGAGGAAAGCACAAAGGGCGGTCGGAATGCCCCACAACGCGATATGCAGCGGTTCGGTGCTGATACCGGCAGATTCCTGCATAAAGTTATGCATGAAGATAATCGCGCCAAAGGCAACGAAGATATCCTCGCCGAAGAACAGACCGATGTTATCGGTCGCCGCAGACATGGCGCGCAGACGATGGCGCACGTCTGGTGGGACGTCACCGTAGCGGTTTTCGGTAGCGCCTTCAGCCATTGGCGCCAGCAGCGGACGCACCATTTGTGGATGGCCGCCGAGGCTGGTTAAGCCCAGCGCGGCGGTGGCTTCACGCACAAACAGGTAAACGATCAGTAAGCGTCCTGCGGTGGCGGTTTTGATCTGCGCGATCCAGCTTTGCGCGCGCTCTTTCAGACCATGACGCTCCAGCAGGCCGATAACCGCCAGCGGCAGCAGCAGAATCAGCGGCAGGTTACGCGTATTGAGGAAGCCCGAGCCGAGTTTTTCCAGAATGTCTGCCAGCGGCAGATGTGCCGCCAGCCCGGTGACGAAGCCCGCCACAATTACCACCAGCACCGGGTTAAAGCGCAGCACAAAACCCAGAATGATGGCGGCGATACCCAACAGCGGCCAGAGGTTTACCACGTTATCCATGTTGTTCCCTTATGTGAAAAGACAAAGCCCGGCGTGATGCCGGGCAATGAGTAAAAACGTTATGCGCTGGTGACCGCAATCTGATTGGTCGCAAACGCCGCGCGCAGCGTGCGGGCAAACTGCAGCGCATGTGCGCCATCGCCATGTAAACAGACGGTTTCAGCGTTAACCTTGACCCATTCTCCGCTGATGCTCTGCACCTGACGCTGCTGTACCATCGCCAGCGTTTGCGCCAGCGCCTGGTCGGCATCTTCAATCATCGCGTGCGGCTGGCTGCGTGGCACTAGCGCCCCGCTCGCCAGATAGCCGCGATCGGCAAACACCTCTTCGCGGGTGCGCAGACCATGATGCGCCGCCGCCGCAATCGACGCGCTGCCCGCCAATCCCACCAGAATCAATCCGGCATCCACGGCTTTCACCGCGCGCGCAATGGCATCCGCCAACTGCGGATCGCCCGCCGCCTGGTTGTACAGCATGCCGTGCGGTTTGACGTGCACCACCCGTTCGCCTTCGCTCTCCGCAATGCTTTTCAACGCACCAATCTGGTAGATCATCTGCGCATACACGGTTTCTGGCGGCAGCTGCATGGCGGTACGACCAAAGTTTTTCCGATCGGGGAAACTTGGATGGGCACCAATCGCCACGCCAGACGCTTTGGCCCAGCGCACCGATTGCAGCATGGTTTGCGCATCACCGGCGTGAAAGCCGCAGGCGATATTGGCTGAACTCACCAGCGTCAGCAGTTCCTGATCGCTGGCGCTGCCTTCGCCGAGATCGGCGTTAAGATCAATCTTCATGTGCCAATCCCCAGGCTATTTGGTCGAAGGAACGTTGTTGATGCTGTTTGGCGTGAATCGCATCTTCCAGCGTGCAGTGGATAAAGTGAATCGGTTCGCCGAGGCGAATTTGCGCCAGATGATAGAGATCGGCTTCGATGATGCAGGCAATGCGCGGATAGCCGCCGGTAGTTTGTGCGTCCGCCATCAACACAATCGGCTGACCATTAGGCGGCACCTGCACCACGCCAGGCACTAAACCGTGCGACAGCAAATCGCGCGTTGCATCGCGATGCAGTTGACGCCCCTGCAGGCGATAGCCCATGCGGTTACTTTGCGGACTGAGCTTCCACGGACTGCGCCAAAAACCCTGCTGCGCTTCACGCGAGAACTCATTATATTCCGGGCCCGCTAAGGCGCGGATGCGGTTGCCCCACAGCAGCTGCCGCACGCCGGCTTTATCTTTGAAGTCGCGCGTCGGTTTACCCAGCGGCAGTTCGTCGCCATCCTGCAGTTTACGTCCCTGCCAGCCACCAAACGCCGCCTTGAGATCGGTACTCACCGAACCAAGCATTTCTGGTACGGCAAAACCACCGTTGACCGCCAGATAACTGCGCATACCACGCGTTGGCGTTGCCAGCGTCAGCACCTGCCCTTTTTTTACCGGCAGACGCCAGCCGGTCCAGACCGGTTTGCCATCCAGATCGGCATTACAGCCCGCGCCAGCCAACGCAAACCAGCCATCGCGGGTAAACTGCGCTTTAAATTGTCCCAGCACGATTTCCAGCACCGCGCTCTGCTCGGGGTTGCCCACCAACATGTTGGCGGTGCGCATTGCCGGTTGATCGAGCGCGCCGCCTACGCTGATACCGTATTGGCGGAAGCCGGTGCGGCCGTGGTCTTGCAGCGAGGTCATCATGCCCGCACGGAGAATTTTTAACATACGCCCTCCTGCTGCGGCACAAAGCGCACGCTATCGCCGGGGCGTAACAGTGTCGGTGGATGCTGAAGTGGATCGAACAGGCTAAGCGGTGTGTGACCAATCAGTTGCCAACCGCCAGGCGCGGCTAAAGGATAGATGCCGGTTTGGCTGCCGCCGATGCCCACTGAGCCGCTTGGCACAATCACGCGCGGTTCCGCGCGGCGCGGCGTGTGTAAACGCTCATCCAGGCCGCCGAGATAGGGGAAACCCGGCTGGAAGCCAATGAAATAGACCACGTAATCGATGCTGCTGTGCAGTTCTACCGCTTGCTTTGGCGTCATGTTGGCGCGATCCGCCACCACCTGCAGATCGGGCCCGCCTGCGCCGCCGTACACCACCGGGATTTCAACGCGGCGCGATTCCGGCAGCTGCGCTTCGCTCTCTTCCCACCAGCGCTGTAAACGCTCAATGGCGTCCAATGCATTGAGTTGCGGATCGCGCAGCAGCAACGTCAGGTTGTTCATTCCAGGAATCACTTCCTCTACCTGCTCGTGCTGCTGCAGTCGCTGACACAATCCCCAGATGCGCTGCTGGCTGGTCAACGAAACCGGCGGTTCCAGTTCCAGCACCACCGCGCGCTCACCTAGCAGATAACAACGTGCTCGTTGCAAAAACAACCTCCTGGTCAAATTCAAAACATAACGTTGGGTCGCCATTCATGGCGACCGGGCATCACGTTTATGCGTAAAGGCCATAAGTTATGCGAAAGTGACAGAGATGTGTCAACAGATTTGCGCCCTTAACGCAGGTTAAGGGCGTGAGAATGGAAGAATCAGGCAGGATTATCGATGTCGATAAAGGTCACATTAAGGCCATGATGGGCGGCTAACCATTCGCCCAGCGCCTTGATGCCGCCACGTTCGGTCGCGTGGTGACCAGCGGCAAAGAAGTGCAAACCTTGTTCGCGCGCGCTGTGGATGGTTTGCTCAGAAACTTCACCGGTAATAAAGGCATCAACGCCAAAGGCTGCCGCGCTATCGATAAAACCCTGACCGCCGCCGCTGCACCAGGCAACGCGCTTGATCAATGCCGGCGCGTTATCGCCGCAGTGCAGCGGTGTGCGACCTAATCGCTGGGCAATTTTCTGCGCCAGCGCCGCGCCACTCACTGGTTCTGCCAGCTCGCCCCACGGCACCAGCGGTTGAATCTCGCCTTTGACTTCAATATCAAACAGGCGCGCCAGCTGCGCGTTATTACCTAACTCGGGGTGCGCGTCCAGCGGCAGATGCCAGCCATACAGGTTGATATCATTGGCTAACAGCGTACGCAGACGCTGGCGCTTCATGCCTTTAATCACCGGCGCTTCGCTTTTCCAGAAGTATCCGTGATGCACCAGCACCGCATCAGCGTTGCGCTTCACCGCTTCATCCAGCAGCGCCTGGCAGGCGGTGACGCCGGTGATGAGGTTTTTCACCTCGGCGCGCCCTTCCACCTGCAAACCGTTCGGCGCATAGTCGCTGAAGGCGCTGTTATTCAGCTGCTGATTGACGATCTGTTCTAACTCGACATTATTCATTACGGCTCCCTGACCGCCTCAAGCCGCGCTGCGAGCGCGCTCAAAGGCGTCTAGTGTCTTTTTACGTGCGTCCTTATGTTCCACGATTGGCGCGGGATAATCGAGTTTCTTGTTATTTTTCTGCGCCCACACCTGCGGCTGATGGATATCGCTATCGGGCACTTCCTTTAATTCCGGCAGCCACTCACGGATAAACGCGCCCTGTTTATCGAAGCGCTCTCCCTGCGTAGTGGGATTGAAGATACGAAAATAGGGCGCGGCATCGGTGCCGGTTGACGCGGCCCACTGCCAGCCGCCGTTGTTGGCGGCCAGATCGCCATCGATCAGTTGCTGCATGAAATAACGCTCACCTTCACGCCAGTCGATCAATAGGTCCTTCACCAGGAAACTGGCGGTAATCATGCGCAAGCGATTATGCATCCAGCCGAGCGTGTTGAGCTGACGCATGGCCGCATCAACAATCGGATAGCCGGTTTTGCCCTGTTGCCAGGCTTTGAGATGTGCTTCGTTTTGCTGCCAATCCACGTTGCGCGTCCAGTCGACAAACGGCTGATGCTTACACAGCGCGGGAAATGCCACCATCAGATGACGATAGAATTCGCGCCATATCAGTTCGTTCAGCCAGGTAAAAGCCTTGCCTTCGTTGAGCGCATCGGGATGCTCTTTTAATACGCGATGCAGACACTGACGCGGCGACAACACGCCAATCGCCAGATAGGCCGATAACCGGCTGGTACCGTCAATGGCCGGCAAATCACGTTGATCTGGATAATCTTGCACCGCCTGTTTGGCGAAGTGGCGCAGCTGTTTTAACGCGGCCTCTTCACCCGCCGGAAACACGGTTTCATCAAAAGCTTCACAGGGATAATCAAAGGCGGGGATCTTCTTTTTGATGCTGATGGGCGCGCCGTCACGCGCTTTCGGCGCGTGATAGCACTCAGGCAAGCTTTGGTGCAGGCGACGAACAAAAGCTCTGCTGAACGGCGTGAATACCTTGAACATGGTGTTGCTGCCGGTTTGCACGCTGCCCGGCGGCAACAGCAGGCTGTCGTCGAATCCCTGACAAATCACGCTCTGCGCATCCAGACGTTTCTCCGCCTGCACATCGCGTTCTCGTTCGTTGATTTCGTACTGATAGTTGTAGAACAGCGCATCAACTTGCTGCTGCTGGCAAAATTCCACCAGATAATCAATCGAAGCGGCAAAGTCATCACACTGATGGTAGTGCAAAGGAATGCCGCGTTCGGCCAGCGATGCCTGCAACAAAAGGAGATTTTGCTGGATGAACGCCGCCTGCTTTGGCGCCATGTGGTGCTGCTGCCACTGCTGCGGTGTGGCGATAAACAGCGCAATCACGTTGGCCTGGCTATCGCGGCAGGCAGCGGCCAGCGCCATGTTGTCATTGATGCGCAGATCGTTACGCAGCCAAACTAAATGGGTGGTCATAAAGCCCCGATATTATTGGCCGTAGCGCAAACGCAGCGCTTCCGGATAAGGATCAAAGTAGCGCTGCTGTGCCAGCCACGGATGCGGGTATTCCGCCATGTAGTGTTTCAGCATGGTGATCGGTGCTAACAGCGGCTGTACGCCCTGACGATAACGATCAATCAGTTGCGCCAGCTCCTGCCGCTGCGGCGAACTCAGTTGCGGACGGAAGTAGCCTTGTACATGCATCAGCACGTTGGTGTGATTACGTCGCGATGCCTGATGTGACATCAGGTGCATCAGGCGATTGCGGTACTCAAAGGCGTAATCCTGCAGCGAATCCCACTGATCCATCGCCGCGACAAACCGCCCCATTTCGCGATACTCATCCTGCGCGTGAGAAAGCAGCAGCAGTTTGTAGCGACTGTGAAAGGCCATCAGCTTGTGGCGAGATAATCCGCTGCGCCACATTTCGTTGAATTCATGCAGCGCGTAAACGCGGCCAATAAAGTTTTCACGGATAGCGTCATCGTGCAGACGACCATCCTCTTCCAGCGGCAGCCACGGCATCTCTTTCTGCAGAAATGTAGTAAACATGCCGGTGCCTGCTTTACGGTTGTTGTTGGTTTCAGGCTCGTAAACGCGGACGCGTTCCAATCCACAGCTTGGCGATTTGGCACACAGAATGTAGCCGCACAGATGATGCAGCGACTTCACCCGCTCAGCAGACCAGCGCTGCATCTGTTCTGTCACCTCTTCGCCGCCCTCTTTACTGAAACAGAGATGGATATTTTCATCGCTCTCTTTTACCAGCCGCAAAGCCGGACGGGGCGTCGGTAAGCCAATCGCCATTTCGGGACATACAGGTTCAAAGCGCACAAATGGCACGAGTTCGTCCGTGGCGAAGGCAAAACGTTTGTGGCCGCCATCAAATCGGACATTATCTCCGAGCAGGCAAGCGCTGATACCAACAGGAATTTTCTCGCTCATACTTGTACAACCTCAGAAATCTTGTAGAGGTTTTAAGTGTAGCTGAAATGCGCGGGGATAACAGCGGGAACGCGCGGTGGGCAGGAAAATTATCGATAAAAAAACCCGGCGCTTCGCGGGAAGTCGCCGGGTTAATACTGCGCTGAAATCGCTTACCAGTGAATGCCGGCAGCCGCTTCCGACTGCGCCAGCCAAACCGGTTTAGTGCTGGTTTTGCACCACATACGATGCAGGTAACTGTACAAACGCGCGCGATCCGAGCGGAATAACATCACTGGCAGCGCCAGCAAACCGATTGCTACCACCAGCACGCGGCGCAGTACGATTTTATACAGTGGATATGATCGATCCATTTTTTGGCCCCCTTGTGGTAAACATTGCGTTGAAATGTGATCTGGTTCAGATATTACCCGTTGTTGTGTAATTTTACTACTCATCCGACCACTATATTTGCGCTTTTTTTCATCAATATGTGTTGTGATGAAACTTAGTTACAAAATTGTGAATTCCACGATCTCTTCAAGTTAAAAACTTCGTGACGGACGCCGGGCTGCTTTATTGCTAAAGTGGTGCGTTAACTTTTTTGCCGCTGGAGGCAGCGTGACGACCATCTTGATAGTGGAAGATGAAAAAGAGATTCGCCGTTTCGTGCGCCTGGCGCTGGAGAGCGAAGGCCTGAAAATTGTGGAAGCGGAGCAACTGCAGCGCGGCCTGATTGAAGCGGCAACGCGTAAGCCCGATCTGGTGATCCTCGATCTCGGCTTGCCGGATGGTGATGGCAATGACTTTATCCGTGAAGTGCGCCAGTGGAGCAGCATGCCGGTGATTGTGCTGTCTGCGCGTAGCGATGAGCAGGATAAGATTGATGCGCTGGATGCCGGTGCGGATGATTACCTCACCAAGCCGTTTGGCATTGGTGAACTGCTGGCGCGTGTGCGTGTGGCGCTGCGTCGCCATCAAAGCAGCCAGCCTGAACCGATTGTAACATTTGGCGAAGTGAGCGTCGATTTGGCGGCGCGCCGCGTGCTGCGCAACCAACATGAAGTGCATTTGACGCCGACCGAATTTCGTCTGCTGAGCTTACTGCTGAATAATGCCGGAAAAGTGCTGACTCAGCGTCAATTGCTGAATCAGGTTTGGGGCCCGAATGCGGTGGAGCACAGCCACTATTTGCGCATCTATATGGGCCACTTGCGGCAGAAGCTGGAAGCGAATCCCACCCAGCCCAGCCATTTGCTGACCGAAACCGGTATCGGCTACCGATTTATGCCATAAAAAAAGGCCGCTAAGCGGCCTTTTTCTTAATTGCCCAATCAGGCGTTTTTCAGTACTTCGCTAACAATCTCAACCGCTTCTTTCTCGATTTGCTGACGATGTTCAGCACCCAGGAAGCTTTCGCAGTAGATTTTGTAAGCGTCTTCTGTACCTGATGGACGCGCGGCAAACCAGCCGTTTTCAGTCATCACTTTCAGACCACCGATTGACGCACCGTTACCCGGCGCGGCAGTCAGGCGTGCGGTGATCGGATCACCCGCCAGCGTATCAGCGCTCACCATTTCTGGTGACAGCTTAGACAGCGCCGCTTTCTGTGCCGAAGTCGCCGGAGCCTGCAGACGGTTATAGCTTGGCGCACCAAAGCGCTCTGCCAGCTCGTCATAATGCTGCTGCGGGTTCTTGCCGGTGACCGCGGTGATTTCAGCGGCCAGCAGACACATAATGATGCCGTCTTTATCGGTTGACCAGGCTGAGCCATCGAAACGCAGGAAGGATGCGCCCGCGCTCTCTTCACCGCCGAAACCGAAGCTGCCATCGAACAGACCATCAACGAACCATTTGAACCCAACCGGTACTTCTACCAGCTTGCGGCCAATGTCGTTGACGACGCGGTCGATCATTGCGCTGGAAACCAGAGTTTTACCAACAGCAACCTCTTTGCCCCACTGTGGACGATGCTGGAACAGGTAGTTGATCGCCACCGCCAGATAGTGGTTCGGATTCATCAGACCCGCAGGCGTGACGATGCCATGGCGGTCGTAATCGGGATCGTTACCAAAGGCCAGGTCGAATTTGTCTTTGTATGCCAGCAAGCCGGCCATCGCGCATTCAGATGAGCAGTCCATACGCACCACACCATCTTTATCCAGATGCATGAAGCGGAAAGTCTGGTCGATCGCATCGTTAACGATGGTCAGATCCAGCTTGTAGTGCTCAGCAATGCGCTGCCAGTAAGCAATACCGGAGCCGCCTAATGGATCGACGCCAATTTTCAGGCCGGCTTTCTGGATGGCGGCGAAGTCAATCACCTGCGCCAGACCTTCAACATACGGCTGGATCAGATCCTGCTCAACGATGTGACCGCTCGCCCATGCCTGATCCAGCGGCAGACGTTTCACGTCTTTCAGCTCGCCTTTGATCAGCTGGTTAGCGCGATCTTCCACCACTTTGGTGACGTTGGTATCAGCCGGGCCACCGTTTGGCGGATTATATTTGATACCGCCATCTTCCGGTGGGTTGTGCGAAGGCGTGATAACAATGCCGTCCGCCTGCGCGCCGCCGCGTTTGTTGTGCTCAAGAATCGCATTAGAGATAGCAGGCGTTGGCGTATAGCCGTTGTCCTGCTGCACAATCACGTCCACGCCGTTAGCGGCCAGCACTTCCAGCACCGACAGAATCGCCGGCTCAGACAGCGCATGCGTGTCTTTACCGACGTAGCATGGACCGGTGATGCCATTCTTTTTGCGCTCTTCAGCAATCGCCTGCGCGATCGCCAAAATGTGCTGTTCGTTGAAGCTTTGGCGTCCCGCGCTGCCGCGGTGGCCTGAAGTGCCAAATTTCACCGCATGATCCGGATTCGCCACATCGGGCTTCAGGACGTAATACTGCGAGGTTAATTGTGCAACGTTAATCAAATCGCTCTGCTGGGCAGGCTGCCCGGCACGGGGGTGATTGGCCATTGGCGCTTCTCCCTGACGCTTCAGTTAAATGGTGCCGCGAACTTTCTCTGTCAGTTCCTGTGGGAACTGCATAGCCAGCATGATGTGTTCCACCATGCTGCATTTGCGACCTGTATTGGTATTCGTGATCACCCAGTACGGCGTGCCGGGAACGTGCTTCGGCTTGGTATGGGTGCCATTTTGCAGCAGCGTGTGCTCGTCGCCCGCAAAGTAGACGCGGGTACGGCCCTGCAGCGAGGCAGTCGCTTCAGCAAACGCCGCCGGATCAAGACGATAGAGCGTTGACAGTACCAACATGAAGCGGTTAACCGCCTTATTCTGCTCGGCATATTCATCGGAGAGCAGCAGCTCACGTACCGCACGGACGCGATCCTGAGGACGCGCTTCGCGGCTGGCAGGTTGCGCTTCTTTCACTGATACACCAGCGGCAGGCGCAGCAGGTGCGCCCTGTCCAGCGGTGAACTTCAACATGCGGCGCAAAATATCAGAGGCGCTTTCACCAATGTGCTGCGTGTGGCTGGCAATATAACGGTAGAGTTCTTCGTCAACTTCAATCGTTTTCATCTTTTTCCGTACGATTCTGGCAAATGACAGAACCACGCATTAATGCAACGGCCTTAGCAAAATCCAGTCGTGCAAAACGTGAGCGGGTTCTAACATAAGGATTATAAAGTTAAATCCGTGGCAGCCGATAGCGTTGGCAACGTTTCCAGGCAAAAGTCGGAATATGCCCTAATGCCTTCCGGCCTGACTGCTGGACAGGTGAATCCATGATAACCTAAGCCAAGGTCACAACCGTAAGAACTTTAGCCATGATTTTGAACGCCCGTCTGCAAACTGAACAATCTGCCCCCGACGCCACACCGATTCTATTGATCCATGGTCTTTTTGGCAGCCTTGATAACCTTGGCGTGCTGGCGCGTGGGGTGCGTGACGCACGTCCGACGCTGCAGGTTGATGTGCGCAACCACGGCTTGTCGGCACGCAGCGATGAGATGAATTATCACGTGATGGCGCAGGACATCGTCGAAACGCTGGATGCGCACCATATCGATCGCGCGGGTGTGATAGGACACTCGATGGGCGGCAAAATCGCCATGGCGCTCAGTGCCATCGCGCCGGAACGTATCGAAAAAATGGTGATGATCGATATCGCGCCCGTTGATTACCAAACGCGCCGCCATGACGAAATTTTTGCCGCTATTCGGGCCGTGAGCGCCGCGGGCGTCACGCGCCGCAGCGAAGCCGCTGAAGTAATGCGTCAGCATATTGATGAAGAAGGCGTGATCCAGTTCATCCTCAAATCTTTCGCAGAGGGCGAATGGCGCTTTAATGTGCCGGTGCTGTGGGATAACTACAGCACCATTTCCGGCTGGGAAGAGATTCCTGCGTGGCCGCATCCGGCACTGTTTATCCGCGGCGGCGACTCGCCTTATCTGGATAATCAGCATCGCGATGCGCTGCTGCGTCAGTTCCCGCAGGCGCATGCACATGTGATCAGCGGCGCTGGACATTGGGTGCACGCCGAGAAACCCGATGCGGTGTTACGCGCCGTTCGGCGTTTTTTTAACCTGTAAAAGCAAAAGCTTGCCGCTTGCGCTTTAGGGTTGGCGTCAGGGAAGGCGCTGGAGTATGATGTCGCGCTAAAAATTTGCCACGGATATTTTTTCACCGTGGTCGGGCCGATAATGTTTTAATCGCGCAGCGCCTTTCCGCCGTTCGCGCCCACTCAGTTTTACAAACCATGGCAAAAGAACAGACAGACCGCACGACGCTTGATCTCTTCGCAGACGAGCGGCGTCCTGGTCGCCCGAAAACCAGCCCGCTGACGCGTGATGAACAGTTACGCATCAACAAACGCAACCAGCTCAAGCGCGATAAAGTGCGTGGGCTGCGTCGTGTTGAGCTGAAGATGTCGAGCGAGGCGGTTGACGCGCTCAGCACGCTGGCCGATCAGCAAAACATCAGTCGCAGCGAATTGATTGAACAAATGCTGCTGGCACAGCTCAAACTGTCTTAACGCGCGAAGACCGCACGCTGGAACACAAAGTCACGGCTTTACAAGTTCCGCACTTTTTACCGGTCTGCTATTATTCGCATAACTGTGCAGTCAACTGACTTACTTTCACAATCAGGATTCAAGAGGTTACCTAACCCATGGCAATCGTAGGCATTTTCTTCGGCAGCGATACCGGCAACACTGAAAACATTGCAAAGATGATCCAGAAACAACTGGGTAAAGATGTCGCCGAAGTGCATGACATTGCTAAGAGCACCAAAGAAGATCTCGATGCGTTCGACATCCTGCTGCTGGGCATTCCAACCTGGTATTACGGCGAAGCGCAGTGCGACTGGGATGATTTCTTCCCGACGCTGGAAGAGATTGATTTCAATGGCAAGCTGGTAGCGCTGTTTGGTTGTGGCGATCAGGAGGATTACGCCGAATACTTCTGTGACGCGATGGGCACCATCCGTGACATCATCGAGCCTAACGGTGCGGTGATTGTGGGTCACTGGCCAACCGAAGGCTATCACTTCGAAGCCTCTAAAGGCCTCGCCGATGACAAAAACTTCCTCGGTCTGGCAATTGATGAAGATCGTCAACCAGAATTGACCAACGAACGTGTTGAGAAATGGGTGAAGCAGATCTTCGACGAGTTGCAGCTGAAAGAGATTATTGAAGCTTAATTCCCTGCTCTGCCCGATGTGCGCGCTGCCTCACATCGGGCAACGGAATTTCCTATAAAAATAATAGCTACGGTTTTTTAACTTTTCCCCGCAAATCTGTAGAATACCCGCAATGGTCATCCGCTTATTCCTCTGGCAGTAGAATGAGGCTGAGTGAAATGGAATCCAAAACCCAAGCGTCCTGAAGACATTAGTGACGTTATCCTTACAACCTTTGGTGATTAAGGACGTTGCCTTGGTTTTCATTTCACTGCTTGAGTTCTATAATGAGACGCAAATGAGAATGCGCGTTGACCTAAACATTCAAGGCCCCTGCGCCGCAAGTGACTAGCAAAGTAACAGGACAATATCCGCATGACTGACAACAACTCCGCATTGAAGAAGGCTGGCCTGAAAGTCACGCTACCCAGACTGAAAATTCTGGAAGTGCTTCAGGGACCCGGCCCCGAGTCCCATCACGTCAGTGCGGAAGATTTGTATAAGCGCCTGATCGATATGGGCGAAGAGATTGGTCTGGCAACGGTTTATCGCGTTCTTAACCAGTTTGACGACGCGGGCATCGTAACCCGTCATAACTTTGAAGGCGGTAAGTCTGTCTTCGAACTGACTCAGCAACATCATCACGATCATTTGATCTGCCTGGATTGTGGCAAAGTTATCGAATTCAGCGATGAATCAATCGAAACGCGTCAGCGTGAAATTGCTACTCGCCACGGCATCAAGCTTAGCAACCACAGCCTGTACCTGTATGGTCACTGTGCTCTGGGAGACTGCCGCGAAGACGATACGCTCCACGATAAGTAATTGAGTGTGCTATGCAGTATAAAAAAACCGGCTTAAGCCGGTTTTTTTATATCTGAAATCAGGCAACGAGCGTTTCCTGCAAGTAGCGCCAGCGCGGAATGGCGGTGCTGCAATCCAGCACCGCCAGAGAAATGCGGCTCTGATTGGTGCCATTCATCATCTGCAATTCACGATACTGAATCGTGACTTCCTCACTTTGCTGCGAAATGATGGCGTGCTCACTGGTGGCAATTCGCATCCCTTCACGCTGTCCCTGCAACTGGCGAAACAGTGTTTCCATCTCATTAAGATCAAGCTGTTTACCCTGTGGCGTGACCATTTTGAAGTCGGGATGAAAGTACGACAAGAACAGATCAATGCTGTCATCACTGCCTTCTGCCTGATTAAAAATACGTTCGATAAGCTGATGTAAAACCACCACGCTATGTTTGGCTTCCAGGGCGAGACTTGTCATTTTTTATCCTTTGATTACCCGCAGAGCAACGGCTGAGAGCGCATAGCCTACCTGAAAAAAAGTTTTTCACACTGGCAAATGGTTTAATTTTGCTAAAGTCAGAATAGTCGCAAATAAGGAATTAATGGCTAATTGCAGGGAGCAGCATAAAAGGTCGTATCTGGTTAAATCGAGACAATAAAAAAGGGCGATTGCTCGCCCTTTCATGATCATATCGTGCTTGCGACAAAAATATTAATCGCCGATTTTTGCCCAGGTATCACGTAAACCAACGGTGCGGTTAAACACCAGTTTGGATGGCTGTGAATAGACGCTATCCGCACAGAAATAGCCTTCACGTTCAAACTGGTACGGCGCCATTGGATCGGCTGCACGCAAACCTGGCTCCACGAAGCCCTGTTTGATTTCCAGTGAGTTCGGGTTGATGGTGGTGAGGAAATCCTCCGCCGCGCCCGGATTTGGCACACTGAAAAGACGATCGTACAGGCGGAATTCCGCTGGCAGCGCGTGAATCGCAGAAACCCAATGGATAACGCCTTTCACTTTGCGGCCATCGGCCGGATCTTTGCTCAGCGTATCAACGTCGCAGGTACAATAGATGCAAGTGATATTGCCCTCATCATCCTTCGCTACTCGCTCGGCACGGATCACGTATGCATTACGCAGACGCACTTCTTTGCCCAGTACCAGACGTTTGTACTGCTTGTTGGCTTCTTCACGGAAATCCGCGCGATCGATCCACACTTCACGACTGAATGGCACTTCACGCGTGCCCATCTCCGGTTTATTCGGATGATTCGGCATGCTGATGATCTCTTCGTGACCGGCAGGCAGGTTCTCGATCACCACTTTAAGCGGATCCATTACGGCCATCGCACGCGGTGCGTTTTCATTAAGATCGTCACGAATGCACGATTCCAGTGAAGCCATCTCCACGATATTGTCCTGTTTGGTCACACCAATACGGCGGCAGAATTCACGGATGGAAGCGGCGCTGTAACCACGACGACGCAGACCAGATACGGTCAGCATGCGCGGATCGTCCCAGCCTTCGACAACCTTCTCGCTCACCAGCTGAGTCAGTTTACGCTTCGACATCACCGCGTATTCCAGATTCAGGCGTGAAAATTCGTACTGCCGTGGATGAACCGGAATGGTGATGTTATCCAGCACCCAATCGTACAGACGACGGTTGTCCTGGAACTCCAGCGTACAGAGTGAGTGCGTAATGCCTTCAATCGCATCCGAAATGCAATGGGTGAAGTCGTACATCGGATAGATGCACCACTTGCTGCCAGTCTGATGGTGATCGGCAAACTTAATGCGATACAGCACTGGATCACGCATCACGATGAAACTGGACGCCATGTCGATTTTGGCACGCAGACAGGCTTTTCCCTCTTCGAAACCGCCATCGCGCATCTTCTGGAACAGCGCTAGGTTCTCTTCCACGCTGCGATCGCGATACGGACTGTTTTTGCCCGGTGCCGTCAGGGAACCGCGATATTCACGGATCTCATCTGCTGACAGTTCATCAACATAGGCCAGGCCTTTGTTGATCAGCTCAACCGCATAGTTGAACAGTTGGTCGAAGTAGTCTGAGGAGTAACGAATGTTGCCGCTCCACTCAAAGCCCAGCCATTGCACATCACGCTTAATGGATTCAACAAACTCCAGATCTTCTTTTACTGGGTTAGTGTCGTCGAAACGCAGATTGCACTGACCTTGGTAGTCTTGCGCGATACCAAAGTTCAGGCAGATAGATTTCGCATGGCCAATATGCAGATAACCATTGGGCTCAGGCGGGAAACGGGTATGCACACTGTTGTGCTTACCGCTCGCCAAATCTTCGTCGATGATCTGACGAATAAAGTTCGTTGGGCGGGCTTCAGCCTCACTCATCTCAAAATCCTCAAAAACTATAACGGGTGATTTGTACCACGAAGTAACGGAGTATGATCCACAAAGCACAGGAGGGAAACAACCGTTTGTTGGTCGTTTTAAAACAAAAAAGGCAGGAATCGCTTCCTGCCTTCTGGCTCAATCACAAGGACTTAGCCTTTAACCTCGTAAAGCGGGGTTTGGCCTGCAACCACTGAACCGGTTGCCAGTAAATTAAGACCAGCGAAATCATCGCTGTTGCTAACCACAACCGGACTGATCATCGAGCGGGCGTTGGCATTGAGGAAGTCTAAATCCATTTCCAGGATTGGCTGACCTGCAGTGACCGTTGTGCCCTCTTCAACCAGACGCGTGAAGCCTTTACCTTCCAGTGCCACCGTATCCAGCCCCATGTGCACGACGATCTCGACACCGTTTTCCGCTTCGAGGCAGAACGCATGGTTAGTATTGAAGATTTTCACTACGGTTCCGGCGGTTGGCGCAACCACAGTTTTACCGGTTGGTTTGATCGCCAGACCATCGCCGACTGCCTTACTGGCGAACGCTTCGTCAGGCACATTTTCCAGCGCAACAATGTCACCGGTTACTGGTGCCAGCAGCGTAGCAATCACAGGTTTTTCGCGGTTAAGCACCGCCTGTGATTTCACAGCCGCAGCAGGCGCAGCCGTTGACGCGGCAGCAGATGCCGCAACCGGACCTTTGCTCAGGACAGTTTTCATTGCCATCGCAATGCTTTCCGCCTGAGTACCGACGATGACCTGCACGCTTTGTTTGTTCAGACGAATCACACCGGAAGCACCGAGACGCTTAGCCACACCTTCATTAACCTGCGCAGAATCTTTAACGTTCAAACGCAGACGAGTGATACAGGCATCGATGTGGGTCAGGTTTTCTGAGCCACCCACCGCCGCAATGTAACGACGTGCCAGCGATTCAGTTTGGCTTTCACCGTTGCCGCTGTTATCGACATTGACGTCATAACCATCAGTTTCATCGCCCGCAGAGAGTTCGCGGCCCGGCGTCATCAGGTTGAATTTCTGGATGGTGAAGCGGAACACCGCGTAGTAGATAACGAAGAACACCAAACCTTGTGGGATCAGCATCCACCAGTGCACCGCCAGCGGGTTACGCGTTGACAGCACCATATCCACCAGACCCGCACTGAAGCCGAAACCGGCAATCCACTGCATGCTCGCGGCGATGAACACAGAAAGACCTGTCAGTGCCGCGTGAATCACATACAGCACCGGCGCCACGAACATGAAGGAGAATTCCAGCGGTTCGGTGATACCGGTAAAGAAGGCTGCAAAAGCCGCCGCCAGCATGATACCGCCGACTTTGGCGCGGTTTTCTGGGCGTGCGCAGTGGTAAATTGCCAGCGCTGCACCTGGGAGACCGAACATCATGATTGGGAAGAAGCCCGCCTGATAACGACCGGTGATGCCTGGGATACCGGTACCTTCAGCGATAGACTGCGCGCCGCCGAGGAATTTAGGAATATCGTTAATGCCAGCAACGTCGAACCAGAATACCGAGTTCAGTGCGTGATGCAGGCCAACAGGAATCAGCAGACGGTTAAAGAAGGCATAGACGCCCGCACCGATTGAACCCATTTTTTGGATGTGCTCACCAAAGCTTACCAGTCCACCGAAAATGATCGGCCAGATGTACATCAGTACGAAGGCGACGACGATCATCAGGAAGGAGACAAGGATCGGCACCAGACGGCGGCCGCTGAAGAATGACAGCGCTTTTGGCAGCTCAACATGGCTGAAGCGGTTATAAACCTCAGCAGAGAGAATACCCACCAGGATACCAACAAACTGGTTATTGATTTTACCGAAGGCGGCAGGCACTTGCTCCACCGGTATTTTCTGAATCATCGCTACCGCAGCCGGTGAACAGAGTGTGGTCACCACCAGGAAGCCGACGAAGCCGGTTAACGCTGCTGCACCATCTTTATCTTTTGACATACCGTATGCCACACCAATGGCAAACAGCACGGACATGTTGTCGATGATCGCCGAACCGGATTTGATCAGCAGTGCCGCCAGCGCATTACCTGCGCCCCAGCTATCTGGATCGATCCAATATCCAACACCCATCAAGATTGCCGCTGCCGGCAGAGTCGCTACCGGCACCATAAGCGCGCGGCCGACCTTTTGCAGATATCCTAATACACTCACCTTATTCTCCCCCTATGAGACTGGCGTTTTGCCGTGGCGCAGGTTGATTTTATTATCCCGTCGCCCGGTACCTTGATGACACTTTTCACCACGAGGCGCAGTGTAAAGACAAATTAATTCGCCTCGCAAATTAAAACCACTACAACTGTGACTTTAATCACCAAAATGGTGGTTTGATAATGCGAAATGCTAGCCAGCACCACAAACTTATTTTATGATGAAAAATATCGAGTCGCACTTTTCCCGGATGGCTACGCTTAAACGCATTACGCTTAAAGCAGAAAACTGTCAGAGAAACGGCAACTCCACATTTCCAATCTTAATTGAGGTGAAGACATGAGACTGATCCCGTTGGCCACACCGACCCAAGTGGGTAAATGGGCTGCACGCCACATTGTTAACCGCATTAATGCGTTTAAGCCTAGCGCAGAACGTCCTTTCGTGCTGGGTCTGCCAACCGGTGGAACACCACTGGAAGCGTACAAGCACCTGATTGACATGCACAAAGCGGGCCAGGTTAGTTTCGAGCACGTTGTCACCTTCAATATGGATGAGTACGTTGGCCTGTCAAAAGAGCATCCGGAAAGTTACCACAGCTTTATGTACCGTAACTTTTTCGATCATGTTGATATTCAACCGAAAAATATCAATCTTCTGAATGGCAATGCCGAAGATATTGACGCAGAATGTCGCCAATACGAAGAGAAGATCCGCGCTTACGGCAAAATTAACCTGTTTATGGGTGGCGTAGGCAACGATGGTCACATCGCCTTTAACGAACCGGCTTCTTCACTCTCCTCACGTACCCGCATCAAAACCCTGACGCACGACACGCGCATAGCAAACTCACGTTTCTTTAACGGTGATGTGGATCAGGTGCCGAAATACGCCCTGACGGTCGGTGTCGGTACGCTGCTGGATGCCGAAGAAGTGATGATTCTGGTTACCGGCCATCTGAAAGCGCAAGCGCTGCAGGCGGCGGTTGAAGGTAACGTCAACCACATGTGGACCATCAGCTGCCTGCAGCTGCATGCCAAATCTGTCGTGGTCTGTGACGAGCCAGCAACCATGGAATTGAAAGTGAAAACCGTGAAATATTTCCGCGAAATGGAAGCGGAAAATATGAAAGGTGTGTGAGAACACGTTGTAACAAAACCTGCTGCGTTCAGGCAGCAGGCTTAGCCGGGAGAGAGAAACGATGTACGCATTAGTGAACGGCCGGATTTTTACCGGCCATGAAATTCTGGACAATCATGCGGTTGTGATTGCGGATGGCCTGATTGAGCGCGTGTGTCCGCGTGATGCCCTGGACGCGGCAATTGCACAGCAGGATGTGGCTGGTGCGTTTATCGCTCCTGGTTTTATTGATTTGCAGCTCAACGGCTGCGGTGGCGTGCAGTTCAACGATGACATCAATGCACTGAGCGTTGAAACGCTGGAGATCATGCAGCGCGCCAACGAGAAGTCAGGCTGCACCAGCTATCTGCCGACGCTGATTACCAGCACCGATGCGCTGATGAAACGCGCCGTCGAAACCATGCGCGCCTATCTGGAAAAGCATCAGAATCAGGCCATCGGCCTCCATCTGGAAGGTCCGTGGCTGAATAAAGCCAAGAAAGGCACGCATAATCCTGAACTGATTCGTTTGCCGGATGCCGAGCTGGTAGATTTCCTGTGCGCCAATGCCGATGTCATTACTAAAGTCACGCTGGCACCTGAAAATGCAGGCAGCGAAGTGATTCGTAAGCTGCGCAATGCCGGCATCATTGTTTCAGCCGGTCACTCCAACGCAACTTATGAAGAAGCAAAAATTGGCTTCAGCGCGGGCGTCAGTTTTGCCACGCATCTTTATAATGCTATGCCAACCTTTGCCGGACGTGAGCCAGGTCTGATCGGTGCGCTGTTTGATTCGCCTGATGTATACTGCGGCATCATTGCGGATGGTTTACATGTCCATTACGCTAATGTGCGCAATGCAAAACGCATTAAAGGCGACAAACTGGTGTTAGTGACGGATGCCACAGCACCGGCGGGCGCGTCGATTGATCAATTCATTTTTGCAGGCAAAACAATATACTATCGCGATGGCCTGTGCGTTGACGAGAACGGTACGCTCAGCGGTTCTGCTTTGACCATGATTGAAGCGGTGCAGAACAGCGTTGAACATTGCGGTATCGCTCTTGATGAAGCGCTGCGTATGGCGACGCTTTATCCGGCGCAGGCGATGGGTGTGGAGAAGCAGTTAGGCACGGTCGAAGCAGGAAAAGTCGCCAACCTGACTGTCTTTACCCGCGATTATCAAATCACTAAGACGTTCGTCAACGGAGACAACGTCCTCAGCGAGTAAGCATTGAATGACCACTGGCGGCCAGTCTCAAATAGGAAATGTTGATCTTGTTAAACAACTTAATAGTGCAGCCGTCTATCGGCTAATCGATCAACAGGGGCCGATTTCGCGCATTCAGATTGCCGAACACAGTCAGCTTGCGCCCGCCAGTGTCACCAAAATTACCCGTCAGCTCATCGAGCGCGGCCTCATCAAAGAGGTGGAACAACAAGCTTCCACCGGGGGGCGTCGCGCCATCTCCATCATTACTGAAACCCGGCATTTTCATACTATCGGCGTGCGCTTAGGGCGTAATGACGCCACGCTGACGCTGTTTGATCTGAGTGGGAAATCGCTGGCGCAGGAAGATTATCCGCTGCCGGAGCGCACCCAGGAAACGCTGGAGAATGCGCTGCTCAATGCCATCAGCGCCTTTATGGCGGCGCATCAGCGGAAGATTCATGAGCTGATTGCCATCTCAGTGATTCTGCCAGGTTTGGTCGATCCCATTAACGGCATCATTCGCTATATGCCGCACATCGCGGTAAGTCACTGGCCGCTGGTTTCCAGCCTGAAAAAACGCTTTAACGTCACCAGCTTTGTGGGCCATGACATTCGCAGCCTGGCGCTGGCCGAGCACTACTTCGGTGCAAGTCGCGATTGCGCAGACTCCATTCTGGTGCGTTTGCATCGCGGAACCGGTGCCGGAATCATCGCCAACGGCCATATTTTCCTCGGCAGTAACGGTAACGTCGGCGAGATTGGCCATATTCAGGTTGATCCATTGGGTGAACGTTGCCACTGCGGCAACTTTGGCTGCCTGGAAACCATTGCAGCGAACGGTGCGATTGAAAACCGCGTGCGCCACCTGTTGAACCAAGGCTATCCCAGTTCATTAACCTTGAATGACTGTCTGATGCCGCAGATTTGCCGCGCCGCTAACCACGGCGACGCGCTGGCGTGTGAAGTGATTGAATATGTCGGCCGCTATTTAGGAAAGGCGATTGCTATCGCCATCAACTTGTTCAATCCACAAAAAGTGGTGTTGGCCGGTGAAATCACCGAGGCCGATAAAGTGCTGTTTCCTGCCATTGAAGGATGTATCAATACGCAGACGCTGCCTGCCTTCCGTAAAAACTTGCCGGTGGTGCGATCCGAGCTCGATCATCGCTCAGCGATTGGCGCCTTTGCGCTGGCAAAACGCGCTATGCTGAATGGCATTTTGCTGCAACATCTGCTGGAAGAGTAATCACCAGCCTGCTTGTTTAGCGGGCCCGACCGGATGCAATCTATGACGATTAAAAGCGTAATCTGTGACATCGACGGCGTGTTGATGCACGACAATACCGCCGTTCCTGGCGCGAACGAATTTCTGCAGCGCATCCTGGCGAAGGATATGCCGTTGGTGGTGTTGACCAACTATCCTTCGCAAACCGCGCTGGATCTGGCGAACCGCTTTGCCAACGCCGGCATTGACGTTCCCGATTCGGTGTTTTACACCTCGGCGATGGCCACCGCCGATTTCCTGCGCCGCCAGGAAGGGAAAAAAGCCTACGTGATTGGCGAAGGTGCGCTGATTCATGAACTGTATAAAGCCGGCTTCACCATCACCGACGTCAATCCAGATTTCGTTATCGTTGGTGAAACGCGCTCCTTCAACTGGGAGATGATGCATAAAGCCGCTTTCTTCGTGGCCAATGGCGCCCGTTTTATCGCTACTAATCCTGATACCCACGCGCGTGGCTTTGTTCCGGCTTGCGGTGCGCTGTGCGCTGGCATCGAAACCATTTCCGGCCGTAAACCGTTTTATGTCGGCAAGCCGAGTCCGTACATCATGCGCGCGGCGTTAAACAAGATGCATGCGCATTCGGAAGAGACGGTCATTGTCGGCGATAACCTGCGCACAGACATTCTGGCCGGCTTCCAGGCGGGTCTGGAAACCATTCTGGTGCTGTCTGGCGTATCAACGCTGAGTGATATTGATGCGATGCCTTTCCGCCCGGATTGGATTTATCCTTCGGTTGCTGATATCGACCTGTTCTGATCCCAGCCATCACCTCTTCTTATAGCCCTGCTCTTGCAGGGCTTTTGTTTTTTCATGGGGTTAAGCCTGACTTTGTTGCTCGC
Source organism: Pantoea trifolii (assembly GCF_024506435.1). NCBI lineage: Bacteria > Pseudomonadati > Pseudomonadota > Gammaproteobacteria > Enterobacterales > Erwiniaceae > Pantoea > Pantoea trifolii. The sequence goes on along the minus strand of NZ_JANIET010000001.1, from coordinate 1,243,534 downwards.
AGCGTGACCACAAAATGAACAAAAAAGCCATTTCATTAGATGGCATCTAAAATAACAACGAATTAATTGAATAATATTCAATATTACTCGCTCATCAACATTATTTTTATCAAAGAATCGCAATTTTGCTTGCGCTAACACCACCATTTAGCGCATTTTCTTATGCATCACGCAGTCAAGGCTGCCGGACAAACGTAGAAATAACTTCGCCACAAGGTGAGATCAGGAGTCAGTTATGTGTTCAATTTTTGGTGTGCTGGATCTGAAAAGCGATCCTATTGAGCTGCGCAAGAAAGCGCTGGAATCTTCTCGTCTGATGCGTCACCGCGGCCCGGATTGGTCAGGTGTTTATGCAGATGATAAAGCCATTCTGGTGCATGAGCGTCTGTCGATTGTTGACGTTAACAACGGCGCACAGCCGCTGTATAACGCTGACCACACCCACGTACTGGCTGTTAACGGCGAAATTTACAACCATCAGGCGCTGCGTGCTGAATTGAGCGATCGTTACGCTTTCCAGACCGGTTCTGACTGTGAAGTTATCCTCGCGCTGTATCAGGAAAAAGGCGTCGATTTCCTCGACGAACTGCAAGGCATGTTCGCCTTCATCCTGTGGGACAGCGTGAAGCAACAATATCTGATTGGCCGCGACCATATCGGCATTATCCCGCTGTATATGGGCAACGACGAGCACGGCAATCTGTATGTCGCTTCCGAGATGAAAGCACTGGTACCGGTGTGCCGCAGCATCAAAGAATTCCCGCCGGGAAGCTACATGTCGAGCGCCGATGGTGAAATCCGTCGTTACTGGCAGCGTGACTGGATGGAATATTCCGCCGTTGAACACAACACCACAGATGCCGCCGAATTGAAGCATGCTCTGGAAGAATCCGTAAAAAGTCACCTGATGTCTGACGTGCCTTACGGCGTGCTGCTGTCCGGCGGTCTGGACTCATCCATCATCTCTGCCGTGACCAAACGCTTTGCTGCCAAACGCGTAGAAGATGCGGATAAAACCGATGCATGGTGGCCGCAGCTGCACTCCTTCGCGGTTGGCCTGGAAGGTTCTCCAGACCTGAAAGCGGCGAAATCGGTCGCAGAACATCTTGGCACCGTGCACCACGAAATCCATTTCACCGTGCAGGAAGGTCTGGATGCGATTCGTGACGTGATTTACCACATCGAAACCTATGATGTGACCACCATTCGCGCCTCTACGCCGATGTATTTAATGTCGCGTAAGATCAAAGCGATGGGCATCAAAATGGTGTTGTCCGGTGAAGGTGCAGATGAAGTCTTTGGCGGCTACCTCTATTTCCATAAAGCGCCAAATGCCAAAGAATTCCACGAAGAGAACGTGCGTAAACTGCTGGCTCTGCACATGTTTGACTGTGCTCGCGCCAACAAAGCGATGTCCGCATGGGGCGTGGAAGCGCGTGTGCCGTTCCTCGACAAGAAATTCCTCGACGTGGCGATGCGCATCAATCCGGCAGACAAGTTGTGCGGCAGCAACGGTAAGATGGAAAAACACATCCTGCGTGAATGCTTCTCTTCTTATCTGCCAGAAAGTGTGGCGTGGCGCCAGAAAGAGCAGTTCTCAGACGGTGTTGGCTACAGCTGGATCGATACGTTGAAAGAAGTGGCGGCGAAGCAAATCACTGACCAACAGCTGTCGACTGCGCACTTCCGCTTCCCGTACAACACGCCGAACTCGAAAGAAGCGTATCTGTATCGCGAGATCTTTGAAGAGTTGTTCCCGATCGCCAGCGCTGCTGAGTGTGTGCCGGGCGGTCCATCGGTGGCCTGCTCTTCTGCTAAAGCGATTGAGTGGGATGAAGCCTTTAAATCAATGGATGACCCTTCAGGTCGTGCCGTTGGCGTGCATCAGTCCGCGTACAAATAAGGTTTTTACTCAATAAGATAAGGGGCTCATTCGAGCCCCTTTTTTATGCAATCTATCGTACAACCTTTGAAATTTGCCGAATAAATCACCAGCCTGGTTACAAGCCAGACAAACAGGCGTTTTAAGGCGAAAAACGGCAAAAAAATTGTTGACGCTACAAGACTCAATACGCATAATGCGCCCCGCAACGCCGATGAAGGTTACGCGAAAAAGATGGCTACGTAGCTCAGCTGGTTAGAGCACATCACTCATAATGATGGGGTCACAGGTTCAAATCCCGTCGTAGCCACCATCTTTTTGCGGGAGTGGCGAAATTGGTAGACGCACTAGATTTAGGTTCTAGCGCCGCAAGGTGTGCGAGTTCAAGTCTCGCCTCCCGCACCATTTCAGTCTTCGGCAGCCGGATGGGGTATCGCCAAGCGGTAAGGCACTGGTTTTTGATACCAGCATTCCCAGGTTCGAATCCTGGTACCCCAGCCAATCCGGATTATGTTGTGGATACAAAATCGACGAATGGGATATCGCCAAGCGGTAAGGCACCGGTTTTTGATACCGGCATTCCCTGGTTCGAATCCAGGTATCCCAGCCATCGTCGGACGCAGTAAGCAGTACCAAGGCTACGTAGCTCAGCTGGTTAGAGCACATCACTCATAATGATGGGGTCACAGGTTCAAATCCCGTCGTAGCCACCAAATTATTGGGGTGTCGCCAAGCGGTAAGGCTCTGGTTTCTGATACCAGCATTCCGGGGTTCGAATCCCTGCACCCCAGCCATAAAAAGACAATTTGATCAAACACCTATTGGGGTGTCGCCAAGCGGTAAGGCACTGGTTTCTGATACCAGCATTCCGGGGTTCGAATCCCTGCACCCCAGCCAAATTGCACAATAAAGCCCGCTTATGCGGGCTTTATTGTTTTCTGCGTTCGGGGATTAATCAGGAGCGCATAAATGCGCTCCCTACGATCACAAACCTAATGCGTAACGCAGCACCTTGCGTTTCAACGCTCCAGCATTCTCCGCCGCAATCAGCGCCAGGTTTCGCGCAAAGCGCAGCGGCGGCAGTTTATTGCTGAAGGTGAAGTAGAACAGATCCATCCCGCCCTGCATCAGCAAGTTGTCCTTATAACGCTGGCGATGATAGCGCTGTAGCACAGCGTCCGATGACCAGAGTTCAGCCTGGTTGCGCGCTTCGACCAACGTCGTGATCAACGCATCCACATCCCGATATCCCAGATTAACGCCCTGCCCGGCCAGCGGATTGATGGTGTGCGCCGCATCGCCCACCAGCGCCAAACCCGGCATCACATAACGTGTGGCATGGCGTCGCACCAGCGGGAAAGAGGCGGCGGTTTTCACCCGAATACGCCCAACACGAGCTGGGAAGTGGGCATAAATCTCTTTCTCCAGTTGCTGGAGTGGCAAACTTTGCAGCTGACGGATGCGCGCGGGCGCGTCGTACCACACCAGCGAAGCACGACGATCAAACAGCGGCAGGAAAGCGCGCGGCCCTTGTGGCGTAAACTGCTGCCAGGTGGAATCGCCAGCATCCTGCTCGCACTCCACGCTGATCAGCATGCAGGATTGCGCATAGTTCCAACCCCGTACGCCAATGCCCGCTAACTGCCGCACACGCGAGTTGGCGCCATCTGCGCCGACCACTAAACGCGCATCCAGCGTTTGACCGTTATCCAGTTGCACATGCCAGCCGGCGCGATGCGGCTGCAAGCCCTGTAAACTCGCCGGGCAGATCAGCTTGATCCCCTCTTCCTGCATTTTTTCCCACAGCGCACGTTGCAGCACGCTGTTTTCCACCATAAAGCCCAGCTCAGGCAGCCCAAGCGACGCCGCATCAAACTTCACATGTGCGTTTTGCCACTCCCAGGTTTCCAGCTGGCGATAAGGTGCACAACGCATCGCCTGCACGCGCGACCAGACATCCAGTTGCTGCAACAACGCCACCGACGAGGCACCAATGGCGGAGATGCGCACATCCGGCTCGCTGCTGGCATCAAAGATTGCGGGTTCCGCACGTTCAATCACCGCTACGCGGAACTGCTGCTGCGCCAGACCACATGCCAGCGCCGCACCGACCATGCCACCGCCCACGATCACCACATCAAAATGTGAATCCTGCATCGACTCTAATCCTTCTTTTTGCCGTGAGGCCTTCCAGCATCACGTTGATAGCTAAAGTGTACCGGAAATTAGCCACGTGATGCGATGCAGATGCGTGAAGCCTGGTAACAACAGCGTCGAAGCATTACAATACGCGCCCTGCACTTCGCTTGAATCAATGGCTAGTTCGATGACCAAAAAACTGCACATCAAAACCTGGGGCTGTCAGATGAATGAATACGATTCATCGAAGATGGCCGATCTGCTGAACAGTACGCACGGCTACACCCTTACCGAGGAAGCTGAAGAGGCGGATGTTCTGCTGCTCAACACCTGCTCTATCCGTGAAAAGGCGCAGGAGAAGGTTTTTGCTCTGTTAGGCCGTTGGAAAAAGCTGAAAGCAACCAATCCCGATCTGATTATCGGCGTGGGTGGCTGTGTCGCCTCACAGGAAGGTGAACGCCTGCGTCAGCGCGCCAGTTACGTCGATATCGTCTTTGGCCCGCAAACGTTGCATCGCCTGCCGGAGATGATCAACACCGTGCGCGGCAGCAAAAGCCCGGTTGTTGACATCAGCTTTCCGGAAATCGAGAAGTTTGACCGCCTGCCAGAACCGCGCGCCGATGGCCCAACTGCCTTCGTATCGATCATGGAAGGCTGCAATAAATATTGTACTTTCTGCGTGGTGCCTTACACCCGTGGCGAGGAAGTCAGCCGCCCAAGCGACGATATTCTGCTGGAAATCGCGCAGCTTGCCGCTCAGGGCGTACGTGAAGTTAACCTGCTGGGCCAGAACGTCAACGCCTATCGCGGTGCCACTTTTGATGGCGACATCTGCACCTTCGCGGAATTGCTGCGCTTAGTGGCGGCGATCGACGGCATTGACCGAATTCGCTTCACTACCAGCCATCCGATTGAATTTACCGATGACATCATCGAGGTTTACCGCGATACGCCAGAGCTGGCGAGTTTCCTGCACCTGCCGGTTCAAAGCGGCTCAGATCGCATCCTGACGCTGATGAAGCGCGCGCACACCGCACTCGAGTACAAAGCGATTATCCGCAAGTTGAAAGCTGCGCGTCCGGATATCCAGCTAAGCTCGGATTTCATCATTGGATTCCCCGGCGAAACGCAGCAGGATTTTGAGCAGACCATGAAACTGGTTGGCGAAGTGAATTTCGATGTTAGCTTCAGCTTTATCTACTCCATGCGACCGGGCACACCGGCCGCCGATCTGCCCGACGATGTGACAGAAGAGGAGAAAAAGCAGCGCCTCTTCATTCTGCAGGACCGCATCAATCAGCAGGTGATGGCGTGGAGCCGCCGCATGCTGGGCACCACACAGCGCGTGCTGGTGGAAGGCATTTCACGTAAGAATGTGATGGAGCTGACCGGCCGCACCGATAATAACCGCGTGGTGAACTTTGAAGCGCCGGTAGAAATGATCGGTAAGTTTGTTGATGTTGAAATTGTTGATGTCTATGCCAGCTCCCTGCGCGGCGTGCTGGTGCGCACCGAAGATCAAATGGCGCTACGTGTGGCCGAAAGCCCGGCTTCGGTGATTGCTCGTACCCGAAAAGAGAACGACATCGGCGTCGGCATGTTCCAGCCTTGAAACCTCGAACGTTGAGCGACAGCGCACAACGCGCTGTCGCCTGTTTCATCCCAAAGCCCTTGCTTTCCACAAGTGCTGCCCAAATATCGTTTCTGAAGCTTGCGCCTCGGCGTAGCGCCATAAATAATTCCCTAAAGATGTTGAGAGATTGCTCTTCAGCATCCGGCACACTTTTTCAACTGGCCCTGAGTGACCTTAAGGATTCATTTGAATATCGAAACGCGTGAAATCGCCCTTGAACCGGCAGATAACCAACGACTGATGAGCTTGTGCGGTCCGATGGATGACAATGTGAAACAGCTGGAGCGCCGTTTGGGCCTTGAAATCAAACGCCGCGATAACCAGTTTACACTCACTGGCCGCTCGCTGTGCGTGGACGCTGCCGTCAATATTCTGCGCACGCTGTACGTTGATACCGCCCCGATGCGCGGTCAGATTAAAGATATCGAACCGGACCAGATTCACCTGGCGATCAAAGAGAGCCGCGTGCTGGAACAGAGCGCTGAGAGCGTGCCGGAATTCGGCAAAGCGGTGAACATCAAGACCAAACGCGGGGTGATCAAACCGCGTACGCCTAATCAGGCGCAGTACATCGCCAATATCTTCGCGCACGACATCACCTTTGGTATCGGCCCGGCCGGTACCGGTAAAACCTATCTGGCGGTCGCTGCGGCAGTGGATGCGCTGGAACGTCAGGAGATTCGCCGTATTCTGCTGACGCGCCCAGCGGTTGAAGCCGGGGAAAAACTCGGCTTCCTGCCCGGCGATCTCAGCCAGAAGGTCGATCCCTATCTGCGCCCGCTGTACGACGCGCTGTTCGAAATGCTCGGCTTTGAACGTGTAGAGAAGCTGATTGAGCGCAACGTGATTGAAGTGGCTCCGCTGGCCTATATGCGCGGACGTACGCTCAACGACGCCTTTGTGATTCTCGATGAGAGCCAGAACACCACCATCGAGCAGATGAAGATGTTCCTGACGCGTATCGGCTTCAATTCCAAAGCGGTCATTACCGGCGACATCACGCAGATTGACTTGCCGCGCAGTACCAAATCCGGCCTGCGCCACGCCATTGAAGTGCTGGCAGAAGTCGATGAAATTAGCTTTAACTTTTTCCACAGCGAAGACGTGGTGCGTCATCCGGTTGTCGCACGCATCGTGAATGCTTATGAAGCCTGGGAAACCGCCGACCAGAAACGCCGTGATCAACAGGCAGAAGAGCGCAAACGCGAAGCTATTGCAGCGCAGCTTGCCAGCCAAACCAGCCCGCAGGAGCGTTCATGAGCGCGGTGATTCTTGATTTACAACTGGCCTGTACTGATGAAAACCATCTGCCGGCAGAGAGTGATTTTCAACGCTGGCTGGAAGCGGCGGTAACGCCGTTTCAACCAGAAAGCGAAGTCACGATTCGTCTGGTGGATGAAGCTGAGAGTAATGAGCTTAATCTGACTTATCGCGGCAAAGATAAGCCGACCAACGTGCTGTCATTCCCGTTTGAAGCACCGCCGGGGATTGAACTGCCGTTGCTCGGCGATCTGATTATTTGCCGTCAGGTTGTCGAGCAAGAGGCTGCTGAACAAGGCAAAACCGTCGAAGCGCACTGGGCGCATATGGTGGTGCACGGTACGCTGCATCTGCTGGGTTACGACCATATCGAAGATGAAGAAGCCGAAGAGATGGAGGCGCTGGAGACCGAGATAATGCTTGCTCTTGGTTATCCTGATCCGTACATTTCGGAGAAAGAAGACGCCTGAGCCGCTGGTTCAGGTTATTGCGCTGCTGGCGCGGATGCCGGCAGCCCCAATCCCTCATTAGAGAGAACTAAATAAAAACGCCATGAGCGACGACCATTCTCAAAACAGCGACGCACCCAGTAGTAAAAAGGGATTTTTCTCCCTGTTAATCAACCAACTGTTTCACGGTGAACCTAAAAACCGTGATGAACTGCTGGGGTTAATCCGCGATTCTGAGCAAAAAGAGCTGATCGATCAGGACACCCGCGACATGCTCGAAGGGGTGCTGGATATTGCCGAACAGCGCGTGCGCGACATCATGATCCCACGCTCGCAAATGATCACCCTGAAACGCAACCAAACTCTGGAAGAGTGCCTTGCGGTGATTATTGAATCCGCGCATTCACGCTTCCCGGTGATCAGCGAAGACAAAGATCACGTTGAAGGCATTTTGATGGCCAAAGACCTGCTGCCGTTTATGGCCAGCGCGTCTGAGCCGTTCAGCATCGAAAAAGTGCTGCGTCCCGCCGTGGTGGTACCGGAAAGCAAGCGCGTCGATCGCATGCTGAAGGAGTTCCGCTCGCAGCGTTATCACATGGCGATTGTGATTGATGAATTTGGTGGCGTCTCGGGTCTGGTGACGATTGAAGATATTCTTGAGCTGATTGTCGGCGAAATTGAAGATGAGTATGACGATGAAGAAGATCGTGATATCCGCCAGCTCAATCGTTACACCTATACCATGCGCGCCTTAACGCAAATTGAAGATTTTAATGAGGTCTTTGGCACCGATTTCAGCGATGACGAAGTCGATACCATTGGCGGATTGGTCATGCAGGGATTCGGCCACCTTCCCGCTCGCGGCGAAAGTATTGTCATTGATGGCTATCAGTTCAAAGTCGCCATGGCTGACAGCCGCCGTATCATCCAGGTGCATGTAAAAATTCCCGAAGACTCACCACAACCGCAACTGGAAGACGAATAATTTTATGGCTTTAGCCTCTCTTTACTCGCAGCAGCGGGTTCGCCTGCTGCTGGCGTTAATTACGGGTGCCATTGGCACCCTTTCCTTTTCCCCCTACGATTTCTGGCCCGCAGCGTTAATTTCACTGTTTGGTCTGCAACTGTTGCTGCTGGAACGTCGCACTGCGCAGGCAGCAGCGATCGGCTTTGTTTGGGGCTTTGGACTGTTTGGCAGCGGCATCAACTGGGTTTACGTCAGCATCGCCACCTTTGGCGGCATGCCCGGCCCGGTGAACATCTTCCTGGTGATTCTGCTCGCGGCCTATCTGTCGCTTTATCCAATGCTGTTTGCCCTCGTGCTCAACCGTTTCTGGCCGCGCGCCACAATCTGGCGTTTGGCTTTAGCGGCACCGTCACTGTGGCAAATTAGCGAGTTCCTGCGCGGTTGGGTGCTCACCGGTTTTCCGTGGCTGCAGTTTGGCTACAGCCAGATTGATGGGCCGCTAAAAGGCCTCGCGCCGCTGGCGGGTGTGGAGACCATTACCTTCCTGTTGATGGTGATCGCGGGCCTGCTGGTGCACGCGCTTCATCATCGTACCGTGAAAAGTTTGATTGCCGCCGCGCTACTGCTGTTATTGCCGTGGCCGCTGCGCATGTTGCAGTGGTATCAGCCGCTGCCGGAACGCAGCGTTGATGTTGCGATGGTGCAAGGCAATATTCCGCAGTCGATGAAGTGGGATCCGCAGCAACTGCTGAACACGCTGCGCGTTTATACCTCATACAGCCAGCCGTTTATCGGCAAAGCGCCGATCATTATCTGGCCCGAATCAGCGATAACCGATTTAGAAAGCAACCAGCAGCCGTTCCTTCGAGCGCTGGACGCTGACCTGCGCGCACGCGGCAGCTCACTGATTACCGGTATCGTGGATTCGCGGGTGGAAGGCGATAACCGCTATCACGACTACAACTCGGTGATTGTACTGGGTGGCGAGCAGCCTTACAGCTATCAGAGCCAGAACCGCTATCAGAAGAATCATCTGGTGCCATTTGGTGAGTTTGTGCCGCTGGAAGCGTTGCTGCGTCCGCTGGCGCCGTTTTTCGATTTGCCGATGTCCTCTTTCAGCCGTGGCGCCTATGTCCAGCCGCAGCTAAAAGTGTCGGGTTATAACCTGACCAGCGCTATCTGCTATGAGATTGTGCTGGGCGAACAAGTGCGCGCTAACTTCCGTCCCGATACCAACTTCCTGCTAACCGTCTCCAACGATGCCTGGTTCGGTCACTCCATCGGGCCGTGGCAGCATTTCCAGATGGCACGCATGCGCGCACTGGAGCTGGGACGTCCGTTACTGCGCTCCACCAATAACGGTGTCACAGCGGTGGTGAATGCCAACGGTGAGGTGGAGAAAGCGTTGCCACAGTTCACCCGTGATGTGCTGGAAGCTAAAGTGACGCCAACAACCGGCGAAACGCCGTATGCCAAAGCAGGCATCTGGCCGGTGTGGATGCTGACATTGATTGGCATTGTGGTGGCCATTCTGCGCCGTCGTCACTAGTTCAGGCTGCTATGCAAACAGGCGAAGTGAATACTTCGCCTTTTTTATGCGCTGTTTTCTCTTCCTTCCATTGTGCTTTCCCCGATTCTCTGCTGGCTTTTTACACTTATTCATCGTGCTGGCACGATCATTGCTATTTATTTCAGTGATTTTCGCAAACATCGGCTTTTGTCAGCGTAGTGCAACCTTGACGCACTAATTTATGGCAATGATGCGCACTCTATTAGCGCATCGGTGAATTTTTGCCTTTTATTGGTGCGGAGCGGCTCGCAAAAAAGAAACTTTTTTGTTTCATTGCGTTAACAATTCGCTATGTTAATCACTATCCTGCGTGCAGTTGCGCTATGGGATAACTAAAAAAGCAGCACGAAATACACACAACATCACAATCTGCGCAGTTTATGTTCTGCGCGACATCCATACGAAGGAGTTGGAACATGCAGATACGCAAAGTGGCATTATCTCTTTTGCTGTTGGGAGCAGCAGCGGGAGCGGCCCAGGCGGAAGATCTCACTGGTACCCTGAAAAAAATCAATGATAGCGGCGTGATCGTCGTTGGGCATCGTGAATCATCAGTTCCCTTTTCTTACTATGACAACCAGCAAAAAGTGGTTGGCTATTCACAGGATTATTCAAACGCCATCATCGCGGCTATCAAGGCCAAACTGAATAAGCCTGATTTGCAGATTAAAATGCTGCCGATTACCTCGCAGAACCGTATTCCCCTGTTGCAGAACGGGACTTACGATTTTGAGTGCGGTTCTACCACCAACAACCTGGAACGCCAGAAGCAAGCGGCATTCTCTGACACCGTATTCATCATCGGTACGCGTCTGCTGGTGAAAAAAGGCGGCGACATCAAAGATTTCCCTGATTTGAAGGGAAAAACCGTTGTCGTGACCTCCGGAACCACCTCTGAAGTTCTGCTGCACAAGCTGAACGACGAGCAGAAAATGGATATGCGCATCATTAGCGCGAAAGACCATGGCGATTCTTTCCGTACGCTGGAGACCGGTCGTGCTGTGGCCTTCATGATGGATGACGCGCTGCTGGCGGGTGAACGTGCCAAAGCCAAGAAGCCAGACAACTGGGATATCGTGGGTACGCCGCAATCGAAAGAAGCTTACGGCTGCATGCTGCGCAATCAGGATCCACAGTTCAAACAGCTGATGGATGAAACCATTGCTAAAGCGCAGACCTCTGGCGAAGCCTCAAAATGGTTTGAAACCTGGTTCAAACAGCCGATTCCACCGAAGAATCTGAACCTGAACTTCGAACTTTCAAGCGATATGCAGGCCCTGTTCAAAGCACCGAACGACAAAGCACTCTGAATTAACAACGACAACAAGGGCAGCCCCGCTGCCCTCTCGATTGCTGAACATGCGGTGCGGACAGACAGACTGTAACAGGCCGTTCCCCTGAAGCAGGATGCAAGACACCGCTCAACAATCTTATGGGTAGCCTCGCTACCCTTTTTTTACCGGAGCTCGTTATGGGTATCGATTGGAACTGGGGCATTTTTCTTGAACAGGCCCCGTTCGGCAATACGACTTACCTCGGCTGGCTGTGGTCCGGTTTTCAGGTCACCATTGCGGTGTCCTGCTGCGCCTGGATTATCGCCTTCCTGGTAGGTTCCTTATTTGGCATTCTGCGTACCGTGCCCAACCGCCTGCTGGCGGCGATTGGCACCTGCTACGTGGAACTGTTCCGTAATATCCCGCTGATTGTGCAGTTCTTCTTCTGGTATCTGGTGGCGCCAGAACTGGTGGGCGAAAAGCTGGGCATGTGGTTTAAGTCGGAGCTGGATCCGAACATTCAGTTCTTCCTCTCTTCCACCATCTGTCTCGGCTTGTTCACCGCCGCACGCGTGTGTGAACAGGTGCGCGCCGCGATTCAGTCGCTGCCACGTGGTCAGAAAAATGCAGGCTTAGCGATGGGCCTGACGCTGCCGCAAACCTACCGCTATGTGCTGTTGCCGAATGCGTATCGCGTGATTGTGCCGCCGATGACCTCGGAAATGCTTAACCTGGTGAAGAACTCGGCGATCGCCTCGACCATCGGTTTGGTGGATATGGCCGCGCAGGCCGGCAAGCTGCTGGATTACTCCGCGCATGCCTATGAATCCTTTACCGCCATCACTCTGGCGTACGTCGGCATTAATCTGGTGATCATGCTGATTATGAGTGTGGTAGAACGCAAAATTCGCCTGCCTGGCAATATGGGAGGCAAATAATGTACGAGTTTGACTGGAGTTCGATTGTTCCCAGCCTGCCTTACCTATGGAATGGCTTGATCATTACCTTCAAGATCACCGCGATTGCCGTGGTGTTTGGCATTATCTGGGGCACGATTTTGGCGGTGATGCGCTTGTCGCCAATCGCACCGGTACGCTGGTTTGCCAAGCTGTACGTCAACCTGTTCCGCTCCGTACCTTTGGTGATGGTGCTGCTGTGGTTTTATCTGGTGGTGCCCGCATTCCTGCAGCAGGTGCTGGGCTTATCGCCTAAATCGGATATCCGCCTGATTTCCGCCATGGTGGCATTTGCGCTCTTTGAAGCGGCGTACTATTCGGAAATCATCCGTGCCGGTATTCAGAGCATCTCTCGCGGCCAATCCAATGCCGCACTGGCGCTTGGCATGACGCATTGGCAATCGATGAAACTCATCGTGCTGCCGCAGGCGTTCCGCGCTATGGTGCCGCTACTGCTAACCCAAGGCATCGTGCTGTTTCAGGATACCTCGCTGGTCTATGTACTGAGCCTGGCTGATTTCTTCCGCACCGCGTCCACCATTGGTGAGCGTGACGGAACCCAGGTTGAAATGATTTTGTTTGCTGGTCTGGTCTACTTCGTGATCAGCCTGAGCGCTTCGCTGTTGGTTACCTATCTGAAAAGAAAGAGGACGGTTTAAATGATTAGCCTGAAAAATGTTTCAAAGTGGTATGGGCACTTTCAGGTGCTGACCGACTGCTCCACCGAAGTGAAAAAAGGTGAAGTGGTGGTGGTCTGCGGTCCGTCTGGCTCAGGTAAATCAACGCTGATTAAAACCGTGAACGGCCTGGAGCCGATTCAAAAGGGCAGCATTCAGGTGACCGGCACCGAAGTGAACAACAAAAAAACCAACCTTGCTCAGTTACGTAGCAAAGTCGGCATGGTGTTTCAGCACTTCGAGCTGTTCCCGCATCTCAGCATCATTGAGAACCTGACGCTGGCGCAGGTTAAAGTGCTGAAGCGTGACAAAGCGGCCTCGCGTGAGAAAGCCCAAGGCCTGCTAAAACGCGTCGGGCTCTCTGCGCACGCGGATAAGTTCCCTGGTCAGCTTTCTGGTGGTCAGCAGCAGCGCGTGGCAATCGCGCGTGCGTTATGTATGGATCCGGTGGCGATGCTGTTTGATGAGCCGACGTCAGCGCTTGATCCTGAAATGATCAACGAAGTGTTGGACGTGATGGTTGAATTAGCCAATGAAGGCATGACCATGATGGTGGTGACGCATGAGATGGGCTTTGCACGCAAAGTCGCCAACCGCGTGATCTTTATGGATGAAGGGAAAATTATCGAAGACACCAATAAGGATGACTTCTTTAACAACCCGCAATCCGATCGTGCCAAAGACTTCCTGGCGAAGATTCTGCACTGATTCAATATCCTCAAGCCAGGTGCGCATTAATGCGCCCCCTACAAAATCACCTCACTTTTGTAGGGTCGTCATTAATGACGACCTGGCTACCTTTCATCAGGGTTCAAACGGCTGACGCTGGAACTGATCGTGCCCACACTCCGGGCAGCGCGTTAAGCTCTCTGGCGTATAAATCGCCCGCGTGAAGCCGCACTTCTCACAGACTAAATTCCCCAGGCCGACCACTTCGCCGCTCTGGTAGACGCCGTGATGGCGCAAATCCTGAAACACTTCACGCCACTCCAACTGACTTTTATCGGTGATATCCGCCAGTTCTTTCCACAGGCTTTCGCGAATCACGCGCAAAAACACCGAATCGCCAACCACATCAGAAGACTCCTGATAGCTCAGCGCAAACTCGTGTAAATCGCGGCGCACGGCGCGCATTACTTCATTCACCTCGGCGGGCGACAGCGTTTTTTTCGCCAGCAAACTTTGCCGCGCCTCGGCCACCAGCGCATCAACATCGCGCTCGCCATGATCCAATCGCTGGGATAATGCTTCAATCGTTGCACGGTATTCCTGCGCCACGTTATTCATTTTGTTCTCCTTTTCGCTGCGGATACTGCTGTTAAGTTTAGCGGTTTTGTCACAATTGCATGGGCAGCAACCGAAGAAATCACAAAAGGGTGAAAGCGGCGGCGCATTCGGCAGAAATCCGGCCTGCGAGGGCGTGAAAAGTTGTTGAGGCGCAGCCTTATGGGTATGCTATGCGGATCTAAAAGTATGCTTAGCGATTTTCACAAAGGACCACAGGCAGCCATGCAAGAGCAATACCGCCCGGAAGAGATAGAATCCCGCGTCCAACAACACTGGGACGAAAACGAAACCTTTAAAGTGACCGAGCAGGAAGGCAAAGAGAAATATTACTGCCTTTCGATGCTGCCCTATCCTTCTGGCCGCCTGCACATGGGTCACGTGCGTAACTACACCATTGGCGATGTGATTGCGCGCTACCAGCGTATGCTCGGCAAAAACGTCCTGCAGCCGATTGGTTGGGATGCATTTGGTCTGCCAGCGGAAGGCGCTGCGGTAAAAAACAACACTGCGCCTGCGCCGTGGACCTACGACAATATCGCCTACATGAAGAACCAGCTGAAATTGCTGGGCTTTGGCTACGACTGGAGCCGCGAACTGGCGACCTGCCAGCCAGAATACTATCGCTGGGAACAGTGGTTCTTCACCAAGCTGTATGAAAAAGACATGGTCTACAAAAAGACCTCTGCGGTGAACTGGTGCCCGAACGATCAAACCGTACTGGCCAACGAACAGGTTATCGACGGCTGCTGCTGGCGCTGCGATACCAAAGTTGAGCGCAAAGAGATCCCACAGTGGTTCGTTAAAATCACCGCCTATGCGGAAGAGTTGCTTAACGACCTCGACAAGCTGGAAGATTGGCCGGAACAGGTCAAAACCATGCAGCGCAACTGGATTGGCCGTTCTGAAGGCGTGGAAATCACCTTTGACGTTGCCAACAGCGCCGAGAAGCTGACCGTTTACACCACCCGTCCAGACACCTTTATGGGCGCTACTTATGTAGCAGTAGCTGCAGGTCATCCTCTGGCGCAGCAAGCGGCTGCCACTCATCCTGCGCTGGCTGAATTCATCGACGAATGCCGTACCACCAAAGTCGCCGAGGCTGATATGGCAACGATGGAGAAAAAAGGCATGGCCACCGGCCTGTTTGCTATCCATCCGCTGACCGGTGAAGAGATTCCGGTGTGGGTTGCTAACTTCGTATTAATGGAGTACGGCACCGGCGCGGTAATGGCCGTTCCAGGCCACGATCAGCGTGACTGGGAGTTCGCCACCAAATACAACCTGAACATCAAGCCAGTGATCCTGAATCTTGACGGTTCAGAACCGGATGTAAGTGCTGCCGCGATGACCGATAAAGGCGCACTGTTCAACTCAGGTGAATACAACGGTCTGGATCATCAGGCGGGCTTCAACGCCATCGCCGATGCGCTGGCAGCCAAAGGCGTGGGCGAGCGTAAAGTAAATTACCGTCTGCGCGACTGGGGCGTTTCCCGTCAGCGTTACTGGGGTGCACCAATCCCAATGGTGACGCTGGAAGATGGCACCGTGATGCCAACGCCAGAAGATCAGTTGCCGGTCATCCTGCCAGAAGACGTAGTGATGGACGGTATCACCAGCCCAATCAAAGCCGATCCTGAATGGGCCAAAACCACCGTTAACGGTCAACCTGCGCTGCGTGAAACCGACACCTTCGACACCTTTATGGAGTCATCCTGGTACTACGCGCGCTATACCTGCGCCAACTACCATGAAGGCATGCTGGATCCGGCGGCGGCGAACTACTGGCTGCCGGTCGATCAGTATGTGGGTGGTATCGAACACGCCATCATGCACCTGATGTATTTCCGCTTCTATCACAAGCTGCTGCGTGATGCTGGCTTGGTGAACTCTGATGAGCCGGCCAAACGCCTGCTGTGTCAGGGCATGGTACTGGCTGATGCGTTCTACTACCTCGGCGTGAACGGCGAGCGCAACTGGGTTTCTCCGGTTGACGTCACCGTTGAGCGCGACGAGAAAGGCCGCATTATTAAAGCCATCGACCACGAAGGTCGTGAAGTGGTTTACGCCGGCATGAGTAAAATGTCGAAGTCGAAAAACAACGGCATCGATCCACAGCTTATGGTTGAGCGTTACGGTGCAGATACCGTACGTCTGTTCATGATGTTTGCTTCGCCAGCAGAGATGACGCTGGAGTGGCAGGAATCGGGCGTTGAAGGTGCCAACCGCTTCCTGAAGCGCGTGTGGAAACTGGCTTACGAACACATTGCCAAAGGCGCGACCGTGGCGCTGGACGTCAACAGCCTGAATGACGATCAGAAAGCGCTGCGTCGCGATCTGCACAAAACCATCGCCAAAGTGGCCGATGACGTGGGTCGTCGTCAGACGTTCAACACCGCCATCGCCGCCATCATGGAACTGATGAACAAGCTGATCCGTGCCCCGCAGGAGAGCGAGCAAGATCGCGCGCTGCTGCAGGAAGCGCTAGTCGCTGTGACGCGTCTGCTCTATCCGTTCACCCCGCACGCCAGCTTTGTATTGTGGCAAGCGCTGGGCGGCGAAGGCAGCATTGACGAAGCCAGCTGGCCGGTAGCCGATGAAGCGGCCATGGTGGAAGATTCGCTACTGGTCGTGGTGCAGGTGAATGGCAAAGTGCGCGGCAAGATTACCGTTGCGACGGATGCCACGCAGGAGCAGGTGCAGGCGCGTGCTGCGCAGGAGCATTTGGTGGCGAAATATCTGGATGGCGTCACCATTCGTAAAGTGATTTATGTCCCCGGCAAACTGCTTAACCTGGTCGTAGGTTAAGTTCAGGAGGAACTGTGCGACAACTGATTATCAGGCTGTTTGTCCTGCTTGCGGTATTGATTACCGCAGGCTGTGGTTTCCACCCGCGCGGCACCACCTCGGTGCCGAGTGAGATGAAAACCCTTATCGTTCAGAGCGGCGATCCCTATGGCCCACTGGCGCGAGCTGTACGTCAGCAGCTGCGTATCAATAACGTAAATATTGTTGAAGACAGCGAAGAAGCGAGCGCGAAATACCCAACTCTGCGTCTTGGGTCTGCGAGACAGGGTCGCGATACCGCATCGGTGTTTATCAGCGGTACCACTGCTGAATACTCGCTGGTGATGACGGTCACAGCACAGGTTCTGCTGCCGGGTAAAGGTATCTACCCGATCAGCACGACTGTGTATCGTTCTTTCTTCGACAACCCGAACGCCGCACTGGCTAAGGATGCCGAGCAGACAATGATCGTGGAAGAAATGCGCCAGCGTGCGTCTGAGCAGTTAGTCCGTAAATTGCTGACGGTGCATGCTGCACAGATAAATAACAAATCAACGCTAACCGAGCCTGAGGCGATATTACCAGGCGAGGATTCGCCGGAAGTCCCTTCTTCCTCAGCCACCAGTTTGCAATGATCAGGATTTATCCTGAACAACTGAGCGCGCAGCTCCGAGAGGGGCTGCGCGCCTGTTATTTTCTCACCGGTAATGAACCCCTGCTGATTCAGGAAAGCGCGGATGCGATCCGAGCTACCGCCAGCGCACAGGGATTTGAAGAGCACTTCAGCATCACCATTGATGCGCAAACCGATTGGGATGCGATCTTCGTTAGCTGCCAATCGCTCAGCCTGTTTACCCAACGCCAAACCCTGACGCTGCAACTGCCAGAAAACGGTCCAAACTCCGCTATCGCCGAGCAGTTGGTGAAACTCTCCACGCTGCTACACAGCGATATTTTGCTGGTGCTGCGCATGGCAAAACTGACCAAAGCACAGGAAAACAGCGCCTGGTTTAAAGCGCTGAGCGCGCAGGCGGTGTTGGTGCCGTGCCAGACGCCTGAACAAGCGCAACTGCCGCGCTGGGTGGCGAGTCGTGCCAAAGCGATGAAGCTGAGCGTTGATGATGCAGCGATCCAGCTGCTTTGCTACTGCTATGAAGGGAATCTGCTGGCGCTGTCGCAGGCGCTGGAACGCTTATCGCTGTTGTGGCCGGATGGCAAATTGACGCTGCCGCGCGTCGAGGCAGCCGTCAACGATGCCGCGCACTTTACCCCGTTCCATTGGGTGGATGCGCTGCTGGCGGGAAAAAGCAAACGCGCCCTGCACATCCTGCATCAGCTGGAGAAAGAGGACAGCGAAGCGGTGATTCTGCTGCGCACGCTGCAACGCGATTTACTCACGCTGCTGCATCTGCAACGTAATCAGGCCAAACAAGCGCTGCGCACGCTAATGGATCAGCAACGTATCTGGCAAAACCGTCGCGCGCTGTTTACCGATGCGCTGCAGCGTCTTGATGCGCAGCGTTTACAGCGTGCGGTGCATTTGCTGGCAGAGCTGGAACTCAGCATGAAGCAGGATTACGGCCAAAACCTGTGGCCACAGCTGGAAACGCTGTCGCTGCTGCTGTGTCACCGCGATTTCCCACTGAGCTTTACCGATGTCTAAACTCTACGCCCTGTTTGGCGGCACCTTCGATCCGATTCACTACGGCCATCTCCGCCCGGTAGAAGCGCTGGCCCAGCAAGTGGGTTTGAAAAAGGTCACATTGCTACCCAACAACGTGCCGCCGCATCGCCCGCAGCCGGAAGCCAGTGCGCAACAGCGCATTGAGATGCTGCGCTGTGCCATCGCCGATCGCCCACTGTTTGATATCGATACGCGTGAACTGGAGCGTGCAACGCCGTCCTGGACGGTGGCTACGCTGGAAGCACTGCGTGCGGAACGCGGCACAGAACAGCCCCTCGGGTTTATCATCGGCCAGGATTCTCTGCTAACGTTAGCCAAATGGCATCGCTGGCAAGATTTGCTGTCGCTGTGCCATTTGCTGGTGTGTAAGCGTCCGGGTTACGCCGCCCAGATGGAAACGCCTGAGATGCAGCAATGGCTTGATGAGCATCTCGCCGATGATGTGCAGCAGCTTCATCACTCACCTGCAGGACACATCTGGCTGGCCGATACGCCGCTGCTCGACATTTCCGCCACCGAAATCCGTCAGCGCCGCCATGCAGGGATCTCCTGCGCGGATTTACTGCCAGATGCAGTGATCGACTACATCGATAGCGTTGGCTTATATCGCAGCTAAAGGCAGCATGCTATACTGCGCCGCTTCATTTTCGGCTACCTTTCTCGCATCGTTAGCCCGTCCGTAATCACCTGTTTTTAAGGGGAACCTTTTGCAAGGTAAAGCACTCCAAGAGTTCGTTATTGATAAGATTGATGATCTCAAAGGCCAGGACATCATTGCTATTGATGTTCAGGGCAAATCCAGCATCACCGATTGCATGATTATTTGCACCGGCACTTCAACACGTCACGTCGCTTCTATCGCCGATCATGTGGTGCAGGAATCGCGCACTGCGGGCCTGAGGCCACTGGGTGTTGACAGCAAAACCGCCTCCGATTGGGTGGTCGTTGACCTGGGTGACGTAATTGTGCACGTGATGGAAGCAGAGAGCCGCCAGCTGTACGAGCTGGAAAAACTCTGGAGCTAAGACGTGAAACTGCAGCTTGTAGCCGTCGGCACTAAAATGCCCGACTGGGTTCAGACCGGTTTCATGGAGTATCTGCGCCGCTTCCCGAAAGATATGCCGTTTGAACTGATCGAAGTGACTGCCGGCAAACGCGGCAAGAACGCCGACATCAAACGCATTCTGGAAAAAGAAGGTGAAGCGATGCTGGCCGCCGTTGGCAAAGGCAATCGTATTGTCACGCTGGATATCCCCGGGCAGCCTTGGGAAACCCCACAGTTGGCGCAGCAACTTGAACGCTGGAAACTGGATGGCCGCGATGTCAGCCTGTTGATCGGCGGTCCGGAAGGACTGGCACCCGCGTGCAAGGCCGCTGCCGAACAAAGCTGGTCACTGTCAGCGCTCACGTTGCCACATCCGCTGGTGCGTGTGCTGGTAGCGGAAAGCCTGTATCGTGCGTGGAGCATCACCACGAATCATCCTTATCATCGTGAATAAACGCCTGACAACCCCAGACAATAAATGTAGCGGATGAAATTACAGAGCAACGCCTTTCGCGATTACACTGCCGAACAGAAACTTTTTGTCCGCCGAGCATTGGTGGCTTTTGTTGGCATCCTGCTGCTCTCCAGCATTCTGGTGGTCAATATGTACCACCTGCAAATTCTGCGCTTTGACGACTACAGCACCCGTTCGAATGAAAACCGCATCAAGCTGGTGCCGGTGGCGCCGAGTCGCGGCATCATTTTTGATCGTAACGGCGTGCCGCTGGCGTTGAATCGCACCATCTATCAGGCCGAACTGATGCCGGAAAAGGTCGAAAACCTGAAGCAGACCTTACAGGATCTGCGTCCGGTGCTGGATCTGACCGACGACGATATCGATGCGTTTGAAAAAGAGCGCAAACGCTCACGCCGCTTTACCTCGATTCCGGTCAAAATCGGTTTAAACGAGGTGCAGGTAGCGCGTTTTGCCGTCAATCAGTACCGTTTTCCTGGCGTGGAAGTAAAAGGCTATCAGCGCCGCTACTATCCTTACGGCCAGACGCTGACGCACGTGGTGGGCTACGTCTCTAAAATTAACGATCGCGATGTCACACGCCTCGATCAGGAAGGCAAATGGCCGAACTATGCGGCTACCCATGATATCGGCAAGCTCGGCATCGAGAACTATTACGAAGATGTGCTGCACGGTAAAACCGGTTATGAAGAGGTTGAAGTTAACAACCGTGGCCGCGTCATCCGCCAGCTGCACGAGCAGTCTCCGCAGGCCGGACGCGATATTTATCTGACGGTTGACCTCAAGCTGCAGCAATACATCGAAACCTTGCTCACCGGCAGCCGCGCGGCGGTGGTGGTAAGCGATCCGCGCACCGGCGAAATCCTTGCGCTGGTGTCAACGCCGAGCTATGACCCGAACCTGTTTGTCGACGGCATCTCCAGCAAAGATTACAAAGCACTGTTGAGCGACGAAAACCGTCCGCTGTACAACCGTGCGCTGCAAGCTTCCTATCCACCGGCTTCTACGGTGAAACCTTACGTTGCCGTGTCGGCACTGAGCGCAGGCGTAATCAACCGCAACACCAGCCTGTTCGATCCCGGCTGGTGGCAACTGCCCGGCTCGGAAAAGCGCTATCGCGACTGGAAAAAATGGGGCCACGGCCGCCTGAACGTCACCAAATCGCTGGAAGAATCAGCGGATACCTTCTTCTATCAGGTCGCCTACGATATGGGCATCGATCGCCTGTCGGAGTGGATGACTAAGTTTGGTTACGGCCATCGCACCGGCATTGACCTGCCGCAGGAGAGCGCGGGCAACATGCCTACACGCGAGTGGAAGCTTAAGCGCTTTAAGAAACCGTGGTATCAAGGTGACACCATTCCGGTGGGTATTGGTCAGGGCTACTGGACCGCGACACCGATTCAGATGAACAAAGCGATGATGATTCTGATTAACGACGGTGTGATCAAGGTGCCGCACTTACTGCGCGCCACGCGTGAAGGCCAAACCATGGTGCCCTATCGCCAGCCGCCGGATGCACCGATTGGCGACATTCACTCAGGCTACTGGGAAATTGCTAAAGACGGCATGTATGGCGTAGCGAACCGCGCCAACGGTACGGCACACAAGAGTTTTGCCGATGCGCCTTACAAAATCGCCGCCAAATCCGGTACCGCACAGGTTTACGGCCTGAAAGAAAATGAAGTCTATAACGCGCACAAGATTGCAGAGCGCTTGCGCGACCATAAATTAATGACCGCTTACGCGCCGTACGATAAGCCGCGCGTGGCCGTCACCATGATTCTGGAAAACGGCGGCGCAGGTCCGGCTGTTGGCACCGTGATGCGCCAGATTCTCGACCACATTATGTTAGGCGACAATAATACCGTGCTGCCAGAAGCCGCACCGATGCCGCCCGGCTACGAAGGTGAATAACAATGTCCATGAACGATAGTCCGCAGAAAAGATCGATCTGGACGCGCATCCATATCGACCCGCTGTTTATGCTGATCATTCTCAGCTTGCTGACCTACAGCGCCATTGTCATCTGGAGCGCCAGCGGACAGGATCCCGGCATGACCGAGCGTAAGTTCGGGCAGATTGCCATGGGCATCGTCATCATGCTGGTGCTGGCGCAGGTGCCGCCGCGCGTCTATGAAAGCTGGGCGCCCTATCTCTATATTGTCTGCGTGATATTGCTGATCGCGGTGGATGCCTTTGGCCACATCAGTAAAGGCGCACAGCGCTGGCTCGATTTGGGTTTTGTGCGCTTCCAGCCCTCGGAGATCGCCAAGATTGCCGTGCCACTTATGGTGGCGCGCTTTATTAACCGCGATGTCTGTCCGCCGACGCTGAAAAACACCGGCATCGCGCTGGTGTTGATTTTCATGCCAACGCTGCTGGTGGCGGCACAGCCAGACTTGGGTACGTCGATTCTGATCGCCGCTTCCGGTCTATTTGTGCTGTTTTTATCCGGTATGAGCTGGAAGCTAATTGGTATCGCCGTGCTGCTGGTGGCGGCCTTTATCCCGATTTTGTGGTTCTTCCTGATGCACGATTATCAGCGTGACCGCGTGATGATGCTGCTGGACCCGGAAAGCGACCCGCTCGGCGCCGGTTATCACATTATTCAGTCGAAGATTGCTATCGGTTCCGGTGGCCTGCGCGGCAAAGGCTGGCTGCATGGCACCCAATCGCAGCTGGAATTCCTGCCTGAGCGTCATACCGACTTTATTTTTGCCGTGTTAGCGGAAGAACTCGGCCTGGTTGGCGTGTTGTTATTGCTGGTACTCTATTTGCTGCTGATCATGCGCGGACTGATTATCGCTGCGCGTGCGCAGACCACCTTTGGTCGCGTGATGGCGGGCGGTTTGATGCTGATTTTATTCGTTTATGTTTTCGTTAACATTGGCATGGTAAGTGGTATCTTACCGGTGGTTGGCGTACCGCTGCCGCTGGTGAGCTACGGCGGATCGGCATTGATTGTGTTAATGGCTGGATTTGGCATTGTGATGTCGATCCATACTCATCGAAAAATGTTATCTAAAAGCGTTTAAGAGGCTGCACATGCGTAAGGACTGGCTTGGGGTTGCACTGGCATCATTGGTACTGGCTGCCTGTTCCACACCGGAACCGCAGAATAATACTGCGCCACCGCAATCGGCCTATAACGGCCCGGTAGTGGAAATTCCTGGCGTGGAACCACGCTATGAACCTATCAATCCTTCCACCAGCCAGGATTACAGCGTCAACGGTAAAAACTACCGCGTGATCAAAGATCCGTCGAACTACAGTGAAGTGGGTTTAGCCACCTGGTACGGTGACGAAGCGCAGGGTAATCGCACTGCTATCGGTGAATCTTACGATCCGGAAGGCATGACTGCCGCGCACCCTACGCTGCCGCTGCCGAGCTATGTGCGCGTCACTAACCTCGCCAACGGTCGCCAGATTGTGGTGCGCGTTAACGATCGCGGTCCTTATACGCCAGGCCGCATTATCGACCTGTCGCGTGCGGCGGGCGATCGCCTGAATATCTCTAACAATACCCGCGTGCGCGTTGATTACATCAAAGTGGCTCCGGATGGCTCAGTTTCTGGTCCCGGCACCATCGGAACCACCGTCGCCAAACAGAGCTATGCCCTGCCCGCGCGTCCGGACCTCGGCGGCGGTATGGTGATGATGGGCGGTAGCGCCAATGCGGCACCCGCGCCTGCACCGCAAGATGTGCGCGCCGTAGATAACAGCACCTTGCAAAGCAGTGACAGCATGGGTGCGCCAGTGCAAAGCAGCGGTTTTCTCGGTGCGCCGCAGCCGTTAGCCACGGGTGTGCTGGAAGGCAGCGAGCCGGTTGCCGCGCCAGCAGCACCAACCTCTCCCGCACCAGCCGTAGCCGCGCCTGCCAGCAGCCAGAATGCCCATGCTGGCAGCGGTTATGTGGTGCAGGTTGGTGCGATTAACGATCCAGCGCGGGCGCGCCAGCTGGCGGAAAGCCTGGGTAAACGTTTTGGCGTACCGGGCGCCGTTGAAGCCAATGGCAACGTCTATCGTATTCAGTTAGGTGGCTATCAAAGCCGTGCCGAAGCCGCCGCGTTGCAGCAGCGTCTAAACACTGAAGCGCAAATGAGCTCATTTATTACCACTGCCCGTCCATCAATGTAACGGACAGTGACATTTCCTGCTGAAACTGATTTGCAAAGCAAGATGTCGCCCGATCGGGCGTTTGCTATAGTTAGGCACTTTTTTCACTCTAAACCCACGGATGTTGTAGTCCTGAACATGAATACGCTGAAACCTTCTCGTTTTCTGAAACGCCTGACAGTGGGATCACTGGTCGCTCTTTCTCTCAGCCATGCCGCTTTTGCGGACGATATTAACCTTAAGACTATGATTCCGGGCGTACCGGACATTGATGCTGAAGCTTATGTGCTGATCGACTATAACTCCGGCAAAGTGCTGGCCGAAAAGAACGCGGATGCACGCCGCGATCCGGCAAGTTTGACCAAAATGATGACCAGCTACGTTATTGGTCAGGCGGTCAAAGCGGGCAAAATCCATAACGATGACATCGTGACCGTGGGCAAAGATGCCTGGGCAACCGGTAATCCGGTATTCAAAGGTTCATCCCTGATGTTCCTAAAGCCTGGCGATCGTGTACCGGTTTCTCAGCTGACGCGCGGCATCGTGCTGCAATCAGGTAACGACGCTTGTGTGGCGATGGCGGATTATGTTGCCGGCAGCCAGGACGCATTCGTTAACCTGATGAACAACTACGTTGGCGCATTGGGCCTGAAAAACACCCACTTCCAGACCGTGCACGGTTTGGATGCCGAAGGCCAATACAGTTCGCCGCGCGATATGGCGTTGATCGGCCAGGCGCTGATCCGTGACGTGCCCGATGAGTACGCGGTTTACCGTGAAAAAGATTTCACCTTTAACAACATCAAGCAGACTAACCGCAACGGTTTGCTGTGGGATACCAGCCTGAACGTGGATGGCATCAAAACTGGTCACACAGACGCAGCGGGCTACAACCTGGTTGCCTCTGCCACTGAAGGCCAGATGCGTTTGATCTCCGCAGTGATGGGCGGTCGGACTTATAAAGGCCGTGAAACCGAGAGCAAGAAATTGCTGACGTGGGGCTTCCGCTTCTTCGAAACCGTGGCACCGCTGAAAGCAGGCAAAGAATTTGCGTCTGAGCCCGTGTGGTTCGGTGACAGCGATCGTGTTCAGCTGGGCGTGGAAAAAGATGCCTATCTGACCATCCCACGTGGCCGCATGAAAGACCTGAAAGCCAGCTATGTGCTGAACAACACTGAACTGCACGCACCGCTGCAGAAAAATCAGGTCGTGGGCAGCATCAACTTCCAGTTGGATGGCAAAACCGTTGAACAGCGTCCGCTGGTGGTGCTGAACGAAGTGAAAGAAGGCGGTTTCTTCGGCCGCATCATCGATTACATCAAACTGATGTTCCACCACTGGTTTGGCTAAGGCGCGCTTGAAAAAACGCCAATTTGCCCCCAAATAAGCTACTATCTTTGCTCCCGCCTCGGCGGGAGCCTGTTTTTTTAAGCACCGGAGTCAATGTATGAAAACCAAATTGAATGAACTGCTCGAATTCCCTACGCCTTTCACCTACAAAGTGATGGGTTTGGCGCAACCGGAGCTGGTTGATCAAGTGGTTGAAGTGGTGCAGCGCCACGCGCCAGGCGATTACAAACCGGATGTTAAGCCAAGCAGCAAAGGCAACTATCACTCGGTTTCCATTACCATCATCGCCACCCACATTGAGCAGGTTGAAACCCTGTACGAAGAGCTGGGCAACATCGAAATCGTGCGTATGGTGCTGTAATTCTGGCGCTGGCAAAGTCCGCTTTGCCAGCGTTATACTCTGCCTTCCACTCTTTACCGGATCTCTGCTTTGTCAGCTAATACGCTTCTTGTTCGTCAACTCGGCCAGCGCGATTGGCAACCCATCTCCGATGCGATGCATCACTTTACCGATCAACGCGACAGCAACACCGCCGATGAAATCTGGCTGGTGGAACATCATCCCGTGTTTACCCAAGGTCAGGCAGGTAAAGCCGAACATCTGCTGATGCCGGGCGATATTCCGGTGGTACAAAGCGATCGCGGCGGCCAGGTCACCTACCATGGCCCCGGCCAACAGGTGATGTATGTGCTGATCGACGTGAAACGCCGCAAGATGGGCGTGCGTGAGTTGGTGACAGCACTGGAAGAAACGGTGATCGCCACGCTAGCCGACTACAACATCCGCGCCCGTGCGCGACCGGATGCGCCAGGCGTGTACGTGGGCGATGACAAGATTTGTTCGCTGGGGCTGCGCATCCGTAAAGGCTGCTCGTTTCACGGCCTGGCGCTGAATGTGGCGATGGATCTCGCGCCCTTCCTGCGCATCAATCCGTGCGGTTATGCCGGAATGCAGATGACGCAGCTCAGCCAGCTGCAGCCGGGCGTTACGCCCGCCGATGTGCAGCCGCGTCTGGTGCAGCATTTCGCCCGTTTGACCGGATTTACCCAACTGGAATGGCAAAGTGATGCCGCAGTCTGACCTTGACTGTACGTGCGCATTTACAAAATTGTAACTTTTGCACTGGCTAATCGGCTGCTTATGGGCAGACGAGATGATATAATTTTTGCCATATTTTCAAAAAAAGTTGAAAGCCTGGTTCTCAGTTTGAGTGAGGAAGCTTTCAAATCGCAATCCCGACCGGAACCTGCAGATTTATGAGTAAACCAATTCAGATGGAACGTGGCGTCAAGTATCGCGATGCCGACAAAATGGCGCTAATCCCGGTGAAAACCGTGATGGTTGAGCGTGAAGAAATTCTGCGTAAGCCGGAATGGATGAAGATCAAACTGCCTGCGGATTCCAGCCGCATTCAGGGCATCAAAGCCGCGATGCGTAAAAACGGTCTGCACTCAGTGTGTGAAGAAGCCTCCTGCCCTAACCTTGCCGAGTGTTTTAACCACGGCACCGCGACCTTTATGATCCTCGGCGCAATTTGTACCCGCCGCTGCCCATTCTGCGACGTGGCCCATGGCCGTCCGAATATGCCTGACGCCAACGAACCGCTGAAACTGGCCCAAACCATCGCCGATATGGCGCTGCGTTATGTGGTGATTACTTCGGTGGATCGTGATGACCTGCGCGACGGCGGTGCTCAGCACTTTGCCGACTGCATCAGCGCGATTCGCGAAAAAAGCCCAACCATCAAAATTGAAACGCTGGTGCCGGACTTTCGTGGTCGTATGGATCGCGCGCTGGACATCCTCACCGCGACGCCACCTGATGTGTTTAACCACAATCTGGAAAACGTGCCGCGCGTTTACCGTCAGGTCCGCCCAGGCGCCAACTACGATTGGTCACTGAAGCTGCTGGAGCGTTTCAAAGAAGCACATCCGGATATCCCGACAAAATCGGGTTTGATGGTGGGCCTTGGCGAAACCAATGCCGAGATCATTGAAGTGATGCGCGATCTGCGTCGCCACGGCGTCACCATGCTGACGCTGGGACAGTATCTGCAACCGAGCCGTCACCACTTGCCGGTACAGCGCTACGTTAGCCCAGCCGAGTTTGATGGGATGAAAGAGGAAGCGATGGCGATGGGCTTCACCCATGCTGCCTGCGGCCCGTTTGTGCGCTCGTCTTATCACGCCGATATGCAGGCCAAAGGTCTGGAAGTTAAGTAATATTCCTCGCGATTGCGTTCTTAATAGGGCGCAATCGCAAAAATCCCCCCACACCCACTTAATCTTTGTCGCAAACCTGACGCTTTAACCGCTGAGGCCATAAGAGCCTGTTCATTTTTTCTCAGTGTATTTTTTGAAGGTCAGATTATGCAAACTTCCTTTCATATAAAGGCGCTCGATGTACTACGAGCACCGGATGTGTCAGGTCCATCCTCAGAAGTGCGGCAATATGGCACATCAGAAGAGAGCCTGGAGGCGCTAAAAATGCGCACCACGCCGAAAGACATCACCAATCCCTATACGTCAGCGCACGCGTCCTGTGCCAATGCCTTTATCGCTACCGCCATCAGTATTGAGCATCGCTACAACGAGATGCATCTGCAACTGCCGCTTCCTGAAAAGGCGTGGGTTAACGCGGAAGTGGCCCTTGCTCAGCCAGCAGTGACGATCCTGCCAGCAATCTCCCCGTCCCCAACCCTGCACATGACGCATTCATTGATTGCATATGATGCAGAAAACCAATGGAACTTTGAGCTGCTGGGGGCGGAGATTGCGATGCCAGTTTCATCAAACTGGGCAGCAGAATCCAACCCGCAATTTATTGACGTGGCGATACATGAACTGTTGGCATTGCCTGAACAGCCTGCCAGCGAACCAGCATCGTGGGTAACGATCACAACGCTTGCCGCAGTGGAGAGCGAAGTAACCATCAACCGCAATACACAGGATAAAAACGGCAATACCCTATTCAGTGGTGATGCGCCTGTAGGTTCTATCTTGCTTTTCTACATTGATGATGTGCTGGTTGGAAGCCAAGAGATTGCGGATGACGGTCAATGGCAGTTTGCACTGCCTGCGGATTTGCCCGCCGCTCAGCATACGTTCAGTGCCATGCCGACCAGTGCGCAGGGCGTGGTTGGCAACAAAATCGACTGGCTATTTGTCATCGAAGCCAAACCCAGCATCATTCTGTTGCCAATCGAGGACGGTCAGCTGGATATGATTGATGCGGCGCTAATCGACTGGGTCCCTCCACAGGATGAAACGCCAGTGTCACTGTTGCCGTTGGTTTTAACTGACCTGATGCTTGATGACTGGCAAACCCAGGATGGGATCACTACCTATCCATCAATGGTTCACACCAGCTTGTTTGATCTACATGAACAAGGTGTTGCCAGCATTGTTTGGCACTAAGACGCAAAAAATCAAAAACCAGACTGACAACAGTCTGGTTTTTTATCAACGTAATAAATATTTACACTTATTGACGTTCGGCGCAGAGATTACTCTTTGTGGCTGACACGTTCAGCAGGCGCTTCTTCAACGCTGCTTTTGGATGCGCCGGATTCATCATCTTTCATGGCTTTCTTAAAGCCTTTGATTGCGGAACCCAGATCGCCACCCAGTGAACGTAACTTGTTGGTGCCAAAAAGCAGTACGATGAGCGCACCGATGATCAGCAGTTTGGCAATACTGATACCTTCCATAATTTACCTTTCAACCAATGTGAAAAACCGACCTGACTATTAACGCGCAGTTTATAAACGGCCTCAACTGCAATCTGTAACAGAGTGAGACCGCCTAAATAAAGCGGCTGAGAAACGCCTGCGTGCGCGGATGCTGCGGATTACCAATCACTTGCTCCGGACTGCCCTGCTCCACCACCACGCCACCATCCATAAACACCACGCGATCGGCCGCCTCACGCGCGAAACCAATTTCATGGGTCACCACAATCATGGTCAGACCTTGATCGGCTAATGTGCGCATGGTGGCCAGCACTTCGCCGACTAACTCCGGATCGAGTGCCGAAGTGGGTTCATCGAACAGCATCAGCGCCGGTTTAATCGCCAGCGCACGCGCAATCGCCACACGCTGCTGTTGCCCCCCTGACAGATGACGCGGCCAGGCATCGGCTTTGTCACTCAATCCCACGGTCGCCAGCAGTTCACGGGCATGCTTGAGCGCGTCCTGCCGCGCAAATTTGTGCACACCAATCGGCGCTTCAATGATGTTTTGCAGCACCGTCATATGCGGATAGAGGTTGAACTGCTGAAACACCATACCGATTTTCTGACGCTGATGAGCAATTTTACGCGCCGACAGGCGATGCAAAATACCGCGCTTCAGCTCGTACCCGATCTGGTCGTCACCCACCATAATCGAACCGGCATTCATGTCTTCCAGATGATTAATGCAGCGCAAAAAGGTAGATTTACCCGAACCCGATGGCCCGAGAATCACCACCACTTCACCGGGAAACACATCGAGATCGATGCCTTTCAGCACCTCATTATCGCCATAACTCTTCTGCACATTACGCGCACGCACCAGCGGCTGAACGTCACTCATACATCCTCCTTCAGACGGTGCGCGACGGCTGGCGCGGCTTCGTTAGCGGCAACACGACGTTTGTTCACCACCGTGCGGGTAGTGCCGCGTGCGTAGTAACGCTCGATGGCAGACTGGCCGACATTGAGAATCGAGGTGATAAACAGATACCAGATCACCGCGACCATCAACATCGGGATAATTTCAAAGGTGCGGTTATACACGGCCTGCACCGAGTACAACAGATCGCCCATGGCGATCACACTCACCAGCGAGGTCGCTTTGATCATGCTAATCAACTGGTTGCCGGTTGGCGGAATGATCGAACGCATCGCCTGTGGAATGATGACACGGCGCAGCGCGCGGCTGCGGCTCATGCCAAACGCCTGCGTGGTTTCAACCTGACCGTTATCCACTGACAGTAAGCCAGCGCGAATGATCTCGGCCATATAGGCCGCTTCATTAAGCGCCAGTCCAGCAATCGCTGCGGTCAATGGCGTAATCAGATCGTTGGTATTCCAGCTGGCAAAGGTGATATCCGTCCACGGAATAGTGATCGAGATCGTGGGAAACAGCGTCGACAGGTTGTACCAAAAGATCAGCTGCACCAGCAGCGGCGTACCACGGAAAAACCAGATGTAGAGCGACGATAAGCCGCTCAGCAATTTGTTATCCGAAAGACGCCACACGCCCAGCAACAGCCCCAGCAGCGTGCCAAGAATCATCGACACCACCGTTAAGCCGAGCGTAACCTGCAGGCCTTTCATCACCGAACCTTCGGTGAACCACTGTAGCACGACGTTCCACTCAAAATTGGGGTTGGTCGCCACCAGCCAGAGGAAGTCTGCGGCAATAACCAGCACCAAAATCCATGAGATCCAGCGCCCATAAGTGGGCGCACTGCGGGCAAAAGCCACATCGCGCTGCTGCACGTCGGCCTTATCCCTGGCTCGCGAATTGTTGGTGACCGGACTCATTTTGCTGCCCCTTGCGCCAGGTTACGTCCCGGTTGCTGCAACACGTTGCCGTCTAACTTCCACTTCTTCATGATGGCCGCGTAGGTGCCGTTACTGAACAGCTCTTTGTAAGCATCCAGCACCACATTGCCGAGTTCCGACCCCTTCGGTACCACGGTGCCCTGGAAAATGTCGCCAAAGCCGTTTTTCTGGCCTTTGCCCGACAGCTCCAGCTGACCGTTAGCCTGTTCGATAAAGTAAGTCAGTGGCGCCTGCGATGAGAAGAAGGCATCGGAGCGTTTTGAGCGCACGGCTAAAATCGATGAGGGTTGATCGGTAAAGGATTGCACCACCACCGCCGGTTTACCCGCCGCGACACAGGCATCGGACTGCTTACGAATCACCTGCTCCGCTGAACCCGCCGCCATCACCGCAATGCGTTTGCCGCAGGTATCTTCCAGACCGTTAATCTTGGATGGATTGCCTTTCTGCACGCCAAACACCACGAACTCCTGTACGAAGTCGATAAAATCGACCTTCTGCTGACGATCCGGATAATCCCCAATCGGCCCAATCGCCATCTGGTAACGGCCAGAATTAATGCCGGTGAGCACGCCCGATAAACCGCTGACGGTGGCATGTTCAATCTTCACGCCCAGCAGCTGTGCCAGCGCTTCGGTGAGATCGGCGGAGGCACCATCCATTGAGTGCGGACCGTTAACGATCTCGTACGGAGGAAAGGAGCCGTTGTTCACCGAGATCATTTTGCCGCTGCTTTTAATCTCTGCTGGCAGACGATCGTGCAGTGCCTGATCCACTTTTTGCGTTGGAATAGCGTCAGCCGCCTGAGCGAAACAGGCCGTCAGGCCCAATGAAAGCGCGATGGCGGTAGCAAGAATTTTCATCAGTCAGATTCCCCAGCGATCAAAGTGGTTTAAGTTCGGGACGAGCGAAACAACGATTCTCCAGCACCGGCAGTACGCTGCGTGCATAGGCGATGCGCTGTGGATCGAGATCGGCAAACACCAGCGCGGCTGATTCCGGCGCTTTGGCGATCGCCACGCCCAACGGATCGATCACCAGACTGTTGCCGATGTTGCGTGGACCGCATTCGCCCACCGCCACCATGTAGCAAGTGTTTTCCAGCGCACGCGCGGTGGTCAGCAATTCCCAGTGCATCTCTTTTAGCGGCCCTTTCACCCATGCAGCCGGCAGCACCAACACATCGGCGCCGTCGAGCACTAAGCGACGTGCCAACTCCGGGAAGCGCACGTCGTAGCAGGTCATCAACCCCACTTTCATGCCAGCCACGTCAACCAGCGGCGGAATCTCGCGCCCTGGATTCACGCGCTGCGACTCCTGCATGGCGAAGGCATCGTACAGGTGCAGCTTCACGTATTTGGCGATGATTTCACCGTTACGAATGGCGATCAGCACGTTGAGCGCCTTCTGCCCTTCTGTCGGCACGTGCACGCTCATCATGGTGGTCAGGTTGTTGCCTTTGCTAACCGCCAGCAACTGCGTGACGAAAGGACCATCCAGCGGCTGCGCCGCTTTCAGCACCAGATCGGGATCGGCGATATCACGCGCCAGCACGCCTTCCGGCAGCACCAGCAGATCCGCGCCGCCCGCCAGCGCCTGGTTCATCAATCCGATGCAGATATCAGTGTTTTCCTGCCATTCACGGCTGACGGCAAATTGCCCCATTGCTACTTTCATCATTATTCTCCTCGCGCCGCAGCCGGGAAAATCGCTTCCGGCGTCAGCAATGTTTGGGTTAGGCCTTGCTGGAACAGCTCATTCGCAAAATCGGCAATCATCTTTTTGTTAACCGAAAATCCGTTCTGATTCCAGTTGGCGGGTAATTCCTGCGCGGTGCGCCGCAAATCGTCCAGCAGCCACGGCGTGGTGTCGGCGTATTTCTCGCGCTTCTTCATCCACATCTGGTATGAACGGTCAATGATGTCGCTCAGCGCCTGCGGCAGCCACGGATGCGCCTCGGCTAAAGCGGGCTTCAGCGCCAGCAAGTGAATGCCCGGCACATAACCGACGCGATTAAAATAGTCGCGCTCAGCAGCGGCAAAATCCACCTGCAACTGGCGCAGACCTGAATCGGCGAGGAAGAAACCTTCCGGCATAAAGGGCGTAAAGACCGCATCCAGCTCGCCCGCCTTCAGCAGTTCAATTAGGGGGCGCTCGCCTGGCGCCGGTTCAATGCGGCCCGGGCGGCCAAAACCGGCCAGACGATCAACAATCGGATGATCTTCGGTCAAACGTCCGGCAAACCAGTACGCATCATCAATCTCCACGCCCGCTTCACGCAGCACGGTGCGCGTCCAGGTGTTGCCTGAATCCTGCCAGCCGGTTACGCCAATCTTTTTTCCTTTCAGCTGCGCTGGCGTGGTAATCGGGCTGTCGCTGCACGTGATGATGCAGCGCTGGCGGAAACCGCGCATCAGGAAGTGTGGCAGGCCCAGCAGCGAAGTGTCACCTTTAGCCCGCGCCTGAGCAAAGCGGCTAAACGACACTTCACCGGCATCGTATTTATCGCTGCTGGCGAGGTTATCCACCAACGTGCCAACGCGATCGATCTCCAGCGTGAAACCTTCCGGTTTGATATCGCCAAGTGCCAGCGGTGTGAAGTAATCCCAGTCACGTACCGCCAGTCTGATGGTTACCATAGTTATGCCTTCCCCGTCTGTTCTGCCAGCCCTGCGACTGTGATTATTTATGCAGCAAATAGTGCTTGAATTTGAGTCTAAAACGCGAATACTAATCTGAACAATCTATTATTTGTTACTGAACAAAGGATTTTCTTATGACGCAAAGTGTGGATTTGGAGTGGCTTAGCCAGCAGATCACGGATGCCTCCGTCAAAGGCATCACGCATGCGGCATCAACACTGATTCGCGATGGGCAGATTACAATTGGCATGCAAATGCCGGCGGTGCGTGAGTTGGCTGAGCGACTAGGCGTGAGTCCGGCAACGGTTTCCGCAGCCTGGGCGCAACTGAAGAAGCAGAAAGTGCTGGCGGGGAAAGGTCGCAGCGGTGTGTGGGTGAGCGGCAACAGCGTAATGCCGCGTCCGATTCGTTTCGAGAAGATCGGTAATTACGGTGAGAATGTTCAGGCGTCACTGGCAATGGCTTCACCAGATCCAGACTTGTTACCGGATCTGCGTCAGGCGATGCTGGCTGGCATTGGCTCACCGCAACTGAATAGCTACCAGCGCGAGGCGATTTCACCGCAATTGCAGGATGCCGTGACGCCGCGCTGGCCCTATCCCGCCGAAGCCTGGCTGGCGACCGACGGTGGTTTTGATGCCATGAACCTGATTGTGCAAACCTTGCTGTCTCCAGGCGATCGTGTGGTGATTGAAGATCCTACTGCCACACGATTACTGGATATTTTAGACAACATTGGCGCTGAAATTTTGCCGTTGCCGTGCG
Organism: Pantoea trifolii; assembly: GCF_024506435.1. Taxonomy (NCBI): domain Bacteria; kingdom Pseudomonadati; phylum Pseudomonadota; class Gammaproteobacteria; order Enterobacterales; family Erwiniaceae; genus Pantoea; species Pantoea trifolii. The sequence goes on along the minus strand of NZ_JANIET010000001.1, from coordinate 1,209,024 downwards.
ATGAGCAAGGGCCAATTCCCTCGGCGCTGAGCACGCTGATGCAGAAATCGCCGGCGATGTTTATCTATCAGCCGCGCACCCATTCAGCCACCGGACACAGCGTGAGTCAGCGACGCAGTGCAGAGCTCGCACGTGTGCTGGCTAACAGCAGCACCATCATCGTGGAAGATGATGGCATTGGTGATCTGTCGCGCTGGCCGGTGTTTAGCCTCGGCTTCCACTATCCCGAACGCGTGCTGCATGTGCACTCATTTTCCAAAGCTTATGGACCAGATTTGCGTCTGGCGGTGTTATCAGGCACTGCGGAAATGGTGAAGCGTCTGCAAGCGTGGCGCAACTTTGGCGTCAGCTGGACCAGCCGTATTTTGCAGGATGCCGTGGCGTGGATGCTCAACGACGAGCAGACTCAGCAGCGTATTCAGCAGGCCAAAGCCACCTATGCGCAACGTCGCCAGCAATTACTGGCAGCGCTGGCGAAACGCGGTTTGGTGCTGGAGGAGCGCGATGGATTAAGCGTGTGGATTCCAGTGGAATCGGAGCAGTACGCGATGATCACGCTGGCCGCGCGAGGCATTGCCGTGCTGCCCGGCGAACGCTGTAGTATTAACAGCCGGCAATTCATTCGCGTCAGTGCGGCGTTGCTGCCTTTTGCACAACTCGACAGCATCGCCGATGCCATTGTGATTGCCAGCGGACGCGAGCTAAATCTCAACCCAGAGCTTTAATGTGATAGCGCGGGGATTCCACATAGCCTTCGCGCGCATAGAACTGGTTGGCTTTGAGACGCGATGAGTGGCAATGCACTTCCATGCGATCGCAACCACGTGAACGCGCCAGCTGTTCAGCGTGATTCAAAAGTTGCTGTCCACTGCCCTTGCTGCGCTCGCCTTCGGCAATACAGAAGTAGCTGATGCGGGCAAAATCGCCGGCCAACGCCAGCTGTGGAATAAAGTGCAATGACAGAAATCCTAGTACTTGATTGCCGTGTTCAGCGACCAACAACGTTTCATCGGGATGATCAATAAGCTGCGCCAAACGCGAATCGATAAATCCTTCCGTCGCGCTATAGCCTAATTCGGTCAACAACGCGCTTAATGCAAAACTGTCTTTTGCCTGTGCCTGACGTATGTTCATCCTGCCTCCTCATTTTCCCTGAGCAGTTATATAGCGTTGCCGGATAAAAATCTGCAAGTAAGCATTGGTGTGGCTGTGTTACGGAAGTTATCTGTGAGATGTGCCGCAGAATCTATCTGCAGACAAAGCAGCGAGCTGATTTAAGCATAAAAAAAACCCGCCAGAAGGCGGGTTTTCAGAATTCGAACTGTTAAATTACAGTGCGATAACGTTAGCAGCTGATGGGCCTTTAGCACCGTCAGTGATTTCGAACTCAACGCGCTGACCTTCAGCCAGAGTTTTGAAACCGTTGCTGTTGATTGCAGAGAAATGTACGAATACATCTTTGCTGCCATCTTCTGGAGTAATGAAACCGAAGCCTTTCGACTCATTAAACCACTTTACGTTACCTTTGATCTTAGACATCTATATTACCTTTACATGAAAAAAGGACACTAAACTGTGTCGACGTCTAGTACAGCAATTGCGGTGACATTTGTCCAGTGCGATTTGATGAAAAAGTGATAAATATTGATTTTTTGCATGCCGATCACACTTTCTGCGCGCTACCAACGCTTAAAACTCAAATCTCAGCCAGGCAAAATAGACATTACCGTTATTGTAAGTGCCGGGAATATAAGTCATTTGGAAAGTGGCTGGACCATATCCGATTGATGCTAAAGGCAATATCAGCGGAACCGGAATATATTTCCAGTTATCCCGTGCCGTTACGCCCGCCGTATATCCCGCCCCCAAATGGAAGTTTTGATCGTTAAGCGGTCGCCAGGTCGCTTCCCAACCGTAGCCACCAATTGGCTCCCATTTGTTAAACGAGTCTTTAAACGCCATCAGATACAGGCCGTGCCAGTTACCTTTTTCATCCCAGCGCGAGACGCCAGCACCCGCGCCCCACGGGCGTTCGTTGTACTTATCGATGTGTTCATCGTCGTAAGTCCAGCGGTTATGCCAGGTAATCGCTGGCAGATAAAAATCATAATTCTGCGGTTGCGACCAGGTTTGCGAGACGTTGTCGCTAAAGGTGTTCCAGCCAGATTTGATGGCTTGTGACGTGGTTACCGCTGATGCTGAAAATGAGACCGATGAGGTCAAAATGCAGCCAAACAAAGCTGCAGAAAAGTGCCGATTCACAACGTAATTTCCTGTTATGTCATGCTGAAAAATTCATTATCCGAAGGCAAATTTTTCAGCTTCCTGTACGACGAGTTTCTAACGTAATTGCCAGGATAATAGTAAAAAAGTCACTTAATCTCTCCAGGCGAATTCTTGGATGTTGGCGAATTTTACCTCAAGCGAGGCGCGAAATTGAAACGCCAGATAAACGGATAGGTATTATCGGGGGATGGTCATAAAGTGCAAACCTGTTGTAATGATAACGACATGCAACAAGATAGCTTTCAGAGACTTAGCGCAAACAATTCACATACGGAATAAGTTAATAAAATTTATCAATTGAACTCCTCAGACGAATAAGATAAATCTCGATACTCCAGGACGGAGATGGGGAAAAAACTGACATGACTATTCGTTGTAGCCGCTGCGGTTACGCTAAATTTTTTTACACGTTATGCGACTGTGAAAAGGTCGATTTGCCAAATCATCATGGTGCCTGCTGCGCACGATGTCAGAAACCGCTAAATCTGCGCGATCTCATTCAGCCTGTCGCGTCCTGTGAAGACAGTGAAAAATCCTATGCTGAATAAAAAATGCAGGCACCCGCAGGTGCCTGTCATTGTCAGAAAATCAGTTTAAAGACGCCTGTAATTGTCAGTAATCCAACGATGAAGATGATGGCGATGACCCACAGAATTATTTTCATTGTTCGCTCCTTCAAGTATGAAAAATAACGTGTCTGTTAACCATTATAGATGATCATTCTGCTTTCGCTGGGCGCTGCGAGCGTGGTCACAGCCCTATGTTCTCGTTTCGTTTGGCGCAGATTATTTTCTGCGAGACGGGTCGCAGCATTCGCTTTCCCTGCCCCTTGTTACCGTACTCAGCGCCCGTATATCGGCTAAACTTACTTCGCCTGAAGAGGCCTCAATTGTTATCAATGCCTACGTAACAAGGAGATTCTTATGAGCACGATTAATACCAGCATGGGGCGTTACAGCCTTAAGGCAAAGGATTACGGCAACCACATCAGCGGCAGCATTGCGATAAATGATGAAGGTGGCACGCAACTCACCATGCAGGAGTTTGAAGAGCATTATCTTGACGATGTCGTCAACAACGTCATTTATCCGGTCACCGGCGGGAACCGAGAAATTACCCGCGCGTTACGTGATCAAATGGTCAAAGCGGGTTTTGAACAGCCGCACTGAGTTTTTGGGCCACACCTTGTGGCCCTTTACTTCTTTATCGCTGACTTGCGGTTATCACGGGTTTCGTCGCAGGATGCAATATCGTTCATGATAAGGAGATTAACCGCGTGAGTACGCTGCATCTTATTCCCCCTTCCCGTCTTCATCAGTTTGTTCAAGCCATTTGGTCACATGCGGGCAGCAATGCCGAAGAGGCGCGCCTGGTCGCTGATCATTTGGTGGCTGCGAACCTGGCGGGCCACGATTCACACGGCGTTGGCATGATTCCGAGCTACATGAATTCGCTGGCGCAGGGTTTTCTGCAACTTAACCAACATGTCAGCGTGGCAAAAGACGCCGGTGCGGTGTTGACGCTACAGGGTAATAACGGTTTTGGTCAGGTCGCGGCGTTTGAGGCGATGCAGCTCGGCATTGAGCGCGCCGCCAAACTCGGCATTGCGGCAGTTGGTCTACACCATTCGCACCACATTGGTCGTATCGGTCATTGGGCGGAACAGTGTGCAGCCGCCGGTTTTGTCTCGTTCCACTTCGTCAACGTGATGGGCGATCCGATGGTGGCGCCGTTTAACGGTAGCGATCGTCGCTTCGGCACCAATCCTTTCTGCGCCATTTTCCCGCGCCGCAATGCCAAAACGCTGCTGCTCGATTTCGCCACCAGCGGCATCGCCTTTGGTAAAACGCGGGTAGCGTGGAACAAAGAGCAGCAGGTCGCGCCAGGTTATCTGATAGATCATCAGGGCCAGCCGACCACCGAACCGGGCGTGATGCATCAGGCGCCGTATGGTTCGCTGATGCCGTTCGGTCTGCACAAAGGTTATGCGCTGGCGACCATGTGCGAAATCCTCGGCGGCGCGCTGTCGGGCGGCCGCACCACGCATGATGAGACGCTGGTCACCAGCCACGATGCCATTTTCAACTGCATGACCACTATCATCGTTAATCCGGATGCGTTTGATGCGCCCGCGATGCAGGAAGAAGCAGAATCATTCCTTGATTGGGTGAAACAGTCGCCGCAAAGTGGCGATGCGCCGATTCAGGTGCCCGGCGAGTGGGAAGAGCAGAACCGCGTGGCACGCGAAAGGGATGGCATTCCACTGGATAGCAATAGCTGGGAGCAAATCTGTGGCGCGGCGTTACAGGCAGGTATGCCGCAAGAGGAACTCGCGGCGTTCCGCGCCTTAACGCAGTAAACCGCAAGCGGCTGAGGCGCGATGCCTCAGCCTTAATGCTTAGATGACGTTGGCAAGCAGTAAACAGCCCACCAAACCGCACACTGAAATGATGGTTTCCAGTGCTGACCAGGAACGGAAAGTTTCGCCGATGGTCAGGTTGAAATACTCCTTAAACAGCCAGAAGCCTGGATCGTTGACGTGAGAGAAAATCACGCTGCCGGAGCCGACCGCAATCACCATCAGCTCCGGGCTGGCGCCGCTGGTGACAATCAACGGTGCGACAATCCCGCCTGCCGTAATCGCCGCCACGGTTGCGGAGCCCAGCGCAATACGCAGCACGGCTGCAATCGACCACGCCATGAAGATCGGCGACAAATTGGTTTCATGCATCATGCTGGCGATATATTTATCGACGCCGCTATCCACCAGCACCTGTTTGAACGCCCCGCCACCGCCAATCACTAACAGCATCATCGCGATGATCTTGATCGAATCGGTGATGGTGCCCATCACTTCATCCATGCTGCGGCCACGGTTCAGACCGAACGTGAAGATGGCAATCAGCACCGCAATCAGGGTTGCCATGATTGGGTCGCCAAAGAACTCGGCATACGGCAACAACACATGACCTTTCGGCAGCAGCATTTCCGCCACTGCGCGCAATGCCATCAGCACCACCGGCACCAATGCCGTCCAGACGCTGACGCCAAAACCAGGCATCTCAGCTTCAGTAAAGGTTTTCGGGTTCCACAAACCTTCCGGAATCGGCTTATCAATGCCTTTCAGGAAGCGCGCATAAACCGGACCGGCAAGAATTACGGTTGGAATCCCCAGCAGCGTTCCAAACAGCAGCGTTTTACCCATATCGGCGTTGAACAGCGTGGCAATCGCGGTTGGACCCGGATGCGGTGGCAGGAAACCGTGCGTAACGGAAAGTGCTGCCGCCATCGGCACACCGACGTACAGCAATGGCACGCGCGCGGAAGCGGCGATGCTAAATACCAGCGGCAGCATCAGTACAAAACCTACTTCGTAAAACAGCGCAAAGCCGACGGTGAAGCCGGTCAGCACCAGTGCCCACTGAATGTGTTTCTCGCCGAACTTAGCAATTAACGTGGTGGCGATGCGCTGCGCTCCGCCGCAATCCGCCAGCAGTTTACCCAGCATCGCGCCGAAGCCCATGATTAGCGCGAGGCTGCCCAAGGTGCCGCCGACACCGGTTTTAATCGATACGATAACTTTGTTGACCGGCATGCCCTGCATCATGCCTACGGCCAGCGCCACCAGAATCAGCGCGATAAATCCGTTCAGTTTGAAACGAATCATCAGCAGCAGCAGTAACGCTACGCCAATCGCCACATAGAGTAATGGCATAATTTTTCTCCACTTTTGCGCGCGGTGAATCACCGGCAGCGGTTTATTTTGGTTATCCCAGAGGACATGAGAATCAACAGTCTGCGCCGCAGGAAAACATCCTGCTGAGCAATGTTACGGGTATCATGTTAAGGGTAACATTGCGTACAAAGCACCAGCCGCAGCGGCGGAATTTCTGTTTTGCGAAGGTGATCAACTTTTTGCCGGCGCGTTATCAGAATGTTTGCAGCGGGAGTGTCACGGCTTTTGGTTACACTAGGGTCTTTACGCCAAACAAGAAGGACATGCAGGTGAGTGAGAATCTGATCGAGCTGTACAGTAATCAACAAACCCTGTTTGGTCGCGGCAGTATTGACCAGCTGATACCGCTGCTGGCGGCCAATACCCAGCCGACGCTGCTGTTTTGCGGCCGATCATTCCTTAACGGTCCAGCCTGGGCGCGCCTGGGCGCCGCGCTCAACGATCAGATTATCGGTTACGAGATCGTCAGCCATGAAGCCTCGCCGGATGAAATTGATGGTTGGGTGCGGCGCTGGCGCGGCCATGTTGATCGTGTGGTGGCGATTGGCGGCGGCAGCGTGTTGGATGCGGCCAAAGCCTTCAGCGCGATGATGCAGCACCCGCTGAATACCGCACGCTATCTGGAAAAAGTCGGTGATACGCCAGTGCAAGCGGTGACTTTGCCGCTGATCGCCATTCCTACCACGGCCGGCACTGGCAGCGAAGCCACGCAGAACGCGGTGGTGACCGATCAGCAGCACATTCAGGTCAAAGCGTCGCTGCGCCATCCGGTCTTTGTGCCGCAGGTCGCGATTCTCGATCCCGACCTGCTAAAAGGCGCGCCAAACAGCGTGCTGGCAAGCTGCGCCATCGATGCCTTCACCCATTTATTCGAAGCCTATCTGTCGCGCAAAGGCAATCTGTTTACCCAACAAACCGCGCTCAATGGTCTGCGACTGTTCTTCAAAGCCTGGCCGGATTTAAACCGTGATAACGAGCGTGGTGATGCAGCACGAGAAGCGATGATGATGGCGTCGTGGCTGGGAGGCGTGTGCCTGAGCACTGCCGGATTGGGCGTGATCCACGGTATTGCTGGAGAGCTGGGGGCGATCAAACCGTTCCATCACGGCGAAGTGTGCGGACGCTTACTGTTCCCGTTCCTCGATGTGCTGGCGGAAACTGAGCATGCTGAGCAGCAACGTTTGATGGCGCAGCTCGGTCAACAGCTGTTGCCGGACGATCCCGCGCCGCCAGCGCTGGCGTTGAAAGCCTGGATCAAGCAGCAGGCGATCGTGCCGTTCTGGTTAGATGGCCCAACGCTGTCAGCCACCGACGTCGACTGGATTGTGTCGCGGGCCAACAGCAAAAACGGTTGGATCAGCTACGATGCCCCCACGTTGACCGAGATGATCGCCGCCGCCTGGCGCATCGTCTAAATGATAACGGGCAGCCAACGCTGCCCGATTTTTTTACTGCTCAGCCACTTTAAACATTGCGATCTCTTGCGCCAGCTGCGCCGCTTCATCACGTAGCGCCTGGGTATTTTCGGCGGTTTGCGTCACCAGCATCAGGTTTTGCTGAATACCGCGCTCCATCTGCGATACCGCCAGCGTCACTTCCGCGATACCTTTGCTCTGCTCATCCCCGGCCACGCGCATCTCGCTTACCACCTGCTTCACTTTATGCACGTCGGTGACCAGTTGCGAAAGCTGCTGCCCCGCGCCTTCCACCAGCTTACTGCCAGCCAATACGTTGCTGTCGGAATCGGCAATCAGCGCTTTAATTTCCTGCGCCGCCGTGGCGCTGCGCTGGGCTAAGGCGCGCACTTCAGAGGCCACCACGGCAAATCCGCGTCCCTGCTCACCGGCGCGCGCTGCTTCCACCGCCGCATTCAGCGCAAGGATGTTGGTTTGAAACGCGATGCTATCGATCACCGTCAGGATCTCCGCCACGCGGCGCGATGAGGATTGGATAGCGCCCATGGTGCTTACAACTTCGCCCATCACGTCGCTGCTGCTGCGGGCAATCTGCGCGGTCTGTTCGGCGGCGGCATCAGCCAGTCGGGTATTTTCGGCGTTTTGCTGCACGGTCGCGTTGAGCTGCTCCATCGCCGCCGCGCTCTGCTCAAGCGCCGCAGCCTGCTCAGCAATTTTCTCTGACAGCGCAGTGTTGCTGTGCGCCAATCCTGATGCATTGGCCGCCACCGTTTCGCCGCTGCCCTGCACGCGAGTAATCACGCCGGCGATCTTATCGACAAAGCTGTTGAACGCACCGGCGATATCCGCCAGCTCATCGCGTCCACTTTTGGTCAGGCGACGGGTTAAATCGCCATCGCCATTGGCAATTTCATCCAGCGCCGCATGCGTGGCTTTCAGGCGCTGACCAATGCGTTGGGTAAACGCCCAGGTTAACAGCAGCAGCACGATCATCGCTGGGATCAGGAAGGTAAAGATGTCACGCATCATGGTACGTGCCAGGCCACTAACCGCACTTTCAGGTGTCACCAGGCCAATCACCCAACCGGTGCCGGGCATGCGGAACAGCGTGACCTGCGCGCTGGTGTGCAAGTAGTCGTCATTGAAATCTGACAGCTGCAACACCTTGCCATCGCCTTTTAACTGAGCGACACGTGCGGCCAGCGGCGCCAGCCAGCTGGATTTTTCCGCCAGGCTGCTTAAGGTGGTGAGCGATTTCAGATCCTGGCCTGGGTAATAGAGCAGATTGCCCGCGCTATCGAGCGCAAAGGCATAACCGCCCGTCACCTGCCCTTTCTGCTGCATAAAGCCCGCAAGATTATCCAGTTGCACATCCAGCGTCGCCACGCCGGCAAAACGATCGCCCGCCGCGTACGGCACGCTGCAGGTCACCATTTTCACGCCGGATACCGGATCCTGATAAACCTCCGACCAACCGCAACGATCGCGCGGTCCGTTACGCACCGCGCTGTACCAGCTTTCCTGTTGATAGCCGTTGCCCGCAGGCAGGTTGTAGTCATCGGAATAGGCCAGCGCGCCATCACCCTGTCGCGCCCAGAAGAAGCTACGACGTTGCACACCGGCGCTAAACGCATCGGGTTCCGGCCACACGCCGCCGCCGGCAATGGTTTTATTGCCGCTGCTGTTGATGATTTGTGGGAAGCTTTGCTGCCACAGCGTGGCATCGTGCGGCAACACTTCAGCAAGGCGCGCCATGCTGACGGCCTCGCCTTCAATGCGCACCAGCTGCTGATTTAATTGGCTGACCAGATTGCTACCGGCCTGCTCAATCAGCGTATGGCTGGCTTCGATGACGCGCGGCTGACCGCGCAACAACAGAACGGAAAATACGACTGCGGTGGTGACGCACAGTAATAGCAGGCCACCCAGCGTCATGCGGGCAGCCAAACGGGTTGGCAACATAATTTATCCTTTCTAACCGACTGCATTAACGATTGAGATAAGAAGTGCCGCTCAGCGGCGAATTGTGCGTTCCGTCACAATCGAATATCGGCAAAGCAAAGAATAAATTCAGCTAGAAATGACGATTAAATGACAAACGGCGGTTTGCCGGCCAGCATCTGCTCAATCACCTGTAAAACGCCCTCGTCGTTATTGCTCGGTGCTTCAAAGCGCGCCGCATCTTTGACCTTCTGCGGTGCGTTCGCCATGGCAAAGCTGAAGCCAGACTGCTGCAGCATTTCGAGATCGTTACCACCATCGCCAAACACCAGAATTTCACTGCGTTCGATGCCCCAACGTTTGCCCAGCAGATCGAGGCCGTGGCCTTTATGGTTGCCGGGCACAATCAAATCCACCGATCCGTGACCGCTGGACGTGGCCGCCGCCGCTCCCTGATGCAGACGCTCAATGTCCGCCATCAGCGGTTCCACATAATCATCCGACAGATTCAGCGCGAACTTGAACAGCTTATCGCCCGCGACGTCATCGAGGCTGCGAATCGCCTTCAGCCGATGACAGTAGTGACGCATTTTCACCAGCCACTTTTCATCGAGGCCTTCGAAGTAGTACGCGCTGTCGCGTCCGCACAGGATGTAGCGCAGTTCGGGATAATTACCGTTGTGCAGCGTATCCAGCACTGCATCAATATCCTGGCGGGAGAACTCGCCGCAGAATAGCTCTTCGTCACGATCGATAATCCACGCGCCGTTCTCCGCCACGAAGGCAATTTCGCTGGCGATCTCCGGGAAGAAGGATTTGAGTTGGTAATACTGGTTGCCGCTGGCTACCACAAACTTGATGCCGCGCTGCTTCATCTCCTGATAGCAGGCGTTAAAACGTGCGCGATTGTACTGTTTATTGTCGTCGAGAAAGGTGCCGTCTTTATCCACCGCCACCATTTTTACCACGGTCATCATCACTCCTTAACGTATCGAAAGGAAAAACGGGTCGTAGAGAGAATAACCTGGTGAGCGGATAAAGCGGAGAGAAAGACGGATGGCCGAAGCCATCCGCTGGGGAAGATTAGTTGAACGCGCCGTTGAGCAGAATCGCGGTGATGATGCCAGTTGCTGCGGCCACCAGCACGTAATTGCCATCGATGTAAGCCCAATGTTCACCGCGCGGTGGCTCATACAGACCACGGTCGCGCCAGTCATCTACGCGATAGTGCGGCCCCCGAAACTCCGGCGGTGCCGGATAGCCGCGACGGAAGTCATGGCCGCCCCAGGCAAAGCGGTCACCGCCACGATGTCCTTCCGGCATCCGATGGTCAGCGTGATGGTCGTGACGATCCGGGCCAGGTCCGCGATCGTGATCGTGGCCACGGTCGTGATGATCACCGCGATCCGGTCCGCGGTCGCCGCCACGATCCGGGCCGCGTCCATGGTCCTGATGCTGGTCGCCGCCGTGCGACTGCCAGCGCTGGTCACCTGGGCCGTCTGCCCGCGAGACGCTAGAAAACAGTGTGCTGCATGCAATAAATGACGCAATGAGACTCAGTGTTGTTTTTTTCATGGTGTTGCCTCCAGGGATAACGGCGGTTGCTGTGCCGTTGAGCATTACTATTGATTAAATGGAGACAGAAAAGCATTTCCAAAACTCTTAAAAACCGGATACTTACAGGAAATTACGTCAAATTATCACTTTCTTAACGATTGTGTATTTTCTGACATTAACTGGATCGAACGCACGCATGCGCGTTTATTGGAGAGAAAGCGGGGAATATAAAGAAAAACCCGATCGCAAGGATCGGGAGGATAATTCAATTTCCATAAATTGCATAAAGGGGTAAACCCTGCAAAAGTGAGGGTAAAACTGAAGCACACAACGCCACATCACTAGCATTGCCAGCAAACAATACCATTTAAAATTGAAAACTTCTTTTGAAAAGGACTATTTTTCAGAAAAATACGCAAAAATTAAATGACAGAAAAAATATTATTTTAGGAACGTTGTTTCAGGATAAATAAGGTCTGTGCTCTGACCAGATTCGGCAAAGACAGAATAACAAGGCATTAAAGCAGCTAATCCATGCTATCAAGAATGGTGGATATCCCTTTAAAAACAACACCATTAACTTCTTAAACCTTTTAAATATCAGCACGCCGCACGCGCAACCCGATGAGTATTTAACAATCACTGCTCCTTATTAGGCCCCAATTGTTTATAACCAACATTAATACACGGCGGTGATTACTATCGTGCTCAAAATTCCCCTACTTTCGTCACGTTTAAATATCACGAGGCAGCCTGATAAACTATTTAGGGTAAACGTTTACATGGGCAGAATATTCGTTTGCACGCTCACTATCTCATGACGAAGATAAATGGCGCGTTGAGGACGCCGGATGACGCGCTAACGCCGCAGCAGGACGAATCGGTCGACGCACCAGTTCACCGCTGCAATTAGGGCAGCGCTGCGCCAGCGCGCCTTCCGCGCAGGCAACGCAGAAGGTGCATTCAAACGAACAGATGCGCGCATCAAGTGACTCCGGCGGCAGATCTTTATCGCAGCATTCGCAGTTAGGACGTAGTTCCAGCATGATTTCCTCCGGTGAGTTTCAGCCACCATCATCACCGTAATAATGCCGCTGCACCAGCCAGTGAACAGACATCAGACGGACAAATCGGGACATCGTTGGTCTGCGCTTGTCAGGCGCTTAAGCGAACCATCTGCCCTAAAAACATTACATTCCCCGCTAGGCGTTCTATAGTTCAATCGCCTTATCTACTAACGAGACACTGTAATGCGTATTAAAGGACTTAATTTAGGCTTCTTTATCGTGATTTTGGCGCTTGTCACCTACGCCTTTTTTGATGTGCTGACACCGTATTTTTCTGCCATTTTCTGGGCCGCGATTCTGGCGGTGATCTTCCATCCGCTGAAGTCGCTGTTGCGTCGTAAAATGGGCGATCGTAACGGTTTGGCTGCGTTTGCCACGCTGCTGATTATCTGCCTGATTGTGTTCACGCCGCTGGCGCTGATCACCTCTTCGATGGTGGTTGAAGTCAACACGGTGTACACCAAGCTGCAGAACAACTCTGCACAGTTCCCGGCGGTGTTTGCCGATCTGCTGCAGCATCTGCCTTCGTGGGCGCGTAACTATCTCGCCGATAACAACCTGAACAACGCGCAGGAGATTCAGCAGAAGCTCTCTGGTTTTGCGCTGAAAGGCGGCCAGTACATGGCGGGCAGCGTGTTCCTGATCGGCAAAGGGACCTTCACCTTTACCGTTGGCTTTGGCGTGATGCTCTATCTGCTGTTCTTCCTATTGAAAGATGGCGCCTGGCTGGTGAATTTGATTCTGGAAGCGCTGCCGCTTTCAACCTACGTGAAACATCACCTGATGATGAAGTTCGCAGCGGTCTCACGTGCCACAGTTAAAGGCACGGTGGTGGTTGCAGTGGTGCAAGGTGTACTGGGTGGCATCGCCTTCTGGATCACCGGCATCGACGGCAGTTTGCTGTGGGGCACCTTGATGGCATTCCTGTCGCTGATTCCGGCGGTCGGTTCCGCGATTGTTTGGGTCCCGGCAACCATCTTCTTCTTCGCCACCAGCGCCATCTGGAAAGCCCTGTTCCTGATTGGCTTCTTCGTGGTGGTGGTTGGCCTGGTGGATAACATCCTGCGTCCGCTGCTGGTCGGTAAAGACACCAAAATGCCGGACTATCTGATCCTGATCTCCACGCTGGGCGGCATGGAAGTGTATGGCATCAACGGCTTTGTCATTGGTCCGCTGATCGCCGCGCTGTTTATTGCCTGCTGGAATCTGCTTTCCGGTCGCGATAACCGCGAGAACTCAGAAGAGATCGACGAAGAGTTTATCGAAGAGGGTAAAACCCGCGAAGAAGAGGGCAAAATCCGCGAGTAAGCGTTTCAAACGGCTACCGTTTATCGGTAGCCGCATTCCCACATGAGAATATCGTCCCGCCATTTGCTATCATCGTTGCATTGATTACGGCTTGCGACAAAAGAGAACAACATGTCCATGGAATCCTCCTTAGCGCGTGAAAATCAGGTTCTGTCAGTCTTCGATTTCGACGGCACGCTGACCATTCACGACAGCTTTATCCCCTTTCTGCGCTTCAGCTTTGGCAAACGTGCGTTCGCACGCAAAATTGCCCGACTGGCACTGCCAACGCTGCGCTGCATGCGTAAAAAGCTCACGCGTGATGAGTTAAAAGAAGTGTTGATTCACACTTTTTTAACCGGCGTGGAGGAGCAATGGATTCGCCAGCAGGCGCAACTGTTCTGCGCGGCCAACTGGAACAAGTTGATGCGTCCAGCCGGACTGTTAGCGGTTGCCGCTGAAGTGAACTCCAGCGCGGAAGTGACCATCTGTTCCGCCTCGCCTGCGATGGTATTAGAACCCTTCGCCGAGCGTTTGGGCATCAACCTGATCGGCACCCAATTAGAAGTGGTGGACGGCATTCTTACCGGAAAGATTACCGGTCATAACTGCCGCTGTGGGCAAAAGGTTAAGCGACTGGAAAGCGTCTACGGCCCGCTGCATAACTATCACCTGCGCGCCTGGGGCGATACGCGCGGTGATTTTGAGTTACTGGCCGCCGCGCAGGATCCACACTGGCGTCATTTCCATCCAACCTGGAAAAAACGCCGCGTGCCGCTGGAAAAACTGCGCATGCTGCGCCTGGATCCGTAGAGTCGCCATTCATGGCGACCGATTTAAATAGCAAAAAGCCCCGGACAAGCCGGGGCTTTGTTAGCAATGCTTTAAATCAGACGCTCACGCCGTGCTGTGAAGCCAGCGCCGACAGGCCGCCTGCGAAGCCCTGACCAACCGCTTTGAATTTCCACTCAGCACCGTTGCGATACAGCTCACCGAACACCATCGCGGTTTCAGTAGACGCATCTTCAGACAGGTCGAAACGGGCGATTTCAGCGCCGTTGTCATTGTTGAAGATACGCATGAAGCTGTTGCTCACCATGCCGAAGTTCTGCTTACGCGCTTCTGCATCATAAATGGTGACCGCAAAGACCAGCTTTTTCACGTCAGCCGGTACTTTAGACAGGGTAATTTTTACCTGCTCGTCATCGCCATCGCCGGCGCCGGTGCGATTATCGCCCTGATGCTCAACGGAACCACAAGCGCTCTGCTTGTTGTTGAAGAAGATGAAGCTGGCATCGCTCAGCACTTTACCGTCGTCACCGACCATAAACACTGACGCATCAAGATCGAAGTCCTGACCATCTGTTACACGTGCATCCCAACCCAGACCCGCCATGGCAACATTCATGGTTGGTGCTTCTTTAGTCAGGGAAACGTTACCGCCTTTTACCAGAGAAACTGCCATTTTAAAGCTCCTGCTTTTAATTGGATGATGCGGGCAGCGCGTGGCTGCCCGTGTTAATTAAGATGCGTTGATGCCGTACTGAGCACACACCGAGGCGAGGCCGCCGGCATACCCCTGGCCTACCGCGCGGAATTTCCACTCGGTACCGTTACGGTACAGCTCACCAAACAGCATCGCGGTTTCGGTGGAGGCATCTTCGGTCAAATCGTAACGCGCCACTTCACTGCGATCGTCATCGTTCACCAGGCGGATAAACGCGCCGGAAACCTGACCAAAGCTCTGACGACGGGTCTGCGCATCATGGATGGTAACCACAAACACGATCTTGTCGACGTCGGCTGGAATCAGATCCAGTTTGATTTTCAGCGATTCATCATCGCCATCGCCGGCACCGGTACGGTTGTCACCGGTGTGCGAAACAGAACCGTCGGAAGAGACCAGGTTGTTATAGAAAATGAAGTCAGCATCGCCACGGACTTTGCCGCTGGCGGACAGCAAGAACGCTGACGCATCAAGGTCAAAGTCCTGACCATCGGTGGAACGTGCATCCCAGCCAAGGCCAACGAGGACGTTTTTCATGGTTGGTGCCGCTTTGCTCAGCGAAACGTTACCGCCTTTAGAAAGAGAAACGCTCATTGTAATTACCTCTTGGTTAATGATTTTTCAGACACATTACGGGCAGAAGATCAGCTCTCTTCTTTTTCCTCAGGTTTACCGGGGAACATCACGCTGAGTACGATACCGACAGCCAACACGCCGAGTACCACAAACAGGCTGGCGCTAGCAGAGATGCTGTAGCCGTGATGCCAGATATGATCGGTAGCATTCAGACCCAGTTTCACCGCGATGAAGAACAGCAGCACGATAACGGCTTTCTCGAGGTGAACCAGATACTGTTTCAATGCTTCAAGTACGAAGTACAGCGTACGCAAGCCGAGGATGGCGAACATCATGGCGCTATACACGATCAGCGGTTCACGGCTTACCGCGATAATCGCCGGCACGGAGTCAAAGGCGAACATCACGTCAGAGAGTTCAACCACCGCCACACACAGCATCAACGGTGTGGCATACAGCGCCGCTTTCTTGCCGCGACCAATCGCTACGTCTTTGTTTTCTGGTTTCTGCAGCTCTTCATCGACTTCTTTCTGATTCAGCAGGAAGGCGTTGCCACGCATTTTTGGCCAGATTGGGAAGAAGCGCTTCACCATGCGATAGGCAAGGTGCTGCGAGTAATCTTCGATCTCGTCGCTGTCGTCGCCGCTTTTCAACATCATCACCGCCGTCCACGCGACGATCAGCGCAAACACGATTTCGACGTAAGGGCCGAGGCTCAGCAAGCCGGTACCGATCGCCACGAAGATGCCACGGAAGACGATGGCACCGATGATGCCCCAGTAGAGCACGCGGTGACGGTAGCGGTCCGGAACAGCAAACCACGAGAAGATCGCCATCATGACGAACAGGTTATCGACGGAGAGCACTTTCTCCAGCGCGTAACCGGTGACGAACAAGCTGGCAACTTCAGCGCCGTGATGAATATAAAGGAAGCCGGCGAAACCCATCGCCACCGCCACCCAGAACACCGACCACAGCGCCGCGCTTTTCAGCGAAATCGGCTTGTCGCCGCGGTGCATGAACAGGTCGATAAAAATAGCTCCTACTGACAGCGCGATGAAAACCGCGACTGTTTCAGTTGGGAAGCCAATGTGCGTAGACACCATGATGAACCCTTAAAAGATAAAAAATTACAGACCAAATATTGCTGGATCAAAGCCCAAAGCGACGGCGATTTCGCGCACCGCTTTCTGCTCGTCAGCATCAAAATCACCATCACTCTTACCGACAGCAATACCTACGCGGATCGCCAACTGCGCGGCTTCCGGTTGATCTTTCAACGCCATGATGTACTTCATGGTTTCGCCCTTGCCAATTTCCAGATCGAAATCGAAGCTGCTCACCAGCTTGTTAAAGAACTCAATCACTTCATTGGTATCAAAGACTTTCAATTCTTCGGAGGCACGCAGAAAACCGATCATCTTCTGCTTCTCTTCCGCACTCACACTGCCGTCTGCGACCGCAATGCGTGCGCAAACCGCCACCGTACCTTGCATAAATTTCTTATTTTTAAAGCGGCTAACCTGTTTGGTTAATTCATCGCGGCCGGAATTAAATGCGCCTTTAACCTTGTTGAAAAAGCTCATAGTGAATCCTCTGTCTGAAATTATTTGGAACCGGCTCGCCAGTTGAATCCCCAACCGAAAGCTTTATCCATATCGGAATGCCCGTTAAAGAACTGATTGATACGCTCGACGCGGATACTGCCGTTCTCATTGACCAGGCGAGCAATCGCACACATGTTGCGGCGATTCTCTCCTTCCGTCATACGCGTTTCAATCGGTGGCTGGTCTGGAATGTGCAGCGTCACTACGCCATCCGTTTTGTCCCAGCTCGCCGCACCTTGATAGATGAAAGCGAAAACCAACACTTCGCGAATCTGATTCCATTCGCGACCGTTGATGTGCAGCCATTCGCCATCGGTCACTTCGCCGGTACGATCGTCGCCCTGCAAGTGTACGAAAGGTTTGGCATGCATGGCGCCAAAATTGCCACCCAGCGCCTGAATCACACCACGCGAGCCGTCTTGCAGCTCAACGAAGGCGCCGAGATCGAGATCCAC
This sequence comes from Pantoea trifolii, assembly GCF_024506435.1. Lineage (NCBI taxonomy): Bacteria > Pseudomonadati > Pseudomonadota > Gammaproteobacteria > Enterobacterales > Erwiniaceae > Pantoea > Pantoea trifolii. The sequence continues at coordinate 1,191,590 of NZ_JANIET010000001.1, read as the reverse complement.
GCCTTTGTTGCCGCCGAACAATCCGCGCAACCCGCCGCCACTACTGGTTTCACGGTGCCAGTTCAGATTGATGCGGATCTCACCGAAGTTATCGCGCTTGGTCAGGCTGATGGCTGGCTTCTCTTTGGTAAGAGACACTTTGCTCAGATTGATTTTTGCCGGCGCGGGTGTCGGTGCTGGAGCCGGTGCCGCCTGCGGTGCAGGCGCAGGCGTTGGGGCAGGCGCGGGTTCAGCCACATCCACACCAAAATGTTCCGCCAGTGGCTGCAAGCCGCCGTTGAAACCCTGCGCAATAAAGCGGAATTTCCACTCATTATTGCGGCGGTAAAGTTCGCCGAGGATCAACGCCGCTTCCTGACGTCCCACCAGCTCCACGTTACCGCTCAGCAGCACGTTGCCGCCCTGCTCCACCTGAATCGCCAGACGTTGCAAGCCCGATACGTTGCGGCCGCCGTCACAGGTGACGGTGAAGGCCACTTTCTGCACGTCCGGGCGCAAGCGAGTGAGATCGACAGAAAAGGCGGAGTTGTGCCCTTCGCTTTTCAGGCTGATGGTACGGTCATCGTTATCCGGCTGACCGTAGAACACCATATCGGCATCGCCATTGACTTTGCCGCTGGCGAACAGACGAAAGGCGGAAGCATCAACGGCGGCGCCAGCGAGCACGCGCACCGTCAGCAGATTAGCGGGAACGGGAGCATTGCTCCCCGGCGTCATATTCATTAGCGCACCACTGCGGCAACGATGTCGTTTTGCATCGCATCGATGGTACGACCGGCGCTCGCGCGGCCATGCGCCGTGAAGTCCCACAATCCGCCGTTGCGGTGCAGCGAAGCAATCACGATGCCGGTATGGCTACCTTGCTCAGTCAGCTCATAGCGCGCCAGCTCTTTGCCGTTTTGATCAACCACGCGGCAGAAGGCATTTTCCACTTCGTTGAAGGTTTGGCCCTGGAAGCTGTTCACGGTAAACGCCAGATACTCAACGTTGGCGGGCAGACGTGACAACTCGACGTTGATCACTTCATCGTCGCCATCGCCTTCGCCGGTACGGTTATCGCCGCTGTGTTTCACCGCACCACATTTGGAGGTTAATGCGCGGAACCAGATGGTATCAATGGCATTACCGGATTGATCCAATAATACGCAGCTGGCATCGAGATCGATTGAATCTCCGCCGCCGCCAAATAGCTTACCTAACAAGCCTTTCTTTTTAATTGGATCCCAGCCTAAGCCGAAATGTAATTTATTCAGCGAAGCGGTTTCTTTGCTGAGTGAGACCGTCTGATTCTTGCTTAATGAAACCATGTCATAATTCCTTCAAACAGGTTTGAAAAGGGTTTTATTTTTGCATCAAATTCCATGAGGGCAAAATCATATCATGATGATATTCATGTTCAGCATTAATTTTCACAGCAATTTTATGAAACACAATAAAGCGTTGCAGAAGAACAACTTAAGAGAATTCAACCCAAAGAGACAATGCACTAAACATGACAATTCTTTACATTAAAATTCATAAGGTTACGTTAGGTTAAAAAATCATATTATGATTGACTCGTTTCGAGGTGAGAAATAAACTCGTCAGTTGTAATCCAGCCACCAGCCTCTTGCGGAAATAATTAGAAATGTCTCACAAAATTTGGCTAATGGAAGGTTTATCCTCCCAACGCGATATAATTAATGGCATTACATCTACAGCTAAAAAACATAACTACAACGTATCGATTTATGCATCACATCGCCAATCGCGTAATGAAATACTTTCTCTGGCGGATCATGCATTAATTGAACCTGGTGATATTAATCAGCGCCTCGAATTTATTCTTTCTACCGTCAAAAAAAACGCCATTCAGGCGATCCATACCGGTCGACATGCGCATTGGTTTGAAGCCCATCGCGCCGCTATCGAAGCCAGCGGTACGCGCTTAACCACCGGCGCACGCGATGTCGCGATGCTGGATCTGGCCGATGACAAAGTCGCGTTTGCCCACCATATGAAAAGCCTGAATTTGCCGGTGGTGCCTTCACTGCGCATTGATTCACCCGTACAGTTGCGCGAGTTGATCGCCCGCAAACCCTTTGGCGATTTGCCGCTGTGCGTTAAGCCGGTTACCGGTATTTATGGCATGGGATTCTGGCAGTTTGATGAAAGCGTCTCGCCGATGGCGGCGTTTACCCATCCGGATGCGCGCCGGGTGAAAGCCGAATATTACTTACAGGCGCTGGAAGCCGCCGACAGCATGGAGCCGCTGGTCCTGATGCCGTATCTGCCAGGCCCGGAATACTCGGTTGATATGCTGGCGGAAAACGGCAAGGTGCTGGCCGCCGTGGCGCGCCGCAAAGAAGGTGCGCTGCAGTATCTGGAGAACAGCGGCGAAGCCTTTGAGCTGGCGCAAGCCTGCGCCGCCGCGATGGGCGCAGATGGATTGATTAACGTGCAGACGCGCAATGATGCCAGCGGCAAACCGCTATTACTGGAGATCAATATGCGCCCTTCCGGCGGCATTGGTTACACCCGTTTCAGCGGCGTAAATCTTCCCGGCTTGTTTGCCCTGCGCCAGCTAGGCTTGATCAGTCAGCAGCAGGTGATCGATGACGCCCGCCGCGACTTCACGCCAGCAACCGTCCGCGCGCTGAGCGATGTGGTGGCGTACAACCCCGTCCTGTCCAACCAGGTTCAATGAGGAATTATCCATGACCACACTTTGGAGCAGGACGCTTTCATGCGGCACGCTGAGCGTCACGCCAACCGGCGGCATCAGCGCCATCGACGATCTGTTTGAGATCGCCGAGCGCCGCAATCCCAAGCGCGCTTTTCTGTTCGTCAGTAAAGTACTTGGCCGCCACATACCGGTCGCACCATGGAAAATGCGCGCCGTTTATCGCCAGCTGGCGGAGCAGTTCCCGCCGCTTTCTGACGGTCCGGTACTGTTTATCGGCATGGCAGAAACCGCCGTTGGCCTGGGCGCAGGCGTATTTGATGAAGTGCGCCAGCGCGTGAGCGAACCGGTGTATCTCACCTCGACGCGCCATCCGCAGCAGGCGGATTTGCTGTGCGAGTTTAAAGAGAATCACAGCCACGCCACCGATCATCTGATCTACCTGCCCGATGATGCGCAGCTGCGCCAGCGCGTGCTTAACGCGCGCACGCTGGTGATGATTGATGACGAAGCGACCACCGGCAACACCTTCATTAACCTGCTCGACGCGCTGCGCAACGACGGCGGCTTAAAACAGATCGAGCAGGTTATCGCCGTTACGCTCACCGACTGGAGCGGCGATGCGCTACCCGCGCGCTGTCCGGTGCCGGTGCGCAGCGTGTCGCTGGTGCAAGGCGACTGGCACTGGCAGCAGGATCCTGACGCCGCGCTACCGCCGATGCCCGCGGTGGCGCTCAACGATGCCGCCACCGTGCCAATCACCGGCAAACAAAGCTGGGGCCGACTCGGCATGGAAGCGCCAGCGAGCGATTTTGGCCGTGCGATTCAGGCGCAGCCGGGAGAAAAAATCCTCGTGCTCGGCAGCAGCGAATTTGTCTGGGAACCCTTCCTGCTGGCCGAACGTCTGGCAGCACAAGGCGCCGAGGTGAAATACAGCTCCACCACGCGCTCGCCGATCGCTGCTGGATTTGCCATCGAATCGGCTATCGCCTTCGGTGATAACTACGGTCTCGGCATCGCCAACTTCGTTTACAACGTGGCGCATCAGCAGTTTGACCGCATTTTGCTGTGCATCGAAACGCCGATCGACAGCGTGGATCCGCTGTTAACCACGGCACTGGCCAGGGTAGCGCCGCAGGTGGAGGTGATCAGCTATGAATAAACCGGTAATTTTTTCCGACCTCGACGACACGCTATTTCAGACGCGCCGCAAAATGGTGGACGAGCTGGATCTCGAGCCGTTCCGCACCGGCGCGCTCGATCTCAGCCTGCAGCCGCGCAGCTTTATGACCGAAGAGCAGTCGATGCTGGTCGACTGGATGATCGCGCAAGCCGATTTGATCCCGGTCACCGCACGCGGCACCGAAGAGATCGCCCGCGTGCAGATCCCATTCCGTTCGTGGGCGGTGACCACGCATGGCGCGGTAATCCTCAATCCGCAAGGTGAGGAAGATGCCGCATGGCGCGCGCACATGCTGGAAAAACTGACGCCGTACGGCCCGGCGCTGCTCTCAATGCAGCAGGCGATCACCGACCTGATGGCAGAGCGTGACATCAACGGCTGGGCGCGCATTAACTATGAATATGGCGTCACGCCGATCTATCTGGTGATGAAGCACCGCGACAGCACGCGCCTCGAGGAGCTTTACGCCATCGCCGATGAAATCGAGCAACGCTTCCCCACCGCCGCCTATTACATCCATCGCAACAGCAACAACGTCGCGTGGCTGCCGAACGTGGTGGAAAAAGGCTTAGCCGTCAGCTACCTGCTGGAAAAATTACGCAGCGAGCGCGGCGTTTTCCCGGTGATTGGCCTCGGCGACAGCCTCAGCGATCATCGCTTTATGAAGCTGTGCAGCTGGTACGGCATTCCGCGTCAAAGCCAGTTTGCCGAACGCATCAACCAATCCCTATTCGGAGAACAATCAGATGGTGAATAACCTGCCTTTCTCTGGATCGTACCAAGCCGGCGACGTCGAATTCCTGCTCAAGCCGGTCGAGATCGACATGACGCCGGTGGAGCAAAAAGAGCAGCTGATCCAATCCGGCGCGCGCCACTATTCCGAGATGTTGAGCCAGGAACCGGAACCGACGCGCTGGCACCTTGAGCTGTTTTCCCGCGCGCTTGACGCAGGTGCCGGACGCCTGGCGAAAGAAGTCACCATGCTGGCGCGGACGCTGGCACACCAGTTTGGCGACATGCCGATTGTGCTAGTAAGCCTGGTACGCGCGGGTGTGCCGCTCGGCGTGATGCTGCAACAGGCGCTGCGCGCGATGGGCCGCGAATCGTACCATTACGGCATCAGCATCATCCGCGATCGCGGGATTGATGAGGCTGCGCTGGAGAGCATCGAAGCGCGCCACGGCACCGCAGGCATTGTGTTCGTTGATGGCTGGACCGGCAAAGGCGCCATCACCGGCGAGCTGATCCGCAGCCTCGAACATCGTCCCGGCTATCCGGCGCAACCGCGCCTGGTGGTGCTGGCCGATCCGTGCGGCAAGGCGTGGCTTTCGGCCAGCGATGATGACTGGTTGATCCCGTTTGGCATTATGGGCGCGCCGGTGTCGGGTTTGATCTCGCGCTCATTGTGGTCAGAAGCAGGCTTGCACGGCTGCGTGCAGTGCGACCATCTGGCGCAATACGATTGCAGCCAGCAGCTGGTGAATACCGTGGCGGAATACGCGCGATCGCTAGATGTCAGCGCCCTGCCCGCTTGTCAGCAGGATCCACAACATCAACAACAGCTAGTAGCGCAAAGTGAAGCGGTGATCGCCATGCTGGCGGCGCGTTATCAGGTGAACAGCATCAACCGCATTAAGCCGGGCATCGCCGAAGCCACGCGCGCCGTGCTGCGTCGCGTGCCGGATCAGGTGCTGGTCCGTTCGGTGGACGATCCTGACGTGGCGTTGCTGGTCTATCTTGCCCAACAAAAAGGGCTGACCATCACAGAAGCGGGTGCCGATCTTGGGCAATACCGCGCCGTGACGATAATCAAAAAGGTGCTGTGATGAACAGCCGACTCTCTCCGTGGCGTTTGGGCGCGACGCTGTATATGCCGGCGGTGCGCAGCGATATCGTCGATGCCATTCTGCACAACAAAATCAGTGGCCTGCGCTCGCTGGTGATCTGCCTGGAAGATGCGGTCAGTGATGCGGATTTGCCGCAGGCGCTGCACAATCTCCAGCAAATCCTGCAGGTGTTGAATGCCGAACAGCGCGCCAATGGCAACACGCAGTGGCCGCTGGTGTTTATCCGTCCACGTAACAGCGAGATGGGCGCGTGGCTGGTGGAAAATCTCAACCTCAGCGCGATAGACGGCTTTGTGTTGCCGAAATTCACCGCCGATTCCTTACCGCTGTGGTGGCAGATTCTCGAACCGAGCCATCTGTGCATGATGCCGACGCTGGAAACCGAAGAGGTGTTCGATGTGGTGGCGATGCGCGAGCTGGCCCTCATGCTGCAACATCATGCCTGCCGTGAGCGCGTGATCGCCTTGCGCATCGGCGGTAACGACTTGATGAACGTGCTGTCGCTGCGCCGCTCGCGCCACTTCACGCTGTATGACAGCCCGATGGGTTACACCATCAAAATGCTGGTGGCGGTGTTCGCATCGCGGGATTTTGCGCTGACTGCGCCGGTGTGCGAGCACATCGACGATCAGCAGATTATGGATCAGGAACTGGCGCTGGATATCGCGCACGGTTTGGTGGGCAAAACCGCCATTCACCCGAGCCAGATCGGCAAGATTCAGGACATGCTGATGGTTTCCGCCAGCGATCAGGCGGATGCCTTCCGCATCCTCAACTCAAGCCAGGCGGTATTTAAATCGCAGGGCGCGATGTGCGAACCAGCGACGCATCGCCGCTGGGCCGCCGCTATTCTGGCCCGCGCGCAGGAATACGGCATCGCACCCGATGCTCGCGCTGACGGCGCATTGATGTTGGTAACCTGACAAACCCCGTAGGGTGGGCATTCATGCCCACCGCGTTACCACCAAACCAAAAACCAAACGCAGGAATTTTCTGACCCTATTTACCTGATATTTAAATACCCTCTGATACTGTCGACAACCGTTTGCCAGGAGGGCGATACAGACCATTGATCACTAACGCAGGCCTCAATCGACCATGCAACTCAGTACCCGACAGACACGCGTATTTATGCTCGCCTCACTGCTTAGCAGCGGCAAACCGGTCGCATCCAGCCGCATTCTCGCCTCGCTCAACTGTTCAGAACCCACGTTGACGCGCGCACTAAAAGAGCTACGTGAATCCTGGTTTGCGGAGATCAAATACAGCCGCCTTACCCACTGCTACCAATTGACCGAACCCGGCAAACTCGATAAGAAAAGCCTGCGCCATATTAATGAAGCACTCAAACTCAATGCCGAACTGCAACAGAGCGAAACCGTCAGCCGGGTATTTCTGGATAAAGAGAAAAAGAAAGCGGTGTCGTTGTCGTTGCGAATGTCGGTTTTAAGGAAGATTGATCAGGTAGTGCGGTTGAGTGAAACGACGAGGAGCGATGCGGTGGAGATGCTGGTTGAGAGCGGGTTGGATGAGTTGATTGAGAGGTTGATGCTTAAAAAGAACTAATTCAAACGGCAGTAATATTTATCAGTGGTTCAATGGCGTTTATTGCCGCGATGATTTCCAGCTAACTTCAGCGATGCAAACCTACCTCAATCCCTTAAATGATTAATGGACCTCATCGTCCCGGATATTGCCCCCTAACCTCCCAAAACTGTTAACGTAATCACGTTTCATCGATCGTTATTTTCATCATTAGCATTCACATCATCGCACCGCATGATTACTAACACAGAACAGCATCCCTTCGTTATTAATTACAAATAAATCAATACTTAAAATAAAATTCGCAGTAACCGAATCGCGTTAAAGCTCTTTTTTAATATCGAGTGTATAAACTGGTAGAAAATTGGAATCCTGTTTCATAAACTCAAATTGTTAGTTTGATCAACTATCACTCAATGTAATATCATCAGTGCCGTTGATAGTTAGAGACTGCCCTTTTAGGCAGATAGTCCACATTTTCTCAGCCAAGTAAGCAGCGTAAGCAACAGCAATTCCCCGATTGAAATGGTAATTGGGTTAATGGATTAACAATGTTCAGGCGTTACCAGGAAGGTGCCCATGACGTTTTCACAACACAACATCACAGCCAATACTCTCGATGCGCTGATGCAGGATACCTGGCTATTGGCGCTCGCGGTCCGCAATGGGCAATCGATCACAATTGATGATGCGCTCTACCAGCGTTGCTTCAATATGATTCAACAGCTTCAGGATCAACTCACTACAGCGGGAGCACCAGCCTCTCTCTGCGAAGAAATCAAATTTGCGCACTGCGTGTTTCTCGACGAACTGATCATGACCCTTCCGCAAACTGATATCTCTACCTGGTGGAAACGCACACCTTTGCAGGGGCACTTTCTCGGGCACCTCAATGGTGGTGAGCATTTCTACGAACGCATCAAAAAACGACTTCGTGAACCTGCAGCAGCTGAAGCCGCCGTTAGCTGTTACTACAGAATGCTGCATTTTGGGTATGCCGGAAAATACCGAACGGAAGATATTGAGGAGCGCCAGTCGCTGATGCAGCAGCTAAAAGCGCGGTTGCCGCAGCAGATTGGATCTGCCGACTCAGCGGTAATTATCCAGCGTTCAAAATATAAAACATCTTTCTGGAAACGTTCTCCATGGCTTATTCGCAGCGGTGTGCTGGTTGCCATTATTGCCGCCACTTTCATCATGAATGGTCATCTGCAATATCTGTTAGTCAAAGGGTAGGCTTCGGGCAAACAAATTTCAGGAAGGAATCTGTAAATGGGCAAAAAGGATTTTGTTATTACGGGTGGCAAGACGCCGGTATATAACCACTATCAACTGAGCATTCAGACGCTGAAAAATCAGCGTCCCGACATCCTGTTATCGGTGCTGCGCTTTAGCGGTGAAGAGGCATTGAATTCGCCGTGGAAGTACAGCATTGAACTCACCAGCGCTACACGCGATATTCCCGCTGATATTCTGATTAACAGCACTGCTCAGCTATTGTTTTATCCTGATGGCCAACCCTGGCAGTCAGTAGAACCGCGCATTTTGCGCGGTGTAGTGACCGCTTTCCAGCAGTGCGAATCCTCTGCTGACCAAACACGTTATGTGGTCACGCTGGAATCGCGCCTTGCGCTGCTAAAAAACAGCCTGACCTATGCCGTTTACCAGCATAAAAGCGTACCGGGTGCGGTAGAGGATATCCTCAAACGCTGGGAATATTCCTCGCTGGATTATCACTTTCGCCTAAATACTCAGTATCCAATTCGCGATTTCTATATCTCATATGCCGAGAGCGATCTCGCCTTTATTGAGCGTCATCTGTCGCGCATTGGTGTCTTTTATTACTTCACCTGGGATGAAGAAAATCATCGCGATGTGCTGGTACTGGGTGACAGCGCGCAGGCCTATGGTGCTGAGCAAAGCATCGTCTTTCGCCATCCGTCAGGGTTATTTGATGGCGGCCAGGAATCACTCTGGGATATTTCAGTCAATCGCCAATCCGTTGCAGCTAGCACACGGCTCAACGATGAGAATTACTGCAATGCACAAAATGACATGCAGGCGCGGGCGGAAACCGATCCTGATAAACCTGCGCTTACGGGAGAGCTGTATCGCTACGGTGAAAACTATCAGTCGCTGGGCAAGGAGTACCAGGCTCTGCCTGAACAGGGACAATGGTTTGCCAAACGCCGTCAGGAACGCCTGATAACCGAGCAGGTCACTTTCGACGGTATGAGCAACGGCATGGATATCCGTCCGGGCATGGTGATCTCGCCACAGGGTAAAGCGTGGCCGGATGCGCCGGATGGCCTGCTGGTGGTCTCTACCTCATCAAACCGTATTTCGCGCGATACCGCCTATGTAATTCGCTTTACCGCCGTGCCCGTTAGCCCGCAAAGCACTTATCGCCCACCATTGAAAAGCTGGCCGCACATTGCAGGCACGCTGCTGGCTCGCGTCACCAGCCCGGTAGAAAATGCGCAATATGCAGAACTTGATGAACATGGCCGCTATCGGGTGCGTTTTCAGTTCGATCTGAACGAGTCCTGGCAGTCTGGTTTTGAAAGCGTACCGGTGCGGCTGGCGAAACCCTATGCAGGCAATGTCTACGGCTGGCACTTTCCGCTGATAGCCGGAACACAGGTGATGATTGCCTTCACCAACGGCGATCCTGACAGACCTTATATTCTGTGCTCGGTACATGACTCTCGCCATGAAGACCATGTCAATCTCTATAACTATCAACGCAATGTGCTGAGAACTCCGGCGAATAACAAACTCCGATTTGAGGATCGCCGTGGATATGAGCATGTCAAACTGTCGACGGAATTTGGCGGTAAGAGTCAGCTCTCACTCGGCCACATTGTCGACAGTTCTCGTAGCAAGCGCGGCGAAGGATTTGAACTGCGCACCGACAGCACCGGAACGCTGCGAGCCGGTAAGGGCCTGTTCCTGACGGCGGATGCGCAGACCACTGCGGCCGGGCCGGTACTGGAAATGACATCTGCAGTAAGCCTGGTCAAAGGTGCGATCAGCCAGATGAGCGACTGGCAGTCGATCACTCAGTCTCACCATAACCTCCAGCCTGATGCCACGCATCTCAGGGCTTATCTGGCCGCCGTCGACCAGCTCACATCCCCTGCCATGTTGCTGAGTGCACCGGAAGGGATTGGCGTTGTCAGCCCCAAAAGTATCCTGCTCAACTCAGGCAGTACTCTGCATCTGCAAAGCCAGACGGAAACCAGCATTGCCAGCGGCAAACGCATTCAGGTCAACGCCAGCCAGGCGATTTCTTTGTTGTCACAACAGGAAGGGATTCGCATGGTATCGGGGCAAGGCCCACTGACGGTGGAATCGCACGGCGATACCCTGGGACTGACGGCGATGAAAGATATCAGCGTGCAAACCGTTCAGGGAGAACTGCGTCTAACCGCGAAAAACGGCATTGTGCTGGGTTGCGGCGGCGCAACCATCAGGATTACGCCGCAGGGTGATATCCAAATTCATTCACCGGGTAAAACCAGCATCCGTGGCATCCATGCCTGGAATTCTCCTGCCAGTGAAGAAACAGCGCTGCCAGATTTGCCTAAATCCGTGTGCAAAGAGTGCCTGAAAAAGGCGCAGGAAGCCGCGCTGGCTTTCGCGCCAAGGGGATAGCGATGACGGACATGAATAATGGATGGTTGAAACAGGCCACCGCGCTTTGCGCAACTGCCGGTCAGGATTATCTCGATGTGCTGGTTGATCAGGCGGGCACAGCACAGCCGCTGCAGCAGGCACTGAACCAGATTAACCCGCCGTTACGCTGGTTTGAGCTGTTTGAAAATACGCCGGAAGCGGCAACGCCAGAGTATTCACCGCTGGTGATGCGATTGCATTTTAACGTCAGCAGCCACCAGCGCTGGCTGGAACAGCTGATTGAGCACTTTTCCACGACGCCGCGTTTGACCTTGCTGATATCGCCACTGGCATTCGACCTGCTGAGTAGCCATTTGCAGGCTCTTTCACAGGTTCACTGGGAAGAACAAACCGGCTTACTGCGCTACTACGATAATCGCGTATTTCCCTCGTTACTTGAGCATGTCCTGACGCCAGAGCAGCAGGCGGCATTCACTGATATTGCGCTGTTCTGGAGCTGGCGGAATCGTGATGACGAGATGGTGTGGAAAACCGGAACCTGGAACCCGGGCCGACATCTTGCTGATGCCCCGGAAATGAATCGTGTAAGCGATGCGCAGGTTGAGCTGATGGGATGTATCAGTGATGCCGAGATGTTGATGAAGGAGCAGGCAACTTCAACTCTTTCGCGAGAAGCACATTTTACAGATTGTTTGGCAATTGCAATGCGGGCAAGCAAGTCTGGCTACGTTGGTGATTTGGCTGATTTTAGGGATTGAAACGTCATGAAAAAAATTGCGGTTAGTTGCTCACTACTGATTTTATTGATGATGGCTGGTTGCTCGCAGGCAAACAGTGATGATGGCTATACAGCTGGCGAGCTTCGTGCAGTCAACCATGTCGAGGGACAAGGTATAAATGGTTTTTCAGTGAATGGATATCACGTTCCAGGTTTAGGCGGGGGATATTGCTGCATCATGCTTCCTGAAAAATGGACGCCTGATTTTAAAGTTCGGGTTGATTGGGAAGTTGATCCTCATACTGCACCATCACCACCCAGTTATAAAGATTGGGACAATTATTTAGTTTGGGAGAAACAACTTAAAAGCAGTTTTAAGCAACATAACGCCATCGTTAATATTCCGCAGTATGGCAAGGAACGCTGTGGACTAACTGTGCACTTTTTGCCCTGCAATAAGGTTAAGGTGACAACCGCATGCTCTGGATACGGTACATCTGGCTATCCGATTAAAGAGACTATTAACATGAAGGAGCCTGCGACATGTCCCGTGAAATGAGTTTAGCACTGCCATGTTTTGCACCACCGCAGTTCCCTGACAGTGGTCGTTTGTCGCTTAGGGAAGCGCAAGTTAATGCCAATTATAAAAAGCAGATTCAAGAAGAAATTGATTATCGAGCCACCCTTGGCGAAGAAACTGGGAAGAAAGGCGTCGTCCCTTGCTGTAGAAGCCTACATATCAGTTTATTTTTCGATGGCACGGGAAATAATGAAGAGAACGATACGCGTGTAGCTAAACCAACGCATCCGACCAATATCGCAAAGTTGTATCATGCGACATATCAAAATGCTGATGGTGAAGGCTATTTTCGTTATTACATTCCTGGTGTTGGCACGCCATTCCCAAAAATTGGCGAAATGGATTACAGCAACGATGGTCTGGCTTTCGCCGCAGGTGGAGAGGATCGAATTAACTGGGCGTTGCTGAGATTAGTGGATGCGTTGACTTATGCCGGTACTAAAGGGGCTAAACGCCTTGATGATGGCCTGGCTAAAGGAATGCTGCCCAATATGCAGGCTCGCGGAGCTTTTTCAGGGGAAGTGAATCGACGTAATGCGATTAACCCCTTGTTTAAGGCGTTAGAAGGCCAGGCAGCGCAAACCCAGCAGCCTCATCTTCTGGGCATAAAGTTGTTTATCTACGGTTTTTCTCGCGGAGCTGCTGAAGCACGAACCTTTGTTAATTGGTTAACCCAGTTACCCGACCCCAGGTTTAAAAACGATCCTCTGAAACTTGCTGGTTTACCGATCAGTATTGAGTTTCTGGGATTACTGGATACGGTGGCGTCTGTTGGGGCTGCTCATATTATGCCGGGTGCTGCAGGTCATATGGGCTGGGCGGATAATAGCCAGCAATTACCTGATGAGCGTAAATTCCCTGGATTGATTAAGTGTTGCCGACATTTCGTTGCCGCACACGAACAGCGCTTATGCTTCCCTCTTGACTCAGTTCGCCGCCCTGATGGCAGTTACCCGGCCAATACTCAGGAGGTCATTTATCCTGGGATGCACTCAGATGTTGGCGGCGGTTATCCTCTAGGGGATCAGGGAAAGTCATGCAATGGCACGGGTGAAATTCTATCGCAAATCGTTCTTCACGATATGTATGCTGCGGCATTCGAGTCCGGCGCTCCATTGCTGGTACACCCCTCATCAATAACTTTAATAATTAAAGACATATCTCCATCACGCGTTATGTCTGGTGATTCGGTTACTGAGTTTGCTGTTGCACCTATATTAACCAAACGCTTCAACATCTGGCGTCAAACCCTGCTCAACACCACCCTGCAAGGCAGCGAAGAGGCTGGAGATACATCGGAAGGTTATCGCGCCTATCAACTTTCTCAGACACTTGAAAGCGCGCTGATCGATCAGATTGGCTGGATCACTGCCTGGCGCATTGGCCGCTACGCTCACGGCAGCATGCTTCCTCAGGGCGATAAGTTTGCCAACAGTTTCTTTAACAAAGCACCTCAGCTAACTCCTGAAGGGCTTAAAAAAGAAGCGGAAGATCATAAAGCAGCGGTAAAAGCGCTTAACTTACGACGAGCAGAGGCCAAAAAGAGCCGCTTGCCGCTGGACGAAAGTTTACAGGGCAAACCCGATCTTGATCCGACTAACGCCCAATATCAACTCCGTGAAGCTGCGCGTGAATTCCAACACGACTATAAGCTGTGGCGGCGAGACATTAATGGTGGCTTGATAGATAAAACTGCGCAGATCGTTCTGGATGTGATCCCCAAGCACGCCATCTTCCTGATCAACGGTGACGATGAAGACGCGGAATACGCGCAGATGAAAGCCGATGGCAATCGTCGTTATCCGCAATTGTTTATCGATAAACTGGGCACCGGCATTCGTACTCAACCGCGTGCTGACTTGTTAGCCCTTTACGATGAACAAATTCACGATTCCCGCGCCTGGTTTATGCAAAGTGCACTGGGGGGACGTGAACCCTGGGGCGGTTATTTCCGCTATCGCATGCTTTACTGCGGCAATCAGACCAATAAGAACCTCCGTTTGATTTCCGTCGAAGGCAAAGTAATCAATGCCGCGCCAACCTCCAGTAACGTCATCTATTTTATCGAGCCGAAAACCGCTTATAACAATGTGACTTATAAAGTGAAGGATATGGCGACCGGTGTCGTTCAAACACTCACTCCACCAGAGGCAACCACCCAACCAGGCGCTGCAGTTGCCCTGGCTCGCACCAGTGTGATTAGCGAACAGCACCAGGCCATGATGACCTCTGCCGTCGATATGCTGAAATCATCGGGAGCGCGAGTGGTATGACACTTAAAAAGCTGGTGCGCGTGGGCGATACGCTCAAACCTTACGGTGGTGAAGTGCTCAGCGGGAGCTTTGACGCGTTTGGCAAGCCGGTGGCCTGCGTCAATGACAAAGCGAAATGCGGCGAGCACGGCATGACCACCATTATTCAGGGAGCAACCAACAGCACCGTAAACGGTAAAGCGGTGGCGCTGGATGGGCATAAGTGCGCCTGCGGTTGCACGCTGGTCAGTTCCCTGCCGGATATGGATGTTTGCGGATGAAACAACCGCCGGTTTATGCCGATTACGCCACCATTTACCCGGCCCGCTGGCAGCGCTGGTGGGTGGCGCTGCCCGTGCTGCTGTTTATATCGGCGATGACCACCATTTTGTTGTGGCCGGAGGGAAAGCCGACTCGTTCGCCGCTTTTCTGGTTCTGCACGCTGGTCTTGCCGCTGCTGTGCTGGTTGCTGGCGGTGACGCTGCGCTGGCTGATCTGGCTGCAATCCACCGATAACAGCCAGACGTACTATGCAGAAACCTCACTGGCGCTGGATGCGTGGTGGCGAAAACGCAGCCACGCGTTGCCGGTAGAAGCTGTGTTGCTGGTGACGCCAGCCGGAGAAGACGCATCCGAACATCTGGCGCTGTTGTCGCACCCAGCAGACGCCCCGCAACCGGACATCAACGCAGAAGGTTACGCTCAGTTGCGTTGCCCACGGGTGCTGAACAGCGCGCGCAGTCGTCCTGTCATGCTGGCGACTTATCTCGCCAATCGCCTGGTGCCGCATGTGCGTCAGTCAGGTGAAACACGCACGATCACGCATCTCTGTTGGCTGGGTGATGACCCAAGTCTGCTCGCCTTTCGCGAAACGCTGCTGGCAGCGGGCATGACGTTGCCAGAGGAAACTATTCGACTCAGTGCAATTGATGGCGCAGATAGCGTTATCGATCTCTTCGCCACTACTGCTCCGGCTTTGCTGCTGTGTGCCGGAAGCGGCGAAGGATTGTCTGATTGCACTCCGGTTGCCGGGGAAGCCGCCTTTGCCTGGCTCTGCTCGGCGCAGGGGACTGCGCTGATGCATCGCTCGGAGCGCTGGCAGCCGGCGTTGGGTGAAACGGCCACTTTGGCCGTCGCACAGCTTTCCCGTTATGCCGGATTAAGTGATACGCCGGATACGGTGATCGCAGCGGATGCCCCCGCCATGGAAGCGTTACTGGATGGCGGTTGGTCCGCGCTGGATCACGTACTTGCCCCGTGGCTCGGCCATGCCGGGCAAATAACACCGTTTACGTTACGATCGCTGGCGCTGCTCTCAGCGCTCAACGGCCACCCCTGCGGCTGGATCGCCGCAGAAATGGAATCTCAATACATTACAGGAGTTTGTATTCCCCGTGGAAACCTCCCGCACTAATCCCCGGCACTCGTTGTTCTGGCTGGTTTGTGGCTATTTGCTTGCTGTAACCCTGTTGGTGCTGACTGGCGCAGGGCTCTATTACTTCGCAGGCAGCAGCATTGACCTGCCGGAGGCTCTGCCGCGCCAGATTGCTTTCTGGTCATTGATGGTCTGGCTGGCGCTGGTGTGGTTCTGTCCACTGTTTATTCTCGCCTGGCGCGGGCTTATTCGACTTAACGCGCGTGAAGCAACCGGCGCAGTAGGTTTACAGAAACAGCGTCCTGCAGAAAATCAGTGGGTGCAGGACATTATTACCCAGATGCGCTACCAGTACCGGTGGCACTGGCGCAGCCGGGTACGCATCCTGCTGGTGGTCGGCGATGAGCATCTGGTTGAACAGAGTATCCCTGGCCTGACAACTCAGCACTGGCTTGAGGGGCATAACACCTTGCTGCTCTGGCACGGCAACCCGCAGGAAGATCCGCTACCCTCGCAGCTACGTGCGCTGCGTAAAATTCGCTGCCAGCTGGCAGATGCGGTGGTCTGGGTAGTGAACGCAGAAGCGGAAATGACTCAGGATGTGCTGGATACCACGGCTCGCCAGATGCAGAAGCGTTACAGCCTGTTGGGCCAGGATATCCCGCTGTGGCTGTGGGAGATTCACGCGCCCTCTCTGCATAGCGCCACCGCGCAGGGGATCGGATTTACCATCGCGCAAGGTGACAGTGCGGACGATTACCGTCAGTCGCTGGATGAGCTTGAGCACCAGTTGGTTGAACGCGGCATGCTGCAGACTGAGCGTAATTGCCAGCATAGTTTCTTACTGGAACTGGCGCACACGCTGCGCAGCGGTGGATCTGCTCGCCTGACACAAACCTTGTCGCAGCTCTCCGCAGGTGCAAGGGCGCTGCCGCTGGCTGGCGTGGTACTCAGCCAGCCGGAGACCACCGGAAGCGCTTCATTGCGTCATGCGTGGCAGCCGGGAAAAGCCTGGCTGGATTTATTAGCGCTACGCTGGCGCAGGCCGGTCACCAACGGTGCTTCATGGCGGAAAACGTTGCTGAGGATATGCTCCTGCCTGCTGATGATGTGGATGGCCTGCCTGGTGTTTTCCTGGGTTACCAATATTCGCCTTATACAGGCAGATCAGCAGCTTGCCGCCGCCGCAACAGATTCCCGTCAGCCGCTGCAGCAGCAACTTTTCGCCTTGCGCGAGCTGCAAAAAGAGATCGAGCGTCTGCAGCATCGTCAGCAATATGGTGCGCCCTGGTATATGCGTTTTGGCCTCAGCCAGAATGACGAACTGTTGGATTCTCTGTGGCAACAATGGCAGCAGGCGGCAATGCCGCTGCTGCGTAATGCATCCGTCAAGCGCCTGACTACGCTGATGAGCGGCTGGCGTAACCTGCCGCCCGACAGTCCGCTGCGCGCCGATGATGCTAAAAGCATGTATGACTTGCTGAAGGCGTACCTGATGCTGGTGCATCCCGAACAATCCGATCCGGCGTTTTTCAGCACTACGCTAATGAAGATCTGGCAACTGCGTGATGGCATTCAGGACGCCAGCTGGCGCAACAATGGCGGCGCTATGCTGGTCTTTATGATGACGAATCTGCCTGCGCACCCAGAGTGGCAGTTACAACCGGATATGCGACTGGTCAGCAGTATGCGCTCAGCGCTACTGCGTCAGATTGGTGCCAGCAATGCGGAGACCTCGCGCTATCAAAAGCTCATTGAGCAGGTGTCCCGTGATTATGCTGATATGACGCTCAGTGAGATGGTCAGCGGCAGCGACAGCAGCAGGTTGTTCAATACCAATGAAACCGTACCCGGCGTTTTTACCCGCAAAGCGTGGGAAGAAGCCGTACAACCGGCGATTGAGCAAGCAGCGAAAGTGCGTCGCGATGAAATCGACTGGGTGCTGAGTGATAACAAAACGGCCAGCAATAATGATGTCTCTCCGGAAACGCTGCAAGCGCGGCTGACAGATCGCTATTTCTCCGATTACGCCGGAGCCTGGCTGAAATTCCTCAAAAACCTGCAATGGCAGCGGGCGGAGAGCCTGTCGGAATCGATTGAACAGTTAACCCTGCTGGCCGATATACGCCAGTCACCTTTGATTGCGCTGATGAATACGCTGAATGTGCAGGGCCGGACGGGGCAAACAGGCGGCGATTTAACCGATTCGCTGGTGAGCTCTGCAAAGAATTTGCTCAGCAGTGACAAAACCCAGGCCATCGCCAGACCACAAGGTGCACGTGGCCCAATGGATGACGCCTTTGGACCTTTGCTGGCGCTGACCGATACCGGCGCCGCGGCTAAAGATAGCCTCAGCCTGCCAACATTCCTGACGCGTGTCACCCGTGTTCGTCTGCGACTGCAGCAGGTAACCAACGCGCCGGATCCGCAGGCCATGATGCAGTCGTTAGCACTGACGGTGTTTCAGGGCAAAGCCGTTGATCTCGCTGAGACCCGCGATTACGGCAGTTTGATTGCTGCCAGCCTCGGACAGGAGTGGAGCGGATTTGGTCAGGCGATATTTGTCGAGCCGATGGTGCAGGCGTGGGAGCAGGTGCTCAGCCCCACCGCTGAGAGCATCAACAGCCAGTGGCAGAACGATGTTGTAACGCCATGGGATCAATCGTTTGCCGACCGCTACCCGTTTGCTAACCGACAAAGCGACGTCTCCTTACCGCATTTAGCGCAGTTTATGCGTACCGACACCGGGCGTATCGCGCAGTTCGTCAACAGTCGCCTCGGTGGCCTGCTGCGGCTCGAAGGCGATCGCTGGGTGCCGGATGCCATGAACAGCCAGGGACTGACGTTCGATCCTGCTTTTCTCAGCGCGCTGAATAAACTGACGCACATCGCGAACACCGCATTTGTCCGGGGAGATGTGGAGCTGCATTTCCAGATGATGGCAAAACCTTCCCGCGACGTAGTGGAATCTGAGCTGACGGTGGATCGCCAGAAGCTGCAATATTTTAACCAGGAAGAGAGCTGGCAAACGCTGAACTGGCCTGACAATCGCTGGCAGCCACAAACCACGCTGACCTGGCGCAGCACCCATACCGGAACCCGCATTTATGCCGATCACCCGGGAAGCTGGGGCCTGATCCGCCTGCTGGATAAAGCCCGCATCACCGATCTGGGCAGCAACATTTATCGTGTTCTCTGGCCGACGCCGGACGGGCTGGCATTGAACTATCAGATTCGCACGGAACTCGGTAGCGGCCCGCTGGCGCTACTCGAACTGCGTGGCTTCCGCCTGCCTGCGCGGATATTTATTTCCGCAACGCAGAATGAAGATGCGTATCAGGGAGGCGAACAATGAGGGTTCGTTTCGCCCATGTATTGCTGATTTGCCTCGCGGCAACGTTGCTGAGCAGCTGTGGCGCGTGGCAAAAAACCAAACAGGGCACAGCAAGCATTGCTGATGCCGTGTTTTATCGCCAGGTCAACACCCTGCACCTGACCTTCACTGCGCGTACAGCGATCAATCAGGACGACGCCCAGCAGTCGATGCCCTTGCGTCTGAATATTTTGCAACTCAGCACACGTCAACGTTTCGATGACGCCGAATACAGCAGCCTGCTGGCACAGCCAGATCGGGTGCTGAAAGAGAGTCTGGTGGCGCAGCGGCAGCTCAGCGTCATGCCGGGACAAAGCGTCAGTCTGGATATGCCAATGGAGAAGCAGGCGCAGTATGTCGCGGTCGTGGGCCTGTTCCGCCAACCGGACAGAGAGCGCGGCACATGGAAACGGGTGTTGAGCCGTGAGGAGCTTGATCCGGATTCACCACGCACGATTGAAGTAAGGGATAACACCCTGAATTTGGAATTATTGAAGTAACTATTCAATTAAACGGCAGGAGCCACAAAGTGACGCTATACGAAATAAAACCGAAGTTTCAGAATTTATTAAGACCGCTGGTCGTCAGGTTACATGCGCAGGGTATCACTGCGAACCAGGTAACGTTGTTTGCCATGCTCACCTCTGTGGTATTGGGCGCATTGTTGATGTGTTTCCCCGACCCACGCTTTTTTATCACCCTGCCCGTTTTCCTGTTTTTCCGCATGGCGTTAAACGCCATTGATGGCATGTTAGCCAGGGAATTCAATCAGCAAACCACCCTTGGGGCGATCCTCAACGAGGTGGGTGACATTATCTCCGATGCCGCACTCTACCTCGCTTTTGCCTTTGTTACAGGCATCTCTCACTGGTTGGTTGTGCTGGTCGTGCTACTTTCCTGGCTGAGCGAATTTTGCGGTGTGATGTGCCAGACGCTGAACGGCATCCGTAGCTACCGTGGTCCGTTGGGCAAAAGTGACCGCGCATTTATCTTTGGTGCTCTTGGCCTGGTGATTGCGCTGTGGCCGCAGTCTGTCGGCTACGCTGACGCAGTGTTTGTCCTTGCCGCCCTGTTGCTGTGTTGGACCAGCCTGAATCGCTGCCGCAATGCGATGGAGGCGAAAAATGGCTGATTCCAGACACGTGCTTTATTACTGCCTGGGCGGTATCTTCGGCGTTCTCGTTCTGGCAACGCTGATTATTTTTGTGCTGAGAAAGTGCCGCCCACAACGCAACTGGGTGGAATTGCAGCAGCGCGTTAATAGCTGGTGGGTCATTATCTGCCTGTTCTCGTTAGCAATGCTGTCGCCGAAGTGGCTGGCGCTAACCTTTTTCGGCTTCATCAGCTTCCTGTCGTTAAAAGAGTATCTGACGCTAGCACCCACGCGGCGTTCTGACAGCATGCCGCTGCTGTGGATGTATGCCGCAATCCCGGTGCAATATCTCTGGACCGGCATGGCCTGGTACGGCATGTTCATCATTTTTATCCCGGTTTACGTCTTCCTTTTCCTGCCGGCTCGCATGGTGATTGCCGGTGATACCAAAGGTTTTCTGCACTCTGCGTCGGTGATGCACTGGGGCATGATGACCACCGTGTTCGCTCTGAGTCACGTTGCCTACCTGATGACTTTACCCGGTGCTGATGCCAGCGCCGGTGCGCTGCTGGTATTCTTCCTCGTTGCGCTGACTGAGCTGAATGATATTGCCCAGTATCTGTGGGGAAAATCGCTGGGCAGGATTCGCGTGACGCCTAAAGTCAGCCCGAATAAGACGCTGGCCGGTCTGCTGGGTGGCATCTTTACCACCATGTTGCTGGCTGTGATTCTTGGACCACTGCTGACACCGATGAGTTATCTCCACTCGCTGGGTGCAGGGTTGATTATTGGTGCAAGCGGCTTTTGCGGCGATGTGGTGATGTCGGCGATCAAGCGTGACTTTGGTGTGAAGGATTCCGGCAAATTGCTGCCCGGACACGGTGGCATTTTGGATCGACTCGATTCACTCATCTACACCGCGCCGCTGTTCTTCCACTTCTATTACTACTTCTACGTGTAGGAGGCGCACATGAACCGAATGCTGCGCTGGATCTTTACACTTTGCATCGCCTATCCGGTGGTGTGGATCTGGCTGGGTGTCGCCGTGGCCAACCGCAAGAAGCTACCGAAAACAGGCCCGGCGATCATTGTGGCAAACCACAACAGCCATCTGGATGTGCTGACGCTGTTCACATTGTTCCCCCTCTCGACGCTGGTAAATGTACAGCCGGTGGCTGCGGCTGATTACTTCCTGAAAAACAAAGTGGTGGGTTGGTTTGCGCTCAAAGTGATTGGCATCATCCCGGTCTATCGCGGGGCGCATCAGGCTAATCCGTTGCAGGCCTGCGTCGATGCACTGGCAGAAAAGAAAATTGTGATTATTTTCCCGGAAGGCACACGCGGCGAGCCGGGGAAACTTTCAGAAATTAAATCTGGCCTGTGGCACCTCAGCCAGCAGTGCCCGGATGTGCCCATCATTCCGGTCTATATGCACGGGCTGGATCGCTCAATGGGTAAAGGTCAGAAAATACCGGTGCCGTTCTTTATCGATATTTATATCGATGATCCGCTGCGTTATCAGGACAACAAGGCCGAATTTAAAAGCGCGTTATTAAATCGTTTTGTCGAATTACAACAGCAAGCCATAAGGAAATCATCATGAGCCAGGAAGCACGTTTATTTCAGGAAGGATCTTTTTCAACCAGCGACGGTGAATCACTCTATTTTCGCCACTGGCCCGCGCACGATGCGCAGAGCAAAAAAGTGATTGTGCTATTTCATCGCGGGCATGAGCACTCAGGACGTTTGCAGCATGTTGTCGATGAGTTGCTGATGCCGGATGCCCATTTTTACGCCTGGGATGCGCGTGGACACGGACATTCGCCGGGAGAGCGAGGTTACAGCCCAAGCCTGGCTCGCTCAGTGCAGGACGTCGATGAATTCGTTCGCTTTGTGGCTGAACAAGCCAAGGTGAGCATTGAAGATGTTGTTGTGATTGCGCAAAGCGTCGGCGCGGTGCTGGTTGCTACATGGGTGCATGATTACGCGCCTAAAATTCGCGGTATGGTGCTGGCATCTCCAGCGTTTAAGGTGAAGCTGTATGTGCCTTTCGCACGCGCGGGTTTAGGTTTGCTGCAACGTATTCGCGGTCTGTTTTACGTGAACTCTTACGTCAAAGGGAAATTTCTCAGCCACGACCCAGAGCGCATTAGCAGCTTTGAGCAGGATAAACTCATCACCCGTCAGATTGCCGTGAATATTCTGCTGGATCTGTATAAAACGGCGGAGCGCATTGTTTCTGACTCTGCCGCCATCACCGTGCCAACACAGTTGCTGATTTCCGGCGATGATTTTGTGGTGCACACCAAACCGCAGAAAAAATTCTATCAGGGGCTGCGTAGCGCCATTAAAGAGCAGCATATTTTGCCTGGTTTTTATCACGACACGCTGGGTGAAAAGGATCGCCAGCTTGCTTTCGATAAAATGAAGCCATTTATCGAACAGCTTTACCACGCTGCACCTTACACCTTCGATTACAGCCATGAAGAGCAGTGGAGTCCGGGCGCTGATGCGTACCGTGAGTTGCAGGCACCACCTAAGCGCAGCTCACTACAAGGCATGTCTTACGCTTCATTAAGTTTTGGCATGAAAACCATTGGCAGGCTGTCTAAAGGCATGCGTCTGGGATATGAAACCGGCTTTGACTCTGGCAGCACGCTGGATTATGTCTACCGCAACACGCCTGAAGGCACCGGCATTGTTGGCCGTATCATCGACAGGCAGTACCTCAACAGCATTGGCTGGCGCGGCATTCGCATGCGCAAAGAAAATATCCAGCAGGTGATTGCGCAGGCCGTAGCAAAACTGCAAGAGCACAATTTGCCGATTCGCGTGGTCGATATTGCCGCCGGACATGGCCGCTACGTTCTTGATGCGCTGGAGAAACAGCCGGGAATTGAGAGCATCCTGCTGCGCGATTACAGCGATCTAAATGTGGAAAAAGGCCAGGCGATGATTGAAGCGCGTCAATTAGGCCACCTCGCACAGTTTAAAAAAGGCAATGCCTTTGATTATGACTCGCTCGCCACACTCGCGCCTGCGCCGACGCTGGGCATTGTCTCCGGCCTGTATGAACTGTTCCCGAGCAACCAATTAATCAAAACATCGTTGGCCGGGTTAGCCGCAGCCATTCCGCCGGGCGGCGTGCTGGTTTATACCGGGCAACCGTGGCATCCGCAGTTGAAAACCATCGCATGGACCTTAACCAGCCACCAGAACGGTATTCCCTGGTTGATGCGCGTACGCAGCCAGAATTAGATGGATACGCTGGTCGAAGACGCTGGATTTGAGAAGTGCCACCAGCTAATTGATGAGTTTGGCATCTTTACCGTGTCGCTGGCGGTAAGAAAATAGCATGACTGAATCGTTGCTGACACAACGCCCTTTTAGCCCCTCGAAACAGGGGCTTTGCTGGCTGATGTTGCTGGGGCCCCTGTTTTTTCTCAGCTACGGGCAGGTTAATACCTTCACCGCTACCCGCGATGATGTGAAAAGCCTGGTGTTTGCCTGGGAACGGTCGATTCCATTTGTTCCCTGGACTATCGTGCCTTACTGGAGCATCGACCTGCTTTACGGTATTTCACTGTTCATCTGCACATCAAGACAAGAGCTGATGCGTCACGGCTATCGCCTGCTTGCAGCATCGCTGGTGGCTTGTGCAGCGTTTTTACTTTTCCCGCTGACGTTTACCTTCACACGCCCGGAAACCCAGGGTGCCTTCGGCTGGTTGTTCCGTCAGCTTGAACAGTTTGATTTACCCTATAACCAGGCCCCTTCGCTGCACATTATTCTGACCTGGCTGCTCTGGCTGCGCTTTCGCCAGCATCTAAATCGCAATGCGAGAATCGTTGCGGCCAGTTGGTTCCTGCTGATTGCTGTCTCCGTACTAACCACCTGGCAGCACCATTTTATCGATGTAATTAGCGGGATTGTGGTCGCGGTCATCATCAGCTACCTGATTCCGATTAAAGGAGAATGGCGCGTGCAGCGGCCCACTTTGCACGCGCGACGTCTCGCAAGCAAATACTGCCTGGGTGGAATGCTGTTTTTAATGGCTGGAGCCGCAATTCCCTGCGGTTATTTACTGTTGTGGCCTGCGATGGCGCTGCTGGCGGTGGCTGCGGGCTATGCCGGGTTGGGCGTGACGGTATTCCAGAAAAGCAGTTGCGGTAACTTATCTCTCTCCGCACGCTTGCTGCTTTTACCCTATCTGATAGGCGCGAGGATTTCCCGCTGCTGGTTTTCCCGGCATAGCGCGCAAAGTAATGAGATTGTCGCTGGCGTAGCGCTGGGCAGGTTCCCGGGCAAGGTGGAGCAAGATTTTGCCGTTTTTGATCTGACCGCAGAATTACACAAAGGCAACCGGAACGCACAGCGATGGCAGGCCTATCCGCTAATGGATCTGCTGGTGCCCGACATTGCGCATTTGCGCACTGCTGTAAGACAGCTCCAGCAACTGCACCGGGAAAATGACAAGGTGTTGGTTTGCTGCGCGCTGGGTTTATCGCGCAGTGCCACAGTGATTGCGGCGTGGCTGCTGGCGGAAGGACATGCAGCTTCTGTCGTTCAGGCCGTTGAACTCATTAAGTCCCGACGCCCGCAGATTGTTCTCACCCCCGCACACATTGCAATCCTCGAAACATTCAGCAAGGAACAGCTATGTCAGACATCATGATGACCAACCGAATTGTGCAAATTCATCTGGCAAGCTGGCGCTACTTTGCCGCTCTGACACTGCCGCCGTTGGCGCTGATACTCAGCCTTTTCTACTCCGCGCTGAGTCTGCCGTTGATGTTGTTGTTCTTCATCACACACTACTACTGCTGGCGTTTATGGCTCGATGAACGCCTCTTCGCATTGCTCAATAATGAAGAAGATCTTGCTGAGTTTGACCGAGGCATGGCGCAGCTGTGGCCGAAAAAATTTGCCCGCCCGCGTTCTCTGGCAGATCGCCTGCACGGAACAAGAGTCATGTTTTACCGGGCAATGATCTCACTACTGGTGTTGTGGTTGGCTTCACTCTGCTCAGTAATTTATCTGGCACTCACGCTGGTTGAGTAGGTGAACCATGAACGACCATGATTTTCTAAAATATTTCGACAGCGAGATGCGTTATCTGAAAGCTGCTGCGCAGGAGTTTGCGGAGCAGTATCCGGAGGCGGGACGGCGGCTGGGTGTCGACGGCAAATCTCTGAAGATGAATGACTCGGTCGAGCAACTGTTTCAAGGCTTCTCGCTGATGATGGCGCAGATGCGGCGCAAGATTGATGACGATATTCCTGAGCTGACGGAGCCGCTGCTCGGGCATCTGCTACCTGTGGTGAACCGCACGCTGCCATCAATGTCAGTGGTGGAACTTACGCCCGATATGGTCGCTCAGGTACGTGATGCGATGCTTCCGGAAGGCACAACGCTGCTGACCCGACCGATGGATATTACTGGCTTGCGCTGCCCATATCGCACGATCGATGCGCTGAAATTGCATCCGCTGACGCTGGGCGAGATATCGACGCCCTTCCATCCTGATGGACACCAGATGATCTCCCTGCGGTTTTCCCTCAGCCCTCAGGCAGATCCGACCCAAATCGATCTCAGCGATATCCCGCTCTACATCCACGGAGATCGCCCGGTGCAGTCGCTGATGTATCAGGCCCTAACCAACCATATTGAAAAAATTACTGTTCGCCAGCCGCACAGCGATAACTGGGATCCAAAACCCTTTAGCGGCGACATCCGTGCCCGCTGGCAACAGCACTGGCACTCGGTCTGGCCAGAAAGCGATAGCCCAGCCTTGTGCGGTGAAGTGCGCCCGCTGCTGGAATATTTCAGTTTTCCGGCTCGCTACGCCTTTTTTACTCTTTCGGGGCTCAACACACTTCTCTTCAACGAAAGCTGCCGCGAGGTGATTCTCGATATTCACCTTAGTCAGCCACTTCCGCGTGATATTTCCCTGCCGGCGGACGCGCTGCGTATTCACTGCGTACCGGTGATTAACCTGTTTACGCTGAACGCCGAGCCGCTAAAGGTGAAGCCTGCGGTGCTCGATTATCGTCTGCGCCCGCACCGCCTGCGCGATCAGCACACAGAGATTTACAGTGTTGATGAAGTGGCCGCCAGCGAAACACTGGAAAAGCGGCATTATGTGCCGTATCGGCATTTCCGGCAAAAAGGTGGCATGCTGCAACGCAAAGAGTCCTGGCCGGCGCGATATTTCCATACACGGATTTGGCGGGGTGTCAGCGGTCTTTATGAAACGCTGCTGATGTTAGGCGGCGATGAAAGCGAGACCGACCGAAGCGAGGATGATGCCACTCTGTTTATGAACATCACCTGCACCAATGGTAACTATCCGCGTATGGCGCTGGAGAAAGCCGTATTTGATGGAAGCGCGGTAACCGGCAACCTGACGTTGCAATGCACAACGCGTTATCCCCCTTCTATGCCTTACTACCCGCCAACCACGCAGCTGTTTCAATGGCATGTGATGTCGCTGCTGCATCCGCGCGCCCTGAGCCAGATGATTAGCGACGCTGTGAGCCTCAGAGCCGTGCTGGCGCTGTTTGACTGGAGCAATGACGATAACAACCGCCGTCGCATCAGCGGTATTCGCCATGTGAGCTGGCGTCAGGACTATAACTCGTCGTATCACTGGCACGGGGTGCGTATTCGCGTGGCGCTCGATGAAACCCAGTTCAGCGGCACCGGCGATGCCCGCCTGTTTTGCGAGCTGCTGGAGCAGTTCCTGACGCAGTATGCCAGCGTTGTGCGCTTCACCCAGCTGACGGTGCTGCTGACCGCTTCGGGCACCGAGTGGGCCTGGCCGGAGCGCCGCATTAACAGGGTGTTAATGTGAGCGACGAAAACAACAAACCGTTCTGGCTGGACGATAACGGCAATGACCAGACCGCGCGGTACAACTTTTACCGCTTCTGCCAGCTGCTGGAGCAGACGGCCGGCAGCCGCCTCGGCACAGGCCGCACACCAGAGAGTGATCCGGTGCGATTTCGTCCCAATCCGCATCTGGGCTTTCCCGCCGGGGAGCTAAAACGCACGGAAATTGACGCCGACAACCCGGATGCGATACCGACGGTAAGAACTAACTTCTTCGGCTTGTACGGCGTCGATTCGCCGCTGCCCACCAGCATCATTGATGACATCAACCAGGGACGTGACGGAGCTGATGCGATGGCGGCGTTTCTGGATATCTTCAATCATCGGTTGATGACGCAGTTTTACCGCATCTGGCGCAAGTACAGCTATCCGGCAACCTTTGAGCCAGGCGGTAAAGATAGGGTGTCGCAAAGCCTGATGGCCTTAACCGGGATCACCCACAGCGGTGACCAACCTTCGTCACGCCTGCTGGCGATACTGAAACCATTGCTGCATACCACGCACACTGCTGAAGGTATTGCAGCGGTGATCAACAGCCAGGCACCGAACACCAAAGTTGAGGTTTTCGCACACCATCCAGTGACGATGCCAGTGGCGAAACGCGCCCGACTTTCAATGCGCAGCGGCATGACGCTTGATCAGAATCCGATACTGGGCGATGAAACCCGCGTGGCTGATTACTGCTCACGGGTTGAGCTTTCAACAGACGATCCTGATGAGGCAAAGGGTTGGATGCCTGACGGACAGCTCAGGCAGGATGTGAAGGCGCTACTGAGCACGTATCTGGGCTGTAACTATGATTTGCGGTTTTGGCTGACGATTCCAACTAGATTGCTGCCAATGCCGCGGCTGGGCGATGCCGGGTTATTTAGTGGATACAATATGATGCTGGGGTTGAGGGAGGATAATTTGAGTGCGATGCCGGAAACGGTGCGCATCAAAGTGGGAAAACTGCGAAATAGTCACGTTAAATAACATAAACATCGAGAGTGAATGAATGGAAGAAATAAACTCAACAATCAATTTCTCAACGTTAATAAGCACCGAGTCTCTTAAATTATCTCTAGGTGTACTTATCCCAGGGTTAATAAAAGCAGCGTGGCCCATCATAAAAAGGTTGGCAGGTATTCATTATGCTGAGAAGGCCACAGTCACTGAAAAAAGAGCAAAAGCACTTGCCTGTATTTCTAACCTATATGCAAAAAGTATAAATACAGCCACTGAGAATGCTGCCAAGGCACTTTATGATGTAATAGGAATGCAGTATTCGGTAAAAATAAACGAACTACTTTTGACATTCCTCAGAGAGCGAAACATCAGCTATGAAGACCGAAATTTTCAAGGTTTTATTAAAACTCCTTGCATCGAGGACATTCAGAACGACTCGTTTAATAGTTACAATAAACGATACAGAAAGTTAAGAGGTTTTCAACTCGCATTCATCAGTATCATTTCGCTAATTCTTCTCACTGCTCTATTTGTATTTGTAGATATAGGTAAAACCTCATCTGGAAGTGAACAAGTGTTTTTCATTGTACTCGCTATCTCCGCCTATTTTTTAAATGTATTGTGGATCCTTTTCATGATGAGTCAGTTTGAAAAGTTCAGAAGAGCAAGAATTTTTTACAGAACATTTTCTCCCTGGCTGCAACAAAAATTGCGTGAGGAAGCTGATATTCAGACAAAACAACAACAGAAGCTGAACTGGCAGAATAAATATTTGCGCACAGACACGAAAATGTTACATCACTTTTATGATTGAACTTCTGACCTGCCCCATTCAGAAACAGGATTCAACATAATAAATATCCAATTGTTTTTTCTACAAGCATATTAACAAGTGTATTAAGGATAACGAGGCAATATTCTGCCTCGCATCTTTTAAGCGCCTTTCAACATATCAAACACCACTCTGGCAAATCCTTTCGCAAGCTCCGGATTCGACAAGTACTGAATCATCATCTCCTGATGCGCATCATTGCTATCCATTACGGCATCATCAATCGCTTTCGGGAAATCTCCCAGCATTGCCTGTTCGCGCGTATTGTTGGCAATTTGCGTCATTACCGCCTGGTTCTCAGATAACTTGTCTCGTACGGCAAAAGCATAATTAATCATGTCTTTATCGCTAAGATTGTCAGTAATAAAGAGGTCATTCAGACGCGCCAGTATATTTGAAAGGAACTCTTCTTTTGGGTTCTTAGGCTTTGCAGTGCCTATGTCATTGCCGGGTTTGAGTTTGTACTCTTCGGCATCCTCTTGCAGTTTCAGATGCTGCTCATGGAGCTTTGACAAACGATAATGGCTCATCTCAACATTACTGAGATCGACCTCATCTTCTGCAATACGCTGTTCATGCAACATTGGGCGCAAGTGGCGAGCAAACAGGCTTAGCTTTTCCAGATCTTTGTCATCATAGTCAACAATCTGGGACATAAACTCGTAGAAACGAACAAAACTACCGAGATCTTTTTTGAAGATATCCAGCTTGTCTTTTTCCTGCTTGCAGGCTTTAAAACTGTTTTCTGCATTGGTGATTAGCACCACGTCGCCAGTCTTTTTTGTGCGTTCAAACATCTCTTTGGCCAGCACATAAGCATCAATCGCTGAGCTATAACGCAGCTTCCAACGATCAACTGCCGGCTTACAAATGTTACTGATCGCTGCGTTAGATTTATTCTTAGTGAAAAATGCGTCACAGAACTGCTCTACTTCATTCCAAAGGAAAATCCCGCTGGTGCGCAGTTTGTCGAACAACTCGAACACTAATTGCGGATCGCTAACATCGGTTAATTCCGCTGTTTGGTAATACGGTTGGAAAGCCTCAAGAATCTCATCTGGCTCATTCCAGAAATCGAGTACAAATGTGCCTGATTCTGCTTTGCCCGGATAAGTGCGGTTCAGTCGGGAAAGTGTCTGAACGCATTCCACTCCACCTAATGCTTTGTCCACATACATGGCACACAATTTGGGCTGGTCAAAACCGGTCTGGAATTTGTTTGCCACCAGCATCACTTGATAATCATCGCTATCAAAGGCTTTACGCATATCCCACCCTTTCAGGCCGGGGTTCATATTGATTTCAGTGAATTTCTGATTCAGGAGCGCAAGCGCGTTATGATCGCTTTCGGCAAACTCAATTTCACCGGAGAAGGCAACCATCGCGTTAATTTTCTGGTAGTTGTTTTCTGCGATGTATTTATCAAACGCCAGCTTGTAGCGCACCGCCGCTTTGCGTGAGCTAGTAACCACCATCGCTTTAGCCTGTCCGCCCAGCAGATGCATCACATGCTTACGATAGTGCTCAACAATGACCTTCACCTTTTGCGAGATATTGTGCTCATGCAGCGATACCCACTGGGTGAGTTTTACTTTGGCTTTTTTGCTATCAACTTCACGGTCCGGATCGTCCAGCTTTTGCAGCAGCTTATAGGCCACCTTGTAATTGGTGTAATTCTTCAGAACATCGAGAATAAAACCTTCTTCAATAGCCTGACGCATGGAGTAAACATGGAACGCTTCTGGCTTATTGGTTCTGGAGGCTGGCTCATGTGGATTAGGGCGACGGCCAAAAAGCTCCAGCGTTTTCGGTTTTGGCGTAGCGGTGAATGCATAGTAGTTGAGATTACTGCTGCCTTTACGCGCGGCAACCGTAGCATCAAGAATATCCTCTGACGACATCACGACATCGTCATCCGCTTCTTCAGTCATCAACACTTCTTTCAGCTGACGCGCGGTGGATCCACTTTGCGAAGAGTGCGCTTCATCGGCAATCACCGCATATTTACGTAGCTTGAGGCTGACACTGTTTTCAATCGCTTTGAGCACAAACGGGAAGGTCTGAATAGTGACGATGATAATCGGCTGCGAGTTTTCAAGCGCACTAGCGAGCTTTTCCGACTTTGAACCATCTCCCTCTTTGTTGTTGATGCGCCCGACCACACCATCCTGATGCTCAAACTGGTAGATTGTGTCCTGCAGCTGATCGTCCAGCACGGTTCGGTCAGTGACAACAATCACCGAGTGGAACTGCTTCTCACCTTTCTCATCGTACAGCCGCGATAGCTGATGAGCGGTCCAGGCGATGGAATTGGATTTACCTGAACCCGCACTGTGCTGAATCAGATATTTATTACCTGTCCCTTCCTCTGCTGCCGCCGTGATCAGTTTATTAACCACATCCCATTGGTGATAGCGCGGAAAGATCAGACTCTCTTTTTTATACTTAAGTCCCTGCCAGTCTTCTTTCTCTTCAATTTGCAGATGCACAAAGCTGGCAAGAATTTTCAGCAGATTTTCCGGCAGCAAGACCTCATTCCACAGATAGCTGGTGGCGTAGTCATTTTCATTTTCCGGAATATCATTGCCCGCGCCGCCCTCTTTGGTGCCTTTGTTAAACGGCAGAAAGAAGGTTTTATCACCGTCGAGTTTAGTTGCCATAAACACTTCATACTGGCTGACGGCAAAGTGCACCAACGCACCGCGTTTGAATGTCAGCAGCGGTTCCGTTTTGTTAGTGCCGGGGTCTTTTGGCAGGCGCGTTTTCTTATATTGGGTGATGGCGTTTTGTACTGCCTGCTTAAATTCAGATTTTAGTTCCAGCGTGGCAATCGGCAGGCCATTCACAAATAGCACCAGATCAATACGCCACTTCTTCGCTTTTATGCCTGACTCTTCAAATACCGCTTTGGAAGCGTGCGGGCTGTAAACCAGCTCGGGCACAATACGACAGATGTTTTGTTTATAGCGCGTCAGCGTGTCCGGATTGAGGTTATGTTCCGGTTTGAACTGACACAGCGAAAAACGCGCGCTATGGCTCTTGATGCCGTGACGTAATACGCCGAGCGTACCGTAAGTGCGTGAAAGCATATCGGTAGCGTTGATATCAGCTTTTTTGAGTTGCGCCACTAGCGCATCAAAGAAGTGACGTTCGGTGTCGGTGGGATAAATTTTGGCAAACTTCTCCCACTCCTGCGGCTGCGTGGTTTGCACGAATGTCAGCGCATCCTGTGAATAGATCGCGCGCTCGCGATCGTAGCCGTCGGCTTTGCCAACACTCCAGCCACGATCGACCATCTGCGCAATCATTTCATCCTGAAAAATCAGTTCCTTGGTGCTGTCCATGCTCATGCGGTAGTCTCCTGTAGCTCCTCAACTTCCTGCGTGTCGGGTGCAACCCAGTCGCGCACGTCGATTTTTCCGGTGACGGCGGCGGAAATTAGGGCGGTGCGGCGTTCTCGTAATAAGGTAATTTGATCAATGCTTAGTTCTTCAGTCGCTTTTAATCTTTCGAGTTGAAGTTTAATAAACTTTAGAATCTCCTTCCTTTCTTCTACTGGAGGAATAAGCAATGGAGTTTCTTTAATATTTGTTGACGAAATGGATGCAAGGTTCGTACTTTGCTTCGCCACTCGGTAGAAATAAAATTTCGCATAAGCAGCTCGAGTAAGCATATCTAGCCATTCTGATTCAATGTTTTTAGGCCTAATTGAAAACACATGGTTTTGATGAATGCAATTATTGATTGGTGCCATCCATACCGCTCCACGACCTAATTGGTCATTATCCCCCCCCTCATTCATCAATACATCACCATTGCGAAGTAAGTATCTTCCCAACTGACTTGGTTCAATATCTATGTTATGTACATCTTCAAGGTCAAGATAACCATCTTGAACATTGGCCACACGAAGCATAGGTACTGAAATACTTTTTTTACCTGTGAGATCTTTTCCTTTAGGGATTCCAGATTGTAGGCTTGCCGTATGTTTTAATCTACGTACGATCCAGTGCTCCGGAACTTGCCCCAACCAGTCAACACCAGAATCTTTCATGGGCACATCAGGATTTAGACCTTTGGTGACGGCATGGCTAATAACTGCCATACGTTTTTCTTTAAGCAGTTCAATGAGTTGTTTTTGCTTCTCGATAAGCTTATCAATTTTTGCTGTTTCGAAATCAAGAAAAGCGGCGATAGTATTTTGTTCACACAATGAAGTTAGTGGTAGGTCTATTGCGCTAAACTGCTCATAATTAATTGATTTCCCATCTCTCAAACTGTCTGTTGACGACTGTAATGCAGCAATGAAAGGCATGCATTTAAAAAGATAACGATAATAACCGTAACTGATTGGTTTAGAATTTTTCAGTACAGTGTAAGCAGGTGACACACAGCCAGTGTACTGGCTATGCTCAATACCTCCTTCAAAGCTACGTAGACTTATAACAAAATCATTTTCTGCAACATGCCTAAAAGAATCAGTTCCTTTTAATGCAAGCATCACTTTTGAGTCATTAAGTTGCATCATTAGCGACTGGGGAATAACTCCATACCTTTGGCTTGCCGCAAGTTGCTCATCACCCTTTTCAGCCGGTATACGCACACTTTTAAACATTCGTTTTCCGGAAAAAGTTTTCCAATGGTCA
Source organism: Pantoea trifolii (assembly GCF_024506435.1). NCBI lineage: Bacteria > Pseudomonadati > Pseudomonadota > Gammaproteobacteria > Enterobacterales > Erwiniaceae > Pantoea > Pantoea trifolii. The sequence continues at coordinate 1,158,006 of NZ_JANIET010000001.1, read as the reverse complement.
GGGATCGACCCAAGCCATTCAATTCCAGAATCCATATACTCCGGATACGCCTTATACTTAGACATCACGAATGCACCTCCTGCAGCAGCTTCATAATCTCGGCGCTGACCGCATCCAGATCTGCATCAATGTCCTCCAGCGGGCGTGGCGGCTGATAAACATAGAAGTGCCGGTTAAACGGAATCTCGTAACCAACAATACCAACCTCACCATCTTTCGCATCACGCTTGTCGGCATTAATCCACGCATCCTCCACATGCGGTAGCACTTCCGCTGTGAAATAATTTTCAATCAGATCACTGGTGGCAACATACGGATTTAGCGGTACGTTCTCGTTATCACGCAAATCGCCATCCTGCTCAAACTCTACAACTTTACTTTTGTACTCAAACGCACCGTAGAGCGGCTGGGCATTCTCTTTCAGCACCTTCTTCACTACCGGCTCGGCAGCCGGGTTTTTAATGGTGATAGCGTCGATAAACTGTTTATTCTCTTTGTTATCTAGCTTCACGACTGCAGTTTTAATCGCACCTTTCAGGGTGAGCTGGAACTGGTTAAAGTCATCGCTAACCTGCGTTTTGCCTCCCGCCTTAATATTCAAGGCAGTCTGAATCTGCCGCGCCTTATCCATCAATGTGCGTTGCGCCAGCCACAGCTTGCTGTCCAGCAAATCCTTAATCTGCTTTTCTTTCAATTCAGCAAACTCTGCTTTGATAATCACGCGAGCTTCAGCTTCGATCGCTGAAAAATCACCGTAATTATCATCCTGCCACTGTGCAGAAAACGCTTCGTATAAACGCTCCATCGGTGCATTAAACGGCTTCGGTGCAAAGCGCAGGGTTGCAATTGCTTCATCGGTCACCTGCGCAGACAAACGCAGTGGGCGTTCAATGGTCAGGCGGCGATAACCAAACTCTGTGGTGCCAAAGATTTTGCTGGCGAAGGTTTTCGTTGTTTCGGTTTTAGCCGAGGCAGACTGACGGCCACGGTTAGATTTCTGCTCTGGTGCTTTTTCTAGCCCAAGCTCATCCAGCGAGGTCGCATCAACGACCTTGAAATCGCCGAAAGTCTGCGTAATCAGCTTGATATCGTCTTCACCCATCAAGTTGCGTTTTGAGCCCAGCGATTTACGCATTTTTCCGCACAGGTTGGTGCCATCGATCAGCTGCACTTTGCCTTTGCGTTCTGCGGACTTCTTGTTCGACAGGATCCAGACGTAGGTTGCGATACCGGTGTTGTAGAACATATCCGTTGGCAGCGCGACGATGCCTTCCAGCAGATCGGCTTCCAAGATATAGCGGCGGATTTCGCTCTCACCGCTACCTGCACCGCCGGTAAATAGCGGTGAGCCGTTAAGGATAATACCGATGCGGCCACCGTTGCTTATCGAGCCATCAGCATTGTTGATGCCGCGCATTTTGCTAAGCAGATGCATCAGGAACAGTAGAGATCCATCGGAGACACGCGGCAGGCCCGGTCCAAAACGACCCTTAAAGCCTTTCTGCGAATGTTCATCGTTAATCTCGCCTTCAATCTTTTTCCAATCCACGCCGAAGGGAGGATTTGACAGCATGTAGTCAAACTGGTCGGCAGGCAGTTGATCATTTGACAAGGTATTACCCAGCTTAATGCGGCTAACATCCTGACCCTTGATCAGCATATCGGCTTTACAAATAGCATGAGATTCGGGATTGAGTTCCTGGCCAAAGGCACGCATTACCGCTTCTGGATTGAGATCGTGCACATATTCCATACCAGAAGATAAGAACCCGCCGGTTCCGGCAGTAGGATCATAGATAGTACGGATAATGCCGGGCTTACTTAGCGCGTCGTCATCTTCCATGAACACTAAAGAAGTGGTCAAACGGACAATATCACGTGGGGTAAAGTGCTCACCGGCGGTTTCATTGGAACTTTCAGCGAAGCGGCGGATCAGCTCTTCAAACACCAATCCCATGTCATGGTTAGATATTCTTTTTGGGCTGAGATCAGTTACCGCAAACAATTTGACCACTTTGAACAGTAGGTTAGCTTGCTTTAACTCACTCACATATTCGCTAAATTTGAACTGTTCGAAAATCTGACGTGCATCATTAGAAAAGCATTTGACATAATTCAGCAAATTATCTGCGTTATCGCTTTGGCCCAACTTGCTTAGATTCATGGGAGAAGTATTAAAAAAGGACAGACCATTAGTTGCGCGTAGCAGAAACTTTTCCTTAGCGTCTTCAGGCAAGTCTTTCATTGACTCAAGCTTTTCAGCCTGAGACAACACTGCATCTTTACTCTCCTCAAGCACACACTCAAGTCGACGCAGCAACGTAAATGGCAGGATGATGCGACCATAAAGTGACTGTTTGAAATCTCCGCGAAGAAGGTCGGCAACCGACCAGAGAAATGCGGCAGTTTGAGAAAAATTATGATTGGACATTATGCAACCTGAGTTAAGGCAAAGTGGTTAGTTCTACTATTGCGGCAATTGTATAAAGGATTGCCATATATAAAGGTCATTGGCGAATAGCACTTCAATAACTGCTTTATATAAGAGTAGATCTAAGGGATTGGGCAAAATAATACAGCTAGCGAACTGTATGACAAGGATAAACGACGAATGAATTTAAAATAATAAGAGACAAAGATGAGGAGAATTCGGGATGGTACGCCCTACAGGATTCGAACCTGTGACCTACGGCTTAGAAGGCCGGTGCTCTATCCAACTGAGCTAAGGGCGCATAGTGATTGGGTCGGATTATACGTCCAGCGGCTCGCGCGTCAACGTTTTTGCCTCCCACGAGCAGCGGAGTGCTGGCAGATTAACCAAAACCCCTTAATGCCGCTTGCGCCACTCGCTCATCGACACTAGATTTCCGCCCTGCTCCGTTTCGCCTTCCAGCTCAATCCCTTGCTGCGTGAAGTGCGCATTGTACTGGTCGCGCAGCGCATGCAGTTCCTGGCTGTCCGGCTCCAGTTGGCGCAAGAACCCCAACGCCAGCAACAGCTGCTGCCGTGAAATCAACGCTGAAAACCCAGCCCGGCTCAGAATGCCGTGCCAGCGCTGCCTATTTTCGTCGCTGCCATCGACGATCAGCACCTGCCAAATCAGCAGCACCGCCGCGCCATTGTGCAGATGTGTGTCGTTATCGCCCGCGATGTAGTCGGTAAACTCTTTTGCCGCCTCTTTGCCCATCAGCGACAACATCGATTCGATATGCACCGGCGGCAGTTGCAACCGTTTATTGAGCGCCTGTACCGCATGGCGCGAGCTGGCCGTCAGCAGCTGAAAACCTACCACGAACACCACCGCCAGCGTGGCGAGAATTAACCAAATCATCACGTCATCCATCCCATTCACTGCCGGGCATCATAAGCGCTAACGCGGGCGGGCGCCACGGCGAAAAATCGGGAAAGCGGCGTTGATGGCGAATCTCTACCTGACAGCCGCACGCGCTTCTGACAGAATAGGCGCCATCCCCGATCTAACCCTCTACAGATGGATTTCCTCTCTGATGGCAGCAAAAATTATTGACGGTAAAACGATTGCGCAGCAGGTGCGCCTTGAGGTTGCCGAAAAAGTACAGCAGCGTCTGGCGGCCGGAAAACGTGCGCCCGGTTTGGCAGTTGTGCTGGTGGGTGAAAACCCGGCTTCACAGATCTATGTCGCCAGCAAACGTCGTGCTTGTGATGAAGTGGGCTTCATCTCCCGCTCCTACGATCTGCCCGCCACCACCAGCGAAGCCGAACTGCTGGAGCTGATTGATACGCTCAACAACGATAACGATATCGACGGCATTCTGGTGCAGTTGCCGCTGCCAGCTGGCATCGATAACGTCAAAGTGCTGGAGCGCATCGTTCCAGACAAAGACGTGGATGGCTTCCATCCGTACAACGTCGGTCGTCTGTGCCAGCGCGCGCCAAAGCTGCGTCCGTGTACGCCGCGCGGCATCGTCACCTTACTGGAGCGCTACAATATCGATACTTACGGCCTGAACGCCGTGGTGGTTGGCGCATCGAATATCGTTGGCCGTCCGATGAGCATGGAGCTGCTGCTCGCCGGTTGCACCACCACCGTGACGCACCGTTTCACCAAAGATCTGCGTCATCACGTTGAGCACGCCGATCTGCTGGTGGTGGCGGTCGGCAAGCCGGGCTTTATTCCGGGCGACTGGATCAAGCCGGGCGCGGTAGTCATTGATGTGGGTATCAACCGTCTCGACAGCGGCAAAGTGGTCGGCGATGTGGAGTTCGAAGCGGCTGCTGAGCGCGCTTCGTACATCACGCCCGTTCCAGGCGGCGTCGGTCCAATGACGGTCGCTACCCTGATCCAAAACACGCTGACAGCGTGTGAAGAATTTCACGACATTGAGGAGGCATAATGGCCAGTTTTTCTCTCGGTAAACATGCCCACGTTGATTTGTGCGACCTGCTGAAACTCGAAGGTTGGGTGCAAAGCGGTGCGCAGGCGAAAGCCGTGATCGCGGAAGGCGAAGTGCGCGTCGATGGCGCAGTTGAAACGCGTAAGCGCTGCAAGATTGTTGAAGGCCAGAAGGTTGAGTTTGCTGGTTTTAAAATTACGGTTGTAGCGTAGTCATCCGGAAGGTCGCCATGAATGGCGACCTTACAAGACGCGGGTTTCCCCTTCGATTTGCGCCAGCTCGATATGGTTCACCGCCGTATGCTGCGCAATCAGCGTTGCCAGTTTCGGTGAATGGCTGGTGATCCACAGTTGGCTGAACTGGCTGGCTTCGGCAATCAGGCGCGCCAATGCGGGCAACAAATCTTCATGTAAACTGTTCTCCGGTTCATTCAGCGCCATAAACGCCGGCGGACGCGGGCTGAGCAGCGCCACCACCAAACACAAAAAGCGCAACGTGCCATCCGAGAACTCAGCGCTCTCCAGCGGACGCAAAATCCCACGCCGAGACATCAGCATCTGAAAACGCCCGTTCTGCACATCAACGTGAAATTCGGTGTCAGGGAACGCTTCGGCCATCACTTGATGCAGCAATTCGCGATGACCGACTTCATTAATTGTCGCCCACGCGGCAGCTAAATTACTGCCATCATGCGCCAGAATCGGCGCACGCACACCGATCTGCGGTGCCCGAATTGGCGAACCTGGCCACACGGCAAACTCGTGGTAGAAGCGCCATTTCTGCAACCTTTCGCGCACCTGAGAAAGCTCGGGATAAAGATGCGGTTCGCCCAGTTGCCCAAACAGCGACTCTTCCGGGTGCAAAACCGCTGGATAGGTCACGCGTTCACCCTCGACGTTATGCAGAAACGCGGTTTGATTTTGCCGCTGCAAAATGCACGAGGAAGGGCGACGTCGCTGACCACTCATCCAGATGCGCTCCTCTTTCACCAGCGGATCAAGGCTAAAGAGCGTCGGAGACGGCTCAGGAAAACCGATATCGAGCTGATAATCCATATCGTCCATCACCACAGCCATGATCAAACGCTTGGGATCGTGCCGACGATCTCCGCGCCGCAATCCGCCTGCCCACATCGCTTTCTGGATGCCGCCCTCTTCCGCCAGCGCCAACGCTAAGCGTCCGCTCGCCGCTTCATGCAGCAGTCGCACCGCTTTATACAGGTTGGATTTGCCGCAGCCGTTGGGGCCGCTGACCACGTTGAGCTGCTGCAGCGGCAGCGTCAGATCGCGCACCGAGCGGAAGCCGTGAATATGAATCTGTTCAATCGCCATAATAAAAAAGGGCGATTTCTCGCCCTCTCCGGTTATTTGCGTCGCCAGCTGGAACCTTGCGGCCCATCTTCAACGATCACGCCCAACTCATTGAGCTTATCGCGCGCCACATCCGCCTGCGCCCAATCTTTGGCCGCACGCGCGTCGGAACGGGCTTTCACCCAATGCTCGATTTTCGCCACTTCATCGTCATTCACCTGCGCTCCGCTTTGCAGGAACAGCTCGGGATCCTGCTGCAGAATGCCCAGCACGTTAGCGATCTGGCGCAGTTTCGCCGCCAGCGCATCAGCGGAGACTTTGTCTTCGGTCTTCAGACGATTGACTTCACGCGCCATATCGAACAACACCGAATAGGCTTCCGGCGTGTTGAAGTCGTCATCCATCGCGATGCGGAAACGCGCTTCAAACTCTTCGCCACCCGCCGCCGTGGCGTTGGCATCGGTATGACGCAGCGCGGTGTACAAGCGCTCGAGCGCGGCACGCGCCTGATTGAGGTTATCTTCGCCGTAGTTGAGCTGGCTGCGATAGTGGCCCGACATCAGGAAGTAACGCACGGTTTCGGCATCGTAGTGCTGCAACACATCGCGCACGGTGAAGAAGTTATCCAGCGATTTCGACATCTTCTCGCGATCAACCATCACCATGCCGGAGTGCATCCAGTAATTCACATACGGACCATCGTGCGCACAGGTGGATTGCGCCACTTCGTTTTCATGGTGCGGGAACATCAGATCTGAACCGCCGCCATGAATGTCGAAATGGGTGCCAAGCTGTTTGCAGTTCATCGCTGAACATTCGATGTGCCAGCCTGGACGACCGTTGCCCCACGGCGAATTCCACGCCGGTTCGTCGGCTTTAGACATCTTCCACAGCACGAAGTCCATCGGATTGCGCTTCACATCCGCCACTTCGACGCGTGCACCGGCCTGCAGCTGCTCCAGATCCTGACGCGACAGTACGCCGTACTCTTTGTCGCTCATCACGTCGAACATCACGTCGCCGTTGTCCGCCACGTACGCGTGCTTACGCTCAATCAGCCTGCCGACCAGCTCGATAATCTCGTCGATATGGCGGGTGGCGCGCGGCTCCAGATCCGGCGGCAAAATGCCGAGCGCGGCGAAATCGTTGTGCATCTCGGCGATCATGCGGTTGGTCAGCGTTTCAATGCTTTCCCCGTTTTGATTGGCACGTTTGATGATTTTGTCATCGATATCGGTGATGTTACGCACATACTTCAGCTGATAGCCCACGTAACGCAGATAACGCGCCACCACGTCGAATGCCACAAACGTACGCCCATGGCCGATATGACAGAGGTCGTAAACCGTGATACCACACACGTACATACCGATTTGACCGGCATGGATGGGTTTGAATTCCTCTTTCTGTCGACTCAGGGTGTTATAAATCTTTAGCATTGAACGGTTCCGTTTTAATTACGTGTGCGGGATTCGAACATTATAAAAATGTAGCCGGTTATTGTGCCGTATTTTTCTGACTTGTGCATCGCTCGGTTGCCAACTGCCGTCCGGTTACTGACGCGTTATTGGAAATTGTGATATAAGAAGCGTCTACAAAAATGCCTCGCCGCCTTGCTGGCGTGGCAGTTGATACTGACGACAACCTTGACAGGAAGAAAATAATGGTCACTTTCCAGACGAACCATGGCGATATCGTAATTAAAACTTTCGATGACAAAGCGCCGGCTACCGTGAAGAACTTCCTGGAATACTGCGCGGAAGGTTTTTACGATAACACTATCTTCCATCGCGTAATCAACGGTTTCATGATTCAGGGCGGCGGTTTTGAGCCTGGCATGAAGCAGAAAGATACCAAAGCAGACATCCGCAACGAAGCGAACAACGGCCTGAAAAACACCAAAGGCACGCTGGCGATGGCGCGTACTCAGGCGCCACACTCTGCCACTGCCCAGTTCTTCATCAACGTGGCAGACAACGACTTCCTGAACTTCCGTGACGAAAGCCTGCAAGGCTGGGGTTACTGCGTGTTCGCTGAAGTGGTTGAAGGCATGGACGTGGTTGAGAAAATCAAAGCGGTGAAAACCGGCCGCAGCGGCATGCATCAGGACGTTCCGGTTGAAGACGTTGTCATCCAGAAAGTGACTGTTAGCGAGTAATGTCGCGCACGCTGTTTATCGCAGATCTGCATCTGTGTCATGAAGAACCGGCAATTACTGCCGGTTTTCTGCATTTTTTGCAGGGAGAAGCGCGTTCCTGCGATGCGCTTTACATCCTCGGCGATCTGTTTGAAGCCTGGATCGGCGACGACGATCCCAATCCGCTGCATCAGCAAATCGCTGCGGCGCTCAAGGCGCTGCCGGTGCCTAAATTCTTTATCCACGGTAATCGCGATTTCCTGCTCGGCCAGCGTTTTGCACGCGCTTCTGGCATGACGTTGCTGCCGGAAGAAAAGGTGCTCGATCTCTACGGACATCGCGTGTTGATCATGCACGGCGATACCTTGTGCACCGACGATGAAGGTTATCAGCGTTTTCGCGCCAAAGTGCATCAGCGCTGGTTGCAGCGCCTGTTCCTCGCGTTGCCACTGCGTCTGCGCGTGCGCATTGCCGCGCGCATGCGCAATGGCAGCAAGCAGGCGAATCAGCACAAGTCGGTCAGCATCATGGACGTCAATCAGTCCGCAGTGGAAGCCGCGATGACGCGCCAGCAGGTGCCGATTCTGATTCACGGCCACACCCATCGTCCCGCCATTCACACCTTCACGCTGCACGGCAAAAACGCCGAGCGCGCGGTGCTGGGTGCCTGGCATGAGAACGGATCGATGATTCAGCTTGATGCCAACGGCGTCAGCCTGATCGAATTCCCCTTCTGAAATCCGGGCATCAATGCCCGTTTTCCGCCTACGCAACCGTTTTCCTTGCTGCCATCTCATGCTATTCTCTGTGCCCTTCTTCGCCTGCCCGCCCGGCCAGGTTCGTTTGCATATTCACAGGAGTTGACCGCATGTCATCCAACGCCACCCCGGCCCGTATCGCCATTGTCATGGGTTCCAAAAGTGACTGGGCTACCATGCAGTTCGCCGAGGAAATTCTTAACAGCCTGGATGTTCCCTTCCACGTTGAAGTGGTCTCAGCTCACCGTACGCCCGACAAACTGTTCAGCTTCGCGGAAACCGCAGCCGACAACGGTTTTCAGGTGATCATCGCCGGTGCCGGCGGTGCTGCCCATTTGCCGGGCATGCTGGCCGCGAAAACGCTGGTGCCGGTGCTGGGCGTGCCAGTGCAAAGCGCGGCGCTGAGCGGCGTCGATAGCCTCTACTCCATCGTGCAGATGCCGCGCGGTATTCCGGTCGGAACGCTGGCGATTGGTAAAGCCGGTGCCGCTAACGCTGCCCTGCTGGCGGCGCAGATTCTGGCGATCCACGACAGCGCGCTGTCAACGCGCATCGCCAACTGGCGTCAAACGCAGACTGATGAAGTGCTGAACAACCCGGATCCGCGGGAGGAAGCATGAAGCCGGTTTGCGTATTAGGAAATGGTCAGTTAGGCCGCATGCTGCGCCAGGCCGGTGAACCGCTGGGCATCGCGGTGTATCCGGTGGGTCTGGATGCGGAGCCTTCTGCGCTGCCGATCGCCGAAAGCGTGATCACCGCTGAGATTGAGCGCTGGCCGGAAACCGCGTTAACCCGCGAACTGGCGAGCCATCCGGCCTTTGTGAATCGCGATATTTTCCCGCGTCTGGCCGATCGCCTGACGCAAAAACAGCTGCTGGATCAACTGAACCTCGCCACCGCGCCGTGGCAGCTGCTGGCCGATAAAGCCGAGTGGCCGAACGTGTTCAGCAAATTGGGCGAACTGGCGATTGTGAAGCGTCGTACCGGCGGCTATGACGGCCGTGGTCAGTGGCGTTTGCGCGCCAATGAAACCGATGCGCTACCGGATGAGTGCTACGGCGAATGCATCGTTGAGCAGGGCATTAATTTCAGCGGCGAAGTATCGCTGGTCGGCGCGCGCGGACACGATGGCAGCACGGTGTTTTATCCGCTGACGCATAACCTGCATCAGGACGGCATTCTGCGCACCAGCGTGGCGTTCCCGCAGGCCGATGCCAGACAGCAACAGCAGGCGGAAGTGATGCTCAGCGCCATCATGCATGAGCTGAAGTATGTTGGCGTGATGGCGATGGAGTGTTTCATTACGCCAGAGGGTCTGCTGATCAACGAGCTGGCCCCGCGCGTGCACAACAGCGGTCACTGGACGCAGAATGGCGCGTCCATCAGCCAGTTCGAGCTGCATCTGCGTGCGGTGCTGGGTCTGGCGCTTCCCCAGCCGGTGATGTTTGCGCCGTCGGTGATGGTGAATCTGATTGGTACCGATGTGAATCTGGCGTGGCTGCAACAGCCGCTGGTGCATCTGCATTGGTACGACAAAGAGGTGCGCGAAGGCCGCAAGGTTGGGCATCTTAATCTGACCGATAGCGATCGTGGGCGCCTTGCGTCAGCCTTGAATGCGCTGGTGCCGTTGTTGCCGGAAGCGTATGCGAGCGGGATTGCGTGGGCGGTTGAGAAGTTATAGTGCAGCTGTTTTTCCCTCACCCTAGCCCTCTCCCGAAGGGAGAGGGAACCGATCGAGCGAACATCTCCCTCTCCCTGTGGGAGAGGGCCGGGGTGAGGGCATCAGGCCCCCTTTACCCCACCATCTTCATCGCCACATGGCTCCAGCGATTCAGATGCGTAATCTGGAACCCATGCGCACTGAACAATGCATTCAGCGACGCTTCCGAATGAATCGTAATATGTCCGGTGCGCGGCGAAATATACCAGTCCGTCATACCAAGGTGGCTCACTTCGTCGGTGGTCGCTGTGCTGAAGAAAAACACGCCGCCTTGTTTCATAAAGCCTGAAACCTCTGCCAGCGTTTTATGTGGATCGGGCGTGTGCTCAAACACCTCAAAACTGGTCATAAATTCATACGAATTCAGTTCTGGATAATCGCCGGGCACAAATGGATCCCACGCCACCATATCAATGCCCACTTCCTGCATTAAGCGCGCCAGCGTGCCGGTGCCTCCACCGTAATCCAGCATTTTTTTGCCGTGATATTTTTTGAATAACGTCAAAATCAGATCGCGATTTCTCATCGGTCGATTGATCTCATAGTTAGGATCAAACTGCCCGTAATCCTCGTTATACATGTGCTGTGCATAATCCGCTGGCGTCCAGTCATCGCACGCATGGGTATAAACCAAACCACAGGTCTGACATTGATGATAATAAATCGCCACGCCGGTGAGCGGATAAGTGTAACGACTGGCATTTTCCGAATGACAGATGGTATTGAAATCGGTCACACCATACAGCGTGGCTTCGCCCTGGCAGACTTTACAGCAGCCGATTTCAACAACGGATTTGACGATAAGTGGAGATGACATGTTGAGCCTTAAATAAGTCTGGTCTGCTTTCATGAGTCGACTCACACAGACCAGAACTTAAATTAAGACAAATCGTTTTGCTTATCCGGCGCTAAAGCTTCTAAACAGCGCCTTCTGTTTTAATAAACGAATGCCCAGCCAGGCACCGCACAGCGAGAGCAGCAGCGCGCCGCCGATCGGCAAGGCGATCCACAGCGTCCAGTCTGGCTGCCACGGGAAATCGAAGATCTTGCGCTGCAAGCCCCACAGCGCCGCTTCCGCGCCCAGCGCCGCCGCAATCCCCGACACCACGCCAAGCAGCGCAAACTCACACCATAAGGTGCCGCGCAGCAGGCGCTTGCTGGCACCGAGCGTGCGATAGACCACCAACTCCTGCCGACGCTGACGCATGCCGACCTGAATCTGCGCCAGCAGCAGCAGCACGCCACACACCGTGACCAGCACCACCATCACTTCCAGCGCCTGACTCACCTGCGTCAACACCTGGCCGATCTGGCGCATCATGCTGCCGATATCCAACAGGCTCAGCGTCGGGAATGCGCGATTAAGTTGCGCCAGCAGTGCCGGATTGCTCGCCATGCGGAAGCTGGTGAGCCAGGTTTGTGGCTGTTGATCAAGCGCGCCCGGCGGGAAGATAAAGAAGAAATTCGGCCGCAGACTTTCCCAATCTACCTTACGCAAGCTGGTGATTTTGGCGCTGAACTGCTGGGTGTCGCCGCTGAAGGTTAAGGTATCGCCGAGCTTCACGCCCAGACGATCCGCCAGCTCCACTTCCATCGACACTTCACCGGCCTGCGGCGGCCAGTTGCCGGAGATCAGCGGATTGTGATCCGGGCGCTCAGCTTGCCACGTCAGATTGAGTTCGCGATTTAGCGCGTTATCCAGCTTAGGATCGGCCTCTTTGCCGTTCAGTTCGGTCAGGCGCGCACGCACAATCGGATAGAAGGTTTCCGGCTTAAGCTGATGCTCGCTCAGGAAGTCACGCACCAGCGGCACCTGCTCTTTGGTGATGTTCAGCAGGAAATAGTTCGGGCTATCCGGCGGCAATTGTTGTTGCCAGCGATCCAGCAGATCGCCGCGCATCACCAGCAGCAGCGCCAGCAACATAAATGACAGCGAAAACGCCGCCAGTTGGCTGAGCGTCATCGCCGGTTGACGCAGCAGACGGTTAATCGCCAGCCGCAGCGCCAGATTGCGCACCACCAGCCGACGCAGCAGCAGCAAGGTGCCCCAGCCGAGTAACGCCAGCAGCAGCGCAAGCATCACTACACCCGCCAACAGCGCCCACAGCATTTTGCTGCCGCCCATCAGCAACGCCAGCAATACAATCACCACCAGCGCCATCGCGGGTAGATAGATTCGCAGCGGCCAGACGTTCGCCACCGCATCCCGGCGCAGCACGCGCAGCGGTTGCGTCGCCATCAGCAAGCGATACGGACGCAAACCCACCAGCAGCGAAATCACAAACATCGCGCCAATCGCCCACAGCCACGGCCAGAAACTCGCCGCTGGCAGCGCGCCCGGCAGCACCGGTTTCAGCATCAGCAGCAGGATCACTTCAATGCCCTGCCCCAGGGCGCTACCGACTATCGCCGCCAGCAGCAGCACCGCCAGCCATTGACCGATGATCAGCCGCTGCAGCGCCTTGCGCGTTGCGCCCAGCGTTTTCAGCACCGCCACCAAATCGTAGCGGCTGCGGCAGTAATGACTCATCGCCACCGCCACCGCAGCAATCGCCAGCATCAGCGTCAGCAAGGCGGAAAGCAGTAAAAACTGCTGCGCACGCTGCATTGAGCGGCCCAGCGCATCTTCCGAATTCTCCACGCTGATCCAGCGCTGATCGGCTTTTAGCTGCGGCGCGATCCAGCTGTCATAGCGCGCCAGGGGTGCCGGATCGCCGGAGAATTTATAGCGCCAGCTCAGACGACTGCCCGGCTGCACTGCGCCGGTTTTCTCCACGTCAGCCAGATTCATCAGAAGACGCGGCGCGGTCTGGAACGGATTAAAGCCACCATCCGGCTCCTGAATCACTTCACCGGCAATGCGCAGCGTGGTGTCGCCGACATCCACGCTGTCGCCCACTTTCAGATTCAGCAGCGCCAGCAAACGCGGCGCAGCTAACACGGTGCCCGCTTGTGGACGTAAGCCCGGCGGATCGGTTTGCAGCGTACCAAACATCGGATAGGCGTTATCCACCGCTTTAACGTCCGCCAGCTGCGGCGTCTCTTGCGCGAAGGTCATGGTCATAAAGTGCAGCTGGCTGCTGACCGAGAGACCTTCGTCACGCGCTTTGTTAAGCCACGCTTCCGGAGCGGGAGAAGTTGTTCGCAGCGTACGATCGCCCGCCATAAAGTCGCGGCTCTGCTGGCTCAAGCCTTTTTCCATGCGATCGCTGATCGATCCCAGCGCCAGCACGCAGGCCACCGCAAGCGTGAGCGCCATCCAGACAATCAGTAGCGAGGGCGAACGCCACTCGCGCCAGAACCAGCGCCAAATCATGACTCCTCCCACAACTTGCCGTCACGCAGCCGTAAGCGACGGTCGCAGCGCGCCGCCAGTTGTTCATCGTGCGTCACCAGAATCAGCGTGGTGGCAAAATCGCGGTTAAGGGAGAACAGCAGATCGGCAATGCGATCGCCGGTTTTACGATCAAGGTTGCCTGTGGGTTCATCGGCAAACAGCAAACCGGGACGACCACTAAAGGCACGCGCCAGCGCCACACGCTGCTGCTCGCCGCCAGAAAGTTGGGCCGGCAGATGATGCAGACGATCTTTCAAGCCCAATAAAGTAAGCAACTCCACCGATTGCGCACGGCTTTCGCGATCGCTGTCGCCACGCAACAGCGCCGGAAGTTGCACGTTTTCCAGCGCGTTCAGCGTCGGCACCAGCATAAATGATTGAAATACAAAGCCCACTTCGCGCGCGCGCAGTGCCGCACGCTGCTCTTCGTTCATGCTGTGCAGCGGCTGGCCAAGCAGATGCACTTCGCCGCTGCTGCCGTCATCCAGTCCGGCCAGAATGCCCAGCAGCGTGGATTTGCCAGAGCCGGACTCGCCAATCAGGGCGATGGTCTCAGCTGGTTTGACAACCAGCTCAACTCCGGTAAGGATGGTCAGCTGATGCTCTCCCTGACCGACGGACTTAGTAAGATGATGAACTTCAACAATGTTTTCCGCTGGCATTATCCCTTCCTGTTGTTATTGCTTCTGCTGGTGTCCCGACTCGCCGCCGCCGATACCTTGCTGGTACTGGGCGACAGCCTGAGCGCCGGGTATCGCATGTCGGCCACGGCGGCCTGGCCGAACCTGCTGAATAAAGAGTGGCAACAGCAGCCCAAAGTGGTGAACGCCAGCATCAGCGGAGATACCGCAGGACAGGGGCTGGCGCGTTTACCGGGCCTATTAAAACAGCATCAACCCCGCTGGGTGTTAATCGAATTGGGCGGTAACGATGGCCTGCGTGGTTTCCCGCCGCAGAATATCGCCGCCGATCTGACCAAAGTGATCGACGAAGTGAAAGCCGCTAAAGCGCAGCCGCTGCTGATGCAGATTCGTCTGCCGGCTAATTATGGACGTCGTTATACGGAGGCGTTTAGCGCGATCTATCCGCGCCTGGCACAGCAGTACGACATTCCTCTGGTGCCCTTCTTTATGGAGCAGGTCTACCTGAAGCCGGAGTGGATGCAGCAGGATGGAATTCACCCCAATCCGGATGCACAGCCGTTTATCGCCAACCTGATGGCGACCGAACTGGCTCCGTTAGTAAAGCATGATTAATGCAGACGTGTGATTTTTAACGGGTAAAAAAATGCAAAGAACAATTCTCATCACCGGCTGCTCGAGCGGCATTGGATTGGTCGCCGCGAACGACCTTTTATCGCGCGGCTATCGCGTGCTGGCCGCCTGTCGCCGCGCCGACGATGTGGCACGTATGGAAGCGCTGGGATTTATTGGCGTGCAGCTGGATTTGGATGATGCCGCCAGCGTCGATGCCGCCGCCGATCGCGTGCTGGAAATCACCGATCATCGCCTGCACGCGCTGTTTAACAACGGCGGTTTTGGTCAATATGGGCCGCTCAGCAGCGTTACGCGTCAGCAGTTAGAGAAGCAATTTTCCACCAACCTGTTTGGCACTCATCAACTGACCATGCGCCTGCTGCCTGCGCTGCAAGCCAGCGGCAACGGACGCATCGTCAATACCAGCTCGGTGCTGGGACTGATCTCCACGCCAGGACGCGGCGCTTATGCCGCCAGCAAGTGGGCGCTGGAAGCCTGGAGCGATGCGCTGCGTCTCGAAGTGCGCGACTCAGGCGTGCGCGTCAGCCTGATTGAGCCGGGCCCGATCAGCACCCGTTTCACCGATAACGTGCATCAGGGCCAGCAGGATAAACCGGTGCGCAATCCGGGCATCGCCGCGCGTTTTACTCTGCCGCCGGAAGCGATTTTGCCGAAGCTGCGCCACGCGTTAGAGAGCAAACATCCGCGTCTGCGCTATCCGGTGACACTGGTGGCCTGGGCGATGAGTCTGCTGAAACGCCTGCTGCCAGGTTGGATACTGGATCGCATTTTGCGCAGCAACTAAGCTGCAACGCAGAATCAAACTTGAACCGGGGCAGCTTGCCCCCATATCCTCAACACACTTTCTGACAAGAGACGTATTCATGTCACACGCTTTGATTATCGACATCAACGAATCCAACCTGCAGCAGACCTTAGAACAGTCGATGCAGCTGCCGGTGCTGTTTTATTTCTGGTCCGAACGCAGTCAGCACTGTCTGGAACTGACGCCGGTGCTGGATCGCCTGGCGCAGGAGTATGCGGGTCAATTTATTTTGGCGAAGCTGGATTGCGATAAAGAGCAGATGGTGGCATCGCAGTTTGGCCTGCGCTCCATTCCAACCGTTTACCTGTTCCAGAACGGTCAGCCGGTGGACGGCTTCCAGGGACCACAGCCGGAAGAGGCGATTCGCGCCCTGCTGCAAAAAGTGTTGCCGCGTGAAGAAGAAGTTAAAGCGCAGCAGGCGATGCAGCTGATGCACGAAGGCAAGCCGCTGGAAGCGCTGCCGCTGCTGAAAGATGCCTGGCAGCTGAGCAACAAAAACAGCGAAATTGGTTTCCTGCTGGCGGAAGTGCTGATCACCCTGAACCGCAGCGACGAAGCAGAAACCGTGCTGGATGCGGTGCCGTTGCAGGATCAGGACACGCGCTATCAGAGCCTGGTTTCACAAATCGACCTGTTAAAACAGGCCGCCGATACACCAGAAATTCAGCTGTTGCAGGAGCAGTTAGCCAGCGATCCAACCAATGCCGAGCTGGCTGCTAAACTGTCGTTACAGCTGCATCAGGTTGGCCGCAATGAGGAAGCGCTGGAGTTGTTGTTCAGCTTCCTGAAAAGCGATCTCAGCGTCGGTGACGGCCAGGTGCGTAAAATGTTCCAGGAGATTTTGGCCGCACTCGGCACCGGCGACACCCTCGCCACGCGCTATCGCCGCCAGCTTTACTCGCTGCTGTACTGATCGGTACCGCGCGTTAAACGGGCCGAACGACTCGGCCCGACAATCTGACAGCCAGGAGGTTATATGTTAACGGTCATTCCCGTCATCATTGTGCTCGCACTCGTTACCGTGTGGGCCGGTGTAAAAATTGTTCCACAAGGCTATCAGTGGACGGTAGAACGCTTTGGCCGTTATACCAAAACGCTGGAGCCCGGCCTCAATCTGCTTGTACCGTTCATGGATCGTATTGGTCGCAAAATCAATATGATGGAGCAGGTACTCGACATCCCTTCCCAGGAAATCATCTCTAAAGACAACGCCAACGTCACTATTGATGCAGTGTGCTTTATCCAGGTTGTCGATCCGGCGCGCGCCGCCTATGAAGTCAGCAATCTTGAACTCTCGATCCTCAATCTGACCATGACCAACATCCGCACCGTGCTCGGCAGCATGGAGCTGGATGAGATGCTGTCGCAGCGCGACAACATCAACACGCGTCTGCTGCATATCGTCGATGAAGCCACCAATCCGTGGGGCGTGAAAATTACCCGTATCGAAATTCGTGACGTGCGCCCGCCGCAGGAATTGATCGCCGCGATGAACGCGCAGATGAAGGCGGAACGTACCAAACGCGCCGATATCCTTGCCGCCGAAGGCGTACGTCAGGCGGCGATTTTGCGCGCCGAAGGTGAAAAGCAGTCGCAGATCCTCAAAGCCGAAGGTGAACGCACCTCCGCCTTCCTGCAAGCCGAAGCCCGTGAGCGTCAGGCGGAAGCGGAAGCCACGGCGACGCGCATGGTTTCTGAGGCTATAGCCGCCGGCGATATTCAGGCGGTGAACTACTTCGTGGCGCAGAAATACACCGACGCGCTGCAAAAAATTGGCGAAGCCAACAACAGCAAAGTGGTGATGATGCCGCTGGATGCGAGCAGCCTGCTCGGTTCAATTGCCGGTATCAGTGAGTTACTGAAGGAGAGCCGAACGGAGCGCCGACCATGATCCTGATGGAGTTGATTGCGCATCCACACTGGTTCTGGCTGACGTTGGGCGGCCTGCTGCTGGCCGCCGAAATGCTCGGCACCAGCGGTTATCTGCTGTGGAGTGGCTTGGCCGCCGTCGCGGTGGCGCTGATCGAATGGTTGTTTCCCATTTCATGGACCAGCCAGGGCATTGTGTTTGCGGTGATGACGCTGCTCAGCGCGTTTTTCTGGCATCGCTGGATGCGCTATCGCGAATCGTCGCAGGTCGCCAACACGCTTAACCAACGCGGCAATCAGTTAATGGGCATGCAGCTGACGCTGGATAACGCGCTGAAAAATGGCCTTGGTCACGTGCGCATCGGCGACAGCAGCTGGCGCGTGCAGGCGGATAGCGATCTGCCGGCAGGTACGCCAGTGATTGTCACCGGCGTGGTCGGCATTACGCTGATGATTCAGCCGCGCTTTCCATCGGCGTGATGGCAGCAAGCGGCAAGGTGATTGATGATTGGGCACTCGGCGCTGTCATCGCCCGGGCAAGCCTCCGCCAGCTCCAGTAAGCGCGCGCGCATCGCATGTAACTCTTCGATGTGCGCAGCAATCTCGTCGGCTTTCTGCAAGGTGCGCGCTTTCACATCGGCGCTGTGGCGCGCGGGATCGTTGAACAGCGTCACCAGTTCACGGCACTCTTCCAGCGTAAATCCCACCTGACGCGCCTGACGCAGCAGATTCAGCTCATCAATATGGTGCGCTGCGTAATGACGATAACCATTGTCACTGCGCGAGGGCGGCGTCACTACGCCCTTCTCTTCGTAGAAGCGAATCGCTTTGCTGGTGAGTCCGGTTTTTTTTGCCACATCGCTGATGTTCATTTTTCCCCCTTGACCTTCCATTCAGGGGAAGGTTTAGGCTTTAGTTCTAATGCAAATTTTGCATGCAGTCAAAATCATTACCTGAGGAGTTCACTATGTCACACACCCAATTGCTGGCGCTGGACGGCTTGTCCTGCGGCCACTGTGTTAAACGCGTAAAAGAAGCGCTGGAGCAGCGCAGCGATGTTGAACAAGCCGACGTCACGCAGCAAGAAGCGCGCGTCACCGGCGCAGCGAGCGCCAGCGATTTGATCGCCACGGTTGAACAAGCCGGTTATCACGCCGTACTGAAAGACGACGCAACCAGCCCAAAGCCTGATCCGTTGACAGCTACAGAGCCGCCGCCGGAGGCGCTGACAACGGAGTCGCAACCGGCACCCTCCACTGAAGCGGTGCATCACTTACTGATTGGCGGCATGAGCTGCGCCAGCTGTGTGAGTCGCGTGGAACAGGCGCTGCAAAAGGTGCCGGGCGTCAGCCAGGCACGCGTCAATCTCGGTGAACGCAGCGCGCTAATATTGGGCGATGCAAGCGCTGAAGCGTTGGTGAACGCTGTCGATCAAGCCGGTTATTCCGCCGAAGTGATCGATGATGAACAAACCCGGCGCGAGCGCCAGCAGGTCAGCGCGCAGCACGCCATGCGCCGCTTTAGCTGGCAATCGGCGCTGGCGTTGCTGCTCGGCGTGCCGATGATGATTTGGGGCATGCTCGGCGACAACATGATGCTGAGCGCAGATAACCAAACGCTGTGGCGCACGCTCGGCGTCATCACCTTGCTGGTGATGGTGATTGCCGGTGGGCATTTCTACCGCAGCGCATGGCGCAGTTTGCGTCACGGCACCGCCACCATGGACACGCTGGTGTCGCTGGGAACCGGCGCGGCGTGGCTCTACTCGATGAGCGTCGCCCTGTGGCCCGAATTCTTCCCGCATCAGGCGCGTCATCTCTATTTCGAAGCCAGCGTGATGATCGTTGGCCTGATCAATCTTGGCCACGCGCTGGAGCAGCGCGCACGCCAGCGCGCCTCGAAGGCGCTGGAACGTCTGCTGGATTTAACCCCGGCGCAGGCGCGGGTCATCAGCGATCAGGGTGAAACGCTGCTGCCACTTAGCGAGGTTGAGTCCGGCATGAC
Source organism: Pantoea trifolii (assembly GCF_024506435.1). NCBI lineage: Bacteria > Pseudomonadati > Pseudomonadota > Gammaproteobacteria > Enterobacterales > Erwiniaceae > Pantoea > Pantoea trifolii. Next base: position 1,138,416 of record NZ_JANIET010000001.1, on the reverse strand, counting down.
GCTGAAACTGGTCACCGGCGATCGCGTACCGGTGGACGGTAACGTTGCCAGCGGCGAAGCCTGGCTGGATGAAGCGATGCTGACCGGTGAAGCGGTACCGCAGGCCAAACAACCGGGCGATAAAATTTTTGCCGGTACGCTGGTGCAAGACGGCACGCTGCACTTTGTGGCGCGCGCCACCGGCAGCCACACCACGCTGGCGCGCATCATCAATTTGGTGCGTCAGGCGCAAAGCAGCAAACCGGATATTGGCCGGCTGGCCGACCGTATCTCCGCGGTGTTTGTACCGGTGGTGGTGGCGATCGCGCTGCTAAGTGGTTTGATTTGGTATCTGGCGGGTCCGCAGCCGCAGCTGGCTTACATGCTGGTGATTGTCACGACGGTACTGATCATCGCCTGCCCTTGCGCTTTGGGTTTAGCCACGCCGATGTCGGTGATTGCGGGCGTCGGACGCGCCGCAGAGCTGGGCGTGCTGGTGCGTGACGCCGATGCGCTTCAGCGGGCCAGCGAAGTCGATACCATTGTGTTTGATAAAACCGGCACCCTGACGCGCGGCACGCCGCAGGTTAGCGATGTAGTGCTGTATGGTGACTGGAATCGAGAACAGGTGCTGAGCGCGGCGGCGCAGATGGAGCAAGGCTCCAGCCATCCGCTGGCTAAAGCCATTCTCGATGCTGCGCCCGCGGTGAACGCCGAAGCGGTTAAGCAATTTCGTACAATACGCGGCAAAGGCATCAGCGCTACAGTGGCCGACAGAACGCTACTGCTGGGAAATCAGGCGCTGCTGGATGAGCAGCAGATTGATTATCGCGCCGCGCAGGCCGACATCGAACGCTTCGCGGCACAAGGCGCAACGCCGGTGCTGCTGGCCGATAATCAGCAGCTACTGGGATTGATCGCGCTGCGTGACAGCTTGCGTCCGGAGAGCAAAGCGGCGCTGCAGCGTCTGCATCAGCAAGGTTATCTCCTGATTATGCTGACCGGCGATCACCAGAAAACCGCGCAGGCGATTGCCGCCGAAGCCGGTATTGATGAAGTGATTGCCGGCGTGTTGCCGGATGGCAAAGCGCAGGCGATTACGAAATTGCAGCAGCAAGGTCGCAAAGTGGTGATGGTCGGCGATGGCATCAATGATGCGCCCGCGCTGGCACAAGCCGATGTCGGCATTGCCATGGGCGGCGGCAGCGATGTGGCAGTAGAAACCGCCGCCATGACGTTGATGCGAAACGATCTGCACTGCGTCGCCGATGCGCTGTCGATCTCCAGCGCCACACTGCGCAATATGCGGCAAAACCTGTTGGGTGCCTTTATTTATAACAGCCTGGGGATTCCAATTGCGGCGGGCGTGCTCTATCCATTTACCGGCATGCTGCTGAGCCCGATTGTCGCGGGCGCGGCGATGGCGCTGTCATCAATTACCGTGGTGAGCAACGCTAACCGTTTGTTGCGCTTCAAGCCCGCGCAACGGCAATAGCCATTACAGCCCTGTTTTTCATCGGATGAAATCGCTAGCATGGTTTTTTGCCTTAAAAAGGACAGGGAATGAGACACGGTCTGTGGCACAGCATCCAACAACGGATCGCGACCCTTTTCCCGGCCAGCTACAGCTGGCCGGCGATGGATATTCAGCTGGGCGATCGTCGTTTGCATCTGGCGGGCAGCATTCACATGGGCACGCGCGATATGCAGCCGCTGCCTGCCGGGCTGTTGCGCCAGCTGCATAAAGCCGATGCGCTGATTGTCGAAGCCGATATCACACAAGGCGGATCGCCGTTCAGCAATGATGATGAACATCCGCCGCTGGCCATGCGGCTCGACGACGAGGTGCTACAGCGTCTGCAGGCCTTATGCGATGAACTTTCGCTGTCATTGAGCCTGTTCGATACGCTGCCGTTCTGGCAGATCGCGCTGATGTTGCAGGCGCAACAGGCGCAGCGGCTGGGATTGCGTCCGCAGTTTGGTATCGATTATCAGCTGTTGCAGGCGGCCAAAGCAGCCAACAAACGCGTTATCGAGCTGGAAGGTCCGGAAACGCAGATCGCCCTGCTGAAATCGCTGCCGCAGGATGGTTTGCCGCTGTTGCTGGATACGCTGGAGCACTGGCATACCAACGCACGTCTGCTGCAAACCATGATCAGCTGGTGGCTGGATGCGCCGCCCACCCAGCAACCCGTGGCGTTGCCCACCACTTTTAGCAGTGAATTGAACGACACATTGATGCGCAACCGAAATCAGCACTGGCGCGAGTTGCTGCTGGCGTTACCGAAAGGACGTTATGTGGTGGCGGTGGGTGCGCTGCACCTGTATGGCGATGATAATTTGCCGGATTTGCTTAGGGGTTAACGTATTGGTCGCCATAAATGGCGGCCCTACAAAAACGCACCAAACATCCGTAGGGTCGCCATTAATGGCGACCTACATTCCAGATGTGCTCAAAATACAAAAAAAGAAGGCCAATAATTATATTGGCCCGTCAAAGAGGAATTTGTTTATGATTTTGGTTATCACCAACAATCTCTTGCTGGCGCGGGCCAATTCTCGCGCAAAGTTCAGAATTTCGCCACTGTTTTTCCATTAAAACGGAAATAAGAATTTTCCTAACAAGGACCGATCATGACGCCTGCGGTAAAACTTCTGGAAAAACAAAAAGTCACCTTTACCCTGCATCCGTACGACCACGATAGCCATGAAACCAATTTTGGTGACGAAGCAGTACGTAAGCTGAATCTCGATGCACGTCAGGTGTTCAAAACCTTGCTGGTGTCGCTCAACGGCGATGCCAAAGCGCTGGCGGTTGCGGTGACGCCAGTCTCAACCCAGCTGGATCTCAAAAAGGTCGCCAAAGCGCTGGGCGCGAAGAAAGCGGATATGGCCGATCCGCAGCTGGCACAGCGCGTGACCGGTTATCTGGTGGGCGGCATCAGCCCGTTAGGACAGAAAAAACGTCTGCCAACGGTGATCGATCAGCAAGCGGCCGAATTTGCCACCATCTTTATCTCCGGCGGCAAACGCGGCTTGGATCTGGAGTTGGCCGCACACGATTTGTCTCGCCTGCTGGACGCGCCGCTGGCCGACATCGCGCGGCGCGATTAATCGGGCTGCTGAGCGCAAAGTTGATCGATCATCCAGCGCCCGGCCGGTCCCGGCGGATTACGTCGCGACCACACCACATCAACCGCAATACGCTGCGGCCAGCCCGGCACCGGCAACTCCTTTAGCACCTGATGCCCAAACTGCTCCACCAGCCAGCGCGGCAATATACTCCAGCCAAAACCCTGCTCCGCCATCTCAAGTAAAAGTAAGTAAGACGGAGCGGCCCACACGCGTCCCGCTGGCAGCGGATCGTGGTTTTGTACCCAGGTATTAAGCCGCAGATGCCGTAGCTCGCCCAACTGCCCTTCACTGACCTGATCCAGCTGGGAAAAAGCATGATTCTGATGCAGATAGATCGCCATCTGCGCGCCAACCTGCAAGCGCGCCACTGCCAAATCCGGCGGCAGTTGCGGCTGCGCACGCACCACACCAAGATGCACGCGTCCGGCTTGTATCAAATCTAATGCATCCGCATCCTCGGCGATCATGCACTCGAACTCGATATCTGGATAACGAGCCTCAAACCGGTTAAGGAGATTTTCATGGTGATCGGCCTGCCAAAAATCGGAAATCGCCATGCTGAGACGCGGCTCAACACCCTGCGACAAGCGCACTGCCAGCTCATCCAGCCGCTGGCTCGCCGCCAAAATCTGCTGCACCTGCGCCAGCGCACGTTGACCTTGCTCAGTCAGTACCGGCTGACGGCCGCTGCGATCAAACAGCGTGAAACCGAGATCATCTTCCAGATTCGCGATCGCGCTACTGATGGTGGACTGGCTTTTGCCCAACGCACGCGCTGCCGCTGAAAAGGATCCGCTGGCCACGGTTTGCACAAATGCCTCAAGGGATTCCGGGGAATACTTCATGGTGAACCATCGCTTTTATCGATAGGTGATCATTTTATCTTAGCATCACACAGTGCGAAAATGCGTGTTGTCACCAATAAGGAGGTTTATATGCGTACCCGTTCGCTGAAAGAACGTTTTTGTCATGCCGCAGGCTTTGAGGGGTTGGCACTTATCACTGTTGCACCGCTGGCTGCCTGGATCATGGAGAAACCGCTGTTTCAGATGGGCGCGCTGGCGATTATGCTGTCGACCGTCGCCATGCTGTGGAACATGATCTATAACAGCGGTTTTGATCGCATCTGGCCGCCGCAGGTTAAACGCGGATTCGGTTTGCGCGCGATGCATGCGCTGGGCTTTGAAGGCGGGTTTATCCTGATTGGCTTGCCGATTGCCGCCTGGATGCTGAATATTTCGTTGCTGGAAGCCTTTGTGCTGGAAGTGGCGTTCTTCCTGTTCTTCCTGCCCTACACCATGGTTTACAACTGGATGTGGGATAAGTTGCGCCACCGTTGGGTGACGCAGAAATCCTGTCAGGCTTGAGGCGCTCATTTCGAAAGAGGTCGCCATGAATGGCGACCCTACGTGCGCAGAGTTCAATGTTGCTGTGCAGCGCGCGGCCAGATCCATGCCAGAATCATTTGTGGATAGCTTGGCTTGCGTTGCTTCTCCTGCGCTTTGTTGCGCTCTTCAATTTGCGCCGCCGTCAGGTGCACAATCCTACTCGGTTGATAATCACTCACCTTTAACGGTGAATGCTGGCTGACATAGTCACGCAGCACATCCGCATCGCGCTGCCCGCTGTTGCTGAAGCCAGCATGGGTTTCAATATTCGGATAGCCGTCGCCGCCGCTGGCGTTAAAGCTGTTGGTCGCCATGCGGTAGGTTTTATCCTTTTGCAGCGGTTCGCCATTAATCTTCACGTCGCTGACGCCCTTGCCATCCGCCACCAGACTGATGTTGCTGAACTGCGCGAAGCCGCCGGAATCCACTTTGATATTGGCTACCGTCGCCAGATAACTCAGCAGCTCATTGCCGCTCAGCGTAACAGAGACCACCTGATTGCCGAACGGCTGCACCTGCAGCAAATCGCGCCAGCTGAGATTGCCCTGCGCCAGCGACGTACGAATGCCGCCGCCGCTCATCACCGCAAAGTCCGCTTTGGTCGCCGCCATTTGCGCGCGCAAAATCAGCTGCCCAAGATTGGTCTGCTCGAAGCGTACTTTGTCGCGCTCGCCAACAAACACGCCATCGCTGCTGCCGACTTTGACGTCCAGCTGCTTGCCGGCACGCAGCTGGAAAGGCGTTAACAGCTTCATCATCGCGCTGTTCGGCGGGATCTCTTCCTGCCAGGTGAGCCAGGATTCGCTGCCATCAAGATTCTTCACTTTGTGCTTGAGGTTAACCGGGATTAGCTGGTAATTCTCCAGCGTCAGCTCGCCATTGCGGAAGGTGAAGTCGCCGCGTCCAACAAATTTGCCCCACTCTTTCGCCTGCATGATCCACACACCGTTTTGACGATCCGGCTGGCAAGGCTGGCCCGGCTGATAATCTTTTACGCTGACGTTCTCTTTCTCCATGCACACCGCATCCTGTGAATGGCCACCAATGATCACGTTGATGGTGCCCGGCGGCAGGCTGCGCGCCAGCTCCACGTCACCCGGCGCATTGCTGCCGTGCTTGCCATCGTCGTAATGGCCCATGTGCGTCAGCGCGATGATCACGTCAGGCTTTTCGCTGGCGCGTAATTCCGCCACCGCTTTCTCGGTCTCTTTCACCGGATCGCGAATATCAATGGTCGCAATATTTTCTGGATTGGCGATACGTAGCGTGTCGGTGGTGGTCAGGCCGATCACCGCAATCTTCAGCCCCATGCGGTTAAAGGTCGCCCACGGCTTAAATAAGCGTGTGTCGGTGCCTTTTTGATAGATGTTGGCCGAAAGGAAAGGGAATTTGGCCCACTTCTGCTGCTTTTGCAGCACGCTAAGTGGTTTGTCGAATTCGTGATTGCCCAGCGCCATGGCGTCATAACCCACCAGGTTCATGCCGCGAATATCGGGTTCAGCATCCAGCATGTCTGACTCGGGTACACCGGTGTTCACATCGCCTGCCGACAGGATCAGCGCGCCGCCGCCTTTGGCCTGCACATCGTAGCGCTGTTGATCCATCAGGGTTTTCTGCGCGGCGAGGCCATATTCGCCCTGCGCGTTGGTCCAGTAGCGACCGTGATGATCGTTGGTATGCAGAATACTAAAACGATAACTGCGATCCGTTTGCCACGCCTGCGCCAGCATCGGCAGCAGTAACACTGTCAGCGCCAGCCAGCGCCCCTTTCGCGGTGATAAAAACAAAGCCGATCTCCTTATTCTGCGTTTTTCCACTTTGCGGTGGACTTAATGTGCGTTATCGCCCTTCTGTTTCGCACAGATGGCTGGCTAACTCAAGATGAAACTGGCAAAGCATCAATCAAACAAGCTGCATAACCGTCAGGCGCTTCATTGGATAACCCAATTCTACGCCTGGCGGCGACTTTATCGACTTAGGACCGCTTTAACCGCAACAACACCTGCTGCGAAGCCAGTTTCCCGTCGCAACTATTTTTCCGCGCCACTCTTCATTCTGCGTATTTCCAGCCGATATAGTGAGATAACTGACGAAAATGGAGCTTCAGCTGCGTTTTAGTCTCATTTTTTCAATTTAGTGCGTTTTTACCGCTCAAATGTTTAAACGCGGTCAGTGATTGTGCATTACACTAGGTTGTTACAAGCGGATACATTTGCACACAAGGAGACAGGCATGCATCACACCACACCGTTGATCACTACCATTGTCGGGGGGCTGGTCCTCGCATTTCTCCTTGGTATGCTGGCAAACCGCCTGCGCATCTCACCGCTGGTTGGTTATCTATTAGCTGGCGTATTGGCCGGCCCTTTCACGCCAGGCTTTGTCGCGGATACCAACCTTGCTCCAGAACTGGCTGAACTCGGCGTTATTCTGCTGATGTTTGGTGTCGGTTTGCACTTCTCGCTGAAGGATTTGATGTCGGTAAAGTCCATCGCCATTCCTGGCGCCATCGCGCAAATCGCCGTGGCCACGCTGCTGGGAATGGGACTTTCCTGGACGATGGGCTGGTCGTGGATGACCGGTCTGGTATTTGGTCTGTGTCTTTCCACCGCCAGTACTGTGGTGCTGCTGCGCGCGCTGGAAGAGCGTCAGCTGATTGATAGCCAGCGCGGGCAAATCGCCATTGGCTGGTTGATTGTGGAAGATTTGGTGATGGTGCTAACGCTGGTGCTGCTGCCAGCGATTGCGGGCATGCTGGAACAAGGCAACGCCAGCCCAACGCTGCTGTTGTGGGATCTGCTGCTGACCATCGGTAAAGTCGTCGCCTTTATGGTGCTGATGATGGTGGTAGGCCGTCGCGTGGTACCGTGGATTCTGGCAAAAAGTGCCGCAACCGGTTCGCGTGAGCTGTTTACCCTTGCGGTGTTAGCGCTGGCGCTCGGTATCGCCTTTGGCGCCGTTGAATTCTTTGATGTCTCCTTCGCCCTCGGCGCTTTCTTTGCTGGCATGGTGCTGAACGAATCCGAACTCAGCCACCGCGCGGCGCACGATACCTTGCCGCTGCGCGATGCGTTCGCGGTACTGTTCTTTGTATCCGTCGGCATGCTGTTTGACCCGATGATCCTGATTGAGCAGCCGCTGGCTGTATTGGGCGCGCTGGCGATTATCGTACTGGGTAAATCCATCGCCGCCTGGCTACTGGTAACGCTGCTTGGCCATTCACGTCGTACCGCGATGACCATTTCGGTGAGCCTGGCGCAGATTGGTGAATTCGCCTTTATTCTGGCCGGTCTCGGCATCTCGCTTGGCATGCTGAGCGAGGAAGGCCGCAATCTGGTGCTGGCGGCGGCGATTCTCTCCATCATGCTTAATCCGATTCTGTTTAGCATGCTGGAACGCTACCTCGACAAAACCGAGACCATCGAAGAGCAGACGCTGGAAGAAGCGATCGAAGAAGAGAAACAGATTCCGGTGGATATCTGCAATCACGCGGTGCTGGTTGGTTATGGTCGCGTCGGCAGCCTGCTGGGGCAAAAGCTGATGGAAGCGGATGTACCGCTGGTGGTGGTGGAGAACTCGCGCCCGCGCGTTGAAGCACTACGCGAGCAGGGAATCAAAGCCGTGCTGGGCAATGCAGCACGCGTTGATACCATGGAATTAGCGCGCCTCGACTGCGCCCGCTGGCTGCTGCTGACTATTCCAAATGGTTACGAAGCCGGTGAAGTAGTGACGGCGGCGCGCGAGAAGCGCCCGGATATTGAGATTATTGCGCGTGCGCATTATGACGACGAAGTGACCTACATTATGGAGCGCGGCGCAAATCGCGTGGTGATGGGCGAGCGTGAGATTGCCAACAGCATGTTGCATGTGCTGGAAGAGGAGATTGCGCAGAACCCGATTGTGCGTGAGTGCCCGATTTAAGTGAGTGCGGTCATTGAGAAGGTCGCCATGAATGGCGACCTTCCGTTTTATCGGTCCCAGTAAGACTCTTCTAAGCTGTCTTCCCGCTCCGGCAGGCCGCGCGTCAGACGCGGGGAATGCTGGTTCAGCACCTGATAACTTACCCGGTTCGCGTATTTACACACCTGTGCCAGTGACGAATAGGTCAGGTAGGCGCGGCCGTGTTTGCTGGAGTTAGGTACTTTTTGGCGGTGGAAGTTGTTGGCGGTGATGTCGTGCAGCAGCGCCGCCAGCGCACCATCGCCCGCGCCGTTGGTGTTCATGATCTTCTCTGGTCCGCCCATATAAGGCGCGATATGCGAGAAGATGCGCAGCGGCTGATCGCAATCCTTGTGGCGCATCGCGCGGCTAAATTCATATTGGTTGAACTCAGCCAGCGCGCCCGGCAGCAGCGGATGATTGGTTTTGCGTTTGTACTCTTCTTCGGTGAAACCGGCCATGTACAAACCGGTTGGCCCGGCGGTACACAGCACCAAATCCACCCAATCCAGCGCCATATTTGACGCCAGCAGCGGATCCTGTTCACCGGTCAGCGCATAGGCTTCCTCTTCGTTCATCGCCACAATCGAGACGTGGTCGCGCAGGAAATCGCGCCAGAACTGCGGGTTATCCTGAATCACGTATTTGGTGCCGAGCGTCAATACCACCGGCACATTGTGTTTTTTGGCGTATTCGATGGCGCGCAAGGTGGCTTCCGGCATCGGTTCGCCCGGCTGGCAGCGCACCAGATAGGAAGTCAGCACCAGCGCCGAGGCGCCCGCAATCACCTCTTCCGGAATGCTGTTGGCCTGCAGCTGGTTCATTAAGCCAGGGCTGATGGCGAAGGTACGTTCGCCCTGCTCGCCAATCAGCGTGAAGCAGCGGCCAATCGCGCCATCAACGCCCTGCAGGAAGTTCAGATCCATACGGCTGGAGGTGTTGCACAGGTAGCGATAGGCGTAGCCGCCGATCTGGATGTTATTGCACATCACGCCGAGCAGCACCGAGCGATCATCCGCCAGCACCGAGTAGTTATGCAGGGTATTTCCGATGGTGCCACCGGCAAATTGATGGCTGATAAGCGCTTCGCGCATCAGCTCGTTGTAGAGCGCTTCGGCGGTAGCATCATCGATCACCAGCGAGTGACCGGCGCTTAAGCCGTAACGCTGCAGAAAGTCGTCATCAACTTTGGCTTCAATATCCACCAGCGTCTGGTCGATACCCACCACCCAACTGCCCTCTTCCTGCTCTTGCTGCGTGGCTTGCAGCAGCGGATCGCGCGCGTTGACGGGAAAATAGTGTTTGGATTTGCGTTTGCCGGGAAATTTCATCGAGAGTGCCGTCAGGGAAAATCAGGCAGAGAATGATATCACACTCTCTGCCACACCCTTAACGGCGCGCGTTGACCAGCTGCACCATCATTTCAATGTGCTCAGCATCGTCGTTGAGCGCTGGAATGTACTCGAACTTTTCGCCGCCGGCATGCAGGAAAATCTCGCAGTTTTCACCGCTGATCTCCTCGAGCGTTTCGAGGCAATCCGCCGCAAAGCCCGGACTCATCACCTGCACGTGCTTGATGCCTTTGGCCGGCAAACTCTTCATGGTTTCGTCGGTATACGGCGTCAGCCACGGCTCGCGACCAAAGCGCGACTGGAAGGTCATCATGATCTTGTGCGGCGCAATACCCAATGCCGCGGCCAGCGCATCGGTGGTGTCTTTGCAGCGCAGCGGATAATCATCGCCTTCATTGGCGAAACGCTGTGGAATGCCGTGATACGACAGCACCAGCAGATCCGGTTCGCCATGCAGTGCAAACGAGCGCTCAACCGAGGCTTTCAGCGCGGCGATGTAAGCCGGATGCTCCGCATAATCGCGGATAAACGCCACTTCCGGCAGCGAACGCAACGGTTTGAAGCTGGTGGCTAAGCCGTCCCAGACTGCGGCTACCGTCGAGCAGGAGAACTGCGGATAGAGCGGCAGCACGATGAGTTTGGTCACGCCCTGATCCAGCAAGCGTTTTAACGCGCTGTCGAGGCTTGGCTGGCCGTAGCTCATACCGAGTTCAACCGGCATATCGAGGCGCTGCGCCAATGCGTCACGCTGACGCTTGCTGAAGACCATCAGCGGTGAACCTTCATCCATCCACACGGAAGCATAAAGTTTCGATACGCGTGGCGAGCGGAAAGGCACGATGATGAAATTGAGAATCGGCCACCACAATAAGCGCGGTGTATCAACCACTCGTGGATCGCCGAGGAATTGTTTCAGATAGCGTTTAACCGCAGGTGTTGTGGGTGCGTCTGGTGTGCCTAAGTTAACCAGCAAAACCCCGGGCTTTTCTTGCCTCATGGTATTTCCTTGATGTCGAAACGAATGGGTCGAATGCAAAATCAGGGGGAAATTGTAGCGGAAATCGAGGGAGGGGAAAGCAATTGCTGCAAAAGGGCCGGACAACCGGCCCCATCAACGCATTAACCGAGAATCGTGGCCAATTGCGTGCTCACTTCAGCGACAGGACGCGTGCCGTCGATTTTGTGATATTCGGTGTTGCCGTCTTGCGCTTCTTTGCCATAGTAGGCAATCAGCGGCGCGGTCAGCTGATGGTATTCCACCAGACGCTTACGCACGGTCTCTTCCTGGTCATCTTTACGTGTGGTCAGCTCTTCGCCGGTCAGGTCATCTTTACCTTCCACTTTCGGTGGATTGTAAGTGACGTGATACACGCGGCCCGATGGCGTATGAACGCGACGACCAACAATACGATCCACAATCAGCTCGTCCGGTACAGCGAACTCCAGCACGTAGTCAACCTTGATGCCCGCTTCTTTCATGGCGTCAGCCTGCGGGATAGTGCGTGGGAAGCCATCGAGCAGAAAACCGTTTTTACAGTCTTCCTGAGTGATACGCTCTTTTACCAGCGCAATCACCAGCTCGTCAGTCACCAGTTTACCGGCATCCATGATCGCTTTTGCCTGTTGGCCCAGTTCCGTACCTGCTTTGACTGCCGCACGTAACATGTCACCGGTGGAGATTTGCGGAATACCGTATTTCTCCATGATGAATTGAGCCTGAGTGCCTTTACCTGCGCCCGGAGCTCCGAGCAGAATAATACGCATTGCGTAATTCCCCTTGCGAATCGCATTGTTCAATCTGAGAAGGCGAAGAACATACCATTATGGCCCGCGCACCACAAGGAAACGGGCGCGCTCGTCACGAAAGGTCTACTTTGACCTGCTTTGTCAGCAAATACCAGCAGAGTGCCTGTTTTTAGGAATTACGGCTAAGCATGAGCGCGTCTTTGAGCCGTTTTTTCAGTGTTAGCGTGACGTTCTGCTGTTTGTTGACGCCGCCACGCACGTCGGCGCGCAAGCGTAAACGCGCCTGTTGCGGCAGCACCTGAATATCCTGCGGCAATTCACTGGCATTCAGGCCGTTCGGCAGCGGAAAAAGCGCGAAGGGTAAACCCGGTTGCTGAATGGAGTGCAGGATAAAGGGCGAGTCGAGTGCGATATTTTCCACCATCGCAATATTGAACGGACGCCATTCGCTGTCCCCGATCATCGTCAGTGCCTGTTCGGGTGCGTCACGGAGCGCCAATCCTTGCTCAAACAGCCGCAGTTCACTGCGCACCAACGTGCTGAAATCGGCGGTGCGCAACGCGATCAACACCAGATCGCCGCATAACGCCGCGTGGCGATCGAGGCGAGCAACAAACAGGCGCGCATCGCTCACCAACCGCTTATGTAGCTGCGTGGCAAATGACTCCGACGCATCGGTAACGCCGTGGCTTTGGCATTCGCTTAGCGCCCGCACCCGACCTTGCTGCATATCGACATGATCCACCAATGCAATGTTGCCCGCCGTCATCGGCAAGGTGGGCAGTATGCTGAGTTCGCTGACCGGATGGTGCGAGGCATAGCGCGTTTGATTGCGCGACTGTTCCTGACGGAGAAACAGCTGGGAAAGCAGCACCCGTGAGATATGCAAAGACGGAGCGAAGAAGAGATCGTAATTTTCAAGCCGGTAATGGCGGGAAAGCAAGCCGCGAAGCTTATCGCGCGCCGCCGCCGTCCTGGCAATAGCAAGTTGTGGAGCCATCGCGTGATAGGTCTCTTATTATTGTGCTGTGTGTGGGAGGTGAAGCCTGCGGTGATAGTCGGCGTGAAACACAGAGAGCCGGAGCCGTCAACCCGCCAGAATCTGGGGGAAAGGTTAGGCCAATGCGGCTGGACATTAAAATGATATAAACTGACAATCCCTGTTAGGTTTTTACACAGGGGACGAGTATGACCGCGCTTCCATCGTTACGTGCACTGCACTATTTCCACCAGGCGGCACTGTATAGCAGTTTTAGCTTGGCGGCCGAACGTCTGCATGTCACCCATAGCGCCATTAGCCATCAGGTTCGACAGCTGGAGAGCTGGATGGGGAAGCCGCTGTTTGTGCGCACCAATGGACGCGTCAAATTAACCTCACACGGTGAACGTTTGCTGGTGAGCTGTCAGAAAGCCTTTAGCGAACTCTCCACTACCTGCGAAAGCATCCGTACCGGCATGCGCCATCACCTTAACGTCTCCTGCGCGCCCAGCTTTCTCTCGCAATGGCTGATTCCGCGTATTGCCAGCTTTTATCAGCGCTATCCCGATATCGAAGTGCAGTTTCAGTCGCTGGTGGAGATCGACCAGCTGCGCAGCGAACACACCGATGTGCTGATTCTCAGCGCCGAGCAGTCGCCGGATGACGATATTGATACCACTTTGATCAGCGATGATTACATCGGCCCGCTGTGCGCCCCGCAGTTTGCGGCCCGTTTTCAGAGCGAGCAGGATCTCGCCTCGCTGCCGCTGCTGCACGCCGATACGCGGCTGCATGCGTGGGCCGAATGGGCGAAAACCAGCGGCGTACGCGGCAATTACTGGATCGGCAAGCATTTCGATAATTTGACGTTAGCCATTCAGGCGGCGAGAAACGGATTGGGCGTGATTATGGCGCCACGCTTGCTGGTGCGTCAGGAGTTGAGTGATGGCACTTTGATCGCGCCGCTGGGCTTTGTGCGCGTCGATCGCGCCACGTTGATGATGACCAAGACTTCGCGTCAGCACGATGCGGAGATTACGTTGTTTCGCGATTGGTTGCGGGATCAGGCGCAGATTTAACAGCAGATATAAAAAAGGTCGCCATGAATGGCGACCTTTCGGGTTTGGTGCGATTACGCCGTCAGCAACTGGTTCATGCGACGGATGAACTGGTTGGGATCGTCCAGCGTACCGCGTTCGGCGAGCAGCGCCTGATCCAGCAGCAGCTCAACCCACTCGGCAAAGCGCGTTTCGTCCTGGGTATCAGCCACGCGTTTCACCAGCGTGTGATCCGGATTGATCTCGAAGATGTACTTCACGTCCGGCACGTCCTGACCGGCAGCAGCAAACAGCTTCGCCATCTGCGTGGTCATTTCGTTGGCATCGGTGGTGACGATCGCTGGCGTATCGGTGAGACGATGCGTCAGACGCACCTCTTTCACACGCTCGCCCAGCAGCGTTTTCACGCGCTCAACAAACGGCTCCAGCGCCTTCTCCGCTTCTTTCTGCTCTTCGGTCTCTTCGTCGGCCAGTTTGCTCAGCGAATCATCCGCTTTGCTGACTGACTGGAAAGTTTTGCCGTCGAACTCGGTGAGGTAGCTCATCATCCATTCGTCGATGCGATCGGAGAGCAGCAGCACCTCGATGCCTTTCTTGCGGAACAGTTCCAGATGCGGGCTGCTCTTCGCGGCGGCATAGCTGTCGGCGGTGATGTAGTAAATCTTATCCTGACCTTCCACCATGCGCGTCAGGTAGTCGTCGAGCGAAACGTTCTGCTCGGCGCCTTCGCTCTGGCTGGTGGCAAAGCGCAGCAGCTTGGCAATCTGTTGCTGGTTAGCGTTGTCTTCCGCCGGGCCCTCTTTCAGCACCAGACCGAACTCTTTCCAGAACTGCTGATATTTCTCTGCGTCGTCTTTCGCCAGTTTTTCCAGCATCTGCAGGCTACGCTTGGTCAGCGCGGCGCGCAGGCTCTGGGTCACGCGGCTGTCCTGCAGGATTTCACGCGATACGTTCAGCGGCAGATCGTTGGAATCTATCAGGCCGCGCACGAAGCGCAGGTAGTTCGGCATGAACTGCTCAGCGTCATCCATGATGAACACGCGTTGCACGTAAAGTTTCAGGCCGTGCTTGCTGTCGCGGTTGAACATGTCAAACGGCGCGCGTGATGGCAGATACAGCAAGCTGGTGTATTCCTGCTTACCTTCCACGCGGTTGTGGCTCCAGATCGCCGGATCGCTGAAATCATGGGCGATATGTTTGTAGAACTCGTTGTACTCGTCGTCGCTGATCTCTGACTTGTTACGCGTCCACAGCGCCTGGGCTTTGTTGATCTTTTCCCAGGTGGTGGTGTCGCTCTCTTCGTCTTTGTTTTCAATTTCAACCGGCAGCGCGATGTGATCGGAGTATTTGCTGATCACGTTACGTACGCGCCACGCATCGAGGAAATCATCTTCGCCTTCACGGAAGTGCAGCGTGATTTCGGTACCGCGATCGGCTTTCTCAATCTCCGCCAATGTGTACTCGCCTTCGCCGGCCGATTCCCAGAACACCGCTTCATCCGCTTTCGCGCCTGCGGCGCGGGTGCGCACGGTGACTTTGTCCGCCACGATAAACGCCGAGTAGAAGCCCACGCCGAACTGGCCGATAAGCTGGCTGTCTTTCGCCTGGTCGGAGCCCATGGATTCGAGGAAGGATTTGGTGCCGGATTTGGCGATGGTGCCGAGGTTCTCAATCACCTCATCACGGCGCATACCGATGCCGTTATCGCTGAGCGTCAGCGTGCGATTTTCCGGATTGACCGAGATACGTACGCGCAGGTCGCCGTCGCCTTCATACAGATCGGGCGTCGACAGCGCGCGGAAGCGCAGTTTGTCGGCGGCATCTGAAGCGTTGGAAATCAGCTCGCGCAGGAAAATCTCTTTATTTGAATAGAGCGAATGGATCATCAGGTGCAGAAGTTGTTTTACCTCTGACTGGAAGCCACGCGTCTCTTGTCCTTTCATGGTCATTGCTACCTCAACTGAATCGGGGTTGATGATACGTTGAAGGAGAAATGGGGATGAAGGAGAGGATTTCAAGCCGATGTCTGCGAAGACATCGGCAAGTGATTAGAAATTAATCTTGTGGCGTCCAGCGAGCGAGTGCGACAGCGTGGTGCCATCGACCATTTCCAGCTCACCACCCACCGGCACACCGTGTGCAATGCGGCTGGCATCAACGCCATATTGTCCGCACAGCTCGGCGATGTAGTTGGCCGTGGCTTCCCCTTCCACCGTGGGATTGGTGGCGAGGATCACTTCGGTTAAGGTTTCGCGCTCGAGACGCTGCTCCAGCCGATCCAGGCCGATATCCTGTGGACCAATGCCATCCAGCGGTGACAAGTGGCCCATCAGCACAAAGTAGCGGCCGCCAAACTGGCCGGTCTGCTCAATGGCGTGGATATCTGCCGGGCTTTCCACCACGCAAATCTGGCCGTTTTGCTGACGACGCGGATTGGCGCAGATGGTGCAGATTTCCTGCTCGGTGAAGGTACGGCAATCAGCGCAGTGGCCAATTTCCGACATGGCGCGGGTCAACGCCTGCGCCAGACGCATGCCACCGCTACGATCGCGCTGCAACAGCTGAAAAGCCATGCGCTGCGCCGACTTCGGGCCAACGCCCGGCAGGCAGCGCAACGACTCCATCAAAGATTCAAGCAGTGGACTGGTTTGCATCAGAACGGCATCTTGAAGCCAGGTGGCAGCTGCATACCTGAAGAGACCGCAGCCATCTTCTCTTTCTGCGTTTCGTCGATACGGCGTGCCGCATCGTTGAAGGCCGCTGCAATAAGATCTTCCAGCATGTCTTTGTCATCTTCCAGCAAGCTAGGATCGACTTCGACACGACGGCAGTTGTGCGCACCGTTGATGGTTACTTTAACCAAGCCAGCACCTGATTCACCGGTCACTTCGATCGCGGCGATCTCTTCCTGAACTTTGGCCATTTTGTCTTGCATCTGCTGGGCCTGTTTCATCAGGTTGCCCAATCCGCCTTTACCAAACATAGTTTTCTCTCTCTGCTGGGGCTGCGCGCAGTTGACGCGCGGCAGCATGTTCACACCGGTCGAATACTCTCTTCATCCAAATCGGCATCGAAGAATCGACGCAATGTCTGAATATGGGTATCGCTACTGATCGACTGCCGCGCCTGCGACAGCTTCTCTTCATAAATGGCCTGACGCCACTCCAGTGGCGTCAATACCGTAGGATTATCGTCTTCAATAATGGTCAATTCAACCGGCTGACCGGCAGACTGACTCAGCGCGTCCGCCAGCGCTTGCTTTGCCGACGCAGAATTCAGATGGCGCTGGCTGCTGCGCAAATGCAGCGTAATGCCATTTGCGCCCACCTCTTTCCACGCGTTGAGCGCCACTTGCTGCACCAGTTTCGGCAGCGTCAGCCCGGCGATTTCTGCGGCCCACGCATCGCGCTGCTGGGCTTCTTCCGCCAGACGTAGCGCCAGCTCTGGCGTTTTCTCATGCTCAAGTGCCGAACGCAAGGCTTTTGGCGTCGCCACCGGCTCCGCTTTAACCTCAACCGGCAACTGCGTTTTCCAGCGATAGGCTTCCGGTTTGGCCGGGGCTTTTACCGTGGGTTCAGATGCACGTTGTTGCACACGTTCAGTGACGCTAGCGAGTCGTTCCAGCGCCGGATTCGCCGGCCGCGCGGAACGCGCTGCCGGCTCACTCTTTTTTGCTTTGCCGGCTCCCTGACGCAGCAACTGCGTTCGCGCCTGTAACAACTGGCTGGTGGCGTCAGGTAACGGGTCGGGCGCTGGCTGCATATCCGGATAATCATCCGACATTGGCGGCGCGTCATGGTTCGGCGGTGCCATCTGCGGCTGCGCAGCCGGTGCGGGCGCGGTTTTTGGTGCGGCTTGTGGTGCAGCAACCTGCGGAGCAGCTTGTGGCGTCAAGGTGGGACGCGCCACCGGCTCGGCAATCGTCGCCTGCGGATGGAAGGCCAGCGCACGCAGCAGCGTCATCTCCACGCCTAAGCGCCGATCCGGTGCCAGCGGCAGATCTTTACGTCCCATCAACAGCGTTTGGTAATAGAGTTGTACGTCAGCCGGTGGCAGCACGCGCGCTAACTCGCGCAGGCGATCGGCCTGGCTAAGATCGTCCTCGCTGAGCGAGCTCGGTAACAGCTGCACCATCGCAATGCGGTGCAGCAAACGCAGCATCTCGACCAACAGCGCTTCCCACTCCACCCCGCGCGACGCGGCCTGATTCAGCAGCGCCATTACCTGTTCGCCCTGGCCATCCACCAGCGCTTCGATCAGCGCCAATGGCTGTTCGTCGTCGAGCGTGCCGAGCATTTGTGCCACGGTGTCACGCGTTACGCTGCCCTGCCCCATGGCAATCGCCTGGTCGGTCAGGCTGAGCGCATCGCGCATACTGCCGTCAGCGGCGCGCGCCAACAGATGCAGCGCACGCGGTTCGGCAGCAATCTGCTCCAGCTGCAACACATGCGCCAGCTGCTGCTGGATTTGCTCAACGTCGAGCGCCTTGAGATGGAATTGCAGGCAACGTGACAGAATCGTCACCGGCAGCTTCTGCGGATCGGTGGTCGCCAATAGGAATTTAACGTGTGATGGCGGCTCTTCCAGCGTTTTCAGCAGCGCGTTGAAGCTGTGGCGCGACAGCATGTGCACTTCATCGATCAGATAGACCTTGAAGCGACCGCGCGCCGGCGCGTACTGCACGTTATCGAGCAGATCGCGCGTGTCTTCAACTTTGGTGCGTGAGGCGGCATCGATCTCAATCAGATCGACAAAACGGCCCTGCTCGATTTCGCGGCAGTTGTCGCATTGTCCGCACGGCGTTGAGGTGATGCCGGTTTCACAGTTAAGGCCCTTCGCCAGCAGACGGGCGATCGAGGTTTTCCCCACGCCGCGGGTGCCAGAAAAGAGATAAGCATGATGGATTCGTCCCAGTGACAACCCGTTGGCCAGCGCAGTCAGCACATGTTCCTGACCGACTACGTCAGCGAAGGCCTGGGGACGCCATTTTCGCGCAAGTACCTGATAGCTCATGTGGATTCAATCACTGGAATTTAGGGAGAAGGGAGAAAATGCAGCTTCGCAAACCCTGTTTATTTTGGCAGTAGTTTAACAGCCACCAGCGGATCAGCAACCACTAACTTTGCAGAGGTGGCGCCCCGCCGTACAGCGGAGCGCGCAGGCCTTAGTGGCCGGGGAAATTCACCAGGCTGAAGCACTCGACGCCCATGGCGGTCAGGCGGGCTTCGCCGGTCAGGTCAAACAGATTAATCACGAATGCGGCGTCTTTCACTTCACCACCGGCGCGGCGGATCAGTTTCACGGTTGCTTCCAGCGTACCGCCGGTTGCCAGCAGATCGTCCACCACCAGCACCACATCGCCTGGCTTAATGGCATCTTTGTGCAGTTCCAGCGCATCGGTGCCGTACTCCAGCTCATAGCTTTCGCTGAAGGTTTCACGCGGCAGTTTGCCTGGCTTACGCACCGGCACAAAACCCACGCCCAAACCCAGCGCCACCGGCGCGCCAAACAGGAAGCCACGCGCTTCCGTTCCCACCACCTTGGTGATGCCTTTGTTACGATAACGCTCAACCAGAATGGCGATCGACGCGGCATACGCCTGCGGATCTTCCATCAGACTGGTCACGTCACGGAACAGAATGCCCGGCTTCGGATAGTCAGGAATGCTTTTAATGCTGTTTTTGATGAGTTCAAGCTGCTGCGCAGTTGCGGTCATAAATGTTACGCCTGGAGAAAATATCTAATACGCGCAGCTTCTCTAGCGCCAAACCCCGGAAACCGGGTTGAGCGAAGTCGTTTATAAGGGAAGCCACGCACGAAGATGCCCAAATCTATGCAAATACCCGGCTAAATGCAACCCTCACGCTACTGTTGTGGCGGGCTGATATCCTCGGCCACGACCGGAATGCGCCACATATAAAGCAGCAGCATGCACAGCATCGCGCCTAACAGAATGCGTACCCACAGCAGGTTCACCAGATAAATCGAGATCGAAAAGGTAATCACAATCAGCAGCATGGCGCGCATTTTGGCACCGGGTGGCATAGCACGATGCTGCTGCCAGTGACGAATGTAGCGGCCAAACGGCGATTTCCACAGCAGCCAATCGTGGAAACGCGGCGACGAGCGGGCAAAACACCAGGCCGCCAGCAACACAAATGGCGTCGTGGGTAATAAAGGTAATACAATGCCCAGCGTGCCTAGCACAATCGCCAGCCAGCCAAGGCTCAGTAGTAAAATGCGCTGCATGCCTGATGCCTGAATGAGTCAAAACAGCGTTTACGTTAACACAGTCGGAAACAGAGTGATGCCCCAACCGCCCGCACAGCAGCGTCTCCACGCCATGTTAGATCTACTGCGCCAGCAGATTGCACAGCAGCCGGATGGTGCCTGTCGTCAGCCGCGCTTTGATTCCCAACTGTTTCGCACTAGCGGCACGCGTCTGGCGGATTATCTGCGCGAACTGGAAGGCAATATTACGCAGTTAACCGCAGCCGATACCGATGTGGCACGGCGTCAATGGCTGGCGGAGAAAGTGCTGGATCAGATTGCCGCGCTGCAACGCGAATGCCAAAGCCAACAGCTGCGGGTGAAGCGCGAGCGGCCAAGCGTCGATGCACGCCAGACCAAACGTGAAGAGTATCAAGGCTACGAAAAGCGCTTACTGGCGATGATTCAAGAGCGAGAGCTGCATCTGGCACGCGCCGAAACCCTCAGCGTTCAGCAGCAGCTAATTCGTGAAGTTGATCAATTGCAGGAGCGCCTGGCACGCTGCCGCGCCGCTATCTACAAACTGGAGTTGCCGGCTATGCCACGCTAAACGCGGCGCTTTTTCCTCTATACTCATAGCGGTGAAAAAAGGAGAAAAATCATGACGCTGGTTTTTTGGATTGTAATGGGTTTAGCGGCAGGCTGGCTTAAGCGGGTGATTTTTCCCGGTCGTCCGGGAGGTTTTGTGCCTACGCTGGTGTTGGCGGTGATTGGCGCGCTGATTGGCGGCTATATCGCCACCTACTTCACCACCGGCGATCTTGCCGCCTTACATCCAGCCGGTTTCGCCAGCGCGCTGCTGGGCGCACTGTTAATGCTGCTGGTCGCGTCGAAATTACGTATTTAGGAGAAACCATGTCACTGGACAGCGCACCCGACGAAATCAAGCTTGCCGTCGATCTGATTCAACTGCTTGAAGAGAATGGTGTTCCCACCGCCACCGTGCTGGCCGCGCTGGCAATTGTTCAGCGGGATTATCAACAAAAGAAAGCGGCGGAAGATACTGCTTAACGTGGCCCGGTGGTAAGTGTTGGACTAAGGCGCAACATATCCAAAAATGCATCCACCAGCTGCGGCGCATCGGCAGCCAAATCATAAGCCTGCGGATTGAATAACCAGTTTTCCATCATGCCGTTGATGTAGCCGCACATCAGGCGTGCAGACTGCCGCGTGTTGATGTTGCTGGGCAGCTGACCGACCTCAATACACTCTTTCAACACCACTTCAATGCGGTCGTAACACTCCAGCAGTAAGCTTTGGCGCATATCCTGTAACGTCGACATTTCGCCAACAAATTCACACTTGTGGAAGATAATCTCCATTAATGCGCGTCTTTGCGGATCCTTTGCTGTGGCGTCAAGGATATAGATCAACATTGAACGTACAACAGAAAGTGGATCACCCGGGTATTTTGTCTGATACTCAAGTTCCACATCGTCCAGCCCAGCGTCACAACGTAGCCAGATTTCATGTAAGAGATCGGCTTTGTTTTTGAAATGCCAGTAGATAGCCCCGCGCGTGACGCCGGCCGCTGTTGCGATATCCGCCAGAGACGTGGCGGCCACACCATGTTCGGAAAAGTGTGCTAATGCGGCGTCAAGAATTTGATGCCGTGTTTCAAGAGCTTGCGCTTTGGTTTTTCGTGCCATGCTGGGCTTTTTTTACAAACTTGTAAGTTTACATACATTTGTGAATGTATGTACCATAGCACGACCCGTGTTTTAACGCAGCAATGGGTTTATCGGTTTGTGATCCATTGATCATTTGATATCGGACACTAGAGGTTTATTTATGAATAAAAACAGAGGATTAGCGCCTCTGGCGGCCGTCCTGATGCTTTCAGGCAGCTTTTTGTTAACAGGATGTGATGATAATAAATCCCAGCAAGCCGCCCAGCAGCAGCCCCCAGAAGTGGGTGTTGTGACGTTAAAAAACGAACCATTGCAAATTACCACTGAGCTGCCGGGCCGTACCTCGGCTTTCCGCGTTGCGGAAGTTCGCCCTCAGGTGTCAGGGATTATTCTCAAACGTAATTTTGTTGAAGGTAGTGATGTAAAAGCCGGTCAGTCGCTGTATCAGATCGATCCTGCCACCTATCAGGCGGCCTACGACAGTGCTAAAGCGGATTTAGCCCAGGCTGAAGCCAATGCTCGTGTGGCGCAGTTAACCATCACGCGCTACAAGCCGCTGCTGGGTACTAAGTACATCAGTCAGCAGGATTACGACACCGCCGCAGGCACAGCAGCCCAAACGGCTGCAGCCGCTCAGGCTGCGCGTGCCAACGTCGAAACCGCGCGCATCAATCTGGCGTATACCAAAGTGACCTCGCCCATCAGCGGTCGTATTGGTAAATCGTCAGTCACCGAAGGTGCGCTGGTTTCAAATGGGCAAACTACCGCGCTGGCCACCGTGCAACAGCTCGATCCTATGTATGTCGACGTGACCCAATCCAGTGATGAATTCCTGCGTTTGCGCGCAGAACTGGAATCCGGTCAGCTGAAACAGAACGACGGTAAGGCCAACGTCACCCTGCTAATGCAAAACGGTAACGCATACCCGCAAACAGGCACATTGGAATTCTCTGATGTGAGCGTGGATGAAACCACCGGTTCAATCACGCTGCGTGCCATCTTCCCGAATCCGGACAATCGCCTGCTGCCAGGTATGTTTGTGCGCGCACGTCTGGATGAAGGCACCAATCCAACCGCATTGCTGGTACCGCAACAGGGCGTAACGCGTACCCCAACCGGTCAGGCAACGGCGATGGTCGTAGGCGCGGATAATAAAGTGGAATCTCGCAATATTACCGCTAATCAGGCATTTGGTGACAAATGGCTGGTAACGGAAGGTCTTAAAGCAGGCGATCGGGTGATCACCACCGGTATCCAGCGCGCCAAACCGGGTGCGCAGGTGACGCCACAAGAAGTCTCCGATGATGCCAAAGCTGCACCAGAATCACCGTCTGCTAAATCATCGTCATAACAGGAGCCACTGATACATGGCTAAGTTCTTTATTGATCGCCCCATTTTTGCGTGGGTGCTCGCCATCATCATCATGTTGGTTGGTGTGCTATCGATTATCAGTCTGCCGATTGAGCAATATCCCAATGTTGCGCCGCCGGCAGTTGAAATCCAGGCGACCTATCCGGGTGCTGATGCGAAAACGCTGCAAGATTCGGTGACGCAGGTCATCGAGCAAAACATGAACGGTATCGATGGCCTGATGTATATGTCATCGAGCAGTGATTCGTCGGGCACATTGACGCTGACACTGACCTTCCAATCCGGTACTGACGCAGATATCGCGCAGGTTCAGGTGCAGAACAAACTGCAGCTGGCCACGCCGTTATTGCCACAAGAAGTGCAGCAACAGGGGATTCAGGTTAAGAAATCTTCCAGTAGCTTCCTGATGGTGGCGGGTTTCGTCAGCGATGACGGCACCATGACGCAGAATGATATTTCTGACTATGTTGCCTCTAACATCAAAGATCCGGTCAGCCGTATGCCGGGCGTGGGTGATACACAGGTGTTTGGTGCGCAATATGCCATGCGTATCTGGCTGGACCCGCACAAGCTGAATAACTATTCACTGACGCCAGTGGATGTCATCAGCGCGTTGAAAGTCCAGAACACCCAAATTGCTGCTGGCCAACTGGGTGGTACGCCACCTGTGCCCGGTCAACAGCTTAATGCCTCGATCATTGCGCAAACCCGTCTGACTTCAACAGATGAGTTCGGTAAGATCTTGTTGAAAGTGAATCAGGATGGTTCTCAGGTGCGCCTGCGTGACGTGGCGAAGATTGAACTCGGTGGTGAAAACTACGAGATCATCGCGCGTTATAATGGCAAGCCCGCTTCTGGTATCGGTATCAAACTGGCAACGGGCGCTAACGCGCTGGATACCGCCGATGCGGTAAAAGCTGAGCTGGCAAAACTGCAACCGTTCTTCCCGTCAGGCATGAAAACGGTTTATCCGTACGACACCACGCCGTTCGTGAAAATTTCGATTTTCGAAGTGGTGAAAACGCTGTTTGAAGCGATCGTGCTGGTGTTCCTGGTGATGTATCTGTTCCTGCAAAACTTCCGCGCAACGCTGATTCCTACCATTGCCGTGCCGGTAGTTTTACTCGGAACCTTTGCGATCATCAGTGCCTTTGGCTACTCGATAAACACCCTGACGATGTTCGGGATGGTGCTCGCCATCGGCCTGCTGGTGGATGACGCCATCGTGGTGGTCGAGAACGTTGAGCGTGTGATGGCGGAAGAAGGCTTGCCGCCGAAAGAGGCCACCAAACGTTCGATGGAGCAGATCCAGGGCGCGTTGGTCGGTATCGCGTTGGTGCTGTCTGCGGTATTTATCCCGATGGCATTCTTCGGCGGTTCAACCGGTGTCATCTATCGCCAGTTCTCGATCACCATCGTTTCCGCGATGGCGCTGTCGGTGCTGGTGGCATTGATTCTGACACCTGCGCTTTGTGCCACCTTGCTGAAACCCGTTCCGAAAGGCACTCACGGTAAAACCACCGGTTTCTTCGGTTGGTTTAACCGCGTGTTCGATAAGAGCACCAACCACTATGTTGATAGTGTGGGCCATATCGTGCGCAGCACCGGTCGTTACCTGCTGATTTATCTGGTGATCGTGGTCGGCATGGCGTATCTGTTCCTGAAACTGCCGACCTCATTCTTGCCGGAAGAGGATCAGGGTCTGTTACTGGCGCAGGCGCAGCTGCCGGCTGGTGCTACCCAGGAACGTACCCAGAAAGTGCTGGATCAGGTGACGGATTACTTCCTGACTAAAGAGAAAGACAGCGTGAATTCGGTGTTTACCGTCAACGGCTTCGGCTTTGCCGGTCGTGGACAGAACACCGGTATCGCGTTCGTCAGCCTCAAGCCGTGGGATGAGCGTGGCGATGCCAGTCTGAAAGTCCCTGCGATTGCCGGTCGTGCCATGCAGGCGCTCGGTCAAATCAAAGATGCGATGGTGTTCCCGTTCAACCTGCCAGCGATTATCGAACTGGGTAACGCCACCGGCTTCGACTTCATGCTGACCGATCAGGGCAACCTGGGTCACGAGAAGCTGACCGCCGCGCGTAACCAGCTGTTTGGCATGATTGCCCAGCATCCGGATACGCTGGTGGGCGTGCGTCCAAACGGTATGGAAGATACGCCGCAGTACAAACTGATTATCGATCAGGAAAAAGCGCAGGCGCTGGGTGTGTCGCTGTCAGACATTAACACCACGCTGGGCGCCGCATGGGGCGGTTCTTACGTCAACGACTTCATCGACCGCGGTCGCGTGAAGAAAGTGTACGTAATGGGCCAGGCCGATTCACGTATGTTGCCGGACGATATCAGTAAGTGGTTCGTGCGCAACAGCGGCGGCACCATGGTTCCGTTCTCCGCCTTCTCTTCGGCGAAGTGGCAGTACGGCTCGCCACGTCTGGAGCGTTACAACGGCTTGCCATCAATGGAGATTCTCGGCCAGGCAGCACCGGGCAAGAGCTCCGGTGATGCCATGAACCTGATGGAGGAGTTGGCAGGAAAACTGCCTGCGGGTATCGGTTACGACTGGACCGGCATGTCCTATCAGGAACGCTTGTCAGGTAACCAGGCACCGGCGCTGTACGCTATCTCGCTGATTGTGGTGTTCCTGTGTCTGGCCGCGCTGTATGAGAGCTGGTCGATTCCGTTCTCGGTGATGTTGGTGGTACCGCTGGGTGTGGTCGGCGCACTGATCTTCACCACGGCGCGTGGCTTGAGTAACGACGTCTACTTTGTGGTGGGCTTGTTGACCACCATAGGATTGTCGGCGAAGAACGCCATCCTGATCGTCGAATTCGCCAAGGATTTGATGGAGAAGGAAGGCAAAGGGCTGGTGGAATCAACGCTGGAAGCATCCCGTATGCGTCTGCGTCCGATTCTGATGACCTCGCTCGCCTTTATCCTCGGCGTAATGCCGCTGGCGATCAGCACCGGTGCGGGCTCTGGCGCACAGAACGCGGTAGGTACCGGCGTAATGGGCGGGATGGTCACAGCGACCGCGCTGGCTATCTTCTTCGTTCCGGTGTTCTTCGTGGTGGTACGTCGCCGCTTCAGTAAGAACAAAGGTGACCTGGAACAAGGTCATCCGGTAGAGCACAAACACTAAGTTCTACCCTTCCCTAAAAGGCCGCTGATGCGGCCTTTTTTATTGCTGCTTCCCTGCCCCGCCAAAATCCCTGTGTTTTTCACGGTTGCAATCAGCCATTTTCGGGCTCATAATGTTGTTATAGTATAACATTACATAACGAGGTGACTATGAAACCGAATATCCATCCCCTTTATCGCCCAGTGGTGTTCCACGACACCTCGGCCAACGAATACTTCAAAGTCGGCTCCACGATTAAGACTGAGCGCACCATTGAGTTTGAAGGTGAAGTGCTGCCGTATGTCACGCTGGATGTCTCGTCAAAATCTCACGTGTTTTACACCGGCAAGCAGAAAGATTTCGCCAAAGAAGGCAGCACCGCGCGCTTCAATCAGCGTTTTGGCAGCTTCCTGTCGCGCAACAAGTAAGGCTGGAGAGAAGAGATGCAGGTATTGAGTTCATTGCGCTCTGCCAAGACGCGCCATAAAGATTGCAAAGTCGTGCGTCGTAAAGGTCGCATCTATGTGATTTGCAAAACCAACCCGCGCTTTAAGGCGGTTCAGGGAAGAAAGAAAAAAAGGTAGGAAAGTGTCGTGATAATTGGCCGGGATGCTCCCCGGCCTTTTTTTACTTCATGCTATGCAGAATGGCGTCCACATTATGTTTGAACGCGGCCACATAGGTCGCTGCCGGGCCATTCGCTTCCGACAAGGCCTCCGGATAGAGTTCCCCGCCCGGCTGTGCGCCGGTTTCGCTGGCAATCTGTTTTACCAGACGCGGATCGGTTTGATTCTCCATGAAGTAGGTTTTGATGTGCTCGGCCTTCAGCTGTTTGATGATCGAAGCCACATCGCTGGCGCTGGCTTCCGCTTCAGTCGAGAAGCCCACTGGCGCAAGGAAACTAACGCCATAACGTTGGCCAAAGTAGCCAAAGGCATCGTGGCTGGTCAGCACCTTACGCTTGTTCTTCGGTACTTCAGCAAAGGCGGTTTTCGCCCAGCTATCCAGCTTCTGCAGCTGCTGAATGTAACTTTCACCGCTTTTACGAATATCCGCCGCATCTTCAGGATCGGCTTTGATCAGCGCATTCATCACATTGGTGGCGTAGATCACACCGTTTTGCATGCTGTTCCACGCGTGGGGATCGGTGACGCTTTTACCGTCCTCTTCCATCTTGCGTGTGTTGACGCCGTTCGAGGCCACGACGAGGGTGCCTTTATAACCTGACGCGCTGATCAGGCGATCCATCCAACCTTCCATGCCCAAACCGCTTACAAACACCACATCCGCTTTCGACAGCGCCTGGCTATCCTGCGGCGTCGGTTCGAAGGTGTGCGGATCGCCATTCGGCCCGACCAGCGATTTCACGTTGACGTGATCGCCACCGACCTGTTTAACGATATCCGCCAGCACGGTGAAGCTCGCCACAACATCAACACTCTTCGCCAGCGACAGTGGGCTAATCAGCATGGCGCCAATCGCCAGACTCAGCGGTAACTTTTTCATTCATATCCCCTTATTGGTTTCGTTATCGACGGCGCAACAGGCCGCCACATGGTCCTGTCAAAACAGAAAGCAGAAACAGCACCGCAGCACTCAGCACCACCGCCGGTCCAGCCGGCAGCGAGAAATGCCACGAAAGAATTAGGCCGATTAACGCAGAGACGATAGCCAGCAACATGGCGATGCCGAGCATGCAAGCCAGATGGCGACTCCAGAAGCGTGCGCTGGTGGCCGGCAACATCATCAATCCCACCGACATCAGCGTGCCCAGCACCTGAAAGCCCGCCACCAGATTTAGCACCACCAGCATCAGGAACAGACCGTGCACCAGCGGTGCGCTCCATTTGCCCTGTGCGCGCAGAAAATCGGGATCGAAGGCATCGATCACTAGCGGACGGAAGATCACCGCCAGCAGCAGCAGAGTGGTAGCGGCAATGCCGCCAACCAACAGAATTGCCGCGTTATCCACGGCTAGCAGCGATCCAAATAACACGTGGAGTAGATCGACGCTGGAACCGCGCAATGATACCAGCGTGACGCCGAGTGCGAGAGAGCCCAGGTAGAAGCCCGAGAAACTGGCATCCTCTTTGAGGTGCGTGTAACGGCTGACCGCGCCTGAGAGCAGCGCCACCGCCAAACCGGCAATCAGGCCGCCAATGCCCATCGCCACCAGCGATAATCCCGACACCAGATATCCAATCGCCGCACCGGGTAATACCGCATGTGATAGCGCATCGCCGACCAGACTCATGCGGCGCAGGGAGAGGAAAACGCCCAGCGGTGTGGCGCTAATCGCTAATGCAACGCAGGCCACCAATGCACGGCGCATGAAACCAAATTCGATAAAGGGTTGAAGTAATGTCACGACGCTACCCTACGCAACGTTGGCGTTTGTGCGGAATCAGCGTCATCGAGCGATAACACATCCTGAAAATAGCGCGCCACCAGCGGCCGATCGTGTAGCACCACTAATAATGTTGTGCCCGCCTGCTGTTGCTGTTCGAGGATCGACATCAGTAAAGTGACGGTTTGGCTATCAATGCCGTTGAAAGGTTCATCCAGTAGCCAGAGCTGGCTGCGCTGCAGCATTAAGCGCGCGAACAGCACGCGCTGCAGTTGTCCGCCAGATAACGTGGCTGGCTGCGCATCGGCAAACTCACGCATTTGCACCGCATCCAGCGCGGCATCGATTTCCAGGCGTAAGGCGCGATTAATGCCACCAAACCAGCCGCAGCGTGGCCAGCAGCCCATCGCCACCAGTTCATAAGCAGTAAGAGGAAAGCGGGTTTCGAGTTCACTGCGTTGTGGTAACCAGCCCAGCGCTTTGCGCGGGATCTGCAATTCACAGCGGCCGGAAATGGGCGGCAGTAAGCCGGCAATGGTTTTCAGTAAGGTCGATTTGCCGGTGCCGTTAGCGCCAATTAACGCGGTCATGCTACCCGTTACCAGCTCACCATTAACGACAGGCGTCACCGCACGGCCTTGATAACCTGCTTGTAAGCGGTTGAAATGCATCATTTTTGCATGCCCCACCATAAGGCTACTGCCAACAACGCAATCAGCATCAGCGCAACCAGCAAACGGCCGCCAAGGGAAAGAAGTAAACCGCTGTGTTTCATACTCAACGACCAACTAATGTTATAACATAACAATTATACTACCCGACTCTTCCTCTGTTGCGCCCGCGCAAAAGTGTTTCAAAAGTTGATCGCTCATGAAGATAGCCGCTGTAATTCGCCGTTTCGCCATGATTGAGTTATGAAACCCATCACAACGATTACTCTTTCTTTTTATTAGCGACTTGCAATGTCACCCATTAAGCTCAATGATAGAAACATCATTCTTTTACTGGATACAAAATGCCGTCTATTATTCATTGTGATATTGCTGTGGATGAGGACGATTGCGAAAAGTTGCTAAGAATTATCCAGGGGAATATTCTCAAAATAGCCGAGGCATTAGCCGGTGATTTACAGTGGTATTCTCAAAACGCGCAATTAGTTCCCGAGAGCTTCCAGATTATTTCTATTCAACCAACCAACAACAATCGATTTAAAATGCTTTACGATTTCAGCTGGAATTTATTTAATCCTTGCCTGGATTTAAATGAAACGTTTAAGCGTCGTGAAGAAGTGCTGTTTCAGGTACAGCCCGGCGTGCTGGTGTTTGAAGTGATTGACAATGAGCGCCCCTCTCCTGCCGACGAATTGTAATATTTGGTAATTGAGGTGAGCAAAGCTAATGATTGTGGATTACATTTAAGGAGTCGCTGAATTCAATTTTATTCAAGATCGCTTCCTGGTAGCTTTTCCTAATCTCGCCGCGCTGCGGTAACTATGCTAGCTATGGAGGGGAAAAAGATGGACGAATACTCACCGAAACGGCATGATATTGCCCAGCTTAAATACCTGTGTGAGAACTTGTTCGACGAAAGTATGGCGACATTGACTGATAGCCATCATGGTTGGGTTAATGATCCTACTTCGGAAAGCAATTTACAGCTCAACGATTTGATTGAGCATATCGCTTCTTTCACGATGAATTACAAAATTAAGCACGTTGAAGATGAAGCCCTGATTACGCAAATCGATGAATATCTTGACGATACCTTTATGCTGTTCAGCAGCTATGGAATCAATACTCAGGATCTACAACGGTGGCAGCGTTCAGCAAAACGCTTATTTAATCTGTTTGCCGAAGAGTGCGCTTATCTCCAACAACCTAGCCATTCCTTTTAGCACCAGACTGAGACCGGTTTATTTATGAGCAACCAAGCCTTAACTAAAACAGATTATTTGATGCGACTGCGCCGCTGTCGCTCAATAGATACCCTTGAACGGGTTATCGAAAAAAACAAGTATGAATTACCTGATAATGAACTCGCGGTATTCTATTCGGCAGCCGATCATCGTCTGGCTGAACTGACCATGAATAAGCTTTACGATAAAGTACCGGTTTCTGTCTGGAAGTTCGTCCGCTAAGTTTTTCCCCTAACAGCCGATCTGCACCATCATCGTATTAATCAAGGATTGATTCACAGGCAAAGGATTGCCAGATTTCTCTGTGCGTAAAATTCTGTGGAGTAGTAGGCGGGTACAAAATGGTGGGGGCCCTGCCAGCTACATCCCGGCACACGCGTCGCCTGCTGCGGCTGCTTCCTTCCGGATCTGACCGAGTTCACAAGTTAGCATTGCGGGAGAACCAACAGGGCCCCCATTGACAAGCCCTCATTTCGAGAGCGCAGGCATTATCAAGTATGCCCCTGGCAATTGCAAGCGCAGGCCCGACAACCGTTGGTTTCTTGCACAAGCACACAGCAATGCGCTGATGTCTACCCTTCTGCATGCTAAAGTTTGCCCTTTCCTGCTGAAAATAGGTGCGCATATGAGCGACCAAAACAATTTCTCCGAGCGCGTGTGGCAAATTGTCGCAGCCATTCCGCCAGGAAAGGTCACCACTTATGGTGATGTTGCACAACTGGCCGGATCGCCACGTGCGGCGCGTCAGGTAGGTGGCGTATTACGTCGTTTGCCGGAAGGCAGTAAGTTACCCTGGTTTCGCGTTATTAATCGTCACGGCAGGATTTCGCTGCAGGGCAACGATCTGTTTCGTCAGCGTGATGCGCTGGAAGCGGAAGGCATTGAAGTGAGCGATGCTGGCGAGATTGAGCTGGAAAAGTATCGTTGGGAAATTTAGCGGTGCGATATGTCGCGCACAAGCCCGCCACAAACCGCACTGAACTTAACACGCCGGAAGTCATCGTTGTGGAGTAAAGCGTCACACGCCATGGATGGCGTGTGCCGAGCGATCAGGGACGAGACAGCGACTTTACGGAACAATGATGACTTCCGGCGCTCTCTCGTCCCATCAATCGAAGTTACATACTCGTCGGTGCCGGCACCGAAGACGATGGCGTCACCTGCGTAGGTGAAGTCGAAGGCACGGTTGTTGCGGCACCCGGCTGGGTTTGCATCGCGACGTTAGTCACAGGAACCAACAGCAGTTCGGCTTTTGTTCCGCCCTGATTAATCACCGGTTTCACCGTATCGGTGATAAACGCCAGCTTGCCATCAATTGAAATCGCCGCACTTAACAGAATGCGCGCGTTCGGCTGGATGTCAGCCGGATTGAACGGCAGAACAAACTGGAACGGTGACTGTTTCCCTTCCGTACGCACCACGCGCTGCGACAGCACTTTCGAAGGCGCATCGGCCAGCGATGCATCAGACAGCGTCACAGTTAGCACGGAATCCGGTGGCAGCGCGATGCGCTGGCGGATATACACCGAACCACTAACATTAGGCTGCGCAATGGCGGCCTGCTGCCCCGCTACCGCTGAGCCGAGTGTAGGTGTGGCTACCGGCTTACTGTGGTCCGCACAACCGGTAATCGCCGCAGCCAGGGTCATACCGCTAATAACTTGCCAGAGTTTCATCGATGTCGTCTCCTTATGAACACTATGATTGTCGGCGGTAAATTCATTGCTTAGCTTTTCAGCCGCCGAATGACCTTAATTCTGGCACAAATATCGGCATTGCGCCTAAACCCTCCGCCAGCCCGCTGAAATAGCGGCAAAATCATTGACGGAAACTGGTCGGATCTTTCACACTGACGCGATTAGTCACGCTGAGGAATCCGCTATGAGTCAGGCACTGCACAACCTGCTTAATTTGTTAAATCTGGAAAAACTGGAAGAAGGCCTGTTTCGTGGTCAGAGCGAAGATCTTGGTCTGCGCCAGGTGTTTGGTGGTCAGGTGGTTGGCCAGGCGCTGTATGCGGCGAAACAAACGGTGCCGGAAGAGCGCATCATTCACTCTTTCCACAGCTACTTTCTGCGTCCAGGCGATAGCCAAAAAGCCATTATTTACGATGTCGAAACGCTGCGTGACGGCAAAAGCTTCAGCGCACGCCGCGTCAGCGCGGTACAGAATGGCCAACCGATCTTCTACATGACCGCCTCGTTCCAGGCACCTGAAAGCGGCTTCGAGCACCAGAACAGCATGCCGCAGGTGCCGGGCCCAGATAATCTGCCATCGGAACAGGATTTGGCAAAAAAGCTGGCCGCTCATCTGCCACTCAAACTGAAAGAAAAATTCCTCGCCGAGCGGCCGCTGGATATTCGTCCGGTACAGATTCATAACCCGCTAAAAGGCCATGTCGATGAGCCGCTGCGTCAGGTGTGGATTCGTGCAAACGGCGAGTTACCTACCGATCGCCGTATCCATCAATACCTTTTGGGATATGCCTCGGATCTCAACTTTCTGCCGGTGGCGCTGCAGCCGCACGGTAAAGGCTTCCTCGAAGCCGATATGCAGGTTGCCACCATCGATCACTCAATGTGGTTCCATCGCCCGTTCGACTTGTCTGAATGGCTGCTGTACAGCGTGGTGAGCACCTCCGCCTCGGGCGCGCGCGGTTTTGTGCGTGGCGAGTTTTATGCCCAGGATGGCCGACTGGTGGCGACTACGGTACAGGAAGGCGTGATGCGCCAACGCGACGCATAAAAAAAGGGGCGATATTATCGCCCCTTCTGCTTTTTATAATTTTAGCGCACTGCTCTTCTTCAGCCCGGCTGTTACTGGTTGTAAGCGTTCTCGCCGTGGCTGTTCACATCCAGACCTTCACGTTCCTGATCTTCCGGAACACGCAGGCCAACAATCATATCCGCCAGTTTGAAGCCGATGAAGGCCACAACCGCAGTCCAGACGATGGTTACGCCCACGCTGAACAGCTGAATCCAAACCTGATGGCCCATGGTCACGCCTTCTGCGTAGCCTACGCCGCCCAGTGAAGAGGAGGCGAACACGCCGGTCAGGATACAACCGAGGATGCCACACACGCCGTGCACTCCGAACACATCACATGGGTCATCAACACGCAGCCATTTCTTCAGGGTCGTTACGCCCCACAGACCGGCTAAACCACCCGCCAGACCGATAATCAGCGCGCCGCCGACACCGACATAACCACAAGCTGGGGTAATCGCGACCAGACCAGCGATGAAGCCTGAACACGCACCGAGCAGAGAAGGTTTACCACGTACCGCCCACTCGCCGAACACCCACGACAGGACTGCACCCGCCGTAGCCACTACGGTATTCAGGAACGCCAGCGCAGCGATTTCGTTAGCTGAGGAAGCAGAACCGGCGTTGAAGCCGAACCAGCCCACATACAGAATCGCGGTACCAAGGAACACCATCGGCAGGTTGTGTGGTTTGAAGGCTTCTTTGCCGAAACCAGCACGTTTGCCCACCAGGTAAGCACCCACCAGGCCAGCAACGGCGGCGTTGATGTGAACCACGGTGCCGCCCGCGAAGTCGAGCGCGCCATCTTGCGCCAGCAAGCCACCTGCCCACACCATATGTGCGATTGGCAGATAAGCCAGCGTCAGCCAAACCACCACGAAAATCAGTACTGCGGAGAAGCGAATACGTTCAGCCAGCGCACCGACAATCAGACCGACGGTGATACAGGCGAAGGAAGCCTGGAACGCGACGTGAATGTACTGATAGAAGCTGCCCATCACCGCTTTCAGCTCAATATTTTTCAGCATCGCCCACTGGAAGCTACCGAAGAAGG
The DNA here is from genome assembly GCF_024506435.1 of Pantoea trifolii. Classification (NCBI taxonomy): domain Bacteria; kingdom Pseudomonadati; phylum Pseudomonadota; class Gammaproteobacteria; order Enterobacterales; family Erwiniaceae; genus Pantoea; species Pantoea trifolii. Next base: position 1,104,361 of record NZ_JANIET010000001.1, on the reverse strand, counting down.
AGTTGCCTTCACTGAAGGCCAGCGAGTAGCCGTAAATCACCCACAGCACGCACACCAGCGAGAAGGTCACTGCCACCTGCGTCAACATCGACAGCACGTTCTTACCGCGGATCAAACCGCCGTAGAACAGCGCAATGCCTGGAATCGACATAAACAGTACCAGCGCGGTACAGATCATCATAAAGGCGTTATCGGCTTTATCCGCGACGGCAGGCGCTGCCGCCATCGCCAGAGAAGGTAACAGCGCAAGGCTGGTGAGGCCCAACTTCGTTATCAGTTTATTCATTTCTTTCCATCCCATCACAATTCAGAGCCCCAGTTACAGTGCTGCTTCGTCGGTCTCGCCGGTACGAATACGAATGACGCGCTGCAGTTCTGCGACGAAAATCTTGCCGTCGCCAATTTTGCCGGTATACGCGGCTTTGCTGATGACATCGACCACTTCATCAAGTTGGTCGTCCGCAATAGCGATATCAATTTTTACTTTAGGCAGGAAGTTAACGCTGTACTCGGCACCGCGATAAAGCTCTGCGTGACCTTTCTGGCGACCGAAACCTTTAACCTCGGTAACTGTCAGTCCCTGAATGCCAATAGAGGATAAGGCTTCACGCACGTCCTCCAGCTTAAATGGTTTGATTACCACGGTAACCAGCTTCATACGTTCCCCTCCGGATAAGAAATTGAGTGAGTCTTCGCGGACACGTAGGGATATAAGCAAAGGCTGTGCCATAAGTAAAAAAAGGGGAATGTCAGTAGCATAGGCGCGCTGCATCACGCTTCGTTATGTGAAGCAGAGCGCAGATTGGGGAGGAGGTGTAGGAAAGGTGTTGCAATATTGCACTTCTTTGGTGCTTCAAGCCTCAAAGAAGTGCATCAATACAGAACATTCCGATAAAACTGTGCAAAAAAGGTGCAATTCACCCTTCAGCTTGTACGGGGATGCCCGCCGCGAGTTCATCGCCGGCCTGCTGCAGCTGATACATCTGCCAGTAGCGGCCCTGCTCGGCCAGCAGCTCAGCATGCGTACCGCGCTCCACCACCTGACCGCGATGCAGCACTAAAATCTGATCGGCTTCGGTGATGGTGGAAAGGCGATGCGCGATCACCACCAGCGTGCTGTGCTGGCGTAGTGCACGTAACGCGTGCTGAATCGCCTGTTCCGTACCGGAATCGATATTGGCCGTGGCTTCGTCGAGGATCAGGATCTGCGGCAATGACACCAACACGCGCGCCAGCGCCAGTAGCTGTTTCTGCCCAACCGACAGATTATTGCCCTGCTCGCCTAAACGCGTATGGATGCCGTCCGCCATGCTGCGCGCCAGCGGTGCCAACTGTACCGTCTCCAGCGCCTGCCACACTTGCTCTTCCGGGATATCGCGCCCTAAGCGCACGTTGGCCAGTAGCGAATCCGCCAGCACCACCGGATCCTGTTGCACCATCGCAACGCTTTGACGTAAGGCGGCGTGCGACAGCTGGGGCAGCGGGCGACCATCCAGCTCAATGCTGCCGCGCGTCACCGGGTAATAGCCCATCAGCAAATTCGCCAGCGTACTTTTCCCGCTGCCGGTATGCCCCACCAGCGCAACAAAATGACGCGCGGGCACTTCAAGATTGATGTTGCTGAGCACATCGCGATTATCGCGATAGGCAAAGCTCACATCGCGCAGCGAAATGCTGCCCGAGGCCAGCGGCTGAATATCGCTGCCGTAACCTTGCTGCTCTGCATCCATCAGTTCGAAGATGCGCTCGCCAGACACCACCGCTTGTTGCAGCATCGACTGCTGCGTGGTGAGTTCAATCAGCGGTTCATTGAGGCGGCCAAGATAGGTAATAAAGGCGTAGAGCACGCCAACTTCAAACACGCCCGGCGTGGCGAAGCTAAACAGCATCAGCAAACCGCACAAAATCATGGCCGAAAACAGACTCAGCAACGGGCGCAATAAAAAACCATCCAGCCGCAGCGTTTCCATCCGCGCCAGATAGTGCGAACGGCTGGCTTCGCCCATGCGCTCACCAAAGCGCGCCTGCTGGCGGAACTGCTGGATCACGCTCATGCCGTTGATCACTTCATTAAAGCCGTTGTTGATGTCCGCCAGATAGCTGCGCACGCGACGCGCAATCGGCGTACTGAAGCGCTGATAAATCAGCATCACCGTCAGCACCAGCGGGAAAATTACGATCGCCACCAGCGCCATGCGCCAGTCGAGGGAGAACATCGCCACCAGCATCGCACCAATCAACGCGGCGGCGCGCAACACCGTTGCTACCACGGTAACGTAGAGATCTTTGATCACCTCGGTGTCATTGGTAACGCGCGAGATAATTTGTCCGACCGGCTGCGTATCGAAGGCGCTAAGCGGCTGGCGCAACGCCGCGTTCATCACGTCTACGCGCAATTGCTGCACCACGCCAATCGCCGCGCGGTTAAACAGCAATGCCTGAAAATAGTGCAAACCTGCAGCCAGCAATTGCAGCAGGATAAAGCCCACCAGCAGGCTGGCGACGATGCCCCACGGCATCTGATGTTTCGCCACCAGATTATCGATGAAGTAGCTCACCAACACCGGCCCGGTCACTTCGGCCGCCGCAGCAATCCACAGCATGCCGACCGCCAGCCACAGCGATTTACGCCACGGTTTGCCATACGCCAGTAGACGTTTCAGCGTCGGCCATAAACGTTGTGATTTAGCCACGGCTTGCTCCTTCTGCCACTTCATCGTCATCCAGCGCGGCTTCCAGCTGCTGATAACGATACATATCGCGATACCAGCCCTCTTTGGCCGCCAAAGTGTCATGATCGCCACGCTGCGCCACGGCGCCCTGCTGCAGCACCAGAATTTCGCTAGCTTCGGTGAGCGCCGAAAGACGATGCGCGCTGATAATCAAGGTGCGCCCTTTGCCCCATTGGCGCAGGTTATGCAGGATGTCATGTTCAGTGCGACCATCAACCGCCGACAGCGCATCATCCAGAATCAGGATTTCCGCATTCAGCAGCAGCGCGCGTGCAATCGCAATGCGCTGCTTCTGTCCGCCCGATAACATCACGCCGCGCTCGCCCACTTCGGTCTCATAACCTTGTGGCAGACGCAGAATATCGTCGTGGACGCAGGCCATGCTTGCCACGCGCTCCAGCTCTTGCTGCGTCGCATTCGGGCGACCCAGCGCCAGATTGGCGGCGATGGTGTCGGAGAACAGGAACGGCGTCTGGCTGACCACCGCCAACCGACTGCGCCAGCTATCGAGTCGCAATTGCGGCAGCGGCGTATTGTGGTAGCGAATATCGCCCTGATCGATGTCGAAGTGGCGCTGAATCAGGCTTAGCAGCGTGCTCTTGCCGCAGCCGGTTGGCCCGCATAAGCCGAGCATCTGGCCCGGTTTTAGCTGGAAGTTAACATGGCTCAGCACCGGACCAGAACTGGCCGGATAGCGAAACTCACGAATGGCAACCTGCATTGCGCCAGGTTCGGGTGGCAACACTTGCGCGCCATCTTCAACTGCAGGTGCTTCCGCCAGCAAGGAGCGGATACGACTCCACGCCGCACTGCCGCGCTCAACGATGTTGATCATCCACGCCAGCGCCAGCATCGGCCAAATCATCAGGCCGAGGTACATCACAAAGCTGGTAAGCTGCCCGAGCGTCAAGCTGCCGTTCCACACCATCCAGCCGCCACCGGCAATCGCCAGCAGGTTGGAGAAGCCAACGGCGATATAAATGATCGGATCAAAACGCGCATCCACGCGCGCCACATGCAGGTTTTTCTTGCCGGTATCGGCAGCGATGCCAGCAAACTGCTGCGACTGATGATCTTCGAGGCCAAAGGCTTTGATCATGCGAATGCTGGTCAGGCTTTCCTGGGTTTGATCGTTCAGGCTGGAGAACGCCGCCTGCGCCACTTTGAAGCGCTGATGCAGGCGTGCGCCATCTTTCTGAATGGCGAAGGCCATAATCGGCATCGGGATCAGCGCCAGTAACGTCAGTTCCCAGCTGATTTGGGTGCTCATCACAATCAGCACCACCAATCCCATCACCAGCGAATCCACCAACGTCAGCACGCCTTCACCGGCGGCAAACACCACGCGATCCACATCATTGGTGGCGCGGGCAATCAGATCGCCAGTGCGATGGCGCAGATAAAATGCCGGATGCTGACGACTAAGTTGACGATAGAAATCTTCACGTAGCTCAACGGCTAATTGGTAGGATGCGCCAAACAGCAGCACGCGCCAGACATAGCGCAGCAGATAGACGATCACCGCCGTCACCAGCATCACGCCGATCCACATAAAGATCTGCCCGGCGCTTAAATCATGCTGGGTAACGCCGTCGACAATCACGCCAACCACATGCGGTGGCAGTAATTGCAGTAAGGCAATAACGATCAGCAAGCTGACGGCGCCCAGATATCGCCGCCACTCGCGCAGGAAATACCAACTTAACTGGCTGAATAATTGCACAAGCGTGTCTCTTTCTGTGCCCGCTAGGGCGCTACCGGCAAGGCGGTGGTGTATTTAATCTCTTCCATGGCAAAACTGGAGGTCACATCCATCAGTCCTGGCACGCCGTTCACCAGACGCTTATAAAAGCTGTCATAACTCTTCATGTCCGCGACCTGAATGCGCAGCAAATAATCGTACTCGCCCGCCATGCGATAAAACGCCATCACTTCCGGCATTTGCTGCACCACGGCGACAAATTGCTTAAACCACTCGCTGCTGTGCTGCTGGGTTTTGACAAACATAAAGGCAGTGAGAGACAGACCGATTTTTTCGCCGTCCACCAGCGCCACGCGCGCACGAATAATGCCATCATCTTCCAGTTTTTTCAGGCGTTTCCAGCACGGCGTGGTGGTGAGGTTCACCGCATCGGCCAACGTCTGCAGCGACAAGGTGCAATCCTGCTGCAGTATTGCCAGCAACGTGCGGTCAGTTTTATCTAACATTTGCCACTCCGGGAGAAAATTTTTCTCTAATCTCGCCATTATAGCGCGGTTTTAGCAACCTCTTTTTCCTGCCAGTGCCTTACACTGTGCGCAATAATGATTACGGAAATACCACATGCAAACGCCCTGGGTTCGCCACGCCATCAATGAAATTAACGCCGATTTTCAGCGCTCGGCGGATACGCATTTGATCCGCTTTAAGCTGGATGATTTTCCTGGCATTCACTTCTATCTCAAAGATGAAAGCACGCATCCCAGCGGCAGCTTAAAACATCGCCTGGCGCGTTCCCTGTTTCTCTATGGTCTGGCGAACGGCTGGATCCACGAAAATACGCCAATAATTGAAGCCTCTTCCGGCAGTACTGCGGTATCGGAAGCTTACTTCGCGCGCCTGCTTGGTTTGCCGTTTATCGCCGTAATGCCGGCCAGCACCGCAAAACGCAAAATCGAGATGATTGGTTTTTACGGTGGCGAGTGCCATTTCGTTGCCGATCCCTGCCAGCTGTACAGCGAATCCGAGCGTTTAGCGCGTGAGCTGAATGGCCACTTTATGGACCAGTTCACCTACGCCGAGCGCGCCACTGACTGGCGCGGCAACAACAATATCGCCGAAAGCATTTTCCGCCAGATGTCACACGAACCGTTCCCGGTGCCGCATACGGTAATCATGAGCGCCGGTACCGGCGGCACCTCGGCAACGCTGGGCCGCTATATCCGCTATCAGGGCCATGACACGCGCCTGCTGGTGGTCGATCCGCAACATTCGGTGTTCTTTGACTACTGGCACAGCCGCGACAAAACGTTGCGCAGCGAACGCGGCAGCCTGATAGAAGGCATTGGCCGTCCGCGCGTCGAACCGTCGTTTCTACCCGACGTTATTGACGAGATGATGAAAGTGCCGGATGGCGCGACCATCGCCGCGATGCTGCAGTTGGAAAAGGTGCTTGGACGTCGTCCTGGCGCCTCAACCGGCACCAACTTCTGGGGCATGATGCAAGTGGCAAAACGCATGCGGGAAAACGGCGAGCAGGGTTCTCTGGTGACATTGCTGTGTGACAGCGGTGAGCGCTATCCGGACACCTATTACAATGCGCAGTGGGTAGAGCAGAATATCGGCGAAATTGCGCCTTGGGTGCGGGAACTGCAATAAAAAACCGGACGTCCTGTCCGGTTCACTGTAAGCCTCAGCATTCGGGGGAATAATCGAGGTGTGGTGTGGTCATCCAGTGATTAAGGTAGTGAGACACCGCCTGTGTCTCGCAATGTCCGATAATCGGTAAATGGGGCAACGACGCTTTCAGTTGATTCATGGCGTTGCCCATAATGAAACCGCTGCCAACGCGCTCCAGCATTTCGCGATCGTTCATGGCATCGCCAAACGCCATACACTCCGCCAGCGACAGCGAAAGATGCTGGCACAGACGTCCCAACGCCGCGCCTTTATGGCAATCAACCGGCAACACTTCCAGGCAATCCCAGGCTGAGAAACAAATGTTAGCCCGATCGCCTAACGCATCCTGCAATTCACTTCTTAACACCTGCAACATTTCATGCGGCGCAATAAAACAGATTTTGGTGACTTCATGCGCCGACATCTGACGCAAATTACGCAGCTGATAGTGGAAGCCGCTCATCGCATGCGCTTCCAGCGCACCGATCAGCGGTTTATCGGTAAACCAGCCTTCATCATTGAAAATATGAATCGAGGCGGGCGTTTGCCAATGGGTATGAATCACCTCTTCCGCCACTGATGGCGATAAATCGCAGCCGTAAAGTTGGTTGCCTACAAGATCGTGAATGCGCGTGCCGTTGCCGGTAATCAGCCACGCAGGCAAGGTGATTTGTTCGCGTACTCGCCGCATATCCATAAGATGACGCCCGGTGGCAAACGCCAACGTAACACCGAGCTGATGCAACGCATGCAGGCTTGTCAGCGTTTCATTTCCTAACCGGTGCGAAGGCAGTAACAGCGTGCCATCCATATCAAATGCCGCGAGGCGAGCCATGCGAATTCTCCTGTCTGAGTGAGGCAGTTAATATCGCCTGGTAATTACGGAACTAATAGTGAATACTTTTAAAAAACTGTTCCGGGTTTAGCGATGCGCGAACTTCATCGGGTTAATCAATTCCAGCGCCTGTGGCAACTTAGCCACGGCGAAACGCAACGCCTCAGCGTCGCTGCGATGGCGCAACACTGCTTTTGCAGCGAGCGCCATGTGCGCACGCTGCTGCGGCAGTGGCAGGATGCCGGCTGGCTGAACTGGCGCGGAGAATCCGGGCGTGGTAAACAGGGCGAGCTGACTTTCCTGGTGTCGCCGGAGCAGCTGCGCCAGCAGCTGTTAACGCAGCAACTCGATGCTGGCGAGGCGGTACAGGCATTGCAGGTGCTGGATCTGCATCCCGAGCGATTAGTGAAAATGTTGCGGCCGCTAATGGGCGGTCAGTGGCAGAATCAATCGCCGGTGCTGCGCATTCCTTATTACCGCGCGATGGAGCCGCTGCGTCCGCTACAGCTAACCGGACGCGCCGAGCAACATCTGGCGCGCCAGGTTTTCTCGGGGCTTACGCGCTTTCGCGATAACGATGTTGAAGGCGATATCGCTCACCATTGGCAGCACGATGCCAGCGGCCGTGACTGGTACTTTTGGCTGCGCCCGCAGCTTAGCTGGCACAACGATGAACCGGTGCAGGCGGCGCAGTTGGTTGAGCAGTTGCAGCAGATCATGCTATCCCCGCGCGGCTCGCGGCTGCTGGCAGCGATTGAACGGATTGAAGCGCCGCATCCGCTGGCGATACACATACAACTGCGTGAAAGCGATTACTGGCTGCCGCAGCGGCTGGCGCACCAATTCAGTCTGTTACCTCATCCTGAATTCGCCGATGTCGGTAGCGGGCCGTGGAAACTCACGCATTTCACCGCCGAAATGGTGCGGCTGGAGAGCCATGCGCGCTGGCATCTGCAGCGCCCATTGATCCAGCGTATGGAATACTGGATCACGCCGCAGCTGTTTGATCGTGATCTCGGCACCAGCTGTAGCCATCCGGTACAAATCGCCATTGGCGATCCTGACGAGCTCGGTTCGCTGCGTCCGGTTGATCGCAGTATCAGCCTGGGATTTTGCTATCTGGCGCCACGCATCTCGGCGCACTTCAGTGCCGAACAGGCCCAATCGCTGATTGCCCTGATTCAGCGCAGCGGCGTGATTCAGCAATTGCCACTGGATGAGGGGTTGATTACACCGAGCCATGAACTGCTGCCTGGCTGGCCGGTACCGCGCGCAGTAAGAGAGAGAATTTCACTGCCGCCGACGCTAACGCTGCATTACCACCTGCCGGTCGAACTGCATGTGATGGCGCAGGCGTTGATTCCACTGCTGGCACAACACGGCTGCACCCTCACCTGCGTCTTCCATGACGTAAAAAGCTGGCGCGACGATATCGATCTCAGTGAGGCCGATGTGGTGATGGGCGATCGGCTGATTGGCGATGCACCGCTGTTTACGCTGGTGAACTGGCTGGAGAACGATCCGGTCTGGCATCCGCTGCGCGAACAGGTCCTGCAAACGCCGCTGAGCGCCATTGCCCAACAGCCTGATGCATTGCAGCGTAGCGAACTGACTCAGCAACTGTTTCAGCAGCTGATGTGCGACGGCCATTTACTGCCGCTGTTTAACTATCGCTATCAGGTATTTGCCCCGCCCGGCGTGGAAGGCATCCAGCTGAATAGCCTGGGCTGGTTTGATTTCACCCGCGCCTGGATTCCGCCGCCAACCACAGCTAGCGCTGTTCAGCCTGCGTCCGAGCCAGTACCATAAGCGCACTGATTTTTGGGGAAGAAAAAATGAAACGAGCCGTTGTGGTATTCAGTGGCGGACAAGACTCCACCACCTGTTTGATTCAGGCGCTGCAACACTATGATGAAGTGCATTGCGTTACTTTTGATTACGGCCAGCGCCATCGTGAAGAGATCGAAGTTGCGGCAGAACTGTCACACAAGCTTGGCGCACGGGCGCACAAAGTGCTCGACGTTACGCTGCTCAATGAGTTAGCCGTCAGCAGCCTGACGCGCGACAACATTCCCGTGCCAACTTACGATCCGAATGCCAGCGGTTTGCCGAGCACCTTTGTGCCGGGCCGCAATATTCTGTTCCTGACGCTGGCATCCATTTATGCCTATCAGGTGGAAGCTGAAGCGGTGATCACCGGCGTATGCGAAACCGACTTCTCAGGCTATCCGGATTGCCGAGATGAGTTTGTTAAAGCACTCAATAGCGCGGTCAGCCTCGGCATGGCGCGCAATATTCGCTTTGAAACGCCGCTGATGTGGCTGAACAAAGCCGAAACCTGGGCGCTGGCCGATTACTGGCAGCAGCTGCCGCTGGTACGCGCTGAAACGCTTACCTGCTACAACGGCGTAAAAGGTGATGGTTGCGGTGAATGCGCGGCCTGCCATCTACGCGCCCGTGGCCTGGCAGATTATCAGGCGAATGCGTCAGCGGTGATGGCAGCGATGAAAGAGAAAAGCGGCCTCAACTGATTCAGACCGCAGGGTAAACTGGCGTCATCGGCGCCAGTTATTCATTTTCGACCATCAACGATGCCAGACGCTGGTGTAACTCCCCTTCCAACGGCACCGCTTTTTGCGTGCGCAAATCGATACAGACAAAGGTCAGTGCGGCATCCGACACCACCGAATTATCACTCGCCAGCAAGACACGCTGCGTAATGATGCCGCTTTTACCGCCGAGCTGAGATACTTCACTTTCAATGTTCAGTACGTCGCCCAATACCGCCGGACGACGATAGTTGATGTTGATATTCACCACCACAAACGCCAGCTGCTGCTCCATCAGCCAATGAAACGCATCGACATCCTCCAGCCACTGCCAGCGCGCCTCTTCCAGAAACTCCAGATAGCGCGCGTTATTCACGTGCTGATAAACATCCAGATGATAACCGCGCACTTTAATTGTGGTTTGCATTATTGCTCCTGTTCAGGCTGAGAATGACAACTGGTAAGACCTGTTGAGCATAGCACAGCCTGAATCCGGGCTTTTTCAATCCTTCAAAGTCGCGAGACGCTTCACAGTTTAAGCCGAGCGCTGTTGCGCTCAATCAGTGCGCTACCGATACCCGGCACCTCCTTGAGTTGTTCAATGGCGGTAAACGGGCCGTATTGTTCGCGATAACTGACAATGGCCTGCGCTTTCTTCAGTCCGATGCCGTTCATACCGGCTGCGAGCTGTTCGGCTGTGGCTGAATTGATGCTGACCTGTCCTTCGTTTGGCGTGGAGACTTGCGTCGCCTGCGTTTCACTGGGACTTTCGGCAGCCGCCAGTCCGGTGGTATAAACTGCGCCGCCCAGCGCCAGCGTAATGCAGAGAGCTTGAAACGTTGATTTCACCATGCTGTGTTTCTCCTTGTGTTTGACAGCACCAGCAGGGTGTCACAGCTCAATTCAACGCTCAAAAGGACAATCACAGAAATGGAAAAGGCCGCATAAGCGGCCTTTCGGGTATTGCAGTGGTTTAACTTTTTTTGTGAGGCTTACTGGTTTTGTGCGGCGGCGCCGTACTTAATCTTCGCCTCTTTACGCAGGTTTTCCAGCAGCGCTTCAAAGGCAATTTGCGCGTTATTTTGCGTTACGCCTTTCACCATCTCATCGATCTGCGCCTGCGGCATGTTGCCCGCGCTCACTTTATCCAGCGCGATCAGCACCACATTGCCCTGCATATCTTCACTCACGCCCCACGACGGTTTATTGTCGGCAGGTTGCGGCAGATTGAAGGCCGACTGAGCCACCGGATCCTGCGCATTGCGATCAAACGATTTGCTGGCGCTGAGCGTTAAGCCTGCAGCCTTCAGTGCATCTGCTTTACCGGCTTTCAAATCGGCCAGCAGTTTGTCTGCCTGCGCTTTTGCCTGCTGCGTTGCTTTATCATGCTTCAGCGAGTCGACGATCTGCGCTTTCACCTGATCCAACGGCTTCACCGCTTCCGGTTTGTGCTCGCTGATACGCAGCACAAAGGCACGATCGCCATCCACAGAGATGATGTCGGAGTTGTTACCCGGCGCACCATTCTGGCCCACTAAACCACCGTTGAAGATGGCTTGCTTAACCTGATCGAAGTTCAACTCGTCTGGCAGGTTATCGCGGGTGATCCAATTGGTTTCTACCACTTTCAGGCCGGAAGCCTGCGCCGCGCCGGCCAACGATTCGTTATCGTTGCTGGCTGCTTCGCTCACTTTCTGCTGAATTTTGTAGAAGGCATCAACCGCTTTCTCTTGCTTCACTTTATCGGCAACGATGTCATGAACATCGGCCAGCGGTTTAACCTGCTCCGGCTGAATATCATCCAGACGCACCACGAGGTAGCCAACCGATGATTTGATGGCACCGGAAAGCTGGCCTTTCTGCGTCAGATTGGCGTTTTTCAGCTCGTCTGGCGTGGTGCTCGGCTCCAGCCAACCCATATCGCCACCTTTGCGGGCTGAGATTGGGTCGATAGATTTGCTTTTCGCCAGCGCGGCGAAATCTTCGCCTTTCTTCAATGCATCAACCACGGCGTTAGCATCGGCTTCCGTCTTAGTCTGAATCACGCTGTAGCGATTACGCTGTGGCTGTGAATAATCCGCTTTGTGTTGATCGTACCAGCTCTGAATGTCTGCTTCGCTGGCCGTTTCCTGCATGCTTGCGGCATCCATTTTGATATAGCTCACGCGGAACTGCTCAGGCGCCATGAAGCTATTCTGATGCTGCTGGTAATACTGGCTGACTTCGTCGTCGCTGACCGTTTGTTTGGCCGCAAGCGCGTTGACATCAATCACCGCCTGACGCACTTCACGCTGCTGGGACACCAGATCCACCAGCTTGCTGGTTTCGCCTTTCAGCATGAAATCAGTGTTAGCAATCGCATTAATCAGCTGCTGCGTCGCCAGCTGCTTGCGCAGCGCTTCAGCATACTGATCAGCCGTGAAGCCCATGCTGGTGATCAGGCCGCTATATTTGGCGTTGTCGAATTTACCGTTGGTCTGGAAAGCTTTCTGATTGAAGATCGCCTGTTTTACCTGATCATCGCTGATGCCGATGTGCAGATCTTTGATGTACTGATCAAGTAACGCCTGATCAATCAGCTGCGACAGCGCCTGCTGACGCATCTGCTGCATATAGCCTTCGTTGCTGGCTAACTGCGAGAACTGATCGCCCAGCATCTGCTGCTGACGATTGCGCTCGTTGTTAAAACCCTGCTCCAGCTCTGCACGACTGATCTCGTGGCCGTTCACTTTGGCAGCATAATCACCGCCGCCACCGATCAGGTAGTTGCCCACCCCGGTGAGTACGAAAGACAGGATGATCAATCCCAGAATAATCTTGAGCACGACATGATTCGACGCCGCGCGTAAATTGTCCATCATGGTATGACAACACTCCGCTGTAGTGTGAATGTAAAGCTCTAACACGATGTCATCATCGTGCAACTGCTGTTCAGGCTGGCAGTTGGCAACCATGCGGAGACAACAACCAAAGGCTATCGTCGCGCATCAAGAATAAAAAAGGCACATCAAAAATGATGTGCCCGTATGTTACATGAGAACGGCTTTTGCGTCCTCAATCCACGGAAGAAAATGCTTCAATGGATGTATCAGCGGTCATTAATTGACGGAATCTTTCAGTGCTTTACCTGCACGGAAGCCCGGAACTTTACCAGCCGGAATGGTGAGCTCTTTACCCGTTTGTGGGTTACGGCCGGTGCGAGCTGCACGCTCACGTACAGAGAAAGTACCGAAACCAACCAGTGCCACTTCATCTCCGCCTTTCAGAGCTTCGGTAACGGAGTCCATGAATGCATCTAAAACACGTCCCGCTGCTGCTTTAGAAATATCAGCATCTGCAGCAATTTTGTCGATCAACTGTGACTTATTCACTCTCTTCATCCCCTCTTTTATTATTCACATCGCACCCGCGCTTCCCGCCCGGTGCGAACGCGCAGCCAGTTATATCAAGCCTGTGGAGCTGAAACAACGGTATTCATCTCAATCGTTGATCCAGCAGCCCACTAAGTTAGCGGCACAAAAAAAAGCTGGCAAGCACCATTTTGCCTGCCAGCTTCGCTTTTTAGCGGTTTATGTCGCTAATCACTATTTTGCGGTCGCAACCTGCATGCCGTAAGGCGCATTTTCCAGTGCCAGGTTCAGCACTTCTTCAATACGCTTCACCGGATGAATCTCGAGATCGGCAATCACGTTCTGTGGAATATCTTCCAAATCGCGCTTGTTTTCGTCCGGGATCAGCACGGTTTTGATGCCGCCACGGTGTGCCGCGAGCAACTTCTCTTTCAGGCCACCAATCGGCAGAACCAAGCCACGCAGGGTGATTTCACCGGTCATCGCCACATCAGAACGCACCGGGTTGCCGGTTAAGCATGACACTAGCGCGGTGCACATGGCGATACCGGCGCTCGGACCATCTTTCGGCGTCGCACCTTCGGGTACGTGCACGTGGATGTCACGTTTCTCGTAGAAATCACCGTTGATGCCCAGTTTCTCTGCACGCGCGCGCACCACAGTCAGCGCCGCCTGAATCGATTCCTGCATCACTTCGCCCAGCGAACCGGTATACGTCAGCTTACCTTTACCTGGCACGCAGGCGGTTTCGATGGTCAGCAGATCGCCGCCCACTTCCGTCCACGCCAGACCGGTCACCTGACCCACACGGCTTTCGCTCTCTGCGCGACCATAATCAAAGCGCTGCACGCCAAGGAAATCCTTAAGGTTATCGCCATTGATCACGATGTGCTTTTTCGACTTATCCATCAGCAGCGCTTTTACTGCTTTACGGCACAGCTTGGAGAGTTCGCGCTCCAGACTACGCACGCCCGCTTCACGGGTGTAGTAGCGGATGATACCAACAATCGCGCTGTCGTCGACGGTGATCTCTTTCTCTTTCAGCGCATTGCGTTCAATCTGCTTCGGCAGCAAATGTTGCTTCGCGATGTTCAGCTTTTCATCTTCGGTATAACCGGAGAGACGAATCACTTCCATACGGTCGAGCAACGGCGCCGGGATGTTCATGGAGTTTGAAGTCGCCACGAACATCACGTCAGAGAGATCGTAATCCACTTCCAGGTAGTGATCGTTAAACGCGATGTTCTGCTCAGGATCCAGCACCTCAAGCAGCGCTGAAGCCGGATCGCCACGCATGTCAGAAGACATTTTGTCGATCTCATCCAGCAGGAACAGCGGGTTTTTAACGCCCACTTTTGCCATTTTCTGGATCAGCTTGCCTGGCATAGAACCGATGTAGGTACGACGATGTCCGCGGATTTCCGCTTCATCACGCACGCCACCCAGCGCCATACGCACGTATTTACGTCCGGTAGCTTTAGCAATCGACTGTCCCAGCGAGGTTTTACCCACGCCTGGCGGTCCAACAAGGCACAGAATTGGGCCTTTAATTTTGCTGACGCGACTCTGCACCGCAAGATACTCAAGGATGCGGTCTTTGACGCGTTCCAGACCGTAATGGTCGATATCCAACGTTTCCTGCGCTTTACGCAGGTCTTTTTTCACCTTGCTGCGCGCCACCCACGGAACCTGAACCATCCAGTCGATGTAGCCACGCACCACGGTCGCTTCTGCAGACATCGGCGACATCATCTTCAGCTTCTGCAGCTCAGCTTCGGCTTTTTCACGCGCTTCGGTCGGCATTTTGGCCGCTTCAATCTTACGTTTCAGCGCCTCGTACTCATCCGGCGCATCATCCATTTCGCCCAGCTCTTTCTGAATGGCTTTCATTTGCTCATTCAGATAGTACTCACGCTGGCTTTTCTCCATCTGCTTTTTAACGCGGTTGCGAATACGCTTCTCAACCTGCAGCAGATCGATTTCTGATTCCATCATCGCCATCAGATATTCCAGACGTTCATTGACGTCGGACATCTCCAGCACGGACTGTTTATCAGCCAGTTTCAGCGGCATATGCGCTGCGACGGTATCGGCCAAACGGGCCGCATCGTCGATGCTGTTGAGGGAGGTTAAGACCTCAGGTGGGATTTTTTTATTGAGCTTGATGTAGCCTTCAAACTGGTTGATGGCCGTGCGTACCAGCACTTCCTGCTCGCGCTCTTCAATTTCTGGCGAGACAAGGTATTCGGCCTGGGCAACGAAATGGTCGCCATTATCAGCCAGCGTGGTGATGTGCGCGCGTTGTAAACCTTCAACCAGCACTTTTACCGTGCCATCTGGAAGTTTCAGCATCTGCAATACAGAAGCGACGGTCCCTACTGAGAAGAGATCGTTAATGCCAGGTTCATCCGTTGAAGCCTCTTTCTGTGCAACCAGCATGATCTTTTTATCATGATCCATTGCGGCTTCGAGGCACCGAATCGATTTTTCCCGACCAACAAACAACGGAATTACCATGTGCGGATAAACCACCACGTCGCGCAACGGCAACACGGGGATTTCAATGCGTTCAGAACGCTCAGGATTCATAGAGCTCTCTCTTAGTTTAATGTCCGCCAGGTGATGGGTACCGCGCAATAGAGGTTTTGCAGTTAAACCCACAGGATATTGAGTATATGGGGATGCTTGTACGACATTCAATGTCACTGGCGAGAGAAAAACAAAAGGGGAAAGATTTTTCCCCTTTTTTAAGATAACAACGTGGTGCGATTGTTTATTTATTCACCAGAAGCCTGGGCTTCATGCTTTCCATAAATCAACATCGGCTCAGATTGTCCTTCAATCACCGACTCATCAATCACTACTTTTTCAACGTCATCCATTGAAGGCAGGTCGTACATGGTTTCAAGTAGCGCACCTTCAACGATAGAACGCAGACCACGCGCACCGGTTTTGCGTGACATCGCTTTTTTAGCGATCGCCGTTAAGGCTTCGTCACGGAATTCCAGCTCCACACCTTCCAGATTGAACAGCGCCTGATACTGTTTGGTCAGTGCGTTCTTCGGCTCACGCAGGATCTGAATCAGCGCTTCTTCACTCAGTTCGCTCAGCGTCGCCACAACCGGCAGACGACCAATGAACTCAGGAATCAAGCCAAACTTGATCAAATCTTCTGGCTCAACCTGCGACAGCAATTCGCCTTCGCTCGCCTTCTGGGATTTGCCCTTCACGGTTGCGCCGAAGCCGATGCCGGATCCGGTTTCAACACGCTGGGAAATCACCTTATCGAGACCGGCGAATGCGCCACCACAGATAAACAGAATCTTGGAGGTATCAACCTGCAAGAACTCCTGCTGTGGATGTTTGCGTCCGCCCTGCGGCGGTACGGCAGCTACGGTACCTTCAATCAATTTCAACAGCGCTTGCTGTACGCCTTCGCCCGATACGTCACGTGTGATCGACGGGTTGTCAGACTTACGAGAAATCTTGTCGATTTCATCGATGTAGACAATGCCGCGCTGCGCTTTCTGCACATCGTAATCACACTTCTGCAGCAGCTTCTGGATGATGTTTTCAACGTCCTCACCCACGTAACCCGCTTCGGTCAGCGTGGTGGCATCCGCCATGGTGAAAGGCACATCCAGCAAGCGCGCCAGCGTTTCTGCCAACAGTGTTTTACCGCTACCGGTTGGACCGATCAGCAAAATGTTACTTTTGCCCAGTTCAATGCCGTTGCTGGTATCGCCATTACGCAAGCGTTTGTAGTGGTTATATACCGCTACTGCCAACACTTTCTTCGCCCTTTCCTGACCAATAACATAATCATCAAGGTGATGGCGGATTTCATGCGGCGTCGGCAGTGAGCTACGCTCGCGATGCGGCGCAACTTCCTTAATCTCTTCACGAATAATGTCGTTGCAAAGATCAACGCACTCATCGCAAATGTACACTGACGGCCCGGCAATTAGCTTACGGACTTCATGCTGGCTTTTGCCGCAGAAAGAGCAGTACAGCAACTTACCTGAACCGTCTTTGCGCTTATCTGTCATCAGCTAACCTCTTTTCTTTCTCAGACCAAATTTGTTGTACGGCGCTGGCCGTACATCAACGGCCGATATGCATTCAACCCATCTGCCTGCTCCCCGTTAACTATAGCGTAAGGGGCAAGCAGATGTGTCTTATTGGCGATGCGTCAGGATTGAGTCGACTAAGCCATACTCAACCGCTTCGCTCGCAGAGAGGAAACGATCGCGCTCGGTGTCGCGTTCAATCTCTTCCAGCGATTTGCCCGTGTGCTCAGCCATTAACTCATTCATGCGCTGCTTCACTTTCAGAATTTCACGCGCATGGATTTCGATATCCGTCGCCTGGCCCTGATAGCCGCCCAACGGCTGATGAATCATCACACGTGAATTAGGCAAGCAGAAGCGTTTGCCTTTGGTGCCTGCGGTCAGCAGGAACGCACCCATTGAACAAGCCTGCCCCATACAAATGGTGCTGACATCGGGCTTAATAAACTTCATTGTGTCATAAATCGACATTCCAGCAGTAATCACGCCGCCTGGCGAGTTAATGTAGAGGTAAATGTCTTTTTCAGGATTCTCAGCTTCCAGAAACAGCATCTGCGCCACGATCAGGTTAGCCATATGATCTTCAACCTGACCGGTCAGGAAGATCACACGCTCTTTGAGCAGGCGAGAGTAGATGTCGTAAGAACGCTCGCCGCGCGAGGTTTGTTCGACCACCATTGGCACCAGCGCCATGTGCGGTGCAGTAAATTCACGATCGCCACTGTATGACATTACCGTCTCCTGATAAATTTCATTGGCAACATTCTGTACCGATTTTACGTAAGCCGAGGCGCAAACGCTACGTGCCACGGCCTCAAACCGAAATAACAACCCGGTTAATCAGTCAGTCTCACTGTTTTCATGCATTCTCCCTGTATCTGGGGATGCTGCCCAGTTGTTTCAAGCATAACAACCTTTTGCCCATTCGCTAACACGGAAAAAGAGCTTAGCGGATAATTTGCCGATTAATTAAGCAAATAGAGGACAAATCCGTGTACTTAGCGCCAGAAACGAAAAAGCCCGCGACTTTTCAGTCACGGGCTTAGCACTAACGGTTAACGAATGAATCAGGCCGCAGAGGTCTGGTTCATCAGTTCCTGGAAGTTAGTGGCTTTATCGGTCACTTTCGCTTTCGCCAGTACCGCTTCAACCGCTTGCTCTTCCAGAGCCACGTTGCGCATGTTGTTCATCAGCTCGCTGTTCTTGCTGTAGAACTCGATCACTTCCTGCGGATCTTCGTACGCAGAAGCCATCTCTTCGATCAGCGTCTTAACGCGATCTTCATCAGCCTGCAGTTCGTTGATGCGAATCACTTCGCCCAACAGCAGACCAACCACTACGCGACGTTTAGCCTGCTCTTCGAACAGTTCACGTGGCAGTTCCAGCGCTTGCTTCTCGTTACCACCAAAACGCTGTGCAGCCTGACGACGCAGAACGTCGATTTCGCTGTCGATCAGTGCAACCGGAACGTCGATGTCGTTGGCGTTAACCAGACCGTCGATTGCCTGCGTCTTCACGCGGTTACGGATAGCACCTTTCAGCTCGCGTTCCATGTTCTT
This sequence comes from Pantoea trifolii, assembly GCF_024506435.1. Taxonomy (NCBI): domain Bacteria; kingdom Pseudomonadati; phylum Pseudomonadota; class Gammaproteobacteria; order Enterobacterales; family Erwiniaceae; genus Pantoea; species Pantoea trifolii. The sequence continues at coordinate 1,085,887 of NZ_JANIET010000001.1, read as the reverse complement.
ACGCACTTCTGCACGCAGACCGGCAACTGAACCATCTTCCACGCCAAAGCGCTTGATGAACTCTTCAGTCAGCTCTGGCAGTTCGCGGGTTTCAACTTTCTTCAGCACGATGTCGAACTTCGCATCTTTACCTTTCAGGTTTTCTGCGTGGTAATCGTCTGGGAATTTCACGTCGATAGTGAAGGTTTCGCCGGCTTTATGGCCAACAACGCCCTCTTCGAAGCCTGGGATCATACGACCCTGGCCCATTGCCAGCACGAAGTCAGAGGCTTTGCCGCCTTCAAACTCTTCGCCGTCAACAGAACCGCTGAAGTCGATGGTCGCGCGATCTTCAGCAGTCGCTGCTGCATCGCTCTCTTTCCAGGTCGCCTGCTGCTTCTGCAGGGTTTCCAGCATGGTATCAACGTCAGCGTCAGTCACTTCGACTACTGGCTTCTCGACTTCGATTGCGTCCAGGCCTTTCAGCTCAACTTCTGGATACACTTCGAACTCTACCGCGTAGGTGAAGTCTTCGCCTTCTTTATATTCGCCCGGCACATAGTTTGGTGCGCCAGCCGGATTGATTTTCTCTTTAATGATGGCGTCAACGAAGTTGCGCGTCATCAGCTCGCCCAGCACGTCCTGGCGAACAGAAGCACCGTAGCGCTGAGAAATGATGTGTGCCGGCACTTTGCCTTTACGGAAACCGTCGATACGGACTTTCTTAGCCACTTCCACCAGTTCTTTCTTCACTGCGCTTTCGATGCTGTCAGCTGCAACAGTAATCGAAATGCGACGGCCCAGACCCTGAGTGGTTTCTACTGAAACTGTCATCTTGTTACCTCAAAAAATCACGTGCTCGGTCAACTTCAGACACCACACATAAAATGCGCCGTATCCAACAACCGGGACGGCCTCTGCAGGCAGAACCTAATCCCTGTCACCAGAAGCGTCCCGAAGACATTCCGGAAAAATAGACGCAGCATTATAGCGGCATCGCTGGAATGAGTCGAGGCTGCAAACTCACCACTTTTTAGCGGTTTTGCTGCTTTTTTGCGCCGTAGATCGCGTTTGAGTGTAATAAATGAAATGAAAACGGCCCGCAGGCCGTTTTTGGAGATGTGAAAGTAGGGAATTCAGGCAAGCGTGCCAGCACCGCGACAATTCGGTGAAGCCAAAACCGTATCCTGCAATCCATCCCACTCTTTTTGTGTGTAAGTATGCAGTGCCAGCGCGTGTACGCTGCCCGCCAATTCGGTTGCCAGTTCGCCATAAATAGCGCGATGACGTTGCAGAAAGCGCTGACCGGTAAATCGATCGCTGACAATCACCACTTTAAAGTGACTTTCAGAACCGGCGGGCACGTTATGACGGTAGCTTTCATCGTGCACTTCAAGATGTGCAGGTTCGAAAGCGTTACGCAACTTTTCTTCTATTTGTTCGCGAATCATGATTAACACTCCTTTCCGGCGAGCGCTGTGCCCATCTGTTTAAATATTAGTAGGTTTTTTACCGCTTCCGCAGCTTGGCCGTAAATAAATCCGTCAGCGCTGCGCATAGTAACCTGCTTATCTCGCAGGTCAACCGGCTGGCGTTTCATCCTGTCCGAAAAAAGCCTTTACAATCAATTTCCATTGGCCCGGGGCTTTTTTCACCGCTGCGCAATGCTATGATGGCCGCAGTTTTGCAAACCAACCCATATGCTAACGAGAATGAGTATGTTGAAAAAACTGTTATTCCCTCTGCTGGCTGCTTTTATTTTGGCCGGCTGTGCCAGCAACACCACCACGTTGGATATTCAACCGAAGATTCAACTGCCGCAGCAAGATCCCAGCCTGATGGGCGTCACCATCAGCGTTAACGGTGCCGATCAACGTTCCGATCAGGCGCTGGCAAAAGTGAACCGTGATGGTCAGTTGATCACGCTGACACCCTCCCGCGATCTGCGCTTCCTGCTGCAGGAAGTGTTAGAGAAGCAGATGACGTCGCGCGGCTACATGATTGGCCCAAGCGGTGCCGTTGATCTGCAGATCGTGGTGAATGGTCTGTACGCTGATGTGACACAAGGCAACGTGCGCTACAGCATCACCACCAAGGCAGATATCTCCATCATCGCCACCGCGAAAAACGGTAACAAGCAGGTGAAAAACTATCGCCAGACTTACAGCGTAGAAGGCGCGTTTACCGCCACCAACGCGAAGATCACCAACGCGGTTAACTCAACGCTGAGTGACGTGATTGCTGATATGGCGCAGGACACCAGCGTTCACAACTTCATCAAGCAGAACGCCCGCTAATTTCCGCAGTCATTTGCCCGGCGACGCCTCGCCGGGCTTCATTTCAGGTTGGCTATGACATCTCACTATCTGCGTATTTTTACCCAACGTAATGCGGCGGTATTGCTGCTGCTGGGTTTTGCCTCAGGCTTACCGCTGGCGTTAACTGCCGGGACGTTACAGGCGTGGATGACGGTAGAGAATGTTGACCTGAAAACCATCGGTTTCTTCTCCCTTGTCGGCCAGGCTTACGTGTTTAAGTTCCTGTGGTCGCCGATGATGGATCGCTATACGCCACCGTTTCTTGGTCGCCGTCGCGGCTGGCTGCTGGTCACGCAGCTGGCGCTGATTGGCGGCATTATCGCCATGGGCTTTATGCAGCCATCGCGTGACTTGACGCTGCTGGCCGCGCTCGCAGTGCTGGTTGCCTTCTGTTCGGCCTCGCAGGATATCGTGTTTGATGCCTGGAAAACCGATGTGCTGCCGCCGGAAGAGCGCGGCAGCGGCGCGGCAATCACCGTTCTGGGCTATCGTCTGGCGATGTTGATTTCAGGCGGGCTGGCGCTGTGGTTAGCGGATCGCTATCTCGGCTGGCAAGCCACTTACTGGCTGATGGCGCTGCTGATGGTGCCGGGCCTGATCGCCACCTTGCTGGCGAAAGAGCCGGAGATGCCGGCGCGCGAACCGCATTCGCTTCGCCAGGCCGTGACATTCCCGCTAAAAGACTTTTTCCAGCGTAATAACGCCTGGCTGCTGATCACGCTGATTATCCTTTATAAGCTCGGCGATGCGTTTGCCGCCTCGCTCACCACCACGTTCCTTATTCGCGGCGTCGGTTTTAGCGCTGGCGATGTCGGTCTGGTGAACAAAACGCTTGGCCTTTTGGCCACCATCATCGGCGCACTGTACGGCGGCGTACTAATGCAGCGCCTGAGTTTGTTCCGCGCCCTGATGATATTCGGCGTACTGCAAGCGGTGTCGAACTTTGCTTACTGGTTGCTGGCGGTGACGCCACCGCACTTGTGGAGCATGGCGAGCGCGGTGTTTATTGAAAATCTGTGCGGCGGCATGGGCACTGCGGCTTTTGTCGCGTTGTTGATGACGCTGTGCAACAAATCCTTCTCAGCAACGCAGTTCGCACTGCTTTCTGCCCTCTCCGCCGTGGGCCGTGTTTACGTCGGTCCCGCTGCCGGTTGGCTGGTTGAACTGTGGGGCTGGCCGACCTTCTATGCCTTCACCGTGTTTGCTGGCGTACCGGGATTGCTGCTGTTGTGGCTGTGTCGCGGTACCTTGCACAGCATGCAGCAGAGCGGGGAGTTTGTGATGCGCAGCTTGTGGCCGCAAGGTTACCGCTGGACGGTGCGTCTGTTCAGCATCGGCTGCGGCTTGCTGGCACTGTGGCTGCTGGCATTAGCACTCAACGCCAGCGGAGTTGTGCAGATCAATGCGCTGCTCACGCCGATGTTTGAAGCCGGCATGGCATTCGCGCTGTTGGCTGTCGCACTTGGGGTTATTTTGGATAGTTTGGCATTAAAAAAGCGTCGCGGGAAAATCTGGGTTAAGTAAGCCAATTTTCGTGACGAAATAATCGGCTAAGAAATATCAGTCGCCGATTTTACCAATAGCATTTTTTTTAAAGCGAATTAGAAACATTAAATTAACAACTGCTGGCGAATATTTAAATCCGGTGCGCAATTACTTTGTATTAAAGACATCGCTGAAATGATGCAGAAATGTTAAATAAATGAGTATTAAGAGTACGGTTTATACTTTCCCTGATTTTTCTGCGGTTTCTACCATTGGTTTTTGTTATATTGATGCCAACTGCTTGTCGCAGTTAATAATTTGTCACCCTGCGTAACATCTGTGACACCCTTAGCAAAAGGTGTCAACAGCCTTCTGACACATCCTTAAGCTGGTTTACACTGCATAAACCTTCCCGTAAAATGCGCGCACACTTAAACGACAATAGAGCCCTTTGTCATTGAGGTCGTTAAATGAGACTCAGTAAATACAATAAAAGTTTGGGGATTTTGTCATTAATTGCAGGCGCTGTATTACTCAGTGGCTGCGATAGTGCGTTGTTAAATCCCAAAGGACAGATTGCACTGGAGCAACGTTCGTTGATTCTGACAGCTTTCGGCTTGATGATGATCGTCGTTATCCCGGCAGTCTTCATGGCAGTATTCTTTGCCTGGAAATATCGGGCAACCAATACTAACGCAACTTATAGCCCTAACTGGTCACACTCGAACAAAGTGGAAGCCGTGGTCTGGACCATTCCGATCCTGATCATTATCTTCCTCGGCGTTTTGACCTGGAAATCAACCCACGCGCTGGAGCCGAGCAAACCGCTGGTTTCTGACGTTAAACCGGTTGAGATCGACGTAGTGGCACTGGACTGGAAATGGCTGTTCATCTACCCGGAACAGGGTATTGCAACCGTTAACCAGATTGCCTTCCCGGCAAACACTCCGGTGAACTTCAAGATCACCTCCAACTCCGTGATGAACTCCTTCTTTATTCCTACTCTCGGCAGCCAGATCTACGCGATGGCCGGTATGCAGACCAAACTGCATCTGATCGCCAACGAGCCAGGAACATTTGACGGTATCTCTGCGAACTTCAGTGGTCGTGGTTTCTCTGGCATGAAGTTCAAAGCCATTGCAACTAAAGACGATGCGGAATTCCAGCAGTGGGTTGCCAAAGTTAAAGCGGCACCTAACGCGCTGAACACCATGGATGATTTCGAGAAACTGGCCACGCCAAGCGAAAATCACCCGGTGGAATATTTCTCAACGGCAAATCCAGAACTGTTCAAGCAAGTGATTGATAAGTTCATGATGAGCCACGGGAAGATGGACATGCCAGAACATAAAGGCATGGACATGAGTCACGCCGCTTCCGCGGGAGCCGAGGAATAATACGATGTTCGGAAAATTAACACTGGATGCAGTGCCATACCACGAACCCATTATCGTGGTTACGGTCGCCGCTATCATCTTAGGTGGTCTGGCACTGGTTGCTGCGATTACCTATTTTGGTAAGTGGCAGTACCTGTGGTCAGAATGGTTCACCTCCATCGACCACAAAAAACTGGGTATCATGTACATCATCATGGCGTTCGTCATGTTGCTGCGCGGCTTTGCCGATGCGGTAATGATGCGTACCCAACAAGTGATGGCTTCCGCTGGGGAAGCCGGCATACTCCCGCCACACCACTACGACCAGATCTTCACCGCTCACGGCGTGATCATGATCTTCTTCGTGGCGATGCCATTCGTGGTAGGTCTGATGAACATCGCGGTACCGCTGCAAATCGGTGCACGTGACGTTGCCTTCCCGTTCCTGAACAACCTGAGCTTCTGGTTTACCGCGATCGGTGTGATCCTGGTGAACATCTCTCTGGGTGTGGGCGAGTTTGCACAGACCGGCTGGTTGGCTTATCCGCCGCTTTCGGGTGCGGAGTACAGTCCTGGCGTCGGGGTCGATTACTGGATCTGGAGTCTCCAGCTGTCCGGTATCGGTACGACACTGACCGGTATCAACTTCTTCGTGACCATTCTGAAGATGCGTGCACCGGGCATGGACCTGTTCAAAATGCCGGTGTTCACCTGGGCATCACTGTGTACTAACGTCCTGATCATCGCTGCGTTCCCGGTACTGACCGTTACGCTGGCTCTGTTGACGCTTGACCGTTACCTTGGCTTCCATTTCTTCACCAATGAAATGGGCGGTAACATGATGATGTACGTCAACCTGATTTGGGTCTGGGGTCACCCGGAAGTGTACATCCTGGTTCTGCCGGTGTTTGGTGTCTTTGCTGAAGTCACGGCTACCTTCTCTAAAAAGCGTCTGTTCGGTTACACCTCTCTGGTGTGGGCGACCATCGCGATTACCGTCTTGTCGTTCATCGTTTGGCTGCACCACTTCTTCACCATGGGTGCGGGCGCGAACGTAAACGCCTTCTTCGGTATCATGACGATGATCATCGCTATCCCGACCGGCGTGAAAATCTTCAACTGGCTGTTCACCATGTATCAGGGTCGCGTTGAGTTCCACTCAGCGATGCTGTGGACCATCGGCTTCCTGGTGACCTTCTCGATTGGTGGTATGACAGGTGTTCTGCTGGCGGTTCCGGGTGCGGACTTCATTCTGCACAACAGCCTGTTCCTGATCGCGCACTTCCATAACGTGATTATCGGTGGTGTGGTGTTCGGTTGTATGGCTGGCGTGACCTACTGGTTCCCGAAAGCATTCGGCTTCACGCTGAATGAAAAATGGGGCATCCGCGCGTTCTGGTTCTGGATCATCGGCTTCTTCGTGGCATTCATGCCGCTGTATGCGCTGGGCTTCATGGGTATGACGCGTCGTATTAGCCAGGACATCGATCCTCAGTTCCACTCACTGCTGGTGGTTGCAGCTGGCGGTGCGGCGCTGATCGCTTGCGGTATTCTGTGCCAGATTACCCAGTTCTACGTTTCTGTGCGTGACCGCGACCAGAACCGCGATCTGACCGGTGACCCGTGGGGTGGACGTACGCTGGAGTGGGCAACCTCTTCACCGCCGCCGTTCTACAACTTTGCTGTTATCCCGCATATCCACGAGCGCGATGCGTTCTGGGAAATGAAAGAGAAAGGCGAAGCGTACAAGCAGCCAGAAAAATATGAAGAAATTCATATGCCGAAAAACAGCGGCGCAGCTGTTGTTATCGCGGCCCTGATGACTGTCTTCGGTTTCGCCATGATCTGGCATATCTGGTGGCTGGCTGGCCTCACCTTCGTGGGTACTATCGTCACCTGGATTGTGAAGAGCTTCGATGAAGACGTGGATTACTACGTGCCGGTTGCTGAAGTCGAGCAGATCGAGAAGAAGCACTTTGACGAAATCAGCAAAGCAGGTCTGAAATAATGTCAACTGAAACTGCAAAACACCACCACGACGCCCATGCGGAGCATGGGCATCACGATGCAGGAGCCAATAAAGTCTTTGGCTTCTGGATCTACCTGATGAGTGACTGCATTATCTTCGCAACCCTGTTTGCGACCTATGCAGTAATGGTCAATAACACTGCCGGTGGCCCGGCAGGTAAAGACATCTTCGAACTGCCGTTCGTTCTGGTCGAAACCGCGCTGCTGCTGCTCAGCTCCATTACTTATGGAATGGCAGTGATTGCGATGAACAACCAGAACAAAGGTTCGGTCATCAGCTGGTTAGCGTTGACCTTCCTGTTCGGTGCTGGCTTTATCGGCATGGAAATCTATGAATTCCATCACCTGATCAAAGAAGGCTTCGGTCCCGATCGCAGCGGCTTCCTGTCAGCGTTCTTCACGCTGGTCGGCACGCACGGTCTGCACGTGACCTCTGGCCTGATCTGGATGGCAGTGATGATGTTCCAGATTTCTAAACGTGGTCTGACTGCAACCAACCGCACCCGTATCATGTGCCTCAGCTTGTTCTGGCACTTCCTGGATGTGGTTTGGATCTGCGTATTCACCGTTGTCTACCTGATGGGAGCCATGTAATGAGTCATTCTGTTAACGAACATGGCGCTTCGCACGGTAGCGTGAAGTCTTACATGATCGGCTTCGTCCTCTCTATCATCCTGACCGGTATTCCGTTCTGGATGGTAATGGATGGCGGCGCTTCACACGGCACTATTCTGGGTGTGGTTCTGGTGTGTGCGGTAGTTCAGGTGCTGGTTCACCTCGTCTACTTCCTGCACTTAGACAGCAAATCAGAAGGTGGCTGGAACATGGTGGCCATCGTCTTCTCAGCACTCATTATCTTGATTGTTGTTGTAGGCTCACTGTGGATTATGTGGAACCTCAACTACAACATGATGGCCCACTAAAGAGTCGCGTAATGATTAAGCAATACCTGCAAGTAACAAAACCAGGAATTATTTTCGGCAATTTAATTTCTGTGATCGGTGGATTCCTGCTGGCTTCGAAAGGCAGCATTGATTACACCCTGTTTCTCGCCTCGCTGGTGGGCGTATCGCTGGTTGTCGCATCAGGTTGTGTTTTTAACAACGTGATTGACCGCGATATCGACATCAAAATGGAGAGAACGCGGAACCGTGTTCTGGTCAAAGGCCTGATCTCGGCGAAAGTAAGCCTGGTTTATGCAACCGCATTGGGTATTGCTGGCTTTGCGTTGCTGTATTTCGGCGCTAACCCGCTGGCCATGTGGCTGGCGGTGATGGGCTTCGTGGTTTACGTAGGCGTTTACAGCCTCTATATGAAGCGTAACTCTGTCTACGGCACGCTGATTGGTAGTCTCTCTGGCGCTGCGCCGCCGGTGATTGGCTACTGCGCAGTGACCAACCAGTTTGATGCTGGCGCGTTGATTTTACTGGCTATCTTTAGCCTGTGGCAGATGCCGCACTCCTATGCGATTGCCATCTTCCGCTTTAAAGATTACCAGGCTGCCAACATTCCGGTTCTGCCGGTGGTGAAAGGCATCTCAGTGGCAAAAAATCATATTACGCTGTATATCCTGGCGTTCATGATTGCCACGCTGATGCTGACCCTTGGCGGTTACGCGGGCTACAAATATCTGGTGGTGGCTGCAGCCGTTAGCGTGTGGTGGCTCGGCATGGCACTTTCAGGTTACAAAACCTCAAACGACAAAGTTTGGGCACGTAAACTGTTTGTGTTCTCGATTGTCGCTATCACCGCCCTGAGCGTGATGATGTCGGTTGATTTCATGACGCCAGCGTCGAAGGATTTGCTGACTTACGTCTGGTAATTCAGCTCCGCAAAACCAGAAAGGGCGCGAATTTCGCGCCCTTTCTTTTTGTTACCACTGCTTAAGAACAAATGTTTTACCCGCCCTGCCCTGCTGCCTAAAATGGGCGCAGTATAATTTTGAGGTAAACATGAACGACAATAAAATGACGCCAGTAGAGCTACGCGCTACATGGGGTTTAGGTACCGTTTTTTCCCTGCGCATGCTGGGAATGTTTATGGTCTTGCCGGTACTCACCACGTACGGCATGGCGTTACAGGGCGCCAGTGAAACACTGATTGGTCTAGCAATCGGTATCTATGGTTTGGCACAAGCCATCTTCCAGATTCCCTTTGGTCTGCTCTCCGATCGCGTCGGCCGTAAGCCACTGATCGTCGGCGGACTGCTGCTGTTCGTTTTCGGCAGCGTAATCGCCGCCACCTCCGACACCATTTGGGGCGTGATTTTAGGCCGCGCATTACAAGGTTCCGGCGCGATTGCCGCCGCGGTAATGGCGTTGCTGTCGGACTTAACCCGTGAACAGAACCGCACCAAAGCGATGGCGTTTATCGGCATCAGCTTTGGCGTCACCTTTGCCATTGCCATGGTAGTTGGCCCGATTGTCACCCACGCGCTCGGCTTGCACGCGCTGTTCTGGATGATCGCCATCCTCGCGACGCTGGGCATCGTCATCACCTTATTTGTGGTACCGAATGCGCCAAATCATGTATTGAACCGTGAGTCCGGCATGGTGAAAGGCAGCATCCGTGCGGTGCTGACCAATCCAAAACTGTTAAAACTGAATATCGGCATTCTCTGCCTGCACATTCTGTTGATGTCGAGCTTCGTGGCGCTGCCGGGACAGTTTGAACAAGCCGGTTTACCGGCGGCAGAACACTGGAAAGTTTATCTGGTGACCATGCTGGTGGCGTTTGTCGCTGTGGTGCCTTTCATTATCTATGCCGAAGTGAAGCGCCGCATGAAGCGCGTGTTCGTTGGCTGCGTGGCGATCATCATCATCGCGGAAATCGTATTGTGGGGCGCGGCAGGCCACTTCTGGACGCTGGTGATTGGCGTGCAGCTGTTCTTCCTCGCCTTCAACCTGATGGAAGCGATTCTGCCATCGCTGATCAGTAAAGAGTCGCCGCCGGGCTATAAAGGCACCGCTATGGGCATTTACTCCACCAGCCAGTTCATTGGCGTGGCGATTGGCGGCAGCATGGGCGGATGGATCTATGGTCATGTAGATGCACAAACCGTGTTCCTGGTCGGCGCGATCGTCGCGGCTGCCTGGCTGTTTGTGGCAATGTCGATGCAGGAACCGCCTTACGTTAGCAGCCTGCGCATTATGCTCAGCGATGCGGTGCTGGCGGTGCCAAACCTTGAGAAGCGTTTAAAAGCGCAGCCCGGCGTGGCGTCGGTGTTTATCGTGCCGGAAGAGAAAAGTGCCTACATCAAAATCGACAGCAAAGTGACGAGCCGCGTCGAACTTGAAGCGCTGCTCGCCAGCTGTTAAATGACCAGCCCGACCACTGCGTCGGGCTTTTTGTTACAGCGACATATCCACCACAATACGCCCTTCAATCTTGCCAGCGTGCATACGCGCGAAGATATCGTTGATATTCGTCAGCGGTTCAACCGCCACGGTGGCTTTCACCTTGTGACGACCGGCGAAATCCAGCGCTTCCTGCAGATCTTTGCGCGTACCGACGATGGAACCGCGCACCGTAATGCCGTCCAACACCATATCGAAAATCGACAGATCGAATTTGCCCGGCGGCAAACCGTTCAGCACCATGGTGCCGCCACGACGCAGCGTACCAATCGCCTGTTCGAACGCTTTTGGTGAAACCGCCGTGACCAGCACGCCGTGCGCACCGCCAAAACTCTCCTGGAACACCTTGGCCGGATCGACATTTTTCGCATTCGCCACCACGCTGGCACCGAGACGTTTAGCAAACTCCAGCTTCTCATCATCGATATCCACCGCCGCCACGTTCAGACCCATCGCCACCGCGTACTGCACCGCCATATGCCCTAAGCCGCCGATACCGGAAATCACCACCCAATCGCCAGGTTTGGTATCGGTCATTTTCAGCCCTTTATACACGGTAACGCCCGCACAGAGGATTGGCGCGATTTCGTTGTAATCGACGTTATCCGGAATGATGCCGACATAGTTGGCATCGGCGAGGCAGTATTCCGCGAAGCTGCCATTCACTGAGTAACCGGCATTTTGCTGCGACAGACACAGCGTTTCCCAGCTATCGAGACAGTGTTCGCAGTGACCGCACGCCGAATAGAGCCATGGCACACCGACGCGATCGCCCATTTTCAGGTGCTTAACGCCCTCGCCCAATGCAACCACCTGGCCAACACCTTCGTGGCCCGGAATAAATGGCGGATTAGGTTTAATCGGCCAGTCGCCTTCGGCGGCGTGGAGATCGGTATGGCATACGCCGGTCGCCGCGATTTTCACCAAAATCTGCCCCGGCCCGACCTGCGGCACCGGCACCTGCTCAATCACTAACGGTTCACCAAAAGCCTTCACAACGGCGGCTTTCATGGTGGTTTTGATTTGCATATTCATCTTTCACTCTCCATTTGATCGGATGCGGACTCAGAACAGGCCCAAAGGCGCGGTGCCATAGCTAACCAGCAGATTTTTGGTTTGTTGATAGGCGCTGAGCGCCATCTTGTGCGTCTCACGGCCCACCCCCGATTGCTTGTAGCCGCCGAATGCCGCGTGAGCGGGATAGATGTGATAGCAGTTGGTCCAGACGCGACCGGCTTTAATGCCGCGTCCCATGCGATAAGCCAGATTGGTGTCGCGCGTCCACACGCCCGCACCAAGACCGAACTGGGTTTCGTTGGCGATGGCGAGCGCTTCTGCCTCATCCTTAAAGGTGGTAACACCAATCACCGGGCCAAAAATCTCCTCCTGGAAACAACGCATCTGGTTGGTTCCTTTGATTAAGGTCGGCTGAATGTAGAATCCATCATTCAGCTCGGTGGCCATGCTGGCGCGATCGCCACCGGTGAGAATCTGCCCGCCTTCGTCGCGAGCGATGTTGATATACGACAGGATTTTATCGAATTGCTGGCGTGAAGCCTGCGCGCCAATCATGGTGTCGCTATCTAGTGGATCGCCACGACGGATATTCGCCACCTTTGCCATCACGCGATCCATAAAGGGTTGATAGATCGATTCGTGAATCAACGCGCGTGACGGACAGGTACAGACTTCGCCCTGATTGAAGAAACCGAGCACTAACCCTTCCACCGCTTTCTCAATAAACTCATCCTCGCCGTCCATTACATCGGCAAAGTAGATATTCGGCGACTTGCCGCCCAGCTCGACGGTGCAGGGAATGATGTTTTCGGCGGCACAGGCCATGATGTGACGACCCACCGGCGTTGAACCGGTAAAGGCGATTTTAGCGATGCGTTTGCTGGTCGCCAGCGCTTCACCCGCTTCACGACCAAAGCCCTGCACCACATTCAACACGCCAGCCGGGAACAGATCGCCAATCACCTCCATCAGCAGCGTAATGCCCAGCGGCGTCTGTTCCGCCGGTTTCAGCACCACACAGTTCCCCGCCGCCAGCGCCGGCGCCAGTTTCCACGCCGCCATTAACAGCGGGAAGTTCCACGGAATGATCTGCCCAACCACGCCGAGCGGCTCATGGAAGTGATACGCCACGGTGGTTTCATCGATCTCCGCAGTGCTGCCCTCTTGCGCCCGCAGGCAACCGGCGAAGTAACGGAAGTGATCCACCGCCAGCGGCAGATCGGCATTCAGGGTTTCGCGGATTGGTTTCCCGTTATCCCAGCTCTCCGCTACGGCCAGTTTTTCGAGATTGGCCTCAATACGGTCCGCCACCTGCAGCAGGATGTTGGCACGATGCTGCACGCTGGTTTTTCCCCAGGCATCGGCCGCCTGATGCGCCGCGTCCAGCGCTAAATCGATATCACGCGCATCCGAACGCGGAAACTGGGCGATATCACTGCCATTCACTGGCGAGGTGTTGGTGAAGTATTGGCCGCTGAGCGGCTCGACGAATTTGCCCGCAATGTAGTTGCCGTAAGTCGCCTGAAATGAAACCAAAGCGCCGGGCGTGCCGGGATGTGCATAACGCATCGCAAACTCCTTTATGTAGGGTCAGATAATCTGAAAGGTCAGTCGCCATTCAGAGAACATGCTGTCAAAGAAGCTATTGCAGCGGGCGTGCCAGCTTTTTTCATCAGCTGATTATTTGAAAAAATATAAATTTAATCATCAAGTTATAAACCCACGTGTGGCTTGGTTTGCAGATGTTGTGCAGAAAAGTTCACCATCTGTGTTGCGTATCGCAACAGTACAGAAACCAACCCGCTACAATGCTGCAACACTTTCGCTTGGGCATGAGGTCATCAATGCAGGGAAATCCATCCGCGTCTGCCGTTAACACCAATCCGCTGTTAAGCGACTCCTGGTTTCGTAGCCAGCTGTATGGTCTCGATCGCACCGCCGATGATTTTCCTCGTGTTCGTCAGGGTGAACTGGCCGATGTGCTCGCCAGCAATGCCGGGCTGCAGCAGTTCGCGCAGCCGGTTATTAAACAGCTGGCGCAGAGACTGGCCGAGAAGCAATCGGTGGTGATTCTGTCGGATGCCACCGGTTTGGTGTTGAATACCTTTGGCGATATGCCTTCGATGGAAAAAGCCCAACGTTATGCGCTGGCGCCGGGCAATTTGTGGAGTGAATGCGGGCGTGGTACCAATGCGATTGGCACCGCGCTGGCGATTGATGACGGCTGCGAAATTGAAGGTCATCAGCACTTCCTGACGCTCAATCAAGGCTTGTACTGCGCGGCGATGCCGCTGCAAATGCCGAACGGCCAAATTGCTGGCGTGCTGGATATTTCCGGCCCGGCGCACTTCCCGCATCCGCAAACCTTTAATTGGGTGAAAGCGGCGGCGAAACAGATCGAATACCTGTGGGTAAAACAGAGCCTGCATCCGCAGCAATGGTTGATGAGCCTGCATCTGCAGCCGCAGGGCATCGATACCAGCGATGAACTGCTGCTGGTGTTCTCGGACAACGTCCTGACCGCCGCTAATCGTCTGGCGATGCGCGAACTGGCGCTGAGCGTCGAACAACTCGGCAGCGTGACCTTTCAACAACTGTTCCCGCAACAGCAGCAGCAAGCCAACACCATTCCCGTTCCGCTCGATTACGCCGCGCAGCGCTACTATTTCCGCCTGCGTGCGCCGCAGCGCAGCCATTTTGCCACGCCGAGCGAATCCGCCAGCGATCTGCCCTTCTCGCTGGGCCGCGATGGCAAGAAGATGGTGCGGCTGCTCAATGCCGGCGTTTCACTGTGCATTCACGGCGAAACCGGCAGCGGCAAAGAGTATGTCAGCCGCGCGCTGCATCAGCAGAGCCGCTGGCGCGAAGGTAAATTCGTTGCCATTAACTGCGCGGCTATCCCAGAAGCGCTGATTGAATCTGAGCTGTTTGGCTATCAACCCGGCGCGTTCACCGGTGCCAGCAAGAATGGCTATATCGGTAAAATCCGTGAAGCGGATGGCGGCGTGCTGTTTCTCGATGAAATTGGCGATATGCCGCTGGCGCTGCAAACCCGCTTGCTACGCGTGTTGCAGGAGAAAGAGGTGGCGCCACTCGGCTCCAGCCACAGCTGGCCGGTAAATTTTGCGGTGATCAGCGCCACGCACCGCGATTTGGCACAGCGCGTAAATGAAGGCGAATTCCGCGAAGATTTGCTCTATCGCCTGCAGGAATTCTCAATGACCATTCCGCCGCTGCGCGACTGGCCGGACGTAGAAGGTTTTATCAGCCGTTTATGGCTGGAGCTGGGCGGCGCGGATCGTGATATTCAGCTTTCACCTGCTTTATTAACAGCACTGGCACAGCTGCCGTGGCCGGGCAACGTGCGGCAATTGCGTAGCTTGTTACGCGTGCTGCTGGCGCTGGCGGATGAAGGTGAGGAAGTCACTGAGGTGCATTTGCCGGCCGAGTATCGTCGCGCGGCGTTGCCGCCACAGCCCGATCGGCAGAGTCATGATGAACGGTTGATCAGCGAAACGCTGCAGCGCTTTAATGGCAATATCAGTAAAACGGCGGAAGCCTTAGGCGTCGCACGCAGCACGCTCTATCGTCGTGCGGCGCGCGACAAACGCGATTAGTCGCGGAAGTTTTTGAACTGGAAAGGCTGACCGAGGTTGCCACCGCGCACCAGCGCCATCGCACCTTGCAGATCGTCGCGTGACTTACCGGTTACGCGCAGTTCTTCACCCTGAATCTGCGTCTGCACTTTCAGCTTGCTGTCTTTAATCAGCTTCACCAGCTTTTTCGCGATATCGCTTTCGATACCTTTCTTCAGCTTGGCTTCCACCGACCAGCTTTTACCGCTGTGCACGATCTCTTCTGGCACTTCAATCGCCGCGCCTTCAATGCCACGCTTCAGCAGCTTTTCGCGCAGAATATCCACCAGCTGCTTTACCTGAAAATCAGATTCGCTGCTGAGTTTGATGGTCTCATTCTTTTCGTTGAGCTCAATGGTTGCGCTCACGTTACGGAAATCGAAACGGGTTGAGATCTCGCGGCTCGCATTCTCCACGGCATTTCGCACTTCCGACAATTCGACTTCGGAAACGATATCGAAAGATGGCATCTTTTCTTCTCCTGATACTAAAGTGACATGCATAATACGCGTCTTGTGGCGCTAATAAAACACGATACATGGAAAGCTATACTGACTCGTAACGTGAAAACCGGAACCCGCCCACGGGAGGCAAAATGAAAATTACCGTGTTGGGGTGTGGCGCCTTAGGTCAAATTTGGCTCGCCGCTCTCGCCCGTCAGGGACATGAGGTGCAGGGTTGGTTACGTGTGCCGCAGCCGTATTGCTCCGCCAACGTGGTCGATCCGCAAGGCCAGGTGAGCAATCACACCTTTATCGCCAACGATCCGCTGTTCCTCGCCGAAAGCCAGCTATTACTGGTGACGCTCAAAGCGCCGCAGGTTTCTCCTGCAGTGAAAAACCTGCAAAGCGTGCTGCCGACGCACGCGCCGATTCTGCTGCTGCATAATGGTATGGGTACGCTGGAAGAGTTGAAAGACCTGCGCCAGCCGCTGCTGCGCGGCATTACCACGCACGCCGCGATGCGCGACGGCACGGTGATCAAACATATCGCGCACGGCATCACGCACATTGGTCCTGCTAATCGCGAGAGCGCCGCGCTGAGCGATATCGCCGATATTCTGCATCAGGCGCTGCCGGACGTGGCCTGGCATGACAACATCGCCGCCGCCAGCTGGCGCAAGCTGGCCATCAACTGCGTAATCAACCCGATGACCGTTGAACACGATTGCCAAAACGGTGCGCTGCGTGCCTGGCCGGAACAAATAACGTTGCTGTGCGAAGAGATCGCCTGGGTGATGGAGCGCGAAGGTCAGCACATGGCGGTGGATAATCTGCGCGATATTATTTACGACGTGATCGATAGCACCGCTGCCAATACCTCATCGATGCTGCAGGATGTGCGGGCGCAGCGTCTGACCGAAATTGATTACATCACCGGTTACCTCTTGCGTCGCGCCCGCGCGCAGGGCATTTCACTGCCGGAAAATACCCGTTTGTACGATCTGATTAAACGTAAGGAGTCCTACTATGAGCGCGAACGCATCGGTTCTGGTTTGCCTGGCACATGGAAGTGAAGAGACCGAAGCGGTCACCACTATCGATTTGCTGATACGCGGCGGATTAAGCGTCACCACCGCCAGCGTGGAGAGCGATGGCACGCGTGAGATCGTCTGCTCGCGCGGTGTGCGGCTGCTGGCGGATGCGCCTTTGGTTGAGGTCGCGGACAACGATTACGATGCGATTGTACTGCCCGGCGGTTTGAAAGGCGCGGAGACTTTCCGCGACAGCCCATTGCTGGTGGAAACCGTGCGCCAGTTCCATCTCTCCAGCAAAATTGTGGCGGCAATTTGTGCCGCGCCGGGCACGGTTTTGGTCACGCACGATCTGTTTCCCGTCGGCAATATGACCGGTTTTCCCGGCCTGCGTGACACCATTCCAGACAGTAAATGGATGGAGCGCCGCGTAGTGTGGGATCCGCGCGTTAATCTGCTGACCAGCCAGGGACCGGGCACCGCGATTGATTTTGCGTTGAAGCTGATTGATTTGCTGGTGGATAAAGAGACCGCGCGTGAAGTGGCTTCACAGCTGGTACTGGCGGCGGGAATTTATAATTATCAGGAGTTTGAAGAGCGTTAATTGGCAGAGGTCGCCATAAATGGCGACCCTACTAATTACGGGCGATAAACTTTTACGTTTTTGAAGCCCTGCTCGTGCAGATAGAGCGCCTGCAGGCGACTCATCACACCGCGATCGCAATACAGCAGCCAGGTTTTGCTCTGGTCCAAATCGCCAAACTGGGTGCTGAGTTTGTAGAACGCCAACGTTTTCACTTCAACGCCTTCAACTTCCAGCGGCTTTGCTTCCTGCTCATCGGCCGAACGGATATCCAGCACTACGTCGTTGCGGGTGAAAGAGTCAACGGTTTCAACTTCCACCACTTCTTCTTCCGTCTGCTCGGCGATTTCACGGATGTCGACGTTGCTGGCTTCCTGCACCACGCGATTAAGAATCTCGAAATCGAAGTTTTGCTCTTCCGCTTCGATCTTGCCCTTCACCGCTTTAACGGTTGGGCTTTTCGAAATCACACCGCAATACTCTGGCATGGTGCGGGCAAAATCTTCAGTGCCGATCTTACGCGCCACATCGATGATGTGCTCTTTATCATGGGAGATCAGCGGACGCAGAATCAGCGTATCGGAGGCGTTATCGATCAAACGCAGGTTAGTCAGCGTCTGGCTGGAAACCTGGCCCAGCGCTTCGCCGGTCACCAGCGCCTGCACGCCGTAACGCTCCGCCACCATCGACGCCGCACGCACCATCATGCGCTTTAGCACCACGCCCATTTGGCCGTCGTCCACTTTCTCCAGAATCTCACCGACTACCGGCTCGAAGTTGATCGCCACGAAACGCACGCGGTGCGAGCGACCAAAACGCTGCCAGAGATAATGCGCAACCTGACGCACGCCTATCTCGTGTGCCGCACCGCCAAGGTTGAAGAAGCAGTAATGCACGCGGCAACCGCGGCGCATCAGCATATAGCTCGACACGCCGGAGTCGAAACCGCCGGAAATCAGTGACAGCACATCTTCCTGGGTACCAATCGGGAAACCGCCTAAGCCTTCATAGCGTGCGGTGATCAGCAACAGGCGATCGTCTTCGATCTCCAGATTCACCGTTTCCTCCGGGCGATTGAGCTGCACGCGCGCGCTGGCGATGTGCTGATTAAGGCCGCCGCCCACATAGCGTTCCACGTCCTGCGAGCTGAAGCTGTGCTTGCCGCGACGCTTCACGCGCACGCAGAAACTTTTGCCTTCCAGACGCTCGCGGTTCAGCACCAGCGTCTGCTCGAAAATATCGTGCATATCGGTGTACGAGCGATCTTCTACCGCGAGCACATGATGTATGCCCGGAATGCGCGTCAGTTCGGTGACAAGGGTCTCACGCAGCGACTCATTTTTAGAACGCACTTCAATGTGGTCCCAATGGCGCACGACTTTGATGTCTTCATCGACAGTGCGCAGAATATTACGAATGCTACTGGAGAGAATTTTGATAAAGCGCAGACGCACCGACTGACTTTTGATGGTGATTTCTGGGAACAACTTGACGATAAACTTCATGGCGACAGGGATTCGTTTGGACAAATAAGTGCTAAAAGCATCAGCACTTAACTGTTAAAATCATATAATTGCGGGTTGATTCAGGAGCCCCCGCATCCGAGGCGCAAAAGTATACCACCTTTGCTGGGTGACTGCTTTAAGCAACCTTCTTCACATTCATTATTTTGCTAATTAATCCCTGTCGGCTACCATGACCAATTGCAAGATAATGTCCTAACCTGTGAGTCGACACTGATTATGCCGAAAAAAGCCGAAGCGCCAGCCAGTTTTGAAAGCGCATTGCAGCAGCTGGAACAGATTGTCAGCCGTCTGGAAAGTGGCGAGCTGCCGCTGGAGCAGGCGCTGAACGAATTCGAACACGGCGTACAATTGGCACGTACCGGTCAGCAAACTCTGCAGCAGGCAGAGCAGCGCGTGCAAATCCTGCTCAGCGAAGAGAAAGATGCCGCCCTCGCCCCTTTTACCCCGGAAAATGAGTAATGGATTTCGCTAAACTGCTGAGCGCTTACCATCAACGCGTTAATCAGGCCTTGACGCGTTTAATAGATCCACTTCCTTTTCAGAGTTCTCCTCTGGTGAATGCCATGGAGTATGGGGCATTATTAGGCGGTAAGCGTCTGCGTCCCTTTCTGGTGTACGCAACAGGTGAAATGCTGAAGGCCGATGCGGCCAGCCTGGATGTTCCGGCTGCGGCCGTGGAATGCATTCATGCTTATTCCCTGATTCATGACGATCTGCCGGCGATGGATGACGATGCGTTACGCCGCGGGCAGCCAACCTGCCATATAAAATATGGTGAAGACACGGCGATTCTCGCCGGCGATGCTTTGCAAACTCTGGCCTTTTCGATTCTGGCCGATCAGCCGATGCCCGGCGTCAACGCCGAAGCGCGTATTGCGATGATTTCCGAACTGGCGCAGGCCAGCGGCGTGGCAGGCATGTGCGGCGGTCAGGCGTTGGATTTGGCGGCGGAAGGAAAAAGTATCGATCTGGCGCAGCTGGAACAGATTCACCGTCATAAAACCGGCGCGTTAATACGTGCAGCGGTACGTCTTGGCGCATTAGCCGCCGGGGAGCGTGGCCGCGCCGCGTTGCCGGTGCTGGATATCTACGCCAACGCCATCGGACTGGCGTTTCAGGTGCAGGATGACATCCTCGATGTAATCGGCGATACCGCCGTGTTAGGGAAAACACAGGGCTCAGATCAGGCGTTGGGTAAAAGCACCTATCCTGCATTGATGGGGCTGGAAAATGCCCGCAGTAAAGCCTGGGATCTTTATCAAGAGGCGCTCGGCGCGCTCGATATTCTGGCGGCACAGTCTTACAACACACTCGCCTTACAAGCGCTGGCAAGCTTCATAATTGAACGCGATAAATAACTTTCATAATGAGTCTCTGATGAGTTTTGATATTGCAAAATACCCGACACTGGCGTTAGCCAACACGGTTCAGGAATTACGTTTATTACCGAAAGAAAAACTTCCGGAGCTGTGTGACGAACTGCGTCAGTATCTGCTGGATAGCGTGAGCCGTTCTTCCGGCCACTTTGCATCGGGTCTGGGCGTCGTCGAGCTAACAGTCGCGCTGCATTATGTTTATAACACCCCCTTTGATCATCTGGTGTGGGACGTCGGCCATCAGGCTTATCCGCACAAAATTCTAACCGGACGCCGCGATCGCATCGGCACCATCCGCCAGAAAAATGGCCTGCATCCGTTCCCGTGGCGCGGAGAGAGTGAGTACGACGTGTTAAGCGTGGGTCACTCTTCCACCTCAATCAGCGCCGGTCTCGGCATGGCCGTTGCCGCCGAGCGTGAAGGTAAAGGCCGCCGCACCGCCTGTATCATTGGCGATGGCGCGATCACAGCGGGCATGGCGTTTGAAGCCATGAACCACGCCGGTGACATCAAGCCGGATATGCTGGTGATCCTCAACGATAATGAGATGTCGATCTCCGAAAACGTGGGCGCACTCAACAATCGTCTGGCACAGATTCTCTCCGGAAAAACCTATTCACGCCTGCGCGAAGGCGGCAAGCGTGTATTGGGCGGTTTGCCGCCGATTAAAGAGCTGGTGAAACGCACCGAAGAGCACCTGAAGGGCATGGTGGTGCCGGGCACGCTGTTTGAAGAGCTGGGCTTTAACTATATCGGCCCGGTGGATGGCCACGACGTGCTGACGCTGGTGAGCACGCTGAAGAACATGCGCGATCTGAAAGGTCCGCAGTTCCTGCACATTATGACCAAAAAGGGCAAAGGTTATGCCCCGGCGGAAGAAGATCCGATCACCTGGCATGCGGTACCGAAATTCGATCCCGCCAGCCTAGCGCTGCCGAAAAGCGTGCCGGGCTTGCCAAGCTACTCAAAGATTTTCGGCAACTGGCTGAGTGAAATGGCCGCTGACGATGCGCGTTTGATGGCGGTCACGCCAGCGATGCGTGAGGGTTCCGGCATGGTGAGCTACTCGCGCGATTATCCGCAACAATATTTTGATGTGGCGATTGCCGAGCAGCACGCCGTGACGTTCGCGGCGGGCATGGCAATTGGTGGTTACAAACCGGTTGTGGCGATCTACTCAACCTTCCTGCAGCGCGCCTACGATCAGCTGATCCACGACGTCGCCATCCAGAAATTGCCGGTGCTGTTTGCTATCGATCGCGGCGGCATTGTCGGCGCGGATGGTCAAACTCATCAGGGCGCATTTGATATCGCGTTCTTACGCTGCGTGCCAGAGATGGTGATCATGACGCCAAGCGATGAAAACGAATGTCGTCTGATGTTGTACACCGGTTATCACTATCAGGCTGGCCCAAGTGCGGTACGTTACCCGCGCGGTACCGGCACCGGCGCAACGCTGGAACCGCTGGCGAGCTTGCCGCTGGGTAAAGGCATCGTGAAGCGTCACGGCGAAAAGCTGGCGATCCTTAACTTCGGTACCTTACTGCCAGAAGCCGCTGCCGCTGCGGAAGCGCTGAATGCCACGCTGGTGGATATGCGTTTTGTGAAGCCACTCGACGAGGCATTGATCGCCGAACTGGCGGCCAGCCACGATTCGCTGGTTACGCTGGAAGAAGGCGCCATTAAAGGCGGTGCCGGTAGCGGCGTCAACGAGTACGTGATGGCAAAACGCCTGCGCGTGCCAGTGCTCAACCTCGGTCTGCCGGATGAGTTCATCCCACAAGGTACGCAGGAAGAAGTGCGTCAGGATTACCAACTGGATGCCGCCGGTATTCAGCAGCAAATCGCTGACTGGCTCGCCCAGTAATCTGCCCGGCTCGCTCACCGCCCGGTGAGCGAGCCTGCTGCTATGCTTAGGGAACGATTTCCCTCAAGCATAAGAGCAGGAGCCCAAATACATGAAAACCATTCCCTTAGGCCAGACCGACTTACAGGTTTCGCGTCTCTGTTTAGGCTGCATGACTTACGGCGATCCCACGCGCGGAAACCACGCATGGACGCTGCCCGAAGAGAGCAGCCGACCGTTAATTAAGCAGGCGCTGGAAGCCGGCATCAACTTCTTCGATACCGCTAACAGCTATTCCGATGGCAGCAGTGAAGAGATCGTGGGCCGCGCACTGAAAGATTTTGCCCGCCGCGATCAGGTTGTGGTCGCCACCAAGGTCTATTTCCCGCTAAGCAATCTGTCACAAGGCCTATCGCGCAAGAATATCCTGCAATCCGTCGATGACAGCCTGACGCGTCTTGGCATGGAGTACGTCGATCTGCTGCAAATCCATCGCTGGGATTACGACACGCCGATTGCAGAGACGCTGGAAGCGCTGCATGACGTAGTGAAATCTGGCAAGGCGCGTTATATCGGCGCATCATCAATGCACGCATCGCAATTTGCTCAGGCGCGGGATCTGCAGAAGCAGAATAACTGGGCGCGCTTTGTCAGCATGCAGGATCAGTACAACCTGATTCAGCGTGAGGAGGAGAATGACATGCATCCGCTGTGTCAGCGCGAAGGGATCGCGGTGCTGCCGTGGAGCCCGCTGGCGCGCGGTAAACTCACGCGTCCTTGGGGCGAAACCACCGCACGTTCGGTGTCGGATAATGTGATGGAAAAGCTGTATACCGGCACAGAAGAGAACGATGCGGCGATTGCCGAGCGTCTGGCTAACGTTGCCGCCGATAAAGGCGTGACGCGCGCGCAGGTCGCGCTGGCGTGGCTATTACATAAACCGGCGGTCACCGCGCCGATTATTGGTGCCTCGCGCGAGCAGCAATTCGCCGAGCTGGTGAAAGCGGTGGATGTAGAGTTGAGTGAGAATGAAATTGCCGAACTGGAGACGGTGTATCAACCGCATCCGGTGGTGGGATTTGAGTAAGGCAGACTATCCCTCACCCCAGCCCTCTCCCGCAAGCGGGCGAGGGAGCAGCACGTGCAGTCCCTACCTAATAGTCCCCTCTCCCACTTGTGGGAGAGGGTTAGGGTGAGGGCAATTCACTTCGCACCGAAGTGATCAAACCCTTGCAAATCCACGCTGCGCGGCTTGCCGTTCTCCAGCAAACTCAGCCCTTCCGATTCCGGTGCAATTTGCCCAATGCAGGTATAAGGCACGCCAAAATGCCCTAACGCCACATCGAGCGCGCCACGGTTCACTTCCGGCACGGTAAAGCACAGCTCATAATCTTCGCCGCCGCTTAACGCCCATTTCAGCACCAATTCAGGCTCGAAGTGATCGCGCAGGGCTGCTGATAGCGGTAACGCGTCGAGATTGATGCGCGCACCAACGCGGCTGGCGGTCAGCACATGGCCGAGATCGGAAATCAGGCCATCAGAGATATCGATTGCCGAGGTCGCCAATCCACGCAGCGCCTGGCCTTGCAGCACGCGCGGCATCGGACGCAGATGGCGTTTGATCAACGCTTCGTGCACCGCCGGATCGTTCAGGCGATGGCGATGTTGCAGCAGCGACAAACCGGCTGCGCTGTCACCCAAGGTTCCGGTGACAAAAATCCAGTCGCCGGGCCTCGCGCCCGAACGTTTCAGCGCCCTTCCCACCGGCACTAAACCGTGAATGCCGAGCGTCATGCTCAGCGGTCCGCGCGTGGTATCGCCGCCAATCAGCTGCATATCGTA
Organism: Pantoea trifolii; assembly: GCF_024506435.1. NCBI lineage: Bacteria > Pseudomonadati > Pseudomonadota > Gammaproteobacteria > Enterobacterales > Erwiniaceae > Pantoea > Pantoea trifolii. Next base: position 1,062,046 of record NZ_JANIET010000001.1, on the reverse strand, counting down.
ATAATCCAGCAGCTCAAACAGGCTATCGCTAAAGGCCGCTACCCACGCTTCATCGATTTCAGGCAGCGTTAATGCCAGCGTCAGCCAGGCCGGATCGGCGCCCATGGCGGCTAAATCGCTGAGGTTAACGGCGACGGCTTTGTAGCCGAGATCGGCGGGATGGATATCACGTAAGAAGTGGACGCCCGCAACCAGCGTGTCGGTGCTGATGGCAAGTGTCTGTTTTTCTGGCACGTTGAGTAACGCACAGTCGTCACCAATTCCTTTCTCCACATCGCGGCGGGAGCTGGTGACGCGGTTAAAGTAACGTGCGATCAGTTCGAATTCACCACAAGACATAAGTCAGGTCTCAATGAGAAAAAGGCCGGAAAACCGGCCTTTAAGACTATTTTTTATTCGGTCGAATTTGCGGGGCAGCTTTGTCGAGGACACCGTTGACGAATTTGTGGCTGTCTTCAGCACCAAACACTTTTGCCAACTCAATGCCTTCGTTGATGGCCACTTTATACGGCACATCAGAACGCTTGCTCAGCTCATACAGCGAAATACGCAGGATGGCTTTTTCTACCTGGCCCAGCTCTTCCAGCTGACGCGACAGGTAAGGCTTCATCAGACCGTCCAGGTACGCGCTGTTAGTCGCCACACCGGCCAGCAATTCGCGGAAATAGCTAATATCGACGTCTTTGACGTCTTGTTCCGCCAGAAACTGGTATTCCACATCGGCAATGTCGTTCTTAGACAGCTGCCAGGAGTAAAGCGCCTGGACAGCGCACTCACGGGCGCGACGACGAGCAGCAGGTTTCACAAAATTCCCCTTACAAAAATCAGGCTTTGATGGCTTTCAATACGTTGATCATTTCGAGTGCAGTCAGGGCCGCTTCGGCACCTTTATTCCCTGCTTTCGTGCCGGCGCGTTCAATCGCCTGCTCGATATTTTCAGTGGTCAACACGCCGAAGGTCACCGGGATTTCGCTGGTCATCGCGACATGCGCAATGCCCGAACTGGCTTCACCGGCCACATATTCGAAATGTGCGGTGCCGCCACGAATCACGGTGCCCAACGCAACAATGGCGTCGTGCTTACCGGCTTTCGCCAGTGCGCGTGCTGCCAGCGGCAGTTCGTATGCACCCGGAACCCAGACAACGGTGATGTTATCTGCTTTCACCTGGCCGATGCGCTTAAGTGCGTCAATCGCGCCGTCCAGCAGGCTGTCATTAATGAAGTTGTTAAAACGCGCAATTACGATGGCAATGTTTGCATCAGGCGTGGCAACAGGAGCTTCGATAACTTTCATACATATCCTTTGGGTTGTTTTATGGCCCCGCAGAAGGGGGCGGATTCTATCATACTCTTTGGCGACGCGCTCAGGCTTTTCCGCGCGCTTTCAACGCGGTGTCAGCGTCAGGCGCAGGTCCTCGCCCACCAGGCGCACATCGCTAAAATTCAGAGCCGGCGCATCGGCCAGCTGTTCCAGTCCCGGCAGCGTACACAGGCCGCGAGCAGCATTGCCTAACAGCTTCGGCGCCATGTAAACGATCAGCTCATCCACCAGCCCAGCTTGCAGCAGCGCGCCCGCTAAACCGGCACCGGCTTCTACCCACACGCTGTTGATCTGCCGCTGGCCGAGCAACATCATCATCGCCACCAGATCCAGCTGTTCGCCACGCTGTGGCACGGCGATCTGGGTCACGCTGGCGGGCCACGCTTGTTCATCGGGTTCGCTGCGCATCAGCCAGGTTTCGCCCGGTTGGTCAATCAAACGGTGTTGCGGCGTGACACGCTGTTGGCTGTCAATCACCACGCGCACCGGCTGGCGCAGCTGGCTTTCATCGAGCTGCTCACGCACCTCTTCATTCAATTCACTCCAGCGCACCGTTAACGATGGGTTATCTGCTAACACGGTGGCGCTGGTGCTAAGAATAGCTGAACTCTGCGCGCGTAAACGTTGCACATCGCGCCTTGCGGCTGCGGAGGTGATCCACTGACTTTCGCCACTCGCCATCGCGGTGCGCCCATCAAGGGATGCGCCGAGTTTCAGCTGGATCCATGGGAATCCGGTGCGCATGCGTTTCAGAAAACCCCGGTTCAGCGCTTCCGCTTCGTTCATCATCAGGCCATGACTGACGTCGATGCCCGCCTGCTGTAAACGATAGAGTCCACGTCCCGCCACCTGCGGATTGGGATCCTGCATCGCAGCGACTACGCGCGTCACGCCAGCGGCAATCAGCGCATCGCAGCACGGCGGCGTGCGCCCATGATGACTGCAAGGTTCCAGCGTGACATACGCGGTTGCGCCAGCGGCACGTTCGCCCGCCATGCGCAGCGCGTGCACTTCGGCATGCGGTTCGCCGGCGCGCTGATGCCAGCCTTCGCCGACAATCTCGCCTTCGCGTACAATCACGCAGCCGACATTCGGATTCGGTGTGGTGGTAAAGCGTCCGCGGCGCGCCAGTTCCAGCGCGCGCGCCATATAGCGTTCGTCAGTCATGGATTAGTCCTGTAGGCGGGCGATCTCTTCACCAAAATCGCGAATATCTTCGAAGCTGCGATAGACCGAGGCAAAGCGAATGTAGGCGACTTTATCGAGTTTTTTCAGCTCATCCATCACCAGATTGCCGATCAGTGCGCTTGGCACTTCGCGTTCGCCGGTGGCGCGCAGCTGGGTTTTAATATGATTGACCGCGCTCTCAACCGCATCGGCGCTCACCGGGCGTTTTTCCAGCGCCTTGATCATGCCGCTGCTGAGCTTGTCTTCATTGAAGGGTTCACGCACATCATTGCTTTTCACCACGCGCGGCATCACCAGCTCCGCTACTTCAAAGGTGGTAAAACGCTCATGACACACCAGACACTGACGACGGCGACGCACCGACGATCCTTCACTAACCAGACGAGAATCAATCACTTTGGTGTCCACAGCGGAGCAGAATGGGCAATGCATGAGGCTTCCTGATGCGAGATAAATAGGCCACACAGTGTAGCGCGATCGCGGCACAAAATGTATGTGTGTGGCACATAATGTGTGAATCGCGATTTGTGACATTAAGCCAAATGCATGACATCTCCCTCATGTTACCTCGTCCAAAAACCACTACGCTTAGAGAGCCGCCAGCAAGGCGGCCAACATCATAAAAATCTGGAGGATGTATGGGTCTGTTTGATTTCGTGAAAGATGCTGGAGAAAAACTGTGGGATGCCGTGAGTGGCGGCGGCGACGATGCCAGCAAGAAATTGCAGGATCACATTAACAAACTCGGTTTGCCCGACAGCGATAAGGTCAAGGTAGATGTGAAAGGCGATACCGTGACCGTGACCGGTGATGGCATCTCTCAGGAGTTGAAAGAGAAGATTCTGGTCGCAGCCGGTAACGTCGCGGGGATCACCAAGGTCGATGACAAGGTCACCACCAGCGATGCCGCTACGCCCGCGAAGTTCTACACCGTGAAAAAAGGCGATACCTTGAGTGCGGTATCGAAAGAGGTCTACGGAAATGCTAATCAATACAACAAGATTTTCGAGGCGAACAAGCCAATGCTGACGCATCCTGATAAGATCTACCCTGGCCAGGTTTTACGTATTCCCGAATAAAGAAAGGACATTGCATGACGATCAGGACGTTTTGGGCTCCGGCAGCATTCTCTTTGCTGGTTCTCGGTGGTTGCAGTTCAACGCCGGTTTCACCGCAGGTCAAAGAGTTGCATCAGGAAGTGAGTCAGCTTAATCAGCAGATGCGCAAGCTGACCAATCAGGCAACGGCGCTGGAGATTCAGGGACAGCTGAACAGCCAATCCAACCAGGGCGCGTGGCTGTTGCCGCAAGCCAATACGCCGGTGGAACTGCAGACGCAGCTGGGTAAACTGCGCTTGTCACTCTCGCAGGTGGCGGGTGAAGCCAGCGGCAGTCGCGCCAACCTGAATATCCGCTCGACCGATGACCAGCCGATTCCGGCGCTGCGCGCTACCGTGGTTTGGGGCGAAATGGATCCGGCCAGCGGCAAACCGCTTACCGCGGGCAGCCTGAGCCAGACCATCGACGTTCCCGCCGAGTTAATGCCACGCAGTTCGGTTAGCGTGCCGCTGCGACTCAGCGGGTTAACCCCGGATCAACTCGGCTACGTGCGCGTGCACGATGTTGAGCCTTCAGCCGCGAAAAGCATGCCCTGATCGACAGGCATAAAAAAAGGGCTGCCATTGGCAGCCCTTTCTATTTTCACGCAGAATTACGGCAGAATCGAAGGCTGATCTGCGCCCTCTTTTTCCACTTTCTGCACCAGCATGTGTTCACGCTTCATGCCCAGTTTCAACGCCAGCGCTGAAGAGACATAAATCGATGAAATGGTACCGATGGTGACACCGATCAGCATGGTCAGTGAGAAGCCTTTCAGCAACGCACCACCAAACACGAACAGGATCATGATCATCGCCAGCGTAGTGATGGAGGTGATCAAGGTACGGCTCAGCGTCTGGGTCAGCGACACGTTGGTGATGTCGTAAGAAGAACCGCGACGGATTTTGCGGAAGTTCTCACGAATACGGTCAGAGACCACGATCTTATCGTTAAGCGAGTAACCAATCACCGACATTAGCGAGGCGACAATCGTCAGATCAATTTCAACCCGTGATAGCGCCAGAATTCCGCAGGTGATGATCACATCGTGCGCCAGCGCCAGTACGGTACCCAGCGCCAAACGCCACTCAAAGCGGAAGCCGATGTAGATCAGAATCGCAATCAGCGCCGACAGCAGCGCCATTGCGCCAGCCTGCGCCAGATCGCTACCCACGCTTGGGCCAACGAACTCGACACGCTTAACGGTGGCGTTCTGCTGCGTGGTCTGGCTAATGGAAGCCAGCACTTTGTTGCCCAGTTCGGTGCCAGCATTGCCGGTTGCCGGAGGCATACGCACCATCACATCGCGGCTGCTACCAAAGTTCTGCACCAGCGGCTCTTCAAAGCCCGCTTTCACCAAGCCTTCGCGTAGCGCATCAAGATCCGCCGGTTTTTCCAGGTTAATCTCAATCACCGTTCCGCCGGTAAAGTCGAGGCCCCAGTTGAAGCCTTTGACAGCGACGATGGCGATAGACGCCACAATCAGCAGACCGGAGATGATGAAAGCCAGCTTATCCCAGCGCATAAAGTCGACGACTTTACGCCCGTGGTTTAGCTGCTCAATACTATATTCCTGTGCCACAACGCACTCCTCAGATAGACAGCTTGTTGATGCGTTTGCCGCCGTACACCAGGTTAACGATGGCACGGGTGCCGACGATAGCGGTAAACATTGAGGTTGCGATACCGATAGCGGTAGTAATCGCAAAGCCTTTAATTGAACCGGTACCGACCGCATAAAGAATGATGACTTTAATCAGCGTAGTGACGTTGGCGTCGACGATACTGGAGAAGGCGCCTTTATAGCCTTCATGAATCGCCTGCTGTACCGAGCGTCCGTTACGCAACTCTTCTTTAATACGTTCGTTAATCAACACGTTAGCATCGACCGCAACCGCCAGCGTCAACACGATACCAGCAATACCCGGCATGGTGAGCGTTGCACCCGGCAGCAGTGACATGATGCCGACAATCAGCACCAGGTTACACAGCAGTGCGCTGGTCGCGATAAGACCAAACTTCTTGTAGAACACCACCATGAACAGGATGGAGGCGATCAAACCCCACAGGCAGGCTTCAAGGCCTTGTGTGATGTTCTGCTGACCCATGGTTGGGCCGATAGTCCGCTCTTCTACAATCTGGATTGGTGCAATCAACGCACCCGCGCGCAGCAGCAGCGACAGCTGACGTGCTTCGTTTGGATTGTTGATGCCGGTGATACGGAAGCTGTTACCGAGGCGCGACTGAATGTTCGCCACGTTAATTACTTCTTCCTGTTTCACCAGAATCGAACGGCCGTTGGCATCTTTCTTACCGCTGTCTTTGTACTCCACAAACAGGGTCGCCATCGGCTTGCCGATGTTGTCCTTGGTGAAGTTCGACATCATGTTGCCGCCTGCGCCATCCAGTGAAATGTTCACCTGCGGCTGGTTGTACTCATCCATGCTCGACGTGGAATCGGTAATGTGATCACCGGTCAGAATCACACGCTTGTACAGCACCACTGGCTGCCCTTCACGGGTTTTCTTCACTTCCGAATCGCCTGGCACACGGCCGCTGGCCGCGGCGGTTGGATCTACGCTGGTGTTCACCAGACGGAATTCCAGCGTGGCAGTTGCGCCCAAAATCTCTTTAGCGCGCGCGGTGTCCTGAATACCCGGCAGTTCCACCACGATACGGTCAGAACCCTGACGCTGCACCAGCGGTTCGGCAACGCCGAGCTGGTTCACACGGTTACGCAGAATGGTGATGTTTTGCTGCACCGCATATTCACGCGCTTCGCTCAGGCGCGCATCACTCATCACCGCACGCAGCGCATCGCTGCCCTGGCTTGAGATCACCAGATCGCGGTGGCGAGTAGACAAGTAGCTGATTGCCGCGTCACGGCTGGCGCCATCACGGAAACGCACTTCTACGCCATAGTTCGCGATTTTATTAACGGTGGTATACGGAATGCTTTTGTCGCGCAGGTCGCTGCGCAGGCTGTCGGCGTTCTGCTCTTGCAGTTTGCCCAGAGCCGTATCCATATCCACTTCCATCAGGAAGTGAACGCCGCCGCGCAGATCGAGACCGAGTTTCATCGGTTCTGCGGCCAGCATGCTCAGCCAGCGAGGGGTTGCCGGCGCAAGGTTGAGTGCCACAATGTAGTCTTCGCCCAGCGCGGTGGTGATAGCATCACGCGCGCGCAGCTGCGCATCCTGCGTTGCAAAGCGGGCCAGAATGGCACCATTTTCCAGAGCGAGGGATTTGCTCTCGATATTGTCTTGTTTTAATACGGTCTGGATCTGATCCAACGTTTGCTCACTGGCGGCGCCACCGCGCGCACCAGTGATCTGAACGGCCGGATCCTCACCATAAAGGTTAGGAAGCGCATAGAGCAGGCCGACGAGAATCACGACGACCAGCATGATGTACTTCCACAAAGGATAACGGTTTAACACGGCAGTTCCCTTCGGGAAGAAAAAATTACAGCGCCTTCAAAGTACCTTTCGGCAGAACGGCGGCCACGAAATCACGTTTAACAACTACTTCAGTGGTGTCGTTCAGGGCAATAGAAACATAGCCAGTTTCTGCCACTTTGGTCACACGGCCAACTAAACCACCGCTGGTCAGCACTTCATCACCTTTAGAGATGGAATCCATCAGCTTCTTGTGATCTTTAGTACGCTTCTGCTGCGGACGCAGAATCATAAAGTAGAAGATCAGACCAAATACCACCAGCATGATCACCAGAGAATACGGACTTCCCTGAGACGGTGCGCCTGCTGCGGCTACGGCGTCAGAAATGAAAAAGCTCATTAAATTTCCCTCATTGATGAATTATCAGACGTTCAGCGGAGGAACCGCCTTCCCCGTCCGTTGGTAGAACTCGCTAACAAAGTGCTCTAATTTACCCTCTTCGATAGCCTTACGTAAACCGGCCATCAAACGCTGGTAGTAGCGCAGATTGTGAATCGTATTCAGGCGTGCGCCCAGTATTTCGTTACAGCGATCAAGATGATGCAAGTAGGCGCGGCTATAATTGCGACAGGTGTAACAATCACACTCTGCATCCAGCGTTGCGGTGTCATCTTTATACCGGGCATTACGAATTTTCACCACGCCATCCGTAACAAACAGATGACCATTACGCGCATTGCGCGTTGGCATAACGCAGTCAAACATATCGATACCGCGGCGAACGCCTTCCACCAGATCTTCTGGCTTGCCGACGCCCATCAAATAACGCGGTTTGTCTTGCGGAATTTGCGGACAGACGTGCTCCAGGATTCGGTGCATGTCCTCTTTAGGTTCACCCACCGCCAGGCCGCCCACAGCGTACCCATCAAAGCCAATCTCTACCAGACCTTTAACCGAGACATCTCGTAAATCTTCGTAAACACCGCCCTGAATAATGCCGAATAATGCATTTTTATTGCCGAGCGAATCGAAGCGGTCACGGCTGCGCTGGGCCCAGCGTAATGACATCTCCATCGAACGTTTGGCGTAATCCCAATCCGCAGGATATGGCGTACATTCGTCGAAGATCATCACTACGTCAGAGCCGAGATCGAACTGAATCTCCATCGACTTTTCCGGATCGAGGAAAATCGGGTCGCCGTTAATCGGGTTGCGGAAATGCACGCCCGCTTCAGTGATCTTGCGAATATCGCCGAGGCTGAATACCTGGAAGCCGCCGGAATCGGTGAGGATCGGCCCTTGCCAGTTCATGAAATCGTGCAGGTCGCCGTGCAGTTTCATGATCTCCTGACCTGGGCGCAGCCACAGGTGGAAGGTGTTGCCGAGCAGGATCTGCGCACCGGTCTCTTTCACTTCTTCCGGCGTCATGCCTTTCACCGTGCCGTAGGTGCCCACGGGCATAAATGCCGGGGTTTCGACTACGCCACGATCAAAGACCAGACGGCCACGGCGCGCGCGCCCGTCGGTGGTATCTAATTCAAATTTCACATTAACCTCTAATCAGAGAAACAGTCTGATTCAATTATGCGCCGACGCTTTCATCAGGCGCTTGTGGATTACGGGTGATGTACATCGCATCCCCGTAGCTAAAGAAACGGTACTGCTCTGCCACCGCGCTGTGATAAGCCGCCATGGTGTGCTGATAACCGGCAAAGGCCGAAACCAGCATAATCAGGGTCGATTCCGGCAAGTGGAAGTTGGTGATCAACGCATCGATCACCTGATAGTGATAGCCGGGATAGATGAAAATCTGCGTGTCATCGAAGAACGGTGCAATCAGCGCGTTCTGGCTGGCCTTCGCGGCGCTCTCCAGCGATCGCACTGAGGTGGTGCCCACGGCGACCACTTTGTTGCCGCGCGCTTTACACGCCAGCACCGCATCCACCACATCCTGCGGCACTTCCGCGTATTCGGCGTGCATGATGTGATCTTCGATGGTTTCCACGCGCACCGGCTGGAAAGTCCCTGCACCGACGTGCAGCGTGACGAACGCCATCTCAACGCCTTTGGCTCTCAGCGCCTCCAGCAGCGGCTCGTCAAAGTGCAAACCGGCGGTCGGCGCGGCGACGGCGCCGGGACGCACGCCGTACACGGTTTGGTACAGCTCACGGTCTGCATCTTCATCCGGACGATCGATATATGGCGGCAGCGGCATATGACCGACGCTGTTGAGAATATCCAGCACCGCACGGTCGTCTTCGAAAGCGATTTCAAACAGCGTGTCATGACGCGCCACCATCGTGGCTTTGACGCTTTCGTCATCGCCCAGCAGTAACTCTGCACCCGGCTTGGGCGCTTTAGAAGCGCGCACGTGCGCCAGCACGCGTTTGTCGTCCAGCATGCGCTCAACCAGCATCTCGATTTTGCCGCCGCTGGCTTTACGGCCAAAAACGCGCGCCGGAATCACGCGGGTGTTGTTGAACACCAGCAGATCGCCCGGATTGAGCTTATCCATCACGTCTGTAAATACGCCGTGGCTTAACGCGCCGCTTGGGCCATCCAGCGACAGTAAGCGGCAACCGCTTCGCTGCGCCTGCGGATAGTGGGCGATTAAGGATTCTGGCAACTCAAAGGTAAAATCGGCTACGCGCATGCTTCACTTCTTCAGGACTTAAAATCAGGCGGCATAGTCTAGCGGAAAAGCGGCAAATTCTGAACAACTGGCTGAGTTTCTGTGAGTCTGCTTTTACACAAAATAATTCGAGGTATAGGAAGGCGGTGAATGAGAGCAGCCAACGCACCTGTAACTTGACGTATGACGTGTATATAATGCGCCATGAACTTTCTCGCTCACCTTCACCTGGCGCAGCTGGCTAACAGCTCTCTGCTGGGCAATCTCATGGCCGATTTCGTGCGCGGCAACGTGCAATCACAATGGCCTGCACCGGTGGTGGCTGGCATTGCCATGCATCGTCGCCTCGACGTCCTGACCGATAATCTGCCCGAAGTGCGTATTGCGCGTGAGCTATTTCGCCCGGAAACACGCCGCGTGGCGCCCATCACGCTGGACGTGATTTGGGACCACTTTCTCGCACTGCACTGGGAGAAAATTCACCCGACGCAATCGCTGGTAGCGTTTACCGCTGCGGCAGAACAAGACATCGTGCCGCAACTGGCCGGCACGCCGGAAGGTTTCATCGAACTGAATGCAGTGATGTGGCGCGAACGCTGGTTTGAGCACTATGCCGAACCGACACGGCTGGCGCGGGTGCTAAATGGCATGGCGCATCGCCGTCCGCGTCTGGCCGCACTGCGCGATTCTTACCAGGATTTTGTTGATCATTATGATCAACTTGAGCCGCTGTTCTTCCAGTTTTATCCGCGCTTAATGGCCGCCGCGCGGGCGCAGGAATTGTAATATTAGGTAATTCAAGACCCGTCTGTTGGACGGGAAATTTCCCATCCCCTACCCTTCGTGGCCTTAATCTTCGTCACACTTAGGGAAATCTCATGCAGCATCTTATTGCCAACCGGCTCGCAGAAGCCGGTCTTAGCTACACGCACATTATGGCGTTAGGGATAGTGATCGCCATTATCTTTGCCATCTCGTTAATCACTCACGCCATTCTGCACCGCGCCATCTTGCCGCTCCTGCGTCGCTATACCGAGAAAAGCAGCCGTCAGTGGCCGAAGGCGCTGATTAACAGCCGCCTGTTTAGCCGCAGCGTATGGTTGATGCAAGGCGTGCTATTCAAATTACAGACCGAGCTGTTCCTGCACGACAGCTCTCAGATCTATCCTGCGCTGCTGATATTCGCTCAGCTGTGGATGATGATCTTCGCGCTGCTGATGCTGTTCTCGCTGCTGGATCTGCTGCAGCAGCTCAGCACAAACAGCATGCTGGCGCAGCAATTGCCGCTGCGCGGAATTATCCAGAGCGTGAAATTGATCGCTGCCATTTTAATGGTGATCATGATTATTTCGCTGCTGTTGGGTAAATCGCCTGGCGTATTGATCACCGGTCTCGGTGCCATGACGGCGGTGCTGATGCTGGTATTTAAAGATCCGATTCTCGGTCTGGTGGCCGGCATTCAGTTAGCGGCCAATAATATGCTGAAAATGAATGATTGGCTGGAAATGCCGAAATATGGCGCGGACGGTGCGGTCATTGATATTTCCCTGACCACGGTAAAAGTGCGCAACTGGGATAACACCATTGTGACCATTCCCGCTTACGCCTTAATTTCCGACTCCTTTAAAAACTGGCGCGGCATGTCGGAATCCGGCGGACGTCGCATTAAGCGCAGTATTAATATCGATACCACCAGCATCACTTTCCTTGATGACGCCATGATGCAGCAGTTAAAAAGTGCGCATCTGCTCACGCCCTATCTGAATAGCAAAAGCGAAGAAGTGGCGGCGTGGAATGCGCAGCTCGGCTGTGATTTGAATTCGCCGCTCAACGGTCGCCGCCTGACTAACGTTGGTACTTTCCGCGCCTGGTTGCAAAGCTGGCTGGAGCAACATCCGCATATTCATAAAGAGATGACATTAATGGTGCGTCAGTTAGCGCCGGGTGAAAACGGTTTGCCGCTGGAAGTGTATGTGTTCACTAGCACCACGGTATGGAAAGAGTATGAAAATATTCAATCGGATATCTTCGACCATATTTACGCGGTGCTGCCGACTTTTGGCCTGCGCGTACACCAATCGCCTACCGGCAACGACATGCGTCAAATCGGCGTGAGAACCCACCATTAACGCTTCATCCCGCATAACCCGCCAGAGAAAATAAAAATTTTAGTGGCGGGCCTTCTCCCCCTCTTGTCACGCGCAGTCATCTACGGCTTAATGAAACCTTTCTTAACTTTTGTTAAGTCCGTCACACAGCCAATACGCCATTTTGGGCGTCTGTTGTCGCTTCGCCAGCCTAAAAATCATAAGAGGAAAAGATGTCATCAGCTTCGCTTACCGAACTCGACGCACGTTATCATTTCGCCTGTGAGGTTGCCAAAACCGCCGCCAGTCGGGCTTTATCCTGGTATCAGCAACGTCATCAATTAGTGGTTGAGCATAAGAAAGACCTGCAGGATGTGGTCAGCGAAGCCGATCGCAACGTGGAGGAATTGGTCAAGCATCTGATCCACGAACGCTTTCCTGACGATGCGGTGCTGGGCGAAGAGAGCGGCGGAGAAACGTCAGGCGCACGCTTTATCTGGGTGATCGATCCGATTGATGGCACCAGCAGCTTCCTGAACGGCTTGCACAACTGGTGCGTTTCGCTGGCGATTGTTTGTGAAAACGAAGCCGTAATCGGCGTGGTGTGCGATCCCAATCATCATGAAACCTTTCACGCCTGCCGAGGAAAAGGTGCCTGGGTAAATGATAAACGCATTCAGGCGCACAGCGCGCAGCAGCTCGATCAGGGATTGCTCGGTTTGAGCAGTTCCAACAGCCAACCGATTGAACCGCTGACCACTTTTATCAGCACATTACTGGCGCAGGGCGGCATGTTTATCCGTAACGGTTCGGGAGCATTAATGAGTGCGTGGGCCGCGGCGGGTCGACTAATAGGTTACTACGAAGCGCATATGAATCCGTGGGATGGCTTGCCGGGCATCGTGCTGATGCGTGAAGCGGGCGGCATCACCAACGATTATCTGGCTAATCAGGGTTTGCAAAATGGCAATCCGGTGCTGCTGGCAAATGCGGTAATTTATCCACAGCTGAAAGCGCTATTGCCTGCGCATTTGTCGTTATAATTTTCACATTGGGTTAAGTTCGTTAATTTATGCGAACTTAACCTTTAACTAAAATTACTTAAGCGCACTGTAAGTAATATTCTACTTCGTAGTGAGACTTTTCTCTTTTTTTTTTCGAACATCCTGGCATCAATAAAAATACGATATGCTGCGCAAGTCAAACATCCCTTAGTAATACTCATTGTTTCCTTTTTGCAGTTCTTTTCGGCGCCAGGATGCGCCGAGATATTTTTGGTGTTTTATTATTTTGGGATGGCGTGATTATTTTTATATTGAAATCGTCATATATAAAAAGGTCGCCATAAATGGCGACCCTACAATATAGTTAGCCTTTACGCTTTTTCACTAGCGGCCACGCCAGCAACAGCAGCGCAATCCACGCAAAACCAACGTAAAGCGACACCCGCGTATCCGGGAAGTAACCAATCAGTCCAATAATGAAGGCCAGGAACAGCACGCCAAACCATGCGGTAGTACTGCCGCCCGGCATGGCAAAATCCAGCTTCCCGGCTTGCTCTTGACCAATCTTGCGGCGAAAGGCAATCTGCGACAGCAGAATCATGATCCACACCCAAACGGTAGCAAAGGTCGCCAGCGAGGCGATGACCAGGAACACTTTCTCCGGCATCAGGTAGTTGAGATACACCGCGATCAACATCGCCAGCATCATCACCAACACGGTCACCCACGGAATCCCGCGATTCGATACCTTCTGGAATACCTTCGGTGCGTGGCCCTGTTGCGCCATGCCGTGCAGCATACGTCCCACGCCAAACACATCGCTATTGATTGCCGACAGCGACGCCGTCAGCACCACGAAGTTAAGGATCGATGCCGCCGCCGCAATGCCCAAATGCTGGAAAGTCAGCACGAACGGACTGCCGGAAGTGCCCACCTGATTCCACGGATAAATCGACATGATGACGAACAGCGTACCAACGTAGAACACCAGAATACGCATCGGTACGGAGTTGATGGCGCGTGGAATCGAGGTTTTCGGATCTTCCGCTTCACCGGCGGTAATGCCGATAATCTCAATCCCGCCGTAGGCAAACATCACCATCTGCAGTGACAGCAGCATGCCGACGATGCCGTGCGCGAAGAAGCCGCCGTTGGTCCACAGATTGTGAATGCCGGTCGGCTGACCGCCGTTGCCGATGCCCCAGAAAATCATGCCGAAGCCGGCGAGGATCATGATGATGATGGTGGCGACTTTGAAAAAGGAGAACCAAAACTCCACTTCGCCAAACACTTTCACGCTCATCAGGTTGATGGCGCCGATAATCAGCACCACGCTCAACACCCAAATCCAGTGCGGCACATCGGGGAACCACACACCCATGTAGATACCAAAAGCCGTGACGTCGGCAATCGCCACAATCAGGATTTCAAAACAGTAGGTCCAGCCGGTGATATAACCGGCCAGCGGGCCAAGATAATCCTGCGCATAGCGCGAGAATGAGCTGGCCTGCGGGTTGTTGACCGACATCTCACCCAACGCCCGCATGATGATGTACGCCACCGCGCCGCCGATGATATAGGCCAGCAGCACGCTTGGGCCTGCCATTTTGATGGCATCCGCCGAGCCATAGAACAGCCCGGTGCCAATCGCCGATCCCAGCGCCATAAAGCGAATGTGGCGCGTGCTCAGTCCGCGTTTGAGCTTATTGGTTTCTTGCATAACACTCAGTACCTTGAAAATGAAAAACCACGGGCAAGCCCGTGGTTGAAATTAACAGCAATGCCGCTTACTGATGAACCGCGACCTGCTCACGTCCTTTTGCCCGATCAACTACCGCAGCAATCACCAGCATCGCCAGCGATGGCGGCAACCAGGAAAGCCCCTGATCGGCCAGCGGCAGATGCTGGCTGAACAGCGGCAACACATCTTTAAAGCTGGTGGTTTTGATGGCATCAACGATACCGAACAGCAGGCTTACCAGCATGGTCGGCGCGATGATACGCGAACTTTTGTTCCAGAACTTCAGCGTGAAGCTCAGCACCACCAGCACGATGCAAGGCGGATAAATCGCCGTCAGCACCGGAATCGAGATCTGAATCAGATGGCTCAGGCCGAGATTCGACACCACCATCGAGAACAGACCCAGAATAAATACCAGCGTTTTATACGACAGCGGAACGTATTGCGCAAAGAATTCTGCACAAGCGCAGGTCAGGCCCACCGCCGTCACCATGCAGGCGACGAAGATCAGCGCGGCGAGGAAGAAGCTGCCCATGCCGCCGAAGGTCTGCTGCACGTAAGCATGCAGAATCTCAGCACCGTTGGCACTCTGCGCCACTAATGCGCCGCTATCGTTACCGAGCTTGAACAGCGTCAGGTAAATCAGCGTCAAACCGATACCCGCGATAATACCCGCCAGCATGGTGTAGCGCGTCAGCAGTTTGGCATCTTCAACACCGCGTGAACGCGCCGCATTGACGATAACGATACCGAACACCAGCGCACCCAGCGTATCCATGGTCAGATAACCATTAACGAAACCGCTGGAGAAGGCCGCACGCTGATACTCTTCGGTGCCCGGCGAAACGCCACCGGCAGGCCAGATCAGCACGGCAACGCCGAGCACAATCAGCGCCAGAATTTTCAGCGGTGCGAGGAAGTGACCAACGGTATCCAGCAATTTGCCCGGATACAGCGAGATGCCGATCACCAGCGCAAAGTAAATCAGGCTATAGATGAACAGCGGCAGCGCGCCGTCGCCGGTCAGCGGTGCAATACCGACGGCAAAGGAAACGGTAGCGGTACGCGGCGTGGCAAACAGCGGGCCAACAGCCAGATAGCAAACGGTCGCCAGCAGCAAGCCTGCGGCTTTACCAATCGGTGAGCTCAGTGCATCAATGCCGCCGCCCACGCGCGCCAGCGCGATAACAGTGATCACCGGTAAGCCAACCGCGGTAATCAGGAAGCCGAAGGCCGCAATCCAAACGTGTTCGCCAGACTGAATCCCCACCATCGGTGGGAAGATGATATTTCCTGCGCCAACGAACAGGGCAAACGTCATGAAGCCCAGCGCCAGGATATCCTTGGAGGTTAAACGATGTGTCATAAACTTCTGTACTGCCTGTAGCTAATGTTGCGGTGGAAGTTGAGTTCGTGTTGTCCTCTGGATGCGCTAAAACAAGGACTTATTCGGCAAGACCAGCGTGTTATGCGGGACTAATCGTTAAAGCGCAGGTGATTTAATCTACTTTTCTTCTGTTCGCAGAGGGATAAATCGACAACGGCGCAAATTAGAACGTTTATAGCGAAGAAAGGCAATACGGGATCGAAAAACCAGAAGGATATAACAAGATAGCGGGAGAAAGCAGTGAATCACGGTGGAATTGTAGGAAAACACCTCAGATGATTTGCTAAAAGTTTCCTCAGCACGGGAGATCTCTTTGCATAAATCGCCCTTAAGATGCACAAAAGGCGCGATTTACGCGCCTGTTTGGCTAACTTTACGGAATTACCAGACTGTTCTTGCTATATCGACCACCAGACGAATCTTCTGCCACTGTTGCTCTTCGCTCAGGCTGTTGCCCTCTTCGGTAGAGGCAAAACCACACTGCGGGCTGAGGCAGATTTGATCGAGGCTGACGAACTGTGCTGCTTCCTGCAGACGCGCTTTTACCTGTTCCGCATCTTCCAGCTCACCGGTTTTAGTGGTGATCAAACCCAGCACCACTTGCTGATGACCCGGCTTGAGGAAGCGCAGCGGCTCAAAGCCACCCGAACGTTCGTTGTCATACTCAAGGTAGAAGGCATCGATATTTACGCCGCCAAACAGCACTTCGGCAACCGGCTCATAGCCACCTTCGGAGATCCAGGTCGAGCGGAAGTTGCCGCGACACACATGCAGCCCGACGGTCAGATCTTCTGGCTTGCCTTCCAGCGCGGTGTTCAGCACCTCAGCATAGATGCGCGCCAGCTCCTGCGGATCTTCACCGCGTTCGCGGATCTGTTGCTGCTGGTCGGTAGAGCACAGATAGGCCCACACCGTGTCATCCAGCTGCAGATAACGGCAGCCAGCCGCGTAAAACGCGTTAATTGCGTCTTTATAGGTCTGCGCCAGATCGGCGAAGTATTCTTTCAGATCGGGATAGACTGTGGCATCGATCACCTTGCGGCCACCGCGGAAGTGCAGCACGCTTGGGCTGGGAATGGTCATCTTGGCAACCGCATCGCCCGCTACGCTTTGCAGGAAGCGGAAGTGATCCAGCATTGGGTGTTCCGGATTAAAGGCTACTTTACCGGTGACTTTCACGCCGTGCGCTTTGGTCTGCACGCCATTGAACTGAATGCCCTGCTCCGCTTCGAACAGCTCAACGCCGTGCAGATCGCCGAAGAAGTCGAAGTGCCACCATGCGCGACGGAATTCACCATCGGTAACGATCTGCAGGCCATTGGCGCGCTGCTGCTCCACCACATGACGTATTTCGCGATCTTCAACCTGACGCAGTTGATCAGCATTGATGTCGCCATTGGCAAACTGCACACGCGCCTGCTTGATGGCAGCGGGACGCAGAAAACTGCCGACGGTATCGGCGCGGAACGGGTTATGACGTGGCATCTTATCTCCTCGCTGAGCGCTTAGTTGCGTCAGGGTATAATTTCGCTGGGTTATTTTGGCCATCTGGATGGCTATATGTCCAAAGAGAATGCCACGCTGTTGCCCTTTCAGCAACGGAAGAAAATTCAGCTTACATGAAACTATTTCATGTTCAGATGCACGTTCTTCAATTTCCCTCAATGGCCGCCCGCGCTCGCGCCATCTGGCTGTCTGACAACGGCAGATAACCGGCCTCGCTCACCCGGCGCTGACCTTGTGGCGACAACACCTGATGCAGAAAGGCATTCACCAGCGGCGGCAGCGGTTTGCCAGGCGCTTTGTTGACGTAGATGTAGAGCGGGCGCGACCACGGATAGCGGCCACTGCGAATGGATTCGGCATCCGGCATCACGCTGTCGCCATTCGCCGTGACCACCGGCAGCATTTTCACGCCGCTGAGATGAAAGCCAAAGCTGGCGTAACCGATGCTGTTGGGCGTGGCGGCAACGGCTTGCACCACCGCCGCGGAACCGGGGAATTCAGCGACGTCAGCACGGAAATCGCCTTTACACAGCGCCTGCTGCTTGAAGAAGCCCCAGGTACCCGACGCCGAGTTACGGCCATAACGCTGGATGCTGCGCGTTGCCCATTGATTATCGCTTAAACCGAGATCGCCCCAGCGCTGCGGCACCAGCTGTCCGCCGCACAGGCGCGTGATGGAAAACAGCGCATCGAGTTGTTGCGGCGCGATGCGCGGCAGCGGATTGTCCTGATTGACCACCACCACCAGCGCATCCATCGCCACCGGCACCGCCAGCGGCGGATAGCCGTAGCGCGCAATGAACAGTTGACGTTCGTCGATCTGCATCGGGCGGCTCATCGCGCCCAATTGTGCAGCACCGGCGGCCAGCGCGGTCGGTGCGGTAGACGATCCCGCCGCCTGCACCTGAACGTTCACGCCCGGCGACTGGCGGCTAAAATCCTCGCCCCACAGGGTCATCAGATAACCCAACGTATCCGATCCGACGCTGCTCAGATTGCCGGTTAGCATGGTTTGTTGGCCGTGTGCCAAAGCAGAGCAAAGCAGCGAGAGGGATAGCAACAGCGATTTCATGGGCGATTCCGCAATTTAATGAGACGCCTATTCTGGAGCGGCGTGATTTATCGCGCAATAAATTGCGTAAGGGTTGTCAGTTAAGCGCGAAGCGGTCGCCATAAATGGCAACCCTACGAAAATCCCGTAGGGTGCGCATTTATGCGCACCTGGTCGCCATAAATGGCGACCCTACGAGACTTGTAGCGATGGCGAGTCAAAATTATGCCTTTATGGTGCAGCGCGGGTGTTGAGGCGACATCCCAAACCGCTGAACGATTGAGGGATTCCAGGGCGAGCCGCATGGATGCGGCGAGAGGTGGCGCTGAGCAGGAGCGAATCGCCACCGGTCCGTCAGGAATCGTGAATGAGTGAAGGTACCGCGCAGCGGCGGGTTGGGCTGGCGCAAGGCCCGGGAGTGCAGAGGGCGCGGCCAGGCGCTCTCTGCTCGGTCGCCGCACAAGGGTGCTGCAACTGCCTCAGCTTAGGGCGAACGAAAGCCGCTCTGTGCTTAACTGAGCGGCATTACGCCATGGATGTGCAAACCTTAATTAACCTGCGCTTGCAGCGCGCTAGCCACAATCAAGCGTGGCGGCAGCAGGAAGCTGAAACAGGTTTCCTGATGCGGCACGCTGGTGATCTCGAGCCGCGCATTATGATGGCCCAGCGCGTGCTTCACGATTGCCAGCCCCAACCCGCTGCCGCCGGTGGCGCGTGAACGCGCTTTGTCCACGCGGTAGAAGCGTTCTGTAAGGCGCGGCAGATGCTGTTCGCTGATGCCCGGCCCGTCATCGCACACCTTAAACTGCGCGCCTTGTTTGGTACGCAACCAGCTGATGTCGATGCGCGTGCCATCCGGCGTGTGATTCACCGCGTTGTAGACCAGGTTGGAAATGGCGCTACGCAACTGCTCATCGTTGCCGAACACTTTCAGGTGCGGATCGGTATGGAAATGGATGGTGTGACGTCCCTGGCTCAGCGTTTCCGCTTCACGCTGCAATAGCAGCAGCATGCCCGGCACATCCACCGTCTCTTTCAGATCGATGGCTGGCGCCGCTTCGATACGCGACAAGGTCAGCAACTGCTTCACCAGGCTGTCCATGCGGCGCGTCTGCTCTTGCATAGTATGTAACGCCTTGCTGCGCGTGCGCTCGTTCATTACCGCGTCGTCCATCATTTCCAGATAGCCCTGCAATACCGTTAACGGCGTGCGCAGTTCATGACTGACGTTGGCAAAGAAGTTGCGCCGCGCGCCTTCCAGCTGGTGCATCTGGGTGACATCACGCGCCACCATCAGCCACTGTCCTTCGCTGTAAGGCATCACGCGGAATTCCATATGATGCTGATTATTAAGGATCTGCGTCAGCGGTGTGTCGAACTTGCGCTGGCGGATATAGCGGGAGAATTCAGGATAACGCAGTAAATTGAGGATGTTCTGGCCGTTATCTTCCGGCCAGCGCAGGCCAAGATGCTGCTGCGCCAAGCCGTTGCACCAGAAAATGGTGCCCTCTTCGGTGGTCAGCACCACCGCATCCGGCAGCGATTCGGCACCGCTGCGGAAACGTTTGATCAGATTGCCCAGCTCGCGGCGGCGACGCCGGTTGCGCAACTGCATCTGATACAGGCCATAAAACAGCGGTTCCCAGCTGCCGCGTCCGGTGGGCGGCGTCATTGAACGATCGACCCACAACCAGTGCGACAGACGCATCAGATTGCTGAAGTGCCAGAACATCACGCCGGTCACCGCAATCAGCAGTAACCACGGCAGATATCCGAACAACAGACCCAACACCAGCGCAGGTAAACAGACCAGCGCCAGCTCGGTCAACAATCTCTTCCAGGAGAGTCGTTCCAGCACGGTAAAAACTCCGTTTACGTTTAGTAGCGGGCAGAGAAACGATACCCTGTTCCGCGAACGGTTTGAACCATGCGATCGTGGCCGGTCAATTCCAGCGCTTTACGTAAACGGCGAATATGCACATCGACGGTGCGATCTTCGACATACACATTGGTGCCCCAAACGTGGTTCAGCAGCTGTTCGCGGCTGTACACGCGTTCCGGGTGCGTCATAAAGAAGTGCAGCAGTTTGTATTCGGTCGGCCCCATCTCCAGCGGCGTGGTTTCCGACATCACGCGATGTGAGGATGGATCAAGGCTCAGGCCCTGCATCTCAATCACCTCTTCCACCGCCATCGGTGAAATACGGCGCATCACCGCTTTAATACGCGCCATCAGCTCTTTGGGTGAGAATGGCTTGGTGATGTAATCATCCGCGCCCACTTCCAGACCGCGCACGCGATCCTCTTCTTCACCGCGCGCCGTCAGCATCATCACCGGGATGTCACGCGTCATGGCTTCACGCTTCAAATGCTTAATAAACTGAATTCCGCTGCCGCCGGGCAACATCCAGTCCAGCAGAATTAAATCAGGCCAGGGTTCGATCAGCTTACCAATCGCGCTGTCATAATCTTCCGCCTCAATAGGCTGGTAATCATTCTGTTCCAGCACGAAACATAACATTTCACGGATGGGAGCTTCGTCTTCCACAACCAAAATGCGCTTAGCCATTGTAACTCCTGCTAGTGTGACAACGTGTCACGGGGATTTGCGGCGCCATTATGCGTCAGTTTTGTGACACTTTTATGAAAAAGCCGCCCTAAGATAGATAGATAAAAAACAGAAATGTCACAATAAAAATCTGCTTTTTTTCTTTGTGATCTTAAGTGGTTATAATTCGCCTTCGCTAAACAGAGCACGGAGCAAACATGCGCATCATTCACACCGCTGACTGGCATCTCGGTCAGTTCTTTTACAGCAAAAGTCGCGCGCGGGAACATCAGGCGTTTCTCGACTGGCTGCTGGATCAGATTGTGCAGCATCAGGTGGATGCGCTGATTATCGCGGGTGATCTGTTTGATACCGGTTCGCCGCCGAGCTACGCGCGTGAAATGTTTAACCGTTTTGTGGTGGCGCTGCAGCCAAGCGGCTGTCAATTGGTGGTGCTGGCGGGCAATCACGATTCGGTGGCGACGCTGAATGAATCACGCGAGCTGCTGGCCTGCCTGAATACGCAGGTGATCACCAGCGCCACGCCGCAGGGAGAACAACAGGTGTTAACCCTGAAGCAGCGCGATGGCGTGTCGGGTGCGCTGCTGTGCGCCATTCCTTTTCTGCGTCCGCGTGACATTCTGCGCAGCCAGGCTGGCCAATCCGGTCGCGAAAAACAGATCTCGCTGCTGGAGGCGATCGAGCAGCATTATCAGCGCTGTTTCGCCGCCGCGCAGTCAATGAGCAGTACGCTGCCGATTATCGCCACCGGCCATCTCACCACCGTTGGCGTCACTAAAAGCGATTCGGTGCGCGACATCTATATCGGCACGCTGGATGCCTTCCCGGCGCAGGCGTTTCCGCCAGCGGATTACATCGCGCTCGGTCACATCCATCGCGCCCAGCGCATCGCCAACAGCGAACATATTCGTTACAGCGGCTCACCAATTCCGCTCAGTTTTGATGAGCTTGGTCGCGAGAAAAGCGTCTTCCTGCTGGAATTTTCCGACAAGCTTAAGGACGTGACGCCGCTGATCATTCCGCACTTCCAGCCGATGCAGATGCTGAAAGGCTCGATGGCGGAGATTGAACATCAGCTGGCGCAGTTCAGCGAGAGCACCAGCGAGCTACCGACCTGGCTGGATATTGAGATCACCACCCAGGAATACCTCAGCGATCTGCAACGTCGCATTGAAGCGCTGACCGAAAATCTGCCGGTCGAAGTGCTGCTGGTGCGCCGCAGCCGCGAACAGCGGCAGCGCAGCCTCGAACGGCTGGAGAACGAAACCCTGAGCGAATTAAAAGTGGAAGAAGTGTTTGCCCGCCGACTGGCGCAGGAAGATCAGCTGGATGCTGAGCAAGCAGAACAGTTAACGCAGCTGTTCCGCACCCAGCTTGCCGCGCTGGAGAATCCATCCGCATGAAAATTTTGACGTTACGTTTTAAGAACCTCAATGCGCTGCGCGGCGAATGGTTTATCGATTTCCGCCGTGAGCCCTTTGCCAGCAACGGATTGTTTGCCATCACCGGCGCCACCGGCGCGGGCAAAACCACCTTACTCGATGCAATTTGCCTGGCGCTCTATCACCAAACGCCGCGCCTCGGCACGCTGTCGCAAACCCAGAATGAGCTGATCACCCGCGACACCGCCGAGTGTCTGGCAGAAGTGGAGTTTGAGATCAAAGGCGAAGCCTGGCGTGCCTTCTGGAGCCAGAACCGCGCGCGCGGCCAGGCCGACGGTAAGTTGCAGGCGCCGCGTGTCGAACTGGCGCGCGTGGCGGATAATCAGATCATCGCTGATAAAGTCGGCGACAAGCTGAAAGCGATTGAAACCCTGTCGGGACTCGATTTCGCCCGTTTTACCCGCTCAATGATGTTGTCGCAAGGCCAGTTTGCCGCCTTCCTCAATGCCAAACCCGGCGAACGCGCCGAATTGCTGGAAGAGCTGACCGGCACCGAGATCTACGGACAAATCTCCGTGCAGATCTACGAACGCTGGCGTAGCGCACGCAGCGAGCTGGATACGCTGCGCGCCCGCGCCGGTGGCATGTCGCTGCTCGATGAAGCGCGCCGCGCAGAGCTGACGCAGCAGCTGGCAGAACTCGCCGTGCAGGAGAAATCGCTTAGCGAACAGCTCACGCTGGCGCAGCATCAGCAACAATGGCTGGTGCAGCAGCAACAGCTGATGCAGGAACAGCAACAGGCCGAACAGACGCTGCTTGCCGCGCAACAGGCGTGGCAGCAGGCGGATGGCGATCGTCAGCGGCTGGCGCGGGCCGAACCGGCAGAAAAACTGCGCGAGAAGCTACAGCAGCGCGAACAGCTGCAAGGCGATCTCCGCACGCTGGAACAGCAATCGCAGCAGCTGCAGGCGCAACAGCAGCAGGCCAAAACCGCGTTGCAACAGGGCGAAAGCCATTATCAGGCCGCGCAGCAGGCGCGCGAGCAGGCGTTACAGCAACAGCAGCAGCTCGAAACGCTGCTGACCGAGCAGGTTATCCCGCTCGATCAACGCATTACCACCCTCTCGCAGCAACGGGATGAACAGCAGCGGCTGCATCTGCAGCAGCAACAGGCGCTGCAAACCAGCCAAACCGCGTTGAGCCAGCAACAGCAGGTAAGTGAACGTTTACAACAGCAGCTAGTGCAGCAGCAGGAATTCCGCACCCGAGAAGCCGCCGTCGCCGATTGGGGCGCAGAACTGACGCGCTGGCAGGCGGAGATCGCCCGGCTGGATGAGCGCGAGCAGACGTTGACGCAGCTCATCGCGCAGCAGCAACAGCAGCGCAGCCAGATGGAGCAGCATCAGCAGGCGCAGGCTCAGCGTGAAAAAGCGGCGCAACCGTTGCAGCAAGCCGAAGCGCAGGCCGCGCAGCAGCGTCTGCAAGCGGAGCAAGCACTGACTTCGCTTGAGGCCGAGATCACCAGCGCCAGCCTGCGCGACGCCCTGGCGCAGCATCAAACGCAACGTGCCGCACGCCAGCAGCTCAGCCTGCTCGCCGCGCAGTGGCGCGCGCTGCAGCCGCAGCGCTTGCAGCGTCAGCAAAAACTGATGCAGCTTCAGCAGCAGCATCAGGAAGCTGAACAGGCGTTACAGGCGCTGCGCGACGAGTACAAACGGGAACATCAGGCGTTGCTCGATGTGCGCAAAATCTGCGAGCTGGAGCGCACCATCGCCCAGCTGGCCGACGAGCGCGCCAAATTGCAGCCGGATCAGCCCTGCCCGCTGTGCGGCTCGTGTCAGCATCCGGCAATCGCGCAATATCAACAGCTTGAACCCGGCGCCAATCAGCAGCGTTTAACTG
Organism: Pantoea trifolii; assembly: GCF_024506435.1. Classification (NCBI taxonomy): domain Bacteria; kingdom Pseudomonadati; phylum Pseudomonadota; class Gammaproteobacteria; order Enterobacterales; family Erwiniaceae; genus Pantoea; species Pantoea trifolii. Next base: position 1,037,780 of record NZ_JANIET010000001.1, on the reverse strand, counting down.
AGCTGGAAACGCGCGTGGCACAGCTGAAAGAGTCCGGCACCGCCAAAGGTGAGCAGCAGAAGCTGTCGCTGCAACAGCAGCAGGCGTTGCAGCAGGAGATCGCTGATTACGACCAGCAGCTGGCGACGGTGAACACCCAATGGCAAGCGCTGAGCGGTGAGCTGGCACTTACCTGCACGCTGGAGCAACAGGACGACTTTACGCAATGGCAACAGCAGCAGGATGCACAGGAACAAACTCAGCTGCAGCAGCTCCAGACGCGGGAAAATGCCGCGCGCGCGCTGCAGCAGGCGAAGGATGCGCATCTGCAACAGCAGCAGCTGTGGCAGCAGCATCAAAATCAACAGCAGCTGGCGCTTCAGCAGATCGTTAGCACGCAGCAGACGCTGGATGAAATCAGCCAGCGTGAGACCCGCGAGCGCAGCGCCATGCAGCAACTGGCGCAGCAGCTTGAACAACAGTTAGCGCAGCATCAGCTCAGTTTGCCAGACGCGGCTGAGCGGGAAAGCTGGCTCCACAGGCTACAGCAGCGCTGGAGCGCATGGCAGGAAAATGAGCGCTTACACGGCGAGTTGCAGCCGCAGCTGGCAAAAGCCGAAAGCGAGCGCAGCAGCCTGCAGCAGAATCTGGCGCGTGAACAGCAGTGGCTGGATGAGCTGCAGCAGACGCTCAGCGCGCTGCAACAGCAGCGCCAGCAACAACAAGAACAGCGTCAGCAGCTGTTTGGCGATCGTCTCGTAGCAGAAGCTCGACAGCAGCAGCACGCCGCGCTGCAACAGTGTGAACAGGCGCTGGCGCAGCAGCTACAGCAGTGGCAGCAGGCGCAAAGCTCGCTGCACAGTCTGAATGGCCAGTGTGAGCAGATCGCGGCGCAGCAACACACTTTGCGTGAACGCGCTGCCGCAGCCGAAAGCGCCTTCCTCGCCGCGCTGCAGCAGAGTGATTTTGCCGATGAAACGGCGCTGCGTGCCGCCCTGCTGGATGAGCGCGAGGTGCATGAACTGCGCCAACAGTTACAGGTGCTCGATCAGCAGCGCCAGCAGCAACTCACCCTCAGCGAGCAGCTCACGCAGCGCTGCACCGCGCATCAGCAGCAGCGCCCGGCCGATCTCAGCGATGAAGTCGCCGCCACGATTCAGCAACAGCTGGAACAGCTGCGCGTGACGTTGCGTGACAACGCCCGTCAACAGGGCGAAGCGCAGCAGCAGTTGCACAGCGATGCACAACAGCGTTTACAGCAGCAATCGTTGCTGACGCAAATCGCTACGGATGAAGTAGAGCTGGCGCAGTTGGGCCGCCTGAACGATCTGGTAGGTTCGGCCAAAGGCGATAAATTCCGCCGCTTCGCACAAGGCCTGACACTCGATCATCTGGTGTGGCTGGCGAACCGTCAGCTCGATCGCCTGCACGGTCGCTATCTGTTGCAACGCCGCATCAGTGAAGAGCTGGAGCTGGAAGTAGTGGATACCTGGCAGGCCGACGCCACGCGCGATACGCGCACGCTGTCGGGCGGCGAGAGTTTCCTCGTCAGCCTGGCGCTGGCGTTAGCGCTGTCGGATTTGGTGAGTCATAAAACGCGCATCGAATCGCTGTTCCTCGACGAAGGCTTCGGCACGCTGGATGCCGAGACGCTGGACACCGCGCTGGATGCGCTCGACGCCCTGAACGCCAGCGGCAAAACCATAGGCGTGATCAGCCATGTGGAAGCGATGAAAGAGCGTATTCCGGTGCAGATCCGCGTCCGCAAGATGAACGGTCTGGGTTACAGCAAGCTGGAGTTGCCAGGGGAATAAATCAGGTCGCCATGAATGGCGACCCTACGATGCTTAGGCGGGCACCGGTTTTTTATCTCACTGTCGCCAACTTATAACGTGGGCCAACCAGCAAGCCGCCCTGCTCGTTCTGCGCCAGCAGACGGGCGCTGGTCACCCCGGCGATGGTGTGTGCCTTATCCGACACATTGCTGGCAATCTGCTTGATTGCCGCTGACACCAACATGCCAATAATGCCACCGTTATTGTTGTTGCCATCTTCCGCGTCGCTGGCGGTGGCAATGCCTTGCCACAGCTCTTTACCGCTGCGCAGATCTACCAGACGCGCCGTCGCCGACACTTTGGTCACGCTCTGGATCACCTGATAGCTGCTGCCGTAATCGGTCACCGAAATATACAGCGCGCTGTCGGCGTGGAAGATGTCATGCAGACGCTGCGGGCTGACAGCCTGAATTTCATGGCCATTGGTCAATCCGTTCTGCTGGAAGGTTTCATCCACTACCGCCACAGGGAACACGTAATAGCCCGCTTCCGCCAGCGGACGCGTTACCAGCGAGGTGAAGCTGTTCGCCGCATTCACATCCGGCGCGCGGTTATCCGCAGGCAGCACCAGAATCGAGGCCGGTTTGCTGGCGCGGAAGGCGCTGTAGTCGTACGGTTTTTTGTGCGCGCAGCCGGTCAACAGCAGCGCGGCGAGCACGCCTAAAGAAACAATCAGCTTTTTCACTGAGCAACTCCTTGTTTTTTCTTCATCAGAAAGTCCATGTATGGCGCAGATTCCGGGAACAACTGTTTCTCGGTGGCAAACTGGCCGAAGGCTTTATCGGTATCTCCGGTTTTGGCGTACAGCAAACCGAGCTGCGCGTGCAAGCCCGGCGCGACCGGTTTGTTGACCGATTTAGCTTTTTCAATATCCAGGTTCAGTGCTTCAATCTGTTTCTGCGGATCGCTATCTTTTTTGTAGTAGCTGTAAATCTGCTGCTGGTAATCGCCCCAGTAATAGATCGGTTCCGGCCCTTTTGGCGCACAGCCTGCCAGCATGCCCGCAGCGATCAGCGCCGCACTCAGTTGCAACATTTTCATGCTCAATATCCTTATTTCGCCGGACGCCATGCGCCGCTGTTAATGCCATCTACTAAGTGATCAACCGCTTCACGAATCGCCAGATCCATCACTTTACCGTTGAGGGTTGAGTCATAGCTGGTGGTGCCGCCGAAACCAATGATTTCACGCGCTGAAAGCTGGTATTCACCCGCACCCTGCGCGCTGTACACCACTTCTGAGGTGGTGACATCAACTACATTCAGGTTGACTTTGGCATACGCGACCTGGCTCTTACCGCGTCCCAAAATACCCCACAGCTGCTGATCGCCCACTTCTTTGCGGCCAAATTCAGTGATATCGCCGGTGATGATGTAAGTCGCACCTTTGATGTTCTGTTCGCTCTTCTTAAAGCCCGCTTCCTGCTGCAACTCTTTCAGGTTGCTGCGATCCAGCACGTTGAAGCGATTGGTCTGCTGCAGGTGGGTGACCAAAATGGTTTTCGACTGATTGCCAAGACGATCAACGCCATCAGAGAAGATGCCGTTCATGTAGGAGGAGCGGTTATCAAACTGGCCAACCGCAATCGGGCTGCGCACGCCCTGATACGCGGGCTGGCTGGCCGCACGCACCTGTGGCGCTTCAATGGCGCGTGACGATTCGGTTGCGCAGCCGCTGAGCAGCGTGACGCTTAACAAGGAGAGTGCCGCAAGGGCATATTTTTTCTGCATTTCTAATCCATGAATCAAAAGGGGATAAAGCCGCGAGGCTGCGGCAAATTCTGGTTCTGCCGACAGTCAGAGTAATGCCATAGCATTGGTTGAGTCGGTCTGTAGACTGTCGGCAGTGAGGGAAAGGATCTTTAGTGAAAATACAGGCACATTAATGAATTTAATTAATCGAATGGCGGGATTATTGGGCGGGTTAATGATTGTGGTGGCGCTTAGCGCTTGTCAGCATTCTCAGCCAAAGCAACAGGATAGCATCGTCAACCTGTGCCAGCCGCAGAGTGCGCCGGGCAGCGCATCCTGCAAATGGGCTGATGAGATGCAGCATCAGCTCAACCAGCATTTCCGCGATGCGCGGCGTTATGCCGGTCAGCAATGTCTGGTGCGGCTCGAGTGGCAAAACAGCGGGCGCTACGCGGTGACGCAGACGCAAGGCGACGAAACGCTGTGCCTGCGCGCCTGGCAGTTGATTGGTCAAAGCAAAGATTTACCGCCGCCGCCAGAGATTAACCAGCCAGCGTGGTTCGGTTTTGCCCCGGCGACGCCGAGCCATCCTGGCGCCACTGGCGCGGGCTGATGCCAAACCAGCGGCGGAAGGCGCGGGAAAAGGCGCTGACTTCGGAGTAACCGAGCAGCAGCGCCATCTCTGAAATCGGCAGCTGCTTCTGTTGCAGATAGTGCGTTGCCATCTCGCAGCGCACCTTGTCCACCAGCGCGGTGAAACTGATGCCCTCTTCGCGCAGCCGCCGTTGCAGCGACCAGCTCGACAAGCCCATTTTTTCGGCAATCTCTTCCAGCACCGGTTCGCCCTGCATCAGCGACAAATTCACCTGCGATCGCGCCTGTTCCACCACGCTTTGCTGGCTGGCAGAACTGTTCAGGCGGCGAATGGCATCCTGCATCACCATCAGCAGCATCGGATCCTGCTCCGGCATACTGCGCAGCAGATCGCGTTTCGGGATCAACAACGAGTTGAAGGGTTGATCAAACCACACCGGCGCATCGAACACTTTGCAGTGCTCGTGCCACTGCTCCGGGCGCGGATGTTCGAAGTGCACTTCGCGCGGCGCCCAGTTTTTGCCGGCGACGTGACGGATCAAGTTGAGGAACATGCCGAGCGTTAGCTCCGCATCCTGACGTCGTGACAGGATCGCGCCGTGGCGCACCTGATAATCGAGCCGCCAGCACTCGCCTTTGTCCACCAGCCGCGTCAGCGTGTCGTGCTGATGCCATGGAAAGGCATTCACCACGTTGTGCAGCGCCTGCTCCAGCGTCGGCGAACAGAGGCCGATATACCCAATCAAGCCTAATGACTGCGGTTTGAACTGCTTGCCGTAATGCAAACCGAAGTTATCAAAACCGGAATGACGCGCCGCTTCTTCCATCACGCGGCAGTAGTTCACCAAACCCAGGCTCAGCGTGGGGCTCGCCAGCAGTTCGGAGTTAATGCCGCTGATGCCAAAGATGCGATCGACATCGCCGCCTTTGTCAGTGATAAACCCGCTCAGTCCGGTGGCGGCCGCTGCCAACACGCCGCGGTTGCTGGCGCTGACGGACAAAGCGCTGAAGGCTTCAGTGGGTGTGATGAGTGATTGCATCGGAACCTCTGCGTGTGGCGCATGTGAAACAGGTGGAGGATTCCAGCAATTTTCGTACCAGGCGAGTGATTTGCGGATTTCGTCGTAGGGTCGCCATTCATGGCGACCTCAATTGCGCCGCAACAGCGCAAAGCTGCTCACTGCTGGTGCATCAGACGCCGACCGGCAGCTGATTGGTTTCCAGATAACGTCGGCAGAGACGCACCGAGTGATCGGCCCAGCGCGGCCCGAGACTCAGCGCCATTTCCGTTTCCGCGTGCGATCCCATCCACGCGGTCATCTGAATGCGACGCTGGATCAGCAGCGTTGGCACCAGCGCCATCTCTTCATCGCTGATGTGCGCCACTTTTTCGTAACCGAGGATCCAGTTATCCACCCATTCGGCGGCGCGCGGATGATGCTCAACGAAACTGATCGCCGCCGCCAGATCGTGCAGATACCAGCCGAGCCCGCAGTCATCAAAATCGATCACCCGCGTTTCGCCTTTATGCAGCAGCAGATTGGTCAGACGCAGATCGGCGTGGATCAAACCATAACGATCCGCCCCTTTGCCGAAGCCTTGTAGCTCTTGCCCGACGCGCGCCACTGCTTCGGCGACGATGCCGTGATCGGCCGGATTGAGGTTCGGCGCATCCTGCCAGCGTCCCCAATGGCTTTGATCGCTGACCATGGTGTGGTGATCCCAGATAATGCGCTGGAAACCTGCCGGTTTCTGCCAGCTGCGGCTGTGCTGATGCAGACGCGCGGTGATGTGACCAAGCTGCTGAAAAGCTTTGGGATCGACATCGGTGGTGGGCATGTCACCCTCGATCCAGTGGAACAGTACCGCATAACGCTCTGCGCCATTTGTCATCGGCAGCGTCAGCACGGTTGCGCCATCGCTGGCCGGGATCGCCTGCGGCACCATGATGCCGATGTCGCGCAGCGCATCCAGCCACAGCAGCTCGCTCTGAATGTCCGCTTTGCTGTGATAGTGAGGACGATGCAGACGCAGCGCGTAGCGTTTGCCCGCCGCCTGCAACAGGAAGGTGGCATTTTCCGAGCGGCACAGCAGCTTCAGTTCGCCGCGCAGTGCCGCGGGATAACTGGCCAACGCCTGATGCGCCAGCAGGGTGATTTCAGCATCGGTTAAGGTATCGGATTGTTCGGCACTCATTCATCAATCTCCAGCATCAAGCAAGTGGTATCAGCATGGGATGACGTCGTCCTGACTGCTTGACCGCAGACAACCCAAAGTTGACCGCAGCGTGCATCTGGCACTTTTCTTGCCTCAGAGTTGACCGTGGAGGACAAAACTCACTGCGCCCGCGTCAAGTTTTCCCGCGCCAGCCAGCGGCATTATCACTTCACTGTAGCGCAAAGATAAAAAAGCGCGGTGAAGCTGCCGCACCAACAATGACGACGGGGAAAAGACGATGACGAATAAGCTCAAACCCACGCTGGGCACCCTGCATTTGTGGGGCATTGCAGTTGGACTGGTGATTTCTGGTGAATATTTTGGCTGGAGTTACGGATGGGGCGTGGCGGGCACGCTGGGATTTCTCATCACCACCGCGATGATCGCTACCATGTATACCTGTTTTATTTTCAGCTTCACCGAACTGACCACCGCGATTCCGCATGCCGGCGGCCCATTTGCCTACAGCCGCCGCGCGTTCGGTGAAACCGGCGGCTTGATCGCGGGCCTCGCCACGCTGATTGAGTTCGTATTCGCACCGCCGGCGATTGCCATGGCGATTGGCGCTTACCTCAACGTGCAATATCCCGATCTCAATCCGAAAACCGCCGCAGTCGGCGCCTATATCGTCTTCATGACGCTGAACATTCTCGGCGTTAAATTGGCGGCGATGTTCGAATTGGTGGTCACGGTGCTGGCGGTTCTGGAGCTGCTGGTGTTTATGGGCGTGGTGTCGCCAGGCTTCAGCATCGCCAACTTTGCCGCGAACGGCTGGGCGGGCAGCGATCACTTCGGCATGCCGGCGATGTCGGGTATCTTCGCCGCGATTCCGTTCGCCATTTGGTTCTTCCTGGCGATTGAGGGCGCGGCGATGGCGGCCGAAGAGGCCAAAGATCCGAAGCGCACCATTCCCAAAGCCTACATCACCGGTATTCTGACGCTGGTGGTGCTAGCGATTGGCGTGATGCTGCTGGCCGGTGGCGCTGGCGACTGGCGCAAGCTGTCGGACATCAACGATCCGCTGCCGCAGGCAATGAAGATGATTGTTGGTGAAAACTCCAACTGGATGCACATGCTGGTGTGGATTGGTCTGTTTGGGCTGATTGCCAGCTTCCACGGTATTATTCTTGGCTATTCGCGCCAGTTCTTTGCCCTCGCCCGCGCCGGATATCTGCCACAGAGTTTGGCCAAGCTGTCGCGCTTCCAGACGCCGCACCGCGCGATTATCGCCGGGGGTTTGATTGGTATCGCTGCCATCTACAGCGATGGCTTTATCAATCTGCAAGGCATGACGCTGACCGCCGCGATGATCACCATGGCGGTGTTTGGTGCGATTGTGATGTATCTGATGAGTATGCTGAGCCTGTTTAAACTGCGCCGCACTGCGCCAGAGATGGAACGCAGCTTCCGTGCGCCGGGCTATCCGATTGTACCCGGCATTGCGCTGGTGCTGTCGCTGGTGTGTCTGGTGGCGATGCTGTGGTTTAACCCGGTGATTGGCGGCCTGTTTGTGGCGATTATGGCGGTGGGATATGTCTACTTCCTGGCGACCAAAGCCCAGCGCGATAACGCACCGCAGGATTCGATGTTAGTGGGTGAGTAAGTGGGTTAGTGCTGGCTGTCCCCCATCCCGGCCTTCCCCCGCAAGCGGGGGAAGGAGACGCTGCCACATGCAGCCTCCAAACTCACATATAGCAGCATCTTCCTCCCCCATTTATGGGGGAGGACCGAGGAGGGGGACAGCAGGCACAAACCGAGGAGGGGGAAAGCGAGCACATACAGAGGTGCGTAAAAGAAACTACCCTTTCAACGGCCACAACCACGCTGCCCCGCGCACGCCGCTCGAATCTCCGTGCACCGCCTTCAGCACCGGCGTTTCACATTCGCGGCCAAACACCCACTGCTTCATCAGCGCCGGCACGGTTTGATACAGGCGATCGTTATTACTCATGCCGCCGCCCAGCACAATCACATCGGGATCCAGCAGATTCACCACCTGCGCCAGCGATTTCGCCAGACGCATTTCGTAGCGATTCATCGCCAATTCCGCCACCGGATCCTGCTGCTCAATCAGCTTGATGATCTCCGCACCTTTCAGCGCTTTACCACTCAGACGCTGATAATCGATAGCGAAACCGGTGCCCGACACAAAGGTCTCAATGCAGCCCTGCAAGCCACAATAACAGGGCACTTCGGCGCGATGGCGCAGTTCATCTTCGTCCATCCACGGCAGCGGATTGTGGCCCCACTCACCGGCATTGCCGTTACCACCAATGCGCGACTCACCGCCAATCGCTACGCCCGCGCCCGACCCGGTGCCAATTATCACCGCAAACACCAGCGGCTGACCCGCGCCCGCGCCATCTACCGCTTCGGAAACCGCCAGACAATTCGCGTCATTGGCAATGCGCACGTCACGATTCAGCGCCTGCGCTAAATCCTTATCCAGCGGCTGACCGTTCAGCCAGGTGGAGTTGGCGTTTTTCACCCGCTGTGTATAGGGCGAAATCGTGCCGGGGATGCCGATGCCTACCGTGCCCTGCTGGCCGGTTTTCTCCTCCGCCAGCAGCACTAAATCGACAATCGCCTGAACCGTGGCAGCGTAGTCGTCACGCGGCGTGTTAACGCGATGACGGAACAGCTCCTGACCCTGATCAGACAGTGCAATCACTTCAATTTTGGTCCCGCCTAAATCAATCCCGATGCGCACGATTTATTCCTCATTATTCGTTCTGGTGACAAATACAGTAGAAGGCTGAATCGGGAAAGGCAATGAAACCCATCCGATGTTTCGCTATCATGCGCGCTGACTTTGAGACTTGTGCGCCCGATCGCACCCACGGTAAGGAATCCCGATGTTGTGGTTTAAAAATATGATGGTTTATCGTCTGAATCGTGACATTCCGCTGTCCGCAGACGATCTGGAAAAGCAGCTCGACGCCTTCACCTTCTCGCCGTGCGGTAGCCAGGATATGGCGAAAACCGGCTGGGTTTCACCGATGGGCAACCGCAGCGAAGCGCTGACGCATGAAATCAACGGTCAGATGGTGATTTGCGCGCGCACCGAGCAGAAAATTCTGCCGTCGCCGGTGGTGAAGCAGGCGCTGGAAGCCAAAATCGACAAGCTGGAAGCGGAACAGAGCCGCAAGCTGAAGAAGACTGAGAAAGACTCGCTGAAAGATGAAGTGCTGCACAGCTTGCTGCCACGCGCGTTTAGCCGTTTCAGCCAGACGTATATGTGGATCGACACCGTTAACAACCTGATCATCGTCGATTGCGCCAGCGCTAAGAAAGCTGAAGATACGCTGGCGCTGCTGCGTAAAAGCCTCGGTTCGCTGCCGGTGGTACCGCTGACGCTGGAAAATCCCATCGAGCTGACGCTGACCGAATGGGTGCGCTCTGGTGAGCTGCCAGCCGGTTTTGCCTTGATGGATGAAGCCGAACTGAAAGCGATGCTGGAAGATGGCGGCGTGATCCGCTGTAAGAAGCAGGACCTGATTTCTGACGAGATCGCCACGCACATTGAAGCCGGTAAAGTGGTCACCAAACTGGCGCTCGACTGGCAGGAACGCATTCAGTTCGTCATCGCCGATGATGCTTCAGTGAAGCGTTTGAAGTTTAGCGACACGCTGCGTGAGCAGAATGATGACATTGACCGCGATGATTTCGCCCAGCGTTTCGATGCCGATTTCATTCTGATGACCAGCGAATTGGCTGCGTTGATCAGCAATTTAGTAGAAGCGTTAGGCGGCGAAGCGAAGCGTTAATCCCCCTCGAACCTGGTCGTCATGAATGGCGACCCTACGACAGACCTGCGCGGATTTTCGTAGGGTGCGCATTCATGCGCACCTATTACTCAGCAATAAAAAAACCTGCGCTTCACAGAGAGTCGCAGGTTTAAGATGTTCTACAGGTTGAGTTTAGAGGTAGCGGCACAGATAAGACGAAGGCTCGGCCACCTGCAGATGGAATTCGCTCTGGCCTGGCACGCTGAACACGGCGCCAGCTTCGTACCATTTCCACTCGGTTTCACCCGGCAGCAGCACTTTCAGCGCGCCGCTTACTACCGTCATCTCTTCCGGTTGGTTGGTGCCGAAGGTGTATTCACCTTCCGCCATCACGCCAACGCTGGCACGGCCAATGGTCACGCTGTCGAAACCAATGGATTTCACTTTTCCGTCGAAATACTCACTTGTATTGAGCATATTACTTCCTCACAGCACATTATCGTGACTGGCAGATTACTAAGGAACTCGCTGATCTGTCACGCGAATTAGCGCCACAGATCGCAACTTGTGATCTCTCCGCATTAGACGATCAATTCTGCCGCCAGCTTGGCGACCAGCACGTTCGACAGCAGCACCGGAATGCCCAGCATTTTCTGCAGGAAATCACGGTGCTTCTGGTGATAGCCGATGCAATCCAGTACCACCACATCCGCGCCCTGCTCCTGCAGCGACAATCCCGCTTCCACCAAATCGGCCTGCTCCGCCAGATAGGGACTGGCGACGGCAAAGCACGGCGGCGTATCCAGATTGCGCCACTTGTTGGCCTGCTCGGCAATCTGTTCTGCTACCGGCACCACAATGCCGACTTTGTGTTGTTGCACAATCGCCTTAACCAGCGGCGGGATGATGCGATCCGGCTCCAGCAGCAAGGCGGATTGCGTTTTCAGCGCGCCAAACTCACCGGTGCACAGCAGCAGAATGGTGTCGTAGCCCTGCTCTTCCAGCGCGTTGATCTTACGTTGCAGTCCCTGCTCCACTTTTGGTCCCGACAGGCGCACCTGCTCGCCGCTGATCATGCGCGACACCAGCACCGTTTCGCCCGGCGCGGGCGCATACTGCTGCTCGACGTCGGTCAGCGTCAAACCGTCGAGTAAACCGGCATGCGCCACCTGATCGGCAGGCAGATGTTCCAGCAGCAACGGCAAAATGTCGCTGCGCGGTGATTGACCAATCGTCAGTGTGACCAGGGAGATAGTCATCATCAGGCTTTCCGGTTGCGCAGATGGCTGAGACTACCATACAAAGAGAGCAGCAGAGCGTACTCTTGCGCGTCGTAGAAGTGACAGGTTTCACGCCCGAACTCTTTCGCCACTTCCACCGCAAACTTCACCGCTAAGGCGATATCCACTTCGTGGCTCGCGCCGGTGCCGCAGCCCGGCACCACCGATTCGGCGCAGATCGCCACGCCGACCACCGGCACATCCGTCGCGGTGGAAGGCTGCAAAATACTGTTGAGGTGATAAACCCCGTTGCCGTATGGCGTGATGTCCTGCGTGGTGATCGGGAAGGTGACCGCCGGTTTGCCGCTGGTCATCTCCATGATGCGCAGCAGATCTTCTGACACGCGCAGGATGTAACCCTCTTTCACCGTCGGCGACATCGCGTAGCCTTTGTGATTGAGAATGCGGTTACCTTTGGTGGTATCGATCGACAGAATCGCATCGACGCCCGGAATCACTTCGTTGTCATTCATGGTGATGTCGTCGCACGGCGAATCCATGAAATCGACCGGTTCGTGCGGACGGGTTGGCGCATCCGGGCAGATGTGGGTCGTGATGATCACATCACCGGCCAGCACGTCGCCTTTGGTTTGCATCTGCGCCAGCTTCAGCGCACTGCTCACCGCCGCGACTGCGCCATCGGCGTCTGACACCATCCCAATACGCGTTGGACGCGCACCGATACCGCCGAGACGCCCAATGATGCCCAGCGTTGGTGCGTTGCCGCCGTTGCTTTTGCCCTGCGCGCCGGGTATGTCGATGCGGACGAAATCGGTCCGCCCTTTGGGCCCGCTGACGCGTTTCGTGCTGGCGGTGACGCCCGGATAGCCCGCGAACAGATCAACCACCTGTTGGCCATCAATGTAGGCGCTATCGAGTAACTCAAAGACCTGCAGTGTCTGCTGTAAACTCATAATAAATTCCCTGGATTATTTTTTAGTGCCGCTGGCAAAAAGTGAATGGAAGAAGCTGTAGAGCGCGTCGCCCGCGATAAATCCAGCGGCCATCACCTCCATCGGTGAACGTCCACGCTCGCCCCACACGCGCAGGATGATGATACGCAGCGCGATACCCACCATCACCGCCCAACCCGCAGCGGCGTTGTTGATCAATAAACCGGTCGCCAGCAGCACGCCAAGCTGACGCTTCGGTCCGCCGATCAACTGAATGATGGCGCCCGGAATCGCCCACATCAGCAGATTTCCAGCGATACCCGGCTCGGCGCCGGCCTGAATGGTTTTGGCATAGACGCGCGCCACCGGCGGCAACAGATTCTCGGCAAAGAAAATCGTATGCGCGTACCACACCACGGGAATACAGATCACAAAGGCGATCATCGCGGCGATCAGCTGAATGCGGCGACCCCACAGCTCTTGCTGCACATCAGCACCGTTGCCGCGCAGGATAAAACCCGCTTTCAGGTCATAACCCATATCGGCAAACGCCGGACCGGTGGCGGCGGTAAAGCCGCACAGCAGGCACAACGCCAGCGGCGGGAAGCCGAGCAGAATGCCGAGAATCAGGGTGATCAGTGCCACCGCAAAGGCCGGGAACCAACCGGAGTGCATCGCGGCGATACCAACAATCAGTTCATGCACGAAAGCAGCAAAGGCGGCGTAGAGGATAAACAGCACCAGCATCGGCAGGCCCATCTGGCTCCACAAGCCGCCCGCCAGCGCCAGCAGCGTAGAGATAACGATGTAACCGACGCTGCCGAAACCCAGCGACCGTTTCACTTCGCTGTCGCTACGGCTGACGTTGACCTGATCATTGCGGCGGCTGCGAATCACCTGCACCACCTGAATCAACGCCACCAAACCGGCACCGACCATCACGCCGTGCGGAATATAGAGCGCGTTGATATCGATGCCAGCAACCGGTTGCGCGTAAGCACGCAGCAGGAAACCAATACCGAGCATGCTCAGCGCCCAGATATTGCCGATAAACGCGGTACCAAATGCCGACATGGGGATCTTCAGCATCGAACCGACGATGCCGCCAACAATGCCCACCACCAGCAACCATGCCTGACGACCGCCTTTATCACCGGCTTTGATCGCTTCGGCTGCTGCCACACCCGGCGGCCAGGCATTGCTGGCCGGGAAGACGCGCGTATCAAACAGGCGATAGAGTAAATAAGCATCGAGCAGCATCGCCGCGCTGACGCCGACAAACAGCGGCAGCACCAGCTGCGGCTCGCCCAGCGCCCACGGCACCGCGATGGGCATCAACAGGCTGTTGGCGGCACCAAAGGTGGCAGAAGAGATGGCGGTTTGCGCAAGGTTTTGGACTTCAATGGAGCGATAGCGACGAAACCATTGCAGTGGAATACGCGCCAGCAACATGGCAAACAGCGCGCCGATAATAGAGGTATTGGGTGTTACCCCAATAGTGGTAATAAGCTGAACCCCAATGATGGCGCCTGCAACGGACAGCAGAACCAGCATTAAGGCAACGCCAACACTTTTTATTGGATTATTTTGACGCATAAGATCCCCGTATTTTCACCCTGTAGAAAACGCGTTAATTCGCAGCGCCCGACACGCGGGACATCAACGTTTTTATATTAATCGTTCCCTGATTATTGAAATAAGCAGGTCCGAAGACCTGCTATTTCCCTGGTGTGGCGCGAATAAACGCCTTCAAAACTTAAAATAGGGTTTCCTGTTCAGACAGGATTATGCGCCGTACTTTTCGGCCATCAGTGCAGCCGTTGCGCGTAGTTCGCTGAGCAGCATCTCCGGATAACCGGGCGCCGCTTCTTGCGATAAAAACGAGAGACAAAGCGCGGCACTTTCACCGCGATGTTTATTGGTTACCGCAACCGCTAACGAGCTGATGCCTGGCAGCGTCTCATTGCGCGCCAGTGCCCAGCCTTGCTGGCGAATCACAGCTAACTCCTGGCATAAGGCATCCACGCTCAGCGGCGAATTCATCGACGCAGCCTGCCAGTTGCTGGCAAAACGATCGCGGACTTCTTCATCACTGAGCTGCGCCAGCAGCACGCGTCCGGTCGAGGTGCCGGTTAATGAAACGCGCGTGCCCGGCGGCGTCACCAGTTGGGTGAAGAAACGGCCGTGATACATGCGCATCACCAGCACTTCGTCACCATCCAGCACCGAGATATAGCCCATGCAGCCGCTGCTGGCCGCCAGACGTGCCATCGGCGCCGACGCGCTATCCACCAGCGGTGTCGACAGATAGTGACCTGCCACCGACAGCAGCACACGACCAATCTGGAAGCAGCGGCTCTCAGCGTCACGCTCAAGTAAGCCTTCACTTTCCATGGTTGCCAGCAGGCGCGATACCGTACTTTTCGGCAACCCCAACGCATCCACCACCTCGGTAAAGGTTAAGCCGGGATGGCCCTGCGTCACGCCAAATCGCTGAAACAGCTTCAGTACGGCGGAGGCATTTTCGAGTGTGGTCATGGTGTCGGTTTCACTATATGGAACTGAGTTCCTCTATCAATAACCAGAAAATAAAGCGCTACGCTTTTGCGGTCAAGCGCAAATTTTAAGTCGGACGTTTCTGAGGAAATTTAAGGCAGAATTAAATACGGCGTGAAGTGGGAAATAAATGACGTAATCAGGTGAGTTAAATATTCAGCAGGAAAGTGTGTAACTTTTTTGGAATATTGCAGTTTTTCGGCGGAGATTCTTTACCCTAAATAGTTCAAGTCCCCTCATGGGGCCTACTCTTGGTGCAGGAAGGCGGCAAATGTGTGAATCCCCAGGAGCTTACTTAGGTAAGTGACTGGGGTGAACACATGCAGCCAACGCACCTGCAGCTTGGAATATGAAGGGTAAAGTTAATCTTTACCGGCGTCCTCATAGCGCTCTTTGGCATCTTGCGCTTCGGCTTCGGTTTTGTGTTCGCTAATTAACGTATCGGGTTTGGGATGGTCAGCACGCAATTCATACCAGGTGACGGTTTGATCCGCCGAACCTTTTTCAACGGCGACAATACGCGCGACGCGCGGATAGGGTGGTTTAGTTGGCATAGTTTTCCCTCTTCTATCAGTTGTCCACAGACAGCGGTGATCCTCTGCCTAACGCTAAGTATAGACAACTGAGGATCGCTGCAAAAAAACAGAGAGAAATCTGAGTATTTAGCTGGCGCGCGCCAGAGAGAGCGATTGCAGAATGTGCTCAACCACGCGATCGGGCGATTGCATCGCGTTGACTTCATGATGCGCGGTTTGACGATACAGATGGGCACGCTCACGCAGGATATCGCCCATCTCTTCGGCAATCGGGCGGCCGGTTAATGTAGGACGCTGCGCTGCTTCCGGCTGATGTTCCAGACGATCGGCCAGCACTTCCGAGGGCGCATTCAGCCAAATCACCTGACCGTGTTCGCGCATAAAGCGACAATTCACTTCAGCCAGCACCATGCCGCCGCCAGTGGCGATGACCGTATTCGGCGCGGTGACCGCACGCAGCGATTCCGTTTCGCGGGCGCGGAAACTATCCCACCCTTCAGACGCCACAATCTCTGCCACGCTGCGTTGCGTAGTGAGTTGCAGATAGTGATCGGTATCGTTAAAGGCATAGCCCAGCGCTTGCGACAGCGCCTTGCCAACAGTGGTTTTACCGCAACCGCGTGCGCCGATCAGATAGATGGGTAATGACATCCGGGCTCATCCTCCGCCGTAATGTGCCGCGCGGGCAACGTCATCAGGTCAATAATGCGTCGCATAATACCTGGATTTTATTTTATCAGCCACCCGCGAGGCACGATTTACGCGTATTTCAGTCACATCTTAAGCTAGCCGTTTGAAAATCCAGCGAAAAACAATGCATGAATCGTGCATCGGGCCAAATGTAACAGCGGCCAACATTTCCTTACCAGGCCGCTGATTTACTTTCTTGAGTCGCGCCCTCATATATGAGGCATACCTTAAAGGAGGGTTCCCCATGCAAAGCGAAGAACAACAACTGATTGAAAACCTGTTCAGCCGCCTGAAACAGGCTGAGACGCAAAGCGGCCCGCGTGATGCTGGCGCAGAGCAGTTAATCAAACAGCATTTACAGAATCAGCCCGGCGCGCCTTATTACATGTCGCAGGCGATCCTGATTCAGGAAGCGGCGTTGAAGAAGCTCAATGCGCAGGTTACGGATCTGGAAAATCGGCTGGCGCAGGCGCAGCAGCAACAGGCACCGCAGCAGAGCAGCGGCGGTTTTCTCTCCAGCCTGTTTGGCGGCGGATCGCGCCCGGCAGCGCAACAGCAACCAGCGTGGGGGAATCCACCGCCGCAGCCGCAACAGCAGTATGCGCCACCACCACAGCAGCAATATGCCGCACCGGCGGCACGCGGCACTGGCTTCCTCGGCGGCGCGTTGCAAACGGCCGTTGGCGTGGCGGGCGGCGTGGTGATGGCGGATATGCTGACCAGCATGTTCCACCATTCACAGCCGGAAGAGATCGTTAACATCATCAACGAACCGGCGTTGCCGCAGGTGGATAACAGCCTCGATACCTTTAACGGCAACGACAGCAACAACGCGTTCCTCAACAACGATAATTCGGGTTGGGATAACAACGTTGCGGATAACAATGATTTCGGCGATTTTGGCGGCGACTACGATGACGATGACAGCTTCGTCTGATTAGCGCTGACGTAACCACTTATCGAGTTCGTTAGCAAACAGTTGGCGGTCGCGTTGGCTTAAGGTCGATGGTCCGCCACTCTGAATTCCGCTGGCGCGCATCGTCTCCATAAAGTCACGCATGGTTAAGCGCTGACGAATGGTATCTGTCGAATAACGTTCTCCGCGCGGATTCAACGCCGCTGCGCCCTTCTCCAGTACTTCCGCCGCCAGCGGAATATCGCCGGTGATCACCAACTCGCCGGGCTGCACCCGTTTCACAATCTCGTTATCCGCCACGTCGAACCCCGCTGCGACCTGCAGCGTTTTCAGCCACGGCGACGGCGGCACGCGCAGCGGCTGGTTGGCGACAAAGGTAACGGTAACTTTGGTGCGCTCGGCCGCGCGGTACAGCACTTCTTTGATGACATTGGGACAGGCATCCGCATCAACCCAAATCGACATGATGAATCCTTATTAACCGGCAATGAGGCTGATCTTGCCGTGCTGCGGCAGAATCGCAACTGTTTTTGCTGGCCGCCCGCCTTGTTATTAATCCCTGCTGACGTAAGCTTACCCCCACAGAAAATGAACCACTTAGAGGATAAAGCGATGCTGGAGAAGAAAATCGGGTTTGTCGGCTGCGGCAATATGGCGAAAGCCATTATTAGCGGACTGGTCAACAGCGGGCAGATCGCCCCCGCCAATATCTGGGTATTCGACCGCAAGCCCGCCACCAATCAGGCGATGGCGCAGCAATATGGCGTTACCGCCGCAGAGAGTGTGGAAAGTCTGGCGCGCGAAGTGGATATCCTGTTTGGCGCGGTGAAACCCAATGTGATTCTCAAAGTGCTGAAAGATCTTGCCGGCCAGCTGAAGAAAGATGTGCTGGTGGTCTCGATTGCGGCCGGCGTAACGCTGGATTCTCTGGCGTCGGTGCTCGGCCACGATCGCAAAATCATCCGCGTGATGCCCAACACGCCCTCGCTGGTGAACGAAGGCATGACCTCGGTGACGCCAAACGTGCTGGTGGAAGCGCATGAAGTGGATGAAGTGGTGGGCATTTTCGAAAGCTTCGGCAAAGCGGCGGTGGTGAATGAATACCTGATTCACGCGGTGGTCGGCGTCAGCGGCTCAGCGCCAGCGTATGTGTTTATGTTTATCGAAGCGATGGCCGATGCCGCGGTGCTCGGCGGCATGCCGCGTGCGCAGGCGTATCAGTTCGCGGCGCAGGCGGTCAAAGGCTCGGCGCAGATGGTGCTGGAAACCGGCAAGCATCCGGGCGAGCTGAAGGATATGGTGTGCTCGCCAGGCGGCACAACCATTGAAGCGGTGAAAGTGCTGGAAGAGAAAGGCTTCCGTGCGGCGGTGATGAACGCGATGCAGCAGTGTATGGCGAAGTCAGAGACGTTGAGTAAGCAGTGATCGGTGCGGCTTGCCCCTCACCCTAACCCTCTCCCGCAAGCGGGAGAGGGAACTGATCGTGCGTCTCCCTCTCCCTGTGGGAGAGGGCCGGGGTGAGGGCATCAGGCCGCAGAGTACGCCTCATACAACGCAATACCCTGCGCCAGCGTCATGGGCTGCTGCATCTCCTGCACCAGCGCTGCCGTCAGCGTATACAGCCCGGCAGAACACACCGCCGCAATCATCCCTTCCTGACAATAGAAAGCGATAAACTGCTTATTCTGCAGCGATCCCAGCAGCCGGTAATCATCCCACTCTTCCGCATGCCCCAAATACTCATAACGCGTCCCGTAATGCGCGGTCCAGAAGAACGGCACGCGGTCATACAGAATCTGTTTTCCTAACATATTCAGCGCCGCGATGCGCCCTTGCTGATGCGCCACGCGATAGTGCTCAATACGTTGTGGGCCCTGCACCGACGGATAACTGGCGATATCGCCGGCCACCCAGATGTTATCGGCTACGCGCAACTGGCTGTCGGTGAGCAAACTGCCATCCTCTTCCAGCGGCAGATCGTGGATGAATGTTGTCGCCGGCACCACGCCTGTACCAAACAGCACCAAACTGGCATCAACTTTTTTGCCACTCTTCAGGCGCACGGCATTCACTTTGCCCTCGCCTTCCAGCGCCACCGGATCGCCTTCGACAAACTTCACGCCGTTACTGCGATGCAGATCGTAAAAATGGCGGCCAATCTCTTCGCCAAACTGTTGAGCAAACGGCAGCGGATGGCGCGCAATCACCGTGACATCAACATCACGATTACGCAGCGATCCCGCCATCTCCATGCCAATAAAGCTGTTGCCGATAATCACCAGCTGCTCAGTTTTATCGACCTCTTTGAGTAGTTCATCGGCCTGATTAAGCGAGCGCAGCAGATGCACGCCGTTGAGATCTTTACCCGGTATATCCAGCGCTTGCGGCACGCTGCCGCTGGCAATCAGCAGTTGGTCAAACTTCACCTGCTGGCCGCCTTTGAGGATCAGCGTTTGCTCAAGCGCTTTGAGCTGCTCGACATCGCCCTGAATCCGCTCCACCGTGCCCAGCACATCCTGCTTCAGCAGCTTCGGTACATCTTCAATCGCCATTTTGCCTGACGGCACAAATTTGCTCAGCGCGGTGCGATCGTAAGGCGCAGCCGATTCCCGCTCAATCAGCACGATGTGCCCGCTAAAACCTGCATCGCGTAGCGTCCAGATCGCCGCGCTGCCCGCCGCGCCAGAACCCAGAATCACGCAAACCGGCGTCTCGTCTTGTGCAGAAGGCGCACTGGCGGGCGACATCGCCTGCGGGCTAACCAGCACTTTGCCTTGTTCGATGCGCACCGGATAACGCTTGAGATTGGCCAGCGCCAGCGGCTCGCACATCTGCCCATCCTGCAGCTGAAATACCGCTTTGTGCCACGGACAGATCAGCTTGTCGCCACACACCGCGCCCTGCTCTAACGGCGCACCGGCGTGCGGACATTTGGCCTGAAACGCCTGCACACGCTCATCATCACGAATTAACACCACATCGGTGTCGCCGACGGTAAATTTGGTGGGTTTGCGCTGCGCCAGCGACTTGAGTTCTACGACAGTTTGATAGCTCACGTTAGGCCTCCTTTCTTCTGGTTTTTGATGTAAACAGCAAATCCCTACAAAGAGTAAGCCTGGCAAAGCATGGTGATTTGTCCGCAACAACAAAGCGCAGCGAGAGGTAAGTCGTTGTTTAATGGCTAAAGATAATCTACGTTTTCACTCCACACTGCAGCGCCTTGCTTCACACAACTGCGTAATGCCACGCTGCCATCCGGCTGAGCAGCAAGCAGCAACACATCGGCGGGTGCACCGCAGGCTAAACCTTGCTGCTGCGGCAGATTGAGCTGGCGGGCCGGTCGTATGGAAGCCATCTCAATTGCCTGCGCCAGCGTCGCCAATTGCTGACGCAACAGGAAATTCACGCCATCAAGTAAACCCCGCGCCGATCCCGCCAGCAGTTGCGGTGCATCGGCGATGCTCAGGCGTCCGCTGGCGCTGAGCTGCACGCGGCCACCAATCGCCGTGTCATAGATGCCCGGCGGCTGCCCAGCAAAAGAAGTGACGTCACTGACCAGCAGCGCCTGCTCGCCTTTGGCACGCAGGAACACTTTCAGCACGTCCGCCGGCAGGTGATCGCCATCGGCAATCAAGGTAGCCGTCAGCGCATCTTCAGCCAGCTGCTGCCAGATGTAATTGGGGTGGCGCGGCAGTTGCAGATGCGCGCCGTTGCCGAGATGGGTGGAGAGCGTGGCACCCGCGTCAACCGCCGCATGAATTTGCTGTGGCGTGGCGGACGTATGCCCAATGGCGACGCGCACCTGCTGCGCCACACAATGCTTGATCAGCGCATCGCTGTGCGGCCATTCCGGTGACAGCGTCAATAGGCGAATATGCTGCTGCGCCGCGTGCTGCCAGCTGTCGAACAGCGCGATATCCGGTGCGCGAATCGCTTCACGCGGATGCGCACCGCGCGGCCCATCTTCAGGCGACAAAAACGGTCCTTCCAGATGAAAACCGGGGACGGCGCGCGCCACGTCAGGATGATGCTGGCAGGCGCTGGCGAGTCGCTGCATCGCCTGCGCAATCTCCTCCGGCATGGCGGTGATCACCGTCGGCAGAAAGCTGGTGACGCCCTGCTGCCACAGCGCGCGCGTGGCGTGCAGCACATCCTCTTCGCTGAAGGGAAAGTGGTTGAAATCGACGCCCTGAAAGCCGTTGACCTGCAGATCGACCAAGCCCGGTGCGAGGATAATCTCCTCTTCCAGCTCGCTTAGCGCGCGCACATCGATGATGATGCCGTGCTCAATCTCCAGCTCAATCGGTTGCAACGTACGGTAATCGCGGCCGCGTAAAATGAGGTTAGTCAAACATCACCTCCGGGCAAGCATCGCTGTCGGTATAGAGCGTGCAGTTGGCATGCTGGCGCAGACACGTCGCCGGACAGGCGCTGGAGATCGCATCCTCAAGCGTTGCCCGCACCGCCGCGCGTTTAGTGGCGCCCGGCACCATGCAGAACAGTCGCGCGCCACTCATTAATGCGGGAATCGTTAGCGTCACGGCATGCGTTGGCACCGCAGCGAAAGTGGCGAAACAGCCATCGTTGACCTGCTGCTGGCGGCAGGCATCATCCAGTTGCACTACTTTCACAGTGAAAGGATCGCTGAAGTCGGCCACCGGCGGATCGTTGAAGGCTAAATGGCCGTTCTCGCCAATACCGAGGCACACCGCATCAATCGGTGCGGCATTAAGTTTTTTAGCGTAATCAGCACAAATTTCTGCAGAATCGCCGCAAGAGGGGATCAGATGAACTTCGCCGGGCTGCACCACATCAAAAAGTTTCTGGCGTAAAAAGTGGCTAAAACGCTGCGGCGCATGCGCATCCAGCCCGATGTACTCATCCATATGGAAGGCGTGAATGCGCGACCAGTCGATATCCTTTGCCGCCACCAGCGCGGCGAGAAACTCGTTTTGCGAGGGCGCGGCGGCAAACACCATGCGCACCCCACGCTGTTCACTCAGCCGTTGACGAAGAAACGCAGCCACATCCTGCGCCGCATCCGCACCTAATGCTGCGCGGCTGGCAAAACGTTTGATGCGTAAGCGATCTCGGGTTCCCTGTTGTAGTAGCGTCATGTTATCCCTCCTGAGAGACGTTGCTTTTATGCGCCCAGCGTTGTGCGGCGGGCGTATCCTGATCCTGATTGAGTGCATTGAGCAGCTGATCCACTTCAGGACGCACCGGCGCGCGGCGCAACCAGCCCATCACCACAAACAGCACCAGTGAAGACATCACCGGCGCGGCCACCACGGTGGCGGTGCTGACATCGGTAAAGATAAATTTCACGCAGAAGAAAGTGCCGACGCCAATCGCCCAACTCACCAGTGCGGCGGCGCTGCCGCTGCGACGAAACGCCGGCAGCAAACCCAGCAGCATGGGAATGGAGATCGGACCGACTAAGCCGCCAAACCAGATGATCAGCAGCGACAGCACGCCGCCGAAGTGGCTGGCGTTCATGGCAATCACTAGCGTGGTGATAATGAAGAGAAAAGCGGTGAGCCGCGCCACCAGCAGCGAGCTTTTACCGCGCTGAAAGCGTTTCGGTAGCATGCCGGGCAGGATATCGCGCGTCACCACGGCAGTAATGGCGTTGGCATCCGAAGAGGTCATCGACAGCGTGTGAGTAAACATCGCCACCAGCACCAAACCGACTAAGCCATTCGGCAGCAGTTCCATCGCCATCATCGAATAGGATCGCGACGGATCGCTAAGATTAGGAAACAGCAACGGCGCCGCCCACATCGGCCAGAACAGAATCAGCGGCCAGATCAGATAGAGCGCGGCAGAGAGGCGCGCCGCTTTGCGCGCATCGCGTCCAGCGGGCGCGGCAATAAAGCGCTGCGCCAGATTCCAGGTGCCGCCGTTGTAGCTCAGCGTGTAGATGACAAAATAAGCGAGAATAAAGCCGATGCTGTACGGCTCCTGAATGATCTGCGTGTGGGTTGACGGCAGCTTCTGCCAGATGGTGAACAGCTCAGCAAAACCGCCGAGATGCACCGCCACGGCGACCACCATCACAATCGCGGCGACAAACTGCACCACGAACTGACCGAAGTCGTTGCAGGCATCGGCCCACAATCCGCCCATCACGGTGTAAAACAAACTCAGCGCGCCGGAAACACAGATGCCAATCAGCGGATCGAGTCCGGTGAAAACGTTAATAATCACCGCAATCGCCGCCCACTTTGCGCCGACATCAAAGGTTTTCAGCAGCACCCCGCTCCACGCCAGCACCATTTGCGTGGGCAGGTTGTAGCGCGTGGCGAGATATTCCATTGGCGATTCGATGTTCATGTAGATGCGCAAGCGCGCCCAGCGCGGCGCGAACAGGCGAGAACCGATCAACACCGCGATAGCGATGGGAAACGCCCACCAAAAGTAGATGGTGATGCCCATGTTGTAGGCCACCGCCGCATAGGCGACAAACACCGCCGCGCTGTAGCCCGACATATGATGCGACACGCCCGACAGCCACCACGGCATTTTGCCGCCGGCGGCAAAGAAATCACGCGTGCTGCCCACCTTGCGCATCGCCCACAAGGTTATAGCCACAATCATCAGCGCATAAAGCGCCATCACAGCATAATCAAGCACATTCATAGCAGACTCCACGGGTAAAGGCTGCCCAACGAACGGTCCGGCTTCGCGGGGATTAGGCGTTCAGAATAATTAGTCATCGATTAGGACTAAAGCATCCTGGCAGCGTTATCGGCGCAATTTTGTGATGAGGATCCTGATATGAGTTTTTCCTCTGACGTGATAAGTGAAATTGAATACCATTGCGCTGCAGCTTACAGCAATTAAAAAAGGGTTCACGCCAAACATGAACCCTTATTACTTTTCACGCAGATTAGATTTAATAAAACGGAGCTAACCGTTAATTAAATCAACTTTTCTTCAGGCACGAACTCATAAACGTTTTACGTGCATCGCCGGTGAGCTTTTTATCGCCCGCATCAGCATTACAGGTTTTCATCTTCATTTGTTGCGGCGTCATATTGCCCATTTTGCTGTCTTTTTTCAGACAGTCACTCATAAAGCTTTTACGCGCATCGCCTTTCAGATTTTGTGTACCGGCGCTCTGGTTACACATGGTCATTTTTTCCTGCTGTGCAGTTTTCTCAGCCGCACTTGCTCCGCCTGCAATCAGCAAGCCTGCTGTCATTATTGCCAAAAGACACGATTTCATTACCGGATTCTCCATAGCATTATTGCCACCTAAGCATGGCACGGAATAAGCAAATACGAGAAATCGATAATGACATTCACCTGAAAAAACAGGCGATAGCCGTTAAACGCGGGGATGATGCAGCAACTTCTCTACGTAATTACGCAGCAGGGTGGTATCGGGCGTTTCAGCAGCGGGGGCGACGGGCGGCATGGCTAATTTAATAGCGGCCTCAATGTCGTGAAATTGTTCGGGATTCAGTTTACGCAGCATCGCGGTTAACACGATTTCTAACGCCTCAACCTGTACCACTAATTCTTTAGACTCTTCTTCTTTTTCAGCCAGCTTTAGAAGGAGTTCCGCAATCAGGTTTTTCATGCGACAAGCTCAATGAGAGAAGAAAAACAGACGTTATCATTGCGCTGAATAAAACAACAAGGATTTTTAAGGGTTTTCAGAAAAAAACAGCCAAACGGCAGAATAAAAAAACCGGCTAGATTTCAATATGTAATAGCGAAACGTTTCACCAGGCGTTTAAAGATTTATTGAAACGTTTCGCTAACCTATACCCTAAATAATTCGAGTTGCAGGAAGGCGGCAAGTGCAATCATCCTCAGGAGCTTACTTTAGTAAGTGACTGAAGGTGAATGCACGCAGCCAACGCACCTGCAGCTTGAAGTATGACGGGTATTAACGTGGGCCTTCGAAGCCGCGTCCCGGACCGCCGCCACCATGACCGCCGCCCCAACCGCCGCCGCCCGGAGGGGGAAAAATACAACCGCTCAGCGCGGTGACCAGTGCCACAACTGCGGCGATTTTAATAATACGGACCATAATTACCTCGGAATGGTGAAATCGGGCTGAGTGTATGAGGCCGCATCGGGCGCGACAATACAGAATTCTCCGCAACACGGCGCTATTCATCTCTGCTCACCACGCTTAATAATTCACTGGCACTAAAGCGGCAAAAACATCACACAGGCGGCATCGATTGATGCCAACGCGCTACGCAAAATTGCTGTCGAACGCTTTACAGCCGGTGAAATTTCGCGCAATGTGAGCGCATTACAATAAATGAGATCTCATCATGAGCTTATCTGCTGTATCCCTGAGTGAAATTCTGGCGCGTCGTGACTGGGAAAACCCGGTGATCACCAGCCTTAATCGGCTGGATGCGCATCCGCCGTTTGCCAGCTGGCGCGATGAAACCAGCGCGCGCGACGATCGCCCTTCGCCTTCGCGCCAGTCATTAAATGGCCAATGGACTTTCAGCTACTTCACGCAGCCTGAAGCGGTGCCGCAAAGCTGGCTGCTGCAGGATCTGCCCGGCGCCGATGCGCTGCCGGTGCCCGCTAACTGGCAGCTGCACGGTTTTGACGCGCCGATTTATACCAACGTGCAGTATCCGATTCCGGTCACGCCGCCTTTGGTGCCGCAAGAGAATCCTACTGGATGTTACTCGCTCACATTCAAAGTTGACGACAACTGGCTGCAACAGGGCCAGACGCGCATTATCTTCGATGGCGTGAATTCGGCCTTCTTCCTGTGGTGTAACGGCCAGTGGATCGGCTATTCGCAGGACAGTCGCCTGCCCGCCGAATTTGATCTCAGCAACGCGCTGCAGCCCGGCCAGAACCGTTTAGCCGTGATGGTGCTGCGCTGGAGCGATGGCAGCTATCTGGAAGATCAGGATATGTGGCGCATGAGCGGCATCTTCCGCGATGTCAGCTTGCTGCACAAACCCGAGACGCAACTGGCCGATGTGCAGATTGAAACCGCACTGAGCCCGGAATACCTGCGCGGCGATCTGCGCGTTAGCGTCAAAATCCATGCTGGCGATCGTCAGCCCGCACAATGCCGCTTGCGCGTCAGCCTGTGGCGCGGCGACAGCTGCCTTGGCGAGCAGGAACAGGTGCCCGGCAGCGACATCATCGACGAGCGCGGACATTATCCTGAACGCGCCCTGCTGATCTTGCCGGTCAACCAGCCGCTGCTGTGGAGCGCCGAAACGCCACATCTCTATCGCGCGGTGGTGACGCTGCTGGATGAAAATGGCAAGGTGCTCGAAGCCGAAGCGTATGACGTTGGTTTCCGCCGCGTCAGCATTGAAAAAGGGCAACTGTGCCTGAACGGCAAGCCGCTGCTGATTCGCGGTGTGAACCGCCATGAACATCACCCGGAAAACGGTCAGGTGGTGGATGAAGCCAGCATGCGCCGCGATATCGAGCTGATGAAGCGCCACAACTTCAACGCCGTGCGTTGCGCGCACTACCCTAATCATCCGCTGTGGTATCGCCTGTGCGATCAATACGGTTTGTATGTAGTGGATGAAGCTAATATCGAAACGCACGGCATGCAGCCGATGAACCGTCTCTCCAACGACCCGCGCTGGTTCGCCGCCTACAGCGAGCGCGTCACGCGCATGGTGCAGCGCGATCGCAATCATGCCTGCATCATTATCTGGTCATTGGGCAACGAATCCGGTCACGGCAGCACCCATGATGCGCTCTATCAATGGGTGAAAAGCAGCGATCCAACGCGTCCGGTGCAGTACGAAGGCGGCGGCGCCAACACGGCCGCCACCGATATCGTCTGCCCGATGTACGCGCGCGTCGATCAGGATCAGCCTTTCCCGGCGGTACCCAAGTGGTCGCTGAAAAAGTGGATTGGTCTGCCGGGCGAAACGCGTCCACTGATCCTGTGCGAATACGCGCACGCGATGGGCAACAGCTTTGGCGGTTTCGCAAAATACTGGCAGGCGTTCCGCCAGTTCCCGCGCTTGCAGGGCGGCTTCGTCTGGGATTGGGTCGATCAAAGCCTGACGCGCTACGACGACAACGGCGAAGCCTGGCAAGCCTACGGCGGGGATTTTGGCGATACGCCGAACGATCGCCAGTTCTGCATGAATGGGCTGGTTTTTGCCGACCGCTCACCCCATCCGGCGCTGTTTGAAGCCCAGCGCGCGCAGCAGTTCTTCCAGTTCCAGCGTGACGCTAACCAGCCGTATCGCTTTACCGTCAGCAGCGAATATCTGTTCCGCCGCAGCGATAACGAGGTACTGCGCTGGTCGATTGAGCAGGATGGCGTTGCCATCGCCAGCGGAGAACTGCCGCTCGAACTCGCCGCACAAGGCAGCCAGACGTTTACGCTGCCGACCAGTGACGATTTGCAGGGCAACGCATGGCTGAATCTCGCGGTGCATCAGGTCAACGCCACGCCGTGGTCCGAAGCGGATGCGCGCGTTGCCTGGGATCAGTGGCCGCTGCCCGCTGCGCTGCCGGTGCGCGTTGTAGAGAACGGTGCTACCGCGCCGGAACTGATCGCCAATCACGATCTGGTGGCGGTGGTGCTGCCGCAGCAGCGCTGGCACTTCTCGCGCCGCAGCGGCGAGATGGTGCAATGGTTTGTCGATGATGAAGAAACCCTGCTGACGCCATTGCAGGAGTGCTTTATTCGTGCACCGATTGATAATGATATCGGCACCAGCGAAGCCGCTAATGTTGATCCTAATGCGTGGGTCGAGCGCTGGAAACGTGCGGGTTACGATGAGTTGCAAGCGGTGTTGGTGGATATGCAGGTCGATAGCCTGAAACACAGCGTGCTGATTGAAACCTGGCATCAATGGCACGCCAACGGCCAACTGGCTTTTACCAGTCACAAACGCTATCAAATCAGCGCGAACGGTGAGTTGTCCATCAGCGTCAATGTGGAACAGGCCGCCGGTCTGCCGCCGCCGGCACGCATCGGGCTGCGCGGCCAACTGGTCAAGTCACCGCAGCAGGTGAGCTGGCTTGGTTTGGGCCCGCACGAGAACTATCCGGATCGCCAGCTGGCGGCGCAGTTCTCACGCTGGCAGCTGCCGCTGGCGGCGCTCAACACCGCGTATGTGTTCCCCGGTGAAAATGGCTTGCGCTGCGGCACGCGTCAGTTACAAAGCAATGGCTTGCAGGTGAGCGGCGACTTCGCCTTCTCGCTCAGTCGTTATAGCCTTGAACAGCTGCGTGAAACCTCGCATCGCCACTTATTGCAGCCAGAAGAGGGTTGCTGGCTGCACCTCGACGGCTTCCACATGGGCGTCGGCGGTGACGATTCATGGAGTCCCAGCGTTAGCCCGGAGTTTTTGCTTTCTCAGCAGCGCTGGCATTACGCGCTGATGTTGCGTCAGTAGGTTTTTCCACACTTTCACGCTGGCTCAAAGGGGGAGTCAGCGTGGTTTTCGGGCGACGATAGAAGCGGCGCAGGAAGATCACGTTGACCAACACCACCATCGCCGTGGCGAAGAACACCCAGCGATAGCCGGTTGCCGCCGATACCGCCGCGCCCAGCAGCGGACCCGCCACATTCCCCAGATACATAAACGATTGGTTGTAGCCGAAAATACGCCCGGTGACGTTATCGCGTGAATGCCGTACCAGCAGCGTTTGCACCGCCGGCATCATCGCGCCATCGGCAAATCCCAGCAGGAAACGCAGCACGCCCAACTGCGTCGCGCTGGTGACAAACGACATTGCCACCAGCAGCAGCAACGACACAATCATAGTGGCGATCAGAATGCGTTGCGTGCCAATACGATCGCCGAGCTTACCCAGCCGTGGCGCGGAGATCAGCGCCGATACGCCCGGCAGCGCAGCAATCACCCCGCTGAGAAACGCGATGTTCTGCGCATTGGGTGCCAACTCGCGCACAAACAGCGTCAGGATCGGATTCACCGAGCCGTTGCACATCTGAATCACCATGGTGGTGAAGAACAGGCAGATCATTAAGCGCGGATTGTCGAGGCTGCGAAACACTTCGCGCCCGCTCAACTTGTCCTGCTTGCTGACCGGCGTATAACCGGTCTCTTTTATCAGGAACAGGGTGACGAGGAAGCTCACCATCAGCAGCACCGCCGTGACGATAAACACCATGCGCAAGCCGAGCCAGTCCGCCAGCAAACCGCCAATCATCGGCCCGAGGATCACGCCGCTGATCTGCCCGGTGGAGACACAACTCAGCGCCCAGCCGCTGCGTTCGCGCGGTACCTGCGCCGCCACCAGCGCCATCGCATTGGGAATATAACCGGAAGTAAGGCCCATCAGCGCGCGCAGCAGCAACAGTTGCCACGCCTGAGTGACAAACGCCTGTAGCAGAATCACCGCGCCCATGCCGAACGAGGCGCGCAGAAGCATCAGCTTGCGCCCTTTACGGTCGGCCAAGCTGCCCCACAACGGCGCGACGGCGGCAGAGACAATGAAGGTGACGCTGAAGGTGAGTCCAGACCAGACGCTGAGCGCGTTACCGTCACGAATCCCGAGCTCTTCAACGTACAGCGGCAGGAAGGGAATGATCTGACTAATGGCGAGGCCGGTAAAAAAGCAGCCAAACCAGACGGATATCAGATTAACTTTCCAGGACTCGATGGAGCGTAACATGGGCGTGGGCATCAGAAGAATGAAACGAGGGTTCAGTCTAACAATCTCATAACATTACCGGACGGCAAAACATGGCATGGGCGAAAAAACGCAGTTTTACACTGTCGAGCGTGATTCTGCTCACAGCAAATCATGTCTGAGGGCCGTTTATTAGTGTCTTTATGTGCTGAAACAATGCCTGCCGCAAGATAAGCGCATCGCGACTGCAGGCAAACGTGAAAAAATATGTCTACACGTTACTGACATTATTCAACACCGCATCTATGTTTAAAAAACCACCAGTCTTCACTGGCGACGCGCTGTCTGTTCTGGACAGTCCGCATGATTAACCTTTATATCCCCATGCTGCCATTATCCGGCGGTGGGCATCGTTGTCTCTGCGGAGGTCAGCTATGAGAACCCAGCCTAACAGCGCCAGTCGGGCGATTACCGACTACTTCAATAGCCCAGCCTGGCATGCACCGCATGAGAGCGACATGTTGGCGGCGGTCATGCGCGAACTGATGGATGACGGACAGCCTGCCACCAGCAAAGCGATTATTGCGCGCGTGATTGATAAGCTGGAATTTGAAGGGGATGAACAGCAGCTGCAAAGCTATCGCAACTTACTGGCAAAACTGCTGGAATCGGGGCCGCAGAACTAGCGGCCCACGCCCTTATTTTACTGTACGCAGATGGTCGGCTTCGCTGACAAACGCCTTACCGCTCTGACGCTGGTACAGGCAGAGTTCGCGCCCGACCTGATTTTTCATGTGCTTGTGCGGATAGCGACCTTCCAGCAGCAGCGCATCAAAGCCCACGCTGTCATCATACTGCATCGGCTTACCGACCACTTTCACTGACTTCAGGCCGCTGGCCTTGAGACAGCTTTGCTGCATGTTCTTGTCGTTTTGCTGCCACGCCGCTTCGCTCGATGCCTGCGCCAGCGGGCTTAACATCAGCGTTAACAGCAGCAGTTTTGCACTCTTTTTCATCATCGCTCCTCTATCAGCCTTACAGGCCGAAAGATAAAAAAATTCCCGCCGAAGCGGGAAGAAATAAGACGAGCATTGCATATTCGAGAGTGACGAGGAAATCTCCGTAGTGCGCAGTTATCCTCGCCCGGCGCTGTGACAGCCAGATGACAATGCAATGTCGTTTTGGTGTTATCCGCAGTACACCCGGGAAATCTTACCGCTTTGATCTGCCGCGAAATTCACCCGACGCAGATTGAAATCCATCGTTACCGCTGAATTCCACGGAATGGCACGCACCGGCACCGCGAAGCGTTTGCTGTCGAGTGTCGATAATGGCTGACCAACGTAGTTTTGATATTGCGATGCGCCGCACTGATCGGTTTCCGGATCGTGGCTGGCAGCAGCGCTGGTGTCAGGTTTGCTGGCGGACTGGCAGGCGCTGAGGGCAAATAAGGCCGTTACCAGTAGCGCTTTTCCATAATGGGTCACAAGTTTCTCCTCCTGGATTAATAGACAACCGGTTTTTGAGAGTAGCAAAGCGTGACCGTGAAGCGAAAATATTTGCAGCAAATTGGTCGCATAAATTAGCTCTAAAGCACGATCTTCCTCTCAAAAGTTAGGATTAATCGCACGCACTGTCTAAACATCACGCGTCGGAACACTACAATTAACTAAGAATTTTCTTAGTTAGGAGGCGTTATGGAACTGGTGATTTTTGTTGGCTTCGCGGCGCTGATGACGTTTGTTGCGATCAGAGTGCGTTAAGCGGTTTCACACGAGGGTCGCCATACATGGCGACCCTACGATGTAACTTCTTCCTGCAACCGGGCATTAAACGCCGCCAGCGGCATGGGTCGGCCCAGGAAATATCCCTGCCCTTCCTCGCACGACAGCGCTTTTAGCGCTTTCAGCTGTGCTTCGGTTTCAATCCCTTCTGCGGTAATGGTCAGCGCAAACGCGCGTGCCAGGCCGACTATCCCCGCCACTACCGATTGTGCCTGCTGCGATTCAGGGAACTCCTTCATCCATGAACGATCAATCTTCAGACCGTTGAACGGGAAGGTTTTCAGATAACCCAACGCCGCATAGCCAGTACCAAAATCGTCCACCGTCAGCCGCACGCCGAGCGCGCGCAGGCCTTGCATGATTTCCAGCGCGCGATCCGGATTCTCAAAAGTGACGTTTTCGGTGATCTCCAGCTCCAGCCGTGTGGCCGGTAATCCACTCACCTCCAGCGCATGCGCCACGCGCTGCACCAGATCGTTATTACGAAACTCCACCGGCGAAATGTTGACGGAAACATAGCGCTGATCGCCCCAGTCGCGGGCGTCTACGCAAGCACGCATCAGCACCCAATCGCTGATAGCCGCAATCAGGCCGTTCTCTTCCGCTAAAGGGATAAAACGATCGGGCGTGATCCACTGATCGTCGGCTATCTGCCAGCGAATCAGCGCTTCCGCGCCGGCCAGTTGTCCACTTTGTAGCTGATAGCGCGGCTGATAATGCAGCGTGAAGGCGTGATTGTGCAGCGCCGCTTCAATTGCCTGCACCATGTCGCGTTTTGACTGCAGATGGTTGGCCATATCGCTGGAGTACCACACCCACTGATCGCGTCCGGCACTGCGCGCCTGAGCCAGCGCAATATCGGCCAGGCGTAACAGCGCTTCCGGATGCGCAGCATCCTGCGGTGCCGAAACGATGCCCATGCTGGCGGTAAGGCTGATCTGATGCGAGCCGCTGATGATCGGTTGATGCACCATGCGCTGCAGCGCACGACAGCGGTATTCTACGCCAGCGCGCGTGCTTTCGCGCAGCAGCAAAATAAAGGCATCGCCGCCGAGCCGGGCCGCCAGTTCATTCGGCGCCAGCAGGCTTTTCAACCGTTTCGAGATCTCATTCAGCACTTCATCGCCGACTGCATGGCCCCACGTATCGTTGATCGGTTTGAACTGATCAAGATCGAAACTGATAACAAACAGCGGATCATCCTCGCTAACGCTCTCCAGATACGCGGTTAAATACTCCTGCAGCTGCATGCGGTTCGCGAGGCCAGTCAGCATGTCATGACGTGACAGAAACTGAATGCGCGCTTCGGCGTCCACTTCGTGGGTGATATCCGACACCGTGCCGCGAAAACCCGAGCGCAGGCCGTTACGCCGAATGGCTTTCGCCATTAACTGCCCAATGCGGCGCTCGCCGTTGGCCGACATAAACTGGCAGCGCAGCGGCACATGCTGCACCTCTTCGCCCTGGCGCATCAGCCAGGAGACCAGCGAATGGCTGGGATGGCTCAGCAGTTGATCGAGCGGACGCCCCATCCAGCTTTTCACTTCATGGCCGGTCACCGCCGCAAAGCGCGAGGAGAGATAGCAGAGGCGGCCCTGTGCGTCGACTTCCCAAATCCAGTCCGACGCGGCTTCCGCCAGATCGCGAAAACGCTCTTCGCTGTTGGCTAACTCACGCTGACTGATCGCCAGCATTTCAAAACGCCGATCGGAGATCACCGCATTGTGCAGCGCATGACGCAGCACGCGACGCGTCACCAGCGCCACCGCCAGCGCGGTGAACAGCAGCAGCGGCATCATCAGCCAGATCACGCCGAAACCTGGATTTTTTGGCTGCCAGCGTAACACCAACGGCTCGCCCTGCAGCACCGGCTCAACCAGCCGAGGTTCAAACAGCGCATCGTTTAAATCGCTGGCGATGCGCGGCTCAATCACATTCAGAGATTTGCCCAACGAGAGCAGCTTGTCTGGGGTAAAGATGTTAACGAACACCATCACCGAAGCAGGGCCGGGAATGGTCGGCAAATCCGGCACTTTGCCCGGCGTAATCGGCGCGGCCACCAGAATGGCCGGATGATTCTCCACCTTTGCATTGCGTGCCACGGCATCATGCAGCGTACGTGCCGTGCTCACCAAAAGGTCACTTTGTGCGCCTAACCAGCTTTCTAACGTGACATCGGATAATTTGCCGCGAATTACCGCGTAACGGGTTTTCCCCTTGCCATCCACCACGAACACGCCGTCGTAGTGATACTCCTTGTAGAATCCCGGACCAAAGTTCTCTTCGTCCCACGCCCAGACTTTATTGATTGTCAGATGCAGGTTTTTCCAGCCTTCGCCCCAGTTAGCATAATCGCGCGCATCGACGATCATCTCCTGCTGCTGTTGCTGCCACGCCTGACGCAGCAAATTGGCATCCTGCTGGATGGCGTCGATATTTTGTCGATGGGCGATAACCAGCACCATCACCACAGAGAGAAGCAGCACGCCAAACAGCAGCGAGGACAAGGTGCGCAGGCTGCGCCGCGTTACCCGTACCGTGTGTGCTTCCATGTTGGCCCTGGCGGCCAGTGCCGCGTGCCGGTGAAACTCAGAATTCATGCGCAATGCTCGCGAAATACAGGCAGCAAAAAAGGCGGATGACAACGCAGACTGCGCACATCTCCACCCTGTAAGGGTTTGAAAGGTTATCGGCCCCGAGTGCCGCAGATTTAGTCTTGTTGGTGGAATATTTGAGCAGCGCAAATGTGCAGCACGCCACCTCGACAGCGATGATCGGCGTTGCTACTATGCGCTCTCCTCTGCTCGCTGAGTCGCCTATGGACACCCAATCCGACAAAGTTACGTTGACGCTGTTTTACGTGGGTAGCTTTGTGGTCTATTACCTTGTGACCATGTTGGTTACGCTGTTTCCCAATTACGGGATGCTGCGCACCAACGGCTTGCTGATGCCAGTGCTTTGCCTGGTGGAGTTTGCGGTGATCTATCCGCTGTACCGTTTTTACTGTCAGCGTCGCAGCGATATTCCGCTGGGGTATGTGCGTCCGATGCAGGCGCTGCTGTTTATCGGTTTGCTGTTTGCATTGATGGTGGCGCAGACGCAGTTTCTGCAACCGGAAGGCTGGCTGATTGCGCAATCGCAGCAGGGGCGCAGCTCGATGCTGATTCTGCTGCTCACCGCCGTCTTGCTGGCGCCAGTATTTGAAGAAGTGCTGTTCCGGGGATTTTTACTGCAAGGTTTTCTGCTGTGGGCGCCGAGAAGTCGTTTTGCCTGCATGCTACTCACTTCCCTGCTGTTCGCCGTGATGCACACTCAATATGTGCACTGGGAAACGCTGGTCGCCTTAACGCTGTTTTCCCTGCTGTTGTGCTATGCGCGTTTGCGCAGTAACAGCCTGGCGCTGCCGATTTTCCTGCACACGCTGAATAACCTGATCGCTATCCTGCCGGCCTGGTATTTCGCCTGACCAAAGCAAAACAGCCATCCTGAGATGGCTATTTATGATGCTTATACCTGCGTCAAACCGCCATCCACACAGATTTCTGCGCCCGCAATGTAGCTGCTCTCGTCACTGGCGAGGAACAGCGCGACGTTGGCCACTTCTTCGGGTTTACCCATTCTACTGAGCGGAATGGTGCTGGTAATGCCGTTGCGCACCTCTTCAGAAGCCGCCCGCATCATATCGGTATCGATCGGGCCAGGCGCCACCACGTTAATGCGGATACCGCGCGCAGAGAGCTCGCGCGTCCAGGTACGGGCAAAGGATCGCAGCGCGGCTTTACTGGCGCTGTAAACGCCGTATCCTTCGGTGCCAATCACATCGGCAATCGAACCAATCAATACCACGCTGGCGCCGGGTTTCAGCAGTGGCAATGCTGCCTGCAGGGCAAACACCGGCGAGCGCACATTGAGGCCGAAGATTTGATCAAAATGCCCGGCGCTAATCTCATCAATGGTGGCGTACTCCGCCATGCCAGCGTTGATCACCAACACATCCAGCTGGCCGGATTCGCGCCTGATCGTCTCGATAATGCGCGTTAGTTCACTCTGCTGGCTCACATCGGCACGCAGCGGATGCGCGTTGCCGTTGATGCTGCTGCTGGCGGCCTGTAACTCTTCATCGCGGCGCGAGGTAAACCAGGTTGTCGCGCCTTCACTGGCAAAACGCTGGCTGATCGCCAGACCAATTCCCTTTGCGCCGCCCAAAACCACCGCCACTTTGTTATCCAGTCTGCTCATCTGCTCTCTCCTGTTTGGGTAGAAAGCCGATGGTATATATTTTATACTTAATAACAATTACGCACTTTATTTATACCAGATATCGCGGAGTATATCGCCATGGCGGAGATCGACGGTAACAGCTTGAGAGATGTAGGAAAAACCCGGCCGGTGCTGGAGCACATCACCAATAAATGGTCGATTTTAATTCTCACCGTGCTTTGTACTAAGCCGTCGCGTTTTAACGAGATTCGTCGTCGGTTGGATGGCATCACCCATAAAGCGTTGGCGGATGCGTTAAAGCGGCTGGAGCGCAATGGGCTGGTGAATCGTGAAGTGTTAAACACAGCGCCAATCGGTGTGGAATACAGCCTGACGCCACTGGCGCAGACGCTGCAACAACCGTTTATCGCGCTGTATGACTGGGCGCTGGAGCATGGCCCATCACTGGAACGCGCGCAGGAAGAGTACGATCGCACCCACGCAGATGAGCCAGCGTAGGGTCGCCATTCATGGCGACCGCTGGCAAAAAAATTACGCTTTTTCCGCTTCGAAATGGTTTTTGAACTGCTCGTAGATCGAAATCATGTTAGAAGCATCACCCTGCAGCGGGCTCAGTTTTCCGGCGCGCACCAGTTCAATCACCAGCTGCAAGGCGGCTTGTTTTGGGTTGCTGGCTGGCTGGGCAATTTCGTTCGACATGTTAACTCACTCATCGTTTTTATCAGGGCCGCATAGTTTAGCCCAGATTGAGCTACGGTTGCGCGCCGCGATGCGTATAATCTTGCAAGCCGGACACGAAAGCCGCTCAGGGTGATAATTGACTCTCAAGGCGTTTAGCTATACTGGATCAAAAAAAGGGAACGACCAGCCACACATTCCGTACCAGCGAGAAGGTGTTAAAGGAGTCTGATTATGCTGATTGGTTTTGTTTTATTAGTGAGCGCGTGTGGGCATGATGCCTGTGATGCCTTACCGGTTTCGGAGCGTATCTATCCGACCAAAGTGGCCTGTGAGCAGATGGCCGATCGCATCCATAAAGTGCGGCCAAATGTGGTCTTACTTTGTGGCGAAGTGCACCGTTAATTCGGTGCCAGCTTTATTAAAGTTGCGCAAATAGTAGCCAAACGGCATTGCAAGAATGGGTTGTAGCGTTCAAAATATAAGCTGCTTTTCACTATCACCGTTGTGAATCCAATGAAAACATCTCGCCCCCGTCGTCCAAACGGACGCTGGGTTTACTACATTTTGTATGATGGCATTCTCTGGCCCTGCCCCGTACGTTGGGAATGGGAAAGCGGCTTCGGCGGCTGGCTGCCATTCTATTTCTCGCCCACTTTTGAGTTCGTGGCGGGCGATCCACGCAAGGCCTATCGCATTGCGCGCAGCAGCGTGCGTAACGTACGCCAGACAGACAGTGAGTTCGCCTGATTGATTAGCCGATCTGCCATGGGAACCACGATGCCGTGAGCAGATAATGCAGTAACTCCAGCACTAAAATTACCATCACCAACACGCCAAGCTTGTGACTGCTGATCCACTCTTTCATCCCCATATCATCGCCGCCCAGCGAATCAGCATCAGCGCCCCGCAGATGCACAACAGCACCACGATCATTTTCCAGTGTTTGGTTGCAGCCAGTTTTTTTGCCACGCATCCTCCAGACGACAGAAAGCAACGATGCGCCCTAAGGCGCACCGTTGATTCTAACGCTGGTCACCCATTTGGGCGATTATTTATTCAGCGTGTAGTCGAGCGTGATTTCAGCATTCAGTACCTGAGAGACCGGGCAGCCCGCTTTGGCTTTCTGGATAATCTCATCAAACTTCGCCTCATCAATACCCGGCAAGACGATGGCGCTGGTCAGCGCGATTTTGGTAATGGCAAACCCGTCGCCCTTTTTATCCAGCGACACATCAGCGGTGGTATCAATGCTTGTAGGCGGATGCCCTTCATTGCCCAACATCAATGACAATGCCATGGAGAAACACGCGGCATGTGCGGCACCAATCAGCTCTTCCGGGTTGGTGCCCTTCTCGCCTTCAAAACGAGTATTGAAACCGTAAGGTTGATTGCTCAACACGCCGCTTTCCGTACTTACCGTACCTTTGCCTTTAATGTCGCCTTCCCAATGGGCCGATCCTTTCTTATGAATGGTCATGTCATTCCTCCTGTTATGTTCGACAGCTATTGAGTATAGACAACATGACTCATTCTGCTGGATTAGCTCACCGCGCGAGGACGCGCCGGACTCAAGCCCGCCTCGCTCAGCAGCGCGTTAGCCTGCACCAGCGAAGCCTGAGTAATCTCTTTGATCGATTTCGCACCGGTCAGCGTCATCGCCACTTTCATCTCTTTCTCAATCAAATTGAGCAGATTTTCAACGCCGCGCTGACCGTGCGTTGCCAGCGCATAGACAAACGCGCGTCCCAGCAGCACGCTGTCGGCTCCGAGCGCAATCATGCGCACCACATCCAACCCGCTGCGAATGCCGCTGTCGGCGAGAATAGTGATATCGCCTTTCACCGCATCGGCAATTGCCGGCAACGCGCGCGCCGACGACAGCACGCCATCCAGCTGACGCCCGCCGTGATTCGACACCACAATGCCATCGGCACCAAAACGTACCGCATCGCGCGCATCTTCCGCATCAAGGATGCCTTTGATCACCATCGGGCCATCCCAGAATTCACGAATCCACTCCAGGTCTTTCCAGGAAATCGACGGATCGAAGTTGTTCGCCAGCCAGCCGATGTAATCTTCCAGCCCGGTCGGTTTGCCGAGATAGGTGGAGATATTGCCGAGATCGTGCGGACGGCCATGTAAACCGACGTCCCACGCCCATTGCGGATGCGTTGCCGCCTGCCAGTAACGACGCAGCGGCGCATTGGGGCCGCTCATGCCGGAGTGCGCATCACGGTAGCGTGCGCCCGGCGTCGGCATATCGACGGTGAACACCAGCGTGGTACAGCCAGCGGCTTTGGCGCGCTCCAGCGCATTGCGCATAAAACCGCGATCGCGCAGCACGTAGAGCTGGAACCACATCGGACGATTGATGGCCGGCGCCACTTCTTCGATGGGGCAAACCGACACGGTGGAGAGCGTAAACGGAATCCCTTTCAGCGCCGCCGCGCGCGCCGCCTGCACTTCGCCACGTCGCGCATACATGCCGCATAAGCCGACCGGTGCCAATGCCACCGGCATCGATAGCGTTTCGTTGAACAGTTTGGTTTCGAGGCTCAGTTCCGACATGTTCTTCAGCACGCGCTGGCGCAGTGCCACGTCAGAGAGATCGGCGACATTGCGCTTCAGCGTGTGCTCGGCGTAGGCGCCGCCATCCAGATAGTGAAACAAGAACGGTGGCAAGATGCGTTGCGCCGCGGCGCGATAGTCACTGGCAGCAGAAATGATCATCCCTTATTTTCCTTGTGCTGAGGTCATGGGTGGCCCGGCAGACGCGTAATGCGCGCCTGGCGCGCCTCATCTTCATGCAGGGTTTTCATGGTGGTGTGAACAAAACCGAGGTGATCCATCGCTGCCTGGCGCGCCGCTTCAGCGTCACCGGCCATCACCGCATCAAATATCGCCTGATGCTGTTCGTTAAGACGATTGAAAATCACCGGTTGGGTATACATGCGCTGGCGACTGTGCAGCACCGAAGATTGCAGCAGATCGAAAAAGCCGCGCATGGTCTGCAGCAGCACCACGTTATGCGAGGCTTCGGCGATGGCGAGATGAAAACGCAGATCGGCCTGCGCCGCGAGATCGGCATCGTCGCTGTGCTTAATCTTCAGCAGCGCATCAAAGGCGAAGCTCAGCTTCTCTTTATCCGATTCGGTGGCGCGCAACGCCGCATGCCACGCGGTGCTGGCTTCTATCGCGTGGCGCGCTTCGAGAATGTCATAGCGATAATCAGGATCCTCCGCCAGCAGCTGACGAATTGGCTCAACGATACGCTGTTCCGACCACGGCTGCGGCGGCTGACGCAGCCAGGTGCCGCCACCGCGTTTACTGATTAACACGCCGCTGCTGATCAGTTGCTGGATCGCCTCGCGCAGTGACGAACGCGACGAACCGAACTCCGCCGCCAGCGCGCGTTCGGACGGCAGCCGCATGCCCGGCTCCAGCTGGTGCTCTGTGATCCAGGCGCAGAGCCGCGCCCGCAGCGTGTTTTCCGTCATCGCATTATCCTGTGTGATACACACCCGCCACGCTAAATTGGTAGGACCAAAATGCAGCGTGGCGGACTTCGTGGAGGAGAATGGTTAATGCTTTGTTATTTCGATGCAACGAAACAGGCGGGATTTTTCATGTTATGTGACGACGCGGCCACAATTGCGCCATGCGGTAGGACCAATTACGCCGTAGTCCGGCCAAAGGCCCGACCATAACTGCGCGGGTGAAAGCGCAGATTCAGCACGATCAGCCCAACCGTCACCGCCGTCTGCATCAGCCAGACGCTGGAGAAACTGTGGGTTAATGCCTGCAGCTGACCGGCGATAAACGGCATGCAACCCGCGATGATAAAACCTGCGCCCTGCATAAACGCCACCAGCCGCGCACCGGCCTGCGGATGCGGCAGGTGATCGAGCGCCAACACCATCGCCAGCGGAAACGCCGCGCCCAGTCCAAATCCGGCAATCGCCGCCCACAACCACGGCGCGAACAGCGGAGCAAACAGAAAGCCGC
The DNA here is from genome assembly GCF_024506435.1 of Pantoea trifolii. Taxonomy (NCBI): domain Bacteria; kingdom Pseudomonadati; phylum Pseudomonadota; class Gammaproteobacteria; order Enterobacterales; family Erwiniaceae; genus Pantoea; species Pantoea trifolii. The sequence goes on along the minus strand of NZ_JANIET010000001.1, from coordinate 997,595 downwards.
TCATGCCGATCAGCTGGCAAACCAGGCTGATAATCAGCTGCGGACGCCGATCCGCCTTGCGCGCCAGCAGTGGCATCAGCAGCGCACCCGCAACCTGACACAGAATCATCGCGCCAAGCAGCGATCCGCCAGCCTGTGCCGACCAGCCAAGATGATGATAAGCATCCGGCAGCCAGGCAACGCAGGTGGCGTAACCGCCGTTCACCAGGCCAAAACTGATCGCCAGCGTCCAGGCGCGTGGCGTGCGCCACAGCGACGGCAGCGCAACGTTTTTCGTGCTGGCGGCGGTGGGCACGCGCACGTAAAGCCACAATCCAATCGCCAGCAGCACCGGCAGCGCCCAGCCGGTCAGCGCCAGCGACCAGCCAAAATGATCGCTGAGCCACGGCGATAACGCCGCCCCCAAACCGCCGCCGCCCATCAGCGCGCCGGCCCATAATCCGGTGACCGGCGCGCTGCGCTGCGCAAAGCGCTGACGAATCAGGCCCGGCATCGCCATTTGCACCACGCCCACGCCGAGCCCGCCAAACAGCGCGCTAACCACCAGCCAACTGCCGCTGTGGATCACGCCACGCGCCGCCAGCGCCAGCAGCAGCAGCGTCAATCCTGCCAGCAGTAAGCGTTGCAGCGGCACGCGCTGCATCAGCGAAGCGCTCAGCAGCGCGACCGCGCCCATCATCACCATCGGTACCGCAGGCAGCAGCGAGGCCGCCAGTGAAGAGAGTCCCATCGTCTGGCGAAGCTGGCCGAGTAATGGACTAATAGAAGTGAGTAACGGTCGCATATTCAGCCCAGCCAACACCAAAGCGCCGAGCGTTAATCCGTCATAATGTCGATTCATACACAATCCTGCTGCAAAGAGGTTGTCAGCATTGCAGCAGTCGTTACTATTTGGAAATGAAATAACACCATAACGACCAGTGGAAAAATGAATCGTCAGCCGATGTTTACCCCGCAGCAACTGCTGAGTTTTGTGGCGGTGTGCGAAACCGCCAGCTTTACCCGCGCCGCCGATCGCGTGCATCTGTCGCAATCCACCGTCAGCCAGCAGGTACGTCGGCTGGAAGAGATGATTGGCAAACCGCTGCTGCAGCGCACGTCGCATCAGGTGGCGCTCACCGAAGAGGGCGAGAAGCTGCTGGGCTATGCGCGCCGCATCATCGCGCTGAACGGCGAAGCGCACGACGTGCTGAGCGATAAATGGCGCGACGGCGTGTTGCGCCTCGGCGTGCCGGAAGATTTCGCCGCGCCAACCGCCGGCTTGCTGGCCGAATTTAGCCGCGAACATCCGCAACTGCGCCTCGATGTGATGAGCGGCATTTATGTCGATCTGCATCGCGCCTGGCAGCGCGAGGAGCTGGATATCATGCTGATCAAACAGCCGGGCGGCGAACGTCCGCTGGCTGCGCGGCCCGAACCGCTGCTGTGGCTAGACAGCGCCGCACATCCCTGCTTTGAGCAAACGCCAGTGCCGCTGGTGGTATTCCCGCAGCTCGGTTTGTATCGTGAAGAGATGGCGCAGACGCTGGATAGCCTCGGCCGCAGCTGGCGCATCAGCTACAGCAGCGCCAGTTTGGTGGCGCTCGCCAGCGCCAGCGCCGCCGGATTGGGCTTAACGCTGCTGCCCGCCAGCTGCCGCTTGCCTGAACATCGCGTATTAGGTGAAGCCGATGGTTTGCCCAGCATCAACCATTTTGAACTGGCGCTGTTTTGCCGTGCGCCGCAGGACGATCTACAGCAGGCGTTAGCCGCCGCGCTGGTGACCTTTTGTCAGTTGCAATGGCAGTGATTTTTCCACTGCTAACCAGTGGCAAATATCGCAGCGCGCTGCGTTGAGTTTTGCCAGATTAAGCGTTTCTCATTTGATGGAACCTCTGATGCAACTAACCTCTCCCAGCCGTCGCGAATTCCTTAGCCTGACCGCCGCCGGTAGCCTGCTGGCCGCCGGCATCAGCTACGCCGCGCCCGCTTCACCGCTGCTCGCCAACAGCCCGCAGCCGCACACGCCACCGCCGCGCGTTGCGCATTATCAACTGCTCAACGTACGCCTCGAAGAGGACTTTGAGCGCGACGGTAAAGAGGTGATCGCCACGCGCACCGCGCTGTACGACATCACCATCAAAGACGGCACTTTTGCGGCAATGGATGCCGCAGGCAAAGCGCGCAACGCCGCCTTGCCACAGTGGGATGCCAACGGCGCCCTGCTGCTGCCGCGCACCCGCGATATGCATATCCATCTCGATAAAACCTTTTACGGTGGCCCGTGGGAAGCGCCGCGTCCGCGCCAGGGCAAAACCATCATGGATATGATTGCGCGCGAACAGGTGCTGATCCCGCAACTGCTGCCGACCTCGCAGGCGCGAGCGGAAGGGATCATTGGTTTGCTGCACAGCAAAGGCACCACCGAAGCGCGCAGCCACTGCAACATCGATCCGGTTAGCGGCCTGAAAAGCCTTGAGCACCTCAAGCTGGCGCTGGCGAATCATCCGGAATTCCCGTGTGAAATCGTTGCCTTCCCGCAGCACGGTTTGCTGCACTCGAAGGTCGATGGCTTGATGCGTGAAGCGATGCAGATGGGTGTGCAGTTTGTCGGCGGGCTCGATCCCACCAACGTGGATGGCGCGATGCAGGCGTCGCTGGATGCGATGTTCCAGATCGCCCTTGATTTCCAGCGCGGCGTGGATATCCATCTGCATGAAACCTCGCCATCCGGCGTGGCGGCGATTCAGTACATGATCGATACCATCGCGAAAAACCCGCAGCTCAAGGGCAAAGTGACGCTGAGCCACGGCTTTGCGCTTGGCACGCTGGAAGGCAAAGCGCTGGATCAGATGATTGCAGGCATGGCCGAGCAGCAGATGAGCGTGGCCTCGACCATTCCAATTGGCAAACTGACCATGCCGCTGCCGCAGTTGCAGGCGGCGGGCATCACGGTGATGACCGGCACCGACAGCGTGATCGATCACTGGTCACCGTTTGGCACCGGCAGCATGCTGGAAAAAGCTAATTTGTACGCGCAGCTGTATCGCGGTTCCGATGAGTTTGGCTTGAGCCGCGCGCTGCATATCGCCACCGGCGGGATTTTGCCGCTGTCGAATCAGGGCGAGCGACAATGGCCGAAGGTCAACGATGAAGCCAGCATGATGCTGGTCGAGGCCAGCTGCTCCGCCGAAGCCGTCGCCCGCATCTCCCCGGTACGCGCCACCTTCCACCGCGGGTTGCCCGTATTCAGCGCCTGATAATCCCCGATACGCATCAACGCGCATCTTGCCATAGGGTCGCCATTCATGGCGACCTTCTCAATGGCCGCACCACCCCAACAAAAAAGCCTCCGCAAGGAGGCTTTACGTACGACATAAACAGGGCGGCATGCGCACACCCGATGAGTGCTGGATTTTACGAAAGCATCTGAATCGCCAACGCGTACAGCCGCTGGTTTTCATCGTCACGGACAGGCTCTTCTTCCGCGTAACAGGCAATCATGGAACTCACTTTATCCGAGGATAAGGTTTCTCCATGCACATGTAGTGTTAACACGGCGCGGCCGACGATTTTCAGAATGTCTTCGTTTTGTCCCTGGACAGAATGACTCAAAATGACCTCTGAAATATTATGGGTTTTTAATAATTAGCCAAATGGCGCGCTAAATATAAAGCAAATCAGCCATTCGTTTTAATCAGAATTTTACCTAACCGCAGCCATTCATTAGCGAGACACCTCTAAAAAGGGTGCCAAAAGACGTGATAACATTTGTTTCACAACGCTAATTCTCCATTTTCGTTAAAGATGTCTTTTTTTAACGCAACTTCTCAGGATCAAATCAACCTTAAAAGCATTAGAACTTCGCACCATTGAATGTCTAAAAAAGAGACAGATCGGGTATAACGCTAACTGATTTCAAGTAGGAACCAGCGGCGCTTTTGCCATTGCCGATCACGCCCCTTTCTGCCAGACTGACCGCCGCAATCCTACCCGCAATTAGAGACTTTCCCGTGACTGCTTTTTCTACCCTGACGCAACTGCCCGCCAGCCAACTCGATAACCTGCGCGAGATGGGTTTCGACGCCATGACGCCGATTCAGGCCGCTTCCCTGCCCGCGATTCTGGAAGGGCGCGACGTGCGTGCGCAGGCGAAAACCGGCAGTGGCAAAACCGCCGCCTTTGGCGTGGGTTTGCTGAACCGCATCGATAACAGCCAGTTTCACACCCAGGCGCTGATTCTGTGCCCGACGCGTGAACTGGCCGATCAGGTCAGTAACGTGCTGCGCCAGCTGGCGCGTTTTACGCGCAATATCAAAATTCTGACGCTGTGCGGCGGCCAGCCAATGAGCGCGCAGCGCGATTCCTTAGTGCATGCGCCCCACATTGTGGTCGGCACGCCGGGCCGTTTGCTCGATCACCTGAAGCGCGACAACCTCGATCTCAGCCAGCTGCAAACGCTGGTGCTGGATGAAGCCGATCGCATGCTGGAGATGGGCTTTCGCGACGATATGGAAGCGATCATCGGCTTTACGCCGGAAACGCGCCAGACGCTGCTGTTCTCTGCGACCTGGCCGGATACCATCGCCAGCCTCAGCCAGCGTTTTCAGCGCGATGCGCTGGCGGTCGCCACCGAAGATAAAACCGAGTTACCAACCATTGAGCAGCAGTTTATTGAAGCCAGTGCCAAAGAGCGTCACAGCCTACTCGGTGCGCTGCTCAGCCAGCAGCAACCGGCCTCCTGCGTGGTGTTCTGTAACACCAAGCGCGAGTGTGACGACGTGGCCGCCGCGCTCAACGAACGTGATATCAGTGCGTTAGCGCTGCATGGCGATCTCGAGCAGCGCGATCGTGAGCGCGTGCTGATTCGCTTCGCCAACGGCAGCATCCGCGTATTGATCGCCACCGATGTCGCCGCGCGCGGTTTGGATATCAAGTCGCTGGCGCTGGTGGTGAATTTCCAGCTGGCGTGGGATCCGGAAGTGCACATTCACCGTATCGGCCGCACCGGTCGTGCGGGTGAGAAAGGTCTGGCGGTGAGCTTTGTCGCCCCCGATGAAATGGTGCGCGCCAATGCGCTGGAAGAGTATCTGCAGCAGAAGCTTAACTGGGTTTCCTCCAGCACGCTGAAAGGCACCAGCGCCAAATCGCTGCCGGCGACCAAAATGACGCTGTGCATTGATGGTGGCCGCAAAGCCAAAATCCGTCCCGGCGATATTCTGGGTGCCTTGACCGGCGAAGCCGGTTTCAGCGGCGATCAGATCGGCAAGATCGATATGACGGCCACGCACGCCTATGTAGCTATCGACGCCGCTCAGGCGAAGAAAGCGCTGATCAAGCTGAAAGAGGGCAAGATCAAAGGTAAAAGCGTGCGCGCCATTCTGTTGAAATAAATCGTACCCGCGTGAGGGCGATCGCTCTCACGCTAAAATTTCCGTTATCTCCCCTTCATTTTTTTTCTCTTCTGCCGATAAGTTAATCACGGCGATATTGCCCTGCCCTTTACCCAGCCCAGATCTGCTCCGAGGCCATGATGGATAATTTTCAGAAAGAGATCGATGAACGCGCCAACCTTGCGCTTTCCAATAAATTCGAACTGCTGTTGTTCCGACTGGGTTCCGATCAGCTGAAAGGCAAATCTGAGCTGTACGGCATCAACGTGTTTAAACTGCGTGAAATCGTGCCGATGCCAACCATCACCCGCGCTGCGGGCATGCAATCGCCGCTGCTCGGCATGGCGAGTATTCGCGGCCAGTTTATTCCGGTTATCGATCTGCCTGCCGTGACCGGTTGCAAACCGGAAACCGGCCTTAACCTGCTGCTGGTGACCGAATATGCGCGCAGCACTCAGGCGTTTGCCGTGGAATCGGTGGAGAACATTGTGCGTCTCGACTGGAGCCAGGTGCATACCGCTGAAGCGGGCATCGGCAGCCGCAACATCACCAGCATCGCTTGTCTGGATACCGATGGTCAGAGCAACAATCTGGCGATGGTGCTGGACGTTGAGCAGATTCTGTATGACATCATTCCTTCCGTGCGCGGCGTTGAGCCGAGCGCAGAGACCGCCAAAGACTTCAATCTGAAGCCAGGTCAGGTAGCGATTGTGGCGGAAGATTCCAAAGTGGCGCGTCAGCTGCTGGAGCAAGGCCTGAAAAGCATGGGCATCCCGGCGATTATGCACAACACCGGTCTTGAAGCCTGGATCAAAATTAACGAGATGCAGAAAGAAGCCGCAGCCAACGGTGAATCGATCCACGACAAGATCGCGCTGGTGCTGACCGATCTCGAAATGCCGGAAATGGATGGCTTTACCTTAACGCGCAACATCAAGCGCGATAACAATCTGCGTCAGATTCCGGTGGTGATTCACTCATCGCTCTCCGGCAGCGCCAACGAAGATCACGTGCGTAAAGTCGGTGCCGATGGTTACGTAGCGAAGTTCGAAATCAACGAGCTGTCGAATGTGATTCACGGCGTGCTGAAAAAGCCGCGTTAATTATCGTAACGCCCCCCTTCATGGCGTAATGCTTGTCAGTTAAGCCAACGACGCTTGCGCTGGCCCGGGACACTTTTGGTCTGGCGGTCCTCGCGCCGCTATCGCGGTGCCTTCACTTCGCTCGTCTGCCTGACGGACCGGCTGAGACGGGACTTCCATGTCCCGGCTCTGCCTTTCGCCCGCGTCCTGCGGGCTCTCCTGGCTTCCTCGTTCCGTTCAGCGCTGCGGATTGCCTGCCCAAAAGTGTCCCCGGCCTGCTCGTAAGCTTCAGTGCGTGTTGTTGAAAAGGGCACATTTCCAGAGGCGCTGGCACGTCTGCTGCGGCAAAAGGGCATTCGCAGCGCTGAGGCTTTTACGTTGGGCCAGGAGCCTCACGCATGGATGCGTGAGGCAGTTCGGGGCCGGCCAGGACGGCCGATCCGCGAACGGTCCGTTGGCACAACGTGGAAGCCGAAGGTACCGCGTTAGCGGCGCGAGGACGGCCCGTGACGCAGCAGATGCGTCAGAGCCCGCACCAAATTCAGGGAAACATGATTTCAGTATTACGCCATTCATCTCAACCAGTTAACCAGGTGCGCATGAATGCGCACCCTACAAAATCCCCAGCATTCCCGTCCAGCCAAATCTCAATGTTAACGTCATTAACCAAACTGTGACGTACCTCTAAAAAATTAAAGTTAAAACATTAACAACCGATAACTGATAGCGCTTGCGCCGGTGCTGCCATACCAGCTTTGTCACGCTGCGCAACGATTTTCACCTTACAAAACATCAACCTGAAGCGGGCACCTTGCCTGCTTGTCCGTCTTGAAAACATCAATTTTTGGCATTACGGGGAGATCCAATGTTGAGCTTAAAAAATATGAAGGTCGGCGTCCGTCTGGGCATCGCCTTTGGTCTGGTGGTGGCACTGTTAATCATCGTCGGCGTCACGTCGATAACCAAAATTAACAACATCAAAACCGGCATTACCTCGATCGTTGAAGATCGCTACATGAAAGTCCGTCTTGGCTTTGACGTGCGCGACGGCGTGAACGAACAGATCAAATATCTGCGCGGCATCGTGATTGATACCACGCGTCCGGAAAATAACGTCAAACGTTATCAGCAATTAGCGGACGCCACTGACAAAACCAACAGCGCGATGAATAAAATCAAAGCGGTGCAGGTGACTGAAGTGGGTAAAAAGAAGATTGCCGGTCTGTTAGCCGCCAGCGACAAGTTTGAAGCGGAGAAAAATGCGCTGCTGAATCTGGTACATGCAGGCGATGCTGATGCCGCCAGCGCCTATGTACTGAAATCCATTACCAGCACGCAGAATGCCTTTCTCGATAGCGCCGTGGCGTTTGCCAACTCACAGTCACAACAGCTGGAGCAGGAAGGCGCAAAAATTATTGATAACGGCTCATCAGCCATTGAGATGACGCTGATCTTCTCTGCTATCGCCATTGCCGCCGCCATCGTGTTGGGCTTTATGCTGACGCGATCGATTGTGCGTCCGCTGAATGAAGCGGTGGAAATAGCAGGAAAAGTCGCAGCAGGCGATCTCAGTTCACATATAGAAGTGAGCGGCAAAGATGAAACGGCGGTGCTGATGCAGGCGCTGCAGGCGATGAACGACAACTTGCTGACCATCGTTTCCGATGTGCGCGCCGGTTCCGATACCATTGCCGTGGCATCAAATCAGATCTCAAGCGGCAACATCGATCTCTCGTCGCGTACCGAACAGCAGGCCAGCTCGCTGGAAGAGACCGCGTCAGCGATGGAGCAGATGACCGCCACCGTCAAGCACAACGCCGAGAACGCGCGCGAAGCCAATCAGCTGGTGGCCAATACCTCCAACGTGGCGAAGCAAGGCGGCGTAGTGATGGAACAGGTGATCGAGAAGATGGAAGCGATTACGCTCTCTTCGAAGAAGATCGTTGATATTATCAGCGTAATCGACTCTATCGCTTTCCAAACCAACATTCTTTCCCTTAACGCCGCCGTCGAAGCCGCACGCGCCGGTGAACAAGGCCGTGGCTTCGCCGTGGTGGCCACCGAAGTGCGTAATCTGGCGGCACGTTCGGCATCTGCGGCGAAAGAGATCAAGGTGTTGATCGAAGATTCAGTGGCGCAGGTAGATGAAGGTAGCCGTCTGGTGACACACGCCGGTTCAACCATCGGTGAAGTGGTTAACAGCGTGAAAAGCGTGGCGGACATCATGAGCGAAATCACCATTGCCAGCAGCGAGCAGAGCAGCGGTATCAGCGAGATCAACTCGGCGATTACGCAGATGGAAGCGGTAACGCAGCAGAACGCCGCGTTGGTGCAGGAAGCCTCAGCGGCGTCGCAGGCGTTGCAGGAACAGGCCGATCGTCTGGCGCAGTCAATGAGTGTGTTTAAAACGGCGGCGGTGTAAAGATAAACAGGTTGCCATGAATGGCAACCCTACGGGATTTATAGCGATTTTGAGTTAAGAATACGCACGACTGCTACAGCGACGGTGTTGAGGCGACATCCCAAACCGCTGAGCGAATGAGGGATTCCAGGGCGAGCCGCATGGATGCGGCGAGAGGTGGCGCTGAGCAGGAGCGAATCGCCACCGGTCCGTCAGGAATCGTGAATGAGTGAAGGTACCGCGCAGCGGCGGGTTGGGCTGGCGCAAGGCCCGGGAGTGCAGAGGGCGCGGCCAGGCGCTCTCTGCTCGGTCGCCGCACGAAGGTGCTGCAACTGCCTCAGCAACTGGCGAACGAAAGTCGCTCAATGCTTAACTGAGCGCCATTAATGGCGCCCCTACAATGCTAACTCACCAGCGAATACGCAATCGACGAAATCGCCAGCACGCCGACAATCACCACAAACACGTTACTGATCTTCCCGCTGTACTGACGCATCGCCGGCACTTTCTGGATGGCGTACATCGGCATCAGGAACAGAATCATCGCAATGATCGGCCCGCCCAGCGTTTCAATCATGCCAAGAATACTGGGGTTAAGTGTCGCCACCAGCCAGGTGGTCAGCAGCATAAACGCGGTGGTCAGGCGATTCAGGCGCTGCGGCGTAACGGTTTTTCCGCGACTGCGCAGTGACTTCACCACCATGCCGTTAAACCCTTCACGCGCACCCAGATAATGCCCGAGAAACGATTTGGTGATCGCCACCATCGCAACAATCGGCCCCATCCACGCAATCATCGGCACATTAAAGTGGTTGGCTAAGTAAGACAGAATAGTGATGTTCTGATCTTTCGCCGCCTGCAGATCGGCGGGCGACAAGCTCAGCACGCAGCTGAACACAAAGAACATCACCGTCACCACCATAAGTAGATGGGCGTTCGCCAGAATGCGCGAACACTTCTTCTCCGCGCCTGCGCCGTACTCATCGCGCTTGGCAACGGCAAAAGAGGAGATGATCGGCGAATGGTTAAAGGAGAACACCATCACCGGAATCGCTAACCATAGCGTCATCAGAATGCCGTGGCCGCTTACATTCGCGTTTAACGATAAGGTTTCCAGCGCCGCGCCATGCCAGTGCGGCACCAGATAAGCCGCCAGCAGCATCAGCACCGCCACAAACGGAAACACCAGCACGCTCATCGCTTTCACAATCATCTGCTCGCCAAAGCGCACCACCGTCATCATGCCGATGATCAGAATCAGCGACAGCAGCACGCGTGGCGGCGAAACCAGCCCCAGCTGATGCACGATAAAGCTATCGACGGTATTGGTGATCGCCACGCTGTACATCAGCAAGATCGGATAGATGGCAAAGAAGTAGAGCAAAGTGATGACCTTACCCGCGCCCACGCCGAAGTGCTCTTCCACCACTTCGGTAATGTCTTCGCCGGGATTTTTACCGGAGAGGACAAAGCGCGTTAACGCGCGGTGCGCGTAATAGGTCATTGGGAAGGCAAGAATCGCCATGATAATCAGCGGAATCAGCCCGCCTGCACCAGCGTTAATCGGTAGAAAAAGCACGCCCGCACCAATCGCCGTACCGTACAGACCCAGCATCCACACGGTATCACTCTTACGCCAGCCCTTAGCCGCCGTTTCTACGGTGCCAAGCGTACCGGTTTGTGAGTTGTCCATCTGTCTCTCCAGAATTTCAAGCTTTATCAACACGCAGCCACAAGGATGACTGCTCATCATGGCGTAGGCTGCTCCGCCCGGCCGGAACGCAAAGGATGACGCTTCATGAGATGAAATTCACGCATCCTGATGTTTTGCGCCGCACTAAATGCACGGAACATGCGCGCAATCGATTGCATGGGGCGCTATTTGACATGAGACGCGGGATGAGTGCAAGAAGGAGAAATGGAGAGTGTGCAGAAAGACGGGAGGAAAGTGGAAAGGTGTGGCAACGCTGGGCTGTTGCCACGGGTAAAGCTGAGAACATCGGGTGAAACTCCCCCGGCAACTAGCCTCTGTACAGCAAATGCGTCCAGAGACTAACACCGGGAGAATTTCAAATCAGAATGCGCGCATCCTGTAGAGTGCATAAAGAAAATAGTACGCTGTAAGTGTATTCAAATTCATAATCATGTACTTCAATTTTTCATTTTTATTCAGCAGAATGAAAATACCTTTTGAGTATTTACCCCGCTTTATTTCATTAATTTCCTGGGCTATATCCGCAGGTGAAAACGAAGAGTGATACATCGCCGTCACGATTTGCATATCCAACGCGAGTACACGTTTGGAAATGCCCTTGAGGAAATAATCGAGATTGCTGGACTGATATTTACTGATTATCGAATCATACAGTGCAGTGAGAAACTGTTTACGCACTTTCAGTTCACTGTATTGCACTTTACGCTTCGATAATGAACCCTCCACATCTTCATAATGATAAGCAGCGCCCGGTGTGACAAGGAAATTGCTAATACAACTGAAGAATTTAAGGTTAAACAACAAATCCTCGCTCATGGAGATACCTTCCAAAAAGCGCAGGTTCAGCTCATCAATAATCTGACGGCGATAACATTTGTTATGCAGATAACCGATGTTATCACTCATCTCCAGCTCACCGAGCACATAAGGAATGTCCTCGTTGCTGAAGAAGCCCGCCTGCGACACTTTTCCTACGCGGTTGTCGTTGAGGTTTCCCACCATCAAATCGACAGACTCCGCTGGCCAGGCATCGAGATTCTGTTTGAAGATCATCAGGAAGTTATCGTCCACCCAATCATCCGCATCGAGGAATAACACATATTCACCGCAGGCCTGCTGCATTCCGCTGTTTCGAGCAGCGCTGACACCGGCATTTATTTGGTGAATCACCGTGACCTGCGAATAAGCGCTAAACTCCTGCAGAATATTTGCGGTTGAATCGCTGCTGCCGTCATTAACCACAATCACTTCGTAACTGCTGAACGTCTGTTTAAGCACGCTCAGCAAGGTACGTTTAATGGTTTTTTGTGAGTTATAGACGGGAATGATAAGACTAAATAGTGGTTTTTCATTCATGATAAACTCTCTTTACTGTCTGAGGTTTTGATATTGTTGAATAACAGCCATAGTTTCCTGGGGTTGATAAATATTTGGTGAATACGCATTACCGGTTGAGCAGGGAAAAAGTAATTAAGCAGGGAGAACGATAAAAATTCGGTTAATACCACGCTCATGGCCGCGCCATTTAAACCGAAGTTAGGAACCAAAATTAAAGAAGAGGCCACGCAAATTAATAACACCACGAAGGTTTTCTTCACTAAATAGCGATATCCGTTGTACTTAATAATGAAACGATCCATCACGCTGCTCAGTACCGCGCACATCGCACCGACGCTGAGTAACAGCGTTGGCGCGACCGCATCGAGATACTCCGCACCGTAAAAGTCACGGATAAACCATCCGGACAATAACCAAATCGCCAGAATCACCAGCGACGAGACGCCAATCACCAGCAGGTGTAATTTCTGCGCTTTGATAATCGATTGCCGATCGTCACGCTCGGCAAAGAACGCCGGGAAAAAGGAAGCCAGCAAGGCATTGGGTAAAAATACCCACGCGGTGGCGAGCGTCAGCGCGACAGAGAAAATCCCCGCCTCTTTCACGCCAAGGAAATACGACACGCTGATTTGGTTAACGCGGGTATAAATCGCCACCGCAATCACAGAAAACACCAGAGAAATACCGGACGCCACCATATAGCGGGAATATTTCTTCATCTGGCGCAGTGCCGGAATCGGTACCTGACGATGGTATTTCAGGAATATCGTCAGTTTGATAGCAAAAGGAATAAAGGTCGCCAGTACGATCGGAATCGACAACAGTTGCGAATCCAAACCGTAATACGAAATAAAGAAGCGCACCGTTAGACTGATAGCCAAACCCGCCAGATTGGCGATCACATTCAGGCGCGCATTGAGCATCGCTTCGTTGTAGATATTGACCAGATCCAGCGAAGAGAAAAGACAGGCAATCGCCGCGGCGCAGATAAACACCCGCGCTTCAGTGCTCCACTCTTCGCCCATAATCAACATGCCGCTGGCCGCCAGCACGCCGTAAATCACCAACACCAGCAGAAAGGTCGCCATCATTAAGCGCATGCCGGAGTGATGATTTTGCGACAAGCGTTTCAGCAGAATCACATCGCTGCCCATTAACGCGATGCTCTGGATGAACTGAAATACCAGCATCGAGATCGAGATAATGCCGAAAGTGGTTGGCCCAACGTATTTCGCCACATAGGAGGTGATAAATATCAGGCCGAATACTGCAATCAGCTTTTCAGCGATCATCCACATGGAGTTTTTTAATTTATCTTTCACAACTTAACCTCAGCGTTTATTTCTGTGCCAGGCGGCGCAGACGCGATACCAGTCGTGGACTGACAAAAAACAGCGCAAAGTACAGGCTCCACGGATTGAACATTAATCCTGATGTGAAATAGGACTTAAAGCTGCGACGGTAGAGCGAAATATATTCATCAATAAAGGCGCGGCTGAATCCGTCGCTGTGCAGCGCTTTATAGATATAAGATGAGGTGACTTTTAAATAGAGATGGTAATAACAGCGGCTATGCTGCGCGGATAAAAACGCCTGCATGCCATTAAATGAACGCGCAAAGGAGAAATGCTTTTCCCGTAGCGCCGATCGCGTGGCGGAGTTGGTAGATTCCACATAGTGATAAACCACCTGCTGGGTGAAGATCACCTGACGATCCTGTTGCAGATGCAGGTAATTGATCACGAACAGCAGATCTTCGAAGTTATAAATCTCTTCGTTAAAACTGAGCTGATGCTGACGAATCACATCGCCACGAAACACCTTGTCGCAGATACCGTGACGCGGATTGAAATAGAGCAGATCGTTGATCGCCGCCGAAGCGGTCAGCTGGCGCGTGTCAGTCGTGTTGGCCGGGAAATCGAGCGGCTCGCCTTGCGGCGTGAAGTGCTGCGATTCGCCACCCACCATCGCAATGTTGTTTTGCATCAGCCGCACATAGGTGGCAAACGCGCTGGCTGGCAGAAAATCATCGGCGTCTAAAAAGCACAGCAGTTTGCCGCGCGAGGCTCGAATGCCTTGATTGCGCGCCGACGAGACGCCGCCATTGGTTTTGTCGATGATATGAAAATGTGGGTAATGGGCGTAGCTCTGTAATAGCGCGAGCGAGTTATCGCTGGAGCCGTCGTTAATAAATATCACTTCAAAACGGCTCTCTTCCTGCTGAAGCAGGCTATCAATGCATCGCTCCAGATACGCTGCGGCGTTATACACCGGCACGATGACGCTGATTAAAACGTCGTTAACGGGATTTTGCATATAACCTCTGGACTCTGTCGGAGTAAACGTTGCGGGCAAAAAAGTAATCGGTGAACATTGCAGTGATTCACACTGCGCGTTGCTTGCGCCCGGCTTAACATTTGTTGCTTGTCTATTTCAGAGTTTCCTCAGGTCAATTAAAACTGGCCTTTAATTCTCTGTAAAAAGATCGCTAAATAAGATAATCGCCAAATAAACCGTGCAGTTTCATTCTGTTTTCGTTAGCTAAACCAGGCAGGCTACCGCCCCAGGCTTGCAGCTACCTGTATACTGACCACAGTGAAACCCATTATTTTGGCGTAAAGAAGCTGCGCTGCACTCATAAGAGTTCAGTTTATTTTCAGTTAGTTACGTTTTTTCTTTTGGTAATTTGGCTTAACGCCATTACCACGCCATTCATGACGCACTTAAATTAAATTTTTTATCTTTCCGGTAATGAACCTTGAAAAACGCTGGCGTTTTTATCGTGCTCATCACTAAAAACAAGAAATGCCGACCGGGGCTGAGAAGGTACATCCAAAGACGGGCCTTCTCAACGAACGTCACGACATTAACGATATTTGCTGTATGCCCTGCACTTTAATAACGCTGGCGCGTCATTCGCGCGCCGATAAGTGCAAGTGGCGTTAATTCAGTGTGGCTATCGCAGCCGCACTGCAAGAGGCTTGATGCCCAAAACTTGCGATCTAATTCAAAACTTTTCCCGGCATTCTCACCACTCGGGGTTATAAGGTCAATGGCTGCCGGGTTAAAACGGAATTTACTCAGAGAAAGGAGGGATTAAATAGCGGCGCATAGATTAGCCGGGGTGAATGGGTTTTTTATTGATTGATTAGCGCCGCAGCAGGCGATGACCAGGAATAAGATGGGAATATCGCTGACATCGTGCCAACAGAAACCAGCGCCTAAGCCGCGCCGGGATTGAAGCCAGCTCACAACTCTGATGTTAGCCTGTCACAGCACGCATTTTCGCGTGCTAGTCTCCAGCCATGCCTCTCTCCAGTTTTCCTTTACTGCAGGTTGTATGAAACGCAGATTATCTTTTCAGGTAAAACTCTTCCTGTCGCTGGTGCTGTTTTCCTGCCTGCTACTCGCCTTGCTGGGCACCATTCTGTTCCATTTCATCGATCGTCAACTGCATCACGATTTGGGGCAGCGCGCGCGGGTGCAGGCCAGTGAGATTGCGCTGATGCCCGGTCTGGCGGAGAAAGTGGCGCGCCGCGATATCGCCGGTATCGCGGCGTTGATCCAGCCGCTGCGCAACCAAAGCGATGCCAGCTACATCGTGATTGGCGACACGCAGGAACAGCATCTCTACCATTCGGAATCACCGGAGCGCCTCAATTTACCGATGATTGGCGGCGACAATGCGGAGGTGCTGCAGGGCAAAACCATTATTTCGGTGCGCAAAGGCGGCATCGGCGTGTCGCTGCGCAGCAAGGCACCGATCTTTAATACGCAGCATCAGGTGATTGGCATTGTCTCGGTGGGTTATCTCACCTCCTATATTGCCAATATCAATGTCAGCTTACTGTGGCAGGCCAGCCTGTATGGTGTGGCGCTGTTGCTGCTGCTGTTTATCTTTTCGTGGATGTTTAGCCGCAATCTGAAAAAACAGATGTTCTGGCTGGAGCCGAAAGATATCGCCCTGCTGGTGCTGCAACAAAAAGCGCTGCTGGAAGCGATGTATGAAGGGGTGTTTGCGGTGAACGCGGAACGGCAGCTGATTCTTATCAACCGCGCTGCGCGCGAGTTGCTGGATATCCAGCAGAGTGAGAGTGAACTGCTGGGGAAACCGCTGGATCAGGTGCTGCAAATCCATCCGACGTTTTTAAGCCAGCATGAGGTGAAAACCCATGATCACGTCACCGTGCTCAATCAGCGTCAGGTGATCGTTAACCGGGTGGCGATTGAGCTGGAACCCGGCGAGCCAGGCGGCTGGGTGTGCAGCTTCCGCGATAAAAACGACATCAACACATTGAGCAGCCAGCTCAGTCAGGTGAAACGCTACGCGGATAATCTGCGCATCATGCGTCATGAACAGCTGAACTGGACCGCCACGCTGGTCGGCCTGCTGCAGATGCAGCGCTACGACGACGCGATGCGCTACATCCACGCGCAATCTGCTGGCGCGCAGCAGGTGCTGGATTTTGTCTCGGCGCGCTTCACCTCGCCCGCGCTTTGTGGGCTGCTGCTGGGGAAATATGTCAGCGCGCGGGAAAAAGGCGTCGAGCTGAAATTTGACCCCGCCTGCCAGTTGAGTCGCATTCCTGCCGCGCTGAGTGAAACGGCGTTGATGTCGGTGATCGGCAATCTGCTGGATAACGCGGTGGACGCCACGCTCAACGCCAGAACGCCCGCGACACCGGTTGAGTTATATATTTCCGGTCGTAATCAGGAGCTGTTAATCGAAGTGGCCGATCAGGGTTGCGGCATCGATGACAGCATTAAACCGCATTTGTTTGAGCAAGGCGTCACCAGTAAACCCAACAGCGGCGACGATATGCTGGGTGCAGAACACGGCATCGGCCTTTATCTGGCGGCGGGTTATGTACAGCAGGCGGGCGGCAGCATTGAGATCAGCGAGAATTCACCACAGGGCACCATTTTCTCGGTGTTTATCCCGTTCCCGCCCGCCGCGTTAACAGGACTTTCTCATGAATAATGCTAAGCCGCTTGATGTGGTGATTGTGGAAGATGAGCCGCATCTGGCCGATCTGCATCGTGAATATATTGAGCAGAACTTTCATCTGCGCGTGGTCGGTATTGCCGCTACGCTGGCGCAGGCGCGTGAGCTGATTACATTACATCAGCCACGACTGCTGCTGCTCGATAACTATTTGCCGGATGGTCAGGGCGTGACGTTGATTGACGATCCGCTGCTAAAGCGCTTTGAGTGCTCGGTGATCTTCATCACCGCCGCCAGCGACATGCAAACCTGTAGCCATGCGATGCGCAGCGGTGCATTCGACTACCTGCTGAAACCGGTGTTTTTCCATCGCCTGCGCGCATCGCTGGAACGCTTTATGCTGCTGGTGCAGACCATGCGCCAGATGAAAAACGTTGATCAGCAGGCGCTGGATAAGCTGTTTAATTTGCCAGCCAGTGATGCGCCGTCAGCACCTTCGACCAAAGGGATTGAAACCATTACGCTCGATCGGGTGAAAAGCTTTTTTAGCGCTGCCCCAGAAAGTAGCTGGTCGGTTGAACAGGTAGTAGAACGCGTTGGCATCAGTAAAACCACCGGTCGTCGCTACCTGGAATATTGCGTGGAGATCGGTTTTATCGGCGTCGAAATGCAGTACGGCAACATTGGCCATCCGCGACGGCTGTACCGCAAAATCCTGTGATCTGGCGCAGATCGCGCGCGCGGCCTGTCGTGGTTTTTATGGTGTTAATTGCCTAAACGACGCCAACAATCACACTTCGTGAAGATAACAATCCGTCACCTCTTGTGTGGAAAAGTCGATAGGCTATGTTGACCTTTAGTTCCTCAAATGTAACTAAAAGGTTAATTATAATGTCGAACACTTTCCCTCTGTCTCTGATTGCTGCAACTGTTTTTGTGTCTATGTCAGCGGTTGCTGCCCCGCCGCAAGGCTATCCAGCGGATTATCAAAGCGTGATTGATGCCGCCACTAAAGAAGGCAAAGTGGTGGTTTACTCCACCACCGACATCAAAGCTGCCGGTCCGCTGATCAAGGGTTTCGAAGCCACCTATCCCGGCATCAAAGTTGAATATAACGATATGAACAGCACCGAGCTGTACAACCGTTTTATCAGCGAACAAGCCTCGGGCGGCACCAGCGGCGACGTGGTGTGGAGCTCCTCTATGGATACCGGTCTGAAGCTGGCGACCGACTACGCGCAGGAGTACAAATCCCCTGAACTGGCGCAGCTGCCGAAGTGGGCGGTGTGGAACAACAAAGCCTACGGCACCACCTACGAACCGGTGGTGTTCATCTATAACAAGCGCCTGATCCCGGCCAGTGATGTGCCCGATTCACACACCGCGCTGGCCAAGCTGATCGCCAGCCAGACCGACAAATTCAAGAGCAAAGTCACTACCTACGATATTGAGAAATCGGGACTGGGTTTCATGCTTTCAGTGCAGGATTACAAAGCCGATCCCAACTACTTCAAAACCCTGGCCGACGTGGCGAAAGGCGGTTTAGCCGTGCAGTCTTCCACCGGCACCATGATGGAAAGGGTCTCATCCGGTGAAAACCTGATCGGCTTCAACATCCTCGGTTCTTACGCCGAAGCGCGCGCTAAAACCGATCCGTCGCTGGGCATCTCTTATCCGAAGGATTACACGCTGGTGCTATCACGCGTTTCGTTCATCAGCCAGCAAGCGCAAAACAGCCATGCCGCCAAACTGTGGCTCGATTACGTGCTGTCTGAGAAAGGACAAAGCATTCTGGCTAATCAGGCCGACATCCCTTCTCTGCGCAACGATATTGAAGGCAAAAACGACATTGATGGCATGACCAAAATGTTGGGCAACGCGCTGAAACCGATCCCGGTTGATGAAAGTCTGCTGGAATATCTGCAACCGAAAAAACGTCTGGATTACATCAAACAGTGGCGCGAAGCCGCCGGTAAATAACCGCCGTTATCAAGCGCGGCGACTGCGCCGCGCTCAGCTTTCTCTTATCTGATTTCGCCATTCAGGGTCTCAATATGCGTGCATTGCATAGAAAGTGGCAAAGCCTGCCGCGCGGCGTTGTGGTGCTGATAACCGCGCTGGTTATCTACGTTCCGCTGTCGTTTATCGTTATACAAAGCTTCTTGTCCGCGCCGTTCTTTGCGCCGTCGAAAGAGTGGAGCCTGGAATCGTTTGAATTTATTTTCACCGATCCCGATTTCTACAAAGCGCTGCGCAGCGGATTTATTCTCGCCTTTGGGCTGGTGATCATCGCCATTCCGCTGGGCGGTATTCTGGCGTTCCTGATGGTGCGAACCGATTTACCCGGCAGACGCATCATTGAGCCGCTGATCCTCGTGCCAATTTTTGTCTCGCCGATGGTGCTGGGCTTTGGATATGTGGTGGCGGCGGGCCCGGTGGGATTCTTCTCGCTGTGGGCGCAATCACTGCTCGGGTTCGTGCCGTGGAATATCTACGACATGTCGAGCATCGTGGTGATCGCTGGTCTGACGCACGTCCCGCACGCCTATCTGTATATCTCTTCTGCCCTGCGCAGCGTGGGATCGGATGTGGAAGAAGCGGCGCGTATTTCGGGTGCTTCGCCGTTGCAGGTGATGACGGCAGTGAGCTTGCCGATGGTACGCCCGTCCATTCTGTATGCCATCGTGCTGCTGTTCTTCCTCGGGCTGGAAGTGTTCGGCCTGATGCTGGTGCTGGGCGATCCTGAAGGCAACATGGTGCTGGCCACCTATCTCTATCAGCTGACCAATAAACTCGGTACGCCGTCCTATCACCTGATGGCTGCGGTGGCGGTGGTGCTGATTTGTATCACCATTCCGCTGGTGATGCTGCAACGCCGCCTGATGCGCACCGCTAACCGCTTTGTCACCGTGAAAGGTAAAGCTTCCCAGGCGCGTGCGCTGCCGCTGGGCAAATGGCGCTGGGTGGCGGGCGCAGTCGTGGCGTTCTGGCTGACGGTGACCATTGGCGTACCGCTGCTGGGCGTGGTGCTGCGTGCGTTTATCTCTAACTGGGGCGTTGGCGTTTCGATCTGGGATGAGCTGTCGATCAAGACCTTCCAGACCATCTGGGCGCAGCCCAACCTGCTGCGCGCAATCGTCAACTCAATGGCAATTGGCGTGATCGGCGGTGCGCTGGCGGTGGGTTGTTATCTGTTTATCGGTATCGCCATGCACCGAAAACCCGATAACACCACGCGCTTCCTTGATTACAGCGTGCTGGTGCCGCGTGCGGTGCCGGGTTTGCTGGCCGGTCTGGCGTTTCTCTGGGTGTTCCTGTTCCTGCCGATGTGGCTGGATAACTCGCTCAAATCGGGCTGGCTATCGGATTTCGTCTGGTCGCAGTGGCTGCGCGATCACCTGATCGTCTGGCTGCGTTCGCTGCGCAGCACCATCTTCAGCGTGTGGCTGGCCTACACCGTGGTGTGGATGGCGTATGGTCTGCGCCTGATCTCCTCAACGCTGTTACAAGTGGGTCCAGAACTGGAAGAGGCGGCGCGCAGCACCGGCGCCACACGCGGACAGATTACGCGTCACGTCACCATTCCGTTATCCCGCTACGGCCTGATTGGCTCATGGTTGCTGATGTTCCTGATTTTCGAGCGCGAATATTCCACCGGCGTGTATCTGCTTTCGCCCGGCACGGAAACCATCGGCTCAATGCTGGTTTCCCTGTGGGCGGCGGGCGCGATTGATATCGTTGCCGCACTCTCCTTTATTAACATCCTGCTGGTCGTGGTCGGATTGGGTATTGCCCTGCGATTTGGAGTCAAATTACATGATTGAATTATCGGTTGAGAACCTGCACTTAACGTACGGCGACAATCCGGTGCTTAAAGGCGTGTCGATGAATTTGCAGCGCGGCGAAGTGGTCTCCCTGCTTGGCCCGTCCGGCAGTGGCAAAACTACACTGCTGCGCGCGGTCGCCGGGCTGGAGAAGCCGACTCAGGGCACGATTGTGATTGGCAACAATACGGTTTACGCCGGAACGCCGCGTAGCGAGATCCCAGCGGAAGAACGTAATCTGGGATTGGTGTTCCAGTCCTACGCGCTGTGGCCACACAAAACCGTGTTCGAGAACGTGGCCTATCCGCTGAAGCTGCGCAAAGTGGCGGCGGCGGAGATCACTCAACGCGTGCAGGATGTGTTGAACCAGCTTGGCCTCGGCCACCTCGGCAAACGCCATCCGCACCAGCTTTCTGGCGGTCAGCAGCAGCGTGTAGCGATTGGCCGTGCGCTGGTGTACAACCCGCCGGTGATCCTGCTGGATGAACCATTGTCGAACCTCGACGCCAAACTGCGCGAAGAGGCGCGCGTGTTCCTGCGCGAGTTGATTATCAAGCTGGGCTTATCGGCGTTAATGGTGACGCACGATCAGAATGAGGCGATGGCGATTTCCGACCGTATCTTGCTGCTCAATAACGGCAAAATCGAACAGCAAGGCACGCCGCAGGAGATGTACGGCTCGCCAAAAACCCTGTTCACCGCCGAGTTCATGGGCAGTAATAATCGGCTGCACGGCAAAATCACCGAGTTGCGCGACGGCAAAGCGCGCATCGAGGGCAAAGGCTGGGCATTGTGGGGATTGGCAGGCGCAGGTGTGCAAAGCGGTCAGGATGCCACGGCGGTGATCCGCGTCGAGCGCGTGAAACTTGTTGAGGGGCCGGGCGAAAACCAGCTGGAACTGCCGCTGCTCACCAGCATGTATCTCGGCGATCGTTGGGAATATTTGTTCCGCACCTCCGGCGATGATTTTGTGATTCGCGCCTACGGCACCGAGGTGCGCGATCCGCAGCACTGCCATCTGGCGTTGCCGGAAAACCATGTGTGGATCTTCCCGAAAGGGTAATGTTCAACCAGGTCGCCATATATGGCGACCCTACGAAAACCTCTCCATATAACCGTAGGGTCGTCATTTATGGCGACCTTATTCATCACCGCACACTTTTCAAACAATTTTTGCAAAAAAAAAAGCGAGGCCGAAGCCTCGCCAAAAAGATGCCAGCCCTCAATCGTAATAAGGAAGTTTACGATCGACACCGTTAATGTTGACCAGCACAAAGCCCGTCGGCGCCGTTTTGTTGGTCGGTGTGCCGGCTGCCGTCGCGACAGTTAGCACCCCTTTCTCATTCGCCCCAATTCCCGCCAATCCATTATGCAAACCAAAACGCGCCGCCGGCTTGAATCCACCCAGCTTGGTGGTATCGGTCACCACCGAGAAGTCCTGCTGGAACAGCGAGCAGGAACCGGTATCGAAACGCGTTGGACCGGTACATTTCAGGTTCAGCATGGTATCGCCACTGTTGGCGCGCAGTTTTACCCACACCGCCGCATAGGTGGTGCCGACACGGCTGTAACGAATATCCAGCACCGCAGGTTGCCCCATGTGATAGGCATCGGCCCACACTGTTTCCAGGCGCTGCAGATTGACCCAGGTTTTGCCGGTCGCCGCCACGTTGACCGGCGAACCCGCTGTGCCGGTGGGCTGGGTGGCATCCGCTTTACCAATAAACTCCATCACCCACTGCTGGTTGGCGTTCGGGAAGAACAGCTGCCCGACGCGGTACCAATTATCGGTATCGGTGTTATTGGTAATTTTGTAGCCGCTGTAATAGCCGGCGCGCAGCGATCCGGTCATGAAGGTGCCGTAGTTTTCGTCGCGACGATAGCCATATTCAAAGGTGGACAACCAACGTCCGGCGGCGGCATCCAGGCTGAGTTTCGCGCCGGATTGCAGGTTGAGCTGGCGGATCACCACGCGCGCATTGTTGAGGTTCAACGGCGTGCCGCAATCCTCAATGTTCAGCGTATCCACCGTCCAGCCGCCGTCAGAGAGATCGCCCGGATTACGCGTGTGTTCGATCCACACGTTGCGAATAATCCCCTGCGTCACGCGCGGCATGTAGAGCGTGGCGTCGCCGTAACCGGTCTGGAAGTTACAGTTACACAGTTCAATCGCCGTGGAGTGATCCCACGCGCCTTTAGGCGAGTTTGACCAGCCAACATCAAACACGCGCGCATAGGTATACAGGGTGTAAATCTGGTCGAATTTACTGTCGAGGGTATCCAGTACTTTAATCACCGTACCGCCGTTATTCTGCGCGCGGAAACAGTAGATATTGACGGTGGTGCCTTCGATGCAGGTGTTTTCGAAGAACGGCTGCACGTTGCTGCACATATCGGAGGTGATGGTGCTTTTGTTGGTGGTGATATCGGCCGATGCCTGGCCGTTCCACGCAATACCTCGGATGGAGGTACGACGCGCCTTCACCTTGAACACCGTGTTGGCACTTTTGTCGGAAATAATGGTGGT
Source organism: Pantoea trifolii (assembly GCF_024506435.1). Taxonomy (NCBI): domain Bacteria; kingdom Pseudomonadati; phylum Pseudomonadota; class Gammaproteobacteria; order Enterobacterales; family Erwiniaceae; genus Pantoea; species Pantoea trifolii. The sequence continues at coordinate 974,392 of NZ_JANIET010000001.1, read as the reverse complement.
ACGCGGCAACGAACCCAGCTCCACATCATCGCCTTGCAAACCAAAGAAGGCGCGCTCGGTGCCGCTGATGTCGATCGGGCTGATCAGGAATTTACCGCCAGGGAAACGCACCGGCAACGCGGTGATATTGCCCGAATAGCTTTGCGTCCACGCCAGCATGCGGTTAAAGGCGTCGGTATCGTTGGCGTAACCATCGCCTTTGGCACCGAAGTGATACACGTTGATCTCCGACGGATCGTTAATCACGCGTTTCCAGTAAAAACCGTTACCGATCACCAGCGTACCGCCATCTTCCACCGCCGTTGTGGTGCCGATAAAACCGGTAAAATCACCGCCACCGTGGAAGGTGGAGTCCGCGTTGTAACGACGTAAGAATGCCAGATCGCCGTTTTTGGCCGGAACAGTGGTGCGCAGTTCTGCGTAAGAGTTAACTTCGATCATTATAGCCTCCTCGGCTTTTCGGGTAGGTAATGCAAATGCAAGTGAGCAGCGTTAGTGAGCCGGTTGGCCGCAGTGCTGATCCCAAAGATCGTTGTGATTGTTGATGGCGCGCACGGTGCGAACGTCCATGCGCTCGGCGTCATTGCCGTGGGTGTAAATCGGGGAAAAAAGGGTGCAGGCTGAGTCGATGACGGCGGGAGCTTCAGGGCTGGTGGTATTTCGACTGCTGCAACTTGTCGCGAGCAGCAGCGTCATCAAGATTAAGGTTGCTGGCTTCCACACGTTTGGCCTCCTCGCGCAGCTGTTGCTGCTGCTGGTTAACCGCTACCGCTTGCGCCGCAGCTTTATCGGCGCGCTCGACGGCGGATTTGGATGCTTGCTGTACCTTGCCGATTTTCTTGCCACCGAAGTAGCTGGCGACCAGCGCGGCAATCACGCCCGCCAGCGCGGCCAGCCAATGCCAGCTGCCGCCGAGCAATGTGGTGAGAATTGTCATGCTTTTTCCTCCATGGCGATTTTCTGCTGGTTAAGGCCTTTCTGGCGGACGAACTGAGCAATAACGCCCATCGCCACCATAAAGGCCCCAATCAGCCCCAAATAGTTGTGCGGCAGAATCTCTTTCACATCGGGCGGCATGCTGTTCCAGGCATCAAGCGCAGCGCTGGGAAACGATTGCACCCATGCGCTAAGCATCGAACCGAGCGACGCCAGCCACACCGACCAGGTTTTGAATAACAGCCGCGCATGTTTGACGAACTCCAGCGTGGTGAAACGCTGCATGATCAGCACCACAATAATCACCAGCAGCACCGCAATAATAAAAATCAGCAATTTCAGATTCATAGCAGTCCCCGATAGATGTCATAGGTGCCACTGCGCATCACTTCGGCATGGCGCCGTGCGCGGCCCGAGGTTTGACGCGCCCACAGGCTATCGAGCATCGCGTTCGCCGCACTATTGAAGTCGCCCTGAGTAATCGCGGTGAGCATGCTGCGAAACATCGCCAATCCATCAATACCCAGCTGATAGCCCATGCTGATCAGCACATCGCAGCGCGCTTCATTGCATTTGGCCAGTGCCTGCTGCACCAGCGCACGTTGATGCATCTGCTGCACCTTGCCCTCAACAATGCACTGCTTCCACACATCGCCCACCGGACGCGGCACCTGGAAGATGTAGTTGCTGAGCGAGGCACCTTTTGGGCCGATGCGAATGCCGCCCGCGACCGTGGGAAAACCCAGTGTGTCGAGATAAGGCGCTTCGCGGTAACCCTCTTCGAAATTCAGGATGGCAATAATCTGGCTCATAGAAATTCCTCTTTGACGGGCGCAACAGTCCGAAAATGGCTGCGCAAAACAGCAAAAAAACATAAATTCCGCTGATCGTTTACAGCATTGAGCGCGTTGTTTGGTAAGCGAAACGCTCAAGAATGGTTAAACAGTGAGCAACAATGGAACGTTCCGTTTAAAACTGGGGAAAGTGATGCAGGTTTAGCGCACGGCGTACAAGTAAACGTGGGGCAAACAGCAGTTATCGACGCTCGCTTGCGCCTGCTGAACGCGGGCAGGCGCTAACACGGCGCAATCCACGCGCGACAGCGTCTGGCGCTGGCAGATGCGTTCAGCAGTACGTAGGGTGACATTTTCGTATTCGATGCCGAGTGCGCTATCGATGCTGCGCTTAAGGCGGCTGAGGGATTGACGTCGCCGATGGCGGCGTGTGCGTGCATTGCCGGTAAATACTGACTTCCCATATTGGATAATCGCCATAACTCCTCCTGTTAATGAGTCTTAGGCGATGGGGTGGCAGGCATGGCGATGCGGCTGATGCCGACGCGTTCGCTGTTCCTCCGGAAAATACTCGACGTCAACTCGCCCGGCTGCATTCGCGGCCAGGGTGAAGTAGAGGAGAGTGAAAAACAGAGGGCAACTGACAACGCTGCAAAGTGCGTATCCACCCCATCCCAAAGTTCACTAACTTTGGATGGTATGTATCGCGCTTGTGCAGCGCCTCAATTGTTTAAGAGCGGGCTCATCCGTGAGCAGATATGTTGTCCATCCATGCTCAAATTATTAACAGGTTCTAATGCATTGGCAAACACCAATGGTTAATTTTTTATTTACCAGCAGTTAAATTTATGATTTCAGCCAAAATATTTTTTTGTCGCAATCTGGCGTTTTGTGATCAGCCCAGTATTTGATAATCCCGCGCCTGGCTCATGATCACCCGCGCCACCACTTGCAGCGTCCTGGCTTCTTCCAGCGTGAGATACCAGGTTTCATAGCGCTTATTATCGGAGATTACCGCGACCTTTTTGTGCTGAAGTTGCAGGCGTTTGAGATAGAGCTGATCGTCAAGCGTGAACAGATAAATGCCATCGCCGTCGAAGCGATGCACGCTGATATCGACAAACAGCTGATCGCGCGGCGCGAAGGTGCCGGCCATCGAATCGCTGTTGAGTGCGATGAGGCGAATATTCTCGGCCGGGCGGCCGTTAAACAGCACCCGCGCCTCTTCCAACCCATATTCAATGGCTTGAATGGTCTCCACCAGTTCATCGCGCGTAGAACTACTGCGCACGCCGTGCTGGCCGATATCCAAACTCTCAACGCGAAACAGCTGCTGTGGATCGACTAAACTGCGCTGCGTCAGCAACGCGGCCGGTTTTTCCATGCCAAATTGCAGCCACTCAACGCGCACGTCGAGTAACTGGCTAAGCGCCAGTAAATTATTATCATCAGGTATCGATTGTCCGTTAAACCATTTCCACACCCCCGGCGTTGAGATCTTGCATCCCCTTTCTTGCAGCGCAAGCGCAACCTGTTTGTTTCGTCCATGTCCGACAATTCCCGCGCTTTCGCATGCGGCAATCAGCCTGGCAGTGAATGCTTGTCTCGTACTCTCTTTTTTAACCATCAGTTAATAATCTGCCTTCAGTAAAAGACTGAATGTTATTTTCATTTTTGCTACCAGTTCATTTTATATTACCGGCAGTTTACTACCCAACCGCTTTTATCAATGAAGCTGGACAATCATTATCGCTTTCGCTTAGGCCGAAACCAGTGTTCAGTGCTATATCGCTTGTTCTGTCAGGAGTTTTCAGGATTGTTCTGTAACTATAAGACCAGCATCTAAAGGAAAAAATGGGTGAAAAGCCGCGAGCCCGCCATAGATGACAGAAATAAATCAAAAAGCTCTTGGAATGAGTGGATCGAAAGCAAAAAAAATGGGCACCGTTTTCGGTGCCCATTGTCATGCAGAGGCGAACATTAACGACGCAGCGTATCGTCGCCCCAACCTATCCATTTGTAGGTGGTCAACGCTTCAAGTCCCATTGGACCGCGCGCGTGCAGCTTCTGCGTGCTCACCGCCACTTCGGCACCCAGACCAAACTGGCCGCCGTCGGTGAAGCGCGTGCTGGCGTTAACGTATACCGCCGATGAGTCAACCTGGTTGACGAAGCGATTGGCGTTGCCAATGCTGCGCGTCAGAATGCCATCAGAGTGCTGCGTGCCGTGTTCACGTATATGCGCGATGGCTTCATCGATATCCGCCACCAGCTTAACGTTCAGATCGTTGGACAACCATTCGTCATCATAATTTTCTGCTTGCACCGCCACCACCTCGACAGCACCGTTTTGCAGCAGCGCCAGCACATTTTCGTCGGCGTGCAGCGCAATCTTCTCTTGCGCCATACGTTGCAGGAAAGCCGGAATGAAGTTGTCCGCCTGACCGCGATGGATCAGCAGCGTTTCCAGCGAATTGCAGGCGCTTGGACGCTGCTTCTTGGCATTAACGATCACTTCCAGCGCGGCCTCAGTCTCCATGGTTTCATCAAGATAGAGATGGCACACGCCGATGCCGCCGGTGATCACCGGAATGGTGGAGTTTTCACGGCACAGCTTGTGCAAACCCGCGCCGCCGCGGGGGATCAGCATATCGACGTAGCGATCGAGCTTCAGCAGCTGATTCACCAGCTCGCGATCCGGGTTTTCAATCGCCTGCACCGCCCCCGCCGGTAAACCGTGCTGGGTCAGCGCATTCTGGATCACGCGCACCGTGGCGGCGTTGGTGCGATAAGTCTCTTTGCCGCCGCGCAGAATCGCCGCGTTACCGGTTTTCAGGCACAGCGATGCCACATCAACAGTCACGTTGGGGCGCGCTTCGTAAATCACGCCAACCACGCCGAGCGGCACGCGACGACGTTCGATGCGCAAGCCGCTATCGAGCTGGCCGCCGTCAATCAGCTGACCAACCGGATCCGCCAGGCGACACACCTGACGCACGTCATCGGCAATGCCTTTCAGGCGCTGCGGGTTGAGCGTCAGGCGATCGAGCAGCGCTTCGCTCATGCCGTTTTGGCGCGCATCCGCCAGATCCTGCTCGTTGGCCGACAGAATGTCCGCGCTTTCCGCTTCCAGACGATCGGCGATGCTCAGCAGCACCTGATTTTTTTGTTCGGTGGAGAGTTCCGCCAGTTTGTACGACGCAGCACGCGCCGCTTTACCCATCTCTTCTAACATCATCCGCTCCTTAACTGACGATCATGTCGTCGCGGTGCACCGCTACCGGGCCATATTCGTAACCGAGGATCTCGCCGATTTCCTGGCTGTGATGACCGGCAATCATGCGCATGGCATCGCTGTTATAACGCGTGACGCCGTGGGCGATATCGCGCCCTTGCAGATTGCGAATACGGATTACTTCACCGCGCGAGAAATTGCCCTGCACGTCACGGATGCCTTTTGGCAGCAGCGAACTGCCGCGCTCCAGCATCGCGGCCAGCGCGCCATCATCAATGGTGATTTCGCCTGCCGGCGGTGCGCCGAAGATCCAGCGCTTACGGTTCTCCAGCGGCGACTGCTGCGCGTGGAAACGCGTGCCGACCGGTTTGCCATGCAGCACATCGCTGATCACGTCCGGACGGCTGCCGGCGGCGATGATCACATCAATGCCGGCGCGGCAAGCGACGTCCGCCGCCTGCAGTTTGGTTGCCATGCCGCCGGTTCCCAAGCCGGATACGCTGCCGCCCGCGAGGGTGCGTAACGCATCGTCAATCTGTTGCACGTCGCTGATCAACTCCGCTTCCGGATTGGTACGCGGATCGGCGGTGAACAGCCCTTGCTGATCGGTCAGCAGCAGCAGTTTATCTGCGCCACCGAGCATAGCCGCCAGCGCCGACAGATTGTCATTGTCGCCCACTTTAATTTCGGCAGTCGCCACCGCATCGTTCTCGTTAATCACCGGCACGATGTGGTTGTCGAGCAGCGCACGCAGCATGTCACGCGCGTAGAGAAAACGTTCACGGTCCTCCATATCGGCGCGCGTCAGCAGCATCTGCCCGATGTGAATGCCGTAAATCGAGAACAGTTGTTCCCACAGCTGGATCAAACGGCTCTGCCCCACCGCAGCCAGCAGCTGCTTTGAGGCGATGGTAGGTGGCAGTTCGGGGTAACCAAGGTGTTCGCGTCCGGCAGCGATTGCGCCAGAGGTGACGATAACAATGCGATGGCCTGCCGCGTGCAACTGCGCACACTGACGAACCAACTCCACCATGTGCGCCCGATTCAACCGACGCGAACCGCCGGTGAGGACACTAGTTCCCAACTTGACCACAAGGGTCTGACTGCCACTCATGTTTTTCCTGCCATGTAAGAAAAAAATCTGCGAAGGGACGTTTTATCAGGAGTGAGCAAGGAAGCCAACAACAGCAAGGGGAAAAGCACAAAAATCCCCTGACAATGCGGTAGACCAAAAGTTCGCGATTAACAAGAAATCCGAAAAACTGTCATAAAACGTTCATCACCACCCGGTAAAAAGTTCCGTGTTTTACAAAACCTTTCACGGGTACAACAAATTTTACTCATTGGGATTGATAGCAAAATGAAGAAGAGCACACTGGCATTAGTTGTATCAGCGCTGGCACTGGCTTCCACCGCAAACGCCGCAGAAGTGTATAACAAAGACGGTAATAAACTGGACTTCTACGGCCGTGTTAAAGCTGAACACTACTTCAGCGATAACGCGTCAAGCGACGGCGACAAATCTTACGTGCGTATCGGTTTCAAAGGCCAGACGCAGATTAATGACCTGATGACCGGTTACGGTCAGTGGGAATATCAGTACAACGTGAACAACTCTGAAGGTTCAGACGCCAACGCTGGCAACAAAACCCGTCTGGGCTTTGCCGGTCTGAAATTCGGTCAATACGGTTCATTCGACTACGGTCGTAACTACGGCGTACTTTACGACGTAGAAGCCTGGACTGACGTATTCCCAGAGTTCGGCGGTGACGGCACGGCGCGTACCGATAACTTCATGACTGCGCGTGCAACTGGCGTGGCCACTTACCGCAACAGCAACTTCTTTGGTCTGGTTGATGGCCTGCGCTTCGCGCTGCAATATCAGGGCAAAAACGACTCCACCAGCGCCAACGCCCGTGGCAGCATCACCGATACTTCGCGCCAGAACGGCGACGGTTACGGTGCGTCACTGGGTTACACCATCGCTGACACCGGCATCAGCCTTATGTCTGCCATCACCTCTTCTGACCGTACTAACCAGCAGCAGCTGCAAGCGCTGGGTAGCGGTGATAAAGCGGAATCATGGGGCGCGGGTATCAAATACGATGCTAACAGCATCTACCTGGCTTCTATCTACACCGAAACCCGCAACATGACGCCAATCGGCACGCGTGGTTTTGCTAACAAAGCGCAGAACTTCGAAGTGGTCGCGCAGTATCAGTTCGACTTCGGCCTGCGTCCGTCCCTCGGCTATATCCAGACCAAAGGCAAAGACATCGAAGGGATCGGTGACGAGGATCTGGTTAAATACATCGACGTGGGCATGACTTACTACTTCAACAAAAACATGTCGACCTTCGTGGATTACAAAATCAACCAGCTGGATGACAACAACAAGCTGAACCTGAACAACGATGACGTTGTGGCGGTTGGCCTGACGTATCAGTTCTAAGCTGTAAGCTGTACCCTCGCTGTGTCTATAAAAAAAGAGCCGGCTCATCACCGGCTCTTTCCTGTTTAAACCCTTAAATACTGATTAGGCGCTCAATTTCACCGGCTCTTCTTTAAAGCCTTCCGCCGGACGCAGATCGAGTTTCTGTTCCAGCAGCATCGCCTTCAAGCGCTCATGGAAATTACGCAGCGTGCTTTCCACTTTGGCATTGTTCTCTTTGCCTTTGATGGTTGCCGTGCCCCAATCACCCGCTTTATCAAACAGGCCAAAATGATATTCGTAAGTAAAGTGATCTTCATAGGCTTCCAGCGTCATCCACCAGCCCCAAAACTCACGTAGCTCTGGTGCAGGCTTAACATTGACACACGCTGCCAGGCAATCGAAGAAGAAGCGTGTCTCTTCGCATTTGCCTTCACGGATATACGGCCCCAATTCGGTGAAGCGCTTAAGCAGGCGACTACGGGGGTGACCACTCGGTAATGTCATCTCTTTTCCCTTAACCCTTTAAATTGCACTTCCAGCTTTCCATTAAATTAAAAAATGGAAAATCCCGGATATAAGTAGTAGCAGAGTTCAGGGATTTCGCCAGCTAGCTTTTCAACTGTTTTGCCAGCCAGTCACAAATTTGATTTAGCGCTTTGTCAAAACTGGCAAAAACCGGCTTGGCCGGAATCGCCAGCGTCTTGCCCTGCGAGGAGGAGTTGGCGATCAACTGCGCGTCCGCTTCCGGACCGAAAATATCATCCGGCCAATAAGCTGCCAGCATCGGCGTTGGCGTGCGGCGGCCGAGCAAACCTTGCACCTTCAGAGAGTAGCGATTGAGCTCAATGCGCAGATTGCTGTCCGAAGTTGACGACATACCGAGGCGGCTCGCCAGCATATCCATATACATATCCGGCAGCTGCTGCTGTTGCTGCGCATCGACAAACACGCTGTGCACCATCGCCCCCAGCGTCGCTACCGCGCGGACTCGCGGCACTTCCAGATAAGCCAGACGCGTCGCCACGTTGGCACCGAAACGGTAGCCCAGCAGCGCCACGCGGGTGTGATCGATCCACGGCACATTGCTCAGTTCACGCAGCACCTGCTGATGCACCTGGCTGGTGTCCTGATTGAGCATCCATTTGCTGCTGAAGCCTACCGACGGCATATCCAGCGTCAGCATGGCGATACCGCGCGGCGCGAGATAGTCATGGAACAGGCGATAGTGATCGCTTTGCAGCGAATCAAGCCCACCGCACAGCAGCACCGTGGGATATGGCGCTTCGGCCTGCGCTGGCATGTGCAGGAAGCCGGTTACCGGACTCCCGCCGCTCATGGGGAAGGTCAGGGATTTCAGTTCGCCCGGCAGACGCTGCGTGGCCTCTTCGTAGGCGCGATTGGCCAGCACCTGCGCCTGATCCGCCAGCTCATCGCCTTTAATATAAGGATAAGCCGCGAGGCTGAACAGATTGGCGGCGTGCAACCAATGCTGACCGGCGTCGTCATGGTTCTCACTTTCTAACGCGCGCTGCTGCCAGATGGCTGCCTGCTTCGACCACTCGTAATTCCAGTTGCCACCGCGATAACCAATCACAGTATCAAGCAGGGCTTCATGGGTGCGCTCAAACTCGCTCACCGCAATACGCGCCAGCACTTCGCTGATCTCCTGCGGCGACAACCCGCGCCACGTCCACAGCAACTTGTTCAGCATGCGATACCAGCCGCGCTGCGTATCGCCTTCGAGGGCGTTGTGCACCTGCACGGCGGCGTGATGCTGGCGGTGCACTAATGAGGAGGTTTCCGGGTGTTTAAAACGCGGTTTGAACAGTTCTTCGCTCAGGTTTTTATCAGACATCTCAGCTATTCTCCTGCCAACAACGTGGCGATGGCTAAGAGTGTACTGCACCCGTGATACGCGCGCGAGGCGCAGAAAGCACAACGCCCGGCATAACCGGGCGTTGTTTGCGATGCATCAATCAGGCGCCTTTGACGATTGGCGGGATGTAGACCACGCCCATGTCCCACGGCTGCTCGATCCAGGTGTTCTGCGGGATATCGACAATGTAGTCGTCCACCAGCGCGCGGCCAGCTGGCTTGGCGAAGATGGTGCAGAAACGCGCTTTTGGATACATATCGCGAATCGCCTGCGCGGTGCCGCCGGTATCCACCAGGTCGTCAATGACGATGAAGCCTTCACCGTCGCCTTCAGCACGCTTCAGCACTTTCATTTCGCGCTGATGATCGTGATCGTAGCTGGAGATGCACACGGTATCGACATAGCGAATACCGAGTTCACGCGCCAGCAGCGATGCCGGAACCAGACCACCACGGCTTACCGCGATGATACCTTTCCACTGTTCCACAGGAAGCAGGCGCTGGGCCAGTTTACGGGCATGGATTTGCAACATGTCCCAGGTTACGACGTATTTTTCGCTCATATAAAGGAATCCCGGCCAAGAAACTTGGCTTAAAAAATATGCAAGGGGGAAAAGGTTGCGCGAGATTATAAGGATCTGACGCCTCAAAAACCAGCATCTGTCTTACTGGTTGCAGGTTTTTAGCGCGCCTGATTACGCACCCGGCGAGAAACAGTGATATTCTCAGGCCCATCACGTCAGATGCTCTGACGACGATTTTTACTGGAAACCCGCGTGCGTGCGGTCTGTCCGCCACGCTGACACAGGAGATGCATGGTGTCTGAATTGTCGCAACTTTCACCCCAACCGCTGTGGGATATTTTTGCCAAAATCTGTTCCATTCCGCACCCTTCTTACCACGAAGAAGCACTGGCCGAATACGTTGTCGGCTGGGCAAAAGAGCAAGGTTTTTGGGTTGAGCGCGATCAGGTTGGCAACATCCTGATTCGTAAACCCGCGACCGCCGGTATGGAAAAACGCACGCCGGTGGCGCTGCAGGCGCACCTTGATATGGTGCCGCAGAAGAACAATGACACGGTGCACGACTTCACCAAAGATCCGATTCAGCCGTACGTTGATGGCGAATGGGTGAAAGCGCGCGGCACCACGCTGGGCGCGGATAACGGCATTGGTATGGCGTCTGCGCTGGCGGTGCTGGCTGATAACAGCCTGATCCACGGCCCGATTGAAGTGCTGCTGACCATGACCGAAGAATCGGGTATGGATGGCGCCTTTGGTTTACAGCCGAACTGGCTGCAGGCCGACATTCTGATCAACACCGATTCGGAAGAGGAAGGTGAGATCTACATGGGTTGCGCCGGTGGTATCGACTTCATCACCACCTTGCCGCTGACGCGTGAAGCGATTCCTGCGGGCTATGAAACCCTGAAGCTGACGCTGAAAGGCCTGAAAGGCGGTCACTCCGGTGCCGACATTCATCATGGTCTCGGCAACGCCAACAAACTGCTGGCACGCTTCCTGGCGCTGCACGCGCGTGAACTCGATGTGCGTCTGATCGAATTCACCGGCGGTACGCTGCGTAACGCCATCCCGCGTGAAGCTTTCGCTACGCTGGCGATCGACAGCCATAAAGTTGACGAACTGAAATCGGCTGCGGCCCATTTCCAGGCAACGCTGCTGAACGAACTGGGCGTGAAAGAGAAGAACATCGCCGTCGTCGCTGAGTCGCTGGCGCATCAAGGCCAGGCGCTGAACGCTGACAGCCGCGATCGTTTCCTCAACCTGCTCAACGCCACACCAAACGGCGTAATCCGTAACTCCGACGTAGCGAAAGGCGTGGTGGAAACCTCGCTCAACGTTGGCGTGGTGACTATGGATCAGAGCAATGCCGAAATCATCTGCCTGATTCGTTCACTGATCGATACCGGCAAAGATTGGGTGGTTGAAGTGCTGACCTCGCTGGCCGATCTGGCCGGGGCGAAAAGCGCACCTAAAGGCGGTTATCCGGGCTGGCAGCCTGATGCCGATTCACCGGTAATGGCGCTGACGCGTAAAACCTACGAAGCGCTGTTTGGCAAAACGCCCAACATTCAGGTGATTCACGCCGGTCTGGAGTGCGGTCTGTTCAAGAAGCCGTATCCGAACATGGATATGGTTTCGATTGGCCCAACCATCACCGGCCCGCATTCGCCGGATGAACAGGTTCACATCGAAAGCGTGGGTCTGTACTGGAAACTGCTGACCGCGCTGCTCAGCGTGGTGCCAGAAAAAGCGTAAAGTTTACGCGATGATGACAACCAGGCTGCGGCCTGGTTTTTTTATGCCTGCGGGTCAAGATTGTTTGGTCACCCTAAATGGCGCCCCTACAAAACTGTCGTAGGGTCGCCATTTAGGGTGACCGCCTTTTTAATGCCATGCCAATCGCCAGCACAATCCTCTAAGAGTTGTCTTACCACCCGCGCATTTCACCAGCGCTGACTCGCCCGCCAGTTTTAGCTATCGGTATATCCAGATGTCTGGATGGCTAATAACATTCCGTGCTAGCTTATGCCCTTTCGTTCGTTGCCCAGCGTGATGGTTCAGGAAAAAATGCCCCCAACTCAATTAATTAAAGGCCCGGCTCAATGAGTGCGATCAACCGCCTGGAGATGCGTAATATCTCCATCGCCTTTGGCGGTTTCGCCGCGTTAGCGCAGGTGGATTTTCTGACCGAAGGCGGCTCGGTGCACGCGTTAACCGGCGCTAACGGCGCCGGAAAATCCACGCTGATGGCGGTGCTGGCTGGCGCACACGATCATTACAGCGGTGAGATTCTCCTGGATAATGTGCCGGTAAATATTCGTTCACCGCGCGATGCCAAAAAGCTCGGCATTCATCTGGTGCAGCAGGAAGTGGATGTGGCGCTGGTGCCACAGCTCAGCGTGGCAGAAAACATTCTGCTCGATCGTTTAGCGGAGCCAGGTCACGCCTATAACTGGCGCGAGATTCGCCGCCAGGCGCGTACGTTACTGGCGCAGTTGGAAGTGAACATTGACGTTAATCGTTTAGTGGAGCGTTGCTCGCTGGCGGAGAAACAGCAAATCCTGCTGGCGCGCGCCCTCTCCCATCACTGCCGCTTCCTGATCCTGGATGAACCCACCGCGCCACTCGACCAGCATGAGAGCGAGCGCCTGTTTACCGTGGTGCGCCGCTTGCAATCCAGCGGCATTGGCGTGGTGTTCATCTCGCACCGCATTCACGAACTGAAAGCGATTTGTGACCGCTTAACGGTGCTACGCGATGGTCGTCTGATCGAAAGCAGCCCGATGGCGGCGCTGAGCGGCGAGCAGATCGTGGAGAAAATGCTGGGACATCGGCTCGACGATGTCTTTCCGCCGCGTCGCGCCCGTACGCCGCAGCCGCTGCTGCTGTCGGTGGAAGGCTTACACGACGATCGGTTACTGCAGGATATTTCGCTGCGTCTGCATAAAGGCGAAATCCTTGGCATTGCTGGTCTGGCGGGCGCAGGTAAAACCGAGCTGTGCAAAGCGCTGTTTGGTGCCAGCAAAAGCCGCGTGACGCAGGGTGAACTGCACGGCAAGCCGTGGCGACCGCGTTCACCGCATGATTCAGTAGAAAACCGCATGGCGCTGGTGCCGGAAGAGCGACGCAAAGAGGGCATTTTCATCGATGAACCGGTGAGCATGAACCTGAGCATCAGCGCAGATAATAGCTTCTCGCGCTGGAGCCTGTTTGGTCATCGTCAGGCGTGGCGTTGGGCGGAAAAGGTAATTCAGCACCTGAATGTACGCACCACCGGACCGGGGCAAATTCTGCGTCGCCTGTCGGGTGGCAACCAGCAGAAAGTGGCGATTGGCAAATGGCTGCGCAACAACGCCGATGTGCTGATTTTTGATGAGCCGACGAAAGGCGTCGATATCAAAGCCAAAACCGATCTGTTCACGCTGATCGATGGCTTAGCGCGCGAAGGCAAAGGCATCATTTATGCTTCGGGCGAGTTTTCTGAATTGGTCGGTCTATGCGACCGCATTTGTGTGCTCTGGGATGGGCGCATTGTGGCAGAGATGGAGGGCACAACAGCCACAGAAGAGGCACTTTTGCTTTATTCCACCGGAGGAACACCTGCGTGAGCAGCAAAGAACTATCCCTAAACCCGCAGCCTTCTCTGCGCCATCAGCTGTTTGATTTCCTTTATAAGTGGGGCATGTTGCTGACGGTGGTGATTCTGATTGCCGCATTTGGTCTCGCTTCGGACAGCTTCCTCGAGCCGACCAACATCATCAACATCCTGCGTTCCATCGCCATCGTCACGGTGATTGCGATTGGCGTGTCGATTTCGCTGACAGTGGGCGGCTTTGATTTGTCGGTGGGATCCACCGCCTCGCTGGCCAACGCGCTGGTGATTTCGCTGTTCGTCTGGCACGGCTTTGGCACCACTGAAGCCATTATCATCACATTGTTGCTGTGCACCCTGGTTGGCTTGTTCAACAGCTTCCTGATTGTGGTGCTGCGCATTCCCGACATGCTCGCCACCCTCGCCACGCTGTTTGTGATTCAGGGCGTGGCGATGACCTACAGCTTTGGCGGCTCCATTACCGAGAATATGGTGCTGCCGAGCGGCGACATGGCCGAAGGCACCATTCCTGCAACCTTTGGCCTGCTCGGCCAGGTGCCGACCATCGTCATTATCATGCTGGTGGTCACCATTGTGGCGCAGCTGGCGTTGTCGCTGACCAAGCACGGCCGTCGTATGTATGCGCTGGGCGGCAATCCTGAAGCGGCGCGTCTCTCCGGCATTCGCACCACGCGCTATCGCGTATTGGCGTATGTGCTGGCCTCGCTGCTGGCTGGTCTGGGCGGTATTCTGCTGGCGTCACGTATCGGCTCTTCGCAGGTGAATGCCGGCGGCGGTTATCTGATGGATGCCGTAGCCGCGGCGTGGATCGGCTTCTCGCTGGCCGGTTCGGGTAAACCCAATGCGCTGGGTACCTTGGTGGGCGCCATCATTCTTGGTGTGTTGCAGAACGGGCTGGTGATGTTGTCGGTGCCCTATTACGCGATGGACATTATTAAAGGTCTGGTACTGGCGCTGGCGCTGGCGATGACTTACATCCAGCGCCGTTAAGGCGCGTTTAATCAGAAAGAGATCATAATGAAAAAAATTACCCGTTCGCTGCTGGCGGTTAGCCTGCTCAACGCCAGCGCCGCCTTCGCCGATGCCACTGTGCCTGCGGTTATCGCTAACCATCAAGGCCCGGTACGTATCGCCATCATTCGCAACCTGGGCTCCGACGATAACACCACGCAGTTTGTTGCCGGTGCGATTCAGCAAGGCCGCCAGCTGGGCTTTAAGGTCAGCACTTTCCTCAGCAATGGCGACGATGCGCGTTTCCAGGATTTCGTTAACCAGGCGATTAGCCAGAAATATGACGGCATTATTCTGTCGCACGGTAAAGATCCCTATTCGACTGCGCTGGTGCAGCGTATCGCCGCTGCGGGCATCAAGCTGTCGGTGTTTGATACGCCGGTTAATACACCGGTAGAAGGCGTCACCGTGACGGCGCAGGATGATGCTTCTTTGGCTCAGGAATCGCTGGGACAGATCGTTAAAGATTTCAACGGCAAAGCCAATATCGTCAAGCTGTGGGTGGCAGGTTTCCCACCGATGGAGCGTCGTCAGGTAGTGTATGAAAAAGTGCTCAAGGAGAATCCAGGCATCCATCAATTGGAAACCATTGGTGCCGTTTCCTCTGACGTGCAAGGCGACACCGCCAATAAGATTGGCGCAATTCTGGCGAAATACCCGAAAGGTAAGATTGATGCAATTTGGGGGGCATGGGATGCCTTTAGCCAGGGCGCATATAAAGCCCTGCAGGAGAATGGCCGTACCGAGATCAAACTGTATAGCATCGACGTATCCAATCAGGATCTGCAGTTGATGCACGAGAAAAACAGTCCTTGGGTGCAAACCGTGGCGGTGGATCCAAAAACCATTGGCGCGGTGAATATGCGTTTGGTAGCGAACAAGATTGCAGGCGAAACCACACCGGCGACTTACGAGTTTAAAGCGTCATCAATTTCCCAGCAGCAGCTGAACAGCCAGCAAGGCGCGGTCAATGTGGCGTCGCTGAATAAGATCATTCCAGGCTGGGGCGAGAACAGCGATTTCATTGCGCCGTGGTTTGCGACGCTGGAAGCGAAGTACGGTAAGAAGTAGTTTTCCCTCACCCTAACCCTCTCCCACAAGTGGGAGAGGGAACCCATCGGCGCGTTTTGCTTTCAGGCGCGCACAATCTCACAACCCCAATACCAACTGCCGTTCCAGTTGCGGATCCACCATCGTGACATGCAATCCCACCAGTCGTACGCCGCGCCCAGCTCGGCGTTCATCCCATGCCTGGCGCGCAACCGCGATCATGTCGTCCTTATTAAGCACCGGCCAGACGTGCTCCTGCGTGGTTTGCTGGAAATCATTGAATTTGAGTTTCACCCCTTGCCGGGCGATCTGCTTATCCGGCTTGATGGCGGTTAAGCGACGATCCAGCTCGGCATAGAGAAAATCAATAATCTCCAGACACTGTTCCCAGCTGTGAATATCTTCCATCAGTGTGCGCTCAACGCCGAGCGATTTGCGTTCGCGCTCGACCACCACATTGCGCTCATCCACGCCATTGCTGCGCTCCCACAAGATACGGCCAAACTTGCCAAAACGTTTAAGCAGCAAAGCCAGATCGGCACGTTGCACATCGGCGCAGGTGCGCAATCCCATCTCTTCCAACTTTTTGGTCGCCACTTTACCCACGCCAGGAATTTTGCTTAGCGGCAGCGTCAGTAAAAAATCGGACATTGCATCAGGTGTAATCACAAATTGCCCGTTGGGTTTGTTGAGATCGGAAGCGATCTTGGCGAGGAACTTGATCGGCGCGATCCCGGCGGAAGCGGTTAACCCGGTTTCACGCAGAATATCGGCACGAATTGCCTGCGCCATTAATGTGGCCGAACCCTGGCAGTGCAGGCTATCTGTCACATCCAGATAAGCTTCATCGAGTGAAAGCGGTTCAATCAACGAAGTGTAACGCGAAAAGATGTCGCGGATTTGGTGCGAGGCTTCTTTATACGCATCAAAGCGGCCAGGCAGCAGCCGCAGATGCGGACAAAGTTTCAACGCCATGCCGGTTGGCATCGCGCTACGCACGCCATATTTACGTGCTGGATAGTTCGCGGTGCTGATCACGCCACGCCGTTCACGGCTGCCGCCAATCGCAATGGGGATATCGCGCAATGACGGATCATCGCGCATTTCCACTGCTGCGTAAAAGCAGTCCATATCGACATGAATGATTTTCACGTTTGCCACTAATCCAGTATCAATCGAGACCTCAATATAGTACTGGATATTTGTACAGATGCAAAAGTATTGGCAATGCTAAAAAGCAAGATTAAAACAGGCGACGAATCTCCATGCCCTTATCGGTTCTCTTTATCTCAAGACGTTTATTTTGCGGGTGCTGAGCGATACCGAGTTCACCGAACATATCGACTTCATAGCCTAAAGCACGCTTTAGCAAATTGAGCAGACGATTACGTTTGGGGATCAGGCCTGGCAGATAATCGCCCCAGACTTCGAACAAAATGGCGGGATAACCTGAGCTCCCCAGCCACAGACGTGCACCTTTAAGCACCTCCAATTCGAGCCCTTCGACATCGATTTTAACCAGGTGCGCCGCGGGCAATTTCAGGCTATCGATGGTAGCAATGCGCACGGATTCACACGTGGTGATGTCAGTGCTGAGCATCTTCTGCTGCGCACGAATATCAGCATCCAGCGACAGCGCCCCAACATTCACTTCGTTTTGCATATCCAATACCGGAACGTCAATTTCCCCATTGACATCACCAATTGCCATCTGCATAGCATGACAGTGAAACAGCTGATTGCTGAACAGATTGGCACACAGTTGATAGTACACCTGGCGTTGCGGTTCAAAGGCATACAAGATGCCACCTTTAGTGCGAATATGATCGCCCATCGGTACCGACCAGGCACCTAAGTTCGCCCCCACATCGACCAATACCGGACGCTCAATACCTTCAATCAGCAATTGTGCAATTTGCAGCGTTGTTGGCTCCCATGCTTTGCCGCTGCGTAAGTGTGCATTGATCATGTCAGGACCGGACGACAACATGTAGTGCAGGTTTTCCACCTGATAAAGGGACGGGCGAGTGACGAGATCCATGAGTTTTTTACCTGTTGAAAATGACTGGCGCAGTATAGATACGCCATCGTTTTCAACACCCAAGACATGTCTTATTACTCGTCAGGATTAAATCGTTTTGAAGCCAAGCGTAAAAAGGCGATTTTTTTTGTCCATCTAATTAAAGTTTACAAATTAGTGGTCGTATTCCTTTTAGGAACGCGCCATTTTCTCGGACACTGGCTTGATTAAAAGCCAGACAATGTTAATGTTGCGCTGCGATAGCGGATATTTCCGATAATGCAATACCCGGACGCTTAGCGTCATCGTCTCTCTTCAATTCAAGGTATCTACAGAATGGGCAGAATCGCATTAACGCTTGCGATGATTCTTATGCCGGTCCTTAGCTGGGCAATTAACCCCGAGCCGACGCAACCGCTGGCTCCGGTGAGCAAAGAGTTAAAGAAACAACTAATTGGCACCCCCGTTTTTATTCAGATTTTCAAGGAAGAGCGTACGCTGGAACTGTACGGCAAAATCGGTAATGAATATCGTCTGCTGGACAGCTATCGCATCTGTAATTTCTCTGGCGGTTTAGGACCTAAACGTCGTCAGGGCGATTTCAAAAGTCCGGAAGGCTTTTATAACGTCAAGCTGAATCAGTTGAAACCGGATAGCCGTTTCTATCGCGCTATTAATACCGGTTTCCCGAATCAATACGATCGCGCTAAAGGTTATGACGGCAATTATTTAATGATTCACGGTGATTGCGTATCAATTGGTTGCTATGCGATGACCAATGCGTCAATGGATGAGATCTTCACCTACACCAATGCCGCGCTGCGCAATGGCCAGCAGGAAATTCAGGTCAACATCTATCCGTTCCGCATGACCGACAGCAATATGCAACGTCATAAATACTCGACGTACATTAACTTCTGGCGTGAACTGCAGCCGGGCTATGCGTACTTTGCCAAGTACCGCGTGCCGCCAACGGTGAATGTGACGGCCACCGGCCAATATGCGGTGAACAGCACACCGGTGATCTCTACACCGGATGCTGCTTCGAAATCATTCCTGGCGCTCACCCAGGCAAAATAACGCCCACTCGCCTGGCACTATCCGGTGCCAGGTTTCATTGCCTGTCAGCGGTTGCGTGGCAATCACCGTCACCACATCTTGCGGCGTCGTCTGCTGCTGAAAATCAATCTCCACATCCTGATCGAGCAGCGTGGCTTTGCCAAACGGCGCACGGCGCGTAATCCAGTAGAGATTGGTCGAACAAAACGCCATCAGGTAGCGCCCATCCGATAACAACATGTTGAACACGCCCTTCTCACGCATTTCCGCTGCCAGCTCGGCAACGTAGCGGAACACCGCTGGCCAGTTGCCCGGCGTGCGTGGATAGCGCTCGGTCAGTTTGTGCAGCATCCAGCAGAACGCTTTCTCGCTGTCGGTTTCACCAATCGGACGGAACGGCCCGGTATCCAGCTGACGGTAACCTTTAAGCTGACCATTGTGTGCGTAGGTCCAGTTGCGGCCCCAAAGCTCACGCGTGAACGGATGGGTATTTTCCAGCGACACTTCACCGCGATTCGCCTGGCGGATATGCGCCACCACCGAATGCGATTTGATCGGGTATTCCTGCACCAAACGGGCAATCGGCGAATTAAAGCTCGGCTGCGGATCTTTGAAGGTGCGGCACCCTTTTCCTTCGTAGAACGTGATGCCCCAACCATCTTTGTGCGGCCCGGTTCCACCGCCACGCTGCACAAGACCGGTAAAACTGAAACAGATGTCCGTGGGGACATTGGCGCTCATCCCGAGCAATTCGCACATAGCAACCGCCTTAAGTTAGATCCTCTCGCACGCGGCGAGAGGAACGCATCATGACTTAACCATCTCTTTTTCAATCAACAGCATCAGGATATGGATCACTTTGATGTGGATCTCCTGAATGCGGTCGGCATAGCCAAAGTGCGGCACACGAATTTCGATATCCGCTGAACCTGCCATCTTGCCGCCATCTTTGCCGGTCAGAGTAATTACTTTCATGCCTTTCGCGCGCGCAGCTTCTACGGCTTTGATGATGTTGGCAGAGTTCCCGGAAGTAGAAAGCCCCAGCAGCACATCGCCTTCGCGACCAACCGCTTCGATATAGCGCGAGAACACATAGTCGTAGCCAAAATCGTTGCTAACGCAGGAGAGATGGCTGACATCAGAAATGGCAATCGCCGGGTAGCCAGGACGGTTTTCACGATAGCGTCCAGTCAGCTCTTCAGCAAAATGCATGGCATCGCAGTGCGAGCCGCCGTTACCGCAGGAGAGCACCTTGCCGCCCGCTTTAAAGCTGTCGGCCAGCAAAACTGCAGCGCGCTGAATCGCGTGAATGTTAGCGTCGTCACTCAGGAAGTTGTTAAGCGTATCGGCTGCTTCATTGAGCTCTGAGCGAATAATGTCCTGATACATAGGGATGTCCTTTAGAGGAAAGATTGACCCGGCAAGTTTAACGGAATGGGGCTATGTCGCAAAGCGCCTGCATCCAGTAAAAGCGCGGCGCTTTGAGGAAGTTTGGCAGTTGTTGCGCATCGTGCAACGAATTTGTGAGATGTGTTGTAATTGCGATGTAAACAGATTGATAAATTTTGCCCCATATTCTAAACCTACACCCATAACAGGTCAGACCTCTTACTACTTATGGAGTGGTTCATTATGTTGGTTGCCTCAATCGTTGCGACGCTAATCCTGCTTAGCGTGTTGTTCTACCACCAAATTTCTCTTCAGCTGAGCAGCGTGATTCTGCTGCTGTGGACCGGCGCGCTGGCGGCCGCTGACGTGTGGACACCGTGGATGCTGCTGCCGCTGGCGATCATCCTGCTGCCGTTCAACCTGCCAGTGATGCGCCGCAGCATGTTCTCGAAGCCGGCGCTGCACAGCTTCCAGAAAGTGATGCCGCCGATGTCACGCACCGAAAAAGAGGCGATCGACGCCGGCACCACCTGGTGGGAAGGGGATCTGTTCCGCGGCAAACCGGACTGGCAGAAGCTGCATAACTACCCGCAGCCACGCCTGACCGAAGAGGAACAAGCCTTTATTGATGGTCCAGTAGAAGAAGCGTGCCGCATGGCGAATGACTTCGAAATCACCCACGAAATGGCCGATATGCCGCCGGAGTTGTGGGCGTATCTGAAACAGCATCGCTTCTTCGCCATGATCATTAAGAAAGAGTATGGCGGCCTCGAATTCTCCGCTTATGCGCAGGCGCGTGTGCTGCAGAAACTGGCGGGCGTCTCAGGCATTCTGGCGATCACCGTCGGCGTACCCAACTCACTCGGCCCAGGCGAATTGCTGCAACATTACGGTACCGATGAGCAGAAAGATCATTATCTGCCACGTCTGGCGCGCGGTGATGAGATCCCGTGCTTTGCGTTGACCAGCCCGGAAGCGGGTTCGGATGCGGGCGCCATTCCTGATACCGGCGTGGTGTGCATGGGTGAATGGCAAGGTCAGCAAGTGCTCGGCATGCGCCTCACCTGGAACAAGCGCTATATCACGCTGGCACCGATTGCCACCGTGTTAGGCCTGGCGTTCAAACTCTCGGATCCGGATCACCTGCTGGGCGATACCGAAGAGCTCGGCATCACTTGTGCACTGATCCCAACGCACACGCCAGGCGTAGAAATTGGCCAGCGCCACTTCCCGCTTAACGTGCCGTTCCAGAACGGTCCGACGCGCGGTAAAGACATTTTTGTACCCATCGATTTCATCATTGGCGGCCCGTCGATGGCCGGTCAAGGCTGGCGCATGCTGGTGGAGTGTCTGTCAGTGGGTCGCGGCATTACGCTGCCTTCGAACTCAACCGGCAGCCTGAAAAGCATTGCGCTGGCAACCGGTGCGTATGCGCACATCCGCCGTCAGTTCAAAGTCTCTATCGGTAAAATGGAAGGGATCGAAGAGCCGCTGGCGCGCATTGCCGGTAACGCTTACGTGATGGACGCTGCCGCGACGCTGATCACTAGCGGCATTATGCTCGGTGAAAAACCGGCGGTGCTGTCGGCGATTGTGAAGTATCACTGCACCCATCGCGGTCAGCGCGCCATTATCGACGCGATGGATATCGCTGGCGGTAAAGGCATTATGCTGGGCGAAAACAACTTCCTGGCGCGTGCTTATCAGGGCGCCCCGATCGCCATCACCGTAGAAGGCGCTAACATCCTGACGCGCAGCATGATCATCTTCGGCCAGGGCGCCATCCGTTGCCATCCGTGGGTGCTGGAAGAGATGAACGCCGCAGCGAAAAACGATCTAGTAACTTTTGATCGCGCGCTGTTCAGCCATATCGGCCACGTTGGCAGCAATAAAGTGCGCAGCCTGTGGCTGGGCTTGACCGGCGGTCGCACCAGCGCCACGCCAACCCGCGACGCCACGCGCCGCTACTATCAGCATATCAACCGTTTAAGCGCCAACCTCGCGCTGCTGTCAGATGTGTCGATGGCGGTGCTGGGCGGCAGCCTGAAACGTCGTGAACGCATCTCGGCGCGTCTCGGCGATGTGTTGAGCCAGATGTATCTTGCGTCGGCTACCTTGAAACGTTATGAGGATGAAGGCCGCAACGAAGCTGATTTGCCGCTGGTGCATTGGGGCGTGCAGGATGCGCTGCATCAGGCCGAAGTGGCGATGGATGATTTGCTGCGCAACTTCCCGAACCGCATGGTGGCCGGTGCGCTGCGAATGGTGATTTTCGCCGGTGGTCATCACTGCCCGGCACCGTCCGATAAACTGGATCACAAACTGGCGAAACTGCTGCAATTACCTTCCGCGACGCGCACCCGTTTGGGCCGTGGTCAGTATCTGACACCAAGCGTACATAATCCGGCGGGTCAGCTGGAGCAGGCGCTGCAGGATGTGATGGCCGCCGAAGTGATTCACGATCGTCTGTGCCAGCAGCAGAAAAAACACCTGTCGTTCACCCGTCTGGATGCGCTGGCGCAGCGTGGTCTGAAAGAGGGCTGGATTGATGAAAGCGAAGCGCAGGTGCTGATCCGAGCTGAGGCCAGCCGCCTGAAAGCGATTAACGTCGATGATTTTGCGCCGGAAGCGCTGGCGGTGCCAAAGACGCAGACGAAAACCAATTCGCGAGCCAGTGAAGCCGCATAAAACACAAAAGCCTCCGCAGGGAGTAATGCCAGTCAGTTAAGCCTGACTGGCATTTTTTCTTTTGGCTGTCGGGTACTTCCAGGGCCTCTCTTTCACCACTCTCGGGAACGACCTCTCCCGTCGCCCCGGCAGTTTGACTATCTGCGCCATCGCGCCCACATTTTTCACCAGTTCCGGGATCCGCCCCGGTAACGCGCCCTCAAGCGTCCAGAGCAGCTTCATTACCCAAGCCGCAGACTCGCTGAAGCTCAGCTGATTAGGCCAGTATCCCTTAAGCGTCGACGCCATTTTTATCATCTGATATCTCACCAGATTATACGCAAGCAGCACGCCCCACAGCTCCTGACGCACCTTCTCCGGTTTTTTGCTGCGCAGCGTCAGCCGGTTATTCTGCAGCCCCTGCTTGATTTCCCGATACCGGAGCTCTCTACTTCGGCGACGGCGCGCACGGCGGCTTCACTGCAGCTGAGTTTGGTGGCGGCGTTCTTAAAATCCTGATCGGTTAGCGTCTGCGACATAACGAATATCCTGTTTGTGTCGCACGTCTTGCGCCAAAGGGGGGGTTGTTCGTTGAGATTCTATGTCTCTCGTTGTTGTTTTAACAACGCCAATGGCAAAGCGTGATCGTAAAAGCTGTATTGATTACCAACTCTAATTATTTCTGGTTCTGACAATATGAGGGATGTAACATAAACCTCAGTTACTACATGGATTAAAGGTTAGGGATTAACGATGCCAATTATCGGTAAGATGATTTTGAACGGCGCAGATTTCGTGCCGTTGAATCTGTATGGCGTGGGCGTCTTCATGGCGTTTTCCGGGAAAGGTGCCTACAGAAATATTCCTGCATGTATGGCCGTCCCAAACGTTGGGCCTATCCCACCGGGTAATACTGGATTGTTGAGCGTGGGAGGGGTGGCCTGCTTTCATGGGCTAAGGCAAAGTCACAGGATTTATATAACCGCGTTTTTAACGGTGCTGAATTTGATCGCGATGAATGGTTTGCTTTATATCGTGACGATCTGAGCATTGATGATGAAACGTGGATTAATGACGTCAGACGCGGATTATTTCGCCTCCATCCCGGCCGCGTATCTGAAGGATGTATAACTCTCCACCTTAATTCAGACTATGCGCTAAGTCGTAATGCCCTTCTGAGAACAGCGCCGATCCCGGTTCCTTGCATGAAAAATTTAATGGCGCGCGGATACATTGAGGTGATTGCCAGTGGTTATTCAAACACTTGCCCGTAGAGCGGCCAAAGTCGCTTGTTTTCTCGCGCTGATGCTAGTTGTCGCCCGTACTCTGGGCCCGCCAGAGTTATGGTTTAACGAACAATTAGCCTTGAAAATCGGCCAAATGATCTACGGGAATGAAGAGATTGGAGCGGATCGTTTTTACGACATCTATTTCTACATGTCCGTATGCACAGTGATTCCCATCACGGTTGTTATTTACATTTTAACAATGAAGTTAATCAAAAAAATAAGGAGCAAATAAATGCCAATTCCTCCGTATATGTGGCTTAAAGACGATGGTGGCGCGGATATTAGAGGTTCTGTCGATGTTCACGAACGTGAAGGCAGCATTGAAATTATCGGCCTGAGCCACGGTATTAACCTGCCGGTAGACACCGCTAACGGCAAAATAACCGGCACGCGCCAGCATTCATCAATGATGATCGAGAAAGAGGTGGATAGCTCAACGCCTTATCTCTATAAAGCAGCGGCCACCGGCCAGACGTTGAAAAGCGCCGAAATTCGTTTCTACAACATCAGCGATGCGGGCCAAGAGGTGTGCTATTACACCGTGCTGATGGAAAACGTGAAAGTCACCGGCGTTAACTGCGGCGTGGCCAACACAAAACTGTCGGGCAATGACAAGCTGAACCACACGGAAAGCGTTAGCCTGCAGTATGAAAAAATCACCTGGCGTATTGTGGATGGTAATATCCAGTACACGGACGCATGGAACGAACGTCCTTCTGCGTAATCCGTTAGTAATTAACTTTCACTCAGCAAATAAAGTTTTTCCAATGAACTTCGAAGAATTTTATGCCTTGCCACAGTCTGAACGTGACAAAATGATCGCAAGCCCTGATGTTTTTAGCATCGACTTAAACGTTCACACCGATAAGATTGTGCGTGGCCGCCTGGATGACATCAACGCAGGGAAAATTACTGTCATTGAATCGTCCCTTCAGCTGTTACCGAATGAGCCGGGTGTTGAATACATCGTTATGAAGCTAAAAAATCCAGCTTAAACGTGAAATAAAAAAAGCCCCGGAAACGGGGCTAATGCCAGTCAGTTAAGTCTGACTGGCATTTTTTCTTTTGGCTGCCGGGTACTTCCAGGGCCTCTCTTTCACCACTCTCGGGAACGACCTCTCCCGTCACCCCGGCAGTTTGACTATCTGCGCCATCGCGCCCACATTTTTCACCAGTTCCGGGATCCGCCCCGGTAACGCGCCCTCAAGCGTCCAGAGCAGCTTCATTACCCAGGCCGCAGACTCGCTGAAGTTCAGCTGATTAGGCCAGTATCCCTTAAGCGTCGACGCCATTTTTATCATCTGATATCTCACCAGATTATACGCAAGCAGCACGCCCCACAGCTCCTGACGCACCATCTCCGGTTTTTTGCTGCGCAGCGTCAGCCGGTTATTCTGCAGCCCCTGCTTGATTTCCCGACACCAGCATCAACCCGCCTGACGAATCCGCGCAATCAGCGCATCCACATCGGCAATATGATCGGCAGCCAGAATCAGCGTGCGTCCTAGCGTGATACAGCTGCGAATACACTCGGTGCGCATGGTCTGATCTTCGATCTGTTTGAAGTCCGCAACGTGAGACATCCCCACCGTGCGGCGAATCAACTCAGTACCGCAATAACCCAAGGTATCGCGCCACACTTTGCGCAGGAAGGATTCGGCATAACCGGGATAAGCCAGCGCCACATCGCGGGTTTTCTCTTTCGCCAATTCCAAAAAGCGGCTGGCAAATTGATTGCACACTTCCTGTACATCGCTCAAACGACGTTCACGCCCTTCTGCCGCCTCACGCGGTGCCAGCAGGCCCGGCAGGCAGCAGTAATTAATCAGCAAATTGCCAATCGCGCTGCCAACGTCAAAACCAATCGGCCCAAAGTAACCGAACTCCGCATCAATCACTTTCAGGCTGCCATCGGCGACAAAGATCGAACCGCTGTGCACATCGCCATGCAGCAAGGCTTCCGCATCAGCGAAGAAGCGATGCTTGAGACCGGCCACGGCGATTTTTAGCGCATCGTCGCTGCGCAGGCTGACCACCAGCGATTCCAGCGCCGCAGGATATTGATTGCGCTCATGATCGATAAACGGATCGTTGAAGAATAGGTCTTCAGTGATTTCGCACATTTCCGGATTAATGAAACGCGCCACTTCGGCTTTTTTCTTATGCGGATGCAGGAAGAAATCGGAGGTATGGAACAGCGTCTGCGCCAGATACTCGCCAACCTGGCGGCCAGCCTGCGGGTAATAAGCGCCCTTCACCAGTTCGCTGCGCCAGATACGATGGCTGGAGAGATCTTCCATCACCATTACCGCCAGTTCGGCATCGTAATGGGTGACGTTGACGGTGTGCTGCGGACAGTGTTTGTAGTGTTCAATCAACGTCTGCGCTTCGAGACGCGCGCGATCCAGCGTCAACGGCCAGGATTCGCCGACGCAGCGCACATACGGCAATGCCTGCTTCACCACCACACGGCTGCGGCCTTGATTATCGAAAATCTTAAACACCAGGTTAAGGTTGCCATCACCGATCTCTTCGGCGCGCACCAGCGCAGACGGATCGTCCACGCCGCCAAATTGTTTCGCATATTCCACAGCATCGGCAGCATTGAACGTACGGTATTGCGACATTGCCTGTTCCTCGATTATCGATAGTAATAAGCCGTTCAGACGTCTATACATCCGTTACGCATGTTGGCACAATAGCCAGCATTAACGCAACAGGGATTTCACACCATGCAAACACTTCGTACCACCAGCCTTGAGGTCCGCGATAATCAACTGTGGATCCTTGACCAGCAAGCGCTGCCACAGCAACAAAACTGGCTGCCTGCGCACAGTGTCGCGCAGTTGGTTGAACATATTCACGCCTTGCGCGTGCGCGGTGCGCCGCTGATTGGTCTATCAGCCAGTTTGCTGCTGGCGCTGCTGGGCGAGCATGGCGCACCGCGCAAGGAATTAGCAGCGGCGCTGGAGGTGCTACGCGCAGCGCGGCCAACGGCCGTGAACCTGATGAATAACCTGGATCGCATGAAAGTGGCGTTGGCCGAAAGTGATTTCGTCGCGGCGTTGAGCGGCGAAGCGCTGCGCCTGGTGGCCGAAGATAAGCAACTGTGTGACAACATCGCGCGCGCGGGCAGCACGCTGGTGAAACCGGGCAGCCAACTGCTGACGCACTGCAATACCGGCGGGCTGGCGACTGCGGGCGTCGGCACGGCGCTCGGCGTCATCTCCTACGCTCATCAACAAGGTCTGGTGAAAAATGTCTGGGTGGATGAGACACGACCGCTGCTGCAAGGTGGTCGCTTAACCGCATGGGAGCTGGGTGAGCTAAATATTCCTTATCAGCTGATTACCGATTCGATGGCCGCCAGTTTAATGGCGCGCGGCGTGGTCGATGCTATTTGGGTCGGCGCGGATCGTATCGCGGCGAACGGTGATGTCGCGAACAAAATTGGTACCTATAGCCTGGCCGTGCTGGCGCACTATCACCGCATTCCGTTCTACGTCGCCGCACCGCACACCACGCTGGATCGGCAATGTCCGAACGGCGACGCCATCCCTATTGAGCAGCGCTCCGCTAACGAAGTGACCGGCGTATCAGGCAGCTTTGGTATCGTGCAGTGGGCACCGCAGAATGCGGCGGTTTATAACCCGGCCTTTGATGTGACGCCAGCTGCGTTGATTAGCGGTTGGGTGCTGGATACTGGCGTGGTGACGCCAGCGCAGGTAAAGGAAGGGATTTTTCAGCCGTAGGGTAATGGGTAATGTGCGGTTGAGAAAAAAGGTCGTCATGAATGACGACCCTACAATCACGCTAAGCGCGGATACGCATCGGCAATCTTGTCGCCGGTGAAATTCGCCACCCAACCTTCCTGATTATCGAAAATACGGATCGCGGTAAAGTGCGGCTCAGAACCCATATCAAACCAGTGCGCTGTGCCAGCAGGCACTGAGATCAGATCATTCTTCTCACACAAAATCTGATACACCTCGCCATCCAGATGCAAGCAGAACAGCCCTGAACCTTCAACAAAGAAGCGTACTTCATCTTCGCTATGCGTGTGTTCGTTGAGGAACCTGGTGCGCAGCACCTCTTTCTGCGGATTATCCGCCCGCATGCTCAGCACATCCCAGCTCTGATAACCCTTCTCGGCCACCAGACGATCAATCGCATGTTGATAGGCTTTGATCACCGTCTCTGCATCGGGATTCGCACCCAGATCGCGATCGGCTTCCCAGCGTTCAAAGCGCACGTTTTTCGCGTTGAGACGATCGCGAATCGCCTCGGCATCGGTGCTGTGCCACACCGGTTGATGGGCTTCGGTATCGGTAAAAATGGTCAATGCACTCATGTTAAATCGACTCCGGTTTAATCTGGGAAAAATCGGTGACCTGGTGATGACGACTGGCGTTATCCGCCTCGCCACGAATTAACTGCACGGTATGCCAGCCCGCATCCGCTGCTGCATCCAGCTCCTGATGAATATCTGACAGGAACAGCAATGACGCAGGCGCAAGGCCGATTTTTTCGGCGATATTGCGATACGATTGCGCCTCACGTTTCGCGCCGACGCCGGTATCAAAATAGCCGCTAAACAGCGAGGTTAAATCACCTTCATCGCTGTAGCCAAATAACAGTTTTTGCGCGGCGACCGATCCCGAGGAATAAACATACAGGCCAATCCCCTGCTGCTGCCAGCGCTCAAAAGCCGGCAGAACGTCGGGATAAAGGTAACCGGTAAACTGGCCTTCCACGTAGCCGGCGCGCCAAATCATGCCCTGCAAGGCTTTAAGGCCCGGCGATTTGCGATCCTCATCGATATAATTCGTGAGCGTGGTAATCAGCTCCTCCAGCGAGGCCTGAGGCGCAGCGGACTCTTCACGCACCGCGTTAAGTGCGGCGGCGACGTTTTCATCTGCGTGATATTCCCGCACGTACGCTGCTAAATGCTGGCGCGCATAAGGGAATAACACCTGATGCACAAACTGGATATCGCTAGTGGTGCCTTCAATATCAGTAACAATGGCGCGAATCATTTGGCCTCCAGCAGGCGACGTTGCAGTTCACATTCAAACAGGAATTCCAAACCTTCCAGATGGCGACGCGCTTCGTTCACGTCCTTGCCCCAGCAGGTCAAACCGTGGCCGCGCAGCAGAAAACCATATTGCAGCGGCGTATCGGCGGCAAAAGCTTCGATGCGCTGCGCCAGCGCCGGAATGTCCTGATCGTTATCGAACAAGGGAATAGCGACGGTATTCAGATGCGTCTGCTGCCCGGCCAGCGTTTTCTGCATCTCATAGCCGCTGAGCAGCAATGCATCGCCCTTCTCCACCCGCGACAGCACCGTCGAGTTGACCGTATGCGTATGCAGCACCGCGCCCGCCTGCGGAAAAAGACGATAAATCAAAGTATGCAGGCCGGTTTCCGCCGATGGCGTGCGGCCCGATGGCACCGCGTTGGTGGCGATCTCAACCTGGATAAAATCATCACGTGTCAGGCTGCCTTTATCTTTGCCGGACGCACTCAGCAGACAATACTCCGCGTCCTGCCGCACCGACATATTACCGCCGGTCGCGGGTGCCCAGCCTTTGCCACCAATCCAGTGGCAGGCGGCCACTAAATGTTCCAGTGGAAGAAAATCCGTCATAGCGATATACAGGCTCCGCAGGTTAGTTTAGACGTCTAAGCGTCTCGATTGCCAAATGTTAACATCCTGTTTATAGTGGCAGCAACACAGGGTTTCTCCGCAACGACATTCGCGCTTAAGGCCACAAAACAATGACGCAGCACAACCTGATCCCCGAGAGCAAATTACCGGCGCTCGGCACCACCATCTTTACGCAAATGAGCGCGTTAGCGCAGCAGCACAACGCCATCAACCTTTCGCAAGGCTTCCCCGATTTTGACGGTCCGCGCTATTTGCAGCAGCGCCTGGCGCATCACGTCAGCGAGGGCGCCAACCAATATGCACCGATGATCGGCGTACTGCCACTGCGTGAAGCGATTGTTGAGAAAACCGCTGCGCTTTACGGCCACACGCCTGACGTCAACAGCGACATCACCATCACCGCAGGCGCGACCGAAGCGCTCTACGCCGCAATTACCGCACTGGTGCGTGCCGGTGACGAAGTGATCTGCTTCGACCCAAGCTACGACAGCTACGCGCCTGCCGTGCAATTGGCGGGGGGCGTGTTGAAACGCATCGCCCTGCAGCCACCGGGTTTCCGCGTTGACTGGCACGAATTCCGTAGCCTGCTTAGCAGCAAAACCCGCTTAGTGATTCTGAATACGCCGCACAATCCGTCCGCCACCGTGTGGCGCAAAAGCGATTATGCCGAACTGTGGCAGGCGATTGCTGAGCAGGAAATCTACGTGCTGAGCGACGAAGTGTATGAGCACATCTGTTTCGCCGAAGAGGGCCACGCCAGCGTGTTGGCGCATGCTGAACTGCGTCAGCGTTCGATTGCGGTGTCGTCATTTGGCAAGACCTTCCACATGACCGGCTGGAAAGTGGGTTACTGCATTGCACCGGCGGCGATCAGCGCTGAAATCCGTAAAGTGCATCAGTATCTGACCTTCTCGGTGAACACGCCAGCGCAACTGGCGATTGCCGATATGCTGCGTCAGGAGCCAGAACACTACCGTGAACTACCGGAATTCTACCGGGCGCGCCGCGATCGCTTTATTCAGAAGCTCTCCGCCAGCCGTTTCAAAGTGCTGCCGTGTGAAGGCACTTACTTCCTGCTGGTCGATTACAGCGCGATTTCCGATCTGAATGACGTGAGTTTCTGCCAGCTGCTGACCAAAGAAGTCGGCGTGGCGGCGATTCCGCTGTCGGTGTTCTGCGCCGAACCCTTCCCGCACAAGCTGATTCGTCTGTGCTTTGCCAAACAGGAAGCGACGCTCGACGCCGCTGCGGAGCGCTTATGTCAGCTTTGAAAATTACCGTTCTGCAGGAAACCCTGAGCTGGATGGATGGCGCAGCCAACCTGCGTCATTTCGATGGCGTGCTGAAAGGCATTGAAGGCCGCGACATCATTCTGCTGCCTGAGATGTTCACCACCGGTTTTGCTATGGAAGCCGCCGAAAGTTCGCTGCCGCAGGATGAAGTCGTCGCCTGGCTGCACGCGCACGCGCAAACCAGCAACGCGCTCGTCGGCGGCAGTGCGGCGATCCAGACGGAAAAAGGCGCGGTGAACCGCTTCTTGCTGGTCGAACCGAACGGCACGCTGCATCAATATGACAAACGCCATCTGTTCCGCATGGCCAATGAGCATCAGCACTACGTGGCGGGCGAAAGGCGTGAAGTGTTTGAGTGGCGCGGCTGGCGTATTATGCCGCAAATTTGCTACGACCTGCGCTTCCCGGTGTTTTCGCGTAATCACAACGACTACGATTTGGCGCTGTATGTCGCCAACTGGCCGGCTCCGCGTGCGCTGCACTGGCAGTCGCTGCTGTTAGCCCGTGCGATTGAAAATCAGGCTTACGTTGCCGGTTGCAACCGCGTCGGCAGCGATGGCAATCAACATCAATACAGTGGTGACAGCCGCATTATTTCGCCGCTGGGTGAGATTCTGGTAAGCGGTGAGCCTTTTGCGCGCGCACGTCTTGATGCGGAGTTGTCTCTTGAAGAGCTGCAAGCCTACCGTGAACGCTTCCCGGCATGGCGTGATGCGGATGGGTATACGCTGAAGTAACCTCTTTGCCGCGTGGACGCTGCGCGGCACATTTTCCCCTCTCTTAAAAACCCGCTAAAATTTTGTTTCCTGCTTGGAAACATGGCATTGTTGCGCTACCATGTTTCCATGTTGGAACATGGCGAGGGAATGATGCACGTTATCTCAAGGAAAGTGTTCACAGAAGCGACACGGAGATTTCCAAATGATGCAGCAGCATTGGATGCCACTTACAGAACCTTAAATGGCAACGATTTTGCCGATCCAGATGCGCTCAGAGCCTATTTTCCAAGTCTTGACCGAATGAAATACCGGGCGAAATGGTGGGTGATTAATGTAGGTGGAAATAATCTCAGAGTGATGTTTTTTGCTGATTTTATAGCCCAACGAATCTTCATTAAACATGTTGTAACGCATGCCGAGTATGACAAATGGGTAAAGCATTATCGGGAGAAAAAAGAATGATCGCCGAAGCCATCAAGGCCAGCAACAATTTGATTAAAGTCGTCCCGTTGCTGGGCGGAAGTAACTCGAAAGCTGATTATGAACAGGCGTTAGAACTGGTGGAGTATCTGATTGAACATCAACCTGATCATCCGCTGATTGAAATGCTCACCGATAAAGTGGCGAAATATGAAGATAGTGCACCGGAGTTTGCTGCGTTCAACGCGCGTATCACCGCATTGCCTGGTGGTGTAGCGTTACTGCGAGTGTTAATGGATCAACACAACCTCAACCAGTCATCCTTTGTGAATGAAATTGGTCAGCGTTCTTATGTGAACCGAATTTTGAAAGGAGAACGTTCGTTGACAGACAAACACAAAGCCGCGCTGGCTAAACGCTTTAACCTGCCCTTCGAAGCATTTCGCGAAGATTAAAAGTTTAAGCCGCAGCAGAGAGTCCGCTGCGGCTTTTTTAGATTACAGCTCGAAGCGATCCAGATTCATCACTTTGGTCCATGCGGCGACGAAGTCGGTGACGAACTTCTGCTTCGCATCGCTGCTGGCGTATACCTCGGCCAGCGCACGCAGGATAGCGTTCGATCCAAACACTAAGTCGGCACGTGTGGCGCTGAACTTAACTTCACCATTCAGACGATCGCGACCTTCAAACAGCTCTTCGCTCTCGTCGGTGGCTTTCCACGCGGTGCGCATGTCGAGCAGATTGACGAAGAAGTCATTGCTCAGTACGCCAACGCGATCGGTGAACACGCCGTGCTGGCCGCCGTCGAAGTTAGTGCCGAGAACACGCAGACCACCAATCAGCACCGTCAATTCTGGCGCGCTCAGCGTCAGCTGCTGTGCTTTATCTAACAGCAGTGTTTCGGTTGAAGAACCTTTCGGGCTGCGACGATAGTTGCGGAAACCATCGGCCAGCGGCTGCAGGAAGTTGAATGACTCAACGTCGGTTTGATCCTGACGCGCATCCACACGGCCCGGCGTAAACGGCACTTGCGTTGCCACGCCAGCGGCTGAAGCGGCCAGTTCGATACCCACGCTACCCGCCAGCACAATCACATCTGCCAGCGACGCTTTGCCGGATTCCTGCTGAATCTTCTGCAAGGTTGGCAGCACATCATTGATTACGCTGGCATTCACCGCCCAATCTTTCTGCGGCGCTAATGCCAGACGTGCACCGTTGGCACCGCCACGTTTGTCACCGCCACGGAAGGTTGAAGCTGAAGCCCAGGCCACTGAAACCAGCTGGCTGACGCTCAAACCTGAAGCAGCAATGCGCGCTTTAATCTCGCTGATATCAGCCGGCGTTGGCTGATGAATCGCCTGCGGTAATGGATCCTGCCACAGCAGATCTTCCTTCGGCACTTCCGGACCGATGTAACGCGCTTTTGGTCCCATATCACGGTGCGTTAGTTTGAACCAGGCGCGGGCAAAGGCTTCGTTGAATGCCTGCGGGTCGTTGAGGAAGCGGCGCGAAATCTTGCCAAACTCTTCGTCAAAACGCAGCGTCAGATCGGTAACCAGCATGGTGGGTTTACGTTTTTTCTCCGGATCAAATGGATCCGGGATAATCGCTTCGGCATCAACCGCTTCGAACTGGATCGCGCCCGCCGGGCTGTGCGTCTGTACCCACTCGTATTTGAACAGGTTCTCGAAGAAGTAGTTGCTCCACTGCGTTGGGGTTTGCGTCCACACCACTTCCAGACCCGACGTGATGGCATCTTTACCCACGCCGCTGCCGTAGCTGCTGGTCCAGCCAAGGCCCTGCGCTTCAATCGGTGACTCTTCCGGATCCACGCCGACATGGCTGGCTTCTGCCGCGCCGTGGGTTTTACCCAAGGTATGGCCGCCAGCAATCAGCGCCACGATCTCTTCATCGTTCATGCCCATGTTGCCGAAGGTGGCACGAATCGCTGGCGCCGCTGATTTCGGATCGCCGCTGGCTTCCGGACCTTCCGGGTTGACGTAAATCAGGCCCATTTCGGTGGCACCCAACGGTGCATTGGCGAGCGCTTCTGGATGGCGATGCGCCAGCCATTCGGTTTCGTGGCCCCAGTCTACATCCATATCCGGTTCCCACACGTCTTCACGACCGGCACCAAAGCCGAAGGTGCGGAAGCCGGCGTTTTCCAGCGAGACGTTACCCGCCAGGATATAGAGATCAGCCCAGGAAATTTTCTGACCGTACTTCTGTTTCACCGGCCACAGCAGGCGACGTGCTTTATCGAGGCTGACGTTATCCGGCCACGAGTTCAGCGGCGCAAAACGTTGCTGACCACGACCAGAACCGCCGCGACCATCAATGGTGCGATAAGTACCCGCGCTGTGCCACGCCATGCGAATGAACAGCCCAATATAGCTGCCCCAGTCGGCTGGCCACCAGGATTGCGAATCGGTGAGAAGTGCGCGGATATCGGCTTTTAATGCGGAATAATCCAGCTTGCTGAATTCGTCGCGGTAGTTGAAGTTGTCACTAAGCGGGTTGGAACGGTTGGAGTGTTGGTTTAACAGATCGACGCGTAACATATTGGGCCACCAATCGCGGTTGGATGTCCCGCCACCGGCGCCACGCGCCAGTACACTTTTCTCTTCAGACGCCCCGTGATGAAAGGGGCACTTGCCTGCGGCTGCTGCATTATCGTTATTGTCGTGCGTGCTCATGTTTATCGGCTCCATTGGCTTCATATTGCTTTCTAATATGCGACTAAGATTAGCCGCACTTTCGCCAGGAATATATTTGGATGAACCGAAGGTTTTGATAGTTACTGGCTTTCAAGCGCAGCGCGTGAAGTGGCGCACATTATCAGCTGCCGCGATAAGTCGACCACGACCACGGCGAGATGAGAAACGGCAAATGATAATGGCTGCCTGTGGCGCCAATCACGAAATCAATCTGCGCACTCACATAGAGCGCATCGCGCCCTTCGGCAGCAAAGTAGTCGCCAATCTCCGCCGTCAAACGGTAATGACCCGGCGCCAGCGGTTCGGGCGTCAGATCTTTAATGCGTCCGTCGCTGTCGGTGTTGCCTTCCACCCGCGGCAGCCAGCCTTCCGGGCTGTTCTGCTCGAGCGAAACCGCCACGCCGATCGCCGGTTTGCCCAGCGCGGTATCGAGAATATGCGTCGTAATGGTGCTCATGTGATGCTCTCCTTTAGCCGCAACAGGGTAATTTCGCGCAGCTGCGCCAGCGCTTCACGCTGCTCACTCGCTGCATCGTTGTTAAGCCGACGCTGCAATTCCGCAAGCATCTCTCCGCCGCTGCGCCCTTTGGCGCGAATCAGAAACACCCGGCCAAACCGCTGCTCATAGGTTTGATTGCCCGCCAGCATCGCCAATTGCAGCGCGCCGTTCGCCTGCTGCATCGCCGACTGCTCACTGCGCGACAGCGTGGCTTCTTTATCCGCGCCTGCCACTTTGTCGCCGATGCGCGGATGGGCACTCAGCGCCTGCTCAAGCTCTGCGGCTTGCCAAAACTGCGCCAGACGATCGGCTTGTGCCTGCAAAGCCGCAACGTCGGCATAGGGCCGCGCCGCCACCAGCGCCTGTTGCCATCCGGGAATCGCTACGCAGTGGGCAATCGCCGCCTGCGCGGCTTCGGGTGACAACTGATTAAAACTGACCAAATCCATCTTTATTCCTTAGCGCGTGCAATGTCGCAAACCGCCTGCAGATACGCCTGCACGCCCAGCGCCACATCATCTGTTTGTACCGATTCCGCCGGATGATGGCTGATGCCGCGATGGTTGCGCACAAACAGCATGCCAACCGGCCAGCGCTCGGCGATGGCAATCGCATCGTGTCCCGCGCCGCTTGGCAGCGACAGGCTGCGCCCTTGCACGGTTTCCACCGCGTGGCTCAGCGCCTGCTGCAAGCGCGCATCACAAGCGGTGGCGGCAATCTGGTAATACACGTTGGCGCTGAAGGTTAAGCCGCGACGCAGCGCAATCGCCTGCGCCTGCATCAGCAGCGTGGAGAGCAAACGCTCCAGCGGCTCATCCTGCGGACCGCGCACGTCGAGCGACAGCTGCACTTCGCCAGGGATCACGTTGACCGCGCCCGGCAAGCAGCTCAGCGTGCCGACGGTCGCCACCAGCTGCGGATCGTGCTCCTGCATGGTGTGTTCAATAAACACCATCCACTCGGCGGCGGCGGCCAGCGCATCTTTGCGATGCGTCATCGGCACGGTGCCCGCATGGCCGGCTTCACCGATAAAACTGCAATTCAGACGACGCGCGCCGTTGATCGCTGTCACCACACCCAACGCCAAATCTTCCTGCTCAAGGCACGGACCTTGCTCGATATGCAGTTCCAGATAGGCGGCGATCTCATTGACATCACGCGCCGCATCGAGGATTTTCGCCGCATCGAAACCGACATCCTGCATCGCTTCCGCCACGGTAATCCCGTTACCATCCGGATGCGTCACCCAGCTTTCCGGCCAGCTGCCGGTCAAGCCACGGCTGCCGAGCAGCGTAATGCCGAAGCGCGTGCCCTCTTCGTCGCCGAAGCCGACAATCTCAATCGCCAGCGGCAAACGCTGCTGCCGATCGTGCAGCCACTGCACGGTTTCGATGGCGCTTAACACGCCGAGCATGCCGTCGTAGCGACCGGCGTTACGCACCGTATCCAGATGCGAACCAAGCAGCAGCGCCTGCGCGCCCGGCTGCGCCGCTTCGTAGCGACCGCAAATGTTGCCCACCGCATCCTGCCAGGTCGTCATGCCCGCGGCCTGCATCCATTCGCCGACGCGCGCGTTAGCACGCAGCTGTTCCGGCGACAGATAAACACGCGTCAGGCCATCTTCGCTTTCGCTGATCTCAGCCAGCGCATCACAGCGCGCCATGGCGCGAGCGGCGGCGATCTGCGCCTCGCTGGCGGTCATCAGGCTTTTATTCATGCGCGGCTCCCGTAAAGATCCCACGCCGCCTGCATCGCTGCGCCTTGCGTGGTGCGGAAACCAACATGATTCAGCACCGCTTCAAGCGCGCTTAACGTCATCATCACGCAATCTTTACGCGCGTTATAACCCATGGTGCCAATGCGCCACACTTTGCCGTGCAACGGACCAAACGAAGTACCGATCTCGATACCGAAATCTTCCAGCACCAGTTTGCGCACCTGATCGCCATTCACGCCCTGCGGGATCACCACGCCGAGCACGTTATTCATTTTGTGTTGCAGATCGCCGAAGGTTTCGAGGCCCATGCCCTGAATGCCTTTCAGCAGTGCATCGCCGTGCAGCTTGTGGCGCGCAATACCGTTATCTAATCCTTCCTGCATCATCAGACGCGCACATTCACGCGCGCCAAACAGCGCGGTGGTGGCTTCGGTGTGGTGATTGAGGCGCTCCGGGCCCCAGTAATCCATGATCATGCCGAGATCGAAATAGTTGGAGTAGATCATCTCGTCATCGCCATCCTGATGATCGGCGGTGCGGATGCCCTCTTCCACGCATTTACGTTTGCGGATTACCGCTTCCATCTGCGGGCTCAGCGTGATTGGCGAGGTGCCGGACGGTCCGCCGAGGCACTTCTGCATGCCAGCCGATACCGCATCCAGGTCCCATGCATCGGTTTCCAGCGCATTACCACCGAGTGATGCGGTGGCATCGGTGTAGAACAGCACGCCATATTTCTGGCAGATCGCGCCCAGCTCTTCCAGCGGCTGCAGCATGGTGGTCGAGGTATCGCCCTGCACCGTCAGCAGCAGACGCGGCTGTACTTTTTTGATCGCATCTTCGATTTGATCCGGCGTAAACACTTCGCCCCACGGCACTTCGATGGTGTGCACTTCCGCGCGGCAGCGGCGGGCGATTTCACACAGCAAATGACCAAAACGGCCAAACACCGGCACCAGCACTTTGTCGCCCGGACGGATCGCCGACAGCAGGATCGCTTCGATACCGGCGCGTGAAGTGCCGTCGATCAGCATGGTCCAGCGGTTTTCAGTGCGGAATACGCCACGGTACAGCGCCATCACTTCGTTCATGTAGTGTGTCATCGCCGGATCGTACTGGCCAATCAGCTGGCTCGACATGGCGCGCAGCACGCGCGGATCGGCGTTGATCGGGCCCGGTCCCATCAGCAGACGCTGTGGCGGATTAATTTGCGAAAATTGGCTGATATCCATGTTGTATTCCTTAAAGAAAACTTAGAGGCGGACCGTGGAGATAAATTGCTTCAGCTCCGCGGTTTGCGGATTGGCGAACAGCGTTTTGCTGTCGCCCTGCTCCCAGACGCGCCCCTGATGCATAAAGACCACGCGATCGCCCACGTCGCGGGCGAAGTTCATTTCATGGGTGACGAGAATCAGCGTCATGCCTTCGGCGGCCAGCTGCTCCAGCACTTTCAGCACTTCGCCGACCAGCTCGGGATCGAGCGCGGAGGTGATCTCATCACAGAGTAAAACTTTGGGCTGCATTGCCAGCGCACGGGCAATCGCCACGCGCTGCTGCTGACCGCCAGACAAATTGGCCGGGTAGTAATTGATGCGCTCACCG
This sequence comes from Pantoea trifolii, assembly GCF_024506435.1. Taxonomy (NCBI): domain Bacteria; kingdom Pseudomonadati; phylum Pseudomonadota; class Gammaproteobacteria; order Enterobacterales; family Erwiniaceae; genus Pantoea; species Pantoea trifolii. The sequence continues at coordinate 935,863 of NZ_JANIET010000001.1, read as the reverse complement.
AGGCCGACTTTCTCCAGCATCTGCGTTGCCAGCTCACGGCATTCAGCTTCGCTTTTCTTCAGCACGCGGCGCGGCGCCAGCATCACGTTTTCCAGCGCCGTCATGTGCGGGAACAGATTGAAGTTCTGGAACACCATGCCGACCGAACGGCTGATTTCACGCGCCTGCGATTCGCGGTCGGTAATCGTCATGCCGCCGAGTTTGATGCTGCCTTCCTGATAGCCTTCCAGCCCGTTCATGCAGCGCAGCAAGGTGCTTTTGCCCGATCCGCTGCGGCCGATAATCGAGATCACTTCGCCGTGATCGACATCGAGATCGACACCTTTCAAGACGTGGTTGTCGCCGTAGTACTTCTGTACCTGATTAATGGTGATGAGCGGCATTGAATTTTTTCTCCAGGTACTGGCTGTAACGCGACAGCGGATAACACATCAGGAAGTAACCGAGCGCCACCAGGCCAAACACCTTGAACGGCTCATACGTCACGTTATTCAAAATGGTGCCGGCTTTGGTGAGCTCGACGAAACCGATAATCGAAGCCAGCGCGGTGCCTTTAATCACCTGCACGGCAAACCCAACCGTCGGCGCGATCGCGATGCGAATCGCCTGCGGCGCCACCACGCGAAACAGCGTTTGACCAAAGGTCAGGCCGAGACAGCGCGACGCTTCCCACTGCCCTTTTGGCAGGGCGCGAATACTGCCGTACCAGATATCCACCAGAAACGCGCTGGTGTAGAGCGTTAAGGCCAGCGAGGCGGCGGTCCATGGCGCCACATCGATGCCGAACAAGCCGACGCCGAAGAAGGCGAGGAACAGCTGCATCAGCAGCGGCGTGCCCTGAAACAGCTCGGTGTACGCGCGCACCAGGCGCATCGGCCATTTGCGTTTCAACAGGCGCATAAACAGCAGCGGTAAAGTCACCAGCGTGCCGCCAAAAAACGCCACCAGCGAGAGTAAAATTGTCCAGCGCGCTGCCAGCAGCAGGTTGCGCAGGATGTCCCAGTCGGTAAATTGCGTCATCATGCCGGCTGCGCTCCCAACCATTTACGTCCCAGCGCCAGCAGCAGTTGGCGCATGGCGATCGACAACGCCAGATAGATCAGCGTGGTCACGAAATAAACTTCAAAACTCAAAAAGGTGCGCGACTGAATCAGGTTGGCGGCAAAGGTCAACTCTTCGTACGACACCTGCGACACCACCGATGAACCCAGCATCACAATGATGCATTGGCTGACCAGCGCCGGATAAATGCGCTGCAGCGACGGCGGCAGCACCACGCGGATAAAGGTTTGCGTGCGGGTCAATCCCAGCACGCGCCCCGCTTCCCACTGGCCGCGCGGCGTCACCTGAATCCCGGCGCGAATAATTTCGGTGCTGTACGCGCCAAGGTTAATCAACATCGCCAGCAGCGCCGCTTCGCCCGCCGTTAGTTTCAGACCCAGATTGGGCAAACCAAAGACGATAAAAAACAGCTGCACCACAAACGGCGTATTACGGATCAGCTCGACATACAGGCCCCAGATGCGGCTCGCCCAGCTCGGTTTACCGCTGCGCAGCGCCGCGCCGAGAATCCCGAGGCTGACGCCGCCCACGGTGGCGAGCACGGTGATCTGAATCGTGACCCACAGTCCGGCCAGCAACTCTGGCCAGTGCGGCCAGAGATCGGCAAAGTTAAGTTGCGCCATGCTTTATGCGCCGAGGTTGGCTGGCAACGGCGCTTTCAGCCACTCTTCCGACAGCTTGTTCAGCGTGCCGTCTTTGATGCCCTGCTCAATCAGCGCATTCACTTTCTCTTTCAGCGCTGGCTCATCTTTTTTCAGGCCGATGTAGCACGGTGAATCTTTCAGCATGAACTGGGCAACCGGTGCTTTCGCGGCGTTCTGACGCGCAATGGCGGCGACAACCAGGTTACCGGTGGCAACGTACTGCACTTGTCCCGACAGATAAGCCGACAGAGTGGTGTTGTTATCTTCATAACGCTTCACCTGGGCATCTTTCGGCGCGGTATCGCTTAACACCATGTCTTCTACCGCACCGCGCGTGACGCCGATGGATTTGCCGCTCAGCGCTGCCGCATCTTTCAGGGTTTCACCTTTCGGGCCAAATACGCCAAGGAAGAACGGCGCATACGCTTGGGTAAAATCGATCACTTTTTCGCGCTCGGCGTTCTTGCCCATGCTGGAGATCACCAGATCGACTTTATCGGTCTGCAGATACGGCACGCGGTTGGCGCTGGAAACCGGCACCAGCTGCAACTTCAGTTTCATCTGTTTGGCGAGATACTTCGCCATGTCGATATCGTAGCCCTGCGGTTGCAGGTCAGTACCCACGGAACCGAACGGCGGGAAATCCTGTGGAACCGCCACGCGGATCACGCCGCGCTTCTGGATATCCTGCAGCTGATCGGCCATCGCACTTCCGACCTGCGCCATCAGCAATGCCGCGCTCGCTACCGCTAATAATACTTTTTTCATTATGCACCCCGGTGAGTTTACGTGAAACAAAAGATTCTTAGTGAATCATTCTGCAACTAATGTGCCAACCGCAGTGCCGGGAGAAGAAAGGGAAAAAAACGTGGATTTACCGCGTCGCAGGCAGCAAAAACGGGCATCGCGCCCGTTAGAATTAACGATCAAAAACAGTGCATTGCACCATGATGGCGCCCGTTATCGGTGTTCCAGCTCGTCGAGATGTTGATAAAGATCGGCAATTTGATGGATGCGCTGACGGCCCTGCGACAACATTTCATGCAGCAACGCATTCGCCAGCAGGTTAACCAGACTCATGGCGGAGGCGTAGCTATCAAAGGCGGAAACGCTGTCGAGCGGTGCGCAAAGCTGCCAGCGCGCCAGCGTGATAATGCCCTGCGCCTGCGGCTCACACAGCGCCAGCACGGGAATGTTGTTCTGCTGCAGTTGCTGCATCAGCGGACGAATGATGCGTGGTCGGCGGCGAAACGCCATCACCACCACGATATCGTCGGGCGTGATATCCACTAGCTCTTCGCCCAGCGTCTGACCCGGCTGCGGCAGCACATGCACCTGTGGACGCGCCTGCATCAGCTGCTGACGCAGGTGCAGCGCCACCGGATAGGCGTTACGCATGCCGATGATAAACACCCGTTTTGCCGCGCCCAGCGCGCTAATCACCTCGCCAAACTGTTGCGGATCGATGCTGTTAACCCACTGCGTCAGATTGGCCATCTCCTGCTTATAATGCCGCGACAGCAAGGTGTTGCCCTGCACCGCATCGCGGTTGTCGGTAAGCGGCATGCCGCTCTGGCGCAGGATGCGCAGCTCATCGCGCATATCCTTGTACTTCTCGTAACCGAGACGCTTGAACAAACGGCTAACCGTCGCCTTCGACACGCCACTCAGTCGCGCCAGCTCGGCGCTGTTGTAGCTGATCAGGTCATCAAAATGGTCAAACACGAAGTCGGCAATGCGCTGCTCCTGCGGCGACAGTTGCGGATAGTGACTACGAAGGCGTTCATCAAGTTGTTTCATCATCGGTCCTGTAACTTTCGTTTCATCACAAGCTAGCATAAATCGATCCAGATTGATGTCCGTTCAAAACTGGAACAGCTCTTGCTTCCCATTAACCACGTACCCAGAAAAAGAGTTCTTTATGATACAGAGCAACATGGCGCCGTTAGGCATGGCCGTTACGCCGCACCATCTCGCCAGCGAAAGCGCCTTAGCGGTGCTGCGCGAAGGCGGCAATGCGCTGGAAGCGATGGTGGCCGCCGCTGCCACCATCGCCGTGGTTTACCCGCACATGAACGGTTTGGGCGGCGACGGCTTCTGGCTGGTGGTGCCGCCCAACGGCGATCCCATCGCCATTGACGCCAGCGGCGCAGCCGGTTCGCTGGCACATCTTGATTTCTACCATGGCGAAACGCAGATTCCGCATCGCGGCCCCAAAGCCGCCTTAACCGTGGCGGGTACCGTGAGCGGTTGGCAGGAAGCGTTGACGCTGGCGCAGGAACTCGGCGCTACGCCGCTGCCATTAACCCGCTTGCTGCGCGATGCGATTCGCTATGCCGCCGACGGGATTCCGGTCACCGCCTCGCAGGCCGCCGCTACCGCCGCCAAACAGCACGAGTTGCAGCATCAACCCGGTTTTGCCGCCACCTTTTTACCGGACGGCAGCGTGCCAATTGCAGGCAGCCGCTTCACCCAACCGGCGCTGGCGAACACGCTCAGCATGCTGTGCGATTACGGACTCGAGAGTTTTTATCGCGGTGAACTGGCGCACCATCTGGCGCGCGAAATGAGCGCGCTGGGGATGCCAATTACGCTGGAAGATTTGCAGACGCATAAAGCGCGCCGCTGCACGCCGCTGCATCTGGCGCACAGTGAAGGCGATATCTGGAACATGACGCCACCAACGCAGGGTTTGGTGTCGCTGGCGATCCTCGGCATTACCGATCGACTTAACATGGCTGACGCCAATGAAGCACAAACCGTGCACCGCATCGTCGAAGCCACCAAAAAAGCCTTTGCGCTGCGCGACAAGCACATCACCGATCCGCGCCACATCGACATTGATGTGCAGAGCCTGCTGGATGCTGAACATCTCAGCACGCTGGCGGCGCAGGTGGATGATCACAAAGCCGCTGCGTGGGGCACAGGACGCGGACCGGGCGATACCGTGTGGATGGGCGTGATGGACAGCAGCGGGCTGGCCGTTTCGTTTATCCAGAGCGTCTATCACGAATTCGGCAGCGGCGTGGTGCTGCCTGGCACCGGCATCACCTGGCAAAACCGCGGTGCGGCTTTCAGCCTGCAACCCGACCATTTGCTGGCGCTGCAGCCGGGCAAACAGCCGTTCCACACGCTTAATCCCGCCGCCGCGCGCCTCAAAGATGGTCGCACCATGGTGTACGGTTCGATGGGCGGCGACGGTCAACCACAAACCCAGGCAGCGATATTCACCCGTCACGTGATTCAGGGGCGTCCGCTGCAACAGGCGGTGAGCGCACCGCGCTGGCTGCTGGGTCGCACGTGGGGACAATCATCCGATTCGCTTAAGCTCGAAGCGCGCATCGCACCGGAAACGGTGCAGCAGCTGCGCGCACTCGGCCATGAGGTTGAACTGCTGCCCGATTTCAGTGAAGTGGTCGGCCATGCAGGCGCGATCGTCAGACACAACAACGGCATGCTGGAAGGCGCGTTCGATCCGCGCAGCAACGGCAGCGCCGCCGGTTTCTAACGGAGATTATTGATGAGTTCACAACCGGACTGGGCCACCTATATCGCCCAAATGGAGCAGATTCTGGCGCTGGAGCTGGATGATGCGCGTCGCGCCGAGCTGCTGACGCAGTTCAACCTTATCGCCGCGATGGCCCAGCCGCTGATGGCGCTGCCGCTCGACGATCGGCTGGAAGTGGCGGGAGTCTTTCATCCATGAAACTGTCGTCTTTATCGATTAACGCGTTGCAGCAGGCGCTGGGCCAGGGCGAGATCAGCGCCCGCGATATCGCGCAACATACGCTGGCGGCGATTGAACAACATAATCCGGCGATCAACGCCTGGACCGAAGTCACCGGTCAGCGCATGCTGCGCGAAGCCGATCAAATCGATCAGCAGCGCCAGCGCGGCGAAACCTTGCCGCCGTTGGCCGGCATCCCTTACGCGGTGAAAAACCTGTTTGATGTCGCTGGACACAGCACCTTAGCCGGAGCCAGCCTGTTCAGCGAACGCGCGGCGGCCCGCGAGGATGCGTGGGCGGTGAGCAAACTGAGCCAGTCTGGCGCGCTGCTCTCCGGCATGCTGAATATGGACGCCTACGCGTACGGCTTTACCACCGAAAACACCCATTACGGCGCGACGCACAATCCGCGCGATTTAACCCGCGTGGCGGGCGGATCGTCCGGCGGTTCGGCAGCGGCGGTGGCGGCGGGTTTGGTGCACTTCTCGCTCGGCACCGACACCAACGGCTCAATCCGCGTGCCGGCTTCGCTGTGCGGCATCTTCGGTCTGAAACCGACCTTTGGCCGCCTGTCGCGAAGCGGCAGCCATCCGTTTGTCGCCAGCCTCGATCACATCGGCCCATTCGCCCGTTCGGTTGAAGATTTGAGCCTGGTGTACGACACCTTGCAAGGTGCCGATGCCAGCGATGCCTTCCAGGCCGCGCAGCCCGTTGCGCCAGTCAGCATGGGACTAAGCAAGGGCGCAGAAGGCGTGCGCAGCGCGGTACTCGGCGGCTTCTTCTCAACCTGGTGCAGCGGTGACGCGCGTGCCGCCGTGGCCGTTGCGGCTAAGGCGCTGCAGGCCATCGACGAAGTAACCTTACCGAATGCAGAGATCGCCCGTTCGGCGGCCTTTATCATGACCGCCGCAGAAGGCGGAAATCACTACTTGCCGATGCTGCGCACGCAGCCCGAGCAGTTCGAGCCCAACTCGCGTGAACGCTTGCTGGCCGGTGCGATGCTGCCCTCGGCGTGGTACGTGCAGGCGCAGCGTTTCCGCCGTCACTTCCAGCAGCAGGTGCTGCCGCTGTTTGAGCAGTTCGAAGTGCTGATTGCGCCCGCCACGCCCTGCACCGCCACCACCATCGGCCAGGAAACCATTCACATCAACGGCCAGCATTTACCGACACGCGCCAGCATGGGCATGCTGACCCAGCCGATTTCGTTCCTCGGCTTACCGGTCTGCACCGTGCCGCTGCAAACCACCAGCGGCTTGCCGATTGGTTTACAGCTGATCGCCGCACCGTTCAAAGAACATCTGGCACTGCGCGCCGCCTGGGCGCTGCAACAGCAAGGGCTGACACTGCCACAAACCACCTTAATGGACGCCTGAAGATGACACCTGAACATATCGATCGCCCGGCAGTGCTCGCCGAAGTTACCGCCGCCTTTTACCGCTACGAGCAGGCGCTGATCAGCAATGACGTTGAAGTGCTGGATGAACTGTTCTGGCACGACAAACGCACCGTGCGTTTGGGCGCGGGCGAGAATCTGTATGGCATTGATGAGATTCGCGCTTTTCGCGCGGCGCGTCCGTCGAAAGGGTTGGAGCGCGAGTTACGTAATACGGTGATTACCACTTTTGGCGATGACTATGCGGTGTGCAGCACCGAGTTTACGCGTGAAGGTGTCGAGAAGATTGGACGCCAGCAGCAGACATGGGTGCGATTGCCGTGCGGCTGGCGGATTGTCGCGGCGCAGGTGAGTTTGATGAGTTAAGTTGGGTGCGGTTTGTCCCTCACCCTAGCCCTCTCCCGCAGGCGGGAGAGGGAATGATTAGGTGGTGCGATTTGTTGAATCGGGGCGGGAGAAGGTTGGGATGAGGGGCTAAGCGCTCGGTGCCGGATGCGTTTCGATCCAGTGATCGGCGATCTGCTGCCGCGTACACACCCACACATCTTCATGCTGCTGAATGTGATCGAGGAAGCGCTGCAAGCCACGGAATTTTCCCGGACGTCCCAGCAAACGACAGTGCATGCCAATCGACATCATCTTCGGTGCGGTTTCGCCCTCTTCGTACAGCACATCAAAGGTGTCGCGCAGATAGGTAAAGAACTGCTCCGCCGTGTTGAAGCCCTGCGGCGAGGCGAAGCGCATGTCGTTGCACTCCAGCGTGTAAGGGATGATGAGATGCGGTTTGACCGTGCCGTCCTGACAAGTGACCTGCGTCCAGAACGGTAAATCGTCGCCGTAATAGTCGCTGTCATAGCTAAAGCCGCCCTGCTCAACCACCAAACGTCGGGTGTTTGGGCTGTCGCGGCCGGTGTACCAGCCGGTTGGCGCTTTGCCGAACAGATCGGTTAACACGTCCACCGCCTGTTGCATGTGCTGGCGCTCGGTTTTGGCATCCATCGCCTGATAGTGGATCCAGCGCCAGCCGTGACTCACCACGTCATAATCCGCCGCTTTAATCGCTTCGACGATCTCCGGATGCCGCGCCAGCGCCATCGCCACGCCAAATACCGTTAGCGGCAAACCGCGCTTTTGAAACTCATTGTGAATACGCCAGAAACCGGCACGCGAGCCGTATTCATACAGCGAATCCATCGACATATGACGATCGGCGTAGCTGGCCGCACCGATAATATCGGAAAGAAACTGCTCGGAACCGGCGTCGCCATGCAACACGTTGTTCTCGGCACCCTCTTCGTAATTAAGAACAAACTGCACCGCGACGCGCGCTTTGCCCGGCCACTGCGCATGCGGCGGGTTGCCGGCATAGCCGATCAGATCGCGTGGATAGTTTTTGTTGAAGCTGTACTCTTTCTTTCCAGATACATCATTCATTCTGTAAGTTCCTGTCGCTCAACCAGTGGTTAGTTTAGGTGCTGAAAGGCTCCGCTGAGCGGTTTTTCGAGGGGATAATCGAGATCGCCGTGCTTGCTGGTGCCAAAGCCTAACGCCACCAGCGACTCCACCATTTTTACTGCGGCGCTGACGCCGTCGATCACCGGCATGCCCAGCTCTTTGGTGAGATCCTGCGCCAGCGTGGCCATGCCGCCGCAGCCCAATACAATCGCACCGCTGCCATCTTCGCGTTTGGCCTGCATGCAGCGCTGACGGACTTTCTCCTGCGCCACGCCGCTGCCGTCTTCCAGCGCCAGCACCGGCAGATCGATGGCGTGCAGCGCAGCACAATGGTGAGTGAAGCCATATTGCTGCAGCAGATGGCGCGCTATCACCAGCGTACGCGGCAAGGTGGTGACAATCGAAAAGCGCGTCGCCATCAGCGTGGCGGTGTGCATGGCCGCTTCCGCGATGCCAATCACCGGTCCGCTCGCCAGTTCACGCGCCGCCAGCAATCCCGGATCGCCGAAGCAGGCAATGATATGACCGCTCACGCCTTGCGCTTTGCCGCGCTTCACCTGCTCCAGCACACCAATTGCCGCGATGGCTTCATCAAAATGGCCTTCAATCGACTCCACACCGTGCGTTGGACACACCGCCAGAATCTCGGTGCCCGGTGCGGCGACGGCGCGCGCGGCGGCGCCAATGGTTTCCGTCATCGCTAAGCTGGTGTTGGGATTGATAACCTGAATCAGGCTCATGATGCCGCTCCTTTGTTACCGCCAAATAATCGGGTGAAATCAGGCAAGGTTTCGCCGCTGCGCTCAAAGTGCAGGCTGGCAACAATGTGTTCGAAGTGATGCTGCAGCGCCGCCGTCAGCGCCGGCAGATCTTTTTGCCGCAGCAGATCCACCAGCCGATCGTGATGATCGCAACGGCAGCCGCGCTGCCACGGTGCACCGTAAGCGGCAATGACCAGCGACGAACGCTGCGTCAGGCGCGTCACCATATCGGTGAGCACTTCGTTTCCGGAGATCGCCTGCAGCTGAATATGAAAAGCGGCCGAGAGACGAATCGCGGCGGCACCATCGTGCTGGTCGTGTGCTTGCTGCTCTTCTTCAATTAGCACGCCGAGTGCCGCTAAGTGTGGCGCCTGCACGTGGCTCAGCACCGCCGGCAGATTGGCGCACTCTAATAAACTGCGGGTGGCAAAGATGTCGCGGGCTTCATCAACGCCCGGCGTCGCCACCTGTGCACCACGTCGGGGCGACAAGGTGATCATTTGCACCGCGGCGAGGCGTTGCAGCACCTTGCGGATGCCGGTGCGGCTCACGCCGAAGACCTCTGATAACGCTTCTTCCGGCAATTTACTGCCCGGCGGCAACTGATGCTCAACGATGGCGGTCAGCAGCGCCTGATAGATAGGTTCATCGCGATCGTTCAGATCGGCAGCCGTTTTCTGGCCTGTTTCACTCTTCATTACCTGCTCCGGTAAGTGACTGGGTGTTGCACATCGTATACGTGAAATTAAATTTTTGTATACAAGAAATCAATTCTGGCCTGGATCCTGCAATACCGTTTCACGCTGTGATTATTATTCCATGATGTAGAGAGGAGCAGGTTTCATGCCAAATCATTCTGAAGTGACCTCTGCGGTGGCCTCTGAAGCCAACGCGCAATACAGTCCACGCCTGTGTAATGAAGATCTGGCGCCGACGCGCGACCAGAACTGGTCGTGGTACAACATCTTTTCTTTCTGGATGTCGGACGTGCACAGCATGGGCGGCTATGTGGTGGCCGCCAGCTTCTTTACCCTTGGACTGGCGAGCTGGCAGGTGCTGCTGTGTTTGTTAGTGGGCATCTGCATTGTGCAGCTATGTGCCAATCTGGTGGCCAAACCGAGCCAGATGGCGGGCGTGCCCTACGCGGTAATTTCGCGCCAGGCCTTTGGTGTGTTCGGCGCGAATATCCCGGCGATTATTCGCGGGCTGATCGCTTTCGCGTGGTACGGCATCCAGACTTATCTGGCGGCCAACGCGCTGATGCTGGTGCTGCTGAAGTTCTTCCCCACCCTGAGCAGCATGACGCAAAGCAGCTGGCTCGGCTTATCACAGCTGGGCTGGTGCTGTTTCGGCGTGATGTGGTTGCTGCAGGCGATGGTGTTCTGGCACGGCATGAGCGCGATCAAACGCTTTATCGATGTCGCCGGTCCGGCGGTGTATGTGGTGATGGTGGCGCTGGCGGGCTGGATTGTATACAAAACCGGTTTTGACGGTATCTCCTTCACGCTGGCCAGCAAGCAGTTGAGCACCGGCGAGCAAACCTGGCAGATGATCACCGCCACCGCGCTGGTGGTCTCCTACTTCTCCGGTCCGCTGTTGAATTTTGGTGACTTCTCACGCTATGGCAAAAGCATGGGCGAAATTCGTCGCGGCAACCGCTGGGGCTTACCGTTCAACTTCCTGCTGTTCTCAATTGTGACCGTGGTAATCGTGTCGGGTACGCAATCACTGTTCGGCAGAATGATCACCGATCCGATTGAAACCGTCAGCATGGTGGGTAACGACGTGGCGGTGGCGATTGGCCTGCTGACCATGATTATCGCCACTATCGGCATTAACATCGTGGCGAACTTTGTCTCGCCAGCGTTCGACTTCTCTAACTGCTCACCACAGAAAATCAGCTTCCGCACTGGTGGCATGATCGCTGCGGTCGGATCGGTGTTACTAACGCCGTGGAACCTGTTCCAGTCGCCAGAACTGATTCACTACACGCTGGATGTGCTCGGCTCGTTTATTGGGCCGCTGTTCGGCATCCTGATTGCTGATTTCTATCTGATTAAACGCAGCAAAGTCTACGTTGATGATCTGTTTGATGACACGCCGAAAGGCCGTTACTGGTATCGCGGCGGCTTTAACCCGAAAGCAATTGCTGCGCTGCTGCCGTCGGTGGGCATTTGTCTGGTGATCAGCTTTATTCCTTCACTGCATGCGGTGGCGAACTTTAGCTGGTTTATCGGCGTGGCGCTGGGTGCAGGCTGCTATCGCTGGCTGGCGCGTGCTGATCGCGAAGAGTCAGTGGCGGCGTATCGCGCGACGGTGGCGGTGCAGGAGGATTAAGTTGGTAATGGTCGCCATGAATGGCGACCCTACGCCGGTTTGGAAAAAGCAAAAAGCCGATGCATTTCTGCATCGGCTTCTTTAAATAGATTGGCGGAACGGACGGGGCTCGAACCCGCGACCCCCTGCGTGACAGGCAGGTATTCTAACCAACTGAACTACCGCTCCGCGCTTTGTTCCCCGTCGAGAACGAGGCGCATATTAATTGCAGCTCTCGTACCCGTCAACGCTTTTTATGTGGGAATGTTTCGTTTGGCGTTTTTTTCAGCTTAACGTCGATTTTCCACGCAAAATCAGCCGTTTTTACACACGCCACAGGCAGCTACCGCCCTTCTTCTGCACTAAATCCAGACGACCTTCATGCGCAATAATCTCTTCATCACTGGCGCTGACCACGCGCAAACCTGAACTCGGACGCACAATGCGCTGAATATTCTCACCGCCGCCCTGATTGTTCTGCTCGCCATCGAGTGAAAAGGCCAGCGAGGTTTGACCGCCGGTCATCATCAGGAACACTTCGGCCAGAATCTCGGCATCGAGCAGTGCGCCGTGCAGCGTACGCTTGCTGTTGTCTATCTCATAACGGTTGCACAATGCATCGAGGCTGTTGCGCTTGCCGGGATACATCTTACGTGCCATCGCCAGGCTATCGGTGATCTGGCAGAAGGTGTCGGTTTTGCCGATATCCCGCTTCAGCATGCCGAATTCGTAATCCATAAAGCCGATATCGAACGATGCGTTATGGATCACCAGTTCCGCGCCACGGATGTACTCGAGAAATTCGTCGGCGATATCCGCAAACATCGGCTTATCGAGTAGGAATTCATCGGCGATACCGTGAACGCCGAACGCTTCCGGATCCACCAGCCGATCGGGCTTCAGATACATGTGGAAGTTGTTGCCGGTCAGGCGACGGTTGATCACCTCAACCGCACCAATTTCAATGATGCGATGTCCTTCATAATGCACACCGATCATGTTCATGCCGGTGGTTTCGGTATCGAGGACGATCTGGCGGTTATTTGCAGTGCTCATAGGACTCGTTTTATGTCAGACTTGGCGTTTTGTCAGAAGGAAGTCTACCAGAGATGCGCAAACAGGTAGAAATATTCACCGATGGATCTTGCCTGGGCAATCCCGGTCCCGGCGGCTACGGCGCCATTTTACGTTATGGCGCGCATGAAAAAGAGTTCAGTACGGGTTATCGCCTCACCACCAACAATCGCATGGAAATGATGGCGGCTATCGTGGCGCTTGAAGCGTTAAAACAGCCGTGTGAGGTGGTGCTTAGCACCGACAGCCAATATGTTCGTCAGGGCATCACCAGCTGGATCCACAACTGGAAGAAGCGCGGCTGGAAAACCGCCGATAAAAAACCGGTGAAAAATGTCGATCTGTGGAAACGCCTCGATGTAGCGCTCAGCAACCATGAAATTAAGTGGGAATGGGTAAAAGGTCACGCGGGGCATCCGGAGAACGAACGCTGCGACGAACTGGCGCGCAGCGCGGCGGGAAATCCTACTCAGGATGATATCGGTTATCAGGTTGAATCCTGATCCTTCACTTCACGAAACTGGCGCGTAACGTTAACCGTTTGCCGTAGCTGGCTTTGACTGAGATTCTTCTTCATTTTGGTGGGCGTTAACGGGAACGTGCGTTTACGTGCCACCACAATGTTCAAACAACCGAGCGCCGGTAAATGCGCGCTGATCACCCTGCCGCCCTGCCGATGCCACGGCACCACCTGAAAACGCGTGCGGTACACCACTTCATAATTCAGCAGGCTCAGCCAGTCGAGCAGCCGCACCTGGCTGAACATGCGTCCACTCCACGGCGCGCGCGAGTGTAACCCCGGAATGCCTTTGCTGATCCCTAATAGACTGAAAGGATTGAAGCCGCTGATGATCATCCAGCCATCATCGATCAATACCCGATCGACTTCGCGCAGCACGCGGTGCGGATCCTGACTCCACGCCAGCGTGTGCGCCAGCAAACAGGCATCAACGGATTTAGATTCAAAGGGTAATTGCGTGTTATTGGCGATAACCTGTAACTCATCGCCCTCAATGCCCACATTCACCTGATGCGATATGGCACACTGGCTGGTGTTGATTTCTGCGCTGAGGCTGCCAATTTTAAGCATATGGAAGCCATACAGCTTGCCGAGATAAGGCTGCAGTTGCTGAGTGAGCGCGTCGCGAAAATAGTCTCCCATTGGCATATCGCGCCAGGAGCGCGGTGCAGTCAGGATTTGGCGTGTTTTAGCCGGCTTCATGCTCTACCATTTTCCTTTTTCTACGACCTGAGAGGTGTTTATGAATCTTATCAGCATTCCCGCATTGCAGGATAACTACATCTGGACACTGACAGATGATGACAATAAGTGTTTGATTGTCGATCCCGGCGAAGCACAGCCCGTGCTGGATAAAATCAGGGCCAATCATTGGCAACCCGTGGCGATTTTGCTGACGCATCATCATCACGATCACGTCGGAGGCGTGGATGAACTGCTGCAGCACTATCCCGATTTGATGGTTTTCGGTCCTCAGGAAACGGCAGATAAAGGAGCAAAGCGTATTGTGGCCGAAGGCGATGAATTTGCCGTCCTTGGGCTAAATTTCCGTGTCATCGCAACACCCGGTCACACTTTAGGACATATCTCATATTTCAGCTCACCTTATCTTTTCTGTGGAGACACCATGTTTTCCGGTGGCTGCGGGCGTTTATTTGAAGGCACTGCGGAACAAATGTTCGAATCATTTCAAAAACTTAATCAACTCCCTGCAGATACGCTTGTTTGCTGTGCGCATGAGTACACTTTATCCAATATGAAGTTTGCTGCGGCTATTCTGCCCCATGACCCTAAAATTTTGGCAAGGTATCAGCAAATTAAGGACTTACGCGCAGAAAACCGCATTACTTTACCGACAAAACTGGCCTTAGAGCGGGAAATAAATTTATTTTTACGCACGCAAGATACTGATTTAAAAAAGGCTTTAGGCACTAATGTCTCATCGTCAGCGTTATGGCAAACTTTCGCTGTTCTACGCGAGAAGAAAGACCGCTTTTGATATTTGAGGTTGTGTTGTGATGGACCGTCACGTATAGTTGCTCGTCTTTTAAGCGAACTATTGACACACACATGAAGGCTAAAGCGATCTTACTCGCCTCGGTCTTGCTGGTAGGATGTCAGGCATCAAGGAATGACGCCAATATCCCCGTACAGCATGCACAGAGTCTGTCTTCAGCTGGTCAAGGTGAAAATGGAAAGTACGGAGATCGATTGTTATCGCCGCGATGGCAGGATGATGGAACAAGCCTCGCAGAAGATACTGATCTCTGGAATCACATTAGTGACGAGTTGAAGATGGGGATTCCGGAAAACAGCCGGATCCGCGAACAAAAAACAAAATTTTTAAAAAATAAGAGCTATCTCCACGATGTAACATTACGGGCAGAGCCGTACATGTACTGGATAGTCGAGCAGATACAGAAACGTAAAATGCCGATGGAACTGGTACTGCTACCCATAGTGGAGAGCGCTTTTGACCCACACGCAACATCTTCTGCGAATGCCGCCGGCATCTGGCAGATTGTTGCACAAACGGGCAAAAACTATGGTTTGAAACAGAACCAATGGTACGACGGACGCCGCGATGTGGTGGCCTCGACCAAAGTCGCGCTGGATATGATGCAGCGTCTGAACGGTATGTTTGACGGTGACTGGTTACTGACCATCGCCGCCTACAACAGCGGTGAAGGACGTGTGCTGAAGGCGATGAAACAGAATAAGGCGCGCGGTAAGCCGACTGATTTCTGGAATTTATCGCTGCCACGCGAGACTACGGTTTACGTACCTAAAATGTTGGCCTTGAGTGAGATTCTCAAGAACAACAAGCGTTACGGTATCAAATTGCCGACCCCGAATGAGAGCCGTGCATTAGCTCGAGTAGAGGTGGGACAGCAGATTGAACTGACGCAGGCCGCCGATATGGCCGGTATGTCTCTCAGCAAGCTGAAGACATTTAATGCCGGTTATAAAAACGGAGCCACAGCGCCAAATGGACCGCACTATATAATGGTGCCGAAGTCCAACGTTGCTAAGTTGCGCGATTCACTGGCTTCCGGTGATATCGCTTCCGTGCAGCCTACCGAGATGGCGAAAGTCAGCGCGGCAGGAAACAGCTACACGGTACGCAAAGGCGACACCTTGTCTGGTATTGCCAGCAAGCTTGGCGTAAGCGTCAGTGCACTGAAACAGCAGAACAATCTGCGCAGCGCTTCTGTTCGTACCGGTCAGACTCTGACCGTGAGCGGCAAAGCGAGCACGCAATTGGCTGATAACGGCAACAGCATCACCTACCGTGTACGTAAGGGTGATTCTTTTGCCAGTATTGCAAAACGTCACGGTGTGAATACCAAAGACGTTATGCGCTGGAACAGTGACGCTAAAGACATTCAGCCGGGCGACAAGCTCACGCTGTTTGTGAATAATAGCGCAACACCTGATACCTAATGCCCCGAAAAGGCTGACATTTGTCAGCCTTTTTCATTTTCTGCTTCCGCTGAATTCTGCATATCGCCTGTTCAGGCACTAACTTACCCTTAGCAGTATGAGTTCGATTGTTGCTAGATGGGAGCTAGAGCGTATTGGCTTAACGCTCGATACCGTAGAGAGAGTTGAACTCAACCAGCAGCGGATTGTGGTCTGAGGCGCGCGTCACCAGCACTGAGGCTTCACTGACCTTCATATCACGATAGAAAACGAAATCCAGTGGGCGACCGAAGGCTTTGCGACGATGGTCATCGGTGAAGTTCACTTCACGCAGTGACATCTCCCGCGCAAAGCGATACAGCGCATTCATACGCTGACGGCTCCAGGCGTTAAAATCTCCCGCCATGATCACCGGCCCGCGATGATGCTGAATCTGTTCGCCAATCGGCCCGAGCTGTTTGCTGTAGACATCGACACCCAGACTGAAATTGACTGCGTGAATGTTCACCACCATCAGCATTTCGCCCGTGGGCAACGGATATGCGGTAACCAGTGCAGATTTAGCTAAACGCAACAGCGGCTCTCGCTCGCGTAATGGACAGCAGTAAACAGGATGCGCTGAGGCCAATGTCATGACGCCTGAAGGATGTTGCGGTAAGACAAAGGCAGGGACCTGATCGGCCGCGAGATAGTTACTGGTGGCGAATTTGACCAGTTCGGGCGTAGCTTGCGCCTCCTGCAGCAGAACAAGATGGGCATCTTTGCCAAAACCTTGCAGCACCGACATCCAGTCTGCGCGCTGTTGCTTGAAGATATTCCAGACTAAGACTCGCAGTGTGGGATCGGCTGGCAAAGGTGCGCCAGGCGGTAATGCCTGCCCAAGATGCAGCATTGCCCCCGGCGGAAAGATCCGCTCTGCTGGCTGTCCTGCTACATAACGCATAGAATAAGTTTTTTTCCGCACTTTCCCGCCTGACTGGTTTACGACTCGTACTTCACCTGACTGTTATAGGGATTTTAGCGCGGGGTTTCAATTGGTGTTCTTGATTGTCGGAATTTGCCTCACAGCATACCAATGCAAAAGCCTGCCAATTGGCAGGCTTTTGCGCGTGTTATTCCATCGCTATCGCCGTTTGAGGTTTGTCGAGTTGACCACTCACTCGCACCAGCAGCAGCGCGCCGAGCACAATCACGGCGCCAACCCACGGCGTTTGCGCCAGTCCATAATGCTCGACAATATAACCACCTAAAGTGGAACTCAGAACGATACCGATATTGAAGGCTGCAGTATTGAGGCCTGATGCAACATCTCCCGCGCCTGGCGCATAGTGTTCAGCTTTCTGCACCACGTAAACCTGCAAACCCGGCGCGTTGGCAAAGGCGAAGATGCCCATCACTAATACTGTCGCCACTGACATAAAGTGCATGCTGGCGGTGAACTGGAACACCATCAGCAGAATGGCCAGCGCCATAAAGAACAGTGTCAAAGCAGGTACGCGCCACGGCGGTCGGCCAGCTTGCCGCCCCAGATATTACCAATGGCGACCGACACACCATAACCCAGCGCGGTAATCGCATAAATCAGCAGCAGACGTGGATTGATCATCACACGCGCTTGCTGGGCGAATGTTGTTGCCAGCGGCTGAGCAATATTACGCGGGATAAGCAGTTGGCTTGCCACCAGAGCAATGACACAGCCAGGAAACTTTCACGCCAGCCAAAGTGTTGCCCGATGAGCGTACCCAGCGGCACGCCAGTCACCAACAGCCAAACATGATGGCGATGGCACTCGCTGCCTTCTCTTTGCTTACGAGGTTGGTCGCTATCGTGGAATCGACGGAGAAGAACACATCGTGAGCAAGGCCGGTAATCAGTCGGGCAATGATCAGCGTTTCATAGTTTGCTGCCAGCCAGGCAACCAGGTTGCCAACGGTGAAGAGCACCATCAAACCCATTAATAATTGCTTACGCGCTAACTTACTGGTCAAAGCAGTCATCACCGGCAACGCCCAGAGCATAAATAGAGAGTGGCATGATTAACTCCCATGAAGTTTTGATGGGCGTTAGTATTGCCTCATGCTTTAATGCCAATAAGATGCAAAGTGATAATAAACTTTTGCTTTTGGAGGGATAATGAAGGCATCGTCCGATGAGCTTAAGGTGTTTATCGCTGTGGTGGAGAGCGGCAGCTTTAGTCGTGCAGCAGCACAGTTGCAGATGGCCAATTCAGCGGTAAGTCGCACGGTTAAAAAGCTGGAAAATAAGCTGGGTGTCTCGCTCTTAACGCGTACTACGCGTCAGCTAGCACTTACTCATGAAGGCGAGCACTATTTTCGCCGCGTGCAAAAGTTGATGCAGGAGATGTCGACTGCCGAGAGCGAGCTGATTGAGCGGCAGCTGGCGCCTCAGGGCGTGCTGCGCATCGATGCAGCTACGCCCGTGATTCTGCATCTGTTGCTGCCAATGATTAAACCTTTTCGTGAGCGCTATCCAGACGTCACGCTATCGCTGGTCTCTTCGGAGAGCTTTATTAATCTCATCGAACGCAAAGTCGATGTGGCGATTCGCGCCGGCAATTTGACAGATTCTACGTTGCGCGCTCGTCTGCTCTTTATTAGTTATCGCAAATTAGTGGCCACGCCGGCTTATCTGGCGAAATATGGCGTACCGCTATCTGCAGCTGATTTGGCGCTGCATGAATGCCTCGGCTTTGTTGAAACGCCACGCTTAAATCGCTGGCCTGTCACAGATGAAGGTGGCGAGCTTTATGACATCACGCCGGGTATGTCATCTAACAGCGGCGAAACGCTCAAACAGTTAGTGCTAGGCGATCAAGGTATCGCGTGTTTATCAGATTTTATGGTGGATAAAGAGATAGCGGATGGCACTTTTGTTGAACTGCTAGCTGAACATCGAGTTCCAGTCGAGATGCCCTTTAATGCGGTCTATTACAGCGACTTGGGAGTTAGTCAGCGCGTTCGGGCATTTATTGATTTTCTAAGTGAATGGGTTAAAGATCAGCCCTGGCGAGTGCAGGGCTGAAGAGGTAAGTCGCGATTAATCCCAGTTTGGTGCCAGACCTTCAGGACTTACTAAACGCTGCTGACGATCCAGCGCGGCAATATTTGCCATATCTTGATCATCTAACTGCAGATCAACTGCTGCCATGTTGCTCGCCAGGTTTTCACGTTTGGTGGATGACGGGATCACCGCGTAACCTAACGTCATCGCCCATGCCAGAACCACCTGAGCTGGAGTGGCTTTGTGCTTCTGTGCAATTGCGTTGATTACCTGATCTTTCAGCGCGTCGCCATAAGCCAGCGTCATGTAAGAAGTGATGTGAAGATCATTCTTTTGAGCAAATTCAACCACCTGCCGGTTCTGCAGGAAAGGATGCAGCTCAATCTGGTTAGTGGCAATATTTTCCGCACCAACCGCGTCAATCGCCTCTTGCATCAAGGCGATTGGGAAGTTTGAGATACCAATCTGACGCGTCAGGCCTGCTTCTTTTGCTGCCATCAATGCCAACATGCTCTCTTTCACTGATACCGCCCCTTCTGGAGAAGGCCAGTGGATCAAGGTGAGATCGACATAGTGGGTGCGCAGTTTTGCCAGGCTCTCTTCCAAGCTGGGAATCAACTTCTCAGCCGAAAGATTCTCAATCCAGATTTTGGTGGTAACGAACAAGTCGCCACGTGCTACGCCACTTTCAGTGATCGCCTGACCCACAGCTGCTTCATTTTCATAGATTTGCGCGGTATCAATTGTGCGATAGCCAAGTTCCAGAGCTGTTTTAACAGAATGGATTACAACATCGTCTTGCAGACGGAAAGTACCTAAACCAAAGGCGGGGATTGTCATGATTTCCTCATCGGATAGCGTTGTATTCGATGGGAACTATTCTGGCAGGTTTATTGTTGCTGAAAAATCCGCTTATAAGCAGAAGAATTTTGATTTTTCATCAACAATATTAGCGGAATTAAAGACATGAAAAAGCCCTGACTTTCCAGTCAGGGCTTATCAATTAAGTGGCGGAACGGACGGGGCTCGAACCCGCGACCCCCTGCGTGACAGGCAGGTATTCTAACCAACTGAACTACCGCTCCACCGATTCTGTACTGATATCAGACAATCGTTCTGATTTCAGGTGTTTCGCCCTTTCCGCGTCACCGGGAAGGTCACGACCCGATAACGGGTCTTAATTTGATGCCTGGCAGTTCCCTACTCTCGCATGGGGAGACCCCACACTACCATCGGCGCTACGGCGTTTCACTTCTGAGTTCGACATGGGGTCAGGTGGGACCACCGCGCTAAAGCCGCCAGGCAAATTCTTTGTGCAAAAACGAATGACATCCGCTTCCGCTAAATCTTTAATCCGTAAAACAAGCTGAAAATCTTCGGTCTCTCAGACCAAAACGCCTCTGGCGTTGTAAGGTTAAGCCTCACGGGTCATTAGTACCGGTTAGCTCAACGCATCGCTGCGCTTACACATCCGGCCTATCAACGTCGTAGTCTTCAACGTCCCTTCAGGACTCTCAAGGAGTCAGGGAGAACTCATCTCGGGGCAAGTTTCGTGCTTAGATGCTTTCAGCACTTATCTTTTCCGCACTTAGCTACCGGGCAGTGCCATTGGCATGACAACCCGAACACCAGTGGTGCGTTCACTCCGGTCCTCTCGTACTAGGAGCAACCCCCCTCAATTCTCCAGCGCCCACGGCAGATAGGGACCGAACTGTCTCACGACGTTCTAAACCCAGCTCGCGTACCACTTTAAACGGCGAACAGCCGTACCCTTGGGACCTACTTCAGCCCCAGGATGTGATGAGCCGACATCGAGGTGCCAAACACCGCCGTCGATATGAACTCTTGGGCGGTATCAGCCTGTTATCCCCGGAGTACCTTTTATCCGTTGAGCGATGGCCCTTCCATTCAGAACCACCGGATCACTATGACCTGCTTTCGCACCTGCTCGAGCCGTCACTCTCGCAGTCAAGCTGGCTTATGCCATTGCACTAACCTCCTGATGTCCGACCAGGATTAGCCAACCTTCGTGCTCCTCCGTTACTCTTTGGGAGGAGACCGCCCCAGTCAAACTACCCACCAGACACTGTCCGCAGCCCGGATCACGGGCCTACGTTAGAACATCAAACATTAAAGGGTGGTATTTCAAGGTTGGCTCCACGCAGACTGGCGTCCACGCTTCAAAGCCTCCCACCTATCCTACACATCAAGGCTCAATGTTCAGTGTCAAGCTATAGTAAAGGTTCACGGGGTCTTTCCGTCTTGCCGCGGGTACACTGCATCTTCACAGCGATTTCAATTTCACTGAGTCTCGGGTGGAGACAGCCTGGCCATCATTACGCCATTCGTGCAGGTCGGAACTTACCCGACAAGGAATTTCGCTACCTTAGGACCGTTATAGTTACGGCCGCCGTTTACCGGGGCTTCGATCAAGAGCTTCTCCTTGCGGATAACCCCATCAATTAACCTTCCGGCACCGGGCAGGCGTCACACCGTATACGTCCACTTTCGTGTTTGCACAGTGCTGTGTTTTTAATAAACAGTTGCAGCCAGCTGGTATCTTCGACTGGCTTCAGCTCCGGGAGCAAGTCCCTTCACCTACGCGCCAGCGTGCCTTCTCCCGAAGTTACGGCACCATTTTGCCTAGTTCCTTCACCCGAGTTCTCTCAAGCGCCTTGGTATTCTCTACCTGACCACCTGTGTCGGTTTGGGGTACGATTTCGTGTTACCTGGAGCTTAGAGGCTTTTCCTGGAAGCAGGGCATCAGTTACTTCACCACCGTAGTGGCTCGTCGTCACGCCTCAGCCTTAAGATATCCCGGATTTACCAAAGATATCAGCCTACACGCTTAAACCGGGACAACCGTCGCCCGGATAACCTAGCCTTCTCCGTCCCCCCTTCGCAGTAACACCAAGTGCAGGAATATTAACCTGCTTCCCATCGACTACGCTTTTCAGCCTCGCCTTAGGGGTCGACTCACCCTGCTCCGATTAACGTTGAACAGGAACCCTTGGTCTTCCGGCGAGCGGGCTTTTCACCCGCTTTATCGTTACTTATGTCAGCATTCGCACTTCTGATACCTCCAGCAACCCTCACAGGCCACCTTCAACGGCTTACAGAACGCTCCCCTACCCAACAACACATAGTGTCGCTGCCGCAGCTTCGGTGCATGGTTTAGCCCCGTTACATCTTCCGCGCAGGCCGACTCGACCAGTGAGCTATTACGCTTTCTTTAAATGATGGCTGCTTCTAAGCCAACATCCTGGCTGTCTGTGCCTTCCCACATCGTTTCCCACTTAACCATGACTTTGGGACCTTAGCTGGCGGTCTGGGTTGTTTCCCTCTTCACGACGGACGTTAGCACCCGCCGTGTGTCTCCCGTGATAACATTCTTCGGTATTCGCAGTTTGCATCGGGTTGGTAAGCCGGGATGGCCCCCTAGCCGAAACAGTGCTCTACCCCCGAAGATGAGTTCACGAGGCGCTACCTAAATAGCTTTCGGGGAGAACCAGCTATCTCCCGGTTTGATTGGCCTTTCACCCCCAGCCACAAGTCATCCGCTAATTTTTCAACATTAGTCGGTTCGGTCCTCCAGTTAGTGTTACCCAACCTTCAACCTGCCCATGGCTAGATCACCGGGTTTCGGGTCTATACCCTGCAACTTAACGCCCAGTTAAGACTCGGTTTCCCTGCGGCTCCCCTATACGGTTAACCTTGCTACAGAATATAAGTCGCTGACCCATTATACAAAAGGTACGCAGTCACCCCATAAATGAGGCTCCCACTGCTTGTACGTACACGGTTTCAGGTTCTGTTTCACTCCCCTCGCCGGGGTTCTTTTCGCCTTTCCCTCACGGTACTGGTTCACTATCGGTCAGTCAGGAGTATTTAGCCTTGGAGGATGGTCCCCCCATATTCAGACAGGATACCACGTGTCCCGCCCTACTCTTCGAACTCACAGTATGTGCACTTTCGTGTACGGGGCTATCACCCGGTATCGCGCGACTTTCCAGACGCTTCCACTAATGCACAAACTGATTCAGGTTCTGGGCTGTTCCCCGTTCGCTCGCCGCTACTGGGGGAATCTCGGTTGATTTCTTTTCCTCTGGGTACTTAGATGTTTCAGTTCCCCAGGTTCGCCTCGCAACACTATGTATTCATGTTGCGATGATGCACTGAGTGCACCGGGTTTCCCCATTCGGACATCGTCGGCTGTAGCGGTTCATATCACCTTACCGACGCTTTACGCAGATTAGCACGTCCTTCATCGCCTCTGACTGCCAGGGCATCCACCGTGTACGCTTAGTCGCTTAACCTCACAACCCACAGGCGTTTTGCAACGCTGCGGACTGCAGGCATTGAGAGACTCGAACATGTTGTTATTCATTTCTTATTACGGAGAAATGAACCAACACGTCGTTTCAATTTTCAGCTTGTTCCGGATTGTTAAAGAGCAATATCTCAAACATGACGGTTAAGTCAGTTTTGAGATACTTCGTGGAGACACCTTTCACCTGTCACCAAGCAAGTGGCGTCCCCTAGGGGATTCGAACCCCTGTTGCCGCCGTGAAAGGGCGGAGTCCTAACCGCTAGACGAAGGGGACACGATAGTGTCACGACTTCGCAGCCGTCTTGCTCATTACTTTTTATCAGACAATCTGTGTGAGCACTGCGCGGGAAGGTATCTTCAGGTAAGGAGGTGATCCAACCGCAGGTTCCCCTACGGTTACCTTGTTACGACTTCACCCCAGTCATGAATCACAAAGTGGTAAGCGCCCTCCCGAAGGTTAAGCTACCTACTTCTTTTGCAACCCACTCCCATGGTGTGACGGGCGGTGTGTACAAGGCCCGGGAACGTATTCACCGTAGCATTCTGATCTACGATTACTAGCGATTCCGACTTCACGGAGTCGAGTTGCAGACTCCGATCCGGACTACGACGCACTTTATGAGGTCCGCTTGCTCTCACGAGGTCGCTTCTCTTTGTATGCGCCATTGTAGCACGTGTGTAGCCCTACTCGTAAGGGCCATGATGACTTGACGTCATCCCCACCTTCCTCCAGTTTATCACTGGCAGTCTCCTTTGAGTTCCCGGCATAACCCGCTGGCAACAAAGGATAAGGGTTGCGCTCGTTGCGGGACTTAACCCAACATTTCACAACACGAGCTGACGACAGCCATGCAGCACCTGTCTCAGAGTTCCCGAAGGCACCAAAGCATCTCTGCTAAGTTCTCTGGATGTCAAGAGTAGGTAAGGTTCTTCGCGTTGCATCGAATTAAACCACATGCTCCACCGCTTGTGCGGGCCCCCGTCAATTCATTTGAGTTTTAACCTTGCGGCCGTACTCCCCAGGCGGTCGACTTAACGCGTTAGCTCCGGAAGCCACTCCTCAAGGGAACAACCTCCAAGTCGACATCGTTTACGGCGTGGACTACCAGGGTATCTAATCCTGTTTGCTCCCCACGCTTTCGCACCTGAGCGTCAGTCTTTGTCCAGGGGGCCGCCTTCGCCACCGGTATTCCTCCAGATCTCTACGCATTTCACCGCTACACCTGGAATTCTACCCCCCTCTACAAGACTCTAGCCTGCCAGTTTCGAATGCAGTTCCCAGGTTAAGCCCGGGGATTTCACATCCGACTTGACAGACCGCCTGCGTGCGCTTTACGCCCAGTAATTCCGATTAACGCTTGCACCCTCCGTATTACCGCGGCTGCTGGCACGGAGTTAGCCGGTGCTTCTTCTGCGGGTAACGTCAATCGGTGAAGCTATTAACTCCACCGCCTTCCTCCCCGCTGAAAGTACTTTACAACCCGAAGGCCTTCTTCATACACGCGGCATGGCTGCATCAGGCTTGCGCCCATTGTGCAATATTCCCCACTGCTGCCTCCCGTAGGAGTCTGGACCGTGTCTCAGTTCCAGTGTGGCTGGTCATCCTCTCAGACCAGCTAGGGATCGTCGCCTAGGTGAGCCATTACCCCACCTACTAGCTAATCCCATCTGGGCACATCCGATGGTGTGAGGCCCGAAGGTCCCCCACTTTGGTCTTGCGACGTTATGCGGTATTAGCTACCGTTTCCAGTAGTTATCCCCCTCCATCGGGCAGTTTCCCAGACATTACTCACCCGTCCGCCACTCGTCACCCGAGAGCAAGCTCTCTGTGCTACCGTTCGACTTGCATGTGTTAGGCCTGCCGCCAGCGTTCAATCTGAGCCATGATCAAACTCTTCAATTTAAGTTTGATTTGCTGAAACAAGTTCAGCGGTGCTCATCTGTAAAACGTCATAATGAATTTCATTATGTGTTCACTCGTGAGGCTTTGATATTTTGTTGCGTCCTAAGACGCTGATATCAATCCTGCGAGTGCCCACACAGATTGTCTGATAAATTGTTAAAGAGCGTTGCGAGCAGCGGCTGAACCGTCTGTCGCGAGGTGGCGTATACTACGCGACTCTCCTTCGGAGTCAAACACTTTTTTTCAGCGTTTTCATCCGGCGGGATGAATTTCTTCACTCCCTGCTGAGGCGTCTGCGTTGCCGCTTTGCCGTCTCAGTGGTGGCGCATTATAGGGAGTTATTCGGAGCTGACAAGTGCAAATTTCAAGTTTTTTGCTGTTCGCTTGAAATTTGCGCAAAAGGCCCGTTTTTAGGCCTTTTTAATGCGTGCAGGCAGCTCTGCCAGACTATTAATCACCCAATCCGCTGCCGCTTCACCTTCCGGCGTTACCGGCTTGCCGCTACGTACCAGCACTTTCGTGCCCACACCCGCTGCTAACGCCGCCTGCATATCTTCTATTTTGTCACCTACCATATAAGAAGAAGCCATATCGATATCCAGATGCTGCTGCGCGGAGAGCAACATGCCCGGCTGCGGCTTACGACAATCACACTGCTGGCGATATGCTTCTACTGTGGCATCAGGCAGATGCGGACAGAAATAGATGCCATCCAGATCAACATCGCGATCGGCCAGCGACCAATCCATCCATTCGGTGAGCTGCATAAACTGATCTTCGGTAAACATGCCACGCGCAATGCCCGACTGGTTCGTCACCAGTACCAGCGCATAGCCCATCTTTTTCAGCGCCTGCAGCGCTTCGATGGTGCCATCGATGAATTCGAAATTATCGATTTCATGAACATAGCCGTGATCGACATTCAATGTGCCATCACGATCAAGAAAAATAGCCGGGACTTTGTTCGCCACGTAGAAACTCCTGCTGAAAATGTGTCGCTAAGTATCGCATGATTGCGTATAGCGAGAGAATGGCAGTTTGAATGACTTCCATTGATTTAGCCGTCTGGATGCCTTAACATCCATCCAAATTTCGCACAGCCCTGCTGAGTGAAGCCCGATACACCACGGACTATGCAACACGATAATAAATAAACTAATGATTAAACTCGAAAATATCACCAAAGTGTTCCAGCAAGGCTCACGCACCATTCAGGCGCTGTCCAACGTCAGCCTGCACGTGCCTGCTGGTCAGATCTATGGCGTCATCGGTTCATCCGGTGCCGGTAAAAGTACACTGATTCGCTGCGTCAATCTGCTGGAGCGCCCAACCTCCGGACGCATACTGGTTGATGGCAAGGAATTAACCACGCTTTCCTCTGGTCAATTGACGCTGGCACGCCGCCAGATTGGCATGATTTTCCAGCACTTTAATCTGATGAACTCCCGCACCGTCTCCGGCAACGTGGCGCTGCCCTTAGAGTTAGGCAATCTTTCACGCGAACAGATAAAGAAGCGCGTTAGCGAATTGCTGGATCTGGTGGGATTATCTGATAAGCATGATAGCTGGCCAGCGAATCTTTCTGGCGGACAAAAGCAGCGTGTTGCGATTGCCCGCGCACTGGCAAGCAATCCAAAAGTGCTGCTGTGTGATGAAGCCACCAGCGCACTGGATCCTGCCACCACGCGTTCGATTCTGGAACTGCTGAAAGACATTAACCGCCGTCTCGGCATTACCATTCTATTGATCACGCATGAAATGGATGTGGTGAAACGCATCTGCGATCAGGTTGCGGTCATCAGCAACGGTGAGTTAATAGAGAAAGACAGCGTGAGCGAAGTGTTCTCGCATCCGAAAACGCCGCTGGCGCAGCAGTTCATTCAATCGACATTGCATCTGGATATCCCCGACGATTACCAGCAACGCATGGCGCCACAGCCAACAGCCGAAAGTGTGCCGCTGCTGCGTCTGGAGTTCACCGGCAAATCGGTTGATGCTCCGCTGCTGTCTGAAGCGGCCCGTCGCTTCAACGTCAATAACAACATTATCAGTGCGCAGATGGATTACGCCGGTGGCGTGAAGTTCGGCATCATGCTGGCTGAGATGGATGGCAGCGAAACAGATACACAAGCCGCGATTGCCTGGCTGAAAGAAAATCATGTGAAAGTAGAGGTGTTGGGTTATGTCTGAAGCGATGATGTGGTTACTGACGCGCGGCGTCTGGGAAACGCTGATGATGACCTTTGTCTCTGGTTTCTTTGGTTTTGTCCTCGGTCTTCCGGTGGGCGTGCTGCTGTATGTGACGCGTCCCGGCCAGATTCTGGCCAACAACGTGCTTTATCGCGTGCTGTCGGCGCTGGTGAATATCTTCCGATCAATTCCGTTCATTATCCTGCTGGTGTGGATGATTCCGTTCACCCGCGCCATCGTCGGCACTTCGATTGGCCTGCAAGCTGCTATCGTGCCGTTGACCGTGGGTGCCGCGCCGTTTATTGCACGTATGGTGGAAAACGCCCTGCTGGAGCTGCCAACCGGTTTGATCGAAGCATCACGCGCCATGGGCGCCACGCCGCTGCAGATCGTGCGCAAAGTCCTGCTGCCGGAAGCGCTGCCAGGTCTGGTGAATGCCGCTACAATTACCCTGATTACCCTGGTTGGCTACTCCGCAATGGGCGGAGCGGTTGGCGCTGGCGGTTTGGGTCAGATTGGCTACCAATACGGTTACATCGGCTATAACGCGACTGTAATGAACACCGTGCTGGTTCTGCTGGTTGTGCTGGTCTATTTAATCCAATTCTGTGGCGACCGCATCGTACGTGCTGTGTCCCATAAGTAAGCAAGCAACATCAATAGTCCTCTATTAAGGAAGGGATATGTCTTTTACATTTAAAAAGATTGCCGCTGTGGGTGCTCTGATTGGCGCAATTGCGCTGGCAGGATGCGATCAGAAAGCAAAAGATCCAAACCACATTAAAGTGGGTGTGATTGTCGGCGCTGAGCAGCAGGTTGCTGAAACCGCGGTGAAAGTGGCGAAAGAGAAATATGGTCTCGACGTTGAGCTGGTGACCTTTAACGATTACGTGTTGCCAAACGAAGCGCTGAGCAAAAGTGATATCGACGCTAACGCCTTCCAGCACAAACCGTATCTGGATCAGCAGATCAAAGATCGTGGCTACAAGCTGACTGCGGTGGCGAACACCTTCGTTTACCCAATCGCGGGCTACTCGAAGAAAATCAAATCACTGGATGATCTGCAGGACGGTTCACAGATCGCCATCCCCAACGATCCAACCAACCTGGGACGTTCTCTGCTGCTGCTGCAGAAAGTGGGCCTGATCAAACTGAAAGATGGCGTTGGTCTGCTGCCAACTTCACTGGATATCACTGAGAACCCGAAAAAACTGAAGATTGTTGAGCTGGAAGCGCCGCAGCTGCCACGTTCACTTGACGATCAGCAGATCGCTCTGGCGGTGATCAACACCACTTACGCTAGCCAGATTGGTCTGACGCCAGCGAAAGATGGCATCTTCGTGGAAGACAAAGATTCACCTTACGTGAACCTGATCGTGACCCGTGAAGACAACAAAGACGCTGAGAACGTGAAGAAGTTTGTTGAGGCTTACCAGTCAGACGAAGTGTCTGAAGCGGCCAACAAGATCTTCAACGGCGGCGCAGTGAAAGGCTGGTAATTTTCACCTTTCATGCCTTACAGGGCGGCTTCGGCCGCCCTTTCTTTTGCCATAAATTGCACCTGACTTGTTATTTATTGTCGTCCTTGTTTCAATAACGCCACTTTTTATTACTTGAGGATGTTGCCATGCGTTTTTTACCGCTCTGCTTGTTGGCATTGATGCTAACCGGGTGTGTGCGTGAATATCACCCGATAAGCAGTGCTCCTTCTCGCCCGCAACAGGCATCCAGCGAGCCAGAACGCAAACCGACTCCACGTCCTGCGCCGGTGAAGATCTACACCGATGCGGCCGATCTGGTCAGCAACCCGTTCCGCGATTTGGGCGAAGTGTCCGCTGAAGATTGCCAGAGCAGCAGCCAGGATTCGCCACCTAACATCAACACCGCGCGCAAGCGCCTGCAGATCCGAGCGGCCGGCATGAAAGCCAACGCCGTCCTGCTGCATAAGTGCGAAATTGTCACCAGCACGCCGGGATGCTATCGCCAGGCCATTTGCCAGGGCTCTGCACTGAAAGTCTCGAATCAATGAGTGAGTTTGCCTTCGCGCAAATCGGCGTAATTCGTTCGCCGTGGAAAGAGAAGTTTGCCGTCCCGCGCCAGCCCGGTCTGGTGCAGGATGGCGGCGGCGAGCTGCATCTGCTGCCGCCTTATAATCAGCCGGAAGCGGTGCGCGGGCTCGAAGAATTCAGTCATTTGTGGGTGCTGTTTGTGTTTCACCAAACCCTGGAAGGTGGCTGGCGTCCGACCGTACGCCCACCGCGCCTCGGCGGCAATACGCGTATGGGCGTGTTTGCCACTCGATCAACCTTTCGCCCTAATCCTGTCGGCATGTCGCTGGTTGAGTTAAAAGGCATTCGCTGCGAGAAGCAGCAGGTGATCTTGCAGCTCGGCAGCCTCGATTTAGTCGATGGCACGCCGGTGGTGGATATCAAACCTTATCTGCCATTTGCCGAAGCGCTGCCAGACGCGCGCGCCGGGTTTGCGCAGGCGGCGCCTGATGCCAGCATGCCGGTACGCTTTTCGCTGCTGGCGCAGAGCCAGCTCCAACAGCAGCAGAAAACCTACCCGCAGTTAGCGCGTTTCATCAGTGAGGTGCTAGCGCAGGATCCGCGTCCGGCTTACCGTAAAGGTGAGACCGAAGATCGTGAATATGCCGCCTGGCTACTCGACTTTAACGTGCGCTGGCGCATTGATGCGGCAGGAACCGAGGTGATCGCCCTCGATCCCCGTTAAAACGCGCTTTTGAGTGATTGTTCTCACTGGTACACTAGCCGCCAGAAAAATTTTGTCAGTCTCCTTCCGTATAACTGGAATCGTAATCAATGCGTACTACTCAATATCTGCTCTCCACTCTGAAGGAGACACCTTCCGATGCAGAAGTGATCAGCCACCAGCTGATGCTGCGCGCCGGCATGATCCGCAAACTGGCTTCTGGTCTTTATACCTGGTTGCCGACCGGTATTCGCGTGCTGCGAAAAGTTGAAAACATCGTGCGTGAAGAGATGAACAACGCCGGTGCGATTGAGATCTCCATGCCGGTGGTTCAGCCTGCCGATCTGTGGGAAGAGAGTGGCCGTTGGGAGCAGTACGGCCCGGAACTGCTGCGCATTAAAGACCGTCACGAACGTCCCTTCGTGCTGGGTCCAACCCACGAAGAAGTGGTCACCGATCTGATCCGCAACGAGCTGAGCTCTTACAAGCAGTTGCCGATTAATCTGTATCAGATCCAGACCAAATTCCGTGATGAAGTGCGTCCGCGCTTTGGTGTGATGCGTTCACGCGAGTTCATCATGAAAGATGCTTACTCGTTCCACACCACGCAGGAATCGTTGCAGGAAACCTACGACGCGATGTACCGCGCATATAGCCAGAGCTTCAGCCGTATGGGTCTGGATTTCCGCGCCGTACAAGCTGACACCGGTTCTATCGGCGGCAGCGCATCACATGAATTCCAGGTGTTGGCGCTGAGCGGTGAAGATGACGTGATCTTCTCCAGCGAATCCGATTACGCGGCCAACATTGAGAAAGCCGAAGCCGTAGCGCCGGCTGGCGAGCGTCCGCAGGCAACAACCGCCATGACGCAGTTCGATACGCCAAACGCCAAGACTATCGCTGAGCTGGTTGAGCAACATCAGCTGCCGATTGAGAAAACCGTCAAGACGCTGTTCGTCAAAGCCACCGAAGAGAGCGGCCACACGCTGGTTGCCCTGCTGCTGCGCGGCGATCATCAGCTGAACGAGATCAAAGCCGAAAATCTGGATATCGTCGCTGAACCGCTGGAAATGGCGAGCGAAGAACAGATTCGCGCGCTGCTCGGTGCCGGTCCAGGCTCGCTCGGCCCGGTC
Source organism: Pantoea trifolii (assembly GCF_024506435.1). NCBI lineage: Bacteria > Pseudomonadati > Pseudomonadota > Gammaproteobacteria > Enterobacterales > Erwiniaceae > Pantoea > Pantoea trifolii. The sequence goes on along the minus strand of NZ_JANIET010000001.1, from coordinate 904,700 downwards.
GGTTTGACCATGCCAGTGATCGCCGATCGTACCGTGGCGAAAATCAGCGACTTCTGCGCCGGTGCGAACATTGATGGCAAGCATTTGAGCGGCATCAACTGGGGGCGCGATCTGCCAGAACCACGTGTGGAAGATATCCGTAACGTGGTAGAAGGCGATCCAAGCCCAGACGGCAAAGGCACGCTGCAGATTAAACGCGGTATCGAAGTGGGTCACATCTTCCAGTTGGGTACCAAGTACTCCGAAGCGATGAAAGCGGCAGTACAAGGCGAAGATGGTCGTAACCAGGTAATGACCATGGGCTGCTACGGTATCGGTATCACGCGCGTTGTGGCGGCTGCGATTGAGCAGAACAACGACGAGCGCGGTATCATCTGGCCTGCGGCATTGGCACCGTTTGAAGTGGCGATTCTGCCAATGAACATGCACAAATCTTTCCGTGTGCAGCAGTTGGCTGAAGAGCTGTACAACACGCTGCGTGCCAAAGGCATTGACGTGATTCTGGATGACCGCAAAGAGCGCCCGGGCGTGATGTTCGCCGATATGGAGCTGATCGGTGTGCCGCACACCATCGTGATTGGCGATCGTAATCTCGATAACGAAGAGATCGAGTACAAGGCGCGTACCGCCAGCGAGAAGCAGATGATTAAGCAACATGACATCGTCGACTTCCTTGCGAAAGCCCTGAACAAGTAACGCTAAAACGCCTCCAGCCGGAGGCGTTTTTTATTGCACCTTTCCGCGCATCGCCTTCACGTTACTGCGCCGGGTTTTACCCTCCAGCCGCCTCACTTTAGAGCCGTGCGTGGGTTTGGTCGCGCGCCGCACTTTTTCCACCGTGGTTAACTCCTGAATCAGATTAATCAGCCGCTGCACGGCCGCTTCCCGATTCATTTCCTGGCTGCGATGCTCCTGCGCTTTGATGATCACCACGCCTTCTGCAGTGATCAAATGATGGCTGGCCGCCAGCAGTCGCTCTTTATAGAACGGCGGCAGCGACGATGCATGAATATCAAACCGCAGGTGAATCGCCGTGGAGGTTTTATTCACATGCTGGCCACCGGCACCTTGCGCACGGATGGCACTGAGTTCCACTTCATTATCTGCAAGTGAAACCGTTCGAGACAGCACAATCATCTGTCACCTGCCGTTTGGCTCGACGTTGCGTCGTGTAATAACCTGTTCATCAACTTAACCTTTTGTGCGCACGCTGCGTGCATGAGACCAGCGCGAAATGTCACTTTTGCCCATTTCCTTGCATCATTCCCGTGACGACCGGGCTGATTTCAATGAAATTCCTGTGATATAGTCGCCAATCATCCAGAGTATCAACTCTGCTGAGGAGGTGTATGTGCAAAAGTATTGTGAGTTAGTTCGCCAGAAGTATGCCGAAATTGGTAGCGGCGACCTTGGGTATGTGCCAGACGCCATAGGTTGTGCGTTGAAGGCTCTCAACGATATTGCCGCTGATTCTGCGCTAAACTCTTCTCTCAGGGAACAAGCAGCGTATGCCGCTGCAAACTTATTGGTGAGCGACTATGTTGACGAATGAAGCCTATAAACCCATCAACTGCGATGATTACGACAACCTCGAACTCGCCTGCCAAAAAAACTGGACGCTGTCGTTAGAGCTTAAAAACGGCGATCAGCTCAAGGCGAAAGCCGTGGACATGGTCTCACGTAAAAACGTTGAGTACCTTGCCGTCGATCTCTCAGGCGAGACCCGCGAAGTGCGGCTCGACCACATCGCCAGCTTCACCCATCCGGAGCTGGGCACCGTCGTCGTTAGCGAAGACGAGTAAAACCTCTCTCGGGCGGGAATCACATCCCGCCCACCTCGCTTAAGGTTTTAACGAACTGTAATACGCCGATAAGTCTGCCATATCCTGATCGCTCAATCCTGCCACAAACGCTTTCATCACTTCCGCCTGGCCGCCGCTACGCTCGCCTTTTTTATAGGCTTGCAGTGAATGCAGCAGATAAGGCGCATGTTGCCCGGCCAGATTGGGATAGAGCGGCACCGCGCTTTTGCCCTCGGCACCGTGACACGCCATGCAGCTTGCCGCTTTTTGCGCGCCTGCATTGACATCGCCGTCGGCCAACGCCGGCAGCGCCGCAGCGAATAACGTCGCTGCCATCCAAAGTTTCATCATTGCTCTCCATTTTATTGTTGTGGTGACCAGATCGCCTGCCAGCCTTGCTCATTGCTGGCAGCGCCTTCACGGGTAATAAACAGCCCCGGCGCGCTAATTAGCGTCTGGTTAAAGTAAATCAACGGGATACGTTCGCGCAGCCAGGGCGCAACGCCCAACTCTTGCCATAGCTTCTTCATCTCGCGGCCACCTGCGCGCCCCTGCAAGTGATAATAACCCTGCGCCTGGAAGCGGACTGTGATGGCTTCATCCGCTGCAGGCTGACGCAGCTCGGCAATCCACGCATTTGCCTGCAGCGAACCTAAACCGGCCGGTAAATCGAGCGGCTGCGTGCGGTCTTGCCAGGTTAGCGAGTGCTGACTAAGTGATGGCTGCGGCGTTAACCAATAGAGTTGCTGGCGATAGCGGCGCAGCTCAAAAGCGCCAAAGCGCAAACAGGGTTTGGCATCTTCACGGCTGTTAATGACTTCATCGGTGATGCGCTTCAGCGCCTCGCGCGAAGGCATCGCGCCGCCCTGTTGGGCGATCCAGCGGCGTAACAGGGCATGACGCCGTGCTTCGCTCATGTTCATCAACGGCGGGAAGTGTAGCGCGCCCTGCGCATCGCTAAGCTGCCCTAGCTGTTCAGCCAGCAACTCGTCGAGCAGTTGCTCTTGCTCACCACACAGCGCGGCGCTGCGCGCGCTGGCGGCGCTGAAGTGTGGCCAGCGCGCCTGCAGCAGCGGCAGCACCTGCTGACGCAGGAAGTTGCGGTCATAGCGGCTATCGGCGTTGCTTTCATCTTCAATCCAGCGCAGCTGATGTTCGGCAGCATAGTTTTCCAGCTGCTGACGGCTAACGTCGAGCAAGGGACGCAGATGCCGATGTGCGCCAACGCTGCGCTGCGGCGGCATCGCGGCCAAACCCGCCGGTCCGCTGCCGCGTTTTAACGCCAGCAGCAGCGTTTCCGCCTGGTCGTCGAGGTGCTGAGCGGTAAGTAAGTGCTCACCGGGTTGCAGCTGCTGAAACAGCGCCTGATAGCGCGCCTCGCGGGCGGCCGCTTCAATGCCGTTGGCGCGACCATCAACCTGCACATGCAGCACTTCACAGGGAATCTGCCACTGCTGGCAAAGGTACTGGCAATGCAGCGCCCAGCTATCGGCATTCGGGCTGAGACCATGATGGACGTGTAACGCGCGCACGCGCAGCGCTGGCTGCTGACGTTGGCAGCAGACCAATTGATGCAGCAGCACGGTGGAATCGAGTCCGCCGCTGAACGCCAGCACATAGCCAGCGTCGGGTGTCAGCAGCGAAGCAAGATGAGATAAAGACATGAGCGCGTTCCGTCCGGGCGAGCCACCGAATTGCGGCTCGCGGCGGACGCTAGTTTACGCCTGATACAGCTCCAGCGGCAAACCATCCGGATCGGGGAAGAAAGTGCAGGCTTTACCGGTTAACGCATCGATACGAATCGGCTCACACGTCACGCCCTTCTCCGCCAGCGCCGCAATTGACTGCTCAACATCCTCAACGCAAAACGCCAGATGGCGCAGGCCGCAGGCTTCCGGGCCACTGACGCGTGGCGGCGGCGAGGGAAAAGAGAACAGCTCGATGGTGTAAACCCCGTTCAGACCCAGATCGCCTTTCCACGAGTCGCGCTCGGCGCGGTAATATTCACCCAACAATTCAAAACCCAGCACATCACAATAAAACGCCTTACTGCGCTGATAATCGGTAGCAATAATGGCGATGTGGTGGATCTGTTTTATTTGCAGCATAGCGACTCCGGTTTTGACATAAGCCGCTTACCCTACGTGGCACAAGCGGCGTTGGAAAGAGGTGATTGTCCGACTTCTTCACGCAATACGCGCACCAGATAGCGGCCATCTTCTGTGAGCGTTGCACCGTGAATATCGGTTTCGAAGCCGGGATAGTGTCGACCAATAGTGCAAAGCATCAGCAGAAAATCGAGCACGGAACGGCTCTCTTCCGTAATCATCTCGCCCGGCATCACCACCGGCACGCCTGGCGGGTACGGCAGAATCATGTTGGCCGAAATGCGCCCCACCAGCTCGCGAATGTCCACCGTTTCCACCTGACCTTTCACCTGGCGCTGAAACGCCTGATGCGGCGTCATCTTCATCTCCGGCAGCACATCGAACGCTATCAACATCAGGCGCGGCAGATCGTGTTGCAGGATCAACTGATGAATGCCCTGCGCCAGCGTTTGGATGCGCATGTTGCGGTAGAAATCGGGATCTTCAGCGTAGAGATCCGGCAGCATGTTTTTCACCCGCAGGTTGAGATCGTATGCGCGCTTAAACTCCGTCAGACCACGCAGCACGCTCATCGCTTTGGTTTTATCAATGCCGATGCTGAACAGGAACAGCAAATTGTACGGCCCGGTTTTCTCCACCACGATACCGCGCTGATCGAGGAACTTAGCCACCAGCGCGGCTGGAATGCCCTCTTCCGCCATCTTGCCCAGCTCGCTCATGCCCGGCGTCAGAATGGTGACTTTGATCGGATCGAGATACATATGATCACGGTCGGCATGAGTGAAACCGTGCCAATCCTCTTCGCCCGGCTGGATCGGCCAGCATTCGGCTTGATCGATCTGTTCCGGCTGCCAGATATCAAAGAACCAGCCGTCGCACTCTTCACGCAAGCGCTGAATCTCACGACGGAAATGCAGCGCACGTTCAACCGAGCGGTTGATCAGTCGCTTACCCGGATTGCCGCGCAGCATCGCCGCCGCGGTTTCAATCGACGAGACAATCGCGTAGCTCGGCGAGGTGGTGGTGTGCATCATGTAGGCTTCGTTGAAGGTGTGCTCGTCGTAATCGCCTTTGATGTGAATCAGCGAAGCCTGCGAGAACGCCGCCAGCAGTTTGTGTGTCGATTGCGTTTCATAGATCACTTTGCCGGAAATCCGATCGCCGCTCATGCCGCTTTTGCCGGCATAAATTGGATGGAAATTGGTGTACGGCACCCACGCAGAATCAAAGTGGATAGATGGCACATCCAGCGTCTGTTTGATGAATTGCGTGTTATACAGCAGGCCATCGTAGGTTGAGTTGGTGATCACCGCATGCACCGGCCAGCTGGCGCGTGGCGTAGCATTGACCTTTAGTTGGATGCTGTCACGCGTAAACTCGCGCTGCGGAATGCCGCCCAGAATGCCCAACGCGTTGCGCGTCGGTTTGAGCCAGATCGGGATGATGTCGCTCATCATCAGCAAATGGGTCAGCGATTTATGGCAGTTGCGGTCAATCAGCACGGTGCTGCCCGCTGGCGCCGCATACATGCCGACGATTTTGTTCGAGGTCGAGGTGCCGTTGGTCACCATGTAGCTTTGCTCAGCCCCAAAGGTGCGCGCGACGTACTCCTCCGCTTCCAGATGCGGGCCGGTGTGATCAAGCAACGAACCCAGTTCCGTTACCGAGATCGAGACATCCGCTTTTAAAGTGTTCGAGCCGAAGAAGTCATAAAACAGGCTGCCCACCGGGCTTTTCTGGAAGGCGCTGCCGCCCATGTGGCCCGGCGTGCAGAAGGTGTATTTGCCCTCTTTGACGTAGGTGAACAAGGCCTTGGTCAGCGGCGGCGTGATGTTGTCGATGTACTCATCGGTGTACTGACGAATATGCAGCGCGATGTCATCGGCGGCGCTCAAGGCATATTCGAAGAAGTGCAGCGCCATACGCATCTCGTTGATGCTGACATCCATTTGCGAATGGGTGTTGATGAAGGCATACAGCGGCAGATATTCATTGAGCTGATTGATGTCGCTACACAGCGCCAGACTGTAATCGTCCCAGTCAAAAATCACTCCGCAGATACGCGGATTGTGTTCAATCAACTTCAGCAGGTCGCTGGCATTATTGGGGTAAACGGTTTGGAAGCCTTGCAGCTTAAGGGCAGCATCCAGTTCGCGAATAGGCTCATCTTTGTAGAAAGCGCCGTGCGGTCCCATGATCGCAATAATATTCAATGCTCACCTCCTGTGGTGTTGTGGCACTGAATAAGGATAGCGAAAAGCGCGCGCGGATAAACCTGGAATGCTCTGCTGTTGAGGTTCATCGCGCTTTGGGTTGGGTGCTTAGGCCAGAAAAGGTCGCCATGAATGGCGACCAATGCGAAATTATCGATTAGCAGGCGTAAAAAAAGCGGACCGAGGTCCGCTTCTTGCTTCAGTTTGATGTATCAAGCGTAGCCGTAGTTCATCAGGCGCTGATAGCGACGGTTGAGCAACTCTTCGGTGCTCAGCACATCGAGATCGGCCAGATCCGCCAGCAGTTGCTGCTTAAGAGAAGCCGCCATATCTACCGGTTGACGATGCGCGCCGCCCAACGGTTCAGGAATGATGGAATCGATCAGCTTCAGCTCTTTCAGACGCTCAGCGGTGATACCCATCGCTTCCGCCGCCAACGGTGCTTTGTCGGCGCTTTTCCACAGGATTGATGCACAACCTTCCGGTGAAATCACCGAATAGGTGCTGTACTGCAGCATGTTTACTTTGTCACCCACGCCAATAGCCAGCGCGCCACCGGAACCGCCTTCGCCGATTACGGTACAAATCACCGGAATTTTCAGGCCAGACATTTCACGCAGGTTGCGGGCGATCGCTTCAGACTGACCGCGCTCTTCTGCACCCACGCCCGGATAAGCACCCGGCGTGTCGATGAAGGTGATCAGCGGCATCTTAAAGCGTTCAGCCATTTCCATCAGACGCAGCGCTTTGCGGTAGCCTTCTGGTGCCGGCATACCGAAGTTACGACGGATTTTCTCTTTGGTTTCGCGACCTTTCTGATGACCAATGATCATCACTGGACGACCGTCGAGACGGGCAATACCGCCGACAATCGCTTTATCATCGGCATAAGCACGATCGCCCGCCAGTTCGTCGAAATCATCAAACGCGTTGCGGATATAGTCCAGTGTATAAGGACGCAGCGGATGACGCGCGAGTTGCGCCACTTGCCATGCGCCTAAATCGGAGAAGATTTTACGGGTCAGCTCGACGCTTTTTTCGCGCAGACGCTGCACTTCCTCATCCAAATTAATATCGTGTTTCTCATCCGAACGGCCAATCGATTTCAACGAGTCGATTTTCGCTTCAAGCTCTGCGATTGGCTGTTCAAAATCCAGGTAATTAAGACTCATAATGTTCCTGTTTTAGTCAAACTCCAGTTCCACCTGCTCCGATCCTACTAACGACCGCAAATCGTTGAGTAAACGATCGCTGGGCGAAATACGCCACGCTGCACCAAAGCGTAGCTTCGCTCGCGCATCGGCTCTCTGATAGTAGAGATGCACCGGAATGGTCCCGGAGCGATGAGGCTCCAGAGACTGGCGGAGACGGTTTAAAAGCTGGTCATCAATTTGCCTGTCCGTCAGCGAGATAGCAAGTCCGCGCGCGTATTTTTCCCGCGCTTCGTCGATGTCCATAACTTCCCGAGCGGTCATTTTAAGGCCACCGCTAAAGTCATCAAAGCTGACCTGTCCACTGACGATCAGGATACGGTCCTTCTCCAGCAACTGCTGGTATTTATCTAACGCATCGGTAAATAACATCACTTCAAGACGACCAGAACGATCGTCAATCGTACAAATACCAATTCGGTTGCCGCGTTTAGTGACCATCACGCGGGCGGCAATCACCAGCCCCGCCGCGACGGTTACTTTACCACGATCTGTCGGATGCATGTCTTTCAGGCGCATGCCGCCGACGTAACGCTCAATTTCTTTCAAATACTGATTAATTGGATGGCCGGTAAGATAGAGACCTAAGGTCTCACGTTCGCCATCCAGTTGAATTTGTTCCGGCCACGGCGTGATGCTGGCGTAGGATTTCTCCACCTGCTCCGGCTCTTCCGCCAGCACGCCAAACATATCGGCCTGGCCGATGGCTTCGGCTTTGGCATGCTGATCGGCCGCTTTTAAGGCGTCGCTAAGCGCACTCATCAAGGCCGCACGATGCGGGCCGAGACGATCGAACGCGCCTGACATGATCAGTTTTTCCATCACGCGACGGTTGATCTTTTTGGTGTCGGTGCGCGCGCAGAGATCAAACAGCTCTTTGAAGTAACCGCCTTCGTTACGCGCTTCCAGGATCGCTTCGATCGGGCCTTCACCCACGCCTTTGATCGCGCCGATGCCGTAAACGATCTCGCCATCGTCATTGACATGGAACGGATACAAACCTGAGTTGATATCTGGCGGCAGCACTTTGAGGCCCATGCGCCAGCATTCGTCGACCAGGCCAACCACTTTCTCGGTGTTATCCATATCAGCGGTCATTACGGCCGCCATGAACTCTGCCGGATAGTGCGCTTTCAGCCACAGCGTTTGATAGGAAACCAATGCGTAAGCAGCGGAGTGTGACTTGTTAAAGCCATAGCCGGCGAATTTCTCTACCAGATCGAAGATTTTCATCGACAGTTCGCCGTCGACACCCATCTTCTCTGCACCGTCCTGGAACACCGAACGCTGCTTCGCCATCTCTTCGGGTTTCTTTTTACCCATCGCACGACGCAACATGTCCGCGCCGCCCAGCGTGTAGCCCGACAGCACCTGCGCGATCTGCATCACCTGTTCCTGATACAGAATGATGCCGTAGGTCGGCTCCAGCACCGGTTTCAGAGTTTCGTGCTGCCACTGAATATCCGGATAAGAAATCTCTTCGCGGCCGTGCTTACGGTCGATGAAGTTATCTACCATGCCCGATTGCAGCGGTCCCGGACGGAATAGCGCCACCAGTGCGATCATATCTTCGAAGCAGTCAGGCTTCAGACGTTTGATCAAATCTTTCATGCCGCGCGATTCAAGCTGGAACACCGCAGTGGTTTCCGAGCGCTGTAGCATGTCGAAACTTTTTTTGTCGTCAAGCGGGATAGCGGCGATATCAATCGGTGGCAAACCCTGCTTTTCACGGCGCGGGTTAATCATCTTCAGCGCCCAGTCGATGATAGTGAGCGTACGCAGGCCAAGGAAGTCAAACTTCACCAGCCCGGCATATTCCACGTCATTCTTATCAAACTGGGTAACCGGGAACTGCCCGTTTTCATCGCAGTACAGCGGCGCAAAATCGGTGATTTTGGTCGGCGAGATCACCACACCACCGGCGTGTTTACCGGCGTTACGCGTGACACCTTCCAGTTTGCGCGCCATGTCGATCAGCGCTTTCACCTCTTCATCTGCCTCGTAGATCTCCGGCAGCTGCGGTTCAGCCAGGAAGGCTTTCTCCAGCGTCATGCCTGGATCCGGCGGGATCAGCTTAGAGATACGATCAACAAAACCGTACGGATGGCCGAGTACACGTCCCACATCGCGAATAACCGCTTTCGCTGCCATGGTACCGAACGTAATGATCTGCGATACCGCATCACGTCCATACATATCGGCCACGTGATCGATCACCTGATCGCGTTTCTCCATGCAGAAGTCGACGTCGAAATCAGGCATCGAGACACGTTCCGGGTTCAGGAAACGTTCAAACAGCAGGTCAAATTCCAGCGGATCGATATCGGTAATTTTTAGCGCATATGCCACTAATGAACCGGCACCCGAACCACGGCCTGGACCGACGGGAATGCCGTTGTCCTTCGACCACTGGATAAACTCCATCACGATCAGGAAGTAGCCGGGAAAGCCCATCTGGTTGATAACGGTGAGTTCAATCTCCAGACGTTCATCATATTCCACGCGTTTTTCAGCGCGCACCGCCGCATCCGGGAAGAGGAATTCCATACGCTCTTCCAGACCTTCGCGCGACTTCGCCACGAGGAAGTCTTCGGTGCTCATATCACCGGTGGGGAACTGCGGCAGGAAGTACTCGCCGAGGCGCACTGTCACGTTACAGCGCTTAGCAATCTCTACGCTATTTTCCAGCGCTTCCGGGATGTCCGAGAACAGCTCGCACATCTCCTCTTCACTGCGCATATATTGCTGAGGACTGTAATTGCGCGGACGCTTAGGATCGTCCAGCGTGTAGCCGTCATGAATCGCCACGCGGATTTCATGCGCATCAAAATCTTCTTCATTGAGGAAGCACACTTCGTTGGTGGCAACAACGGGAATACCTTCGGCAATCGCCAGCTCGACGGCGGCATGCAGATAGGCTTCTTCATCGGCGCGACCGGTGCGCATCAATTCGAGGTAATAACGATTTGGGAAGTGTTCCTGATAAAAGCTCAAACACTGCGCGACCATCGCGCTATTGCCGCGCAGCAGACTGCGGCCCACATCGCCACGACGTCCGCCCGACAGCAGAATCAGGCCTTCGCCCAGTTCCAGCAGCCAGTCGCGATCGATGATGGGGCCCGCAATGCCGTAACCGCGCTGATAGGCACGTGAAATCAGCAAGGTCAGGTTTTGATAACCGGTGTTATTGGCCGCCAGCAGCGTTAACTGCGTCAGCTCATCGCCCATTAATTCACTGGCAACCTGAAAATCAGCACCGACAATCGGCTTGATCCCCGCGCCGTGCGCACTACCGTAAAAACGCACCAGCCCGCACAGGTTGATGTAGTCGGTAATGGCGATCGCCGGCATGCCCAGCGCAGCCGCCTTCTTGACTAAAGGTCCGGTTTTCGCCAGACCATCAACCATGGAGTAATCGCTGTGGACGCGCAGATGTATAAAACGAGGTTCAGCCATATCAGTTTCCGGTTAAAACAGCGTCAGGCTATTAAAGCGTAGTTGGCTGGCGGGCTGCCAGCACGTCAGCATCAATCAAGGCGTTACGCACCGGCGCAAAGCTGCGACGATGATGAGGTGTGGCGCCGTGCTGCGTCAGCTTTTCCATGTGCAGCGCGGTTGGATAACCTTTGTGCTGCGCAAAACCATATTGCGGGAACAGCAGATCCAGTTCGGCCATTTCACGATCGCGCGTGACTTTGGCGATGATCGAAGCAGCACTGATCTCTTTCACCAGGCTATCGCCCTTTACCACCGCCTGCGAGGGCATCGGCAGCGCGGGACAACGGTTACCATCGATGAGGACGAAGTCCGGCGCAATGTGCAAACCCGCGACCGCGCGCTGCATCGCCAGCATGGTGGCGTGCAGAATATTGAGCTGATCGATCTCTTCTGGCTCGGCTCGACCAAGACTCCAGGCCAGCGCCTTCTCTTTGATCTCGTCATACAGCGCCAGACGACGCTTCTCGGAGAGCTTTTTCGAGTCGGCCAGTCCGACAATCGGGTTGGCGGGATCAAGGATCACCGCCGCCGTCACCACTGCGCCAACCAGCGGACCGCGTCCGACCTCATCAACGCCAGCAATCAGCTGCGCGTTAGGATAGATAAATTCAGCCATTGATGATCTCCAGTACCGCATCCGCCGCCTGCTCATCGGCATTCCAGCGAATCTGTTGATGCAGTTCGGTGAAGGTTTTCAGCAGCGCGTCGCGCTCAGGGCCCGCGTGCAGTAGCGGCTCAAGCGCCGCAGCTAACGCTTCGGGCTGACACTCGTCCTGTAGCAACTCTTTTACCAGCTCGCGACCGGCTAACAGATTTGGCAGGGAAACGTAAGGCGTTTTTACCAAACGTTTTGCCAGCCAGAAGGTCGACGGCTTCATACGATAGCCAACCACCATCGGGCATTTCGCCAGCATGCACTCCAGCGCGGCGGTGCCAGATGCAAGAATAGCGGCATCGCTGGCCAGCATCGCCTGACGACCTTTGCCATCCAGCAAATGCATCGGCAGTTCAGGCGCAACTTGCGCTTTGATCTGCTCAAACTGCTCGCGGCGTTTGGCATTCACCAGCGGCACCACGATTTCCAACGTTGGATAGCGCTGACGCAGCAGCTGCGCGGCGCGCAGGAAATCGGCGCTGAGCATTTCCACTTCCGCACCACGACTGCCCGGCAACAAGCCAAGGCAAATCGCCTCTTCAGCGATGCCTAACTCGCGGCGAGCCGCCAGCTTATCGGGCTGTAGCGGCATCGCATCAGCCATGGTGTGGCCGATAAAGCGGCATGGCACGTTAAAACGATCGTAGAACGCTTTTTCAAACGGCAGGAATGCTAGCACCAGATTGGTGTTGCGGCCGATTTTGAAAACGCGCTTTTGACGCCACGCCCAAACGGAAGGGCTAACGTAATGAATGGTGCGAATGCCCGTGCGCTTGAGGCTTCCTTCCAACGTGATGTTGAAATCTGGCGCATCAATGCCCACAAACACATCCGGCTTGAGTTCGGTGAAGCGCTGCGTCAGGTCACGACGAATCTTCAGCAGACGCCGCAGGCGTCCCAGCACTTCGACGATGCCCATCACCGCCAGCTCTTCCATCTCATACCAGGCTTCGCAGCCTTCGGCCTGCATCAGCGGACCGGCCACGCCCACAAAGCGCGCATTGGGATGGCGCGCTTTTAACGCCCGGATGAGACCTGCACCAAGAATATCGCCGGAGGTTTCTCCGGCGACCAGGGCAATCGTTAGGGGACGCGCTGACATGGATTAACGAATCAATCCACGCGTAGAACGGGCAAAGAAGTCATAAAAAGGCTGCACTTCGCTGTGTTGTTTCGCCAGCTCTTCAATCTCTGGTTTCACTTCATCCAGCGTTTTTCCGCTGCGGTACAGCAGTTTGTACGCGTTGCGAATGGCATGCAGCGCTTCTTTGCTAAAGCCGCGACGCTTCAGACCTTCAATGTTGATACCGTATGGCGTTGCGTGGTTGCCCTGCGCAATGACATAAGGCGGCACATCCTGCGCGACGCCTGAACAACCGCCAACCATCACGTGAGCACCAATGGTGCACCACTGATGTACCGCCGTCATACCGCCGATAATGGCAAAATCATCAACGGTGACGTGACCGCCCAGCGTGGCATTGTTAGCAAAGATGCAGCGATTGCCGATCACGCAGTCATGCGCGATGTGAGCATTCACCATCAGCAGGTTATCGCTGCCGACTTTGGTCACATTGCCGCCCTGCGTGGTGCCTCGATGAATGGTGACGCTCTCGCGGATGCGGTTGCGATCGCCAATTTCAACGCGCGTTGGTTCGCCCGCATATTTCAGGTCCTGGTTCACTTCACCAATGGAAGCGAACTGGTAGATCTGATTGTCTTTGCCGATACGCGTATGGCCGTTCACCACCACGTGCGATTTGAGTACCGTTCCTTCACCAATTTCCACATTGGCACCGATAAAGCAGAACGGACCGATGTGAACATTGGCGCCGATCACGGCACCCTCTTCAATGACAGAACTGGGATGGATATTGGCGGTTGAATCAATCACTTATTATGCCTCCCGGCTACGGGCACACATCATGGTCGCTTCACAGACAATTTTGCCGTCCACGGTCGCCACGCCTTTAAAGCGCGTCAGGCCACGACGGGTTTTCTCGAAGGTCACTTCCATGATCATCTGATCGCCCGGCACAACCGGACGTTTGAAACGGGCTTCATCGATACCAGCGAAGTAATAGAGTTCGCCTGGTTCCAGTTTTCCAACGCTTTTGAACGCCAGAATGCCGGTCGCTTGCGCCATCGCTTCCAGAATCAGAACGCCTGGGAAAATCGGCTTACCAGGGAAATGTCCCTGGAAAAACGGTTCGTTAACAGAAACGTTCTTCACCGCGCGCAGATATTTATGCTCTTCAAAATCCAGCACGCGATCAACCAGCAAGAAAGGATAGCGGTGTGGCAGCAGTTCTAAAATCTCTTCAATTTTCAGAGTATGCGTTTCAGTAGTCAAAATACTCTTCCTGTCCTAAAAAATCTGATGGCAACAATAACACGGCCTGCACCGATCAAAATGATCTTCCGCAGGCCGCAAATTAGTTCGGGGCGTTTCGCTTTCTTACGATACCTGCTGCCATTCTCGGGTTAGCCGAAGGTGGCAGAAAGTACACTTCTTGTTATGAAAGCGAGTAGCGTGGGATGCGTTTAGTCGTCTTTGCCGACCTTACGTTCGATGGCTTTTAAGCGTTTGCTTATTTCATCGATGTTCATCACCAGCGCTGCTGTTTTACGCCAGGTTTTGTTGGGTTGCAGTGGAATACCCGACGAATACACGCCTGGCTCTGTGATGGGGCGCATTACCATGCCCATGCCCGTTACGGTCACTTTGTCACAGATTTCCATATGGCCGTTAATGACGCTGGCGCCGCCAATCATACAGTAACGTCCAATCTTCAGACTACCCGCCATGATCACACCACCCGCAACTGCGGTGTTATCACCAATCACGACGTTGTGCGCAATCTGACACTGGTTGTCTATGATAACACCATTGCCGATCAGAGTGTTATCCAGCGCGCCGCGATCGATGGTGGTACAGGCACCAATTTCTACCCGATTACCAATCACTACGGTACCCAGCTGTGGGATTTTCACCCAATTGCCGCGATCGTTAGCATAGCCGAAACCATCAGCACCAATAACGGTGCCCGACTGAATCAGACAATCCTGACCGATCTGGATCTCGTGATAAATCGTGATGTTAGCCCACAAACGTGAGCCGCGACCGATACGCGTCTGCTTACCAACAAAACATCCTGCACCAATAACGACGTCGTCACCCAGCTCTACGCCGGACTCGATCACCGCATTTGCGCCTACCGAAACATTCTTACCCAGCTTAGCCGTTGCATCGATCACCGCACTGGGCGCGATATTCTGCGCGGGCTGCGGCGTGGTGTCCAGCAGTTGTGCCATGCGGGCATAAGTTAAGTAAGGATTTTTCACCACCAGGGCGGCCGTTTTACACCACTCCAGATCCGCTTCCGTCAGCACCACGGCTGAAGCCTGGATAGTAGCGAGCTGCTCGCGGTAGCGGCTGTTTGCAAGAAAAGTGATTTGGCCAGTTGTGGCGGATTGCATAGAAGCAATGCCGGAGATGACGATATCGCCATCTCCGTGCAATTCTGCATCCAACTGCTGGGCTAAATCAGCCAGTCGAATTGATGACATCAATTATTTAACCTGTTTTACAACGTCAGCAGTGATGTCTTTAGCATCAGAAGAAGAGTACAGCACGGCCTGAGAGTCCAGAACCAGATCGTAACCTTCGCTTTTCGCTACAGACTGAACAGCGGTCTGGATTTTAGCCAGCAGCTTGTTACGCTCCTGCATCTGACGAGTTTGGTTGTCTTTGTCAAAAGCCTGTGCTTTTTGTTCAAAGGCAGCACGCTCAGAAGAGATTTGCTTCTCTTTCTTGGTGCGGTCGCTCGCTTTCATGGTCGATGCATTACGCTGCAGATCCTGAATTTCTTGCTGGATCTTCTGCTGCTGAGACTGGAGATCAGAGGCGCGGCTCTGGAATTCACCTTCAAGCTGTTTAGCAACAGCAGCACGCTGCGGAGACTGCTGGAAAACCTGGCTCAGGTTCACGACGGCAACTTTATCAGCCGCTTGGGCACCCGCAGAAGCAGCTAACGCAACACCCAGAGCAGCAGCACAGAACAACTTTTTCACTATAAACTCCTTACCTCAACGTGTGTGTTTGCAGCGTGCCGCATTATCAGGCAGCACGCGTGCAAGACGGTATTTTCACTTCCCTGCTCAGAGCCTTACCAGGTTTTACCAATGTTAAACTGGAATTGCTCTGACTTGTCTCCCTCGACTTTCTTCATCGGCTGGGCGTATGAGAATACCAGCGGTCCTAACGGTGACATCCACTGCAGTGCCACACCGGCAGAGACGCGAATGTTATTAGGATCGCTGTAATCTGGCACACCCGCCGCGCGTGTTTCCGCGGTGTTCTGCCATTTGGTATCCCAAACGGTACCGGCATCCATAAACACCGAAGTACGCACGGAATTCGCATACTTCTCGCTCAGGAACGGCGTTGGCGTGATCAGCTCAAGGCTGGCAATCGCCATGGCGTTACCACCAACCGCATCATCCGACTTACAGACGCCGTTTGGATCTGAGAGATTACAGGTTGATGAGCCATCGTTCAGATACGCAGCTTTAGGACCAATGGTATTGGACTGGAAGCCACGCACTGTGCTCGAGCCACCGCCGTAGAAGTTCTCATAGAACGGCATCTCTTTACCATTAAGTCCGTCACCATATCCAACACGGCCACGGCCTAATACTACCCATGTACCGTCGCGGTTCAGCGGCACATATTGCTGGCTATCCAATGTCGCTTTGTAGAACGCGTTATCAGAGCCTGGAATCGTCACTTTACCGTTCAGGTTGGTACGGTTACCGCGCGTTGGGAAGAAGCCGCGGTCTAAGGTGTTATAGGTCCAACCGTAGTTAAAGGTGAAATCATCTGCAGAGAAATCACCATCATCATTCAAGCCTTGATGACGACCGACTGAATCCAGATAACGCCACATCGCCACCTGTGGACGCATGTTGGAGAGGTCGTTATGCACGTAACCTAAACCAACACGCAGGGTGTTGTTTTCGTTGACCGGGAAGCCAAGCGTACCGTCAAGACCATAACTTTTGTTGGTATAGTCAGACAGATCCGCGTCATCGGCTTTAAAGTCGTTATAGAACAAACGACCACCAAGGCTCACACCGTCGACCGTGAAGTACGGATCGGTCAATGAGAACTCAGCATAGGTCTGGTAATCGTTTTTAGTGCCGCTAATGCCAACGGTGTTGCCGGTGCCGAGCCAGTTTTCCTGGGTCACACCCACCTGGAAGCTCACGCCACTTTCAGTACCGTAACCAACACCAAAGTTGAAGGTACCAGTGTTACGCTCTTTCACCTTGTAGACCACATCAACCTGGTCTGGTGCACCTGGAACGCGTTGCGTATCCACATCCACGGTTTCGAAGTAACCGGTACGGTTCAGACGCTCTTTACCCTGATCGACGAGATCACTGCCCAACCAGGCACCTTCCATCTGGCGCATTTCACGGCGCAACACGGAATCTTTTGAGGTGTCGTTACCTTCAAAGCGCACTTTACGCACGTAGTAACGGTTGCCCGCATCCACGTTGATATGCAGCTTGACGGTTTTGTCAGCATCATTAATTTCTGGCTGGGTCATTACGCGCGGATAGGCGTAACCGTAGCGGCCCAGCAATTTCTTGATGTCATCTTCCATTTGGGTGACTTTGGTGCCGTTATACAGCTCACCCGCTGGAATTCTGGTCATCTTTTCGATTTCAGCAGAATGGCCCGCCATGCTGCCGTTCACGATCACGCCGGCAATGTTGTACTGATCGCCTTCGTTGATGTTCACGGTGATGTAGATGCCTTTCTTATCTGGCGTCAGGCTCACCTGCGTAGAATCGATGTTGAAACGCGCATAACCGCGATCCAGATAGAAGCTGCGCAGGGTTTCGAGATCGCCCGCTAACTTCTGCTTCTGGTATTTGCGATCGCCCACCACGTTCCACCATGGCACTTCATCACGCAGTGAGAAGCGCGAGATCAGTTCGTCAGAGCTAAATGCTTTATTGCCGACGATGTTGATCTGCTGGATCTGTGCTGAAACGCCTTCCTGGAAGACGAATTTCAGATCCACACGGTTGCGCGGCAGCGGCGTAGCAATGGCTTTGACGCTGGCGGTGTATTTACCGACGCTGTAATAGAAGTCTTCCAGGCCCTTCTCGATTGAAGAGAGCGTGGTGCGGTCCAGCGCTTCGCCAACGCGCACGCCAGACGCTTCGAGGTTCTGTTTCAGCTGATCTTCTTTCACCGCTTTGTTGCCGGAGAAAGTGATGTTGGCAATGGTCGGACGCTCTTTCACCTGAACAATCAGGGTGGTACCGTCACGCAGAACCTGCACATCTTCAAAGTTACCGGTGGCGAACAGTGAGCGAATGGTATTTCTGACGTCATCGTCATTCACCGTATCACCGACACGAACCGGCATGCTGAGCAGAGCCGCGCCGACGGCGACTCGCTGGAGACCTTCGAAATGAATGTCCTTCACTACGAAATCGTCTGCACCGTAAACGGTGGCGCTGCTAAACAGCAGCGACGCTATGAGCAACTTTTTCATCGCCATCGTTGTTATGCGTTTTCCTAACACATCCCGCGTCTGTATGCGTTCCAGCTATTACAAACGAGAGAAATCATTGAAAAGTGCAAGCCCCATTAACAGCACTAGCAAGATTGAGCCAATGC
Source organism: Pantoea trifolii (assembly GCF_024506435.1). Lineage (NCBI taxonomy): Bacteria > Pseudomonadati > Pseudomonadota > Gammaproteobacteria > Enterobacterales > Erwiniaceae > Pantoea > Pantoea trifolii. Next base: position 886,513 of record NZ_JANIET010000001.1, on the reverse strand, counting down.
GATAACTAAAGTCCTGAACTCGCTCGGACACCGGTCCACCTTTGATCTTTTCGATCGCCAGAAAGAGCAGATGACCACCATCTAAAACCGGCAGAGGGAACAGGTTAATGATGCCCAGGTTGACGCTGATAAGCGCCAGGAACATCAGGTAATAAATCACCCCGTACTCTGCTGATAACCCGGCACCCTGCGCGATCGAAATCGGCCCGCTCAGGTTATTCAGCTTCACATCCCCGATTATCAACTTGCCCAGCATGGAGACCGTTAGCTTCATCAGCTGCCAGGTTTTTACACTTGCTTCGCCGATCGCCGCAAAAGGCCCATACTGCCTTACCGTTTTGTACTCATCAGGCAGCGGAATCACACGCGGAATGACACCCGCGAAGCCTTCCGCTTCCTTGCCCGGTTTCGCTTCCGGCGTTAACGTCAACGCCACAGGTTCGCCGTTGCGCTCGATGTCTAGCGCCATGTTTTTGCCCGGATTATCCCGCACCTGTGCCGCAAAAGCCTGCCACTGTGACAATGGCTGACCATCGACTTTAACGATCCTATCGCCCGCTTGCAAACCAGCATTGCTTGCCGGTGAGTTTGCCTGAACTTCAGCTAAGGTCGTTTCAATCTGCGGCCCACGTGGACGAATACCTAAAGCGACCACCGGATCCTGTTTATCAGGCTCAAATTGCCAATCGCGCAAATTTAATTGCTTTTGCTGCGTGGCTTCTTCGCCAAATTGCGAGACGGTAAGCGTGGCATCGCTGTCGCCGATTTTACCGATCAGCGCCATACGCACTGCATCCCAATCAGGCGTTTCGATACCATCTACCGCTTTAAGTTCCATGCCGGAGGTAATTTGCGCTTCAGCAGCGACGGAACCGTTCAGAATTTCACCAACTACGGGGCGCACACCCGGCACGCCGTGAATAAACACGGCCCAATAAGCAAAGATGGCGAAGATGAAATTAGCGATAGGACCGGCTGCGATAATCGACGCACGTTGCAGCACGGTTTTATTATTGAAGGCTTGGTGACGCAGTTCGGCGGGAACGCTCTCAACGCGTTCGTCGAGCATTTTGACGTAGCCGCCGAGCGGAATCAGCGCGATGACATATTCGGTGCCCTGACGATCGCTGCGACGCCACAGCGCTTTACCAAAGCCAATCGAGAAACGTTCAACTTTGACACCGCAGCGGCGCGCCACCCAGAAATGGCCAAACTCGTGCACGGTAATCAGCACGCCAAGCGCCACGATAAAGGCGGCAAAACTCCAGAGTATACTCAACATCGTCGGCTATCCTCAGAGGGTGCGGAACACCAACAGCAGCAGGCAGGCAAACACCGGCACCGCAGCAGTCAGGCTATCAATACGATCGAGAATACCACCGTGCCCCGGAATCAAGTTACCGCTGTCTTTAATGCCCGCTTCACGCTTGAACATACTTTCTGTCAGGTCGCCCAATACCGATGCCAGCGTGGCAATCACCGCGCAGATAATCAGCGTGCCCGGCGCAACCGAAAGCGGTGCCAGCAGGGCAAACAGCCAGGCGATGATGGCAGATGACAACAGGCCGCCGAAGAAACCTTCCCAGGTTTTACCCGGAGAGACTTTCGGAGCCAGCTTATGTTTGCCAAACAGACGGCCAAACATGTAAGCACCAGAATCTGCGCCCCAGACGAGGAACATCACGAACAGCAGCCACCATGCGCCGGCGAAATGATCGGTATCGTAATGATACTGACGCAGCGCCATCATCCCCCAGAAGAAGGGAATCAAGGTGAGCAGGCCAAACAGCAGGCGCAGCGCACGCGAATGACGCCACAAGGCAGCAGAGGCAGGATAGAACAGTACTAAGATGAGCGCGGCAATCCACCACACCAGCGATGCCCAGAGCGAGCCTTCCATCTGAAATTGGTGCAGATTGCGTTGATAGGGTTCAAGAGTAAAAAGCATCGCGGACAGCAACAGACCGCATAGCACGGCGAGCCAGATACGTTGCTGACGCGTTTTCATGCCGGCAAATTGCCCCCATTCCCAGGCGGCAAGCATGCAGATGATGATAGTGATAATCGCAAAACCGGACAGGGGTAACCAGAACAGTGCAGCGATCACCAGCGGAATCAAAATTAACGCGGTAATCAGACGAGACTTCAGCAAAGGTTACCCCCAAATTGCTTAGGCGCCGCCTGGTGCAGTACCGCCATAGCGTCGCTCCCGCGTAGAGAATGCATTCAGTGCACCTTCAAAAACGTTTTCATCAAAATCAGGCCAAAGAACATCGGTAAACCAAAACTCAGCATAGGCGATTTGCCACAGCAGGAAGTTGCTAATCCGATGCTCTCCCCCGGTCCTTATCACTAAATCCACTGGCGCCAGCTCCTGCATACACAGATACGGAGCCAGGCTTTCTTCGGTAATCTGGTCAGGACGCAGTAAACCTTCCTGAACCTGTTCGGCCAATTTTCTGGCACCCTGGATAATATCCCAACGGCCGCCATAGTTGGCAGCAATGTTAAGGGTCAGTCCATTATTTTGCTGAGTCAGTTCCTCGGCGCGGCGAATACGTTCCTGAATACGGTTATTGAAACGACTGATATCACCAATAATGCGCAGACGCACATTGTGCTTGTGCAGGCTTTTGACTTCGCTGTCGAGCGCCCAGACAAACAACTCCATTAATGCTGTCACTTCCTGAATCGGACGGCTCCAGTTTTCACTGCTGAACGCATAAAGCGTGAGCGCTTCCAGTTTATGGCTAACCGCAAAGCTGACAGCCCGGCGTACTGATTTTACCCCGGCTTTGTGGCCTGAAATACGCAGTTTGCCCTGATTTTTTGCCCAGCGACCATTACCATCCATAATGATGGCCACGTGACGTGGCGTGCAGTACGACTCGTCATCGATTGTGTTGTGATTGTTGGACGACATAACGCGTAATAATTCCTTTCATCAGAAATGCTGTGGTTTCTGAATACATTGCGCCTGCAGCAAACTCCGGCAAACACGCCAGATGACATCGAAACAATGTCGGGCTGTGAAACGCGAGCGAGCGACTATACCATTTTCACCCAGAGCGAACAAATAGCGGGAACTATCAACCTGCTAAACGAAAGCGCGGCAACAATTCATTGGCACGCACGCGCGCTAACCGATCAATCTCCATCACCTCGTCAATGCTGCCCGGCTCCTGACAGCTCAGGGACGCCAGCACTTCGCTGTTGATGGCAGCGATATCGGTAAAGCGAATCTGGTGCTGCAGAAAAGCTGCCACCGCCACTTCATTCGCTGCGTTCAGCGAGGTCGTCGCGGCCTGACCTGTGGCACAGGCATCAATCGCAAGCTTCAGGCAGGGATAGCGCTCGTAGTCCGGCTCGGCAAACGTCAACGACTTCATGCGAGTGAAGTCGAGCGGCGTTACGCCCGCAGAGATACGTGCTGGCCATGCCATGCTGTGCGCGATAGGCGTCCGCATATCCGGAGAGCCCAGTTGCGCCAGCACACTGCCGTCGCAATAACGCACCATCGAATGGATAACCGACTGCGGATGCAGGATCACCTCCATCTGCGCGTCAGTCGCATTAAACAGCCAGCGGGCTTCAATGTATTCAAGACCTTTATTCATCATGGTGGCCGAATCAACGGAGATTTTACGCCCCATTGACCAGTTCGGATGCGCACAGGCCTGATCCGGCGACATACCGGCTAAATCGGCTAATGGCGTGTCACGAAAAGGACCACCCGATCCCGTAAGGAGAATCGACTCGATGCCGTTCCCCCGTAGATCAGCGTACCCCAACTGATGCTGTATGGAAGCGGGTAAACTCTGAAAAATGGCGTTGTGCTCACTATCGACGGGTAGCAATTGCACCTGATGTTGGCGTACCGCCTCCATAAACAGACGGCCGCATGTGACAAGCGATTCTTTGTTGGCCAGCAGCACGGTTTTGCCGGCACGAATGGCGGCCATGGTAGGCTGTAAACCTGAGGCGCCAACAATCGCCGCCATCACCTGATCCACATCATCCAGCGCGGCCAGTTCGCAGGCAGCCTGAACGCCGGAGAGCACTTCGGTATTAACGTTGAGTGCTTTCAGTCGCTCACGCAGCGCTTGGGCAGATTTCTCGTCGGACATCGCAGCATAGCGCGGCTGGAATTGCAGGCATTGCTCGGCCATCAACGCCACATTCTGGCCGGCTACCAGCGCGGTCACCTGATAAAGTTCAGGATTTGCGGCAATCACCGCCAGCGTACTGGTACCAATGGAGCCGGTCGAACCCAGCAGAGTTAATCGCTTCATCATGCTATCCCTGTGAAGTCGTGGAGGGTGTCCGCAACAGCGCCGGACACAATGTAAAACGCCGCCAGAGTCGAACACGTCTCGTCTCTGAACGGCGTTTTGAAAAGCAGTTGATGGAATTAGAAGTCCATCAGTTCCTTTTCTTTATCGGCCAATGCCGCATCAACACTCTTGATGTGCGCATCGGTCATTTTCTGGATCTCATCCTGCGTACGACGTTCGTCGTCTTCGCTGATCTCTTTGTCTTTCAGCAGCGCTTTGATCTTGTCGTTCGCGTCACGACGGACGTTACGTACAGATACACGGCCCTGCTCAGCTTCGCCACGTACGATCTTGATCAGATCTTTACGACGCTCTTCGGTCAGCGCTGGCAGCGGTACACGAATATCGCTACCGGCTGAGCTTGGGTTCAGACCCAAATCAGACGTCATAATCGCTTTCTCAACAGCAGCGCTCAGCGAGCGATCAAATACGTTGATTTTCAACGTACGTGAATCCTCTACCGTCACGCTAGCCAACTGACGCAGCGGCGTAGGTGTACCGTAATAAGGAACCACAATGCCGTCGAGCAGTGAAGGCGAAGCACGGCCGGTGCGGATTTTGCTGATGTTGTTTTTAAATGCATCCACACATTTTTCCATGCGCGTGTCTGCATCTTTTTTAATGTCGTTAATCACGTTGAAACCCTTGAATTCGGTTGACCTGGCCATTTCCGGGCTAACCGGAAGCGGTATCGATAAACATCGATCATCCTAATTGCTGCGCGATGCCAGAGCATCGCGGCAAAAGAATATACCTTATTTTAACGTGCGTCGGGTATTAATGCGTAATCAGGGTGCCTTCTTTTTCACCCATCACGACGCGACGCAATGCGCCTGGCTTGTTCATGTTGAAGACGCGGATAGGCAGTTTATGGTCACGCGCCAGCGTAAAGGCGGCGAGATCCATCACTTTGAGCTCTTTATCCAACACTTCTGCATAGCTCAGTTGGTCATACAGCGTGGCATCCGGGTTTTTCACCGGATCTTCAGAGTAGACGCCGTCTACTTTGGTGGCTTTCAGTACCACGTCGGCTTCGATTTCGATGCCGCGCAGGCAAGCTGCAGAGTCAGTGGTAAAGAACGGGTTGCCGGTACCGGCCGCGAAGATCACGACGCGGTTATTGCGCAGCAGACTGATCGCTTCTGCCCAGCTGTAGTTATCACACACGCCGTTCAGCGGAATCGCTGACATCAGGCGCGCATTGACATACGCACGGTGCAGCGCATCACGCATTGCCAGGCCATTCATTACTGTTGCCAGCATGCCCATATGGTCGCCGACCACACGGTTCATGCCCGCCTGGGCCAGACCTGCGCCGCGGAACAGGTTACCGCCACCAATAACCACACCCACCTGAATGCCCAATTCAACCAGCTCTTTAACCTCTTGCGCCATGCGGTCAAGCACGCTCGCGTCGATGCCAAAACCTTCGGCACCTTGCAGTGCTTCGCCACTCAGTTTTAGCAGGATACGTTGATATACAGGTTTTGCGTTGGTCGCCATGGTCAGTTCTTCCTGGAAGATATGATGAAAAGGAGAAGTAAAATCTGGTCGATCATCCGTAAAGCCCGCGAGAAAAGCTATTGGGATGAGACTGAAAGTGCTGCACTAAATCGCAGACAAAAAAGAACCGCCTTGTGGCGGTTCTTTCGGACCATTAAGACTGTTTGGACATTGCAGCAACTTCTGCTGCGAAGTCAGCTTCAACTTTCTCAATGCCTTCACCCACTTCGAAGCGGATGAAGTTGATGACGTCAGCGTTTTTCTCTTTCAACGCCTGGCCAACGGTTTTGCTTGGATCGATAACGAAAGCCTGGCCGGTCAGAGAAACTTCGCCGGTGAATTTCTTCATGCGGCCTTCAACCATTTTCTCTGCGATTTCTTTTGGCTTGCCAGACTGCATGGCGATGTCCAGCTGAACCTGGTACTCTTTCTCAACCACGTCTGCAGACACGTTTTCTGGCTTAACGAATTCTGGCTTGCTTGCAGCGATGTGCATAGCAACTTGCTTGCTCAGTTCTTCGTCAGCACCGGTGGTAGAAACAACCACACCGATACGTGCGCCATGCTGATAGCTGTTCAGCTCAGCGCCTTCCAGGATAGCAACACGACGGATGTTGATGTTCTCACCGATTTTCGCAACCAGCGCTACGCGTTCTTCTTCGAACTGCGCTTTCAGAACTTCCACATCGGTAACTTTGCCAGCGACAGCTGCATCCAGAACCTTTTCAACAAACGCCAGGAAACCGCCATCTTTAGCAACGAAGTCGGTCTGGCAGTTTACTTCCAGGATCGCCGCGAAGCCGTCAGCGATTTTGGTTTTGATCACGCCATCAGCAGCAACGTTGCCTGCTTTCTTAGCGGCTTTGATTGCGCCAGATTTGCGCATGTTCTCAATCGCCAGCTCGATGTCGCCGTTCGCTTCGGTCAGCGCTTTTTTGCAGTCCATCATGCCTGCGCCAGTACGCTCACGCAGTTCTTTTACCAATGCAGCGGTAATATCAGCCATTCCAGAATCCTCGATTCGTCTCTGTGTGCTCACACACTGTCAGAAACTTGTTGCGGAAAATTTACTCTGCCCCGCTCGCTCTGCAGTGAGCGTGACAGACTTAGATAAAATAAAGGGGCCTGAACGGCCCCCTTAACAGATAACATCTGATGTCTAAGGGCTCTTAGAAAGAGCGAACCTTATTAAGCTTCAGCAGCTTCTTCAGCCTGCTCAGCCAGATCCTGTGAACGGCCTTCGCGCACGGTAGTGGCAACGGCAGTCAGGTACAGGCTTACAGCACGGATCGCATCGTCGTTACCTGGGATAACGAAGTCAACGCCGTCTGGATCAGAGTTGGTATCAACGATAGCAAATACTGGGATACCCAGGTTGTTTGCTTCTTTGATAGCGATGTGCTCGTGATCAGCGTCAACAACGAACAGTGCATCCGGCAGACCGCCCATATCTTTGATACCGCCCAGGCTGTTTTCCAGCTTGGCCAGTTCGCGAGTGCGCATCAGCGCTTCTTTCTTGGTCAGTTTGTCGAAAGTACCGTCCTGAGACTGAGACTCAAGATCTTTCAGGCGTTTGATTGACTGACGAACGGTTTTCCAGTTAGTCAGCATGCCACCCAACCAGCGGTGGTTTACGAAGAACTGGTCGCAGCTCAGAGCTGACTCTTTTACCGCTTCGGCAGCAGCGCGCTTAGTACCAACGATCAGAATCTTACCTTTACGGGAAGAGATCTTTTTCAACTCAGCCAGAGCGTCGTTGAACATTGGCACAGTCTGCTCGAGGTTGATGATGTGAACCTTGTTACGTGCGCCGAAGATGAATGGCTTCATTTTCGGGTTCCAGTAACGGGTCTGGTGACCAAAGTGAACACCAGCCTTGAGCATGTCGCGCATTGAAACAGTTGCCATGATTACCTCTAAAGTTTGATTTGGGGTTGGGCCTCCATGTATCCCATACGACCGACCTCTTTCAAGGCACCCCGGCGTATGTGTCGATACATGTGTGTTTTAGTACACATAATGAGTTTTATGCGTTTCCTGCCAGCCAAACGTCGGTGACAGAGAATCGTCGGCGCGCTTTATACCACAATGCGCAGGAATACGCCAATAGTAGTTGAGCGCCGCAGGCGCAGACAATCGCCATTTGGCAGCCCTTTTGCTGGCTGCTAACATGACTGCCACAGAACTCATTATTGTCGAAAATTTCGACGATTGCGGATTAATTTAATGGCTATTTCAATTAAAACCCCTGAAGAAATCGAAAAAATGCGCGTGGCGGGCCGTCTTGCCGCTGAAGTGCTGGAGATGATTGCACCGCACGTGGTGCCTGGCGTCACCACCGGTGAACTGGATCGTCTCTGCCACGAACACATCACGCAGAAGCAGCAGGCGATTTCTGCCTGCCTCGGCTATCACGGCTTCCCGAAATCAGTGTGTATTTCGGTGAATGAAGTGGTATGTCACGGTATTCCGAGCGACGATCGCGTGCTGAAGGATGGCGACGTGGTGAACGTCGATGTCACGGTGATCAAAGATGAGTATCACGGCGATACCTCAAAAATGTTCATCGTCGGTAAAGCGACCATTCAGGGCGAGCGCCTGTGTCGCGTTACCCAGGAAAGTCTCTATATCGCGTTACGTTTGGTGAAACCAGGTATTCGTCTGCGTGAGCTGGGCCGCGCGATTCAGCAGTATGTCGAAGCGCAAGATTTCTCCGTGGTGCGCGAATATTGCGGTCACGGCATCGGCAAAGGCTTCCACGAAGAGCCGCAGGTCCTGCATTACGACGCGGATGACAGCGGCGTGGTGTTGCAAGCGGGCATGACCTTCACCATCGAACCAATGGTCAATGCCGGTGATTACCGCATCCGCACCATGAAGGATGGCTGGACCGTGAAAACCAAAGATCGCAGCTTGTCCGCGCAGTATGAGCATACTATTGTGGTGACAGAAAACGGCTGTGAGATTCTGACGCTGCGTGAAGACGACACCATTCCAGCGGTGCTCGAAAACGTCGCGTAATCATCTCGCTGACAGTACCAGGCCGGCTTATAGCTGGCCTTTTTTATGTGCGTAATGAAGAGGCATGTTGATGAGTGGTAGCGTGACCGAAGCAGTACACAAAGGCCTGACCGATTCCCCCGCCAGCTGGCCCGATGACGCCCTGACGCGCGACAAGATCAAACAGTATCTCGAGCAATTCCAGCAGCATCTGGGTATCGCATTTGATGCGGGCACCGATATCGAATCCCTGATTGATGCGCGCACGCTGTTTATCGACCGCTTATTGCGTCGCCTGTGGCGCTTCTTTGGTTTCGACCAGATGAAGGAGATCGCGCTGGTTGCCGTTGGCGGCTATGGTCGCGGCGAACTGCATCCGCTCTCCGATATTGATGTTCTGATCCTCAGCCGCCAGCCGCTGGATGACGCGGCCGCGCAGCGCACCAGCGAGCTGTTAACGCTGATGTGGGATTTGAAGCTGGAAGTCGGTCACAGCGTACGTACGCTGGAAGAGTGCCTGCTGGAAGGCTTATCCGATCTTACGGTCGCCACCAACCTGATCGAATCGCGCATGCTCACCGGCGATGTAGCGCTGTTTCTCGAACTGCAAAAGAACATCTTCAGCGATGGCTTCTGGCCGTCGTCACGCTTCTTCGCCGCCAAAATTGAAGAGCAGCAGGAGCGCCACCAGCGTTATCACGGCACCAGTTATAACCTCGAACCGGATATCAAAAGCAGCCCCGGCGGCCTGCGCGACATTCACACGCTGCAATGGGTGGCGCGCCGTCACTTTGGCGCCACCACCATGGATGAAATGGTCGGATTCGGCTTTATTACCGAAGCGGAACGCAATGAAATCAATGAGTGTCAGGAATTTTTGTGGCGCATTCGTTTTGCGCTGCACTTAACGCTGACGCGTTATGACAACCGCCTGCTGTTCGATCGCCAGCTGACCGTCGCTCAGCGCCTCAACTATCTGGGCGAAGTCAACGAGCCGGTTGAGCGCATGATGAAGGACTTCTACCGCGTCACGCGCCGCATCGGCGAACTCAATCAGATGCTGCTGCAGCTGTTCGATGAAGCGATTCTGGCGCTGTCGACCACCGAAAAGCCGCGCAACATTGATGACGACTTCCAGATTCGCGGTGACCTGATCGACCTGCGCGATCTCACGCTGTTTGAACGTGAGCCGCAAGCCATCCTGCGGATGTTCTACGTGATGGTGCGTAACGAAAACATCAAAGGCATCTACTCCACCACGCTGCGGCAGCTGCGCTATGCGCGTCGCCATCTTAAACAGCCGCTGTGCCAGATTCCTGAAGCGCGTGAAACCTTTATGGCGATTCTGCGCCATCCGGGTGCGGTAAAGCGCGCGCTGGTGCCGATGCATCGTCACAGCGTGTTGTGGGCGTATACGCCGCTGTGGGGCAACATCGTCGGCCAGATGCAGTTCGATCTGTTCCACGCTTACACGGTGGATGAGCACACCATTCGCGTGCTGCAAAAGCTGGAAAGTTTTGCCGACGAAGCCACGCGCCCGATGCATCCGCTGTGCGTTGAACTCTGGCCGCGCCTGCCGCAACCGGAACTGTTGCTGATGGCCGCGCTGCTGCACGATATCGCCAAAGGCCGCAACGGCGATCACTCGATTCTCGGCGCGCAGGATGCGCTCGACTTCGCCGAATTACATGGCCTCAACTCCCGCGAAACCCAGCTGGTTGCCTGGCTGGTTCGCCATCATTTATTGATGTCAGTCACTGCGCAGCGCCGCGACATTCAGGATCCGACTGTCATTCAGCAGTTCGCCGAAGTGATGCAGAACGAAAACCGTCTGCGCTATCTGGCGTGCCTGACGGTTTCCGATATCTGCGCCACCAATGAAAGCTTGTGGAATAGCTGGAAGCAGAGCCTGTTGCGCGAGCTGTTCTTCGCCACCGAAAAACAGCTGCGCCGCGGCATGGAAAACAGCCCGGATCTGCGCGAACGCGTACGTCATCATCGCTTGCAAGCACTGGCGCTGCTGCGCATGGAAAACCTCGACGAAGAGCGTTTGCACCATATCTGGAGCCGTTGCCGCGCCGACTATTTCCTGCGCCACACGCCGAATCAGCTCGCCTGGCATGCGCGCCATTTGATTCACCACGATCTCAACAAACCGCTGGTGCTGGTCAGCCCGCAGGCCACACGCGGCGGTACCGAGATCTTTATCTGGAGCCCGGATCGTCCGCACCTGTTTGCCGCGGTGGCCGGCGAGTTGGATCGCCGCAATCTCAGCGTGCATGATGCGCAGATCTTTACCAGCCGCGATGGCATGGCAATGGACACCTTTATTGTGCTGGAGCCAGATGGCAGCCCGCTGGCCGCCGATCGCCATCCGCTGATCATTCAGGCGCTGGAACAAGCCATCACGCAAAACGAATGGGTGCCGCCGCGCACGCGCCGTCAGTCCGCGCGCCTCAAGCATTTCAGTGTCGATACCGAAGTCAATTTCCTGCCGACGCACACCGACCGCCGCAGCTATCTGGAATTGGTCGCGCTCGATCAGCCCGGCTTGCTGGCGCGCGTGGGTGAAGTGTTTGCCGATTTGGGCGTGTCGCTGCATGGCGCACGCATCAGTACGATTGGTGAACGGGTGGAAGATCTTTTCATCCTCGCCGATAGTGAGCGGCGTGCGCTTGGGGTGGAAATGCGCAATGTGTTGCAACAGAGGTTGACAGAGGCCCTTAATCCAAACGATAAACTGTGATCTACCCGTCATCATTCAAACCGCAGGGGCGTTGGCTTTCCTCGCTCGACCTGGTCACATACTGATGTATGCTCCCAGGCTCTCGCTGCGTCGCCGCCTTCCTGCAGCTTGAATGATTTAGGGTAGACATATTAATCATGTCCGAATTTACGGACATCCGTTATGACAGAATCAGGAAATAAATATGCAACAGTTACAGAGCGTTATCGAATCTGCCTTTGAGCGCCGCGCCGACATCACGCCATCTGGCGTAGACAGCGCGACCCGCGATGCTATCACCCAGGTTATCGGCCTGCTGGATAGCGGTGAACTGCGCGTGTCTGAAAAGATCAACGGTGAGTGGGTAACGCATCAGTGGCTGAAGAAAGCGGTGCTGTTGTCATTCCGCATCAACGACAACCAGGTCATGGAAGGTTCTGAAACCCGCTTCTACGACAAAGTGCCAATGAAGTTTGCGGGCTGGGATGAAGCACGTTTCAAAAACGCTGGTTTCCGCGTAGTGCCACCGGCTGCTGTGCGTCAGGGCGCATTCATCGCGCGTAACACCGTGCTGATGCCTTCTTACGTCAACATCGGCGCTTACGTTGATGAAGGCACCATGGTTGATACCTGGGCGACCGTAGGTTCTTGCGCGCAGATCGGTAAAAACGTCCACCTGTCAGGCGGCGTGGGCATCGGTGGCGTGCTGGAGCCGCTGCAGGCCAATCCAACCATCATCGAAGATAACTGCTTCATCGGCGCGCGCTCAGAAATCGTTGAAGGCGTGATTGTTGAAGAAGGTTCAGTGATCTCAATGGGCGTTTACATCGGCCAGAGCACCAAAATCTTTGACCGCGAAACCGGCGAAGTGCATTACGGCCGCGTACCGGCGGGTTCGGTAGTGGTTTCAGGCAACCTGCCATCAAAAGACGGTAGCTACAGCCTGTATTGCGCGGTGATCGTGAAGAAAGTTGACGCTAAAACCCTTAGCAAAACAGGCATTAACGAATTGCTGCGCAGCATCGACTAAGCTTTTCCTGCCTGTAAATCTTCCCGACGGGCCTGGCTACAGGCCCGTAATTATTTGTTTACACTCCAGCCTGAATTACCTGTTTCGCGCCGCGAATTAACACGTGCGTTTATTTTTCAAACAGTTCATAATCCGCGCCAAGTTAACTCCGGTCGCGCACTTTTCATCCCGGTTTTTGTGTCTACAGTTGATTAAGTATGCCGTAAGCGTTCCGGTTGCCGCGTTTCTGCTGCATCCCGAATGATGATGATAGTCCTGCGCGCTCACCCACTCTTAGATGGAATATAAACGCTATGTACGACAACCTGAAAAGCTTAGGTATCAGCTCTCCTGAAGACATCGACCGTTACAGCCTGCGTCAGGAAGCTAACAACGATATTCTTAAAATCTACTTCCGCAAAGACAAAGGTGAATTCTTCGCGAAAAGCGTGAAATTCAAATACCCACGTCAGCGCAAAACCGTCGTCGCCGATCACACCAGCCAGGGTTACAAAGAAGTGCAGGAAATCAGCCCGAACCTGCGTTACGTGATCGATGAGCTGGACCAGATTTGCCAGCGCGACCAGGTTGAAGTGGATCTGAAGCGTAAAATTCTGGCGGATCTGCGCCATCTGGAAAGCGTGGTTTCTAACAAGATCGCCGAGATCGAATCAGACCTCGATCAGCTGACCCGCAATAAATAATGGTTCGCATTTGAAAAAAGGCCAGCGAATGCTGGCCTTTTTTATGGCTGCTGATAAGGCAGCGAAAGCAGCCAGGTATCGCGCTGTGCCTGCATCACCGCCCCGCTGTTTTGATCTTTCCAATGCGTCTGCCTGATCCACTGCTGATAACGCGGCTGCTGCAAACTGTTGTCGGCCATTGAAAGCAAGGGAATGATGCGTTGGCTCACCCGATCGCGGTTTTTCCACGGCCAGACTTTACTGGCATCGCTGTACGGCGCCATCATGTCCAGCGCATCCAGCAACGAACCGCTTTGCTGTTGCCTGCTATGCCACAAATCACCCAATCCTGCTTTACCGGCCAAGTGCGCCAATGCCGTCAGCGCCTGCAGATTGAAGTAGCTGTAATGGAAGGAGCGTGTGCGCGCTAACTCTGCTGGCTGGCTGCCATCGGCACGGATTTGCAGCGCAATTTTACTGCGCGCCAATTCCACCATCGCTTTAACCGTCTCACGATCGCCCAGATACCACGCAATTCCCGCCACCTGCGTGCAGTACCAACTGCCATGATTATTCGCCGCCGCCGCTTCTTGCAGCGCTAACGGATTGTGCCGCAGCCAGTGCAGATACTCGCTAAACCATAACTGCATCGCCTGCTGATCGGCTGGCTGCCAACCCGGCGCATTACGCAGCAAAGTTAGCGCATCCACCACGCGCGTGGCAAAGTAGCGTCCATCCAGCACGCCATCATGGCGACCTGCGGATCGGCCCGGAATACCCTGCGCAAAGTTTAGATTCGGATGCATGCGGCTGGTGGGATCGATAAACCAGTGGCGCATCATCGCCAGCGCTTTATCGGCATAACGTTGATCGCCAGAGAAATACCATGCCAGCGTCAGTGCTTGAAAATCAGCGGTAAAGCGCGCCAGCCGCACGCCATCACTTTGATCATTCTTACTGGCGGGATTCACTACACCGTCGCGACGCTGCCACGGCAAGCCGTCGGCGCTGCTGGCATCCGGCCACCAATAGGCGCTCAGGCTTAAATAATCCTGCTTCGAGCCGCTCGGTGGCAGCATTCCTTTGTCAGTGACACTGGGATTGGGGTGCTTCAGCGCGTTATCCGCCTGCTGCTTTAACTGATGCCAGGCATCGAGCGTGGGCGGCGCAGTTTGATGTTGTGCCAACTGCTGCTTAACCCGCTGAAGATCGTTTATAGAGAGGAAAGCCGGATCGCTAGCCACACCTAGCGCGCTATACAGCCACAACAGCGTAATCCACAGGTTCCTCATTAGCTTTGCTCATCCAGTTGGAGCGCCACATACAGCAGCAAACGATCGTCAAAGTTGCCCAAATCGAGCCCGGTAAGCTCGGAAATACGATTGAGGCGATACTCCAGCGTGTTGCGGTGAATAAACAGCGCGCGCGCCGTAGCGCTCGGTTGTACGTTATGACTGAACCACGCCACCAACGTGCGTCGCAGCAAGCCATTGTTATCCATACTTTTCAGCTTCGCCAGCGGGCGCGCCAGTTCGTTGGCCTGCCAGCCGCCGCGTAAACTGTCGAGCAGCACCGGCAGCACCAGATCCTGATAAAAATAGCTGCGCTGTTCCGGCATGCGCTGTTTGCCCACCATCATGGTGGTGCGCGCGGTACGGTACGAACGTGCGATGCTGCCGGGACCGGTAAAGTAGTTGCCGAGCGCGATACGCATCCGCACCTGTCCGCTCTCTTTCATGCGTTGCAGCAGTTGATCCACGCGGCGGCGATGATCGTCCTGATCGTAGCGGCCATGCGCATTCAGTGCCGGTTTCAGCACCACCATTTCGGTGAGTGAAACAATCGCAATCAGGTTGTCACGCTCCGGCGTGGTCAGCAGCGTTTGCAACTGCTGCAGCTCGGACATGGCACTATCAACGCCAAGCTGGCCGCTGTCCACTTCCACCACCGCTACCACGCGCGGTTGATTGAGATCGATGCCGAGCCGCTGCGCCCATTCGCTCAGCGCTGGCGATAAAGTTTCACTGCGCACCAGATTCAGCACCAGCTCTTCACGCAAGCGGCTGTCCTGCGCCAGCATATGCAGCAAACGCGCCTGCTCCAGCATCATTTCAGCGGTCATACACACCAGCTCGCCATAGTGACGCAGCGTTGCTGGCTGGCCGGTCAAACCGATCACGCCGACGATGTCGCCATCAATACGCAGCGGCAAATTGATGCCGGGACGTACGCCGTGCAGATGTTTTGCCACCGCTTCGTCGATGTCCACCACGCGGCCTTGTGACAGCACCAGCAGCGCGCCTTCGTGCAATTCGCCAATGCGTTCACGATCGCCACTGCCGATGATGCGACCACGCGCATCCATCACGTTGACATTGCTATCAATAATTTGCATGGTACGGGCAACAATATCCTGAGCCAGTCGCGCATCGAGATGATAGGTGGCCATCAAACACTCCGGAGATAAGGACGAACAGACAGAATACGCATCCGTTACGGCGCTGACATTGTGCAACTGCACATAGCCGTGGGGATTATGCGGGATTTGCGGTAAGCGTCACATTCAGTACCGGACATTTGCACAGACACAAAAAAGGCGAGCCGAGGCTCGCCTGTTTCAACAACCTGAAACTTACTGCATCAGCAGATAAAGGCTGCTGTCACCGCGCTGTACGTTCAGTGCCAGCACCGAAGGTTTAGTATCAAGCACTTTACGCAGCTCGCCAAGGTTAGCCACGGCTTGCTGGTTCACGCCCAGAATCACGTCACCTTTCTTCAGACCGATACGCGCCGCTGCGCTGCCCGGCTTCACGCTATCGACACGCACGCCTTTCTGGCCATTTGTATCGATATTGCTGAGATCGGCACCTTCAATGCCGGTGTAAATAGTGGCGGACTGCACTTTATCCTGCGAGCTCTGTTGCAGTTCAACCGTGACATTCACCGGTTTACCTTCGCGCAGCAGACCCAGCTGCAGCTTGGTGCCGACCGGCAGCGAGCCGACTTCCGCACGCAGCGCCGCGAAGCTGGTTAGCGCTTTACCGTTCATTGAAACCACCACGTCGCCGGCTTTCACGCCGGCTTTCGCCGCAGCGGAGTTCGGCAGCACCTGGCTAACAAAGGCGCCGCGCTGCGCATCGACTTTCATCGCTTTCGCCAGCTCGGAGTTCAGCTCGGTGCCCATAATGCCCAGCTCGCCGCGTTTCACCTGGCCGTATTCAACCATCTGCGCGGTCAGGTTTTTCACCATTGAACTTGGGATCGCAAAGCCGATACCGATGTTACCGCCGTCCGGTGCCAGAATCGCGGTGTTAATCCCGATCAGCTCACCGTTAAGGTTAACCAGCGCGCCGCCGGAGTTACCCCGGTTGATCGCCGCATCGGTCTGGATGAAGTTTTCATAGTTTTCAACGTTTAGACCGCTACGGCCCAGCGCTGAAACAATCCCCGAGGTCACGGTTTCGCCGAGGCCATACGGGTTACCGATCGCCACGGTGTAATCACCGACGCGCAGGTTGTCAGAATCGGCAATTTTGATTGCGGTGAGGTTTTTCGCATCCTGCAGCTGAATCAGCGCGATATCTGACTGCGGATCTTTACCGATCACTTTGGCGTCGTAACGACGGCCATCGCTGAGCTGAACCTGAATTTTGGTAGCGTTATCCACCACGTGGTTGTTGGTCACCACATAGCCTTTATCCGCGTTAATCACCACGCCGGAACCGAGCGCACGGAACTGCTGTTTCTGCGCGTTAGCACCGCCATCCCCGCCGCCGCCGCCGCCGCCCGCGCCATTTTGGCACATTGGCGAACTCTGGAACGGTGAACCGTCCTGACAGAACGGAGAATTATCACCAAAGAACTGCTGGAACTGCTGTGGCATGCGCGGTGTTTTAACCGTCGTCGTGCCTTCCACGCTGATACTCACCACGGACGGCATCACTTTTTCCAGCATCGGTGCCAGGCTTGGCAACTGCTGGCTGGAAGAAGAAGCGGTCTCTGCGGCAAATACACTCACAGGGCTCAACGCCGTCGCGCCGAAACTCAGCGCCAACGCCAGCATAATTGTGTTTTTTTTCATTTATCTGTGTCTCTCTAAGAATTACGGCCAGACCATTGCTGTGGTCGTGATGGTGAGATTAAGTTTTTAGCGCGAAGTTCCTAATAAAGTTTTAGGCAAAGGTAAAAAATTGTTCTTCGTCTTTACAATTCTGCGCTTATTCAACCGCCATTAATCGACGATATTCATCCCAGGCATAATTGTCCGTCATCCCGCTAATGTAGTCCTGAATTAAACGCGCACGATAATAACGTTCCCACAACAGGCGTTGATATTTATGCTCAACAATTAATGAACGCATGTGTTGCTGATAGGCTTTGCGATGTTTACCGGAAAGCTTATGAAACAGCCGAGTTTCAATCGGATGCTTTGCCAGAAAATCCTCGTTCATCAAGGTGGTAAATTGCTCGTAATCCAGCAGCAGCAATGACTGATATATTTCGAGCAGACCTTTAATCACCCGATAACCCTGCAATTCCAGTTGTTCAACTTCCGGATGATTAAATACCTGCTGACGCGCCACCGTTTTGAACAGTTTCAGCAAGCGTCCTTCTTCGCCATCATCTTCCAGTAAGGCGTGATTAAAATCGCCTTCGAAAATAGCCGGCAAGTTGTCGATGAAACGCTTAACCGCATGGCTAACCAGCACGTTTTGCACGTTAACCCGCAGCGACATAAAGAATTGATCGCTGATACTGCGGCGTTTTTTCTGATTAGCCTCTTTCCAGGCATCGCCGATGGTGCGGCTGAAAACATCGCCGGTTTTTACCGTACCCCAAGCTTCGAGTAAATGCTTATACAGCGTTTCAACATGGAAGATGTCTTTTTCTACGGCGTCATCCAGATCGGCAATGCAATAAGAGATATCGTCTGCAGCTTCCATTATCCAGGTGAGCGGAAAACGATGGTGCTCTTTTATATTTGTTGCCTCGCGTAACTCAGCCACATATTCACGCTCAGATAAATAGAAGCCCGGTTTTTTCATTAATACGCTAAATTCAGCCGGTTTATCGCCTTGCCACCATGCGGGCGCGGTATATTTCAAAATACAGGCGACCTGCGCATAGCTGAGATTGAGTTGCAGCAGCGTGTGCACCAAACGAATCGCCTGAGCGTTGCCTTCGAAATGGCATAAATCTTGACGAATCATTGCATTTAACTGGTCAAAAGCAGATCGCTCTGATTCATCGGCAACGCCCGCCACCAGCGGATCGACCAGCTCGGCAGGCAGATTATCGTCGAACCAGTCATTGATCGCCGCCTCACCAAAGTGACCAAACGGCGGATTGCCAACATCGTGCAGCAAACAGGCCATCTCAATCAGGCTTTCGAAGGCACCTTCAAACTCATCCAGCCCATAATTCGCCAGCCCGCCGCCCTGCGTTTTCAGCGCTTGCAGAATCTCTTTGGTGATATAGCGCCCGGTTTGCTGCACTTCGAGCGAGTGCGTTAAACGTGAACGCACCGCCGCGTTGCGCTCCAGCGGGAATACCTGGGTTTTCTGTTGCAGACGACGAATAGCGGCGGAGTTAATAATACGTCCGCGATCGCTTTCAAAGTGGCGGGTAATAAAGTATTCCCCTTCGGGATCTTTGCGGCTGGTATAAGGGCGGGTGAAACTGATCTTCTTCCTGAAATTAATCGCCGCCATAATTACCCCTTATTTTTTCGTGAATTCTTCCTCAATCAGCCATGTTAGACTATGCCTCACTTTTGCGGGTTACATCCATTAAATTAGCGAGATTCTTATGAAAGTAGGCATTATTGGCGCGATGGAGCAGGAAGTTACTCTGCTGCGTGACAAAATCGAAAACCGCCAGACACTGACGCTGGCCGGCTGCGAAATTTACACCGGCACGCTGAATGGTGTTGAAGTGGCGCTGCTGAAATCAGGCATCGGTAAAGTGGCTGCCGCGCTCGGCACCACCTTGTTGCTCGAGCTGTGCAAACCGGATGTGGTGATCAACACCGGTTCCGCTGGCGGATTAGCGTCAACGCTGAAAGTGGGCGATATCGTGGTGTCCGATGAAGTGCGCTATCACGACGCCGACGTCACCGCCTTCGGCTACGAGCCCGGCCAGATGGCCGGCTGCCCCGCGGCTTTCGTGGCAGATGACAAGCTGATTGTCGCCGCTGAGCGGGTTATCAAGCAGCTCGACCTCAACGCGGTGCGCGGTTTGGTCGTGAGCGGCGATGCGTTTATCAACGGCGCGGCACCGCTGACGCGCATCCGCACCACATTCCCGCAGGCGATCGCGGTGGAGATGGAAGCGACCGCGATTGGTCACGTTTGCCATCAGTTCAAGGTGCCGTTTGTGGTGGTGCGCGCGATTTCTGACGTCGCCGATCAGGAATCACACCTCAGCTTCGACGAGTTCCTAAGCGTTGCGGCAAAACAGTCTTCGCTGATGGTAGAAAACCTGCTGGTTCAGCTGGCGCGTGGCTAAAATCCTGCTGCTCGGGCTGTTGCTGCTGTGCAACAGCCTGTTCGCCGCCGCGCCGCGCGTTATTACGCTTTCGCCCCATCTGACCGAACTGGCCTTCGCCGCAGGCATTACGCCGCTGGCCGTCAGCGCCTTCTCTGATTATCCCGCGCAGGCCAACGCGCTGGAGCAGGTCGCGAACTGGCAAGGCATCAAAGTGGAACGCATTCTGCAGCTCAAACCGGATGTGGTGCTGGCGTGGCGTGGCGGTAATCCGCAGCGGCAAATCGAACAGCTGCAGCGTTTCGGGATAAAGGTTGAGTGGATCGATCCGCAAACCATTGATCAAATGATCGATGCGCTGGCGGCGTTACAGCGCTGGAGTCCGCAGCCGCAGCAAGCGGTTGATGCGGCGCAGGCATTACGCGCGCAGGAAGCGGCGCTGCGCAAGCAGTATCAGCAAAGTACGCCGATCGCGCTGTTTTTGCAGTTTGGTCAGCAACCGCTGTTTACTGCTGCGCGTAACACCATGCAAAACCAAATGATTGAGCTGTGCGGCGGCAGGAATATTTTTGCCGATAGCAGCGTCAGTTGGCCGCAGGTGAGCCGTGAACAGGTGCTGATGCGCCATCCGCAGGCGATTGTCATCGGTGGTAACGCCGCACACGCCGCCAGCATTACCAAATTCTGGCAGCCGCAGCTGGATGTGCCGGTGATCGCCATCAATGACGACTGGCTGAGCCGTCCGGGGCCTCGCATGCTGCTGGCAGCGAAACAGCTGTGTGCAGATTTACATCCGTCGAAAAAAAGCACCATTAAAGATTAAAGATCCGGCAGAAATTGTCGTAAATCATAATACAAGGCGCAGCGGCCACGTATGCTCTGTGCCCATTTTTAGCGCTTAGCACAATTTTGTCTTCACCAGGAACTATTCATGACCAGAGCACTGCTGCTGGCCATAGGGCTCGTGATCGCTGCACCACTGAGTGCGGCCACGTCGACCGGCTCTATCGCCGTCACCTTAACGTTATTCTCGCGTTGCGATATCTCACGCCAGAATGAACACACTCTGCCCACCGTGGATTGTGGACGCCACTTCAGCGCGCAGCCGCGCATTACCGAACGTGTGTTAAAACGCGATGCCACGCGCCGTGAATCCGCGCGTTTAGTGACAATAGAGTGGTAAGAATCTGGCTACCAGAACGGCAGCCAGAGCAGTATTAGATGCTGAAGGAAGAACCACAACCGCAGGTGGTTTTGGCATTCGGGTTGGTCACGATAAAACGTGAACCTTCCAGGCCTTCGGTGTAATCCACGGAACCGCCCACCAGATATTGCAGGCTCATCGGATCCACCACCAGCGCCACACCTTGTTTCTCGATGGTCATGTCGCCGTCATTCATTTGATCGTCAAAGGTGAAGCCATACTGGAAACCGCTGCAACCGCCGCCGGTAATATAGACGCGCAATTTCAGCGCGGGATTCTCTTCATCAGAAATCAGGTTTTTCACTTTTTTTGCTGCTGCATCAGTGAATTGCAAAGGCAGCGCTGCTAAGTCGTCACTCATCTTTTACTCCGGGTAAACGTCGAGGTCAGAAAACGACCTTAATTTCGCTATTATCTGCCAGCCGTCCAGTGCAATCAAGTCTCAAGCTTGACACTGCGTGCCGCCGCCTGCGCAGGAAAGTATATACCCTAAACTTTAGCGCAAGCCGTTATTCCCGTAGAATGGCGCCAGATTTTTTCCCGAACAGCAGGAGCAGAACAATGAGTAAGTCAGAAAACCTGTATGCCGCAGCGCAACGCCTGATCCCCGGCGGTGTGAACTCCCCGGTACGTGCATTTACCGGTGTGGGCGGTGTGCCGCTGTTCATCGAACGCGCTGACGGTGCGTATCTGTATGACGCCGACGGCAAAGGCTATATCGATTATGTCGGTTCGTGGGGCCCGATGGTGCTGGGTCACAACAACGCCAACATCCGTAACGCGGTAATTGAAGCCGCCGCGCGCGGTCTGAGCTTCGGCGCGCCGACCGAGATGGAAGTGAAAATGGCCGAGCTGGTGTGCGAGCTGGTGCCAAGCATGGACATGGTGCGCATGGTTAACTCTGGCACCGAAGCCACCATGAGCGCCATTCGCCTGGCGCGCGGCTTCACCCATCGCGACAAAATCATCAAGTTCGAGGGCTGCTATCACGGCCATGCCGATTGCCTGCTGGTAAAAGCTGGCTCCGGCGCGCTGACGCTGGGACAGCCAAACTCGCCGGGCGTACCGGCCGATTTCGCTAAACACACGCTGACCTGCACCTACAACGATCTCAGCACCGTGCGTGCGGCTTTCGAGCAATATCCTGAGGATATCGCCTGCATCATCGTTGAGCCGGTCGCGGGCAACATGAACTGCATTCCACCGCAGCCAGACTTCCTGCCGGGCCTGCGTGCGCTGTGTGACGAATTCGGCGCCCTGCTGATCATCGACGAAGTGATGACCGGCTTCCGTGTCGCGCTGGGCGGTGCTCAGGCCTATTACGACGTGACGCCAGACCTGACCTGCCTCGGTAAAATCATCGGTGGCGGCATGCCGGTTGGTGCTTTTGGTGGTCGTCGCGAGGTGATGGATGCGCTGGCGCCAACCGGTCCGGTTTATCAGGCGGGTACCTTGTCCGGTAACCCGATTGCCATGGCGGCGGGCTTTGCATGTCTGTCGCAGATTGCGCAGCCGGGTACGCACAGCACACTGACCGATCTGACCACGCAGTTAGCGCAAGGCTTGCTGGACGCGGCGAAGGCCGAAAACATTCCGCTGGTGATCAACCACGTTGGCGGCATGTTCGGGATTTTCTTCACCGACGCCGATGAAGTCACCTGCTATCAGGACGTGACTCAGTGTGATGTGGAACGCTTCAAGCGTTTCTTCCACCTGATGCTGGAAGAAGGCGTTTACCTCGCGCCATCCGCTTTCGAAGCCGGCTTTATGTCGCTGGCGCACAGTAAAGAAGATATTCAGCGCACCATCGATGCCGCACGACGCAGCTTCGCGAAACTGTAAAATAAGAAGGGCGCCACATGGCGCCCTTCTGCTATGCCCGCCGCAACAGCCAAATAAAATACGGCGCACCAAAGAAGGTCGCCATCAACCCGGCTGGAATTTGATCCGGGAACGCCAGCATCCTGCCGCACCAGTCGGCGAAAATCATCAAACCGCCGCCCAACAAACCGGCCATCAACACCTGCGGTAACGCACGGCGGAACCCAAGCATGCGCACGATATGCGGCGCCATCAGCCCAATAAAGCTCAGCGGCCCAATAGTTAACGTGGCCGTGGCGGTCAATGCCGCAGCCAGCAACAGCAAGCTAAGGCGCGAGGTGGTCAACGCCATACCCGCTGAACGCGCAGTGGCGCTGCCGAGTGGCAACAACGTTAGCCAGCGACTCGCCAGCGGTGCCAGCGCAATCAGCACCAAACCCACCACCGCGCTTTGCACCGCTTGCTGCATATTGATGTTGTAGGTTGAACCGGAAATCCAGCTCAGCAAGCCGCCCATGCGCGGATCGCCGCTGGCCAGCAGCACCATCAAAATAGTGACGAACGCGCTGTTGAGCGCCATGCCCGCCAGCAACATGCGTTCTGGCGAGAAGCCGCCGCGACTCGCCACCAGCATAATAATCATCAGCGTCAATGCCGCACCCAGCGCACCGGCAGGCAACAGCCAGGCTACCGCATCCCCCGGCACAAAGAACATCATCACCACCACGCCACACGCCGCACCCGAGCTGATGCCCAGCACTTCAGGGCTCGCCATCGGATTGCCGGTGAGACGCTGGATCAGCGCACCTGCCACGCCGAGCATCATGCCGACAATCAGCGCGGCCAATACGCGCGGTGCGCGCCACGGCAGCAGTTGATGCAGCATATCGCCGCCCACCCACGTAAAGCCCTGCGCATCACGACCAAAGGTAATGCCAACCCAGCTGAACACGCCCAGAATCAGCAATCCAATCAGGCACCAGCGCAAGACGTTCTGCCGCTCAGCCGGCACGCTATCGCCCTGATTGAGCGCCGGTGGCACCGATCCGGTACGCAAGCGCGGCAACAGCCACAGCAGAATCGGCACGCCGATCAGCGCGGTCGCCGTGCCGGTCGAGACTTCGCGCCAGTGGCTGGTAAGCCACAATACGCACTGATCGGCCAGCCACAGCAGCAGCGCACCAATCAACGGGGCCAGCATCATGCGGCTCATCAGGCGACGTCCGCCGAGCATCTTCGCCAGCAGCGGCGCAAACAGGCCAATAAAGCCGATGATGCCCGCAACATTGACCAACTGCGCGCTAAGCAAAATCGCCAGCGCCAGCGCGGCAATACGCGCCGCCGACAGCGCCAGACCGAGATTTTTCGCTACGCCATCATCGAGCCCCATCAACGTCAGCGGGCGCAGCAGCGCCAGCGCCACCACAAACGCCAGCAGCAGACGCGGCCACAGCTGGGCCACGTTGTGTCCATCCAGCTGATTGAGTGCGCCGGTGCTCCACAGGAACATGTTTTGCAGCTGATCGTGATTGAAGATAGCGAAGATTTGATTCACCGAACCGGCGTACAAACTCAATACCAGCCCAGCCAGAATCAGCGTCACTGGCGACAAACGTTTGCCCCAGGCCACGCCGAATACCAGAATGCCGACCAGCACCGCGCCGCCCATCGCCGCAAACTGCTGCGTGAGCTCGCCGCCCGGCAAATGCCATAAGGTCGCGACGGTAATCCCCAGCTGAGCGCCCGACGACACGCCAAGCGTGGTAGGTTCCGCCAGCGGATTACGCAGCACCTGTTGAAACAGCAAACCAGCGAGGCCAAGGCCCGCGCCAACCAGCAGCGACAGCGCCAGACGCGACAGCAAGCTGTGATGAAACACCACTTGCTGGATGTTGTTGATGTCAGGCGCGAAAAACGCCTGAGACCACTGATCGCCTGGCAGCGCCTGACGCAAATTGATAAAAGTTAAGGCCAGCGCCAGCAGAAAGACTGCACTCAGCAGCGCGACGGGAAAAAGACGATTGCGCATCAGTGCGACTCCAGCGCGTGTTCCAGCACGCGGACAAATTTCAGCGCCGAATAGGTCGCGCCGTAATACCACACCGCCGGCACGCGCTGGAAACGCTGCGCGCGCACAAACGGCAGCGCCTGCCACAGCGCGGTAGCCATCACTTGCTGCATATCGCGATCGTTATCGTGATCGAAGCAGATCACCTGCACATCACCTACTTCCGCCAGCCGCTCCAGCCCAACAACCGCGCTGCCCCAGAAGTTGGTTTCACCCTGCCAGGCATTGCTCAAGCCAAGGATCTCCATCACCTCGAGAAACAGGCTGTTTTTACCGAAGGTAATCGCATGGCGGCTATCCATCAGTGACATCAGCAGCACCGGACGATCGGCCCACGGCTTGAGGCGTTCACGCGCCGCCGCCAGCTGCTCATCCACATACTGCAGATGCTGCACGGCCTGCGCTTCACGGCCAAGATGCGCGCCGAGCGCCTGCAGCGAGTGACGCGCGGTGCTGAGCGGTTTGCCGTCGCCGCTATTAAGGTCAAAACCCATGGTCGGCGCGATGCGCTGCAGCTTATCCAGCGCCGGGCCGTAACCATTGGAGTGCAGAATGAGCGAAGGTTCGAGCTGCGTCATCAGCTCCAGATTGGGTTCGGTGCGCAGACCGAGATCGATAACGCCGGACGGCAGCTGCGGATCGCCGACCCAAATGTTGTAGTTGTGCATGTCGGCCACGCCGAGTGGCGTCACGCCGAGCGCCATCAGCAGCTCCACCGGCAGCCATTCCAGCGCCAGAATGCGCTGCGCATCCGTTACAGCGGCACGCAGCGGCAACGCGGACATCAACGGGGAAAGCGCCAGCGCCGTCAGCAGACGGCGGCGAGAAATGTCGAACATGGCGAGGCCTTAATAAACGAAACTGACGGGCGCGCCGCCCAGCGGATGCGGCAAAATGCCCATCGGAATACCGTAAATGTTGCCCAGCACATCGGCCTGCATGATCACCTCAGGGCCGCCTTCGGCAATCACTTCGCCACCGCGTAATGCTACCAGACGATCGCAATAGCGCGCCGCCATGTTGAGATCGTGTAGCACCGCAATCACCGTCAGCCCACGTTCGCGGCTGAGACGCTGAATCAGCGCCAGCACATCAACCTGATGGGCGATATCCAGCGCCGACGTCGGTTCGTCCAGCAGCAGACAGCGACTGTTCTGCGCCACCAGCATCGCCAGCCAGGCACGCTGGCGCTCGCCGCCAGAAAGGCTATCCACCAGACGCCCGGCAAAAGGCTTTAATCCCACCAGCGTAATCGCCTCTTCTACCCGATCGCGATCTTCCTGACCATAGCGGCCCAGCGCGCCGTGCCACGGATAGCGGCCAATCGCCACCAGCTCGCGCACCGTCATGCCTTCCGCCGCGGGCAGCTGCTGCGGCAGATACGCCACCTGACGCGCAAAATCTTTGCTGCCCCAGTTATCTACCGCGTCCTCATTCAGCAACACGCGCCCTTCACTCGCCGCATGGTGACGACCGAGCATTTTCAGCAGCGTGGATTTGCCGGAACCATTATGACCAATCAGCGCGGTGACTTTGCCCGGTGCAAAAGTAAGAGACAGCGGATGCAGCAGCGTGCGGCCTGGCACACGAAAACTGACGTTATCCAGCCTGAAGGTGGTTTCTGCGTGGTGCGGATGCTGCATGATAATCCCTGGTTAATCGGTAGGGTCGCCATTAATGGCGACCTACGTAACGTGATCAGAAGCGGAAAGTCGCAGTACCGACAATCTGACGCTCAGCGCCCCAGTAGCAGGCGTAGTCGCGGTAGCAGCTGGCGACATATTCACGATCGAACAGATTATTGACGTTAACGCCGATGGTGGAGCCCGGCATGCCAAAGCGTGCGAGATCGTATTTCAGCGCGGCATCAACGGTGGTGTAACCGGCGACGTCAAAGTTTTGGTTCTCGTTCGCCGGGTCATTGGCGCTGTAGATACCTTTGCTTTCGCCGACATAACGTACACCTGCACCCAGCGTTACGCCTGAAAGCGCAGTTTCATGGAAGGTATAATCGCCCCACAGTGATGCCATATGCTTCGGCACCTGATTTGGCGTTTTACCTTTCAGATTGGTGTCTTCGGTATATTCCGCATCAGTGTAGGTATAGGACGCCGTCATGTTGATGTTGGCATTTAGCGCTGCTTTAGCTTCCAGCTCCACGCCACGTGAACGGATTTCACCGCTCTGAATGCTGGCAAATGGATGGTTAGCCGTATCCGGATCGGCCGTCAGATTTTTGGTTTTGGTCAGCTGATATACCGCAGCCGTCAGCACCACCGGACGATCTTTAGGAACGTATTTCACACCGGCTTCATACTGCTTGGCACGCGAAGGATCAAAGGCTTCGCCATCGAAGGTTGAACCCGCATTCGGGATAAAGGCTTCGCTGTAGCTGAAGTATGGCGCGATGCCGTTATCAAACACGTAGTTCAGCCCGCCACGCCAGGTGAATGCCTGATCGTTCTGACGATCAACGCTATCGGCCACGCGATCGTATACCGAGTTCATCGCGTAATCGTAGCGACCGCCGAGGGTTAACACCCAGCGATTCCACTCCATCTGATCCTGTGCGTATAAACCGGTTTGGCGCTGCTTATTGAGATGCTGATAAGGCGTCGCAAACGGCGTCACGCTGTCATCGCCATATTGCGGATTAACAGCATTCAGCGGTGATGCGGTACCAAATTGCGCATCAATATCGTTGCGGGTGCGCTGGAAATCGACACCCAGCAACAGCGTGTGATCAACCTGCCCCGTCGCAAATTTAGCCTGCGCCTGGTTATCAACGGCAAACTGATTCAGCTTTTCATTAGAAACCGCTGAACCGCGCGTGATTTGCTGTGTTACTGAATTAAAACCATTGCCATAAATGCTACGATAATCCGTTCTCAAATCCGCATAGCGCAGATTCTGTCGCACCGTCCAGGTGTCGTTGAAGCTGTGCTCGAAGTTGTAACCCACCATCTTGGTGTTGCGCGAAATCTTGTTGCTGTCTTCGCCTTCATCAAAGTTGGTCGGCAGCTTGTAACTGCTGCCGTCAGGACGCGTGATGCCTACCACGGTGCCCTGACGCGGCAACCAGCCGTAATAGCCGGTTTCCGGTTCGTTCTGGAAGTAGGTCAGCAGATCAAAACGCGTATTCTCATTCGGACGCCAGCTGAACGACGGCGCAATGGTGTAGCGTTTCTCTTTATTCATCTCCTGCTGCGCATCAGCGCTGCGCGCGAGGCCGGTCAGGCGATAGCTGTAAACGCCGTCATCATCCAGCGAGCCGCCGAAATCGAAACCGGTGGAGAACTGATTGTTGGTGCCCATCTGGAACTGCACTTCACGCAGCGTCTCCTGCGTAGGACGCTTACTAACCAGCGACACCACGCCGCCCGGATTGCTCTTGCCGTACAGCACCGAAACCGGACCGCGCAGCAGCTCGGCGCGCTCGAGGAAATAGGGATCGATAGCAAACTCAGAGTAGTTATCGCCCTGCAGTTTCAGGCCATCAAGATATTGATTGGTGTTGGTTTCGCTGAAGCCGCGAATAGAAAGCGCATCGATGACATTGGAGCTACCGCGGTTGCCGGTCAATACGCCAGGCGTATAGTTGAAAGCCCCTTTCACGCTGGTGACGTTTTTCATCGCCATCTCTTCCTGCGTGACCACAGAGATCGACTGCGGGTTCTTCTCAATCGGCGTATCGGTTTTGGTGCCGGTGGCGCTGCGTTTGGCCGCGATGGTTGGCGACGGGCCCCATGCATTCTCTTGCGCCACGCCGCTGCCACCATCGGCGCTGACAACCACGGTATCTTCTGCCAACGCCTGCACGCTGAACGTACCCAGAGTCAGTGAAATAAGCCAAGCCAACGAACGCGGGCGGAAAAAACAAGGATTGGTGTTTCGCGTATTCATAAGTGAGGTCTCTCGAAAAAAGTCGATGCAGGCGAATACAAACGAGAATGATTATTATGACGCACGGATTTTAGGCGAAATAACTCCACATTCGCAACGTCTAATGGCCGTTAGCGCGGCGTTTACAGCCAGATCGCGCATATTCATGATCGCGAATAATAAATTAGCGATGAAGCGAGCGCAGGCCACCAATCGGGAAATTACACTGCCGCAAAGCGGAAATTCATTTCATCCCGATTGAGCCATTAATTAAAAATAATCAATAAAATCATTTATTTAAGAATTGGCCCACTAATTGCTTATGTCATGCATTCTCTTTCTAAAGACATCGTCATGGCCGCTATAAACTGGAACATTGTTGATCGCGTTATCTTCATCAATTTGAAGAAACGCAAAGACCGATTAACCCGCATCACTAAACAGCTTAAAAAGTTAGGTCTAACCGCTGAAAAAATCGTTCGTCTGAATGCGATCAAGCATGAAAAGGGCTACATCGGCTGCACGCAATCGCATATTGCCGCGCTGGAGATGGCACGCGATAACGGCTGGGAGCGGGTGCTGATTCTGGAAGATGACTTCAGCTTTGATGAAAACCAGGCGAATTATGACAATCTCAACCGCTACTTTGCCGCCCTGCCGCAAATCAACTGGCAAGTGGCTTTTCTGGCGGCCAATTATCGCCGCGTCACGCCGTTGAAAAGCGTGGACTATATCGTGCGCGCTAACTTCGCGTGGTGCGCCTGCGCGTATATCGTCAATCTCCGCTATTACGCCACGCTGATTGAAAACTATCGCGCAGCGCTGCAGGCACAATTGCAAGGTGGCGCGCAGGCGCAATATGCCCTTGATGTGCACTGGAATAGCCTGATGCAGCAGGATCTGTGGCTGGGCGTGTTCCCCAACGCCGGCGCACAACGGCTCGACAAAAGCGATATCGAAAATAGAACGGTAGATTACCGCGCACTCTTCAGAAAGCCGTTGAGTCAAATTGTTGCGCCCGCCAAATTCACGCCCTCCACTACCGGTCCAATTAAGGTCGATTTTTACTTCCAGTGGCCGCCGGGTTGGACAAATTTTGAATCGGTAATTGAGGCGATGCAGGCCAATCCCGTCTTCGATTGCCGCATCGTGGTGGTGCCTTACCTGAACTGGAAGGCCAGCGATGTTAATGGCGATATTCAGCGTGAAATTCTGCGTGAAAGAGGGCTCGACTATATCGGGTTTGAAGATTATCAGTTGGAGGCGCGTCAGCCGGATGTGGTGTTCCTGCAAAACCCTTACGACGAAGCGCGACCCGAAGCCTTCCGCAGCGACTACTTGCATGAGCGCGGCGTGAAGATCGCTTATATCCCTTACGCGCTCGACACCGGAATTGGCGCTGAAAGTATGGTGTATCAGTATAATTTGCTCTGTCAGAATCTGGCGACGTGGGTATTTGCCCGTTCAGAAAAACATAAAGCTGAGTTTGCACTGCAATGTCAGGCAGGAAATCGCCATGTACACGTTACCGGCCATCCTAAATTTGACCACTATCAGCGTCGTTTCCCTCTTTCAGATAAGCCGCAGCCACGCACAGTAACCACTTTCCTGTGGACACCGCATTTCGTGCTGCCGGGCGATCAGAAGATGTACACCACTTTCAACCTTTACGGCAGCGCGATCCTGAAGCTGATTGAGCGTCAGAATATTCATCTGATCATTCGCCCTCATCCGCTGCTAAGCCAGTGGATAAATGAAGCCAACTCATCGGCACGTAGCCTTTATCAGCAATTACTTAGCACGGCGCAGCAGCACGCCAATCTGGAGTGGGATCACGGGCATGATTACACCCATACTTTTGCGCGTTCCGATGCACTCATCGCAGACGCCGGCTCTTTCCTGCTGGAATATCTGCCGTCGAAAAAACCCATCCTCTATCTCACCCACGAAACCTGCCACGGTTTAAACCGCACTGCAGATTTCATTTATGACGCCTACGACGTTGCCTGGTGCGAAGAGGATATTTTCACCTTTGTTGACAACATTGTCGCGGGGCGCGATGCAATGAAAATGCGCCGGGAACAGGTGCTGCAAGAGGAACTGCAGATAGAAAAGAAAACGGCGGGCGAGAAGATCGCTGAAATTATTTGTTCATCACTCAGACCGCAAGCGGCGGAATAAAAAATGAAAAATGTAGCCATAATACTTTCTGGCGGTACAGGCACCCGCTTTGGCAGCGACAAGCCGAAACAATTTGCTAAGTTGGCGGGTCGTGCGGTGATTGAATATACCATCGAGCGTTTTGAAACGTCGGTCGACATTGATGAGATTATTATTGTCTCGCAAAATGAGTACATCGATTTTATGTGGGAACTGGTGGCTAAAAATCAGTGGCATAAAGTGAGTAAAGTGGTGAACGGCGGTAAAGAACGTTTTGACTCGACATATTCCGCACTGAAAACCCTTATCGACTATGACGGTCAATGCAAAATCTTACTGCATGATGCCGTGCGGCCATTAATTAGCGACGCAATCATTCGCAAATGCGTAGATGCCCTGGAATCCTTTGACGCCGTAGATGTGGTGATCCCCTCAGCAGATACCTTAGTAGAAGTACACGATGATGGCTGCATTGCCCATATTCCTCATCGTGCCAGCATGCGTCGTGGCCAGACACCTCAAGCATTTCGTCTGGAGAAAATTCGCCAGGCTTATGAGAAAGCGGCGGCCATAGGTAAGTTTACGTTTACCTGCGACTGCGGCGTGCTGCGTAATATGCTGCCTGAAACGCGTGTTATTACCGTTGAGGGAGATGAAAACAATATCAAAATCACCCATCCACTTGACCTCTATATCGCAGAGAAATTGCTGCAGGAGAAAAGCTCACATTCATTGAATACTGCCAGTCTCGATTTCCTGCGCGATAAGCATATGGTTATTTTTGGTGGCGGTAGTGGAATTGGTCTGGAGATGATGAAAGTTGCCACGCTATGCGGGGCCAAAGTGCATATTGCCAGCCGTTCACATAATGATATCGATATCACTCAGCTCGACAGCATTAAAAACTATTTAAATAACATCATTGCCGAGCATGGCAATATTGATTATATCGTCAACACTGCAGGTGTATTAATTAAGAAACCGCTCTCCACGCTGACTCAGCATGAAGTTATGGCGCTGATTAACATTAATTATCTCGGGGCCGTAAACGTGGCGATTGCGGCAAAAGAGCGCTTAACCAGTAATTCCGGCATGTTATTGAATTTTACATCCAGTTCCTATACGCGCGGACGGGCCTTTTATGCCCTTTACTCCTCTGCAAAAGCTGCGGTAGTCAATTTGACTCAGGCGCTGGCGGAAGAGTGGATTGAGGATAAGGTCAAAGTGAACTGCATTAATCCTGAGCGTACCGCAACGCCGATGAGAACCGTTAATTTTGGCGAGGAACCGGCAGACTCACTGTTACATGCGCGAGACGTTGCAGTAAAAAGCCTGGAAGTTCTGGTGACGCAAAGCACTGGTATGGTTATTGATATTCGTAAAAGTAACTGCAAGAACCAGCCCCGCTGACCACCTATCCCAATGAAAAAGGGCGCCGCAGCGCCCTTTGTATTTTTCGGCAAGTTATTTGCTGCCGAACATATCCTTAATCCAACCCGCGACGCCGTCAGAATCTTTCTGCTCATTCTGTGGCTGTTGCTGCTGTTGCTGCTGTTGCTCTTGTTGCTGCTGCAACTGCTGCTGTTGCTGCTGAACCTGCTGTTGCTGCTGCTGACACAGCGCATTCGGATCCAGCGACCACACCGGCAGCGAACGCCATGTGCTGCTGCCGCTACCGCAAACGAAGTTACCGGCAGAATCGACGTTCATCTGCGTGATATCTTCCGGCGGCGTCAGCACCAGCGGCATCGGCGCCTGGTTGTCGAGATAACGACGATAAAGCTGCATCGCACCGCTGGCACCGTACAGTTTCGAGGTTTGGTTGTTATCACGACCAACCCAGGTAATCGCCACTTCTTTGCCATCGACACCGGCGAACCAGCTGTCGATCAGGTCATTGGTGGTACCGGTTTTGCCCGCCAGATGCGCTTTCGGATATCGCGCACCCAGCGCACGCGCGGTACCGTGATCGGCGACCTGCTGCATGGTGTAGAGCGTGAGATACGCGGCCTGCGCTGGTTCGACGCGCTGCGCCTGCGGATAGCTCTGATACAGCACCGTGCCATCCTCGGCAATCACTGAACGCACCGCCGACAGCTCAGCGCGGTTACCGCCGCTGGCAATCGACTGGAACGCCTGCGCCACCTCAATCGGCGTTAGGTTCAGTGCACCCAGCAGCATGGATGGTACCGGATGCAGCTGATCTTTCGGCACGCCGAGTTTGTTCCAGGTATCGACCACCGCATCCAGTCCCAGCGTCATACCGAGGTTGACGGTTGGCACGTTCATCGAGTTGGTCAACGCATCCACCAGCATCACTTTGCCGCTGAAACGACGATCGTCATTCATCGGTTTCCAGATGGTGCCATTCGGCTGTTTCAGCGCAATCGGCTCATCGGCGATCCAGCTGTTGAGGCGATAGCTGTTCGGCTGACTCAGCGCGGTGAGATAGGTCGCCGGTTTTGCCAGCGAGCCAATCGAACGACGCGCCTGCAGCGCACGGTTATAACCAGCAAACTGCGGATCGGCACCGCCGACCATGGCGCGCACTTCACCACTGAAGCGGTCAACCACCACCATCGCGGTTTCCAGATCTTTCAGTCCCCGCTGTTTTTTCAGCGTAGGAATGCCTTCAACTACCGCTTTCTCAGCGGCATCCTGCGAGATCGCATCCAGCGTGGTGAAAATCTTCACGCCAGAGAGATCTTTCATTTTGTCGCCGAGCTTAGCCTGCAGCTCGTTACGCACCATCTGCATAAACGCCGGCTGTGGCGTGATCACGCCGCCTTTAGGCTGCACGCCCAGCGGACGCGCCGACAACATGTCATACAGTTCCTGATCGATGACGTTCTGCTGCTGCAACAAACGCAGCACCAGGTTACGTCGCTCCAGCGCCAGTTTCGGATTACGCCACGGATTGTACAGCGACGCGCCTTTCACCATGCCAACCAGCATCGCCTGCTGATCGAGGCTCAGCTCATCCACCGGACGACCAAAGTAATACAGACTCGCCAGCGGGAAGCCGCGGATCTGATCGTTACCGGTCTGGCCGAGATACACCTCATTGAGATACAGCTCGAGGATGCGATCTTTGCTGTAGCGCGCATCCATGATCACCGCCATATAGGCTTCACGCGCTTTACGCCACAGCGAACGCTCGTTGGTGAGGAACAGGTTTTTCACCAGCTGCTGCGTCAGCGTACTGCCGCCCTGCACCGCTTTACCGGCGGTGATGTTGGCGAGGAACGCTCGACCAATCGAATACGGGCTAATGCCGTCGTGTTCGTAGAAGTGACGGTCTTCGGTGGCGATCAAGGTGCTAACCAGCAGATCCGGGAAACCGGCGCGCGGCACGAACAGACGCTGTTCACCGTTCGGCGACTGCAACATGGTGATCAGGCGCGGATCGAGGCGGAAAAAGCCAAAATCACGGCCGGTATCGAGGTTTTTAATCTCGCTCAGCTCATCGTTGCTAAACGTCAGACGCGCGTTGATCTGCCCTTCTTTGCTGTCCGGGAAATCAAACGGACGACGCAGCAGGTCAATGGTGTTGCCTTTGACGCTAAACTCGCCCGGACGGGTGATGCGCGACACTTCGCGATACTGCGTGCCTTCCAGCAGCGCAATCATCTCTTTTTTGTCGTACGACATGCCCGGTTCGAGGTTAACCATGCGGCCATAAACGGCGGCCGGCAGTTGCCACACTTTACCGTCGATGCGGCTGCGGATTTCCGAGTCGAGATAGACGCCCCAGGCGGCCATCACTACCACAAAGACCAGGAAGAGTTTAATCAACCAGCCTAACCAGCGACGTTTGCCGCGTGGCGGACGTTTTTTACTTTTTGGTGGCACCGGTCCACTCTCCTCATCTTCTTCATCAAAATCGTCCTGATCGATATCATCATCAAGTTCCCTGCGGCGACCCCGACGCGCAGTGCTGCGCGGCGGCTTTGGCGCTTTTCCTTTGCGCCCAATAGGTTCGCGATCGTTCCCAGACATGCTTTTATTCTCCAGGCATTACTACGGCGGCGGCCGTTACTCTAACTGCTTTCTCGTGCTGCGCATGGCAGAACCCTCTGAATTCGATCCACAGCGTTTCACGATGAAAATTTCTTGGTCCGCCTTGTGGGTAAGGCGTTGGCCGGATCGTCCGGCCACTGATGCTTTGGATAGCGCCCTTTCATCTCTTTCTGCACTTCGGGATAGGCACCGCGCCAGAACGCCGCGAGGTCGCGGGTGATCTGCAACGGACGGTGCGCGGGCGAGAGCAGCTCTAACACCAGCGGTACGCGGCCATCGGCCACCGCCGGATTCTGTGCTTCGCCAAACATCTCCTGAATCCGCACCGCCAGCGCGGGTGGCTTCTCGGCATCGTAGCGGATCGGCAGGCGGCTTCCGGTCGGCACAGTGTAATGAGTTGGCAGCACAGTATCCAGCCGCTGACGTTGTGACCATGTCAGCAAATGTAATAATGCGCTGACAAGATTGATGCTCTGCAATCCTTTCAGATCGCGCACCGTGCTCATCTCCGGCAGCAGCCAGCTTTCGAGCGTTTCGAGCAGGCTCTCATCGTCCAGCGGCGGCCACGCCTCTTCCGGCAACCACTGCATGGCACAATGCACCCGCAAGCGTAGCTGCTCAGCGTCTTCTTTCCAGCCCAGCACCGATAATCCTTTTTCACGAATCCAGCGCAGCATCGCCGGATGCAATATTTCCGCTTCCGGACGCGCCTGCGGCTGTGCTTTCAGGACCAGCGCACCAATGAGTTCGCGCTTCCACGCGCGCATGGTGCCTTTCTCCTCGTCCCACTCCACGTCGGTGCGCTGCTCAACTAAGGTTGGAGACGCTCGGCGTAACGCGTCGATATCCACCGGCAGCGCCAGCAACATGCGCGCATCAGCGGCGCTGGCGCCCTGCAACAGCGTCGGCGCAATCAGCCACTCATAGCGGCTCAAACCATCTTGTTCGTTGAGCATCGCGCCAATGCCATTCGCCAGCTGATAACGCGCACTGTCGCCACGACGCTGCGCCAGACGATCGGCAAAACCGGCGGCCAGCAGCTGCGGGAACAAGTCGGGATTAATGCTGCCGCCACTGACGTTGAGGCGTTTCTGCCACTGACGCGCACGGCGCTGCCAGTGCGACTGCGGATGATTAAGCGCATCACGCAAATCAACGCTGCCACTGCGTGGAGGATCTTCCAGAATCGCCACCAACAGCGCGGCGCTGGCGATGGCATCGTTGTTTTGCCCGGCGGCCACCAGAATCGCGCTCAGGCGCGGATCGCTGCCCAGCGCCGCCATCTTGCGACCGCGTGCGTTAAGTTGGTGATTCTCCAGCGCGCCGAGCTGCGTTAACCGCTCGCACGCCGCACGCAAGTTGCGCGGCGGCGGCGCATCAAGCCAGGTCAGCTGCGTCGCATCCTGACAACCCCATTGCAGCAGATCGATCTGCAGCGAGGTCAAATCGCTCTGGAGAATTTCCGGTTCGCTCTGCGCTGCTGCGCGCAGCGCCTGCTCTTGCGGCAGCAAATGCAGGCAGATGCCCGGTTCTAATCGCCCGGCACGTCCGGCACGCTGCGTCATTGATGCCTGGCTGATGCGCTGCGTTTGCAGCCGCGTCACGCCGCTGCGCACGTCAAACTGCGCCGAGCGCTCCAGCGCACTATCGACCACTAATCGGATACCTTCGATGGTCAAACTGGTTTCGGCGATGTTGGTCGCCAGCACCACTTTGCGGCGCCCCGCCGGAGACGGCAGGATGGCACGGCGTTGCACTTCCAGCGACAGCGCGCCATATAAAGGAGAGAGATCCACCTCGTCACCGACCCGCGCTTCCAGCTCGCGCTTCACTCTTTCGATTTCTGCTACGCCCGGCAGGAACAGCAGCAGCGATCCTGACTCGTCGCGCAGCAGTTGTGCCACCTCGCGTGCTACCGCTTCCTCAAAACGTTGCTGGTTGTTGAGCGAAGCATAGCGGCGCGTGACAGGGAAGCTGCGTCCTTCTGAGACGATAAAAGGCGCATCTGGCAGCAGCTGACGCAAACGCTGGTTGTCGAGCGTGGCCGACATCAGCAGGATTTTTAGATCGTCGCGCAATCCTTGCTGCACATCGAGCAGCAGCGCCAGCGCAAGATCGGCCTGCAGGCTGCGTTCGTGGAATTCATCGAGGATCACCAGCGAGACGCCTTCCAGCATTGGATCGCGCTGCAACATGCGCGTCAAAATGCCTTCGGTGACCACTTCGAGGCGCGTGTTGGCACCGCAGCAGTTTTCACCGCGCATGCGATAGCCAACGGTGCCGCCCGGCTGCTCGCCAAGCAGTTCCGCCAGACGCTGCGCCACGTTGCGTGCCGCCAGCCGACGCGGCTCCAGCATGATGATGCGGCCGGACAATTGGGCGTGTTTTAGCAGCTGTAACGGCAGCCAGGTGGATTTACCTGCGCCGGTCGGCGCCGCCAACAACACCTGCGGCGACTGCGCCAGCGCGGCCAGCAACGCAGGCAGCACCTCGATTACCGGTAACTCACTCAAACTCAACTCCCAAAATGCCTGTGCTAAGATGGCGCGCATTGTAGCACTCTGAGGCGCGGATTACCGGAGGCCAACCTGGCAACGCAACGTCTGTTTTTTGCTCTTGAACTGCCCGCTCCGCTCCAGCAACAGCTGGTACAGTGGCGCGCGGATAATTTTGCTGCCGAAGCCGGGAAACCGGTGGCGGCGGCCAACCTGCACCTGACGCTGGCGTTTCTCGGCGAGGTCAGCGATGAGACCTCACGTAAGCTGCAGCTGCTGGCCTCACGCATCGAACAGCCGGGTTTTCCCCTCGATTTGGATGATGCCGGCCGCTGGCCGCGTCCCGGCGTGGTATGGCTCGGCTGCCAGCGTGCGCCGCGCGGATTACTGCAGCTCGCCAGCCTGCTGTGTGCGCAAGCGGCGCGTCATGGCTGTGCGCAGAGCCCGCAGCCGTTTCATCCGCACGTCACGCTGTTGCGCCACGCAGCACCGCAGATCGCGCTACCGCCGCGCGGCTTTCACTGGCGCGCCGATATCCGCCATTTTGCGCTGTTCGCTTCGAACGTCACGCGTGGCCGCACGCGTTATCAGGCGCTGGCCCGCTGGCCGCTACTATCATCCCCAGGAGAGTAAATGGAGTTCGATCCGCCACTCAAACCCGCCCGCTTGATCGCCCGTTACAAACGCTTTTTAGCCGATGTGGTTACGCCAGAAGGTGAAACGCTGACCATTCACTGCGCCAATACCGGCGCGATGACCGGCTGCGCCACGCCGGGCGATACCGTGTGGTATTCAACCTCCAACAGTGCCACGCGAAAATATCCGCACAGTTGGGAGCTCACCGAGACCCAGCAAGGCCACTGGATCTGCGTCAATACGCTGCGCGCTAATCAGCTGGTGCGCGAAGCGCTGACGCTCGATACCATTCCGGAATTATCCGCTTACAGCCGCTGCCAGCCTGAAGTGAAATACGGCACGGAAAAAAGCCGAATTGATTTCCTGCTGCAAGCGGATGGCCGATCGAACTGCTATATTGAAGTCAAGTCCGTCACCCTTTTACAAGCAGGTAAAGGCTATTTTCCGGATGCGGTGACGGCTCGTGGACAGAAACATCTGCGCGAATTGAGCTCTATCGTGGCAGAAGGTCATCGAGCCGTTTTGTTGTTCGCAGTTTTGCATACGGGGATTGAGGACGTTTCCCCGGCACGCCATATCGACGTGCACTACGCAGAACTACTGGAACAGGCGCAGCGTTGTGGTGTGGAAGTTTTGGCGTATCAAGCTCAAATTTCACCGTTAAAGATATTACTGACGCATCCGATTAACGTAGCGTTGTAATATTTATAGCAATTTGGTGTGATAGGAATGTTCTGGGCGAGGCGCTGAATACGCGATTGTTCAGAGGCTTGTCAAGTAGTGGTCAGGAATAATTGCCAACCTTGATTGCTTCTGCTATTTATAGCGGCCTGTTTTTTTCCCTTTATGGGAATCGATAAGCCCTAAATCGTTCGGGTTGTAGGCACACAGTCAACGCACATGCAACTTGACGTATTTAGGGAAGTGCGTGTTATCCAGGAGAAACAACATGCAAGAAGGGCAAAACCGTAAAACATCGTCCCTGAGTATCCTCGCCATCGCTGGAGTTGAGCCTTATCAGGTGAAACCGGGCGAAGAGTATATGAACGACGCCCAGCTAGGCCATTTCCGTAAAATTCTGGAAGCCTGGCGCAACCAACTTCGGGATGAAGTAGATCGCACTGTGTCACATATGCAGGACGAAGCTGCTAACTTCCCGGATCCGGTCGACCGTGCCGCGCAGGAAGAAGAGTTCAGCCTGGAATTGCGTAACCGCGATCGTGAGCGCAAACTCATTAAAAAGATTGAGAAAACGCTCAAGAAAGTGGATGACGACGATTTCGGTTACTGCGACTCCTGCGGTGTAGAAATTGGTATTCGCCGCCTTGAAGCGCGTCCGACTGCCGATCTCTGCATTGACTGCAAAACGCTGGCAGAAATCCGCGAGAAGCAGATGGCTGGCTAATGGCCGTGAGCAAATTGCTACCGCACAGCCGGGAAAATCCCTGTTTTCCCGACGTGCGGTACACTTCGTTATGAATTCTTCACTCTGCATTGGGCGTTTCGCCCCCTCTCCTTCGGGTGACCTCCATTTTGGTTCGCTGATTGCTGCATTAGGCAGTTACCTGAGCGCGCGCGCGCAACAGGGACGCTGGCTGGTGCGCATTGAAGATATCGATCCCCCACGTGAAGTTCCCGGTGCCGCAACGCGTATTTTGCAGCAGCTGGAACATTATGGTCTGCATTGGGATGGCGAGGTTTTGTGGCAGTCACAGCGCCACGACGCCTATCGCGCCGCGCTGAGCTGGTTGCAAACGCATCGTCAAAGTTACTTCTGCACCTGCACGCGCAGCCGTATTCAGCAGCTGGGCGGCTTTTATGATGGTCACTGCCGCGATTTGCAGTTGCCGCCTGACAACGCCGCGCTGCGCCTGCGTCAACATGCGCCGGTTAACGGCTTTAACGATCGCCTGCGCGGCCATTTGCAGGCCGAACCGCAGCTGGCGCAGGAAGATTTTATTATCCATCGCCGTGATGGGCTGTTTGCCTACAACCTCGCGGTGGTGGTCGATGACCATTTTCAGGGCGTGACGGAGATCGTGCGCGGCGCGGATTTGATTGAGCCAACGGTACGCCAGATTGCCTTGTATCAGCAGTTTGCCTGGCCAGTGCCGGATTATCTGCATTTGCCGCTGGCGGTCAATCGCGATGGCCATAAGCTTTCCAAGCAGAATCATGCGCCGGCGCTGCCCGATGGTGATGCGCGGCCGCTATTGGTGCAAGCCTTGCGCTTTCTTGGCCAGCCGGTTTCACCAGGCTGGCAGGATGAATCGCTGGAAAGCCTGTTGAAACAGGCGGTGGCACAGTGGAATATCCGCCTGATTCCGTTGCAGAACGGTCTCAAAGAGGATGAAACGACATCACCATTCCTAAATGGTTCTCAACAGGCTATGATTAGCCGCTGATTTTATTAACACCCTTTTTCTCACTGTCGAGGTGTCCCATTTTTACCCGAGTCGCTAATTTTTGCCGGAGAGTCCTCAAGCGTGATGAGGAGGCGCCTGAAGAGGTGGAAGCTGAAAGTCCTGGTCAGATGACTGTCATTCCACGAGAAAGCCACAACATCTCACGCAAAGATATCAGCGAAAACGCCCTCAAAGTGCTCTATCGCCTGAACAAAGCCGGATTCGAAGCCTACCTGGTGGGCGGCGGCGTGCGCGATTTGCTGCTCGGCAGCAAGCCGAAAGACTTTGATATCACCACCAACGCCACGCCTGAACAGATGCGTAAGCTGTTCCGCAACTGCCGTTTGGTCGGTCGTCGTTTTCGTCTGGCGCATGTGATGTTCGGTCCGGAAGTGATCGAAGTCGCCACCTTCCGTGGCCATCATCATGAAGAGAGCGAAGAAGATCGCAACAGCTCGCAGCGCGGCCAAAACGGCATGCTGCTGCGTGACAACATTTTCGGCAGCATTGAAGACGATGCCCAGCGCCGCGATCTCACCATTAACAGCCTCTATTACAGCGTGGCCGATTTCACCGTACGTGATTACGTCGGTGGCTTGCACGATCTGCACGAAGGCATCATTCGCATGATTGGCGACCCGGAAACCCGCTATCGCGAAGATCCGGTGCGTATGCTGCGCGTGGTGCGCTTCGCCGCTAAGCTGCAGATGCGTATCGCGGCTGAAACTGCCGAGCCAATCCCGCGTCTGGCGACGCTGCTGAATGACATTCCGCCAGCGCGTATGTTTGAAGAGTCGCTCAAGCTGCTGCAGGCCGGTTACGGTTACCGCACCTATCAGATGATGCGCGAATATCAGCTGTTCCAGCCGCTGTTCCCTATGCTGACGCGCGGTTTCACCGCCGAAAGCGACAGCCTGATGGAACGTATGGTGGCGCAGGTACTGAAAAATACCGATACCCGCATTCAGAATGATATGCGCGTCAATCCGGCCTTCCTGTTTGCCGCGATGTTCTGGTATCCGCAGCTGGAATCCGCCGAACGCATTGCGCAGGAAAGCGGACTGACCTATTACGATGCTTTCGCCCTGTCGATGAACGAAACGCTGGACGAAGCCTGCCGCGCGCTGGCGATTCCAAAACGTATCACAACGCTGATTCGTGATATCTGGCAGCTGCAGCTGCGCATGTCGCGTCGTCACGGCAAGCGTGCGTGGAAGCTGATGGAGCATCCTAAGTTCCGTGCCGCTTACGATTTGATGGCGCTGCGTGCCGACGTGGAAAACAATCCTGAGCTGCAAAAGCTGACGCATTGGTGGGGCGAGTTCCAGGCGGCGGCACCGGTGCAGCAGAAAACCATGATGACCACGCTGGGCGACGATCCGGCACCGCGCCGCAAACCGCGCCGTCCGCGTCGCCGTCCAACCGGGCCGCGCACTAACAGCCCGCAATGACCCGCGTTTACCTCGCTTTAGGCAGTAATCTGGCCGATCCGCTGCATCAGGTTGATGCAGCGTTGGCCGCGCTAGACGCCATTCCGCACACTTCGCGCATCGCCACGTCATCGCTGTATCGCACACCGCCGTACGGTCCGCCGGATCAACCCGATTACCTTAATGCGGTGGTGGCGCTGGAAACTGCACTGGAGGCCGATGCGCTGCTCGATCATACCCAGCGCATTGAGCTGGAGCACGGTCGCGTGCGCAAAGCCGAACGCTGGGGACCGCGCACGCTGGATCTCGATATCATGCTGTTTGGCAGCGAAACCATTTCCACGCCGCGTCTGACCGTGCCGCATTACGACATGCACAATCGCGCCTTTATGCTGGTGCCGCTGCTGGAGATTGCCCCGCAATTGTCGCTGCCGAACGGGCAAGCTTTATCTGCCATTCTTGCCACTCTGGATCGCAGCGCTATCCGTTTGTGGTCTGAGTAAGCCGTAGTACACTGCGCGCATCAGAAAACTCTGGAGCGTGTGATGAAACCAACAACCCTCTCCCATTTACGCCAACTCAAAACCAGCGGCCGCAAATTTGCCACGCTGACGGCGTACGACTTCAGTTTTGCCCGCCTGTTTGCCGATGAAGGCATTCAGGTGATGCTGATTGGTGATTCGCTCGGCATGACCGTGCAGGGCCACGAATCGACCTTGCCGGTCACCGTGAACGATATCGCCTATCACACCGCCGCCGTGCGCCGTGGCGCGCCGCTGGCGCTGCTGATGGCCGATCTGCCGTTTATGAGTTACGCCACGCCGGAACAGACGTTCACTAACGCCGCACAGCTGATGCGCGCGGGCGCCAATATGGTGAAGCTGGAAGGTGGCGAGTGGCTGGCGGAAACCGTGCGTATGCTCACCGAGCGCGCCGTGCCGGTGTGCGGCCACTTAGGCCTGACGCCGCAATCGGTGAACATCTTCGGTGGCTATAAAGTGCAGGGCCGCGATGAAGCTGCCGCTGAACGTCTGCTGGCCGATGCGCTAGCGCTGGAAGCCGCCGGTATGCAGCTGCTGGTGCTGGAGTGCGTGCCGGTGGCGCTGGCGGAGCGCGTCACCAAAGCGCTGTCGGTGCCGGTGATCGGCATCGGTGCGGGCAACGTCACTGACGGTCAGATTCTGGTGATGCACGACGCCTTTGGCATTACCGGCGGCCACATTCCCAAATTTGCCAAAAATTTCCTCGCTGAAACCGGCGACATTCGCGCGGCGATTCGCCAATATATCGCCGACGTTGAAGCGGGCCGCTACCCTGCCGCTGAACACAGTTTCCAGTAAATCAGGAGATTTGCAGTGCTGATCATTGAAACACTGCCGATGCTGCGTCGTGAAATTCGTCGCTGGCGTCAGGCAGGCAAACGTATCGCGCTGGTGCCCACCATGGGCAACCTGCACGACGGTCATCTGACGTTGGTCGATGAAGCGCGCGAGCGCGCCGACGTTGTGGTGGTCTCGATTTTCGTTAACCCGATGCAGTTTGATCGTCCCGACGATCTGGCGCGCTATCCGCGCACGCTGCAGGACGATTGTGAGAAGCTGAATCGTCATAGCGTGGATCTGGTGTTCGCCCCCGCGCCCGCGGATGTCTATCCAAAAGGCCTTGATAGCCAAACCTTCGTGGAAGTGCCGGGTTTATCATCGCTGCTGGAAGGGGCCAGCCGTCCAGGACATTTCCGTGGCGTCTCTACCATCGTCAGCAAACTGTTTAATCTGGTGCAGCCTGACATCGCCTGCTTTGGCGAGAAGGATTTTCAGCAGCTGGCAATCATCCGCAAGATGGTGGCGGATATGGGCTTCGATATCGAGATTGTGGGCGTGCCAACGGTGCGCGCGAAAGATGGCCTGGCGCTGAGTTCGCGCAATGGCTATCTCACCGCCGACGAGCGTAACATCGCCGCCGGTCTCAGCCAGGTGATGAACAGCATGGCCGAACGTCTGAGCAACGGCGAGCGCCATGTCGAAGAGATTATCGAGCACGCGGAAGTGGCGTTGCGCGAGAAGGGTTTCCGTCCGGATGGACTGGCGATTTGCGATGCCGAAACCTTACAAGCGCTCAACGTGGACAGCCAGCGCGCGGTGATTCTGATGGCCGCATGGCTCGGCAATGCGCGTCTGATTGATAATCAGCAAGTGGATCTGACGGAGTAGTTTT
Organism: Pantoea trifolii; assembly: GCF_024506435.1. NCBI lineage: Bacteria > Pseudomonadati > Pseudomonadota > Gammaproteobacteria > Enterobacterales > Erwiniaceae > Pantoea > Pantoea trifolii. The sequence goes on along the minus strand of NZ_JANIET010000001.1, from coordinate 842,438 downwards.
CCGTCGTTTATTGGCAGCTTAACAAGGTTAGACAGTTATGATTCGCACCGTACTTCAAGGCAAACTGCATCGCGTTAAAGTCACTCAGGCAGATTTGCATTACGAAGGTTCCTGCGCCATTGACCAGGATTTCCTCGACGCCTCTGGCATTCTGCAATACGAAGCCATCGACATCTACAACGTCACCAACGGTCAGCGTTTTTCCACCTACGCGATTGCCGCTGAACGTGGCTCGAAGATTATCTCAGTCAACGGTGCCGCCGCGCGTTGCGCCTGCGCCGGCGATATCATGATCATCTGCTCTTACGTGCAGGTAGAAGATGAAGTCGCGCGCAGCTGGCAGCCGAAAGTCGCCTACTTTGAAGGCGATAACGAAATGAAGCGCCTCGCCAAAGCGTTACCGGTTCAGGTCGCCTGATATAACAAGGGCGCGGTTTTTATACCGCGCCCTTGTTTTTTTACGTCCGCAATCCTCTGCCACGCTGAATCAACGAATACACCAACACATAAAACACCACGATAAAGGCGATCAGCACCGACAGGGTAAACACCAACGGCACATCGTTAATGCCGAGGAAACCGTAACGGAAGCCGCTGATCATATACACCACCGGATTCAGCTTCGACACCGCTTGCCAGAACGGTGGCAGCAACGTCAGCGAGTAGAACACGCCGCCGAGATAGGTTAACGGCGTCAGCACGAAGGTCGGAATCAGGCTGATATCGTCAAAGGTGCGCGCGAATACCGCATTCAGCAGGCCCGCCAGCGAGAACAGAATCGCCGTCAGCAGCAGCGTCACCGCTACCATCGACCACGAATGCACGTGGAACGGCACGAAGAACAGCGAAATCGCGGTCACCAAAATCCCCACGCACACGCCGCGCGCCACGCCGCCGCCGACATAACCGGCGATGATGATGTGGGTTGGTACCGGCGCCACCAGCAGTTCTTCGATGTTGCGCTGGAACTTGGCGCTAAAGAACGATGACGCCACGTTGGCGTAAGCGTTGGTGATCACCGCCATCATGATCAGGCCCGGCACGATAAACTGCATGTAGCTGAAACCGTGCATATCGCCGATGCGTGAACCAATCAGGTTGCCGAAGATGATGAAGTAGAGCGTCATGGTGATCACCGGCGGCACCAGCGTCTGAATCCAGATGCGGGCGAAGCGGTTAATTTCTTTGCTCCAGATGCTCTTGAGCGCCACCCAATACAAGTGCGTCATGCTTTCACTCCTGTTTTTCCCTGTGTCAGGCTGACGAACAGCTCCTCAAGGCGGTTCGCTTTATTGCGCATGCTCAGCACCTGCACGCCCTGCGCGCTCAGCTGGCTGAACACGCTGTTGAGACCTTGCTCGCGCATCACTTCCACTTCCAGCGTAGAGGTATCGACCAGACGATACTGGAAGCCCTCCAGCTGCGGCAGCGGGCTGCGCGGTGCCAGATCGAGAATAAAGGTTTCGGATTGCAGCTTAGAGAGCAATCCCTTCATAGAGGTGTTTTCCACCAGCTCGCCGCTCTGAATAATGCCAATGTTGCGGCACAGCATTTCCGCCTCTTCCAGATAGTGCGTGGTGAGGATGATGGTGGTGCCTTTGATATTCAGCTCTTTCAGGAAACTCCACATTGAACGGCGCAGTTCGATGTCTACGCCCGCGGTCGGTTCGTCGAGGATCAGCAGCTTCGGCTCATGCATCAGCGCACGCGCGATCATCAGACGACGCTTCATACCGCCCGAAAGCATGCGTGCACGTTCGTTGCGTTTGCCCCACAGATCGAGCTGATTGAGGTATTTTTCCGCGCGCTTATTGGCTTCGGCGCGTTCAACGCCGTAGTAACCGGCCTGATTGACCACAATCTGCATCACGGTTTCAAACGGGTTGAAGTTGAACTCCTGCGGCACCAGCCCAAGCTGACGCTTGGCGTTGACCACGTCTTTTTGCAGGTCATAGCCAAACACGCGCACGCTACCGCCGGTTTTATTCACTAACGAGCTGATAATACCGATGGTGGTGGATTTTCCGGCGCCGTTTGGCCCCAGCAGAGCGTAAAAATCGCCCGCTTCCACGTTGAGATCGAGTCCTTTCAGCGCCTGTACGCCGCCGGGATAGGTTTTGGTCAGCCCGGAAATTTCCAGTGCATATGTCATTGCGAATCCATACCTTGTTGTAGAGACATCAAAGGCCTATGAAAATGGTAATGCGCACGAACGATGTCGCGGTCATTAACATTAAGAAATCAATGGAGTTTAGCAGAGAGTGAAGCCAGCCCCTAAGTCGTTGACTCACGGGCTGCGCAGTGTATCGCAGGCGGGGGAGATTAGCCTTGGACGATTGTGCGGTTATTCACCGGTCGGGATAACTTTGCCGATATACGGCAGATGGCGATAGCGCTGAGCGTAATCAATACCAAAGCCCACCACGAACTCATCGGGAATGGTGAAGCCCACGTATTCGACGGTGACATCCACTTCGCGGCGCTCGGGCTTATCCAGCAAAGTACAAATCGCCAGTGACTTTGGCTCGCGCAGGCGCAGAATCTCACGCACTTTGCTCAGCGTGTTGCCGGAATCGATGATGTCTTCCACGATCAGCACATCTTTGCCACGAATATCTTCATCGAGATCTTTGAGGATTTTCACATCGCGGCTGCTCGACATACCGCTGCCGTAGCTTGACGCAGTCATAAAGTCGACTTCATGCGGCACGTCGATGGCGCGGCACAGATCGGCCATAAACATAAAGGAGCCGCGCAGCAAACCCACCAGCACCATTTCGCTGCCGCTGTCGCGGTAGTGCTCGTTAATCTGCTTGCCCAGTTCGGCAATTCGGGTTGCGATCTCTTGCTCGGAGATCATCACGTCGACGGTATGTTTCATTGCATGCGTCCAGTTACGGTTTTTGGAAAGCCACGAAGTCTATCATAGTCGAGCCAGCGTCTAACGCCGCGCACAGAACGCAAACGATTCCGTGGCGAAATTTATCGCACTGGCGTTAACTGTAGGAACCTGTCCGCCCTTTCACCGCCGAGTTCTGGAGTTCCTATGACCGCTTCATCCAGTAAAAAAACCACGATTGGTACGCGCGCGTTGCACCCGGAAACGCAGATGCTGAATTACGGTTACGATCCGCAGTTATCGGAAGGCGCGGTGAAACCGCCGGTGTTTCTTACCTCCACCTTTGTGTTTAACAGCGCCGAAGAGGGACAGGACTTTTTCGATTTCGTCGCCGGACGCAAACAACCGCCAGAAGGCAAAACTGGCGGGCTGGTCTACTCGCGCTTCAACCATCCCAACAGCGAAATCGTGGAGGATCGGCTGGCGGTGTACGAAGGCGCGGAAAGCGCGGCGCTGTTCTCTTCCGGCATGTCGGCCATTGCCACCACGCTGCTGACATTTGCGCGTCCGGGTGAAGTGATTCTGCATTCCCAGCCGCTGTATGGCGGCACCGAAACGCTGTTGAGCAAAACGCTGCACGATTTAGAGATCAAAGCAGTGGGATTCAGCGATGGCACCGACGAAGATAAAGTGCATGAAGCGGCGAAACTGGCGTGGCAGCGCGGACGCGTGGCGCTGATTTTGATTGAGACGCCCGCCAATCCGACCAACAGTTTGGTGGATATTCAGTTGATGCAGCAGGTGGCGGATGTGATTGCGCAGCAGCAAGGTTCACGGCCGATTCTCGCCTGCGATAACACATTGCTCGGCCCACTGTTTCAACGTCCGTTGCAGCACGGCGCGGATTTGTCGCTCTATTCCCTGACCAAATATGTCGGCGGCCATTCGGATCTGATTGCCGGTGCGGTACTGGGGAGCGAAGCGCTGGTCGGCAAAGTGCGTTCGCTGCGCAGCGCCATCGGCACGCAGCTGGATCCGCACTCCAGCTGGATGATTGGTCGCTCGCTGGAAACGCTGTCGCTGCGCATGGAGAAAGCCACCAGCAATGCCGAGAAAGTGGCGGCGTTTTTGCGCGATCATCCGCAGGTGGAAAAACTGTATTGGCTGCCATATCTGGCGGCTGAAAGTCCGGCGGGCAAAACCTGGCAGCGCCAGTGCAGCGGCGCGGGCTCAACCTTCTCGTTTGATATTCGTGGCGGGCAAGCGGCGGCGTTCCGTTTCCTGAATGCGCTGGAACTGTTCAAGCTGGCGGTGAGCCTCGGCGGCACCGAATCGCTCGCCAGCCATCCTGCCAGCACCACCCATTCGGGCGTGCCGCAGGATGTGCGGCAACGCATTGGCATCACCGACGCGACCGTGCGCTTGTCGATTGGTATCGAACATCCTGACGACTTGATTGAGGATATGCGCCTGGCGCTGGAAGCCTCGGTTAACTGACGCTAAAACCGAGCATCATGCCGGTATCTTCATGTTCCAGCAGATGACAATGCGCCATGTAGGCATTGTCGGCGTTAGCGACATAGTTGAAGCGCACCAGCACTTCGCTGCGCCAACCGTTAACGCTAACCATGTCTTTCCAGCCGGCGCGATGCGGCGCGGGCGGCTTGCCGTTTTCTGACAGGATGCGGAACTGCGTGCCGTGAATGTGGAACGGATGCAGCATGTGATCGCCTTCACCGGAAATCGTCCACTTCTCCAGCTTGCCCAATTCGACATTGAACATCGGCTTGGTCATGTTAAATGCCTGACCGTTGATCTTGTTGCCGTTGTGGAAATCGTAGGCGGCGGTTTTACCGTGGCTGCCGTGATCCATCGCCATGTCGCCATGATCCATCGGCTTGGCGCTGTGACTCATATCCATATTGCCATGATCCATTTTCATCTCACCCATGGCTTTATCGCCGTAGCGATCCATCAACGCCTGCATGCCTTGCTGATCAAGCTGCGGATCCATCATCAGCTGCAGCCAGCGGCTTTGCAGACCTTCGGTGGCAGGAATCGGTGGCAGATCCACCAGCTTGTCCGGTAACGTGCCGCTGGCCAGCACGCGCAGCGGCAGAATGTTGACCAGCGGCAGCGGTTGATCGAACGGTGCCAGCGTCATGCCCATCTGCGTGACTGGCAACGTCACCACGTCAAAGGCTTTGCCATCTGACGTATCCACCAGCACTTCAAAACGTTCGCCCGGCAGCAGCGGCAAGCTCTCCACTTTCACCGGTTCGGCCAGCAAACCGCCGTCGCTGCCGATCACATACAGCGGACGTTGATCGCTGGTGGCGATATGCAGCGAACGCGCGTTACAGCCATTGAGTAACCGCAGACGCAGCCAGCCGCGCGGCACCGCATGCTGCGGATATTGCACGCCGTTGGTCAGCATCATATCGCCGAACCAGCCGACGGCGGCACGCATGATATCGAGCTGATAATCGATTTGCGTTCCCGCTTTATTCAACTGCTTATCCTGGAAAATCAGCGGCACATCATCTTCGCCCCATTGCATTGGCAGACGCAATTTGCCGGACGCTTCATCCTCCAGCAGCACCAAACCGGCCAGACCTTGCGCCACCTGATAACCGGTTTTACCGTGTAGATGCGGATGGAACCAGCAGGTCGCGGCGGGTTGATCAGGGGTGAAACTCACCTGACGCGTTGCACCGGGTGCAATAATCCCTTGCGGGCCGCCATCGACGTCGCCGGGAATTTCCAGCCCATGCCAGTGCAAGGTGGTGGCTTCTGGCAGCTGATTATGGATATTCACCGTAACCGCTTTTTTACGTTGCAGACGCAGCGCAGGCCCGAGCAATCCACCGTTGTATCCCCAGGTAGGCACCGCTTTGCCATTCCATTGGCTGCTACCGGTCATGGCGGTCAAGGTGTATTGCCCGCGGGCATCAGGCTGCAAAATAGAGGGAATCGGCAATAATGGGCGCGTGGCGGCCATTAGTGAGCGGCTCCATAGCGGCAGCGCACCGGCGGCGCTGAGTGCGGCAGTCAACTTTAGAAAATGACGACGTTGCATATTCTTATCCTTGTCGTGAATAAGGGCACAGCGTAAACCTTTACCCTGCGGGAGGGTCAAGTCCTGAAACAGAATGCGCTGATAAAAATGGTGGGAATGGCCCGAAAGGGCAAATTTAGCGGAATACCGGCAATAACTGTGCTAACGTCAATAAATTGTCCCTTGTTGAGAATCATTATGACGAAAAGCATCAAGATCCTGCTGCTGGCGGGACTCCTTGGCTTCTCCTCCACCAGTTTTGCCCTGAGCGAATCCGAAGCAGAAGATCTGGCCGACCTCACCGCCGTGTTCGTTTATCTCAAGAACGATTGTGGCTATCAGGATTTGCCGGACGCTCAGATTCGTAAAGCGCTGGTGTTTTTCGCCCAACAAAACCGTTGGGATTTAAGCAACTACAGCAATTACAACATGAAGTCGCTGGGCGAAGAGAGCTACAAGGATTTGAGCGGTATCGCCATTACCAACGACAAGAAGTGTAAGTCGCTGGCGCGCGATTCGCTGAGTTTGCTGGCTTACGTTAAGTAATTCTGAGTGCCCGCTGTACGCTGACTCGGTTGGTGCCCGCAGTCCCCCTCCTCGGTTGGTGCTCGCTGTCCCCCACCTCGGTCCTCCCCCACAAGTGGGGGAGGAAGATGCTGCAATATGCAGCTCCGAGGTTGCAAGTGGCAGCGTCTCCTTCCCCCGCTGGCGGGGGAAGGCCGGGATGGGGGACAGCCAGCACAATCTCAATCTAAATCTAAACCGTTAACTCCAATCCAATACCTCGCTCGCGCAGATCGCGGCACACCGCTTCATCCAGACGCGCATCCGTCACCACATCGGTCAGGCTATCAATCGGCGCGGCGCAATACAGTGACCATGAACCGTACTTGCTGCTGTCCGCCAGCAGAACGCGGCGGCGCGCATTAGCCAGCAGATCCATCTTCAATCCGGCTTTATCTTCGGTTGGCGTGGTAATCCCGCGTTCGATGCTCCACGAGTTGCAGCTGACAAAGGCGATGTCGGGATTGATGCTGCGTAGCAGGCGGCGTCCATGTTCACCAATACATGACTGGCTGGAATCATCGATGCGTCCACCAATAATGGTGGTTTCGATTTGCTTAAACTCGGACAGAAACAGCGCGATGTGCAGATCGGCAGTGATCACCCGCAGCTTGAGGTGCGTCAGCTGGCGCGCCAGCTCCAGCATGGTCGTGCCGGCATCCAATACCACCGCATCACCCGATTGCACGTAGCTGGCGGCAAACTGCGCGATGGCCTGCTTCTCGGCGAGGTTGCGCTGCATCTTCTCCAGCGTGGTCGGCTGATTGGGGATAAAGCGATTCAGCGTAACGCCGCCGTGGCTGCGGCTAATAACGCCCTCTTTATCCAGCTTGATCAGATCGCGGCGGATCGTCGCTGGCGAGGCGGAAATAGCGCTCACCAGTTGTTCAACAGTGACCAAATTATGGCTCTTCAGATAGTCCATAATCTGGTCGAGACGGCTTTGTCCCTTCATATTTCCCTATGCAAGCTGCATCGCGAGTTTAATGGAGATCGCCATGCTCGCAGAGTTCGCTTTACCTGTCCAGGCGATATCAAATGCGGTGCCGTGGTCCGCTGAAGTACGGATAAACGGCAAGCCAGCGGTGATATTCACACCATCATAAAAACCTAATAGTTTCAGCGGGATGTGTCCTTGATCGTGGTACATCGCCACCACCATATCGTACTGCCCTTCCTGACACTGCAGGAACACGGTATCAGGCGGGCACGGGCCGCTGACGTCGATGCCCTGCGCTTTCATCGCTTTGATAGCAGGCGCGACGATAGTGATCTCTTCATCGCCAAACAGACCATTTTCACCGGCATGTGGATTGACGCCCGCCACGGCGATGCGCGGCTTGTCGAAACCGACGCGGCGCAGGAAGCCATCGGCCATGCCGATCACCGTCTGAATGCGCTCGCCGTTTAAGGTATCGAGGAACTTGCGCAGCGCAATATGCGTGGTGACATGAATCACTTTCAGCTTATCGGTGTAGAGCACCATGGCGTAATTTTTGGTGTTGGTCAGCTGCGCCAGCAGTTCGGTGTGGCCGGGATAAATATGTCCCGCCGAGTGCAGCGCCTCTTTATTTAACGGTGCGGTGGCAATCGCCTGCACCTCGCCAGCCAGCGCCAGTTCGGTGGCGCGTTTCACGCAGCGCCAGGCCAAATCGCCCGCCTCTTTCTGCACCACGCCGGGCTGCAGCGCGGCGGCATCCGCCAGCGGCTCATCAATCACGTTGATGATGCCGGGCGCGAAGTGCGCATCCTTGACCTGGTCGAGCACGCGCAGTTCAGCCTGCGGCGTGACATTGAGTCCCATTACCCGACGCAGCGTGTTGGCGCAACCCACCACCACCGCAGGCACGCCCGCTAACTCACCTTCTGCCAGCGCTTTAATGATGATCTCCGGGCCAATGCCCGCCGGATCGCCCATGGTAATCGCAATAATTTTACTCACTCGACTTCTCCTCAATAAAACGAATGGCTTCTACCAGGGTGTTTTCGTCACCAAAGCCACCTGCTTTGGTCATCACCGGCAGGTGTAATTCACTGTTAAGCAAAACCCCGTACGGCACGCAGCCCGCCACAAGGCCCTGAATCTGGAAACCGCTCGCGCCAAACGCCTGCGCCACGGCAATCGCCACATCACCGCCAGAGAGATACAGCCCGGCAGGCTGCGCCCTGCGGCACACGCGGCGGGTTAACTGCGCGAGAAACTGGCAGATGCGCTCGCCCAATAGCTGACGTGAAACCTGATGCTGTTGGCACAACTGCTCGATCTCGTGGCGCTGATCGGCATGTTGCGTAGTGCGCACCACGCAATGCGCGCCGTCGTGCAGCGCCTGCTGCATCGCCTGCTGCCACTGTTCAGCCTGCGGCCAGGCCGGTTGGGCAAAAAGCTGGCGGATATCAATATCGATAACGCGGATGTCGCGCTGGCTGGCGAGGCACGTAATCTGCTGCTGCGCAATCGCGCTCATCGAGCCAACCACCGCCAGCACCGGACGCGGCTGACGCGCCGCCAGCATCGCGCCAAGCGCATCGCTGAGCCCGGACGCACCGGCCAGCAATGGACGCGTCTCCAGCGTGGCTGCCGCAGCCATTAATAAGGCAATGTCGGCGTCCTGCTCGATATCCACCACCAGCAAACCTTGCTTGCTGGCCAGCACCTGCGCCAGCTGGTCGCCACGCAGCGTGGCGAGATCGAGGGTTTCCCCCGGCAAGGCGCTCTGCATCTGCAATCGCGTCAGCACATGGCCGCTGGTGACCGGCGTTTTAGGATCGCTGGCGAATTCGCTGTCGATCAGACGTTGCTGGTGGATCCACACTTCCCCCGCCCGCGTGGTGCGTCCAAGCTTCGGCACCGCCGGCACCACTAAGGCTAATGTTTTGCCGCTGGCCTGCATTGCGGCGGCGATTTCCGCGCCGGGATTGCCGCGCAGCGTGGAATCAATCTTCTTGAACAACCAACCGTCATTAGCGATGGCCTGATGTTGCTCAATCGCCGCCCGCGTGCGCCGGGCCGCTTCCTGTTCGCTGAGCGCACGGCTATCGGTGCTGATGACCAGCACATCGGCGACATCAGCGTCATGCGGCGTGCTGCTATCAAACAGCACATGCACTCGCGCCCCGGCTTGTGCCAGCCCGCTGCCCGCGTCATTGGCGCCGGTAAAATCATCGGCAATCACCAGGACTGGCGTTTTCCATGGCGGTAAAGTCATGCTCTCTCCTGTTCCGGCCGCTGTCGTGCTGCAATGATTATATTCAATCATGATTGATTATATGTGAGCAAGATCAAATTAATCGAAATCAATTTGTCCTATAAAATTAGGCACTGTAGTGATAGACCTCGCGCTGCATGAGCAAACTTAATCATTCAGCGCAAAAAACGTAAGGGTAAGAGATGAATATCAACAGCACCGTGATCAGTGGCTTTCAGGCGCTTAATGACCTCAGCTATTTACTGCAAGGTAAAGAAAAAGCGCTGCTGGTGACCGATAAGAATATCGAAGGCATTCCGGCGGTGCAGACGCTAATCGCCCAGCTGAAGCAGCAGATTGCCAGCCTGAGCATCGTCAATACGGTGCCGCCAGAGCCCAGCCAGCACGATGTGGCGGCCATTGTCGCCGCGCTGCCGAGTACTGATGTGGATTTGGTGATTGGCGTCGGCGGTGGCAGCGTACTGGACGTCGCCAAGCTGCTGTCGATTCTGTGTGTTGAAGGCGCGCCAACACTGGACGCGCTGCTGGCGGGTGAAAAGCCGCAGACGCGCACCACTTCGCTGCTGATCCCCACTACCGCAGGTACCGGCTCAGAAGCCACGCCCAATGCGATTCTGGCAATCCCTGAGAAAGAGACCAAAGTCGGCATAATCTCGCCGGTGATGCTGCCAGATTATGTCGCGCTGGTGCCAGAGCTCACCACCAGCATGCCACCGCACATCGCCTCTTCAACCGGTATCGATGCGCTGTGCCATTTAATCGAGTGCTTTACCGCTACCGTGTCGAATCCGGTGAGCGATAACTATGCGCTGATCGGCATGAAAAAGCTGTTTGCCAGCCTCGAAACCACCCTCGCTGAGCCGGATAACCTTGAAGCGCGCCTGAATATGCTGTGGGCGTCTTATTACGGTGGCGCATCGATTGCGCATGCCGGTACGCATCTGGTACATGCGATGTCTTATCCGCTGGGCGGCAAATATCACCTGCCGCACGGCGTCGCCAATGCCATTCTGCTCGCACCCTGCATGCGCTTTGTGCGTCCGGCGGCGGTGAGCAAATTCGCTCAGGTTTACGATTTGCTACCGGATGCCGATACCTCGCTGGACGACGAAGCCAAATCCCACGCGCTGGTGGCGTACTTTGCCGCGCTGGTGAAACGCCTGAAGCTGCCCGCCAGCCTGGAAGAGCTGGGTATCGGCCCGGATCATCTGCCGTATCTGGTGGAAGCCGCGCTCGACGTGCAGCGCCTGATGAAGAATGTACCGATGAAAGTGGGCGCCGATGACGTACGCAACGTCTACCTGACGCTATTTCCGGCTTTGAATCACTAAGGATTATCGAGGACAACATGAGCAAGAAAATTCAGGGCGTGTTAACCGCCATCGTCACTACTTTCGATCGCGACGGCGCATTCAATCCAGCCGCCCAACGCGAACAGGTTAAACGTCAGTTAAGCGCTGGCAACGGCATCTTCTGCGGCGGCACCAACGGCGAATTCTTCGTGCTGAACGAACAGGAGAAGCTGGCGGTGACGCAAACCTGCGTTGATGAAGTGAACGGCAGCGCGCCGGTGGTGGCGCACATTGGCGAGATCTCCACGCGTGAAACCATTCGCCTTGGGAAACAAGTGGCGAAGCTGGGCGTGGATGCGGTTTCGGTGATCACGCCCTATTTCGTGCCACTGAAACAGGAAGAGCTGATTGCCCACTATCGCGCGGTGGCCGACGCCATCGACGTGCCGCTGTTCCTCTACAACATTCCGGCACGCACCGGCAACACGCTGCAGCCAGAAACCGTACGCACGCTGGCCGCGCACCCGAACATCATCGGCATCAAAGACAGCGCCGGCAGCTATGAAAGCCTGAGCGGCTTCCTGCAAGCGGCTGTAGGAATCGACAGTTTTGATGTGCTGAACGGCCCGGATTCGTTGATTCATCAGGGCTTTGTCGACGGTTGCTCGGCCTGTATTTCGGGTCTCGCTAACGTGGCGCCTAAAGAGATCAATGCGATTTGGGCACGCTTTCATGCCGGCGATATCGAAGGTTCGCGCCTGGCGCAGGAGAATGTCACCGGTCTGCGCACCGATCTGTATAGCGTGGGCTTCTCTCCCGCCGCAGTAAAAAAAGCGGTGACGCTGCTGGGCTTTGAGGTTGGCGACAGCCGCTACGCGGTGAGTTTCTCTGCCGAAGAAGAGCAGAAGATCCGCCAGATTGTGAATCAGTATTTGCAGTAATTTTCAGGTGAGTAGCCAGCCAGGTCGTCATCAATGGCGACCCTGGCACCGGCTGTTATCTGTTTTTTTCAACATCGGGAAGAATTATGAAAGTCATCTGCACTTCACCGTCGTTTGCGAAATATGACGCGACGCCGATAGCAACGCTTCAGCAGCACGGTTTTGAGCTGATCATGCTGCCCGCCGATGCGCCGCTAAGCGCACTTGAGCCGCATCTGGCTAACACCGTGGCGCTGATCGTGGCTTTTACCGACATCAACGAAGAGCTGCTGGCGTTAGCACCGCAGCTGAAAATCGTCTGTAAGCACGGCGTTGGCGTCGACAACATCAATCTGGATGCCACGCGTGCACGCGGGATTTACGTCACCAACGTGCCGGATGCCAATAAACATGCTGTCGCTGATTTCGCCTTTGCTTTGATCCTTAACAGCGCGCGTCAGATCACCCAAGCCGCCATCGAAACTCGCGCGGGTAGCTGGCCGCGAATATTTGCCACCGACGTCTACGGCAAAACGCTGGGCATCATCGGGCTGGGTAATATTGGCAAGCAGGTTGCGCTGCGCGCCAAAGGCTTCAACATGCGGGTGATCGCGTTCGATTATTATCCCGATGAGCAGTTTGCTGCCGAGCACGGTATCGAATTCGTCACGCTGGATCAGCTGACCGCAACCAGCGATTTCATCACTCTGCACATGCCGCTTACCGACAAAACGCACAATCTGTTTGATGCCGCACGCCTCAAACGCATGAAGAAAACAGCCTTCCTGATTAATGCCTCACGCGGCGGCGTGGTGAACGAGCAGGATCTCTATCAGGCGCTGCTGGATAACGTGATTGCCGGTGCGGCGGCTGATGTGTTTGTGCAGGAACCGCTGAGCGAGCATCCGCTGTTCACGCTCAGCAATTTCATTCCTACTGCGCACATTGCCGGTTACACCGACGGTGCGATCAGCGCGATTGGTGAACGCTGCGTGACGCAAATTGTGCAGTGCATCCAACAGGGCGAACGCCCAATCAACGTGATGAACGGGCTGGAATAACACGCCGCCTTATCCTGTAACCTTTTTCGAGTGGATAATTACTATGACTAACTCTGCGCGCTCGAGTCGTATCCGTTGGTGGATTGCTGGCCTGATGTGGCTGGCCATCGCCATTAACTACATTGACCGCACCGTTCTCTCGGCAGCGGCTCCGCATCTGATCAAAGAACTCGATATCAATCCTGAAATGATGGGCTTCATCATGGCGGCGTTCTTCTGGTCTTATGCGCTGTTGCAGATCCCAGCGGGCTGGTTTGCCGATCGCTTCGGCCAGAAAAAAGGGCTTGGTATCGCCGTCGGCTGGTGGTCGATCGCCACCATGGCGATGGGACTGGCGACCGGCTTTAAATCGCTGCTGGCGCTACGTTTAGCGCTCGGCGTCGGTGAAGCCGCCGCCTATCCCAGCAACGCGGGCATTACCGCGCGCTGGTTCCCGGATCGCGAACGCGCCACGGTTTCTGGCCTGTTCGACAGTGCCTCCAAATTTGGTGGTGCGGTGGCCATGCCGCTGATCGTCTTTATGATCGCCCTGTTCGACTGGCGTCTGACCTTCCTGGCGATTGGTGCGCTCGGCTTGTTCTGGGTGATTGCCTGGTACTTTATCTACGCCGAGAACCCGGAAGATCATAAGTCGATCAGTAAAGAAGAAGTGCGCTTCATCCGTGGCGGCCAGGCGCAGAAGCACGGCGATAAAAGCGTGCGTCCGATGAAGTGGTACAAACTGCTGCGCTACCGCAATATCTGGGCGATGTGCATTGGCTTCTTCACCATCAATTACACCTCCTATTTCTTTATCACCTGGCTGCCGACCTATCTGGTGAAAGATAAAGGTATGGATTTTCTCAAAATGGGGATGGTGGCTGCGCTGCCGCTGATCTGCGGCATGGTGATTGAAGTGCTGGCGGGTTGGGCATCGGATCGCATGGTGCATAACAAAGTGCTGTCGCTGACCGCCACACGCAAACTGTTTCTCACCATCGGCCTGTTGATGGCGCTGTGCATCGGCTTTGCCCCGTTCACTGATTCGGTGTTTATGACCGTGCTGCTGCTGTGTATCGCCAAATCCGGCACCACCGTAGCGGCATCACAAGTGTGGGCGTTGCCGGGTGATGTGGCGCCGCAAAACAGCGTGTCGATTGTCGCGGGCCTGCAGAATACCGTATCCAACATGGGCGGCGCGGTGGGACCGATCATTACCGGCGCGATAGTTGGCGCAACCGGTCATTTTACCTGGGCGCTGGTGTTCTCGGCGGTGCTGGTGGTGATTGGCATCCTTAACTATCTGTTCCTGATGGGTAACGTTGAACCTATCGTCGATGAGGAACAGGTTTCAGATTCACATTCGGTTGCAAGCGGCGCGGCGCGGTGATCGGCTGGGTCGCCATTAATGGCGACCCAGGGTTATTTACCGGCGATAAACAGCCGATAAGCGGCAATCACCGCGAGAAAATCTTCGACGCCACAGAAAGAGAGGCTCTCTTCATCGTAATAGGTCATGCCCTCTTCCATGCCGTCATCTTCCAGCGCCAACTGGTTGGCGCGAATCATCACCTCTTCTTCATCCAGCCACAGCGTGTATTCATGCCCGACACGCTGCCACTGATTGATAGTGCCTTTCACCTGTTGGGCGGCGGCCTCAACCTCATCCAGCAACGGCAGATTGTCTTTGACCTCTTCGTTGAACCAGTGCCCCACCGCTTCGTGGTCCATCGACATACGCACTTTGACCTGACCGGTCAAATCACGCAGAAATTCGTACTCCATGGGTTTGCCTCATACTGATGGCGCGCCGCGCGGCACCGTGTAAATGCATTTTGTGCGCAGCACGCTGAATAAAGTGGGATCGCGCTCGCATTATGCCTGGAGATGTCAGCGGAAAAAAGGGCATAAAAAAAAGGGACGATTTTCATCGTCCCTTGTTCATCCCGATAGCCGATTAAACGGCAGTCTGGAAGATCACGCTATCCGCTTTGTCAGTGTATTGTCCCAGCTGATCAAAGTTGAGGTAGCGGTAAGTGTCAGCCGCGGTCTTATCAACCTGCAGCATGAACTGCTGATACTCATCCGGCGTTGGCAGCTTGCCAAGCAGCGAAGCGACCGCCGCCAGTTCAGCCGACGCCAGGAAGACGTTCGCGCCGGTACCCAGACGGTTCGGGAAGTTACGGGTCGAGGTGGAAACCACCGTCGCGCCGTCCGCCACACGCGCCTGGTTACCCATGCACAGTGAACAGCCCGGAATCTCGATACGCGCACCGCTCTTACCGAAGACGCTGTAGTAGCCCTCTTCGGTCAGCTGTGCGGCGTCCATTTTGGTTGGCGGCGCAACCCACAAGCGGGTTGGCAGCTGGCCTTTATGGGCATCCAGCAATTTACCGGCCGCGCGGAAGTGACCAATGTTGGTCATGCACGAACCGATAAACACTTCGTCGATCTTCTCGCCCTGCACGTCAGACAACCAACGCGCGTCGTCTGGATCGTTCGGTGCGCACAGAATTGGCTCTTTAATCTCGGCCAGATCGATGTCGATCACCGCCGCGTATTCTGCATCCGCATCGCCTTCCAGCAGTTGCGGATCGGCCAGCCATTTCTGCATGCCTTCAATGCGGCGCTCCAGCGTACGACGATCGCCGTAGCCTTCCGAGATCATCCACTTCAGCAGCACGATGTTCGAGTTCAGATACTCGATGATCGGCTCTTTATCCAGCTTGATGGTGCAGCCAGCAGCAGAACGCTCAGCCGAGGCATCGGTCAGCTCAAATGCCTGCTCAACTTTCAGTTTCGGCAGACCTTCGATTTCCAGCACGCGGCCAGAGAAGATGTTTTTCTTACCTTTCTTCTCAACGGTCAGCAGGCCCGCTTTGATCGCGTACAGCGGAATCGCGTGTACCAGATCGCGCAGGGTGATGCCCGGCTGCATTTCGCCTTTGAAGCGCACCAGTACCGATTCCGGCATGTCCAGCGGCATTACGCCGGTCGCAGCAGCAAACGCTACCAGACCAGAACCTGCCGGGAAGGAAATACCAATTGGGAAACGGGTGTGTGAGTCACCGCCGGTACCAACGGTATCGGGCAACAGCATACGGTTCAGCCAGCTGTGGATAACGCCATCACCCGGACGCAGCGAGACGCCGCCACGGTTCATGATGAAGTCTGGCAGCGTATGGTGGGTGGTCACGTCAACCGGCTTCGGATAGGCGGCGGTGTGACAGAATGACTGCATCACCAGGTCAGCTGAGAAGCCGAGGCACGCCAGGTCTTTCAGTTCATCACGGGTCATTGGACCGGTGGTGTCCTGAGAACCGACTGAGGTCATTTTTGGTTCGCAGTACGCGCCTGGACGGACACCGTCTACGCCGCACGCCCGGCCAACCATTTTCTGCGCCAGTGAGTAACCACGGGTGCTGGCGGCAACATCTTTGGCTTGCACGAACACATCGCTGTGCGGCAGACCCAATGACTCGCGCGCTTTGGTGGTCAGGCCACGACCGATGATCAGCGGAATACGACCGCCAGCACGGACTTCGTCCAGCAGCACGTCGGTCTTCAGCTCGAAGGTCGCCAGCACTTCATCCGTCTCGTGATTGCGCACTTCACCTTTGTATGGGTAAACGTCGATGACATCGCCCATATTCAGACGATCTACGTCAAGCTCAATTGGCAAGGCACCCGCATCTTCCATGGTGTTGAAGAAGATGGGAGCGATTTTACCGCCGAGGCACAGACCGCCGCCCTTTTTGTTTGGCACGTAAGGGATATCGTCGCCCATAAACCACAGCACCGAGTTGGTGGCAGATTTACGCGAAGAACCGGTACCGACCACGTCGCCGACATAGGTCAGCGGGAAGCCTTTGGTTTGCAGTGCTTCGATCTGTTTGATCGGGCCAATGTTACCCGCATCGTCGGGTTCGATGCCTTCACGGGCGTTTTTCAGCATTGCCAGCGCGTGCAGTGGAATATCCGGACGTGACCATGCATCCGGCGCCGGAGAGAGGTCGTCGGTATTGGTTTCGCCGGTCACTTTGAACACGGTGGTAGTGATTTTTTCAGCCAGTTTTGGACGCTTCAGGAACCATTCGGCATCGGCCCAGGACTGGATAATTTTTTTCGCGTGTGGGTTACCCGCTTTGGCTTTCTCTTCGACATCGTAGAAGTTATCGAACATCAGCAGCGTGTGAGACAGGGCTTCGGCAGCGATGGGGGCTAAGGCTTCATCTTCTAACGCTTCAATCAGCGCATGGATGTTATAACCGCCCTGCATGGTGCCCAGCAGCTCAACGGCTTTTTCGCGAGTAACCAGAGGAGAGTGGGCTTCGCCCTTAGTGACAGCTGCCAGGAAACCGGCTTTGACATACGCCGCTTCATCAACACCTGGTGGAACACGATTGACCAACAGGTCGGTAAGGAATTCTTCTTCACCCGCTGGCGGGTTTTTTAGCAGTTCAACCAGCGCGGCCATCTGGGAAGCATCTAACGGCTTAGGTACGATTCCCTGGGCAGCACGCTCGGCAACGTGCTTACGGTATTCTTCTAGCACGACGTTCTCCTCGCTCTCATTGTATAGCTTTCCGGTGCACCCCTTGATGCTGTCGAACAGTAGGGTGAGGTGCCCGGTTCCGCGTGGGGCAGCATAGCAGCATTTCGCCTGATTGTTAATCTGTTTACAAAAAAGCAACATTCGTGCATTTTTTAGCAGCTTCATCTGCAAATTGAGCGGGATCACATAAAAAAGCAGGCTTTGAAGGCCTGCTTGTTCTCATTTTCGAGGAAGAGTATTAACGATCGACCAGCACAAACTCGCTGTTGTTATAGCGCTTGCCCAGAATGTTTTTCTCGCTAAACACCTCATCCAGCGTGGCGACATCCGCCGGGCGTAATGCTAAATCGGCGGCGGCGCAGTTCTGTTCCAGATGGGCAATTTTGCTGGCACCGGGAATCGGCACAATAAACTCGCCTTTGGCCAGCACCCACGCCAACGCCAGCTGAGCGGGGGTTGCGTCATAACCTGCGGCCATCTCAGTGAGCTGATTCACTAACTTTTGGTTATGCGCCTGCGCATCCTGCTGAAAACGCGGCAGTGAACGACGGAAGTCATCTTCCGCCAGGGTTGTGGTGGCGGGGAATTTCCCGGTGAGGAAGCCGCGTCCCAACGGGCTATACGGTACAAAGCCGACGTTCAGTTCACGGCAGGTAGCGAGGACGTCTTGCTCCGGATCGCGTGACCACAGCGAATATTCGCTTTGCAGCGCCGAAATCGGATGCACCGCATGCGCGCAGCGCAAGGTAGCGGATGAAACCTCGGACAAACCGAGATACCTCACCTTCCCTTCCCGCACCAGATCGGCCATCACGCCCTCCAGTCTGAGCCACGCGATGCGCCATTTCGAAGCGCGTTTGGGTGTGCGGCTGCTTAATCGCACCACACGCAAAGTGCCGCTCACCGAAGCCGGAGAACGCCCTTTGCCTGCGCTTGCCGATCTGTCACAAGCGGTGGACAAGCTCAACGACTTGCGCAGCGATCCACGCGGCGTATTGCGCAGCATGGCGCCACAGCAACCCGCTGAGCTGCTGCAGTTTCCCTGCATTGAGCGACGCTTTCCCAGTGGACGACGTTATCGCTGGGAATTCTGGCAGGATGGCCGCAAACAGGAAGTGGCGGTAAAAGGGTCGCTGGTGCTGGATAACAATGAGCGGATATTACAGGCAGCGCGTGCGGGCGTGGGCATTGCCTTTCTGCATGAAGGTACGGTGCGGGAAGATTTAATTCGCGGTGAGTTAGTGGAAATACTGGCGGACTTCACTCAGTTAGAAGAAGGATTCTGGCTCTATTATCCGAGTCGTAAATATCTTTCCGCGCCACTGAGGCATTTTATTGATTGGCTTAAAGAAATTAACCTTTATTTAAAAACACCCATTACGCATTCTATTTAAATGGTTAGATAATATATAAATCCATTAATTATAAATAATTTAAAAATTAAGGTGAAATAAAAGAAGTTTGGCGTAGACTGCCTGCGGGCGCTTGAGGCAATCTGCCTTAAGTCAGAAATTATTGAGGTAGGTTGTGGAGAGCGGAAACCGTGCAGTTAACTTTCATTAACCGCACGGGCAAGCGCACTTCCCTACACGTGAGAAATGTCAGGGTAGTCGCTTGCTCGTGCTAAATCAAGAGGAACGTGACTATGAAGTCTATATTCAGCAAGCTGATTATCAGCGGGCTCATTCTATTAGGATTGTGTCTGGTTAATCGCAGTTCACTCTGCGAGTTACGATTACGGATATTCACTGCTGAATTATCGGCTGTTATGGCTTACGAAGCACAACAGTAAAACTTCACTAGCGGGGGTTCGCTCCCGCTATTCCGGCATTGCGCATGTGTTAGCTCACGCGCCTTTTTTACTTGTTTATTTAAATAGAACCGCTAATAAAAAACGGCTCCTTAAAGGAGCCGTTAATTTATTCAAAGCGCAAACTTATTTCTTTTTCGCTTTTGGGTTCGGCAGGTCAGTGATGCTACCTTCGAACACTTCGGCAGCCAGGCCGACAGACTCATGCAACGTTGGGTGCGCGTGAATGGTCAGGGCGATATCTTCGGCATCACAGCCCATTTCAATCGCCAGACCGATTTCACCCAGCAGCTCGCCGCCGTTGGTACCGACAATCGCACCACCGATAACACGGTGAGTTTCTTTGTCGAAGATCAGTTTGGTCATACCGTCTGCACAATCAGAAGCGATAGCACGGCCTGAAGCTGCCCACGGGAAGGTGGAGACTTCATAGCTGATGCCTTTCTCTTTGGCTTCTTTCTCGGTCAGACCAACCCAGGCAACTTCTGGCTCGGTGTAAGCAATGGATGGGATCACTTTCGGATCGAAGTAGTGCTTCAGGCCCGAGATCACTTCCGCCGCTACGTGGCCTTCGTGCACACCTTTGTGCGCCAGCATTGGCTGACCCACGATGTCGCCGATAGCATAGATGTGCGGTACGTTGGTGCGCATCTGCTTATCGACGCGGATGAAGCCGCGATCGTCCACTTCCACGCCAGCTTTACCGGCATCAAGGCCTTTACCGTTCGGTACGCGACCAATCGCCACCAGCACCGCGTCGTAACGCTGTGCATCAGCTGGTGCTTTTTTGCCTTCCATCGAGACGTAGATACCGTCGTCTTTCGCTTCAACAGCGGTGACTTTGGTTTCCAGCATCAGGTTGAATTTCTTGCTGATACGCTTGGTGAAGACTTTCACCACGTCTTTATCGGCAGCCGGGATCACCTGGTCAAACATCTCAACCACGTCGATCTCTGAACCCAGCGCTTTATAAACGGTGGCCATTTCCAGACCGATGATACCGCCGCCCATTACCAGCAGACGCTTCGGCACTTCTTTCAGTTCCAGCGCATCGGTAGAGTCCCACACGCGCGGATCGTTGTGCGGAATGAATGGCAGTTCGATTGGACGAGAACCGGCCGCGATGATCGCGTTATCGAAGTTAATGGTGGTTGCGCCACCTTCACCTTCAACCACCAGCGTGTTAGCACCGGTGAATTTGCCGAGGCCAGTAACCACTTTCACTTTACGACCTTTCGCCATGCCTGCGAGGCCGCCAGTGAGCTGGTTAATAACCTTCTCTTTCCACGAACGAATTTTGTCGATGTCAGTTTGCGGCTGGCCAAACACGATACCGTGCTCTTCCAGGGCTTTTGCTTCGTCGATCACTTTGGCGACGTGCAGCAGCGCTTTTGACGGGATACAGCCTACGTTCAGACAAACACCGCCGAGGGTGCTGTAACGCTCAACGATTACGGTTTCCAGACCTAAATCAGCGCAACGGAAGGCTGCAGAGTAACCTGCAGGACCTGCCCCAAGTACCACGACTTGAGTTTTAATCTCTGTACTCATCATGACCTCTTGTTTGATTACCGGCAGTCAGGAGAAAGCTTTTCCCAAGCTCTAATGCCCTATATCCGCCGGGACATTTCACCGCGAGAGTTTACAGAATTGTTAACAAACTGCCAACCGCGGCAACATTGAATGCTTACAACAAGGCCGGCTTTCGCCGGCCTTGATTAACTTCACATCACCAGACGGCGAATGTCGGACAGTGTGTTGTTGATGATGGTGATAAAGCGCGCACCATCAGCACCGTCGATCACGCGGTGGTCGAAGGAGAGTGAGATCGGCATCATCAGACGCGGCTCAAACTCTTTACCGTTCCACACCGGCTCCATCGCTGACTTGGAAACACCGAGGATAGCCACTTCCGGCGCGTTGACGATTGGCGCGAAGTGCGTGGTGCCCAGGCCGCCAAGGCTGGAGATGGTGAAGCAACCGCCCTGCATATCGCCAGCGGTCAGCTTGCCATCACGCGCTTTCTTGGAAATCGCCATCAGCTCGCGAGACAGTTCAGTGATGCCTTTCTTGTTCACATCTTTGAACACTGGAACCACCAGACCGTTTGGCGTATCAACCGCCACACCGATGTTGATGTATTTCTTCAGCGTCAGTTTCTGTGCATCTTCAGACAGTGAACTGTTGAAGCGTGGCATCTGCTCAAGCGCAGCGGCAACGGCTTTCATGATGAACACCACTGGTGTGAATTTCACATCCAGTTTGCGTTTCTCAGCTTCGGCATTCTGCTGTTTGCGGAACGCTTCCAGATCGGTGATATCGGTTTTGTCGAAGTGCGTAACGTGCGGGATAACCACCCAGTTACGGCTCAGGTTAGCACCCGAGATTTTCTGGATACGGCCCAGTTCCACTTCTTCGATTTCGCCGAACTTGCTGAAGTCCACTTTCGGCCAAGGCAACAGACCTGGCAGGCTTCCGCCGCTGGCTGCTGCAGCCGGAGCCGCTTCAGCGCGTTTCACCGCGTCTTTAACGTAAGTCTGCACGTCTTCTTTCAGGATGCGACCTTTACGGCCGGTGCCTTTGACTTTCGCCAGATTCACACCGAACTCGCGCGCCAGGCGACGAATCACCGGCGTAGCGTGTACGTAAGCGTCGTTCTCAGCGAACTCGCCTTTTGCATCCGCTTTCGCTGCTGCTGGAGCCGCTGCAGGTTTCGCTGCTTCTGCCGCTGGAGCTGCTTCCTGCTTAGCGGCAGGCGCCGCAGCTGGTGCCGCGCCTTCCACTTCGAACACCATGATCAGCTTACCGGTGCTGACTTTATCGCCAGTCGCCACTTTCAGCTCTTTCACGGTACCGGCGAACGGTGCAGGCACTTCCATTGAGGCTTTGTCACCTTCAACCACGATCAGTGATTGCTCAGCAGCGACTTTGTCGCCCACTTTCACCAGGATCTCGGTGACTTCAACTTCGTCGCCACCAATGTCCGGCACGTTGACGTCTTTGGCGCCAGAAGCCGCAGGAGCTGCAGCGGGTGCGGCTTCCTGTTTGGCTGCTGGAGCGGCAGCGGCTGGCGCTGCGCCTTCTGCTTCGAACACCATGATCAGCGAGCCGGTGTTCACTTTATCGCCGGTGGCAATTTTGATCTCTTTCACCACGCCCGCGAACGGGGCTGGCACTTCCATTGAGGCTTTGTCGCCTTCAACGGTGATCAGCGACTGCTCAGCAGCAACTTTGTCGCCAACTTTCACCAGGATCTCAGTGACTTCAACTTCGTCGCCGCCGATGTCCGGTACGTTGACCTCTTTGCTGACCGCAGCAGCAGCGGCTGCTGGAGCAGGAGCGGCTTCCGCTTTCTTCTCTTCGGCTGGCGCTGGCGCCGCTTCTGCGGCACCTTCAGCGTCAAAAATCATGATCAGTTTGCCGGTTTCTACTTTGTCGCCGGTAGAGATTTTGATCTCTTTAACCACGCCCGCCTGCGGCGAAGGCACTTCCATGGAAGCTTTATCGCCTTCCACGGTGATCAGCGACTGTTCAGCTTCAACTTTGTCGCCCACCTTGACCAGGATTTCGGTGACTTCAACTTCGTCTGCCCCGATGTCTGGTACGTTAATTTCGATAGCCATTACTCTCTTACCTCTTAAGCCAGACGCGGGTTAACTTTATCGGCGTCGATATTGAACTTGGTGATTGCTTCTGCCACCACTTTCTTATCGATTTCGCCGCGTTTAGCCAGCTCACCCAGCGCAGCCACAACCACATACGATGCATCCACTTCGAAGTGGTGACGCAGGTTTTCACGGCTGTCGGAACGACCGAAGCCATCAGTACCCAACACGCGATAATCGCTGGAAGGCACGTAGCTGCGAACCTGTTCTGCGAACAGCTTCATGTAATCGGTTGACGCGACGGCCGGAGCTTCGTTCATCACCTGAGCGATGTACGGAACGCGCGGGGTTTCTGTTGGATGCAGCATGTTCCAGCGCTCACAATCCTGACCATCACGCGCCAGCTCGGTGAACGAGGTCACGCTGTAGACGTCAGAACCGATGCCGTAATCTTTCGCCAGGATCTGCGCGGCTTCACGCACGTGACGCAGAATTGAACCTGAACCCAGCAGCTGCACTTTGCCTTTGCTACCGTCTACAGTTTCCAGCTTGTAGATACCCTTACGGATACCCTCTTCCGCACCCTGCGGCATCGCAGGCATGTGGTAGTTTTCGTTCAGCGTGGTGATGTAGTAGTAGATATTTTCCTGCGCTTCGCCGTACATACGCACCAGACCGTCTTGCATGATGACCGCAATTTCGTACGCGTAAGACGGATCGTAAGAGATACAGTTCGGGATAGTCAGCGACTGAATGTGGCTGTGACCATCTTCGTGCTGCAGACCTTCGCCGTTCAGGGTAGTACGACCTGAAGTACCACCAACCAGGAAGCCGCGTGCCTGCATATCGCCGGCCAACCACATCAGATCGCCGATGCGCTGGAAGCCAAACATCGAGTAATAGATGTAGAACGGAATCATCGGCAGGTTGTTGGTGCTGTAAGAGGTCGCCGCAGCCAGCCAGGATGAACCTGCGCCCAGCTCGTTGATCCCTTCCTGCAGAATCTGGCCTTTCTCGTCTTCTTTATAGTAAGCAACCTGCTCGCGGTCCTGCGGGGTGTACTGCTGACCGTTCGGGCTGTAGATACCAATCTGACGGAACAGACCTTCCATACCGAAGGTACGCGCTTCATCCGCGAGGATCGGAACCAGACGATCTTTGATCGACTTGTTCTTCAGCATCACGTTCAGGGCACGCACGAAAGCGATAGTGGTTGAGATCTCTTTGTTCTGCTCTTCCAGCAATGGACGGAACTCTTCCAGCGTAGGCATTTCCAGCTTCTCGCTGAACTCCGCCTGACGCGTTGGCAGGTAGCCGCCCAACTTCTCACGCTGACCGTGCAGATAGTTGTACTCTTCAGACCCTTTCTCGAAGGTGACGTATGGCAGCTCTTCGATTTTGTCGTCGGCAACCGGCACATTGAAGCGATCGCGGATGTAGCGAACGCCATCCATGTTCATCTTCTTCACCTGGTGCGCGATGTTTTTACCTTCGGCAGTGTCACCCATACCATAACCTTTGATGGTATGAGCCAGGATCAGCGTTGGCTGACCTTTGGTGTCCTGCGCTTTTTTCAGTGCAGCATAGACTTTCTTCGGATCGTGGCCGCCGCGGTTCAGCGCGAAGATCTCTTCGTCTGACCAGTCTTTTACCAGTGCTGCGGTTTCCGGATATTTACCGAAGAAGTGCTCACGCACGTACGCGCCGTTACGGGATTTGAAGGTCTGGTAATCGCCATCCACGGTTTCGTTCATCAGCTGAATCAGCTTACCGCTGGTGTCCTGACGCAGCAGTTCATCCCAACGACCGCCCCAAATCACTTTGATCACGTTCCAGCCAGCACCGGCAAAGATGCCTTCCAGCTCGTTGATGATCTTACCGTTACCGGTGACCGGGCCATCCAGACGCTGCAGGTTACAGTTGATGATGAACACCAGGTTGTCCAGCTTCTCACGGGTGGCGATGGTGATCGCACCTTTGGATTCCGGCTCATCCATCTCGCCATCACCGAGGAAGGCGTAAACGGTTTGTGCTGAGGTGTCTTTCAGACCACGGTGTTCCAGATACTTCAGGAATTTCGCCTGATAGATCGCGTTCAATGGACCCAGGCCCATAGAAACGGTTGGGAACTGCCAGAAGTCCGGCATCAGTTTCGGGTGCGGGTAAGAAGAGAGACCTTTGCCCTGCACTTCCTGACGGAAGTTGTTCATTTGATCTTCGCTCAGACGACCTTCAAGGAAGGCGCGCGCGTAGATACCTGGAGAAATGTGACCCTGGAAGAAGACCAGATCGCCGCCGTCTTTGTCGCTACGTGCGCGGAAGAAGTGGTTAAAGCACACTTCATAAATGGTCGCGGAAGATTGGAAAGAGGACATATGGCCGCCCAGCTCCAGATCTTTCTTCGACGCACGCAGCACCGACATGATGGCGTTCCAACGAATTGCGGAACGGATACGACGTTCAAGAGAGGTGTTGCCCGGATAGTCCGGCTCATCTTCAACAGCAATAGAGTTAATGTAGTTGCTGATTGCAGAGGAACCTGCGGCAACTTTCACGCCACCTTTGCGTGCTGCACTCATTACCTGATCAATCAGATACTGCGCGCGCTCAACACCTTCTTCACGGATGACCGATTCGATCGCTTGTAGCCAATCACGAGTTTCGATCGGATCCACGTCATTCTGTAAACGTTCTGACATGGGGTGTATTCCTTATCTGTGTCTAATACGTTGAAATTATCAGGAGCCTGTCTGCTTGTGCTTTGCTTCTGGTTCACAGCACAAGAAGACAGGCCCGTCGTGTTTTCCGCACGTTCGTTGCCGTGCGTTATTCCTTACGTTGCTGTAAACGACGCAGGGAGCGTTCACGACGACTCTGCTCCCGACTTCTATCCAGCAAGATTTCCTCAATGAACGCCAGGTGACGATGGGATGCCTCGCGTGCCTGTTCTGGCTCACGCGCCACAATCGCCTCGTAGATACTGGCGCGGTGACCGCTCACTTTCGCCAGCATTTCCCGACGAGCGTAGAGCAATTCAAAATTCTGACGGACGTTTTGTTCCAGCATAGGGCCCATGGAACGCAGCAGATGCAGCAGCACCACATTATGGGCCGCTTCTGTGACAGCGATCTGATACTTCATTACTGCATCGGCCTCTGCGTCGAGATCGCCGCTGTCCTGTGCCTGCTGAATGTTAAGATGGCAGTCACGGATGCGCTGCAGATCTTCATCGGTTCCCCGCAGTGCCGCATAATAAGCAGCAACGCCTTCCAGCGCGTGGCGGGTTTCCAGCAGGTCAAACTGAGATTCTGGATGTTCAGCAAGCAGACCGACCAGCGGGTCGCTCAGGCTTTGCCAGAGATTTTTTTGGACGAAGGTGCCGCCACCCTGACGACGTAGCAGCAGGCCTTTGGCTTCCAGGCTCTGAATTGCTTCGCGCAGGGATGGACGTGAGACATCAAACTGTTTCGCCAGTTCACGCTCAGGGAGCAGTTTTTCACCCGGCTGGAGCGTCCCTTCCATAATGAGGGATTCCAGCTGCTGCTCAATCGCATCGGAGAGCTTGGGTTGGCGAATTTTACTGTAGGCCATCTTCCCTTCTTATCAGCCAAACGTCCGGAGTAAATTGGTAATACCAATTGAAAAATGGTGCCGGTAAAGTAACAAAGTATTCACCTTGTGTCTATATGGTGGGCTTCACACTTCCGGGGACGATGGCAATGGCGCTGCACTAACTTACCGGAATAAAGAAGGAAAATGTTGGCCTGTGGCAAATGTTAAATAATTGTGTTTTTACCAAACCTTACACTGAGTTAGCGGAGTCAATGCGGCATAACCATAAGCGAAAGCTATTCGTGTTCACGCTTTTTTCATGGCAGAAATAATGTGACGGGCGCGCAGAGGATGCTGCTGCTTTTTCAGTCATCTCTCAGCACAAAAAGCAAAAGCAGGTGCAAAGCGGCGCGCTTATCACTATTCTGAACGCCGTGGTAGCTCATGCATGCACACAGCACGCCAGATACCGTAAAGAAAAGAATACATTAGGGTAAACAGCCTTACAGTGCGCGCACTGCAGGTGCACAATAACAACATCACGAGGTTTGTATGGAACAACAGCATGGCGACACGCTGCATCGCGGCTTAAAGAATCGCCATATTCAGCTGATTGCGCTGGGCGGAGCCGTAGGTACTGGTCTGTTTCTGGGCAGCGCATCAGTGATTAAATCGGCCGGTCCGGCCGTGATTCTCGGTTACGCGATCGCCGGTTTTATTGCCTTTCTGATTATGCGCCAGCTGGGCGAAATGGTAGTTGAAGAGCCGGTTGCCGGCAGCTTCAGCCACTTCGCCTACAAATACTGGGGCAACTTCGCCGGTTTCGCCTCGGGCTGGAACTACTGGGTGCTGTATGTGCTGGTGGCGATGGCTGAGTTGACCGCCGTCGGTAAATACGTGCAGTTCTGGTGGCCAGATTTCCCCACCTGGGCCACGGCTGCCATCTTCTTTGTGCTGATCAACGCTATCAACCTGACCAACGTAAAAGTGTTTGGTGAAATGGAGTTCTGGTTCGCGATTATCAAAGTGGTCGCGGTCATCGGCATGATCCTGTTTGGTGGCTGGTTGCTGTTTAGCGGCAACGGCGGCCCACAAGCGAGCGTCAGCAATCTGTGGAATCAGGGCGGCTTCCTGCCACACGGTATGACCGGATTGGTGATGATGATGGCGATCATCATGTTCTCCTTTGGTGGTTTAGAGCTGGTGGGCATCACTGCCGCAGAAGCCGACAATCCACAAGAGAGCATTCCGAAAGCCACCAATCAGGTGCTGTGGCGTATCCTGATTTTCTATATCGGTTCACTGGCGGTGCTGCTGTCGCTGCTGCCGTGGACGCGCGTAACGGCGGATACCAGCCCGTTCGTGCTGATCTTCCATGAGCTGGGCGATGCTTTTGTGGCCAACGCGCTGAACGTGGTGATCCTGACGGCGGCGCTGTCGGTCTACAACAGCTGCGTTTACTGCAACAGCCGCATGCTGTTCGGCCTGGCGCAACAGGGCAACGCGCCGAAAGCACTGCTGAAAGTTGACAGCCGTGGCGTGCCGGTCGCGACCATTCTGGTCTCAGCCGTAGCGACCCTGCTGTGTGTCCTGATCAACTACCTGATGCCGGGCGAAGCCTTTGGCCTGCTGATGGCGCTGGTGGTCTCTGCGCTGGTGATCAACTGGGCGATGATCAGCCTTGCGCACCTGAAATTCCGTAAGAAGAAAGACCAGCAAGGTGTGACCACGCGCTTTAAAGCGGTGCTCTATCCGCTGGGTAACTGGATCTGCCTGGTGTTCCTCGCCGGTGTGCTGGTGATCATGCTGATGACGCCGGGTATGGCGATTTCGGTCTGGCTGATTCCGGTTTGGCTGGTGATTCTGGCTATCGGTTACACCATCAAGAACAAACTACAGAAAGCGTAATGTTGTTCTCTGCCCGGCACGCCGTTGCCGGGCAGCACTTCGGATCTGGCTCACATTTTTCCCCGCCCGCGCGTTTTGTCCATCTACCCGACCATTTGCTCCCCAGCAGATTACTGATTTTGCACAGATAATTCCTGCTCATCATATCGCTGGAGACGATCAATGAAAGGAGCAGCCCTCTCGTTCAGAGAGAAACTGGGATATGGCATGGGCGATGCCGGATGCAACATGATTGGCGGTGCCATCATGTTGTTCCTCAATTATTTCTACACTGATGTATTCGGTTTAGCCCCGGCGCTGGTCGGCACGCTGTTGCTCTCGGTGCGCGTACTCGATGCGGTTACTGATCCGATCATGGGCGCGATTGCCGACCGCACGCAAAGCCGCTGGGGCCGTTTCCGCCCGTGGCTGCTGTGGGTTTCCGTGCCTTACGTGCTGTTCAGCGTGTTGATGTTTACCACGCCGGAGTGGAGTTACGACAACAAGGTCATCTGGGCGTTTGTCACCTACTTCCTGATGTCACTCACTTACACCGCCATCAACATTCCTTACTGCTCGCTGGGCGGCGTGATTACCAACGATCCGGGTGAGCGCGTTTCCTGTCAGTCTTATCGCTTTGTGATGGTGGGTATTGCCACGCTGATCCTCTCACTTTCGCTGCTGCCGATGGCCGAATGGTTTGGCGGCGACAACAAAGCGCGCGGCTATCAACTGGCGATGAGCGTGCTGGCGCTGATTGGTTTGGTGATGTTCCTGTTCTGCTTTGCCACGGTGCGCGAGCGCATTCGACCTGCCACGCCAAGCAACGATGATTTGAAACAAGACCTGCGCGACGTATGGAAAAACGATCAGTGGGTGCGCATTCTGCTGCTGACCTTCTGCAACGTCTGCCCCGGTTTCATCCGCATGGCCGCCACCATGTATTACGTCACCTGGGTGATGGGGCAATCAACGCACTTTGCCACGCTGTTTATCAGCCTTGGCGTGATCGGCATGATGTGCGGCAGCACGCTGGCGAAAATCCTCACCGATCGCTGGTGCAAGCTCAAGGTGTTCTTCTGGACCAACATCGCGCTGGCGCTGTTCTCCTGCGGCTTCTATTGGATTGATCCGCACGCCACGGTTGCGGTGGTGATCGCCTACTTCCTGCTGAATATCCTGCATCAAATTCCGTCGCCGCTGCATTGGTCGCTAATGGCCGACGTGGATGATTACGGCGAATGGAAAACCGGCAAACGCATCACCGGCATGAGCTTCTCCGGCAACCTGTTCTTCCTCAAAGTGGGATTGGCGGTTGCAGGGGCGATGGTCGGTTTCCTGCTGTCAATTTACGGTTACGATGCGGGCGCAAAACAGCAGGCACCCAACGCCATCAATGGCATCATGCTGCTGTTCACGGTGATTCCGGGCGTCGGATATCTGATCACCGCCGGCGTAGTGCGTTTAATGAAAGTGGATCGCAACTTAATGCGTACGATTCAGGCCGATCTGGCGCTGCGCCGTGCCCATTCACACCACGAATCCCCTATCGCGTCCTCTGCGACTGCGCAACCTGGAGAGATCAAATGAGCTGGCCCAATCCTTTTATTACTCAACGCGCCGATCCCTTTATTCTGCGTCATGCCGATGGCTACTATTTTATCGCCTCGGTGCCGGAATATGACCGACTGGAGATTCGCTATGCCTCGACGCTGGCTGGCCTGATTGAGGCAGAAGCGGTAACGGTGTGGCACAAACCGGATACCGGCCCGTTTAGCGCGCTGATCTGGGCGCCGGAGCTGCATCATATCAACGGGCAATGGGTAATCTATTTCGCCGCCGCACCGACGCGTGCGATAAAAGATGGCCTGTTCCAGCACCGCATGTATGCGCTGGTGTGCAACGATGCCGATCCGCTGAGCGGTAACTGGCAACCCTGCCGCCGCGTGCATACGCCCATCGACGCTTTCTCACTGGATGCCACCTACTTCCAGCATCAAGGCAAACACTGGTATCTGTGGGCGCAAAAAGATCCGGCGATTCCCGGAAATTCCAACCTGTATCTTGCCGAGTTGCTCAATCCGTGGACGTTGAAAAGCGCCCCGCTGATGTTGAGCCGACCGGAGTATGAATGGGAGTGCGCGGGATTCAGCGTCAACGAAGGACCGGCGGTAATTCAGCATGGCGACAAGCTGTTTGTCACCTATTCCGCCAGCGCGACTGATGAAAATTATTGCCTGGGAATATTAAGCATTGATGTGTTAGCCGATCCGCTCAACATCAGCGCCTGGCATAAGTCCGCGCGGCCGGTATTTGCCACCAGCTGGGATAATCAGCAATACGGACCAGGACACAACAGCTTTACGGTAGATGAAACGGGAAGAGCGGTGCTGGTGTATCACGCGCGCAATTACACCGAAATCGAGGGCGATCCGCTGTGGGATCCGAATCGCCATACGCGTTTGAAATACTTCGACTGGCGCGAAGACGGCACTCCAGATTTCGGCGTGCCGCCCGCCGATCACACCAGCGTGCCGTAGATCGTCAACAGCGCGACCACTACCACCAGCACCAGAGAGATGCGCTTTGCCAACGCCACCGCAACCCGTGGCGTTTCGACTTTATCCATGTGCGGATCGCGTGCCAGCGAGAATTGCGCCAGGCTGGTCAGCACCTGATATTGCGGGCGATGCAGATCGCCCAACGCGGCAAACCAGGCGGGTAACGCACGTTCGCCGTGGCCGAGCAACGCATAAGCCACGCCGGCCAAACGCACCGGGATCCAGTCCAGCACATGCAGCAGACGATCAACGCCTGACTGCGAGCGCTCCAGCGGCGAATGATGCTTAGCCAGCCAGCTCTGCCAGGCGCGCAGGAACGCATAACCCACCAGCAGCACCGGGCCGTAAGGTCCACCGACCACAAACCAGAACAGCGGCGCAAGATAGAAGCGGAAGTTAATCCAAATCAGCGCGTTTTGCAGTTCTCGCAGGAATTCGCGCTCGCTGCACTCGACCGGCACACCGTGAATCAGCGTCAGTTCGGCCGCCATCGCCTGATGCGCCGCTTCATCGTCATGACTCGCCGCTTTGAGATAGCTGTGATAGTGCAGTCGCACCGAACCCGCGCCGATACACAGTAATCCCACCACAATCCAGAACAACAGTTGCGCCACGCCAAACAGAATGCCTTTCAGGCTCCACACCACCAGCCAAACGATCAGCATCGCTATCACTGTCATCATCAGCGTGCGCAGCAGGGAAAAACGCTGGCGGCCACGAAACAGCGGCTCCAGCCGATGGTCCAGTTGCCAATGCTCACCCAACTTAAACAGGCGTTCCCAACCTAAAACTAATAACAAGCTAAACAACGTCATACCCGCTCCTGCTGTATCAGGGATTCTCCTGCCTGATGGATTCTTTATAGCGCAACCAGTCAAAAGAGGAACCGGGATCGGTTTTCCGCTCTGGTGCGATATCGCTATGGCCGGTGATGCGCGCAGGCGTCAACGGATAGTGCTGCAGCAGGAGGTGAGTCACCTGTTGCAAAGTCGCGTACTGCGCATCGGTATAGGGCAGCGTATCAGTGCCTTCCAGTTCAATGCCCATGGAAAAATCGTTGCAGCTTTCACGTCCTTCAAACTGCGACACGCCGGCGTGCCAGGCGCGCTGATCGAAAGAGACATATTGCACCAGCTCGCCGTCGCGGCGGATTAAACAGTGCGCCGCCACGCGTAAATGGGCGATGTCCGCAAAATAGGGATGCGCATCGGCAGGCAACGTGCCGGTAAACAACCGATCGATCCACGGCCCGCCAAACTCACCGGGCGGTAAGCTGATGTTGTGAATCACCAACAGCGAGGGCACTTCATCATTTGGACGCTGATTGAAGTGTGGTGAAGGTACTTTACGCGCGCTGGTAATCCAGCCCTCTTCCAGTTTCATGCTGTTAAATCCTAAGCAAAATCAGGCTGAGAATAACATGTTTCACTCAACAGGCTTGCGACTTAATGCGCCGCGCAGGTGAGTTCAGGATACTAAACATTTCACCACCAGCAACTGGCAATGACCGATAAATCAGGCTAAGGTGAGCGCACAAAATCTCGTCTTGTGGAGTGGCAAAACCATGGCAACGCGTCGTTACGATCCCGATCATCGCCGTCAGGAACTGATTAAACGTATTGAACAGGATATCCCCGAAGCCGTTGCCCGGGCGCTTCAGGAGGATTTAGGCGGCGAAGTGGACGCGGATCGCGATATCACCGCGTTGCTGCTGCCGGCAGAAAAACAGGCGGTGGCAAAAGTCATCACCCGTGAAGCCGGTGTTTTTTGTGGTAAACGCTGGGTGGAAGAAGTCTTTATCCAGCTTGGCAATAAAGTCACTCTTACCTGGCATGTTGAAGATGGTCAAACACTGGTTGCCGATCAGCTGCTGTTCGAGCTTACCGGTCCGGCGCGACTGCTGTTAACCGCAGAGCGCACCGCGCTCAATTTCGTGCAAACACTGTCCGGCGTGGCCACCGAGGTCAGCCGTTATGTCGCCCTGCTGGCGGGCAGCGAAACTCAGTTGCTTGATACGCGCAAGACCTTGCCAGGCCTGCGTACCGCGCTGAAATATGCAGTGCTGTGCGGTGGCGGTAACAACCACCGTTTAGGCCTGTCGGATGCTTTTCTTATCAAAGAGAACCACATTATCGCCAGCGGCTCGGTACGTAACGCCGTAGAAAAAGCGCTTTGGCTGTCGCCCGATGTGCCGGTAGAAGTTGAAGTCGAATCGCTGACGGAACTGCAGGATGCCATCGATGCCGGAGCGGACATCATCATGCTCGATAACTTCAGCCTTGAGATGATGCATGCAGCGGTTGCGCTAACCAATAAGCGCGCGCTGCTGGAAGTCTCAGGCAACGTAACCGAAACCACGCTGCCGCAAATTGCCCAGACCGGCGTTGATTATGTCTCTGTCGGCGCGCTGACCAAACATGTGCGTGCGCTGGATCTGTCGATGCGTTTCCGCGAACTTTGATGCTCTACGCCTGCCGCCTGTTAGCGCGGCAGATATGCGAGATGGCTTCCAAAACGCTGTTCTCTGCGCTGTAATCCTGACGATTCTCTGCGTGATACTTTCCAGCCTTGCGCAGGCCTGACTTCCGCTTTCCCTCGCCCTTTTCTACCGTAGCGGCTCCACAACAAGGAGCCTCACTATGGACAGACAACGCGGTTTTACTCTTATCGAATTGATGATTGTGATTGGTATCGTCGCCATTCTCAGCGCCATCGGTTTACCGGCCTACCAAAACTACCTGCAACGCGCAGCGCTCACCGACATGCTGCAAACCATGGTTTCGTACAAAACAGCCGTAGAACTCTGCGCCATTGAACGTGGCGGACCGGCGCAGTGTCAGGCAGGACAACGCGGTATTCCGGTGGCCAAAGGGTCGCGCTATGTGGCAACGCTCAGCGTCGTTAATGGAACCATCAACCTGACCGGCCAGGAAAGTCTCAGCGGATTGACGGTTGAAATGCTGCCAATCTGGAGCGCAACCGATGGCACGTTGAGCTGGCAACGCAGCTGCACCAGCGATAACAGCAGCCTGCGCGATAGCTGCCTCGAGCAGTTCCGCTTTGCTGATAAGGATGCCAACTGATGGACAATCCTAATAGTGCGCTGCATGCGTTGTGCGCACGTTATCAGGCAGTGATACTGCATCACGACGCCACGCTATTGCGCGTAGCGGTAGCAGACACGCCCGATCCACTGCTGCTGGAGGCGTTACAGTTCGCTAGCCAGTGCAAGGTGGATGTCGAGTGCTGGCCTGCAGCACGCCTTGAGCAGTTACTGCACGAACCGGATGCCGCCGCAGCACCGCGAGAACACGCCAGCGCTGAGTCAGCGATTAACGCGGTCGATCAGATTTTGCGTCAGGCCATTCAGCGCCGAGCCTCAGATGTGCATTTCGAACCACAGCGCCAGGGATTACGGGTGCGCCTGCGCATCGATGGCGTGTTGCACAAACTGCCTCAGCCCTCAGAAGCACAACCCGCTGCAATCCTGGCGCGCCTGAAAATCCTCGGTGGATTGGACATCGCCGAACGGCGTCTACCGCAGGACGGACAGTTTACGCTGGAAATAGACGACAAACTGGCAGCGTTTCGTCTTTCAACACTGCCGGTAAGCCAGGGTGAAAAAGCCGTGGTACGGCTGCTGCAAAGTGAAAACAGCGCCATCACGCTCGATAAACTCGGCATGCCCGCCGCCCAACTGCGCTTGCTGAAAAGTGCGCTGGCGAAACCGCAAGGTTTGATTCTGGTCACCGGTCCCACCGGCAGCGGTAAAACCTTCACGCTCTATAGCGGATTAAGCGCGCTGAACGTGCCGGAAAAGAATGTATGCAGCGTGGAAGATCCGGTTGAGATTCCGCTGGATGGCATCAATCAAACGCAGATCCAACCGCGCAGCGGGCTCGATTTCAACCGTGTACTGCGCGCCCTGCTGCGCCAGGATCCCGATGTGATTATGGTCGGGGAAATTCGTGATGCCGAGACGGCAAGCATTGCCGTTAAAGCCGCGCAGACCGGCCATTTGGTGCTTTCCACACTGCATACCAACTCAACCGCCGAAACACTGACGCGCCTACGCCAGATGGATATTCCCGGCTATTTGCTGGGTCCCGCTTTGCAGTTAGTGGTGGCGCAGCGTCTGGTCAGACGCCTATGCGTGCATTGTCGCCAGCCGGGACAAGCTATCGCCCATCTGCCGGCCGAACTCTGGCCGGGCACGCTGCAAACCTGGCGAGCGCCCGGCTGCGATCACTGCTTCTCCGGCTATTACGGGCGGCTGGCGCTGTTTGAAATCTTGCCGGTAACCAGCAAATTGCAGAATGCTATTTCGGCAGATATGCCGCTGGAACATCTGCTCACGCTGGCAAATGAACAGGGAATGAAAACCTTGCTGGCTGCGGGGCTGGAAGCGGTTAGTCGCGGCGATACGTCTTTTGAAGAGATGCAGCGCGTGGTGGGATTGGGCGATGGCTAATCTCTATCATTTCCGCTGGCAGGCGCTCGATACCATGGGCGTGCTGCAGGAAGGCGAATCACTTAACGCCAGCCAGGATGCGTTGTTCAATCAACTCTCCGATCGCGGCATGCTGCCGGTGAGCTGGCAGCGTGGAAAATGCTGGCGTTCGCGCGACTGGAAGTGGCAGCAAAAAATCGACCTGGTGCGGCAACTGGCGACGCTGCTGAAGGCCGGTTTGCCGCTGGCGGAAAGTTTGATTCTGTTGGCAGAAGGCCATCCCCATGCCGGTTGGCGGGTATTACTTAAGGGATTGCAGCGCCGCGTTATCGCCGGTGAGCCCTTCTCGCAAGCCTTGCAGGAGTGGCCGCAGATCTTTCCACCATTGTTTCCTGCTTTGATGCAAGTGGGTGAGTTAACCGG
Organism: Pantoea trifolii; assembly: GCF_024506435.1. Taxonomy (NCBI): domain Bacteria; kingdom Pseudomonadati; phylum Pseudomonadota; class Gammaproteobacteria; order Enterobacterales; family Erwiniaceae; genus Pantoea; species Pantoea trifolii. The sequence continues at coordinate 806,676 of NZ_JANIET010000001.1, read as the reverse complement.
CCAGCTCGATGAGTGCTGTCGCCAGTTGGCACAGCAGCAAAGTAAACAGCAATACTTACGGCAGAAAGTGGTCAAGGCGCTGCGTTATCCGCTGTTTATCTTGCTGGTGGCGCTGGCGGTCAGTGCTGGCATGCTACTGTTTGTTTTGCCGGAGTTTGTCTCCGTCTATGCCAGCTTTGATGCACCGCTGCCCGCTTTTACTGCCGCAGTGATGTCGCTCTCAGAACTACTGCAAAAAGCTGCACTGCCGCTGTCGCTGATATGCGCCGTATTTATCGGGATTGTGCTGCAAACTTATCGTCGTTCAGTAGCGTGGCAAAAGCGCGTACATCAATGGCTGCTGCGCATGCCGCTGTTATCACCGCTGTGGCGCGGCGGGCAGCTCAGCCAGATATACGCCATCCTGCAACTTACGCAGCAATCCGGTTTAACCCTGCTACAAAGTCTGCAGGCGGTTGAGGTGACGCTGGTTTCCCGGTTGTGGCGCGATGCCATCATTCAGTTGCAGCAGCACATTGCTGCGGGTGCGCCGCTGCATCAGGCGCTGCAACAACATCTGTTGTTCACTCCCCTTTGTGCCCAGCTAATCCGGGTTGGCGAAGAAGCGGGTGCGCTGGATGTGATGCTGGCGCGTCTGGCGGAATGGCATGAAGCGCAAACGTTAGCGCGCGCTGATGCTCTGGCAGCATCGCTGGAACCGATGATGATGGTGGTAATTGGCGGAATTGTTGGCACCTTAGTAATTGCGATGTATCTGCCGGTATTTGGTCTTGGCGATGCAATTCGCTAACGGGCACGCGCGATGCGCGCCCGATGTCTGAGATCAGCGCGTGAACACGCGGTTCTCTTGTTCAGCAACGCGGATAAAGGTGGTGCGTTTCGTCAGCTCTTTCAATCGTTCCGCACCGACGTAGGTGCAAGCTGAGCGTAAGCCACCGAGGATATCTTTAACCGTCTCCTCAACCGGGCCACGCACCGGAAGGCGCACGGTTTTTCCTTCCGCCGCACGGTATTGCGCCACACCGCCAACGTGGCGTTTCATTGCCGACTCGGAGCTCATGCCGTAGAACAACATAAATTTCTCGCCCTGCTCTTCAACGACGGTTCCTTCGCATTCGTCATGGGCCGCAAGCATGCCGCCGAGCATGGTGAAGTCTGCGCCACCACCGAAAGCTTTGGCAATGTCACCTGGAACCGAGCAGCCGCCGTCGCTGACGATCTGTCCGCCTAAGCCGTGTGCCGCATCCGCGCACTCAATAACGGCTGAAAGCTGAGGATAGCCAACGCCGGTCTTCACGCGTGTGGTGCAAACCGAGCCAGGACCAATGCCCACTTTGACAATGTCTGCGCCAGACAAAATCAGCTCTTCCACCATTTCACCGGTGACCACGTTACCTGCGCAGATGGTTTTACCCGGGAAGCTTTCACGCACGCGCAGCAGGAACTGAACAAAATGCTCAGAGTAACCGTTAGCAACGTCGATGCAGATAAAGTTAAGCTGCGGCGTTAACGCAAGAATGGCGGATAATTTGGTGAAATCTGATTCGGAGGTACCGGATGAGACCATCACATGATTCAGCACCGCCGCTGGCACGCGCTGCACAAATGCCTGCCACTCTTGCACGCTGTAGTGTTTATGCACTGCGGTCAATACGTTAAAACTCGCCAGAGCTTCAGCCATCGTGAAAGTGCCGACGGTATCCATGTTGGCGGCAATAATCGGAATGCCACTCCAGTTCAAGCCTGAGTGTTTAAAGGTGAAGGTGCGTTCCAGTTCAACCTCGGAACGACTTTTCAACGTGGAACGTTTTGGGCGGATCAAAACATCTTTAAAGCCCAGTTTTAGATCTTCTTCAATGCGCATAGCTGATTATCCTGGTTAGTGACGACGAACCGCGGTTCGGGTAGCGCTCACGGCTCCAGTGTCGTTATCATACGCACCATTCGTTCCGCGACAAGACTGCGAATTTCACTTTATTTAGGCTACAATCCCTTAAATTTAGCTGAGAAAAATGATTGTGATCATGCTCTCATCTTGCTGTGGTTAATCGCCGCTCACGATATAAATTTTGCGAGAACGTTATGCCTTATACCGTTGCGCTCACCGGCGGCATTGGCAGTGGTAAAACCACTATTGCCAACGCTTTCGCAGCGCTGGGCGTTGATATTATTGACGCTGACGTCATTGCCAGAGAAGTTGTTGAGCCTGGAACGCCTGCCCTAAAGGCGATTGCTCAGCGTCATGGAGACACCATTCTCACGGCAGAAGGCACGCTCTATCGTGCACGGCTTCGTGAAATTATTTTCCAGCAGCCGCAAGAGAAAAACTGGCTCAATCAATTGCTTCATCCACTCATTAATGCCCGCACGCAACAATTAAAGTTACTGGCTACTTCACCTTATGTGCTTTGGGTGGTGCCGCTGTTGGTCGAAAACGGCTTACAGCATCAGGCCGATCGCGTGTTGGTAGTGGATGTGGATACCGCCACGCAGTTGCAACGCACACAACAGCGGGATGGCATTTCGCTGAGTCAGGCGAAAAATATTCTTGCCGCACAGGCCAGTCGCGAACAGCGCATAGCCTGTGCGGATGACATCATCGATAACAGCGGTACACCTGAGCAGGTGCTACCGCGCGTTGCTGAGCTTCACCAGCGCTATCTACGCCTGGCAGCAACCGGAAAGGATTAACATCATGAGCACAGTTGTTATGTTTGAACACCCTTTGAACGAGAAGATGCGTACCTGGCTGCGCGTCGAATATCTGATTGATCAGTTGCATGAAACGGTGCCGGTTAGCAGTTCGGTATCAGCACTTGGCGTGTTCCGCATCCTCAGTGATTTGCTGGATATTTTTGAGCGCGGCGATATGCGCACTGAATTGCTAAAAGAACTGGAGCGCCAACAGCAAAAATTACGCGCATGGCTGGATGTGCCGGGCATTGACGAACTGCGCGTGAATAATTTGCGTCAGCAGTTGAAGCAATACTCAAGCGAACTGATGGCGGCACCGCGCATGGGCCAACAGTTACGAGAAGATCGACTGGTTGCTCTGGTGCGTCAGCGTTTGAGCATTCCTGGCGGCTGCTGCAGTTTCGATCTTCCAAGCCTGCATATCTGGCTGCATCAGGAACAAGCGGTGCGAGATGTTCAGGTCAATGGCTGGCTGGAATCACTGAATCCGCTGCGTAATAGTTTGACGATGATCCTCGATTTAGTGCGACAGTCTGGCATCTTTCGTCATCAAACCAGCCTCAACGGCTTTTATCAGGATAACGCCGAAGGATCTGATTTGCTGCGCCTGCAATTAACGCTGGAAGACGCGCTGTATCCGCAAGTATCGGGCCACAAAAGCCGTTATGCGATTCGTTTCCTGCCCTTAGACAGCGAACGCGGAGAAGTACCCGCACGACTGAATTTTGAATTAGCTTGTTGTTAGAGGAAGTTATGCCGGAAGAGATGATTACCGTACCTTGCCCCAACTGTCGTCGCGATGTGATTTGGGATGAATTGAGCCCGTGGCGGCCATTCTGCAGTAAACGTTGCCAGCTGATTGATTTAGGTGAATGGGCAGCAGAAGAGAAACGCATTCCCAGCAGCGGTGACCAGATGGACAGCGATGACTGGAGCGAAGAACAGCAGTAAAAGTAAGGGGCCTACTGCCCCTTCACTTAAATCTCGCCAGCCACTAATCGGCTGATCAGTTCATGGTTCGCAGGCGGAAATTCATCCGCGACCAAATCCTGCTGTTCGACCCAACGCTGTGGCTGACCTTCGCGGCCATAAGGTTCGCCGTTCCAGCCTTCAACCAGAAAGAAATGCAGCGTAACGCGCAGATCTTCATAACTGTGATCGGCCTGACCAATTGCGCTTGCCGATGTGACTTCAATACCGGTTTCTTCCATCAACTCACGCTTGAGCGCCTGCTCGGCAGATTCATCTTGTTCAATTTTTCCGCCAGGAAACTCCCATTTATTCGCCATATAGGAGCTAGCCGCACGCTGGGCAAGGAAGATTTGACGTTCTGTATTGCGAATGATGCCCACCGCAACCTGCAGGTGTTTCATAAGCTGGATTCCGCTTTTAATAAATGAGCGCTGAGTGTAAATCAGACATGGAGTGATGTTAACCGTTGAGAGGAAAGTGACGTCCCGCGCCGCACAAAAGCCAGTGATTAAGACATGTCGTAATGATCGCAACCGGGAATGTTGGGAATACTCGCAGCCACTTTCTTCTGCCAAACCCGATTACCTATGGAATTCAAAGAAACAACGTTTCTGGCGCAAAATACGCCGGAACAATTACATGCTCTACGCCATCTGGTATTTCATGACATCCTGACGTTAGACAGCGCTCAGAACACCTTAACATGGTGGCCTGAACACAAAGTTATTTCGTTGAATGAAGCGCAAAAACGATTTTTCTCCTGCCTGCTGCTACGGATTACCTCCAAGCGTCAGATTATTGCCACGGTGTGGAATGAGAGCTATCCAAGTATCAGCGATAACAATTACCATCAGCTACTGTTCCAAAGCCGAGCGCTGTTGAAGCGAGCTGGCTTGCCGGATGGTCTGCTGGTGACGCTGCCGTATCATGGCGTGCGCCTAAATGAAGAGAAACTAATGGCGATAACTCGCTAAATCGTAAGCGAAAAAAAGGAGCCCGAAGGCTCCTTTTTTATCAGGCCAGACGACCGTGGCACTGTTTGTATTTTTTGCCAGAACCACATGGGCAAAGATCGTTACGCCCTACTTTACGCTCTCCGCCTTGTGCGGCTAACGCTTCGGCTGCGGCGGTGGCATCATCAACGTGGCTCAGCTGTTGCTGCTGCGCTAAACGCTCTGCTTCTTCACGGCGCTGCTGCTCCATCGCTTCCACTTCTTCTGGCATACGCACCTGAACTTTGCTTAGGGTGCTGATCACTTCGTATTTCAGTGATTCCAGCATCGCCGCAAACATAGAGAAGGATTCACGCTTGTATTCCTGCTTCGGATCTTTCTGCGCATAACCACGCAGATGAATCCCCTGACGCAGATAATCCATCGCCGCCAGATGCTCTTTCCACAGCGAATCCAGCGTTTGCAGCATCACGCCTTTCTCGAAGTTGCGCATCATCTCTTCGCCTACCACTTCTTCCTTAGCCGCGTAGCTTTCCGCCGCGTGGGTCATGATACGTTCGCGCAGCGTCTCTTCATGAAGATCGGGCTCTTTATCCAACCATTCAGCAATAGGCAGATTGAGATCGAAGTCGTTACGCAGACGCTCTTCGAGACCGGCAACATCCCACATCTCTTCCAGTGACTGCGGCGGAATGTAGGTATCAATAGTAGTTTTGTAGACATCTTCGCGGATGCTGTTGATGGTTTCAGACACATCAGACACATCCAGCAGTTCGTTACGCTGGCTGTAGATGGCGCGACGCTGATCGTTGGCAACATCATCGTATTCCAGCAGCTGTTTACGAATATCGAAGTTACGGCTTTCCACTTTACGCTGAGCATTGGCAATCGCTTTGGTCACCCATGGATGCTCAATCGCTTCGCCTGGCTTCATGCCCAGTTTACGCATCATGTTAGATACGCGATCAGAAGCGAAGATGCGCATCAATGCATCTTCCATCGACAGGTAGAAGCGTGAAGAACCGGCATCACCCTGACGACCCGCACGACCACGCAGCTGGTTATCAATACGGCGAGATTCGTGACGCTCAGTACCAATGATGTGCAGACCGCCCGCAGCCAGTACCGCATCGTGACGCAGCTTCCATGCCTCTTTCATCGCCTGAATCTGCTCTTCAGTTGGCTCGTCCATTGCGGCGAGCTCAGCCTGCCAGCTACCGCCCAGCACGATATCGGTACCACGACCCGCCATGTTGGTTGCGATAGTAACCGCTGCAGGTTGCCCCGCCTGGGCAACGATATCCGCTTCGCTGGCGTGGAATTTGGCATTCAGTACGCTATGTTTGATGCCAGCGCGTGTCAGTTCGTTGGACACGACTTCCGATTTTTCAATCGAAATGGTCCCCACCAACACCGGCTGCCCTTTGGCGGTACAGGCACGGATGTCTTCGATAATGGCGTCGATCTTCTCTTTCTCGGTCATGTAGACCAGATCGGCCATATCTTTACGCACCATCGGACGATTAGTTGGCACCACGATAGTGTCGAGCTTATAGATGGAGCTGAATTCAAATGCTTCGGTATCTGCAGTACCGGTCATACCGGCCAGTTTCTCGTAGATACGGAAGTAGTTCTGGAAGGTGATGGAAGCCAGCGTCTGGTTTTCATTCTGGATTTCCACGCCTTCTTTCGCTTCAACCGCCTGATGCAAACCATCTGACCAACGGCGACCTTGCATGGTACGCCCGGTGTGCTCATCAACGATGATCACTTCGCCATCTTTAACGATGTAATCAACATCGCGAGTGAAGAGTGCATGAGCACGCAGCGCCGCAGTAACGTGGTGCATCAACATGATATTGGTCGGTGAGTAGAGTGACTCGCCTTCTACCATGATGTTTTGGCTAACCAGTAACTCTTCAACTTTTACCAGACCGCGCTCGCTCATGTGTGCCTGGCGCGCTTTTTCATCGACCCAGAAATCGCCTTCGCCCTGGAAGGTTTCAGAGTCTTCTTTTTCCTGACGCACCAGATGCGGGATGATCTTGTTAACTTTGGTATACAGTTCAGAACTGTCTTCAGCCGGGCCAGAGATGATCAGTGGCGTACGCGCTTCATCGATCAGGATTGAGTCGACCTCATCCACCAATGCGTAATGCAATTTACGCTGCACGCGCTCTTCCGGGCTGAACGCCATATTGTCGCGCAGGTAGTCGAAGCCATATTCGTTATTGGTGCCGTAGGTGATGTCAGCGGCATAAGCTGCACGCTTCGCCACGGCTGGCATGTTTGGCAAGTTGATACCGATGGTCAGGCCAAGGAATTCAAACAGTGCACGGTTATTTTCAGCATCACGCTGCGCCAGATAGTCGTTGACGGTAACCACGTGCACGCCTTTGCCGCTTAATGCGTTCAGGTAAGCGGGCAAGGTCGCAGTCAGGGTTTTACCTTCACCGGTACGCATCTCTGCGATGCAGCGCTCGTTGAGCACCATGCCGCCAATCAGCTGCACATCAAAGTGACGCATACCGAAGACGCGCTTACTCGCTTCACGTACGGTAGCAAAGGCTTCAGGAATCAGGCTCTCAAGGCTTTCGCCTTTTTTCAGGCGCTCACGGAACAGGTCAGTTTTCGCTTTCAGTTCATCGTCAGAGAGCTTAACGAAATCCGGCTCCATCTTATTGATGACATCTACGATTTTACGCATACGGCGCAGAGTACGATCGTTACTGCTGCCAAATACTTTAGTTAACAATTTGATTAACATGATAAATTTTTCTCAATTCAGTCGTGATCTCACGGACTGCAAAATCTGATACAGGATGTGGAAAAAACGTTAGCAGTTAAGCAATGAAAGGCCCGGCGCGGATGCCATGAATAGCAGCCTGCCAATCAGCAGAAGAATGGATTTGTGGTTCGTTGTTACGCAGGTTTTGTTGCGGCTCAACAACAGTCAGCGCTTGCGCGTGAGAAGTCAGCAGCGCCTGAAGCGAACCAATCAACGCTAGCTTTTGTGCCGCCAGCGGCACAGCTTGATCGGCTTCCGCCTGAGCGGGCGGCGTCATGCTAAACGAAAGGTGGCGAATAACCGTGCGAATCGCATGCTGGTGCCAGTAATCGACGTTGAAATTCGGTCGACGCACGCTTTCCTGCAGACGAATCAGATGATCAAAGTGGACAACATTGCCGACAAACAGGCTACTGATCGGCGAATCATTTGCTTTGGGCTCAGCACTTTGCGCGCAGGCAGGCAAGCCTAAACTGGCCGCCACCATCCCCAACAGGAGATGTGGCCAGAAATAGCGTCTACCTAATTGTCGCCAGCGTGAGAAAATCCCGATCACAATCCGTCCACAATGCATTGAATAAAGTGATAAAGCGGTCGCCAGAATTAGCGTTACCCAGCTTATATGAGCGCCAGATGATAGCACTTATGTGGGGCTTCGACACCAGTCATTAAAGGGGCTTCGGCGGAATTCACGTTTTTTTGTACAGGGTTTCGCCAGTCACAACAGCGAATTGAGATCGGTTTGGCAGGATTAAAAGCGAGGCAATAAAAACGGCAGGTTCAACTGACCGGAGAGGGTGTCAGCGAAACCTGCCGTTTTATGTCTGGCTTACGCCAGAACTAAATTTGGTGCTTTGAATGCCAGTGGCAGTTCTGCTTCATCTTCGAAGGTCGCCCATTCCCAGGCTTCCTGCTTAGCCAGAACCGCTTGCAGCAACTTGTTGTTCAACGCATGGCCAGATTTAAAGGCGGTAAACGCGCCAATAACGTTGTGGCCGCACATGAACAGGTCGCCGATCGCATCGAGCATTTTATGACGAACAAATTCGTCTTCAAAGCGCAGACCGTCTTCGTTTAATACGCGGAAATCATCGAGGCCAATCGCACAATCTAAACTACCGCCCAGGCACAGGCCTTTAGACTGCAGATATTCGATTTCACGCATAAAGCCAAAAGTGCGCGCACGGCTGATTTGGCGAACAAAGTTCTCAGCCGAGAAGTTGAGCTGGTAACGCTGCGAGCTTGAGTCGATCGCTGGATGTTTGAAGTCGATAGTAAAGTCGAGTGAGAAACCGTTATACGGTTTGATCTCGGCCCACTTATCGCCGTCTTCCACACGCACCGCTTGCTTAACGCGTACGAATTTCTTCGCGCTGTTCAGCTCTTCGATGCCTGCGTCCATCAGCAGATAGACAAAAGGTGCGGCACTGCCATCCATAATCGGGATTTCCGGTGCATCAACTTCAACAATAATGTTGTCAATGCCCAAGCCCGCCAATGCGGCGTTCAGATGTTCGACTGTTGAAATACGCACGCCTTCATCATTCACCAGGCAAGTACTCAGCATGGTGTCGCGCACATATTTTGCATCAGCCGGGAAATCTACCGGTGGATTCAAGTCAGTGCGACGATAGATGACCCCGGTGTTAGCCGACGCAGGGCGTAACGTCAGTGTGACTTTCTTGCCGGTATGTAAACCGACACCAGTCGCCTGAACAATACGTTTTAGTGTCCTTTGTTTGATCATCGCTTTATCTCGCAATATTACCTGTCCGACCGCCAGTATAAATTACCAGCGGGCGAATACTTTAGCACAAAGAGCGGAGAATCCCAATTCTCGGGATATTCTTAGTCTGCCTGCTTACGCAAGAAGGCTGGAATATCAAGGTAATCGGGTTCTTTACTGGATGCAGTCGGTTGGTCATTCACCACTTTCGCAGCCGGTTTCTGCTCCTGCGGCAGCGGCGCCATGCCGTGCTGCTGGTAGCGATGATCCATCACTGGCTGAGTGGCCGGTTTATTGGTCACCAGCGTGATTTCAGGGCGCTTATCCATGCCGATGCCGGTTGCCACCACAGTCACACGCAGTTCATCGTTCATCTCTGGATCCAGAGAAGTACCGATAACCACGGTTGCGTTGTCAGAAGCGAAGGCGCGGATGGTGTTACCCACGGTTTCGAACTCATCAAGACGCAGGTCGAAGCCCGCAGTGATGTTGACCAGCACGCCGCGCGCGCCAGACAGATCGATGTCTTCCAAAAGTGGAGAGGAGATCGCCATTTCTGCCGCTTCTTCTGCACGGTCTTCACCACATGCCACGCCGGAACCCATCATGGCATAGCCCATTTCTGACATCACGGTACGCACGTCCGCGAAGTCGACGTTCATCAGGCCAGGACGTGTAATCAGTTCAGCGATACCCTGTACTGCGCCTTTCAATACGTCGTTAGCTGCGCCGAACGCATCCAACAGAGAAATACCGCGACCCAGAACTTTCAGCAGCTTGTCGTTTGGAATAGTGATCAGTGAATCGACATGCTTAGACAGTTCCGCGATACCCTGCTCAGCAAAAGCCATACGCTTTTTGCCTTCAAAGTTGAATGGCTTAGTCACCACCGCAACAGTCAGGATACCCAAATCTTTTGCCACTTCAGCTACAACTGGCGCTGCACCGGTACCGGTACCGCCGCCCATGCCAGCTGCGATGAACACCATGTCTGCACCATCCAGCGCAGCACGCAGTGCTTCGCGATCCTCTTCTGCAGAGTTACGACCCACTTCTGGGTTCGCACCTGCGCCAAGACCTTTAGTGATATTGGTCCCGATCTGGATCGTCTGGCCGACCGCTGTCTTACGCAACGCTTGCGCGTCGGTGTTTACAGCGAAGAATTCCACACCTTCGATACGCTCGCGTACCATGTGCTCTACGGCGTTGCCACCGCCACCGCCGACGCCGATGACTTTAATCACCGCGTCATTGGTTAATTCCATAGGTTCAAACATGATTTCTCTCCGTTATGTGCCTGTCGCCTGGAGATCATAAACATTGCCAGCATGATCTCCTTTTTCAAAAATTAAAATTCTTTCTTCAGCCAGCTGTTGATTCGTTTAAACCAGTTGCCCACTGAAGCGCGTTTTTCCGTTTCTGCATCACCGTTCATGTGTGACTCTTTGCCGTAATGCAGCAGGCCAACTGCCGTAGAGTAATACGGCTCCTGCGCATAATCTGTCAGGCCGGTGATGTTAAGCGGCTGTCCGATGCGCACTTGCGTGTGGAACACGCGCTGTGCGCAGGCTGCCAAACCTTCAATCTGCGCCGCACCACCGGTCAGCACGATACCGGCTGCCAGATGGTGTTTCACGCCTTGCTGGCGCAGCTGCTCCTGTAATTGCAGAATCTCGTCGTTGACCAGATTCAACAGTTCGGTGTAACGCGGCTCGATCACTTCAGCCAGCGTTTGACGCTGCAGGCTACGCGGTGGACGTCCACCTACGCTCGGCACTTCGACATTTTCGTCTTTGCCGACAATCGAGCCCAATGCGCAACCATGACGCACTTTAATCGCTTCTGCGTCGGTCGGCGGCGTACCAAAAGCGTAGGCGATATCGCTGGTTACCACGTTCCCGGCATACGGGATCACTTTGGTATGACGCAGTGCACCGCCAGTATAGACAGCGATATCCATTGTACCGCCACCGATATCAACAACACAGACGCCCAGCTCACGTTCATCTTCTGTTAACACTGAGAAACTGGATGCCAGGCCAGCAAAAATCAGTTGGTCAACTTTCAGGCCACAACGTTCAACGGCTTTGACAATATTTTTTGCCATATCGTTGTGGCAGGTGATCAAATGTACTTTCGCCTGCATACGCACGCCGGAAAGTCCCACTGGATTCTTAATGCCTTCCTGATAATCGATGGCATATTCCTGCGGAATGACATGCAGGATACGATGCTCGTCACGTACGCGAACGGATTTCGCCGTATGCACCACGTTCTCTACATCATCCTGAGTCACTTCCTCTTCCGAAATCGGAACCATCCCGATTTCGTTCTGGCAACTGATATGTTTGCCCGATAAAGCAAGGTAGACCGATGAAATCTGGCAGTCCGCCATCAATTCAGCCTGATCGATGGCACGTTGTACGCATTTCACCACCGATTCCAGATCGTTTACGCCGCCTTTATCCATGCCGCGAGACGGGCAACTGCCCACCCCAATAATATTGACCATACCATCGGGCAGAATTTCCCCAACCAGGGCGGACACCTTCGCGGTGCCAATTTCGAGTCCTACTACCAGTTTTCTGTCCGTTGCCTTGATCATTGTGGTTTAGCCTGTGCCTGGTTCTGTTGCTGATTACTGTCCTGTGGCTCTATCGGTGCAGCGGCCCAACCGACGGCGGCGCCCGAATCGTAGCGCAAATCAACATACGTGATGCGCTGGTTCTGACTCTGGCCCTGCTGCTGCAAATCCGGATAAAGCTCAATAAAACGGTTCAGACGCTTCATGGTATCGCTGCGACCTAATTCGATGCGCACATCGTCACTGGTCACTAATTGCCATGAGCGCCGCGCCGTCATCGACGCGACCTTCAGGGTAAACTTGTTAGCCTTTAACACATCACTCATGGTGTGATAGCCAGCTAACACCTCGTTTTCACTGCCTTCCGGGCCGTACAGCATTGGCAACGCTTCTTTGCCAACGTGACTGGCCGGTACGCTGAAGGAGACGCCATCGGCGTCCACCATGTGTGAGTCGTTCCAGCGTGCCACCGGAACGTACTCCACCAGATTTATCTTCAGCTCATCAGGCCACTGCTTGCGTACACTGACCTGCTTAATCCAGGGTAAACGCTCAATCTGCTGCTGGATAATATCCACGTTCTGCGACATGAAGGTCCCCGGCGCGCCAAGCGATAAAATGGCCTGGCGAATATCGTCATGCGTGGTGTAGTGGGTTTGCCCGGTCACCACCAGCTTCGATAACGGCAAGCGTGACGCGTCATTCATCCACTTCAGCACCACGAGGCCGCCCGCCACCATGATGCCCAGCACAATCAGCAGGAACACCATGCCAAACAGTCGCGCACCGTTGCTACGCCCGGAGCGTGTCCGCTCCTGAGGTTCGCGATTGCGTACTCGTATCGCCGCCTGAGACATATCAGTCAGCCAGCTCCAGAATACGCGCTACCAGCTGCGGGAAGCTGTATCCCGCTTGCTTCGCTGCCATCGGCACTAAGCTGTGGCTGGTCATGCCAGGCGAAGTATTCACTTCCAGCAACTGGAAGTTGCCCTCACCGTCAGCCATCACGTCGACACGCCCCCAGCCGCTGCAACCCAATGCGCGCCAGGCTGACCACACCAACGTCTGCAATTCTGCTTCCTGCTCGGCGCTTAATCCGCTCGGGCAGAAGTATTCAGTATCGTCAGAAATGTATTTAGCTTCATAGTCATAGAACTCGCTGGCGGTTTTAATTCTGATAGAAGGCAGAATTTGCTCACCCACGATGCCCACGGTGTACTCCGCGCCGCTCAAAAACGCTTCGATCAGTACGTCATCATCATGACGAAAAGCTTCTTCAAGCGCTGCGGGTAAGGCATCCGCATGGTTCACGCGGCTAATACCCACGCTAGAACCTTCGCAGCTTGGCTTCACAAACAGCGGTAAGCCCAGCGCCTCAATGGCGGCGGTGGTATCCGCGTCTAAACCTTGCTCATGCTGCTGACGCGTCAGCCAGACAAATTTGCCTGAGGGTAATCCCCTGCCCTGCCACAACAATTTGCTGCGTAGTTTGTCCATGGTGATGGCGGAAGCCATCACGCCGCTGCCGGTATAGGGCAGTTGCAGGAACTCCAGCACCGCTTGCAGCGTGCCGTCTTCACCACCGCGGCCGTGCAAAGCAATAAACGCTTTAGCGAAGCCCTGCTGTTTCAGATCCAGCACTGACACATCACGCGTATCGACTGCATGCGCATCAATGCCCATTTCACGCAGTCCGGCTAGCACCGCCGCACCGGACATCAGCGACACGTCACGCTCTGCCGAAGTGCCGCCCATCAATACTGCAACCTTCTCAGTCATGACGCGCCTCCGTCTTAACAGCAGGCTGCAATGCGTTTTCGGCCAGCTTGCGGGCAATCTTGCCGATGTTGCCTGCGCCCTGCACGATCACCAGATCATCGCCCGACAGCAACGGCGCCAGCGCGTCTGGCAGCGCGTCATGCTCAGAGACCAGAATCGGATCAACCTTGCCACGGTTACGAATCGCGCGGCACAGCGAACGGCTGTCAGCGCCGGGAATGGCGGCTTCACCCGCCGGATAGACATCCAGCATCAGCAACACATCCACCTGCGACAGCACATTAGCGAAATCATCAAACAGGTCACGCGTACGCGTGTAGCGATGCGGCTGGAACACCATCACCAGCTTCTTGTCAGGCCAGCCCGCACGTGCGGCTTTGATGGTGACATCCACTTCGGTGGGATGGTGGCCGTAATCGTCAACCAACATCGCACTGCCTGCATTACCGTTGACGGCGGCGGTATCGAACTCGCCCAGCACGTCAAAGCGGCGTCCGGTGCCCTGGAAGCTCTCCAGCGCGGCCAGAATCGCGTTATCTTCAATGCCTTCTTCGCTGGCAACAGCTACCGCGGCGGCCGCGTTCAGCGCGTTATGACGGCCAGGCGCATTCAGCGTCACTTTCAGCACCGGCTTATCCTGACGAATAATGGTGAAGTGACCTTGTGCGCCACGCTGCTCGTAATTCTCGATACGCACATCTGCGTCGTCGCTGAAGCCATAGGTGGTTACCTGGCGGCCTACGCGCGGAATCAGGTCACGAATCACCGCGTCATCCACGCACATTACCGCGCGTCCGTAGAACGGCAGGTTGTGGAGGAAGTTAATGAACGTCTGCTTCAGGTTCTCAAAATCACCCTGATAGGTGTCCATGTGATCGGCTTCGATGTTGGTGACAATCGCCACCATCGGCTGCAGATGCAGGAAGGACGCATCACTTTCATCTGCTTCTGCAATCAGGTAACGGCTGCTGCCCAGGCGCGCATGCGTACCTGCGGCCTTAACCAATCCGCCGTTAACGAAGGTCGGATCCAGTCCGCCTTCCGCGTAAATGCTGGTCACCATCGCGGTGGTGGTGGTTTTACCGTGCGTACCGGCAACGGCAATGCCGTGACGGAAACGCATCAGTTCTGCCAACATCTCAGCACGACGAATGACGGGAATACGCTGCTCACGTGCGGCAACCAGCTCAGGGTTATCCTGCGCAACGGCTGTCGACACTACGACAACGCTGGCATCGGTGACGTTTTCCGGACGATGGTTGAAATAAATCGTCGCGCCCAGCGCCGCCAGATGCTGTGTCACCGCGTTCGGTGCCAGATCAGAACCGCTAATGTGATAGCCTTCGTTCGCCAACACCTCGGCAATACCGCCCATGCCAGCACCACCGATGCCGACAAAGTGAATGTGCCGGACGCGACGCATCTCGGGCACAATAGAACGCAGTTTTGCCAATTGTTGTGTATTCATCTGTTTCAATTACCTGTTTTTCCCGTTTGCACCTGCTAAAGGTACGGGCCAAATCAACTGGCCGATTAATTACTTCGCGACGCGCGCCACTTCATTTGCAACCCGCTCGGTTGCATCGGGAATCGCGACCTGACGGGCTTTTTCTGCCATCGCCAACAATGTGGTGCGATCCCAGTGACGCAGCGTGTCCGCTACCACAGCTGCGGTAAATTGCGGCTGCTCGAAAATTTTGGCTGCGCCCGCTTTTTCCAGCGGCAACGCATTCCAGTACTGCTGACGATCTTTGTGCTGAAACGGCACGAAAATCGTCGGTAAACCTGCGGCGGCCACTTCGCTCACCGTCAATGCGCCCGAACGGCACACCACCACATCGGCCCAGGCGTAAGCTTCGGCCATGTCATCGATAAACTCGGTGACTTTGTGCTGCGGCTGGCCCGCTGCGCGGTAAGCCTGCTGCACGGTTTCCAGTCCGCCTTTCCCGGTTTGATGCCAAACCGTAATGGCTTCACCCAACTCTGCGGCTACTTGTGGCACGGTCTGGTTGAGGATACGCGCGCCCTGGCTGCCGCCGACCACCAGCACGCGAATCGGGCCGGAACGTGCGCTCAGACGTTCTGCCGGTAACGGCAGCGCTAACACATCGGTACGCACCGGATTGCCAACCACTTCAGCATTTGGAAACGCACCGGGAAACGCCTGCATCACTTTGGTGGCGATTTTCGCCAGCCACTTATTGGTCAGGCCGGCAATGCCGTTCTGCTCATGCAGCACCACCGGGATACCGCAGCTCCACGCGGCTAAACCACCGGGACCTGAAACATAGCCGCCCATGCCCAGCACCACATCCGGCTGCCAGCTCTTCATGATGCGACGCGCCTGGCGCCAGGCATTGAAGATGCGCACCGGTGCCAGCAACTGCGCTTTCACGCCTTTACCGCGTAAACCGCTGATGCGGATAAAATCAATTTCAATGCCGTGTTTTGGTACCAAATCCGCTTCCATTCGGTCAGCGGTTCCCAGCCAGCGCACCTGCCAGCCTTGTTCCATCAGGTGATGGGCAACGGCCAGACCGGGGAACACGTGTCCGCCAGTACCGCCTGCCATGACCATCAGCCGTTTGCCACTCATCGAGCACCTCGGGTAAACGCCTGCGCTTTCGCCAGACGCGTTTCATAATCTATGCGCAATAAAAACACGATGGCGGTCGACATGATGATCAGACTCGAACCACCGTAACTGATCAGCGGCAGTGTCAGACCTTTGGTCGGCAGCATGCCCGCCGCCGCACCGACGTTAACCAGCGCCTGGAAGCTAAACCACACGCCAATCGAGCAAGCGAGGAAGCCTGAGAAGCGCTGATCGATCTCCAGAGCACGGCGACCAATCGACATCGCGCGAAAAGCGACGAAGAATACCATCAACAGCGCTAAAACCACACCGACATAACCCAACTCTTCACCGATGATGGAGAAGATAAAGTCGGTATGTGCTTCCGGCAGATATTCCAGTTTCTGCACCGAGTTGCCTAAGCCCTGTCCCCAGAACTCACCGCGTCCAAATGCCATCAAGGATTGCGTCAGCTGGTAGCCGCTACCGAACGGATCTTCCCACGGGTTCCAGAAGGACGTTACACGGCGCATACGGTACGGTTCGGCGATGATCAGCAGCACCACGGCGAAAATGCCGGAGCCGATGATCGCCAGGAACTGCCACATTTTCGCCCCGGCGAGGAACAGCATCGCCAGCGTGGTAACAAACAGCACGACCACGGTACCGAGGTCCGGCTGCGCCAGTAGCAGCACGGCCAGCACCACCATCACGCCCATCGGCTTACAGAAGCCCCAGAAGTTGTTACGCACCTCTTCTACTTTGCGCACCAGATAGCTGGCGAGATAGCAGAACAGCGTCAACTTCGAGAGCTCAGCCGGCTGAATACGCAGCGGGCCAAGGGCAATCCAGCGCGATGCGCCGTTCACCGAGCTACCCACGACCAAGACGATCAGCAGCATCACCACGGATACCATCAGCATCACGTTGCTGTAGCGCTGCCAGAAATCCATCGGGATGCGCAAGGTCACCAGCGCCATGCCGAACGCCAAAGCGATATAGAATGCATCACGCTTGGCAAAGTAGAACGGATCTTCGTTCAGACGTTGACCAACCGGCATTGACGCCGACGTCACCATCACAAAACCGATCAGCGCCAGCCCAAAGGTCAGCCACAGCAGCGTGCGATCGTACAGGACCACCGGCGCATCATCACTGTCGCGCGCGCCCATCACCCAATCGCGCAGGCGCACTGACAGATAATTGGCGATACCGGCTCCAGGAATGCGCATCAGCTCAACTCCTTCGCCAGTTGCGCGAACTGATCGCCGCGCTGTTCAAAATTACGGAACTGGTCAAGGCTGGCGCAGGCCGGTGATAACAGCACCATATCGCCGGCTTTTACCTGTGCGGCAATTTGCGTCATCGCCTGCTGCATGGTTTCTGTGCGCGTGGCAATCTCCGGACGCAGTGCCGCTAACGCATCGCCATCGCGACCAAAACAGAACAGCTTCACGCTGTCGCCTTGCAGATAGCGCGCCAGCGGGCTGAAGTCAGCCGATTTGCCGTCGCCGCCCAGCAGCAGCCACAACGTGCCTTTTACCTTCAGGCCGTTCAGCGCCGCTTCGGTGCTGCCAACGTTGGTGGCTTTGGAATCGTTGATCCAGCGCACGCCGTTGGCTTCATGCACCAGCTGGAAGCGGTGCGTAAGGCCGGTAAAGGTGGTTAAGGCTTTCAGGCTGGAAGCGCGCGGGATGTTCACCGCGTCGGCCAATGCCAGCGCTGCCAGCGCGTTGGTGTAATTATGTTGACCTACCAGCGTCATCTCATCGGTGTTCAGGACTTTCTCGCCCTTCGCCCGCAGCCAGGTGCTGCCTTGCTGCTGATTGAGATGATAATCGCCAAGGTTGATGCCGAAGCTCACGCAGCGCTGATCGACACCGCGCACCGGCATGGTCATGCCATCGTCAGCATTCACTACGCAGACGCTGGCGTTTTCGTAAATACGCAGCTTGGCGGCACGATATTGCTGCATGCCGAGAGGATAGCGATCCATATGATCCTCGGTGAGATTGAGGATCGTCGCCGCGGCCGCTTTCAGGCTGTGTGTGGTTTCCAGCTGGAAGCTGGAGAGTTCGAGCACATAGAGCTGTGCTGGCGATTTCAATAGCGTTAGCGCCGGCAAACCGATGTTGCCGCCCACGCCTACCTGCCACCCTGCGGCACGCGCCATTTCACCCACCAGCGTCGTCACGGTGCTTTTGCCGTTCGAACCGGTAATCGCCACAATTGGTGCCTGCGCTTCACGGCAGAACAGCTCGATATCGCCGATGATTTCAATCCCGGCATCGGCGGCTTCGCTCAAAGCAGGATGCGCCAGCGCGATGCCTGGGCTAGCGATAATCAGATCGGACGCCAGCAGCCAATCGCTATTAATACCGCCAACATAGCGCTCCACTGAGGCTGGCAGCTTGTCCAGCCCCGGCGGCGAGACACGGGTATCCATCACGCGTGGCGTTACGCCTTGCGCGAGGAAGAAATCAACACAGGAGAGGCCAGTAATGCCTAATCCAATGATGACGACTTTTCTGCCCCGATAGTCAGCCATGATTAACGTACCTTCAGCGTTGCCAGGCCAATCAGCACCAGCATCAGCGAAATAATCCAGAAGCGCACGATGACGCGCGGCTCCGGCCAGCCTTTCAATTCATAGTGATGGTGAATCGGCGCCATGCGGAAAATACGTTGACCGCGCAGCTTGAACGATCCCACCTGCAGAATCACCGACAGCGTTTCGACCACAAACACGCCGCCCATGATCAACAGCAAGAATTCCTGGCGCAGTAGCACGGCGATAGTGCCGAGCGCGCCACCCAGCGCCAGTGAGCCGACATCGCCCATGAACACTTGCGCTGGATAGGTGTTGAACCACAAAAATCCGAGTCCGGCTCCAACAATCGCGGTGCAGACAATCACTAACTCGCCCGCGTGGCGTAAATAAGGAATATGCAGATATTCGGCAAACTTGACGTTACCGGTTGCCCAAGCCACCAGCGCAAAACCTGCTGCCACGAATACCGTTGGCATGATGGCTAAGCCATCAAGGCCGTCCGTTAAGTTAACCGCGTTGCCAGTACCAACAATCACGAAGTAGGCCAGCACCACGTAGAACAGGCCAAGTTGCGGCATGATGTCTTTAAAGAACGGCACCACCAGCTGCGTCGCAGGCGTATCTTTACCGGCGATAAACAGCGCGAATGCAACGGCCAGCGAAATCACTGACATCCAGAAGTATTTCCAGCGCGCGATCAGGCCTTTAGTGTCTTTGCGCACCACTTTGCGATAGTCATCCACAAAGCCGATGATGCCAAAACCAACCAACACCACCAGCACGCACCAGACGTATGGATTGGATGGATAGGCCCACATCAGCACCGAAATGGTGATAGAGGTGAGGATCATCACGCCGCCCATGGTTGGCGTGCCACGCTTGCTGAAGTGTGACTCTGGACCGTCATTACGCACCACCTGGCCAATCTGCAGTTTCTGCAGCCAGGCAATCAGGCGCGGGCCCATCCACAGAGAAATGAACAAAGCGGTCAGCAGGCTGACAATGGCGCGAAACGTCAGGTACGAGAAGACGTTAAAGCCGGAATAAAATGCGACCAGATGTTCGGCCAGCCAGACTAGCATGTTCCTTTCTCCTGTAAGCTCTGTACTACCTGCTCCATGGCGGCACTACGTGAACCTTTAACCAAAATAGTGATGTCCTGATGTTCGGACAGCAATGTGCGTAAACGTTCAGTCAGCGCGGTTTTCGTGGCGAAATGCTCGCCTTTGCCGCTGCTTTCGCCAATCAACTGGCTTAGGGTTCCGGTGCTCAGCACGCAATCAATGCCTGCTGCTTTGGCCGCATCGCCCACCTGCCGATGGCACAACTCGGCTTCATCACCCAGTTCAGCCATATCGCCCACCACCATCACACGGTAACCCGGCATATCGCCCAGCACCTGCGCGGCAGCCGTCATCGAACCGACGTTGGCGTTGTAGCTGTCATCCAGCAGCAATTGATTGGCCGCCAGACGAATCGGGAACAGTCGACCAGGAACCGCCTGTAACGTTTTAAGGCCAACTTTAATCGCCGTCAGCGGCGCATCTACTGACAATGCGAGCGCTGCAGCGGCTAACGCATTCGCGATGTTATGACGGCCTGGCAGCGGTAATTCCACGGCAATATCACCGCGTGGCGTATGCAGCGTGAACAGTGTGGCATCGGCACGCAGCACGATTTCGCTGGCGCGGAACTCAGCATCAGCCAATGGCTGCGGCGAGAAGCGCCACAGGGTTTTATCCACAAACTGTGATTGCCAGTTAGCAAGATCGTTGCTGTCGGCGTTGACGATCGCAGTACCGTGTACCGGTAAGCCGCCAAAAATCTCGCCTTTGGCTTTCGCCACACCGGCCAGTGAACCAAAGCCTTCCAGATGAGCGGCGGCCAGGTTATTGACTAACGCGGTTTCCGGGCGCACCAGATCGGTGGTGTAAGCAATTTCGCCTTGATGGTTGGCACCCAGCTCGATCACGGCGTAAGCATGTTCTTTAGTGAGACGCAGCAGCGTCATCGGCACACCGAAATCGTTGTTCAGGTTGCCTGCGGTGTAGAGCGTTTCGCCACACTGGCGCAGAATCGCGGCGGTCATCTCTTTGACCGAGGTTTTACCGGATGAACCGGTTAAAGCAACCACGCGCGCTTTCGCCTGTTGGCGTACCCACGCAGCGAGTTGCCCGAAAGCAATGCGCGTATCAGCGACAACCACCTGCGGTACAGAAACCTTCAGCAGCTTACTTACCAGCAGCGCCTGCGCGCCGTTGGCAATGGCATCGTTAGCGAAATCATGAGCATCAAAACGTTCACCCACCAGCGCCACAAACAGGCTGCCGGCGGTGACTTTACGTGTATCGGTGGTGACATCGGCAATGGTTAAGTCCGCGCCGTGCAGTTGGCCGCCGCTGATTTCGGCCAGCGTGTTGAGCGAAACGGGAATCATGCCATCACCTCCAACAAACGGGCGACGGTGTCGCGATCGGAGTAGTCCAGACGGCGGTTGCCAATGATTTGATAATCCTCGTGGCCTTTTCCCGCCACCAACACGATGTCATCGGCGCCAGCTTGCATCACGGCGTTGGTGACCGCCTGCGCACGACCGGAAACCACACGCGCGCGGCCCGGATCGAGCAAGCCGGTGAGAATGTCATTCACAATCGCCATCGGCTCTTCGCTGCGCGGATTATCGTCGGTGATCAGCACGATGTCGGAGAACTGCTCAGCAATCGCGCCCATCAATGGACGTTTGCCTTTGTCGCGATCGCCACCGCAGCCAAACACGCACCACAGTTGGCCTTTACAGTGCAGACGCGCCGCTTCCAGCGCTTTTTCCAGCGCATCTGGCGTGTGAGCGTAATCGACAACCACAGTAGGTTTATCTGGCGCAGTAAACACTTCCATACGCCCACACACCGGCTGCAGCTGCGGTGCCGTGGCAACCAGCGCATCAAGCGAATAATCCAGCGCCAGCAGCGTAGCCAGCGCCAGCAACAGGTTGCTCACGTTGAAAGCGCCCATCAGGCGGCTATCAAACTCGCCGTTGCCCCAACTGGAGCTGAACCGGATGTGCGCACCGCCATCGTGATAATCCACCGCGGTGGCTTTGAGCCAGCGACCATGACAGCCCGATTGCAGATTGTCTTCCATGGTGACCGCTACCGCATCCGGCAATTTTGCCAGCCAGCGACGGCCCACTTCATCATCAGCGTTGATGATGGCTTCAGCGACTTGATGCTCAGAAAACAGTAACCATTTAGCGGATTCATAGCTCTGCATATCACCGTGATAATCGAGGTGATCGCGGCTTAGGTTAGTAAATACCGCAGCCGCAAACGGCAAGGCTGCAACACGATGCTGCACCAAACCGTGTGAGGAGACTTCCATCGCCGTCAGGGTTGCGCCCTGCCCGACTAAATCATTCAGCACATGCTGCACGTCCACCGCAGAACCGGTGGTGTTTTCGGTGGCCACCAGTTGACCGTAAAGGCCATTGCCGACCGTGCCCATTACTGCGCCGGTTTCACCCAGCAAGTTGGCCCACTGCGCCATCAGTTGCGTGGTGGTGGTTTTACCGTTGGTGCCGGTAACACCGATTAATTTCAGTTTGCTAGCAGGCTGCTGATAAAAGCGCCCGGCCAGTGCAGAGAGACGCTGCTGCAACTGCGCCAGATAGATAACCGGGACGCCATGCATCTCACGGATATCTCCATCGCTGGCTTCACCTTCAGCTTCGGCAATCACTGCCGCCACGCCTTGTGCAATAGCCTGCGGAATAAAACGACGTCCATCAGCATGATGGCCCGCCACGGCGATAAACAGATCGCCAGAAGCCGCAGCGCGGCTATCTAGTGTCATGTCACGGAGTGGACGCGCCGGCGCACCCGGCACCCACGGGGCCAGTAAGTCGCGCAGGTTACGATCTGTCACTTGATTCCTCACTTCTATTCTTCACCAACTCGTTCTTATCAACTGTCGGCAGCGCATCAGGTTCGATATTCATGGTACGCAACACGCCGCCCATGATGGCACCAAACACCGGTGCTGAAACCGCACCACCATAATATTTACCGGCCTGGGGATCGTTGATCACCACCACCAGCGCAAAACGAGGACGGCTGGCAGGCGCAACGCCTGCGGTATAAGCAATGTATTTGTTGACGTAACGTCCATCCGGCCCAACCTTCTTGGCGGTACCAGTTTTGATGGCAATGCGATAGCCCTTGATGGCGGCTTTAACCCCACCGCCGCCAGGCAACGCAACGCTTTCCATCATGTGCATCACCGTTTTCACCAGGTCTTCCTGGAAAACGCGTTCACCCGCTACCGGCGGGTCAACTTTGGTGATCGACAGCGGGCGATTGATGCCGTAGCTGCCAATGGTTGCGTAGACTCGCGCTAACTGTAACGGCGTTACCATTAGCCCGTAGCCGAAAGAGAAGGTGGCCCTCTCTATGTCAGACCACCGTTGTTTTTGAGGGTATAAGCCACTACTTTCCCCGACCAGCCCCAAATTGGTCGGTTTACCCAGCCCAAAGCGCGCGTAAGTATCTACGAGTGCTGAGGAGGGCATCGCTAACGCCAAACGTGAAACCCCGACGTTACTCGACTTCTGTAAAACCCCGGTAAGGGTCAATTCGTTGTAGCGCGCCACGTCTTTGATCTCATGACCATTGACGCGGTACGGCACGGTGTTCAGTACGCTGTTCTCTTTCACCACACCGCGCTGCAAGGCCGTCATCACCACCATCGGTTTTACGGTGGAACCGGGTTCGAAGATGTCGGTAATGGCACGGTTACGCATCACGTCTTTCGGCGTGTTGCTGAGATTATTCGGGTTGTAAGCTGGGCTATTCGCCATCGCCAGCACTTCGCCGGTGTTCACATCCACCAGCACGGCGGTGCCTGATTCGGCTTTGTTGAACGCCACGGCGTTATTCAGTTCACGGTACACCAGCGCCTGCAAACGTTCATCGATGCTCAGCGTGAGGTTGTGCGCAGCGCGGCTGTCTACCGAGGAGATATCTTCAATAACGCGGCCGTTGCGGTCTTTACGCACGGTACGTTCGCCCGGTGCGCCAGTCAGCCATTTGTCGAAGCTCTTTTCGATGCCTTCGATGCCCTGACCATCAATGTTGGTGAAACCAATCAGGTGCGCGGTAACCTGGCCCGCCGGATAGTAGCGGCGCGACTCTTCACGCAGATAGATGCCCGGCAGCTTAAGCTTTTTCACGTACTCGCCAATCGCCGGATTCACCTGGCGCGCCAGATAGACAAAGCGCCCTTTCGGGTTGGCGTTGATGCGTGCAGCGAGTTGATCAAGCGGAATCGATAACGCATCCGACAGCGCCTTCCAGCGGCTATCCAGTGAGACGCCACCGTGCTCGGTCAGCTCTTTCGGATCGGCCCAGATCGCATTTACCGGCACGCTCACCGCCAGTGGACGACCAGCACGATCGCTGATCATCCCGCGCGCGGTTGGCACCGATTGCACGCGCAGCGAACGCAAATCGCCCTCTTTCACCAGCTTGTCAGGGTTGATCACCTGCAGCCATGCTACGCGCGACAGCAGTCCGCCTAGCGCCAATAAAATGCACCCGCACAGTAACGCAAAGCGCCAGCTTACAAAGCTGGCCTTATCTTCTTGTTTTTTTAACTTCAGCGTTTTGCCTGCGCCACTCATTAAGTTCTGCGATTCCTTATTTCTGCACCACAATATTTTCCTGCGAAGGATCAACATGCTGCATTTGCAGTTTATCGGTTGCTATTCGCTCTACGCGGCTATGATCGCCTAGTGCGTTCTCTTCAAGAATCAGGTTGCGCCATTCGATATCGAGCGCATCACGCTCCAGCACCAGCTGTTCACGCTGCGCCGTTAACAGGCGCGTCTTGTGCGTAGTGGTCACCACCATTACCGAGGAGACCAGCACCGCAGCCAACAACAGCATTGGGATCTTGCCAAATCGCAGCAAGTCCCCACCAATAACACCGGGTAAGCTGTGGCGCTCGTTGCCAATCATGACGCCGTTCGCTCCGCGATACGCAACACCGAACTACGCGCTCGTGGGTTTTCATTCACTTCGGCTTCACCAGGAATCAGCTTGCCCAGCGTTTTCAGTTCACGTCCGCCTAAAGCTTTGAGCTGCGACTCGGTCATCGGAATCCCTGCTGGCACCTGCGGACCGCGGCTCTGATCGCGCATAAAGCGCTTCACTAAGCGATCTTCCAGTGAGTGGAAGCTGATAATCGACAACCTGCCGCCGGGTGCGAGAACCGATAATGCCCCTTTCAGCGCAGTATCAATCTCTTCCAGCTCGCTGTTGATCCAGATACGAATCGCCTGGAAAGTACGCGTTGCCGGATGCTTAAATTTGTCTTTGACGGGCATCGCGGCGGCAATCACGGTTGCCAGTTCTTTGGTACGCGTCATCGGCTGCTCGCGGTTGCGCTCAACGATGGCGCGCGCAATACGCTTACCGAAACGCTCTTCACCGTAGGTTTTGATCACGAAAGCGATATCTGCCTCTTCCGCGCTCATCAGCCATTCAGCGGCTGATTGCCCGCGCGTTGGGTCCATACGCATATCCAGCGGCCCATCACGCATAAAGGAAAAGCCGCGTTCGGCATCATCCAGCTGTGGTGAAGAGACGCCCAGATCGAGCAAAACGCCATCGATCTTACCGGTCAGCCCACGCTCTTCGACATATTCCGCCAAGGCCGAAAACGGCCCATGCACGATCGAGAAACGCGGATCGTTTATCTCAGCGGCTGCGGCTATCGCTTGCGGATCGCGATCAATCGCTATCAGTTGCCCTTTCTCGCCAAGCTGAGAAAGGATTAAGCGCGAGTGACCGCCGCGACCAAAAGTGCCATCGATATAAATGCCGTCTTCCCTGATATTGAGGCCGTTTACCGCCTCATCCAGCAGCACTGTGGTGTGTTTGAAATTTTCCTGCATAGCTATAGCGACAAGTCCTGCAACCGCTCAGATAAAGGCTCCTGAGCCGACTGTTCTGTGTCAATATCATCCTTAACTTGTTGATACCAGGTCTGTTCATCCCACAGCTCAAACTTGTTGAACTGTCCAACCAGCATCACTTCTTTGGTCAGGCCGGCGTGTTGACGTAACGTGTTCGCCAACAACAAACGACCCGCATTATCCATCTGGCATTCACTGGCATGTCCTAACAGCAGTCGCTGTACGCGACGCTCGGCGGGATTCATGCTGGATAAGCGAGACAGCTTTTTCTCAATGATTTCCCATTCGGGCAGGGTATAAAGCAGCAGGCATGGCTGGTGGAGGTCAATGGTGCATACCATTTGCCCCTGAGACTCTGCGACAAGCAATTCACGATAGCGCGTTGGTACTGCTAATCGCCCTTTGCTGTCGAGATTGACTAACGTTGCTCCACGGAACATGCCAGCCTTACCCCTTAATCACCCGTTTTCACCACTTTATCCCACTTTTTACCACGAAACGAGTTTACGGAGCCGATGAAATCCTTGTCAAGCCGCAACGGCAAGTGAATATCACTATTTACATCGGGTGAAATTAATCAGAGAGGGAATTAATCGACATGGATTCGCAAAATAAAAAATTAACCTGATGAATAATTGAATAAAAATTTTCGTACCATGAAAAATGGTGAAAAATAAAGCGCTTTTACGCGGAATTATATTTGCCCTGCAATCTGCGACGACGGCGGCATTTTAGGGGATTTCTGAAAGGAAGCCCAGCATCATCGCGCCAGCTCTGCTAAGACACGCTGCTGAAGATGTAAACAGTTAAGAAAAGTCAGCAGGGTTAAATTGTTAGCTGGAGTGGCGATTATTTACGCTTATTTACGCCGTAAGGTTTGCAGGAAATAGCTGCAGGTTAAATTAACACTGGGCAGTGAACTGCCCAGCATTTCATTTAACGCGGCGGCTTAATTGTCCGCGGCGGAATAAATTACGACGAATGCGGGTTAAACCCGGTTTCGGTTTACGCGGTTCATCCAGCGAGGCCAAAACCAGTTCCAGCACGCGTTCGGCCACGTCACGATGACGCTGACCCACCGCCAGCACCGGACACTCAAGGAAGTCCAGCAATTCGTGGTCGCCAAAGGTGGCAATCGCCAGATCGGTTGGCAAGCGGCCATCACGCTTCAAGGTAACGTCCATTACGCCCTGCAGCAGCCCAAACGACGTTGTAAACAGCGCCTCCGGCATCGGATGATCTTCGAGGTACTTCTCAAACAGCGTTGCAGCGGCGGCACGATCAAAACTGTTGCAGTATATGTAATCAATGGGCCGTTCGTCGTCTTTCCACGCATCGCGGAAGCCGAGTTCACGCAGGAAACTCACCGACAATTCCGGCAGCGCCCCAAGGAACAGCACGTTTTTCACCGATAGCTGACGCAATTCAGCCGCCAATGCCTGCGCATCATCCTGATCGGCACCCACCACGCTGGTAAAGTGTTCACGATCCAGCGCACGGTCCAGCGCGATAATCGGTAAGGGATCGTTGATCCAACGCTGATAGAACGGATGCTCTGGCGGCAGTGAAGTCGAAACGATGATGGCATCAACCTGACGCTGCAACAGATGCTCGATGCAGCGCATTTCATTGTCCGGCTGATCTTCCGAGCAGGCAATCAAAAGCTGATAACCGCGCTGACGCGCCTGACGTTCCAGATAGTTGGCAATGCGCGTGTAGCTGGTGTTTTCCAAATCAGGGATCACCAGACCAATTGAACGCGTGCGTCCGGCACGCAGCCCTGCCGCGACGGCATTCGGGTGATAGTTGTGTTCACGCACCACCGCCATCACTTTCTCGACGGTTTTCTCGCTGACACGATACTGCCGCGCTTTGCCATTGATTACATAGCTGGCCGTGGTGCGCGACACGCCTGCCAGGCGCGCAATTTCATCCAGTTTCACGGTGACACCTTAATTCTGATAAGCCAGCGCTGGCGAAAATATCCGCAGAGTAGCTATGGGTAAAACATTTGTAACATCTAACCGCAGAACACTACGCCGAGCAACCGCTTTTCTCTCTCATCCTGGATAAGCGCATAAAATAAAAAAACCCGGCTTTTCGCCGGGTTAGAATCAGATAAAAACGTTACTTAAGGTGATTAACGCATTACGCGATCGCCACGCGACACACCCACGATTCCTGAACGAGCTACTTCAACAATTTCTGCTACGTCGCGAACGGTGTTAAGAAACGCGTCGAGTTTATCACTGGTGCCTGCCAGCTGAACCGTGTAAAGCGTTGGCGTGACATCGATAATCTGACCACGGAAAATTTCCGCACTGCGCTTCACTTCTTCACGGCCGTAACCGCTGGCCTGGATTTTCACCAGCATGATTTCACGCTCAACGTAAGCGCCCTGCCCCAGCTCGCTGACACGTAACACGTCCACCAGCTTGTGCAACTGCTTCTCGATCTGCTCCAGCACTTTCTCATCGCCGACCGTTTGAATCGTCATCCGTGACAAGGTCGGATCATCGGTTGGCGCGACAGTAAGGCTTTCGATGTTGTAACCACGTTGAGAGAACAGTCCCACTACGCGGGACAATGCGCCGGATTCGTTTTCCAGCAGAACCGATAAAATACGACGCATAATTAAGTCCTCTCCGTTTTGCTCAACCACATCTCATCCATCGAACCACCACGAATTTGCATCGGGTAAACGTGCTCGCTGCCGTCAATATTCACATCCACAAACACCAGACGGCCTTTCGCCAGCGTATCTAGTGCCAGCTGCAGCTTCTCTTCCAGTTCCGCAGGATGCGCAATGGAGATCCCCACATGACCATAAGCTTCGGCCAGACGCACGAAGTCAGGCAGCGATTGCATGTAAGACTGCGAGTGGCGACCGGAGTAAATCATGTCCTGCCACTGCTTAACCATGCCGAGGAAGCCGTTGTTGAGGTTCAATACCAGCACCGGTAAATCGTACTGCAGCGCGGTCGATAGCTCCTGAATGTTCATCTGGATACTGCCATCGCCGGTCACGCAGATAACCGTTTCATCCGGCAGCGCCATCTTCACGCCCAGCGCAGCAGGCAAGCCGAAGCCCATGGTGCCCAAGCCGCCGGAGTTGATCCAGCGACGCGGCTTGTCGAACTGGTAATAAAGTGCGGCAAACATCTGATGCTGACCGACGTCAGAGGTGACGTAAGCTTCGCCTTTAGTCAAACGACAGATGGTTTCGATGACAGCCTGCGGCTTGATTTTGTCAGTGGTGCGATCGAATTCCAGACACTTGCGGCCACGCCAGCCTTCAATGGTCTGCCACCAGTCGCGCAGGCTATCAAGCTCCTGCTTCGCATCGCTTTGCGCCAGCAGCTCTAACATCTGCGCCAGCGTCTGCTTCGCATCGCCGACAATCGGAATGTCCGCGCTGACCGTTTTGGAGATCGACGTCGGATCGACATCGATATGCATAATGGTGGCGTTCGGGCAGTACTTCGCCAGATTGTTGGTGGTGCGGTCGTCGAAGCGCACGCCAATACCGAAAATCAGATCGGCATTGTGCATGGTCATGTTGGCTTCGTAAGTACCGTGCATACCCAGCATGCCGATACACTGACGATGCGTGCCAGGGAACACGCCCAAGCCCATCAGCGAGGTTGTCACCGGAATATTCAGTTGCTCAGCCAGCTGCAGCAATTCTGCTTCGCAGCCCGACATAATCGCCCCGCCGCCGGCGTAAATCACCGGCTTATGCGCAGCCAGTAACGTTTGCAGCGCGCGCTTGATCTGTCCTTTGTGGCCCTGAATGGTCGGATTGTATGAGCGCATGCTCACCGTTTCCGGCCAGACGTACGGCAGTTTGTTCGCTGGGTTCAGGATATCTTTTGGTAGATCGATAACCACCGGCCCAGGGCGACCGCTGGCAGCCAGCCAGAAGGCCTTTTTCAGCACGGTTGGGATCTCTTCGGCGTTTTTCACCAGGAAGCTGTGCTTCACCACCGGGCGGGAGATACCGACCATGTCGCACTCCTGGAACGCATCGTAACCAATCAGTGACGAAGGCACCTGACCCGACAGAATCACCATTGGGATTGAATCCATGTAGGCGGTTGCAATACCGGTAATCGCGTTGGTGGCGCCCGGACCGGAAGTCACCAGCACCACACCCACTTCACCGGTCGCACGCGCAAGGCCATCGGCCATGTGTACCGCGCCTTGTTCATGGCGGACCAATACGTGGTCAATACCACCGACCGTTTGCAGCGCATCGTAAATATC
The DNA here is from genome assembly GCF_024506435.1 of Pantoea trifolii. Classification (NCBI taxonomy): domain Bacteria; kingdom Pseudomonadati; phylum Pseudomonadota; class Gammaproteobacteria; order Enterobacterales; family Erwiniaceae; genus Pantoea; species Pantoea trifolii. Next base: position 776,818 of record NZ_JANIET010000001.1, on the reverse strand, counting down.
GAGCACCGCTCCGCCCGGATAACCGAATACCTGCTTAACGCCCTGATCGATTAACGAACGGACGACCATTTCGGCTCCTGACAACATCTCCATTTTCTGCCTCCAGGCTTGAGGGACTGAATCCACTGACGTTCGCGTTTCCCGCACACCACTGATATCCGGCCCCCGATCGCCAATTAAGATCAAAACCTTATGTTTATGCTCAGAAGGCGGCGTTCTTTCCGCCTTCCAGGTACAGGGAATCTACTTGAGTTAATTATATGAGAGTAGGTCGATTACCATAACCGCAGACAACCCGGCCTGCAAACGCCAGGACGCCACGTCGCGCCCGAACCGGCAATAAAGGCACTGATGCGTGATTATTGCCTGCGAGGATTAAACTAATGCTTCGTCATAACCACAGAGGAAAATGCTGGTTTAGAGATTATTTGCAGCGTGTTCTAAGAAATATGATTTTCATATTGCCTGACCACTCAGTCCACAATCTTTTGTGATAATTACTTTATGGCGTGATTATCTATAAAACGGTCCGATCACATCATATTCTTCTTAACAACAAGCCTAATCTTGTTTTATCAGTAATGCGCATTTCCGACATAACTAATTAATTATCAATTATTTAAAATAAATTCTATTTTCTAAACGATTTTTTAAGTGGATGGAATCACTTCTCCTGTTACTAATTAATGCCATTGCTCTGCGCAGCTGAAAAATCACAGCACATCGCCCTTCTTACGTCACAGAAATACCCTTGCACTTAAGGTTGACTTCACACCTCAATTCCAGTACCAATATGTGCATCCAAAAAATTTACGAGGTTTGAATCATGTTTCATTCTTTCCGCCTACTCGGTCTACTACTAAACGCATCCAGTTTGCGCGGTAGACTCGTGGGCGGAATCAATAACTGATTCGAACCTGCTGAAGTTTAAGAAACCCGCGCCAATGCGCGGGTTTTTTTATGCTCGTAGCACCGGCAACGTTAATGCATAAGGAAGATTACGATGAGCCAGCAAGTTATTATTTTCGATACCACTCTGCGTGATGGCGAACAGGCTTTACAGGCCAGCCTGAGTGTTAAAGAAAAACTGCAAATCGCTCTGGCGTTGGAACGTATGGGCGTGGATGTGATGGAAGTGGGCTTCCCCGTTTCCTCTCCAGGCGATTTTGAATCCGTACAGACCATCGCTCGTACCATCAAAAACAGCCGCGTTTGCGGACTGGCACGCTGCGTTGAGAAGGACATTGACGCCGCATACGAATCACTGCGTGTGGCTGATGCGTTCCGTATTCACACCTTCATCGCGACTTCGCCGATGCACATCGCGACCAAATTGCGTAGCACGCTGCCGGAAGTGATTGAACGCGCGGTGCATATGATTAAACGCGCCCGCAACTACACCGACGACGTTGAATTCTCCTGTGAAGATGGCGGTCGTACACCAATCGACGATTTGTGCCGCATGGTTGAAGCCGCGATTAATGCCGGTGCAACCACCATCAACATCCCGGACACCGTCGGCTACACCTTGCCAGGCGAATACGCCAACATCATTGGCCAATTGGTGGCTCGCGTTCCCAATATCGATAAAGCCATCTTGTCCGTTCATACCCACGACGATTTGGGTATGGCGACCGGCAACGCCATCGCCGCAGTATTGGCCGGTGCGCGTCAGGTTGAAGGTACGTTGAACGGTTTAGGCGAGCGCGCCGGTAACTGTGCGCTGGAAGAAGTGATCATGGCGATCAAAACCCGCCAGCAGATCATGAACGTCCACACCAACATTAATCATCAGGAAATCTACCGCACCAGCCAAACCGTGAGCCAAATCTGCAACATGCCGATTCCAGCCAACAAAGCGGTGGTCGGTTCTAACGCCTTCGCCCATTCTTCCGGTATTCACCAGGATGGCGTGCTGAAGAACCGCGAAAACTACGAAATCCTGACGCCAGAATCTATCGGCCTGCACAAAATCCAGCTGAACCTGACTTCCCGTTCTGGCCGCGCAGCGGTGAAACACCGCATGGAAGAGATGGGCTACAAAGAGTCTGATTACAACCTCGACACCTTGTACGACGCCTTCCTGAAGCTGGCCGACAAGAAAGGTCAAGTCTTCGACTACGACCTGGAAGCGTTGGCCTTCATCAACAAGCAGAACGAAGAGCCAGAATATTTCCAGCTGAACGAATTCAACGTGCAGACCGGCTCCAGCGTGACAGCAACGGCTTCCGTGCAGTTAGGCTGCGGTGAAGAGACCAAAGCTGACGCCGCAACCGGTAACGGTCCGGTTGATGCGGTCTATCAGGCGATCAACCGTATTACCGGCTTTGAAGCCGAACTGATCAACTACAAGTTGACGGCAAAAGGCCACGGCGAGAACGCGCTGGGTCAGGTCGATATCGTGGTCAACTACAACGGTCGTAAATTCCACGGCGTTGGCCTGGCGACCGATATCGTCGAATCATCGGCGAAAGCGATGGTGAACGCGTTGAACAACATTTGGCGTGCTAAGCAGGTGGAAAAAGAACTGCAGCGTAAATTTAAAGATCAGAAGGAAACGGTGTAACTATGTCTAAGTCTTCTCATATCGCGGTATTGCCAGGCGACGGAATTGGTCCGGAAGTGATGGCGCAGGCCATGAAAGTTCTCGATGCAATTCGTACGCGTTTCGACATGCGTATCACCACCAGCGAATATGATGTTGGCGGTATCGCCATCGATCGTCATGGTGAACCGCTGCCACCGGCTACCGTTACCGGCGCAGAGCAAGCGGATGCGATTCTGTTTGGCTCGGTAGGTGGCCCGAAATGGGAACATCTGCCGCCTGCGCAACAACCTGAGCGTGGCGCGCTGTTGCCGCTGCGTAAGCACTTCAAGCTGTTCAGCAACTTGCGCCCTGCGGCACTGTATAAAGGTCTGGAAGCGTTCTGCCCGCTGCGCAGCGATATCGCCGAGCGCGGTTTCGACATCCTGTGCGTGCGTGAATTGACCGGCGGCATCTACTTCGGTCAGCCGAAAGGCCGCGAAGGCAGCGGCCCACATGAGCGCGCGTTCGATACTGAGGTGTATCACCGTTTCGAAATCGAGCGCATCGCGCGTATCGCCTTTGAATCAGCGCGTAAACGCCGCAACATCGTCACCTCAATCGACAAAGCCAACGTGTTGCAGACTTCCGTGATGTGGCGCGAGATTGTCAACGAAGTGGCAAAAGATTATCCGGATGTGCAGTTGAGCCACATGTACATCGATAACGCCACCATGCAGCTGATTAAAGATCCATCACAGTTTGACGTGCTGCTGTGTTCTAACCTGTTTGGCGACATCCTGTCAGACGAATGCGCGATGATTACCGGTTCGATGGGCTTGCTGCCTTCTGCCAGCCTGAACGAAGACGGTTTTGGCCTGTTTGAGCCAGCGGGCGGTTCCGCACCGGATATCGCCGGTCAGAACATTGCCAACCCGATTGCGCAGATTCTGTCGCTGTCACTGCTGCTGCGTTACAGCCTGAATGCGGATGAAGCAGCCGCAAGCATTGAACGCGCTGTCAGCCGCGCGTTGGAAGCGGGTTATCGTACCCGTGATTTGGCCGGTGACGGCAAGGCCGTGAGCACAGATGAGATGGGCAGCATCATTGCCGGTTTCATCGCCGAGGAAAAATAATAAAATGAAAAGCTTATACCAGAAGTTATTTGATGCACATGTCGTCCATGAAACGCCTAACGAAACGCCGTTACTCTATATCGATCGCCATCTGATCCATGAAGTGACGTCACCGCAGGCCTTTGATGGCCTGCGCGCGCACGGCCGCAAGGTGCGCCAGCCGTCGAAAACCTTCGCCACCATGGATCACAACGTTTCGACGCAGACCAAAGATATCAACGCGTCTGGCGAGATGGCGCGCATTCAGATGCAAGAGCTGATGAAAAACTGTGCTGAGTTCGGCATTCAGCTGTATGACCTGAATCACCCGTTCCAGGGCATCGTGCACGTGATTGGGCCAGAGCAAGGCATGACCTTGCCGGGCATGACCATTGTGTGCGGCGATTCCCACACCGCCACCCACGGCGCGTTTGGTTCACTGGCTTTCGGTATCGGTACTTCCGAAGTTGAGCACGTGTTTGCCACGCAAACCCTGAAACAGGGCCGCGCGAAAACCATGAAGATTGAAGTGCTGGGCGAAGCTGCGCCGGGCATCACTGCCAAAGACATCGTGTTGGCGATCATCGGCAAAACCGGCAGCGCTGGCGGTACCGGTCACGTTGTCGAATTCTGTGGCCCAGCAATTGAAGCGCTGAGCATGGAAGGCCGCATGACGCTGTGTAACATGGCGATTGAAATGGGTGCCAAAGCGGGCCTGGTCGCGCCGGATGACACCACTTTCGCTTACCTCAAAGACAAGCAATTCGCGCCGAAGGGCGAGCAGTGGGAACAAGCGGTGGCTTACTGGCGCACGCTGAAGTCCGACAGCGATGCCAAATTCGACAGCATCGTCACGCTGCATGCCGAAGATATCGCTCCGCAAGTGACCTGGGGCACCAATCCAGGCCAGGTAATGGCGGTCGATCAAGCGATCCCGAACCCACAATCCTTTGCCGACCCGGTCGAGCGCGCTTCTGCAGAGAAAGCGCTGGCGTATATGGATCTGCAGCCAGGCATCAAACTGACTGACGTGGCGATCGATAAAGTGTTTATCGGTTCCTGCACCAACTCACGTATTGAAGATCTGCGCGCCGCTGCCGCGATTGCCAAAGGCCGCAAAGTGGCGCCGGGCGTGGTAGCGATGGTGGTGCCAGGTTCCGGTCCGGTGAAAGCACAAGCCGAAGCTGAAGGTCTGGACAAAATCTTCCTCGAAGCCGGGTTTGAATGGCGTTTGCCGGGTTGCTCGATGTGTCTGGCAATGAACAATGACCGCCTGAATCCAGGCGAACGTTGCGCATCAACCAGCAACCGTAACTTTGAAGGCCGTCAGGGCCGCGGTGGACGTACGCACCTGGTGAGCCCGGCGATGGCCGCTGCGGCTGCCGTGACCGGTCGTTTTGCCGACATTCGTGAATTGACTCAGGGAGCGTAAACCATGGCGAACAAATTTACTCAACACAGCGGAATTGTGGCGCCATTGGATGCGGCCAACGTCGACACTGATGCCATCATTCCTAAGCAGTTCCTGCAGAAAGTGACGCGCACCGGTTTTGGCGCGCACCTGTTCCACGACTGGCGTTTTGAAGATGATGCGGGCACTGTGCCAACGGCCAGCTTTGTGCTGAACAAACCCGAGTTCAAAGGCACCAGTATTTTGCTGGCGCGTGAGAACTTTGGCTGCGGCTCATCGCGCGAGCATGCGCCGTGGGCGCTGACCGATTTCGGTTTCCACGTGGTGATCGCGCCAAGCTTCGCCGACATCTTCTATGGCAACAGCTTTAACAACCAGCTGCTGCCGGTGAAGTTGAGCGATGAAGAAGTGGATGAGATGTTCAAACTGGTTGCCGCGCAGCCGGGCGTGAGCTTCACCGTGGATCTGGAAGCGCAAACTGTTACGGCAGGCGATAAGACGTATAGCTTCGAAATCGACAGCTTCCGCCGTCACTGCATGATCAACGGTCTCGACAGCATTGGACTGACGCTGCAACACGAAGCGTCAATCTCCAGCTACGAAACCAATCAGCCCGCGTTCTTACGCTAAGGCAACAAGGGCGACGTGATGTCGCCCTTCTCCTTTATACATCCCGCACGCGCGACGCCAATCCCAAGGCCAGCACCGCCAGCCCCAACGCCAGCCAGTAAACCGACTCATGACCAAAGCGCTCGCTCATGGTGCCCTGAATGATGCCGGCGATAATCATGCCGGTGGAAATCGAGGTGGTGAACAGCGTCGTCGCCGCACCCGCGCGCCCCGGCATTAAATCCTGGAACCACAGCATGCCAATCCCGGCGATGATGCCGATAAAGGCAGCGTTAAACAGTTGCAACACCATCAACGCAGTACGCGACTGGAACATCACCAATCCGAGATAAAACACAATCGCCGCCACCAGCGCCAGCAGCATCAGTTTGCGTTTGCCGGTGCGCCGCGCGTAATGCCCGGCCAGTAGCATGATTGGAATCTCCAGCCCGGCGGCGGTGCCCATTAGCAGTCCCGCCAGCTTCTCCGGCAGGCCAAGCGTGGCGCTGATATACAGCGGCATATCAATGATATACATGGTGTTGCACGCCCACATGGTTACGGAGGCGATAAACAGCAACCGCACCTGACTGTCTTTCCACGGGCTGAGCTGCGTCAGTACCGCTTCAGGCGATGCCACCACGCGCGGCACCGAGGGCAAGGTGCGCCAGATCAGCAGCATGCTCAGCAGGAAAATCCCCGCCGCCACGCAAAACAGCGTCACAAAGCCGTAGTTGAGTGCCAGCGCAAACGACAGCGGCGGCCCAATCACCCACGCCAGCGACAGCTGCGCGCGCATCACCGAGCTGAACATCACCACTTCACGCGCCGACTGATCGGCATATTCGCGCGCGAGCGCGAACACCTGCGGAATCGACACGCTGGCCAGCGCCGACAAAAACACGCCTAGCGTTACCAGCGTTAAATAGTGGCGATTGAAGGCAAACAGCAGCGCATTCAGCGTCGCCATCAGGCAGCAAAACAGAATCAGGTTGCGGCGATCGCCCTGGTTATCGGAGCGTTTCGCCATCAGCAGGCTAATCACAATCCCGGCGATCGCATTGATGGTAAAGAACAAGCCGACCCAGAACGGACTCACCTGCACTTCACGCGTCAGAAACAGGCTGAGTGTCGGCGCCTGCAGCGCACCGGCCACGCCAGTCATAAACGACACCGCCATAAACGAGAGATAGACCGGATTGATGCGACGTTGACGCGTTAACAGCGATTTCATGCAGAAATCCCTTTGCGAATAAAAAAATAGGTAGAGAAATGAGGGTAGAAGATTCTACAGCAAAACGAAAAAAGCCAGCAGATAAAGCGCTGCTGGCGGTGAAAATGCACCCTACTCAGAAAGAGGTTCCACGTCGGTGGAACCGCTGGCAGAGCGCCATTCATTGCTGAATGCCTCCCGCTCTTCCATTGCCGGGCAGTATGCCTCTAATATGAGGCAGGAAAAACTGAGCGATTCTGACAAGGAGTTCCCCTTTTATGTCTTCTTCACGTTTGCAGCAGCAATTCATCCGCTTATGGCAAAGCTGTCAGGGGCAGGATCAGGAAACCACGCTCAACGAGCTGGCCGATCTGCTGCACTGCTCGCGTCGGCATATGCGCAACCTGCTCAATGCCATGCAGAGCGAAGGCTGGCTGATTTGGCAGGCGGAAGCGGGACGCGGCAAGCGCTCGATGCTGAGTTTCTGCTATACCGGCCTGGCGCTCCAGCAGCAGCGTGCTGAGGATCTGCTGGAGCAGGATCGCATCGAACAGCTGGTGCAATTGGTGGGCGATAAAAATCAGGTGCGCCAGATGATCGCGGCGCATTTAGGTCGCAGCTTCCGCCAGGGCAAACACATCCTGCGCGTGCTCTATTACCGTCCGCTGCCCAATCTGCTGCCCGGTTCGCCGCTGCGCCGCTCGGAAACCCATCTGGCGCGGCAAATTTTCAACGGCCTGATGCGCATAAATGAGGAAAAGGGGGAAATCGAACCGGATATCGCCCATCACTGGCAGCAAACCTCGCCGCTGCAGTGGCGCTTCTTCCTGCGCCCGGCGATACGTTTTCATCATGGCCGTGAACTGGAAATGGCGGATGTGATTGCTTCGCTGGAACGCGTGCGCAGCCAGCCGCTGTTTTCTCACATCAGTAAACTGGATTCGCCCGCACCCTGGACGCTGGATATCCATCTGAGCCAGCCGGACAATTGGTTACCGTGGCTGCTGGCCAGCGTCAGCGCGATGATCCTGCCGCGCGAATGGCCAACGCTGCGCCAGTTTGCGCGACAGCCAATTGGCACCGGCCCGTACAGCGTGGTGCGCAATCAGCAAACGCAGCTGAAGATCGCCGCCTTCGATGATTACTTTGGCTATCGCGCGCTGATTGACGATGTGTCGATTTGGGTGCTGCCGGAGATCAGTGATGAATTGGTGTATGCTGGAGTCAAACTGCAGGGCGAAACCGCCGACGAAAAATCGGAAGAGAGCCGTCTGGAGGAAGGCTGCTACTTTCTGCTTTACGATCAGCGCTCCGAGCTGGGCCGCGATGCGCATTTTCGCCGCTGGGTGAGTTATCTGTTTAATCCGATCGCCTTATTGAATCATGCTGGCGTCGGCTATCAGCGTTACTGGTTCCCCGCTTATGGCTTGCTGCCGCGCTGGCACCATCGCCGCGATCTCACGTCCGCCGACAAGCCAGCAGGTTTAATCCAGCTGACGCTGAGCTGGTACAGCCATCACGTTGAGCATGAAGGTATCGCCAACGCGCTGCGACCGCTGCTGGCGCAGCAAGGTGTTGAGCTGATCACCCGCGTCGTATGTTACGAAGAGTGGTTCGAGGGCGAAGGTGAGAGTGACATCTGGCTCGGCAGCGTAAACTTTACCCTGCCGCTCGAGTACGCGCTGTTTGCCCAACTGTTTGAGCTGCCGTTGATGCATCACTGCATCCCCATTGACTGGCAAGCCGATGCCGCACGCTGGCGGCAAAAGGATTTACCGTTGGCGGAATGGAGTAAGCAGCTGATCGACAGCGACTATCTGCATCCGCTGTTCCATCACTGGCTGCTGCTGGAAGGGCAGCGCAGTATGCGTGGCGTGCGCCTCAATACGCTCGGCTGGTTTGACTTCAAATCGGCCTGGTTTGCGCCGCCGGAGCTGTGATCCTTTCGCGCTGTCATATAAATGTCTAGAATGAGCCGTTCTCAACGGGGTGCCTTGAAATCAGGGCTGAGAGAAACCCGTCGAACCTGATCCGGCTAATACCGGCGTAGGGATTTGAGATGCCTCACTCCTCAGATCCTTTGCGACTCGACCTTATCTTCTCCTCAAGGAGCGCAAAGTGTTAAACAAAGTTCTGCCTGTGTTGCTGCTGGTTGCGGCACCGGCTTTCGCTGCCAAACCGGTTCTCACCGTTTACACCTACGATTCGTTTTCTGCCGATTGGGGCCCCGGTCCAGCGGTAAAAAAAGCCTTTGAAGCGCAGTGCGGCTGCGAACTGAAGTACGTAGCGCTGGAAGATGGCGTATCGCTGCTCAATCGTGTGCGCATGGAAGGCAAAAACAGCAAAGCCGATGTGGTGCTGGGGCTGGATAACAATCTGGTGCAGGCAGCGGAGAAAACCGGGCTGTTTGCCAAAAGCAGCGTTGATACCAAACCATTAACGTTGCCAGATGGCTGGCACAGCGACACCTTCATTCCGTTCGATTATGGCTATTTCGCCTTCGTCTACGATAAAAACAAACTGAAGAATCCGCCGAAGAGCCTGAAAGAACTGGTCGAAAGCCCGGAAAAATGGCGCGTGATTTATGAAGATCCGCGCACCAGCACGCCAGGTCTTGGCCTGCTGCTGTGGATGCAAAAAGTTTATGGCGACAACGCGCCTGACGCGTGGCAGAAGCTGGCACAAAAAACCGTTACCGTCACCAAAGGCTGGAGTGAAGCTTACGGCCTGTTCCTGAAGGGCGAAGGCGATCTGGTGTTGAGCTACACCACTTCTCCGGCTTATCACATTATCGAAGAGAAGAAAGAGAACTACGCTGCGGCCGAATTTAGCGAAGGCCACTATTTGCAGGTGGAAGTTGCCGCGCAGCTCGCCAGCAGCAAACAGCCCAGGCTGGCGCAGCAGTTCATGCAGTTTATGGTTTCTCCGGCTTTCCAGCAGACCATTCCCACTGGCAACTGGATGTATCCGGTGATCAAAAGCGATCTGCCAGCCGGTTATCAAGCTTTGCAGGTGCCCGCCAAGGCGTTGCAATACACGCCAGCCGAAGTGGCCGACCATCGCGCCGCGTGGATCAGCGCATGGCAAAGCGCCGTTAGCCGTTAATGTCCGGTTGGTTAATTCCCGGTAGCGCTGTCGCGCTGTTGCTGTGCGCGGTGGCGCTGCTGGCGTTTGGCGCATTGGTGATGGTTGCGCCGGCCACCGACTGGCGCGCGCTGCTCAACGACAGTTATCTGCATCATGTGCTGCTGTTCTCGTTCGAGCAGGCGCTACTGTCGGCGTTGCTGTCGGTGCTGCCCGCAATCTTGCTGGCGCGCGCGCTCTATCGCCGCCGTTTTCCCGGTCGCAACCTGTTGCTGCGCTTATGCGCCATGACGCTGGTGCTGCCGGTGCTGGTGGCGGTATTTGGCTTGCTCAGCGTCTACGGTCGCAGCGGCTGGCTGGCGCAACTGTGCGCGGCCATTGGCTTTAACTACCATTTTTCGCCGTACGGCCTGCAGGGCATTCTGCTGGCGCACGTCTTCTTTAACCTGCCGCTGGCGACGCGCCTGCTGTTACAGGCGCTGGAGAGTATTCCCGGCGAGCAGCGGCAAGTCGCCGCCCAGCTCGGCCTGCGCGGCTGGAATCTGTTTCATTTACTGGAATGGCCGTGGCTGCGCCGTCAGATTCTGCCGACGGCGGCGCTGATCTTTATGCTCTGCTTCGCCAGCTTCGCCACGGTGCTGGCGCTGGGCGGCGGACCGCAGGCCACTACGCTGGAACTGGCGATCTATCAGGCGCTGAATTTCGACTACGATCCGGGCCGCGCGGCGCTGCTGGCGCTGTTACAGCTGGGTTGTTGCTTGCTGCTGGTGTTGCTGAGCCAGCGCTTCAGTAAAGCCATTCCCACCGGCAGCCAGAGCATTCGCGGCTGGCGCGATCCGCAGGATTCATGGCAGGCGCGCATCAGCGATACTGTATTGATTGGCCTGGCGCTGCTGCTGCTGTTACCGCCGCTGGCGGCGGTAATCGTCGATGGTTTGCGCGGCGGCGTCGCCGGTGCACTGCAACAAGCGGCGCTATGGCAAGCCACCTTTACCTCGCTGCGCATCGCTATCGGTGCTGGCCTGCTTTGCGTGGTGCTGACCATGATGCTGCTGTGGAGCAGCCGCGAACTGCGACAGCGCCAGAACGTGATAGCGGCGCAGGCGATGGAGATGAGCGGCATGCTGATTCTGGCGATGCCGGGCATTGTGCTGGCGAGCGGTTTCTTCCTGCTGTTCAACGCCACCGTAGGTCTGCCGCAGCGCGCCGATGGTTTGGTGATCTTCACTAACGCCCTGATCGCCATCCCTTACGCCATGAAAGTGCTGGAGAATCCGATGCGCGATATCAGCGCCCGTTACAGCCAGCTCTGCGCTTCACTCGGCATCTCCGGTTTCAACCGTTTGCGGCTGATTGAGCTGCGCGCGTTGAAACGTCCCATTGCTCAGGCGCTGGCGTTTGCCTGCGTGCTGTCGATTGGCGATTTCGGCGTCGTCGCACTGTTTGGTAGCGCCGATTTCCGCACGCTGCCCTTCTATCTGTTCCAGCAGATTGGCGCCTATCGCGGTGCGGACGGCGCCGTCACCGCATTGCTATTGCTGCTCCTCTGCTTGTTACTCTTTACTCTGATGGAAAAATTACCGGGTCGCCATGCTGACACTGAATAACCTCGCTTACCTTTATCAGCATCTGCCGATGCGCTTCAGTTTTGCGGCGCAGGCAGGTGAACGTCTGGCGATCCTCGGTCCGAGCGGCGCGGGGAAAAGCACTTTGCTGAGTCTGATTGGCGGCTTTTTGCCGATCAATCAAGGCGCGCTGGTGATGAACGGCATCGATCATACTCACAGCGTACCGTCGGCGCGTCCGGTTTCCATGCTGTTCCAGGAGAACAATCTTTTTCCGCATCTGACGGTGCAGCAGAACATGGCGCTGGGTTTACATCCGGGCCTGAAGCTGACGCGTGAACAGCAGCAGCAAGTCGTGGATATCGCCGAGCAAACTGGCCTGCAGGCAATGCTCACGCGTTTGCCTGGCGAGCTTTCCGGTGGCCAGCGTCAGCGCGTGGCACTGGCGCGTTGCCTGTTGCGCAATCAGCCAATTTTGCTGCTGGACGAACCCTTCTCAGCGCTGGATCCGGCGCTGCGCAACGAGATGCTGCAGCTGGTTCGTTCGGTATGCGAAAGCCGCAACATCACCTTGTTGATGGTGTCCCACAGTTTGGAAGATGCTCAGCAAATTGCGCCGCGCAGTTTGGTGATCGTCGATGGGCGCATCTATTGGGATGGCAGCACTGAAAGTTTGGTGCGTGGTGAAAGTGAGGCGGCCGCCATCCTTGGCGTGACGTCGCGTTAAGCGAAGAAGACTTTCCACAGCAGGTGGCGGAAGATCGGCATCATTGGATGGAACTGGATAGCGATAAACGCGCCCAGACCCATTGTCGCCATCAGCGGAGCCAGCCAGCGCAGGCGCGCAGTCGGCAGATATTTCGTTGCCCAATCGACGGTTTTGCCGCTGCGCCACCAGCGCCACAGCAACCAGCCACCGATCCACAGCAGCAACGCCACCAGCAACAGCAACCACTTAAAGCTGCCGCCCTGCGCGGCCTGCGGCACGTCAATCGCCACGCCCGCCAGAATGCCCGGCATCAAATAAGCGGGTGGCCAGAGAATGCAGCCAATCAGGTTAGGCGGCAGGAACTTGCGCACCGGCAGTTCCAGCATGCCGGCCGCCAGCGGAATCAGCGGACGCGTCGGCCCAACAAAACGCCCTACCAAAATGGTAAGCATGCTGTGCTGATGCAGCGCATGTTCAGTTTTATCGAGCAAGCCTTTGTATTTTTGTATGTATTTCCAACGATGCAGCGGCCCCTGAAACTTCCAGCCGATGCCATACGAAACCCAATCCCCGATCAGGCAGCCAGCAAAACCTGCCGCCCACGCCGGGTAAAGCCCAATTTGTCCACTGCCGACCAGCGCCCCAAGGCTGGCCATTAATACCGTGCCCGGCAACAGCAATCCCACGAAGGCCAGCGACTCAAGGAAAGTCACCAGCGCAACGGCGATCAGCGCGTACTCCAGCGATTGCGAAAACAGGTGTTGAATCCAGGCTTCCATAAATATCCTCTGCGGAATATAGAGGCTGGATTGTCCAGAGCCATTGCGCCACCGTCAAGGCAAGAATTGTAGGACGATGTTGACAAAGTGGTGACAATTTCGCCTGCGGGACACTGTATAAACATCCATGTTATACTTCATGCAATTCATTCTCTGGAGTTAACGTGACCGATCCGCGCGCAGGTTTTCTGCTTACCCGACATTGGCGAGATACGCCGACCGGCAGCGAAGTGGTGCTATGGCTGGCAACCGACAGCGGCCCGCAGCGGCTGGTGCTGCCTGCTCAGGAATCCGTGGCGTTTGTTCCCGAGGAGTTTCGCACGCAAACCGAAGCGCTGATCCGCGATGAGCGACACACACGCCTGCAAACGCTGGCGCTGAAGGATTTCCGCCGCCGCCCGGTGTTTGGCCTCTATTGTCGCAGCAATCGCCAGCTGCAAAATCTGGAAAAGCGCCTGCGTGAAAACGGTATTCCGGTGTATGAAGCGGATATTCGTCCACCCGAACGCTATTTGATGGAGCGCTTTATCACCGCGCCGGTGTGGTTTAGCGGTGAAACGCGCGGCGACAGCGTGGTCAACGCGCGCCTGAAGCCGCATCCTGATTACCGTCCGCAGCTGAAATGGGTATCGCTGGATATCGAAACCACGCAGCATGGCGAACTCTACTGTATCGGGCTGGAAGGCTGCGGTCAGCGCCAGGTTTACATGCTTGGCCCGCCCAATGGCGATGCCAGCACGCTCGATTTTGAGCTGATTTATGTTGATAGCCGCCCGCAGCTGCTTGAGCAGCTCAACGCGTGGTTTAAGCGGCATGAACCGGATGTGATTATCGGCTGGAACGTGGTGCAGTTCGACTTGCGCGTATTGCAGAAACACGCCGATCGCTACGGCATTCCGCTGCGTTTAGGACGTCACAAGCAGGCGCTGGAGTGGCGCGAGCACGGCTTCAAACCCGGCGTATTCTTCGCACAGGCGACGGGCCGCTTGATTATTGATGGCATCGACGCGCTCAAATCCGCCTTCTGGGATTTCCCCTCTTTTAGCCTGGAAGCGGTGTCGCGCCAGCTGCTGGGCGAAGGCAAAGCCATCGACAATCCGTGGGATCGCATGGAGGAGATCAACTGGCGCTTTGCCAACGATAAGCCGGCGCTGGCGAAATATAACCTCAAGGATTGCGAGCTGGTGACGCGCATTTTCCAGCACACGGCCATCATGCCGTTCCTGCTGGAACGCGCCACGGTGAACGGTTTAGCGGTGGATCGTCACGGCGGTTCGGTGGCGGCCTTCGGCCATCTCTACATCCCGCGTATGCATCGCGCCGGTTTCGTGGCGCCGAATCTCGGCGAAGTGGCGCCGGAAGCCAGCCCCGGCGGCTACGTGATGGATTCCCGGCCCGGCCTGTACGATTCGGTGCTGGTGCTGGATTACAAAAGCCTCTATCCCTCAATCATTCGCACCTTCCTCATCGATCCCGTTGGGCTGGTGGAAGGGTTGGCGCATCCGGATGACGCCGATTCCGTGCCCGGCTTCCGCAACGCGCGCTTCTCCCGCCAAACGCACTGCTTACCGGCGATTGTGGAACAGATTTGGCAAGGCCGTGAAGCTGCCAAGCGCGACAACAATAAACCGCTGTCGCAGGCGCTGAAAATCATCATGAATGCTTTTTATGGCGTGCTTGGTACCAGCGCCTGCCGCTTCTTCGATCCGCGCCTCGCGTCATCCATTACTCTGCGCGGCCACGCTATCATGCAGCAAACACGCGAACTGATTGAAGCGGAAGGCTTTGATGTGATTTACGGCGATACCGATTCCACCTTCGTCTGGCTGAAAGGCGCGCGCAGTGAAGCGGAGGCGACGGCGATTGGTCGTCACCTGGCTGAACAGGTTAATGGCTGGTGGCAGCAGCATCTGCAATCGACTTATGGGCTGGATAGCGCGCTGGAGCTGGAGTATGAAACCCACTTCAGCCGTTTTCTGATGCCCACCATTCGCGGTGCCGAACAGGGCAGCAAAAAGCGTTATGCCGGCATGATTCGCAGCGATAGCGGCGAGCGGCTGGTATTTAAAGGCCTCGAATCGGTGCGCACCGACTGGACGCCGCTGGCGCAGCAGTTCCAGCAAACTCTCTATGGCCGCATTTTCCGTGGCGAGCCATGGCAGGATTACATTCGCGAAACGGTGGCGCAGCTGCTGGCCGGTGAACTCGACGATCAGCTGGTGTATAAAAAACGCCTGCGCCGTGCGCTGAAAGATTATGAACGCAATGTGCCGCCACACGTGCGCGCTGCGCGCCTCGCCGATGAGCACAACCGCAAGCTGCAGCGCCCGTTGCAGTATCAAAATGGCGGCTCAATTCGCTATGTGATGGCAACGGCCGGCCCAGAACCGCTTGAGGCGCGGAATACGCCCCTCGACTACGATCATTACGTCACCAAACAGCTGCAGCCAGTGGCTGACGGCATTTTACCCTTCGTCGGTGATGACTTTGCTACACTGATTACTGGGCAGCTGGGGCTTTTTTGACAGGTGACGAATGCCTTGCCATCCAGTACCATAGCGCCCTTCCTGATTCTCACCGCACACACAATCTGACCAAACACCCGTTTGGCGGTTGGGTATTGCCTGAGTACAGGTGAACTTCTTTATGGCATGTCAGAGAGTCGAGCAAAAAATATATGGTTTTTACACTGGGTCAGCGCTGGATTAGTGATACGGAAAGTGAACTGGGATTGGGCACGGTGGTCGCGATCGATACGCGCATGATCACCATGCTTTTTCCGGCAACCGGCGAAAACCGCCTGTATGCCCGAAATGATTCTCCGGTTACTCGTGTGATTTTCAATCCGGGTGACACCATCACCAGCTACGAAGGCTGGCAGATGTGCGTCGATGAAGTCCGCAACGAAAACGATTTAATGACTTACATCGGCACGCGTCTCGACACCGAAGAAACCGGCGTCGTCATGCGCGAAGTGATGCTGGACAGCAAGCTGGTGTTCAGCAAGCCGCAGGATCGCCTGTTCGCCGGTCAGCTCGACCGCATGGACCGCTTTGCGCTGCGTTTCCGCGCACGTAAATATCACAGCGAGCAATACCGCCTGCCGATCAGCGGCCTGCGCGGTATGCGCACCAACCTGATTCCGCATCAGCTGCATATCGCCCACGATGTTGGCCGTCGTCACGCGCCGCGCGTATTGCTGGCGGATGAAGTGGGCTTGGGTAAAACCATTGAAGCCGGGATGATCATCCAGCAACAGCTGTTGGCCGGTCGTGCCGAGCGCGTGCTGATTGTGGTGCCGGAAACGCTGCAACATCAGTGGCTGGTGGAAATGCTGCGTCGCTTCAACCTGCGCTTTGCGCTGTTTGATGACGATCGCTACACCGAAGCGCAGCACGACAGCGACAACGCCTTTGAAACCGAGCAGCTGATTATCTGTTCGCTCGATTTTGTGCGCCGTAACAAGCAGCGTCTTGAACTGCTGGCCGATGCCGAGTGGGATCTGCTGGTGGTCGATGAAGCGCACCATCTGGCATGGAGCGAAGACGCACCGAGCCGTGAATATCAGGTTATCGAGCAGCTGGCAGAGAAAACTGCGGGCGTACTGCTGCTGACTGCAACGCCAGAGCAACTGGGCTTAGAGAGCCACTTTGCGCGTCTGCGCCTGCTTGACCCGAACCGTTTCCACGATTTCGGCCAGTTTGTCGAAGAGCAGCAACATTATCGTCCGGTGGCCGATGCGGTGAGCTCGCTGCTGGCCGATCACGCCATTAGCAAAGACGAGATGAATCTGATCAACGATCTGATCGGTGAACAGGATATCGAGCCGCTGCTGCAGGTGGCGAACAGCGATCGCGATGGCAAAGAAGACGCGCGTAAAGAGCTGGTCTCAATGCTGATGGATCGCCACGGCACCAGCCGCGTGCTGTTCCGTAACACCCGTAACGGCGTGAAAGGCTTCCCGAAACGGGAGCTGCACCAGATTCGTCTGCCGCTGCCCGCGCAGTATCAAACCGCGATTAAAGTCTCCGGCATCATGGGCACACGCAAAAGCGCAGAAGAGCGCGCGCGTGACATGCTGTATCCCGAGCAGATTTATCAGGAATTTGAAGGCGATAGCGGCACGTGGTGGAACTTTGATCCGCGCGTTGAGTGGCTGATGGGTTACCTCACCAGCAACCGCAAAGAGAAGGTGCTGGTGATCTGCGCCAAAGCGGCGACCGCGCTGCAGCTGGAACAGGTCTTACGTGAGCGCGAAGGCATCCGCGCCGCCGTGTTCCACGAAGGTTTGTCGATTATCGAACGCGACCGCGCAGCGGCCTTCTTCGCCTCCGAAGAGGATGGCGCGCAGGTGTTACTGTGTTCCGAAATCGGTTCTGAAGGCCGTAATTTCCAGTTCGCCAGCCGTTTGGTGATGTTCGACCTGCCGTTCAATCCGGATCTGCTGGAGCAGCGTATTGGCCGTCTCGATCGTATCGGACAAATGCATGACATCCAGATTCTGGTGCCGTGGCTGGAAAAAACCGCGCAGGCGGTGCTGCTGCGTTGGTATCACGAAGGGCTGGACGCGTTTGAACACACCTGCCCAACCGGCCGCGCCATTTATGACAAAGAGTACAATCAGCTGATTGAATATCTTGCCGCGCCGGAAAATCCGCAGGGACTTGATGAGTTCGTCAGCGAAAGCCGCAAGCAGCACGATGCGCTGAAATCACAGTTGGAACAGGGCCGCGATCGCCTGCTGGAACTGAACTCCAATGGCGGAGATGCGGCTCAGGAGCTGGCGAATGCCATCGGCGAGCAGGACAACGATACCGATCTGGTTAACTTTGCACTGAACCTGTTCGATATCGTCGGTATCAATCAGGAAGACCGCAGCGATAGCCTGATCGTGTTGACACCATCCGATCACATGCTGGTGCCTGATTTCCCTGGCCTGCCGGAAGAGGGTTGCACCGTGACCTTTAACCGCAACCAGGCGCTGTCGCGCGAAGATACTCAGTTTATTACCTGGGAACATCCGCTGATCCTCAACGGTCTTGACCTGATTCTTTCGGGCGATACCGGCAGCTGTGCGCTGTCGCTGCTGAAGAACAAGGCGCTGCCGGTCGGTACGCTGCTGGTCGAGATGATCTATGTGGTTGAAGCGCAAGCGCCAAAAAGCCTGCAGCTCACCCGCTTCCTGCCGCCAACGCCGGTGCGTTTGCTGATGGATCGTGCGGGTAATAATCTGGCGGGCAAAGTGGAGTTCGAAAGCTTTAACCGTCAGCTGAATGCGGTGAATCGCCATACCGGCAGCAAGCTGGTGAATGCAGTGCAGCAAGATGTGCATGAGATTCTGACCCAGGCGGAGAAAGCGATCGTGCCAGAAGCGCAGGCGATTATCGCAGCAGCGAAAGTGGAAGCCGAAGAGAAGCTCGGCGCTGAGCTGTCACGTCTCGAAGCGCTGCGCGCGGTTAACCCCAACATCCGTGATGATGAGGTTGAAGCGCTGGAAAGCAATCGCGAACAGGTATTGGAAAGCCTGGGCGATGCCGGCTGGCGTCTTGATGCGCTGCGCCTGATCGTTGTCACGCACCAATAATGTTCAGGACCGCGACCTCATGCTGATGGAAGCTTACAACCCGCCGCTCGAACCCTGGCTGCATATTCTGTATCAGGACGAGCACATTATGGTGGTGAATAAACCGAGCGGGTTGCTGTCGGTGCCGGGCCGTCTGGAGGAGCACAAGGATAGCGTGATGACGCGTATCCAGCGTGATTTCCCGCAGGCGGAATCGGTGCATCGTCTTGATATGGCCACCAGCGGCGTGATCGTCGTGGCCCTGAATAAAGCGGCTGAGCGTGAGCTCAAGCGCCAGTTCCGTGAACGCGAGCCCTCTAAATACTATGTGGCCCGCGTGTGGGGCCATCCAGCGGCAGAAGAGGGTTTAATCGATCTGCCGCTGATTTGCGACTGGCCGAATCGGCCTAAGCAGATGGTGTGTTTTGAGAACGGCAAAGCGGCGCAAACCGAGTATCAGGTGCTGGAGTATGAAGCGACGAACAGTGCGCGCGTCAAGCTCAAGCCCATTACCGGACGTTCACACCAGCTGCGCGTGCATCTGCTGGCGCTGGGGCATCCGATTCTTGGCGACCGCTTTTATGCGCATGAAGTGGCGCTGGCGATGGCGCCGCGTTTGCAGCTGCATGCGGAGTCGCTGACGATCACACATCCGGCGTTTGGCAACAGCATGACGTTCAGGCAGCCGGCGGAATTTTAGTGATGTAGCTTGCTGTCCCCCTCCTCGGTCCTCCCCCATAAATGGGGGAGGAAGATGCTGCAATATATCAGTGTTGGAACTACATGTGGCAGCATCTCCTTCCCCCGTTTACGGGGGAAGGCCGGGATGGGGGACAACAATAAAATTACTTAAACCCCTTCTCCTTACGAATCAAATCGTAAGCCGCCTGAATCTCCTGCGCTTTTTGCTTCGCCATCTCCATCATCTCCGGCGGTAAACCTTTCGCTACCAGCTTGTCAGGGTGATGCTCGCTCATCAACTTGCGGTATGCGCGCTTGATGGTGGTACCATCATCGCTGCTTTTCACGCCCAACACGCTGCAGGCATCTTCCAGCGTTGGACCGCGTTGCGCCTGCTGATAGGCGCCGCCACGTGAAGAACCGCCGCCGCCAAATTGCTGACCGCCTTCCATCATGCGCAGGAATTGATCGAACTGCGCGCGTGAAATGCCGAGCTCTTCGGCGATCACATACAACACCTGACGTTCGTTGGGATGCAGTGAACCATCGGCAAAGGCGGCCTGGATTTGGATTTCCAGAAACATCCGAATCAGATCAAATCGGCCAAAGCAGGCGCTGCGCAGTTCGCGCAATTTACTACGCAGCGGATAGTCGCTCTGCTTGCCTTCACGGAACGCACGTTGCGCAGCAGTGCGTGCATCGCCATGCAGCTGCATACGATCCATAAATAAGGAAGCAATCTGGATATCCGCTTCGGTGACGCGCCCTTTTGACTTGGTCAAATGGCCCATCACCTGGAAGGTGGTACTGAAAAACAGCGTTTGGCGCGCCTGGTTATTGGCGAAGTAGCCCTGTCCTTTTACGCTGCGCACTTTGTCAAACATGTGACCAATGATCAGACCCAGTACAATGCCCCAAAAGCCTGCCCCGGAAAATATCCCGAGCGCCAGACCAATTACTTTTCCCCAGTAGCGCATAAACTCCTCAATTCGCCATGCTTGCGGCTGAAAATTGCATTATCATACCTGTCATTTATCTCAGCGCCTAACGGCAACGCGGACAGACAAGGATTAACACTGGCGCAACGCCGGGCAGTAAGTTAGTCTCTGACCGGATTGTCGGCATGATGCCAGTTTTCATGGAATTATCGAAACCGCGTATGAAAAAACGTATACCTACCTTGCTGGCTACCATGATTGGTGCAGCGCTTTATAGCCAGTCATCACTCGCCGACGATCTGATGTCGCAGTGCATGCTGGGCGTGCCGAGTTACAACCGCCCGCTGGTCAATGGCGACGCCAACTCGCTGCCGGTCACCATCCATTCTGATTCGGCTAAAGGCAACTATCCGAATGATGCGGTGTTCACCGGTAATGTCGACGTGCAGCAGGGCAACAGCCGCCTGCGCGCCGACGAAATGCAGTTACATCAGCGTCAGCAAGATGGCCAAACGACGCCGGTCCGTACCGTGGATGCGCTGGGTAATGTGCACTATGACGACAATCAGGTCATCCTTAAAGGTCCCAAAGCCTGGTCAAATCTGAACACCAAAGACACTAACGTGTGGAACGGTGATTATCAGATGGTTGGCCGCCAGGGCCGCGGCGATGCCGATCAGATGAAGCTGCGCGGTAATAATCGCTACACGATTCTGGAAAACGGCAGCTTTACCTCCTGTTTGCCGGGGTCCAACAGCTGGAGCGTGGTCGGCTCCGAAGTGATTCAGGACCGCGAAGAAGAAGTCGCAGAAATCTGGAACGCCCGCTTTAAGCTCGGCAATGTGCCGGTATTCTACAGCCCTTATCTTCAGTTACCGATTGGCGATCGTCGCCGCTCGGGCTTCCTGATCCCGAATGCGAAATACGGCAGTAATAATGGCTTCGAATTCATGCTGCCGTATTACTGGAACATCGCGCCGCAGGCCGATGCCACTATCACGCCGCACTATATGGAAAAGCGTGGTCTGCAGTTGCAGAACGAATTCCGCTATTTAACGGTGTTTGGTGCGGGCTTGATGGAGTTGGATTATCTCCCCTCAGATAAGCAATACAACAAAGATAAAAGCGCGCGTCCTTTGGTATCGAATGATTCCAGTGATGACCGCTGGTTATTTTACTGGCGTCATGCAGGTGTATATGAACAGCATTGGCGTTTCAGCGCCGATTATACCAAGGTAAGCGACCCGTATTACTTCAACGATCTCGACTCGAAGTACTACAGCTCCACCGATGGCTATGCGACACAAAAATTCAGTCTGGGGTACGCCGACACCAATTGGGATGCAACGCTTTCAACGAAAGATTTCCAAGTCTTCGGAAGTACCAGCAACAGAAACATCTATCGTGCGATGCCACAACTCGATCTGAACTTCTATCAGAACGATATGGGGCCGTTTGATGGACGTATTTTTGCCCAGGCAGTGAAATTCACCAACGTTGATAGCCGCATGCCGGAAGCAACGCGTTTGCATGTTGAGCCAACGCTCGATCTCCCCCTGTCTAATGGTTGGGCAAGCCTGGATACCGAAGCAAAATTCCTGGCGACCCATTATCAGCAAGATGATGTTGATTACTACAACACATCGGTTAATAGAACTGGCGACAACCAACTGAGAAATTCAGTTAACCGCACCCTGCCACAATTTAAAGTGGACGGTCGCCTGGTCTTTGACCGTGATATGGATTGGCAACAAGGCTACACGCAAACGCTGGAACCGCGTGTTCAGTACCTTTATGTCCCATATCGTAACCAGAGCGATATCTATCCGTACGACTCTACGCTGCTGCAAACTGACTATACTGGCCTGTTCCGCGATCGTACCTACAGCGGTCTGGATCGTATCGCTTCGGCTAACGAAGTGGCGACTGGCGTGACCACGCGTATTTATGATAACGATCTGGTTGAACGTTTTAACGTTTCTGTGGGTCAAATCTACTCGTTTACCCCGTCTCGTACCGGTGTAAACCAGACGAACAAAGAAGATGACACTGGCAGCCTGGTTTGGGCCGGTGACACTTACTGGAAAATCAGCGATCGCTGGGGGGCGCGTGGCGGTCTGCAGTATGACACCCGCCTTGATAACGTCGCGCAAGGTAATGCCGTGCTTGAGTATCGTCAGGATGCCGATCGTATGGTGCAGCTGAGCTATCGCTACAGCAGCCCGGAATACGTGGCGCAGGCGCTGAACAACTCAAGCCTGGTGACTAACCCGATCTACAAAAACGGGATTTCACAAGTGGGCGGCACTGCCAGCTGGCCGATTGCGGACGCCTGGTCACTGGTGGGCGGTTATTACTACGATACTCGCAACAGTCGCCCGGCTGAACAGCTGGTCGGCCTGCAGTACAGCTCCTGCTGCTATGCCATTCGTCTGGGTTACGAACGCAAGATCAACGGTTGGGAAAACAACGACAGTAAGTATGACAACCAAATCTCATTCAACATTGAGCTGCGTGGTCTGAGTTCCAACTATGGCTTAGGCACTAATGAAATGCTGCGTCAGGGCATCATTCCTTACCAGCGCGCTTTCTGATGTTGTGATGTTTGACAGGCTCTCCCGCAGTGCGGAAACAACAATGGATAAAGTATGAAGAACTGGAGAATGCTGATTCTTGGTGTAGCGATTACCGCTAACACTGCGTTCGCAGCCCCACAAGTGGTTGATAAAGTTGCCGCTGTCGTGAACAACGGCGTGGTACTGGAAAGTGACGTTGATAACATGATGCGCACCGTGAAATCACAGGCGCAGCAGGCAAACCAGCAACTCCCGGATGACAAAACCTTGCGTCATCAAATCCTTGAACGCCAGGTCATGGATGCCATCATTCTGCAAATGGGTGAAAGAGCGGGCGTGCAGATTAACGATCAGCAACTGGATCAGGCGATTCAGAACATTGCCGCACAAAACCGCATGAGCCTCGACCAGCTGCGTAGCCGTTTGGCCTACGACGGTATGAACTACAACGTCTACCGTGCACAGATCCGTAAAGAGATGACGATTGCCGAGGTGCGTAACAACGAAGTGCGTCGCCGCGTCACTATCCTGCCGCAGGAAGTGGATACGTTGGCTTCGCAGGTCGGCGCGCAGAACACGCAAGGTACTGAACTGAATATCAGCCAGATTTTGCTGCCGCTGTCAGAAAACCCGACGCAGCAGCAGGTTGACGACCAGGAAACGCTGGCTCGCCAACTGGTTGCTCAGCTGAAAGGCGGCGCCGATTTCGGCAAGCTGGCAGTAACTTACTCGGCCGATCCGCAGGCGCTGAAAGGCGGCAACATGGGCTGGGGCAAAATCGAAGAGTTGCCAACGCTGTTCTCGCAGGCGCTGAGCACCGCGAAGAAAGGCGATATCGTCGGTCCAATCCGTTCAGGTGTCGGCTTCCACATCCTGAAGGTGAACGACCTGCGCGGCGAAAGCAAAAGCATCTCTGTAACGGAAGTGCATGCGCGTCACATTCTGCTGAAGCCGTCACCGATCCTGACTGACGCGCAGGCGCAGGCGAAGATCGAACAGATCGCGGCCGACATTAAAAGTGGTAAAACCACTTTCGCAGCAGCGGCCAAAGAGTTCTCAGACGATCCGGGTTCGGCGAACCAGGGTGGCGATCTTGGCTGGGCATCTCCGGAGATTTACGATCCGGCATTCCGCGATGCCTTGCTGAAGCTACAGAAAGGCCAGGTTAGCCAGCCGGTTCACTCTTCCTTTGGCTGGCACTTGATTCAGTTGATGGATACGCGCCAGGTTGATAAGACCGACGCCGCGCAGAAAGAGCGCGCCTATCGCATGCTGTTTAATCGTAAATTCGCGGAAGAAGCGCAAACCTGGATGCAGGAACAGCGCGCCAGTGCTTACGTGAAGATTCTCGATAACAATGGTCAGTAATTATCGTGTGGTGATCACGCCCGGCGAACCCGCCGGGATTGGTCCCGACCTCACCGTTCAACTGGCGCAGCAAAACTGGCCAGTTGAATTGGTGGTCTGCGGCGACGGCGAGCTTTTGCGCCGTCGCGCTGCTTTATTGGGTTTGCCGCTGACGCTGCGTGATTATCAACCTGCAGTAGCACAACCGCAGCAGGCCGGCACGCTAACGCTGCTGCAGGTCGATACCGCTAAACCGGTGACTGCAGGTGAACTCAACGTTGCGAACAGCCACTATGTACTGGAAACGCTGGCGCGCGCCTGTGACGGCTGTCTGAACGGCGAATTTGCCGCGCTGATTACCGGTCCGGTGCATAAAGGCGTGATCAATGATGCCGGCATTCCGTTTACCGGTCATACTGAGTTTTTTGCCGATCGCGCCGGTGGCGATTTAGTAGTGATGATGCTGGCAACGGAAGAGTTGCGCGTAGCATTGGCCACCACGCATCTGCCGCTGAAAGATGTTTCTGCCGCGATTACCCGCGACACGCTGCATGAAGTTATCACCATTTTACATCGTGATCTGCAGCAGAAATTTGGTTTACCCAATCCCCATATCTTCGTCTGCGGCCTCAATCCGCACGCCGGCGAAAGCGGCCATATGGGCCGCGAAGAGATTGATACCATCATTCCGGCTCTCAACGAACTGCGCCAGCAAGGCATCCAGCTCACCGGACCTCTGCCAGCCGATACGCTGTTCCAGCCGAAATACCTGCAACATGCCGATGCGGTTCTGGCGATGTATCACGACCAGGGCTTACCGGTGCTAAAATTTCAGGGGTTTGGCCGCGCGGTGAATATCACACTTGGCCTGCCCTTTATCCGGACTTCTGTCGATCACGGCACCGCGCTTGAATTAGCCGGTCTCGGCCAGGCAGAACCGGGCAGCTTTATCACGGCGCTTAATCTCGCCATCACTATGATCAAGAGCAGTAATGAATAATCGCGTCCATCAGGGGCATTACGCCCGTAAACGTTTCGGGCAGAACTTCCTGAACGATCAGTACATTATCGATAGCATTGTCTCCGCCATTCACCCGCAAAAAGGTGAAGCTATCGTGGAAATCGGCCCCGGCCTTGGCGCATTAACTGAGCCGGTAGGCGAACGTCTGGATGAGTTGACCGTAGTCGAGCTGGACCGCGACCTTGCCGCGCGTCTGCAAACGCACCCGTTCCTCGGTCCAAAGCTGACCATTTTCCAGCAGGATGCGATGACCTTTGATTTCTCTGCGCTGGCGCAAGAGAAAGGCCAGCCGCTGCGCGTGTTCGGCAACCTGCCGTACAACATCTCGACGCCGCTGATGTTCCACCTTTTCAGCTATACTGGTTCGATTAAAGATATGCACTTCATGCTGCAGAAAGAAGTGGTGAATCGTTTAGTCGCCGGTCCGGGCAGCAAAGCTTACGGTCGTTTGAGCGTGATGGCGCAGTACTATTGCCAGGTGATTCCTGTGCTCGAAGTACCACCAGAATCGTTCACGCCGGCACCGAAAGTGGAATCGGCCGTGGTGCGTTTAGTGCCGTATATGCAACCGCAGCATCCGGTTAGCGATATTCGTCTGCTGAGCCGCATTACCACCGAAGCCTTTGGTAAACGCCGTAAAACGCTGCGCAACAGCCTGGCTCATATGTTTGCGGCTGGTGCGCTGGATCAATTAGAAATCGATGCCTCGCTGCGTGCAGAGAACGTCTCTGTGGCGCAATATTGCCAACTGGCAAACTGGTTGAGCAAGCATCAGGCTGAAACTCCGGAGAGTTGAGTGCATGAGTGAACTGGCCCGCGTCTGTATCCATGTGCATAGTCAGTATGTGGAATCGCAATCCTTGCCCGATGAGGATCGTTACGTGTTTGCCTACACCGTCACCATTCGCAATTTAGGGCGCAGCAACGTACAGCTGCGCAGCCGCTATTGGCTGATCACTAACGGCAACGGTCGCGAGACTGAAGTGCAAGGTGAAGGCGTGGTCGGCGAACAGCCGCACATTGCGGCCGGCGGCGAGTATCAGTACACCAGCGGCGCGATTCTGGAGACGCCGATGGGCACCATGCAAGGTCACTATGTGATGGTCGATGATGCGGGCGAAGAGTTCCACGTCGAGATTCCGGTGTTCCGACTCGCGGTGCAAACCCACATTCACTAATCCCTTCCGCCCGGCCCGTCCGGGCGGCGCGTTTTAATCGGACTGACAATGAGTACATACCTGATTGGCGATGTTCATGGCTGTTATGACGAGCTTCGTGCGCTATTAGCGCAGGTTGATTTCGATCCGCAGCAGGACACCTTGTGGCTTACCGGCGATTTGGTGGCGCGTGGCCCCGGCTCGCTCGATGTGCTGCGCTATGTGAAATCGCTGGGTGATTGCGTGCGTCTGGTGCTGGGTAATCACGACCTGCATTTGCTGGCGGTATTTGCCGGTATCAGCCGCAATAAACCGAAAGATCGCCTGACGCCGCTGCTGGAAGCCGATGATGCCGATGAGTTGATCAACTGGTTACGTCGTCAGCCGCTGTTGCAGGTGGATGAAGAGAAGAAACTGTTGATGGCGCATGCAGGCATTACGCCACAGTGGGATCTGGAGACAGCGCAGCTGTGCGCGCGTGAAGTGGAAGCGGTGCTTTCCAGCGACAGCTATCCGCTGTTTCTTGATGCGATGTACGGCGACATGCCAAACAACTGGACGCCGGAGCTGAGCGGCCTGGCACGACTGCGCTTTAGCACCAATGCGCTGACGCGCATGCGCTTCTGCTTCCCGAATGGCCAGCTGGATATGATCTGCAAAGAGTCGCCAGAATCGGCTCCGCCACCGCTTAAGCCGTGGTTTAACGTACCGGGCAAAATCGACAGCGACTATACGCAGATCTTTGGTCACTGGGCATCGCTGGAAGGTAAAGGCACGCCGGAACATGTGATTGGGCTGGATACTGGCTGCTGCTGGGGCGGAACATTGACGCTGCTGCATTGGGAAACCAAACAATATTACGTGCAGGCATCCAATCGAGAGCAGGCGATGGCCGAGAGCGCGGTGAGTGCGCATCCGCCGTTAAGTGATACGCCGTAAATAAAAAACCCCGCTGAAGCGGGGTTTTTTATTGGTCGCGGTAAATAGCAACCCTACGTGCGGCGATCGAGGATCTCGAAGCAGTAGCTGTGCGAGTTCTGCTCATCGGCATCGTGGAATTCGCTGAAGGTTGACTGCCACTCGTCCGGCTCGTAATCCGGGAACTGCGTATCCCCTTCCACTTCCGCATCGATATGAGTCAGATAAAGACGATCCGCGCGAGCCAGCATCTGCTCGTAAACGCGTCCACCACCAATCACCATCATTTCTTCAACATCACCTGCCGCTTTTACCGCCTCTTCCAGCGATGTCACCCAGGTAACGCCTTCGTGATTGCCCGGCTGGCTGCTGACCACAATGTTTAAGCGGCCAGGAAGCGGACGGCCAATCGATTCAAAGGTCAGACGACCCATAATCACCGGCTTATTCAAGGTATTACGTTTGAACCACGCCAAATCTGCTGGCAGGTTCCATGGCATGGCGTTTTCCATACCAATAATGCGGTCCGCTGCCAGTGCCGCGATCAGACTAATCATGTTAAAAGACCTACTGGAAAAAATTGGCGCCATCATACGTAAAGGCGAAACTTTCGTCGATAGGCCGACCCCGCTATTTGCGTAAAGCTCCGATGCCACCGCACTTTTGTTATTGGACAGAGTTTTACACCGGCTTTCCCGGCAATAGCGGGGCGAGGAGCCAGAAATTGCTGACGAGGCGGCACAACTCCGCGCGAAACGTCGCATTATCGGTATCGCAGTGTAAAGAAAAGCGCACTCTGTGCGACAAAAGAAAACGGCTCCCGCAGGAGCCGTTGAGACGCTTTAGAAATCGTAGCGCAGACGCACCAGGTTCACGTTGCCCAGTGACTTGTCTGTGCTGGAGGTGATGACATATTCGTAATCGACACGGAAGCCGTAATCCAGCTGTGCACTCACGCCAACGCCGTTATCGATACGTTTGTAGTCACGTCCGTTGACGAACTCCAGACGGTCGCCCATGAAGTAAGGCTGGATGGATTTCACCGCATACTGACCAATTGGGAATTTGTAGCCAGCAAAGTATTCGATGCCCCACGCGTCATCCGCGAAGTAGTTGTTAACGGTGTTGCGTTTGGTTGGTGAGAAGTTCTCATACCAACCGGCACCGGCTGACAGCGTCCAGTTATCCGGTGTCCAGCTGAGCGCGGTACCGTAGATATTCTGGTCATAGCGTTTGCTGTCGCCATTGTTGGGATTGCGGATATCGGCGCGGGTGTAGTTCCACGCGGTGCCCCATGCCAAATCTTTGGTGATGTGGTAGTTCACGCCTAGCGAACCGCCGCCTTTACGCTTATAGCGCAGGCCATTGCCTGGCAGGAATTCGTTATCTTCAAACAGATAAGACGCATACACGTCCGCATCGCCGAAGGTGTTTTTGTACTTCAGCATTTTGCGCGAACGGTAAGAGCCGTCGTAGTCGCCATTAATACCGTTGCCCGGCGCCTGGGCCAGCATGTCGTAATCCCAGATATCGGTTTTCGCACCCACTACATCGTAGTAAACGCTGTTCTGCTGTCCAAAGTAGAGTTCACCCAGGGTGGCGCTTTTGAAGCCGGTATAGAGTTGGCGACGCGAGGTGTTGTTCGCACCATCCGCATGATGATTGTCCCAACCCCACCAGGCTGGGAAGTTTACGCCCAGCTCGTAGTAACCCACCCAGCTAACATCGTCAAACAGGTAATAATTGGCGGTGAAACGGAAACGTGATCCGCCGTCATAGCCATTACGTTTGTAAGACTTGTCGTTGACGCCATTCTGATGCAGGTACTGCGGACGAATACTGCCGCCCACTTTGAAGTCGAGACGGCTCAGCGGATCGCCCGCCTGTGGATCCTGCTTGAGTAAAGTAATTTCCGCCTGGCTGGCGAGTGGCGCCGCTGCGAGTAACGCAGCAATAGCGCTGAGAGTGAAAGCACGCATTTGCATTTTTTATATCCCAGTTAAGGTGAGCGCTCTATTGATGAGCGAGCGAAATAGTACGGTGCGCTGACTGGGATCTTATTTATAAATTTGTGCGGATATTCCGAGGTGTAAGCCTTTCCGCATCAACTGATAAAACATATGTCAAATCAATAGGATTTTTACAGATAAGGATATTCAGCTGCAGATAAAGGGCAAAAAAAACGGCTCCCGCAGGAGCCGTTAGTTTGTCGCCAGTTAGAAATCAGCCTTTAATTTGCGCGTGCATTTCCTGCACCGAAATCACTTGCTCAGTCGGATCCGCGTTCAGTGCCATCGCCGTGGCAAAGCCGCCGTTGAGCGTGGTGTCGTAATGCACTTTGTACTGCAGCGCGCTACGACGAATCAGCTTGGAGTCTTCAATTGCCTGACGTCCTGCAGTGGTGTTGACGATGTAGGTATATTCGCCGTTCTTCAGACGGTCCTGAATGTGCGGACGACCTTCATGCACCTTGTTCACCAGACGTGGATTGATGCCCGCTTCACCCAGCACCACTGCGGTACCGTGTGTCGCATCCAGCTCGAAACCAAACTTCTGCAGTTTTGCCGCCAGGTCGACGATACGTTTCTTATCGCCTTCACGCACTGACAGCAACGCGCGACCGGTTTTCTTCATATTGCTCTGCGCGCCCAGCATCGCTTTGGCGAAGGCTTCAGCGAAGGTGCGACCTACGCCCATCACTTCACCGGTTGAGCGCATTTCTGGGCCGAGGATTGGGTCAACGCCTGGGAATTTGTTGAACGGCAACACCACTTCTTTCACCGAGTAATACGGTGGAATCACTTCTTTGGTGACGCCCTGCTCAGCCAGCGTTTTACCGGCCATCACGCGCGCGGCAACCTTCGCCAGCGCCACGCCAGTGGCTTTCGACACGAACGGCACGGTACGCGCGGCGCGTGGGTTCACCTCAATCAGGTAAACCTCATTGTCCTTCACCGCGAACTGCACGTTCATCAGGCCACGTACGTTCAGCTCGAAGGCCAGCTTTTCCACCTGTTGACGCATCACGTTCTGGATTTCAGTACTCAGCGTATAGGCCGGCAGTGAACATGCCGAGTCACCAGAGTGCACGCCCGCTTGTTCGATGTGCTCCATGATGCCGCCAATCAGCACGCGTTCGCCGTCGCAAATCGCATCAACATCCACTTCAACCGCATCGTCGAGGAAGCGATCCAGCAGCACTGGCGCATCGTTAGAGACCGATACCGCCGTCTGGAAGTAACGTTTCAGGTCGATTTCGTCGTAAACGATTTCCATCGCGCGGCCGCCCAGCACATAAGAAGGACGCACCACCAGCGGATAACCAATGCCAGCCGCTTTCTCAACGGCCTGCTCCAGCGTGGCAACGGTGGCGTTAGCCGGTTGCTTCAGGCTCAGGCGATCAACCGCCTGCTGGAAACGCTCACGGTCTTCTGCACGGTCAATCGAGTCCGGGCTGGTACCAATCACCGGAACGCCAGCCGCTTCCAGCGCGCGCGCCAGTTTCAGCGGCGTCTGGCCGCCGTACTGTACGATGACGCCTTTCGGCTTCTCGATACGTACGATTTCCAGCACGTCTTCCAGCGTGACCGGCTCGAAGTAGAGGCGATCCGAAGTGTCGTAATCGGTTGATACGGTTTCCGGGTTACAGTTGACCATGATGGTCTCATAACCGTCTTCACGCAGCGCCAGCGCCGCATGCACGCAGCAGTAATCAAACTCGATGCCCTGGCCGATACGGTTTGGACCACCACCCAGAATCATGATTTTTTCACGATCCTGGTTTGGATTGGCTTCGCACTCATCCTCGTAGGTTGAGTACATATAAGCGGTGTCGGTGGCGAATTCAGCCGCGCAGGTATCAACGCGTTTATAAACCGGATGCAGGTTAAATTGCTGACGCAGCTTACGGATTTCGCCTTCAGAAACACCCGCCAGCGCGGCCAGACGTACATCAGCAAAACCTTTACGCTTCAGCGCACGCAGGAATTCCGCGTTCAGCGAGTTCACACCTTCGCGCTCAAGCTGCTCTTCCAGACGCACAAGCTCTTCAATCTGCACCAGGAACCAGCGATCGATGTTGGTGAGGTTGAACACGCCATCAACCGACATACCTGCACGGAATGCATCAGCGATGTACCAGATACGGTCAGAACCAGCATCTTTCAGTTCGCGACGAATGCGCGTTAACGCTTCGGGATCGTCAAGGCTGACTTTCGGATCGAAACCGTTGGCACCGACTTCCAGACCGCGCAGCGCTTTCTGCATCGATTCCTGGAAGGTACGGCCAATCGCCATCACTTCGCCTACTGATTTCATCTGCGTTGTCAGACGATCGTTGGCACCGGCGAACTTCTCGAAGTTGAAGCGAGGAATCTTGGTAACGACGTAGTCGATTGAAGGTTCGAACGACGCTGGCGTTAAGCCGCCGGTAATGTCGTTCATCAGCTCATCGAGGGTGAAGCCCACCGCCAGTTTCGCCGCCACTTTGGCAATCGGGAAGCCGGTCGCTTTCGAAGCCAGCGCTGACGAACGCGATACGCGCGGGTTCATTTCGATGACGATCATGCGGCCATCTTTCGGGTTCACCGAGAACTGGACGTTCGAACCGCCAGTTTCGACACCGATTTCACGCAGCACCGCCAGCGAGGCGTTACGCATGATTTGGTATTCTTTGTCAGTCAGGGTTTGCGCCGGCGCTACGGTGATGGAGTCACCGGTGTGAATACCCATCGCATCGAAGTTTTCGATCGAGCAGACGATGATGCAGTTGTCGTTTTTATCACGCACCACTTCCATCTCGTACTCTTTCCAGCCAATCAGCGACTCATCAATCAGCAGCTCATTGGTTGGCGACAAGTCGAGACCGCGTTCGCAAATCTCTTCGAACTCTTCACGGTTATAAGCGATACCGCCGCCGGTGCCGCCCATGGTAAAGGAAGGGCGAATGATGCACGGGAAGCCAACGTCTTCGGCCACCGCCAGCGCTTCTTCCATGGTGTGCGCGATACCGGAACGTGCGGTGCCCAGACCAATGCTCTTCATCGCCACGTCGAAGCGACGACGGTCTTCGGCTTTATCAATGGCATCGGCAGTTGCACCAATCATGGTGACGCCGAACTCAGCCAGCACGCCCTGACGCTCCAGCTCCAGCGCACAGTTCAGCGCTGTCTGACCACCCATGGTTGGCAGCACCGCATCCGGACGCTCTTTTTCGATAATCTTGCGTACCACTTCCCAGTGAATCGGCTCGATGTAAGTCGCATCAGCCATTTCCGGGTCGGTCATAATGGTTGCCGGGTTCGAGTTAACCAGAATGACGCGGTAGCCCTCTTCGCGCAGCGCTTTACACGCCTGCGCACCGGAGTAGTCAAATTCACATGCCTGGCCGATAACGATCGGGCCAGCACCAAGAATCAGGATGGATTTTATGTCTGTACGTTTTGGCATCGTGGGCTCCTGATTACTTCGCGTTAGAACGGTATGCTTCGATCAGTTCGATAAAGTGATCGAACAGTGGCGCCGCATCGTGCGGGCCTGGGCTCGCTTCCGGGTGTCCCTGGAAGCTGAAGGCCGGTTTGTCAGTGCGATGAATGCCCTGCACGGTTTGGTCGAACAGCGACACATGCGTCACGCGCAGATTGGCCGGCAACTGGCTGTCATCCACCGCAAAACCGTGGTTCTGCGCGGTGATCATCACGGTATTGTTGTCGAGATCTTTCACCGGATGGTTGCCGCCGTGGTGGCCGAGTTTCATCTTGATGGTTTTGGCACCGCTAGCCAGCGCTAACAGCTGATGGCCAAGGCAGATACCGAATACCGGAACATCGGTTTTCAGGAACGCCTGAATGGCGTTAATCGCGTAGTCGCACGGTTCCGGGTCGCCAGGACCGTTCGACAGGAAAATACCGTCTGGATTAAGTGCCAGAACCTCTTCCGCCGGGGTTTGCGCCGGTACTACCGTCAGGCGGCAGCCGCGATCCACCAGCATGCGCAGGATGTTGCGCTTGGCGCCGTAATCGTACGCCACCACATGGAACGGCAGCTCTTCCGCCGTTTTCTGTTCCGGCAGGTCACCTTCCAGTGTCCAGCTACCTTGCTGCCACGCGTAGGTTTCCGCGGTGGTCACTTCTTTCGCCAAGTCCATGCCTTTCAAGCCCGGGAACGCCTGCGCTTTCTGCAGCGCCAGTGCGGCATCCGGATTATCGCCCGCAATAATGCAGCCGCTCTGTGCGCCTTTCTCGCGCAGCAAACGGGTCAGTTTGCGCGTGTCGATATCGGCGATGCCAACGATGTTATTGCGCTGCAGATAAGCTGACAGACTTTCTTCACTGCGGAAGTTGCTGGTAATCAGCGGCAGATCGCGAATAACGAGGCCTTGAGCATGGATTTGGCTGGATTCTTCATCGGCGGCGTTAACGCCAACATTGCCGATATGGGGATAAGTGAGGGTAACGATTTGGCGGGAATAGGAAGGATCAGTGAGGATTTCTTGATAACCGGTCATTGAAGTGTTGAAAACAACTTCTCCCACTGCCGACCCCGTAGCCCCGATGGCCCGACCGTGGAATTGGGTTCCGTCTTCCAGAACCAAAAGCGCTGACTTAATCAAAACATCCTCCAGGGAATAAACAGTCACAATATTTGCATATTAATTCAAAACCAGTGGCAGAATCAATGCAAAACCCGCCTGAGTACTCGAATTTTGGCAAATTGCGCGCATTCTAATGATCGCCCCGCACCTTGTCTACAACATGTGGTTATTTTTTTGTATATTTCGGGCAACTGAATGTTAAAAACGGTGAAAGGCGATAAAAGAGTGAGATAACTCGGAAAAATAATCGGTTGCCTGACGGCGATGATGGCAAATTGATGCTGGCGCGTATAAATTTTTGACCAAATGGTCAAAACTAGCCATTGCAAGCCTGATATACGCTCACCAATCACGATAAATAAGCACTTCGCAGTGAAAAACAAACAAAGCATCCATTTACAGATAAAATAAAGGGCAATGATCACATTGCCCTCGTCAATCAAGGCCTTACCGATTGAAATAACCACATCACGATGGTTCACAACACTCACAACATCGATAAATCCAGCACATCACGCATATCATAAAGGCCAGATTTCTTGTTCTTTAACCAACTTGCCGCCTTAACTGCACCATTTGCAAAGGTCATACGGCTGGAAGCCTTGTGGGTAATCTCTACACGCTCACCCATATCTGCAAACATCGCGGTATGTTCACCCACGATATCGCCGGCGCGCACGGTAGCAAATCCGATGGTTTGCGCTTTACGCTCACCGGTATGACCTTCACGGGCATATACCGCGTGCTCATCCAGATTCCACTTCATGGCATCGGCAATCGCCTCGCCCATCGCCAGCGCTGTACCTGATGGTGCATCAACTTTATGACGATGGTGCGCTTCAACGATTTCAATATCCGCGTAGTCGCCCATTACCTTCGCCGCCTGCTGCAGCAGATTCAGCACCAGATTGACGCCCACGCTGAAATTGGCAGCGAACACGATGCCAATCTCTTCGGCTGCCGCGCGAATCGCCGCTTTACCGGCTTCATCAAAACCGGTGGTGCCGATCACCATCGCTTTGTTGTGCTGGCGACAAAACGCCAGATACTCCAGCGTGCCTTCCGGACGGGTGAAATCGATCAGGATATCGAAGTCGTTAACCACCTTTTGCAGATCGTCAGAGACAATCACGCCCGTTTTGCCGATGCCCGCCAGTTCGCCAGCATCAACGCCCAGCAATGACGAACCGCTACGCGCCAGTGCCGCGCCGAGCGCAACACCTTCCGCCTGCTGTGCGGCCTGAATCAAATTGCGTCCCATGCGACCCGGCGCACCAACGATAGCAATGCGGATTTCACTCATAATTATTCATTCCTGATACAAATCTATGCATGTAAAGCGTAAACAGGTTAACGGTCAGATAACAGTCACGCCACAATAATAAAGGGATATAAGAATTTTATGCCAGCCGCGAAACATTATCAGTAAAAGCAATCCCGCATGCTGGAAGTGGGATTTCTGGCTGCGACAGGCAAAGAAAAGGCCGAACAATGTCGGCCTGATTTTACTGCGGTGTGAACCGCTTACTGCACGTTACGCACGTCAACGCGCAGCTCTTTCGGTACTTCAAACACAATGTTCTCTTCACGGCCAATCAGCTCAATCGCCGCTTCACCGCCGAGCTCACGCAGACGCTGAATCACCTGCTGCACCAGAATATCTGGAGCAGATGCGCCCGCAGTGACGCCGATGATCTGCTTATCTTTGACCCACTCTTCCTGAATGTCATCAGCCGAATCGATCAGCTTCGCCAGCTTACCAGCACGCTGCGCCAGTTCGGCCAGACGGTTCGAGTTAGAGGAGTTTTTCGATCCCACTACCAGTACCACTTCAGCATCTCGCGCCAGCACGCGAACGGCTTCCTGACGATTGGTGGTGGCGTAGCAGATGTCATCTTTACGTGGACCGATAATCGCCGGGAAGCGCTGACGCAGTGCATCAATCACGTCCGAAGTATCATCGACTGACAGCGTGGTCTGCGTCATAAAGCACAGGTTGCTCTCATCTTTGACGTTCAGCTTGAACACATCTTCCGGTGATTCCACCAGATACATGCCGCCGTTGGGATTGCTGTACTGGCCCATGGTGCCTTCCACTTCCGGATGCCCCGCGTGACCAATGAGAATCGCTTCGACACCTTTACGGCTGGCGCGCGCCACTTCCATATGCACTTTGGTCACCAGCGGACAGGTAGCATCAAACAGCATGGTGAGGTTACGCGCTTTGGCTTCGGCGCGAACCGCTTGTGATACGCCGTGTGCGGAGAAGATCAGAATGGCGTTATCCGGCACTTCAGCGATCTCCTCAATAAAGATCGCTCCACGTTCGCGCAAGCTGCTCACCACGTAGCGGTTATGCACCACTTCATGACGCACGTAGATGGGCGCGCCGTACATCTCCAGCGCGCGCTCGACGATGCTGATGGCGCGATCAACGCCTGCGCAGAAACCGCGTGGGTTAGCTAACAGGATTTGCATCGTTGGCCTCCAGCGCCGGATCAATCTCCAGCACTTCAATATCAAACTGAATGCGCTGACCCGCCAGCGGATGGTTGAAATCTACGGTGATGGAGTCGCCGGAAACTTCACGGATCACGCCCGGCATTTCGCTACCGCCACGGCCGCTGAACAGCATGATGGCACCGACTTCCGGCTCGCCCGCGTCGTTAAAGTCACGACGCGAAAAGTACTGAACCAGATCCGGGCTGGTGCCGCCGAAGGCATCCTCCGGCTCGAGGGTAAAGGCGTGCTTGTCGCCCACTTTACGCCCCAGAAGTTGCTGTTCCAGCGCGGCTGAAAGGCTGCCATCGCCCAGACAGAACAGCGCAGGTTTGCCGTTGGCGCGCGTGGATTCGGCCGTCGAGCCATCTTCCAGCTTCAGCGTAAAATGCACCAGCAACGCGCTATCGCGCTGAACAGACTCACTCATTTTTTACCCTTTATCTTTTGCCGGTTTGCCGTTCGGGCTGAGAAAACCTTCCAGCACCACCAGCGCCGCGCCGATACAGATGGCACAGTCGGCGATGTTGAAGGTCGCGAAGTGCCAGTCACCAACATAGAAGTCGATAAAATCGACCACAAAGCCGTGATACGAACGGTCAAACAGGTTACCCAACGCCCCGCCGATAATCAGCGCGTAGGCAATATTGGTTAATTTGTTGCTGGCAGCGTTGCGATACATCATCACCAACAGTGCCAGGACGATAGCAATGGCGATGCCGGCAAAGAACCAGCGCTGCCAGCCGCCTTTGTCCGCCAGGAAGCTGAACGCCGCGCCATAGTTGTGCGCGTAGAACAGATTCAGGAACGGCATCAGCGGCTGCGTTTCATGCAGCATCATGTTATCCATAACCCACATTTTGCTGCCAAAATCGATGGCGATCACCACCAGCACCAGCCAAAGCCAGCGCAAACCCGTCGAAGAAATAGCTTTACTCATCAGGCAAATTTCCGCTGCTCGCCGTTTCCGGACACGTTAGTGTAGCAACGGCCACATACCGCAGCGTGCTCAGGATTCTGGCCAACGTCAGTAGTGTAATGCCAGCAGCGCGGACATTTCTCGCCTTCTGCTTTGTGCAGCGCGATTTTCAGACCTTTGAACAGTTCGCTCTGCTGCGCTTCATCGCTGGCAGTGGCGTAATCCGCCACGGTTGCGCCTGAAGTTAACAGCACGAAACGCAGCTCATCGCCCAACGCCTGCAGCTTAGCGGCCAGCTCGGCATCCGCATACAGCGTGACCGTGGCTTCCAGCGCGCCACCGATGCGTTTGTCGCTTCGCGCTTGCTCGATGACCTTGTTCACTTCGCCGCGCACTTTCAGCAGATCATCCCAATAGGCGTCGTTCAGCGCTTCGTTATCCGCCAGACCAAACAGATCCTGGTACCACTCTTCGGTAAACACGTATTTCGCGCGCTCGCCCGGCAGGTAGCCCCAGATTTCGTCTGCGGTGAAGGACATGATTGGTGCCATCCAGCGCACCAGTGCTTCAACGATATGCCACAGCGCGGTTTGGCAGCTGCGACGCGCCAGGCTGTCGCCTTTCGCGGTGTACTGACGATCTTTGATCACATCGAGATAGAACGAGCCCATTTCGATAGAGCAGAAGTGCATCAGACGCTGCACCACTTCGTGGAAATCGTAGTTTTCGTAGGAGTGCACGATATCCTGCTGCGCTGCCAGCGCACGGCCAACCGCCCAGCGATCCACCACCACCATCTCTTCCGGCTTGACGCAATCGGTCGCCGGGTTGAAGCCCGCGAGGTTAGCCAGCAGGAAACGCGCGGTGTTACGGATACGACGATAGCTGTCTGCGGCACGCTTGAGGATTTCGTCGGAGACCGCCATCTCACCGGAGTAATCGGTAGAGGCGACCCACAGACGCAGAATATCCGCGCCCAGCTTATCCATGACATCCTGCGGCGCCACGGTGTTGCCGATCGATTTCGACATCTTGCGGCCCTGACCATCCACGGTGAAACCGTGCGTCAGTACCTGACGATAAGGCGCTTTGCCTTTCATCGCTGTGGAGATCATCAGAGAAGACATGAACCAGCCGCGATGCTGATCCGAACCTTCCAGATACATATCCGGCGTATGACCACCGAATTCCGGACGCGCATCCACTACCGCGTAGCTGGTTGATCCGGAGTCGAACCACACGTCTAAGGTGTCTGGCACTTTAACGTAATGGTCAGCGTCGTCGCCCATCAGATCGCGCGGATCGAGATCCCACCACGCCTGGATGCCGTCCTGCTCAACCAGTTTGGCGACTTTCTCCATCAGCTCCAGCGTATCCGGATGCAGCTGCTCGCTCTCTTTATGCACAAACAGCGCCATCGGCACGCCCCACGTACGCTGACGTGAGATACACCAGTCAGGACGGTTCGCCACCATCGCTTCGATACGCGCCTGACCCCAATCCGGGATCCACTGCACGCCTTTGATCTCTTTCAGCGACTGCGCACGCAGGCCTTTCTGATCCATGCTGATGAACCATTGTGGCGTGGCACGGAAGATGATCGGCGTTTTGTGACGCCAGCAGTGCGGGTAGCTGTGCAGCAGTTTCTCAACGTGCAGCAGCGCGCCCTTCTCTTTCAGCAGCTCAACGATCATGTCGTTGGCCTTAAAGACGTTTACCCCATCCAGCGTGGGATAGGTGCCTGGCAGATACGCGCCATCTGGCCCCACCGGATTGGCGGTTTCCAGACCGTATTTCTGACCGATAACATAGTCATCCGGGCCGTGGCCTGGCGCGGTATGTACCGCACCGGTACCGGCTTCCAGCGTCACGTGCTCACCCAGCACCACTTTCGATTGGATTTGCTCGAGGAACGGATGCTGAAACAGTTGCAGCTCCAGCGCCGCGCCGCTGCATTCGCCCAGCACTTTCCAGTCGCTGATGCCGGCGCGCTTCATCACGCTCTCAACCATCTCTTTGGCGAGGATCAGGCTGCGACCTTCGATCTGCAGCAGCTGATATTCAAATTCCGGATGCAGCGAGATACCGCGGTTGGCTGGCATGGTCCACGGCGTGGTGGTCCAGATCACCAGTGAAACCGGGCCTTCTGACGCGGCAACACCAAACTTTGCGCGCACTGCATCGGCATCAACGGCATTGAACATCACGTCGATAGATGGCGAGGTTTTGTCGTAATACTCCACTTCCGCTTCAGCCAGCGCCGAGCGGCAATCCATGCACCAGTGCACCGGCTTCGCGCCTTTGTGCAGATGGCCGTTGCCAATGATTTTACCCAGCGCACGAATGATGTTGGCTTCGGTCTGGAAATTCATCGTCAGGTAAGGACGATCCCAGTCACCCAGCACGCCAAGACGGATGAAGTCATTTTTCTGACCTTCAACCTGCTCTGCCGCGTATTGGCGGCAAGCGGCACGGAATTCAGCCGCGCTGACTTTCTCGCCCGGCTTACCAATCATCTGCTCAACTTTGTGCTCAATCGGCAAACCGTGGCAGTCCCAACCGGGAACGTACGGCGAGTCATAGCCCGCCATGCCTTTCGACTTAACGATAATGTCTTTCAGAATCTTGTTAACTGAGTGACCAATATGAATGCTGCCGTTCGCATAAGGAGGGCCATCATGCAAAATAAAGGTTTTTTTCCCTTTCTTGGCTTCGCGGATGATGCCGTACAGGTTGTCATCATACCAACGTTGCAGCATTCCCGGTTCACGCTTGGCCAGATCGCCACGCATCGGGAACCCCGTTTCCGGCAAATTCAGGGTAGATTTATAGTCACTCATCAGATTCTCGATTCCGTATTTCGGTCATTAAACCGGTGTTTTTAGCCCAAAGAATTGGCGGGCCGTCACCACATCTTTCGCAATTTGTTCTTTCAGCGCGTCCAGCGAAGCGAAACGCTGTTCATCGCGAATCTTCTGTTTCAGCACCACTTCAATGTGACGCCCATAAAGATTCATATTTGTGTCGAGCAGGTGAACTTCAAGCTGCTGACGTAAACCTTTTACCGTTGGGCGCGTACCAATATTGGCCACGCCAGGCAGCGGCTGATCGCCGAGGCCCAACACTTCCACTGCAAACACGCCTTTAACCGGCGTAACGGTGCGACGCAAAGGGAGATTAGCCGTTGGGAAACCGATGGTGCGCCCGAGTGCATCGCCATGCACTACGCGACCTGAGATGCTGAACGGATGGCCCAGCAGCGCTTCGGCTTGCGCAAAATCATCCTGCGCCAGCGCCTGACGAACGGCGGTGCTGCTGATGCGCTTGCCGCTATCGCAATAAGTTTGGGTGCTGATGACCTCAAAGCCATACTCCGCACCGGCCTTCTGTAATAACAGGAAATCCCCCTGGCGACCAGCGCCGAAGCGGAAATCATCGCCGACGGCCAGGAACTTGACGTTGAGCTTGTCCACCAGCAATTCGGAAATAAAACTCTGCGCCGAATGCGCAGCGAAGCGACGATCAAAACGTAGGCAAAGTACGGCATCAACGCCCGCTTGTTCGAGGTATTTCAGCTTTTCACGCAAACGCGTAAGGCGCGCCGGGGCTTTATCGCCGGCAAACAGCTCAAGCGGTTGTGGCTCAAAGACCATCACCACCACCGGCAAATTGCGTTTTCGTCCCTCAGCAATTAATTCAGCCATCAAAGCCTGGTGGCCGCGATGTACGCCGTCGAAATTACCAATGGTCAGGACGCAGCCGCGATGCTGCTCTTTCAGATTATAAATACCGCGGATAAACTTCATGGCTGACTCAAACCGGTGGAAATCGGCGGATTATACCCTTGAATGGCGTTTAGGTTAACCCGTATACGTGCCTTTCCTGCTTCTGGCGCGGCTTATTCCACGCGTAGCCAGTTGCTTAGCAAGGATCTGAAGATTTTTGCTGCGAAATACTGTATTCAACGCCGCGTTGCTGGTAGAATCCTGCGCCATCAATTACGTAATCGAGTGTTGTTTTTAAAACGACGCTTATTTGCACAAATCCATTGACATAAGAAGGCGCAAAAGGCATAGTCCTCGGCCTTTGATTTGTCCATATAGATCACATTTGGGAGTTGGACCTTGGCTAATATCAAATCAGCTAAGAAACGCGCCGTAACATCTGAGAAACGTCGCAAGCATAACGCAAGCAACCGTTCAATGATGCGTACTTTCATCAAGAAAGTATACGCGGCTATCGCAACAGGCGACAAAGCTGCTGCGCAGAACGCATTCAACGAAATGCAACCACTCGTGGACCGTCAGGCTGCTAAAGGTCTGATCCACAAAAACAAAGCTGCACGTCATAAAGCAAACCTGACTGCACAGATCAACAAACTGGCTTAATCGCCTGTCTGTTTATCGCTTTGTAAAAAAGAACCGGCGCTTAGCCGGTTTTTTTATGCCTGCAATTCAGGGGTAAACAGCGCACTGAAGTCGCCATGGCAGATCCGCTGTACCGCCGGATGCTGAATCATCCGTTCGGCAAAAATCACGTGATACTCCTCCATCACCGCATCCAACCGTCCAATCTCTTTGATGGCGTCATCCCGGTAAATCTCGTCACCATACAGTGTGGGAGCCACAAATATCGCGTTGTTCAGCGCACCAAATGCCTTCATTAAGGCCGCATCATCAAACTCACCCAGAATCTCCACCTGCAAGCCCTGGCTGTGGATCCAGTTCAGCAGTTTGCGGCCCAGCATTGAGCGACGACCAGGAATCAGCAAGCGCCGCTCTTCCAGACAAGCGGGAAACGGCAGCTTAGGTAACGGCGTGTTGCACCAGAAGCTGATCGGACACTCGCCCAGCTTGACCGAAAACAGCCCTTCCTGCTGAGTGGAATCAATCGGGCAATCGGAAAGGATCATATCCAGCTTGTGTTGGCTCAGCTGTTCCAGCAGCATCTCATGCGTTGATTCAAAACAGCGTAAATGGATTCTCTCTTCAGCCACCACTGCCGCCTCCAGCACCTTACTCACCAGTTGCTTTGACAGCGCATCCGCCACGCCTACATCAAACAGCAGATGCGACTCTTTGCGGTAGTTAACGATATCGAGCATCTCCTGACTCAGCATGAACATGCGATCGGCATAGCGGAACACCAGTTGCCCAAGCTCATTGGGCACCAAACCGCGTCCCTGACGGCGAAACAGCACGCCGCCGAGTTGCTCTTCCAGCGATTTAATCTGGCCAGTAACCGTCTGTGGCGCCAGGCACAGCACATCCGCCGCACGCACCACCGAGCCGGTTTTACACACCTGCCAGAAATAGTAGAGATGATTAAAATTGAGCTGATTCATCGGCAAAAAAAGGAGGCTTTCGCCTCCTTCCTCTTTTAACGCAGTTTGATGCGCAGCAGCGTGTAACCAATGATCGCCGAAAGCAGCGAGCCACTGAGAATCCCCAGTTTGGAGAAGGTCACCAGTTGCTCGTGGGCGGCATCAAACGCCAGCGAACTAATAAAGATCGACATAGTAAAGCCGATACCGCACAGCACACCAATCGCCATGATATCGCGTAGGGTGGTGCCTCCCGGTAGTACCGCCAGCCGCCACTTCACTGCCAGCCAGCAGAACAACGTGATGCCCAACGGTTTACCAATCAGTAAGCCGAGAATGATGCCCAGCGGCTCTGGCGACAGCGCATCCATAAAGGTAATGCCGCTCAGCGAGATGCCGGCGTTAGCGAAAGCGAACAGCGGCAGAATCAGCCAGTTGACCCACGGCATCAAACCATGCGCCAGATGCTCGGCCGGAGAATGACCGTTCTTCTCTTCCAGCGGCACAAAGAAGCCAACAATCACGCCCGCTAATGTTGCGTGCACACCCGATTTGAGCACCGCCGTCCACAGCACAATGCCGACCAACATATAGATGGCAATGTTACGCACGCCGCAACGATTAAGAATCGCCAGCAGCACAATCGCACCCGCCGCCACGCTCAACGACAACACCGAAAGATCGCT
Organism: Pantoea trifolii; assembly: GCF_024506435.1. NCBI lineage: Bacteria > Pseudomonadati > Pseudomonadota > Gammaproteobacteria > Enterobacterales > Erwiniaceae > Pantoea > Pantoea trifolii. The sequence goes on along the minus strand of NZ_JANIET010000001.1, from coordinate 733,589 downwards.
GGTGTAGAACAGCGCGATGATCACGATAGCGCCAAGATCATCAATAATCGCCAGCGCCATCAGGAACACTTTCAGCGCGGTCGGCACGCGGCTGCCCAGCAGCGCCAGCACGCCCAAAGCAAAGGCGATATCGGTCGCGGTAGGAATTGCCCAGCCGTTACGTGCAATAGGATCGCCATGATTGAGCATCAGGAAAATCAGTCCCGGCATAACCATGCCGCCAATTGCCGCAATCACCGGGAAAATAGCGCGATCGCGGCTGGCAAGTTCACCGGTGATCAACTCACGTTTCACTTCCAAACCAATCACCAGGAAAAACAGCGCCATCATGGCATCGTTGATCCACAGCAGCAGGTTTTTGCTGATGTCTAACGCGCCAAAGCGAATTTGCACCGGCTCGGCAAGAAACGATTGATAACCTTGAGCGGTTTCTGCGCTGTTCGCCAAAATCATCGCCGCAACGGCCGCCAAAATCAGCACCATGCCGTTGCTGGCGTCACTGGCGATAAAGCTTTTCAGCAAGCTTCGAATAGAACGGGGTTTGTTCACAACTCCTCCTGAGTAGAGACATTTTGGCTGAGAAGTGTAGCGATTCAGACACCTCGTTAAAAGCAGCTTATATCTCGTTAATTGCTCGGCAATGCCGATGCATTATGAGGGCATTTCAGCTCATATCACACGCAAGGCAGGTTGAGCTTACATCAGGAGCGACCGTTTAGCGGCAAAACATAAAAAAAGCGGAGAGTTTCCTCTCCGCTTTGTGACTGCATAACTGATGGAATTAACGCGTTAAATCGTCAAAGAACTTCTTCACACCGTCGAGGAAGCTTTTGGAGCGCGGACTGTTTTTCTCGCCGCTCGGGCCACCAAAACTCTCTTCCAGTTCGCGCAGCAACGCTTTCTGTTTGTCGTTGAGGCTGACTGGCGTTTCCACCACCACACGACACAGCAAATCACCCACCGCACCGCCACGCACCGATTTCACGCCTTTACCGCGCATGCGGAACAGCTTGCCGGTTTGCGTTTCAGAAGGCACTTTCAGGTTCACGCGGCCATCAAGCGTTGGCACTTCAATCTCGCCACCCAATGCTGCCATCGCGAAATTAATCGGCACTTCGCAATACAGGTTGTTATCTTCACGCTCGAAGATCGGGTGTTTTTTCACCGAAACCTGAACGTACAGATCGCCCGCTGGTGCGCCGTGTTCGCCCGCTTCACCTTCGCCGGTTAGACGAATGCGATCGCCGGTATCCACGCCTGCAGGGATTTTCACCGACAGGGTTTTACTGCGCTCAACACGACCGTGTCCATGACAAGCATTGCACGGATCCTTGATCACTGAACCGCGACCGTGACAGGTCGGACACGCCTGCTGCACGGTGAAGAAGCCCTGACGCATCTGCACCTGGCCTGCGCCATGACAAGTATGACAGGTCTGCGGTTTGGTCCCCGCTTTCGCGCCGCTGCCGTGGCAGACATCGCACTCTTCCAGAGTTGGAATGCGGATCTCTTTGGTCACGCCGCGTACCGCTTCTTCCAGCGTTAGCTCCATGTTGTAGCGTAAATCGGCGCCACGTGAGGCACGCTGACGGCGGCCACCACCAAAAATATCGCCAAATACGTCGCCAAAGATATCGCTGAAGTCAGCACCGCCGCCGCCGAAGCCGCCACCGCCGCCCATGCCACCTTGTTCAAAGGCTGCATGACCATATTGGTCGTAAGCCGCACGCTTCTGTGCGTCGGTCAGAATTTCGTAGGCTTCCTTAATTTCTTTAAACTTTGCTTCGGCTTCTTTATTGTCCGGATTACGGTCCGGATGGTATTTCATCGCCAGGCGCTTGTAAGCCTTTTTGATTTCACGCTCATCTGCGGATTTAGAGACGCCTAAGATCTCGTATAAATCATTCTTAGCCATATTTGTTCTGCCCTTAACATGATCGCACGGGCGTGGAGAGATCTCCTACGCCCGTGCTGGTTTCAACGGCTGTCAGGCCAGCCATCGCGCCCGGTCAGGGGCAATTATTTTTTGTCTTTAACTTCTTCGAACTCAGCGTCGACAACGTCGTCTTCTTTCTGTGCAGAAGCATCGCCTGCATCAGCTGCCTGACCCTGCTGCTGTGCCAGCTCCATCAGTTTGCTGGACACTTCCATCAATGCCTGCATTTTGGCTTCGATTTCCGCTTTGTCTTCGCCTTTCAGCGCGGTGTTCAGCTCGGTCAACGCCGCTTCGATTGGTGCTTTGTCGTCTGCAGACAGTTTGTCGCCCGCTTCGTCCAGTTGCTTACGGGTGCTGTGCGAAATCTGATCGCCCTGGTTACGGGTCTGAACCAGCTCTTCGAACTTGCGGTCAGACTCGGCGTTCGCTTCCGCGTCACGCACCATTTTTTCGATCTCTTCTTCATTCAGACCAGAAGAAGCCTTGATGGTGATCTTCTGCTCTTTACCGCTGTTTTTGTCTTTCGCCGACACGTGCAGGATACCATCCGCATCAATATCGAAGGTGACTTCGATCTGCGGCATACCGCGCGGTGCAGCCTGGATACCGTCGAGGTTGAACTGGCCCAGTGATTTGTTATCGCCTGAACGCTTACGCTCACCCTGCAGCACGTGAATGGTCACGGCAGACTGGTTATCTTCAGCAGTCGAGAACACTTGGCTGTGTTTGGTTGGGATGGTGGTGTTCTTGCTGATCAGCGACGTCATCACGCCGCCCATGGTTTCGATACCCAGTGACAGCGGAGTTACGTCCAGCAGCAGAACGTCTTTCACTTCACCCGCCAACACGCCACCCTGAACCGCAGCACCAACAGCTACTGCTTCATCCGGGTTCACGTCTTTACGTGGCTCTTTACCGAAGAACTCAGTCACTTTAGCCTGAACCATTGGCATACGCGTTTGACCGCCTACCAGGATCACGTCGTTGATGTCTGAAACAGACAGACCCGCATCTTGCAGAGCCACTTTCAACGGCTCGATTGAGCGAGAAACCAAATCCTCAACCAGTGATTCCAGTTTCGCACGCGTTACTTTGATGTTCAGGTGCTTAGGACCGGTCGCATCCGCCGTGATATACGGCAGGTTAACGTCAGTCTGCTGGGCTGAAGAGAGCTCGATTTTGGCTTTCTCTGCCGCTTCTTTCAGACGCTGCATGGCCAGCGGATCGTTGTGCAGATCGATGCCCTGATCTTTCTTAAATTCGGCCACCAGATAGTTAATCAGACGGCTATCGAAGTCTTCACCACCCAGGTGGGTATCACCGTTGGTTGCCAGAACTTCAAAGGTTTTCTCGCCATCAACGTCGTCGATCTCAATGATTGAGATATCGAAAGTACCGCCGCCCAGGTCGTATACCGCGATGGTGCGGTTGCCCTGACCTTTATCCAGACCGTAAGCCAGTGCAGCTGCGGTTGGTTCGTTGATGATACGTTTTACTTCCAGACCCGCGATACGGCCGGCGTCTTTGGTCGCCTGACGCTGCGCATCGTTGAAGTAAGCTGGAACGGTGATAACCGCTTCAGTGACTGCTTCACCGAGGAAATCTTCCGCGGTTTTCTTCATCTTTTTCAGCACTTCAGCAGAGATCTGCGGCGGTGCCATTTTCTGGCCTTTCACGTCCAGCCATGCGTCGCCATTATCCGCGCCGATGATTTTGTAAGGCATGATTTTGATATCACGCTGTACTTCTTCGTCCTGGAAGCGACGGCCAATCAGGCGCTTAATCGCAAACAGGGTATTCTGCGGGTTGGTCACAGACTGACGTTTAGCCGGTGAACCAACCAGAGTTTCGCCATCCTGTGCATACGCAATGATCGACGGCGTGGTGCGGTCGCCTTCGGCGTTTTCCAGCACGCGTGCTTTACCACCATCCATAACTGCAACACATGAGTTGGTTGTACCCAAGTCAATACCAATAATCTTACCCATCTAAACATCTCCCACTTAAATTCTTTGCCAATTAGGGTTGTGAAACAGAGATGCGGTCAAACTGACCACTTTCAACTGCTGAAGCAGGCTTTTTTTGCTGCCTCACAACGCTCGATGACAAGTAAATGGGGCCGGTTCGATGCGCATCAAGGGTTAAAACTAAAAAAAATTTCATTCTCTGGTCGATTCAGATCAAAGTTGGCCAAAAAGAGGCCGCTTATTATGCAGCGCCTCGCGCCACCAGCGGTTTGCGCGGGGGTAAAACACTAACAACATCTTCAACGCTGCTTCTGAGGAATTATGAGCAATACCACGCTGGCGAATCCCGCCCCGTTGGGCCTGATGGGATTCGGTATGACCACCATCCTGCTCAACTTACACAACACTGGCCTGTTTGCGATGGATGTGATCATCCTGGCGATGGGTATTTTCTACGGCGGCATCGCGCAAATTTTTGCCGGGCTGCTGGAGTATAAGAAAGGCAACACCTTCGGGCTGACCGCCTTTACCTCTTACGGCAGCTTCTGGTTAACGTTAGTGGCGATTCTGCTGCTGCCGAAACTGGGGCTGGCAGAGGCAGCCGACGGCCACTTCCTTGGCGCCTATCTCGCGCTGTGGGGCGTGTTCACCGCGTTCCTGTTCGTCGGCACGCTCAACTCAACGAAAATGCTGCAGTTCATCTTCGCCAGCCTGACGCTGCTGTTTGCGCTGCTGGCTATCGGCCACCTGACCGATAACGCGGGGCTGCTGCGCTTTGCTGGCTGGGTTGGCATCATTTGCGGATCGAGCGCGTTCTATCTGGCGATGGGCGAAGTGTTGAATGAGAAGTTTGGTCGTACGGTATTGCCGATTGGCGAGTAACAAATGAAAAAGCGGAGCTGCTTGGCTCCGCTTTTTGCATTATGACGAGTGCAGCGACATATCCAACTGCGCATGCTGCTGACGGCTATCGCGCCACAGCCAGATGCCCACCATAAAGCCAATCATCGCCAGCGCCAGCACATACCAGGCCGGTGCCATTGGCGTCAGGCTCATCATCAGCGTCACGCTAATTGGCGTCAGGCCACCAAAAATCGCGTAAGCAACATTGTAAGAGAACGAGATGCCGGTAAAGCGCACTGCCGCCGGGAACGCGCGCACCATCACAAACGGCACCACGCCTACCACGCCAACGCTCAGGCCCGCTAAGCCATACCAGATAAACAGCATTTCCGGCGAGCTGCCCAGTTGATGGAAGAAGTTCCAGCTGCCGATTGCCAGCAGTAATGAACCAACCATCAGCGATCGCGCCGCACCAAAACGATCCACCAGCCATCCGGCGATAACGCAACCCAGCAGCAGCATGATGGTGGCGAAGCTGTTGGCTTGCAGACTGAGCGCGGCAGGAATGCCGTGCTGTTTCTGCATCAGTGTTGGCGCCATCAAAATCACCACCACAATGCAGGCCGACAGCAGCCAGGTCAGCAGCATCGAAATCACGATGCCGCGCTTATGACTGGCGAGGATGGTTTGCAGCGGCATTTTTTCTGCCAGCGCTTTGCGCTGCTGCATCTGCTGGAACACCGGCGTTTCATGCAGCCAGCGACGCAGATACATCGCCAGCAGGCCAAACACCCCGCCGAGGAAGAAGGGAATGCGCCAGCCGTGATCGCGAATCGCAGCAGGCGACAGCGTGGTATTCAAAACCGTTGCCACCAGCGAACCGAGCAGAATGCCGGCGGTTAAGCCCGCCGTCAGCGTGCCGCAGGCAAAACCGATGCGTTTTTCGGGCACATGTTCGGCGACAAACACCCACGCGCCTGGCACTTCACCGCCAATAGCCGCGCCTTGCAGCACGCGCATCAGCAACATCAACAGCGGCGCAGCGATGCCGATGCTGGCATAAGTGGGCAATGCACCCATTGCTAACGTCGGCAGCGCCATCAACAGAATGCTGAGGCTGAACATCTTCTTACGCCCAACCTTGTCACCAAAGTGCGCCATGATGATGCCGCCTAACGGACGCGCCAGATAACCGGCAGCAAAGATGGCGAAGGTCTGCACCTGACGCAGCCATTCGGGGATATCAGGCGGGAAGAACAGCTCGCCGATCACGGCGGCAAAGAAGACGAAGATAATGAAGTCGTAGAATTCCAGCGCCCCACCAAGGGCGGCCAGCGACAGGGTTTTGTAATCCTGTCCATTGAGTCGACGCGTTGCGTGCGTATCCATAATCCAGCGGTATCCAGAGGCAAAACAACTTGTGTAAAGATTGAATTACTATACCGTCAATATTTTGCCACACCAGTGCCGCTGAATTTTATGCCTGAAAATGCCGATTTTTAGTCATTTGTCTCACGACGAGCGCTTTTGGGGCGAAAAGCTGCTACCACATCGGCATGTGTTTCCACATAGGGCCCTTCCAGAAGCTGTAAACAATAAGGTACAGCAGCAAAAATCCCCTGCACCTTCACCGTCCCATCTTCCGCTTTCAGTCCTTCAAGCGTCTCTTTAATGGATTTCGGCTGACCCGGCAGATTGAGGATTAGCGACTGCTTGCGAATCACGCCAACCTGACGCGACAAAATGGCGGTCGGCACAAATTGCAGGCTGATTTGACGCATCTGCTCGCCGAAGCCTGGCATTTCACGGTCGGCGACCGCCAGCGTGGCATCCGGCGTCACATCACGTCGCGCAGGCCCGGTACCGCCGGTGGTGAGCACCAAATTGCAGAACAGCTCATCGACCAGCTCGCAGATCGCCTGCTCAATCATGGGTTGCTCATCCGGCACCAGACGCGTTTCGATTTCAAACGGCGTCGCCAGCGCGGCGGCGAGCCAGCTCTCTAACGCCGGAATGCCCTGATCCTGATAGATGCCGTTAGCAGCACGATCGGAAACGGAAATTAATCCAATTCGTAAAGTATCCATAGAGTTATCGCTGTGGTTGGCTGCAAGGCAGCAAATGACGTGGGAAGTAAAAGGATAATACAGGAAGTGCGGGAAAAACGTAAAACCGTGGCAGCCTGTCGCCGCCACGGCCAATCACCTTACAGCAGTTCGGCGATCATCTTCTCAAGTTTGCCCTGATCGATGGCAAAGTTGCGGATACCTTCAGCCAGTTTGGTCACCGCCATTGGATCCTGGTTATGCTGCCAGAAGAACTCAGCTTCAGTCATCTTCGCTGGACGCGCTTTCACTTCGCCGGTGTAGCTCAGTTTACGCTCAACGGTACCTTCGCTCTCAGCCAGCTCTTTCAGCAGGCCCGGAGAGATGGTCAGACGGTCGCAGCCCGCCAGCTCAATGATTTCGCCAACGTTACGGAAGCTCGCGCCCATCACCACGGTTTCATAGCCGTGTTGCTTGTAGTAGTTGTAGATTTCAGCCACAGATACCACGCCTGGATCTTCGTGTGCTGCGTACTCTTTCTTATCGGTGTTCTGCTTGTACCAGTCGAGGATACGGCCAACGAATGGAGAGATCAGGAACACGCCGGCTTCGGCACACGCACGCGCCTGCGCGAAGGAGAACAGCAGCGTCAGGTTACAGTTGATGCCTTCTTTTTCCAGCTGCTCAGCAGCACGGATACCCTGCCAGGTTGACGCCAGTTTGATCAGGATACGGTCATTGCTAATGCCCGCATCGTTGTACAGTTTGATCAGGCTACGCGCTTTAGCGATGCTCGCTTCAGTGTCGTAAGAGAGGCGCGCATCCACTTCTGTCGAGATGCGACCTGGAATCAGTTTGAGAATTTCCAGACCAATGTTGACGGCCAGCTTGTCTGATACCAGCGCCAGTTGTTCTTCTTTATTGCTGCTCTGCTGACGCGCCCAGGTAATGGCTTCGTCGATCAGTTTGCGGTATTCAGGGATTTGAGCGGCGTTGAGAATCAAAGAAGGGTTGGTGGTCGCATCTTGCGGCTGGTAAAGCTTCATTGCCGCGATATCACCGGTGTCGGCGACCACAGTAGTCAGCTGACGCAAGGAAGTAAGTTTGTCCGTCATGGTTCTCTTTCTCTTAGGTTGACTGTCAGGGTGTAAAAGGCTGTTGCGATAATATCACGCACAAGTGACGGCGCAACACCACGAAGTGCCCTTTACGATAGCGCTAACAAATGGGAGCGATTTGCCGATCCATGCCGCTTTTTTGCTACACTCTTTGCGACATTTTTCCCTTCAATTCCCTGATTAACCTGCGGGTCAAAGAGGACGTACACGATGCTGATGGTTATCTCGCCAGCGAAGACACTGGACTATGAAAGCCCGCTGGCGACACAACGTTTTACCCAACCGGCGCTGTTAGAAAAATCACACCAATTAATTGACGTTGCGCGCGATCTTTCACCGTCGCAGATCAGTTCACTGATGGGTATCAGCGACAAGCTGGCGCACCTGAATGCCGATCGTTTTAACCAATGGCAGCCGCCCTTCTCGCTGGAGAATGCGCGTCAGGCGATTCTGGCGTTCAAAGGCGATGTGTATACCGGTTTGCAGGCCGAAACCTTTAGTGACAACGATTTCGATTTTGCCCAGCAGCACCTGCGCATGTTGTCCGGATTATACGGTCTGCTGCGTCCGCTTGATTTGATGCAACCTTATCGCCTTGAAATGGGCATCAAGCTGGCCAATCCGGCTGGCAAAGATCTTTATGGTTTCTGGGGCGATTTGCTGACCGAGAAGTTAAACGAGGCGATTGCTGAGCAAGGTGATGACGTGCTGATCAATCTGGCATCCGATGAATATTTCAAAGCCATCAAGCCGAAGAAACTCAACGCCGAGTTGATCAAGCCGGTGTTCCTGGATGAGAAGAACGGCAAGTTCAAAGTCATCAGCTTCTACGCCAAGAAAGCGCGCGGTTTGATGAGCCGCTATGTGATTCAGAACCGCCTGACCAAGCCAGCGCAGCTGAAGAAATTCGATGTGGATGGGTATTTTCTTGATGGGGCGGAAAGCAGCGAGAACGAATTGGTGTTTAAGCGCCGCGAGCAGAAATAGTTCAGCGAGCGCTGTCCTCCTCCTCGGTCCGTGCTTGCTGTCCCCCTCCTTGGTCCTCCCCCATAAATGGGGGAGGAAGATGCTGCAATATGATAGTTGGGAAGCTGCATGTGGCAGCATCTCCTTCCCCCGCTTGCGGGGGAAGGCCGGGATGGGGGACAACGAGCACTTACTTCAGCAAAAACGCGCGCAGTTCAGCGAAATCGCCTTTCAGATTGTGCGACAGCAGCGGCAAGTCGGCGCGCTCGGCCAGCTCTTTCGGCAGCGGCAGATCCTGACCTAAAATCTCGTCCACGCTCTCTTTGAACTTCGCCGGATGCGCAGTGCCGAGGAACAGGCCATATTCGCCCTCCTGCAGGTTGTCGCGCAGCAGACGATAAGCAATCGCTGCATGCGGTTCAGAGATGTAGCCAATCTCAGCCAGCTCGCGCATGGTGGATTTGGTGGTTTCATCAGATACCGCGCCATACGCCAGATCGGTCAAGCGCCAGGTTTTGCGGCGGAACAGCTCTTCCACGCGCGGCCAGTTGTTTGGCTGGCTGACATCCATGGCGTTCGACAGCGTTGCTACCGTGGCGTTTGGCTGCCATGCACCGTTGCCGAGGAAGCGTGGCACGGTATCGTTCGCATTGGTCGCCGCGATAAAGCGCTTGATCGGCAGACCCAATGATTTCGCCAGCAAACCCGCCGTTAAGTCACCGAAGTTGCCGCTCGGCACCGATACCACCAGCTGATTGCGCTTCTCTTGTGGCAGCTGCGCTACCGCTTCGAAGTAGTAGCAAATTTGCGCCAGCAGACGGCTGATGTTGATGGAGTTCGCCGAGTTGAGGCCGATCGCCTTCTTCAGTTCTTCATCATCAAACGCCTGTTTCACCAGTGCCTGACATGCATCGAAATCACCTTCAACCGCGATGGTTTCGATGTTGCCGCCCAACGTACAGAACAGTTTCTCCTGCAGCGGGCTGATTTTGCCCTGTGGATAGAGAATCACCACGCGCACGTTTTCCATGCCGTAGAAGGCATGCGCCACCGCTGCGCCGGTATCGCCGGACGTGGCGGTCAGAATGGTGATCTGCTCATCCGCACCGCTCACATAGGAGAGCATCTGCGCCATAAAGCGGCCGCCGAAGTCTTTGAACGCCAGCGTTGGGCCGTGGAATAGCTCGAGGCAAGCCACATCATCGCTGACCTTCGCCACTGGTGCCGGGAAAGCAAAGGCGTTTTTCACGCGCTCGGCCAGCTGATGCGCGGCAATTTCATCACCAATATAGGCAGAGAGAATTTTGCTGCTGCGGCTGACGAAATCCATCTCCAGCATGGCATCGATATCGGTCAGTTCGAATTCCGGCAGTTCGAGCGGGAAAAACAGCCCTTGCTGCGAGCCAAGGCCCTGTTTCACGGCCTGAGCAAAACTAACCTGCTCGTTGTGATCCTTAAGGTTGTAGAGTTTCATGCGTTATCCCAATTTACGTGCGCCAGCCGTATCAAGACGGCAGATGTGGACGAAACCTTCTTCATTCTGCAGATAGTGCTGGCTTAGCCAGTCCGCCATCCGCTGTGCCGTTGCCATCTCGTTGCAAACAGCGAAAAGTGTCGGGCCGGAACCCGAAATACCGCAGGCCAGCGCGCCAATATCCTGCGCCGCTTTACGCGCATCGGCGAAGCCTGGCAGCAGTTTGGTGCGATATGGCTCGGCGATAACATCCTGCATAAGTTTAGCCGCAAGCCCAGGCTGACGCGTATGACAGGCATGAATAAAGCCTGCCAGCAGGCGACCGTGCTTGATGGCATCCTCTTTGCGGTATTGTGCCGGCAGAATGGCGCGCGCTTCGGCGGTGGAGACTTTGATCCCCGGATACGCCATCACCCACAGCCATTCGTCAAAGCACGGCACGTCCTGACTGATAATGCCGTTCTCTTCAATCATCAGCTGCACGCCGCCAAGGAAGCACGGTGCAACATTATCAAAGTGTACGCTGCCGGAAATACGACCTTCCAGCTCGCCCATCAACGCCAGCAGTTCGGTATCGTTGAGCGGTTTGCCGCAGAATTCGTTCATCGCCATCAAGCCAGCAACCACCGAACAGGCGCTTGAACCGAGTCCGGAACCGATCGGCATATTCTTTTCCAGCGTCATCGCCACCGGAACTTGCTTACCAATCGCCTGGCAAAAACGCTCCCAGCACTGATAAACGATGTTCTCCTGAGGATTGGTCGGCAGTTTGCTGACAAAGCGCCCGGAGTTTACCAGGCTGAAGCTGTCGGCGGCTTCGACGGAAACGCAGTCACCCAACAAGGTACCATCCACCGGCGAAACCGCCGCGCCCAGCACATCAAAGCCGACGCTGACGTTACCTATCGAGGCCGGTGCATAAATTTTTACCATCATTAAACTCCCAACTTCCACGACAGCGTACGCAGCAGGTCCGCAAACACGCCTGCTGCTGTGACATCATTTCCCGCGCCATATCCACGCAGAACCAGCGGGATGGGCTGATAGTAGCGGCTGTAGAATGCCAGCGCATTCTCACCATTTTTCACTTTGTACAGTGGATCGTTGCCGTCCACCGCATCAATTTTCACTTTGCAAACGCCACCTTCTTCAATCGCGCCGACGAAGCGTAATACTTTACCTTCGTCACGCGCTTTGGCAACGCGCGCGGCAAAGGCGTTATCCAGTTCCGGCAGACGCTCCATAAACTGCTCAACGTCAGCGATCTCGGTCAGACTGGCGGGCAGCAGCGGTTCGATTTCGATATCACTGAGCTCCAGCTGATGTCCCGCTTCACGTGCCAGAATCAGCAGCTTACGCGCCACATCGGTGCCAGAAAGATCGTCACGCGGATCCGGCTCGGTAAAGCCCATCTCGCGCGCCATTTTGGTTGCTTCCGACAACGAAACGCCTTCATCAAGCTTGCCGAAGATAAAGGAGAGCGAACCTGACAGAATACCGGAGAACTTGATCAGTTCATCACCGGCGTTCATCAGGTTTTGCAGGTTTTCGATCACCGGCAAACCGGCGCCAACGTTGGTGTCGTACAGGAATTTACGGCGCGATTTCGCTGCCGCTGCACGCATCTGCTGGTAGTAGTTCCACGACGAGGTGTTGGCCTTTTTGTTCGGCGTCACCACGTGGAAACCTTCGGCGAGGAAATCGGCATACTGATCGGCAACCGCCTGGCTGGAAGTACAATCGACGATCACCGGATTCAGCAGATGATACTCCTTCACCAAACGCATCAGGCGACCGAGATTGAACGGCTCTTTGGCTTCGTTCAGTTCTGCCTTCCAGTTACTGAGATCGATACCGTGCACGTTGGTGAGCAGCGCACGCGAGTTAGCGATACCGCATACGCGCAGATCGATATGCTTCTGTTTCAGCCATGTCTGCTGACGATGCAGCTGATCCAGTAGCGCCGCGCCGACACCGCCAACGCCAACCACGAACACTTCGATTACCTGATCGGTGGCGAACAGCATCTGATGCACCACACGCACGCCGGTGGTGACTTCATCGTTGCTCACCACCACCGAAATGGAACGCTCAGATGAACCCTGCGCAATCGCCACGATATTGATATTGGCACGCGCCAGCGCCGAGAAGAATTTGGCCGAGATGCCGCGCAGCGTGCGCATGCCATCGCCAACCACCGAGATCACCGCCAGCTGTTCCAGCACGTCCAGCGGATCGAGCAAGCCATCTTTCAACTCCAGATAGAACTCCTCTTCCAGCACGCGACGCGCACGCGCCTGCTCGCTTTGCGGTACGCAGAAGCTGATGCTGTATTCCGAAGAGGATTGGGTGATCAGTACCACTGAAATGCCGGTGCGTGACATCGCCGCGAAAACGCGCGCCGCCATGCCGACCATGCCTTTCATGCCCGGTCCTGATACGTTGAACATCGCCATATTATTCAGGTTGGTGATGCCTTTAACCGGATTTTCATCCAGCTCGCCTTCGCCACCGATTAAGGTGCCCGGCGCTTGCGGGTTAGCCGTGTTTTTGATCAGGCAAGGAATCTGGAACTGGGCGATAGGTGCGATGGTACGCGGATGCAGCACTTTGGCGCCAAAATAAGAGAGCTCCATCGCCTCCTGATACGACATCGATTTCAGTAAGCGCGCGTCAGGTACCTGCCGCGGGTCGCAGGTATAAACGCCGTCAACATCGGTCCAGATTTCACAACAGTCAGCGCGCAAACACGCAGCCAACACCGCGGCGGAGTAATCAGAGCCGTTACGGCCCAGCACCACCAGTTCGCCCTTCTCGTTTCCGGCGGTGAAACCGGCCATCAGGATAAAGTGATCGGCCGGGATCTGGCTGGCGGCGATGCGGCGCGTAGATTCGGCGATATCAACGGTGGATTCAAGGTAATGACCAATCGCCAGCAGCTTCTCCACCGGATCGATCACGGTGACTTTGTGGCCGCGCGCCTGCAGCAGCGCTTCCATAATCGCAATCGACAGCTTCTCGCCACGGCAGATGATGGCAGCATTAACGGCGTCCGGGCATTGGCCCAGCAGGCTGATGCCATGCAGCACCTGTTTCAGCTGCGCAAACTCCAGCTCAACGCGGGTTTTCAGTCCGTCGTAATCAAAGCCCGGCTGCGCGTCACGCAAGCCTTGCAGCAGGTCGGCAAAAATACGTTCGGCATCACTGATATTCGGCAAGGTGTCGAGGCCGCTGATGGTTTTCTCAATCATCGCCACCAGATGATTGGTAATTTTTGCTGGTGCAGAGAGAACGGTCGCAACCTGTCCCTGTTGTGCATTGCTTTCCAGAATATCCGCCACACGGAGAAAACGTTCCGCATTGGCTACTGAGGTTCCGCCGAATTTCAGCACTCGCATAGTTAAAGCTCTCCTGAATTTTTGCCGAAAAAAAAGCCCGCACTGTTTAGGTGCGGGCTTTTTTCTTTGTTTTTCCTGTATGCGTCAGCCCGCACCGTTACCTGTGGTAATGGTGGTGGTAATAATAATTGTGGTGTTCAGGCTGAGTTTACGCATTTAGATTTTTTTCTGTCTGTCTTTGTCTTGTCCGTCTGCCTTCCAGAAGTAAAGCAAAGCGCACGTTAAGTCAACGAATTTGTCTTAGCCGCGCCATCCCTGGCGCTGCGCAGTGCTGCGCTTAATAAAGCAAAAATTATTGCGATTATTCAGGAGATGCGGCGGATTCCCGCATCAGTCACTAGCAACTCAGGATTTATCCGAGCAATTATCTATAAGTTTTTTTTCTACGTCATGTAACAAACGATGCAGCATGGCGCTGTCACGCTTTTCCAGCAGGCCGATACGCTGATCGATCCAGTCCGCCATTTTGACGTCATCACTCACATCCAGCTTAACCAGCAACTGGTGGAAGCGCTGGCGCAATGCCTGCAGTTGGTGCTCGTTCGCCACTTCCGCAGTCTCAGCCGCTATCTGATTGAGCGCTGACAGTTGATAGCAATACACCATCACCGCCTGACCGAGATTCAACGACGGATAAGCATTGGCCATCGGGATGCCGGTCAACAGATCGACCAGCTCCAGTTCTTCATTGGTTAAGCCACTGTCTTCACGGCCAAACACCAGCGCGATGCGGCTCAGCCATTGGCGCTTCTCCTGCAGGATGTTTTCAACCTGCGCAGGCGTGGCGTAATAGCGGAATTTCGCACGGCTGCGCGCGGTAGTTGCCACGGAAAAATCAACATCTTTTAGCGCCTCGCTCAGCGTGGCGTAGGTTTTGACGTTATCGAGAATCTCACCGGCGCCGTGCGCCACGCGCCGTGCTGCCGGATCTTGCCAGGCATCGCTGGCCACAATGCGCAGCTCACTAAAACCCATGGTTTTCATGGCGCGGGCAGCCGCGCCGATATTTTCCGGACGGGCGGGAGAGACAAGGATTAAGGGGAAATGCATGATTTTTCCATCGAACTGTTAACAACTCGCATTATGTTGGCATGCAGGAGAGAAAATACCAACTGCGGCTAGCAGAGAAAATAAGATGTTAACGATGTTAAAAGAGGGATAAATCCAGCTGTAGTAGAAATTAGCAGGCATAAGCAAAATTATATGACCTATTTAATATAAAACCCTTTTCTTTCATATCATTAAAATATAATTTCCTGCGTGTTTTAGTTTTGGCTGTATAAGGGATAAATGTAGCAAAAATGCTGCATTTTGTGAGCTAAACTAGCAATCCTGGAGAAGTTTTTCATAAAAGTGTTAACGTGCTACACTTGCATTTGATATAAGTCAACGAAGCGTTGTTTTTATGCTTATCGGTTGTTGTTGGTGCTGTTAGGTTGCTGTTAATACGGTTAGGATGAGCGCCTGTCCGATATCCTCGGGGCGTGCAAATATCCATCCTGACTGGCTGAGCTAACACTGAAGTTGACGTAGATGGATGGTGTATTCCGAAGATTATTTCGTATACCGGTTGCAGCAAAATAGCGTAACCGACGTACGCCCTGTTTTCGATTTGTTGGCAAATTTTAGGTAGCGAAACATGCAGACCCCGCACATTCTTATCGTTGAAGACGAACTGGTCACGCGTAACACCCTCAAAAGTATCTTTGAGGCAGAAGGTTACGTGGTCTATGAAGCCACCGACGGCGCCGAGATGCATCAGGTTTTGACGGAAAATGACGTCAACCTGGTGATTATGGATATCAACCTGCCAGGTAAAAACGGTTTGCTGCTGGCACGCGAACTGCGTGAACAAGCAAACGTCGCGCTGATGTTCCTGACCGGCCGTGATAATGAAGTGGATAAAATCCTCGGTCTGGAAATCGGTGCCGATGATTACATCACCAAACCGTTCAATCCGCGTGAGTTGACGATTCGTGCACGCAACTTGCTGTCGCGTACCATGAATCTGGCGATGCCAAGCGAAGAGCGACGTACGGTTGAAAGCTATCGCTTTAATGGTTGGGAGCTGGATATCAACAGCCGCTCACTGATCAGCCCGAACGGCGACCAGTACAAGCTGCCGCGCAGTGAATTCCGCGCCATGCTGCACTTCTGTGAGAACCCAGGCAAAATCCAGACGCGTGGTGACTTACTGAAGAAGATGACCGGCCGCGAGCTGAAGCCGCATGACCGTACCGTGGATGTCACCATCCGCCGCATCCGTAAGCATTTCGAATCCACGCCAGATACGCCAGAAATCATTGCCACTATTCACGGCGAAGGTTACCGCTTCTGCGGCGAATTGCAGGATTAAGAGTTGAAAGAAAAAACGCCCGTCAGGGCGTTTTTTTATGTCTGCATTAATGCCATGGCATAATCGGCACGGCGCTCAGCGCATTTTTCGGCGATCCATCCACCACTTTGTCAGAATAGCTTAGGTACACCAGCGCATGACGTTTCTGGTCAAAGAAGCGCACCACCTGCAGCTTCTTAAACACCAGCGATGTGCGCTTTTTGAATACCACTTCACCTTGTGCCTTGCCTTGTGCGATTTTCTCGCTAAGCTCTACCGGTCCCACCTGTTGACAGGAGATGGCCGCGTCGGACGTGTCTTCCGCCAAACCTAATCCCCCTTTGATACCGCCGGTTTTTGCCCGGCTGATATAACAGGTTACATTTTTTACGTCCGGGTCATCGAAGGCTTCCACCACGATCTTATGATCGGGGCCGAATATCTTGAACACCGTGTCAACTGAGCCGATCTCTTCGGCCTGAACGCCAGCACTGAATGCATATGTTGCCAACGTGATTATAAGAATACGAGCTATTGTCATTGAGTTACCATTGCCAATCGAATAGATGAGAATGTAATGTACTGTCAATCGAACACAGAACCAAATCTAAACGGGTTTCAACCCGCATTGACTTAGCACACTCGATTAGCAAACCGCCCCCACGCTTTTGTGCATTTCGTGCTATTATTCGACGACTTCATAGTTGCGCCACCAGAGAGTTATGAGGATGTTTTATGGACCAAGCCGGTATCATTCGCGATTTGCTTGTCTGGCTGGAGAGCCATCTGGATCAACCGCTTTCATTAGATCACGTTGCGCAGAAAGCAGGCTATTCCAAGTGGCATCTGCAGCGGATGTTCAAGGAAGTAACCAGCCACGCGATTGGTGCGTATATTCGCGCGCGTCGGCTGTCGAAAGCCGCGGTGGCATTACGCCTGACCAGCCGCCCCATCCTCGACATCGCTTTACAATATCGCTTCGACTCGCAGCAGACCTTTACCCGTGCGTTTAAAAAGCAGTTCAATCAAACGCCTGCCTGGTATCGTCGCTCGTCGGAGTGGAACTCGTTTGGCATTCGCCCACCGATTCGCCTCGACGATAACAGCATTCCGGAAGCGCAGTTTGTTACGCTGCCTGAAACAGTGCTGGTCGGCCAAACGCAGAGTTACTCCTGCACGCTGGAGCAGATTTCCAGCTACCGCGATGAGATGCGCATGCATTTCTGGAAACAGTTCCTGCTGGAAACCGACACGGTGCCGCCAGTGCTGTACGGCCTGCATCAGGTGCGTGCCAGCCAGGAAAAGGATGATGAGCAGGAGATTCTCTACACCACTGCGGTGCCTGCCGATCAGCTGGCAAAAAGCATGCAGTCGAATCAGAGCGTGGTGTTGGAAGCGGGCGATTATGTTCAGTTCACCTACAACGGTGCGCGCAGCGCGCTGGGTGAATTCATCCTGCTGCTGTACGGCACCTGCATGCCGACGCTGGGATTAGTGCGTCGTCAGGGACAGGACATCGAGCGTTTCTTCACGCACGGTGGTAAGAAGCGGAGCGAGCCGCCAACGGAAATCCGCTGCGAATACCTGATTCCGATTCGCCCACAGAACCATTAATCCGTTCGTAGGGTCGCCATTCATGGCGACCTCTTTATTCATCACATCCGATCAGCGCTGCAACTCATCCAGCGCAGGCGCATCCAGATGCGACACATCCCCCGCCGTCTCAACCACCCAACCGGCCGCCAGCCACGCGCTCTGCTGATGATCCACGCGTGAAATCGAGCAGTTACGCAGACGTAAACGACGCTCCGCATGCGCAGGCAAACCGAGAATGGTGCTGACCAGCACGCCCAGCGCCATGCCGTGGCTGACAATCAGTGGACGGCTACCCGCAGGCAGCTCAAGCAGCGCATTCAGCGCTTCGTGCATACGCGCTGCCATTTCCGCCATCGATTCGCCACCCGGAATACGCCCAGCCGTAGTGCCATCCACCAGCGTTTTACGCCAGTTTTCCTCTTCTTCGGTTAAGCCGTCGAGTGGACGTTGTTCCAGGCAGCCCATATTCAGCTCACGCAGACGCGCATCGAGCGTAACGGTGCAGCCACACGCGTCGGCGATAATCTCTGCCGTACGCCGCGTACGTCCCAAATCGCTGGCTATCACGTGAGTAATGCCCAGCGATTTCACCCGCTCGCCCACCTGATGCGCCTGCTGCTCACCTTTTTCCGTTAACGGGCTGTCAGACTGCCCCTGAATGCGTCGGGCCGCATTCCATACCGTTTCACCGTGACGAACAAGATAGACCTGTAGCATGCTTAATTTCCGTTATACTGCGACAAATTTGCCTCGAGGGTTCAAACAATTATGTACCATGTTGTCGCAGCCACCATCAACCCGGCAAAAATTCGCGCGATTGCTCAGGCGTTCAACGACGTTTTCGGCGAAGGATCCTGCCACATCGACGGGGTTAAGGTCGAGAGCGGCGTCTCAGCCCAGCCACTTAGTGATGTTGAAACGCGAACTGGCGCACGCCAGCGGGTAGAGAACGCGCGTCAGGCGCGTCCACAGGCCGATTACTGGGTGGCGATTGAAGCGGGCATTGAAGGCGATTGCGCCTTTGCGTGGATGGTGATTGAAAACGCGCAGCAGCGCGGGGAATCACGTTCGGCCAGCTTTACGCTGCCGCCGATTGTCGTGACAGGCTTAGCTGCCGGGCATGAATTGGGTGATGAGATGGCACGCTTAACCGGCGTGGAGAATATCAAACACAAAGGCGGCGCGATTGGAGCCTTAACCCACGGCCTGCTGAGCCGCTCCAGCGTCTACCATCAGGCGTTGATTCTGGCGCTGTGTCCGTTCACGCATCCGCTGTACAGCCAGCGTTAATCGCGGCCGAGACGCGCTTCCAGCCAGCGTTTTAGCTCTGGCGGCGCCTCTTTCAGACTGTTGGAGCCACGTGTAATGGTGGCAATGCCCACGCCTAACTCATTCTTCAGTTCACGCTGGCTCATCTCGCCGCTCATCAACTCTTCAATAATGCGCAAACGCGTCCCGTAGGATTCACGTTCATCCGGCGTCATCATCAGTTGTAATAAGGGCAGCGCTACGCCATCGGCAAACGCGTTTTGCATCAGTTCGATAAAACGCAGCCAGTTATCTTCAACAGGCTGAGCCGATTCCGGCTGGGAAGAAAGGGGTTGGCTCATGAAGGGCTTCCGTACTCATTAACGAGTACGGAAGCATAGCACAGTCAATACTGGCGATTCCACTCACTGTCGGCGAGAATCTTGTCCGGTTTGCCCATGAAGTAGCGGTAATAGGCATCGTAGGCCAACACGTTTTTCACGTAGCCACGCGTTTCTGAGAACGGAATGGTTTCGATAAACGCCACCGCATCCAGATTACCGCCGCTGGTTTTCTGCCAGCTGCGCACGCGTCCCGGACCGGCGTTATAGGCGGCCGTGGAGAAGATGCGATTCTGACCAAACTGCTGATAGACGTACTCCAGATACTGCGTCCCGATCTGAATATTGGTCTGCGGATCCAGCAGCTGGCTGCTGTTCACATAGCCGGGAATGTTATACATCTTCACGGTATGCGTCGCTGTGCCAGGCATCACCTGCATCAATCCGCTGGCGCCCACCGGTGAACGCGCTTTCGGGTTCCACGCGCTCTCCTGACGCGAAATCGCCATCGCATAACTCTGCGGAATGCCTTTGTCGCTGGTGTATTGCTGATACAGATTTTGCCACGCCAGCGGGAAGCGCTCTTTCAGGCTATCCCACATTTTTGCAGTGATGGTGGCCTGCACGCTGAGATCCCACCAATCCTGCTCGTTAGCGTAACGCGCCAGCATCTGCTGCTGCGAACGGGTTTTGCTGGAGATCAGATTGGCCCATTCGCTGCGCGCCAGGTTATCCAATCCCCAATACATCAGCTCGCGCACGCGTGCCATTTCCGCACCTTGCGTCACGCTGCTATCAGCTGCCGGTGCCTTATCGACCTGCAACGGATACTCCACGCCCAAGCGCTGCGCCGCGACCATCGGATAGAAGCCGCGCGCCTGCATCAGCTTACGCAGAATATCGTTGGCTTCCTCTTTGCGGCCTTGCGAAATCAGCAGATCGGCCTGCCAGTATTGCCACTCATCTTTCTCTTTGGCTTCCACCGGCAAACGCGCGATCCAGGTATTGAGACCACGACGATCGTTCTGGCTCAGCGCCAGCCGTACGCGGCGCTCCACCAGCGCGGTGGATTCGCTGTTCATCACCACCGCATCACGCCAGCGTGCCTGCTCGCTGGTGAGATCCGCGCCCATCATGCGCCACACCACAGTCTCTTTCAGATCCTGCTCATCGGCCTGGCTCATCTTCTGCGCCTGCACAAGTTGCGGGATCATCATGCGCGCGTTGTCCATATCCTCACGCGCCACACGGGCGAAGGCGTAGCTGGTCGCCATGCGGGTGAAATCGGTTGGCCCCATGGTGCTGGCAAAGGTGGTAACGGTTTGCGGATTCTGCTGCAGCGCAATCAGCGCGCTGGCGGTGGTTTGATAATCCGCCGGCAGCATTTTCGCCAGGTAATTCACCAGGCTGTCGTTACCGGCTTTCATCGCCAGACGAATGCGCTCGAGAATGGTAATCGGCGAGAGTTGCCCGCTGGCCTGCCATACCGAGAACAGTTTGTCGCAGTCGTTCGGCAATGCGGTGCCGCGCAGCCAAATCTCTTTCGCACCGGCAAATGCCGCCTGCTGCTGGCCAGTGGCCCACTTGGCGTAATACCAGTTACAGCGCGCCTGCACCGGCTTGGGTTCATCCGGGCTGAAGCTGAGCAGACCCTGCCAATCCTGGCGGTTCGCCAGCACATTCACAAAGCGCGTTGAGAGCGAGCGCGCCGGTGGCAGCGTGGGATACTGTTGAATAAAGTTCTTCACCGCCAGCGGCGTCTCTTGATCGAGATCTTGCGCCAGCAGGCGATATTGCAGATACGGGTAGAGCGGATAATCCTGCAGCGTCGGCATCAGCTGCGTCACCTGGTCCATCTGCTTGTTATCCCAGGCTTGCTTGATTTGCGCATAGCGCTGTCGCTGCTGATCCAGCGAATCGGCCCATACGCTGCTGGCCGTGCTGACCAGACAGATCCCTAGCATCCAGTAACGCCACTTCTCCATTACGCTCTCCTCTCAGTGCTGCGATCCAGCTCATGCCAGACATCCTTCATGCTAACCAGGCCAACCGTCTCTTGCCATGTTCTTCACAAAATTTACGCTCGCGCACCGCCATTGCGCAGCGTTTGCGCCGCCATTGTGCAATTTATCATCAGAAAAACGTATTACACATCAATTAACTACGCGGTTTCATCGGCTTACAAAAATGGCACGCGCTTTGCTCTGTTGAATTCCATCTTGTATACCAGTTGGAATTCACTCATGGCATCGACCTTTGGCTTTACGCTCCAGGATTGGCAACGCAGTTACCAACAGGATCCACAACAAATTACCGCTTTGCTGGCGGCCCATCTCGACGCCATCGACGCGCAGGATAACGCCTGGCTCTATCTCGCCACGCCAGCGCAGCTGCAGGCACAAATTGAACCGCTGCTGGCGAGCTATCAACGCAACCCGGCCGCGCTGCCGCTGTTTGGCGTGCCGTTTGCGGTAAAAGATAATATCGATGTCGCCGGCTGGCCGACCAGCGCTGCCTGCCCGGCCTTCACCTACACCGCCGAAGCCGATGCCTTTGTCGTCGCGCAGCTCAAAGCAGCAGGCGCGGTGGTGATTGGCAAAACCAACCTCGACCAATACGCCACCGGCTTAGTCGGCACGCGTTCGCCGTTTGGCGCGGTGAGCAACACTTTCAACCCTGATTACGTCAGCGGCGGCTCCAGCTCCGGTTCAGCGTCAGTGTTGGCGCGCGGTTTGGTGGGCTTCTCACTCGGCACCGACACCGCCGGTTCGGGCCGCGTGCCCGCCGGTTTCAACAACATCGTTGGCCTCAAGCCGACCAAAGGCTGGTTCTCCGCCAGCGGCGTGGTGCCGGCTTGCCGCCTCAATGACACCATTTCCGTGTTCGCGTTAACGGTCGACGATGCCTATGCCGTGGCAACCGCAGCGGGCGGCTATGACGCGGGCGATGCCTATTCGCGCAGCAATCCGCACACCGCGCCAGCCCGCTTCAAAGCGCAGCCCGATTTCGCCATTCCCGCCACGCCCGAGTTCTTTGGTGATAAGCAGGCCGAAGCGGCATGGCTGGCGGCGCTGGAGCAATTGCAGGTTGGCGGCGCAACGCTGCATCCGATCGACTTTTCACTATTCCATCAATTAGCCGAGCAGCTCTATTACGGTCCGTGGGTTGCCGAACGCACCGTGGCGGTGGGCGAGATGATCCATCGTCCGGAAGAGATGGATCCGGTGGTGTACGGCATCGTCAGCAGCGGCCTGAAATACACGGCGGTCGAAGCCTATCAGGCGGAATATCTGCGCGCCGAACTGACGCGTCAGATTCAGCAAACGCTGGCGCAGTTCGATGCGCTGGTGGTGCCCACCTCGCCAACCATCCATACGCTGGCCGAAATGCAGCAAGAGCCGGTGCATTACAACTCGCAGTTCGGCACCTACACCAACTTTACCAACCTCGCCGATCTCAGCGCGCTGGCGCTGCCTGCGCCCTTCCGCGCCGATGGTTTGCCCGCCGGCATCACGCTGATTGCGCCTGCCTGGCAGGATCGCGCGCTGGCCGGTTTTGGTGTGCGCTGGCAGCAGCAGATGGCGCTGCCGCTCGGTGCCACCGGCAAAGCGCAGCCTGCTCAGCAAGGCGCATTACCGGTTTCTGCCGATCACGTCCGCGTGGCGGTGGTGGGCGCGCACCTCACCGGCATGCCGCTCAACTTCCAGCTCACTACACGCCAGGCGGTGTTAGTCGAAGAGACGCAAACCGCCAGCAATTACCGCCTGTTCGCCCTGCTCGATGGCCCGATTAAGAAGCCGGGCCTGCTGCGTGGTGAAAGCGGTGCGGCGATCACCGTAGAACTGTGGGATATCCCGCTGGCGCGCTTTGGCGAGTTCGTGGCGGAAATCCCGGCCCCGCTCGGCATTGGCTCGCTGACGCTGGCCGACGGACGCATCGTCAAAGGCTTTATCTGTGAACCGGCCGTGCTGTCGCAGGCGCTGGAAATTACCGAATTTGGCGGCTGGCGCAACTGGCTGGCATCTCTGGGGAGTAAATAAGCATGTTCAGCACCGTTCTGATTGCTAACCGTGGCGAAATCGCCTGCCGCGCCATCCGCACTTTAAAACGCCTCGGCGTGAAAAGCGTTGCCGTCTATTCCGATGCCGATCGCAACGCGCGCCACGTCAAAGACGCTGATGTGGCCATCGCCCTCGGCGGCGACAAAGCCAGCGACAGCTATTTACGCATCGATAAAATCCTCGCCGCCGCGCAGGAAACCGGTGCCGAAGCCATCTGGCCGGGCTACGGTTTCCTGTCAGAAAGCCTGCCGTTTGCCGATGCCTGTGAAAAAGCCGGCATCGCCTTTGTCGGCCCGACCGCGCAGCAGATTGGCGAATTTGGCCTGAAACACCGCGCGCGTGAGTTAGCTGCCAGCGCGGGCGTGCCGATGACACCGGGCACGCCGCTGCTGAGTTCGCTGGATGAAGCCCTGAGCGCCGCCGACACCATCGGTTATCCGGTGATGCTGAAAAGCACCGCGGGCGGCGGCGGCATTGGCCTGACGCGCTGCGCCGACGCCGATGCGCTGGGCAATGCGTGGGAGAGCGTGCGCCGTCTGGGCGAGCAGTTCTTCAGCGATGCGGGCGTGTTTTTAGAACGCTGCATTGACCGCGCACGCCACGTTGAAGTGCAGATTTTTGGCGACGGCAGCGGCAAAGTCATCGCCCTCGGTGAACGCGACTGCTCGCTGCAGCGCCGCAACCAGAAAGTGGTGGAAGAAACGCCGGCACCGAATCTGCCGCAGGCAACGCGTGAAGCGCTGCTCTCTTCCGCCGTTCGCCTCGGCGAACTGGTGAACTATCGCAGCGCCGGAACGGTGGAATATATCTACGACGCCGAACAGGATGCCTTCTACTTCCTCGAAGTGAATACTCGCCTGCAGGTTGAGCATCCGGTCACCGAATGCGTCACCGGCCTCGACCTCGTTGAGTGCATGTTGAAAGTGGCCGCTGGTGATGCCATCGACTGGGCGCGCCTGCAACAGGCTCCGCAAGGCGCATCGATTGAAGTACGTATCTACGCTGAAGATCCGCTGAAAAACTTCCAGCCAAGTCCGGGCGTGTTGACCGGCGTCTGTTTCCCGGATGATGTGCGCGTCGATGGCTGGATCGCTACCGGCAGCGAAGTCTCGGCGTATTACGATCCGATGGTCGCCAAACTGATCGTACATGCTGACACGCGCGAAGCGGCACTGGAAAAGATGCAGCAGGCGCTGGCCGCTACCCAACTGCATGGCATCGCCACCAACCTTGATTATCTGCGTCAGATCGTCGCCACCGACGCCTTCCGCAGCGGCAGCGTGTGGACGCGCTTCCTTGATGGCTTCACGCCCGCCGCCAGCGTGATTGAAGTGCTGCAACCCGGCACCTTCAGCAGCATTCAGGATTTCCCAGGCCGCCTCGGCTACTGGGATATCGGCGTGCCGCCGTCCGGACCAATGGACGATTTCGCCTTCCGCCTCGCCAACCGCATTGTCGGCAACCACGACAGCGCCGCCGGTCTGGAATTCACGCTGCAAGGCCCCACGCTGCGCTTCCACAGCGATGCAGTGATCGCCTTAACCGGCGCCGATTGCCCAGCCGACGTTGATGGCGAGAGCATTGCGTACTGGCAGCCCGTTAGCGTCAAAGCAGGACAAACGCTGACGTTGGGCCGCGCGCAGAGCGGCTGTCGCACCTACTTAGCGGTGCGCAACGGGTTCGACGTGCCGGAATATCTCGGCAGCCGCTCCACCTTCTCGCTCGGTCAGTTTGGCGGCCACGCCGGACGCACCTTACGCGTCGCCGACATGCTGCCAATCTCTCAGCCGCAGCTCGCCGCCTGCACCACGCCCGCGCCGGTTAGCGCACCGCAGGCGCTCGATCATGCGCTGGTGCCGCATTACGGTACGGAATGGCGCATCGGCGTGCTATATGGACCGCACGGCGCACCGGATTTCTTCACCCAGGCGGCGATTGATGAGTTCTTTGCCAGCGACTGGCAGGTGCACTACAACTCCAACCGCCTCGGCGTGCGTTTGGTAGGCCCGAAACCAACGTGGACGCGCGCCAACGGTGGCGAAGCCGGTCTGCATCCCTCAAACGTGCATGACTGCGAATACGCCATCGGCGCGGTGAACTTCACCGGCGACTTCCCGGTGATCCTGACGCACGACGGCCCAAGTCTCGGCGGCTTCGTCTGCCCGGTAACCATCGCCAAAGCTGAGTTGTGGAAAGTTGGCCAGGTGAAACCGGGCGATAAAATCCGCTTCCACCCGATCAGCGCCGACGAAGCGGTGGCGCTGGAAAAAGCCCAGGCGCACAGCGTAGCCACCCTGCGCAGCAGCCACGCGCCAGCCTTTGCCGTGCCCTCTTTAGCGGCCAGCGCTATCGGTTCCGCCACCTTGCTGGCGGCGATCCCTGCCACGGCAACCACGCCAGCGGCGGTTTATCGCCAGGCGGGCGACAAATATGTGCTGATTGAGTACGGCGATAACGTACTGGATTTGGCGCTGCGTCTGCGCGTGCATCTGCTGATGAATGCGCTGCGTGAACGCGCAGTGCCGGGCGTGGAAGAGTTGTCGCCGGGCGTGCGCTCTTTGCAGGTGCGCTACGACAGCCTGATTCTCAGCCAGAAACAGCTGATGCAGCTGCTGCTGGAACTGGAAGCCGGGCTCGGCGATGTCAGCCAGCTGAAAGTACCGTCACGCATTGTCTGGATGCCGATGGCCTTCGAAGACAGCGCTACGCTCGGCGCGGTCGAACGCTATCAAGAAACCGTACGTGCCAGCGCACCGTGGCTGCCAAATAACGTCGATTTTATCCAGCGTATTAATGGTTTAGCGAGTCGTGAAGCGGTGCGCGACACCATTTTTGATGCCAGCTTTCTGATTCTCGGCCTTGGCGATGTCTATCTCGGCGCGCCGTGCGCGGTACCGATCGATCCACGCCATCGCCTGCTGAGCTCCAAATACAGCCCGGCGCGCACCTTTACCGCCGAAGGCACGGTCGGCATTGGCGGCATGTACATGTGCATCTATGGCATGGATTCACCTGGCGGTTATCAACTGGTGGGCCGCACGCTGCCAATCTGGAACAAATTCCTCAAGAACGATCAGTTCGCGGCCGACGAGCCGTGGCTGCTGCACTTCTTCGATCAGGTGCGCTTCTACCCGGTAACGGAAGACGAACTGACGCAGCTGCGCGATGACTTCCGCGAAGGCCGCGCCACGGTGCGCATCGAAGAAACCGTATTCGACTTCGCCGCCCATCACCAATTCCTCGCGGAAAACGCCGCGTCGATCAGCGATTTCCGTCAGCGTCAGTCTGCCGCCTTTGAACAGGAAGTGACGCTGTGGGCGCAGGAAGAGCAGAACGCGCCGCTCACCAGCGAGGAAACCTTGGTGGTGGCTGAAGCCGACGACGATGCGCTGGCAGTGTGCGCCGATATGAACGGCAACATCTGGAAAGTGCTGGTGCAGCCGGGCGATGTGGTGGAAGCCGGTCAAACGCTGATCATCGTGGAAGCGATGAAAATGGAACTGGCGATTGTCGCGCCGCAGGCGGGCACGGTGAAACGCATTGCCTGCCAGGCAGGACGTCCGGTGAGTCCGGGCGATGCCCTGCTGTGGCTGGAATAAGGAGTTGGCATGAACACAAGCCCTCGTAGCAAAGGTCGCCCGGAAGCGCTGGCCGAGAAGGTTTATCAGGCGCTGAAGCAGGACATTTTTGAGTTCCGTCTGATGCCGGGCGACCGCTTCAGCGAAAACGAAATCGCCGATCGGCTGGAAGTGAGCCGCACGCCGGTGCGTCAGGCGCTGTTCTGGCTGGAGCGCGAGGGCTATGTCGAAGTGTGGTTCCGCAGCGGCTGGCAGGTGAAGCCGTTCGACTTCGAATATTTCGAAGAGCTGTACGACTTTCGCACCGTGCTGGAGTGCGAAGCGGTGCGCCGCCTGTGCGCGCTGCCCGCACCGCAGTGCATTGACATGCTGACCGCGCTGAAAAGCTTCTGGATCGATGCGCCGCCGCTGGCCGATGGCAAAGCGGTTTCGGCGCAGGATGAAGCTTTTCACATGGCGCTGGTGGCCGCCGCTGGCAATCAGGAGATGGCGCGCATCCACGCCGAACTGACCGAAAAAATCCGCATCATTCGCCGTCTCGATTTTACCCGTGACGACCGAATGGAGGCGACATACCGCGAGCACGCCCAGATTTTACGGGCGATTTTCCAGCAACAAACCGAGGAGGCGCAGCGCATTTTAACCGACCACATCGCCGTCAGTAAGGCAGAGGTCAGAAAGATCACATTGCATATGTTACAGCAGGCTCGACTTCAACCCATTGAATAACAATACAAACATCGTGAGGGGTTTACTGATGAAAAGACGTTCGTTGCTCAAGGCTTTCGCGCTCTCTGCCTCTGTTGCCAGCATGGGCTTTGCCTTTGCGGCGCAGGCTGCTGACACCATCAAGGTGGGCATTATGTCCTCGCTCTCCGGCACCATGGCGATCTCCGAAACGCCGCTGAAGGATGTGGCGCTGATGACTATCGATGAGATCAACGCCAAAGGCGGCGTGCTGGGCAAAAAGCTGGAACCGGTGGTGGTCGATCCGGCCTCCAACTGGCCGCTGTTCGCTGAGAAAGCGCGCCAGCTGCTGACCCAGGACAAAGTGGCGGCGGTGTTTGGCTGCTGGACTTCGGTATCGCGTAAATCGGTGCTGCCGGTGTTTGAGGAGCTAAACGGCCTGCTGTTCTATCCGGTGCAGTACGAAGGCGAAGAGATGTCACCGAACGTATTCTACACCGGCGCCGCGCCGAACCAGCAGGCGATTCCGGCGGTGGAATACCTGATGAGTGAAGATGGCGGCAGCGCAAAACGCTTCTTCCTGCTGGGCACCGACTACGTCTATCCGCGCACCACCAACAAGATTCTGCGCGCCTTCCTGCACACCAAAGGCGTACAGGATAAAGACATCGAAGAGGTCTATACGCCGTTTGGTTACAGCGATTATCAGACCATCGTCTCCAACATTAAGAAGTTCTCTGCCGGTGGCAAAACGGCGGTGATCTCCACCATCAACGGCGACTCCAACGTGCCGTTCTACAAAGAGCTGGCCAACCAGGGCATCAAAGCCACGGATATTCCAGTGATCGCCTTCTCGGTCGGCGAGGAAGAATTGCGCGGTATCGATACCAAACCGCTGGTCGGACAGTTAGCGGCGTGGAACTACTTCGAGTCGGTGGATAACCCAACCAACGCCAAATTTGTCGCGGATTACCGCGCATACGCCAAGGCGCACAACTTGCCGAACGCTAACACCGTGGTGACCAACGATCCGATGGAAGCGACCTACGTTGGCCTGCATATGTGGGCGCAGGCGGTAGAGAAAGCGGGCACCACCGATGTGGATAAAGTGCGCGCGGCGATGGCGGGACAAACCTTCAAAGCGCCAGACGGTTTCACCCTGACCATGGATAAAACCAACCATCACCTGCACAAGCCAGTGATGATTGGCGAAGTGGAAGAGAACGGTCAGTTCAACGTGGTGTGGCAGACCGAGCAACCGGTGCGCGCCCAGCCGTGGAGCCCGTACATCGCGGGTAACGATAAGAAGCCAGATCATCCGGTGAAATCAACGCAGTAAGGGGTTGTGCTGGCTGTCCCCCTCCTCGGTCCTCCCCCATAAATGGGGGAGGAAGACGTTGCCCAATGCCAGCAATGAACATGCATTTGGCTGCGTCTCCTTCCCCCATTTATGGGGGAAGGCCGGGATGGGGGACAGCAACACCAATCCAAACCCAGCACAACTTCTCACCATCAGGGCCAGAACCATGACAATCCGCCGTTATCTCTGCTGTCTGCTGTTACTGCTGCCCTGGCTCGCCCAGGCGGGCGATGGCGCAGACTTCGCGGCCGCCAGCCGCACGCAACAAGCCACGCTGCTCCAGCAGTGGGCCGCTGCACCGCAGGCTAATCGCCTGCCGCTGCTGCAGGCGCTGCGCAATGAAACCGTGGTCATCGACCAAAAGCAGCAGCCGTTCAGCAAACAGGGCGAGACGCTGCAGCCGCTCGACAGCGCGCAACAACCCAGCGGCGACACTAAAAAGCTATTTATGAATAACCGCCTGCGCGTGCTGATCGCCAGCGCCCTCGCCGCCCACCAGCTGGTGAGTGACGATGCCGCGATCCGTTTACGTGCCGCACAACAACTGCAAAACGATGGCGTCGCCGATATGCTGCCGCTGATTGAACAGCGTCTCGCGCAGGAAAAAGACGCGAAAGTGCACGACGTGCTACTCATGGCAGCGGCCAATCTGCAACTCGCCAGCCCGGATGCGGCGCTGCGCCTCAAAGCCGTCAAACTGCTCGGCGAATCCAGCGATCCCAATATTCAGGCCAGCCTCACGCGCTTAACCCAAGCCAGCAATGAATCCGATGCCCGCGTGCGTGACGCCGCCGCAGCCAGCCTGAAGCAGATTAAACAGCGCCTGATGTGGGGCGATCTGCTTGGCCAGGCGTTTACCGGCTTATCGCTGGGATCGATCTTGTTATTAGCGGCGCTGGGCCTGGCCATCACCTACGGCCTGCTCGGCGTGATCAACATGGCGCATGGCGAAATGCTGATGCTGGGCGCCTACGCGACCTGGTTTGTGCAAAGCCTGTTCCAGCAGTTCGCACCGCAGTGGCTGGCGTGGTATCCGCTGCTGGCGCTGCCGGTGGCGTTTCTGGTTACCGCCTGCATGGGCATGTTGCTGGAGCGCACCATCATCCGCCATCTGTACGGACGTCCGCTGGAAACGCTGCTCGCAACCTGGGGCATCAGCCTGATGCTGATTCAGCTGGTGCGTATGCTGTTTGGCGCGCAGAACCTGGAGGTGGCTAACCCAGGCTGGCTCTCCGGCGGGCTGCAGCTGCTGCCCAATCTGGTGCTGCCGTACAACCGTATCGCGGTGATCCTGTTTGTGTTTGCCGTGCTGGGCCTCACCTGGCTGCTGCTGAATAAAACCCGCCTCGGCCTAAGCGTGCGAGCCGTGACGCAGAACCGCGCGATGGCCGACTGCTGCGGCGTGCCGACCGGACGCATCGATATGCTGGCGTTTGGACTCGGTTCCGGCATCGCTGGACTCGGCGGCGT
This sequence comes from Pantoea trifolii, assembly GCF_024506435.1. Classification (NCBI taxonomy): domain Bacteria; kingdom Pseudomonadati; phylum Pseudomonadota; class Gammaproteobacteria; order Enterobacterales; family Erwiniaceae; genus Pantoea; species Pantoea trifolii. The sequence goes on along the minus strand of NZ_JANIET010000001.1, from coordinate 703,166 downwards.
GGCGCTGTCGCAGCTCGGCAACGTCGGGCCGGAGCTCGGTCAAGGCTACATCATCGACTCCTTCCTTGTGGTGGTGCTGGGCGGCGTCGGCCAACTGGCGGGCACCGTGGTGGCGGCCTTTGGCCTCGGCATTCTTAACAAAGTGCTGGAGCCGCAGATTGGCGCAGTGCTCGGCAAAATCCTCATCCTCGTGCTGATCGTGCTGTTTATCCAGAAACGTCCGCAGGGCCTGTTTGCCTTCAAAGGGAGGGTGATTGACTGATGAGCCAGCCAATGACGTTAACCATCGCGCGCAAAGCGCCGCGCCTGACCATCAGCCTTGGCGTGGTGATCGCCGCGCTGCTGTTGGTGCTGCCGTTCTGCGCCCTGCTGCCCGCCACGCATCCGCTGGCGATCTCCACCTACACGCTGACGCTGGTCGGCAAGATTCTCTGTTACGCCGTGGTCGCGGTAGCGCTCGATTTGGTGTGGGGATACGCTGGGCTGCTGTCGCTGGGTCACGGCCTGTTCTTCGCGCTTGGCGGCTATGCGATGGGCATGTATTTGATGCGTCAGGCATCCGGCGACGGCTTGCCCGCGTTTATGTCCTTCCTTTCATGGAACGAACTGCCGTGGTTCTGGGCGGGCACGCAACATTTTGCCTGGGCGCTGTGCCTGATCATGCTGGTGCCGGGTTTGCTGGCGCTGGTGTTTGGCTTCTTCGCCTTCCGCTCGAAAATCAAAGGCGTCTACTTCTCGATCATGACGCAGGCGCTGACCTACGCCGGCATGCTGCTGTTTTTCCGCAACGAAACCGGCTTCGGCGGCAACAACGGTTTTACCGGCTTTACCACGCTGCTTGGCTTTAACGTCACTGCGACCGGCACGCGCATCGGGCTGTTTGTCGCCACGGTGCTGCTGTTGCTGGTGAGCCTCGGCATTGGCTTCGCGCTGGCACGCAGCAAGTTTGGCCGTGTGCTGACCGCCGTGCGCGATGCGGAGAACCGCCTGATGTTCGTCGGTTACGATCCCAAAGGCTTCAAGCTGTTTGTCTGGACGCTTTCGGCGGTGCTGTGCGGGCTGGCGGGCGCGCTCTATGTGCCGCAGGTCGGCATTATCAATCCCAGCGAGATGTCGCCGACCAACTCGATTGAGGCGGCGATTTGGGTGGCGCTGGGCGGACGCGGCACCTTGATTGGTCCGCTGCTCGGTGCCGCCATCGTCAACGGGGCCAAAAGCTGGTTTACCGTCGCCTTCCCGGAATATTGGCTGTTCTTCCTTGGCCTGATGTTTATCCTGGTCACGCTGTTCCTGCCGCGTGGCGTGATTGGCCTGCTGCGCCGGAGGCGTGATGACTGAACAACTGTTTACCCAACCTCATCCCTCGGATCGTCATCGTGAACAAACCGATCCAGTATTGCAGCTGGAGAAGATCAACGTGTCATTCGACGGTTTCCGCGCGCTAACCGATCTCTCGCTGAAGATCGGCGTCGGCGAATTGCGCTGCGTGATCGGCCCCAACGGCGCGGGAAAAACCACGCTGATGGATGTGATCACCGGTAAAACCCGGCCGGATAATGGCCAGGTGATCTACGACCAGGATACCGATCTCAGCAAAATGTCGCCGGTGGAGATCGCGCGTGCCGGTATTGGACGCAAGTTCCAGAAACCCACGGTTTTCGAAGCGCTGACGGTGTTTGAGAATCTGGAAATCGCGCTGAAAAATGACAAATCGGTGTGGGCAAGTCTGCGTGCGCGGCTGAACGGCGAGCAGCAGGATCGCATTGATGAGGTGCTGAAACTGCTGCGGCTGGGCGGTGAACGCCAGCGCAAAGCCGGTTTGCTGTCGCACGGTCAGAAGCAGTTTCTGGAGATCGGCATGTTGCTGGTGCAGGACCCGCATCTGCTGCTGCTGGATGAACCGGCGGCCGGCATGACCGATGCCGAAACCGAGTACACCGCCGAGCTGTTTCGCAGCCTCGCCGGGAAGCATTCGCTGATGGTGGTTGAGCATGACATGGGCTTTGTTGAAACCATTGCCGATCACGTCACCGTGCTGCATCAGGGCCAGGTTTTGGCCGAGGGATCGTTACGCGAAGTGCAGGCGGACGATCGGGTTATCGACGTTTATCTGGGGCGTTAATATGCTGCAAGTCGCGGAACTGAATCAATATTACGGCGGCAGCCACATTCTGCGCGGCCTGTCGTTTGAAGCGAAACCGGGTGAAATTACCTGCCTGCTGGGACGCAACGGCGTGGGCAAAACCACGCTGCTGAAATGTTTGATGGGGCTAATTCCGGCCAAGTCCGGCGAGATTCGCTGGCAGGATAACGTGATCAACAGCCGCAAGCCACACCAGCGCGTGCAGGCGGGTATCGCTTATGTGCCGCAGGGGCGCGAAATTTTCCCGCGCCTGACGGTGGAAGAGAATCTGCTGATGGGGCTGGCGCGTTTTTCTGGCGCACAGGCCAAAGCGGTGCCGGAGGAGATTTATCGACTGTTCCCGGTGCTGCGTGAGATGAAAGCACGCCGCGGCGGCGATCTGTCGGGCGGACAGCAGCAGCAATTGGCAATTGGCCGCGCCCTCGCCTGTTCACCAAAGCTGTTGATCCTCGATGAACCCACCGAAGGGATCCAGCCGTCGGTGATCAAGGAGATCGGTGCGGTGATCCGCCAACTGGCGCAGCGCGGCGATATGGCGATTCTGCTCGTCGAGCAGTTTTACGATTTCGCCGCCGAACTGGCCGATAGCTATCTGGTGATGTCGCGCGGCGAGATCGTGCAGCGCGGTGCCGGCTCCGCAATGGAAGCTGACGGCGTGCGCGGGTTGGTGGCGATTTAGTTGCATCATTTTCGTAGGGTGCGCATTCATGCGCACCTGGAAACCAGGTCGCCATAAATGGCGCCCCTACAAAATACCAGTTTCAACGCTAAAGTGACGCTGTTCGCCAGGTGCCAACTCAATCAACGTGTCGGCGCGCTGCGCTGCTTTGAAACCTTCCGGGCGGCAGGTTGACGGCAGCACATAGGCGGCGACCTGCTGATCGCGGTTGTGCAGCATCCAGCGCGTGGCGTGCGGGAATTGCTGGCTGGAGAAGCGCGTCATCAGGGCAAATCCCTGCGGTGAGTGCAGTTCGAACTGCATCTCATCGCCGTACTGCTGGAGATCGTCCGCAAAGAACACGATCTCCGGATCGCACATCTCAGGTTGATCCAGCTGCTGAAACGCCTGCGGATCGCGCGACAGCCGATCGGTATACGCGCGCCACTGCGGTGTAGGCTTCACGTGTGCCGGGATCGAGCTGCGCAACTGGAAAGCATCGGTCGGGATCGACTGCTGGAAACGGCCTTGATCCAGCCAGGCGCTGTTCAGATGACACATATACTGCAGCGGCATCGGCGCACCCGCCAGGTTGGTGACGTTCATCTCGATGTGCAGGCGCGCCGCATTGGCCTCAAGGCGCACCGCCGGTGCGGCAAGATAGTGATGGCCGAAGCCCTTCACATACTCGGTTTCGCCCTCCAGCGACACGCGATCCTCCTCCAGCACCATCCACGCGCTGTCCATGCGCGCGCAGGCCATTTCGCCGTGCAGCGGATGTTCGTCATCCTCTGCCGGGCAGCCGTTAGCCAGCAGCCCAGAGTGGAAAGCAAAGCAGCCGTAGGTATCAATGATCGAACTGCCGGGCAGCGGCTGCTTAAAGCTGTGGCCCATGGTGAGCGAATGGCCGTCAAAGTTGGCGTCCCACACCATCTGACCGTAAAACGGCAGCACGATCACCGTGCCGCGTGGGTTGCTGATGCGCACCGCTTCCACGCCTGCGGGATAGCGAAACAGCTCGACGTGGAACGTCTCGTTGCGCAGCAGCGTGGCGGGCGTTTCGTGAAACTGCTCACGACGTAACGGTAAACGGGTTTTCATGGCATCTCCTCGACTAAACGACCGGCCGCTTCCGCCTGCTTTTTATGGCGCAGCTCGCCCCAGAAGAAGTAACCGACCCAGGCGAAGCACAGCAGCGAAACGCCGAACGCCAGCTGCATGGATCCCAGATGATCGGAGACGAAGCCCTGAATCGCAGGAATAAAGGCGGCACCGACAATCGACATCACGATAAACGCGCCCGCCACTTCGGTGTATTTATTATCGACAGTCGCCAGCGTACCGGCATAGATCGTCGCCCAGCATGGACCAAACAGCGCGCTGACAAAGATCGCGGCATACACGGCAGTAAAGTTCGGCACAAACATCACATACGCCAGCGCGAGAACACCCAGCAGCGAGTAGGCAATCAACACTTTCTCCGCACGGAAGCGCGTCATCAGGAAGTTGGCGATAAATTTACCGATAAAGAAACCGATGAAGCTATAGATCATGAAGTTAGAGGCATGACGCTCATTGATCGCGCCAAGCGTCAGCGCCAGACGAATGGTGAACGACCACACCGCCACCTGCATGCCGACATACAGGAACTGCGCCACAATGCCGCGTTTGAAGTGACGATTCGCCGCCAGATAGCGGAAGGTCTCGCCGAGCGACGGCAGGGATTTTTCACTGCTTTCCGGCTTACAGCGCGGATAGCGGGTGAACAGGAACAGCAGCATCACCACCACCAAAACCATCACCAGATATTTGTAGGGTTCCAGCGTGTGCTCGAGCATAGTGAGACGGAACGCATGCGCCTGTTCAGCGTTCATGCCCGCCAGCTGACTTTCCAGACTGTCGCCCTCCTGGAATACCAGATATTTGCCCAGCACGATCCCCATTAATGCACCGACCGGATAGAACGTCTGGCTGATATTGAGGCGCAGCGTGGCGTGATCGCGATGACCAATCATCGAGCTATAGGTATTGGCAGCGGTTTCGAGGAAGCTCAAACCGATAGCGATGGCGAAAATCGCCGCGAGGAACATGGTGTAGGTCGCCATGTGCGAAGCGGGATAGAACAGCACGCAGCCCACGATATACAGCGCCAGTCCCAGCAAAATCGCCAGTTTATAGGTGGCTTTGCGGATCACCAGCGAGGCCGGAATGGCGATCAGGAAGTAGCCGCCGTAGAACGCACTCTGCACCAGCGCGCTGGCGAAATCGCTTAACGCGAACACGCTTTTGAACTGGGTGATCAGGATGTCGTTCAGACTCGCCGCACAGCCCCACAACGGGAACAGGCACGAGAGCAAAATGAACTGGAACAGCGGCGTTTTATTCAGATAGCCATCAGATTGCTGAACAATGTTCGGTTGCATAACTCGACCTCAGTGAACGTTGAGAAAACGCTGGAAGGTTTCCGCGTCGGGATAGGAGCGCTGCGTGCCGCGACCGGTCACGCTGCAGGCGGCATAAGCAGAGGCTTGCGCCATCGCGGCCGGAATATCGCCGCTTTTCACCAGCTCGTGAGCAAAGCAGCCGATAAAGGCATCGCCCGCGCCGCTGGTGTCGACCGCTTTTACCGCAGTCGGTGCGACCTGATGCACATTGTCGCCGGACATCCACAGCGAACCGCGTCCGCCCAGCGTGATGATCAGGTTTTTCAGCCCGCGTTTAAGCAGCGATTGCCCCGCCAGTTTCACCTCTTCATCGGTGGTGACCGGCATGCCGGTGAGGATCTCCAGCTCGGTTTCGTTTGGCATGAAAAAGTCGCATTTGCAGGCGTATTCGATATTGAGATCGGCTACCGCCGGTGCCGGATTGAGGATCACTTTGATGTCGTGCTGGCGGGCAAAATCAATGGCGTAATAGACGGTTTCCAGCGGGACCTCCAGTTGCAGAATGATCAGCTGGCAGCTTTTCAGCGCGTCGGCGGCGGCATCAATATCCGCCGGTTTCAGCTGCTGGTTGGCACCTTTGATAATCAGAATGCGGTTCTGCGACTGATCGTCAACGAAGATCGGTGCCACGCCGCTGGAGGTGCCTGGCGCGGTGGTGACAAAACGGGTATCCACGCCCTGCTGTTGCAGATTGGCCACGGTATTCGGCGCAAACAGATCGTCGCCGACTTTGCTCACCATCATCACGCTGGCGCCCATCTTCGCCGCTGCCACCGCCTGATTAGCACCTTTACCGCCACAGCCGATAGCAAAATCAGGTGCTTCCAGCGTTTCGCCCGCTTTAGGCAACTGATTGGTATAGGTAATGAGGTCCACCATATTTGACCCAATAACCGCAATATCCATTGTTTTCTCCCGGTGAATTTTTAACGTTATAATGTTATTAAAATCACAATATCAGGTTAATAAAGTTAATTATGTGATAAATTTCACACCTCAACATCATGACAAAAAGCCGATAAACAGCCATTCATTCATGGAAATGAATGTTATTATTCTAACAATGCAACAACATTGAGCAGGCAACCTGGCGGCGAGCGAAGCGGCTAGAGAGCAACATATTGGCGGCACTGCGTGAGGTTTGCGGGCCGATCTCATTACAGGTAAGATTGAAAACTGGCCTGCTGGATACGTCGCAAATCATTAAAATATGTGAGATTTATCGTGATTTTTGACCAGGCTACTTCGACTTCAGGATTAATTACGCAGAGATGATCATGGAAACCCGGCGCGACGAACGTATTCACAAGTTGGCTCAGGCGCTGAAACGCACCGATAAACTGCATCTGAAAGACGCGGCGCAGCTGCTGGGCGTGTCGGAAATGACTATCCGCCGCGATCTCACCGAACCGGCTTCAACCGTGGTGCTGCTGGGCGGCTATATCGTTAGCGATCCCAAAAGCCACGCCGGGCACTACTTCATCTCCGATCAGCACGGTCAGAACGCCGCACGCAAGCAGCGCCTGGCGCAGGCTGCTGCGGATCTGATCAGTGAAAATGACACGGTGTTTTTTGATTGCGGCACCACGCTGCCCTACATCGTGGATGCGATCCCTGACACCTTGCCGTTCACCGCCATCTGTTGCGCGATGAACACTTTCCTGGCGCTGAAAGAGAAACCGGCCTGCAACGTGATTCTCAGCGGCGGCGAGTTCCACGCCGACAACGCGCTGTTCACGCCGATTGGCGCGCATTCTATCCTCGACGATCTCTGCCCGACGCTGGCGTTTATTTCAGCGGCAGGCATCGATCAGGAACAGGGCGCAACCTGCTACAACATTAACGAGCTGGCGATGAAGCACCACGCGATGCTGCGCGCACGTCAGCGCGTGCTGGTGGCGGACAGCAGTAAATTTGGCAAAGTGCTGCCGGCGCGCATTGGTGAACTGCGCCGTTTTGATTTGCTGGTCAGCGATAGCGCGCCCGAACCGGCGCTGAAGAGCTGGCTGGCGCAACAAAACATCCCGCTGCGTTTGCCATAAGTTGATGATATTGCATGTGGTCACCATAAATGGCGACCCTACAAAAGCGTGCAGATGTGTTGTAGGGTCGCCATCTATGGTGACCGATAAAGACCGCGGCAAGCCGATGTATGACGGGTATGAATAAAAGGTGAAAACAGCTAAACTTCTGTACCTAAAGTTCATAACTCACAGACCAAAAGGCTCAATCCAACGTGGCTCAATTCGTCTATAGCATGCATCGCGTCGGCAAGGTCGTTCCGCCGAAGCGTCACATCCTGAAGAATATTTCTCTTAGCTTCTTCCCTGGAGCAAAAATCGGTGTACTCGGCCTGAACGGCTCGGGTAAATCGACGCTGCTGCGCATCATGGCCGGTATCGATACCGATATTGAAGGGGAAGCACGCCCGCAGCCGGGCATCAATGTGGGTTATCTGCCGCAGGAACCGCAGCTGAACCCGGAGCACACCGTGCGTGAATCCGTTGAAGAAGCGGTTTCAGAAGTGGTTGGCGCGCTGAAGCGTCTCGACGAAGTGTATGCGCTGTATGCCGATCCCGATGCGGACTTCGATAAGCTGGCCGCTGAACAGGGTCGTCTGGAAGAAGTGATCCAGGCGCATGATGGTCACAACCTCGATACCCAACTGAACCGTGCGGCTGATGCGATGCGTCTGCCAGACTGGGATGCCAAAATCGCGACCCTTTCTGGTGGTGAGCGCCGTCGCGTGGCGCTGTGCCGTCTGCTGCTGGAAAAGCCAGACATGCTGCTGCTCGACGAACCAACCAACCACCTGGATGCCGAATCCGTGGCGTGGCTCGAGCGCTTCCTGCACGACTTCGAAGGCACCGTTGTGGCGATCACGCACGACCGTTACTTCCTGGATAACGTGGCTGGCTGGATTCTGGAGCTGGACCGCGGCGAAGGTATTCCGTGGGAAGGTAACTACTCTTCCTGGCTGGAGCAGAAAGATCAGCGTCTGGCGCAGGAAGCGTCTTCTGAAGCGGCGCGTCGCAAATCTATCGAGAAAGAGCTGGAGTGGGTGCGTCAAGGCGCGAAAGGCCGTCAGTCCAAGGGCAAAGCCCGTCTGGCACGCTTTGAAGAGCTGAACAACACCGATTACCAGAAGCGTAACGAAACCAACGAACTCTTCATTCCACCTGGCGCACGCCTCGGCGACAAAGTGCTGGAAGTGACCAACCTGAAGAAATCGTATGGCGATCGCGTACTGATCGACGATCTGACCTTCTCGGTACCGAAAGGTGCGATTGTCGGCATCATCGGTCCGAACGGCGCGGGTAAATCAACGCTGTTCCGCATGATGTCAGGTCAGGAGCAACCGGATTCCGGCACCATCGAGCTGGGCGAAACCGTCAAGCTGGCGTCGGTTGATCAGTTCCGTGACGCGATGGACAACTCCAAAACCGTGTTTGAAGAAGTGTCTGGCGGTCAGGATATTATGCGCGTGGGCAACACCGAGATGCCAAGCCGTGCTTACGTTGGTCGTTTCAACTTCAAAGGCACCGATCAGGGCAAACGCGTTGGTGAATTGTCAGGTGGTGAGCGCGGTCGTCTGCACCTCGCCAAGCTGCTGCAAGTCGGCGGCAACCTGTTGCTGCTCGATGAACCAACCAACGACCTCGACATCGAAACCCTGCGCGCGCTGGAAAACGCCCTGCTGGAATTCCCTGGCTGTGCCATGGTGATCTCGCATGACCGTTGGTTCCTCGACCGTATCGCCACCCACATCATCGATTATCAAGATGAAGGCAAGGTGGAGTTCTTCGAAGGTAACTTCACCGAGTACGAAGAATACAAGAAACGCACCCTCGGCGCCGACGCGCTGGAGCCGAAACGTATCAAGTACAAGCGTATGGCGAAGTAAGGCTTTTGCTGTAAAAAAGGCGCCGCATGGCGCCTTTTTTTATGGCTGAATCAACTGCCCAGCATCTGCTTCACTAACTCGACGCAGCGCAGGAAGCGCGTGTCGTAGTCATCTTCTTTGACGTGAACAAACTCGATATTGTTTTCACGCAGCATGGTGATCAGCATGGTCTGGAACTCGCGGCGATCCATGGAACTGCCGAGGCTGCGCAATCCATCCGCCACCCAGGGCACGTTATTTTCCAGCAAAATCACCAGGTCGAAACGGTACTCATCAATCAACGCCTGCACAAACGGGTGCTCGCGTCCTTCATACTTGAGGCAAAACGCCTGCGTGGTGATGAAATCGGTATCGATAAAGGCGACTTTGCTGGCGTACTTCACGGCGAAGTCGATGTACTGCGCCTGGCCCAGCGCGATTTTGTCGTAGTCGGAATATTGCAGCGCCATCTCGTCGCCACCGAGGTGCGAGAAAACATAATCGCGGCCATATTCCCATGCGCTGGTGGTGTTGAAGATATTCGCCAGCTTGTTCACCAGCGTTGATTTGCCGCTCGACTCGCCGCCCAGCACCGCCACGGTGCGCACGAAGAACGGCTTCACTTCGGTGGGAATGTATTCCCAGTAGCGGAACGGATCCTGACGAATCTGGCCGCCGCTGATGTTCATAAAGGATCGATTAGGATCGATCACCACCGCCGGAATGCCAAGGTGCTGCTCATACATTGCGGCATCGGGTTCTTCACTGGTGTAGACACAATTTGGTTCGATGCCCTGCTCAGCCAGAAAGGTTTTGACGCCGCCGCTCCACACATCCCAGCCGTGCGGATAAGGTTCAATGCCCTCTTCGTCAAACGAATGGATGCGGATATTTTTCTGGTATTTGAAGGTTTGCAGCAACCAGCGTAGTCGATCGCTGATGGTCGGCTGCTGCGACATGGCGCTGTTTTCAAACAGTTCACGATCGCGCGGCTCGTCGTGGCCCATGATGATATGCAGTTCATCGACCTGACTGCAGGCGCGCTGGATCAGATAAATATGGCCGGTATGCAGCGGATAAAATTTCCCGAACACCACACCAACGGTTTTATCACGGCGCGGAAATTCCAGGCCAAGAAAACGGTGCAGCGCTTCCAGCTTCTGCGCGCTCGGGCTTTTGATTTTGGCGTTGAGCAGCTGGCTTAAGTAGCCTTTGGTCATTCCGCTGGCGTCGGCAACCTGCTGCAGCGTGTGGCCTTGCTGGCGAATGGCTGTTTTCAGGTAGTCAAATGATGACATTGCGTGCCTCCTGCGTGGAATAAAGGGCGGTGCGGCCTTTAAGACGGTGCGCATAAATGCGCACCCTACAAATGTAGGGTCGGCATGAATGCCGACCGGGAAAACTTACAACTCATCCAGAATCGCTAACGCATCCGCCAGCTTCTTCGCGCTGTACACCTTCATCCCTTCTACCGGTTTCTTCGGTGCATTACCGGCCGGAACGATGGCGCGCTTGAAACCGTGCTTCGCCGCTTCGGAAATCCGCTCCTGACCGCTCGGCACCGGGCGAATTTCGCCGGCAAGGCCCACTTCGCCAAAGATAACCAGATCCTGCGGCAGCGGACGATCGCGGAAGCTCGATACCATCGCCATCAGCAGCGCCAAATCGACGCTGGTTTCGGTGACTTTTACGCCGCCGACCACGTTAACAAACACATCCTGATCCGCCATCTGCAAGCCGCCATGGCGATGCAGCACCGCTAACAGGATCGCCAGGCGATTCTGCTCCAGCCCAACCGCGACGCGGCGTGGATTGCCCATCATCGAATGGTCCACCAGCGCCTGAATCTCGACCAGCAGCGGACGCGTGCCTTCCCACAGCACCATTACCGAACTGCCCGAGGTGATCTCATCACCGCGTGACAGGAAGATGGCCGAAGGATTGCTGACTTCGCGCATGCCTTGTTCGGTCATGGCAAACACGCCCAGCTCATTCACCGCGCCAAAGCGGTTTTTATGGCTGCGCAAGGTACGGAAACGGGAATCGGCATCGCCATCCAGCATCACCGAACAGTCGATACAGTGTTCCAGCACCTTCGGACCGGCCAGCGAACCGTCTTTGGTGACGTGACCGACCATAATGATCGCCACGCCGCGCGTTTTGGCGAAGCGCGTCAGGTACGCCGCCGTTTCACGCACCTGCGCCACGCTGCCTGGCGAGGATTGGATCTCCGCCATGTGCATCACCTGGATCGAGTCGATCACCATCAGTTTCGGCTGCTCCTGCTCGGCGATCAGGCAGATCTGCTCGATGCTGGTTTCCGACAACATGTTGAGGTTTTCGGTGGGTAATCCCAGACGATGGGCGCGCATCGCCACCTGTTGCAGTGATTCTTCGCCGGTGACGTACAGGGTTTTCATCCCTTCCGCCAGCTTGCACATGACCTGCAGCAGCAGCGTCGATTTACCGGCGCCCGGATTACCACCAATCAAGATGGCGCTGCCCGGCACCACGCCGCCGCCCAATACGCGATCGAACTCTTTGAAACTGGTAGAGAAACGCGGCAGGGCTTCGAGGCTGATCTCTGAAAGCTTCTGCACGCGGCTCACGCCCGCGTTGCCGCCGGCATAACCGCTCAGACGCTCGTTACGCGCCGCCGCAGGCGAGGCGGCAATGCGCACCTCGGTGATGGTGTTCCACGCATGGCAGGCGCTGCATTGCCCCTGCCAGCGCGGATAATCAGCGCCGCATTCGTTACAAACGAAGGCGCGTTTTGCCGCTTTGGCCAAATCAAATCCTCAGTTAACGCTCTTCGTGAATCAGGCTGCCGGTCAGGATGCAGAACACGCCCATCAGGTCAGCATGGCGGATGATGATTTCCGTCTGCTCATTCACTTTAGGTTTAGCATGATAGGCGATACCCAGCGCCGCCGTTTTAATCATCGGCAGATCGTTGGCACCATCGCCAATCGCCACGGTCTGTTCCGGGGCAATATTAAAGCGCTCGGCAAGATCGTTCAGGGTATCGGCTTTAAATTGGGCATCGACAATCTGTCCCAGCACCTGGCCGGTCAGCTTGCCGTCGCGAATTTCCAGCTCGTTGGCCACCGCCGCAGCTAAATGCAGCGTCTGGCGCAAATAGTCGGCGTAGAAGGTGAAGCCGCCCGAGGCGATCGCCACCTGCCAGCCCAGCGCCTGCAGTTTCTGCACCAGCGTGGTTAAGCCTGGCATCAGCGGCAGCGCGTCGCGCACCTGCATCAGGATATTGGCATCCGCGCCCGCTAAAGTGCCGACGCGCTCGCGCAGGCTGGCTTTGAAATCCAGCTCGCCACGCATGGCGCGTTCGGTGACGTCCGCCACCTGCTCACCGCAGCCCGCCAGCTTGGCGATCTCATCGATGCACTCAATCTGGATCGCGGTGGAATCCATGTCCATCACCAGCAAGCCAGGGGTTTTCAGATGCGGGATTTTGCCGAGCGGCGCCACATCAAAACCGGCTTCATGCGCCAGTTTGCTGGCGCGCGGCGTCAGCGAGCCTGCCAGACGTATCACCTGATACTCATCGACATTCCAGGCGCTGACGATCACCATCGCCGCACCCAGCTTATGCTGATAATCGGTGAGTTTTTGTTTATCGAGCCCGCGCCCATACAGCAACCAGCCAGTTCGACCGGCACGGTAATCCAGCGGCATCACTTCATCACCGCTGAGGGAAAGGGGTAAACCCGGCCAAAGTGAAACATCGGCGGGCAGATCGCACCAGGTAAGACGATTTGGCATTACAGCTCCTGTAGGGACAACAAAACCACGCAAGAGGCTACCTTGTCTGCGCGGGTTCTGGCAACATAATTGCCAGCCTTTCTGCTGTTACATCACACGGGTTTCTGATGGTTAAAACCGCACTGAAATTTCGCCTGCATCGCACGGTGATTGTTCTTATCTCGCTGGCTCTGTTAGTGGTTCTGATGCAAGGTGCATCCTGGTTTAGCCTCGGCCATCAAATGGCACGCTCTGAACAAGTGGAAGAACTGGCGCGCACGCTGACTAAACAGGTGGCGTTTAGCCTTAAACCTTTGATGGATAACAGCGACGATAACCGCACGCAGATTGCCGCGATCCTCAATCAGATGACCGATAACAGCCGTATTCTTGATGCCTCCGTTTACGCCGATGATGGCAGCCTGGTGGCGCACAGCGGCGAAAGCATTAATGTGCGCGATCGCCTGTCGCTGGATGGTAAACGCGCCGGCAGCTACTTTAACCATCAAATTGTGCAACCGCTGGAAGGCAAAGATGGCCCGCAAGGCTTCCTGCGCGTCACGCTGGATACCCACGTGCTGGTAACGGAATCGCGTCAGGTGGATAACACCACTAACATCCTGCGCCTGATGATGTTACTGGCGCTGGCCATCGGCATTATCCTTACGCGCACCCTGCTGCGTGACCGCCGCACCCGCTGGCAGCAATCGCCGTTCCTGCTAACGGCGAGCCGCACGGTGAAAGAGGATAAAGAGAAAGAGGAAGAAGAGACGCAGACGGCAATATCAGAGACAGAAAAAGAGCGTTAACGATCTCTCCGTTTCCTCCTCAGCACCTTCATGAATAGATTCGTGAATAGATTCGTGAATAGATACTTGAATAGATTTTTTGCACAAAGAAGCCCGCACAGCGGGCTTCTTAGCATCATCACAATGATAACGGTGAATAGATACTTTTAATCTTTGGTCAGAATCGCTTCCAGCTCGGCCAGCGTCTTTACTTGCCAGGTCGGCGTGATGTGATCGGGTAACGGACGCGTACCGTGATCGATCCAGCAAGTCTTGAGACCGGCATTCATGCCGCCGAGAATATCCGATTCCGGCGTATCGCCGACCATCAGCACGCGGCTGCGATCCGGATTGCCCAACAAGGCCAGCGTATGGTCGAAGATCGCCACGTCAGGTTTCGGTACGCCAACTTCTTCAGAAATCACCAACGCATCAAACACATCGCGGAAACCGGTGCGCTCAAGGCGCGCCTGTTGTAGCGCGGTGAAACCGTTGGTGATGATGGCGATCTTCACCTTGCCTTTCAGCGTCTCCAGCAGATGCGCTGCGCCTTCCAGCGGCAGGCAGATATCGGCCATCGCGCTGAGGAAATCGCTGTTGAGCACTTCCGGCGCGACGCTGAGCTTTTCGCCCCACAAGGTGAAGCGGCGCGTTTGCAGCTGCAACGCGGAAATGGTGCCGTTCTGGTAATCGACCCACAGCGGCTTGTTGATCGCCTGATAATCGGTGTAATCCTGCGCCGAAAATTGCACGTCATAGCGGGCAAACATGCGCTGCAAACCGGCGTAAGCATCGAAATGGAAAAGCGTGTCGTCTGCATCAAACAGGATGCAGTCCCAATCGTTTAGCATGGTGCTCCTTAAAGGGTTAGCGCCATAATGATGGCATCTTCTCGTCCGCTGGCAGTGGGATAATAGTTGGGGCGTGCGCTCACCTGATGGAAATCCAGCTGCTCATACAACGCAATCGCCGGCGTGTTTGAGGCGCGCACTTCGAGCCACAGTGTCATGACGTCGCGCTGCTCGAGCTCAGCAATCAGATGCTGTAACAGCTGGCGCGCCAGGCCGCGACGCTGGAAATCGGGATCCACCGCAATGTTGAACAGCGAGGCTTCATCCAGCACCACCTGGGTGATGGCGAATCCGGCCAGCTTACCTTCAACATCAATACGGAAATTAACAAAACGTTCGCCTTGATTGCTGCTAAACGTCTGCTCGCTCCACGGAAAGGCATGCGCGCGGCGCTCAATCGCCAGCAGCTGCGGCTGGTCTTCAGGGGTGACTAAAGAGATGGCTGTCATGGTTACACATTTGTTGCCACAGGGCGCGTTTTGCAGCGCCGCTGCTGATCAGTTCATTGAAAACGGCGGTGTTAAAGGTAATGCCGTTAAAGGGATGTTCGCTCTCGACGCCCAGCAGCCAGCCAGCGCAGTCGACCTGCTCCGGCAGCATTTGCAGCTGGTCTGGCGTTAACGCCATCACCTGCGCGGGTTGAAGGTTTAACGCGCGCAGCACGTCGCGAATCAGCGGTTCTTGTAGCGTCGGTGCCTGTTCGGCCACCAGAACCAAACGTGTGTCGGGCAAAAGCGTGACGGCAATTTCCCCTTGCAGCACGCGCGGACGCCGCAGCTGATACTGCGTAATCCCCATTTGCTGTAGAAGCCAGTCGCGCCTTGTGCTCATGCTATTACCCGTTATGCTGCCAGAATGCGACGCTATGCTAGCAAACCCATCGAACATGCGCCAACAAAGCACTATAATCCACGCTCTGATTTAACAGGAGCGTTCCATGTCTGCTTTTACCCCGGCCAGCGAAGTGATTCTGCGCCACAGTGATGAATTTACCGCCCGCCACGTATTGTTCGCTGGCGACTTGCAGGATGACCTGCCCGCCCAGCTAGAAACCGCGTCGAGCCGCGTGCATACCCAGCAATATCATCACTGGCAGAACCTCAGCCACCGCCTTGGTGAACGTGCGGTTTACAGCATGGTCGCAACCGCTGCCGATGTTGAAGGCTGCGATACGCTGGTTTATTACTGGTCGAAAAACAAACCCGAAGCGCAGTACCAGCTGCAAAATCTGCTCTCTCTGCTGCCGGTTGGCTGCGATATCTTCGTGGTGGGTGAAAACCGCAGCGGCGTGCGCAGCGCCGAAGGCATGCTGGAAGAGTGGGCAACGCTGGAGAAAGTCGACAGCGCGCGTCGTTGCGGCCTGTATCACGGTCGTCTCGATAAGCAGCCGACCTTTGATGCCAGCAGCTATGGCAATACCTATCAGCTCGAGGATCTCACCATCCATACCTTGCCGGGCGTATTCAGCCGCGATGGTCTGGATATCGGCAGCGATTTGCTGCTCTCCACGCTGACGCCGCACTTCCGTGGCAAAGTGTTGGATATCGGTTGTGGCAGCGGCGTGTTGGCGACCGTGATGGCGAAAGTGTCGCCGCGCGTGCGTCTGTGGCTGTGTGATGTGCATGCTGCTGCGATTGAAGCGAGTAAAGCCACGCTGGCCGCCAACGAACTGGAAGGTGAAGTGTTTGCCAGTAACGTGTTCTCTGACGTTACCGGCCGTTTTGACATGATCATCTCCAACCCGCCGTTCCACGATGGCCTGCAAACCAGCCTTGAAGCGGCCAACACGCTGATTCGCGGTGCGCTTAAGCATCTGAACAGCGGCGGCGAACTGCGTATCGTGGCTAACGCCTTCCTGCCGTATCCGCAAATTCTCGATGAAACCTTCGGCAATCACGAAGTGCTGGCGCAAACCGGACGCTTTAAAGTCTATCGTGCCGTCTACGGTCGCGGTGCCAAAACGCGTTAATTCAAGCGCGGCGGCAGAAACGTTGCTTTTTACAGCGATCGTTTTGCCGTCGCGAAATATGTGTTGACGCAATGAGTAAAATCTCTAAAATGCGCCTCCGTGGTTAGCAATACTTTAGGGTGTTGTTAGTTTGCGATGGTGGCGGAATTGGTAGACGCGCTAGCTTCAGGTGTTAGTGTTCTTACGGACGTGAGGGTTCAAGTCCCTCCCTTCGCACCAAACTAAAATCACACAGTTTATATCTGCGCACTGAGCGATGGTGGCGGAATTGGTAGACGCGCTAGCTTCAGGTGTTAGTGTTCTTACGGACGTGAGGGTTCAAGTCCCTCCCTTCGCACCAATGCGACGATATAAACAGACAACTAAGATGCGATGGTGGCGGAATTGGTAGACGCGCTAGCTTCAGGTGTTAGTGTTCTTACGGACGTGAGGGTTCAAGTCCCTCCCTTCGCACCAACAGTTGTCACTCCTTTCGAGCAGTAAATTCCCAAAAAGATTTCAACGAACTTCACGCTCTCAGCGTGATGTTGTCGTTTCTGCGTTTTGATCAGATGACGTGGAAATTGACCGACACCGCCGCTAATCCGCCCGCCAATGCCAGACAAGACGGCAGCAGGAGATAATGACGCAGACGATGATGAAACAGCATCACCACGGTCAGCAGCAGCGCGACAATCATCACTATCCGCCATTGGCTGAAACTCGGTTCCCATAACGCGAAAACCGGCATCGCTGCGCAGGGTAATAACACGCCCCAGCCGCTATCCAGACGTTTACCCATTATCCAGCTCACGCCCCACAGTCCGCAGGCGGCCATTATCGCCATGATCATTGCGCAACCCTCAGATGATAAATATTCGCATTATCATATGATAATATTTCTCATCCTGCAGCGAATTTTTTGTCGCAAGCCATGCCGGATGACAGAATTACTGGAAAATGCTAAATTGCCGCCGATAACAATATCGCTAACACAACAATAACGTGCTCTCTATCCGGGTAGGTAAACTATTACTTACGGGTAGCGCTTTGATATATCAGGGCTGTCACGAGAATAATAATGAAATTACAATCTTATGATGAGTTGAAACAGAGTAAATATCGGCTGTCGCTGATGCTATTTCTGTTTCTTAATGTCGCCGTTTCGCTTTTTTGCCTGCTGCCGATTTTAGGCAGCGACAGCCCAATACGCTCGCTGCCGGTGGCCATTGTGGCGGGCTTCAGCGCTACGCTGCTGGTTATTTGTTTAATGGCGTCAAAACATAAATTACCGCTACTAAATCCTGTCGCTTTTATATTGGGTGCGCTGTGGGCGTGGCATATTAACCACAGATATCATCTGGTTTACTATTTTGATGGCAGCTTTTTAATTATCAGCCTGTTAAGCGTTTTCTTTATCAGTGCCATTGCGCTAAGTGATTATTTGATCGCATTTTGTTTACACATCACGCCGCCGGTATTAACCGTGCTGTTATTGGATGATGGTCAGCATTTAATGATGATCTTATTCACCATTACGCTGCCGTTAATCGGCTTTTCACTGCACCATTTAATGCGTCGTCGCTTTGATACCTTTACCCGTCGGCTGGTGAGCCAGCTGTATGAGGAAAAAGAGAGTTTTAGCGATTTGAGCATGCTCGATCCGCTTACCGGCTTGTACAACCGCCGTGGATTAAAGAACCGCCTTGATACCATTATGGAAAACCACGCCGGCAGCCACTTTGTGCTGCTGCTGGATATCGACCATTTCAAAGCTTACAACGACAATTACGGCCATGCGATGGGCGATCAGGCTCTAGCGCGTGTATCCGTGGCAATCCGCGACGCGGTACGATCGCGCGATGTGGTGACGCGCTACGGCGGCGAAGAGTTTCTGGTGCTGATGACCAACGTGAACGCCTCGATTGCGATGAAACTGGCGGAGCGCATTCGTCAGTACGTGGTGGATTTGGAAATTCCGCATCGCTTTAATGAGAAAGTGTCGACACACGTCACCATCAGCGCGGGGATTGCGCCCATCTTCGATGAGGATTTTGATCAGGCGGTGGCCAATGCCGATCGCGCACTGTATGTGGCGAAAAATCAGGGACGTAACACCATTTTAGCGTGGGAAGATTTGCCGAAATTGACCCAGGCGAGTGACAACCTGGCGTAAGGTTTTGTTGGTTGCCATGAATGACGACCCTACGCTTACCTCGTCAAGCTTTGCCGTGTGCAGAAATGTTGTTCAAAATGACGGGAACGATTATCATTTGTCTCTCGATTCCCGTTATCAGTCAGGACCGGCATGGCCATCATCACGCGTCAGGATCATCGCTTTAGCGAACATCCGCTGATCTTTATGCAGAGCGATCGCAGCTTAGCGAGCGCACTGGAAGATCTGATGCGCGAACAACGCAGCTACATGCTGGACAACCTCAAGCTCGGCCAGCCGGCACCCGCCGGGACCTTAACGCTGGCCGAGTGGTCAAGTCCGCTTCACTATCGCCGCCTGACGCAGCGCTACAGCGATTATCTCTATCGCGATCACCCCGATGTGCAGCAGGAAGCTAAGCCGCTGCAGTCGCTGTGGGCGCAATGGTATTTTGGTCTGCTGCTGCCACCGCTGATGATGGCGTTATTGCAGGAACCACGCGCGCTGAACTGCTCGCCGCATCTGATTCACGTTGAGTTCCACGAAAACGGCCATCCGTGCGCGTTCTGGCTGGATGTGCAGGAAGATGAGGATGCGCGCTACTTCAATGGCCAGCAGCGTATCGATCGCCTGATTCAGCAATGCCTGATGCCGGCAGTGAATGGCATGACACAGCACGGTGATATCAATGCAAAGCTCATTTGGAACAACATGGGCTTTTCGTTTTACTGGTTCCTTGGCGAGTTGAAAAACCAGCTGCCGGAAGAGACGATTTTGCAGTTAGAGCAGGCGCTATTTTTCACTCAGTCACTGCTCGATGGCAGCGATAACCCGCTGTATCGCACCATGATCCCGCGCAATGGCGAAATGGAGCGACGCAGCTGCTGCCAGCGCTATCGCATCCCCGATGTAGAACGTTGTGGTAACTGCACGTTAAAAGCGGTGTAGCACCCGCGCATTCTGTTACAGATTCTCCTTTTCTCCCGTTTACACTTTTCCAGGCTTATGGCATTTTTTCGGCTCTGTTTTTACCGGAGATAACAATGAGCCTGGAGTCGGTACGGCACTTCTTTGCCGAACATGCACCGGATATCGACATCATCGAGATGCCGGAAAGCACCGCCACCGTTGAGCTGGCCGCACGCGTTCATGGCGTTCAGCCTGGGCAAATCGCCAAAACCTTATCGCTGAAAGTGAAAGATGCCATCGTGCTGATCGTTACGCGCGGCGATGCGCGTCTCGACAACCGCAAGCTGAAAGCTGCGCTCGGCGCCAAGGCGCGCATGTTAAGCGTGGATGAAGTGGTGAACTGGACCGGACATCCGGTCGGCGGCGTTTGCCCATTCGGGCTGGAAAATCCGCTTACCGTCTATTGCGATGTGTCGCTGCGCAGCTTTGACGAAGTGCTGCCCGCAGCCGGATCGATTCATAGTGCGGTACGCATTTCGCCGCAGCGTATGGCAGAACTCACCGCGGCGAAATGGGTTGACGTCTGCGAGGCGCTTTAAGACGACTCGCGCGCGGCGGCACCGGAGATTTCGATGCCGCGCGTCTCCCGACCAAACGCCACCAACACGCAAATCAGCACCGCCACCGTTCCGGCGACAATCGCCATCCCCAAACCGTAATTGCCGCCGTGTGCTTCGGCGATACGTGACTGCACCGTCGCATTCACTGAGGCGATCAAATTCCCCAGCTGATAAACAAAGCCCGGCAGCACCGCGCGCGCATTAGCGGGTACCAGTTCGGTGAGATAAGTCGGCACCACGCCCCACGCGCCCTGCACCATAAACTGCATCAGAAACGCGCCGATACCGATCATCCATGAACCGCTGGAGAAGGCCCACAGCGGCAGCACCGGCAGCGCGAGGAACGACGCCAGAATAATTGCGCGCTTGCGGCCAATCCGCTCGGACAATGCACCAAAGGTGATGCCGCCTAGCATCGCCGCGATGTTGTAGCTGATAGCAATGATGCTGACGGTGTGCGGATCGAACTGATGCTGCACTTTCAGGAAGGTGGGATAGAGATCCTGCGTACCGTGGCTGAAGAAGTTAAAGCAGGCCATCAGCAGCACCATATAAATACAGATTTTCCAGTGCTGACGGATAATCGGCAGCAGCGCATTGCTCTCTTTGCGCTCGCGCGCCGCCAGCCACACCGGCGATTCCGGCACTTTAAAGTAGATAAACGGCAGCAGCAGAATCGGCAACGCGCCAATCAGGAACATACCGCGCCAGCCGACCGTTTCGAAGAACAAACCAAAAATCACCGACGCCAGCAGATAGCCGCACGGATAACCGGCCTGGAAGATGCCGGACATCAAGCCGCGCGAGCGATCCGGAATGGTTTCCAGCGCCAGCGACGACGCCACGCCCCAAATGCCGCCCATCGCCACGCCGTAAATCACGCGGAAACCAAGGAACGCCGTGAAGGTGGGCGACCATGCCGAAAGCAGTTCAAACGCCGAGAACATCACGATATTGAGCATCAGAATCGGTCGGCGGCCGTACTTCTCCGCCAGCCGACCAAACAGCAGCGCGCCGATCGGGCGCACGGCGAGCGTGAGCATGATGGCGAGGGAAACATCGGAGACGCTGGTATGGAAATACTGGGCAAGATCGCTGAGGACAAACACTAAGATGAAGAAGTCGAACGCATCCAGCGTCCAGCTCGCGAAACTGGCAAAAGCCACGTTGCGCTGGGTCGCAGTCCAGTTGAACATGTCGGTATCCTGTCTGATTAGCTTCCGGATCGATGGCCGGATTTATAGTAGAAGTTACCGCGCGAATAATTTCACGGGTTACTATTATGTTAACTGTTTGTATATAGCATGTCAGAAAGGCGGGCTGTGGCGGGAATTGTCAGCGAGTGATTCGCGGTGTAAAAAAGCGTGTCATGTGAGTCAGAGAGAAATAGGTCGCCATGAATGGCGACCCTACGGCGATTTTGTAGGGTGCGCATTTATGCGCACCTGGAAAACGGCTTCAGCGTTTCAGCTGATTAAACGCCTTTTCGATCATCTCGAGCAGCAGCGCGTTATTGACGGTTTGAATTACATGCACCAACGCGCCAGTTTGCGGTGGCACGCCGATATCCAGACGCAGCGGCGTGCGATAACGCCAGCTTTTGCCGCGCGTGGCGCCGGGACGCAGCTCAATATCCACATAGTAATCCACGCCGTCGGCGACACGCTGATTCAGCAACCAGGCGACCACCAGCGCATCATGAATCCAGCAGCCTGGCAAATGACGGGTGCGAACCGAATAATCGATCCATGGGCGTAACGTCTCGCGCACAAACTGTGGCAATGGATGATCGTTGGCGGTAAGCCGCGTGAGATCCTGCTGCGTCAGCAAGGTTTGCGTGGTGGCGTCCATTGGTACCAGCGTGATGGTGGCGCCGCTGTGCAGTACCTGATGCGCCGCTTCCGGATCGAGGCCAAAATTGGTGTCTTTGATGTAATCATCCAGCGCAAACACGCCGCCCATAATCACAATCTCTGCCACCGATTCTGCCATTTGCGGATAACGCTGCAGCGCCAGCGCCACGTTGGTCAGCGGACCGATCGCCACCAGCGTAAACTCGCCGGGGTTGTCACAAATCAGTTGGCCCATCACGCCAGCCGCATCATGCCCATCTGCCGGAATACGCTGCGGCTGACGCACGCCGCGCCATAGTTCACCGAGCTTTTCATCGGCAACGTGATCAAGACGCGCACGCCACGGCGCAGGATCTTCGCGCAGCGCCTGCAGCGCGCCCTGCACCACCGGAATGTTACGTCCCAGCCGCTGCAGCAAATCTTTCGCCACCTGCGCACCCACCGCGCTCGGCGTGTTGCCGGTGACGGTGGTAATCAGTTCCAGCGACAGCGAGCTGGAAGCCAATGCTAACGCCAGCGCAAGGCCGTCGTCGGTGTTGGCACCCGCTATGCCGTTTCCCGGATCACAATCGATAATCAATCTTTTCATAGTGTTATAGTTTTATTGTTGTTGAGTAAACTGGCAGCCACAGGACTCACCGATTTCTAAATGGTGAGGGAATTCCGCCAGCTTCGCATCGCCATCCCAATTTTTGAGCATGGCAATCGCACTGCGCGCCATATCGCGCAGCGGCTGACGAACGGTAGTGAGCGTCGGCACATGAAACGCCGACTGATCGGTACCGTTAAAACACACCAGAGCGACATCCTGCGGCACGCGCAGTCCATGCTCTGACAGCGCACGAATGCAGCCAATCGCCTGGCCTTCATTACTGGTAAACAGCGCACGCGGCACACGACCGCTGGCCACCATGCGCTGCGCGGCGTCGTAACCGCCCTGCCGCGTGTAGCTGGCCGGAAAAATCATCGCCTCATCCGCCAGCAATCCTTTCTGCGCCAGCGCATCGCGCCAGCCCTGAATACGATCCTGCGCGTTAAGCATGTCTAGCGGACCGCTGATCATGCCTACCTGCTGATAACCGTGGCTGAGCAGATGCGACGTTACCTGACACGCCGCTTCACGCTCATTAACGCGCAGCATGCTGACGCCCGGACGCGGCTCAATGCGATCCAGCATCACCAGCGGCGTACCACTGGCCTGAATCACATCAATATAGGGATGGCGATCGACGCTGTTGTAAAACAGGCCATCAACCTGACGATTTAACAGGCCCTGAATAATCTCCAGCTCGCGTTTGCGATCGTCACCGGCATCACCCAGCAGCATGACGTGGCCGTGATTCATCGACTCCTGCAACAGCATGTGCGCCATCGAAGCAACAAAGGGATTACCGATGTTCGGCACCACTAAACCAAAGGTTTTGGTGCTGCCCGAAGCCAGCGCGCGCGCCACCGCATTAGGGCGATAGCCGGTCTGCTTGATCGCCTCCAGCACGCGCTGACGCGTGGCTTCTGCCACCGGTCGCGGGCCGTTATTGATCACGTAACTGACCACCGCCACCGAGGTGCCGGCGATTTTTGCCACGTCGGTGCGCGTGACGTTTCCGGTTGGAGATTTCGCCATTCCTTTGCCCCTGCGTAAATGCCATTGGCCGGAATCGCCGGCCAATGGGGGTTTTGATTTACGCGATCCTGCTGGTCAGATGGCATCTTCCGGCAGATTAAGATCGCGTCCGCGCGTTTCCGGCGCCACGAAAGTGGTGAGAAAACCGATGCTGGCCATCGCCGTGAAGTAAACCGCAATCGGCCACCAGTGTCCGGTAAACGACAGCAGCGCCGCCGCCACTAATGGCGCGGTACCTCCTGAAAGGATAGATCCCAGCTCTTTCGCTACCGCCATCTTGGTGTAACGACGCTTCACGCCAAACATCTCGACGCCCCACGCCGCCTGCACGCCGAAAATACCCAGCGATGCCAGCGCCATACCGACCACAATGACCGCCATCACAATCGCTGGATCGCGGCTGTCCATCAGGCTAAAGGCAGGCCAGGCGTAGAACATCAGCAATAAGCAGAAGCAGCGATAGGTAATGCGGCGACCAAAGCGATCCGACAGCCAGCCAGCAAACGGAATGATCAGGAAACCAAGTAAAGAGGCGATGAACACCGCTGTGGTGGGCACCGATTTGTCGAGCATCAGCACTTTGGCGACGTAACCGACAATGAAGCCCTGCGCCAGATAAGAAGGGCCGTTTTCGCCGATACGTAAACCGACCATGGTCCAGAAGGCGCGGGTGCGGCGCCAGAAGCTGCGCGTATCCACTTCTTCTTTCGCCTGCGCCAGCGTGGCGTTACGTTCGGCCTGCAATTCCGCCTGCTGACGTTCAAACACCGGCGTTTCACGTAGGTTGCGACGAATCCACAACGCCACCACCGCAATCAGCGCGCTGCTGAGGAACGGAATACGCCAGCCCCACGCCAGCAAGCTCTCTTTGTCCATCTGGATCACTGCCAGCCAGACCAGCGACGCAATCAGCGTGCCGCTGTTTGAGCCCAGCGCAATCACCGACGACACCAATCCACGACGTTCAACCGGGGCATATTCGCCCAGCATCACCGTACCGCCGGACAACTCAGCGCCCGCCCCCAAACCTTGGGTAAACCGCAGCAGCACCAAACATGCGGGAGCCCAGACGCCAATGCTGGCATAGGAAGGAATCAAACCAATGAGTGTTGTGGAGGCGCCCATCAGAATGATGGTTGAGATCATCACCGTTTTGCGGCCCTTGCGATCGCCGATCCAGCCGAACAGCAAGGCACCAATCGGGCGGGCAATAAAGCCCACCGACCAGGTGGCAAAACTCGAGAGTAAGGCGATAGCCGGCGTAGCTTCCGGGAAGAAGACGTCACCAAAAATAATGCCGGCGGCGAGGCCATAGAGCGCAAAATCCGCATATTCCATCGCGGTGCCAAGCCAGCAGGAGAACGTGGCGCGCCAGAAATCTTTACGGCCGGAGGATGTTTCAAGCCGCGCATCGGCAGCTGAGGAGGATGTCAGTGAGCTTTGTTGCGAAACCGTCATAACCCAATCCCTGAATGAGGTAAAAACAGCAAACGCCCTTCCGTGGGTCAGTTCCCTTGCAACAAGCGGAACTCCCCGGTGGCGACGTTCAGTAGGCAAACCTGGATGAAAAATCAGTAATGAATTCCCTGGTGTTGGAATTCGCTTCTTCGCCTGTTCCCGCCGATGTAATTTTCATCGATCGCATTAGTGAGGCAAATGTAACTGGGTCATCTCAAGGCCAACTTCGTCTCTGGCACCGTGAGTTATCACTGTGGATACAGTCTATCTACGCGCGTAGATAAATCAAGTGATAATAGAGAAATTTATTAGATAAACTTCACTATAACTCATGAAAACAAGGCAAAAATGGCTTCAAATCATGACATTACATCTAATGCATGGCGCAAGAATTGTCTTATTGAAGCTTGATTGACGATTATTGCTTACCATTTAACGGCGCAGGCTAACTCTTCATCGCGCTGTTTTTCGCACAGTTCAGTTAAGGTTTAATGACAAGCAGGCAATACTCTTAAATCCCGTCATGGATGCGCGAGTTGCTCAACCTCTGCATTACACTGGAGCAATATCACAGGAGCGCTATGACCATTATTCTTATGCGACACGGTAAACCCGATCATCCTGTCAATGGGCGCTTCTCGGCGCGGGCATTGGCTGACTGGTGTGAAGGTTACGATCAGGCTGATATTTGCGACTCCCCGCCGCCGCGCAGCCAAACCATTGCGCGCCTCGCGAGTGTGATCGCCACCAGCCCGCTGCCGCGCGCCCGTTCGTCGTTAACGCGTCTGGGTTTACAGCCGCACGCGGTGGATGAAGTTTTTAGCGAAGTCGCGATACCGACGTTGCCGTTTGAGCGCCTGCATCTGCCGCTCAACGTCTGGCTGGCGCTATTACGCCTGTTATGGCTGTGCGGCTATAGTGGCCAT
This sequence comes from Pantoea trifolii, assembly GCF_024506435.1. Lineage (NCBI taxonomy): Bacteria > Pseudomonadati > Pseudomonadota > Gammaproteobacteria > Enterobacterales > Erwiniaceae > Pantoea > Pantoea trifolii. Next base: position 677,147 of record NZ_JANIET010000001.1, on the reverse strand, counting down.
GTGGAATCGGTGCAGCATGCGCGTCAACGCGCCCGTCTGGCGGCAGATAAACTGGTGACGCTGTCGCAGCAAGGCACGGTGTTATTGGTTGGTCACGGCATCATGAACAAGCTGATTGCGCGTGAGTTACGCAAGCGCGGCTGGCAGGCCGAAAAACATGCCAGCAGCCGCCACTGGAGCAGTGCGATTTATCATCGTCCATTCATTTAAGTTGGAAGTAGCTCAGCACCTCACAACCGGTACCGGCTTGCGGCGTGGCAATCACCTTCATCTGCTGCAGATCAATCAGGCTGAGCGAACCGTCGCCCTCATTCGCAATCAGCAAGCTGTGATTATCCTCACTGAAGCAGCCATCCATCGGCTTATTGCCAACCTGAATATCGCCGAGCGGATTGAGCAGATCGTCAAACAGCGTCGCCACCGGTTCTTGATCGCCAATCGCCACCAGCCGCTCGCCGTTGGCACTGAAGCGCACCACCTGACAGGGTTGCTGATGGCCCGGCAACGTCAGGCGTTGGCGGATGCGATGGCTTTGCCGATCCACCACATACAGCAGCGGCGCATCGGCGGCGCTCGCCACCAGATAAGGATGTTTCGGCGAGGCAGCGATACCCGAGATCGGGCCGGGCATCAGGATATTGTCGATAATCCGCCCTTCCGCCTCACACAGATCCACCACGGTAATGCTGGCGTCCTCTTCATTTTCGGTAAACAGCTTGCGGCCGCTGGGCGACAAGGTAAGTCGGTGCGCATTGTGCGACGGCAGCTGAATAGTTTTCTCCACGCGATCGCTAACCGGATCAATCACCGCCACCACCGCGCTGTTTTCACAGCAGAGATAAACTTTGCCGTCACGTCCTAACTGGCCGCTGTGCGGTGCCTTTAACGGCGACAGATCGATAAAACCGCTGATCTGCCGCAGGCGCAAATCGATGATCGCCACTTTGTGGCCAGGATGCGGATTGTCGCCGTGAATGCCGTCCCCGTAGATCGGCACGTACGCTTTTTCCAGCTGTGGCAGCATCAGAAGCTCGTGTGGACGCGGCGGAAAGGCATTTAACACTTGCTCAACGGCAAAGGTTTCGGGATTGAGAAACAGCACGCGATTGCCCTGCTTATCGACCGCCAATAATCCACGGTTGTGTCGCTGCATAGTGTCTCCTTTAGTTGATCACCTGCTTTAAGCGTAGCTAACCCTCACTCAGGGTGGGATTCTCCCGGCAGACCAGCGAAAAATGCAGCCAGGTTAACGCGTGATCTCACGCGCACTTTTTAATCTCACCCGCTACTTACGCCATGCCACGCTTATTTTATTAGGAATAGTCTTAATGAGATAAAATAGAAACACCAACAATTCACGCGATTATTTATCGTTAATTTAAAGCTTAACGGATCCTTGATTTTCCGGTTTATCTGAAAGGATCAAAAAGTGATAGCCGCATCGCACAGAATGTTTTATTAAGCATAGGAGAGTACTTTTTTACACACAGCCTAAAGGACAATCAAGAGCGCTCAGCGCCGCTGATCAGGGACGCCTTGCCACCATAATCACAATAATCAGGTGCATCATGAATAAAAAACGCCTTCAGCCAGCGTTAACCCTCTGGCATAACTGGAAAAGACTCGCGTTTACCAGCCAGACTTTCCTGCAGAAAAAACAGCATACTGCGCTCTGTGCGCCGGAATACGATCCCAGCGAAGAGGACAATATCGTGTTACTTTCTGGCGAAAAAGATCTGCCAGAGATTCCAAAGAAAGTCTGGATGTATTGGGATAATGAATATTTACCGAAATCACTGGCATTAAATATTAAAAAGATTCGTCAGGATAATCCCGACCATGAAATCCATTTATTAAATCGTTTAACGGTAAAAGAAGTTTTACCGGATTTTATCTTCACCTCGACCCAATTAACCGCCCAACAAAGAAGCGAAGTGATTCGCCTGGAATTACTGCTGCGCTATGGCGGTATTGCCATTGATTGCAGCACCTTATTATTTGAAGATCTCTCCTGGGTGCATCGCGCGCATCAGGAACGTTGTATGGATGTGATTGGTTATTATCACGAAAATGCCACCGTCAACTATCTCGCACCGGTGATTGAGAGCTGGTTCCTGGCGGCGACCGCCAATAATCCGTTTATCCGCGAATGGCAAAAACATTACGCGCCAATCAAACATCTCGGCGAACAGAATTACTTCAGTGAATTGACCAAGCGCGATGATTATTCCCTGCTAACGCAGAAGATTGCGCAGCCGGAGCAGCAATTAGGTTCACTGGCGCAGCAGATCGCCATGCGCGAACATCGCCGGGTAAATCTCTACCTGCGTAAATGCGAAGCCAACGCCTATTACTATCAGCGTTTAAGTGGCTGGAAGAGCGAGGCGTTTGCCCACGCGGTGCTGTTTCACCAGCGTCCACTCACGCCACCGCCAGTGATTAAACTCAGCGGCAATGAGCAGCTGCATCTCGACTTCAACCTGCGGCTCGGCCATTACAACCGCAGCAGTTTGTTGGGCCAGATGATGCAAACGCCTGCACCGATCGCGCTGGCTTCACCCATCAACAAAGCGCGCGCGTAACCAATGGATAAAGGTGGTCACCGCCCGTGGCACCTGTGCGGCATACGGGCGCACCACCCACAACCGGGCGGCGAAGGCATCCACCGCTTGCCACTGCGGCAGCACCTGCTGCAGCGTGCCGCTGGCTAATGCCGCGCTGGCGCTGAAGTCCGGCAGCATCGCAATGCCCAAACCTTGCAATGCAGCATCACGGATCGACTCGCTGTTGTTGGTGGCAAAGTTGCCCTGAATCTTCACCTGCACGGTTTCGCTGCCGCCGTCCGCTAATTGAAAGCGCCACTGCGGCGACTCGAGTCCGCGCGGGTAATAAAGACAATTGTGCTGCTGCAACGCCTGCGGTGAATCCGGCAAACCGTTCTGCGCCAGATACGCCGGCGACGCCACCAGCAGCGCGCGGGTTTCACACAGCGGCAGCGCAACATGCGTTTCCGGCAGGCTATCGCTATGGCGAATCGCCAGATCAAAGCCTTCACTGCCGAGCGACACCAGACGATCGGTGACGTCCAGCTGCAAGCGCACCTGCGGATAGTCGCGCAAGAAATCGCCGATGATCGGCACCAGCTGCTGACGCGCAAACGCCACTGGCGCAGTCACGCGTACCATGCCACGCACCGGCCCCGCTTCATCACGCACGCTGAAAAAGCTCTGCGCGATACGCGCAAAGGGATCGCGCAGCTCATCCACCAGCTTTTCACCGGCAGAGGTTAGCCGCACGCTGCGCGTGGTGCGCTGCACCAACGCCACACCCGCCATCTTTTCCAGCTCTTTAATCTTCTGACTCATTGCCGCTTTGCTGACGTCTAATCGTTCCGCCGCGCGCGTAAAACTGCCGAGCTCAGCCAGCACGGTTAACCAGTGCAAATGGACCCAAAGGCTATCGGTTTTAATTTCTTTCATATCGATTGTTCAAAATAATAAATAATCATTTCAACCAGCGCGCTTTTTCTTTCCGGCAGCAAGCGGCAGCATAGAGCCATATCCTACTCTTTTCATGTGAGCAAAAACGAGGGTTTATTTATGCCGTTACTGACATTCGACGTTATTCAGGGCCGTTCAGAATCAGAAATCCGCACATTGCTGGATGCCGCACATCGCGCGGTGGTAACCGCATTTAGAGTCCCGGCCCGCGATCGTTATCAGATTGTTCATGAAAACAAAGGTTATCAGATGGTCTTTCAGGATACCGGCTTAGGCTTTGCGCGAACCGACAATCTGGTGATGGTGCGCGTGTATACCAGCCCGAGAAGTGAAGAACAGAAGTGCCTGTTTATGGCAGAGTTAGCGCGCGAACTGCTGGAAAGTTGCGGCGTTCAGGGCACAGATTTGATGATTAGTTTTATCACCAACAGTAAAGGTGACTGGAGCTTTGCCGACGGCGAAGCGCAATACCTCACTGGAAAACTCTAATCTCCCTTCTCTGCCCTCACTGGCAGCAGCGCGTCCGTTGCTGCCAGGCGAAACCACAGTTAGCCTTAACCCGCCTTAAACGAATCGGAATGCATCGCACAAATCTGGTTGGATGTGTTGCAGCCCTGTGACACCCAATATAGATTGACGCAAAATCCCCACAGAGGGTCGTTGACGCAAGGAATGCGTATTCATTCAACATGAGGATCTAACGTTGTCCGAATTGGTTTCGGTTGTACTCTTTTTGGCCGCGATTGCGGTCTACTCCTCTAAAGCCGGGCGAAATAAATTTTGGTTTAGTCTGATCCTGCTGCTGCTCACGCTGTTTATCGTGCTTAACGTCACGCTGGTCGCCAGCAACTATTTTACCGGCGATGGCATTAATGACGCAGTGCTGTATACGCTGACCAACAGCCTGACCGGCGCGGGCGTGAGCAAATATGTGGTGCCGGCCATCGGACTGATCATCGCGCTGTTCTCGCTGTTTTGCCTGCTTTCGTGGTTACTGCGCCGCCGTAAGCGGCCGCATCACCTCGGCTGGAGTTTGCTGGCGATTGCCTGTGCCGCAGGTTCGGTACAAACCACGCCTGCGTTCCGCCAGGTGAAGGAGTTGATTGCCTCACATTCACGCCTCGCCGATTCGGATTTCGAAACCTACTTCAAAACGCCCAATAAGGTGATCGCTGAGCCCAAGCTCAATCTGGTCTACATTTATGGCGAAAGTCTTGAACGGACCTATTTCGATCAACAGGCATTTCCTGGTCTGGCCCCGGAACTCAGCCGGGAAAAAGAGAACAGCATCGATTTCAGCCAAACCGAACAGCTGCCCGGCACCGATTACACCATTGCCGGCATGGTAGCTTCACAGTGCGGCATCCCGCTGTTTGCGCCTTTTGATGGCAATGCTTCGGCCTCGCTCTCCAGCTTCTATCCGCAGAATATTTGTCTGGGCGACATTCTGAAAAACTCTGGCTATGAGAACTGGTTTATTCAGGGCGCCGATTTACGCTTCGCCGGTAAAGACACTTTTCTGCTGTCGCATGGCTTTGATGCGGCCAATATGTATGGCTCGCAGGAGCTGAAAAGTCGCGTTGCCGATCCCAGCTATCGTAATAACTGGGGCTACTACGATGACACGGTGATGGACGAGGTGTTTGAGAAATACGAGGAGCTGTCGCGCGCGCAAAAACGCTTCGCATTGTTCACGCTCACCGTCGACACCCATCATCCGGATGGTTTTATCTCGCGCAGCTGCCAGCGCAAAAGCTACAGCTATGATGGTAAACCCAACCAATCCTTTAGCGCGGTCGCCTGCTCGCAGGAGCATGTGGCGCGTCTGATTGAACGCATCAAAGCGTCGCCGTGGTTTAAAAACACCATCATCGTGGTGACCTCCGATCATCTGGCGATGAACAACACCGCGCATCAATATCTGATCAAGCAGCCGCGCCGTGACCTGTTTATGGTGATTCGTGGCGATCAGCCACAGGCGGAAGTGCTCGACGCCAAACGCAGTACGCTGGATAACGGCGCCACGGTACTGGATATTCTCGGCGGGGATAACGCGATTGGGCTCGGTCGCAGCGGCCTCTCTTCGAAATCGCTGTCCACCGAGTTCGACGACATGGCAAAGCGCGTCACATCGTGGAAAGCGGACATTATTCAGCTGTGGAATTTCCCCAGCAAGATGGATAGCTTCACCGTCGATCAACAGAAAAACACCTTCAGCTTCTCTGGCGCGACCTTCAAATTACCGATTCTGTTCCGCGTCTCCGACAAACATGTCGAACCGCTGCCGGAAGGGGAATACTCCGAACCGCTGCGTTATCAGCTGGCGAGTTTTGCTGCCGCCGACAAGTTCGTTTGGGTCGATCGCTGCTTCAAGATGGCGCGCCTGTGGCAGCCAGATTTAGCCCTGTCGAACGATTTGTGCGTGTCGATGGGACAAATGGGCGCCAAACCCAGCGTAACCCGCATCGATAAAGCGCAGTGGAAAGGTAAAGTCAGCTTCCCGAAAGCAGAAGTCAGTGCGGCAACCTTCCAGCTCAACGAGCAGCAAATACGCATCGAAGACAATGCGATTCGCTACAACGCCGACAGTTTCCTGTTAACGGTGCCCGGCGCGCCAAATAGCGTGAAGAGTTTTAAGGGGATATCACGTCCGGAAGCGTGGGGACGCTGGTCGAATGCCAATCTGGCACCGGAAGTGAACATTGAGTATACCGATCCGCTGCCTGAACGCTTTGATGTGGTAATCACCGCGCGGGCTTTTGGTCCGAATGCGCATCGACCGATTCCCGTGCACGTTGGCGATGAAGAGCAGCAACTGAATTTGGGAGATGAGTTCTCCACCACCACGCTGCATTTCACCAATCCAACCGGCAGCCGTAATTTGATCATTGCGCCGCCGGAGCCGCAGGAGTCGAATGTCGGCAATATCATCGGCCAGGATCCGCGCAAACTGGGGATCGGCATGGTGGATATAAAAATAATTCCGCAAACCTAACGTAGGGTCGCCATTTATGGCGACCAGGTGCGCATGGATGCGCAGTCTACGAACGCAGCGCCTCCAGTTTTTCGCGTTGCGCCCCTTCCACCGTAAAGTTCTCTGCCGCCAGCCAGCGTTCGAAGCCTTGTTTCACCTGCGGCCAGTCGCTGTCGATAATCGAGAACCAGCAGGTATCACGGCTGCGGCCTTTATAGACAATCGCCTGCCGAAAGGTGCCTTCAAACTGAAACCCTAAACGCAGCGCCGCGTTGCGTGATGGCTGATTGCAGCTGTCGCACTTCCACTCGTAGCGACGATAGCCCAGCTGCTCTAAGGCGTAGCGCATCAGCAGATAGTGCGCTTCGGTGGCCATGCGCGTTTGCTTCAGCAGCGGCGAGAAGGCGACGTGGCCGATCTCCACCGATCCGTTTGTCGCATCAATGCGCATCAACGCCAGGCTGCCAACCGCACGATTACTCACTGGATCGATCACCGCGAAATGCATGGGATCGCGCCCATTTTCCAGCTTGCGCGCATAGGCAACATAGGCTGCTTCATCGGCAAAAGGTTCGGCGAACATATAGGTCCAGTCACGCCCATCTGCAGCCAGCTCATAGGCAGCATACAGTTCGCGGCCATGGCGCTCGGCACTCAGCGGTTCCAGGCGGCAATAGTCACCGGTGAAGGTTTCATAGCTCGGCCAGGCGCGGGGTTGCCAATCTGGCAGCGGAAATCCTACCGGTTGTCCGTAAGCGTTGGTGTGTTGCGACATTCCTCAATTCCTTTATCAGTCAGGACCAGAAATGCAGAGTGCCACTTTGCTGGCGTGTTAAAAAGCGCCACAATGCATGAAATTGATGGATCCACGGAACTGCGTACATGAGTGATATTGAGCTACATCGATTATTGCTGGCTCCGCTGGAAACCAACGGCAAGTTAACGCTGCAACAGCAACTGTTTCAACGTATCAGGCAGGCGATTCTGACGGGCAAACTCGCCGCCGGCACGCGTTTGCCCGCGACACGCCAGCTGGCGCTGGATCTCGCGGTTTCACGCAATACTGTGATCGCCGTCTGGGCGCAGCTGCAGGCGGAAGGCTTTTTGCTGAGCGATCGCCAGGGCAGTCGCATCAGCAATATGGCGCAGCTACCGCAGGAAAATCAGCCGCACACCAACAGCGAAATCACCTTGTCGCCGCGCATCGCTCAGCTGAGATCCAGCCATCGCAGCTTCAGTCAGGAGATGGCGCTGCGCCCCGGCGTGCCTTCGCTGGCACATTTCCCGCTAGCTCAATGGCGACGGGCGCTGAACCGCGTGATGCTGCATCAGCCGCAGCAACTGCTGGGTTACGGCGATCCGCTCGGTGAACGCACACTGCGTGAAGCGCTGGCGCAGCATCTGGCATTGGCGCGCGGCGTGCGCTGTACGCCCGAACAAATCGTGATTACCGAAGGCGCGCAGCAGGCATTGACGCTGTGCGTGGCGCTGCTCAGCAGCCCAGGCGACATTGGTTGGGTGGAGGAGCCAGGGTATCGCGGCGCGAAAGCGGCGATGCGGTTGGGAGATATGCGTATTGAACCGATAGCGATTGATGCGCAAGGGCTGGCGCCGCAGCCACAGGACTGGCAACAGCGTGCGCCGCGCCTGATTTACACCACGCCAACGCACCAATATCCCACCGGCGTGATCATGAGCGCACCGCGTCGTCTGGCACTGATGGCGGCCGCCCGGCAACAGCAAACGTGGATTATCGAAGATGATTACGACAGCGATTTTCGCTACAGCGGCGAGCCGATCGCCGCTATGCAGGGCATGACGCAACCAACGCCCGTGATCTACGTTGGCTCGTTCAGCAAAACGCTGTTTCCCGCGTTGCGCCTTGGATTTATGGTGTTGCCGCCGCAGCTGGTCACGCCGCTCCGCCCTGCGCTACATGAACTGCTGCGCGGCGGCAATCGTCCCGAGCAGCAGGCGCTGGCGCTTTTTTTACGCAGCGGTGATTTTAGCCGTCATCTGAGCAAAATGCGCCGTCTGTACCGCCAACGGCAGGCAACTTTGCGGCAGGCTTTGCAGCATACGTTTGGCGATCAGGTTCCGTTGCTGGGCGGCGAATGCGGCATGCATCTGGTGTTATCACTGGAAGCGGATCAAAACGATATGCGGTTGGTGGATCGGCTGATCCAGAGCGGCTACGCGCCGGGCGCGCTGTCGGGATTTTATTCGGGTGAGCAGAAGCAACAAGGGCTGGTGCTGGGTTACGGTAACACCAGCACCAGCCAGATTACGGCAGGCGTCGCGCAGTTAGCGCGTCTGCTGCGCGGGAATTAACCGCGGAAGAAGATTTCGCCTGATTTGCCCATCACGATCTTACCGCTGTCATCGGTGATCAGGATGTAGTTGGCATTGATGTACGCCCAGTGCGTGCCTGGCTGCGGCGCTGGCAGATGACGTGGCTTCCACTCAACAATGGTGTACTGCTTTTTACGATACTCATCTGGCACCACATCGCCCACTTTATACTCTTTGTAGTCGATGATGATGGTAGTCAGATCGTAGTTGTTTGGTGCAGCCGCATCACCGCTTTGCGGTGGGCGAATTGGCGCGACATCGCCGCTGGATTCAGCCGGTTCATTGCTGGCTGGCGCATCGGCTGCCGGAGCCTGCGTTTGCGGGTCTGCGGCTGGCGCCTGGGTTTGGGCATCGGGTGCGGTTTGCTGCACTTGTGGCGGCATCGGTACGGCGTCTGTTTGCTCGCCTTCCGCCAGCGCGGCCGGAGCAAGGCTTAAAGCGCCCAGAAAAATTCCTGCAGAAAGAAGATTGACGTGTGTCCTGCGCATGGGTGATTTCCACTCTGGTTAATTATTAACTGTCCATTTAACTGACAAGTTAAGCACGCAGAAGGTTCCCCCGGCGCGCTTAGCGCGTCAAATTTCGCTGCTCAGCATACCTCAGCTCAGGCATTTTTTGGCGCAGTAAAATTGCAAGCAACCATGTTAGTTTTTGTCGTGCGCTTTCTGCGCCAGATCCATCAATAACGCGATGCCCAGATAGTTACTCCAGTTAAACGCGTTCTGCAGCACCACAATCGCATTGCCGTTCTGCTTATCAAAGCCAATAAAACTCGAGTAGCCGCCGATATAACCCACCTGATAGGTGATCTGCTGATCGCCGTAGGTATCGGTTACCCAGGCGATATTTTGTGCCTGATTGCCGTGCTGCTCGTAGCCGTGATTAACCTGCGCAAAGGCCGCGTTGAGCGCAGCGCCCGCGCCGTCATGCAGATGCGCATCCAGATAGCGAATCAAATCGCGCGCGTTGCTGTAGAGGCTGGCGGCCGCCACCATATTGTTGTTAAACGCCCAATCCGGCGTAATTTGCCCGCGTGGAATCAGCTTTGGCTGATCGCCCGCATGGCCGAGCGCACGCCACGGATAACCGCGCAGACGCTGCGGCTTGAAGCTGCTGCTGGTCATGCCCAGCGGCTGAAACAGATTGCGCTGCGCCAGCGTTTCGATGTCCTGATGGAAGCGATGTTTGAGGATGTAGCCCAACAGCGCATAGCCGAGATTAGAATAGCGCGCGCTGGGATGCGCGGGCGCGTCAAAGTCGGCCAGATAATCCAGCACTGCGTCGCTGTCGAGGTTGCCGTAAAAGTTCTCGCCGCTACGCAGATAGCCCATAAATTTCATGAACATCGGTAAATCCATATCCTGGCGCGGCAAGCCCGAGGTGTGCGTCACCAGCTGCAACAGCGTGATGCGTTTGGCATCGTCGCTCAGCGGCACGTTGGGCGGCAACAGCGTCGCGAGCGTGTCGTTCCAGTGCAGTTCGCCGCGATCCACCAGCTCAATAATCACCTCAGCGGTGATGCCTTTACTCAGCGAACCGAGCGCAAATAAAGTATCTGGCGTGATGGGATAACGGTGCACCGCATCGGTGACGCCAAAACTGTAAAATTTAGGCTGGCTGCGTTGATGGATGATGGCGATGCTGATGCCGGAAACCTGCTTCTGCTGCATGTAATGGCGCACGATGTCATCGACATTTTCTTTAAAGGTCGCGTGCGAAAGATAGACTTTATCGCTGACGGGCGCGGAAGTTTGCGACAAGGTGCCGCAGGCGCTGAGCAATACGCTCATGCCCAGCAGAATGATGCATGTTACTAAACGATGGCACAGCACCCATTTATTCCTGGTAAAGATAATCATGGCAATGGATTGAGCGAATTTTTATGTTTTATAAAGGGTGCGACGGGTGTTGGTGGCGAAATATAACACAGAAGAAAGTCAGCGCCACCTGCCAAAAACAGGTGGCGGCGGGGATTATTGATTAACGGGAATAACCGATCCTTGGTAGTGCTGGTTAATAAATTCAGCGGTTTGCTTTGACTCCAGATCTTTCGCTAGTTCCAAAATACGCGGATCGTGCGCCAGTTTCGGCGTGGTGACCAGCACGTTGGCATACGGATTATCCTTCGCTTGTTCCAGCGCCAGCGCATCCTTCGACGGCACTAAACCGGCCTGCAACGCGTAGTTGCCATTGATGATCGCCAACTGCGCATCATCCAGCGCGCGCGGCAGCTGCGGCGCTTCCACTTCGATAATTTTCAGATGGTGCGGATTGTCAGTAATGTCTGCGGAAGTCACCAGCGTATTGGCGCTATTGCTCTTCAATTTGATCAACCCATTGGCCTGCAACAGATAAAGTGCGCGGCTGAGATTGGTGACATTATTCGGCACGGCCACTTGCGCGCCATCAGGCAGATCTTTCAGTGATTTCACTTTGTGCGAGTAGATGCCAAGCGGCTCAATATGTACGGTGGCGACCACAGAAAATTTCTCGCCCAGCGCTTTTTCCTGATCGCGCAGGTAAGGCACATGCTGGAAGTAGTTGGCATCGACGTCACCGCGTGCCAGCAGTTCGTTGGCGTTGAGGTTGCCGTTGAGTTCAATCACCTTGAGATCGAGCTTCTTGTCGGTCTGTTTAATGTGGTTGAGGATTTCGCTGTGCGGCACGGCATCTGCCGCTACGCGCAGCGCGGCCGCCGACGCGTAACTGCTGAACACCGAAACCATCGCTAACGCCGCTATCACCTTTTTATTCATCTGCTTCCCTTAGTTTCTTATGATTTAACGCGATTGAGAGTGTCAGCGTAATAACGCTGCGCCACGTCGCGATGCGATCGCAAACGTCCTTTGAGATAGTTCCAACCCACTTCACGCAGCAGCGGATTGCTGGGATCGCTGGTGGGCCCGCGCGCTTCTGCCGCCAGCTGCGGCGGTAGCTGATACAGCGGCACTTCGGCATTGAGCTGTGCGCCGAGGAAAAAAGCGATGGAAATGCGCTGCTGGTTTATCGGCGGCGACACCACGCGATGCACAGTGGCGCGCAGATAACCGTTGGTAGCAATTTCCAGTAGTTCGCCGATGTTCACCACAAAAGCGCCCGCTTTCGGCAGCGCATCAACCCACTGATCCGGCGTGACTTCTACCTGCAACCCAGGCTGATCGTCCTGCAACAGAAAGGTCAAAAAGCCGGAATCTTTATGCGCGCCAACACCTTGCTGGCTGGCAGCGGCATCCTGCCCCGGATAGCGAATCAGCTTCACATGTTCGTTGGGATGCGTGCCGTACAGCGCATCAAAAGCGTCCGGCGGCAGCGCCAGGGATTTGGCGAAGGCGCGCAGTAAACGCAACGCCACGTCAGTCATCGCCTGCTGCCACGCGTGGATCACCGGACGCAGCTGCGGCAGCGCCTGCGGCCACAAATTGGGCCCTTGCAGCTGCTTCCATGCTGGATCGTCTGGCTGCAACGTCAGCGCGGCGCGTTCTGCACCGATATCAAATTGCTCACGCTGATCGCGCTGCTCACGGGTGTATTCCACGCCCGCACGGTTGTAGCCGCGAAAATGCGGCGAATGGATCATCGAAACGCGCTGCTTCTCTTCATCCGGCAACGCAAAGAACGCGCGCGTGATGCTTTGTACGTTCTGCAATAGCTGCGGATTGATGCCATGATTCACCAGATAGAAGAAACCGACGTCACGCGCGGTTTCGCGCAGTTCGGCAAGGTATTGCGCCTGCTCCGCATCCGGCAGTTCCAGCAGCGCTAAATCCAGTACCGGCAATGTGCTGGCCATAATTTGCATCCTTTATGCAGAAAAACTCTGCCTTTACGCTGCCATCTGTCGACAACAGCAGCCAATACTGTTGCGTGATAAGTTATGGCGAATCCTTTTTAGGAGAGGTTCAGCAATCGATATGCAAAAAGCGATAAATCGCGCCCGCTTCCCGCTATAATCGCCGCCAATTAACTTTGGGCATTGCCCATCAATGAAAGCAGGAGATGCCGTATGAACCAGGGTCCGTTAACTGAAAAAGAGCTGAACTGGCTGGAAGATATGCTGGAGAAATACGGCAACGAGCACTCGGTGGTGGATACCGCTGAGCTGGACGGCATGCTGACAGCGCTACTCTCCGGCCCGAACGACATCGAACCGAGCGAATGGCTGGTGGCGATGTGGGGCGGCAAAAAGCACATTCCAAAATGGTCGAATGAGCGCGAGATGGATCGCTTTATGACGCTGACGTTCCAGCATCTCAACGACATCGCCGAACGCCTGGCCGAATTCCCGGAGCAGTTCGATCCGCTGTTTGGCACGCAAGAGATGGAAGGCCAGGAATTCACCGTGGTGGAAGATTGGTGCTACGGCTATTTGCGCGGCGTGGCGCTGGATGCAGATTGGTCGCTGCTGCCCGAATCACTGCAGCCGATGATGGAGGTGATTGCCTTGCACGGCAGCGAAGATCACCTGGCGAAGCGCGAAGCCTTCACACCGGACGAGTTTGAAGCCAGCATCGAGGCGATTCGCCCTGCGGCGCTGGAACTGCATGAATACTGGCAGGAACAGCGCATGGCGCAGCCCGATCCAGAGCCTCAACTGCCGCACTTTGCCGGCGAGAAAACCGGCCGCAACCATCCTTGCCCATGCGGCAGCGGTAAAAAATATAAGCAGTGCTGCGGCAAGTAGGAGCACCATTTGTAGGGTCGCCATTCATGAACTGCACCCCAAATGTTGGACCATAATCTGACATTGAAGGTGCAGCTCTATGACAACAAAATATCCCATCGAATTTAAACTCTCGGCCATTCACTATTTTCTTAGCGGCCATGCCGGTATTGATGGAACGGCTAAGCACTTCAGCATTGCCCCTACTAACCTCCGCCGCTGGGTTGCGCGCTATCAGCATCACGGTGAGCAGGCTTTGCTTCCCCGCGGGCACCGGCGTTATTCTTCTGACTTCAGGGTCCAGGTGGCGCATTATGCTCTGGCTCATACCGGTGAGTCATACGCTGCGGTTGCGGCGCGTTTTAATATCAGCTCACACAAAACGGTTGAATCCTGGGTCCGCCAGTACAGCCTTAAAGGTCACTATGCTTTCCCGCCCGAAAACAGCACGCGGAGAACACCAATGTCAGGCAAAGAAAAATCACCAAAACCAGTCGGGTCAATGACGCCGGAAGAGCTGCTTAAGGAGCTCGAATACCTGCGTGCCGAAAACGACTATCTGAAGGTCATGCAGGAGATTATCCTGGAAAAAAAGCGCCGGGAGCGGGAGAAAAAGCCGCAGCCGTGACGCTGCTGCGCACGCGGCATCGCCTGCCGGTGCTGCTGAGCGTATCGCGGCTGCCAAAAAGCACTTTTTTTTATCAGCTTGCCCGCCAGCAGGCAGCGGATAAGTACGCAGAGGTGAAGACGCTTATCGTCAGGCTGTCAGAGGAGCATCGCAGTGTTTATGGCTACCGGCGCATGGGCTGCCTGCTCAGGCAGCACGGCTGGGCGCTGAGCGGGAAAACCGTGCTGAAGCTGATGTCGGCGCTGGGTCTGCAGTCGCCGGTAAGAAAGAAGAGATACCGGTCCTGTCGCGGGCCCGAGGGGCGGACAGCCGGCAACGTGCTGCAGCGCAACTTCCGGGCACAGGCACCGAACGAGAAGTGGGTAACGGACGTAACGGAGTTCAGCGTTGCGGGTGAAAAATGCTACCTGTCCCCGGTTCTGGACCTGTATAACGGCGAAATCGTGGGCTGGGAAACGGCGCGTAAGCCGCTGATGCCGATGATAAACGGTATGCTGAGCAGAGCCTTACAGCATCTGACGGGCGAGCAGCGTCCGCTTCTTCACAGCGATCAGGGCTGGCAGTATCAGATGCCGGAGTATCAGCGGCGCCTGGCGGAAAACGGGATAAAACAGAGCATGTCGCGCAGAGGAAACTGCCTGGACAACGCGGTGATGGAAAACTTCTTCGGTCATCTGAAGTCGGAAATGTTTTACCTGAAGAAATACCGTGACGTAGAGGAGCTGGAGAAGGACATCGGAGACTATATCCACTTCTGGAATACTAAGCGGATAAAAATGGGGCTGGGTGGGCTGAGTCCGGTAGCGTACAGGACTCAGCATTACGCAGCGCTTTAACTAAACGGTCCAGGTTATGGGGTTCAGTTCATTCATGGCGACCTGCCAACGAGATGCGCATAACTGCGCCCCTTACGGCAGCGATGCCGCTTTCACCTCGGTCACCCAGGTTGGCAACTGCCATGCGCCACCCGCGCGAATCGCACGGCACATGCCGGTGGTAGCGTCGCTACTCTGCTCGAACGCTTTGCCATCCCACACCCACGCCGCTGTGCTCCAGCAGTCGCCGATGCCGCGCCCTTTCTGCGCTTCAGTGATCACACCTTCGCTGTAATCAGAGCCGGAATCCGTCACCAGCTGCGGTGTGCCCTGCAACGCTTTGTCGATCAGCCAATAGCCGTAACCTTCGTTATACGCCCCGCGCCAGCACAGCGCGGCGATCAGCACGTGCGCATCATCAACCGGCGTTAACGTCAGCGGCTCCGCGCCCTCTTCCGGCTGATCGTCGGACGGTGCCAGATTGTCGCAGCTGTCGTCATCGGTGAGCGAGGCAATCAGCTTCGGCTTCAACAGTGCCAGCTCATCGGCCGTCAACGGACGCGCATCGGCCTTCACCACTTTTACCTGCTGAATCACCGGCATCGCCACCGCTGCCGGTACGCTGTTTTCCGGCTTGTTGCCTTTACGCACCAGCGCGCCCGGCGTGCTAAGACGACCTTGCGCATCATCCATTTTCAGCAGCACCGCAAACGCGCCATTGCTGGAGAGATCGAAAGGCTCTTCACCACCGCGAAACTCCACTTTGCCGCTGCCTTTGATGCCGTTGATCAGCGCCTGGGTTTGTTCATCGGTCAGCGTCCATTCGTCGTTATCGGCTTTCGCCACGTCGCCCAGCGCACGGTCATCAATCCACAACGCTAAGTTGTTCACCACTTTAGAATCATCATCGCCGGTATCGGCCAGCACCACGCGACCGTGCGTCACCGCATTGGGACCTCCGGCACGCACCAGCAGCACCGAGCCGCCCGCGCCCTCTTCGGCGCTGTAACCGGCGGCGCGACAGGTCAGCGTGTTATCGCAGGCCAATTCCCAGTCTTTGTGGCTAAAGGAGACGCCGTCTTGATCTGCCAACAGCGGCGCACTCAGGCTGGCAAATAGCGACATCGCCAGCAGCAATCGGGTAATCATGCCATCTCTCCATAATGGTAAAGGTGGCTAGTGTGATGATTTTTGTGATGCGGGAGAAGTGAATTTTTGAGGTCATGTGGATGGCTAATGAATCGGCAGCTATTCGATCGTTCATCTTTAACCATTCCACCGATGAGCCAATCATTGAATGCCAAGCATTCAAAGCGGTAGTATAAGAATCAGCAGGTAAACATTCAGAGGATTAAAGTTTCATGGACGATCAAAGCAAAATGTTGCCCACCCAGCAAGCTATACGTATTCTGGATTATTGGCACAAAATAGAGTTTTTCGAATCAACTGACATTAAAGATCTTGAAAATAATGCGGATGGCGTAATTCAACTGAGCATGGAGGAATTACAGCATAATACATCACTTCCCTGGATTGAACCTCAGCAAATCAGGCGTGCAGGAAGTGATTATTCACCTGAAAAAAAATATCGTTACGAGCTCTTTTTTGGCATCTTTGAACGTGACGAAATATTTCAGCAAGCAAAGCCTTTTATTTATAAACAAAGTGACATAGAGAATGACGCGCTCGGCAATGAAGGTCGTACATGCTCGATAAAATGTAAGCTTGATCATAATGGTGTTATTGATAGCGAGAGTTTTGAGTTTTCAACGGTGACCTGGGCATTAGGTCAGATATCTACAGGTGGATTAGAACGACTGAACTTTGATGCCTATGAAGTCGATACAAAAAAATTACAGCAGCGTTTTAATGAAATTGTCACCACCGCTGACAATATAAAAACAAAACATCAATTACCACCTATTTTAACCACATTTGAAATAATTGAATTTTTAAAATCAATGGCGCAGTGGACTACTTTTTCTCCTCAAACCCCTACGCCTGCACTATTCATTAAATTAAGTGAAACAAAACCCAATAAACTCAATATTTCAGCTCAGCTAGATCCATCTTTACTTTCAAAACTTAGTGACGAGACTGAACTGGCATTATCAAACGATTCTGATTTTCCGCTGACTTCCGCTTCAGATAATTCAAATGAGATCAGTATATTAAATAGCTTCTACATACGTGATATTGAGCGGATAATAGAAGATATCAAGCGAAATAAACTTGATATTGACTCACCATTAGGACGCTATCTGACCGGCAGTCGTAAGAAAAACGTAGATTTACTTCTACCGGCAGGAAGGACGCTATTGATTGAGAAATTACGACTAGCCCAACTTCCTGCTGGACGCTGGCTTTCAGATAGAAAACACAACATGAGTTTAATGCAGCAGTTTGCTATTAATACTCTTGAGCAAGAACTTACTCATCAAGGACTTTATTCAGTTAATGGTCCACCAGGTACGGGTAAAACAACTCTACTTCGTGATATCATTGCAAACAATATCGTTAAGCGCGCTGCCATTCTTGCGAATTATAATCGGGTTGAGGATGTTTTTTCTGGCTCAATCAGCATTAGCGTCAATGGCAACACGCGCAAGATACCCTGTCTTCGCCCTGAACTTTGTGGCTATGAAATGGTGGTAGCTTCAAGCAATAATGCTGCTGTCGAAAATATCTCACGCGAACTACCTCAGCTAAAAAGCCTTGGAGATGAGTGGCAACATCATGATTATTTTAAATCAGCTGCGCGAAAACTCGCGGCATTTTCACGACCTCTAAAAAATAGCGAAAAACAGCCAGAAAAAACTTTTCTTATCAAACCGCTTGCCCCAGATGATGATTGTTGGGGATTGATTGCTGTAGCTTTGGGAAAGAAAAAGAATCGCGATCGCTTTAAAGAGCGAGTGTTTACACATAATCATACGAAAGCTGTGACTTCACCACCAGCTGATGAATATAGACACCTATTTGAATCACTAAAAAATAAAGACATAGCGAGCTTCGCAGCAGCTAAAAAAGCTTTCATTGACGCTCAACAAAAACATCATTCTATCATTCAGGAACTTCAGCAACTTGAAGATCTTAACGATCTTTCCAATTATTACCATCAACAGCAGATAAAAATACAAAAACTACGTTTACGAAGGTTTATGCTCAACGCCCGAATTACGCGATGTGCAGAGCGTGAACCGCATTGGTTAACCTTAAAATTCAGAAAAATTTTCCGGGTTAAAGCCATTATTACTGGATTAAAAAACAGATTAAATTCTACCATTGCCGCGTTACAACTGGCGGAGCAACGTTTAAGTCAAATCCAAGATGAATTGGATGCTAAACATAAACATTGTTTAGCATTGCAGATTAAGTATCAAGACACCATTTTTGCCGCAGATGAAATCAATATCGAAGCTGAGGACATTCAGCGTACCTCTTTCGGCCATGGCGCAATATTAAATGCAGCCCGTAGTCAGCTTTCAGCATGCGCCCTGGATTTACATCAATCATGGCTGAAAGAGGCTTATAAAGAGTGCAACTTACTTAAAGTTATATTCTCCGTCAGCGACGCCATAAATGGTGGTGTACAAGAAACCAAAGCCTGCCTCGCTTTGTGGCAACTTCTTTTTATGATTGTGCCGGTAGTTTCTTCTACATTTGCATCCGTTCATCGTCAGTTTATGCATTTAGGTGCCGGTGATATTGGATGGTTATTTATTGATGAAGCTGGGCAGGCAACACCTCAACAAGCGGCTGGAGCATTATGGCGCGCGAAACGTGCTGTTGTGGTGGGAGACCCCTTACAGATTGAGCCCGTTTTTACAATTCCTCCTGCCTTCGTTGAAGCTCTTGCTCAACGCGCCTTTGCCGATGATTGGCGTGAGTGGTCTCCAACAACTCAGTCAGTACAAAATCTTGCAGATAGAGTGAACCCCTATGGTTCAGCACAAATATCTAATGAGAACTGGCTCGGTAGTCCGCTGCGCGTCCATCGACGCTGTGATGAGCCCATGTTCAGTATCGCCAACAAGATTGCTTACAACAATAAAATGCTACATGGTCGGGACAAGCGTTGGCCAACTGACAATAATCTTTGGGGAGAGAGCGGCTGGTTAGATGTTTGTGGTGAAGTGAAAGGAAAACATTACGTTCCCGCACAGGGAAAAAAAGTCCTCATGATGATTAATGACTGGTTTGAACATCATGGTGCGCTGCCGGACGTCTATATTATTTCGCCTTTTAAACAGATTAAAAACCAACTTAAATCCTTATTGAGTCAGGAACTAAAAGGCATCAAGGATATCAACCGTTGGATTGATGATAGGGTGGGCACCGTTCATACCTTTCAGGGAAAAGAAGAGAAAAATGTCATTATTGTGCTTGGTTTATCGGCTAATAATTCTGGCGGAGAAAAATGGGCATCTTCAAAACCCAATTTGTTAAACGTTGCAGTAACGCGTGCGCAGAACCGAGTTTATATCATCGGTAGTAAGGCCATTTGGGCAGGATGCGATTATTTTAATGTCGCTAACGAAATGCTAAGCAGAATAGAGCCGCCTGAAATGCCGGAAAAACTCGCGGTTGTTCACGTTGATTAAGAAAGGATCAGCGCCGCCACAATCTGCTGTCGCAGCCACTGCTGAGCCGGGTCGCGGTGCAGACGTTCATGCCATAACAGCAAGATATCAAAGCCCGGCACCTCCAGCGGCAAATCGACAACCGCAAGGTGTGAAGTATGACGCACCAACCGCTCAGGCAGCACCGCGACCAAATCGCTGTTCGCCAGCGTCTCCTGCATAAACAAGAAGTGCGGCACCGACAACACCACGCGGCGTGAACGTCCCAGCTTCGCCAGCGCATGATCGGTGGCGGCGCTGAAGCCGCCGCCATCCGGCGACACCATGACAAATTCCAGCTGGCAGAATTGATCCAGCGTCGGCGGACGTTGTAATTGCGGGTGTTCGCATCGCCCCGCCAGCACATAGCGCTCGCTGAACAGTTTGCGTTGATGCAACGTCGGCGGCGCGTTATCGCCGGTGTGAAACACCACATCCAGCTCACCTTTTTCCAACTGCTGCGCCACCAGCGGCGGATTAAGCGCCAGAATCGCCATACGACTCTGCGGTGCAGCAGCGCGCATCAGGTTGAGGGCGGGCAGCACCAACGCCGACGAGGTGTAATCGGTGGCAGCGATGCGCCAGGTGACTTCGGCATTGGCCGGATTAAAGGTATCGGGCGGCGCGACTGCTTGCTCCACCGCCTCAAGCGCCAACCGCAGCGGCTCACGCAACGCTTCTGCGCGCGCTGTGGGCAACATGCCGCGCGGTCCGGGCAACAACAGCGGATCGTCAAAATGCCTTCGCAATCGCGCCAACTGAGCGCTAACGGACGGCTGCGAAAGATGAAGACGCTGCGCCGCGCGCGTGACATTGAGTTCGGTTAGCAGCACGTTGAGCGTCTGCAGCAGATTCAAATCCAGTGAGTTGATATTCACTCTGTCTATACCTGAGATATCAGCAATTTATTTCTACTATATCCAGCATCGACTTAATCTGCAGTGGTTTTCATCTCACAGGATTAAGCCCATGAATGTACTGATTGTGTATGCCCATCCGGAACCGCGTTCGTTGAGCGGTTCACTCAAAGACTTTGCCGTGCAGCATTTAAAAAAGGCCGGACATCAGGTGCAGGTTTCTGATCTCTATGCGATGCAGTGGAAAGCGCAGCTCGATGCTGATGACACACGCGCCCCGTTAGTGGGCGACCATTACGATGCGACAGTGGATTCACGCTTCGCCTACGATCATCAGCTTCAGGCTGCGGATATCGCCGCCGAGCAGGAAAAATTGCGCTGGGCCGATACGGTGATTTTCCAGTTTCCGCTGTGGTGGTTTTCGATGCCCGCCATCATGAAAGGCTGGTTTGACCGCGTTTACGCCAACGGTTTTGCCTACGGCGTAGGCGAGCACAACGAACAGCATTGGGGCGATCGCTACGGCGAAGGCAATCTCAGCGGCAAACGCGCGATGCTGGTGGTGACGACAGGCGGATGGGAATCGCATTACAGTCCGCGCGGCATTAACGGCCCGATGAACGATCTGCTGTTCCCGATTCAGCACGGCATGCTGTTTTATCCCGGCTTTAGCGTGCTGCCGCCGCTGGTTTTCTATCGGGTACAAAAGTCGGCAGCAGAACGATTTTCTGGCTGGTGCGATGCGCTGGCCACAAGGCTGGATACGTTGGCAGAAACTGCGCCAATTGCCTACCGTCAGCAAAACGGCGGCGACTATGAAATTCCTGCGCTGACGCTAAAAGCGGAGTGTGTAGCCGAAGAGAGCGGCTTTGGCGTGCATGTAAAGCGGTGAAAGGTAGCAGGCTCGGCGCTGAGCCTGCGGTTACTCGTACAGCCAGCGCCCCGCTTTCGCCGATTCAATCAACATTCCCAGCGTGAAATCGGGCACCACCGGCACTTCACGCTTATTGAAAGGATTGAGAATCTGCGCCAGCGAGGGCTCATCGGGATAGTAGGTTTCGATGACAAATCCGCCGCGATCAACGCTGAACTCGCCGAAGAACTCATCCATCAGCGCAGCCGCTTCTTCACGTTCGAAGTTGAGATCGCTATCGATATCAATTTGCGGCGTCAGCGTCTTCTGCTTGAACAGGTAAACGCCGTCGTAACGTCTCACCAGCTCGTAGATACGCTGCTCAATTTCAACTGTCATCGCTTCTGCACTCCACTGATTTCACCGGAGCGCCATTCTGCCATGCAATCCCGACAGTTGGATGAAAAAAATCTCTGCGGGGGAATTTTGAGACAAAGCGCGAATTTTCTGGGCGGGACGCCCGGTTTATTGCGTCAAAGCGTCCTGTGCTTGTTTCAGCTCTTCACGCGCGCCGGCCAGTTTACGCTGCTGCTTCGCAATTTTGTCGCTGCGGCCTTTGGCCTGCGCTTCTTGTAAATCTTGCTCACGCTCCTGCACTTTCAACTGCTTCTCGACCACTTTTTCCTGGCGCGCTTTGAGTAAGCCGCTGTCGGTGCAATGTTCGCTAGCTTCACGCAACGCTTTCTCCAAACCCGCGATGCGTGCTGGATTGCCATGCTCACGCGCCATCGCCAGTTCTTGCTGGATATCCTGCTTTTTGGCGGCGCAGCCGGAGACTGGGTTCGCAGCCTGTACAGAAGTTACAGTCAAGGCAGAGAAAAGAATCGAAAGGGAAATCAGGGTGTTTTTCATGGTGAACTCTTGGTTTACGTTGATGGTCGCTATTATACGAAGAGTTCTTAACAGGATCTTAAGGCAGAAGTGATTATGCGAGACTGAGGAAATAAGCCGAATTTCAGACACAAAAAAAGCCGCTCGTAAGCGACTTAATTTTGCATCAATCGATGGTGCGAAGGCCGGAATCGAACCGGCACGCCTCGCGGCGGTGGTCGCTTATCCAGCAAGCTGATCTAAGCTATTGAAACAACAGCTACAATTTCGCCACTTCGACAATCTACACAAGCAATTCTACCGTGTAAAAGCCCCTGCAAAATAACCGGGGTTTATATGCAGGTCAAGAAAGATCGTTATCTCGTTTTAGATTTATGCGGAAACTACTATGTAAGGATCACTATCCCTGCATATATGCGCCATCTGTTCGAACAGAAGCGCTATTTTGTAAAGAGCACAGGAACAAGTGACATAAGGCAAGCAAGGCTATTCAGAGACGCCATAGCCGTTGAATGGGCACGTTTACGGGAGCAGGTAAAACCTAAAGAAGCCAGCAAGATTGAGAAGGCTATTGAAGAGCTAAAATCAGCCAGTACAAGTGCATTTGAAATGCCGATGCCGCAATTCAGTAGTGTGCAATCTGGCGGTGTCCCCACCCTACTTATGATGCGTGACATCTACATTTTGAAATTCAGTGAGAAGAGAAAACTCACCACCCTATCAAAAACCAATAAAGCGGTTGAAGTGCTGTTATTGCACCTGAAAAAACGTGATGTGAAGTTGAAGGATGTAAACAGAACAACAGTAACCGCTTGGATAGACAGCCTTAAGGAAGATAAGGCCGCACAGACAATACAAAACTACATCAGCTCCCTTGCTCAGATTTGGGATCTGGCTAGGAACCGGTATCACGATGCACCACAGGATAACCCGTGGCGTGGTCACGCTTTGGAGGCAAAAAGCAGTAAGGTGAGTTACCAACCGTTCACAGTGTCAGAGTTAGCAAAAGTATTTTCAGCATTGGAAGGTGACGAAGAGATGCAAGCTGTTACATTAATTGGGATGTATAGCGGGATGCGACTCAATGAGATCTGTTCACTGAAATCAGAAAGTATTAAGACAGTCGAGGGTGTATTGTGTTTTGAAATCAAGGAGGGGAAAACGAAATCAGCAGCAAGGATTGTCCCTGTGCATAGTCAGTTAAAGGATCTCGTTATTACGTTGCAACAGAAGCCTTATGACGGCTTCCTTTTCTACCGTGCATCAATCACAGACCGTGCAGACGGCAAGCGCTCTACGTGGCACACACAACGATTTACCAGGGCTAAGCGTAAGGCTTTGGGAGAAAATGGAAATGAATATAAAGTTTTCCATTCGTTAAGGGGTATGTTTATAAGCCAGTTGGATAGAGAAAAAATACCAGAAGACCGTATCGCTTTGCTTGCAGGACACGAGCGCGGCAATACGGAAAGTTTTAAAACATATTCGAAAAACTCCGCTTCGCCTGCTGAGTTATCAGAATATATTGAGAAAGTCGCTTTCGAAATAAAATCAAGCAATAACTGATAGATTCAGAGGCGCGAGAGCATAAGAAGAACGTTCTGCGCCTTAGCCTTATTCATAGAAATACTGCTGCTAACACCTTGAAGATATCCGCTATTGAAAGCTGTTGGCTTGCTGGCAATGTTGATTCATACCAGACAAACAGCACAGCGATAATGCACCAGGCAAAAGCCAGCTTACTCTCTGGCTCTTCTTTCTTGTTACGTTGAAACATCGATCACCATCCTGCATAAGAAGACTGTAGAGCCTGCGTAGTGCGTTGCTGGCCTTCCTCAAACAGTGCAGTAACGTTAGTGTTAATAACACGTCTAAACTCGCTATCATTAACGCCTGTTTCACTTCTTACGATAATGTCAGGAATGTTAACGATCACAGGGGCTGGCTTCGGATAGCCTACAGCCTGAGACATTGCACCGTTAGGACTGTATGCATTGATCATCTGCTGTGCGCTGCTATCAAGCTGGTTAGGCTTTTCACCCAGGACAGGTGCGAACATATTCGATGTGCTTTGTGCTGCTTCCTGCGATCTACTGCTAAAGCCTTTAATCCAGTTCCAGAGTGCATCACCAGACGCATTAGCGTTAGCTGTAGCGGCTGCATCGGCTCCGGCAATACCAGTGTTAGGGTTAACAGGTGCAGGCTTCATAGAGAGTGCGTCTTGCACGTCTTTCTTCTGCTCCGGCGTCACTTCGTTACGATGGAAGAGGTTAGAAATGCTCTCTTTGGTCTCTTTGATGCTCTTAACGAGGTTCCCAAGCTGAGTAATGAAATCTCCTACTTGCTGGCCCATCCATTCAGCAGCAGGAAGCAAGTTGTGCAAGGCTTCTGTAAGTTGTTCACTGCTTCCAACTGCATCTAACACACCGTTGCTAAACTCGTTTTTAAGCCCATCAGATCCTAACTCTAATGCAGTAGTAAACTGTGTGGCTTTATCGTTGTTGGCAATCGTTGTATCTGTCAGGTTTGCGCCTGCATATGTCAACTGCTTAACGGTATCAATCAGCCCTTGCCCGTTATTCTTAAGCGCGGGTAGCAGGTAGGTTAGCTGGTCGCCCAGGCTCTCGATCAGGTTGGAGATCTCGCCGTCTGATAGCCCTTTTTGCTGTCCTGCATTCACTGTAGCCTGAATGAAATCTAAAGGATTCTTGCTAAAGCTGGCGATTGTGTCTTTGTCCCAGCCAAATTGGTTGGCAATGTCGCCCACAGCGCCGCCGCCTGTAAACTCGCCTTTCTTGTTCACGCTGGCATTGTTCAGGAAGTCACCGATCTTTTCTCGGGTATCTTTAATCTGATCTCCTGATTTCTCATTGTTGGCACCAATGAAGCCAGCGGCTTTCTGTGCCTGAGTCATAGCAAGCAAGCTGTTAGAGTTGATTCCCAGAGATTTAGCTGTGTTGATTACTTCCCTGTTTTCTCGCGCTGTATCGCTTACCACGCTGATCGCTTTCTCAAGCCCTAGCCCTAGAGCACCTACACCGATTGCACCCACTCCAGCGGCCCCCAGGCCCCCTAATAGACCCTCTGAAAGGCTACCTTTCTTAACGAAATCTCTAGCGGCTCCCCCTGCAACCCCAGCGGCAAATCCTCCACCGTGTGATCCGTGTCCAGCACCGCCAGCGCCCCCGCCTTCCGCTTTATGCCTTTCTCTGGCCGCACGGCGTAACAGGGTGATCTGTTCTCTGATCTCTAAGTTGGTACGTGCAACGCTCTGGCGTCCGTGTTCAAGTTCGCGGGTTTGTTGGTGAATAGCACGGCTTACTTTGTGCTCTTCTTCTGCTGTACGGCCTGTAATGCCATTAAGCTGTAACAGTGCTGAGCGGCGTTTAATGTCTGCCTGTTCTTTACGTCTGGCACCTGCAAGCGCGTCTCTGTCTGCCTGCTTCTGTGCTCGGGCTGCTTCGCGCTGTGCTGTGAGTTCCTTACGCGCATTCTCTGCTTTAACTCGGGCTAATGCCTGCTCCGCTTTTTTCTGGTTATCGTTAAACTTCTTAGCTGGCGCTGATCGCACCTTTACTGATTCTGAATACTTCTTTAACTGCTCAATAGATTTCTTTGCGTCATTGAATGAACGCTTATCAACTTTAAAATCTACGACGTTAGTTAGCTTCTGTACATTCATCCTAACATTACCTCTCTAATATTTAATCCTAGTTAACTCTTGCTGTTTGCTACAGCTTTCTTTAATGCTGCATCCAGCGATAAACCGTCTCGGTTGATGTAACTTTTTAAAGTGCTGTAATTCACATCTAAGAGTCTGCACATCCAGCTAACGTTAATAGCGTTTTCGTGCTTGCTTAAATCCACTTCAATAAGTGTTCCGGCACTCTTTAAAATCATTTGCATTTCTATACCCCTATAGATAATAAAAAAGGGCAAGGCTATAAGCCCCGCCCCTTAAAAAGAATCTTAAACTCTTAAGATCTTAAATGTCGCCGATAACGTTACCATAGACGATTGCTTGCGGCTGCTGTACAACAGGCAGAATGCTAACCTCAGTATGCACACCAGGGAAGCCCCAGCGCTGATCGTATGTCAGATAGCTACCGATACCATTATCGTTAAGCGCGTGGCTCTCCATATGGCGTACAGCCTGCCCTACGTGCAGATCAAACAGCGATGCACCAATCAGGCGAGGAACAGCAACAAAGCTATCTTTGCTACTCAGGTATTTTTCATACTGAGGCAAGCCGCCAACGTCCAGGAAAACAACACCATTCAGTTCCCATTTACGGGCCTTGTTCAGGTTAGGTGCAATCTGGGTTAGTGGGTTAGCATCGTTGTTAAACGCCATAGTAAACTGTACGAAGTCTTTAATAGACTTGTGACGCTTAAAGGCTTTAGCCGCTTTACCGGCACACAGTACGATCATAGATTCACGATAGGTTTCCAGCCCTAAAAGCTTAGTACCCATAATGCGGCTAATGTCGTCCAGTTGTTCGAAAATATCCACGCCGAAAGTATCATCTACATTCAGAGTAAAGTTGGTGCGCTCTTGCTCAAACTCTGTGAAGAAGTCTAGATCCTTCTGCCCTGCATAGGTAGAACGAGCTACACCACTCATAACAGCTTCTGCTAGCTTGTCTTCAACAAAGTTAGTTGCCATAACTAGCTGACGGTTAGAATAGGCTTCCAGTTGAGCTACAGCCTGATCAGTACGGTCAAAGATACCGAAACGAAGCTGAGTTTCCAGATCCTTACTACTAACATCATTAGTGATTGCTGAGTGAATCAGTTGATAGTTGTAAGCCTGCCATTTTTTAGATGGTGCAGAGTTCCAATCACTCTGAGCAAAAGGCATTGTCTCAGTACTGATAAAATTAACGCCGTCTGCTTCCTGACGTTCGATCAGAATTTCGTTGCTTGCGTGGCGCTGAGTCTGGAATAGGTTACTATTCAGGAAGACGGTATTTTGTGTGTTTGGCACTTCGAAAGTGTTTGCAATAGAAACATTACTGCCAAAGATTTCACGTAGATCCATTTTTATATTTCCTTGTTATTAGGTAGTTGGTAGAGCGAATTCAGCCCAAGACGCAAAGCGATATTTATCACTAGCCATTGCTGCGATAATTGCATCACGATTAGCATTTTCACTGAATACCAGCGCTTGATCTTTCAGAATGGTGTGTTCTTTAGATGCAATAACAACGAAAATATCTCCAGCGTTTGCAGGTTCTACCAGGACGCCAGCAATAGGAGTAGACAGATCTGGAATCAGTGCTCCGCTTGCATCAATAACACTTCCGACTACCAAATCGCTGGTTAGTGGGGCTGAAAGTTCAAGTTTGCGATCCTGTAGGATTCCATCACCTGAATAAGCTACTACTGCGTGACGAAAGTCCACGCTTTGAAAAATACGACCGAAACGAGCCATTATATTATTTTCCTTAAGTTTTTATTTTTTAGATACTGCGTTACTTTTAATGCCATTCACTAAATCTTGTAATGATGGTTTAGGCTTAGCTGTATCTGCTTTGATGATTGTTGCTTCAAGTTTTGATTTTCGTGCTTGAATAACAATATTGTTTGCTTCTTCCAGGTCATCGACAAATAAAGTTACGGGAACTTTTTCACCTGTCAGAAGTTCAGAAGCCTTTTTAACTTCTATTGCAGTTGAGTTAGAGTGTTTTGCAATAAACTCTAAATCAGACTTAGTAAATCCTGTAACATTACAAGATTTAAGAATGCGTTGTTGCGCGTCTGGCGCGTTAAGTAATACCATTTGATTTTATACCTTGAAGGGATGCATATTATTTTATGCAGACAGATATAAAAAAAGCCCCCTCGGGAATCTAACAACCGTCATCGGGGATACTTTTGCATATTTAAAAGGATATCTAATAAGCTACATTTAGAGGCTCTCAGGCTCTAACTGTTTCTTAATTTTAAGTGCTTCTCAACACTATTAGCGAACGCTTAATAAGCTAATGAGGTAGAATAGTAATATTCTTTAAAAAACCTACTTCTAGGAAAGTAGGAAAAAACATAATAAGGATGTTATGTCAGAAAACCCAATGATAAGTTTTTGAAAGAATACTAAAAGGAAAAGACAGACCGCGCAGGCGGGATCAGCGAGTCGCGGTCTATCAACTTCGTAGCCGTAAGTGCTTGAAGTAAGAGGAAGGAGATTAGTATTCCCCTCACCTTTAATAATACTACATCTTAAGATCTTTGTCAACCTTTTTTGCATATTATTTTATGCAAAATGTTAATTAGCTTCTTCTGCTACCACAAAGGCGGCTAGTTCGATCTGTTGGTGAATCTCGTCATCTACAATCATCGCCTCAGACCCCAGCCAATCTACTTGGTCTTGTAGCATTGCCTGTAGGCTCTTAACCTCATCCAGAGACATTCTAAAGTCTTTGCTGTCTGCTGTGACGGCTACGAAGTCAATCAACGCTTTAAGACGCTTGGAGGCGGTTTCTAGGGCTGCTTTCACTACCTGCAATGCTTCTGCACTCTGTAGGGTTGAGAAGTTTAGAGAGGCTTCAATCACTGGCTTATAGTGGGTGTCTTCAAAGTCATTAACCAGTGATACAAAGTAAGTGTAAGCGCCTGATTGTTTCTGTTCTGGTAAAATACGTGCATTCATTATTGTGTTTCCTGTTGGTCAAATCCGTACTTGAAAATAATATCTTGTCTAGCAGCTAAAAAGTCATTAGCTACTAAGTTCAAATGGTCACTTTGCAGATCTGTTATTTCTCCTGATTGAAGCCAGACGTTTGCAGTTAGTATAATGTCGTCGTATTCTTTCCCGATGTAGATATCTAGATCCTGAACCTCTCCCGTTGTTTTCTCTAGCTCCTCACCTTCCAAAACAGGAAAAGTAAACAGTAACTTCTCCAACTTTTTATCAAGGTCGGGAAAGTCTTTTTCTATTAGGGTTTGAAGTCTTGCGGCTAGGCTATTCATCTTTCCACTGTCGATCATTTTTGGTTTCTTAGTGCATCTTGTCATCTAACATTTCCTCTTCTGTAATCTGTCTATAGTTGAACATCAACCAACCTTCGTAATCTTCTGCACTAGGAAAGCCCAAAGCTTCCCATTTGTGCGGTTTGATTCCGTTAGGCTTTGTTGTTTTAGTCTTGCGGGGTTTATAATAAACACCTTTCACAGATGTAATATCAGAGACGGCTTTATATTCTTCCTGTGAAAGAGGTTTGCTATCTTCTTCAATAGTTACCAGTGCATATCCTGAGGGTAAACTTTTCTTATCTTCCCCTTTTACCCTGCGTCTCTGCTTCGCCCTCATCACGTTAACATCTAGTGTTGTTTCTGCTTTAGTAGGGACTTTATCTGTACGAAATTTATTAAACACGTCTTAGATCCCAATGTCTCTTTTTATTATAAAGTCCCTGTAATCCATCTACGCTGTTGCAATTATCTTTCACGCGGTGGATCTCGCTACGGTCTACGCCGCCGATTAGCACGTTATCTGTTGCTTTCGCTTGAACAGGACAACCAATCACCTGAGTGCGTCCGTAAAAGTACGCATCATAAAGGCGCTGCCAGGGGTTATCAGCGTATAAGTTTTTATCGTTATACTTCGCTGTTAATTCTACCTGTCCGACTCTCTCCGTTCGCTCTGTAGCGCCTCCTGTAGAGGCTGCTAGTTCGATGTTATAAACGTTAGCGAGGTATTGAAGGGCAGATAAGATAGAGTTGAATAGAATCAAGCAGCGTTTGTTATTCTGTTTCCCGATACTCTCAAAGTATTGGTTGATGATTTCTAATAGTTGCTCATCTGAAATCTTAGTTGCATCTGCATAGATGGCACGGCGTACAAATCCTAATAACTGTGTATCAACTAACATAATGTGCGTGTACCTCTCCATTATCATCAAATAAGTTTACGAAATAATCCGGTAGAATGTTGCTTAGCTCTTTCAGAAGCATAAGGCGATCATAATCAAACTTGCTATCACTGCTAACGTTCTTGAATAAGTCAGAATACTTAAGAGCAAATCCAAACAATGCACTCTCATATGTTCCGTGGTTTCCTGATTCTTTGATGCGTTTCATTTCTAAAGCTGCTAGTAAGCAATCGTAATGCTGTTCTTTGTTAGTCATTTAAATCTGTCCAATAGTAATAAGAGTTCTGTGTTTCTACGTTTACAAAGAAGGTGAAAAGTTTATTGCCTTTCTTATTACTTCTTCTGTAAAAGTCGTTTGTGTATTCTTCTGTCCCTTTCAGGTCTTCTCTCAAATACTTATAATGCAAGTTAATTGCTTCTCTTGCTGTCATTGATTAGAGTCTCCAATAGAAAGTTACCGTGATTAGGTGTCTTCAAAATGGTTCGCACTTTGTCGGGGGTATGATCAAAGAACAATTCACATTGATCTAAGTCTTCTCCTAACTCTTCTGCATACTGAATAAAGTGTTGTTCGTGCTTGTCTTCGTTATATCTGATAAAAAGCTGTCTGTCGGTTGTTAGCATTCTGATACCTCAATCAAAGTGAATCCCTGGTTAACTTTTACATATGAAGGTAAAGCACCGCGTGGAATATGCTGGATAGCACCAAAGGCTTTTAGCTTGCTTAAGACATTATACAAATATGATTGTGTGCCTTTGTGTGTTTCTAGGTAGTCTTTAATAGTAAACTCAAAATACCCTAGAGCATTCTCTAATGATCTTGCACGTTCAGTT
Source organism: Pantoea trifolii (assembly GCF_024506435.1). Classification (NCBI taxonomy): domain Bacteria; kingdom Pseudomonadati; phylum Pseudomonadota; class Gammaproteobacteria; order Enterobacterales; family Erwiniaceae; genus Pantoea; species Pantoea trifolii. The sequence goes on along the minus strand of NZ_JANIET010000001.1, from coordinate 646,287 downwards.
TGTTCTACCATAAAGCGGAATAGTTCGGCCTGCTTAGGTGCAAGAATCAAATATTCTTCTTTCTTATCATTTCTTAAAATCATTGTTGTTATTCCTTTTATTTAAAATGGCTCGTCATCCTCTTTATGTGGGGGTGTGATAAGCGGTGTTTTATTGTTTGCTACGCGGCGTTTCGCGTCTTCTAATGCGTCATTTTCTGCGGCTGTAGTGCGAAGCGGCGTTACAGTTTCTCCTAGATGTAAAGATCTTACAGGGGCGCTATAACCGTGCATCAGTTCGGGGATAATGTCATCATCACAATCGCTGTGTTTCTCTGTAACGGCTTCTAATGCTGGCGCTGGCGTTTGTACGTCCTGCACTGTTTCAGGCTGCTGTGTGACTTCCTGTTGCGTTTCTGGCTGCTCTACAGGGAACGGCTTCACTATAAAAGCGTTGGATGTTCCAGGGCGTGAAATGATCTCAATCAGTCCGGCATCTGCCAGCTTCTTGACCTCTCTACGTGCGGCCTGTTCGTCAGTCAGTCCTAACCAATCTGCGATCCCCTGCATCGACGGGCGAACCATTTCGAAAGAATCAGATAGTGATGACAGGTAACAATAAACGCCTTTAGTTTGAAACGTTAGTTTGTGCTGCTTCCCGTTATGGGTTACTTCTTTGATCGCCATAATGTTATTAGGCATCATTAAAAATCCGGTACTTGTCATTGTGTTTTTCCTTGTGGGTGATAGCTCTCCTCATTGCGCTAGCCCCTCCCTTTATTATGCGTTAGCTTCTACGAGCTTTTTAGCGCGATAAAGGTTTACACCGTGACGTAACATTTTTGCATAGTCTGTATTTCCACGCTGATTAGCAACCTTAGCAGTGTTGAGAATTTTCTTTGCCTCTGCATCTGGATCTTTCGCGTTAGCAATAAGAATGAATACGTGATTGCTGTCGATGTATTTTCTAGGCTTGCCGCCCTGTGGTAGTCGTGTTGGCATTGGTCAGATGCTCCTTGTGTAGTTAGTGTTAGTGTCAATTTAGAAACAGGAAAACACCGCCCAGCTACTTAGCTGGCAGTGCATTGTAAAACAGTTTCTTTGGTCTATATCTCCATTGTATCCTAATAAAGGTACATTGTCAATAGATTTATTTAATATTTTTTCAAGTGAGGTAATATAGCACAACTTAGCTTCTGAGTGCAAGCACTTTATGTAATTATCTTACCATCTTAACACCTCCTGTAACGCTCTCTAAGCCTCTGTAACAGCAAAGATGAGGAAACGTATTAGGAAGCCTCTCAGGTGGGCTTAGAATCGCTCCAGTGAAGCCACACAGGAAGATGCAACACTTAAACAGGTTTGTTTTCCGGCTTCACGTAGTGAAAAGTTCATTTTTATTATTAGAAAGCACCTTTAGATAATATTTCTGAACTTATAAAAGTTTCCCTAATTTATCTAAAGCCCCTTTTGATAATTTCAAGAAACTTTCCTCTATAAGATCTTGTGCTGTGGAGACTCTCCACCCTACGGGCAGCACATACACTTATGCAAAGAGCCTGCACTCACCAGACTAAGACAGACATACAAACTTTAGTTTGTTGTTTGTTGAAGGTTGGAGTTAGGGCAGGTTTGAACGTGGTAGCGTAGCGTGACAGGTTCTTACCCATACTGGCATAGCTTCGCTATTGCCGTAGGCATTGCACGTAGTAGATGATCAGGAAGTATTTCAGCGGGTAGCTGAACAGATAGAACAAACAGCCAACGGTAACAACCGCAGGCCCATTAGTTGACCTGGTACGCGGCAGCGTAAGATCATTAGGCGGGATAACCGCCTAAAGAACATATAAAAGATATATTCTTATGTTTATTATTATAGTTATTCTTATTGGGTATTGATTTGATGGGGGTGGGGTATCAGATTGATGGGGGTAGGGGTATAATTCTGATGGGGGTATCAGACTGATGGGGGGTTAGTCACCTAAAACACCTGCAAAACACATCTAAAACACCTTGATTAATATTCTTTCGTTATTTAGTCGATAATCAGTCTATATATGCCCCAATGTAAGCCTTACTCTTGCCCAATACCTTGCCCCACACAGATCCCCTTACATCTGACATAATTACACAACAGCACTACAAGCCGCACACAGCAAGGCTTAAGCTCAATGTCTGAAAGTAGAATGAAAGTACTTTGCCCCACAATATGCACTTATAGTGGCTTTTGCTGAACGAGTTTTTAACTTTAAAAGTAAAGCTGAAAAAAGCGTGATTTCTTGCCTGGTTTCTGACCAAAGCGTGATAGTTTCATAACGACACTATTAATCGCAGTATGTTACTATTATGTGCAAGGTGGTGGCCCCTGATCGGGGCTGAATCACTAGTTAACTTTATATAGATTGTGTTAACTAGACTCAACAAACCCAGCAATAGCAAGGCTTCCCGCTTGTTACGTGCAATGGGCCTACCTCACTAACCAACTTATGCAAGGTTTATGCAGTGTTTATGCAGTATTGCGACAAAATAATTTCGATTGAAATAATAATGTGAGTGATATTTGCGGCGCTTGGAATGTCAGATCCCCCCGCCCCTTTGAAATCCGTTCCGGCACTCAATAAGTGCGCTTGATAAATTACACATCCTTGTGCGGCTATCTTCCCTTCTCCCTGGCGTGGGGGTGAATGAGTGTAGACGATATTGCTGTCGTTATACGCATACCCAAAAAAAGATCTTTACATCTATTTAAAGCCAATGTAGCCTCCTACTTATCAAATCAACACAGGAGTAAATAAGAATGAAAGCAGCAGCAATTTTAGAAGTGAGCGAGACAAAGGCAATCATTGAGGAACTGGAACAGCAAGGAAACGATTTAGTAGCTGATGTGTGCCGTGTTATGGCTGTGTGTCTGCTCCGTGTGTCAGATGCAATCAACCTACGTTACAGCGACTTTGAGCGCGGTACGTTGAAGATCGTAGAGCAGAAGACAGGGAAGAAAAAGGAGATTGAAAACCTGCCAGCCTCAATCCTGGCTATGGTGGCTAATCGTCGTGCGGCCTACCCCAAAGACACGTTTATCTTTGCTGGCAAGGGCAACCGCTGCAAAAAGGATACGCCAGTAAGCCGCGTATACGTCTCAACGTCGATCAAGAAGGTGGCAACAAAGTTAGGTATTGAAGGAACAATCAGCGCTCACAGCTTCCGCAAGTATGGCGCTACACAGGTGCTAGATAAGACAAGAGACTTAGCACAGGTTAGCGATCTTCTGAATCACACTAACTTCCAGAGTACCAAAGCTTATCTAAAGCTAAGTGCTAAAAGTGCAGGCATTGCAGTGTCACACATTGAAATCTAAGGGGTTTACATAAGAGAAGTTGCAATAACTTTAGAAATATCTGGAGATACCCTCCAAACAACAATGAGGATGATAACTGCATTACTTATTGTTTTGATTGTAAAAGTAAACCAAACTATAAACTTAGAAATGAAAAGGGTATTAGATGAAAGTTAAGATTATTGCGTCTTTGGCTGTTTTTGGTTCTCTGTTGCTTTCTGGCTGTGTGACTCGTTATGTGCAAGTGCCAGCGCCTGTAGCGGCTCCGGTAGAGCAGGCTCCAGCGTCTACCGTGCGGATCGTTAACGTGTCTGTGTGTAGGTTTGTAGCTACGTATGACGGTAAGACGTATTCCACGCTACCCGCCGTTATGCTGGTGACGTTCTCAGACGGCGATCAGTGGGTGAAGTTGCCTAATGGGAACCGCTTCCGAGTGTGGGACAAAGAGCCATTGAAGAATGATCAGACAATGGCTTATTACATCAAATCCGAACTGAAAAGCGGCGGCTATGCAGTAGGCAGCGCGAACCACTGTAAGTAAAAGGAATGGGAAGTGATTAAACGTTTATTTACAGGTGCAGCGGTTGCACTGTCTCTGGCAAGTGCTCCAGCTTCTGCAATAAGCACCTCTGACCTCGTAAAAGTAGCTAAAGGGATGGTAGCGCAATCTGCACCTACTTGGGATGATGGGTATTTTTACGGTTATGTTATAGGTACATTGGAAAATATGCCGCAAATGCTTTGCCTACCTGACAAGATTACCAATGGGGAGATCGTTAACACTGCGGCTTATTCCATTATACGACATAGCGAATTATATAGCCTGTCAGCCTCAGAGATGATCAGACGTATTCTTATGCTTGAATACAGTTGCAAGTAACATAAACAGGGTTATCTAACGATTTCCCTCCACCCATAAGATCTTTAGATCTATAAAGGTTGGCATAATGAAAAGTCACCAGGTAAGAGGCTGTGCGTTGGTATTCCTTGTCGGAATGTTGTTCACCATCGATGCCAACGCCTACCAGCAGAAGACATTACAGCTTGTAGATGAGTTTGAAACCGACAACAAAAGGATATGTTTTTATGAAGATGCTCAGCGCTCGGAAACAGTGGAAAAGAAGCTATCGCAACATTGTGCTGCGGTCTTGGTTGTCGCAGTTGACTAAGAATATGTGGGCTAAGCGGATAGCCGCTGTGCTCCTGGTAGTACAGTTCATCGCGTTTATTATGCTCATAAGAGATTAAGAAGCCCAAACTCAATGAATTAATGCTTTTATTGAAAGCTTTTAGACAATGTTTTCAATACATTTTAGAGGGCTGGCATCGTGCTGGCCTTTTTTGTATCCTTATCTCTAAACATCTTTGGAGGGTAAGCCAGTGACACAGAAGAAAGAGTACTATCACCCGCTTACGGCAGACGAATTAGCAAAGGCTAAGCTGTTCAAGATCAGCGCTGAGATTGATTTAGAGCTATACAGGACGTTTAAAGCGGAGTGTGGCGCTAGGGGCTTAAAGATGAAGGAGGAGATCGCAAAGGCTATCGCCAACCACCTTAAGCTCTTAAAAAAGACTAACAAGGAATAATAATATCAAAGCTATTTTTTAGACAATAGCAGCCATAAAGCCCCGTTGGTGGTAAGGCAACAAGCGGAGCGTAGCGACTTCATCAATTGTCCAGAATGACCACACCTTATCAGGATAACCGTGTACCGTTAGGAGCGTGGCTGAGACGCTGGTAGAGCCGGATCTGTAGCTACCGGGGCATATACCACCATAGACCTGTTTACGCAGCCATAAGGCCGCACATCGGGCTTAAATGCGTGTGATCAATCGTGTCTTGGTATAAGGTTTAGAGATGCTGGCACATCTTCCGGCTTCAAAGGGAACAGCAGTACAAGGTTGAGCCTGGTAACTACTTGCCACAGCGTGATAACATACCAAAGCCATTAACAAACGCAGTGGCTTTTATACGGGAAAGAGTTAAGACAATTTTTAGGGGCAAGAAAGATAGAGTATGTTTCCTATCTGCTTGATTTTCCTAAGAAAGGTGTAAATGGTGCCGAAGGCCGGACTCGAACCGGCACGTATCTCTACGGTTGATTTTGAATCAACTGCGTCTACCGATTTCGCCACTTCGGCACTGAAGAGGATGCGGAAAACGTTGGGGATTATACCGTTACGAGCAGAGTGCGCAACCGGAATCGTTAGGGATGTGCGCTAAGCGTTGAAAAAAACAGCGTTTCGCAGATAACTGCTTGTTATACCGTCAATCCCACTAACCGAATTACAAAAACAAAAACCCAGAACGGTCCCAATTTTCCCCAATCCGCCCGCTTAACTGGAACTTTCAGCAGTCAAACCTCTCTTAACCAAAACTGACGCAGTCAGAACATAAAAGACAACGAGGTTGAGATGAAATTACAAGGCATGATTTGGGGATGGGGCATCGCGGCAGCCATGGTTGCGGGGAGCGCATCCGCGGCAAGTTGGCAGGATCAGCTGAGCAGCGCGGCATCGCAGCTGTCGCAGCAGAACAACAGCACCAGCACCACGCAGAACGGCGGCATGTCGCTCTCATCGCTCACCGGCCTGCTGAACGGCGGCGATAAAGCGGTGAGTTCCAACAGCATGACCAACGCTGCAGGCGTGATGTCGTATTGCGTGCAGCACAACGTGGTGGATAACAACGTGAAGTCGGTGAAAGATCAGGTATTGAGCAAACTCGGCCTGAACAGCACCACCGCGCAAGAGCAGAAAACCGATTATCAGCAGGGTTTGCAAGGCTTGCTCAACACCGGCAACGGTCAGCAGCTGAACTTGCAGAGTCTGAGCAACTCGCCGATGGGTGAGAAGCTGAAAACCAAAGCCTGCGACGTGGTTCTGAAGCAAGGCAAAAAATATATCGGCATGTAAGGACGCGCCGGTATCAAGGCGCGAGCTGTCCCTCGCGCCTTTTCTTTAACCCAATAACGCTCGCGTCTCCTGCACCGTTCTCTGCAACAACTCCCGCGCCTGCTCCACCGATCGAATATTGGTATAGCCAATCACCAGGCCATAACGTTTCTGCGTCTGCATATACCAGCCGGAAAGCGGCAAGACGCGCAGCTGATGCCGCTGCCAAATCGCCGCCAACGCCGCGTCCTGCGTGCCGCGTGGCAGGAAGGCGACAATGTGCATGCCGCCATCGGTCAGTTCAAAATCAAACACATCCGGGAAACACGCCTGCAAGGCATCCAGCATCATGCGGCGTCGCTGCTGATAAAGCGTGCGCATCTTTTTAATGTGGCGATAGAAATGCCCTTCGCTCAGGAACTGCGCCAGAATCTTTTGCGGCAGCAGCGACATGCCGGTTTCGAGGATTTCGCCCAGCTCGCTAAAGCGCGCGATGGTCTCTTTCGGCATCACCAGATAACCCACGCGCATCGCCGGCATCATGGTTTTGCTGAAGGTGCCGGTGTAAATCACTCGATCGTGCACATCGAGACTTTTCAGCGCCGGAATCACTTTGCGCGTGTAGTGGAACTCGCCGTCGTAATCATCTTCAATGATCCAGCTATCGTTATTCTGCGCCCACTCCAGCAGCTGATGCTTGCGTGGCAGCGATAAGGTTACCGCCAGTGGGCTGTGATGCGTGGGCGTGACGATGGCGAAACGCGCATCGGCGTGATAGCGCAGCAGATAATCCACATCCATACCTTGCCGATCGACTGGCACGTAATGCAGATTCGGCGCGATGCGCTTCAGCAGTTTTTGTCCGAAGAAGTAGCCGGGATCTTCAAACATCACTTTGTCGCTCGGCTGCGCCAGCACCGCCAGAATCAGTCGCAGGTTGGCGCGATAACCACTGGTGATAAAGATCTGTTCCGGCTGGCAGTTGAGCCCACGCGATATATTCAGATAGCTGGCGATGGCTTCACGCAGCGGCTGATAACCCATAATTGGCGGCAAAATCATCTCATCCGCACGCAGGGTTCGCGCTGCTTTGCCGGAAATCAGCAGCCACTTTTTATGTGGAAACGCATCCAGTGCCGGGATGCCAAGCCGCAGCTCGCCTTTGCTCTCGCGCTGGATTAACGCGCTCACTGACGGCGCAGGCACTGCCGTTTTTCCGGTTGTTTCCGGCAGAATCAGTTCGGGATTAACACGCGTGCCTTTCGCGCCCTGACTGACAAAATAGCCTTCGCCGATCAGGATTTCATAAGCAGCTTCCACCGTTTTTCGCGCCACTTGCAACTCACTCGCCAGCGTACGGATCGCCGGGACGCGGTCGCCCGGCTTCAGCTGCCCTGCAAGAATCTGCTGGCGATATCGCGCATAAATCTCTTTATATCCCACGCCATGTCCTATCTGTTTTCACGTTTTTTGACCCTTTTCACTCAGACATGGAAGTTTAAGATGCCCGCATTACCTTCGCATTGAAAAACGACTGACCTGAGGATAAAAACATGACTGCACGCGTTAACCACTTCAAAACCGTTCCGACACTGGTCAAAACCATGTCCGATCTCTCTATGAACGTCAGTAATGTTTCATTAGAAACCTCACTGAAGCATCTGGTCGATCTGCGCGCCTCGCAGCTCAACCAATGCGCGTTCTGCGTCGATATGCATGTGAAAGAGGCCAAACTGCACGGCGAGCGCGAGCTGCGTCTACATCACGTGGCGATCTGGCGCGAATCGCCGCTGTTCACTGCCAAAGAGAAAGCGGCGCTGGCGCTGACCGAAGCGCTGACGCGTCTGGGCGATCACGGCATCGACGAAGCGCTGTACAACGAGATACGCGCACACTTCTCTGAAGTGGAGACCAGCGAACTGACGTTCTGCATCGCGGTGATTAACACCTGGAACCGCCTGATGGTGCTGTCGCAGATGACGCCGGGCGCACTGGACAGCGCTTATGGGTTGGATCGTGCTGATTTACGTTAATTTTTACCGCCAGTAGCCCATGCTGCTGGCACCACCATGTTCATCTGCGCTGCCTGAGGCTATAGTGAGATTTTGCACCACACAGGACAGCGCACATGAAAGGCATCAACATTGCGATTTACTTCGATCCCGACCAGATTCACATCTGTGTTCACCAGCAGGATGATAGCTATCTCAGCCAAACCTTTATTTACGACGACAGCGTAATTGAAGAGATTTATCAGTGGCTGGAGCAGTTCACACCTAATCGCACCCACATTTGCCTGATTGAGCACGATACCGCCGATATCCTCGCCGATGAGTTGGTGGATAACGGTTATCACGTCCATCAGGTCACGCAGCACGATCTCTTGACCTGGTTCGCCAACGAACCGCCTGCCGAACCCGATGGTTCACCGGTGCGCGCGCTGCTGCGCTATCTGGAGAGCGAGCAGCCATCCGAATACCAGTCGCGCACGCCACAGATTGAAGCCTTGATGGATCTGCTGGATGAGCTGGACGATCTCGAAGGTGTGGATGAAGTCGAAGATGAAGACAATCTGCCGGATGACGTGCTGCGCCTGATGAAGCAGAAGAAGATCAGCGCGCAAGATGCTGCCCAGCGCTTGCTGCCCGATGTGAATGAGCGCATTCGTGAGCATTTGATCAATTATCCCGAGCTGATGACACCAGAACTGCTGCAGGATTTCTTCCCCGAGTTGATCGAGGCACTGGATACGCCGAAGCATTGATGTTCGGGTAGGTGCGGCGTCTGACACGGTCGCCATAAATGGCGACCCTACGTTTGGGCGTTGCCGTTTTTTGTAGGGTCGCCATTTATGGCGACCAGGAATTCTGAGGACATTTCATGCTGGAGTTGTTTAAAGCCATCGGGCTGGGTTTGGTGGTGATTTTGCCGCTCGCCAATCCGCTGACCACCGTGGCGCTGTTTCTCGGCCTGGCCGGAGAGATGAATTTCCAGGAGCGTAATCGTCAGGCGATGCAGGCCTCGATCTACGTGTTCCTGATTATGATGGTGGCGTGGTACGCCGGCAGCGCAGTGCTGCACACCTTTGGTATCTCAATTCCCGGCCTGCGCATGGCGGGCGGGCTGATTGTGGCGTTTATCGGTTTTCGCATGCTGTTTCCGGCCAAACCGGTGGGGCATTCGGTCGAAGCCGAGCATAAGCAGGATGAGCTGGACGCGACCGATAGCAACCGTGAAAGCGTAAACATCGCGTTTGTGCCGCTGGCGATGCCGAGCACTGCGGGTCCGGGCACCATCGCGATGATCATCAGTTCCGCGTCGACGGTTAAATCGGGCGTGGATTTCCCGGCGTGGGTGGTTGCCGTTGCACCGGTGCTGACGTTTTTGGCTGTTTCGGTGATTCTGTGGATTTCACTGCGCAGTTCTGGCGCCATCATGAAGCTGGTAGGTAAAGGCGGGATCGAGGCGATTTCGCGTCTGATGGGCTTTTTGCTGGTGTGTATGGGCGTGCAGTTCGTGATAAACGGCGTGTTAGAAGTGATTCACACTTATCATTCGGTCGTGGCATAAAGGAAGGTCGCCAGGAATGGCGACCTTACGGTTTTATTTCAACGTCTTACGTACTTCTGCTACCTGATCTTTCGTCACCTCTGGCGCATTGTTGCTCCAGCCCTGACGAATGAAGGTCGCCAGTTTGGCCACTTGATCATCATCCAGACGCTTAGCAAAACCTGGCATCGCCAGCGTTGATGGCGCCTTCTCAGTCGATGGCTGCTGCGCACCGGCCAGAATGGTGTGGATCAAACCGCTTGGATCCTTGGCATTGACGATCGTCGCCTGATCCAGCTCCGGGAAGATCCCCGGCGCGCCTTTGCCGGTGACAAAGTGGCAAGCGCCGCAGTTGTCGATATACAGACGTTCGCCTTCCGACAAACCTTTCGCGGCAGTCAGTTTCGCTTCCGTCGCCTGCTGCTTCTTCACGTCATACGCCTGCAGCGCCGGGTTGCCGCCAAGGAACTTCAGATAGGAGGCAATCGCTTTCAGGTCAGCATCGGTCATGTGCGAGCTCGAGTGCTCAATCACCGACTTCATCTCACCGCCCACCGCTGACTTGTCGTTACGACCGGTTTGCAGGTAATCGACGATCTCCTGCTCGCTCCAGCGTGGCAAACCACGCAGTGACGGCACATCCCAGTTATTCAGGCTGCCACCAGCAAGGAACTGCTCGTCACTGCTATCCAGCGCTTTCTCGTTCATACCGAGGCCGCGTGGCGTATGACAGCTGCCGCAGTGACCGAGGCTTTCCACGATGTAAGCCCCGCGATTGACCTCTTCTGACGCGCCACCAATCGGCTGGAATGGCTTGTCAGAGGTGAACGCCCAGTTCCAGAAGCGCATGCCCCAGCGCTGGCTGAACGGGAAGCTGAGATCGGTTTCCGGCGGCTGCTCGCTGCTCGGCTTCACGCCTTTCATAAAGTAGACATACAGCGCGTGCATATCAGCATCGGAGATTTTGGCGTAATCCGGATACGGCATCGCCGGATAGAGACGCGACCCGTTCGGCAACACGCCTTTGCGCACCGCGTCCGAGAACTGCTGCTCGCTGTAGTTGCCAATGCCGTGCTCTTTGTCCGGCGTGATGTTGGTGGAGTAAATGGTGCCGAGATTCGACTCAATCGCCAAACCACCGGCGTAATCCCCTTTACCAGAAACCGTATGGCACGCCATACAGTCACCGAGACGCGACAGGTATTCACCCTGCTTGATCAATTGAGCTTCATCTTCCGCGTGTGCCTGCACTGCAAAGCTGCCCAGCAGCACGGCGTTGGCGATTAACAATGATTTTAATTTCATGCGCTTATGCCTGTACCAGTGGACCGGGATTTTTCAGATAATGTTCTTTAATCGCTTGTGCCGCCATCAAGGTGATCGCGCCGATGGTATCGGTCGGGTTCGCCTGGAAGTTTTGCGGGAAGGCGTTGCCGCCCGGCACAAACACGTTATGAACATCCCAGCTCTGCAGGTACTTGTTCAATGCAGAGGTTTTCGGGTTATCGCCCATCACCGCGCCGCCCACGTTGTGGGTCGAGACGTATTTGGTGAGGTCAAAGTCCGCGCCCATTGGCAGGAAGCTCATGCTCATGCTGTCTGGGTTCAGCTCTTTGGCGATGTTGCCGACGATGCCTTTCAGGTGCTGTTGCAGCTTCAGTTCGTTCTCTTTCCAGTTGAACGTCATACGCAGCAACGGCTGACCGCGATGGTCGGTGTAGTTTGGATCCAGATCCAGATAGATATCACGGTACGACTGGCACGTGGTGGTGATGCTGATCTTCATGGAATGGTTGTACCACTCCTCCAGACCTTCCTTGTAACCCATGCCCCAGCTCGGTGTGCCTTTCGGCAACGCAGCGGCCATTGGCGTACCGGTGGCCTGTGAACTGTGGATCTTGGCGCCGCCCAGGAAGCCGAGGCCCGGACCGTCGAAGTTGCCTGGCGAGATGTCGTTGAACATCTGGCCGGTGGCGCCTGCGGTGGCGTAAGAGTTGAAGTTTTTGTCTTTGAAGAACAGGGTTGCGCCGCCGTTCGACAGGAACGCGTAGTTACGCCCTACCACACCTTCTTCGGTGATTGGGTTATACGGCTTGCCGATACCGGACAGCAGCATCAGGCGCACGTTGTAGAGCTGGAAGCTGGAGAGCACCACGATCTTCGCTGGCTGGAATACTTCGTTGCCATCCACATCGTAATAAATCACGCCCTTGGCAGTTTTCTGGTCGTCGTGCAGCACCACTTTCACCACTTCGGCATGCACTTCGTAAGAGAAGTTTGGCATGCGCTTCAGCGCATCCATCACCGCAGTTTGGGGCGAGGCCTTTGAGTAATTAAGGCACGGATATTTGGAGCAGTAGCCGCAGTAGTTACATGGCGCGATCTGGTTGCCGTACGGATTTTTCCACGCGCGCGATACGCAGGCAGAAGGGTTCGGGAACGGATGATAGCCGAGCTTGGTGGCCGCCTCTTTGAACATCACGTTGTTCAGCGTGTCTTCCAGTGCAGGCAACGGATAAGGTTCAGAGCGTGGGCCTTCAAACGGATCGCCGCCCGGCAGAATCTGGCCGCGCAGGTTGCCGGTATTACCCGATTGACCGCAGATCAGCTCAAACTTGTAGTAATACGGCTCGATCTCTTCCCAGGTGAACGGGAAGTCCATCACGCGCATATCTTCCTGCAGGATACCCGGCTTGTAGGCCTCATCGACGTAGGTTTTCAGCTTGATATCGGTTGGGGTGGGACGAATCAGCACCGCCGTCCAGTGCATGCCCGCGCCGCCGACGCCGGTACCCGGCGCAAACGCGCCCCATTTACGGGTGGGCAACGCCGTCTGGCTGCTGTTGTAACGCACGGTAACCGCCACTTCTTTCGGGGTGGCGAACACTTTGTTACGCACGTTGTAGGCGTATTCATCAGCCGGTTTCGGGTAAGCGAAATCCGGGTAATCACGCTCGCCGCCGCGCTCTAATGCGCGTACTTCGAGTCCCGCCATCGCCAGTTCGATGCTCATCAACGAGCCGGCCCAACCGAGGCCGCAAACGACGACGTCGACTTCTTTCTTTGTAATCTGTGCCATGTTAATCCTGTCTCACATACCAAAAACGGGGGTGTGCTTACGCGCTTTCACCCAAGAGGCTGACCGGTCCCAGCGGGTACGGCACGTTGTGCTGCTTCACCCATTCGGTAAAGCTGGCGCGTGCGCCCGGGAAGCCGATGGCAATCCAGGCTTTCATGCCTTTGTTGCCGCCGTACATCGGGTCAGCGAGGTAGCCGTGTTTGGTATCTGAGAGCAGCTGGCTGAAGAACTGCGAGGCTTTCAGGTTCTCTTCGCCCAGCGCGGCGAAGTCGATACCGTCGTTTTTGTTCACTTTGGTGAGGACCGCATCTTTCTCTTCCAGTGACAGCGCATGGAACGGTTTCTGGAAGTTGCTTTGCGTCCATTGATTCACCAGCTTGATACCGGTTTGGTACATCTGCTGTGGCGTGAACGGGATTTGATAACCCATGGTGGCAGGCGCATGCACGTTGAAAGGACCTTGCATGTAGATCTCTGCCCCAAACTCCGGGCTGTGTAACTGCTGATCGATAAAGATCGGTACGTTGGTTTCCAGTGCACCTGGCGCTTTACCTTTGCCGCCGGCGGGAATCAGACGATCGGCTGCGGCCAGAATAAATTGCCACTCATCGGCACTGAAAAAGATCGGTTTATAGTCGGCGAGCTCAGGTGCTGCCATTTCCGCAGCTTGCGCCGCAGTCAATCCCTTAAATACCAGGTCACTTAATGGCAAAGCCAGAAGCGACCCAAGTAAAAACTTACGTCTGGTGGTCGGTTTATTTAGAAGCATGGCGCGACGACTCTCACTTGCTAAGAAAGATAATTATTTTTGTTAATGGCTTTATAAATCGGTAAATAACCTGGCAATCTTAGGGATATAGGTATTTCTGAATGTAAAAATTCAATTAAGGATGTGTTTTGATGAAATTCAATCATCATGTTGAATTTAGGTTAAGGCTTGGTAAAAGGCTTTCGAGGCGAAAAACACGGTTTTAACCGTACATTTGATGGGATATTGGCACTAATCAGTGGGCATTTGACCAGGTATTATCGCGCGAAGAAATAATCGCACAAATGAATCAATGAAAAAAAATCATACTTCCATACCAGAGAATTATTCTCATTTATAACATCCTATTTACTTTATTGACCAGCAGATGAACGATCTATTTCGCGAAAATGACAAGTCGCGCACAAAACAAACGCAATAATACCTCAAGGTAATCAATTGTTATTTTCCGGCACAGCTCAGAACAAACCGGCATTTTGCCAACGCGACGGCAGAGATAGAGTGAATTTATCTATCACTCAGGACAATAATAATGCGCTCACTGATTTTACTCGTCGCTTTATGGGGCAGCAGCTTTGCACTGCACGCCGCCACACCGAAAGATACCCTTGTCGTCGCCGTCCCGCTCGACGGCATTATTAGCTTCGACCCCGCTGAAAGCTTCGAAACCGTCAGTAACAGCGTGCAGCACAACATCTACCAAACGTTAGTGGAGGCGGATCGTAATGATCCACAGAAACTGGCTCCGCTGCTGGCCACCCACTGGCAACAAGGCAGCACGCCGCACAGCTTAGTGTTCAACATCCAACCCGACGCACACTTCTCCAGCGGCAATCCGGTGACGGCGCAGGATGTGATCTTCTCACTGACGCGCGCGGTACAGCTCAACAAAGCGCCCTCTTTCATTCTCGCCGAATTTGGCTGGACCAATGAAAACATCGCCAGCCAGTTTAAAGTGCTGAATGACCATCAGCTGGAGATTCAGTGGCCAGCGCAGATTGGTCAGAACCTGGCGCTGCGCCTGCTGACCGCGCCGGTGGCCTCGGTGGTGGATAGCAAAACCGTGCAGCAACACGTCGCTAATAACGATCTCGGCAACGGCTGGCTGCACACCAACTCCGCCGGCAGCGGCGCATTTATCCTTCAGCAATATGTGCCGCAGCAGGCGCTGGTGCTGAGCGCCAACCAACAAGCTAATCCGCAGCCGAAGCTGAAACGCATTCTGCTTAAAGGCGTGGCGGATGCCGGTGCGCGTCGTCTGCTGATTCAGCAAGGCGATGTCGATGTGGCGTATCAGCTTGGCCCGGATCAGATTGATGCGCTGAAGAGCGACAAGAACCTGCGCATTGAAGCCTTCCCATCTAGCCTGGTTTACTACCTCGGTTTCAATACCAAAGACAAAGCACAACCGGCATTAGGCAATCCGGCGCTGTGGCAAGCCGCGCGCTGGCTGGTGGATTACCATTCCATCTCGAAGGATTTGCTGAAAGGTCAGTACCGCATTCATCAGAGCTTCCTGCCGCAGGGCTTTGACGGCGCGCTGGACGATCAGCCGTTCCACTACGATGTGGCGAAAGCCAAAGCGATTTTAGCCAAAGGCGGCATCAAGCCAGGGACGAAGTTTGCGCTGACGGTGATCAATCAGCCGCCCTACATTGACGTGGCGCAGGCGCTGCAGGCCAGCTTCGCCAAAGCCGATATGCAGATTGAGTTGCAGCCGGTGGCGGAATCCGAGTTGTGGAGCAAAATGCGCGGTCGCGATTTCCAGTCGATCTTCATCTATTGGGGCGCGGACTATGTCGATCCGAACACCAACGCCAGCGCCTTTGCGTATAACGTGCCGGGCGGTTCCAAAACCCTGGCGTGGCGCGTCGGCTGGGATATTCCGGATCTGAGCGCGAAAACCCGCGCTGCCGCCGGTGAAAGCGATGCCGCTAAGCGCCGCGCGCTCTATACCGAGTTGCAGAAAACCGTGCAACAGAACTCACCGTTCGTAGTGACGCTGCAAGGCGCACAGCAGGTGGCGGTGCGGAATAACGTGAATCATGTGCAGCAAGGGATTGGCGTGAGTTTGCTGTTTTTTGATTCGGTGCAGAAGTAGTTTAGAGCGTGCTCGCATTCCCCCTCCTCGGTCCTCCCCCATGAATGGGGGAGGAAGATGCTGCCACATGTCAGTACTGAAGCTGCATGTGGCAGCGTCTCCTTCCCCCACTCGTGGGGGAAGGCCGGGATGGGGGACAGCAGGCACATAATTACGCCTTTTTTGGCACAATCCTCCTCTCTCCTCTCACGCCGCTTGCTATCCTTTCAGGCATAACCTATTGCCTGAGAGCGAAAAAATCATGACCACTCCGTTACTGATTGCCCAAACGCCTGACGTTCAACTGCATCTTCTCTCCAACATGGCCAACCGCCACGGTTTGATCACCGGCGCCACCGGTACCGGCAAAACCGTCACGCTGCAAAAGCTGGCGGAATCCTTCTCCGATATCGGTGTGCCGGTGTTTATGGCCGATGTGAAAGGCGATCTCACCGGCATTTCCGCTGCGGGTGAAGGTGCGGAGAAGCTGCTGGCGCGTCTGGCGAAGATTGGCGTTACCGACTGGCAGGCGCAGAAAAATCCGGTGATGGTGTGGGATATTTTTGGTCAGCAAGGCCATCCGGTGCGCGCCACGGTATCCGATCTCGGCCCGCTGCTGCTGGCGCGTCTGCTCAACCTCAACGAGGTGCAATCGGGCGTACTGCAAATCATCTTCCGTATCGCCGACGATCAGGGCTTGTTGCTGCTGGATTTCAAAGATCTGCGCGCCATGACGCAGTACATCGGCGACAATGCCAAAGCCTTCCAGACGCAATATGGCAACATCAACAGCGCATCCGTTGGGGCGATTCAGCGCGGATTGCTGGCGCTGGAGCAGCAAGGTGCTGAACACTTCTTTGGCGAGCCGATGCTGGATATCCGCGACTGGATGCGCTGCGACAGCAACGGCAAAGGCTTTATCAACATCCTCTCGGCGGAAAAGCTCTATCAAATGCCGAAACTTTACGCCACCAGCCTGCTGTGGCTGCTGGCCGAGCTGTATGAGCACTTGCCCGAAGCTGGCGATCTCGATAAGCCGAAAATGGTGTTCTTCTTCGACGAAGCGCATCTGCTGTTTACCGACGCGCCACCGGTGCTGCTGGAGAAAGTGGAACAGGTGATTCGCCTGATCCGCTCGAAAGGCGTTGGCGTCTATTTCGTTACGCAGAATCCCGCCGATATTCCCGACAACGTGCTGGGCCAGCTTGGCAACCGCGTGCAGCACGCGCTGCGCGCCTTTACGCCGAAAGATCAGAAAGCGGTAAAAAGTGCCGCCGAAACCATGCGCGCCAATCCGGCGTTTGATACCGTCGAGGCGATTCAGGCGCTCGGCACTGGCGAAGCACTGATCTCCTTCCTCGATGAAAAAGGCAGTCCATCGATGGTGCAGCGGGCGATGGTGATTGCGCCCGGCTCGCGCATGGGGCCGGTAAGCCAGGATGAACGTAACGGCCTGATTAACAACTCGCCGCTGTACGGTAAATACGACACGGAAGTGGATCGTGAATCGGCATTCGAAATGCTGCAAAAAGGCGTGCAGGCCACCACGCAGCAAGCCAATGCACCGGAAGCCAAAGGCAACAATGTTGCCGTCGATGATGGCATTCTCGGCGGCCTGAAGGAGATCTTGTTCGGCAGCACCGGCCCGCGCGGCGGCAAGCGTGACGGCGTGGTGCAGAGCGTGGCAAAAAGTGCCGCGCGCCAGGTCACCAATCAGATCATTCGTGGTGTACTTGGCAGCCTTCTTGGCGGACGTCGTCGCTAATACCCGTCATACTTCAAGCCGCAGGTGCGTTGGCTGCATGTCTTCCTGCAACTCGAATTATTTAGGGTATTTAAGGAGCTATGGATAAATTTCAACAACTCAAGCGCAGCAAACGTCTGGCGCTGTCGCTGCTGCTGATAGCGGCAGCGACTTTTGTGGTAACGCTGTTTTTGCCCCCCAACTTTTGGGTACTCGGGCTGAAGGCGATTGCCGAAGCGGCGATGGTCGGTGCATTAGCCGACTGGTTCGCGGTGGTGGCGCTGTTCCGCCGCGTGCCGGTGCCCTTTATCTCGCGTCATACGGCGATTATTCCGCGCAATAAAGATCGCATTGGCGAGAATCTGGGTCGCTTTGTGCAGGAGAAATTCCTTGATACCGATTCGCTGCTGGCGCTGATTCGCCGCCACGATCCCTCGCAGATGCTGGCGCAGTGGCTGAACACGCCGGGCAACGCCGATCGCATTGGCCGCCATCTGTTGCAGGTGATGCGCGGTTTTCTCGATCTCACCGATGATCAACGCATTCAGCGTTTTCTGCGCCGTGCAGTGCATCGCGCACTGGATAAGATTGATCTCACCCAATCCAGCGCGCTGCTGCTGGATAGCCTGACGAAAAATAATCGCCATCAGGAGCTGCTGGATGCGGCGGTACAACAGCTGCTGCGCCTGCTGCACAAGCCCGGTACACGCGAGTTTATCGCCGCTCAGATTGTGCGCTGGCTGAAGCGCGAGCATCCGATCAAAGCCAAAATGCTGCCGACCGAATGGCTGGGCGAGCACAGCGCCGATTTGGTGGCGAATGCGGTGGATTCGATACTCGATCAGGTGGCGCTCGACCAGGGACATGAGTTACGTCTCGGCTTTGACCGCGCGGTGCAGCGCCTGATTGAACGGCTGAAAAGCGATCCTGAGATGGCGGAACGCGCCGAAACCATCAAGAGCTGGCTGAAGGAAGATGAGTCGTTCAATCGCTACATTGGCGAGCTGTGGCAGGATTTACGTGGCTGGCTGAAAGACGATCTGAACAGCGAAGATTCGCGGGTGCAGGAGCGCGTCCGTCTGGCGGCACTGTGGCTGGGCGAAACCCTTGCGGCCGATGAAGCGCTGCGCGCTTCTATGAATCAGCATCTCGAAGACGCTGCACGTAGCGTGGCGCCGGAGTTTGCTGCCTTCCTGACGCGCCATATTAGCGATACGGTGAAAAGCTGGGACGCGCGCGATATGTCGCAGCAAATTGAGCTGAATATTGGCCGCGACCTGCAGTTTATCCGCATTAACGGCACGCTGGTTGGCGGGACAATTGGGCTGATTTTGTATTTGTTGTCACAGGTGCCGGGGTGGGTTGAGCGTATTCAGTAAAAAGGTCGCCATAAATGGCGACCCTACAAGGCTTATCGGCGTTTCATCAGCAGGAACAAGCTGATGGCGAAGAACGCGCCGCTTGGCAAAATCGCACCCAGAATCGGCGGCAAACCGTAGACCAGACTCAGCGGACCAAAGATCTGGTCCAGCACGTAGAACAGGAAGCCAAAACTGATCCCCGTCACCACGCGCACGCCCATTGATACGCTACGCAGCGGACCAAAGATAAACGACAGCGCCATCAACATCATCACCGCCACCGACAGCGGCTGGAAGATTTTGCTCCACATATTCAGCTGGTAGCGCCCTGAAACCTGGCCGCTCTGCTTGAGATATTTACTGTAGTTATACAGGCCGGTGATCGACAGCGCGTCCGGATCCAGCGCCACCACGCCGAGCTTATCGGGCGTCAGGTTGGTTTTCCATTCGCCGCTCAGCGTTTGCGAGCCGGTAATCTGTTTCGCGTCTTGCAGATCCGATTCATCGACCTGCGACAGCGCCCACAGCTTTTTATCCGCATTCCAGGTGGCACTCGCCGCATAGCGAACACTCAGTAAACGACGCTGATCGCTGAACTTGTAGATGCTGACGCCATCAATTTCGTTATCACCTTTGATGCGCTCGATGTAAATGAAATCGTTGCCGTCCTTCGCCCACAGGCCGTTTTGCGTCGAGACCAGCGAGCCGCCGTACAGCTGCTGCGCACGGTAGTTACGCGCCATCTGTTCGCCCTGCGGCGCAACGAATTCGCCCACCGCCATGGTTAACAGCACCAGCGGAATCGCCGTTTTCATCACCGCCAGCGCCACCTGCATGCGGGTAAAGCCCGATGCCTGCATCACCACCAGTTCGCTACGCTGCGCCAGCGTGCCCAAACCGAGCAATGCGCCCAGCAGCGCCGCCATCGGGAAGAATATTTCAATATCCTTCGGTACGCTGAGCAGCGTGTAGTAACCGGCGTCCAGCGCGGTATAGGCGCCCTGCCCGGTTTTACGCAGCTGATCGACGAACTTGATAATGCCCGACAGCGACACCAGCATGAACAGCGTCAGCATGATGGTGTTGAAGATGGTTTTGCCGATATAGCGGTCAAGAACCTTAAACATCAGACCGATCCTCCACGGCTAAAGCGCGCACGGATGCGACGCATCGGCACGGTATCCCACAGGTTCAGCAGCACCGCCAGCGCCAGATAGGAGAAGTTCACCACCCACATCCAGATGGCCGGATCGAAGCGGCCTTTCGCGGCGTTGGAGCGCAGAGAACTCTGCAGCAAGAAGAAGATCAGGTACAGCAGCATGGCCGGCAGCATCGACAGCACACGGCCCTGACGCGGGTTAACCACACTGAGCGGCACCACCATCAGCGCCATAATCAGCACCGCGAACACCAGCGTTAAGCGCCAATGTAACTCCGCCTGGAACTGCGGGGTTTTGGTCTGGAACAGCGTGCTGATATCCGCCTGATCGGCATCGTTCGGATCGAGCGTGGCCTCTTTGTAGCCTATAACCGCCTGATAGTTGACGAAGTCGGTAATGCGGAAGTCACGCAGCAAGGCGGTGCCTTCAAAACGCGTGCCTTTGTCCAGCGTTACCACTTGCGAGCCATCTCTTTTCTGCTCCATGTGGCCGCTATCAGCCAGCACCACCGATGGACGTGCATTGCCTTTCGGACGCAACTGCGCCAGGAATACGTTACCGAAATGGTTGCCCTTCACATTTTCAACAAACAGCACCGCATTGCCGTCGCTGGAGGTCTGGAACTGTCCAGCCGCCAGCGCCGCCGCGCCTGGGTTGGCTTTGGCGTTTTGCGTCACTTCCTGCTGATAACGTGAGGACCATGGCCCTAACCAAATGACGTTGACCGCCGCCACAATTGATGTGAACAGCATCAGGATCATCGCGGCTTTGATCAGCACACTTTTCCCCAAGCCGCAGGCATGCATCACCGTGATTTCACTTTCGGTGTACAGCCGCCCAAGGGTCATTAAAATCGCCAGAAACAGGCTTAGGGGCAGGATAAGTTGTGCCATTTCAGGCACGCCAAGTCCTAACAATGTCAGAACTAAGTTTGTTGGAATTTCGCCATCCACCGCAGCTCCCAAAATCCGCACTAACTTCTGGCAAAAGAAGATAAGTAGCAGGATGAAGAGGATAGCCAGCTGGCTTTTGAGCGTTTCCCGAACCAGATATCTAATGATGATCACGCTTAGTACGCCTGTGATAACTTGTCTTTTTGCAGGAAAA
Source organism: Pantoea trifolii (assembly GCF_024506435.1). NCBI lineage: Bacteria > Pseudomonadati > Pseudomonadota > Gammaproteobacteria > Enterobacterales > Erwiniaceae > Pantoea > Pantoea trifolii. The sequence continues at coordinate 625,231 of NZ_JANIET010000001.1, read as the reverse complement.
TCGCTAGTTTCAACGCTTATCAGCCATTTTTCTTCATCAATGGCCGTCATCGTAGCTAAAATAGTATGACGAACGCGTTAGCGTGGTGAAAAAACAACATACTTGTCACCACCACTCATTATGACTACCGGCGTTGAATTGTCATGGCGTCGTAACGAATTAATGAGTTACGAGCGCGCTACATTCTAACGACAGCTTAGGCCGTTGTCTTTAAGATTCAGGAGAGTGCATGGAGTTCAGTGTAAAAAGCGGTAGCCCGGAAAAACAGCGTAGCGCCTGCATTGTTGTTGGCGTTTTCGAACCGCGCCGTTTGTCACCCATTGCTGAGCAGCTGGATAAAATCAGCGATGGCTACATCAGCGCCCTGCTGCGCCGCGGTGAACTGGAAGGAAAAGTGGGCCAAACGCTGCTGCTGCACCATGTGCCAAATATCCTCTCCGAACGCATCCTGCTGATCGGCTGCGGTAAAGAGCGCGAGCTGGATGAGCGCCAGTACAAGCAGGTGATTCAAAAGACAATCAATACCTTGAATGATACCGGCTCGATGGAAGCCGTGTGCTTCCTGACTGAACTGCACGTGAAAGGCCGCAATACCTACTGGAAAGTGCGTCAGGCGGTCGAAACCTCGAAAGAAGCGCTCTATAACTTTGATCAGCTGAAAAGCAACAAAGTCGAGCCGCGCCGTCCGCTGCGTAAGCTGGTGTTCAACGTGCCGACCCGCCGTGAACTCACCAGCGGTGAACGTGCTATTCAACACGGTTTAGCTGTGGCTGCCGGTGTGAAAGCCGCAAAAGACCTCAGCAATATGCCGCCAAATATTTGTAACGCCGCGTATCTGGCGTCGCAGGCACGTCAGCTGGCGGATGCGTACAGCAAAAATGTAACAACCCGCGTCATCGGCGAACAGCAGATGAAAGAGTTGGGGATGAACGCCTATCTGGCGGTCGGTGCCGGTTCCCACAATGAATCGCTAATGTCGGTGATTGAGTACAAAGGCAACAACGATCCGGAAGCACGTCCAATTGTGCTGGTCGGCAAAGGGTTAACCTTCGATTCCGGCGGTATCTCGATCAAACCCGCCGACGCGATGGATGAGATGAAGTACGACATGTGCGGCGCGGCGTCGGTGTACGGCGTAATGCGTATGGTGGCGGAACTGAATCTGCCGCTGAACGTGGTGGGCGTGCTGGTGGGTTGTGAGAACATGCCTGATGGCAAATCAATGCGTCCGGGTGACGTGTTAACCACCATGTCAGGCCAAACCGTTGAAGTGCTGAATACCGATGCCGAAGGCCGTCTGGTGCTGTGCGATGCGCTGACCTACGTCGAACGCTTCGAGCCAGAAGTGGTGATTGACGTCGCCACGCTGACCGGCGCCTGCGTGATTGCGCTGGGTCATCATGTCAGCGGTTTGATGTCGAACCACAATCCGCTGGCGCATGAGCTGATCAGCGCATCTGAGCAGTCTGGCGACCGCGCCTGGCGTCTGCCGATGGCGGATGAGTATCAGGAGCAGCTAGAATCCAATTTTGCGGATATGGCGAACATTGGCGGCCGTCCTGGCGGTGCGATTACGGCGGCCTGCTTCCTCGCGCGCTTTGCACGTAAGTTTAACTGGGCGCACCTGGATATCGCCGGTACCGCATGGCGTTCCGGTAAAGCCAAAGGCGCAACCGGTCGTCCAGTACCGCTGCTGTCGCAGTTCCTGCTGAATCGCGCAGGGTTGAACGGCGACGATTGATTTGGTGATGGCTGTCCCCCATCCCGGCCTTCCCCCACAAGTGGGGGAAGGAGACGCTGCTACATGCGAATTCACAACTAACATAGGGCAGCATCTTCCTCCCCCACTTGTGGGGGAGGACCGAGGTGGGGGACAGCAAGCACCCAGCCCCCCTTCTCATCCAAAGGATCCCATGAAAAACGCCACTTTCTATGTGATGGAGTCTGAGAGCGCCAGCGACGGCTTAACCGCCATCGAGGCTCTAGTTTGCTCTCTTGCCGAAACACGCTGGCGTGACGGCAAACGCATCCTGATTGCCTGCGAAAACGAAGAACAAGCCAATCGGCTGGATGAAGCGCTCTGGCAGCTCCCGGCCAACGCCTTTGTGCCGCACAACCTGGCCGGTGAAGGCCCGCGCTACGGCGCACCGGTTGAGCTGGCCTGGCCGCAGCGTCGCGGCAGTTCACCGCGCGATCTGCTGATCAGCCTTCTGCCACAGTTCGCAGATTTTGCTACTGGTTTCCATGAAGTGATAGACTTCGTTCCTTATGAAGAATCCCTAAAACAACTGGCGCGCGATCGCTATAAAGCCTATCGCAGCGTTGGTTTCCAATTGAATACGGCGACGCCACCCTCGCCGCAAACGACAGTGTAGAAATGGAAAAGACATATAACCCGCAAGATATCGAGCAGCCGCTCTACGAGCACTGGGAACAGCAGGGCTACTTTAAACCGAATGGCGATACCAGCCAGGAAAGCTTTTGCATCATGATCCCGCCGCCGAATGTCACCGGCAGCTTGCATATGGGTCACGCTTTCCAGCAGACCATCATGGATACCATGATTCGCTACCAGCGCATGCAGGGTAAAAATACCTTGTGGCAGGCCGGTACCGATCACGCCGGTATCGCCACGCAGATGGTGGTAGAACGTAAAATCGCCGCTGAAGAGGGCAAAACGCGCCAGGATTACGGCCGCGATGCGTTCATCGACAAAATCTGGCAGTGGAAAGCGGAATCTGGCGGCACCATTACGCGCCAGATGCGTCGTCTCGGCAACTCGGTTGACTGGGAGCGCGAGCGCTTCACCATGGATGAAGGTCTGTCCAACGCAGTGCGCGAAGTGTTTGTCCGCCTGTACAAAGAGAACCTGATTTACCGTGGCAAGCGCCTGGTGAACTGGGATCCAAAACTGCGTACCGCCATCTCCGATTTGGAAGTGGAAAACCGCGAGAGCAAAGGCTCGATGTGGCACATCCGCTATCCGCTGGCTGACGGCGTGAAAACCGCGGAAGGCAAAGATTATCTGGTGGTGGCGACCACGCGTCCGGAAACCCTGCTGGGCGATACTGGCGTGGCAGTTAACCCGGAAGATCCGCGCTATAAAGATCTGATCGGCAAAGAGCTGATCCTGCCGCTGGTGAACCGTCGCATTCCGATCGTTGGCGATGAACACGCTGACATGGAAAAAGGCACCGGCTGCGTGAAGATCACCCCAGCGCATGACTTCAACGACTACGAAGTGGGTCGTCGTCATAAGCTGCCGATGATCAACATTCTGACCTTTGATGGCGATATCCGCGAGCGCGCGGAAGTGTTCGACACCAATGGCGAAGTCAGCGACGAGTGCGCCGACGACATCCCGGCACAGTTCCAGAAGATGGAGCGTTTCGCCGCGCGTAAAGCGATTGTGGCTGCCGTTGATGAGATCGGCCTGCTGGAAGAGATCAAACCGCACGACCTTACCGTGCCTTACGGCGATCGCGGCGGCGTGGTGATCGAGCCAATGCTGACCGACCAATGGTATGTGCGCACCGCACCGCTGGCGAAAGTTGCAGTTGAAGCGGTAGAAAACGGCGACATCCAGTTTGTGCCGAAGCAGTACGAAAACATGTACTTCTCATGGATGCGCGACATTCAGGATTGGTGTATTTCACGTCAGCTGTGGTGGGGACATCGCATCCCAGCATGGTACGACAACGACGGCAACGTCTACGTTGGCCGCACCGAAGATGAAGTACGTCAGGAAAACAATTTGGCCGCCGACGTGGCGCTGCGCCAGGACGACGACGTGCTGGACACCTGGTTCTCGTCCGGTCTGTGGACCTTCTCGACGCTGGGCTGGCCTGAGAACACCGAAGCGCTGCGTACCTTCCATCCAACCAGCGTGTTGGTGAGCGGCTTCGACATCATCTTCTTCTGGATTGCGCGCATGATCATGCTGACCATGCACTTCATTAAAGATGAAAACGGCAAGCCACAAGTGCCGTTCAAAACCGTCTACATGACCGGTTTGATCCGTGATGAAGAAGGCCAGAAGATGTCCAAGTCGAAAGGCAACGTCATCGATCCGCTGGATATGATTGACGGCATTTCGCTGGAAGATCTGTTGGAGAAACGTACCGGCAACATGATGCAGCCGCAGCTGGCTGAGAAAATCCGCAAACGTACCGAGAAGCAATTCCCGGACGGCATCGTGCCTTCAGGTACCGATGCGCTGCGCTTTACCCTCGCCGCGCTGGCGTCTACCGGTCGTGATATCAACTGGGATATGAAGCGCCTCGAAGGTTACCGCAACTTCTGTAACAAGCTGTGGAACGCCAGCCGCTTCGTGCTGATGAATACCGAAGAGCAGGATTGCGGCCAAAACGGCGGCGAAATGAAGCTGTCGCTGGCGGATCGCTGGATCCTGAGCGAATTCAACCGCAGCGTGAAAGCTTATCGCGAAGCGCTGGATAGCTATCGCTTTGATATCGCGGCCAACATTCTGTACGACTTCACCTGGAACCAGTTCTGTGACTGGTATCTGGAGCTGACCAAGCCGGTGATGACCAGCGGTAGCGAAGCGGAGCTGCGCGGTACGCGTAATACGCTGGTTACCGTGCTGGAAGCGCTGCTGCGTCTGGCGCATCCAATCATTCCTTACATCACCGAAACCATCTGGCAGCGTGTGAAAGGCCTGAAAAACATCGACCACGATACCATCATGCTGCAGCCGTTCCCGCAGTATGAAGCGGCGAAAGAGGATGCCGAGGCGCAGGCCGATATCGAGTGGATGAAGCAGGCGATCGTTGCGGTGCGTAATATCCGTGCTGAGATGAACATTGCACCAAGCAAGCCGCTCGACGTGTTGCTGCGTGACTGCTCTGCCGCCGCTCAGCGTCGCGTAGAAGAGAACCGCACCTTCCTGTCGCGTCTGGCGCGTCTGGAAAGCCTAACCATTCTGCCTGCGGGCGAGAAAGGCCCGGTTTCGGTCACCAAGATTGTTGAAGGCGCTGAGTTGCTGATCCCGATGGCGGATCTGGTCAACAAAGAAGCCGAGCTGGAGCGTCTGGCGAAAGAGCTGGTGAAACTTGATGTCGAAATCGAGAAAATCCAGACCAAGCTGGCGAACGAAGGCTTTGTGTCACGTGCGCCGGAAGCGGTTGTCGCGAAAGAGCGTGAGCGCGTGGCTGAGCTTGAGCAATCAAAAGCAAAACTGTTTGAACAGCAGGGCGTGATTGCGGCATTGTAAGCGCTTCAGTCCAACTGCTTCATCGAAGCCGGGCACTGCCCGGCTTTTTTATACCGGAAGATAATGATGACCACCGACGCCTCCATCAATTTAAAGGTGCGCCCCATTACCGCTGCCGATAACGCGCTGATCGCACAGGTGATCCGTGATGTGTCAGCTGAATTTGGCCTGACGGCGGACAAAGGCTACACCGTGTCCGATCCCCATCTCGATCGCCTGTTCGAACTCTACAGCGCAGCCAACAGCGCCTACTGGATTGTGGAACATGATGGTGTGGTGGTGGGCGGCGGCGGCGTTGCTCCGCTGGCCTGCAGCGCGCCGGATATCTGCGAGCTGCAGAAGATGTATTTCCTGCCGCAGGTGCGCGGCTTAGGGTTGGCGCGCGATCTGGCGCTGCGCGCCATGGAATTTGCCCGTCAGCAGGGTTTTCAGCGCTGCTATCTGGAAACCACCGGCAGTTTGACGCGTGCGATTAAGTTGTATGAGTCATTGGGGTTTGAGCTGATTGATAGCGCGATGGGTTGTACCGGGCATGTGGATTGTGAAGTGCGGATGCTGAAGGTGTTGTGATTTGATTGCTGGCTGTGATGTGCTCGCTGCCCCCCATCCCGGCCTTCCCCCGCAAGCGGGGGAAGGAGATGCTGCCACATGCAGCTTCATCACTGGCATGTGGCAGCATCTTCCTCCCCCATTTATGGGGGAGGACCGAGGAGGGGGACAGCGCGCACAAACCTAAACCGCCGGCACCCCACTATGAAAGCGTAACTCGCCATCCGGCTCACTGATTAAGCGCGCTTCTGTTTCACCAAAAACCTGCACCCGCGGCGCAATGTCCTTCGGCGAAATCTGCTGCGCCAGCTTCAGGTAATCCTGATAGTGACGCGCTTCTGAGCGCAGCAGCGAAATATAGAACTTCTCCAGTTGCTCATCCAGATACGGCGCCAGGCTGGCGAAACGCTCGCAGGAACGTGCTTCGATGTACGCCCCGCAAATCAGCTTATCCACCAGCGCTTCCGGCTCGTAAGTGCGAATTTCGCGAATCAACCCTTTGGCATAGCGGCTGGCGGTGATTTTGCGATACGGCAAACCGCGCGACTGCATGATTTCCCACACCTGATAGAAGTGGTGCAACTCCTCTTTCACCAGCAGCACCATCATCTCCACCAAATCATCGGCCCACGGCAGCTCGTTGCGCACGATAATGCTTTTGGTCAGATTCTTGTGGGCATTGATAAAGTTACCGTCCTGCTCGTCGCGGTAGATAAAATCTTCATACGGCTTGAGCCACGCCAGAATGGCATCACCACTCGGCTTATCCGCCACGTATTTACGGATGATAAACACCGCCGTTTGCGCGGCCTTTAATTCACAAACCATGTGATCGGTGAGCAACAACGTCAGATTTTCCGGCTTGCGCGCTTCATCAATCCACGCTTGTGGCGTGCGGCAATGCAGGAATTGATAGATCGGTTCTAATAGCGGAGCGTAATTCATGGGCAGTCTTTTGTGTTACGGGGAAACGTTTCAGGGCGGCGAGCGCCGCCCATTAATGCTTAGTGACGCACACCGTTGTCTTCTTCGTCGTCGATGAACTCGCCATCGTCGTCTTCATCTTCGGCATCAGGATCTTCAAAGTAGGTGCCCCAACCGTCGTAATCGACGTTGTAGCTGCCTGCCAGATTAACCAGTTGCTCAACCTGCGCATCAATCAACTCAGGCTTCAACGCGCCTTCGCTCAGGATATCCACACACATCACGGTGGTACCGTCTTCCAGCTCCAGCTCTTCTGGCTCGCTCACTTCGTAGCCCAGTTTGAAGGCATCAACCGCGACCTTCTCCAGCGAGTCGAAGTTGTTGCAGGAGAGATGATGCTCAATAGTGTAAAGCGCATCTGGATCGCTGCCGTCTTCCAGCAGCTCTTCAATGATCAGTCGCGTCTCTTCGCGCTGTTCTTCCAGCAATGCTTCATATGCCATGGGTGTGTCCTCAAATATTCGGCTGAATACCATTATTTTCCCACACTGCCTCGCGCGCCACTACACAAAACAACAAGTTTCTTAACGCCGGGGTTGAAAATGCATATTCATACGGTTAGATTGAATTTTAATTCATTTTAATGTAGGCACCCGGAGCGCTGTATGAGTCAGCTACATCAAAGACATTTCCTGAGATTGCTGGATTTCACCCCAGCCGAAATCGATTCTCTGCTGAGCCTGGCAGGTGAATTAAAACACGCAAAGAAAAATGCCAGCGAAACGCAATACCTGAAAGGCAAAAACATCGCGCTCATCTTCGAAAAAGACTCGACTCGTACCCGATGCTCTTTCGAAGTTGCCGCTTACGATCAGGGCGCTAACGTTACCTATCTCGGTCCAAGTGGCAGCCAAATCGGCCATAAAGAGTCGATGAAGGACACCGCGCGCGTGTTGGGACGCATGTATGACGGTATTCAATATCGCGGCTACGGCCAGGAACTGGTGGAAACCTTAGCGGAATTCGCTGGCGTGCCGGTGTGGAACGGCCTGACGACTGAATTCCATCCCACGCAGCTGCTGGCCGATCTGCTGACGATGCAGGAACATCTGCCAGGCAAATCGCTGAATGCAATGACGCTGGTTTACGTCGGCGATGCGCGTAACAACATGGGCAACAGCATGCTGGAAGCCGCTGCGCTGGTCGGCCTGGATCTGCGTTTGGTGGCACCAAAAGGCTGCTGGCCAGAAGCGGAACTGGTCGATCAATGCCGCGTGGCCGCGCAGCAAACCGGTGGCAAAATCACCCTGACCGAAGAGATCGCCGAAGGCGTGCAAGGTGCCGACTTCATCTACACGGATGTGTGGGTGTCGATGGGCGAAGCCAAATCGGTGTGGGAAGATCGCATCGCCCTGCTGCGTCCTTATCAGGTTAACAGCGCGATGCTGGCACTGACCGGCAACCCGCAGGTGAAGTTCCTGCACTGCTTGCCGGCCTTCCATGACGACAAAACCACGCTGGGCCGGCAAATGGCCGAGCAGTACGGTTTACAGGATGGCATGGAAGTGAGTAATGAGGTGTTTGAATCGGCGCACAGCATCGTGTTCGATCAGGCTGAAAACCGCATGCACACCATTAAAGCGGTGATGGTGGCGACACTCGGCAAGCTATGATTGGTCGCGCCGCAAACGTTTACCTCGCGCGCGATATTTGCTTGATGCAAATCAGTGAATGCGTATAATGCGGCCCAATTTGCCGGAGGAAACATGCAACAGCGCAGCGCAAAATTTGACGCTCAACGACGCCTGACAGCGGGCGGCGCATCTGTTTCTTTCCGTCATCAATCGATCGTTAAAAAAGCCCCTTAAGCAGGGGCTTTTTTTTGTCCGCAATCCGGCAGCGCAGAGGAGAACGCTATGGCCAACCCGCTATATCGCAAGCACATTATTTCCATCAACGATCTCAACCGCGACGAGCTGGAGCTGGTGCTGCACACCGCCGCCCAGTTGAAAGCCAATCCCCAGCCGGAGTTGCTGAAACACAACGTGATCGCCAGCTGCTTCTTTGAGGCTTCAACGCGCACGCGCTTGTCGTTTGAAACCGCGATGCATCGTCTCGGCGCATCGGTGGTGGGCTTCGCCGATGGCAGCAATACCTCGCTCGGCAAGAAAGGCGAAACCCTCGCCGATACCATTTCGGTGATTGGTACTTACGTCGATGCCATCGTGATGCGTCATCCGCAGGAAGGCGCGGCGCGTCTGGCGACGGAATTCTCCGGCGGCATTCCGATTCTCAACGCCGGTGACGGTGCCAACCAGCATCCGACGCAAACGCTGCTCGATCTCTTCACCATCCGCGAAACGCAAAATCGCCTCGATAACCTGAATGTGGCGATGGTCGGCGATCTGAAATATGGCCGCACCGTGCATTCACTGACGCAGGCGCTGGCGAAGTTTGATGGCAACCGCTTCTTCTTTATAGCGCCGGATGCGCTGGCGATGCCGTCGTACATCACCGATATGCTGGATGAGCAGAACATTGCCTGGTCGCGCCACGACACCATCGAAGAAGTGATGCCCGAACTCGACATTCTGTATATGACGCGCGTGCAGAAAGAGCGCCTCGATCCGTCGGAATACGCCAACGTCAAAGCGCAGTTCATCCTGCGCGCCGCCGATTTAGCCGGTGCGCGCGACAACATGAAAGTGCTGCATCCGCTGCCGCGTATCGACGAGATCACCACCGACGTGGATAGCACGCCGCACGCCTGGTATTTCCAGCAGGCTGGAAATGGCATCTTCGCTCGCCAGGCACTGCTGGCGCTGGTACTGAATCGCGAACTGGCACTGTAAGGAGCAAAGCGATGACACACGATAATAAATTGCAGGTTGAAGCGATTAAACGCGGCACGGTGATTGACCATATCCCGGCGCAGGTCGGCTTTAAGTTACTGTCGCTGTTTCGTTTGACCGAAACCGATCAGCGCATCACCATCGGCCTCAACTTGCCGTCGGGCGAGATGGGCCGCAAAGATCTGATCAAAATCGAAAACACTTTTCTGACCGACGATCAGATCAATCAGCTGGCGGTGTATGCGCCGCTCGCGACTGTGAACCGCATTGACGAATACGAAGTGGTCGCGAAGATCGCCCCCACCTTGCCAGATCGTATTGACCGCGTGCTGACCTGTCCGAACAGCAACTGCATCAGCCGCAACGAGCCGGTGTTCACCAGCTTTGCGGTGAAAAAGCGCGAAGATGATGTTCATCTGAAATGCAAATATTGCGAGAAAGAGTTCGCGCGCCACGTGGTGCTCGGTCACTGGTAATCGCCTGCGTCGTCCCTATAATGGGACGATTCATTTCGCGGCGGACATCGGTCGGCCGCGCACTTTCAAGGAGAAACAATGTCTCGCGAAATCAGTACTTCAAACGCACCCGCAGCGATTGGCCCTTACGTGCAGGGCGTGGATCTCGGCAGTATGATCATCACGTCAGGCCAGATCCCGGTTGATCCCGCCACTGGCGCCGTTGCCGACGATGTTTCTGCGCAGGCACGTCAGTCACTGGAAAATGTGAAGGCGATTGTCGAAGCCGCAGGCCTGAAAGTGGGCGATATCGTGAAAACTACCGTGTTTGTGAAGGATCTGAATGACTTCGCCACGGTGAACGCAACTTACGAAGCGTTCTTCACCGAGCATAACGCCAGCTTCCCTGCGCGTTCTTGCGTGGAAGTGGCGCGTCTGCCGAAAGATGTGAAGATTGAGATCGAGGCGATTGCGGTTCGTCGTTGATTTGGTTGGTTGGTGCTGGCTGTCCCCCTCCTCGGTCCTCCCCCATAAATGGGGGAGGAAGATGCTGCCACATGTCAGTGTTGAAGCTGCATGTGGCAGCATCTCCTTCCCCCGCAAGCGGGGGAAGGCCGGGATGGGGGACAGCCAGCACAATATCTATTTAAATGATCGCAACAACTTCTCCAGCGGCCGCACCAGCGCCAGTACCGTTTCATCCTGCACCTGCGCTGCCGCATCCAATTGCGTATGCATCTGCGCCACTTCGCCTGCGCCATACGCCTGATTACGCTCCAGCGCGTTGACCAAATCCAGCCCCATCCGACTCAGTTCCGCCACTTGCTGCACCTGCTGCTGTAGCGGCTTGAGCTGATAGCTACCCAGAATCAGTGGCATCACCGCATCGCTGTTGTTCTGCCAGCGCTGCAGTTGCTGACGGATGGCATGCGCCGCCGCGTGATCGGCGCGATTGGCGATCACGCGATCAACCTGCTTATCCAGCAAACGCACCGCGTTGCTCTCGGCAGGTAGCACATCCGCCAAACGATTGAGCGGTTCAAAATAGTCGTAATGCCCTGCCTGGAATTTCAGATGCTGGCGCGTGTAGTACTGCGCCGGTTCCAGCACTTCGGCCAATATGCGCAGCGGCGTGATGTCGCTGCTGTTCGCCAGTCGCATCATCTGCACTTCAGCCTGCTGATGCTGCTGCAGACCGACAGAAATGGTGCCCCAGCGATCCACCGCGCTCAGGCGTTGATACATGTTATCGCTGTCGGTGACATCCTTCGCCGACCATAACCGCTCAGCCACCACAAAGGCGCGCGGCCACAGGCGTGTATCAATCACCCGGCTATTTACGTTCTCCGCCCACAGCGCCGCTTCACCGCCAATCAGGTTATTTTGCAGCTGTTGCGGCGTCGGCAGCGATGGCGCAATACCAGTTGGCACTTGTGCCAGTTTGCTGCCTTCCGTGGGATAACGCACGTTGCCCACCAGCATATAACCGGTCAGCTTGTCTTGCGTCAGCGTCACCATCGGCTGGAACGGCCCCATCCACGTATCGACGCTGAAGGTCAGCTGCGTTGGCGACAGCCAGCGGATATCGCTGACCATGCGACGTGCTTTGCCGCTGAAATCGATAAAGCCGCGCCAGCCGTTTTTCCCCTCAATCAGCGTAAAGCTGCCTTTCAGCGCGCTGCCTTTCAGACGCGGCATGGTGAATTGCCAGCTCTGCGTCTGCTCACCGGCTTGCACCTGATCCGCACCGTTAAGCCCTTGCGGCCAGGGTTCATTGCGATAGTGATAGGCGGCGGTTTGCGGCTGATCGAGATAGAAACCGGTGGAGAGAATGCCACGGAAGTCGTTTTTCGCCACGGTACCCAACGCATCCTGTCCTTGCCACGATTGAATCAGAATGCTTTTGGGCAGATCAGGATGGTAAACCTCATCCCAACCGATCATGCGGCGCTGATGCGCTGCGAGGATTTTCTCAACGCGCTGGTTAAACCAGGCTTGCAGCGCATGCGAATCTTTCAGGCCGTGGTCGCGCATAAATTGCTGAATACGCGTGGAATCATTCCACTGGCTTGGATCGACCTCATCGCCACCGATGTGAATGTAGGGATCGGGGAAGATCGCCGTGACTTCGCCCATTAAGGTGTCGATAAAGCGGAACACCGCGTCGTTGCTGGGATCGAGCAGCGGCTTAAATACACCCCAGCCGCGCTCCATCTGATACGGGCCCGGCGCGCTCATTAATTCCGGCATCGCCACCGCGATCGCCGAGGCATGGCCTGGCAGATCGATTTCCGGTACCACGCGCACGCCGCGCTGCGTGGCATAGCGCACCACATCCCGCATCTGCTGCTGCGTGTAGTACAGACCGTCGCTGGCTTTCTCCTGCAGCTGCGGATAGTGGCTGGAGGCAAAACGCCAACCTTGATCGTCAGTTAAGTGCCAGTGAAACACGTTCATGCGCGCGGCCGCGATGCCGTCGATTTGCCGCTTCACGGTTTCAATCGGCAGGAAGTGGCGCGCCGAATCAATCAGCACACCGCGCCACGGAAAGCGCGGTTTATCGTCAATAGTGACGTAGGGAATCTCGGTGCCTTTTTCCGTGTTTTCAATCAGCTGCAGCACGGTTTCCATGCCGCGCATCGCACCAAAGCGCGTGTTGGCTTTCAGTAACACGCCATCGCTGTTAACCAGCAGATGATAACTTTCGTCGCTGTCCGGCTGCGGGATCGGATCAACCGCCTGCGCGATTTGCACCTGAATGCTGGGATGATCGCTGGATGCGCTGGCTGGCAGCAGCGGCCAGCCGGTTTGCCGCGCAATGCGTGCACGCCAGCGCGATTCAGCACCTTCCAGATGATCGCCCGAGATATGCAAGGTGAGCTGCGGCGTTAACGCATACGCCCCGCCGCCGCTTGGTTGCACCACGCTTTGTGGCCACGGCATCAGCGGTAAATCCCCGGCGGGCGCGGCGAAGGTGGAAAAAGTCATGGATAAACAACAGGCAAGCAAGGTTCTCTGCAATAGCATCTGGGCATCCTTGTAAATGAAACAGCGGACCAAAATGGGCAAAAGGCCCATTAAACCTGTTTCGCTTTGCAAAGCAAGTGGCCGTAAACTGAAATCAAGGCAGGTTAAAACTTTTGTAGTTTAGCCAGATTAACCATTGCGCGGCTTTCAATCTTGGTTGTGGCTTCCTTGCTGTAGGTCAAACCGCCTGCGATTAATTTGCGCGTAAACACCATATATAGCGATTACACTCCTTAAAATTATCTACATATAGTTTCATGGAGAAGAAATGGCGACGGTGGTGATTAAGCGTGACGGCTGCAGAGTGCCGTTTGATGCGCAGCGGATCGAGGCAGCAGTAAGCGCGGCTGCGCGTGCGGCACAAATCGATGATACGGCATGGTGCGCGCAAGTGGCGGCGCAGGTTAGCCAGCAGCTGGCTGAACAGGCCGAAGTGGATATTCGTGATATTCAGTGCGCGGTGGAAGAGACGCTGATGAGCGGACGCTGGCCGCAGCTGGCACGCGCCTATATCGAATATCGCCATGACCGCGATTTAGCACGCGAGCAACGCGGTAAACTGCATCACGCCATTCGCGGTTTAGTGGAGCAAACCAACGCGGCGCTGCTCAATGAAAACGCCAATAAAGACAGCAAAGTGATCCCCACCCAGCGCGATCTGCTGGCCGGCATCGTCGCCAAACATTACGCTCAGCAGCAACTCTTGCCACGCGATGTGGTGCTGGCGCATGAACGCGGCGACATCCACTATCACGATCTCGACTATTCCCCGTTCTTCCCGATGTTTAACTGCATGCTGATCGATCTGCACGGCATGCTGACCCACGGTTTTAAAATGGGCAACGCCGAGATCGAGCCGCCCAAATCGATTGCCACCGCCACGGCGGTGACCGCGCAGATCATCGCGCAGGTCGCCAGCCACATTTACGGCGGCACCACCATCAACCGCATTGATGAAGTGCTGGCACCGTTCGTTACGCTCAGCCTGGAAAAACACCGCGCGGTGGCGCAAGAGTGGCAGATTGCGGATGCCGAAGCCTATGCGCGCGTACGCACCGAGAAAGAGTGCTACGACGCGTTTCAGTCGCTGGAGTATGAAGTGAATACGCTGCACACCGCCAACGGCCAGACGCCGTTTGTCACCTTTGGCTTTGGCCTCGGCACCGACTGGGCCGCGCGCCTGATCCAGCAATCCATTCTGCGCAACCGCATTGCCGGACTGGGTAAAAATCATAAAACGGCGGTGTTCCCGAAACTGGTGTTTGCTATCCGCGAAGGCGTGAATCGTCGGCCTGGCGATGTTAATTACGATATTAAGCAGCTGGCGCTGGAGTGCGCCAGCAAGCGCATGTATCCGGATATTCTCAACTACGAAAAAGTGGTTGAAGTCACCGGCTCGTTTAAAACGCCGATGGGCTGCCGCAGCTTCCTTGGCGTGTATGAAGAGAACGGCGAGCAGATTCACGAAGGCCGCAACAATATTGGCGTCATTAGCCTCAATCTGCCGCGTATCGCGCTGCAAGCCAAAGGCGATGAAGCGCAGTTCTGGCGCTTGCTGGATGAACGTCTGGCGCTGGCGAAGCGTGCCTTAATGACGCGTATCGCCCGGCTGGAAAAAACCAAAGCGCGCGTAGCGCCGATTCTCTATATGGAAGGCGCCTGCGGCGTGCGCCTGAAAGCGGATGACGAAGTGGGCGCCATTTTCCGCAACGGCCGCGCCTCGATTTCCCTCGGCTACATCGGCCTGCATGAGACGCTAAATGCGCTGAGCGGCAACGAAGTGCATCCGTATGACGCGGAGTATCTGCGCGAAAAAGGCGTGGCGATTGTCACGCACCTGCGCCACGCGGTGGATGCCTGGAAAGAGGAAACCGGCTACGGCTTCAGCTTGTACAGCACGCCGAGCGAGAATCTGTGCGACCGTTTCTGTCGCCTCGATGCCGCAGAATTTGGCGTGGTGGCGGGCGTGACCGATAAAGGGTATTACACCAACAGCTTCCATCTCGACGTTGAGAAGAAGGTCAATCCTTACGACAAGATCGACTTTGAAGCGCCCTATCCCGCCATCGCTAACGGCGGATTCATCTGTTACGGCGAATATCCCAACATACAGCACAACCTCAAAGCGCTCGAAGACGTCTGGGATTACAGCTATCACCGCGTGCCCTATTACGGCACCAACACGCCGATTGATGAGTGCTACGAATGCGGCTTTAGCGGCGAGTTCAGTTGCACCAGCAAAGGGTTCACCTGCCCATGCTGCGGTAATCACGATCCAGCGCGCGTGTCGGTGACGCGCCGCGTGTGCGGCTATCTCGGCAGCCCGGATGCGCGTCCGTTTAACGCCGGTAAACAGGAAGAAGTGCAGCGGCGCGTTAAACATCTGGAGACAGGAAAACTGGGATGATGCGCATCCACGGCTATTATCCGGTCGATATCGTTAACGGGCCCGGCACGCGCTGCACGCTGTTTGTCGCGGGCTGCGAACATCAGTGTCGCGGCTGCTACAACCAAAGCACGTGGCGGCTGGATTCCGGCGTACCTTTTACGCTGGAGATGGAAGAGCAGTTGATCGCCGATCTTAACGATCGGCGCATTCCGCGTCAGGGCTTGTCGCTGAGCGGCGGCGATCCGCTGCATCCGCATAACGTGCCGCATGTGCGTCGCCTGGTGAAACGCGTGCGACGTGAATGTCCGGATAAGGATATCTGGCTGTGGACCGGCTACGAAATGGCGGAACTCAGTGCGGCGCAGCGCGAAGTGGTGGATGAAATTGATGTGCTGATTGACGGGCGTTTTATCGAAGCGGAAAAAGATGCGCGGCTGCTGTGGCGCGGCAGCCGCAATCAGAAGATTTGGTGGCTACGCCAGCCACAAGGCGAGCACGCCGAGCAGCATGCCGCTGCCTGCCACGCCGATCAGCGCGATCCACAGCGCCCGTGCGGGAAAGGCGCGATGCAGCATCAATAACGACGGCACACTCACGGCGGGCAGCGTGACTAACAACGCCAGCGCGGGCGCAACGCCCATGCCCGCCAGCATCATGGTCTGCACAATCGGGATTTCCGCCGCGGTGGGAATCACAAACAGGCAGCCAGCAATCGCCATCAACATCACCCAAAACAGCGTGTTGCCCACCGCGCCATCCGCGTGCGGGAACAGCCAAACGCGGGCGGCACCGAGCAACAATACCGCGATGATATACAACGGAATGGTGTTGCAGAACAGCCGCCACATTACCCACAGCCAGCGCGTCAGAAACGGTTGCTCATCGCGTGCCGGGATAATGGGCGCGGCAACGGTCTGATCCGGCACACTACGCTGCACCAGCCACGCGATGCCCAATACCATCATTAAACCCGCCACCAGCCGAATCGCCGCAAAATTCCAGCTGAGCACAAAACCCATAAAAATCAGCGTGGCAGGATTGAGCAGCGGATTCGCCAGCCAAAACGCCATTGCCGCGCCGCTGGAAACCTGCGACTGACGCAAGCCAGCGGTCACCGGCGCGGCACAGCAGCTGCACATCATGCCTGGCAAACCTAATCCAGTGCCCATTAGCGTCGAGCCAAAGCGCGAGCTGCCCATCAGACGCAGCAGCCAGGCGCGTGGAATCAGCACCTGCACCAGCGATCCGAGGATCACGCCGAGCACCGCCGCTTTCCACACGGCGAGGAAATAGACCATGGCGTAATCGAGCGCTGCGCGCCACGGTGAGTCCGCCGCATTGGCCAAAATTGATTTACCTATTGAGTGCGTTTCGGCGGCAGTAAAGGCTTTGCCGTAATAAGGCTGCCATTTGACATACCACAGACCGATTACCACCACGGCGAGGAACAGCAGCGGTTTCCACCAGGCGAAGCGTGTCGCTGGGAAGTGAGAAGAGAGTTGGGTCATCACAAAATTCCGTATTCAACTGAATAACGATGCCGCGTTGAGATACGCGGCGGATAGGCCTTAGTGTTATTCAGGTCATTTCATTCCGCCATGTGGAAATCGCCTAAACTTGATCCGGGACGGAAATTTACCTCCCGTGAGAATTGCCGACTGGCTTGCGTTTTGCGACATGGCTACCAGGCTTGTTGGGTTAGAAGTGCAACGAACATAAGGTTCGTGATCAACAAGGAGGAAAAAAGATGAGCAAGAAAATAGCGGTACTGATTACCGATGAATTTGAAGACTCAGAGTTTACCTCACCGGCGGAGGCTTACACTCAGGCAGGCCACGAAGTGGTTACCATCGAGTTTAAGGCCGGAAACATCGTCAAAGGTAAACAGGGTAAAGCTGAAGTCAACATCGACAAGTCTATTGATGATGTGAATGCAGCCGAGTTCGATGCGCTGCTGCTGCCCGGCGGACACTCTCCCGATGCTCTGCGCGGTGACGATCGCTTCATCAACTTCACTAAAGAGTTTGTCGCCAGCGGCAAGCCGGTGTTTGCCATTTGCCACGGCCCACAGTTGCTGATCAGCGCGAATGGCGTGCGCGACCGCAAAATGACCAGCGTAAAAGCCATCGCTATCGATCTGCGTAATGCGGGTGCGGATTTTTACGATAAAGAAGTGGTGGTTGATGACAAGTTAGTCACCAGCCGCACGCCTGAAGACCTGCCCGCGTTTAATCGCGAATCGCTGCGGATTTTGAACGCGGCCTGATCTTTTCCCGCATTGAGGTCGCCATAAATGGCGACCCTACGGCCGGCTCCAGACAATCTTCTTGCCAAAGCCCAGCGCATTGTCGGTCATCTTCACTTCGTCGAGCATGATTTCCCACAGCGGCGCAGTGACTTTCTTCGCCACCGGGAATCGCTTCTGATAGGCGTGACGCGCCAGCGTTTCCCGCTCTCCGCTTAACAGCTGAATCACGCCGCGGTACTGCACGCCTTTGATCAACAACACGCTTTTCGGCTGGCCATTTACCGTGCCCGCCACGTGAGGATTTGCCTGGATTAATGCGCCATGGCGCGTATCCGGCTCGGTCATCAGCCAGAACGCCATGTTTGCGGCATCAAACACATAGAAGCAGTTGGCGCACCACAGATCGTCGCCGTGGCTGGCAGATAACGACAGCACATGCTGTTTTTTTAAATAGCGAATCAGATGAGCATGGTCGGACAAAATCGAACTCCGTGCGGCGAATAGCGATGTGGCTTGAAGCGCGCTACACTGCCTGCCAGCTAATTTTCGAGATGAGTATGATGGAACAAGGCTGGCAGCTCTATCTGCTACAAACCGCCGCGGGCATGCTGTATACCGGCATCACCACCGATGTTAATCGTCGCCTGCAACAGCATCAGCTGGGACGCGGCGCGCGTTCGCTGCGTGGCAAAGGCCCCTTAACGCTAGTGTTTCATTGCGATGCCGGCGATCGCGCTGCGGCGTCACGTCTGGAATATCAGGTGAAGCAGCTGAGCCGCGCGCAAAAGCTGCTGCTGGTTGCACAGCAGCCGCCCTGCTTAGTGGCCTGGTTTAGTCGAAACGATTAAACGGCTCGGCGAATTCGATCAGCCCTTCTGCACCGACAAACGCATCGTCTGCCAGTTTGTACACCTGGAAGGCCGCTTCGCTGCCTAGCCAACGACAGTGCAAACCATGACGTGCTGCCGGTTCAAAGCCGAGTGGATTGTAAAACTCAGGATCGCCCAGCACCACCACGGCGCTGTAGCTGAACTCATTAAGTGAATCCAATCCTTCATACACTAGCTGTTTAGCAAGGCCCTGTTTGCGCACCGATTCATCCACGGCGAGCGGTGCCAACGCTACCCAGTTGCGGTCTTCTCCCTGCAGGGTCACCGGACTGAAAGCGGCATAACCCAGCACCTGACCTTCATCATCCGTGGCAACTACACCGAGAGTCAGCAAGCCATCTTCGCGCAGTTGCTGTATCAGTTCCGCTTCGGCAGCGGTAGCAAAACTGCGCTTTAACAGGCTATCGATGCCTGCTGCATCAATGCCAATTTCAGTACGAATCAACATGAGATCCCCGCGCGCGCCTCAGCGGCCTTCGCGTCCTGTTTCATTCCTGCCTCAATAAAAGCAGCGAGCTGCTGCAATCCCGTGCGTAATGGCGTGGGCATGGCATCCAGTTCAATGGCATCCATTAGGTTTTTCACCTCTAGTCCCAGCTCCGTGTCACCTTCAATCACTAGACGGCGTTGAAAGAACAACATATCGGGATCCGCTTTGCGTGCTGCCACCAGCAACAGATCGTTGGCTTCACCGCGAAACCAGACATCAGCCTCGGTGTCGCGCGAAACGGTCAGGCGCCCTGCTTGCAGGGTGGTGATCCAGCGCAGATTCACATCGGCAACCTCGATCCCCAGATAACGCCCTTCCAGAAAGTCTAACTCACCTTCAGACAAAGCATGACGAAATTGCCAGTTTAGGAGTTGTTGCAGAATAGCTTTTTTTAGCGGGAAAGGGGTAATAGAAACGGGTAAAGCAAGGAATTCTGGGCCTTTTTCCACAATCAGACCGCGTAAGCGCGCAAACATCATCGACATTCCCTTCAGAAAATTTCATCTATTTTGCCACATCTGACCGGCGTCGCCTCCACTGAGATCAAGGAAATCACCGCCTGGCTGGACGAAAAAGCTTCACTCCCGATCATCAATGCCGCTTTCACTGCCTTAAATCAACATTGCTGTCCGGTCAGTTATTTACACTCTTCGGCTTCAGAATCCGGGGAGGAAAATGTATGGAACTGCTGTGTCCGGCGGGGAATTTGCCTGCGCTGAAATCGGCGGTGGAGCATGGTGCTGACGCGGTGTATGTCGGCCTGAAAGACGATACCAATGCCCGCCACTTTGCTGGCCTCAATTTTACCGATAAGAAACTGGCTGAAGCCGCGCGCTATCTGCATCAGCATCGCCGCAAACTGCATGTGGCCATTAACACCTTTGCCCATCCTGATGGGATGAATCGCTGGCAAAGTGCGATTGATGTTGCCGCTCAGAACGGCGCAGATGCGCTGATTCTGGCGGATATTGCCACGCTGGAGTACGCGGCAAAACGCTATCCGCAGGTTGAGCGTCATCTTTCGGTACAAGCCTCCGCCACCAATCTGCAGGCCATTCATTTTTATCATCGTCACTTTCAACTTAGCCGCGTTGTGCTGCCGCGCGTGCTATCAATGCATCAGGTCAAACAGCTGGCGCGTGAGACGCCGGTGCCGCTGGAAGTGTTCGCCTTCGGTAGCCTGTGCATTATGGCCGAAGGCCGCTGCTATCTCTCATCCTGGCTGACCGGCGAGTCGCCTAACAGCGCAGGTGCCTGCTCGCCAGCGAAATTTGTCCGCTGGCAACAGACGCCAAAGGGCATGGAATCACGCCTGAATGAAGTGCTGATTGACCGCTACGCGCCCGACGAGAACGCTGGCTATCCCACGCTGTGTAAAGGGCGTTATGAAGTGGATAACCAGCTCTATCACGTGCTGGAAGAACCCACCAGCCTGAACACCTTGTCGCTGCTGCCTGAACTGCTGCGCGCCAACATTGCCTCGGTGAAAATTGAAGGCCGTCAGCGCAGCCCGGCGTATGTGGCGCAGGTGGCAAAAGTGTGGCGTCAGGCCATCGATCGCTGCATGGCATCGCCTGAACAGTATGTCGTGCAGGAACCCTGGATGCAGGCGCTGGGCGAGTTATCAGAAGGCAGCCAAACAACACTCGGTGCTTATCACCGCGACTGGCAATAAGGAGATCGCATGAAATACGCCATCGGGCCGGTGCTGTGGTACTGGCCAACTGCAACACTGGAAACGTTTTATCACCGCGCCGCCGAGAGCAGCGCCGAGATTATCTATCTCGGCGAAGCGGTGTGCAGCAAGAGACGCGCGACATCGTTCAATCAATGGATGGAGATTGCGCGCATGCTGGCGCTGCAAGGCAAGCAAGTGGTGCTGAGCACGCTGGCACTGCTGCAGTCGCCCTCGGAAGTGAAGGAGCTGCGACGCTATGTCGAGAACGGTGAGTTCCTGCTGGAAGCCAATGACATCGGCACCGTGAACATGGCGGCAGAACGCAAATTGCCGTTTGTCGCCGGTCCAACCCTCAACGTGTATAACGCGCAGACGCTGCAACTGTTGCTCAAAGAAGGCATGACGCGCTGGTGCATTCCGGTGGAGATGTCTCGCGACTGGCTGATTCAACTGCTGCAACAGTGCGATGTGGCGGGCGTGCGCGAGCAATTTGAGGTGGAAGTGCTCGGTTATGGCCACCTGCCGCTGGCGTTGTCAGCGCGCTGCTTCACCGCACGCGCCGAGAATCGCGGCAAAGATGATTGCCAAACCTGCTGCATCAATTATCCCACTGGCCGCCGCGTGCTTTCACAGGAAGGCCAGCAGGTGTTTGTCCTCAATGGCATTCAGACCATGAGCGGCTATTGCTACAACCTCGGCAATGATTTGAGCGGCATGCATAATTGGATCGACATTGTGCGTCTGTCGCCACAGGGCGAAAGCACGCTCGCCGAAGTGGATCGCTTCCGCGCCAACGAAGCCGGTCAGGCCCCGCTGATGATGGCGCGCGGCAGCGACTGCAACGGATATTGGCGTCGCCTGGCCGGGATGGCGCTTGAAGGCGAGCGGTAAAGGCACATTCCGGCTATATTCCTGCGGTTATTAGCAGTTTTAATATGGGTAACGATGAGTAATACTCACAAGCGCAGGTCTGACTAAACACCTGCGCCATCCCTATTTGGAGTGCCCATGTCTGAGAAAAAAACTGTTCGCCTGTCCGTGTTGGATCTGGCGCCTATTCCACAAGGTTCCGCTGCACGCGATGCGTTCCATAATTCGCTGGCACTGGCTCGTCAATCTGAAGCGCTGGGTTTCCACCGCTACTGGCTGGCTGAACACCATAATATGACGGGGATTGCCAGCGCCGCGACCTCAGTACTGATCGGCTATTTAGCCGCCAATACCGAAACGCTGCGCCTTGGCTCAGGCGGCATCATGCTACCCAACCACGCGCCGCTGGTGATCGCCGAACAGTTTGGTACCCTCGAATCACTCTATCCTGGCCGTATCGATTTGGGACTGGGCCGCGCGCCCGGTTCGGACCAACGCACCATGCTGGCGTTGCGTCGTCATCTTTCCAGCGCCCAGGCAGATAACTTCCCGGAAGATGTTTCTGAACTGATTCGCTGGTTTGACGCCGAAGAGGGTGAACATCCGCCAGTACAACCGGTTCCAGGTTTAGGATTGAAAATTCCAGTGTGGCTGCTCGGTTCCAGCCTGTATAGCGCGCAATTGGCCGCTCAGCTTGGTTTGCCGTTTGCGTTTGCCTCGCATTTCGCGCCCGATTTGCTGTTCCAGGCGCTGCATATTTATCGTGAGAAATTCAAACCTTCGGCGCGTCTGGCGAAGCCGTATGCGATGGTGTGCGTCAATGTGGTGGCGGCCGATAGCGAGCGTGATGCGCGCTTCCTGTTCACCTCGATGCAGCAGCAGTTTATTAATCTGCGTCGCGGCAAGCCGGGTCCGCTGCCCGCGCCGGTGGAGAACATGGATAATCTATGGTCACCGTCCGAGCAATATGGCGTGCAGCAGGCGCTGAGCATGTCGATTGTCGGCGATAGCGATAAAGTGCGCAGCGGCCTCGCCGCGCTAATGCGTGAAACCCAGGCGGATGAAATTATGGTCAACGGCCAGATTTACGATTCGCAGGCGCGTCTGCGTTCGTTCGCATTGGCGATGGAAGCCGCGCGCACGCTGTAAACCTCATTGCGGTGGGTTTATCCACTCTGCACCCACCGCAATTGTTCGCGCGTCACGCGCCGGTGACTGGCCGTGAAAGCGGCTATATTCGCGACTGAACTGCGAAGCACTTTGATAACCCACCCGATAACCCGCCGTTCCGGCATCCAGCTTCTCAATCAGCATCAAACGCCGCGCCTCGTTGAGCCGCAGCTGCTTTTGATACTGCATCGGCGTCATCGCCGTTACCGCTTTAAAGTGATGATGCAGCGATGAAATACTCATCCCCACGCTGCTCGCCAGATGATCCATTTTCAATGGATGATGAAAGTTTTCCCGTAGCCAGCGTGCGGCACGCGCCACTTTGTTGCCCGGCCGCTCCGTCAACGCCATGTTGAGAATGCGCGGTCCTTCTGGCCCGGTCAGCAGACGATAGAAAATCTCCTGCTCAATTAACGGTGCCAGCGCGGCAATGTCCTGCGGGTGATCCAGCAACTCCACCAAACGCATCACTGCATCCACCAACGGCGGCGCAACTTTATGCACGGCGATACCGCGCTCGCTAACCGACGTAGTCGCGAGGTGATGGTGCGGAAAGTGTTCCAGATAACGCATCAGACGCGTTTCATTAATGGTGATGCCTACGCCAAGATTTGGCTTCTCTGGCGTCGCCATGACCACGCAGGATTGCACCGGCATATCGAGCGTCACCAGCAGCAAATCGCCCGGCCCGTAATGCATCACTTCATCGCCCATGCGCAGCGCTTTTTGCCCCTGCGCGATCAGAGCAAAGCTGGCCCAGGTCGCCACATGCGCCAAACTGGTGGGCTGAGAACTGCGGCCGAAAGAGAGAAAATCGATCGGGCAATAGTGACGACCATCCTGCGGCGCATGGCGGGCAATAATTGCCACCAACTGCTGCCATTGTTCCTGATGAATCATGCGTTCTGCGCTCCGCGATAAGAAATCACTGAGTGGATATTCTCGCTTGTCGCTGGCGTTGCGCCTAGTCCTTGAGCAGCAGATTTGCAGGATCGTGCAAGAAGCTTGCAGGATTGCGCTACCACCCGATTGTATGGACAGCGCATGCTTTATCTTCCCCGAAATCTCAGGTGGAGAGACACGATGAAAACACTTGAAGGCAAAATTGCGCTGGTGACGGGCGCTTCGAAAGGCATTGGTGCCGCCATCGCCATGACTTTCGCGGCGGCCGGTGCTCGGGTGGTGGTGAATTATCTTCAGGACGAAGTGGGTGCGGCGGATGTAGTGACCGACATTCAGGCGCTGGGTAGCGACGCCATCGCCGTCCAGGCTGATATCTCACGCGAGGCCGATGTGCAGCGCCTGTTCGCTAGCAGCATTGAGCAGTTTGGCACACCCGATATTGTGGTGAATAACGCCGGCATTTTTCACCACGGTGACTTTGCTGACCTTAGCATCAACGAAATGCAGCAGCAGCTGAATGTGAATCTGCTGGGCACCTTGCTGGTGTGTCAGCAGGCGGCAAAACATTTCCCCGCGCGTGGCGGTTCCATCATCAACCTAAGCGCCTTAAATAGCCAACGCAGCACGCCCGGTTCGGTGCTGTGGGCGGCAACCAAAGGCGCGATCGATACCTTGACGCAGGGCCTCGCACGGGAGCTAGGCCCACGCAATATTCGCGTCAATGCGTTAGCACCCGGCATTATTTTGACTGAAGGTTTGCTGGCGGCGAAGAAGATGCATCCGGAGTTGAAAGCACAGCTAATTGCCGCAACGCCACTAGGGCGCTTTGGCTTGCCGGAAGATGTGGCGCAAGTCGCGCTATTTTTAGCGTCGGAAGAGGCGGCATATGTTAGCGGTGAACGCGTGCTGATTGCCGGCGGCGTGTAAAATTTACTTTCCACAGGCATAAAAAAAGGGACGCATCAGCGTCCCTTTTTACTTTTAGCGTTTAACGCTTATGCGTCACGACGACGTGGTGCAGCTGCGCCTTCTGGACGCGGGCCACGACCACCTTCACGGCTGAAGCGTCCGCCTTCGCGGCCACCTTCACGACGTTCGGAGAAGCGACGTGGAGCGCCTTCGCCACGTGGAGCACCATCACCGCGCGGTGCGCCATTGCCACGACGTTCGCCGCCAGCAGATGGACGACGTTCGCTACGCTCGTGCACCGGTGCATCACCCATCAACTGCATATTCATCGGCTTGTTCAGAATACGCGTACGCGTGAAGTGCTGCAGTACTTCGCCCGGCATGCCTTTCGGCAGCTCGATAGTTGAGTGAGTACCGAACAGCTTGATGTTACCGATGTAACGGCTGCTGATATCGCCTTCGTTAGCGATCGCGCCAACGATGTGACGAACTTCAACACCATCATCACGGCCTACTTCAATGCGGTACAGCTGCATTTCGCCAACGTCACGACGTTCACGACGTGGACGATCGCCATCGCGGCTGTCACGGCTTTCGCGTGGACCACGAGAATCACGTGAATCGCGACGCTCACCACGGTCAGGACGATCGCTGAACTCACGACGCGCTGGACGCGGTGCTTCTGGTGGCAGAATCAGTGGACGTTCGCCCTGAGCCATTTTCAGCAGTGCTGCGGCCAGAGTTTCGATATCCAGATCTTCGCCCGGCTGCATTTTGCTCAGCAGTGCGCGGTACTGGTCCAGATCGCTGCTTTCCAGCTGCTGCTGTACTTTAGCCGCGAACTTAGCCAGACGACGCTCACCCAGCAGTTCTGCGTTCGGCAGTTCAACTTCTGGAATGGTCAGCTTCATGGTTCGTTCGATGTTGCGCAGCAGACGACGCTCGCGGTTCTCAACGAACAGCAGCGCGCGACCAGCACGACCTGCACGGCCGGTACGACCGATACGGTGAACGTAAGACTCAGCATCCATTGGGATATCAAAGTTTACTACCAGGCTGATGCGCTCAACGTCCAGACCACGTGCTGCAACGTCAGTCGCGATCAGGATGTCGAGACGACCATCTTTCAAACGCTCCAACGTCTGCTCACGCAGTGCCTGGTTCATGTCACCATTCAGTGCTGCGCTGTTATAACCGCTGCGCTCCAGCGCTTCGGCCACTTCCAGCGTGGCATTTTTGGTACGCACGAAGATGATGGCTGCATCGAAATCTTCTGCTTCCAGGAAGCGAACCAGCGCATCAGTTTTACGGCCGTAAGCGGTCCAGTAAGACTGAGAAATGTCTGGGCGCGTAGTCATGCTTGACTGGATGCGAACTTCCTGTGGATCTTTCATGAAGCGCTTGGTAATACGACGAATCGCTTCTGGCATGGTTGCTGAGAACAGCGCGGTCTGATGACCGTCTGGAATCTGCGCCATGATGGTTTCAACGTCTTCGATGAAGCCCATACGCAGCATTTCATCAGCTTCGTCCAGCACCAGACCGCGCAGGTTAGACAGATCTAACGTGCCACGCTTCAGGTGATCCAGCAGACGACCAGGCGTACCCACAACAACTTGTGGTCCCTGACGCAGTGCGCGCAGCTGTACGTCATAACGTTGGCCGCCGTACAGGGCTACAACGTTGATACCACGCATGTGTTTAGAGAATTCTGTGACGGCTTCAGCAACCTGCACCGCCAATTCGCGGGTAGGTGCCAGCACCAAAATTTGCGGTGCTTTAACAGTAGGATCAATGTTGTTTAGCAGCGGCAGTGAGAAAGCCGCAGTTTTACCACTACCGGTCTGCGCCATACCCAACACGTCACGGCCAGCCAGCAGGTGAGGAATACACTCAGCCTGGATTGGAGAAGGCTTAACATAGCCCATACCGTTCAGTGATTCGAGGATGTCGGCGTTCAGGCCAAGGTCAGCAAAAGTGGTTTGAATATCAGTCATGTAGTACACGTGCCTCTTAGATTGCGGCGGCCAGTCTACATAACTCGTCGTGAAAACTTTCAGTCATTTTCATCAAAAAGTGTGAACCGGCTCAAATTAGAAGTTTTGACGAACAGAAAAGCCCTCATCTCTGAAGATGATGACTTTACAGGTATTCAGGCAATAAAAGTTCGTCAGCTATTGCTGGTCAGATTCTGATAAATCGTCTTGTGTCTGGCCGAGTTGCGCCAGTTCCAACAATGCGTATCGGTGCTCAACAAAGTTGTTTACGTTGTTGGCCACCGCCAGTTTGAACAACGCTTTCGCGTCGTCCTTCTCCCCCAGACTTAGGTAGTACTTACCTAAATAGAAGTTGGTTTCACTGAGATGTTCAGCGAGCGAGGTGTTATCCGTTGCGTCCGCCTTGAGACGTTCCATCAGCGTTTTTTCACTGATGTCGCCAAGGTAGAACTCGACAATATTCCATCCCCATTGATCGCGAACCGCTTTGTCATGACGCTGTCTCAGCGTAACTTTTGCCTTGTCGGCATCCATATCGCTTTCAACGAGATAGAGCCAAAGGCTGCGGAATGGATCGTTAGGATCGTCTTGATAAAACGCCAGCAGATCATCTTGCGCTAACTTGTATCGACCGCCGTAATAGAGGGCGATACCACGGTTTAAATGCGCATAGTTGTAAGTTGGATCAAGCTCAAGTACAGAATCAAACGCTTCATAGGCAGCATCAAAGTTGCCTGCCTGCGTTAAGTATATACCGAGATAATTAAATACCTCAGGCATATCTGGTCTTATAGACAGCGCTTGCGAAAAATCGTTCCGCGCTAGTGCCCTCAGACCCAAACTATCATACAACACTCCGCGCTCATATAATAGCTGTGCGCGTTCATCATCGGTCAGGGCACGACTGGCAAGAATTTGTTCCATGCGCGCCAGGATCACCTCTTGCTGCAGTGTGGGCTGCAAAGGTACTGCCAGAACTTCGTTCTTACGCCAATTGGAGTTGCTGCATCCTGCCAGCGTGATAGCTGTCGCAACAAAACACCAGCGCAAAAAAGGCTTCATTTCCCACTCCCGAATACAAACATTGGGACAACCATCCTGTCATCCTCCTGCTGTGCACAAGGATTCCCGCCCTCGCGATGATCTAAACACCTCTCCCCGCAAAGCAGGGAGAGGTAAATCGGTAAACGCTTACTCGGCGTCAGATGCATCAGATGCAGCGGTAGCAACTTCTTCCGCTGGTTTCTGCTCTGTCGCTTCTTTGATGCTCAGACGTACACGGCCCTGACGGTCAACTTCCATTACTTTCACTGGAACTTCCTGACCCATCTGCAGATAGTCAGTCACTTTCTCTACGCGCTTATCGGCGATCTGAGAAATGTGAACCAAACCTTCTTTACCGCCGCCGATTGCCACGAAGGCACCGAAATCAACGATACGTGTCACCTTACCTGAGTAAATGCGGCCAACTTCGATCTCAGCAGTAATCTCTTCAATACGACGAATGGCTTCTTTAGCTTTCAGGCTATCAGTTGCAGCGATCTTCACGGTGCCGTCATCTTCGATTTCGATGGTGGTGCCAGTTTCTTCGGTCAGCGCACGGATAACCGAGCCGCCTTTACCGATGACATCTTTGATCTTGTCTGAACTGATTTTGATAGTGTAAATGCGCGGCGCGAATTCAGAGATTTCCTGACGCGGCGTGCTGATTGCCTGCTCCATCACGCTCAGGATATGCAGACGCGCACCTTTAGCTTGGTTCAGAGCAACCTGCATGATTTCGCGGGTGATGCCTTCGATTTTGATATCCATCTGCAGCGCAGTAATACCATCGCGGCTACCTGCTACTTTAAAGTCCATGTCGCCGAGGTGATCTTCGTCACCCAGAATGTCAGACAGAACCACAAAGTTGTCGGCTTCTTTAACCAGACCCATCGCAATACCGGCTACGGCTGCTTTGATTGGTACGCCAGCATCCATCAGTGCCAGAGATGCACCGCACACGGAAGCCATTGAAGAAGAACCGTTAGATTCGGTGATTTCTGAAACCACACGCACGGTGTATGGGAAATCAGCTTGCTTAGGCATTACTGCCAGCACGCCACGCTTCGCCAGACGACCGTGACCAATCTCACGGCGCTTCGGTGAGCCAACCATACCGGTTTCGCCCACGCAGTACGGAGGGAAGTTGTAGTGGAACAGGAAGCTATCAGTACGCTCGCCCATCAACTCATCCAGATTCTGCGCATCACGTGCGGTACCCAGTGTTGCGGTAACCAGCGCCTGCGTTTCACCACGGGTAAACAGCGAAGAACCGTGTGTGCGTGGCAGTACGCCAGTGCGCACGTCCAGACCACGAATCATATCTTTCTCACGGCCATCAATACGCGGTTCGCCACGGATGATGCGGCTACGAACAACGCTCTTCTCAAGGTCGTGTACGATGTCAGCGATATCGCCAGCATCCAGTGTTTCATCTTCAGCCTGCAGTGCCGCGATGGTCGCGTCTTTCACTGCGCCAACCTGAGTGTAACGCTCTTGCTTATCAGTGATGCGATAGGCATCGCTGATGCCCGCTTCTGCCAGTGCAGTAACGCGTGCGATCAGTGCATCGTTAGTTGGCAGTGGCTGCCAATCCCAACGTGGTTTACCGGCTTCGGCAACCAGCGCATTGATGTTTTCGATAACGATCTGCTGCTGATCGTGGCCATATACTACAGCGCCCAGCATCTGCTCTTCAGTCAGGATGTCAGCTTCTGATTCCACCATCAGCACCGCGTTCTGGGTACCGGCAACAACCAGGTTCAGACGTGATTCGTTGATTTCATCAGCAGTTGGGTTTAGCACGTACTGGTCATTGATATAACCGACGCGCGCTGCGCCGATTGGACCATTGAACGGCAGGCCAGACAGAGCCAATGCAGCAGATGCACCGATCATCGCAACGATGTCTGGGTTAACCTGTGGGTTAACAGAAACCACGGTCGCAATAACCTGAACTTCGTTAATGAAGCCTTCCGGGAACAGCGGACGAACTGGACGGTCAATCAGGCGTGAGATCAGGGTTTCGCCTTCGCTTGGACGGCCTTCACGACGGAAGAAGCTACCCGGGATACGACCAGCAGCGTAAGTACGCTCCTGATAGTTAACCGTCAGCGGGAAGAAATCCTGACCTGGTTTCGTTTTTTTCTGGCCAACAACGGTAACGAATACAGCAGTGTCATCCATGCTCACCATTACTGCAGCGGTAGCCTGGCGCGCCATCATGCCGGTTTCCAGCGTGACGGTATGCTGACCATATTGGAATTTGCGTACGATCGGGTTCAGCAAAATTTAAGTCCTTAAATTCAGGGGCGCAGCCCATTCTGGCGCGCCGGGGATTACCGATCTTCAGTTGCATCCTCGCGACTAATGACAACCTTAACCGCCCATGCGGTAAAGCCTCTCATTAGCCGCGCGAACCTCTGCAAGCAAAGATCACTCTCTGCAACAATACATGAGTTTGGTCCGGATTGCTGCGGATTGCTCGAAAAAAGGGGCCATAAAGGCCCCCTTTTCGCGAAACTCGCACAAATCTGATCGTCAGATGCGTTTTTTTGCATAGTGCATGCGCTACACCCTTGATCAGATTCTTCAGACTTAGCGACGCAGACCCAGGCTTTCGATCAGACCGGTGTAGCGAGCAACGTCTTTACGCTTCAGGTAGTCCAGCAGCTTACGACGCTGAGATACCATGCGCAGCAGACCGCGACGGCTGTGGTGATCTTTCTTGTGCTCAGAGAAGTGACCCTGCAGGTGGTTAATCTGAGCAGTCAGCAGAGCAACCTGAACTTCAGTTGAACCGCTGTCGTTGGTACCACGACCGTATTTAGCAACGATCTCTGCTTTAGCTTCTACGCTTAGAGACATAATAAACTCCAGTAAATAATGAATGTATGGGTGCCGATCTCTAATTCAGCAGCCCGCTTTTAAAGCCGCGCCATTCTACTCTTCGCCTGATAGCAACGCAAATGCGCCGTTAGGTCAAATGCGAGAGGATTGATTACGCAGGAAATTCTACCACCAGACGACGCGGCGCCACGCGCCCATCCTCGGCAATTTCGGCCATACCAATGAATTTGTGCTCATCACCTTCAGTCACGCGCACCAATCCTTGTTCCGGCGCATCCGCCACCTGAACCGGCATACCCTGTTTGAAATACGCCGCCACCGCGGGCAGCAAATTCACAATCGGGAACTCTTCTGCCGGGCTGTCCATCGGCAGCAATAGCGCATCAAGCGCGCTGTAATCTGGCGTTTCCGCCATGTTGACGGTAGCCGCCACGTCCTGCAGCTGCTCGAGCGTCACCATTCTTTCGATCGGATAACGCGCCACTTGCAGACGACGCAGCATGATAACGTGCGCACCGCAGCCAAGCCGCTCACCGAGATCATCGATGATAGTGCGGATGTAAGTGCCTTTAGAGACGTGAATCTCCAACTCCAGCTCATCCCCTTCCCAGCGAATAAACTGCAGCTCAAACACTTTGATCGGGCGCGCTTCACGCGGCACGGTAATGCCTTCACGAGCGTACTCGTACAGTTTGCGTCCCTGATACTTCAGCGCGGAGAACATGGTCGGCACCTGCATGGTGTCGCCACGAAAATAATCCAGCGCCGCGTCCAGTGCCGCCTGATCAAAAGTAATCGCACGGGTTTCAACAATATTGCCGTCGGCATCAGACGTATCGGTGCGTTCACCCAGGCGAGCAATGACGCGATAGCGCTTGTCAGAATCGAGCAGATACTGCGAAAACTTGGTGGCTTCGCCGAGGCAAACCGGCAGCATGCCGGTCGCCAGCGGATCGAGGGCACCGGTGTGGCCCGCTTTGTTCGCATTGAACAGACGTTTTACTTTCTGCAGCACATCATTGGAAGATGCGCCTTGATGCTTATCCAACAGAAACACACCGTGGACGTCGCGACCGCGACGACGAGGACGACTCATTAGTCCTCCTTGTCATCTTCCGCCGGGCTATCGCCACGGCGCTCAACATCGCTCTTAATGACGTTGCTGACCAGGTTCGACATGCGCATACCTTCGATCAGCGAGTTGTCGTAGAAGAAGGTCAGCTCCGGCACGATACGCAAGCGCATCGCTTTGCCTACCAGCGTACGGATATAGCCAGAAGCTTCTTTCAGCGCCTTCAGGCCGTTTTGTACCGCTTCTTCATCTTTGTCATTCAAAAAGGTCACAAACACCTTGGCATAGGCGAGATCGCGCGACACTTCGACGCCCGACACTGTCACCATCATACCGAGACGTGGATCTTTAATTTCGCGCTGCAGGATGATTGCAATCTCTTTCTGCAACTCCTGAGAAACGCGTTGTGGGCGGCCAAATTCTTTTGCCATTATTTCTTTCTCCCAAATAATTCGGGAGGCCAGAGGCCTCCCAAATTGCAACACATCAAATGATGATCAATCGATGGTGCGTTTAATTTCAATCACTTCGAACACTTCGATCATATCGCCAACGCGAACGTCGTTGTAGTTCTTCACGCCGATACCACATTCCATGCCGTTACGAACTTCGTTAACGTCATCTTTGAAGCGGCGCAGAGATTCCAGCTCGCCTTCATAGATAACCACGTTGTCACGCAGAACGCGGATTGGGTTGTGACGTTTGATGTTACCTTCGGTGACCATACAGCCCGCGATGGCACCAAACTTCGGTGATTTGAACACGTCACGTACCGCAGCCAGACCGATAATCTGCTGTTTGAACTCTGGCGCCAGCATACCGCTCATCGCTGCTTTCACTTCGTCGATCAGATTATAGATGACGGAGTAATAACGCAGGTCAACGTTTTCAGCGTCAATTACGCGGCGAGCAGATGCATCAGCACGCACGTTGAAGCCGAGGATGATAGCGTTGGATGCTGCAGCCAGGGTTGCGTCGGTTTCGGTGATACCACCTACGCCTGAACCGATGATGCGCACTTTCACTTCGTCGGTAGAGAGTTTCAGCAGCGAATCAGAGATCGCTTCGACAGAACCCTGTACGTCAGATTTCAGTACGATGTTCAGCTCAGACACTTCGCCTTCAGTCATGTTGGCGAACATGTTCTCCAACTTAGACTTCTGCTGACGCGCCAGCTTAACTTCACGGAATTTGCCCTGACGATACAGTGCAACTTCACGCGCTTTCTTCTCATCACGTACGACAGTCGCTTCATCACCTGCGGCCGGCACACCGGACAGACCCAGGATTTCCACCGGAATGGATGGACCCGCTTCCAGTACTTCACGACCCAGCTCGTCACGCATCGCACGTACACGGCCGTATTCGAAGCCGCACAGCACGATATCGCCTTTGTTCAGCGTACCTTCACGTACCAGCACGGTAGCAACCGGACCACGACCTTTGTCGAGGAACGATTCAATGACCACGCCGCTCGCCATACCTTCACGGATAGCTGAGAGTTCCAGTACTTCTGCTTGCAGCAGAATCGCATTCAACAGGTCGTCAATACCGGTACCGGCTTTCGCAGAGACGTTAACGAACATGTTCTCACCGCCCCACTCTTCCGGAAGAATGCCGTATTGGGTCAGTTCGTTCTTAACGCGGTCTGGATCAGCATCTGGCTTATCGATTTTGTTGACCGCAACAACCACTGGCACACCGGCTGCTTTCGCATGCTGGATAGCTTCAACGGTCTGAGGCATCACGCCATCGTCTGCAGCCACAACCAGGATAACGATATCCGTGGCCTGCGCACCACGAGCACGCATTGCGGTAAACGCGGCGTGTCCCGGGGTATCGAGGAAGGTGATCATACCGTTGTCAGTTTCAACGTGGTAAGCACCGATATGCTGGGTAATACCGCCCGCTTCGCCTGATGCCACTTTCGTTGAACGAATGTAGTCAAGCAGAGAGGTTTTACCGTGGTCAACGTGACCCATGATGGTAACGACCGGAGCACGAGACTCTTGCGCAGCATCGGTATCACGATCGTCCATTACCGCTTCTTCCAGCTCATTCTCGCGGCGCAGGATCACTTTGTGACCCATCTCTTCCGCGACCATCTGAGCGGTTTCTTGATCGATAACCTGGTTGATGGTCGCCATGGCGCCCATCTTCATCATCGCTTTAACGACCAGAGAACCTTTGATCGCCATTTTGTTGGCCAGTTCAGCAACGGTGATGGTTTCACCGATGACAACATCGCGGTTAACAGCCTGAGCTGGCTTGTTGAAGCCCTGCTGCAGGGTGCTTGGCTTACGATGTTTGCCACCTTTGCCGCCACGAACCTGCGCACGCGCTTCTTCGCGATCGGTTTTGGCTTCAGAATGCTTGTTGCCTTTCTTCACCGGGCGAGCAGCTTTGGTAGTGCGAGCACGTGCACGGCCAGCTTCTACCTGGCGATCGTTCTCGTCTTCTGCCTGACGGGCGTGAGTTGAGGTAGTGACGTGATAGTCGCCTTTATCCTCTTCTTCAGGTTTGGCCCATTCAGCGGCTTTTTCTTCAGCCAGGCGGCGGGCTTCTTCAGCCACGCGGCGCGCATCTTCTTCCAGCTTACGGCGTGCTTCTTCTTCTGCTTTACGTTTCAGTTCGGCAGCTTCTGCTTCACGACGGGCTTTATCAGACTGCGCAGCCTTGGCTACTACGTCGGTAGGTTGATTAGTCAATTTCTCTTTTTCCGCTGCTTCACGTTTGGCCTTGTCAGCGGCTTCGCGCTTGGCTTTATCTTCGGCTTCACGTTGCGCTTTCTGTTCAGCTTCGCGACGGGCTTGTTCTTCCGCCTCGCGACGCGCCTGCTCTTCCGCTTCACGCTGCGCCTCGGCTTCCGCTTCCGCCTGAGCTTGCTCAGACTCTGCATCGCCTTTCACGTATGTGCGCTTTTTGCGGACTTCAATTTGTACCGACTTACTTTTACCCCCGGTGACGGGAATATTCAAGGTGCTGCGCGTCTTGCGCTGCAAAGTCAGCTTGCTTGAACCGGTCTGACCGTGCTCACGATTCAGGTGAGACAGTAAGGTTTCTTTCTCTTGCTGGGACACCGCATCGTTCTCAGACTTACGGATCCCTGCATCAGCAAATTGCTGTACCAGGCGATCGACCGGGGTCTGAATTTCGGCGGCCAGCGATTTTACGGTTACATCTGTCATGCTGTTCCTTCCTGTTATTACGCGTCATCGCCGAACCAGCAGATATTACGTGCAGCCATAATCAGCGCACCGGCTTTCTCGTCATCCAGCCCTTCAATATCTGTCAGATCGTCAACACCTTGCTCAGCGAGATCTTCCAGCGTGCAAACGCCTTTCGCCGCCAGGCGATACGCCAGCGCACGATCCAAGCCCTCAAGATTCAGAAGATCCTCAGCGGGCTCCTGATTACCAAGGCTCTCTTCTTTCGCTAATGCCAGGGTAGTTAACGCATTTTTTGCTCGTTCACGCAGGGCTTCAATGGTCTCTTCATCGAGGCCGTCGATTTCCAGCAGCTCGTTGATTGGCACATAAGCCAATTCTTCCAGCGAAGAGAAGCCCTCTTCCACCAGAATGGTGGCGAACTCTTCGTCGATGTCGAGATGTTTGGTGAACATATCGATCGCTGCATGGGCTTCAGCTTGGTGCTTGGCCTGCAGATCATCGACGGTCATCACGTTCAGTTCCCAACCGCTCAGTTGGGAAGCCAGACGCACGTTTTGGCCATTACGGCCGATCGCCTGAGCCAGATTGCCGGCTTCAACAGCGATATCCATGGTGTGATTGTCTTCATCCACCACAATTGACGCCACATCGGCTGGCGCCATGGCGTTGATAACGAACTGCGCCGGGTTGTCGTCCCACAGCACAATGTCGATACGCTCGCCACCCAGCTCGCTCGAAACCGCCTGGACACGCGCACCGCGCATACCGACGCAAGCGCCCACTGGATCAATACGTTTATCGTTGGTTTTCACCGCGATTTTGGCGCGTGAACCCGGATCGCGCGCTGCCGCTTTGATCTCGATAACTTCTTCGCCAATTTCTGGCACCTCAATGCGGAACAATTCGATCAGCATCTCTGGCTTCGAGCGGGTGACAAACAGCTGCGCGCCACGCGCTTCAGGGCGAACGGCGTACAGCACACCGCGGATACGGTCACCTGGACGGAAGTTTTCACGCGGCAGCATGTCTTCACGCACAATCACGGCTTCAGCATTGCTGCCGAGGTCCAGTGAAATGTTGTCACGGTTCACTTTCTTCACCACGCCGGTGATGATTTCGCCTTCGTGTTGACGGAACTGATCAACCACCATCGCGCGCTCAGCTTCACGTACTTTTTGTACGATAACCTGCTTAGCAGTTTGGGTGGTGATACGGTCGAAGGTGACAGATTCAATCTGATCTTCGACAAATTCGCCCAGATTGAACGCTTCGTCTTCATAACGAGCTGCATCCAGCGTGATCTCGCGAGTCGGCTGCGTGACTTCTTCCACAATCTGCCAGCGACGGAAGGTGTCGAAATCGCCGCTGCGGCGATCGATGCTGACACGCACTTCGATCTCTTGCTCATACTTCTTTTTGGTCGCAGTGGCCAAAGCGCTCTCCAGCGCTTCGAAGATTTTCTCACGCGGCAGGGCTTTTTCGTTAGAAACGGCTTCTACTACAGCTAAGATCTCTTTGTTCATCCTGGTTAGCCTCAATCCGGACTTTTAAAAGTGGGGGACCAGGTTCGCTTTCTGAATGTTGCTCAGCGCGAACACTTCATCGTTACCCTCAACGGTCACCGTGATCATCTCGCCTTCAACAGACTTAATGATACCCTGCCATTTACGGCGGTTTTGTACGGCCATGCGTAGTACCAGGCTCACCTCGTCACCGGCAAAACGTGCATAGTGTTCAGCAGTGAAAAGAGGACGTTCGAGACCCGGCGAGGAAACTTCAAGGTTGTAAGCCACGGTAATTGGATCTTCCACATCCATTACTGCGCTAACCTGGTGGCTAACATCGGCGCAATCATCAACATTGATACCCTCTTCACTATCAATATAGATGCGCAGGGTTGATGTGCGACCACGAATAAACTCAATACCGACTAATTCGTAGCCAAGCGCTTCTACTGGAGCAGAGATCAACTCTGTCAATTTTTGCTCTAATGTGGACAAGCCCACCCCCAAGACATAAAAAAAGGGCCTATAGCCCAGTGTTTCGATTTCCTGATAACAAAAAACCCCGAATATTCGGGGCTTTTTGTGACTGGACCCTGTACGCCGCATAGCGGCTTCGGAGCACAATCCAAAAGAATTTTTTTCAAAAATCACTGAGATTGCGTCCGTCGATGCATACAGTATATTTGAAAAAGAACTCTAAGGGAAAGTGGTTGCGGGGGCCGGATTTGAACCGACGACCTTCGGGTTATGAGCCCGACGAGCTACCAGGCTGCTCCACCCCGCGTCCGAAAACGTGGCGAATAATACGCCGACCTTGCAAAAAATGCAAGTTAAACTGAGATTTGGTACCGAGGACGGGACTTGAACCCGTAAGCCCTTTCGAGCACTACCACCTCAAGGTAGCGTGTCTACCAATTTCACCACCTCGGTACATCACTAGACTGCGACGTTGTTTTATCGCACTACAGCGTTGACGATCTTACTGCGGGATATCATTGCCCGGCGTTGCCGGTTTAGCTGGCTGAGTCTGCTGTTCAGACTGCGCCGGCGCAGTGAGGTTATCCCACTCGCTACCTTTGGCTGTTTTATTACTGTTCAGGTTACCCAGAACCAGGCTGATGATGAAGAACAGCGTAGCCAGTACTGCGGTCATGCGAGTCATAAAGTTGCCAGACCCATTTGAACCGAACAGCGTACCAGAAGCGCCCGCACCGAATGAGGCTCCCATATCAGCGCCTTTGCCTTGCTGCAGCATGATCAAACCGACGAGGCCAATCGCTACAATAAGGAAAACAACTAACAGAGCTTCGTACATAATCAACCTGTTTCCTTGCGCGTTATCTGCACAGTTAAAGCTTCAACCAATATCGATGGGGAGTCTCGTCATCACCCATCAGAAGCGGGTGTGAATACTAACCAAAGGCACATACCTCTGCAAGTGCAATTTTCACCATCGCTTTCGATTGCGGAAAAAAGCACCACCCCGGTGATTTTGCAGGCGGAAAGTACAAAACCTCTCCGCCTGAAACAACTTAAACCGCTTTTACTGCATCCGCGATTTTGTGCGCCAGCGCGCTGACCTGCGCCTCATCTTCGCCTTCTACCATCACACGAATCAGTGGCTCTGTGCCGGATTTGCGCAGCAGCACACGACCGC
This sequence comes from Pantoea trifolii, assembly GCF_024506435.1. Lineage (NCBI taxonomy): Bacteria > Pseudomonadati > Pseudomonadota > Gammaproteobacteria > Enterobacterales > Erwiniaceae > Pantoea > Pantoea trifolii. The sequence continues at coordinate 587,352 of NZ_JANIET010000001.1, read as the reverse complement.
GCCCCGCCAGCGTTTTTTCTGCTTCTGCGGTCACCGCTTTCACGCTCTCGCTTTCCAACGGATCGTGCTCGCCAGCGAAACGCACATTGACCAAAATCTGCGGCAGCATTTTCATGCCGCTGCACAGATCGTGAAGCGTCATATGGTTGCGCACGATTGCAGTGAGCACTTGCAAACTTGCCACAATGCCGTCGCCGGTGGTGGTCTTATCGAGCAGAATCACATGACCGGAGTTTTCCGCGCCTAAACGCCAGCCCTTCTCCTGCATTTTTTCCAGCACATAGCGGTCGCCCACTTTCGCACGAGTAAATGGAATGCCCAGCTGTTTCAGCGCCAGTTCCAGCCCCATGTTACTCATCAGCGTGCCGACCACGCCGCCGCGCAATTGGCCCTGACGCAGCCCTTCGCGTGCAATGATGTAGAGAATCTGATCGCCATCGACTTTATGACCTAAATGGTCAACCATCATGATGCGGTCGCCATCGCCGTCGTAAGCCAGTCCGAGATCGGCCTTCTCTTCCAACACGCGATGCTGCAGCAGACGCAGATCGGTCGCACCGCAATCTTTGTTAATGTTCATGCCATCCGGCTGCACGCCGATAGCAATCACAGTCGCACCCAGCTCACGCAGCACATTCGGCGCAATGTGGTAAGTCGCACCGTTAGCGCAATCGACCACAATCTTCAGCCCATTCAGGCTCAGCTCGCTGGGAAAAGTCCCTTTGCAGAATTCGATGTAACGACCTGCGGCATCGACAATGCGACTAGCGCGGCCCAGTTCAGCTGACTCCACACAGGTGATCGGCTTTTCCATCTCCAGCTCAATGGCTTCTTCAACTTCATCCGGCAGCTTGGTGCCTTCAGCAGAGAAGAATTTGATGCCATTGTCGTCGAAGGGATTATGCGAAGCCGAAATCACGATGCCGGCTTCAGCGCGAAAAGTGCGTGTCAGATAAGCAATAGCAGGCGTCGGCATCGGGCCGGTGAAGGCCGCCGACAATCCCGCCGCCGCTAGCCCCGCTTCCAATGCCGATTCCAGCATATAGCCTGAAATTCGCGTATCTTTACCAATCAATACTTTACGTGAACCCTGACGCGCCAGCACCTTACCGGCCGCCCAACCCAACTTGAGAACAAAATCAGGGGTAATCGGTGCTTCACCGACTTTGCCGCGAATACCATCTGTACCGAAATATTTACGATTACTCATGCCTTTATCCTTTTGCTCTCCGTGTCGCTTCGACGACGCGCATCGCTTCGACAGTCTCTTTCACATCATGCACGCGAATAATTTGCGCCCCTTGCATGGCGGCAATCACCGCACAGCTGAGGCTTCCGGTCAGGCGCTGCGCCGGACCGACATTTAGCAACTGACCAACCATCGACTTCCGCGACATCCCGACCAACAGCGGTAAGCCGTAATGGTGGAAATGACTCAGATTGGCCAGCAGTTCATAGTTGTGGCTGAGATTCTTACCGAAACCGAAGCCAGGATCGAGCAGCAGATTATCTTTTTTGATACCGGCTGCTTCACATCGCGCAATCTGCGCAGCGAAGTAAGCGTCCACTTCGTTCACGATATGGCTATATTCCGGTGCCTGCTGCATGGTGCGCGGTTCACCTTGCATATGCATCAAACACACCGGCAAACCGGTTTCTGCTGCCGCTGCCAGCGCGCCCGGTTCAGACAGTGAGCGAATGTCATTGATAATGTGAGCACCCACTCGCGCCGCTTCACGGATCACTTCTGGTTTGGAAGTATCCACGGAAATCCACACCTCAAAACGCTGCGCGATGGCTTCCACCACCGGAATAACGCGTGCCAGCTCTTCTTCTACGCTAACTTCATCAGCGCCCGGACGCGTTGATTCACCGCCCACATCAATGATGGTGGCACCGGCATTCACCATTTCATTGGTGTGCGTCAGCGCATCGACCAGCGTGTTGTGGCTTCCACCATCAGAGAAAGAGTCCGGCGTGACATTCAAAATACCCATCACATGGGGAAAAGAGAGATCGAGATGGGAATCACGGGCGAACAACTTCATGGCGAGAATCTCCTTGAGGAATCACTGAATCGCAGAATGTAAAAAACCCCGGACTTGCCGGGGTTTGCATTGTAACAAGTATTGCGGCTGCAAATCTGGCGGTGAGCAACGTATCCCGCCAGAAAGCTATCACATGATCTTGTCTGAACCCGGTGTTTTCGGGTCATCAACAGGACGTGGAGCCTGGGTAGAGTCGCCGTTACCCACAGCAACTTTCGCCTCTTCCCAGCCTGCTGGTGGACGCACTTCGCGGCGTGCCATCAGATCGCTGATTTGCGGTGCATCAATGGTCTCATACTTCATCAGCGCGTCTTTCATCGCGTGAAGGATGTCCATGTTTTCATTCAGAATACGGCGTGCACGCTGATAGTTGGTATCGATAAGGTGTTTAACTTCCTGATCGATAATGCGCGCCGTTTCATCTGACATGTGTTTTGCTTTCGCCACTGAACGACCGAGGAACACTTCACCCTCTTCTTCAGCGTAAAGCAATGGACCCAGCTTCTCAGAGAAGCCCCACTGCGTAACCATGTTGCGTGCTACGCTGGTTGCCATTTTGATGTCAGATGAAGCACCGGTAGAAACATAGTCCGGACCATAAATGATTTCTTCCGCCAGACGTCCGCCGTAAGCCACAGAAATACGGCTTTCCAGCTTCTGACGGTTGGCGCTGATCTCATCGCCTACTGGCAAGAAGAACGCCACACCCAGAGCACGACCACGCGGGATGATGGTGACCTTGTGCACCGGATCGTAACCCGGAACCAGCGTACCGACGATCGCGTGACCCGCTTCGTGATAGGCCGTCGATTCTTTCTGCTCTTCGGTCATCACCATGGAGCGACGTTCTGCACCCATCATGATTTTGTCTTTGGCTTTTTCAAACTCAACCATTGAAACCACACGCTTGTTGCCGCGAGCAGCAAACAGCGCAGCTTCGTTAACCAGGTTAGCCAAATCCGCACCGGAGAAGCCAGGCGTACCACGTGCGATAACTGAAGGATCCATGTCGGTGGCCAGCGGCACACGACGCATATGGACTTTCAGAATCTGCTCACGACCACGCACATCTGGCAGACCGACAACAACCTGACGGTCAAAGCGGCCTGGACGCAGCAGCGCTGGGTCAAGTACGTCAGGACGGTTAGTTGCCGCGATTACGATGATGCCTTCATTACCTTCAAAGCCATCCATCTCAACCAGCATCTGGTTCAGCGTTTGTTCACGTTCATCGTGACCACCGCCTAAACCGGCGCCACGCTGACGGCCAACTGCATCGATTTCATCGATAAAGATGATGCATGGCGCAGCTTTCTTGGCTTGTTCGAACATGTCACGCACACGAGATGCACCAACGCCGACAAACATTTCAACGAAGTCAGAACCGGAAATAGTAAAGAAAGGCACTTTCGCTTCGCCAGCAATCGCTTTCGCCAGCAGCGTTTTACCGGTACCCGGAGGGCCGACCATCAGGACGCCTTTCGGGATTTTACCGCCCAGTTTCTGGAAACGGCTCGGCTCACGCAGATACTCTACCAGCTCACCCACTTCTTCTTTGGCCTCATCACAACCGGCCACGTCAGCAAAAGTGGTTTTGATCTGATCTTCGGTCAGCATGCGGGCTTTGCTCTTGCCGAAGGACATCGCGCCCTTGCCGCCGCCGCCCTGCATCTGCCGCATAAAGAAGATCCACACGCCAATCAGCAGCAGCATTGGGAACCATGAGATGAAGATGGAAGCCAGCAGGCTTGGTTCTTCAGGCGGTTCGCCAACTACTTTGACGTTTTTGGTCAACAGGTTATCGAGTAACTTAGGATCGTTGACGGGGATATAGGTGGTGTATTTATTGCTGTCTTTTTTGACAACGTTAATCTCACGCCCGTTAATTCGTGCCTCGCGGACCTGATCTTGGTTCACTTCCGATAGGAAAGTTGAATAATCAACCCTACGGCCATTCGACTCGCTGGGCCCAAAGCTCTGGAATACAGACATCAGCACGACCGCGATGACTAACCAGAGAATCAGGTTTTTCGCCATGTCACTCAAGGGATTAACCTCATATTACAACGATGTTAACAGACAGCGTAGGGTACTATAGTTCCTTCATACCTGGAATCGCAGTGCGGATGATTTTGCTTGTTTACCCTGAAACTCAGAATTACACATCAGAGTAAACGCATTGGTCGTCTTGCTTTGATTCCGGCAATTCGGGCTAAAGTTTGCGCCCCGTCGCCACAATGTACACTTCGCGCGAACGTAATCGCGAAGCGTCCGGCTTACGAATTTTCACTTTCGTAAACAGGGAGCGAATTTCCCGCAGGTATTCATCGAAGCCATCTCCCTGAAACACTTTCACGACAAAACTGCCGCCTGGGGCCAGGATATCCCGACACATTTCCAGCGCCAATTCTACCAAATACATCGAACGTGGAATATCAACCGCAGGTGTACCGCTCATGTTGGGTGCCATATCAGACATCACCACCTGCACCTTTTGGTCGCCTACGCGCTCGAGTAAGGCGTTAAGTACCGCCTCATCTCGAAAATCGCCCTGCAAAAAATCAACGCCGACAATCGGATCCATTGGTAACAGATCGCAGGCGATGATACGACCACTTGATCCGATAAGCTGAACCACATATTGCGACCAACCGCCGGGTGCCGCACCGAGATCAACAACTGTCATCCCGGGTTTGAAAATCTTGTCACCCTGCTGAATTTCTTCAAGTTTAAACCAGGCACGCGAACGTAACCCTTTTTTCTGTGCCTGCAGCACATATTTATCGCTAAAGTGTTCCTGTAGCCAGCGACTGGAACTGGCCGAACGCTTTTTACCCGTCATAATTTTTCCAATTAAATCGTCATCGTAGCGATAAATCAGCACGCAATGGTCGCGTTGATTTGGCGATATACCCGAGATGGCGGTAGAATGAACCGTTTTCAATCCCTGAGTAAGCAAAAAATACGATGAATCTGAGTACCAAACAAAAACAGCACCTGAAAGGCCTTGCCCATCCGCTTAAGCCGGTTGTCATGCTGGGCGGTAATGGCCTGACCGAAGGCGTGCTCGCCGAAATCGAACTGGCGCTCGAGCATCACGAATTGATCAAGGTAAAAATTGCCTCGGAAGATCGTGAAACTAAGCAGCTGATCGTGGACGCTATCGTGCGTGAGACTAAAGCAGGCAACGTACAGGTAATCGGCAACACGCTGGTGCTGTATCGCCCTGCCAAAGAGCGTAAAATTACTCTTCCGCGTTAATCATGCCTTTAAAGGCGGCGACGGGCAAAGAAAGTGCCACGCTCCTGCATGTGATAAAAGGCCGCAATGCGGCCTTTTTCCTTTCTTTACAAAATGCAGCGACATATTGCAAAGCGTAGCAATATCTTAAAGGTATTCCACCTTCAGGACTTCATATTCCACATCCCCGCCCGGGGTTTTCACAATCGCGACATCGTCTGCTGATTTTCCAACCAATCCACGCGCCATCGGCGAATTCACTGAAATCAGGTTCTGTTTGAAGTCAGCTTCATCGTCACCCACGATGCGATAGGTGAACTCTTCATCCGTATCCACATTGAGGATGGTCACGGTAGCGCCAAAAATCACGCGACCGGTTTTTGGCATGGCAGTTACATCAATGACTTGCGCATTGGAAAGCTTGGCTTCGATCTCCTGAATACGACCCTCGCAGAAACCCTGTTCTTCGCGAGCCGCATGATATTCGGCATTTTCTTTCAAATCGCCGTGCTCACGGGCTGTGGCGATGGAGGCGATAATGCGCGGACGCTTCACGGATTTCAGTTCGTTCAGTTCTTCGCGTAGCTTCTCAGCGCCTTTCAACGTCATCGGAATCTGATTCATTTTGGCTCCTCGTCATCTATCCTGGTTAACGGCGTCATCCTGACCGGTGACAGCAGAAAACAGCTTCTGCGGCGCGTTACCTCTTTTCACAAGCAAAAGAAGCCTGACCGGGAAAGCTTTCCGGGTCAGGATCGGTTTTGCATTTTGATACGTATTTTACCCTAGAGTTCCCTGTGGGTCATCGTTTACTTTGCACCGTCCGGGGACGTAGTATTGACGCCCTCACCCGTCAGTTACCGCGAGATTATGCGATTTTCACGACTTGTTACCGGATTAACCTGTGCGTTTATGCTGCAGGCACAAGCAGCCCCCGTTGATGAATACATGCAGTATTTGCCAGACGGCGCAAACCTGGCGCTGATGGTACAAAAAGTGGGCGCATCCACCCCGATAATCGATTATCACGGCAAACAGATGGCGTTACCGGCCAGCACCATGAAAGTGGTGACAGCGCTGGCGGCTTTGTTAGAACTCGGGCCCGATTTCCGTTTCCAGACCACCATGGAGACCAAAGGTGCGGTTAACGATGGCACCTTGAATGGCGATTTGGTGGCGCGTTTTGGCGGCGATCCCACGCTGGGTCGCCAGGATCTGCGCAACATGGTTGCCGCGCTGAAAAAGCAGGGCATCACCCATATCAAGGGCAACCTGGTGATCGACACCTCGGTATTCGCCAGCCACGATATGGCGCCAGGCTGGCCGTGGAACGATCTGACGCAGTGCTTCAGTGCGCCGCCGGGCGCAGCAATCGTCGATAAAAACTGTTTCTCGGTTTCGCTGTATAGCGCCAACACGCCGGGCGAAAACGCCTTTGTGCGTATCGCTTCCTATTATCCGGCGCACATGTTTAGTCAGGTGCGCACCATTGGCCGCAACAGCGGTGACGGACAATATTGCGAGCTGGATGTGGTGCCAGGCGAGCTCAATCGCTACACCTTAACCGGCTGCATGCGCCAACGTTCAGAGCCGCTGCCGCTGGCCTTTGCCGTGCAGGACGGGGCTGCGTGGGCCGGTGAGATTCTTAAAGCCGAGCTGCGCGCCGCCGATATTGATTACAGTGGTCATCTGGTTCGCCAGGCACAAGTGACATCGCCGGGCACCGTGTTGGCTTCGACGCAATCTGCACCGCTGCACACGCTGCTGCACACCATGCTGAAGAAGTCAGACAACATGATCGCCGATACCGTGTTCCGCACCATCGGCCATCACTACTTCAACGTGCCGGGCACCTTCCGCGCGGGTTCGGATGCGGTACGTCGCATTCTGCGCGAAAAAGCCGGTGTCGATCTCGGTAACAGCATTCAGGTTGATGGTTCCGGGCTGTCGCGCCATGACCTGATCGCGCCAGATACCATGATGCAAGTGCTGCAATACATTGCGAAAAATGATTCGACGCTGAATTACATTTCGATGCTGCCGCTGGCCGGTTACGACGGCACGCTGCAATATCGCGGCGGTCTGCACGAAGCAGGACTGGATGGCAAAGTATCGGCGAAAACCGGTTCGCTGCAGGGCGTCTATAATCTGGCAGGATTCATCACCACCTCCAGCGGCGCGCGCGTCGCCTTTGTCCAGTTCCTGTCCGGCTATGCTGTGCCGCCGGAAGATCAGAAAACGCGCCGCATCCCGCTGGTACGTTTTGAGAGCCGCCTCTATACGGATATCAACAAGAACAACTGATGAAACTGCTAATTGTTGAAGATGATGCACTATTGCAATCGGGCCTTGCGCAGGCACTAAGCTCGCAGGGCTACGCCATCGACTGCGCGAGCACGGCTGCAGAGAGCAATGCGCTGCTGCGTAGCGGGCAATACAGCCTGATTGTGCTCGATCTCGGCTTGCCGGATCGCGATGGTGCTTCACTGCTGCGTCAGTGGCGACGCGACGGCATTGCGGTGCCGGTATTGATCCTTACAGCGCGCGATGCGCTGGAGGATCGCGTTGATGGTCTGGATGCCGGCGCTGATGATTATCTGGTGAAGCCGTTTGCGCTGGTTGAGTTACAGGCACGCGTGCGAGCGCTGATTCGCCGTTATCAGGGCCACAGCGATAACCTGCTGCAACAGGGCGATTTGACGCTCAATCTCAGTTCACAGCAGGTTTTGCTGGAAGCGATTCCGCTGGAGATCACGCCAAAAGAGTTCGCGTTGCTCACCCGCTTACTGATGCGCGTGGGGCAAAACGTGCATCGCGAAACGCTGCAGCAGGATCTCTACAGCTGGAATGACGATCCCGGCTCCAATACCCTCGAAGTTCACATCCACAATTTACGTCGCAAGCTCGGGAAAGATCGCATCAAAACCGTGCGCGGCGTCGGTTACCGTCTGGAAATCCGCGAATGAACAGCATGCGTCAGCGATTACTGATTATGCTGGCGCTGATTCTCCTCACCTGTCAGGTGATGAGCGCCATCTGGCTGTGGCATGAAAGCCGCGAGCAGATCAGTTTTTTGGTCAACGAAACGCTCTCGGCGCAGGCGCGTAACGATCGCGTGGAAAACGAGATCCGTGAGGCGATTGCCTCGTTGCTGCTGCCTTCATTAGTGATGGTCGCCCTCACCTTGCTGCTGTCATTTTGGGCGATTAACTGGATTATTCGTCCGCTGAAATCGCTGCAGGACAGCCTGGCGCATCGTTCAGCGGATAATCTGACGCCGTTACCGATCTACTCCGAAATGGATGAGATCGTGGCGGTAACCACCTCGATCAACCAACTGTTTTCACGCCTCGATCACACCTTGCAGCAGGAACGGCTGTTCACCGCCGACGCCGCGCACGAGTTGCGTACGCCGCTGGCCGGGTTGCGCCTGCACCTCGAGCTGCTCCACCAGCAGAACGTGCCGCAGAGCGAGATGCTCATTGAACGCATCGATCAGCTGATGCACACCGTGGAACAGCTTTTAATGTTATCGCGCGCCGGACAAGCGCTGGCGGGCGGTCACTATCAGCAGTTGCAGTGGCAACAAGACATCATGCAACCGTTGAAACCAGAAATGGCCGAAATGTATCAACAGCGTCAGCAAATCCTGCACTGGCCGCAGAACAACGATGTGCCGCAGCAAGGCGAAGCGGTACTGCTGCGCCTGATGCTGCGCAATCTGCTGGAAAACGCCTCGCGTTACAGCCCGGAAGGCAGCGAAGTCGCGGTGAAGATGCAGCAGGATCAGCAACAAGTGATTATCGAAGTGTGGGATCAAGGTCCGGGCATTGAAGCCGCCGCAGCGGAAGAGCTCACGCAAGCATTTCGTCGTCGCGATCAGCGTTACGGCGGCAGCGGTTTGGGTTTGAATATCGTGCTGCGCATCGTGCAGATGCATCGCGGCAGACTGGAATTGGTCAATCGTGAAGATCGCAGCGGGCTGATTGCCCGCTGCTATTTACCGCATCAACTAATTGGCTAAACGCCGTTAGAAGTGGGTATTCAGGCTCATAAAGTAAGTACGACCGGATTCGTTGTAGGTATTGGCGCCGGCACCATACAGATAAGAGTTGGTGTTGGCGTTACCGGTGGTTTGCGCATTACCTTCGCGATAGTGGCGTTTATCGAACAGGTTATCGATTCCCACCGTGACGCTGGCGTACTTGTTGATATCGTAGGTACCGCTCATGCCGATAATTGAGTAAGGACTCACTTTATCCGTTGCGCTGCCGGTAGAAAGATTCCCTTTATAATCATACTTCTTCGGCGTCTGCGTGCCGTACCAGGTCAGCGTGGTTTGCAGTGAAAGATCCTGCGTCGCCTGCCAGCTCAGCGTCGAGTTCAGCGTGTACTCCGGAATCACCGATAAACGATCGCCGGTCTCTTTGTTCTTACTCTGCAGCATATAAGTGAAGTTGTTGTTCCACGTCACGCTGTCGGAGAACGGCACGTTGACGGTACCTTCCAGCCCTTCCACCACCGCTTTCGGTACGTTTTCCCACTTATAAATATCGGTGGTGCCATTGGACGCTTTGCTGACTGGCGAGTAACCGGCTTCGATCTTGTTACGATAATCGTTGCGGAACCAGGTCAAACCGGCCTGATAACCTTCGTGTTTCCACTCCAGACCAATCTCTTTGTTGATGCTGTTTTCTGCTTTCAGGTCGCTGTTACCTTGCAGGTAACAAGCGCCGGTGCTGGCCGCACAACCCTGGCCATTGCTGTACAACAAGTAGTTTGGATTGGTTTGATACAGGCTCGGCGCTTTGTAAGCGCGTCCAATCCCCATCTTCAGCGTGAAGTCATCGCCCAAACCTTGCGACAGGTTGAGCGACGGGCTCCAGTTATTGCCAACAATCGAGTGGTGATCGAAACGCAGGCTTGGCGTCAGCATGGTGCTGTCGGTCAGCTCCATGTTGTCTTCCGCAAACAGCGAGAAAATCTCTGCCTGGGAATACGGGCTGCGGCCGGTGTTATCGATGCCCGGCACCGAACCGTAGTTCGCCGCCTGCGTGTTGGAAGAACCGTCTTTCATGCGCTGCTGGTTCCATTCGGTACCCAGCGTCGCGGTTTGGTTAAACAGCAGTTCAAACGGAATGCTGACTTCGCTATGCAGCAGCACATCATCCAGTTGGATGGTGTTGAAATCACTGTTGGAGAAGATGCCTTCGGTGCCGCCCGCCAAACCTTCGTTAATGCGCGAGTTGCGGGTTTTCTCGTAGCGCGCGTAGGTGTTGGTGCTGACGCCGTTATCCCATGCGCCGGTCCATTTCAATGACATGTTCTGCCGATACAGACGGTTAGTTTCGTCACCGTACAGGCTTTTCACCAGCGCGCTGGTGTTGGTGTTCTGCGTGTCACCCGCATACAGATTGCCCTGACGGCTGAAACCGCCCTGCAGCTCCAGCGTCTGCATCGGCGCAAAGGCCCAGCTCAGCAAGGCATTGATATCTTTATTAACCGAGCCTTCACGACCCGCCGGATAGCTGTCGGCATAGGTGCCGGTGCGCGCCGCCGCATGACCTTCGTTGATGTCATAGGCATCGGCCTGGGTTTTGGCTAAACCGCCGTACAAACGGAAGTTGAAATCATCGCCCAGCGGCCCTTCGAGGCTGAAGTTGGTGCGCTTGGTCGCGCCTTCCGCTTTATGTTCCGGCACGTTGAAATAGGTGTTCCAGGAACCGTGCCACTGCTGATCGGTCTGTTTCTTAGTGATGATATTCACCACGCCGCCCGCTGCACCGTTGCCGTAACGCACCGCTGCCGGTCCGCGAATCACGTCGATGTGATCGATCATCTCCGGCGGCACCCAGTTGGTATCGCCACGCGTATCACGTTCACCACGCCAGCCGAGGCGCACCGAATTGCGGCTGGTGATCGGCATGCCGTCTACCATGATCAGGGTGTTTTCCGGGCCCATGCCACGAATATCGATCTGGCGATTGTTACCGCGCTGGCCGCTGGTGGAGTTGCCGGTCAGGTTAACGCCAGGCATGGTACGGATAATTTCAGATACATCGCGTGCTGGCGGATGCTTTTTGATTTCGTCGGCGGTAATGGTTGAGACGCCCGGCGCTTGCAGGTTCTGCTGCTGCGCGGTGACCATCAAGATGCCGCCGTCCATTGATGGTGCGTCAGTGGTGCTGGCTGAGGTTTTGCTGGAAGAAGTCTCTGCTGCCCAGGCGCTGCTGGAGAGCAGTGCGGCGCTGAGCCCCAGTTCAATCAGAATGGCTAATGATAAGCGTGAGTAATTTTTCATTTTATACGTTCCTGGATGGCCAGCGAAAAGCCGTTGGATGCTTAACTGGCGAGCCGGTGAGAAAATCCCTGTCCATATCGCGCCCAGTTCCAGACCCTTCAAACCATCCGTAGCGCAACCTTACCGAACGGTAAGCATCAGGCGGAACAGGCGTGCTCATTTTTGAGCGCAGTCACCCTATTGCAAATGCAAATTATTATCAATAGTATTATTCATCAAGCTTATGTAAATCTCCGCGTAAACACCGACTGGCAGCCCTATGACCTGGCGAAATGATGTAACCGGCAGTGAAGCCTGGTGGCAGGCGCAACAATCCCAAGGCATTCCCCGCATTGCGTTAGCAGACGATGGCCAATGTCAGGTCACCTTCTTCTGGCGTGACCCACAAGGCGATGAAACGCAATCGTCGACCCAGCGCGTGTGGATCAACATCACCGGCGTGACCGATCACCACCAGCGCCGCCCGCCGCAGTCGTTAATGCGCGTGGCGGGCACCAATGTTTGGTATTGGCAGACTTCGTTGCCCGCCAACTGGCGCGGCAGTTACTGTTTGATGCCCGATGATCAGGCCACCGACTTCACCGGCGTTGCCGAGATGTCCACGCTGCGCAACTGGTGGCGCAATAAATTCCCGACGGCGCAGGCCGATCCTTTGAATCACTTACGTGGCTGGTCCGGTGGTCGCGGTATGGGCGTATCGCCGCTGCATCTGCCGCACGCGCCCAATCAACAGCTGTGGCAAGCGGTGGATCACGGCACAGCGCCAGCCATTGAACTGCAACAACAGCAATGGGATAGCGCGCTCTTGGGCAACAGCCGCAAGGTGTGGATTCACACCACCGGCGAGGCCAACCCCGCGCAGCGTCCGCTGGCCATCATGCTCGACGGGCAATTTTGGGCGCACAGCATGCCGATTGCCGGACCGCTGCAGCAGCTCACCGATGCCGGTTCTTTGCCGCCAGCGGTATATCTGTTTATCGACATCATCGACAGCGAACACCGCAGCCGCGAGCTGCCGTGCAACGCGCAGTTTTGGCAAGCCATTCAGCAAGAACTGTTACCGCAAATCGCACAATCAACGCCTTATCGCCAGCAGGCGGACAGCACCATCGTCGCCGGACAAAGCTTTGGCGGCCTGGCGTCGGTGTTTGCCGCGCTGCACTGGCCAGAAACTTTCGGCAACGCGCTCAGCTTGTCCGGATCCTTCTGGTGGCCGGAACGCGGCAATCCACACGGCTGGTTGCTGCAGGCGCTGGATAGCGGTCTCGCGCCGCGCCAACCGCTGCGTTTCTGGCTCGAAGCCGGCAAACGCGAAGGCTTGATTCTGCAAGCTAATCAACAACTTAAACAGCAGCTTAGTGCTGCCGGCTATCAGGTAAATTACCAGCCGGTGGAAGGCGGCCATGACGCGCTCTGTTGGCGCGGCGGCCTGCTGAATGGCTTGCAAGCGCTGTGGAGCAAACCGGAGCATCCATGTCCGAATCCCTGATGAATACGCAAACCGACCAAAAAACCTTGCCGTTAGTCGCGGCACAGCCCGGCATCTGGATTGCCGATCAGCTGTCACCGCACCACAACGCTTACGCGGTGGCGCACTTTGTCGAACTGCGCGGTGAGATTGATAGCGCCCTGTTGGCCCAGTCGATCGTCGCGGGTATGCAGGAAGCCGACACGCTGAACATGGCATTTGGTGAGGTGGAAGGCGAAGCGTTGCAGTGGCCGCAGCCACACGCCTTTAGCCTGCCGCAGATTGTCGATTTGCGTGCTGAGGCCGATGCGCCCGCCACAGCGCGTGCGCTGATGCGTGACGACATGAATGGCGATCTGCGCGTATTAAGCGGCGCAAAACTGTGGCATCACCGCCTGTTCCGTCTCGACGATCAGCATTGGTTCTGGTATCAGCGCTATCACCATTTGGTGGTGGATGGCTTCAGCTTTACCGCGCTGACGCGCCGCATCGCCAACCTTTATAGCGCGGCCGTACGCCAGCAAGCCGCTGAACCAACGCCGTTTATTCCGTTTAGCGAAGTGGTGGACGAGTATCAGCGCTATCGCGAATCCTCCTCCTTTGCGCGTGACAGCCAATTCTGGCGCGAAAAAGGCGCGGCGCTGCCTTCACCGGCTTCGCTCTCGCCGCTGCCGCTCGCCGGACAACATGCCAGCACCGATCTGCTGCGCCACAGCGTGACGCTGGATCGCAGCACCTTCCAGACGCTGGTGCAGCAGCATCCGCACGCCAGCGCCGCCGATCTCGCCTTTGCGCTGGTGGTGCTGTGGCTGGCGCGTCTCAGCGGGCAAAACGACTTTGCCGCCGGTTTCATCTTTATGCGCCGTATCGGCTCGGCCGCCTTGTGCGCCACCGGCCCGGTGATCAACGTATTGCCGATGGCGGTACATTACGATCCGACGCAGCCGATCAGCGCACTCGCCGCCCAGCTGGCGGGCGAAGTGAAAAAGATGCGTCGTCATCAGCGCTATGACGCTGAGCAGGTGCAGCGCGATCTCGGCCGCCTCGGCGATAGCGATCCGCTGTACGGACCGGTGATCAATCTGAAGATGTTTGATTACCAACTCGATTTCGCTGGCGTGGAAGGCATCACACATCAACTGGCATCCGGGCCGGTGCGCGATCTGGAGATCGCCATTTATATCAGCGAGCACGGTGAACTGACGCTGGAGCTATTGGCGAATGCCGAACGCTACAGCGAACAAACTTTGCAGCGTCACGCCAGCCGTTTTGCTCTGCTGCTCAATCAGCTGGCGCAACAACCGCAACGGCCGTGCGGCGAGCTCGATCTGCTGACCGCCGAAGAGCATGCGCAGATTGCCGCGATCAACCAAACCGCCTATCCGCTGCCAGCAGAAACCCTGGCATCCCTGTTAGCGCAGCAGGCAGCACGCACGCCCGATGCCCCGGCGCTGGCCGACGCACAGCATCAGCTTAGCTACCGCGAGATGCAGCAGCAGGTGTTTACGCTGGCCGCCGATCTCAGCACCGCCGGCGTGCAGCGTGGCGATATTGTCGCCGTGGCGCTGCCGCGTTCGGTGCAACTCTCGCTGGCGCTGCAGGCGATTGTTTCGCTCGGGGCCGCCTATTTGCCGCTCGATACCGGATACCCGGATGACCGTTTGCAGCTGATGCTGGAAGACGCCGCGCCGAAAACGCTGATCACCTGCGCGGCGCTCAGCGCGCGCTTCAGCGCCATCGCATCGGTCAATCAGCTGCATTTTGATGTGCTGTATAACAACCCGCATGCGCCGCAGCCGGCCAGCGCGCCGACGCCGCAGGATGGCGCCTACATCATTTACACCTCAGGTTCGACCGGTCGCCCTAAAGGCGTGCTGGTGGGACATGAAGCCATCGTCAATCGCCTGTTGTGGATGCAGGATCGCTATCCGCTGCAAGCCGATGATGTGGTGCTACAGAAAACCCCGAGCAGCTTCGACGTCTCAGTGTGGGAATTCTTCTGGCCGCTGCTGGTCGGTGCGCAGTTGGTGATGGCACCGCCAGAAGCCCATCGCGATCCGGAAGCGCTGCAGCAGCTGTTTGCCCGTTACAAAGTTACCACCACGCATTTCGTCCCCTCAATGCTGGCGGCCTTTGTCGCGGCGCTGGATGATCAACCGGCGATTGCCTGCTGCGCCAGTCTGCGCAACGTGTTCTGCAGCGGTGAAGCGCTGCCGACGGATTTATCACGCGAATGGGAAAAACTGACGCGCGTGCCGCTGCACAATCTGTATGGCCCAACCGAAGCGGCGGTGGATGTCAGCTGGTATCCGGCGTTTGGTGATACCCTGGCCGCCGTCGAAGGCGCCAGCGTGCCGATTGGATTCCCGGTGTGGAATACCGGCCTGCGCATCCTCGATGCCCGCATGCAGCCGGTGCCGCCGGGCGTGGCGGGCGATCTCTATTTAACCGGCGTGCAGCTGGCGCATGGCTATCTCGGCCGTCCCGATCTCACCGCCAGCCGCTTTATCGCCGATCCTTTCATGCCCGGCGAGCGCATGTATCTTACTGGCGACGTGGCGCGCTGGCTGGATAACGGCGCGGTGGAATATCTTGGCCGCAGCGACGATCAGTTGAAGATTCGCGGCCAGCGCATCGAACTGAATGAAATCGATCATGTGCTCAGCGCGCAGCCCGGCATTGAACAGGCGGTCACGCACGCGGTGGTACTCGGCGGTTCGGCGGCGCAAGGTGATGCGCGTCAGCTGGTCGCTTACGTGATTGCAGAGCAGCCGGTTGATAGCGACGCGCTGCGTCAGGCGCTGGCGCAACGCCTGCCTGCGCATATGGTGCCGGTGGCGATTGTGCAGCTCGATGCCTTCCCGCTCAGCAGCAACGGCAAACTGGATCGTAAAGCGCTGCCGTTGCCGCAATCGGCTGGCGTCAGCGCTGGGCGTGCCCCGCTCGCCGGGCTGGAAACCACCTTAGCCAAGGCTTTCTGTCAGTTGCTGGCACGCGAGCAAATCAGCGCGCAGGATGACTTTTTCGCCCTCGGCGGCCATTCGCTGCTGGCGATGCGCTTAGCGGCGCAGCTGCGCCGTGAGCTACAACAGCCGGTTTCGGTGGGGCAAATCATGGTGGCCTCGACGGTGGAGAAACTGGCAACGCTGCTCAGTGATACGCAATCACACCAGCAAGCCGGTTTTGAAGCGGTGCTGCCGCTGCGTCAGAGCAACGGACCGACGCTGTTCTGCTTCCATCCGGCGTCGGGTTTTGCCTGGCAGTTCAGTATTCTGCAGCGTTATCTCAATCAGCGCTGGTCGCTGGTGGGCATTCAGTCGCCGGATATCGACAGCCCGCTGAACCAAAGTGCGCATCTGGATGAGGTGTGTGACGCCCATCTGCAAACCCTGCGCGAGGTGCAGCCACACGGACCTTACTACTTCCTCGGCTATTCGCTGGGCGGAACCCTGGCACAAGGCATCGCCGCACGGCTGGAAGCGGCGGGTGAAGAAGTGGCGTTCCTCGGCCTGCTGGATACCTGGCCGCCGGAAACGCAAAACTGGGATGAGAAACGCGGCGAGAACGTGCTGGATCCGGCGGTGCTGGAAGAGGTCAATCGCGAGCGCGAGCAGTTTATCGCCGCGCAGCGCCATCAGGCCGGTGAAGAGATGCGTGCGATGTTCGATACTATCGAAGCCAACTACGCCAGTTCGGTGCGCCTGCTGGCAACGGCCCGCAGCGCGCGTTTCAACGGTCGCGCCACGCTGTTCCTCGCCGAACAGACGCAGCAGCCAGGACAAGATGCGCGCCACGCCTGGGCGCCGTATGTCGGTGAACTGGAAGTGTGGCCAATGGATTGCGCCCACGTGGAGATCATTTCACCGCAGATGTTTGAGCAGATTGGGCCGTTGTTGCAGCGGTTGTTGCAATAGCGCTCTTTCCCTCACCCTAGCCCTCTCCCGCAAGCGGGAGAGGGAACTAATCTTCTCCTTCTCCCGCTTGCGGGAGAAGGTTGGGATGAGGGCCAGCGCGCACTGTCTTTAACTACTCCCGCGCCCCAGCGGCACAATCATCGGCGTATGCGCCACCGGGTCTTCCACAATGACGCAGCGCAAACCATACACCTGCTCGATCAACGCCGGCGTCACAATCTCCGACGGCTTCCCTTCGGCAACGATCTTGCCGTAACGCATCGCTATCAAATGCGTGGCATAGCGGCAGGCATGATTAAGATCGTGCAGCACCACCACCAGCGTACGACCATGCTGCTGATTAAGATCCTGCATCAACTCCAGCAGCTCAATTTGATGGGTGATATCCAGCCAGGTCGTCGGTTCATCCAGCAGCAGTAATGGCGTTTCCTGCGCCAAAACCATGGCAATCCACACGCGCTGGCGCTGACCGCCCGATAACGTATCTACCGACTGCTGTGCCAAATCGGCCACGCCGGTGGCGCGCATCGCGTTCTGCACCGCCGCTTCATCTTCCGCACGCCAGCGCCCAAACAGCGCCTGATGCGGATAGCGTCCGCGCGCCACCAGCTCAGTGACGCTGATGCCCGCTGGCGCATCCGAACTTTGCGGCAGCAGGCCCAGACGCCGCGCCACCTCTTTGGTGGGATAGCTGGCAATGGCCGCGCCATCCAGCAACACCTCACCTTGCAGCGGTGTATGCAGACGACTCAGCGTACGCAGCAGCGTCGATTTGCCGCAGGCGTTGGGGCCGATAATCACCGTCAGCTCACCTTGCGGAATCGCCACCGACAGATTCTCTGCCACCACCTTTTTGTCGTAGCCCAGCGTCAGGTCATCGCCGCGCAGACGTGAAGGGATCTCGGTCATTGGCGTCGCGCCTCCCGCACCAGTAAAGCAATCAGATAAAGTCCACCGAGAATGACGGTAATCACGCCAACCGGTAATTGATAAGGCAGGAACAGATGCTGGGCGGCGAAGTCTGCGGCTATCAGCAGCAGCGCGCCGCACAGTGCCGCCAGCGGCAACGCACCTTTGACACCGCCGCCGAGACGACGGGCAATCTGCGGCGCCAGTAGCGCGACAAACGAAATCGGCCCGACCAGCGCGGTGGACGCCGCCGTGAGCACTACGCCAATCAGCATCAGCCACATGCGGCTGCGCTCCACCGGTACGCCGAGCGCGCAGGCGGTGTCGTCACCCATCTCCAGCAACCGCATCCGCCGCGCCAGCAGCGCCATTAGCAGTAACGCCAGCAGCAGCACCGCAATCACCGGCGGCGTTTTCGCCCAGGTAATGCCGTTAAGCGATCCGGCGCTCCACAAGCCCGCACTCAACGCCGACTCCAGCGAGGCGCTGATAATCAGCCATGAATTCAACGCCATCAGCAGCGCTCGCACGCTGATGCCGACGATAATCAGGCGGAAGGTTTCCACGCCGTTGCGCCAGGCAAACAGATAGACCAGCGCCGCCGTGGCAATGCCGCCAATTAACGCTGCGCCGGTCATCGCCGTGACGCTTTGATTGAACAGCACCAGCGCCACCAGCACGCCGCTGTATGCGCCGGTGTTGAAACCGAGAATATCCGGGCTGCCGAGCGGATTACGCAGCAGAGACTGGAAAATCGCGCCGCTGATGCCTAACGCGGCACCAATCAACAGCGCCATTAGCACGCGCGGCAAACGCCACTCCAGCACGATCAGTTTGACGTTACTGGCGCCCTGCCCAAGCAGAATTTGCCAGATCTGTTCACCGCTGATCTGCAATGCGCCGCGCGTCATCGCCAGATAAGCCAGCAGAGCGCAGGCGCACAGCAGCCAAAGCGTATGAAGCCAGACACGACGCGTCATAGTGCACCCCGGCCCAATTTACGGCGCACCAGTACAATCAGCATCGGCGCACCGAGCATCGCCGTAACGATGGAAACCCGCAGCTCGCCCGCCACCAGCAGGCGGCCAAGGATATCGGCGGCGAGTAGCAGAATCGGCGTGATCAGCGCGGTGGCGGGCAGCATCCAGCGGTGATCGTTGCCCACCAGCCAGCGAGCAAAGTGCGGTGTCATCAAACCAACAAACGCAATTGGGCCTACCGCCGCCGTGGCTGCGCCGCACAGCAGCGCAATCGCCAGCAGGCCAAGCAGTTGGGTGCGCGCCACCCGCGTACCGAGCGCGGTCGCCATGTCGCCGCCCATACTCAAACTGTTCAGCGCCTGCGACAGCGCAATGGCCACCATGCTGCCGATCAGCACCGCCGGAAACAGCGTGCGCAGCGTGGAGAAGGTGCGAATATCCAGCGAGCCGCTGTGCCAGAAGCGCAGATGATCGTAGATGTCAGGATTAAGCAGCGACAGGCCAGAAGTTAATCCATCCAGCACCGCGCCCAGCGCTACGCCGGCCAGCGTCAGACGCACCGGATTAACGCGCCCGCCGCCAATCGCGCCGGTCATCGCTACCAGCACTGAAGCCAGCAGCGCGCCGCCAAAGGCGAAGCCGAGCCAATCCACCGGCGAGTCCGCACCGAACAGCGCAATGCCAATCACCACCGCGAAACCGGCTCCGGCGTTAACGCCAAGGATGCCGGGATCGGCCAGCGGATTGCGCGTCAGGCTCTGCATTAACGCACCGGCGAGACCCAGCGCCACGCCCGCCAGCAAACCGGCCAGCGTACGCGGCAGGCGCGCGTCACGCACAATGACGCACTCCGCGCTGTTACAGGAGGTGGTAAGCGAATGATAAACATCGGGAAGCGGTATCGATTTTGCCCCCAGCATTAAGCTGAGCGCGATGAGGAGCAAGAGCAGAATCCCTGAGCCTGCTAATGCACGAATCTGGCGCATAGCGTTCTAAACCTTCACTGTTCAACGTCGTCGCATGCGCGATGTAACTTGATAATGGTTATCGTTATTACTCGCGTTTAGCTATGTTACCATGACTCGCCTCGCGGACGATGAGGAAAATTGGTGCAATAAGGCGAACACATGAACAAATCTTCCCACTTTATCGATCTCTCGCTGCTGAAAACCCATCCGGCTTTTCGCGCGGTGTTTATCGCGCGTTTTATCTCGATTGTCGCACTCGGCATGCTCGCCGTGGCGGTGCCGGTGCAGATTCAGCACCTGACAAATTCACCGCTGCTGGTGGGATTGGCGGTGACGCTGGCCGCTGCGGGCATGTTTATCGGCCTGCTCACCGGCGGCGTATTGGCGGATCGCCATGAACGCAAAAAGCTGATTCTGTTTGCCCGATCCACCTGCGGCTTAGGTTTTATCGCGCTGGCCACCAACGCCGCGCTGCCAGAACCCTCTTTGATCGCGGTTTATCTGCTCGGTTTCTGGGATGGCTTTTTCGGCGCGATTGGCGTGACCGCGCTGCTGGCGGCGACGCCCGCGCTGGTCGGCAGGGAAAACATTATGCAGGCGGGCGCGATCACCATGTTGACGGTGCGCTTCGGCTCGATTTTATCGCCAGCGATTGCCGGTCTGGTGATTGCGCATGGCGGCATAACCTGGAACTACGCCCTCGCCGCCTTCGGCACTTTGCTTACCGTGTTAACGCTGCTGAAATTGCCGACGTTGCCGCCTCCGCCGCAGCCGCGTGAACATCCGCTGAAATCCCTCGCCGCTGGCGTGCAGTTTCTTTTCGCCAGCCCGATTGTCGGCATGGTGGCGCTGATTGGCGCATTAGTGACGCTGGCCAGCGCGGTGCGCGTGCTCTATCCATCCCTCGCGCCGCATTGGTCAGTAAGCGCGGACCAGCTTGGCCTGATGTACGCTGCCGTGCCGCTTGGTGCGGCTATCGGCGCATTCACCAGCGGTAGACTGAAACACGCCGCGCGTCCCGGACAGCTGGTGCTCGGCAGCGCGATTGCGGCGTTTATCGCGCTGGGTTTGTTTAGCCTGATGCCGAATCTGCCGCTGGCACTCGCCTGTTTAGTCGCCTTCGGCTACTTCAGCGCCATCAACAGTCTGGTGCAGTACGCGATGATTCAGGCATTAACGCCGGATCATCTGTTAGGCCGTATCAACGGCTTGTGGACCGCGCAGAACGTGACCGGCGATGCGATTGGTGCGGCGGTGATTGGCGCAATGGGTTCATGGCTGCTGCCACCGCAGGCCGCCGCCGTGTTTGGCTTTGCGGCGGCGCTACTGGGCATAGCGATGTGGTTGGTGATGGGCCGTTTACGTCGTTACCATCCGCCAGCACCGGAGCTGGCGGAACAGGCATCATGATTTAACGAACAGCTTTTCCAGACGCGCTAGCAGATTGCTGGCGCTGTAGTAATCGAGACGGAAAGAATCGACGCCCAGCTCGTACACCTGTTTGTTCTGCACGGCAGCGTTTTGCGCAAGGAACGGATTGCCTAACACCGATTGCGTGGTTTTATCGTCAGCGGCAAACAGCAGGAAGGTTTTACCGTTCAGCCCGCTGGCAACGTTTTCACCCGACAGTTGAATGATGTCTTTGCGCTGCCCCATGCTGTGGCCCTGCTCAACCGTCGCCGGTGGCGTTGCCAGGGTGAAGCCAAGTTGTTCCAGCAGCTTGCCCTGCGCCGAGGCTGTGGTCCACAGATTGACCGCGCGCCCGCCACCGTTCCACACCATGGCGGAAACCGGTTGCGGTGGCAGCGTGATGGCTTTTTTCAGTGCCGCTTCGCGATCGTCGAAAGCTTTAATGCGCTGCGCCGCCTGCGCTTCGTGACCTGAAGCCTGGCCTAACAGCGTCACAACATCCTGCCAGCTTTTGTCGTCGTAATTGACCACCAGCGTCGGTGCAATAGCCGAGAACTGTTCGGCGAGTTTAATAGCAGAATCGTTGCCGGTAGCGCTGACGATGATCAGATCCGGCGCTTGCGCAGCAACCGCTTCGGCATTGGGTTCACCGATGTACAGACGTTGCAGATGCTGCTTTTTAGCAACATCGCTCCACTGACGGAAGAAACCCTGATCGTCGGCAAGACGACTGTTTGGTGCGGTTGCGCCGGACGCGATGACCGGTGCATCAATGGCCAGCAGCGAGCCGGTCAGCGTGACGCTGGTCGAGACAATGCGCTGCGGCGCGTGATCAAGAGTGATTGACCCGTTGGCGCCCTGCACGGTGCGCGGCCAACCTTGTTCAGCGTGGGCGATGCTGGTGAAAATCTGGAAAACACATATAAGGGCTGCAATGCCCCAAAAACCGCATTTATTCATAAGTTTTGGTCCACTTTTTAGCATATTGCCCTGCTTAGCGTCAGCGCCTGATTACGTTTAAACGCAGCTGAAATCCCGCGAATGGATTGACACCTTTGCCCAATCGACGTAGGTTACAGGCCCATAATAAAAATGATAATCATTCTTAATAATCTTATCATTTATAGGTGAAAATTATGGTGGAATCTTCCACGTTTGAAAATGCCTGGCTGAAGGATTATTCCGCGCTAAGCCGTGGTTTCCTCTTTACCTCGCCGTGGCGTAGTTTGGCAACGCAAGGATGCTATACCACCATTACCGCGCCGGTAGCAGACGCCGCGTCGCTGGACGGTGATTTCCAACAACAGCTGCGTCAGCATTTTGCCGCGGCAAAAAAACAGGGCATCGACAATCCGATTCTGGTCGGCGCGATCCCGTTTGACGTCAGCCAACCGGCTGCGCTGTTTATTCCTGAAACCTATCAGACGTTTAACCGCGCCGACCTGCAAAGCGCGCTGCCGCAAAACGTCAGCGATCTGCCGCAGGTGCGTCGTCGCGCAGCGATACCGGACCACGACGTATTTACCACCATGGTGGCCGATTCGGTGGCGGCCACGCAGCGCGGCGATCTGGATAAAGTGGTGCTGTCGCGTCTGATGGATATCGTCACCGAACAGCCGGTTGATACCGCCGCACTGATGCAGCGCGTGATTGCGCAGAACCCCAACAGCTACCATTTCCATCTGCCGCTGCCGCAAGGCGGTGCGCTGATTGGCGCCAGTCCGGAGCTGATGCTGCGCAAACAGGGGCGCGATTTTAGCTCTTGCCCGCTGGCGGGCTCGGCGCGGCGTAATCACGACGATGCTCAACAGGATCGTGCAGCAGGCGATACGCTGATGGACTCCGGTAAAGATCGTCACGAGCACAAACTGGTGACCGATGCGATGCGCGACACCCTGCAGCCGCGCAGCCGTTTGCTGTCGGTGCCAACTATTCCATCGCTGATCACCACCGCCACGCTGTGGCATCTCGCCACGCAAATTGACGGTGAAGTGCAGGATGAGCGCGAAAATGCGCTGTCGCTGGCCTGCCTGCTGCATCCAACGCCAGCACTGAGCGGCTTCCCGCATCAGCGCGCGCAGCAGCTCATTCAGCAGCTGGAACCTTTTGATCGTCAACTGTTTGGCGGCATCGTCGGCTGGTGCGATAGCGAAGGCAATGGCGAATGGGTGGTCACCATCCGCTGCGGCACCGTGCAGGGTACGCGCGTACGCCTGTTTGCTGGCGCGGGCATTGTCGCCGACTCCCAACCCGAATCAGAGTGGCGTGAAACCGGCGTGAAGCTGGACACCATGTTGCGCGCCTTTGGACTGCAATAAAGGAAAGAGCATGAGCATTCCCTATACTCGCTGGCCGGACGATCTGGCTGCGCGCTACCGTGAAAAAGGTTACTGGCTGGATGTGCCGATGACCGACATTCTGGTGCGTCATCAGCACAATGATGCCATCGCGGTGATTGATGGCGATCGTCAGATCAGCTATCGCGAAATGGATGTGCTGAGCAGCAATCTGGCCGCCGCGCTGCAGCGTCGTGGCCTCCAAAACGGCGATACGGCGCTGGTGCAGCTTGGCAACGTGGCTGATTTTTATGTCACGGTATTTGCGCTGTTTAAGCTCGGCGTGGCGTCGGTATTTGCGCTGTTCAGCCATCAGCGTACCGAGCTGAGCGCCTATGCGGCGCAGATCGAACCTAAGCTGCTGATTGCCGATCGCACTCACGCGCTGTTTGCTGACGATAGCTTTATCAGCACGCTATGCGATGCGCAGCCTTCTCTGCAGCAGGTGATTCTGCGCAATGACAACCAGCCGGAAAACACGCTGGAATCCTTGATGGCGGAAGCTGCGGGAGATTTCGTCGCCACGCCAACCGCCGCCGATGAAGTGGCATTTTTCCAGCTCTCTGGCGGCAGTACCGGCACGCCGAAGCTGATTCCGCGCACCCACAACGACTATTACTACAGCATTCGCGCCAGTGATGAGATCTGTCAGGTGACCGCCGATACGCGCTATCTCATCGCCCTGCCCGCACCGCATAACTTCGCGATGAGCTCACCGGGCTCGCTCGGCGTATTTTATGCCGGTGGTCAGGTAATTCTGGCCGCCGATCCCAGCGCCACGCTCTGCTTCCCGCTGATCGAGAAGCATCAGGTCACCGATACCGGTTTGGTGCCGCCGGCGGTGAGCTTGTGGTTACAGGCGATTCAGGAATGGGGCAGCAATACACAGCTGGCCTCGCTGCAGCGTATTCAGGTGGGCGGTGCCAAACTGGGCGAAACCCTGGCGGCACGTATTCAGCGTGAAATTGGCTGTCAGCTGCAGCAGGTGTTCGGCATGGCTGAAGGTCTGGTGAACTACACCCGCTTTGGCGACGATGAGAACATCATTCTCACCACGCAAGGCCGCCCGATCTCTGAAGATGATGAAGTGTGGGTCGCCGATGAACATGGCAACGCGTTGCCAACCGGCACCATCGGCCGCCTGATGACGCGCGGCCCTTACACCTTCCGAGGCTACTACAAGAGCCCGGAACATAACGCCGCCAGCTTCGACGCCAACGGGTATTACTGTTCGGGCGATCTGATTGAGATCGACGCTCAGGGCTACATCACCGTGCAAGGGCGCGAAAAGGATCAGATCAATCGCGGTGGCGAGAAGATCGCCGCAGAAGAGATCGAAAACCTGCTGCAGCGCCATCCGGATGTGATCCACGCCGCGCTGGTGTCAATGAACGACGAACTGATGGGTGAAAAGAGCTGCGCCTTTATTGTCGCCAGCCAACCGATTAAAGCAGTGGCGCTGCGTCGTCACCTGCGCGAACTGGGCGTGGCCGAGTTCAAATTACCTGACCGTATTACCTGCGTAGATGCCCTGCCGCTGACGCCTGTCGGCAAGGTGGATAAAAAACGTTTACGCCAACAGCTTGCCGATCAACAAGCGCAAGCCTGACCTGTTCCGGAGATTGTAATGGCTATTCCAAAACTGAACGCTTACGCGCTGCCTGCAGCGACTGAACTGCCAACCAATAAAGTGAAGTGGGTGTTGGAACCTCAGCGCGCCGCGCTGCTGATTCATGATATGCAGGCTTATTTCCTCAATTTCTGGGGCGAAAACAGCCCGCTGGTTAATCAGGTGGTGGAAAACATCGCTCGCCTGCGTGCTTACTGCAAAGCGCAGGGCATTCCGGTGTTCTACACCGCCCAGCCGAACGAGCAGAGCGATGCCGATCGCGCGTTGCTTAATGACATGTGGGGACCGGGCCTGAACAAACATCCGGATCAGCAGAAGATCGTTGATGCGCTGGCACCGGATCAGGACGACCAGGTTCTGACCAAATGGCGTTACAGCGCCTTCGTGCGCTCACCGCTGCAATCGATCCTGCAGGAGATGGGCCGCGATCAGCTGATCATCACCGGCGTGTACGCACATATCGGCTGCCTGACCACCGCGACTGACGCCTTTATGCGTAACATCCAGCCGTTCATGGTGGCGGATGCGCTGGCCGACTTCACGCGTGAAGAGCACATGATGGCGCTGACTTACACTGCGGGTCGCAGCGGTAAAGTGGTGATGACCGCCGATCTGATGCCGCTGCCGTTGAGCAAAGACGATCTGCGTGCGCTGATTCTGCCGCTGCTGGAAGATGACGATGTGCCGGAAGATGACGAGAACCTAATCGATTACGGTCTGGATTCGGTACGCGTAATGGCGCTAGCGGCGCGCTGGCGTCAGGTGCACAGCGATATCGACTTCGTCAGTCTGGCAAAAAATCCGACCGTCGATGGCTGGTGGGCGCTGTTATCAAGGGTGCCGACTAAATGAGTGCGACGTTCGACTTTAGCGGAAAGATTGTCTGGGTGACCGGCGCGGGCAAAGGGATTGGTTATCACACCGCGCTGAGCTTCCATCAGGCAGGTGCGCAGGTTATCGGCTTCGATCTGCGTTTCGATCAAGCCGACTATCCGTTCACCACGCAGGTATTGGATGTCGCGAACGCCGCCGAGGTGAAAGCGGTTTGTCAGCGTTTGCTGGCGGACCAGCCACGTCTGGATGTGCTGGTGAACGGTGCCGGCATCCTGCGTATTGGCAGCACCGATGAACTGGCGTTTGAAGATTGGCAAGCGTGTCTGGCGGTGAATGCCGGCGGCGCGTTCAACATGTTCCAGCAAACCTTGCCGGTGTTTCGCCAGCAGCGTGCGGGCGCGATTGTCACCATCGCGTCAAATGCGGCACATGCGCCACGTCTTGGGATGTCCGCTTATGGCGCGTCCAAGGCCGCACTGCGCAGCTTGTGTCTGACCGTGGGTTTGGAAATGGCGCCGTTCGGCGTGCGCTGCAATATCGTCTCGCCAGGTTCCACCGATACCGATATGCAACGCAGCCTGTGGCATACGCCAGAAGCCGAGCAGGAGATGATTAACGGTTTTCCGGATCAGTACAAGCTGGGGATCCCGCTGCGTAAGATCGCTAAACCGCAGGAGATCGTTGCTAACGTGATGTTCCTCGCCTCGGATCTTGCCAGCCACGTGGTACTGCAGGATATTGTGGTCGACGGTGGCGCAACGCTGGGATCCTAAGTGATGGCAATCTGGAAACGATCGGTCGACCTTGAAACGCTGAATAAGATGGGTGAGAACTCGCTGGTGGCACACGTTGGCATTGTGTTTACCACCATCGGTGAAGATTATCTCGAAGCCACCATGCCGGTGGATGCCCGCACGCAGCAGCCGTTTGGCTTGCTGCACGGCGGTGCTTCGGTGGTACTGGCGGAGTCGATGGGATCGATCGCCGGTTATCTCAGCATCGAAGACGGCAAAAGCGTGGTGGGCATTGAGGTGAGTGCCAGCCACCATCGCGCGGTAAGCAGCGGTGAAGTGCGTGGCATTTGTCGCCCGCTACACCTTGGTGCGCGTAATCAAAGCTGGCAGATTGAGATTCGTAATACCCGCGATCAGCTGTGCTGCACCTCAAGATTGACGGTGGCGGTGCTGGGTTAAGAGATAAAAAAAGCGGCCTTCTGGCCGCTTTTTTGTGCGATTAACGCTGGTAAATGATTTCGACGCCTTCGTCGTCTTCTTCGTCCCAGTCGTCATCCCAATCGTCGTCTTCTTCCACTTCCTGCGCCGTTTCCATGGCTTCACGGTGATAATCATCCCACATGAAGGCCACTTTCTCTGGCTCTTTAGCTTCTTCTTCGGCTTCTTTTGGATTTTCGATGATAAAGCTCATCACATCCCAGCAAAGATCTTTCACGCCATCATGGCTAGCCGCAGAGATTAGGTAATATTTTTCTTCCCAGCCTAATGCTTCCACTACCGCTTTGGCACGACTTTCCGCTTCTTCGCGGCTCAGCAGGTCACATTTGTTGAACACTAACCAACGCGGCTTCTGGAACAGTTTATCGCTGTACTTCTCCAACTCGCCGAGAATGATGCGGGCATTTTCTACCGGATCAGATTCATCGATAGGGGCAAGATCGATCAGGTGCAGCAGCACGCGGCAGCGCTCAAGGTGCTTCAGGAAGCGAATACCCAAACCTGCGCCATCCGCTGCGCCTTCAATCAGGCCAGGAATATCAGCGACAACAAAACTCTTTTCGTTGTCCATACGCACCACGCCAAGGCTTGGCACCAGCGTAGTAAACGGATAATCCGCAACTTTTGGTTTCGCCGCGGAAACCGAGCGAATAAAGGTCGATTTACCGGCATTCGGCAGACCCAGCATACCAACGTCAGCCAGCAGCATCAGTTCCAGTTGCAGGTCACGCTTCTCGCCCGGTGTTCCCATGGTTTTTTGACGCGGGGAACGGTTAACCGAGGATTTAAAGCGCGTGTTGCCAAGGCCATGCCAGCCGCCTTTCGCCACCATCAGCTTCTGCTCATGACGCGTCATGTCGCCCAGCGTTTCGCCTGTACCTTGGTCAATGACGCGGGTACCGACCGGCACTTTAACGATGATGTCTTTACCACGTTTACCGGTGCAATCACGGCTTTGGCCATTCTGGCCACGTTCGGCACGGAAAGACTTTTCAAAGCGATAATCGATCAGGGTGTTGAGGTTTTCATCCGCCAACAGATATACGTCGCCGCCGTCGCCGCCGTCGCCGCCATCCGGGCCGCCTCTTGGAATATATTTTTCACGGCGGAAGCTTACGCAACCGTTGCCGCCATCACCCGCGACCGCAAGGATCGTCGCTTCATCTACAAACTTCATTTTATTTCTCCGTCACGCTGTCGTTCACGGCAGCTTGCAGGCCGCAAACGGGTCCGCCAGGGTCTTCTGCGCTGACCGACGGCGGATAATACAAGACTGGCAAAGCCAGGAGTACATAAATTGTACAACAACTGTGCTAAAGCGTAACTGTTATCCAGCAAGCTCAGTAGCAGAATGTAAAAAGCCCCGCAAAGCTGCGGGGCCTTTCATTCGTGTATTCAGACGGTAGACGTCTGCAGCACGACAACCTTACTCAGCAACGATGCTGATATATTTACGGTTGTTCGGGCCTTTAATCTCGAATTTTACTTTGCCGTCTGCGGTGGCAAACAGGGTGTGGTCACGACCACAACCTACGTTGCTACCTGCGTGGAATTTGGTGCCACGCTGACGAACGATGATGCTACCTGCCAGAACAGATTCGCCACCGAAACGTTTTACACCCAGACGTTTTGCGTTGGAGTCGCGACCGTTACGGGTCGAGCCACCAGCCTTCTTATGTGCCATTTGTCAGATCTCCTCTTACGCGCCGATCACAGTGATTTTCACATCTGTGAACCACTGACGGTGACCAGCTTGCTTACGGTAGTGTTTACGACGACGAAACTTAACGATTTTAATTTTCTCGCCACGACCGTGAGCCACAACTTCTGCCTTGATCACACCGCCTGAAACCAGTGGCGCGCCGATTTTCACGTCTTCGCCATTTGCGATCATCAGAACCTGGTCAAACTCAATGGTTTCACCGGTTGCGATGTCCAGCTTTTCCAGGCGAACGGTCTGACCTTCGCTTACTCGGTGTTGTTTACCACCACTTTGGAAAACCGCGTACATATAAAACTCCGCTTCTGCGCGTGCCTTTCTTGTTCATCAGGCGGCGCGATAAATATTCACAATAGGGCGCGAATTCTACGCAATACTCCAGCAGAAGACAAGAGCACTTTGCACACTCTTGCAGAAAAAAAGCGCAAGGCGAATGCAAACGTTTCGCAACCCGATTTTTCAAGTACAATCAGTAACAGATTACCTGAACTCACGCTGTTTAAAGCGCTTACCATGCAAAAAACGAGTAAAGCTGAAAAGACGAATGAACTTAGAACAGATTAATGAATTAACCGCGCAGGACATGGCGGCCGTCAACCAGACCATCCTCGAGCAGCTGAATTCAGAAGTCTCACTGATTAACCAGTTGGGCTATTACATTATCAGCGGCGGGGGCAAACGCATCCGTCCGATGATCGCTGTGCTGTCGGCACGCGCGCTGAATTATCAGGGATCGTTGCACATCACCAATGCGGCGCTGATCGAATTTATCCATACGGCGACGCTGCTGCACGATGATGTGGTGGATGAATCCGATATGCGCCGTGGCAAAGCCACCGCGAACGCCGCGTTTGGTAATGCGGCTAGCGTGCTGGTGGGCGATTTTATCTATACGCGCTCATTCCAGATGATGACCAGCATGGGATCCTTAAAGATCCTGGCGCTGATGTCGGAAGCGGTCAACGTGATCGCCGAAGGGGAAGTGCTGCAGTTAATGAACTGCAACGATCCCGACATCACTGAAGAGAGCTACATGCGGGTGATCTACAGCAAAACCGCCCGCCTGTTCGAAGCAGCTTCGCAAGCATCGGCGATTTTAGCTGATGCGTCGCCAGCGCAGGAAAAAGCACTGCAGGATTATGGTCGCTATCTTGGTACCGCTTTCCAGTTAATTGATGATTTGCTGGATTACAGCGCGGATGGCGAAACACTGGGTAAAAATACCGGTGACGACCTGAGCGAAGGCAAACCGACGCTGCCGCTGCTGCACGCGATGCACAATGGAACGCCTGAGCAAGCGCAGATGATCCGCAAAGCGATTGAAGAAGGCAACGGTCGTCATCTGCTGGAACCGGTGCTGGCAGCGATGCAACAAACTGGCTCGCTGGAGTGGACGCGTAAACGTGCTGAAGAAGAGGCGGATAAAGCTATCTCAGCACTGCAAGTATTACCTGAAAGCCCGTGGCGCAGCGCACTTGAAGCGCTGGCGCACATGTCCGTACAACGCGACTTCTGATTTTAACGGGGCCTGAATTGGTCCCGTTTCCTTTCTCACTCTTCTCCCCTTTACTTACATCGCTTGCATCACTTTTGCGAAAAGCGACGCAGTTTCGTGCGCCGTTCAAACATTTACTGGAAATTAACTGGAAACATTTGCTATAAAAATGCGGGTTTTTTCCAGATATCTCTGCGACGGGAAAGCTTTTTCAGCGGAGATGAAGTAATAACACGGACACGGAGAAGAAAGTTATGTACCCAAGGAAAGTGGATTGGCACCCGGCAGATATCATTGCAGCATTACGTAAGAAAGGCACATCACTGGCAGCGCTGTCACGGGAATCAGGGCTTAGCTCGTCAACATTGGCCAATGCGCTGTCGCGCCCCTGGCCCAAAGGCGAATGGCTAATTGCCAATGCGATTAAGGTGCATCCGGCAGAGATCTGGCCGAGCCGATATTATGATCCTTTTACCGGTCTGCTGAAGGATCGCAAAAAGCGCATACGAGCGCCCAAAGATCGTAAAAAGATCTGACCATACTGCAGATGAAAAAAAACCAGCCGCGTTACCGTGACTGGTTTTTTAATGCGCAAAGGTAAAAATTATTCGCCGCTTACGCGCTCGATATTTGCACCCATCGCTTTCAACTTGTCTTCGATGTGCTCATAGCCACGGTCGATGTGATAGATACGATCAACTAGCGTGGTGCCTTCTGCAATACAACCCGCCAGCACCAGGCTCGCTGATGCACGCAGATCGGTGGCCATTACCTGCGCACCCGACAAGGTTTCAACGCCATGACAAATCGCGGTGTTGCTTTCGATTTCCGCATGCGCGCCCATACGAATCAGTTCAGGGATATGCATGAAGCGGTTTTCGAAGATGGTTTCGGTAATCACACCGGTTCCTTCTGCCACCAGGTTGAGCAGCGTGAACTGCGCCTGCATGTCAGTTGGGAAGCCTGGATGCGGCGCCGTACGGATATTCACCGCTTTTGGGCGCTTGCCGTGCATATCCAGGCTGATCCAATCTTCGCCCACTTCGATCTCTGCACCCGCCTCACGCAGTTTAGACAACACCGCATCCAGCGTATCGGGCTTAGTGTTGTGGCAAACAACTTTGCCACGTGAAATCGCTGCAGCGACCAGGAAAGTACCGGTTTCGATACGATCTGGCAGAACGCGATATACGCCGCCGCCCAGACGCTCAACACCTTCGATGGTGATTTTATCTGTGCCCGCACCCGTGATTTTCGCGCCCAGCGTGTTGAGGAAGTTTGCCGTATCGACAATCTCCGGCTCACGCGCGGCATTCTCAATAATGGTGATGCCGGTAGCCAGCGTCGCCGCGCTCATGATGGTGACGGTAGCGCCAACAGACACTTTATCCATCACGATGTGCGCGCCTTTCAGGCGGCCATTCACCGAAGCTTTAACGTAGCCTTCTTCCAGCTTAATTTCCGCACCCAGCTGTTCCAGACCAGTAATGTGCAGATCAACCGGACGCGCACCGATGGCGCAACCGCCCGGCAGTGAAACCTGGCCCTGACCAAAACGCGCCACCAGCGGACCCAGCGCCCAGATCGAAGCACGCATGGTTTTCACTAAATCGTATGGCGCACTGAAAACATTAACTTCGCGAGCATCAACGTGGACCGAACCATTACGCTCAACGCGCGCACCCAGCAGATTCAGCAGCTTCATGGTGGTATCGATATCACGCAGCTTCGGTACGTTCTGAATCTCTACCGGCTCTTCAGCCAGCAGCGCAGCAAACAGAATCGGCAACGCAGCATTCTTCGCCCCGGAAATGGTCACTTCACCACTTAAACGAGTGGGGCCTTGCACACGAAATTTGTCCATTAACACGGCTCTCAATTATCTATCAATAAAACAACCGGTGAGGCACTCAGAAACCGTTGAGTTTACGGTCGCGCGCCCACTCGGCTGGGGTATAAGTTTTGATGGAAACCGCATGAATACGATTATCCGCAATATATTCCATCAGCGGCGCGTACACAGCCTGCTGCTTCTTCACGCGGCTCAGTTCGCCGAACATTTCGCCCACTGCGATGACCTGAAAATGGCTGCCATCGTTGCTAAGTACGTGTACTTCTTCTAATGCCAGCGCCTGCATCAGCACGGCCTGAACTTCACTATTTTCCATCGCTCGTTACTTCACTTAATAATAATAAGGCTGCCATCTTAGAGGAAAGCGCCTGACTCTTAAATACGCAAAAGCCCCTGAAAAAATCAGGGGCTTAGCATCGACATCCGCAGATCAGGCGATTTTTTCCGCAGAAACAATAATCTGCTGCAGGTTATACAGCGTGATCAGTGACTGAAGTTTATCGGAGATGCCAGAGAAAAGTGGCACGCTGCCTTGGGCTCGCGCGATTTCACGCAGATGCACCAACAGCGCTAAACCCGCTGAATCGACCCTTTCCAGCCCGGCAACGTCGATGGTGGTGATATCCGCCACCGCAGTGTCACGTTCCTGCCACAAGGTCAGCAAAGTATCACGATCTAATTTGCCGCTTAAAGCCAGCGTGCTGGCAGTACGCTGCCAGCGTAACGGTTCACTCATTATTGCTTTTTATCCAGGGTGATCGGCTGTGCTGCATAGACTTTCAGCTGAGCCGTCAAGCCATCAATGCCTTTGGTGCGCAACAGGTCGCCCCACTCATTCTGTTTCGTGGTGATCATGCTGATGCCTTCGGCCACCATGTCATACGCCTGCCAGTTGCCGGTCTGGCTGTTCTTGCGCCACTGGAAATCGAGGCGCACCGGCGGACGACCATTCGGATCGATAATGGTGACGCGAATCGCTACGATATTGGCATCGCCAATCGGCTGTTCCGGCTGGATTTGGTAAGTTTGACCGTTATACAGCGCCAGCGCCTGGCCGTACGCCTGCGCCAGATAATCACCGAACGCGGCAAAATAGGCATCGCGTTGCGCCGGTGTCGCATCGCGATAATAGCGACCGAGAACTAACGCACCGGCATATTTTACCTGTACATAAGGCATCAGTTCCTGACGCACCACTTCGCGCAGATAGTTCGGATCCTGCTTAATCTTCGGCTGTTCGTTTTTCAGACGGGTGAAGGTCTTTTCCGCCGCTTCGTTCATCAGCTTGTAAGGATTAGTTTGATCCGCTGCGGCGTTGGCTGCCAGCGGTGCGATTGCCAACACGGCAATCATCAGTAAGCGTCTAAACATCATGTTTTACCTCGTTGGTTATTCCGTTGTTGCAGGTGCTGCTGGTGCGCTCTCCGCACCCTGGGATTTGTCGTTGGGTTTGTTATCGCCGCTCTTATAGAGGAATTGACCGATGAGGTCTTCCAGCACCAGTGCCGATTTGGTGTCACGCAGCGTGCCGCCATCTTTCAGCATCGAAGAGCCAAGTTCAGGATCGTCAAAACCTAAATTCAACGCCAGGAACTGCTCACCCAGCAGACCTTGGGTGCGGATGGCTAATGAGCTGGTGTCTGGAATCTTATTGGCGAATTTATCGCTGATATCCATGGTCACACGCGGAGAAAGGGTTTTCTCATCAAGCGCGATATCTGATACACGGCCAATTAACACGCCGCCAATTTTTACCGGAGAACTGACTTTGAGTCCGCCAATATTATCGAAGGTGGCATACATCTTCCACGTCGGTTCGGTGCCGATTGTTTTAAGATCGGCGACGCGAAGAGCGAGGAATAACAGCGCCAGCAGCGCAGCCAGCATGAAGACGCCAACCCAGATTTCGTTTTTCTTGCTTTGCATTGCATCAATTCCCAAACATCAGTGCTGTCAGCACAAAATCCAAACCGAGTACCGCCAGTGAAGCATGCACCACGGTACGCGTCGTCGCCCGACTGATCCCTTCCGAGGTCGGGATGGCATCATAGCCATTAAATAGCGCAATCCAGGTTACCGTAACGGCAAAGACCGCGCTTTTGATCATGCAGTTAACGACATCAGTGCGGAAATCCACCGCGTTCTGCATCGCCGACCAGAAGAAACCCGGATCGATCCCTTTCCAGCTCACCCCCACCAGCGCGCCACCGGCAATACCGACGGCGGTAAAGATCAGCGCCAGTAGCGGCATGCTGATAAAGCCGGCCCAGAAGCGCGGTGATACCACGCGACGTAATGGATCGACGGCCATCATCTCCATGCTCGAGAGCTGTTCAGTGGCTTTCATCAGCCCGATTTCTGCGGTTAACGCTGAACCTGCCCGGCCGGCAAACAGCAATGCGGTCACTACCGGACCGAGTTCACGCAGCAGCGAGAGCGCCACCAGCATGCCAAGGCTGGTTTCAGCATTGTAGGTGGTCAGCACCAGATAGCCTTGCAGACCCAGCACCATGCCAATAAACAGGCCGGATACCACAATGATCAGCAACGATAATACGCCCACGCTGTAGAGCTGTTTTACCAGCAGCGGCGCATGGCGACGAAACGCCGGCTTACCCACCAGCGCATGAAAGAGCATGAGGCCTGCGCGGCCAAAAGCGGCACAGGTATTAATTCCCTGACGTCCAAATGACGCTAGCGCCTGTAACAACATCAGTTTACGTTCTCCCTGAGCGGGTCAAGTCGCTGAGATAATCGCCAGCGGCAAAGCGAAACGGCACCGGACCATCCGCATGACCCTCGATAAACTGGCGCACACGCGGATCGGGATTTTCCCGCAGTTCCGGCGCGCTGCCCTGAGCAATAATTTTTTGTCCGGCAACAATATAGGCATGATCGGCAATGCTCAATACCTCAGGCACATCGTGTGAAACCACAATGCAGGTCAGGCCCAAAGCATGATTAAGTTCGTCAATTAATTTCACCAGCACGCCCATGGTGATCGGATCCTGGCCGACAAAAGGCTCATCGAACATGATCAGTTCCGGTTCCAGCGCGATAGCACGCGCCAGCGCCGCACGGCGCGCCATACCGCCGGAGAGTTCGGCAGGCATCAGTTTCGCAGCACCACGCAAACCCACCGCTTCCAGCTTCATCAATACGGTGCTGTGCAACAGTTCTGGTGGCAGTTGCGTATGTTCACGCAATGGCCAGGCAACGTTTTCATACACGTTGAGATCGGTAAACAGCGCGCCTGACTGAAACAGCATGCTCATTTTTTTACGCGCTTCGTACAATTTCGTGCGGGAAAGCGTCGGGATATTCTGATCGCGGAACCAAATCTCGCCTTTATCGGGCTGTAATTGCCCGCCAATCAGACGTAAAAGCGTGGTTTTACCAATTCCGGACGGCCCCATGATCGCGGTGACTTTACCGGCGGGTACCGTTAACGAGATATCGTCAAAGATTGTACGATCTCCGCGCGTGAAACTGACGCCACGAACCTCAACCAGATTCGTTTGCTGCTGGATCATCTTTACCTCTTTATGCGGATCGGGCGCTATCAAAACGGTGGATGGTAGCCTGGTCGCCTCGAATGCACGATAGTTTTACAGAAACTTACCCACTTAGTGTGGCGAAAACGGCCTTAAAATTTACTTTTGCCTCTCAGACAGTCAAAATCAGCGCCTGTTAGTGTGTGCAGAATGTTTTTACCTGTCGGACAAGGTTCGCCGACACCTCCATCCATCAAGGATTTTTAATGTTCGTAGCCTCTGCCTTGCTGTTTATCGGATTGATTTTACTGGTTTACGGCGCCGACCGTCTGGTATTTAGCGCCGCGATCCTCTGTCGATCCTTTGGCATCCCACCACTGATCATAGGCATGACGGTGGTGAGCATTGGCACATCATTGCCGGAATTAATTGTCTCATTTTCGGCCGCACAGCATGGACAGATGGATTTAGCGGTTGGCACCGCGCTGGGCTCGAACATCACCAACATTCTCTTGATTCTGGGTGGCGCAGCGTTGCTCCACCCATTGACAGTACACTCCAATCTGATTCGGCGCGAACTGCCATTAATGCTGCTAGTCTCACTGCTCAGCGGCATCATGCTGTTTGATAATCATCTGAGCCGTCTTGATGGCGTTGCGCTGCTACTGATCGCGCTGGGTTATCTGCTGGTGGTGATCCGCATTGCTCGCCGCGCTGAACGTGACAATAACGACACGCTCACCCGTGAACAGCTGGCCGAACTGCCGCGCGACGAAGCTGGCAACACCGTGGCCTTTCTGTGGCTGGCAGTCGCGCTAATTATTCTGCCGATGTCAACGCGGATGGTGATCGACAACGCCACCGTCTTTGCCGACTACTTCGGTGTGAGCGAACTGGTGATGGGCCTGACGCTGATTGCCGTCGGCACCAGCTTACCCGAACTGGCTACCGTTGTGGCCGGCGCGCTGAAAGGTGAGGACGATATCGCTATCGGTAACCTGATCGGCGCCAACATTTTCAATCTGGCGATTGTGCTCGGCCTACCAGCGCTGATTCATCCCGGCAGCGTTGATGCGCATGCCTTCGCACGTGATTACTGGGTGATGCTGGCAGTGAGCGTGCTGTTCGCCCTGCTCTGCCTGCTGCGCAAACGCCGTATTGGCCGTATCGCAGGCACACTATTATTAGGTGGTTTTATCGCGTGGGTGCTGTGGCTGTGGCTCAGCCCCATGCTTATCACAAGCTATTAAGGACGGACTGACCATGTCACATCAGCAACCGGATTTCGATTTTCAGCAAGCAGGTAAAGCGGTGCTGCGCATCGAACGCGAAGGGCTGGAGCAGCTTGATCAATATATCAATGATGATTTCGATCGCGCTTGCGCGATGATCTTTGCCTGCCGAGGCAAAGTGGTGGTGATGGGCATGGGAAAATCCGGACATATCGGTAAAAAGATGGCCGCGACGTTTGCCAGCACCGGTACGCCCTCTTTCTTTGTGCATCCCGGTGAAGCCAGCCACGGCGATCTCGGCATGGTCAGCACCAATGACGTGGTGATCGCGATTTCCAATAGCGGTGAATCCGGCGAAATCCTGGCGTTGGTGCCGGTGTTAAAGCGCCAGAAGGTGCAGCTGATCTGTATTACCGGGCGTCCGGACAGCGCGATGGGCCGCGCCGCGGATGTGCATCTGTGCGTGAAAGTGCCGCAGGAAGCCTGTCCGCTCGGCCTGGCGCCGACCACCAGCACCACCGCGACCTTAGTCATGGGTGATGCGCTGGCCGTGGCGTTGCTGGAAGCGCGCGGATTTACCCAGGAAGATTTTGCGCTGTCGCATCCCGGCGGTGCGCTGGGCCGCAAACTGCTGCTGCACGTCAGCGATATCATGCACAGCGGCGATGAAATCCCGCACGTCAGCCGTGATGCGTCGATGCGTGATGCGCTGCTGGAAATTACCCGCAAGAATCTTGGTTTAACGGTGATTGTCGATGACCTGATGAAAATCGAAGGCATCTTCACCGATGGTGACTTGCGCCGCGTGTTCGATATGGGCATCGATTTCCAGAAAGCCACCATTCAGGAAGTGATGACCAGCGGCGGTATTCGCGTGCGCCCGAATATGCTCGCGGTCGATGCCCTTAATCTGATGCAAAACAAAAACATCACCGCCCTGCTGGTGGCCGATGACGATCGCCTGCTCGGTGTGGTACATATGCATGACATGCTGCGCGCTGGCGTAGTCTGAACAGGAAGAAACAATGAGTGCTGAAACAGCAATGGTCGAGACGTGCTACGGTCCGGTGAGCGCGGAAGTCATGGCGCGTGCTGCG
Organism: Pantoea trifolii; assembly: GCF_024506435.1. Lineage (NCBI taxonomy): Bacteria > Pseudomonadati > Pseudomonadota > Gammaproteobacteria > Enterobacterales > Erwiniaceae > Pantoea > Pantoea trifolii. The sequence goes on along the minus strand of NZ_JANIET010000001.1, from coordinate 549,192 downwards.
AAGATTCGCCTGCTGATTTGTGACGTTGATGGCGTGATGTCGGATGGCGTGATTTACATGGGTAACAGCGGTGAAGAGTTGAAAGCTTTTAACGTGCGCGATGGTTATGGCGTGCGTTGCCTGCTGACCTCCGGCGTTGAAGTGGCTATTATTACCGGCCGCAAAGCAAAACTGCTGGAAGATCGCTGTAAGACGCTCGGCATTACGCATCTTTACCAGGGACAATCGGATAAGCTTTTGGCCTGGCGGGAACTCCTGGATAAACTGTCATTGACCGCAGAGCAGGTCGCCTACATTGGCGATGACCTGATCGACTGGCCGGTGATGGCGCAGGCGGGTTTGAGCGTGGCCGTTGCCGATGCCCACCCGATTTTACTGCCGCGCGCGCATTATGTGACCCGCATTGCCGGTGGGCGCGGCGCGGTACGTGAGTTGTGCGATCTGATCTTGATGGCGCAGAACAAATTTGAGGATGCCAAAGGGCAATCAATATGAGTAAGAGCAGGCGTTGGATGACGCTGATCCTGGCCTTGATCGCCTTAGTGCTGATCGGCTGGAATCTCACCAACCAGGATGACGACCGAACGCCGGTAGCAACCAACGATCAAGCGCCAACCTACACCAGCGAGAAATCGAACACGGTGGTGTATAACCCAACAGGCGCGCTGGGCTATAAGCTGGTCTCCGATAAAGTCACCTACTTTGCTGCCGATGAGATAAGTTGGTTCGATAATCCGGTGATGACCACCTATGACGTAAACAAAGTCGCGACATGGTCGGTGCGCGCCGATAAGGCAAAGCTGACTAAAGATCGTATGCTTTATCTTTATGGCAACGTTGTCGTCAATACCTTGACCCAGGATTCACAGCTTGAGCGCATCCTTACCGATAACGCTCAGGTTAATTTGGTCACCCAGGATGTGACATCTGACGATCAAGTCACCCTTTTTGGCCGCAGTTTTAATTCCACTGGCATGAAAATGCGCGGCAATTTACGGACGAAACACGCAGAGCTGCTTGAAAAGGTCAAAACTTCCTATGAAATTCAAAATGAACAAAAATAGCCTTAAGTTATTGCTGGTGGGTACGCTGCTGGCAACGAGCCTGCCTGCGCTGGCATTAACTGGCGACTCAGACAAGCCGGTGAATATTGACTCCGTCAACCAGGCGCTGGACCTGCAGGGCAACGTCGCGACCTTTACCGGCAACGTGATTGTGACCCAGGGTTCCATCAAGATTACCGCCGATAAAGTGGTCGTCACCCGTCCGGGCGGCGATAGCAAGAAAACCATCGTTGATGCTTACGGCACGCCAGCCACCTTCTATCAGATGCAGGATAACGGCAAGCCGGTGCAAGGCCACGCCAGTAAACTGCACTATGAACTGGCGAACGATTTTGTTGAACTGACCGGTAATGCCTTCATTCAGCAGCAGGACAGCAACATCAAAGGCGACCGCATCACTTACCTGGTGAAAGAGCAGAAGATGCAGGCGTTCAGCCAGGGTGACAGCAAGCGCGTGACCACCGTTCTGGTTCCGTCGCAGCTGCAGGACAAAAACGGTTCGTCCGCGAGCCCTAAAAAGAGTAACTGATTGCTATGGCAACACTAATCGCTGAGAACCTGGCGAAAGCCTACAAAGGCCGCCGCGTGGTGGAAGATGTTAGCCTGCAGGTAAAATCCGGCGAGATTGTCGGCCTGCTGGGCCCAAACGGTGCCGGTAAAACCACCACCTTTTACATGGTGGTCGGAATTGTGCCGCGCGATGCGGGCCGCATCATAATTGATGATGAAGACATCAGCATCCTGCCGCTGCATGCGCGCGCCCGTCGCGGTATCGGCTATCTGCCGCAGGAAGCCTCGATCTTCCGCCGCCTGAGCGTGTACGACAACCTGATGGCGGTGCTGCAGATCCGTGATGATCTGACAGAAGAGCAGCGTCAGGATCGTGCCAACGAGCTGATGGAAGAGTTCCATATAGGCCATCTGCGCGACAGCATGGGCCAGGCGCTGTCGGGTGGTGAACGCCGTCGTGTGGAAATTGCCCGCGCGCTGGCGGCTAATCCGAAATTCATCCTGCTGGATGAGCCTTTTGCCGGTGTTGACCCGATTTCGGTTATCGACATCAAAAAAATCATCGAGCATCTGCGTGACAGCGGCCTTGGCGTACTGATTACCGACCACAACGTGCGTGAAACCCTCGCGGTGTGTGAACGCGCGTATATCGTTAGCCAGGGTCATTTAATTGCCCATGGCACGCCTGATGAAATTCTTGTAGATGAGCAGGTTAAGCGTGTTTATTTGGGCGAAGAGTTCAGACTCTGATAAGGTGTCGTAACACCCTACGTTTGCTTAGGAAATTCTAACCGAATTATGAAGCAAGGTTTGCAACTCAGGCTCAGCCAACAGCTGGCGATGACTCCACAGTTGCAGCAAGCCATTCGCTTGCTGCAACTCTCTACGCTTGAACTCCAGCAAGAACTCCAACTGGCGCTGGAAAGCAATCCGCTGCTTGAACAAACCGATCTGCACGAAGAAATCGACGCGCGAGAATTTCAGGAACAAGAGAGTGATTCATTAGACACACGTGAAGCACTTGAACAGAAAGACATGCCTGAAGATCTCCCGCTCGACGCCACCTGGGACGAAATCTACACGGCGGGCACGCCGTCAGGCACCGGCACCGATTACCAGGATGACGAACTGCCAATCTATCAGGGCGAAACCACGCAATCGCTGCAGGATTATCTTATGTGGCAAGTGGAGTTAACGCCGTTCACTGATACCGATCGCGCCATCGCCACATCCATTGTTGATGCCATTGACGACACCGGCTATCTCACCGTCAACTTACAAGATATTTATGACAGTATTGGCGATGAAGAGCTGACGCTGGAAGAAGTTGAAGCCGTGCTCAAGCGCGTGCAGCGTTTTGATCCAGTCGGCGTTGGTGCCCGTGATTTGCGTGATTGCCTGTTAGTCCAGCTGTCGCAATATGATGCCGCCACGCCCATGCTGGCGGAAGCGCGCCTGATTGTGAGCGAACATCTTGATCTGCTGGCCAACCATGATTTCCGCAGCCTGATACGCGTAACCCGTCTGAAGGAAGAGGTGCTGAAGGAGGCGATGTTGCTGATTCAGTCACTGGATCCGCGCCCTGGCCAGTCAATCAATACCAGCGAACCGGAATATGTCATTCCCGATGTGCTGGTGCGTAAAATCAGCAAGCGCTGGACAGTTGAACTCAATTCCGACAGCATGCCGCGCCTGAAAATCAATCAGCAGTATGCTGCGATGGGCGGAGCTGGCCGTAATGAAAGCGATAATCAGTATATTCGTAGCAACTTACAGGAAGCCAAGTGGCTGATTAAGAGCCTGGAGAGCCGTAACGACACGCTGCTGAAAGTGACACGCTGTATCGTTGAACAGCAGCAGGCATTTTTTGAGCAGGGTGAGGAGTACATGCGTCCGATGGTGCTGGCGGATATCGCTCAGGCTGTTGATATGCACGAATCCACTATTTCCCGCGTGACCACGCAAAAGTATTTACACAGCCCGCGTGGCATCTTTGAACTGAAGTATTTTTTCTCCAGTCACGTCAACACCGAGGGCGGCGGCGAAGCCTCGTCTACGGCGATTCGTGCATTAGTGAAAAAATTGATCTCGGCGGAAAACCCCGCAAAACCCTTGAGCGACAGCAAACTGACCTCCATGTTATCCGAACAGGGCATCATGGTAGCGCGACGTACGGTTGCTAAATATCGCGAGTCTTTATCTATACCGCCATCAAACCAGCGTAAACAGCTGGTTTGACCGAACGAAGAAGGAAGACCTATGCAGCTAAACCTTACCGGACTTAATGTTGAGATTACCGAACCTCTGCGTGAATTTGTAAATACCAAATTTGCCAAACTGGAACACTATTTTGATCGTATCAATCAGGTTTATATTGTTCTGAAGGTTGAGAAGGTGACGCAGATTGCGGATGCAACACTGCACGTCAACGGCGGGGAGCTGCACGCCACATCGGAAGCGGAAGACATGTACGCGGCCATCGACGGGTTAATCGACAAGCTTTCCCGTCAGCTGACCAAACACAAAGACAAACTGAAAAAACACTAACCTTCACGCTTGCAGAGTGCTGACTGATTCGGCACTTAGAGCTTAATGGGGCGGATATTACCGCCCCGTTTTGTCATCTGCGCAAGCGCCAGCGGGCGAACGGCAATGAAATCAATCGCCTGAACCTCGCGGCTATGTGAACTCGCAAGTGAAACGATGATGAACAACGATCTAACACTGGAATTGAGCTCGGTCCTTTCACTGGACTGTACCCGTAGCGGCGTACACTGCCAGAGTAAAAAACGCGCGCTGGAAATTATCAGCGAGCTGGCAGCGAAGCAGCTCAATCTGCCGCACCAGACGCTTTTCGAAGCCATCCTGACCCGCGAACGTATGGGCAGTACCGGTATTGGCAACGGCATTGCCATTCCACATGGCAAGCTGGAGGAGGACACATTACGCGCTGTCGGCGTGTTTATCAGCCTCGATCAGCCTATCGCTTTTGATGCGGTAGACAATCAGCCGGTTGACCTGCTGTTTGCCCTGCTGGTACCTGCAGACCAGTGTAAAACCCACTTGCACACGCTTTCGCTGGTTGCCAAACGTCTGGCGGATAAAACCGTCTGTCGTCGTTTGCGTGCGGCACAGAGCGACGAAGAGCTCTACGCCATTATCACAGAAGCTCAGGAAGCACACTCTTAAGCGAGAAACACTTTTACCGGCCTGTTCGCCGGTTTAAAACGGGAGAAATGTGATGGTGCTGATGATCGTTAGCGGTCGGTCAGGCTCAGGAAAATCAGTCGCGCTGCGTGCCCTTGAAGATATGGGCTTTTACTGTGTCGACAACTTGCCGGTGGTTTTGCTGCCGGAGCTGGCGAATACCTTAACCGAACGCAATATCTCTGCGGCGGTCAGCATTGACGTGCGCAACATGCCGGAATCACCGGAAGTCTTTGAAGCCGCGCTCAACAATCTGCCTGATACCTTCTCGCCGCAACTGCTGTTTCTCGATACCGATCGCAACACGCTGATTCGCCGCTACAGCGATACGCGTCGTCTGCATCCGCTCTCCAGCAAAAATCTGTCGCTGGAGAGTGCTATCGATGAAGAGAATGATCTGCTGGAGCCGCTGCGCTCACGCGCCGATCTGATTATCGATACCTCCGAGATGTCGGTTCATGAATTGGCGGAGATGCTGCGCACGCGCCTGCTGGGCAAGCGCGAGCGTGAACTCACCATGGTGTTTGAGTCATTCGGCTTCAAACACGGCATTCCAATCGACGCCGATTATGTCTTCGATGTGCGCTTCCTGCCGAACCCGCATTGGGATCCCAAACTGCGTCCGATGACCGGCCTGGATCGTCCGGTTGCCGCCTTCCTCGATCGCCACACCGAAGTACATAACTTTATCTATCAAACGCGCAGCTACCTGGAACTGTGGCTGCCGATGCTGGAAACCAACAACCGCAGCTATCTCACCGTCGCCATCGGCTGTACTGGCGGGAAGCACCGCTCAGTGTATATCGCTGAACAATTGGCGGATTATTTCCGTTCACGCGGTAAAAACGTGCAATCTCGTCATCGCACTCTGGAAAAACGTAAATCATGACCGTGAAGCAAACCGTTGAGATTCGTAACAAGCTGGGCATGCACGCGCGCCCGGCAATGAAGCTGTTCGAGCTGGTGCAGAGTTTTGATGCTGAAGTGTTGCTGCGTAACGAATCGGGCACCGAAGCCGAAGCCAGCAGCGTGATTGCGCTGCTGATGCTCGACTCAGCGAAAGGCGGCCATATTGAGATTGAAGCCAGCGGCCCGCAGGAAGAGCAGGCGCTGGCAGCGGTTATAGAACTGTTTGAAGCGGGCTTTGACGAAGATTAAACCTATCAATGCAGCTTGTATCGGTTGAGGAAACCTTCGCCGCCCAACTGGCGCATCTGCCGCATAATCCACTGCTGGCGCTGCCGCGTGTAGCCTGAAGGCGCATCAGCGCGGAAACGGATCGGATTGGGCAGAACCGCTGCCAGTAATGCCGCTTCAGACATCGTCAGACGGCTGGCGGGTTTGTGGAAATAGCGCTGTGAAGCCTCTTCCACGCCAAACACGCCGTCGCCAAATTCTGCGATATTGAGATAAACCGTCAGGATACGCCTCTTAGTCCACACGGTTTCGATTCCCACCGTTAATCCTGCTTCCAGCCCTTTACGCAACCAGCTGCGACCATCCCACAGCAACAGGTTTTTCGCCGTCTGCTGCGAAAGGGTTGAAGCGCCGCGCATGCGTTCATTGCCATCGTTATCCAGCACTGACTGGATAGCATCAACATCAAAGCCCCAATGCTCAGGGAACTTTTGATCTTCAGAGGCGATAACCGCTAATGCCATCCATGGCGAGATCTCGTCCATGCCGACCCAATCCGAGTGCGCCACATAATCAAAACGCCCGGTAAACCAGGCGCCGATTTGCCGTTCCACCATCACCGCCGAGAACGGTACCGGTAAAAATGCAAACAGCAAAATGCCCGCTAACCAGATGCCAAGCCAGGCCAGCAGCACTTTAGCAATCAGCACTTTAATACGTTTTCCCAGTGTCCCTTTACTCTTGCTCATGCAATTTTCTCTTACCTGTTCCCTGTATTAATCAATCACCCAAGTCACAATAGCGAATACCAACGATTAACCACTAAATTTTATCCTCAGACAGGTAAAGACGTCTGGAAAATTGTTGCCATTGTAATCAGTGTTCCTCTATTAGAGCCAATCACATCAAGCACTTCCGCCAAAAAGGAATCGGTTCCATAACGATAAATAGATCAAATGCTGCATGCATGGACACTTAACTGAATGTGATATCGCTCACGCAAATTCTTTCATGATACTTAACTATCAATTTTACTGTTGTTCGAACATGTTCATTGATAACAGAGACCATTCTGAAAAATGCCACCAAATCTGTACGATCCTGCGCACATTCGACCTCACGGATGGTAAAGCGATTTACCGCACGTTTGGTTTACATTATTCAATAAACTCTAAACTGGAACTTTCCGTTTAAGGTTTCCAAAACGTTTTGGATAAGCCGTCGAAAAATCTGTTTTTACCTATAAACATCAGAGTGTTAATCTCACTTAACCTCAATTTTTTGTCAGAATCAGATTTTCCATGCTTCCACCCGGATTTTCTTGTGGCTCACTGAAGCAAAACCAGGCTAAAAGCAGAACATTTGGTCAAAAAAGGTGCAATATGGCAAAGAAATTAATTCCTTGCTTGACTGTGTCATCAAATTAATGTTTTCTGTATTTAATCGCTGCTCAACATCACACAATTTAATGAATCTTGTCGCAAGCATTGGCGAATTTGTTAAGGTGATTTTGGAGCGTTAACCAATACCGAACTGTTGCTTTCTTATTCGATTTCTAATAATAGCAACAGTACCCATTTCCCTGGTGTTGGCGCAGTATTCGCGCACCCCAGTTTCGACTGGGGTCATTTTTTTCTAACGTCCTGTAATTTTTCCCGCTCAGCGACCCATTCGCGTAAAACGTTCACGTCTCTGAGCCATTCCTGTTTTAATTCGTCGACCCACTCTTGCACATTGTCCCACCACGCTGGCAATTCTGGCGACTGAATCTGTTTCGCTAGCTGCTGCAAATGCAGTAAGCCAACCGAACCTGCTGCACCTTTGATCTTGTGTCCTTCTTCAGCAATGCCTTTTTGGTCGCGCGCCATCATGTTGGAATCCAGCACGTCGAGATAACCCGGCATCATCTGCTCAAACATAGTGAGGCTTTGGGTAATCAATCCTGGGCCAACCAGCTCAATGTATTGCTCCAGCATCGTCACATCTAACAGCGTACGCGACTGTGCGTCTGATGAATCGACGGCAATCTCTTCCTGTTCCGGCTGATAATCCCAGAACTTCTTGATCACCGCCGTCAGCGCTGGCACGGCAAGCGGTTTGCTCAACACATCATCCATGCCGGCATCGAGATACTCTTTTTTGTCTTTCAGGACGTTGGCGGTCAATGCCACCAGCGGCGGCAGCGCCACATCTGCATAACGCTGATGGATGGCACGCGACACGTCGAGGCCGGTCATATCCGGTAGCTGAATATCGAGCAGCACCAGATCGAACTCCTGCGGATCAAACATCGCCAGCGCATCCGTTCCGGTCATCGCGACGTCGACGCTGCAGCCCAGCTTCTCCAGCACCGAACGCGCTACAATGACGTTGAGCTCGATATCTTCCACCAACAACACGTGCAGCGCCGGCAATGGCATGCTGTCATCCAGATTGTCGTCTTCCACTTCCTCAGCGACGCGTGGCGCGTTGATCTCGACGGTAAAGCAGGAACCCTGCCCCGCGACGCTACTGACGCTGATATCGCCGCCCATCGCCTGTGCCAGACGACGCGAGACCGCCAAACCGATGCCGGTGCCCGTCGCCGGTTTGCCACCGTGCTGATCTTTCACCTGGTAATACATCGCGAAGATCTTGTCCTGCTCTTCCTGCGGAATGCCCATACCGGAATCCTGCACTTCAAAGTGCAGCGTTTCATCCTGACGATAGGCGACGCGCACCACAATCTCGCCCTGCTGGGTAAATTTCACGGCGTTGCCAATCAGGTTCCACAGAATCTGACGCAAGCGCGTACCATCCGCCGAGATTTTATGCGGCAGCGGCAGCTCTGGCGCCATGACAAACTTCAGCCCTTTTGGCTGCGCCAGCAGACCGGAGAGGTTTTCCAGATCGGCGAGAAAGCCGGTGAAATCCAGCGGCTGATTATCCAGCTGCACTTTGCGGCGCTCGATTTTGTCCACTTCGATCACATCATTGAAGATGTTGCCCAGCGTGATGGCTGAAACGTGAATGGTTTTGAGGTACTTGAGTTGCTCCTGATTGAGGTCGGTATCCAGCAGGATGCGACTCAGCCCAACGATGCCATTCAGCGGCGTACGCAGCTCGTGGCTGATAGTTGAAATAAAGGTGGTCTTCTCACGGCTGGCGTTCTCCAGCGCGTCCTGATAGCGCTTACGCTCGGTAATATCGCGGCCAAAGCCCATCAGGCCACTGCGTTTACCCACGCGATCGTAATAGGGCACTTTGCGGATTTCGAAACAGGCTTTGCGCCCATCGGGATATTGCAGCCACTGTTCGTACGTCAGCGATACATTGTGGCGGAACACCTTCTCATCGGTTTCCAGCACTTTAGTAGCGGCTTCGTCATCGTAGATATCGCGCGGAGTCAGGCCAATCAGCTGCTTTTCGCTCATGCCGGTTAGCAGTTCCATGGCGCGGTTACAGCCGGAGAACTGCTTATCAATGTTGCGGTAGAACACCAAATCCGGTGATGCATCCAGGAAAGAGCGCAGGAAGGAGGATTGCTGTTCCAGCTCGATTTGCGCCTGCTCGCGTCGTGCCATCTCTTCGCGCAGCTTATCCATCACCTGCTCACGCGCCTGCTCAGCTTTAATACGATCGTTAATTTCCTGATTAAGCTGGGTGATGGTCTCCTTCATCTGCTGATTAAGCTCAAGATCGCGCGTACGCATCTCTTCCAGCTTATCCACCAGTTTTGACAGGCGTTGGCGCGACTCTTCCAGCTGATCGACCACCACCGAGAGGAAATAGACTGCCCAGGGCGTAATCAACAGACCGAAGAAGATGGAGCGGACAACGTCGATGCTTTCCACATGTCCGCGCAACACCATGGTGACGGCCATCTGCACCACCATCGCCAGTACGACCAGCGCCGAGGCTAACAGCAGCGAAAAGCGTACCAGGCCGAGTTTGACCATCAAATCAACGTAGTACTGCGCTAAAAGACGAATCTGTTTCATTACGAGCTCCCTGAACGAAATCTGGCTCATGATAGCGTAATTATCGCTGCGCTGCCCCGCTTCACCCGCCCATATCGCGCGGGTTATGCCCTGTAATGGTGCATCGTAGCGCGATTTCGCCGACGTTCCCTTCTATATGCGCAAAGCGCTTGACTAATTCTGCCAACTGAATAATCTGGAGGGCCGCGCTTTTGCGGGCCTTATCTCAACATCCTGTGCTAATCAGCACCCTGGCAGCCATTTGCCCTGATGGTTGCACCTCTTTATTGCATACCCATTCAACTTAAGTGATTTATTAAGCACGCCGCGCGTAATTAATTTTACTAATGGCAGCCCCATTTTGATTCAAATATGACGCCATAAGAAAAACAGATACATGCTGTGTATCAACTGCCCCCAACAGAATTAAATGCTGTTGTAACCCTTCCTGCCAGCATTGTTTGGATATTAGAGGGCTGGGTCACAGTGAGACGGCTCACACTTCCTGAGGGAATGCGTAGCGGGAGATTGACATAAATTTACGCAATAAAACCTTAATAATCATTTAATTAAGCGATAAGAAAGCGGATTACCCGCAACAAAGCTGGCTATTTGACCTGAGTTCGCTTTCCCGATAAGTTGGAATTCCACTGGAAGCTTTCCTGGTGGGCCTGTGTCTCGGCATATCTATGCAGCAAGAAGCCTCCCTCTGGATGCAAGCTATCTCCCGAAAGAGACCGGAATAAAAAGAGCAGCTCATTAAGGACGTGACAACAGTGTCTTAAGAGCCCTTGCTCGGTGCTGCGACGCCCGCTCTTTACTGAGCGGCACAAGAATTGATACCGCCGCGCTGACTTAAATTGTCACGCTGCGGTACGCGAAATAATGCAGGTAATGTCAAAAGAAGTTTAAGGAGACTCTCAATGTCCACGCAAAAACCGAATCCCTATGGTTTGTATGACCCATCAGCCGGAAGTGACAGCTGTGGTGTAGGTTTCATTACCCGTAAGGACGGCGAGCAGACGCATGAGATTCTGCGCATGGCCCATAGCGCGCTATGCACAGTCCCGCACCGTGGCGGCATGTCTGCCGAAGGCGTCGGCGATGGCGCGGGTGTGAACGTCGATCTCTCCCTGAACTTCTTCCGCAAGGTTACCGGTCTGGCGCTGGAAGCTGGCCGTTTTGGCGTGGGTAACTTCTTCGTGCCAAAAGACGCAGAGCTGCGTGCTAACGCCGAGCGTCTGGTCGAAGAAACGCTGGCGGCGCATAACTTCCCGATCTTAGTGAAACGCGATATGCCGCTCGACGGCAGCGTGACGCGCCCGGCCGCCCTGCAATTCCAGCTGCCGATTGTGCAGTGGATTTTTGCCGCGCCGCAGGAAGTGACTGAACAACTCGAATTCGAGCGCCAAATTTATCGCGCGCTGCTGGATATCGAAGCACGCGCCTTTACCGAAAGCGAATTCGGCGGCCTCTATCCGCTGTCGCTCTCTTCGCGCACGCAGGTATTTAAAGCACGCCTGAACTCCAACGAAGTGATCCCGTACTTCAAAGATTTGACCGATGAGGACCATCAGGTCCGCGGGCTGTTCTTCCATACCCGTTTCTCGACTAACACCGATCCGCACACCACCATGGCGCAGCCGTTCCGCTTAATGGCGCACAACGGCGAGCTGAATACCGACCGTAAAAACCGCATCGCTGAAGCGGCACTGATGCTGGCGCGCGGTAAAAAAATTGTGCGTCCAAAAGGTCAGTCAGACAGCTCACGTCTCGACCAAAGCATCCACAGCCGTTTGATGGAAGATAATCTCGACCTGATTAACGCCGTGGTGTCGATGATGCCGCCGGCGTGGGAGAACGATACGTCACTCTCAAACGAAGTGCGCGCCATGCTCGAGTACTTCTCTTTATATGAAGAGAAGAACGATGGTCCAGCTGCGCTGATCTTCGGTAACGGTGAAGTGATCGGCGCGCGTCTTGACCGCCTCGGTCTGCGTCCGCTGCGTTCCGTTGAAACTGCGGAATACATCGGTGCGATGTCTGAAGCGGGCCAGATCGCCTTCCCACCGGAAAGCGTCCTGCGTCGTGGCCGCATCGAAGCGGGCGGCATGCTCTATTACGATCACAAAGAGAAACGCTCTTACACCACGGTTGAAGCGCTGGAGAAACTGGCGGCCGAAAAAGATTACCTGTCGCTGCTGAGCAAAGCGCGTATCGATCTCGCCGACCTGCCGGAAATTCAGGCGGAGCAACTCGGCTCGCCGCTGCGTTATCGTGGAGACCTCAAAACCTATCAACGTTTTGTCGCCTACTACTACAACCAGGAAAGCTTCAAATTCATGATGGATCCGATGCTGCAAACCGGCGCTGAGAAGATCTCAGCAATGGGTTACGGCAACGCCATCAATGGCCTGTCCGATCACGAAGGCGGCATGGCGCACTACTTCTCACAGCGATTTGCACAAGTCACCAACCCGCCGCTCGATTCGATTCGTGAAGCGGACGGCATGACGCTGCGCGTTGCTCTGGGTGCGAAACCGCATCTCGGCCGCAGTAAAGGTCAGCAAATCATTGTTCCGACGCCAATTCTGACGCATCTCGACATGCTGCGCCTGCGCGAGCAAACCGTCGCACCTTATGCGCGCTTCGAGATGCTGTATGAGCCGGTGGTCGGCAAAGATATCGTCAGCCGTGCGGCCAACGCCAACGCGCTGGAAAAAGCCATTGATGACTTAGCCCAGCAGGTGGTGGATTTCGCACGCCAGCAAGGCGGCATCGCGGTGATCACCGACCGTCATATCTCCTCAACGCACGCAGCGATTCCGATGCTGCTGATGGTGTCGGCGATCAACCAGCGCTTGGTGCAGGAAGGTCTGCGTCTGGATGTTTCGCTGGTGGTCGAAAGTGGTCAAAGCATCTCTTCACACCACATCGCGGCGACGCTGGGCTTCGGTGCTTCTGCCGTATACCCACTCGGCGTGCAGATGCGTGCAGAAGAGAAATTCGGTGAAGGCGAAGAAGGCAACAAAGCCTTTAAACGCTATGCCAAAGCAGCCGAAAAAGCGCTGATGAAAACCATGGGTAAAGTCGGCCTGTGTACCGTTGAGAGCTACAGCTGCGGCGAGTTCTTCGAGCCGAACTTCCTCAATACCGACGATCCGGTATTGAAGAAATATTTCCCGAATATCAAAACCCCAGTCGGCGGCGCGGGCTTCCCGGCAATCGCTCAAATGGCAGTTGACTGGCATCAGAGCGCGTTGAAAATTCAGGGCGAAGCGGAAGTGCCGTTGCTCGGCCTGTTCAAAGAGCGTGCTGAAGGCGCGGGCCACTCGTACGGCACCATCGCGGTACGTACCTTTATCGATATGACGGAACAGCCGATTCGCTTTGCTAATAAAGAGCGCGAAGAGGACAACTTTATTCGTTTGATGACGTTGGCCAAACTGGATAACGCATTCAACATCAAAGCAGAAGCCTTTAAAGACAGCAGCTTTGAGCGCATCCCGAATGATGTGATCGACACCTTTGCCATCACGCCCGATTACCGTCAGTTCTCCGGCCTGATGCATGCCGAGCGTAAACGGCGTCCAGCGGCCCTGCGCGACATCCTTGCGCTGCCGTGCGATTTGACCCACGTTGATAGCGAAGCCGAATTCGGCCGCAAACTGGGCCGCTACTCGCTGGTGAACAACGGCTTCGCTACGCGTGGCCTGAAGTGTGAAGCGGTGAACGGCAGCCTGAATCAATTTGAGCTGCGTCTGATCGATGCGATTGCGGGCTTGAAACCAGAGAACGAGCGCCTGGAAGCGCTGGCGCGTGCGCTGAAAACCCGTTTTACCGACGATATCGAAAGCAGCAGCGTGGCGGATGGCGTACTGCACATCACCGCTTACGGCAAAGCCGCTGATTATCTGTCGCTGATCTTCACCGCGCTGCCATCGCTGCCGCTGGAAGAGATTCAACCGGCACATGAAATCACCCGCACCTTTGCTTCCGGTGCGATGAGCCACGGTGCGCTGGTTGCGCCTGCGCACGAAGCTGTCGCGCACGGTACCAACATGGTTGGCGGCATGAGTAACTGCGGTGAAGGTGGCGAGCACTATTCACGTCACGGCACCATCCGTGCGTCACGTATCAAGCAGTTGGCATCCGGTCGTTTCGGCGTGTGGGCGGCTTATCTGGCTGACCCGATGCTCGAAGAGCTGGAGATCAAAATCGGTCAGGGCGCGAAGCCCGGTGAAGGCGGTCAGTTGCCGGCACCGAAAGTGACCGTTGAGATTGCCGCCGCGCGTGGCGGTACGCCGGGTGTTGAGCTGGTTTCACCGCCACCGCACCACGACACTTACTCCATCGAGGATTTGGCACAGCTGATCCACGACTGTAAAGCCGCGCGCGTGCGCGTCATCGTCAAACTGGTTTCATCTGAAGGTATTGGCACCATCGCCGTCGGCGTGGCGAAAGCCGGCGCGGATGTGATTAACGTCGCGGGTAATACCGGCGGCACCGGCGCAGCTTCCGTTACCAGCCTGAAATATACCGGCCGCGTCGCGGAAATCGGTATCGCCGAAGTGCATCAGGCGCTGTGTGCTAACGGCCTGCGCGACAAAGTGCAGCTGCGCTGCTCCGGCGCGCAGCAGACCGGCAGCGATGTGATCAAATCTGCCCTGCTCGGTGGCGACAGCTTCGAGTTCGGCACCACCGCGCTGATGATGTTGAAATGCGTGATGGCGAAAAACTGTAACGTCAAATGCCCGGCCGGTTTAACCACCAACGCCGAAGCCTTTGATGGTGATCCGCGTCAGCTGGCGCAGTACTTCATCAACGTGGCGCAGGAAGTGCGTGAGTTCCTCGCCCGCCTTGGTCTGCGTTCCCTGCGTGAAGCGCGTGGCCGTTCGGATCTGCTGCACTTGATGGATCACCCGCTGGAAGTCGGCAAACTGGATCTGCGCGCGATGTTGACCGTGGTGCCAGAGCAGAAAATTGCTAAGCCAGTGTATCTGGAAAAAGACTTTGAACTGGATGATGGCTGGGTAAACGAGCTGAAAACGCAGCTGGTTGGCGCGGCAAGCCGTGAAATCGCGCTGGGCGCGGGCATCACCCTGAACAACCGTAACAAGAGCGTGGGCGGTCAGTTGGCGATCGATATCGAGCGCATGCTGAACCATGAGTTACCTAAAGATCAACTGGCAGCTCTGCCAGCGGTAATGAAAGACGATCGCGGTCGTCACTATCTGGCGCCGCGTAGCGTGCAGATTAACACCAGCGGTTCTGCTGGCCAGTCGTTCGGCGCGTTCTGCAACGACGGCATGCAAATGAAGCATTACGGCACCTGTAACGACGGCGTTGGCAAAGGCCAGTGCGGCGGCGAACTGGTGGTGATGTCACCAGGCGGCGGCGCACAGGACAGCGATGGCAACGTATTGATCGGTAACTTCGCGCTGTTTGGCGCGACCGGTGGTCGTCTGTTCGTTCAGGGCCAGGCGGGTGACCGCTTCGCCGTGCGTAACTCCGGCGCTACAGCGGTAGTTGAAGGCGTTGGTGATTTCTGCTGCGAATACATGACCAACGGCGCCATTCTTAACCTTGGCACCTTTGGTAAAGGCTTCGGCAACGGCATGAGCGGCGGTTTCGCTTACCAGTATGATCCGTATGGATCGCTGGCTGCGCACGCGGCAGGTGATTCGGTGCTGTTTGGCTCCATCGCCGATGAAGATGAAATGGCGCAGGTGCACAAACAAGCGGTGCTAACCATGCTGAACTGGCATCTGGAAGCGACCCAATCGCCACGCGCGGCCTGGCTGCTGGATAACTGGGAAACCGAGTGCCATCACTTTGTGTATGTGATGCCGCGTTCGCTGCTGCTGTATCAGGATGGCACCGAGATCCTGAAAGCCAAATCACGCAAAGACTTGCTTGAAGAGCTGTCAACGTCGCTGGCTGCGCATCAGGTGACGAAATTCAAATCGGCCTGGCGTGACGGTAAAACCATTGCCAATGGCGCGGTTCCGGCTTACGGCGCGACCGATACGCTGGAGATGTTTGTTCTGCTGAACAACTACACCGTTCTCAGCCTCGCGCAGCAGCTGGCGCTGGGCAAACTGCCGAAAGGCACGGCAGTGGAAGATCCGGCGGTGGAAAAAGCGGTACGCAATCTGCTGATGACCGAAGATTTCACCTTGATAAGCCGTCTGCAACGTCATGCACGCTCGGCGATTGAGAGCTACAGCGATGACGAACTGGCAAGCCTGATCGCCGCTAAACGTATGGCAGATTACAAAGCAGCATTAACGCAGCGCAACATTCGCTCCATGGACAGCCTGGCGACATACGGCTGGATCATTTATCAGGATGCCTGCAACCGTGAAGTACTGGGCCATCTGCCTGATTTTGAAGAGCTGTTTGCGCGTGCGGCATTGCCAGAAATCGCAGCTGCAGTCGGAAAACTTTCCTGATTACAGTGCTACTGAACATGTGTAATTTAGTTTTTATATTTTGATTGAACAGGATTGAGTGCCTTACCGATGAAAATTCCTTACATTCCTGAAGATGCACCGTTTAACGGTGAGCAGAAATACTGGCTGGCGGGCTTCCTCGCCGGTCTCCATTCGCGCCTGCTGGTATTAGAAGACAAGCAGAGCGCACCGGCTGCGGGTGCAAATACCCAGTTGCATATTCTGTTCGGTTCACAGACCGGTAACGCTGAAGCGCTGTCGCAAACTGCTGCCAAAGCCGCACGCGCCAAAGGTTTGGTGCCGGTGGTACAGGCGCTGGGCGAAGTGGATCTGGATGTGTTCGCTACCATGCGTCACGTGCTGATTGTCACCTCGACTTACGGCGAAGGCGAAATGCCGGATAACGCTCAGCTGTTCTGGAACGCAATTTCAGCCAGCACCGCGCCGCGTCTGGAGCAGATGCACTTTGCGGTATTGGCAATTGGCGATACCGGCTACGACGGTTTCTGCCAGGCAGGTAAATTCATCGATATGCGTCTGGAGCAGCTCGGTGCCAAACGCGTCGCCGATCGTATCGACTGCGATATCGACTTCGAAGAGCCATCCAGCGAATGGATTGGCACGGCAATGCCGCAATTCGCCGCCAGTGCGGGCAGCAGCGGTAATGCATTAGAAAGCGCGCCAGAAGCACCTGTCATTCCGGGCAGCAATAAGCAAAATCCTTATGCGGCCGCATTGGCGACCAATAAGCGCCTGTCGGCTGAAGAGTCAGCGAAAGATATTCGTCACTTTGAGTTTGATCTCACCGACAGCGGTCTGAAATATGAAGCGGGCGATGCGCTGGGTGTAATCCCGGTGAATGACGCGTCGCTGGTTTCACTGCTGCTGACTCAGCTGAAAGCCGATTACGAAACGCCGGTACCTGGCTTTGACCGCAACCTTGGCGATCTGCTGACTTATCAGTTCGAAATTTCCGAGCCGTCACGCAAACTGATTGAATGGGTTGGCCAGAACACTACTAACCAGGAACTGCGTCACGTGTTGCAACACGACGACAAAGATACCCTTGCCGTTTGGCTGTGGGGCAAAGATACGCTGGATCTGCTGCAGCTTGAGCTGACGCGCAGCCTGTCGGTGCCGGAATTCGTTGCCATGCTGCGTCCGTTGCAGCATCGCGCCTACTCCATCTCGTCGAGCTCAAAAGCCCATCCAAATCAGGTGCATCTGACCATCGCTTCCGTGCGCTATCACAGCGGCGGCCGCGAGCGCAAAGGCGTGTGTTCAACCTATCTGGCTGAACGTGTACGTCGCGGCGAAAAGCCGGCGATCTTTATCTCGCCCAACAAAGCGTTCCGCGTGCCGTCAAACGGCAATGCGCCGCTGATCATGGTTGGACCAGGCACCGGTATCGCCCCATTCCGCGCTTTTCTGCAGGAACGTCAGGCAACTGGCGCAGAAGGTAAAAACTGGCTGTTCTTCGGTGACCAACATCAGGCACATGATTACATCTACGAAGAAGAGCTGCAGGCATGGCAGGAGAAAGGTCTGCTGACTAATCTGGATCTGGCCTTCTCGCGCGATCAGGAAGAGAAGATCTACGTGCAAAATCGCATGCTGGAGAAAGGCGCTGAGCTGTACGCCTGGCTGCAGGATGGCGCGTACTTCTACGTGTGTGGCGATGCATCACGCATGGCAAAAGACGTTGATGCCGCGCTGTATGAAGTGGTTCGTCAGTTCGGTGGCTTGTCCAGCGAGCGTGCGGCGGCTTACGTTGATCAGCTGAAGAAAGATAAACGCTACCTGCGCGACGTCTACTAAGACGCGCAGGCATAAAAAAACGGGCCAATCGGCCCGTTTTTTATTGCACGTTTTACTTCACCACACGCAGTGAAGGTCGTCCGCCACGCGGCGGCGGCTCATCATCTGGCGAGTGATCGTCGTCAGTCGCATCATCCGGACGATCGCCATCAATCACAGACATCATCGTCTCTTCCTGACCGCTACCATCCTGCTCGTCCGTCGCCACCTCATAAGCCGGTTCCGGCTCGAACATGGTGCCAGCGCCGTTTTCACGGGCATAAATCGCCAAAACCGCAGCCATTGGCACAGAAACCTGACGTGGTACGCCACCGAAACGTGCGTTGAAACGCACTTCATCATTGGCGAGGTCAAGATTGCCTACCGCACGCGGCGCAATGTTCAGAACGATCTGTCCATCACGCGCATATTCCAGCGGCACCTGCACACCAGGCAGATTGATGTCGACCACCAGATGCGGCGTCAACTGATTATCCAGCAACCAGTCGTAGAACGCCCGCAACAAGTAAGGACGACGCGCCGTTAGTTGCGACATTTCCATACATTAGCCCCGAGCTTGCAGGCGCATTTCACGTTCTGCTTCCGTCAGTGACGCAAGGAAAGAGTCACGTTCAAACACGCGCGTCATATAGCCTTTCAGCTCTTTTGAACCCGCGCCAGACAGATCAACACCCATCTGCGGCAAACGCCACAGCAGTGGCGCCAGATAGCAATCCACCAGGCTGAACTCTTCGCTCATGAAGAACGGTGTGCGTGCGAACAGTGGCGCAATCGCCAGCAGCTCTTCACGCAGCTGCTTGCGCGCTGCGTCGGCTTCTGCACCGTTGGCGGTTTCGATGGTGCGCATCAGGCTGTACCAATCCTGCTCAATGCGGTGCATCATCAGACGGCTTTCACCGCGCGCGACCGGATAAACCGGCATCAGCGGTGGATGCGGGAAACGCTCATCGAGGTATTCCATGATGATGCGTGATTCATACAGCGTCAGTTCACGGTCGACCAGCGTAGGTACGGTGCGATACGGGTTGAGGTCAATCAGATCCTGCGGCAGGTTATCCGTTTCAACCTGCTCGATCTCCACGCTGACGCCCTTCTCAGCCAGTACGATACGTACTTGATGGCTGAAAATGTCAGTCGGACCAGAAAACAGCGTCATTACCGAACGTTTGTTGGCAGCGACAGCCATGAAAACCTCCAAGTTTGTTCACAAAAAGATACTGCGAATAGCCAACCACGCGGCGACTCACCGGCTCATCAGATTCGCCTACCGTCAGCGTTAGTCGCATCGACCGGCCTTCCCGACAGGAACGACAAGCACAACGCTGCGTCTCGCAGGCGCAAAGTGACAGTGAGTTTACCAGATTTTAAGCAGCTTGTGGGGCGGGCGTGATGATTTGCGGGCAAAATGCGGGTAGAGCTCGCGTTTTTTGTGGGAAAAAATCATAAATGCAGATAATAAAAAACCCGCCGAAGCGGGTTTTTTGAGCCAACTGCCGCTGCCGAAGCAGCAAACAATTAACGCTTGGAGAACTGCGGACGACGACGTGCTTTACGCAGGCCGACTTTCTTACGTTCAACTTCACGTGCATCACGGGTAACGAAGCCCGCTTTACGCAGTTCAGAACGCAGAGACTCGTCGTACTCCATCAGAGCGCGTGTGATACCGTGACGGATCGCACCAGCCTGACCAGAAATACCACCACCTTTAACAGTGATGTACAGGTCAAATTTACCAACCATATCAACCAGCTCCAGCGGCTGACGCACGACCATGCGTGCAGTCTCGCGACCGAAGTATTGCTCCAAAGAGCGCTGGTTAATTACGATGTTACCGCTACCCGGCTTGATAAAGACGCGAGCGGCAGAGCTTTTGCGGCGACCAGTGCCGTAGTTTTGAGTTTCAGCCATTGCCTATAATCCCGATTAAATGTCAAGAACTTGCGGTTGCTGCGCCGCGTGGTTGTGCTCGTTGCCTGCGTAAACTTTCAGTTTACGGTACATAGCACGACCCAGTGGGCCTTTCGGCAGCATGCCTTTAACCGCGATTTCAATCACACGCTCAGGACGGCGCTCGATCATCTCTGCAAAGGTCGCTTGCTTGATACCACCGATGTGGCCAGTGTGGTGATAGTAAATCTTGTCAGTACGCTTGTTGCCGGTTACAGCAACTTTTTCTGCGTTCAGAACGATGATGTAATCACCGGTATCAACGTGCGGAGTGTATTCCGCTTTGTGCTTACCACGCAGACGGCGCGCCAGTTCAGTCGCCAGGCGACCCAAGGTTTTGCCCGTTGCGTCAACAACATACCAGTCACGCTGTACGGTTTCTGGTTTAGCTGTAAAAGTTTTCATTGAAAAGCTTACCCAAATAAAAAGTTACACGTTGGTGAAATCCCAAACGCTAAGTAAACGATTGAGGCTCACACGACCATTTTGCCCAGCAAGCCACCCCTTCAAGTGAGTTACCGGATCACATCGAGTTCTTGGGAAAGAAAACCGATGCTGTAACGTGGGGTCGCAAGATTATAGAGAAGTCGAACTCAAAGATCGAACCTTTTTGCATCTAAAACCTACGATTTATGCCACGTCATCAGGGCAGATGCGGCAGACGCAAATACTCTTCGCTCTGCATCTCCTGCAAACGCGACAAGCAGCGCTGATACTCAAACTTCAAGCGTGTGCCCTGATAAATTTCAAACAGTGATGTTTCCGCCGCGACCACCAGTTTCACATGGCGTTCGTAGAACTCATCGATCAGCGCCAGGAAGCGGCGCGCCTGATCTTCGGTCTTATAAATCATCACCGGCACATCATACAGCAAGACGCTGTGAAAACGGCGCGAGAGCTCAATATAGTCATGCTGACTGCGCCCTTCGCCGCACAGCGTCAGGAAATTGATCGCCAGCACGCCTTCATGCACACCGAGCGTCGGCATCTGGCGGTGGTTAATCTCCAGCACCGGCGCGTCTTCACGCACTTTGCCTGACAACGCACGGAACATGCGCTCCATTTCGCTGTGCGTGGCATCGTTGAGCGGGAAGTTCCATAAATGCGCCGAGGTTAAGGTGCGCAAGCGGTAATCGATACCGGCGTCCACGTTCATCACGTCACAATGACGCTTGATTTGTTCGATGGCAGGCAGGAAACGCGGGCGCTGCAGGCCGTTGCGATAGAGCTCATCCGGCGGAATGTTCGAGGTGGCTACCAGCGAGATGCCGCGCGCAAACAGCGCTTCCATAAGCGTGCCCAGCAGCATGGCGTCGGTGATATCTGAGACAAAAAACTCATCGAAGCAGAGAATGTCAGTTTCCGCTTTAAAGCGATCGGCGACAATCAGCAGCGGATCGCTGTGGCCTTGCAGCTGCGTCAGTTCCTGATGGACACGCAGCATAAAGCGGTGGAAATGCAGGCGCAGCTTACGATCACCAGGAATTGACTGAAAAAACAGATCCATTACCCAGGTTTTACCGCGTCCTACACCGCCCCACATATAGAGGCCGCGTACGGGCGCTTCATGGGTGTTTTTTTCTTTATTGATCATCTTAGACAAGCGGCCAAACAGACCTTTGGCAGCCGGTTCAACCTGTTGCTGGCGGGCAATCAATCCTTGCTGGATAGTATCTAAGCGGGTAATCGCTTCTCGTTGTACGTCATCCGGGCGGAATTCGCCCTGCGACAGCGCCTGCTCGTAGCGTGCAAGCGGAGATGAGGTTTGCATGGTTCTCTCAGAATCCCTGAAAAAGTCCGATTCACGGGTCGGTTGACGAAAATTAGGCCGCTCTACACTAAGCGATGCAGCCCGATAGTTCCACTTCCAATAGATTATTGGGTATAGTGGCTGCTATTGAAGTTGATGTTGCAACAGAAGCAATGCCCTACGAAACAACGGAAATTACACGGGAGTCATTATGACCTGGGAATACGGGCTGATTGGGTTAGTGATTGGCATTATTGTCGGCGCAGTCGTCATGCGTTTTGGCAACAAGAAGCTGCGCGAGCAGCGTAGCATGCAGTATGAATTGGAAAAATCGAAGGCTGAGCTGGCGGATTACCGCGAAGAGCTCACCAACCACTTCGCCCGCAGCGCCGAGCTGCTGGACAACATGGCACATGATTACCGCCAGCTGTATCAGCACATGGCGAAAGGATCTAACGACCTGCTGCCAAACCTGCCGGGCGAAAAAAATCCGTTTGCCTACCAGCTGACGGAAGCCGAAGCGGATAACGATCAGGCGCCGGTACAGATGCCGCGTGATTATTCTGAAGGCGCATCCGGCCTGTTACGTGGCAGCGACCGCGCACCGCGTAATTAATCCTTTTGGGGCACAGCTTGGCTGTGCCCTTTTTGTTTTCGAACACAAACCACAAACTACTGTCACACTTCTTTTATCCCTTTCGCAGCGAGAGCGTTGTAGCAATGAAAAAACAAGCACGTCTGTTAAGCGCATTAGCCTTGGGTATCGGGATGAGTTTGGCTGCGGCACCGAGTGCGCTGGCGACTCTTCCCGCCCAGATTCAGGGACAAGCATTGCCAAGCCTGGCACCGATGCTGGAAAAAGTTCTGCCCGCAGTAGTGAGCGTGCGTGTTGAAGGTACCGACAGCGGCCAGCAGGCGCAGGAGATTCCTGAACCGCTGAAGCGCTTTTTTGGTCAGGCTCCGGGCCAATCTCAGCCTCAACCCTTTGAAGGTCTGGGCTCCGGCGTGATCATCGATGCCGCTAAAGGCTACATCCTTACTAACAATCATGTGGTCAGCAACGCCGACAAAATCAGCGTGCAGCTGGGTGACGGCAACGAATATGACGCTAAGTTAATCGGTCACGATGAACAAACCGACATCGCCTTGATTCAGGTTGAAGGCGCGAAAAATCTCACGCAGATAAAAATCGCCGATTCCGATTCGTTAAAAGTGGGTGATTTTGCCGTGGCCATCGGAAATCCATTTGGTCTGGGTCAAACGGCCACATCAGGCATCATCTCTGCGCTGGGCCGAAGCGGCCTGAATCTGGAAGGTCTGGAGAACTTTATTCAGACCGATGCCGCGATTAACCGCGGTAACTCCGGCGGTGCGCTGGTGAACCTGAATGGCGAGTTGATTGGTATCAACACCGCGATTCTGGCGTCAAGCGGCGGCAACATCGGCATCGGCTTCGCCATCCCCGCCAACATGGCGATGAATCTGGCGCAGCAGCTGATTCAATTTGGTGAAGTGAAGCGCGGTCAGCTCGGCATTAAAGGCACGGAAATGACCGCCGATATCGCCAAAGCGTTCAACGTGGATGCGCAGCGCGGTGCCTTTGTTTCTGAAGTGCTGCCGAAGTCAGCCGCCGAGAAAGCGGGCATTAAAGCCGGCGATATTATTACCTCCATCAATGATAAGCCGATCACCAGCTTTGCTGAGCTGCGTGTGAAAGTCGGCACCACGCCGCCGGGCCAGGACGTGAAAATTGGCCTGCTGCGTGAAGGCAAATTGGTCAATGTCACCGTCACGCTGGAACAGAGCGCGCAAACCACCGCCAGCGCGCAGTTGATGTCCCCGGCCCTGCAAGGCGCAACGCTGAGCGATGGCGCGACCAAAACCGGTGACAAAGGCGTGAAAGTCGATGCCATCGAAAAAGGCACGCCAGCGGAGCAAGTGGGTTTGCAGAAAGACGATGTGATCATCGGCGTGAACCGCAATCGCGTCGCTTCTATTGCTGAAATGCGCAAAGTGCTGGAAGGCAAACCGCCGGTGCTGGCACTGAACGTGGTGCGCGGCGAAGAGAGTATTTACCTGCTTCTGCGATAATCCTCGCATCAGGCGGACAAGCAGGTGTTTGTCCGCCTTTCTCATGCTATTCTGCCCTGCGATCTCACCTGGCTTGAAATAACACCATGTTTCTTAAACTTTTGCGTTCTGTGGTGATGGGCCTGATCGTGGCTGGCTTACTGCTTGTCGCGATCCCTGCGTTACGTATGGGCAGCAACATCACCTTTGAACATGACAACAGCGACGATGAAGCACCCGTTAGTTTTAATCAGGGTGTGCGACGCGCCGTGCCCGCAGTCGTCAACGTCTATAACCGCAGCGCCCACGGCAACAATAATCGCGGCATCACCACGCTCGGCTCCGGCGTGATCATGAACGGCAAAGGCTACATCCTCACGAATAAACATGTGATTAATAACGCCGATCAAATCATCGTCGCGCTGCAGGATGGACGCTTCTTCGAAGCCAACTTAGTGGGTTCCGATGCCATGACCGATTTAGCGGTGTTGAAAATCAGCGCCTCCAACTTGCCGGTTATCCCCATCAACGCCAAACGCATCGCGCACATCGGCGATGTGGTGATGGCGATCGGTAACCCGTACAACCTCGGTCAAACCGTGACGCAAGGCATTATCAGCGCCACCGGACGCGTGGGCTTAAGCTCATCCGGACGACAAAATTTCCTGCAGACCGATGCCTCGATCAATCAGGGCAACTCGGGCGGCGCATTGATTAACTCGCTGGGCGAACTGATGGGCATTAATACCCTGACGTTTGATAAAAGCAGCGATGGCGAAACCCCGGAAGGGATTGGCTTCGCCATTCCCACCGCGCTGGCGAGCAAAATCATGGATAAGCTGATTCGTGATGGTCGGGTGATTCGCGGCTATATCGGCATTAGGGGGCGCGAACTGCCGCCGCTACATGGCCAGGGCAATAATCTCGATCGCGTTCAGGGCATCATCGTTAACGACGTCACGCCGGGCGGGCCTGCCGATAGCGCTGGCATTCAAGCCAATGACGTGCTGCTTGAAGTGAATGGAAAACCTGCGCTCTCGGCGCAGGAAACCATGGATCAGGTGGCAGAAATTCGTCCGGGCTCGGTGATTGACGTGCAGATTTTGCGTAATGAAAAGAAAATGACCTTGCCGGTGACGATTCAGGAATTCCCTGAAGTCACCGCGCCCGCCACCACCACGCCATAAGGGCGCTTGCGCGCCCTGATAATTTAGCTGCGATCAACCGGGAAGGCGATCACTTCGCTCAGCGAGCTGGCCTTCAGTGCCAGCATGATCAAACGATCCACGCCCAACGCCACGCCTGAGCAAGCAGGCATTCCGTGTGCCAGCGCATCCAGCAGATTGGTATCAATAGGATGTTGCGGCAGGCCACGCGCAGCACGACGACGATTGTCCTGTTCAAAGCGCTGACGCTGCTCACGGCTATCGGTTAACTCACGGAAACCGTTCGCCAGCTCAATCCCTTTGTAATAGACCTCGAAACGCTCGGCGACACGGTGATCTTCGGTACTGATCTCCGCCAGCGCGGCCTGTGTTGCCGGGAAGTGGTAGACGAAGCACGGCTTATCATTACCAATCTTCGGTTCAACGCCCAGCATAAACAGCAGTTGCAGCAGCGTATCGCGGTCTTCTTCACGATTCGCCAGCTCGCCCTCGCCCAGCTTCTCCGCCACTTCGCGCAGCTGTGCTTTATCGGCCGACAGCGGATCCACTTCCAGATGGCGGATAAACGCCTGCTGATACGACAGCGATTCCGCGCTATCGCACTCCAGCACTTGCTGCATCAAATCGTCCACTTCGTTCATCAGACGGTACATGTCATAGTGCGGACGATACCACTCCAGCATGGTGAACTCGGGATTGTGGTGACGACCCGCTTCCTCATTACGGAAGCTGCGACCCATCTGGTAGATCGGGCCACTGCCGGCCGCCAGCAGGCGCTTCATGTGATATTCCGGACTGGTCATCAGCCACAGATCGCGCCCTTCGGCAGCGCCGGGCCCAACAAAACGCGTCTGGAACGGCACCAGATGGATGTCAGTAATGGTCGCCTGGCTCATCGCCGGGGTATCGACCTCCAGCACGCCGCGATCGGCAAAGAAACGACGTATTTCCGCCATAATAGCGGCGCGTTTCAACAAATTGGCAATGGATGCGCTCGGCTGCCAGCTTGCCGTTTCGCTCATGTTGATGACTCCTCATACAGATAAGGGGTGGAAGTCTACCCGCATTGCCGAAAGCAAACAACGACAGCGGGCGCAGGCAGCAATTTGGTATCGGGCAGCTATACTTAACCTATTAAAATCGTAAAGGAATCCCACAATGTCCCCATGGAAAACCCTGCTCGCCAGCCTGAGCGCCTTTCTCTCCGTTGCCTGTACGACCACGCCGCCCAAAGGCGTCACGGTGGTAGAAGGTTTCGACAGTCAGCGCTATCTCGGCCAGTGGTATGAAATCGCCCGCCTCGATCACCGCTTTGAGCGCGGATTACAACAGGTTACCGCTAATTATAGTCCGCGCGAGGACGGCGGCTTGAAGGTGATCAACCGTGGCTACAATCCGCAGAAACAGCGCTGGCAGGAGAGCGTGGGCAAAGCCTACTTCACCGGCGATAAACAGCGCGCCTCGCTGAAAGTGTCGTTCTTTGGCCCGTTTTATGGCGGTTACAACGTGATTGCGCTGGATCCTGACTATCGCTATGCGCTGATATGCGGGCCGAATCGTAGCTACTTGTGGATTCTGTCGCGTACGCCGCAGCTGGATGAGAGTGTAAAACAGCGTTTGGTTGAACAGGCCAGACGTGCCGGATTCCCGGTGGATGAATTGATTTGGGTAGAGCAGAAATAGAGAGAACCGGTGCGAAAGTCGCTTTCACACCGGAATAGCTTACTGTGCGCTGCGCTGAATCGCTTTCCCGCCCGCCTGAACGTCTTCGCCA
Organism: Pantoea trifolii; assembly: GCF_024506435.1. Taxonomy (NCBI): domain Bacteria; kingdom Pseudomonadati; phylum Pseudomonadota; class Gammaproteobacteria; order Enterobacterales; family Erwiniaceae; genus Pantoea; species Pantoea trifolii. Next base: position 522,335 of record NZ_JANIET010000001.1, on the reverse strand, counting down.
ACACCACGGGTGGTATTACAGGCGGTCAGAACGGATGAGAGCACCAGCACGGAAAAAATCGCGACAATACTTTTCTTTAACATAGCCATATCCTTTTTGGTTGCAGTAAAAGTACAGCTCTTAAAGCATAGTCTTGATCTGTAAAACTGCGGATTGGGCGGGTGAAAAAAGAGAAGGGAAACACACAGAGAGAAAAAAGGCGCATCAATGATGCGCCTGATTTGACGATTATTTTACGCGAGAAACGTATTCGCCAGAGCGGGTATCCACTTTTACCACTTCGCCAATCTGTACGAACAGTGGCACTTTGATGACCGCGCCAGTCGACAGCGTAGCGGGCTTGCCGCCGGTACCTGCGGTATCACCCTTCAGGCCTGGATCGGTTTCGATGACTTCCGCTTCGATGAAGTTCGGTGGCTGAACAGCGATCGCTTTATCGTTCCACAGGGTAACGATACAATCTGCATTGTCCTGCAGCCACTTGGTCACGTCATCCAGCACTTTAGATTCGATCTGATACTGCTCGAAAGATTCCGGATGCATGAAGTAGTAGAAGTCGCCGTCGTTGTAAGAGTATTGCAGCGTCATATCACGAACGTCTGCGCCTTCGGCAGAGTCAGTAGATTTGAAGGTCTTCTCAACGCGAGAACCGGTCAGCAGACGACGCATTTTTACGCGCGCAAATGCCTGGCCTTTACCCGGCTTAACGAACTCACTGGCTTCGATGGCATATGGCTCGCCTTCGAACATGATTTTAAGACCGGGACGGAAATCGTTGCTAAGATAAGTCGCCATAAAGGCCCTCTGTAAATATTGAACTGGTAAATAGCCAAAAAAATGGCACACATTGTAACCCTAAATCCCCCCGTCAGAGAAGATTGGTTGCAGCAACTAGCTGATGTTGTCACCGAACCTGCTGAATTACTGCAACTTTTATCTCTTGATCAGCATGCTGATCTGGCTGCAGGCGCTGATGCACGCAAGCTTTTCGCCCTGCGCGTACCGCGCGCCTTCATCGCACGCATGAAAAAAGGCGATGCGACGGACCCGCTACTGCTGCAAGTGCTCACCAGCCGTCAGGAATTTATTGATGCGCCAGGTTATAGCACCGATCCGCTGGATGAACAAAGCAGCGTGGTGCCGGGTTTACTGCATAAGTATAGAAACCGTGCGCTGCTGCTGGTAAAAGGCGGCTGTGCGGTCAACTGCCGCTACTGTTTCCGCCGTCATTTCCCCTATCAGGATAACCAGGGCAACAAGCGCAACTGGCAGGCGGCGATTGATTACATCGCCACGCATCCGGAACTGGATGAGATCATCTTCTCCGGCGGCGATCCGCTGATGGCGAAAGATCATGAGCTGGCATGGCTGGTGGACGCGCTGGAAAAAATCCCGCACCTCAAACGCCTGCGCATTCACACCCGCTTGCCGGTGGTAATCCCGGCGCGAATCACTGAAGGCTTGTGTCAGATTTTGGCCGACACGCGTCTGCAGGTGTTGATGGTGAGCCACATCAACCACGCGCAGGAAATTGATGACGAGCTGCGTTTCGGCATGCAGATGCTGAAGCGTGCGGGTGTTACGCTGCTTAATCAGAGCGTGTTGCTGCGTGATGTGAATGATGATGCGCAGACGCTGGCGGATCTCAGCAATGCGCTGTTTGATGCCGGCATTCTGCCCTACTACCTGCATGTGCTGGATAAGGTGCAAGGCGCGGCGCACTTCTTTGTTTCCGATGAAGAAGCACGCATGATAGTGCGCCAGCTGCTGGCGATGGTGTCCGGTTATATGGTGCCAAAACTGGCGCGCGAGATTGGCGGCGAGCCCAGCAAGACGCCGCTGGATTTACAGCTGCGTCAGGAATAAAAAAAGCCGCATTAGCGGCTTTTTTTACGATTGCAACTTACGGGCACTTATACACCTGTCCGGTCATTTTGCTGTCGAGCGGCGCGAAAGCGGACAGCAGATTCTGCGTCGGGCTGGTGGCGCCATAAATCACGTTACCGCCCATTTCTGCCGCGCGGTTGCGCAGGTCGTTCGCTGCGCCACGCAGTGAACTGCCTTCACCGCCTGAACCGCTCAGCCAGTTGCTCTGGGAGCCGGTGAGCGTTCCCAGCAGCTGACATTGACTTGCGGGTTGTTGGTCGGTGAAGGTCACGCGTTCGCCGCCAGCACTCAGTTGATTGGAGCTGCTACAGCCCGCCAGCAGTAAAGTTCCGACTGCCAGACCGAGCAAGAGGTTAATCCGCATTGTAATCCCCATTTATTATCATCAGTGTCGGGCGGCAGCGTAGCAGAAAAGCGCACTTTTTTTCTGAACATTCATTGCCCTAAACCCGTAAAGCCGAAGTATTGCGCCCTTACTTATACCTTGTTCCCCAGCAAAAGAAAAACCCCCGACCGTTTCCGATCGGGGGTTTTCCAGATGACTTAAGCAGTCAGGGGCAATTACATCATGCCGCCCATTCCGCCCATGCCACCCATACCGCCAGCGCCACCTAAATCAGGTGCATCGTTTTTAGGCAGATCGGTCACCATCGCTTCGGTGGTGATCATCAGGCCCGCAACAGATGAAGCGTACTGCAGCGCAGAACGGGTCACTTTGGTTGGGTCCAGAATACCGAAGTCGATCATGTTGCCGTACTCTTCGGTCTGCGCGTTGTAACCGTAGTTACCGTCGCCCGCTTTCACGTTGTTAGCAACAACTGAAGGCTCTTCGCCGGCGTTAGACACGATCTGACGCAGTGGTGCTTCCATTGCGCGCAGCGCAACTTTGATACCCACGTTCTGATCTTCGTTATCGCCTTTCAGGCCAGATGCGGCGATTTTCGCTGCAACGCGAACCAGCGCCACACCACCACCAGCAACTACGCCTTCTTCTACTGCAGCACGGGTCGCGTGCAGAGCATCTTCAACGCGTGCTTTCTTCTCTTTCATTTCAACTTCAGTTGCTGCGCCCACTTTCAGAACGGCAACGCCGCCTGCCAGTTTCGCTACGCGCTCCTGCAGTTTCTCTTTGTCGTAATCAGAGGTCGCTTCTTCGATCTGCTGACGAATCTGCGTTACGCGGCCAGAGATAGCGCCTTGATCGCCCACACCATCGATGATGGTGGTGGTGTCTTTGTTAATCACAACGCGCTTAGCCTGACCCAGATCTTCCAGGGTAGCTTTTTCCAGCTCCATACCGATCTCTTCAGAGATCACGGTACCGCCGGTCAGGATAGCGATATCCTGCAGCATAGCTTTACGACGGTCGCCGAAACCAGGTGCTTTAACCGCAGCCACTTTCACGATACCGCGCATGGTGTTCACCACCAGTGTTGCCAGTGCTTCACCTTCCACGTCTTCTGCAATGATCAGCAGTGGCTTACCGGCTTTAGCAACGGCTTCCAGCACTGGCAGCATTTCGCGGATGTTGGAGATTTTCTTGTCAGCCAGCAGGATGAACGGGGTTTCCAGCTCAACTGCGCCTGTTTCTGGCTTGTTGATGAAGTACGGAGACAGGTAGCCGCGATCAAACTGCATACCTTCAACCACGTCCAGTTCGTCTTGCAGGCCGGTGCCTTCTTCAACGGTGATAACGCCTTCTTTGCCCACTTTGTCCATCGCGTCAGCGATCAAAGTACCCACGGTTTCGTCGGAGTTAGCAGAGATGGTACCAACCTGTGCGATAGCGCGTGAATCCTGGCAAGGTACAGACAGGGTTTTCAGTTCTTCAACGGCAGCGATAACGGCTTTATCGATACCGCGCTTCAGATCCATCGGGTTCATGCCCGCAGCCACTGCTTTCAGGCCTTCGGTGATGATTGCCTGAGCCAGAACGGTTGCGGTGGTGGTGCCGTCGCCTGCTGCGTCGTTCGCTTTAGAGGCCACTTCTTTCACCATCTGTGCGCCCATGTTTTCGAACTTGTCTTCCAGCTCGATTTCACGCGCAACAGAAACACCATCTTTAGTGATGGTCGGTGCACCAAAAGATTTATCCAGAACCACGTTACGGCCTTTCGGGCCCAGGGTAACTTTTACTGCATCTGCCAGTACGTTTACGCCACGCAGCATTTTTACGCGTGCGTCATTACCGAATTTTACGTCTTTAGCTGCCATTTCAAATATCCCTTAAATTCGTTTCGTTCAGTGAATTACGCGTAAATTACGCTTCAACTACTGCAAGGATGTCGCTTTCGGAGATGATCAGAACTTCTTCGTTGTCGATTTTCTCGGTTTTAGCACCGTAGCCTTCGCTGAAAATCACCAGATCACCCACTTTTACGTCCAGTGGCTTAACTTCACCGTTTTCCAGGATGCGGCCTTTGCCAACAGCCAGGACTTCACCGCGGGTAGATTTACCGGCAGCTGAACCGGTCAGCACGATGCCGCCCGCTGATTTAGCTTCGACTTCTTTACGCTTGACGATAACGCGATCGTGCAATGGACGAATTTTCATTTGATAGCTCTCCTTTAGAAAGTCCAATCATTCATTTTTGGGGTTGAGCCGGACAGCAGGGCTTCCAGCCTCGTGCTGGAAGAGATAGGGGCAATAAGTGGGGATTCAAGGGCAAAAAATATAAATATTTTCGTTTTTGCAACAGATGGCGAAAAATGCAGCAAAAAGGCGGCTTGCGCCGCCTTGATGAGTTTATCGGTCTTTATCGCGACCAATTCGGTCCTGATCTTTTCGCTCGTATTCACCGTCCACGGTGAAACCGGCATCCGGACCAGCGCCCGGTCCGCGCCACATGCGCAGATGCGGCATCAACTTCAGGGTCAGATGTTTTTGCACCGGCGGCAACAGCAGCAGTAAACCAAGGAAGTCGGTGAAGAAACCCGGCAACAGCAGCAGGAAGCCGGAGATAATCAGCGAAACGCTTTTGGTCATCTCCGCCGCCGGGCTTTCGTTACGCGCCAGCTTCTCCTGCATCAGCCGGAAGTTCTTCATGCCCTGATTTTTCACCAGCGACACACCAATACACGAGGTGAAGATCACCAGCAGCATGGTGAGCAGCACGCCCAGCGCATGTGCGACCTGAATGAAGATTGAGATCTCAATCCAGGCCAAAACAAAAAAAATCACTAACGGTAACCAGCGCACCGAATTCTCCTGTGAGTTGGAGCTGCCCCGCAAATTGCCAGGCAGCAGAAAGGTAGGGTCTGTAGGACCGTATTGATAGAGATGGGCATTTGCACCGGCATTTTCAACCGATCCTGCCATTTTTTTCCCACTGACTTAAAATTGCGAAGTACATCACATATCGTTATTACCGCTGGGCCTGCAAAAGCCCGTAAAGTGATCTGTGCACAAACAATTCTGTAACATCAGAATATGATCGTGCCCGTCAGCGCGAAGATGGATAATATGTCGGCGCTGACATTCCACGACAATATAATCGCTTCACCTGCACGTTAATTGCCGCCCGTCCATCCGGACGCCCGGCAGTAACCAGGCAGCAATAATAAGAAGGTAATCATGGCGAACAACATTCGTATCGAAGAAGACCTGTTAGGCATGCGCGAAGTTCCGGCAGACGCTTACTACGGTGTTCATACTCTGCGTGCGATTGAAAACTTCTATATTAGTAACAGTAAAATCAGCGACATACCGGAGTTTGTCCGCGGTATGGTGATGGTGAAGAAAGCAGCCGCGCTCGCCAACAAAGAGTTGCAGACCATTCCCCGCAATATCGCCAACACCATTATTCAGGCCTGTGATGAAGTGCTGAATAACGGTAAATGCATGGATCAGTTCCCGGTTGACGTCTATCAGGGCGGCGCGGGCACCTCGGTCAACATGAACACCAATGAAGTGCTGGCCAACATCGGTCTGGAGCTGATGGGCCATCAGAAAGGTGAATATCAGTACCTCAATCCCAACGATCACGTGAACAAGTGTCAGTCCACCAACGACGCTTATCCAACCGGTTTCCGTATCGCGGTATACGCTTCAATCCTGAAACTGCTCGACGGTATCAATCAGCTGAGCGAAGGCTTCCAGCGTAAAGCGGTTGAGTTCGAAAACATCCTGAAAATGGGTCGTACCCAGCTGCAGGATGCGGTGCCAATGACGCTTGGCCAGGAGTTCCACGCATTTAACGTGCTGCTGAATGAAGAGACCCGCAGCATTCTGCGCACCGCCGAACTGCTGCTGGAAGTGAACCTTGGCGCGACCGCCATCGGTACCCGTCTCAACACGCCAGATGGCTACCAGCAGCTGGCGGTACAGCGTCTGGCGGAAGTGAGTAATCTGCCGGTGGTGCCTGCAGAAGATTTGATTGAAGCCACTTCCGACTGCGGCGCATACGTGATGGTGCACTCAGCGCTGAAACGTCTGGCGGTGAAACTGTCGAAAATCTGTAACGACCTGCGCCTGCTCTCTTCCGGTCCGCGCGCCGGCCTGAATGAGATCAACCTGCCAGAACTGCAGGCCGGTTCATCAATCATGCCCGCCAAAGTGAATCCTGTGGTGCCAGAAGTGGTGAATCAGGTGTGCTTCAAAGTGATCGGCAATGACATCACCGTCACCATGGCGTCAGAAGCCGGTCAGCTGCAGCTCAACGTAATGGAGCCGGTGATTGGCCAGGCGCTGTTCGAATCGATCAGCATCCTGACGAACGCCTGCTTCAACCTGCTGGAAAAATGCGTCAACGGCATCACCGCCAACAAAGCGGTGTGTGAAGCTTACGTGTTCAACTCGATTGGTATCGTCACTTATCTCAACCCGTACATCGGCCATCACAACGGCGATATCGTCGGTAAGATTTGTGCCGAAACTGGCAAGAGCGTACGTGAAGTGGTGCTGGAGCGCGGCCTGCTGACGGAAACCGAACTGGACGATATTTTCTCCATTCAGAACCTGATGCATCCAGTATATAAAGCCAAACGCTACACTGACGAAAACGAACAGTAATCCGTTCCGGATCAAGTTGCCAAAAGCACGCCCGTATACAATGCGGCGTGCTTTTTTCATTTTGGCGGCTACAACTTTAAGAGTCGGGATTTCTCTGCGGCTCAGGGAGTGGAACGAATGGTAGTAGTGGAGTTGGTTATTGTCCTGCTGGCGATCTGGCTCGGTGCGCGTCTTGGCGGCATCGGCATCGGTTTCGCGGGCGGTTTAGGTGTGCTGGCGTTGACGCTGATTTGCGGCTTAAAACCTGGCGCGATCCCCTTCGATGTGATCGAAATTATCATGGCGGTGATTGCCGCGATTGCCGCGATGCAGATCGCTGGCGGTCTCGACTATCTGGTGGGATTGGCCGAGCGCCTGCTGCGCCGTCATCCACGCTATGTCACCTTCCTTGCGCCGCTGGTCACCTACATCATGACGCTGCTGGCCGGTACCGGTCACACCGCGTTCTCCACCTTGCCGGTGATTGCTGAAGTGGCGAAAGAGCAAGGCGTGCGCCCTTCTCGTCCGCTGTCGATTGCGGTCGTCGCCTCGCAGATTGCCATCACCGCGTCGCCGCTTTCTGCGGCAGTGGTGTTTTTCGCCTCCATTCTTGAACCGCGCGGCGTAAGTTATCTGGCGCTGTTAGGCGTCGCGATTCCCTCTACCATGGCAGCAATCTTCTGCGCCGCTATCATCACCAGTTTCCTCGGCAAAGAACTCAAGGATGATGAGGTTTACCAGGCGCGTTTAGCAAAAGGAGAAGTGAAACTGCGCGGTGAGCAGGTTTATGACATCAAACCAGGCGCGAAGCGTGCTGTCTTCCTCTTCCTGATCGGCATCGCCGCCGTGGTGCTCTACGCCACCGCGATTAGCGACAGCGTTGGCCTGATCACCAATCCGGTGCTGCCGCGCAACGAAGCTATCGTGGTGTTTATGCTGACCGTTGCCACGCTAATTTGCCTGACCTGCAAAATCGATACCGGTGAAATCCTTAGCGCCAGCACCTTTAAATCAGGCATGAGCGCCTGTATCTGCGTGATGGGCGTTGCGTGGCTGGGCGATACCTTCGTTAAAGCACACCTCAACGACATTCAGGCGTTAGCCGGTGACATGCTGCAAGGTTATCCGTGGATGCTGGCGCTGGTGCTGTTCTTCGCCGCCACGCTGCTCTATTCGCAGGCCGCCACCACCAAAGCGTTAATGCCTGCCGCGTTGATGCTGGGCGTCTCGCCGCTGGCCGCCGTCGCCTCCTTTGCGGCGGTTTCCGCGCTGTTCGTGCTGCCGACCTATCCTACGCTGTTGGCCGCCGTCGAAATGGATGACACCGGATCAACCCGTATCGGTAAGTTTGTGTTTAACCACTCCTTTATTATTCCCGGCGTGTTGGCGATTGCCTTCTCGGTGGCGTTTGGCTTCCTGTTTGGCAGCCTGATTTTGTAGCGCCGTTACATCCTGAAAACCTCGTGGCGAAGCGGTCATGCTATTATCGCGGCCTATTCGCCACCGGAGCTCATTTATTCGCTATGGCTGCACGACTCTTTCGCCTTGCCGGCTTTTGCCTGGCGCTGGTTTTCTGCCTTTCGGCACAAGCCTCACTCTTCTCCCCGAACAACAACAGCCGTTTTGTGCCGGTTGATCAGGCTTTTGGCTTCGATTTCTCGCAGCAGGGCAATCAGTTGACGCTCAGCTGGAAAGTGAAGGATGGCTACTATCTCTATCGCCAGCAAATCCACGTTACGCCGCAAAAAGCGCAGATTACCCCGTTGACGCTACCGCCTGGCCAGCCGCACGAAGATGAGTTCTATGGCAAAAGTGAAATCTACCCGCAGGATCTGCAACTGCCGATCACGCTGCGTCAGGCCGATGCTGGCGCGAGCATTACCGTCACCTATCAAGGCTGCGCCGCCGCCGGTTTCTGCTATCCGCCTGAAACCCGCGCCGTACCGCTGAGCGCGGTTGCCGCCAATCAGGATGCGCCCGCAGTCAGCGCGCAGCCCGCTAGAAACAGCACGCCGCTGCCGTTTTCACCGCTGTGGGCGCTGCTGATTGGTATTGGCGTCGCTTTCACGCCGTGCGTATTGCCGATGTATCCGCTGATCTCCAGCATCATTTTAGGTGGCCCGCGCCGCTATTCGATGGGACGATTGTTCGCGCTGGCGATGGTCTATGTGCAAGGCATGGCGCTAACCTACACCGTGCTCGGCATGGTGGTCGCCGCGGCGGGATTACGCTTCCAGGCGGCGCTGCAGCATCCTTATGTTTTAATGGGCTTGTCGGCGCTGTTTATCGTGCTGGCGCTGTCGATGTTTGGCCTGTTCTCGCTGCAATTGCCTGCCAGCCTGCAAACGCGCCTCACGCTGTGGAGCAATCGCCAGCAAGGTGGATCGCTGCCCGGCGTATTTATGATGGGCGCATTGGCCGGATTAATCTGCTCGCCCTGCACCACCGCACCGCTCAGCGCCATTCTGCTGTATATCGCGCAGAGCGGTAATCTGTGGGCCGGCGCCGGCACGCTGTGGCTGTATGCCTTCGGCATGGGCCTGCCGCTGATTGCCGTGACCCTGTTTGGCAACAAACTGCTGCCAAAAAGCGGACCGTGGATGCAAACCGTCAAAGAAGGTTTTGGCTTTGTGATTCTGGCGCTGCCGGTATTCCTGCTGGAACGCGTGATTGGCGATCTGTGGGGCATCCGTTTGTGGAGCCTGCTCGGCGTGGCGTTTTTTGCCTGGGCATTCAGCCTTAGCCTGCGCGCCAGCGGTAAATGGCGTGTGCTGCAGATCATCATGCTCGCCGCCGCGCTGGTCAGTGCTCGCCCGTTACAGGATTGGGCGTTTGGCAGCAGCAACAGCGCGCAAGCCGTGGCGCATCTGCCGTTCCAAACCATCACCAGCAGCGAGCAGCTTGATAGCGCGCTGCAGCAGGCGCAAGGCCGCATTACCATGGTCGATCTGTACGCCGATTGGTGTGTAGCCTGCAAAGAGTTCGAGAAATACACCTTCAGCGATGAAGGTGTGCGTAACGCATTAAGTCAGGTGCAATTGCTGCAAGCCAATGTCACCGCCAATAACGCGCAGGACAACGCGCTTTTACAGCATCTGCAGGTTTTAGGTTTGCCGACCATTCTGTTCTTCGATGCGCATGGCAAAGAGATCCCTGATTCGCGTGTCACCGGCTTCCTTAACGCCGCCGATTTCCGTGCGCATTTGCAGAATGTGTCACGTTAAACGACACTGTCAGCAGAACACTGCCCGCGCGTCCGCGAGCGGGCCCGCATTCCAGAGGAGAGTCACTTGCAACGTGAACAAATACTCGAGCATGCGTTGAATGTGCTCGAACAGAGCGGTCTGGCCGCCACCACTTCCCTGAGCCAACTGGCTGGCGAAACCGGTCTTGAAGCCGAACAGCTGACGCGTTTCTGGCCCGATCGTGATGCCTTGCTGTACGACGCACTGCGCTATCACGGCCAGCAGATTGACAGCTGGCGTCGCCAGGTGCAGCTCAATGAACATCTCAGCGCGGAACAAAAGCTGTTAGCCCGCTACGAAGTGCTGAGTGAACACGTCAGCAAAGGCCGCTTTCCCGGCTGCCTGTTTATCGCCGCCTGCAGTTTCTATCCGCAACCCGATCAGCCGGTGCATCAGTTAGCAGAACAGCAAAAGCGCAGTTCCTGGCAATTCACCCATGAAATTCTGGTCGATTTAGCGCTGGATAATCCCACCATGGTGGCCGATCAGATGGAGCTGATTCTGGAAGGTTGCCTGAGCAAACTGCTGGTGAAACGTAACGTACAGGATGTGGCGACGGCGCGCCGCCTGGCGGAAGATGTACTCGGCATCGCGCTGTGCCGCAAAAATGGTGCGCTGGCGTAGCCTTTTTATCCATCTTGTCTGAAAAGCAAGCAATCAATCACGATTGCAGCGCTTTTTTGACGAAAGCCGTTGACGACGATAAGCCATTAGGGTTTAATGCGCCCCGTTGCCCGGATAGCTCAGTCGGTAGAGCAGGGGATTGAAAATCCCCGTGTCCGTGGTTCGATTCCGCGTCCGGGCACCAACATTCTGAAAACCCAGCTTATGGCTGGGTTTTTGCTTTTCTGCGTTTGCTAATCTCAACCACTGCCTCCTTTCCTTCCCTACACGTTGATTATTCAGCATTGATCGATACCAATTTATTTATCCCTAGCTAATACTTTTAATCTATTCCCCCATAATAAAATCCAATAAAATTAATTATCAGTGAGTTAAATCTATTTTACATATTAATTCGTGATCCTGTCTCGGTTAGCCGTAACATCCCATACGCAACACCTGCGCAATCGCGTAAGCTTAATCTCATCCCAGTAATAACCTGCTGATTCAGCTTGTTAGCCTAACGCCCTAATCATTGAAGTAATGACTGTTCAAAACGAAAAATAAAATCACTTACTTTCATATTTAATTATTTATTCAGAAACACGATTCGATTAATTAAATCACTCCCTACAGGAAAATAACCATGAGCGCAGGAAACCGAATCTATTTACGCCGTCCCGCCGATGCCGAACCGCTGCTGGAAGCCTTTCGCCGATTACCGGCCGCAGTGGTAGCGGATTGCATGAGCCGCTTGCCCGCTTTGTCGGCAGAGATCAGCCTGAAAACCGCGCCGCGCCAACCGATCATGTGTGGCCTGGCAGTGACAGTTAAAGCGCGTTCCGGTGACAACCTGATGCTGCATAAAGCGCTGGATATGGCAGGTCGAAACGATGTGATTATTCTGTCGAACGAAGGCGATCGCAGCCAGTCGCTGATGGGTGAAGTGATGGCGACCTATGCCAGACAGCGTGGTATGGAAGGCATTGTGCTGGACGGACCGGTCCGCGACATCGAAGGGCTGTCACGCATGGACTTCCCCATCTACGCCGCCGGTCACACGCCGGGTGGCCCGTTCAAAGACGGTCCCGGCGAGATCAACGTGCCGATTGCCTGCGGCAAAATTCACGTTTCGCCGGGTGATATCGTGCTGGGTGATGCGGATGGTGTGATTGTGATTCCACGTCAGGATGCCGCGCGCATTCTCGAAGCGGCGCAGGCGTATCTCATTGTTGATGAACACAACTTCGAACTGGCGAAAACCGGCGCGCTGGAACGTGGCTGGCTGGATGAGACGCTGCGCACCAAGCAGGTTGAAATCATTGATGATGTATTCCGCTAATCTTTTGCCGTCGTAGGGTGCGTATTTATGCGCACCAGGTCGCCATTAATGGCAACCCTACGGCGTGCTACTCACCATCGCCAGCTTGCGCTGGCGATTCTCACGCCACACCGCAAATATCCCGGCCAGCGCCACAATCGATGCGCCCAGCAAGGTGGTGCTGCCCGGCAGGCTGTTCAGGAACAGATAGCCAATCAGCATCGACCACACCAGCGTGGTGTAATCGAACGGTGCCAGCAGTGAGGCATCGGCGTAACGCAGGCTAAGCGTCACCAGAATCTGTGCCAGACCGCCAAACAGGCCGCAGCCCACCAGCAACAACAGCTGTAACGCGCTCGGTTTGCTCCAGCCAAACAGCGCCGTCGCCAGGCCAATAAGGGTCGTCATTACAGAGAAATAGAACACAATCGCGCCCGGCTTTTCGATGCCGTTGAGAAAGCGAATTTGTACGTTAGAGGTCGCGGAACACAGCGCCGCAATCAGCGCAAATGCCACGCCAAGGCTCGCCGTCGCGTTGCTGGCACCCTGAGAAAACAGCGCGCCGCTGGCGCTCAGGCTGGAAGAGAGCATGATCAGAATGCCGGATAATCCCACCACCACCGCGATCCAGCGCGAAACCCGCACCCGCTCTTTCAACAGCATTGCCGCCAGAATCACGGTAAACAGCGGCGCGGCATAGCTTAACGCCGTCGCATCAGCGAGTGAGATATACACCAGCGCCAGATAGTTAAAATACATGCCGCCGGTACCGGAGAAGCCACGAATGAAGTGACCAAACAGGTTACGCGTCTTGAGATTTTCCAGCACGTTGCCCTGCATTTTCAGCCAAATCAGCAGCGGAAACAGCGCGATAAAACTGCGGAAAAATATCACTTCGCCAGTGGGAATGGCGCCGTTCAATCCCTTCACACACGCCAGCATCAAGGTGGCGCACAGCGCGGCCACTATCTTCAATAACACGCCTAATCGGGCATTCATGCTTTTTCACTTCTCTCTACCACATGCAATCGGCGGGACTGCCGAGAGGATATGCGACCAGCCTGGCGAGAAAAGTGTGCGCTGGATAACACTTTTTTGCTCTGCCCGAATAGAAAGAACTTATGCGCCGCTTAGCCATATTTTTTTGCTATTGCACGACAGGGTTTCCCTCTTTTTCGTCTGAAAACAAAGCCGATATAGTCCAGAAAAGCGAGAAATCAGGCGCTCCGTCCCGGTGACGCCGTGGTATTCATCATTGAGGAAGTTCACATGACCATGAAAAGACGTACCACCATCGGGCTGGCACTGCTGCCGCTGCTGGCTATTTCGGCTGCTCATGCAGACATGATGGCGAACATCAAATCCAGCGGCGAGCTGAAGTGTGCGGTCTATTCGGACGTGCCGCCCTTCTCTTCCCCGGATCCGAAAACGCGTCAGCTGGCGGGCATGGATATCGATCTGTGCAACGCGCTGGCGAAGCAGATGAACGTCAAACTGACACTGGTGCCCACCTCGGTGGAAGCGCGTATTGCGGTGATTGCCACTGGCCGCGCCGACGTGCTGATCGCTAACCTTGCCTATACCAAAACCCGCGGCAACCAGATTCAGTTCAGCGATCCCTATTACGTCGCCAAAGAGATGCTGCTGGTGAAAGCACCATTGGCCGATAAGCCGCTGAGCTATTTCCAGGGCAAACGCATCAGCGCTACCAAAGGCACCACCTCTGAACAGTCGATCCACATTAAAGGCGGCAAAGCGGTGACCTTCCAGGATTCGGCCTCCGCATTCCTCGCACTGGAGCAGAACAAATCGGTCGGCTTCGTCACCAACACCATGACCGGCATCAAAACCATTTCGCAGGCGAAAAAAGACGGCATCAATCTGGCGATGATCAAAGAGCCGATGGCGCTGGAGCCGATTGGTGTTGGCATGAAGCGTGATGAACCGGCACTGCTGGCCAGCGTCAACAGCAGCCTGAAGGCGATGGACGATGACGGCACCATCGACAAAATCTGGGATACATGGATTGGGCCCAACACCGAATACAAAATGGTGCGCGAAGAGCGCGTACAGCCGCTCTCCAGTCTGAAATTTGAACCGCTGGAATAACCATGCCCGTGAAGTCGCACTCTGCACTCCCGCCCGCCAGCGCCCCCGCGCTGGCTTGCTCCTCTGATATTAAGCTCTCCACCATCGGCGCACGCGCGTGGTTGGTGGAAGCGCCGGGCGGTTTCGATCTCCCGGCGCAGCGGCGCATCTGGTCGCTGGCGCGCCTGCTGCATGCCGACGAAGCCATTGAAGCGCTGATCCCCGGCGTCACCAATCTGCTGGTGCTGTTCCGCCATATCCCAGCCGATGAAAACGCCGTGCGCATGCAGCTGCATGCTGCCTGGGATCAGGCGCAGGCGATCAGTCCGCAGGGCAAACTGATTGAAATCCCGGTGCATTACGGTGGTGAACACGCCACCGATCTCGAGGCGGTCTGTCGCCATACCGGCTTAAGCCCGCGCGACGTGGTGCGCCTGCATCATCAAAGTGAATACACCGTATTTGCGCTGGGCAGCGCGCCGGGCTTCGGTTATCTGCATGGGTTGGATCCGCTACTCGCAACGCCGCGCAAGAAAGTGCCGTCGCTCAGCATGCTGAAAGGCACCGTCACCATCGGCGGCGCGCAGGCGGGCGTCTCGGCGCTGACCGGCCCGAACGGCTGGAACGCGATTGGTTTTGCCGAGCTGGCGGTATTTGATCCGCTGGCCGCATCGCCCGCGCTGATGGCACCGGGCGATCGCATCCGTTTTCTGCCGCAGAGGATTGAGCTGTGATTGAGATCGAACAGAGCGGTGCGCTGAACACGGTGCAGGATTTAGGTCGCTTCAATTATCGCCACATGGGGGTGTCGGTGAGCGGCGCGATGGATCCGCTGGCGCTGCGTGCTGGTAATCTTCTGCTCGGCAACGACGAAAATGCAGCGGCGATTGAAGTGCAGCTGTTTCCGTTTCGCCTGCGTTTTTTGCAAAAAAGCAGCATCGCGGTGACCGGTGCCGATTGCCGCGCCACGCTGGATGGCACGCCGCTGCCGCCGTGGTGGGGCTGCAGCGTGCGGGCCGGGCAAGTGCTGGAACTGCGTTATCCACGCAGCGGCGCGCGTGGCTATGTGTGCATTGCGGGCGGCATCGATGTGCCGCTGGTGCTCGGCTCGCGCAGTACCGCGCTGCGCGGCGGCTTCGGCGGCGTTGAAGGACGTCCGCTACAGCGTGGTGATCGGCTGGCGCTCGGCGACAGTTGCAGCCCGGCACTTCCCCACAGCGGCATCGGCATCGAACCGCCAGACAGCGCATTACACGCCTGTTTTCCCCGCAACAGCGCCGGAGACATCCAGCTGCGTGCCATTCCCTCCGGCGAATACCCGCTGTTTGCCGCCGATGCCGCGCGTTTCTGGCAGCAGTCGTGGCAGGTATCGAATCAAAGCAATCGTACCGGCTATCGGCTTTCAGGCGATCCGATCTTCCCGTCAGAGACCGTTGAGATGCGATCGTACGGGCTAATCCCCGGCATTGTGCAGGTGCCGCCGGGCGGCGAACCGATCATCCAGCTGAGCGATGCCAACACCGCTGGCGGCTATCCGAAGATCGCGGGCGTGATCGAGCAGGATCTGTGGCGGCTGGGGCAAGTGCTGCCGGGCCAGTCGATCCAGCTGATCCAATGTGATGTGCGCGAAGCGATCGCCATCGAACAGGAAGTCACGCGCTGGCTGAGCCGCCTGCGCCTTAGCTGCCAGCCACTGCGTAAAGCGCTTACCGTTTAATCCGCACAAGGAACCAGACATGAAGATAGATGTGAATTCCGATATGGGTGAAGGCTTTGGCGTGTACCAGCTGTGCGATGACGCCGCGCTGATGAAAGTGGTGTCATCGGCTAATATCGCCTGCGGTTTCCACGCCGGCGATCCAGCGATCATGAGCAACATGGTGCGGCTGGCGAAGGCACATGGCGTGGGGATTGGTGCGCATCCTGGCTTGCCGGATCGTCAGGGTTTTGGCCGCCGCGAACTGCCGTTTAGCGCCGAAGAGATTTGCCAGCAAGTGGCCTATCAGCTCGGCGCGCTCACGGCGATTGCCCGCGCGGAAGGCACCTATGTTTGCCACTTCAGTTTCCACGCTGCGATGGGCAACATCGTCAACCGCGATGCCGCGCTGGCGCAACAGGTGATGGAATTGGTGGTGCGCATCAATAGCGATCTGATCATCTTCGCCCAGCCCGATACCATCATCGAAGCCGCCGCGCAGGCCGCTGGCCTGAAGACGCTGACGCTGTTTCTGGCGGATCGTGCCTATGACGCACAAGGCCGTTTAGTGCCGCGCGGCATTGCCGGTGCGGTGATCAAAGAGGAAGCCGCGTTGCGCGCCCGCGTGCGCCAGTTTTTGCAGCATGGCACGGTAACGACGATTGAAGGTGAAGAGATTGCGGTGCGTGCGCGCTCGATTCTGGTTCACAGCGACACGCCAGGTTCGCTGGCGCTCGCCACCATTGTGCGCAGCGAAATCGAAGCCTGCGGCCATCAGGTCGCCCCGGCCGCAGAGGTTATCGCGCAATAATAAGTTTTGTAGGGTCGCCATTTACGGCGACCGGGACATCAAACGCAACCACCACAAAACGCCGCTATACGATCGCATCCCGTCTCTAACCGCTCCATGCTCGTGGCATACGACAAGCGGATAAACGGGCTCATGCCATACGCCGCGCCCTGCACCGTCACCACGTGCTGCTCCTCAATCAGCGCCAGCACAAAATCGGCATCATTGGTGATCAACCGGCCACCGGCGCTGGTTTTGCCAATGTAGCCCGCGATATTCACAAACAGATAAAATGCGCCCTGCGGTTTATGGCAGCGCAGGCCGTCAATCGACGTCAAGCGCTCCAGCACGTAATCGCGGCGCTGACGATAGATGTGCGCGCGCTCCTGCAACAGATCCTGCGGGCCTTCCAGCACCGCCACCGCCGCGGCCTGGGTTAAGGTGCAAACGCCGCCGCTGTTCTGCGTATTCACGTTGCTCATTGCTTTGATCAACGGTGCCGGGCCGCCGCAGAAGCCCAAACGCCAGCCGGTCATGGAATAAGCTTTCGACACACCGTTCACCGTCAGCACGCGGTCATAGAGACGCGGCTCAACCTGCGCCAGCGTATAAAAGCGCACATCGTCGTAAATCAGGTGCTCGTAGATATCGTCGGTCATGATCCACACCTGCGGATGGCGCAACAGCACCTCGCCCAGCGCGTGCAGCTCCGCTTTGCTCGCCACCGAACCAGTGGGATTACTCGGATAGTTGAGCAGCAACCATTTGGTTTTGTCGGTGATGGCGGCGTCTAAATCAACAGGCAGCGGCTTGAAGCCGTTCTCCTGCGCACACGGCAGCGCCACCGGAACGCCACCGGCGAATTTGACGATATCGGCATAGCTGATCCACGACGGCGTTGGGATCACCACTTCATCGCCCGGATTAATGGTCGCGAGGATCGCGTTAAAGATGATCTGCTTAGCGCCGCCGGCGGTGAGGATCTGGCTGACGTCGTAATCGAGCTGATTATCGCGTTTGAACTTCAGCTGGATCGCCTTGCGCAGCGCTGGCGTGCCGTCGGTAGGCGGATAGCGCGTATCTCCGGCGCGCGCGGCGGCGTAAGCGGCTTCAATCGCGTGAGGTGGCGTAGGGAAATCGGGTTCACCGGTGGAAAGTGCTACCACATCAATACCCTGCGCGGCGAGATCGCGGGCCTTTTGGGTCATAGCAACAGAGGCAGAAACGGTGACATTCTTTAATCGATTGGCTATCTCGGGCATGGGTTTATCCTGGCTCAGTGTCAGCATGAACGGCTTGCAGCAAGCTGCAAACACGACGTTTACCAGAGGATAGGTTTTTGCCCGAAGCGGCAGTTAATAGTGCTTTGTTGTGGTGATATAACACAAAGCGATGACTGAACCGACCGCACACTTTCGCCATAAAGGTGGCGAGCCTGATGTGGAAATGCGCGGCAGGTCACGCGTCAGCGCCTGACGCAATGTTAATAGAGTGTTACTTTGAGTGCCGGTTAACAGCGCGCAACGCCCGTTTACTCACTCCCATCATCGCCAAATCTAATGAGTGAATCGCACCATACCAGTGCAAAGGTCGCTGTTTTACCCTCGCCGTCACGGCAACTGTCCAACTCAGCATCGGCCTTAGGAGGCACTGTGGCTCTACCCTCCTGTCTGAGTTCATTCGCGAAAGCTTATTTTGGCATCAACTTTGCTTGATACCCGCTATGCGTTCTGTTGGAGGAAGCGTTCATGAATCTTCGTCGCCTGAAGTACTTTGTTAAAATTGTTGATGTAGGCAGCCTGACCCAGGCCGCCGATATTTTGCATATTGCCCAGCCCGCGCTGAGCCAGCAGTTGGCTACGCTGGAAGGGGAAGTGAATCAGCAACTGCTCATTCGTACCAAGCGCGGCGTGACGCCGACCGAAGCCGGTAAAACGCTCTACTCCCACGCGCAGGCGATTTTGCGCCAGTGCGAACAGGCACAAAGTGCCATTGAGCTGGTTGGCGCATCGCTGAGCGGCAGCGTCTCAGTGGGCTTAGCGCCGGGCACCGCCGCACAAAACCTCGCGTTGCCGCTGATGATGGAAGTGCAGCAGCAGCATCCCGGCATCGTGCTCTACTTCAATGAAAACTTCGGCACCACGCTTAGCGAGCTGATTATGAATGGCCGCATGGATATGGCGGTAATTTACGATCACCGCACCATTCACGGCCTGCGCTTTATGCCGCTGATGAAAGAGGATCTCTACTTCGTCTGCCCGTTCAGCCTCGCGCAACCGGTGAAAGAGATCCCGCTGGCGCAGGTGGCGCAATACGATCTGTTCCTGCCGCGCGTTTACAACATCATGCGCAAAGTGCTCGACGATGCCTTCGTACACAACAATCTGCAGTACCGCGTGAAATGTGAGATCGAGTCACAAACCACGCTGAATGCCGCGCTCAGCGCCGGGCTCGGCACCACCATCATGCCGGAATCCGCCGCGCGCGCGATGCTGAAAAGCGGCGATGCGTGGATGGCGAAGATCGTCGATCCGGATGTGCAGGTGTCGCTGTCGTTCTGCATGTCGGATCACCTGCCGCTGTCACAGCCGGCCGAAGCGGTGAAATCGATCCTGCTGTCGCTGATGTCGCGCCGCAACGTTGAGAATCATCCACTGACCTTAGTGGGATAAGTCCCGCTTATTGCCGCAAAGCGAAACCCTCTTACTGCCCGTATTGCGAACGCGCTAGATTACGATTTTGCCCGCTCAGGCGGGCGTGTTTCGCTTTGACGGGAATTCCATGGATAAAACCGCAATACCGCTGCCGACGCTGCGCGCGCTGGCACGCAAGATGCAATCCTCCGGGCTGAACAGTCTGGCGCTCGATGGCAAGCACTGGTCGGTGCGGTTGACCTTCGCCGCCACGCCAGCCACGCCCGCGCCTGCCACGGTTCCCGCCGCTGAAATCCCCTCCATCACACAACGCATTGGCGCACCGATGCCCGGCACGCTGCTGCGCCGCCATCCGCATAGCCAGCAGGATTTTGTCGCGCCCGGCCAGCAGATCACGGCCGGTGAAGTGGTGGCGCTGGTGCAGGTTGGCCCGCTGTATGTGCCGGTGATCAGCCCGGATGGCGGCACGGTGCAGTCGTTCGCGGCAGAGCATTTGTCTGCGGTGGAGTATGACGAGGACGTGTTGACGTTTCGGTCGCCATAAATGGCGGGCGAACGGGGTTATAAGGGGCGCTTATTGCCTCAAAATTTTTATGTCTTATGCCCTTGCGGCATAACTGCATACAGTCAAAAGACGCCATAACGAGGAGAGGCAGATGCCATTTTCAGATTACAAAACCGCGCTGGTAACCGGCGCATCCGCGGGAATGGGCGAAGCGATCGTTGAACGCTTGTGCAAAGAGGGCATCACCGTGCACGCGGTGGCGCGCCGTAAAGAGCAGCTGGCGGCGCTGGCCGATCGTACCGGCTGTATTCCGCATGCGGTGGATGTCAGCGACGTCAACGCGCTGACCGCGCTGTGCAAAGATCTCGAAATCGACATTCTGGTCAACAACGCAGGCCTGTCGCATCCGGGATCGATCCTTGATGCCGACGAGAACGTGATTGAAACCCAGGTCGACGTCAATCTGCGCGCGGTGCTGCATCTATGCCGCTTGCTGGTGCCGGGCATGGTGAAACGCGATCGCGGCCACGTCTTCAACATCACCTCGATTGCTGCCATCTACAACTTCAACGGCAACTCGGTGTATCACGCCACCAAAGCCGGTGTGCATGCCCTTTCGCGCCAGCTGCGCGTCGATTGCTACGGCGCACGCGTGCGCATCACCGAAATCTGTCCGGGCCGCGTCGCCACCGATATCTTCGGCAACGTGTCGGGCGATCACGAAGAGGCGCGCCGCCGCTTCATTGATGGCTTTGAACTGCCGCAGGCCAAAGATATCGCCGACTGCGTCGCCTTCGCGCTCGCGGCACCGCTGGCGGTGAATATTGGCAACATCGAAATCACCCCAACGCTGCAGGTGCCGGGTGGTCTTTCCACTATGCGACCGGGCGACCACAGCGCGTAATTTGCGACCATGAGGTAACAGAATGGCTCTCGATTTCAGCAGTGTGATAACCGGCCAGTACGGCCAGATGATCGTTGACGGAACGGTGATCACCCTTGAACTGGCGTTGGGTGCCTGGCTGCTGGCAATGGTGCTGGCGCTGCTTTTGGTGGTGATCCGCCTGACTGAAAACCGCATCGCGGTCGGGCTGGTCAAAGCCTATGTCTCTTATCACCGCAATGTGCCGACGCTGATCCAGTTGATGATGTGGTACTTCGCCATTCCCACGCTGCTGCCAGAGGCGCTGCAGATGTGGATCAACAACTACAACGCCGAGTTCCTGTTCTCCCTCACCGCGCTGGGTCTGTGTCAGGCGGCGTACTTCTCCGAAGATATCCGCAGCGGCCTGCGCGCCATTCCCGACGGCCAGAACGAAGCCGCGCGCGCACTCGGCATGAGCTACGTGCGCGCCATGCGCGGCGTGATTCTGCCACAGGGCATTCGCAACGCGCTGCCCGCGATGATCAATCACACGGTGCTGCTGTTTAAAAACACCAGCCTGGCGATGGTGATTGGCGTGGCGGATCTGACCTATGTGACGCGTGATATTGAGAACCAAACGTTCCGTACCTTCGAATCCTACATCGTGGCGACCGTGGGCTATCTGTTCTTCTCCCTGCTGCTGATGGGCCTTGGCGCACTGCTGGCCCGCCGCTTCCAGCGCGTCTATGCGAGGTAATGGCGATGTTTGAGATTTTCACCATTTTGCATGACAACGGCATGCTGCTGTTGATGGGGCAATACCCGAACGGTCCGATTGGCGGCGTGCTCTGTACGCTGCTGATCTCGGTGCTGGCGGTGCTGCTGGCGTTTCCGATTGGTGTGCTGCTGGGCCTGGCGCGTCTGTCGCCGTGGCGCTGGCTGAGCTGGCCCGCCACCGGCTGGGTTTACCTGCTGCGCGGCATCCCGCTGATGATGGTGGTGTTCTGGACCTACTTCTGCGTGCCGCTGCTGATTGGCCACAACATCAGCGGTTTCGCCACCATGCTGTGTACGCTGGTGATCTATGAGAGTGCCTATATCGCCGAGATTGTGCGCGGTGGCATTCAGGCGCTGCCGCACGGCCAATACGAAGCCTCACGCGCGCTGGGCATGAGCCACCTGAAAACCCTGCGTCTGGTGATTCTGCCGCAGGCGCTGTTTAACACCTTGCCGAGCCTGGTTAGCCAACTGGTGTCAATCATCAAAGACAGTACGCTCGGCTACGTGATTAACGTGCCGGAGCTGACCTTTGCCGCCAATCAGGTGAGTAATCAGCTGCTGACCAAACCGTTCCAGGTGTTCGCCATTGTGGCGCTGAGTTACTACATCATCTGCTTCAGCCTTACCTGGCTGGCCAATAAACTCGAAGCGCACATTGCGCAGAAACGTCGTCAACCGCCGCTGCCAACGCCCAGCGTGGCGCCCGCGGTGATGCTGACTAAAACCTCTTCGCAATAAGGAAACCGCATGGGACCGATGATCATGTTTAATCAGGTTAACAAATGGTACGGCGCGTATCAGGCGCTGACCAACCTGAGCGCCGAGATTAATCCCGGTGAAGTGGTGGTGGTGTGCGGCCCGTCCGGCTCGGGCAAATCGACGCTGATTCGCACCGTTAACCGCTTAGAGCCAATTGATGACGGCCAGATCGTGTTTGATGGCACCGATATTCACGGCAGCAGCACGCGCCTCAATCAACTTCGCACGCGCATCGGCTTTGTGTTTCAGAGCTTCAACCTGTTCCCGCATGTGTCGGTAGCCGAAAACATCATGATGTCACCGATGAAAGTGCTGGGCGTGAAGCGCAGCGAAGCGCGTCGTCAGGCCGGTGAATTGCTGGAACGCGTCGGTTTAGCGCATAAAGCCGATGCCTATCCGGCGCAGCTGTCTGGCGGCCAGCAGCAGCGCGTGGCGATTGCCCGTGCGCTGGCGATGAAGCCGCCGGTGATGCTGTTCGATGAACCGACTTCGGCGCTCGATCCAGAGATGGTCGGCGAAGTGTTGTCGGTGATGCGCGGTCTGGCGCAGGAAGGAATGACCATGATGTGCGTCACCCACGAGATGAACTTTGCCCGTGAAGTGGCGGATACCATCTGGTTTATGGATCAGGGACAGATTCTGGAAAAATCACAGCCGGAACAGTTCTTCACCCAACCGCAACACCCACGCGCACAGCGCTTCCTCAGCGATTTGCGTTCACACTGAATTTCAGGTCGCCATAAATGGCGACCTTGCCAACTACCGCACCTATCTTAACAATCCACCCACACCGCTCCCGCATCGGCAGATTTCACGCACTGCTCCACCCAACGCACGCCCATCAAACCGGCATGCGCGCCTGGATACCAGAAGTCTTTGAGGAACGCCCGATCGCCACGATCGGTGGCATCCATTGCCAGCGCAAAACGGCGATAAAGATTGGACCAGGCTTCAAACAATCCTTCCGGATGCCCGCCGCCGATGCGATCGTCAGCCAGCGCGCTTTGATGCAGATAACCCATGCCGCGCTCAAGAATCTGCACCGGCTCGCCCTGCACTTCATAGCGCAGCTGATTCGGCTGTTCGTCCCACCACTCCAGGCTGGCTTTTTCGCCGATCACCCGCACTTTCTGGCCGTGCATCGAACCGCAGTTCACCGCCGATGCCCACATGGTGCCGACCGCGCCGTTGTCGTACTCCATCATCACGAAGGCGTTATCCTCCAGCGGCGCACGGGTTTTGACAAAGCTCTGGCGGCTGCACAGCAGGCGTTTCACCTGCAGATGCGGCACCATGGTTTCAGCGATAAACAGCGGATGCGTCGCCAAATCGCCCAGCACATAGCTCGGCCCGACGAAGCGCGGATCGACGCGCCATTTGGTGCTTTCGTTCTGCAATTCCACCGCTTGGTTATGGAAGCCGTGTGCGAACTGCATGTTGATGATGCGGATCTCGCCCAGCAAACCTTCCGCAATCATCTCGCGCGCCTGATGAATCAACTGATGGCCGGCATAACCGTAGGTCACGCCGATGATTTTCTTCTTCTCGGCGCACAGCTGTTCCAGCTCATCGGCTTCAACGGCGGTGAAACACAGTGGCTTTTCGCACACCACATGCAAACCCGCATTGAGCGCGGCGCGGCAGATGGTGAAGTGCGTGTTGTTAGGCGTGGCGATCGACACCGCTTCAATGCCGTCCGGACGCGCCGCTTCTGCCGCAAACATCGTTTCGTAATCCGCATAGCAGCGTTCGGCGTCAATCCCCAGCGAGGTGCCAAAGGCGCGGCCACGCTCGGCGTTGATATCGAACGCGCCCGCCAGCAGCGTAAAGTTGTTGTCACGTGTGGCCGCCGAACGATGAATATACCCAATCTGGCTGGTGCCGCCGCCGCCAACCATGCCCCAGCGCAGCGAGCGATCCAAAGCCTTAATGCCGTTGATCATGTTGTTCTCCTCAGAATCCGACCGATTGCAAATAGTGCAGGCTGGCGGTGACGTCACGCAGGCTGGTGTCGGCATCGCGCGGATCGCGCTCCTGCTCGACGGTGATCCAGCCCTGATAATTGCGCTCTGCCAGGAAGGCGCGCACCGCCGGATAATCAATTGCCCCTTTGCCAATCGGGCACATCACGCCTTCTGCACAGGCAGCGAAGAAATCGACGCCGCGTGCAATCACGTCGCGCCATACCCCATCGTTAACGTCTTTGAAGTGCAGATAATCAATGCGATCCCAGTAGCGGCTGAGGTAAGGAATCGGATCCATGCCGGAGTAGTACAAGTGTCCAGTGTCGAGGCACAAACCGGCAACCTCGTGCGGGATGTCTTCCACCAGCTGTTGCAGCTCGTCGGCAAACTCAATGCAGCCGCCGGCATGCGGATGGATCACCGCGCGCACGCCGTATTCGTTCCAGGCAATCTGGCTCAGCGTGGTGATGTGCTGCATCATGCGCTGCCACTCCTCATCTGACAGGCGCGGCGCCTTGGCGGATTGACCGGCATATTTGGCGCGTTCTGGATTACCGAAGTCGATAATGACCAGATAAGGCGCAGGTTTGTTATCCGCATGGGTTTTGCTGGCGGTTGGCACCAAAGACAAGTTGCGACAGATGTTGTGCGTCAGCTCAACCATCGCCGGGAAATTGGCTTCGCTCACCAAATTATCAAAAATGGTGCCCGCCACCAGCGACAGGTCGTGCGCTTCCAGCTGCTGACGCAGTTCGGCAGGTTCAACCGGCAGATAGGTCCACGGGCCCAGCTCAATGCTTTTATAACCGGCCTGCGACGCTTCACTCAGGACTTTCTGCCACGGCGGCAGGAAAGGATTTTTCGGGTCATCAACGCCCCAGCTACAGGGCGCGTTAGCAATATGAATAGTCATGATCGTTCCTTGCGGTAGTGGATAGCGCAAGTATCAAATAAATATTTCATCACCAACAACCATGAAACATTCATTTTTTGATAGCGATCATAGTATTTCGCATCATTAAAATGATAGAAAAAATATCAAAACCAGCAATGACGCGCTTTACAGGTTTTCACGCGTGACGATATCGAACGGCAGGATGATCTGAGTGAAATGATCGCCCGGTTCGGCATGATGCTGCTGCACCATCTGCGCCAGACGCATGGCCATTTCGTCGATGCGGTTGCGGATCATCACCGTGATAGTGCCATCAATCAGCGCTAGCTCGCCCTCTTTCACCGGACCATGACAAATCAACGCCACCTTGCGCTGCGGCTGCTGGCGCAACGCGTGAATCACGCCCTCAATGCCGCCGCACGGCGCGAAGATCAGCGCCAAATCGGCATGTTCTTCCAGTAACTGACGCGTGGAACGGTAGCCGCCATCAATCGATTCATTGGTCTTCAGCGGCTCCAGCACGCGCCGCGCGCTGTCCTGTTCGCGCAGATAGGAGCGGAAACTGATCTCATTACTCTCCTGACAGATAAAGCGATGGTCGCCCACCAGCACGCCGACCGAGCCCGGCTGATGCAGCAGATGGGTGGCAATCCACGCGGCAGTGCGCCCGGCTTTCTGGTTATCCAGGCCGACATAACCGGCGTGGCCGCACGGTGAAAAGTTGGAAAACAGCGCATAAACCCGCACGCCCTGACGCGATATGTTTTCTATCGCATGGCGAATCAGCGGGTGATCCAGCGCGACCAGGCCAATGGCATCCACCTGCTCGGCCAGCGCATACAGCGAGGCCACCACCGCTTCCACATCATCGATGTCGTGCCAGGTAAACAGCGGTTCGCTGCCTGCCGGATGAAACGGCTGCGTATGCTGGCGCAGCGCATCAGTGAGGGAATGATAGAACGAGTAGGATTTTGACAGCAGGATAAAGCCCATGCGCAGCGTTACGCTCGAGGCGTGCGCGATGCCGCTCAGCAGTGGCACATTGCCGATGCGATAACCGAGGCGATTGGCTGCTTCCAGCACCTTCTGTTCAGTGGCGGCGCGCACCGGCGCACGACGGTTCAATACGCGATCGACTGTCGCCACGCCAACACCGGCAGCGGCGGCAATCGCGGTCATGGTGATTTTACTCATACGCTATTTCCGGATTAAAAATGATAATAAATTATCAAAAATAATGCCCTAACCCGCTAAAAATCACCAATCCTCAAACGCAGAAATCATCATTAAACGGCATCGGGTGATAGAGAATCTCTCAGTATTTTGATCGCCCTCGCAAAAACGGAATAACCCATTTCATTTCCATACCATTCAGAATAAATGTTTGATATTTATTGGCGCATTAAAGGCGGTTTAGGCTGATGGTTTCGCATCAGAAAAAGTGATGAAGCATGGAAAAAGATCCGTATGGTCATCATCAAAGTCCACACCGCTTAACGCTTAGGAGAAAACAATGAAAATCGCTTTTGATGTGGATGTAATCAGGGATCTTGGCATTACGCGCATGGTGCATCAGGTGGCGGAATGGGGCTACAAGTACATCGAGCAGTCGCCGCACCCGCAGATCAATCCGTTCTATAAACATCCGAAAGCCAGCCGTGAAATCATGCGCGAATACAAAAATGCGCTGAATGCCACCGGGCTGGAAATCTCCTCATTCATTACCGTTTATCGCTGGTCTGGCCCGGATGAACTGCGTCGTCAGGCGGCGGTGAAGAACTGGAAACGCATGATCGAGATCGCCGTCGAAATGGGCGTGCAGGTGATCAACACCGAGCTGTCGGGCAATCCCAACGAGCCGGAAATTTGTGAAGAGATGTTCTATCGCTCGATGGAAGAGCTGCTGCCGATCATCGAACGTGAAGGTATCCGCGTCGAGATACAGGCGCACCCGTGGGATTTCTGCGAGCAGAACAACGAAACCGCAGACATTGTGAAGTCGTTCCGCAGCGAAAACGTCAAGTACATCTACAGCGCACCGCACACCTTCTACTACGACAAAGGCGTGGGCGATGTGAAGAACATGCTGCATTACGCCGGTGACGATCTGTCGCATATGCTGATCGCCGATACCATGAACCATACCAAACACTGCCGCTATATCGTTAACCCGCCTGGCGTGGATGCGACTATCCACCAGCATGTGGCGGTCGGTGAAGGCGAAGTGAATTTCGATGCGCTGTTTGAAGCGCTGCGCGAGATGAATTTCGCCAACCGTACCTTTAAGGTCGGCGGCGAGTCGATTATCTCGGCGGCGCTGTTTGGCTATCCGGAAAAGATGAAGTATCAGGCGGTGGAAACCCGTGAGCTGATTGAGCGTGAGCTGTTGGGTTAGTTAAGTGGGCGCTGATGCCCTCACCCTAGCCCTCTCCCACAGGGAGAGGGAACTAAACAGTCCCTTCTCCCGCTGGCGGGAGAAGGTTAGGATGAGGGCCCGCTCTGATGGAATGCACGCAACATGAAAGCAGTGACGCTGGCCGAGCTGGCAAAACAACTGGGCGTGGGTGTTGCCACGGTTGACCGGGTACTCAACGATCGCGGCGGCGTATCGCCCGCCATGAGCAAAAAAATCCTGCAGGCAGCGCGTGACGCCGGTTTGAAACGCATTCTGCCCGAGGAGCATCGCCATCCGTGGCAGATCGAAGTGCTGCTCAGCGGTAACGCCTCCTTCTTCTTCCAGCAACTCGCGCAAGATTTTGCCAAACTCGCCGACGAACTCGGTTATCGTCGCCTGCGTCTGCATCGCACGCTGATTCCGGAAAACGCGCCGGAAAAACTTGCCGCACACATTACCGCCAGCAGTAAAAAGATGGACGCGCTGATCGTCTTCGCCCATGAAAACCCGCTGATCTACGATGCGCTCGCCGCCTGTAAAGCGCGTGGCGTGCCGGTAATCACCCTGGTCGCCGATCTGCCCGATGCCGCGCGGCTGTGTCACGTCGGCATCGATCAATACAAAGCCGGACGCACCGCCGGTTTGATGCTCGGCAGCATGCTGTCGCAGCCGGGTGAAGTGGTGTTGATGAGCGGACGCGCCGATTACGCCGCGCATCGCCTGCGCATTGAGGGGTTTCAGGCGGTGCTGGCCGAACGCTTTCCGCAGCTGCGCCTGCGCGAGATTCTTGCCGGTCAGGATGAACGCGAACGCATCAGCCGTCTGCTAGAAAAAACGCTGGCTGCCTCGCCGCCGATTGTCGGGTTGTATAACACCGGCATTGGCAATACACAGGTGCACGAAGCGCTGGCGCGGCATCGTCTCGACGGCAAAGTGCTGTATGTCACGCACGAGTTGTACAGCACCACACGCAGGCTATTGCAGGATCGCGTGCTGACCTTAACCCTCGATCAAAACACCCTGCGCCATGCCCAGCTCGCGTTAACGCTGATGCTGCGGCATCTGGAAGAGGGCGAGATTCCCGATACTTATCAGCCCGGTAAAGTGGACTTTATGCTGTTTACGCAAGAGAACTTTACATAATCGGACTTTGCGTCGCACCGCCAGCGCGGTTAAATCGCCTGTATCACGCGCTGCTACACTCAGTAGCAGCAAAAATACAAACACAACAAGGCGAAACCACTATGTCGGAACATCAGTATCAGCCCGCGAAAGTCTGGACCTGGGACCCGGAAGCCAAAGGTAACGGCGCGAAAACCAACCGTCCAACCGCCGGGCCGACGCACGAGAAAGCCCTGCCGGTCGGCAAACATCCGCTACAGCTTTACTCGCTCGGCACGCCAAACGGCCAGAAAATTACCATCCTGCTGGAAGAGTTGCTGGCGGTCGGTGCCAAAGACGCCGAATACGATGCCTGGCTGATCCGTATTGGCGATGGCGATCAGTTCTCCAGCGGATTTGTCGATGTCAACCCGAACTCGAAAATCCCGGCGCTGAGCGACCATTCCGTCACGCCACCACAGCGCGTGTTCGAATCCGGCAACATCCTGCTCTATCTGGCCGAGAAGTTCGGTCACTTCCTGCCAACCTCGCTGGCGGGCCGCACCGAAACCCTGAACTGGCTGTTCTGGCTGCAAGGCTCTGCACCGTACCTCGGCGGCGGCTTTGGTCACTTCTATCACTACGCGCCAGAAAAAATCGAATACGCCATCAACCGCTTCACGCTGGAAGCCAAACGCCAGCTGGACGTGCTGGATCGCCAGCTGGCCGACCATCGCTTCCTCGCCGGTGATGAATACACCATCGCCGACATCGCCACCTGGCCGTGGTACGGCAATCTGGTGCTGAACAACCAATATGGCGGCAGCGAATTCCTTGATGCGCAGTCGTACAAAAATGTGGTGCGCTGGGCGAAAGAGATTGCTGAGCGTCCGGCGGTGATTCGTGGTCGTAAAGTGAATCGCGCCTTTGGTGCCGAGCCGCAGGATCAGCTGCTGGAGCGCCATGATGCCGCCGATTTCGATAACAACACTGAAGACAAACGTCAGGCGCGAGGAGAGAAGTAATGGCTGCATATGTGGTGTTTATTAAGGACGAAACCTTAGACAAAGACGAGCTGGCAACCTACGCAGAGAAAGCTGGCCAGGCGCGCGGCATTCACCCGATCACCCCGCTGGCGTTTTATGGCCAGCTGGAAACGCTGGAAGGTCCGGAAGCGGAAGGCGTGGTGGTGCTGGAGTTTCCGGATGCTGAAGCGGCGAAAGGCTGGTATTTCAGCCCGGCGTATCAGGAAGCCAAAGCGCATCGCCTGAAAGGCGCGAAGTACCGCGTGCTGCTGGTGAATGGCGTCGCGTAATTGACGTAAGGTCGCCATTCATGGCGACCTTATCAAACCCCGCACTTACCCCAACCTAAACAACGAAATCGCCTGCTTCAACGCATTAGCCTGCTGCTGCTGTTGCTGCGCCACCTGCAGCGTTTCCGCCACGTGCTGCACGTTATGATGCACGCTGTGATCGATGCTATTGATGCTCTGCTGAATCTGCTCAATGCTCAAATTCTGCTGCTCACTCATCTCCGACAGTTCCGTCACCAGCTGCGATAACCCACTAATACTGCGATGAATCTCGCGCATGGTTTGTGCCGCATGCTCCACCTGCACGGTGCCGTGCTCGGTGCTGGTGGAACTGGCATCCATCAGCTGACGGATTTCGCGCGCCGCACTTTCGCTGCGCATCGCCAGGTTACGCACTTCGCTGGCGACCACGGCGAAACCGCGGCCCTGATGACCGGCGCGCGCCGCTTCCACTGAGGCATTCAGCGAGAGAATATTGGTCTGAAACGCAATGCCGTCGATCAGCTCCAGAATGATCTTCACCCTTCTCGACTCTTCGCTGATTTTTTCCATCGAGCGAATCGCCGACTGAATATTCTCTTCACCACGCGTCGCCACCGCACGGGTTTCACTCGCCAGCGCGCGTGCGCTCTGCGCTTTGTCGCGGGTTAAGCTGGCGGCGATGCTGATTTCCGTCATGGCGCTGGCTGCCACTTCCAGCGCCTGCGCCTGCTCATCGGTACGCGTCGAAAGCGCGGCGTTGCGTTCAAGAATGCTGTCGGACTCCGCCAGCAACTGGTCGACGCCGTCGCTGACCTGATGCAAAGTGCCGTGCATGGTGCCGAGCGTAGTGCTGAAGGTGCGCGCGAATGGCGTTTCACTCTGCTGGGTATCGGCACTCAGCGTGAGGTAACCGGCTTGCTGATTGATGTGGGCCGCCAGTTGCGCCACTTCGCTGGCGGAGCGCGCATCGGCTGCCATCTGGCGCGCAATCACCAGCAGCATCGCCGTTTGCACCACCACAAACAGCGCGTGGAACAACACCATGTCCCAGCCCGGATGATGGAACACCACCACGCCGAAAAGATCATTTTCCTGCAGATAATTGAACAACACATGGTGCGTGGCGGCCGCCGTAGCGCCCATCAATAAGGGGCGCACATCACGCCATGCCAGCAGCGCCGACATCAGCACAAACACCGAGAAGTGATACTCGGTTTCGCCGCCGCCAACCTGAATCAGCAAACCGGCCCAGCCGATTAACAGCGCGGATAACACCAGCCGTGACGTGAGCGTACCGCGCAGTGCGGTGCCGAAAAACGTCGCCAGCAGCGCCAGCACTAAGCCGGCAATCAGCGCCACCAGCACGCTGTCATTGAGCCAGCCAACGCCAAGTGCAATCGGCAACAGCGCCCAACTGAGGATCACCGCCAGGCTATCCGCGCGCTGGGCGATACGTTTGAGCGAAACCATCTCCACCGGCGAAGCCGCCGGGCCTGACAAGGGCGTTGCGATCATGACATTTTTCCACACCAGAAGTTGATCGTAGAGCCCCAAAATCGTGGGGCAAAGCGCACGGACTCAGTGGTGAAAAATATCGGCGAAGCGGTGAGAAAGTTTAGTTGCGCTAATAAATGAGGTGTGGAGTTGTGAGGATGATCACCAAAGCCGTGCAACACAATTTCATTCCCTTCAGCACAGAAAACGATAGACTTGTTCGCCACACAAGCTGCTAACCGATAGAGGCTAATGATGGATTCACCCTGCACGCTCAGCGTCCTGGTCACGGCTCATAATTGCGAAAAGTATATTGCCGAGACATTAAACAGCCTTAAAAATGCCTGCACGGGCATTGAGGATGCGGTTGAGATTGTTTTGGTGAATGACGCATCCACAGATAACACCAGTGAGTTGCTGCACACTTTTGCCGCCTCATTCAGCCAGGTGAAAATCTTCGACGTGATGTTCCGTAACATCGGCAAGGTAAGAAATTTTGGCGTCAGCAAATGCAGTGGCGACTACGTTACGATGCTGGATGGTGACGATCAGCTTCTTCAGAACTCTTTTGCTGACATCGTGCCTTTTTTGCAGGCGCAAAAACCGGATATTCTGCTGGCACCGCTGAATGAAGTTTATGAAAGTAAACCGCAGCCGCTAAAGTGGAACGGTTTGCAGGTTACTGCCTTATCGCAGCATCAGGTGATTGAAAAATTCCTTATCCACCGCGATATTCAGGCGCATTTCATCGGCCAGTTTATTAGACGATCGCTGTTGGTTGATAACCACTTTCCTGATTTCAGCTGCTACGAGGATGCGTATTTATTCCCTTCTATCCTGAAAGCCAGTGAAAAGATCTCTTTAGCAATGTACGGGCCTTATCTCTATTTTAAACGAGGGCAAAGCCTCTCCAGCGCGCTGGATGCCAATAAAATATCGATGCTAATCAAAGCCACGCAACAGATGGATGCGGTTTTGGGTAAAAAATACCGTAACTTGCTCGCTTGTCATTGGATCAATCTGGCACATAAGTTTTACCCGTTAATCAGTGATGAGTATGAAAAAGGTGTGGTGAAGCAGGCGATAGAGCACGTGCCTATGGTTTCATTCCTGATGGACGGGAAAGTTAGATTTAGCCTGAAGAAAAAATATCTGAAGATGAAGTTGCGGGGAATGGCTTAATTTCTTATAAAAAAAGGCCCCATTTGAGGCCTTTTATATTACAGTGCATCATTCTTTTCTTTTAGCGTTAGTAGAACAACTAACACACTGAATATCACGATAAACTCAATGGAAGTGAGCACCACATCAGTCATGCCATACAAAAGTATTGCAATGCCCGCTGCCGCAATCGGAGTCAGCGTTCGTTTTAATATCAACTCAGAAACGATGAAGACGTAAAAAAAGTATAGCAAAACCAATACACCGACCACACCGAATAGAGATGCATATTGAATGAACTCATTATGCAGGTGAACATTCATGTAAAAGAGCGCCAGCGAATTTTTATTATTATGTGCATCAAGATACGATTTTATAAATTTGTTACGCTCGACCTGAGCCTGTCCCAAAGGCGCGTTCTCAAAAGATAACGCTCCAGTTTTCCACATAGTGAAACGGGAACCTAGAGATGTTCTGTCATTACCCTTTTCATAAGCTTGATATTCATGCAATGTAAGATCAAGTCGTTTTTCAATCAGCTTATATCCTGCACCTGCGGCTACCAACATTAGTACCGCTACAACGCTGATAAATTTAATACTTCTTGTCACAGCAAAAAGTCTAAATGTCATGTAAGCTAAAAATAGCGAGTGTATCACCATCGCAGAGCGTGTTTGCGTGAGTAAAATGACGTACAGTGACATAATTGAAACGATTAGAAAATATAACTTTTTATATTTACCATCATGCATTTTAAGAATAAGCGCAATCAATGCCAAAGTTACTGCGGAATAAGCATAAGCCGTAAGCGTTGCGCGATTAATGCCCAGCACAATTCGATCAGCAGAGGTCAGCGCCTGAAGCAACGCAAATGAACTAGATGTAACGAAGGCTAATGCCAGTGAAACCGTACAGCATTTTATCAAGAATGATTTATTAATGTATTTCTCATGATAAATATGGAAAATATAGGTCATAATGATGAAAGCAAGAACGCATCTTTTACCCGCAGTGAAGTAAAGCTCGCCTTTTTCACCGTGTAAATATTTTGCATAAATAGACCAGCCAATAAACATAATGCCCAGCATGAGCATGGTCAACGCTTTTCGATCAGTTAGCAATACCTTTTTCTTTCTATAAAAATCAACGGCCAAACCAGCCAAACTGAAATAAGCACAATAATAAAAAATTACGCGCCCACCTTTTTCATAAATAAAGGCTAACGGCAAAATTGAGATGAGTGAAGCAAATGCCAGCCACGGAAGCAGCATAATAAGATTATTTCTATCTAAAACTGACATTGACATCCTTTATTCCTGTTTAACTTCAAAAAATGGCCTAATAAAAATACGCCACATTGAATTTTTACATTTAGTCGATAGCGTACGGTTTTTCCTAATCTTCTTTACTGTTACTTTGCGTAATTCTCTGATTGCCGCTTTGCGTTCAAAATCACTTTCAGAACTCCATATTGTCGATTCATGACTCAATTCAGACAAATGTCCAATAACAGGCAATATGGCCTTAATATTAACCAATCCGCATTCAATCATGAAAGTCCAGCGATCAGCTTCGAGCCAGATGGGATATAAATAATCATTTAGTTTTTTTGCAGCTGCCAAATTAATTATATATGCATGAGATAGTGCAGCTTGGCTAACATTTACCAATGTATGTTCACTGCAAGGGATTTTTTTTCCACCTTTAAGATATTTTCTCACACCCGCCAATAGATAAATAGTCGGTCGCTGAGGTATATGGCTTGCGAGATAATTTAGAATATCACGTGATTGATGATCAAATTCAACGTCGTCCTCTAATATCAGCGCGACTTCAATATTGTCTGTAACCATCTGTTGATACACGCCATGGTGGCTTAGCGCACATCCTATTTCACTTTCAGTTAATCCAGCAGAAAGTTCAGGATGTGTCTTATCACTAATTTCCTGAGGCGAGAGTAAACGACCATCAATTGCATTGAACACCTCAGCCTCAAAGCCAATACTTTGGCACTGTTTGAGTACGTGCTCCTTTCTTGCTACATCTTTTTCCAAATTGATGACAAAAACCTTCATCTACGCCTCAGAATTTAGCTAAAAAAAAGACAAAATCATGCAAAAACTTAATCGTGTTTAGCGGAGGAATTTTACACGAACATCAACGATTTTCAGCTCTTTTTGCTAAATTGGTTCGTTGAATGTTGTAAGCAAAGTGGAGAATTAATCTTGCAGATTAACAAAAGGAAAAGAGTGTTGGTGGGGAATGATCAGCCTGAAGTGTTCCCTCTCCCGCTTATGGGAGAGGGTGAGGGAAAAACTACTTTGACACAAACTGCGCATAATTATCAGGCGTAATGGTTTGATACGGAATCCAGTTAAACGCCTGCACTTTCTGCTTCTCCAGTAGCGCTTTCGCCACCTGCACCGCGCCGGTCGCCTGCCCTTTTGCATCCTGGAAAATGGTCAGTGTCATTTTACCGTTCTTCACGAACTGCTGACCATCTGGCGTGCCGTCGATACCGGCGACCAAAATCTTCTCATTCTTCGCCTGACTGAGCGCCATGATGGCACCAATCGCCATCTCATCATTATTCGCCGCGATAGCGTCAATCGGTCGCTGATTCAGCAGCCAGCTCGACACCACATCCACCGCTTCGTTGCGCTGCCATTTGGCGCTCTGCTTCTCAATCACCTTCATATCTTTATATTTGGCGATCACCGCTTCCACCGCGCGGGTGCGTTCGCGCGCTTCTTCGTTCGACAGCGCCCCCATCAGAATCGCCACGTTGCCTTTGTAGTTCATCTTCTTCGCCAGCGCTTCCATCTGCATTTCGCCGCCCAACGCCGAGTCAGAACCGACATACGCCATGTCGGTGGCCAGCTTCACTTCCGGTTTACGGTTGACGAAGATCAGCGGAATACCGGCGTTTTTCGCTGCGGTAATCATCGGCAATACGCCCTGAGTGTCGACCGGATTGAGGATGATGGCATCGACGCCCTGGTTAACAAAATCATCCACCTGCTGCACCTGCAGCGCCACATCGCCTTTGGCATCGACAAACTGGCTGTTGAGCTGATTGGCTTTCAGTTCCTCCTGCATCTGGGTGCGCAGAATCGAAACGAAGTTGAGATCGAAGTTCGCCAGCGCGACGCCGACGGTGAAGGTTTTAGCGCTCGCGCTCAGGCTGAGCAGCAATGCGCAGAGGCACAGCATCACATTTCTGATGTTCATAGGTTAGTCCTGTAGGGTTGAGATATTATTATTTATTTCATCGAGTTAACGCCGGGCAACAGGCAAATACCCGGCGGTGGAACCGTTAAAGCGTGAAGTGATCGCGGAATTGCTGCAGCGCGGCACCACTTTCGCCGCTGGCCCAGCCTTCCAGCGCCACGGTGCCCTGATAACCGACATCGTGCAGCGCGCGGGCGATCGCGCGATAGTTAATTTCACCGGTCCCCGGCTGCTGACGCCCCGGCACATCCGCCACCTGAACCTCCCCAATCGCCGAACCACAGCGGCGAATCAATTCGATCAAATTGCCTTCGCCGATCTGCGCGTGATACAGGTCGAGGTTCATCTTGAGCGCTGGACTGTTTACCGCTTCCACCAGCGCCAGCGTGTCGGCGGCCAGCGCGAACGGCGTGCCGGGATGATCAACCGGCAAGTTAAGGTTCTCCAGCGTGAAAACGCGTCCGGCGCGCTCGCCCAGCTGCGCCACTTTGCGCAGCGTATCGGCCGCTTTCAGCCACATCGCGCCGGTCACCACTTCCACCGGTTTGACCGGCAACCCTTTGTCATCCAGCCCGGTGCCGTGCAGGTTTAACGCCGGACAGTTAAGCCGCTCGGCCACCGCCAGCGACGCTTCGGCACTTTGCAGCAGCTGCTGGATCTCGTTATCGTCGGTCAGGTTGCCGCTGAGGTAGCCGGTCATTGAGGTGAAACGCGCGCCGGTTGCTGCCAGCGCATCGATATCTTTGTCGGCCCAGCCCCAGATTTCGACGCCAAAGCCCAGTTCATGAATGCGTTTCACGCGCTCGACAAAAGGCAGATCGAGAAACACCATTTCGGCACAAACCGATAGCTGATAACCGGCCATTAGCGACCTCCCAGTTTGATCGGCTGCTGCTGCTGCACCGAGTCGATACAGGCCAGCGCGATCTCCAGCGCGTTTCGCGCATCTTCACCGGTAGCACGCGGGGTTTCGCCACGGCGAATGCAGCGGGCAAATTCCGCCATCTCCGTCACATAGGCTTCGCGCAGCAGGTCTGAATCCATGCGTGAGGTTTCAATCGCGATGCCATCCTGGTGATAGCGCACGCAGTTGTTAACGTTGATGTGGCCCGCCTGCAACATGCCTTTGCTGCCGAACACTTCACCGCGCACGTCGTAGCCGTATACCGCCTGGAAGTTGGCTTCAGCGGTGGCAATCGCGCCGTTATCAAAGCGAATAGTGACCACCGAGGTATCGAGCAAGCCTTTGTCTTTGAAATCCGGGCGCACCAGCGCATCGGCCAGCGCATAGACTTCCACCGGCTTCGCGCCGGGATTGAAGTGCAGCAGCGTGTCAAAATCGTGGATCAGCGTTTCGAGGAAGATCGTCCACTGCGGGATGCGCGAAGGATCGTGCAGGCCGGGATCGCGCGTCAGCGATCGGCTCAGCTGCGTGGTGCCATTCTCACCCGCTTTCACCGCGGCGATCGCTGCAGCAAAGCCGGAATCAAAGCGGCGGTTAAAACCGACCTGCAATACTACGCCAGCCGCTTTCGCGGCAGCAATCGCGCGATCCGCCTCATCCAGCGTCACCGCCATCGGCTTTTCGCAGAACACATGCTTGCCGGCATTCGCGGCTGCGATCACCCATTCGGCGTGCGTACGCGCCGGCGCGGCAATCGCCACCGCTTCAATGTCGGGATCCTGCAGCAGCGCATGCAGATCGCTATAGGCTTGGGCGACGCCCAGCTTGTTGGTCAGCGCGTCGGCGGCGCCCGGTTGCGGATCGGCCACCGCCGCCAGGATCGCTCCCGGCACGCGCCAGGCCAGGTTTTCCGCGTGGAAACTGCCCATGCGTCCGGCGCCAATCAGGCCGACGCGTACTGGCTTAAGATGAAATGTCATGACCTATTCCTTTTTGTTTTGGATGTACTCATTCGAGCGCAGGGATGTGCAATCTGTAGTGCAAAGGCGATGCCAACTGCAATCCGCCGCTTTATGTGAGGCATAACACAGATATCGCTCACAATCTGGCAACAAAATTTACATGTCAACTTCACATGTCAATAAAATGGACATTCCATCTTCATCAGGAGTGTCACATGCGTGCCAGTGAGCGTTTGCCGTTTAAAGATGAAAGCGATCCGATCTTCAGCTTGCCGGACAGCGCGGAGGTGGGTGAATGGGATACGTTGTTGTGGCAGGGCTGGCACAGCTTCGAACGCGGTGAACAGCCCGGCTGGATGCGGCACAGCATTTTGCAGTCGTGGCAGCGATCGCAGCAGCGCGCGATCGATCCCGCCACCTTTGCCTATGTCTCGCCGCCCGCGACGGAACTGGCGGCGATCCTTGAGCACAACGCCGAGTTGATCCTCGCAGCGCGCAGCATCATGGAAAACCTGCTAGCGTATAACCCGGATGGCCACATCAACCTGACCGATGCGCAAGGTGTGACGCTGCATTTCTGCGGCGCGGATCTAACGCCGGTCGGCAGCATCCTGCGCGAAGAGGTACTCGGCACCAACTGCACCGCACGCTGCCTGATTGAGCAGCGGCTGGTGTATGTGCTGAGCGGCGAAAACTGGAAGCTCGATCTGCGCAAACGCCATCGCCAGTGCGCCGCCGCGCCGGTGCGCGATGCCACCGGCCAGCTGCTTGGCGTACTCACGCTGACCGCCACGCCCGACAACTTCAATGCGCACACGCTCGGCACGGTGCAGGCGGCAGCGGAAGCGGTCGGTCAGCAATTGATGCTACGCCGCTTGCTGGCCGAGCAGCAGTCGATCCTCGAAACCCTCAATGAGGGCGTGATCGTCTGCGATCGCCACGGCCGCATCAAAACGCTGAATCGCTATGCCCGCCAGATCTTCAGCGGCATCGATCCCCACGCTGGGCCGATCGATGTGCTGCTGCAACCGCAAGGCGGATCGCTGCTCACCATGCCGTTCTGCAATGATCGTGAGCTGCAATTTATGCCGGATGGCGTCCATCCCCTTTCCTGCCTGATTTCGCTGATGCCCGCGCCCGACGGCGGCCGCGTGCTGTCGCTGCGCGAGAACCAGCGTATCCGCGCCATTACGCGCCGCGTGATGGGCGTGGGCGCCAGCTACACCTTTGAGATGATTCGCGGGCACGCGCCGCGCGTGCTGCAAGCGATTCAGAAAGCGCGCGCCAGCAGTCGCTCCGACAGCACCGTGTTATTAACCGGCGAAAGCGGCACCGGTAAAGAGCTGTTCGCGCAGGCGATTCACAACGCCAGCCCACGCCAGCAGGAAGCGTTTATCGCGCTCAACTGCGGCGCGCTGCCGCGTGATTTGGTGCAGAGCGAACTGTTTGGTTATGTCGACGGCGCGTTTACCGGATCGCGGCGCGGCGGCTCGGCGGGCAAGTTTGAGCTGGCGGATGGCGGCACCTTGTTCCTCGATGAGATCGGCGAAATGCCGCTCGAGGCGCAAACCAGCCTGCTGCGCGTGCTGCAGGAAGGCGAAGTGGTGAGAATCGGCGCGGCGCATCCCATCAAGGTTAACGTGCGTATCATCGCCGCCACCCACTGCAATCTGCTCGACGCGGTAGAGAAAGGCGCGTTCCGCCGCGATCTCTACTATCGCCTGAATGTGATTTCGCTGGAGATCCCGCCACTGCGCGAGCGTCAGGAGGATATTCCCGGTTTGGTGAATACCTTTATTCAGGCGCTCTGCACCCGGCTGAAGCGCATTGCGCCGCAACTCTCCGCCGAGGCGATGAGCTGTTTACAGGCGTGGCACTGGCCCGGCAACGTGCGCGAGCTGGAGAATCTGGTCGAGCGCATGGTGAATCTGTGTGAAGGGCTGGAGATTGATCGCCACGATCTGCCGGAAGAGATGGTGCTGCGTAACGCGCCTGTCGCCAGCGAATTGAGCTCGCTACAGGAGAATGAGCGCCAGCATGTGATGCAGGTGGTGCGCGAGCAGAAAGGCAATCTGCGCCAGTCCGCGCAGCTGCTAGGGATTTCACGCACCGCGCTGTATAACAAGCTGAATCAGTGGCAGGTGGATGTGGCGGGATTGCGGCGCGGGTAAGTGCGGCTTGTTGCCCTCACCCCAGCCCTCTCCCACAGGGAGAGGGAGCTAGTCGGTGCATTATTCAATTCCCTCTCCCTTTGGGAGAGGGTTAGGGTGAGGGGAAAAAACTACAACGACGCCCCACCACAAATCACCAACTCCTGCCCGGTAATCGCATCGGCGGCCGGCGACAGCACAAATCCCGCCAGCGCCGCCACTTCCTCTGGCTTGATATAGCGCCCCATCGGCGGCAACTTTGGCGGTGAACTGGTGCGGCCAGGCTGCTGCAGCATGGGCGTCTCCGTCGCGCCCGGCGCAATCACATTTACCGTAATGCCTTTGGGTGCCAGTTCCGCCGCCCAGCTGCGCGCCATGCCCACCATGGCCGCTTTGGTGCTCACGTACTGGCTGCGATTCGCCGCGCCACGTGACGTGCGGCTGCCAATCAGCAAGATACGATCGCCCTGCGCCATCTGTGGCAGCAAAGCATTCGCCATGATCTGTGCCACCTGCACGTGCAAGTACCACAAACGCGCGCTCTGCTCCTCATCCAGCTCACCAAGCGGCGCAGCCGCCATCATGCCCGCAGCGTGCACCAGCGCATCCACCTTCGGCAGCGCCAGTAGCGCCTGCTTCAGCAGATTGGCATCCAGCAAATCCACGCTAACCGAGGTGAACGCCGAATGATCTTTCTGCACCGGTGTGCGGCTAAAACCGGTCACCTGCCAACCTTGCTGCAACAGATGGTCAGCGATCGCCGCGCCAATGCCAGAGCTGACGCCCGTCACCAGCGCGTGTCGCGGCCTGCTCATCCTTTCACCCAGCGTTCATCGACGCGCACGTATTTAATCGCCTGACGAAAATAGGTGTAAGCCACATGCAGCGCACCATCGTCACTCTGTTTAATGCTCGGATAGGAGAACTCGCGGTTAAGCTTTTGCTGCGAATTATTGGTCATGCAATAGCCGTCGCCCTCGTCGAGATTACGTTGCCACGGCCAGCTGTTGCCGCCATCGGCGGAAATCGCCAGCGTCATTGGCGCGCGCGGTGCGCCCCAAAATGCGGTGCGTCCGCTGTGCACCACCGGCTCAGCCGCCACCGCCACATCGCCATCATCCTCTTCATCTTCGATTTCGTCATACAGCGATAAGCGGCGCTCGCTAGCATCTTTGGCGCTCATGGCGTTAAACACCAGCGCCAGATGGCCGTTGTGCAGCGTCGTGACCTGAATCGACGAATTGTTGTTTGGCAGGTCAGTCGCCAGCGGCGCGCTCCAGCTTTCGCCGCCGTCGGTCGAACGGCTTTGATAGATGAAATCAGCCCAACGGCTGCGATACAGCGCCAGCAAGCTGCCATCCTGCAGCAGCGTAATGTTCATATGCACGCAGCCCAGGCTGTCCGGCACCGCCACATCGCGCCAGCTTTGGCCTTTATCGCTGGAAATTTTCACCGCGCTGATATCATCGTTACCCACCCATTTCACGCCGGGCTGCGTGCGGCAGTAAAACACCGGCAGCAGCCAGTTACCGTTTGGCAGCACCACAATCGGCTGGCGAATAAAGGTGCCGGGCTGATCGAGCAAAGTGTCGATAGCGCCCCAGCTGCGGCCGAAATCACGTGACTGGCGATAGCGCACAATCGCGGTGTCCTGATTGCCGGACTTCTGCGCCGTCCACAGCAGCCAAAGCACCTGGTCGGGATCGAGGAACAGCACCGGATTCTGCTCGGATCGCGTGGGGTCGTCAGACAGCTTTTGCGCCTCGCTCCACTGCGTGCTGCCGTTTTCCAGCCGCGAGCACCACACAGAAATATCGGCGATCCCCTCCTGCGTGCCACCAAACCATACGCACAGCAGGTCGCCATTGGGCAGCGGCAGCAGATTCGCCGCGTGGTTCTGCGGGCAGACCGAAGGCAGCATCGCCGTGAGCTGTTGCGCATCCTGTGCGTGCGGAGAGAGGTTACCGCTGCGTTCAACGGTAAGGGTTACATCACTCATTTCAGGCTCCACTGTTTTGCATTGAAGATTTCGGGGCTTTTTTTTCATCGGTTTGGCTTGACGGGATCAGGCGGTCAATCACCATGATCACCGCAGGCGTGACCAGCGCCACATACATGTTGTTGATACCAAAAGGATCGCCGAGCAGATACCACACCGAGGTCATGACGCAGGCACCAATCAGGCCGGCATTAGCGCCGCGCGTGCTTTTAAAGAACGGCAGATAGAAGGCGATGATTGCCACCACTGAAATCGACAGACGAATGGCGCGGGTGAAGAATGAGAGCTTCAACACTTCCGGCACGAACAACACGAAAATCAGCGGCAGGAAACCGATCAGCAGCGACAGCCAGCGCGTCATGCGGAACTCGCGCTCCGGCGTCGGATTGCGATAGGGCACGTAGAAATCTTTCACCACCAGCGAGGCAATCGCCAGCGCTACGGTGCTGACGCTGACAAAGATCGATGCCACTAATGAGGTGGTGACAATCCCCGCCAGCCACGGGCTCATGTCCTGCAGGAACACCGGCAACGCATAGAGACTTTTGATATCGGGATGCAGATATTTCGCCGCCACGCCAATCAGCGCGATGGCAATGGCAATCGGCATGCAGAAGAAGAACGCCACCCAGGTTGCACGTTTGGCGGACTCGGCACTTTTGGTCGAGGCAATCGCCTGAATCACAAACTGCGTACAGAAGATCGAACCGATGGTACCAATCATCCAGGCGAAGATGGTGCTGCCGCCGACATTGCCATCCCACGTCCAGTAGAAATGCGGCATCTCTTTGATCATCGGGCTAACGCCGCCGGTCATGTGCAACGCCACGCCAAGAATGATCAGAATCCCGATATATTTCAGTCCGCTGTGCAGCAGCGTAACCCAGGCGATGCCTTTCATGCCGCCGAACATAAAGTAGAACGTACTGACGATCGCGGTGATCACCGCTGCGGTAGTGAGATCGAGGTTGAGCACCGTGGAGATCGCCGCCGCACCGCTCACGTAGTTACCGACGTTAACCAGCAGCAGTGCATAGATCATGATCAGCGAGATAATGTTTTTGGTCGAGTTGCCATAACGTTCAGCGATCGCCGCAGAGATGGTGATTTTGCCGGTGTTGTAGATGCGTTTGACCAGCAGAAAACCAAACAGCGGGAAACCGATGGCGGCACCAATCACCGACCATGACGCGGCAAAGCCATCCTCGAAGGCCGCCTGAGCCGTACCGATGGTGGATTTAGCGCCGATGTATTCCGACATCAGCATCACGCCCACCACAAAAGCCGGCATCACATTGGAGCCGGCCATAAAGTCACCGCTGTTTTTACTGCGCAGGCGCCAGGTGAGCCAGGTGGTGAACAGGATGTACGCAATGACAATCCCGACGATAATCACCATCCCTTCTGTAGAGAATTGTTTCATTTCAGCCTCATCGATAACGTAGGGTCGTGGAACGCGCTGGGCTTCACGCGTTCCGTTGATGAGGTGGCCAATGTTGTTATTAACGCGTGTCTCTGCACTTCGCCACCCCACTTACGCTTATGATTCATTTCGCTCAAACAAGAATGAATTTACGCATAATAGGGGCAATTTATAGGGTAAACCGGGCTGGATTTGTTTGAAGTTGCTCACAAATCATCAATGATGATTACAAATAATCAAAATCAACTTATTAATTACAACTCCGTCTGCAGGAAATCGACAAACG
This sequence comes from Pantoea trifolii, assembly GCF_024506435.1. Classification (NCBI taxonomy): domain Bacteria; kingdom Pseudomonadati; phylum Pseudomonadota; class Gammaproteobacteria; order Enterobacterales; family Erwiniaceae; genus Pantoea; species Pantoea trifolii. The sequence continues at coordinate 478,890 of NZ_JANIET010000001.1, read as the reverse complement.
CGCTGATGCGCACCGGCAGCTGACGCTGCGGCTGCCAGACGGCAAAAATGTCGCCATCGGCGGCGCTCCACTCTGGCAGCACATGCAGCAGTTCACCGCGTTTGATGCTGTGCTGCGCATCCCACCACGAACGCAGCAGAATGCCATGCCCATCTAGCGCCATCTGCATCGCCACTTCGCCATCGTTGGTGATTAAGCTGCCGCGCACCTTTTGCGTCAGCTGCTGTGTGCCATCGCCCAGGCGCCACAGCGCGAAATCACTGTCGAACTGGCGCAATAAAATGCAGTTGTGCTGCGCCAGCGCGGCGATGCTTGCTGGCATGCCGTGGCGCGCGGCGTACGCCGGTGAGCAGCACAGCACGCGCGGATTGGTGCGCAGCTTACGCGCAATCAGTCGCGCATCGGGCGGCTCACCGACGCGGATGTCGATGTCCACGCGCGCATCGAGAAAATTGAGCGGCTGGCTGCTGAGCTGCAAACTCATGGCTAATTCGGGATGCAGCGCGGCAAAGCGCGACACACAAGGGGCGACGTGACGCCGTCCAAAGCCGAAAGAGGCGTTGATGTTGAGCGAGCCACGCAGCACCGAGGTTTGGCTGCTCACCGATTCTTCCAGCTCCGCCAGCTGATCCAGTAGCGGACGCGCGCCCTCCAGATAGCGTTTGCCCTCCGCCGTCAGCTCCAGCCGCCGCGTGGTGCGCTTGAGCAGCTGCACGCCTAAGCGCTGCTCCAGCTGGCTCAGGCGCTTGCTCACTGCCGGAAGCGATAAGCCAAGTTCACGTGCGGCGGCGGTTAAGCTGTCCAGCGCCGCCACGCGCACGAAGAACGCCAGATCATCGGTTGAAGTGCGCGATTCTCTACTTTTATTCAACATTGGCTTATCGCTCAGGCTAATTATTTCCCACAGATGCATGGTTATACTGCGTACAGAACATCAACAGCAACCTGCGAGAAACCCTATGAGCGGCAAAAACTATAAAATCGCCGTCATCCCTGGCGATGGCATTGGCAAAGAAGTGATGCCTGAAGGCATCCGCGTGATGGATGCAGCGGCAAAGAAATTTGATATTGCGCTGGAGTGGCAATGGTTTGATTTCGCCAGCGCCGAATATTGGCAGCAGCACGGCAAAATGCTGCCCGATGACTGGTTCGCCACGCTCAGCCAGTTCGATGCCATCTACTTTGGCGCGGTGGGCTGGCCAGATGTGGTGCCGGATCACGTGTCGCTGTGGGGCTCGCTGCTGCAGTTCCGTCGCGAGTTTGATCAGTACGTCAATCTGCGCCCGGTGCGCCTGATGCCGGGCGTTAAAGCGCCGCTGGCCAATCGTCAGCCCGGCGATATCGATTTCTACGTGGTGCGTGAAAATACCGAGGGCGAATATTCGTCAGTGGGCGGCACCATGTTCCCCGGCACCGATCGCGAAGTGGTGATTCAGGAAACGGTAATGACGCGGGTTGGCGTCGATCGCATCCTGAAATTTGCCTACGATCTGGCGCAGAAGCGCCCGAAAAAACACCTCACGTCCGCGACTAAATCCAACGGCATCGCCATTACCATGCCGTATTGGGACAGCCGTGTGGAAGCGATGGCACCGAGCTATCCTGATGTGAAAGTCGATAAATATCATATCGATATTCTCACCGCTAACTTTGTGCTGCATCCGGATTGGTTCGACGTGGTGGTCGCCAGCAACCTGTTTGGCGACATCCTGTCGGATCTCGGCCCAGCGTGTACCGGCACCATCGGCATCGCGCCTTCAGCCAACATCAACCCGGAAGGCAAATTCCCTAGCCTGTTTGAGCCGGTGCATGGATCGGCGCCCGATATCGCCGGTAAAGGCGTTGCTAATCCGATTGGCCAGATTTGGTGTGGCGCAATGATGCTGGAGCATCTCGGTTACGCGGAAGCGGGCGCGGCGGTGTTAGATGCCATCGAACGCACGCTGGCAGCGGGCAACAGCCTGACGCGCGACCTCGGCGGCAGCGCATCAACCGAGGAGCTGGGCGCGGCTATCGCGCAGGCGCTGTAACATCCAGGTGCGCATCAATGCGCACCCTACAAAATCTGCACCGTTTCCGCATGCCAACCGTGCGGCAACGGTTGCGGGCGCGCAATTACCACGTTATGCAACTGCAGGTTCTCCACACCGCGCGCAAACACGCCCGGCAAGCCATCCGGATAGGCGGCAACGCCGTACGCTAAACCCGATGCGCTATCCAGTTTGTACGCATTATCGAGGCCCATGCCGGTTGGCGATTCGGGATTACACGGCGGGCGCACATCGTAATGCCCTTGATCCGCGCCTGCCGCCACCACTTGCCGCAGCTGCACATTCGCCAGCATCACATCACGAATCTGTCCCGGTTGTTCCGCATGCAGGTTAATTGCCCCTTCCATCACACCGCTGACGTTGCTGAATTGCAGCTGCTCAATGCTGCCCGGCGCGATCGCCGGATCGCGCGCGCGTACTGAAACAAACAGCGCATCGGCTTTACCCCAATGGCACGGCGGCGCATGGCGGCAGGCCAGCGTGATATTGCTGAACAGTAAACGGCGGAACTGGCCGCCATCGCGCGATAGCAAGCCAATTGCGCGATTGGAATCAAAGATGGTACAGCCGGAGACGGTGACATCTTCCACGTCGTCGAAGGTTTCGGTACCGATTTTGAACGCGCAGCTGTAAGAACGCAGCAGGCAGTTGCTGATCATGATTTGTCGCGCGGCTCGGCGCAGATGCGCGGGTTTTTGAGTGGCTTTGATGCAGATGGCGTCATCGGCCGCGCTCAGGTAGCTGTTACTGACAAACACCGCTTCACAGCTGTCGATATCCAGCGCATCGGTGTTCGGCATGCTCATGCTGTTATCGATGGTGAGGTGATCGACGTGCACATGACGGCAACTCACCAGATGTACCGTCCACATCGGTGCCTGAATGATGGTGAAATCTTCCAGCGTTACCTGCTCGCAATCCTCAAACACCACGATGCGCGGGCGCTGCGGACGCGGCAGGCGATATCCCTGATCGTCCTTTTCTGCGGCAAACCAGGCATCGCCGTTACCGTCGATCACGCCTTTACCACTGATGCGGATATTGCGCTGTCCGACGGCGTAGATCAGCACATGCTGCGACAGTTCAGCCTGGCTCTGCGCCAACTGCTGCTGATAATCCTCGACGCGGGAACTGGCGAGCAACGTGGCGCCCGCTTCGAGATGCAGATTGATGTTGGAACCCAGCGTTAAGGTGCCGAGATGATAGCGACCGGGCGGCACCGACAACGTGCCGCCGCCGCGCGATGCCAGATGATTAAGCGCGCGCTGGAAGCAGTAAGTATCCAGCGTCTCGCCATCGGCGATGGGATAGAAATCAGCCAGTGAAACGTGCATGCGGTTCTCCTGAATAGCGGCGATGCGCTATTGCAGCACGCGCCGCATGACCAAAACCTTTTGCTGGTGGACAACGTGTTTATTTCACCGCGCCTTCGGTGACGCCGCTGATAAATTTGCGCTGGAACACCAGGAACACCGCCACCAGCGGCAGAATGACAATCATCGCGCCCGCCATCAGCACCGGAATATCGATGGTATTTTTGTTCTGGAAAAACATCATGCCGATCGGCAAGGTGCGCAGCTCGTCTTTATTCACCAGAATCAACGGAATAAGGAACTCGTTCCACGTCCAGATAAACAGCAGCAGCGCCAGCGTGGACAGCGTCGGCCAGATTGCTGGCACCAGCAAACCCCAGAGAATTTTACGGCGCGAAGCGCCATCCATCACCGCCGCTTCCACCAGCTCGCGCGGCACCTGCTGCAACGCGGTGGCGATCATCAGCGTGGTGAACGGCAGCGATAGGGCAATTTGCGGCAGAATCAGCGCCAGATAGGTATTGGTGAGGCCCATCCAGCGCAACTCGTGATAGAGGGGAATAATAAAGGCTTCACTCGGCAGCACCATGCCAAGGCCCAGCAGCGCGGCAACCACCGTTTTGCCGGGGATCTTCAGCCAGGCAAAACCGAATCCCGCCAGAATGCCAAGCAGGATGCTGCAGATCACCACCGGAATCACCACCAGCACCGAGTTCATGAAGTAGACGTTGAAATGTCCCTGCTGCCACGCGGTGACGTAGTTTTTAAAATTCAGCGACGAGGGCAAGGTGAATACGCCCTGAAACAGCTCCATCTGCGTTTTGAACGAGGTCATCAGCGCCATTAAAAACGGCAGAATGGTCATCAGCGCGACAATCCAGATCAGCGCGCGTGAGACAGTTGGCGTGCCGCGCATCAGTGACGCTCCCGTAAACAAAGATGAATTAAGCCGTTGATCATTAACACAATCAGCATACTGAACACCGCCACGGCGGAGGCATAGCCGAAGTAATGCAGATCAAAGCCCTGCTTATACATAAAGATGTTGGTCACCATAGTGGACGTGCCCGGTCCGCCTTGTGTCATCACGTAGACCAGATCGAAAGCTTTGAGGCTGGCGATCACCGTCAGCAATAGCGCGATACGCAGTTCGGGACGCAGCGACGGCAGCGTGATGCGCATAAATTTCTGGCGGCGTGATGAGCCATCGAGATCGGCCGCTTCCAGCAGCGAGGGATCCATGCGCTGCAAGCCGGCCATAAACAGCACCAGGCAGAAACCGAAGAAGTACCAGGTGGCAACAAAGCCCACGGCGGGCAGCGCCCAGGTAAAATCGCCCAGCCACGACTTTGCCAGCTGCGGCAAACCGACGGCACGCAAGAACTGATCGATCGGACCAAACGCCGGGTTATACAGCCAGCGCCACACCACACCGAGCACCGCCATCGGCATGATGTACGGCAGGAAGAAGAGAATACGCAGCACGCTGCGCTCTTTGTTATTGCGCGTCTCATACAGGAAGCTGCACAACAGCAGCCCAACGCCAATCGGAAACAGCGTGTAGAACAGCATCAGCAAGGCGTTATTGCCAAGCGCCACCCAGAACACCGGATCCTGGAACATGCGCAAATAGTTGCCCATGCCGATGAAAATCGGCCACGAAGTGCCGTCCCATTCGGTAAAGCTGATCCCTAACGAGGCCAGCAGCGGCAGCAGCAGAAACACCGCATACACCAGCACCGCGGGCAGAAGATAGAGCGCATTGCGCCAGGCAGATTTATTCAGCATAACCGTACTCGCTTGCGGGCCTGTTGCGGCCCGGCCACTTACGCCGGGCCGTACGTCATCAGTGCTTGAGGGTTTTCAGGTAACGTTGATAGTTGTTATCGAAGTTGATCACCATCTGATCGGCGGTTTGACGTCCCGCCAACAGCAGCTGCACATTCTGATTCAGTTCAGCGTTCATGGTTGGCGTAGCCCAGTCGAGATAATGGCCGAGACCATCGTTGTCATTCAGCGTTACCCACACCTGATAGGCTTCCGCCAGCAGCGGGTTATCCGCCGGAATCTGCGCATTTTTGCTGGTGCCGGCCGGCAGGAAGCCCACTTTCAACCAGCGGTTCGCCATCTCATCCGAGACGATGTAATCGATGAATTTCGCCGCGGCGTCCTGCTGCGCTTTGTCTTTGGCGGTGCTGGTGATCGAGAACGCCAGATCGGTGCCGCCCACCATCAGCGGATGCTGTACGCCCTCGCCCGCTGGCATCGCGGCGAAGTGCAGATCTTTGTTGTCTTTAAATTGGCCGAGATACCAGGTTCCACTGACCAGGAACGCTGCCTGACCATTCTGGAACAGGGTCGCGGCATCATCGTGACCAATGCCCTGGAAGCCGGGGAACAGATAGCCTTTGTCGTTCCAGCCTTTCATCAGGTTGGCGGCTTTCACCAGCTTGTCGTCTTTAAAGGTGCCGCCCACGTCGTAAATCAGATCGTCGAGTTTTTTCCGGTCGCTACTCTCAATCTGCGCTTCCCACAAGGTGCTGAGCAGCTGCTGGCCCATGTTGCCGTCGAGTAAGCCCAGCATCATCGGCGGCGTGCCGGCGGCTTTGAGTTTCTCCATCGCCTGCTCAAGTTCCGGCAAGGTTTTAGGCACCGCGACACCGGCTTTATCCAGCAGCGCTTTGTTGTAATACAACCCCACCATCTCGCCGAGGCTTGCCACGCCGTAGAGTTTGCCGCTGCCGAAATCTTGTTTATCAGACCAGCGGTTACGCTTCAGGATCGAATCCGGGAAACGCGTGGTCCAGCCGTAGGTTTTGGCGTAATCATCCAGCGGCCACAGCAGCTTGTCTTTCACCAGCGAGCCCATATCGCCGCCGCCCTGATTCACCTGCGCAATCTGCGGGCCGTCACCAGCAGTCAACGCCAGCTTGAGCGGAATACGCGTGTCTTCAAACGAGTGCACCGAACGCTGAATCACAATGCCCGGATTCTTTTGCTGGAACGCTTTTACCGCTTCATCCACCGCTTCGGTTTGCTGCGGATAGTTGTAAATGTCCCACTCATTCAGGGTGACGGCCTGCGCGGCTGCCATGGTCGCACCGAGCAAAATCCCGGCGGAGACCAGACGCGACACGGTGCGCAGTGAGCTTTGCAAACGGGAAGGACGATTGGTTGAATCACACATCATGCTCGGTTTCTCCAACAGATGACTGGCATCCCTTCATCTCGACACCTGCGATTCCCGGCAGGTTGATTCAGCAGCGACAACGTACATAATTCATACTTACTTTATGCACAAAAGAAAGTCAAACATCGCCACTGCGGAATTTTTGCTCTGTGATACAGTGCAAAGAGTAAGAAGAAAAGCCACTGGAACAGCAGAGCATGCTGCGATTCCGCGCGCAAACCAGACGGCACTGAGGATTAAAGCCTGAGCATCAGTATAAATCACTCAGGCAAGTGAATCGCTTTAACTTACTGATAGAGCATATGAAAATCCTATCGTTATTATCATTACGCTGCGAGAGCCAAAGGCAATGTGTTGTCATCTGGCGCGTAAACCGGCGTGGCGTGTGAGTTTGTCAGGCGCGCCGTCATGCATTGTGGTTATAGTTCGCATCAGCTTTGTGCGCCAGCGCAATTATTACACCTTGAAAACTAAGTCGGCTTTCTTTACCGTAAAATCTGTTCATCTCCTGACCAAGAGGCTCCACCATGACGGCTGAAGGTGTTATTCGTCGCGCCAGCGAGGCTGATTTCCCCGCCTTGTCGCGCATCTGCTTAGAGACCGCCAATGCCGGGACCGATGCCAGTGCGCTCTACTCCGATCCCGCACTGCCCGGCCTGCGCTTTGTCATTCCCTACGCGCGCTTTGCGCCCGAATTTGCTTATGTGCTGGAACAGCATGGCGAGGTGGTGGGTTACGCGGTCGCCGCGCCCGATACGCGCGCCTTCGAAGCAAAGCTGAATAGCGATTGGTGGCCACAGCTGCAACAGCAGTATCGCGATTACGCGCCGCAGGCGGCGCTCGACAGCAAAGTGCTGGAAGCGATTCATCAGCCCGATGCGGCGGCGGATCAGCTGGTGACACAGTGGCCTGCGCATCTGCACATCAATCTGCTGCCAGCCGCACAACAAGGCGGCTGGGGGCGCAAGCTGATTGAACAGCTGCTAAACGATCTGCGTGCCGCAGGCGTGCCGGGCGTGTACCTCGGCGTCAGCCTGCAGAATGAGCAGGTGTGCGGTTTCTATCAGCGCCTCGGCTTCACGCCGATTATGCGCAGCAACGCCATTTATATGGGCCAACTTCTCTGATTCGAGGCATCGCATGACCAGCCTGCATCTGCAAAACGTTAAGAAGTCCTACGAGAATGTGAACGTGATTCACGGCATCGATCTCACCATTAACAGCGGCGAATTCGTGGTGTTTGTCGGCCCTTCCGGCTGCGGGAAATCCACGCTGCTGCGCATGATTGCCGGGCTGGAGGAGATCACCGACGGTAAGTTGCTGATTGAAGGTGCCGACATGACCGATCAGCACGCCACCGAGCGCGGCATCGCCATGGTGTTTCAGTCCTATGCGCTCTACCCGAACATGACGGTGCGCGGCAATCTGGCCTATCCGCTGGAGGTGATGAAGCGCCCGAAAGCGGAAATTGAGCAGGCGATACAAAAGACGGCGGCGCGTCTGCATCTCACTGAATTCCTTGACCGTTTACCGCGTGCATTGTCCGGCGGGCAGCGGCAGCGCGTGGCAATTGGCCGCGCGATTATCCGCCATCCGCGTATATTCCTGTTTGATGAGCCGCTGTCGAACCTCGATGCTGAGCTGCGTTTGCAGATGCGCATTGAGATTGCTCGCCTGCATGCCTCGCTGGGCAACACCATGATCTACGTGACGCACGATCAGCTGGAAGCGATGACGCTGGCGGATCGCATTGTGGTGCTGCGTCAGGGCCGTATTGAGCAGGTTGGCGCACCGATGGCGCTGTATCGCGATCCCGATAATCTGTTTGTCGCCGGATTTATTGGCTCGCCGAAGATGAATTTCCTCAGTGCCGAAGTGGCGGCGATCGCGCCGGGTGCGGTGCGGCTACGTGTGCCCGCGCTGGGCATCAATCAGCTTACGCTGCCGATCGCCGCACCGTGCCGCGAAGGGCAGAAAATCACGCTGGGCATGCGCCCGGAGCATTTCCAGCCGGTGAGCAGCAACGATGATGCCGCGAGTTTCAGCGGCGAATTGTCGTTTAGCGAGATGCTGGGACACACCAATTATCTCTATCTCGATATCGGCGAAGAGAAGCTGCTGGTGATTGAAGAGCGCAACGTGGCGGAACACGCGATTGGCGAGAGGATGAGTTACCAGCTGCGCGCCGAGCATTGTTTGTTGTTTGATGAGCAGGGTTTGCGGTTACGTTAAGGGGTGCGGTGCGTTCATGGTGGCGGTCGCCATAAATGAACTGAACCCCATAACCTGGACCGTTTAGTTAAAGCGCTGCGTAATGCTGAGTCCTGTACGCTACCGGACTCAGCCCACCCAGCCCCATTTTTATCCGCTTAGTATTCCAGAAGTGGATATAGTCTCCGATGTCCTTCTCCAGCTCCTCTACGTCACGGTATTTCTTCAGGTAAAACATTTCCGACTTCAGATGACCGAAGAAGTTTTCCATCACCGCGTTGTCCAGGCAGTTTCCTCTGCGCGACATGCTCTGTTTTATCCCGTTTTCCGCCAGGCGCCGCTGATACTCCGGCATCTGATACTGCCAGCCCTGATCGCTGTGAAGAAGCGGACGCTGCTCGCCCGTCAGATGCTGTAAGGCTCTGCTCAGCATACCGTTTATCATCGGCATCAGCGGCTTACGCGCCGTTTCCCAGCCCACGATTTCGCCGTTATACAGGTCCAGAACCGGGGACAGGTAGCATTTTTCACCCGCAACGCTGAACTCCGTTACGTCCGTTACCCACTTCTCGTTCGGTGCCTGTGCCCGGAAGTTGCGCTGCAGCACGTTGCCGGCTGTCCGCCCCTCGGGCCCGCGACAGGACCGGTATCTCTTCTTTCTTACCGGCGACTGCAGACCCAGCGCCGACATCAGCTTCAGCACGGTTTTCCCGCTCAGCGCCCAGCCGTGCTGCCTGAGCAGGCAGCCCATGCGCCGGTAGCCATAAACACTGCGATGCTCCTCTGACAGCCTGACGATAAGCGTCTTCACCTCTGCGTACTTATCCGCTGCCTGCTGGCGGGCAAGCTGATAAAAAAAAGTGCTTTTTGGCAGCCGCGATACGCTCAGCAGCACCGGCAGGCGATGCCGCGTGCGCAGCAGCGTCACGGCTGCGGCTTTTTCTCCCGCTCCCGGCGCTTTTTTTCCAGGATAATCTCCTGCATGACCTTCAGATAGTCGTTTTCGGCACGCAGGTATTCGAGCTCCTTAAGCAGCTCTTCCGGCGTCATTGACCCGACTGGTTTTGGTGATTTTTCTTTGCCTGACATTGGTGTTCTCCGCGTGCTGTTTTCGGGCGGGAAAGCATAGTGACCTTTAAGGCTGTACTGGCGGACCCAGGATTCAACCGTTTTGTGTGAGCTGATATTAAAACGCGCCGCAACCGCAGCGTATGACTCACCGGTATGAGCCAGAGCATAATGCGCCACCTGGACCCTGAAGTCAGAAGAATAACGCCGGTGCCCGCGGGGAAGCAAAGCCTGCTCACCGTGATGCTGATAGCGCGCAACCCAGCGGCGGAGGTTAGTAGGGGCAATGCTGAAGTGCTTAGCCGTTCCATCAATACCGGCATGGCCGCTAAGAAAATAGTGAATGGCCGAGAGTTTAAATTCGATGGGATATTTTGTTGTCATAGAGCTGCACCTTCAATGTCAGATTATGGTCCAACATTTGGGGTGCAGTTCATAAATGGCGACCGTCTCAACGCGCGCACAAAATCACGACGCGATATCCTCATCGGCCTGCGCGGCCAACAAATCCAGCAACTTATTCACTGCAAACCCAGCAGCGCCCTGCGCCCACATGCGGTTGGATTCGGTGAGGAATTGCAGCGGCGTCATGTGCGGCGTCAGCTTCAAACGGTAAGTCTGGAAACTCTGCGTAATGTGATCAAGCAAAATGCGCGAGGCCATTTGCGGCTCCATCGCCAGATACACCACGTCCGGATCGTAAGCCACCGACAGATTCGCCAGCGACATCCCTAAATGCTGCCCGGCCTCGGCCAGCGCACTCAGCACCTCTGGCGTTGGACGCACATCGAGATCGCGCAGCGTGTGCGGCGCCTCGTCTTTGGTGGTGGCCGCCACGCGCTGCAGAATCGCCTGCGACGATGCCACATCCTCCAGCAAACGCTCAGAGCCGTCGCCCAGCAGCGAAACGCCAATCTCACCCGCTTTGCCGTGACGACCGCGATAGAGCTGGCGATCGAGCAGAATCCCCGCACCGATGCCTTTGCCAAAAGTGGCAATCACCGCCGACTGCGCGTGGCCGAGCTGACCAAACACCAGCGCCGCCATCGCCAGCGCGTTAGCGTCATTTTCAATAAATACCGGCAGCGAGAAGCGCTCTTCCAGCAGCCGGGCAATCGGCACGTTATCCCAGCCCAACGCGCGTGACAGCACGCAAACGCCGTTGCTGGCATCAACCAAACCCGACAGCGCCAGACCAATCGCCCCAACCTTTTTGCCTTCAACGCCGCGCAAAAACTTCGCCAGCGCATCGCCGAGTTGCTTGGGTGTCATCGCGCCAGAAGGAATCTGCTGTTCACCGATGATGTTGCCGCTGAGATCGGTCAACACCATCAGATTACGTTCGGCGTTGAGCTGAATCCCCACCACGCTGGCGTGATCCGGATTGAGGCCAAGCAGCGTTTTGGGTCGCCCCATCGAGACGCGACGCAGCCCCAACTCCTGCACAATGCCGCCGGTCAGCAAACGATTAGTGGCTTGCGATACCGTCGACATGCTTAGGCCGCTGCGCACTTTGAGATCGGATTGACTAATAGGCGCATTTTCGACAATCAGCCGCAGAATGCGCGCGGTTACGTTGGGAGCGCTCATGAGCCTCTTTATCTGAAGTTAAGCAGGAAGTGTCAGGCTGAACTGCGTGGCGAGGCGAATCGCACCGCTCAGCGCATCGCCCTGCGGCGGCACCAGCAGCGCAGCAATATCCGCCGGTAGCCACGCCTGAATGGGTTCGGCTAATCCGCCCATTAAGGCCAGTTTGCCGTGGCTGCGCGCCAGCAGCGGCTGCACCATCTGCACGATATCTGCGGCGCATTGCTGCACCAGCGCTGTGCCGTGCTCATCGCCCTGCTGCGCGGCAGCGAAGACCTCAGGTACCACGCGGCCCCAATCGGCAGGCGTCGCCTGTTTCGACCAGATCAGCAGTTGTTCCGGACTGTTTTGATAGCTTGCCATGACGCGTTGCGTTAACGCCGAGGCGGGCACAATCTCTTCGTGTGCCAGCAGCGCCAGCCGCAGCGCGCGCTGGCCGAGAATCGCACCCGAACCGGCATCCGACAAGGCAAAACCCCAGCCGCCGAGCAGCGTGAAGTGCGCGCCATCCCAGGCCGCGCCCTGGCTGCCGGTGCCAATAATAAACACCGCGCCCGGCGCACCGGCGTGCGCACCGGCACAGGCGATTTCGACATCGGTAAATAGATAGCGCGCCTGACAGCGTGGCTGCCAGCTGGCGAGACGGGTTTGCACTGAGGCGACATTCGCGCCCGCCAGGCCGGCGACGATCACCGTTCGGTCGCGCGCTTCAGCGGGTAAATTCGCCTGCGTAAACAGATCGTCGATGACCTGCCCGATGGCCGCAATGGCGGCATCAAACTGCGACCAGACGTTAGCAGGACCGCCTTTGGCTTCCGCCAGCAGCCGTCCGGCGCTGTCGGTCAGGCGTCCGCGACAGTGCGTACCACCGCCATCAATACCCAGCATTAGTGATTGCACGCGCTTCCTCCTGCCAGCCCGAAACGGTATGACGCTTATAGATGTGCGAAAGATAGGGGAAAAAAACTTAAATCGCAATAACAAATAAATAGGCAATCCGTATAGTTAATTAAAATAGATATAAATCATATGAATAACAATTTTTCACCAATTGAGATCCGCCACACGGATTGACATTAGTTTTTCTGTCGTAATAAGTTAGCGGTCAGATTATCAGCAGCCTGACAGGTCGGGCGGCTTACAGGCAACGGGCTTCAGGGGTACAACATGAAAGTGGGCATTATTGGTCTGGGCTTTCGTCTTTCCCATGTGGTGAAAGAGTTCAACAAAGCCGACACAGCGTTTTCCGTGGTGGGTTATGTCGATCCGGCTCCGGCAGGATTACCGAATCTGCACAGCTTTGGCATTGATGCGGGCACCGCGTTTGACAGCGTGGATGCGCTGCTGCAACACGGCGGCTTTGATCTGCTGCTGGTCGGTTCGCCGAACTTTATGCACCTTGAACATATTCGTCAGGGCTTGGCGGCGGGCTACACGGTATTCACCGAGAAGCCGGTGGTGATCAACGAAGAGCAGACCATGGCGATGGCACAGTTGGTGCAGCAATATGGTCACGAGCGCATTCTGGTCGGCTTGGTGCTGCGCTACTCGCCGCTCTATCGCGACCTGCTCACCGCGCGCGATGAAAATCGCCTCGGCGAAATTACCTCAATTGAAGCCACCGAACACATCAAGCCCTACCACGGTGCGTTCTTCCAGCGCGACTGGCGTCGTCTTGAGAAGTACGCTGGTCCGTACATTCTGGAAAAATGCTGCCACGATATCGATCTCTATCAGGGTTTGGTCGGCGAGCGTCCGGTAAGCGTTGCCAGCTTCGGCGGACGCAAAAACTTCACGCCGCAGCATGCGCCTAAAGGTGCGGTAACGCCGCAGTCTGAGGTGTATCACGTTAAGCCGAGCGGCTGGTCGAGCACCGATGCGGTGTTTGACGGCGATGCCGATATCGTCGATTACCAAACCGCGCTGATTGAGTATGCCGGTGGCGCCACCCTCGCCTTCCACGCCAACCTTAACGTGCCGGATGAGTTCCGCCGCTTCTGCGTGATGGGCACCGATGGCATGGCCGAAGGTGACTTTGTGCGTAACTACTTCCGCGTGCACAACGCCCGCACCGGCGAGCGCGAAGTGGATACCGAGTATGACGGCAACGCTTATGACGGCCATTACGGCGCCGATGCGCTGATGGCAGAAGAGATTGTGAAACACATTACGCAAGGAACGCCGCTGAAGGTTTCCGTGGTGGATGCGCTGGAAGCGGGACTTACCGCGATCAAAATCGATGAAGCGCGAAAATCGAAAACCGTGGTGGATATGACCGAGAGCTGGAAAACCTTTGATGCTAGCCTGGGGAAAGCAATAAGCGTGTGACGCGGGAGAAAAGTTTCGTGCGTCCGTCGTGACGGTCGCCATTTTTCGTGCGTCCATCGTGACGGTCGCCATTAATGGCGACCCTACGCGCACCGTTTCTATCAAACCACGGTTTCGTTTTCCAGCTTCTGCCGCTTACGCAGATGCGGGAAAATCGTCATCCACACCCCCACGACGATCAGCGTGCCGATGCCGCCAATTGCCGCTGCGGGCACTGCGCCCATCCACGCCGCCAGCAAACCTGACTCAAACTCGCCGAGCTGATTCGAGGTATTAATGAAGATGGCGTTGACCGCATTGACGCGGCCGCGCATGTCATCCGGCGTATCCAACTGCACCAGCGCGCCGCGAATCACCATGCTGACCATATCGAAGCCGCCCAGCGCCGCCAGCGCGATCACCGAAAGCCAAAGCTGGGTGGAGAGCGCGAACACCAACGTCGCCACGCCAAAACCCGCCACCGAACCGAACATGATCATGCCGACGTTCTTTTCCAGCTTATGACGACTCAGCCACACGCCAACCAGCAGCGCACCGACCGATGGCGCACCGCGCAGGATGCCCAATCCCCACGGCCCGGTATGCAGAATATCCTGCGCGAATATCGGCAACAGCGCGGTTGCACCGCCCAACAGCACCGCGAACAGATCGAGTGAAATCACGCCGAGCACATCTTTGCGATCGCGAATAAAGCGCACGCCGGCGAACAGGTTCGGCAGATTCATCGGCAAGCGCGCCTGTGGCGGCCGCTCATAGCGCAGTCGGCTCACCAGCACGATGGAGAACAGATAGAACAGCGCCGAGACGCCATACACCACATCCGGACCGGCGACATAAAGGAAGCCGCCGAGCGTTGGGCCGATAATCACCGCCGCCTGTCCGCCCACCGAACTGGCGGCCATGGCGCGAGCCAGAATCGGCGGCGGCACCAGCGCCGGCAGCATAGAGGTAATCGCTGGCCACTCGAGCGCCTTAGCGACAGAGATCAGGAACACCAATCCCCAAATCTCAATTTTGCCCGCCCAGTTCATTAGCGTGAGCGCAACCAGCCCCAGCAGCGCCAGCCACTCAATGCATTGTCCGAGCAAAACGATGCGGCGACGATCGAGCTGATCCGCCAGATGTCCGGCGGGCAGCGCCAACAGCACGGAAGGCAGAAATTGCATCAGACCGATCATGCCCAGCGCCATCGCACTGTGGGTCAGCGCGTAGATTTGCCAGCTGACCGCGACCGAGAACATTTGAAAACCAAACGATGAACAGGTGCGCGCCAGCCAAAAGGCGACAAACGACCTGTGCCGCAGCAATGAATCCTCTGCTGCGGATACTGGAGAACCCATAGTTTTATCCCATCCTAAATCATTACATCGGTTAGCGTCGTTGCACCAACCTGGTGAAAAGCCCATCATGGCTTCCGCTTTATTTTTTCAGGCCACAGAGTGCGACATCTTGTTGAGCCAAGCAATGGCTAGCCGTGCTGTTTAAAAACAGAAGCTTATCCAGAATTCAGCTAAACATAGCGCTCTTAATATTAGCGGGCTGATGGTTGTAGTTTGAAAATATCAACACACATAAGATGATGGCGAATTATCGCTACCGCTTCACTTAATATCTCTCTATCAGAGAAAATTAAAAAAGATCAACTTTATTCAGCAAAGGGTTTATATTGTCGGGGTTAAGATTTCACCAGTCGCCCGTTCTTATAATAATTAAGACGTTGCATCCAATTAATTTATTCACAGAGATAAATGGAAAACAGATCTTATAATCCTTATATTACTGAGCGCATTCGCCGTTTCGACGGTGCGCTAGCTGGCGTGTGTTATTCAGCACCTTTTATGCATTGCGAACAGGAAAGCACGACAACACTTAATGGAGGCAACATAATTTCGCTGCATAACCAGTTGCCGGATGCACCCGAATTAATAATCATCCCGTTGACGGGAAATAACCTTGTGCGCTTTTTACAGGCGCCGGATAATTATTCCTGCCTGCAGAATGAGAATGTACAACTGGCGATCAATTATGCCGACTTAGTTCAGCAAGATAGTGCATTACGCCAGGCCGCAGAGCGTTTCTCATTTTGGCTATATGATTTGGCACCACCCGGCACTTGCTGGAAGAATATATCCACCTTTCCTTTTCGCGGTATTGTGCTGACCGATGAGTTTTTTAACGATAATTACCTCAAGTTCAGCTTTCCTTTTCTACTGGAGTCCTGCCGCGAAAGAGAAGCGGAGGTAATATTACGTACTCCGCAGTTAACGCTGCCCGCTAAGCACTATGCGCTACTTAATTTGAGCGGCTGGCAAGAGCAACGCACCGGCAGCATGCTGCTCGAAGGGTAAACGTTTACACAAAGTGTTGCTCTTAGGTGTTATGGCCCGATCTAACCGGACATAACACCGTTATTCCCCCATAAAATGTCGCACTACTTCCTCTCCACGCGTGCAAAGCACTAAAAATATCAAACCCTTTAACGTTTTTAAGATAAAATTTAACGCAAAGGGAACATCTCGCCGCATGGAAAGCGTCGTTCGAACCGTTTCGTTATTTCGTACTCTATGTCGGGAAGCAGCCCAACGCGTTGTTTCCTTTTTAGTTTTTAATGGCAAAGAAAGAGGTCAATATTATGGGGAAAGCTTCCTCATCTTTTGGCGTAATCCGTTTTCTCACAGTGCTTTTTGCACTGCTGACGGGCGCGTTTATGCTGGTTGGTGGCGTTTGGTTAGCCGCCATTGGTGGTTCCTGGTACTACGTTATTGGCGGTGTGGTCATGTTGATCACCGCTATTCTGCTGTGGCGCCGTAGCGGCTCAGCATTACTGCTGTACGCATTGCTGCTGTTGGCAACGCTGGTGTGGGGCGTGTGGGAAGTCGGTTTCGACTTCTGGGCGCTGGCACCGCGTACCGATGTGTTGGTGATCTTCGGCATCTGGCTGATTCTGCCGTTTGTGTATCGCGGTCTGAATAATGCCGGCAAAGGCGCTCTGGCGCTGTTGTCAGTGGCGCTGCTTGCCAGCGTGCTGGTGCTGGCGTGGGCAGTGTTCCACGATCCACAAGAGCTGAACGGTGAAATTCCAGCGGCAGCCTCTAATGCTCCGCAGGCGCAGCCGTTGAGCAACATCAATGATGCTGACTGGCCTGCCTATGCACGTGACCAGCAAGGCACCCGTTTCTCGCCGCTGAAGCAGATCAACACCGGTAACGTTAAAGAGCTGCAGGTTGCCTGGCAGTTCCAGACCGGCGATTTGAAGACGCCAAACGATCCGGGCGAAATCACCGATGAAGTCACGCCAATCAAAATCCGCGACACCCTGTATCTGTGCTCACCGCATCAGATTCTGTTTGCGCTGGATGCCAAAACTGGCAAGCAGAAGTGGAAATTTGATCCGGGCCTGAAGCCGAATCCAACCTTCCAGCACGTGACCTGCCGTGGCGTTTCTTATCACGAAGTCCCTGCTGCAGCTGATGCGGCCAATACCCAACCTGCGCTGTGCTCACGCCGTATTTACCTGCCGGTAAATGATGGCCGCATGTTCGCGCTGGATGCGGAAACCGGTGAACGTTGCGCTGCCTTTGGCAACAACGGTGAACTGGATCTGCAGCACAAGCAGCCCGTATTGACTCCAGGTCAGTACGAGCCAACCTCACCGCCGGTCATCACCGACACTACCATCGTGGTAGCGGGCGCGGTCACCGATAACTACTCAACCCGTGAGCCGTCTGGCGCCATCCGTGGCTTCGACGTCAACACCGGCAAACTGTTGTGGGTGTTCGATCCGGGCGCGAAAGATCCAAACGCGATTCCACAGGATGAACACACCTTCACCATGAATTCACCGAACTCATGGGCACCGGCGGTGTACGATCCGAAGCTGGATATCGTTTACCTGCCAATGGGTGTGTCAACGCCGGATATCTGGGGTGGCAACCGCACCGCAGAGCAGGAACGTTATGCGAGCAGCGTACTGGCACTGAACGCCACTACCGGTAAGCTGGTGTGGTCGTATCAGACCGTGCATCACGATCTGTGGGATATGGACCTGCCGTCGCAGCCGACGCTGGCCGATATCACCACCAAAGATGGCAAAACCGTTCCGGTGATTTATGCACCGGCGAAAACCGGTAACATCTTTGTACTGGATCGTCGCACCGGCGAGCCGGTTGTCCCTGCGCCGGAAACCCCGGTTCCACAGGGCGCCGCCAAAGGTGACCACGTTTCACCAACTCAGCCGTACTCCGAACTGACCTTCCGTCCGAAACAGAATCTGACGGACAAGGACATGTGGGGCGCGACGATGTACGACCAGCTGGTGTGCCGCGTGATCTTCAAGCGTCTGCGCTATGAAGGTCCGTTCACCCCGCCGTCTGAGCAAGGTACGCTGGTCTTCCCAGGCAACCTCGGCATGTTCGAATGGGGCGGTATCGCGGTGGATCCACATCGTCAGATTGCGATTGCTAACCCAATGGCGCTGCCGTTTGTTTCCAAGCTGGTTCCGCGCGGTCCGGGCAACCCGATCGAGCCACCGGCTGACGACAAAGGCGGTTCAGGTACTGAAACCGGCATCCAGCCACAGTACGGCGTACCGTACGGCGTGGAGCTGAATCCGTTCCTGTCACCGTTTGGTCTGCCGTGTAAACAACCGGCGTGGGGCTATGTCTCTGCGGTTGATCTGAAGACTAACGAAACTGTGTGGAAAAAACGCATTGGTACGGTTCGCGATAGCGCGCCAGTTCCACTGCCGTTCAAAATGGGTATGCCAATGCTGGGCGGCCCAATCACCACCGCAGGTAACGTGTTCTTCATTGGTGCTACCGCAGATAACTATCTGCGTGCATTCGATACCAATACCGGTGAAATGCTCTGGCAAGCACGTCTGCCAGCGGGCGGCCAGGCAACGCCGATGACCTATGAAGTGGATGGCAAGCAGTACGTTGTTATCGCGGCAGGTGGTCACGGTTCGTTTGGTACCAAGCTGGGTGATTATGTGATTGCTTATGCACTGCCAGATGCGAAGTAAGTTTTTGCGTTGAAGTAATAAAGCGGGCTTAGGCCCGCTTTTTCGTAGGGTCGCCATTTATGGCGACCTTTGCAAAAACCGCACAAACTTGCGGTGCGCCCATCATGAAGGTCGCCATAAATGTCGGCCCCACGAGTTAGCGGTTACGCAGCACGCGGGCGTTTAACAGCGCGCACAGCGCCATAATTACGCAGGTGGCCAGAAACACTGGACGCATACCAAACGCGCCGCCAACAAAGCCACCAAACAGCGGACCTGAAACCTGGCCGACATACTGCGCCGAAGTGGAATACCCCAGCATCTTACCCACCTGCGACTGCGGCACGCTGTGACGAATCAGCGCCGTGACGCACGGCATCAATCCACCCAGCGCCATGCCCATCAGAAAACGCAGCACCACCAATTGCCACGCTTCGCTGATAAACGCCTGCGGGATCAACAGCAACGCGCAGGCTATCAATCCGTAAATCAGCACGCGACCATGCCCAACGCGATCGGCCAGCCGTCCCAGACGCGGTGCGGAGAGAATGCTGCCGAGCGCGGCGGCGGCCATCACCAAACCGGCGGTGACGGTGATGGCGTGATCGCCGCTGACAAACTGGCCGATATACAGCGTGATGATCGGCTCAATCGACATATTGGCGAAAATCAGCAGCATGCCCGACAGCCACATCAGGCGCACCACCGGCAGATTCGGCGGTGCCTCATCGGCTCCACTGCTTTGCACGGTTTTCTTACCAAAAGAGCGCGGCACTTCTTTCAGTAAAAAGGTGGTAGCGAGGAAGGCGAGGAAAATCACCGCGCCGGTCAGCCAAAAGGTGTGACGAATACCAATCAGCGGCGGCAACACGCCGCCCAGCAGCGGCCCCACCACGTTGCCCGCCATGATGCCGGACGACAGCACGCCGAGCGCCCAGCCGGTTTGCTCTTTCGGCGTTTGCGCCGCCACCAGAATGGTCGATCCCGAGGCGTAACCGCCGAGCAAACCCGCCAGCAAACGCAGCGCCACCAGTTGCCACGGCGCGGTGGCCATGCCAATCAGCGACATCGCAATCGCCATGCCGAGGCTGGCGCGAATCAACATCAGTTTGCGGCCATAGCGATCGGCCAGTTTGCCCCACAGCGGCGCGGTCAGGGCGGCGCTGAGGAAGGTGGCGCCGTAGGCTGCACCCGACCAGCGCGCAATCGCCGCCGGTTCCTGCACGCCGAGTTGCTGCACGTAGAGCGGCAGAAACGGCAACAGTAGTGTCATCGCCACGATGGTGCTGAACGAACCCAGCACGCAGACACATAAATTTCGCTTCCAGTGTTGCTGTTCGGGCGCTAACGCGAGTGGAGGTTGCTGCATGGTGATATCCCTGTTTTTTGCTTTTTTAGCAGGCTAACAGCGAGCAATCAGAGAAAACAGGGTTGTTATGATAATTGCCAGGCGGCGTAGCATTGTTGCCAGATAACAACAATTACGCCATGCCG
This sequence comes from Pantoea trifolii, assembly GCF_024506435.1. NCBI lineage: Bacteria > Pseudomonadati > Pseudomonadota > Gammaproteobacteria > Enterobacterales > Erwiniaceae > Pantoea > Pantoea trifolii. The sequence continues at coordinate 458,646 of NZ_JANIET010000001.1, read as the reverse complement.
AGCGCCTTGATTAAGGCATCGCACAGCAATGTCACCGGCGAAGAGGGTTGCGGCTGCTCTTTCAGCAACAGATAGCTGTGCAGGCGATCCATTTGCCACTCTGGTAACACCTGCTGGATTTCACCGCGCGCTAAAGCATCTTGCGTCATATAAGCAGGCAGATAAGCGATGCCGGTCCCCGCCAGCGCCGCATTGAGCAGCGCCATGCTGTTGTTAGCGCGGAAACGGCTATGTACATCCAACGCCAGCCGCTGTTTATCACGGCGAAATGGCAGCGCGGCGGTGTGCGCCGGACCGTGAAACAGCAGTAAGTCGTGGCGCGTCAGGCGGTCAGGATGATCGATGTCCGCATGCGCCGCCAGATAATCCGGCGTAGCGTACAAGCCCCAATCAATGCTGGCGAGTTCACGATAGTTAGCGGCATCGGGCGCACGTGCGCGGATGACAATCGCCACGTCGGCGCTGGGTTGCGGGTCATCGCTAGTGGTGAGTTCGAGATCAACGTTGATGTGAATATGGCGGCGGATAAAGTCATTCAGCGTGGGCACCACGCATTGGCAGCCGTAGGTGACCGGCGCCTGCAAGCGCACGTTGCCTGCGGGCAGTTGATGCACCTGCTGCACAAAGGCGTCGGCGCGATGCATCTCTTCCAGCATGCGCACGCAGAACGGATAGTAAGCCTGGCCGAGCTCCGTCAGCACCACTTTGCGCGTGGTGCGCTGCAGCAGTTTGATGCCGAGCCGCACTTCCAGTCGCGCCACTTCGCGGCTGACGTGGGATTTGGAAACGCCTAAGGTGCGTGCGGCTTCGCTAAAGCTTTGCCGTTCCACTACGCGTGCAAACAGCATCATGGCGGAGAGATTGTCGCTGTTGTCCATGTTCTCTGGCAGTTAAGAGAGTGAGAACAGCAGCTTATAACAAATTCCCCGATCCTGGTCGCCATAAATGGCGACCCTACGCGACGGCTAATGGGAACAATAAACGATCCGGCTCGACGCGACGCTGGCGACGCAGCTGGCCTGGCGTAACCATGAAGTAGTTTTTGAAGGTGCGAGTATAAGCCTGCTGCGTATCGAAGCCGTAACTCATCGCCACCTGCAAAATCGCCTCATCGCTGTTAATCAGCGTCAATGCCGATTCGGTTAAGCGGCGCTGGCGAATGTATTCGGCCAGCGAAAAACCGGTGTGCTGACGGAACAGACGTTGCAGATGCCAGCGGGAGTATCCCGAGCGGCGTGCTACTTCATCCAGATGAAGATCGTGCCCTAAGTTATTCTCTATCCAGTCCAGCAAACTACGGATAAATTCGCGCTGATTCATGGGATTCTCCTGCGTTGGCAATGTGTCCAGTGCCGCCACAATAGCGCGTTAAATTTATCCCTTAATTAGCAGAAAATTAGCGCAGAATTAGCAAGGGGGAAAACGGGTATAATTCTGGCCTAATTATCTGTCGCTACACTGCGTTCAGTTAAGTTGGAGGGCATCATGCGTGTGCTGCTGGTAGAAGATGACGAAATGATTGGCGCGAATCTGCAGCAAGCGCTGGAAGCGGCAGGTTGGTCAGTGGATTGGGTACGCGACGGCGTCTATGCCAGCAATGCCTGGGCCGAAGGCGGCTATACCTGCGTGTTGCTGGATCTTGGCTTGCCGCGTGAAGATGGCTTGCAGGTGCTGCGACGAGCGCGCACACGCGGCGACATGACGCCGGTGCTGGTGCTCACCGCCCGTGATACCGTGCAGCAGCGCATTCAGGGATTGGACAGCGGCGCGGATGACTATTTGCTGAAACCCTTTGATCTGCAAGAGGTGCTGGCACGTATGCGCGCCATTACCCGCCGTCGTCACGGTGCGGCAGATTCTCTGCTCGGCAGCGGCGACGTGCAGATCGACATCATGACGCGCGAAGTGTTGTATAAAGGCCAGCGCGAACAGCTCACCGCACGCGAATATGCCCTGCTCTACGCCTTGCTGGAGCGGCCCGGCGCCATCCTTTCACGCGAACAGTTAGAAAACCGCATTTACGGCTGGGGCGAAGAGGTCAGCAGCAACGCGGTGGATGTACTGATTCACGGTATGCGTCGCAAACTGGATAACGAAGTGATCCGCAACGTACGCGGACTTGGCTGGCGGGTACCGGCAATATGAAACCTTTCACCTTTATGCGCTCGCTGCGTAACAAACTGCTCGCCACGCTGGTGATTCTGCATCTGGCGATGATTGGCGGCGTCACCTGGTATTTCTATCACTGCTACGGCGACATGATGGGCACCATGAAGGACGATCAGCTCGCCAAGATCGCCGATGCCTGGGCCAGCAGCCAACGCATGCCGGCGCTGATGCCGATGGTGATGCATGAAGAGAAACTCAAAAGCACCTATATCGTTCAGCTGTGGGACGAAAGCAACCATCTGCGCGCCAGCTCGTGGCCGGGCCTGCATGCGCCATTGCAGCTGAAAAAAGGCTGGACCGATTTGAAAGTCGGTGACTGTGGCGACGACTGCGAATGGCGTGTTTACACGCGGCCCGGCGAGCTGGGCAGTGAAATCGGCAATATTCAGGTGCTGCATAATATCGGCTACATGAAAAGTATCATGGTCAAGCGAGCGCTCTCCGCCATCATTCCGTTGGTACTGATGATGCCGCTCTCACTGATCGTGATATGGCTGGTGGTGCGGGCGATAACGCGCGATTTACGCGTGGCGTCGCGCCATATCGCAGCCCAGGAAACCCTGCATCCGCATAGCGTTTCACCTGATGGCTTGCCGGATGAAGTGCTGCCGCTGGTGGCAGCTTACAACGCCTTGCTGGATAGACTGCGCGCGGCCTGGTCATCGCAGCGTCAGTTCCTCGAAGATGCGGCGCATGAGCTGCGTACGCCGGTCACCGCAGTGACCTTGCAGCTGGAGAATCTGCGGCAACATATTCAACCCGGAGAAGCCAGCCGCCAGTTCGATCAGCTGGAAGCGGGTGTAACGCGCACGCGCCATCTGGTGACGCAGCTGCTGAATATCTCGCGTCAGGAAGATCAATCGGTGGTCGCCACGGTGGAAAGCATCGAGCTGGACGACCTGCTGAAAGAGAGCATTGAGCAGTTGATGGTGGTGGCAGATAAGCGCGGCATTGATATCGGCTTTAACGGCACCACGCATTATCGCCTGCACGCCAGCCGCTCCGATCTGCGTAGCCTGTTCGATAACCTGATCGGCAATGCGATGCTGCACACGCCGGAAGGCAGCCTGGTCGATGTGCTGCTGCATCGCGTCGGTAATCACACCGTGGTGGATATTGTCGATAACGGGCCCGGCATGGCGGAATCCTTTATCGAACGCGCCTTTGACCGCTTCACCCGTTCGCCGGACGTGCAGGCGCAAGGCAGCGGACTGGGCTTATCGATTGTGCGCAGCGTTGCGCAAAAGCATCAGATGCAAGTTGCGCTGTCGAACCGCCACGATCAACAGGGCCAGATTGCTGGCCTGCAGGTGCGCGTTACCCTCCCATAACCCCGTAGGGTTGCCATTCATGGCGACCTTGCAATTTATCGCACCATTCTCTCAACCCCTTTTTCCCGACGAACGCGACACGTAAACGGTTGCGGGGTTCCGTTCGCCTCACGGCCGTTATGTGATAACCATCACATTTCCAGTGAATCAAACTGCAACACTTTTTGACAAACGTGACCAAAATCTATTTTCTATGCCTCTGTTACAGGCACATTACGCAAGCTTGAAAATCTGGCGACACAGACCGGATACGACAACTCACTGCCCATCCCCTGGGATCAATTTCACCCGATCGCGGCGACGGCCCGGCGATCAAAAGCATGTGGTTAACAATAATGAAATATAAAGCGTTGATAGCAGGGGCCTTATTGGCCAGCAGCTGGACTGGTGCGGCACAAGCGGCAGACAGCGATCCGCAGTACGTTTCTGACTGGTGGCATCAGAGCGTGAACGTGGTGGGCAGCTACCACACCCGTTTTGGACCCCAGTTCAACAACGACGTGTATCTGGAATACGAAGCCTTTGCTAAAAAGGATTGGTTCGATTTCTACGGCTATCTCGATCTGACCAACTTCTTTGGCGTGGGTAACAGCAACGCCAACGGCGTGTTCGACCACGGTTCGCCGATGTTCATGGAAATTGAGCCACGTTTCTCCATCGATAAGCTGACAGGCACCGACCTCTCTTTTGGTCCGTTTAAAGAGTGGTACTTCGCCAACAACTACATCTATGACATGGGTCGCAACAGCGATAGCCGTCAGAACACCTGGTACATGGGTCTCGGCACTGACATTGATACGCACAGCGATATCGGCCTGTCGCTGAACGTTTACGCGAAATACCAGTGGGAAAACTACGGTGCGGCGAACGAGAACAGCTGGGATGGTTATCGCTTCAAGGTGAAATACTTTGTACCGATTACCGACCTGTGGGGCGGCAAGCTGAGCTACATCGGCTTCACCAACTTCGACTGGGGTTCCGATCTGCGTGATAAGTCCGATCGTTCACGCACCAGCAACTCGATTGCATCGAGCCACATTCTGTCGCTGAACTACGATCACTGGCATGTTTCAACCGTGGCGCGTTATTTCCACAACGGCGGCCAGTGGGCTGATGGCCAGGAGGTGAACTTCGGTAACGGTCCGTTTGAAGTGAAATCGACTGGCTGGGGTTACTATTTGGTGGTGGGTTACAACTTCTAAGTTGTTGGTTTCCCTCACCCTAACCCTCTCCCACAAGTGGGAGAGGGAACAGATCGTGCCCCTACCTACTCTCTCTCCCGCTTGCGGGAGAGGGCTGGGTGAGGGCTAGCGCGCACCCTATACTCAAATCTGCGGCTTATACGCATTCACCATCCACGGTACGCCGAACTTATCGGTCAACATGCCAAAGCCATTGGCCCAGAACGTCGGTGCCCAGCTTTTCGTCACTTCACCGCCCGCGGACAACGCCTCAAACCAACGCTTGCCTTGCGCCTCATCCGGCGTGGATAAACTCACGGCAAAACCGCCATACGCCGCCTGCGGTGCGCCATCGCTCATCATCAATTCGCCCTGCCCGATGCGCAGATGGGCATGCATAATCTGCTCCGGCGAAAAGCTCACGCCCGAGATACAACCTTCGTCCTCCACCGGCGTTTCATCCGGCATATCGCCATAAGTCATCTTGAACAGCAGCTCGCCGTCGGTGGCGTCGAGGTAGAAGGCAATCGCCTCTTCGCAGCGACCGCTGTAAAACACATACGGGGTAACTTGCATGGTCTGTACTCCATAAAGGGAACGTCCCCTGCAAGTGTAGTGCGCATTATTTATACCGTTGCGAGCCAGGCCGCACTCTTACCTTTGCTGACAGTAGCGCCGAAACAGCTGCGCCATGTAGGCGCTCATCGGTGTCAGCGCGGTGTCTTTGCGCTGGATAAGGTAGAAAGTGGCTTTCGGTAAGGGTTCGTCGAGCTCGAGGGAGATCAGCTGGCCGCCGTGCGTCGGGTCTTCAATCACATCGCGCGAAATAATGCTGACGAAATCGCTCTGCGCCACCAGGCTGGTGCAGGCCATAAAGGTCTCGCAGGTGACGACGATTTTCGGTGCCATGCCGCGCTCGCCAAACAGATCGTGCAGCAGCCGATAATAGCTGCCCTGCGGCGTCGGCATGGTCCAGTCGCAGTGTTGCAGCTCGGCCAGCGTGCGCGCGTGCGCCATCGGATGCCCTTTGCGCATCACCACCTGATAATCACGCTCCATCAGCCGTTCAAACACCAATTCCTGATCGAGATGATTTTTATCGTAGGTATTGATGGTGAAATCCAGTTCGCCCTGGCGCAGTTCATGCACCATCGAAACCAGCTGACCTTCAACAATTCGCACCTTAACCAGCGGATACTCGCGATGAAATTGATTGATCACCTGCGGCATAACGGTGCGCGCAATACTGCCGCCCACGCCGATGTTGACGCGCCCGCCGGCTAATCCCAGCCGCTGCTGAATATCTTCCTGCGCCACCCGCAACTCTTCCAGTATCAGGCTGGCATGCTTAAAAAAGTTATCACCGATATCGGTCAGCGTAACGCCCTGCTGTCGCCGCTCGAACAGGCGCGCGCCCAGCGCCAGCTCCAGCTCCTGAATCGCTTTGGTCAGCGCAGGCTGTGAAAGCCCGGACAAGCGGCTGGCGGCACGGATGCTGCCCTGACGCGCCACGTCAACAAACGCGCGCAGCTGATGAAGTTTGAGATTGGCAGACATGGTTTGATGATAACCGTTGTTTATCAGTAGCAAGATATTCGCATCTTATGCGCGGCAAAACCAATGTGTAGATTCGGATGAATGCATAAAAAACCAACACAAAGGAAATGCCGATGAAAACCCTTTCTGACCTCGTCAACGCGCGCATCCCGCAGATGCAGGCCTGGCGACGCGATCTGCACCACTTTGCCGAATCGGGCTGGCTGGAGTTCCGCACCGCCACGTTGGTGGCTGAAGAGCTGCATCGTCTTGGTTATCAACTCAAGCTGGGCCGCGAGGTGATCGATGCCGACTCGCGCATGGGATTGCCCTCTGCTGAGGTGCTGGTGCAGCAGGAAGCGCGCGCGCTGGAGCAAGGCGCGCTGCCGCAGTGGATTAAGCACTTCTCCGGCGGATTTTGTGGCGTGGTCGCCACGCTGGAAACCGGTCGTCCTGGCCCGGTAATGGGTTTCCGCGTGGATATGGATGCGCTCGATCAGAACGAAAGCCGCGCCGCCGATCATCTGCCAACGCGCGAAGGCTTTGCCTCCTGCAATCCCGGCATGATGCACGCCTGCGGCCACGACGGCCACACCACCATCGGCCTGGCGCTGGCGGGCGTGTTGATGGAGATGAAAGCGCAGCTGAGCGGCACCATCAAACTCATTTTCCAGCCCGCCGAAGAAGGCGTGCGCGGGGCGAAAGCGATGGTCGCGGCCGGTGTGGTGGATGATGTCGATCTGTTCACCGCCATCCATCTTGGTACTGGCGTGCCCGCTGGAGAAATCGTCTGTGGCAGCGACAGCTTCCTCGCCACCACCAAACTCGACGTCAATTTTACCGGCGTCGGCGCGCACGCCGGTGGCAAACCGGAAGAGGGTCGCAACGCCCTGCTGGCCGCGGCGCAGGCTACGCTGGCGCTGCACAATCTGCCGCAGCACAGCGGCGGCGTGGCGCGCGTTAACGTCGGCGTATTGCAAGCCGGAACCGGACGCAACGTGGTGCCCGACTGCGCGCTGATGAAGGTGGAAACGCGCGGCGTCAGCAATCAGGTTAACGACGATATCTATCAGCAGGCGCTGCGCGTGATTGCCGGTGCGGCGGCGATGTACGGCGTCGAATATGAGGTCAAGCTGATGGGCGGCGCGCGCAGCTGCACGCCGAGCCCGCCGTGGGTGGCGTTCATCCACCAGCAGGCCGAAACGCTGGGCATTTTTACCTCAGTGGTCGATACGAAACAGCAGGCGGCGGGCTCGGAAGATGCCACTTACATGCTGGAGCGCGTGCAGCAGCGCGGCGGCCAATCCTCCTACGTGATTTTCGGTTGCGATCTGGCGGCAGGCCATCACAACGCGAAGTTCGATTTCGACGAAGCGATCATGGCGACCGCCGTACAGACGCTGGCGACGCTGGCCCTCAATCAAGCGCAGTTTGGAGGCCAGCGATGAGCCACAGCGAATTTATCGATCACTACATCAACCAAAACCAGCCGCGTTTTACCGCCCTCAGCGATGCCATCTGGGACGTACCGGAAACCCGCTTTGAAGAGACAAAGTCTTCCGCGTTGCTGGCCGATGCGCTGGAGCAGGAAGGATTTCGCGTTAAGCGCGGCGTCGGCAACATCGACACCGCGTTTATCGCCAGCATTGGCAGCGGCAAACCGGTGATCGCCATTCTCGGCGAGTTCGATGCGCTGGCGGGTTTGAGTCAGCAATCAGGTTGCGCCATGCCGCAGCCGCTGGTGGAAAACGGCAACGGCCACGGCTGCGGCCACAATCTGCTCGGCACCGCCGGTTTGGCTGCCGCTTTCGCCATCAAAGCCTGGTGGGCCGAGCACGGCCAGCGCGGCACGCTGCGCTTCTACGGCTGTCCGGGTGAAGAAGGCGGTTCCGGCAAAACCTTTATGGTGCGCGAAGGCTTGTTCGACGATGTTGATGCGGCCGTGACCTGGCATCCCGAAGGTTTCAGCGGCATGTTCAACCTCAGCACGCTGGCCAATATTCAGGCCGCCTTCCGCTTCAAAGGCGTGGCGGCGCACGCGGCCAACTCACCGCACTTAGGACGCAGCGCGCTGGATGCGGTGACGCTGATGAACACCGGCGCCAACTTCCTGCGCGAGCACATCGTGCAGGAAGCGCGTCTGCACTACGCAGTGACCAATGCCGGCGGCGTCTCCCCCAATGTGGTGCAAGCCGACGCCGAAGTGCTGTATCTGATTCGCGCGCCGCAGCTCGATCAGGCGCAGGATATCTATCAGCGCGTCATCAACATCGCTAAAGGCGCGGCCCTGATGACAGACACGCAGATGACGGTGCGCTTTGATAAAGCCTGCTCCAATTACGTGCCGAATCGCGCGTTGGAAAGCGTGATGGAGCGCTATTTGCATCAGTTTGGTTTGCCTGATTACAGTGAAGCGGAACAGGCGTTTGCCGCCGAGATGCGATCCACGCTAAGCAAAGACAATCTGCGCAACGCGCGTCTCAATGCAGCGCGCACCGGCGGTGAAGCGGGCGTTGCCTGGAGTGAAGCGCTCGGCGACAAGATTTTGATGGATGAAGTGGCGCCTTATGCGGTGACGCGCGAGATCCTTTACGGTTCAACCGACGTCGGCGATGTGAGTTGGGTGACGCCCACCGCGCAGTGTTTTGCGCCCTGCTTCGCCTTCGGCACGCCGCTGCACACCTGGCAGCTGGTGGCGCAGGGCCGCACGTCCATTGCGCACAAAGGCATGTGTCTGGCCGCCAAAGTGATGGCCGCCACCGCGCTGACCTTGTTGCAGGATGACGAGGCGCTGGCGCGCTGCCGCGATGAGTTCCAGCGCGTGCGCCGCGAGCAGCCTTACGTCTGCCCGATTCCAGCGGATGTCACACCGTCGAAGTTGAAGTAATCGTGCGATTCGTAACACGGTGCGCATAAATGCGCACCCTACGACGTAGGGTCGCCATTCATGGCGACCATCACCATGAACGCACGAAACATATCGCCATTCATGGCGACCACTGAAATACCAAAAAAAATACAAAAATATAGCCCCCAACGGGCATGCAAACATAACAAGACGAGATGAGGACCTGCAATGGAAGTGACCACGGAGAACCGCAGCCCCGGAAAGCTGTTTAGCTGGATTGAACGCGTCGGCAACAAAGTGCCGAATCCATTCTTACTGTTCGTCTATTTGATCGTGGTGCTGATGGTGGCCACCGCCATACTCAGCAGCCTCGACGTGGCGGTGAAAAATCCGGCCAACGGCGAACTGGTGCGGGTAAACAACCTGCTAAGCGTCGCCGGGATTCAGTGGATCCTGCCCAACATCATCAAAAACTTCAGCGGCTTTACGCCGTTGGGATCGATTCTGGCGCTGGTGATTGGTGCGGGCCTGGCGGAAAAAGTCGGCCTGCTGCAATCACTGATGGTAAAAATGGCGTCGCGTGTGAGTCGTCGCTACGCCAGCTACATGGTGCTGTTTATCGCCTTCTTCAGCCACATTTCGTCCGATGCCGCGCTGGTGGTGATGCCGCCGCTCGGCGCGCTGATCTTCCTCGCGGTGGGACGCCATCCGGTGGCGGGATTGATGGCGGCGATTGCCGGCGTGGCGTCCGGTTTTACCGCCAACCTGCTGATTGTCACCACCGATGTGCTGCTGTCCGGCATCAGTAGCGAAGCCGCCAAAGCGGTGAGCGATACCGTCCACGTTAGCGTGATCGACAACTGGTACTTTATGGCCAGCTCGGTGATTGTGCTGACCATCGCCGGTGCGCTACTGACCGACAAGTTTGTCGAGCCGCGCCTGCCCGCGTGGAACGGCGGCAACAACGATCGCCTGCCGCCGCTCACTGCGCTGGAGAATCGCGGCCTGAAAGCTGCCGGTATCGCCGCGCTGGTGTTTATCGCGCTGATGGCGCTGCTGGTGGTGCCGGAACACGCGCCGCTGCGCAATCCGAAAACCGGCGGTATCATTCCGTCGCCGTTTATTCAGGGCATTGTGCCGATCATCATCCTGTTCTTCTTTGTGGTAGCGATTGCCTATGGCGCGGTGACAAAGCAGATTCGCCACGCGGATGATATCCCGCAGCTGCTGGTGGATCCGATGAAGAGCATGGCGGGCTTTATTGTGATGGTGTTTCCGCTGTCGCAGTTTGTTGCCTTCTTCAACTGGAGCAACATGGGCAAGTTCATGGCTATCGGCCTGACCGATGTGCTGGAAAGCGCGGGCATTAGCGGTGCACCGGCGTTTATGGGCTTGATGTTCCTCTCGGCGTTCCTGTGCATGTTTATCGCCAGCGGCTCAGCCATCTGGTCGATTCTGGCACCGGTATTTGTGCCGATGTTTATGCTGCTGGGCTTCCATCCGGCGTTTGCGCAGATGATTTTCCGCATCGCCGATTCTGCGGTGTTGCCGCTGGCACCGATGTCGCCGTTCCTGCCGCTGTTCCTCGGCTTTCTGCAGCGCTATCAAAAAGATGCACAGCTGGGCACCTATTACGTGCTGATCTTCCCCTATCCGCTGGTGTTCTTCACCACCTGGATTGTGCTGCTGCTGGCGTGGTATGCGCTCGGTTTACCGATCGGTCCGGGCGTCTATCCGAGCCTGCACTAAGCCTGCGCCACGGATGGCGACTCCTTTTCTGTGAACTGCAACGTATGTTGCCAAAATGTCACCGTCCCGCCTCTCGGCAACGCTCAGCGAATTTATTATCCTGCTATTCCTTCGCTTGCTAACGGTTAATTATTTTTAAAACCCATCTCAGCCGTCAGCGGGTTCTGCAAACACCGAGGTTTACACAACAATGACAACAATCACGTCGACAGGGATGGCGAACGACCACATCAGTGCGGATCGCCGCACCTTAGCCGGGCGCATTGATGCGCTGCCCTCTTCTGCCGGTCTGTGGCGCTTTATCACGCTACTGGCGCTGGGCGGCTTCTTTGAGCTCTACGATCTGTTTGAAACCGGCTACATCAGCTCCGGCCTGGTGGCGGCGGGCGTGTTTCATACCGGTTCTGCCGGCGTGTTCGGCGTCGCCGATCAGGCGGCATTTGCCTCCGCGACTTTCCTTGGCCTGTTTGTCGGCGCGAGTTTGCTTGCGCCCTACGCCGACCGTTTTGGCCGCCGCCTGACCTTTATGTGCGCGCTGGCGTGGTACGGCGCGTTTTCGCTGCTGATGGCGTTCCAGCAAAGCGCGGAGATGATCATCCTGTTCCGCTTCCTGGTCGGCATTGGCCTTGGCGTCGAGCTGGTGACCATCGATACCTATCTTTCCGAATGGGTACCGGCGCATCTGCGCAGCCGCGCGTTCGCCTTCTCCTTCTTTATCCAGTTCCTGTCGGTACCGGCGGTGGCGCTGATGTCGTGGTGGCTGGTGCCGCAAACCATTCTCAGCCTTGAAGGCTGGCGCTGGGTGGTGATTGCCGGTGCGGTCTGCTCGCTGGTGATCTGGCTGATTCGTAAAAATCTGCCGGAATCCGCGCGCTGGCTGGCACAACAAGGACGGCATCAGGAAGCGCATCAGGTTTTGAGCGCGATGGAAAAGCGCTGTGGTATTTCTTCTCCCCTTCCCCCACTGGTGGGGGAAGGCCGGGATGGGGGACAGTTCGCACCTGAGCAACCTAAGCAAGGGCGTTTCAGTGAGATTTGGGCACCCGCCTATCGCAAGCGCACGCTGATGCTGGTGGTGATGAACTTCTTTCAGGCGATTGGCTTTTTTGGCTTCGGCAACTGGCTGCCCGCGCTGCTGTCGGGCAAAGGCGCGACCGTCACGCATAGCCTGCTGTATGCGTTTTTCATTACGCTGGCCTACCCGCTCGGCTCGCTGATTTGCAGTCGCTACGCCGACAAGCTCGAGAACAAATGGCAGATCGTGTTTTCATCGCTGATGACGGTGGTGTTCGGCACGCTGTTTGCGTTTATGACCAATCCGGTGCTGATGATCATCTGCGGCTTCCTGATCACCTACAGCAACGCGTGGCTGACCTATAGCTATCACGCTTATCAGACCGAGATTTTCCCGACGCACATTCGCGCCCGCGCGGTGGGTTTCTGCTACTCGTTTAGCCGCCTGTCGACGGTGTTCAGCAGTATTTTGATTGGCATTATTTTGCAGTATGCCGGCAGCCAGGGCGTGATCGCCTTTATCGTGCTGAGTATGTTGATGGTGATGCTTTCGGTGGGCATTTATGGGCCGAAAACCCGTGGTATGGATTTGGAGAATATTTGAAGAGTATTAAAGAAAATGGCGGCCAACTTGGCCGCCATGATGAGAAGTGGTTAAATCAGATCGATTTTCACGCCCTGTTGTACCAGCAATTCCACATCCAAACCGTCGTGGCTGTATACCTGATATTTCAAACCAGCCACTGACACCTTACCCTTTTGGCGATGCCAATCACCTTCATCAATGCCATTGCCTAATAAGTCATCTAGCTTAATGACATCATTTTTGTTTCCTTTCACCACCAATTGCGTTTTTCCATCCTGAATAAAGAGATCTTTGCTACCCGCACTTAGGATGTCACTGACATTAATGTTGAGCGTATTCCCAGAGCTGATTTTGACCATATTCACTACCGATTTTTGGTTGCTGGCTGCGATTAAGTCAGCTAAGTAATCGGATGAAATTTCATTCATTTTGGATGCAAAGCTATCGGGTTTAGCGTCAAAGGTGAACATAGCCGCGTTAGGATCACGTACCGTGCTACCGGATACCTGGAAATCGTGCGTGCCGTAGGAGGTGAGCTGCGGTGTAGTAAATGTCCATTCGCCATTGGCGTTAGCTTTGGTACTGCCACTGACCCACCATTTGCCGTTGTCATGTCTGGCATGAATGTAGACGGTGCTATTAGCCGATGTATAGCCTTTCAGGGTTGGCGTCAGATCATCAGTACGGCCACCATTCACAATATTGCCCTGGAGCAGACCATTGTTGTCATGGGCGGTAACAATGACCGGGACAATCCTGCTGTCAGGCGCTGCATACAGCGAGAGAAAGGCGGAGCTTGGATCACGTACCGCACTGCCGGATACCTGGAATGTGTAGGTGCCGTAGGTAGTCAACTGCGGCATATCATATGCCCACTCTCCTTTGGCGTTGGCGTTCGTGCTGCCACTTATCCACCATTTGCCGTTTTCATGCTTAGTATGAACGTACACAATCGCGCCAGCAGAGGCATGCCCTTTCAGGGTTGGCGTCAGGTCGTCGGTTCGGCCACCATTCTGGATGGTGCCCTGAAGCTTACCATTGTTGTCATATGCGGTATCAATGACCGGCGCAATCTGCGCGTCTGGACCCGCATACAGCGTGAAAGTCGACGCTTTTGGATCGCGTACCGTGCTGCCGGATGCCTGGAAATCGTAGTTGCTGTGGTAAGGCAACTGCGGCATATCATATGACCATTCACCTTTGGCATCCGCTTTCGTACTGCCGCTTACCCACCATGCGCCGCTTTCATACTTCACATGAATGTAGACAATCGCGCCCGCAGAGGCATGCCCTTTCAGGGTTGGCGTCAGGTCGTCGGTTCGACCACCATTCTGGATAGTGCCCTGTTTCAGCCCGTTGTTGTCGATGAGGTAATCAATGACCGGCGCAATCTGCGCGTCTGGACCCGCATACAGCGTGAAAGTCGACGCTTTTGGATCGCGTACCGTGCTGCCGGATGCCTGGAAATCGTAGTTGCTGTGGTAAGGCAACTGCGGCATATCATATGACCATTCACCTTTGGCATCCGCTTTCGTACTGCCGCTTACCCACCATGCGCCGCTTTCATACTTCACATGAATGTAGACAATCGCGCCCGCAGAGGCATGCCCTTTCAGGGTTGGCGTCAGGTCGTCGGTTCGGCCACCATTCTGGATGGTGCCCTGTTTCAGACCATTGTTGTCGTAGGCAGATTCAATGACGGGTTGCACATATGTATTGATCTGGAGAGAGAATTCGCCACTCTTACCGTTATAACTTGTTGAGTTGGATGCCTGAAAATCATAGACGCCATTGCCGTTAGTCAGTTTGGCTACTTCAATATTCCAGAATCCGTTTGCATCGGCTACGGCACTGCCTTTGAGGGACCAACTGCCATTCTGATGACGCGCATGAAGGTAGACAATACTGTGAGCTTCAGCACTGCCACTAAAGGCTGGGGTTAAATCATCGGTATCAGCACCAGAAGCGAGTTTACCCTGTGCATCACCAAAATTATCCCATGCATACTCAATCTTCACCGTAGTGGGGGCAACTGCAATCACGTCAAACGCTGCGGTTGGCTGGCTTAATTCACCTCGACTATTCTGCGAACGCAGAGTAATGCTGTTTTTGCCATAGTGCAGTACATCTGAGCTTGCTTCCCAAGCCCACTTTCCATTCTCAACCGGAGCAATACCAACGCGTTTTCCTTTGACATAAATATGAACGGATTCGGCGCCAACTGGCGCATTACCTCGCAATGATGGACGAAGATCATCCGTGCTCTCACCATGTTTGATGACACCGGTTTCCAGGCCGTAATTGTCATACACCTCCAGCAATTGAGGTTTATTGATGGTGGGTACATTTACAAACAGCGTGAAGACATCAGAATCTTCACTGACCTGGCCAAAACGATCGGTAGCGGTGACGTAGATGCGTTGTTCGCCATCACGCAATTTAGGTTCCATTGTCCACTGGCCATTTTTCGCCGCCTGTACACTACCCAACAGGAAGCCATTGCTGTACACACGAACAATACTGTCTGGCTCGGCATAGCCAGAAATCGTCGGTTTACGGTCATCAGTAAATCCCTTGTCTCCTACGGGCCCCTTAACGCTCCCAACATCATCCATAATGCGCGTAATACCCGGCTTATCCGGTGCGCTAAGATCGACATTAATGCGTGTCTGATAAACATCGCCATAGTTCCCGGCGAGATCAACATAGCGAATGGAAAGATTATGGCCACCTTCAGCTAATTGCAGTGGCAACTGAAATTCCCAATCGCCATTAGCGTCTATTTTTGAAGTGAATTTTTTCCCATTAATAACGAGCTCGACGATGCCATCCTTAGCATCGGGAGCATTAGATTTCCAGTATTGATAGGGCGTATTAACCCAGTTTTCAAAACCAGGCAACATAGGATCATAGGCAGTTGACATAAAAATTCCTTTTAATTAAAGCGTTGAAAATATGAAAAACAGCAATAGCAAAAGGATTTTTAAATAATTAACATTCGGTATTAAAACAGAAAGGTCTTGAAAGCAATAAAAAAACTCAACAAAAATTATACACAAGACAAGTCTTTCGACAATTAAGCGATAATTTTTATTCATTTACCAATGAGAAATTAAATAATATTTAGAAATGTGTTTTGCGGGAGGTTAAACAATACAGAATTTAGAAATGACCATGAAACAGGATCATTCATTAATGAAATGATGAGTACTAAAAAATAGTAGAAAGGAGGCCACACTGGCCTCCTGTCATTTTACTGCCCTTCCAACACCTTAATATCTGCATTACCCTGCTTCGGCTGCACGGTTTCGTCTTTACGCAGTTCGGCCACATCTTTCGCCGACACGCTCGACTTCACGCCATTGCCCCAGCTGCCACGGATAAAGTTCACCACATCCGCCACCTGCTGATCGTTCAGGCGCCAGCCGAACGCCGGCATGGTGATCGCCGTGGGTGCGCCTTTCACGCCAGGTAAAGTGCCGCCAACCAATACGATGTGAATCAGCGAGGTCGGATCGTCCGCCATCACCACCGGATTACCGCGCAGCGCGGGATAGAAGCGCTGATAGCCGCTGCCGTCGGTTTTGTGGCACGCCGCACAGCTATCGACATAGGTCGATGCGCCAGGCTGGCTGTCGTCACCTTTCCACAACGCCTGAGACACCGCATCATCCTGCTTAAACACCGCCTGATTCGGATCTTTCGCGCCAAGGGATTTCAGATACTTAGCAATCGCGCTGATATCGTCATCGCTCAGATACTGCAGGCTGTGCTGCACCACATCGGTCATGCCACCAAACACGGCGGTGTGATCGTTGCGGCCAAAGCGCAGGAACTGCTTGAGATCGTCTTCGCTCCAGCGGCCTAAACCATCGCGGTTGTCGCCACGCAGGTTGCTGGCGGTCCAGCCATCAATCGGCGCGCTGCTGCCGGAAAGATAGTTGTTGCCTTCGCCGTTGTTGAGCGCTTTTTCCTGCATGGTGATGCTACGCGGCGTATGGCAAGCACCACAGTGGCCGAGACCTTCCACCAGATAGCGACCGCGTGCCAATTGCGGATCTTCCTGTGCCGCCGGCTGGAACGCTTTCACGTCCGGCGCAAAGATGCCGCGCCAGATGGCTAACGGCCAACGCATTGACAGCGGCCACGGAATGTCGCTCTCTTTGTTCGCCTGCGCCACCGGCTGCACGCCGTGCATGAAGTAGGCGTAGAGCGCCTTCATGTCGTCATCGCTGACCACCGCGTAAGACGGATAGGGCATCGCCGGATAGAGCGTGTCGCCGTTTTTCGCTACGCCGTGACGCACCGCTTTCTGGAAGTCGTCATAGCTGTAATCACCAATCCCGTTGGCTTTGTCCGGCGTGATGTTGGTGGAGTAGATGGTGCCGATCGGCGTCGCCATCGGCAGTCCACCGGCAAAGGGTTTACCGCCTTCGGTGCTGTGACAGGCCACGCAGTCGCCTGCGCGCGCCAGATACTCACCGCGCTTCACCAGCGCGTCCGAACCTGCTTCGTCCGCCACTGCGGCGAACGTCATCGTGCCCAGAAACAGGGCTAAAATGCTTTTGATCATCGCCGTGTTCCTTATGCCTGTACCAGCGGGCCGGGGTTTTTCAGATACTGTTCACGAATCGCTTTGGCAGACCAATAGGTCAACGCGGCGACCATGCCCGTTGGGTTGTAGCCGAGCCCCTGCGGGAACGCCGAAGCGCCTGGCACAAACACGTTCGACACATCCCAGCTCTGCAGATAACGGTTCACCGCGCTGGTTTTCGGATCTTCACCCATGATCGCGCCGCCGCTCATGTGCGTGGTTTGATACACGGTGGTATCGAAGTGCGAGCCCGGTCCTTTCGCGCCGCCGATAATCATTTTCGGGTTCATCGCTTCGGTGATTTTGCGCATTTTGCCGATCATGAACTGCGCCATCTTGATGTCGTTATCCTGCCAGTCAAAGGTCATACGCAGCAGCGGCTGGCCGTAGGCATCTTTGTAGTTAGGATCGAGATCGAGATAGTTGGCGCGATAAGACTGGTGCGCGCCGTGCGCATCCATCGAGATGTGATGGTTGTAGGTATCCGCGACCGCCGATTTCCACTGGCTGCCCCAGTTTGGCGTGCCTTTCGGCGTTGGCAAACCCGAGATTGGCTTGGTACCGGCTTGGTTCACCCAGAATGGCGAACCGCCAACGAAGCCGTGCGGGCCGTGATCGAAGTTGTCGGCGTTGAAATCATCCACTGCCACACCTGCGCCACCGGCACCGATAAACGGGTTGGTGGTGGTGTTTTTGTCGAACAGCGCTTTCAGCGTTGAGATGTTCTGATAGGCGAAGTTACGCCCAACCACACCTTCGTTGGAAATCGGGTTATACGGCTTGCCAATGCCGGAGAGCAGCATCAGATGCACGTTGTGGAACTGGAACGCCGACAGGATCACCAGATCCGCAGGCTGCACCACTTCGCGGCCCTGACCATCGAGATAGGTCACGCCGGTGGCGCGCTTTTTATCGTCGGTCAGATTAACGCGCAGCACGTAGGCGTTGTTGCGCAGCTCGAACTTCGGTTCCTGACGCAGAGCGGGCAGGATGTTGACGTTCGGCGAGGCTTTGGAATACATGTAGCAGGCGTAACCGCTGCAGAAACCGCAGAAGTTGCACGGGCCCATCTGTGCGCCGTAGGTGTTGGTGTAGGGGCCTGAGGTGTTGGCCGACGGCATATCATAAGGGTGATAACCCACTGATTCCGCCGCTTGCGCGAACAGCTGCGCCGAGTAGGTGCGCTTCTGCGCCGGCAGCGGGAAGTCGCTGGAACGATCTGGCGCGTACGGGTTGCCGCCCTTCTCTTTGCCCAGCAGTTTGCCTTTGATTGACCAGGCGCTGCCCGAGGTGCCGAACACTTTCTCGGCCTGATCGAAGAAGGGTTCGAGCTCGTCATAGTTGACGCCGAAATCCTGGATCGTCATGCCTTCCGGGATGAAGTTTTTACCGTAACGCTGCTCGTAATGGCTGCGCAGGTTCAGTTCTACCGGGTCAACGCGGAAATGCACGCCTGACCAGTGCAGACCCGCGCCGCCAGTGCCGGTGCCGGGCAGAAACGCTGCCAGCTGGCGATAAGGTACGGCGGTTTGCGAGGCATCATGACGGATGGTGACGGTGCTTTTCGACAGATCCTGGAACAGCTTTTTGCGGATGTTATAGGTCAGTTCGTCAATTGACTGCGGATAAGATCCATCCGGATAGGTATCGCGATGCGGACCGCGCTCCAGCGCCACCACATTCAGGCCCGCTTCGGTCAGCTCTTTCGCCATGATGGCACCCGCCCAGCCGAAACCGACGACGACCGCATCCACTTTTTTCAATTCATTTGCCACGCTTACGTCCTCTCCCCGCGAATATCCACTGACGGGAACGGATAACGTTCACCGCGTTCCACCCAATCCATAAAGTCAGCGCGTGCGCCTGGGAAGCCAATCAGCTTCCAGCCCACCATGCCCTGGTTGCCGCCGTGGATGGGATCGCTGAAATAACCCTCGCGGGTGTTTTGCAGCAGGAAGGAGAAGAAGGTTTTCGCTGGCAGCTGCGGGAACTCAGCGGTACCGCTTTCAAACGCGGTCAGCAGCGCATCTTGCTGCTCGCCCGTGAGCTCAGCAAACACTTTGCCATGCTGCTTTTTGCTCCAGCCATCGGCATCGGCGAGGCCGAGACGGTAGATCTGCTGCGGTACCAGCGGCAGCTGATAACCCAACTCTTTCGGCAGATCGGGATTGAACGGGCCTTGCATATACCAGTTGTTACCGGTGGCATACGGCGTGTTCATTTGACGATCGATAAACTCCGGCACGCCAGCTTCAAGTGCGCCAGGACCGCGTTCATCGTCGGGAATCAGGCGCGCCACGGCCGCGGTGATAAAGGCAAACTCTTCGGCGGTGAACCAGGTGGGCTGGTAGCTTCGCGCCTGTTGTGGTGATGCGTTTTGTTCTGCTGCCCCAGCGGCCATCGGTGCCACCAGTGCGCCCATCGCCGTACTGCCCACCGCCATTGCCGGCGCCAGGGTGATGGTTCTCAGCAGAAAATCCCTGCGAGTGTGACCATTTTTTTGTTCTGACATGACATTGCCTCAGTACCACATATAATGCGGCATGAATGTTAAGTAGTTGCGTTGTATTGTTTTTTTATTGATAGCTTAAGGGATACAGCAGCACTGTTACCGGTAACAGTGCAAATATTGTAACACCATTGCTGTGGATAATTTAGTTCTTAGAAACAAATTCGCACTAATTACTTAACAATTGCCGCTGTCGCTTTACATCGCAGCGGCGAAGCTGTCATCGTCAGATACAACCGACAACAGACAGATAGAGGTCTGAAGCGGTATAAAAGAGTACACACAACAGCGGAGTGCCTATGTTTAAGTCCTTTTTTCCGCGGCCAACGCTGTTTTTCAGCTCAGCTGCGATTTGGAGTTTAGTAGCAATTTTTGCCTGGTTCGGCTTTTTCAGTGATTTCCCGGCGCGCTGGCCTGCGCTCCAGGCGGCGATGCACGAACCTTTGCCAACCAATGCCAGCCGTTTTATTCATATCAGCCAACTGTGGTTTTACGCCTATTACTGGATTGTTGCCGGCATCTTCGCGCTCACCTGGCGTGTGATTGATAACCATCCGTGGCAGCGCTGGTCGGTTTGGGGATCGATTCTGATCATCTTTGTCACCTGGTTTGGTGTGCAGGTCGGCGTGGGCGTCAACGCCTGGTATGGCCCGTTCTACGACATGATTCAACAGGCACTGACCAAAGCCGGTTCCGTCGCCATCCACCAGTTCTATGTGCAAGTGCTGGCGTTTCTCGGTATCGCGCTGATCGCGGTGGTGATTGGCGTGATGAACTCGTTCTTCGTCAGCCATTGGGTGTTCCGCTGGCGTACTGCGATGAACAATTACTACATGCACAACTGGCAGCGTCTGCGTCTGGTTGAGGGTGCGGCACAGCGTGTGCAGGAAGACACCATGCGCTTCGCGGGTACGTTGCAGGATTGGGGCATCAATTTTATTCAGGCGATTATGACGCTGGTGGCGTTTCTGCCGGTGCTGGTCACGCTGTCGCACCATGTGAAAGAGGTGCCGATTCTCGGCAGCATTCCGTATGCATTGGTGATTGCCGCGCTGCTGTGGTCGCTGTTTGGTACCGCGCTGCTGGCGTTGGTGGGGATTAAACTGCCGGGGCTGGAGTTCCGTAATCAGCGGGTGGAAGCGGCCTATCGTAAAGAGCTGGTGTACGGCGAAGACGATCCCGAACGCGCTTCACCGCCGACGGTGCATGAGCTGTTTAGCCGCGTGCGTCAGAACTATTTCCGCCTCTATTTCCACTATTTGTACTTCAACATCACGCGCATTATGTATCTGCAGGTGGATAACGTTTTCGGGCTGTTTGTGCTGTTCCCGTCGATTGTGGCGGGCACCATTACGCTGGGCCTGTTGAACCAGATTACCAACGTGTTTGATCAGGTGCGTTCGTCGTTCCAGTATTTGATCACCTCGTGGTCAACGTTGATTACGTTGATGTCGATCTACAAACGTCTGCGCAGTTTCGAGCAGATTTTGCAGGATATTCCACACGAAGAGATGATGCGCGAAGCCGCGGAGTAAGGTGGTAGTGCGGTGCGGTCTGGCGCCCTCACCCCGGCCCTCTCCCACGGGGAGAGGGAGACGCTGCCAAATGTTAAATATGTGCTCGGTCAGTCCCCTCTCCCGCTTGCGGGAGAGGGTTAGGGTGAGGGGCCAGGCGCACTCTGTTTAACCCGCCAACACCGCAAACACCTGCTCAATCGCATACGCGCCCGGATCTTTCACCCCATCCAGACTCTGCTGATTCAGATACGCGGAACGCCCCGCTTTGGCGCTCTGCATCTGCGCGGTGGCGTCGGCGCCTTTCTGCGCCGCTTGTGCCGCTGCTGACAGCGACTCGCCTGCCACTAACGCTTCCAGCGCCGGTTGCAGCGCATCCACTAAAGTGCGATGACCTGGCTGCGCGCCGCCGTAATGCTTCATGCGTTCCAGCCCGTGCATCAGCGCCTGCGGCAGCGCGCTGCCCTCTTCCAGCTGCTGACCGGCGCTGGTGAACAGAATCGACATCAATACGCCGCTCGATCCGCCCATCACCGTGGCCAGCTGCTCGCCAATCAGCGCCAGCAAGGTTGGCAGCTCATCCAGCGGCAGCTGTTTTTCCTGCAAACCGCGCTGAATTTTCTTCGCCCCGGCGGCAAAGGTTGAACCGGTATCGCCATCGCCCACTTTGGCATCCAGCGCGTTCAGCTCGCTTTCCAGATCGATCAGCGTCTGCGTGACGCTTGCGACAATCTTCGCCACCTCAGCATTCTCAGAGGCATCAAAATCCAGCACGCTGCCGATCTTCTCAGCACGTTGCAGGCTGATCGGTGCAAAGTCGTATACCGGCACCCAACCCAGCACCTGAACCGGCGCTTTTAACGCTTCCAGGAACGGCTCTTCCAGCGCCAGCAGCGTCAGTGAGAAACCCTTCATATCCAGCGCACTCACCAGCGTTGCCGGACCCAGCAAATGCGTGATGCGCGCCGCCAGCGGCGATTGCAACACTTCACGCGTCAGCAGCGCCAGCTCCAGCTGCGAGAAGCCGCCGAGATTGTTGATCAGCATCAGCGCCTGCTTGCCGTCCGGCAGCGCCTGCGCCAGTTTATCGGTCATGATGCTGGTGATGTTGCGGCTGTCTTGCGTATCCAACGTGATGACGCCCGGCTCGCCGTGAATGCCCATGCCGAGCTCGCTGTGACCAGGCTCGACGCGTTCATCACGTTTTTCGCCCGGCACATGGCAAGTGGCAAAAGCCAAACCGATGGACGATGTGGCATCAATCGCCCGCTGCGCCAGCGCTTTCACCTCATCCAGCGATTGTCCCTGCTCTGCCGCAAAGCCCGCGATTTTGTGCACCAGCACGGTGCCCGCGATACCGCGCGGCTGCGGGTTTTCTGGCAGCGCGATATCATCCTGCACCATCACCAGCTCAACCTTGTAGCCGAGGTTTTTGGCTTTCTCCGCCGCCAGACCAAAGTTGAGGCGATCGCCGGTATAGTTCTTCACAATCAGCAGGCAACCGGCATCGCCGGTGACGTTAACGATGGCGTTCAGCACCGCATCGACACTCGGCGACGCAAAGATATCGCCGCACACCGCCGCCGTCAGCATGCCTTTGCCGACAAACCCGGCATGCGCCGGTTCATGTCCGGAGCCGCCGCCGGAGATCAGCGCCACTTTGCTTTTATCCCAGTCCGAGCGCACCACCACGCGAATCTCATCACCGAGATCGAGGCGACTGAGGTTATGCCACGGCGTGCTCAGCAAAACCCCTTCGATGGCTTCGTTAACCAGATCGTTTTTCTCATGCATAAAAAACTGGCTCATTGCATCCTCTCCATTGGTGTTGTTGCTCTACAAGGTAGCGTATGTGTGGCGATAAAAACGGCGCAGAGGGCAGAAATGCAAAAGGCGGCATAAGCCGCCTCTCAGTTTCAGAAAACTACCGATCAGAGTTCGATGCGCAAAACGCTATCGGGATTTTTAGGTGGCTCTTTGCGTGAACCCGGCTGCTTGATGCTGACAAACAGGGTTTTACCATCGGCGGAAACCGCCAGGCTGTTTGGCAGGCCCGGCGCTTTCACCGTGCGTTTCACTTTGTAGTTGCTGGCGTCGATGATGCTGATTTCGCCCGCTTTGCGGTGCGTAACGTACAGCTCATCACGATCGGCATTGAACAGCACCGCCAGCGATTCCGGCACATCGATCTTGTGGATCACCTGCTGCGTACGGGTATCCAGCACCAGCACCTGCGACTGTTTTGAGTCGCTGAGGAAGGCGCGATGGCCTTGAGTATCCAGCGAGATATTCAGGAAAAAGTGATCTTTATCGCCATCGATTTTCTGGCGCTTTTCAATCGCATTCAGGCGCGTGTTAATGGTCACCAGTTCGCCGTCGGAGTTGGTGACATACAGTTTTTGCGCCGCTGAATCGATGGCCAAACCGGTGCCCATTTTGCCGGTGTTCGGCACGGTGCTGATCAGTTTCAGGGTTTTGCCATCCACCACCCACACCACGCTCTGCTCACCGAGGCCGGTGATGTAAACGCGATCGGTTGCTGGATCGACGGCCAGCTGACGCGGCTGCAGCGGACGCACGGTTTCGCTGCGCTGACGGCCATCCAGCACCAGCGTGTTGATCACTTTGCCGCTGGTGGCATCCACTGCGGTCAGTGAACCGTCACGCGTGTTACCGAAGTACAGGGTGTTGGTTTTCTGGTTAATCGCCGCGCCAAAGGTCGGCAGATCGGTATTGATGGTTTGCTTCACCGCCAGATCCTGCGGATCGAGACGATAAACGGTGCCGCCTTTTTTGTCGGTTGTGCTCTGCGCGGTGGCGAGGAACAGCGCGTTATCGCTGTTGCTGAATGCCAGTTCGTAAGCGCCTTTTGAGATCACCTGATTCAGCGGCTGAGATTCTGCCGCCATCACCGCAGAGGTCGAGAACAGCGCCGTTGCCAGCAGCAGTGGACGCAGCGCCCACGATTTTTTATTCGCCTTCATAACTTCTCCATAGCAAAAACACCGCCTGATGGCAGTGAAGTGAAAGCTCGACATTACAACCAATATTTAAAAAGACAGCCCGAGGCGAGCCGACGAAGGGTGCTACTTTTTGAGAATAGTAATCATTTCGAAGGGAAAGTGACAGGATTTTATCAGGTTACCAACGCCGCCAGGGCGCCCGAAGGCACCCTGTCAGCACAGAACGTTAACGCAACTTATTTGGTCAGTTCGGCAGTCATGTGCACACCGTTGTTGAAATTGGCTTCGGTCACTTTATAGGAAGCACCAGCTTCGTGCGCCTGAGCAGCGATTTGCGCTTCTGCACCATCCAGCGTTGAAGCGGTTGCAGTGATGCTTTGCGCAAAGCTAGCGAATGGCAGAACGGTCAGAGCGATAACAGCAGCAAAAGTTTTGATAGATTTCATGGTCAATTCCTTAATGTATGTTTGATTGAGTAAGGCGTCATCGCCTTGTTGAGAGATATAATAGGCGCAGAATCGATCAGTAAAAAGCGGAGAGATTTGCCGTTGTTGTTCGAATATTTTGAATCTAAAAAGCACATTTGGGTTAACCTTTGTGCAAAGGGTTAAAAATCTGACATTTAATTAAAAGGCAGGATTTATGGCTGTGATAGGTAAGGTTTCGTAGGGTCGCCATTTATGGCGACCTTTGATTCATGCGGTTGATGGCAAGGTCGCCATGAATGGCGACCCTACGGGTTAACCGTGGTGGCGGACGCGGGTGAAGATGGTGATGGCGGCGAGCAGCATCAGCACGCCGCTGGCGAGGAACACGCCGCCTGCGCCTTGCAGATCAAACATCCAGCCACCGGCGGCGGCACCGGCGGTGATTGCCAGCTGGATGGTGGCGACCAGCAAACCGCCGCCCGATTCGGCATCGTCCGGCACCGCGCGGGAAATCCACGTTGACCAGCCGGTTGGCATCGAACCAAACGCCAGTCCCCACAGCGCCACGCCCGCCGCGACCAGCCATGACACCTCGCCGAAGCTCACCAGCAGCAGCGCGGTCACGCTCATCACCAACGCCATCGCGGTTAACGTCAGCGATACGCTGCGCGTCACCAGATAACCGGCCAGCGAAGTACCGAAGAAGTTCGCCACGCCAAACGCCAGTAGCACCAGCGACAGCTGATTGACGTTGAGCTGCGCGCTGCCTTCGAGGAACGGACGCAGGTAAGTAAAGAAGGCGAAGTGGCCGGTGAACATCATGATCACCGCCAGCATGCCCCAGCGCATCACGCTTTTACGCAGCAGATCCAACACGCCACCGCTGCGCGCTTTATTAATCGGCGGCATCGCGGGCAAGGTGAAGAACTGCCACAGCAGCGCCAGCACGCCCAGCGCGGCGGTCAGCATAAAGATGTTACGCCAGCCAATAATGCCGCCCAGATAGCTGCCGAGCGGCGCAGCAATAATGGTCGCCAGCGAAATACCGCTGAACACGATGGACAGCGCGCGCGGCACCTGATCGCTCGGCACCAGACGCATGGTAATGGCCGTGGAGAGCGTCCAGAAGCCGCCAATCGCCACGCCCAGCAGCACGCGGGCCAGCAGAATCATCGGCAGATTCTCAGCAAAGGCCACCAGCAGTGCGGAGGCAATCAGCAGCAGCGTAAAGGCCAGCATCACCACACGACGGTCAAGCTGACGCGTCACGTTGCCGATCACCAGACTGGTGAGTAGCGCCACCAGCGCCGTCACGGTAACGGTTTGTCCCGCTTGCCCTTCGCTGATGTGCAGCGTGTCAGCAATCGGCGTCAGTAAACTGACCGGCAGAAATTCTGCTGTAATCAGGCCGAACACGCCAAAGGCCATGGCAAACACGGCGCCCCACGCCGGTTTATCCACTTCTAATGGTGTTTCGATAACGTCAGTATCCAGGCTCATCTGTGATCCCCATCACAAAATATTTAGCGTTAAGCATAGTGACGGATCACCAGACGATCTATGATGCAGAAACTTTGTTTTTTGATTATTCGTCTGAGATTACCATGAGCCGCTATGAAGACCTGACCAGTGAATTGCTGATGGGCATGCGCCTGTACGGCGTCAAATACCAGCGAATCGCGCTGCATGCGCCCTTTGGCCTGCAATATGAGGACGCGCCAGGCAAGGCGCAGCTGCACTTTGTTGGGCGCGGATCGTTACTGATCCGCTCGGCATCGGGCGTGATCTATCCGCTGCAGGCGGGCGATGCGTTGCTGATCCCGCACGGCAAACCACATGCGTTGATTTCCAGCGAAGAGGCAATCTGTGAACCCATTTCGACTTTTAACAGTCGCCCAATTTGCGACAGCGTCTGTGCCATCGGCGACGGCGTAGACGTCTGCCCGGATGACAGCGATGTGATTCTGTTCAGCGCCTGCATGGCGTTTGAGCTTGGCGGCATGCAGCCGCTGGTCCATACCATGCCGGATGTGATGCTGGTGAGTACGCTGCTGGCGCAGTACCCGGAAATCCAGCCGATTCTCGATGCGATGGAGCGCGAAACGCGGCAGCGCAAAGCCGGATTCGCCGGGATTCTGTCGCGGTTAGCAGATGTAGTGGCGGCGCAGATTGTGCGCGGCTGGGTGGAGAACGGCTGTGGCAAAGGCAGCGGATTGGTGCAGGCGCTGCGCGATCCGCGTCTCAGCCTGGCGATGGCGGCGATGCATCGTGAACCTGGTGAAAACTGGACGGTGGAACGGCTGGCGCGGGAATCCGGCAGCTCGCGTTCGGTGTTTGCTGCTCGTTTTCAGAGCGCAACCGGCATGACGCCGCTGCGCTATCTCACTGAGCTGCGTATGCGATTGGCGGTGGAACGTATCGTGCATGAAGGCGAAGCGGTGGAAAGCGTCGCCTTCCACCTCGGTTACGGTTCGCTGGCGGCATTTAGCCGCGCATTTAAACGCATTGTCGGTACGCCGCCCGGCGCACTGCGCGCCGAACGGGAAATGCGTTAACGAAACACGCTGATCGCTTCCACCAGACGATTGGCCTGGTGCTTCATGCGTCCGGACGCTTCAGCGCCTTCTGCCACGCGTGCAGCGTTTTGATGGGTGATATCGTCGAGATCTTCCACCGCCGTGCTGACCTGCGTTAGCGCGATGGCCTGCTCGGCAGTTGCGCCGCTGATCTGCGCGATCAACGCGGTGACATTCTGCACCTGATCAACAATCTCCTGCATGGTGTGCCCGGCCGCATCGGCGTGATCGCTACCGGACTGCACGCGGCTGGCGCTGGTTTCCACCAGATTTTTAATTTCGCTGGCGGCTTTGGCGCTGCGCTGCGCGAGGCTGCGCACTTCACCGGCCACCACCGCGAATCCTTTTCCCTGCTCGCCGGCGCGCGCCGCTTCCACTGCCGCATTCAGCGCCAGAATATTGGTCTGGAAGGCGATGCCGTCAATCACGCTGGTGATATTGGCGATACGTTTCGAGCTGTCGGCGATTTCCGCCATCATCCCCACCATCTCCTGCATCACCTTGCCACCTTTGATCGCCGCATGACTGGTATTTTCCGATAAGCCATTCACCTCTTTGGCGGTATCGGTGTTGCTCTTCACCGTGGCGGTCATTTCGTTCATGGTGGCAGCGGTTTGCTGCACGTTAGCGGCAGCTTGTTCGGTGCGGCGGCTGAGTTCGTCATTGCTGCGCGCGATGGCATCGCTGGCACTGAGCACGTTAATTGCCTGACCGCTAACATCATCCACCAGCCAGCGGAACATCAGGCCGAGCTGGCCGATGGCGCGCAGCGTGACGCCAATCTCATCGACGCGATCGATCTGTTCCACTTTATGGCTGGCGCCGGTCGCCACGCTTAATGCCTGACGGCACATGCGTTCCATTGGACGTGAAATTTGCTGCTCCAGCCACAGGCTCGCCAGCAGCAACAGGCCCGCCATGCCGCCAGCAAAGCAGCCTATCGCCAGCGGTGTCACATCAAGCAGCCAAACACCCAGCACGGAAAGCGGCAGTAGCGTGAATAAAGTGGAGCGAATGCGCCAGCGCAGCGGCAGGGTTTTCAGGATCGAGCCAAGGGCACGCCAGCCGGTGCCAACGATCAATCCTTTATGGAAACGACGTCCATTGGCGCGCCCTTCGCGGAAGTCGCGGTACAGCGTTTCGGTGTGACGCACCTCTTCCGCTGACGGCTTGGTGCGCACCGACATAAAGCCCTGCACTTTGCCCTCGCGCACCACCGGAATGGCGTTAGCGCGCACCCAATAGTGATCGCCATTCTTACGCCGATTCTTAACCAGCGCCGTCCACGGCTCGCCCTGCTTGAGCGTCGCCCACATATCAGCAAAGGCTTCCGGTGGCATATCCGGATGGCGCACCATGTTATGCGGCTGGCCATTCACCTCTTCCGGGCTGAAGCCGCTGACGTCAATAAAGGCGTCGTTGGCGTAGGTGATATAGCTGTTGAGATCGGTGGTCGACATCAAAGTGGCGTCATCCTCAAACGCGAATTCGCGCTGAGTGACGGGCTGGTTATTACGCATGTGTGTGTCCTTGCAAAACGCAGGCGAAAAGAAAAATCTATTATGCTTTTTTATCTTTTCGGCAGCGCACGGCTTGAGCTTTAGCGCCAGTTTCACATTCAGGGCAATAAAAAAGCCGCTTTGCAGCGGCTTTCACACTTTGGTTACTGATGTCATCTATTAACCTGGTTTTACAGTAAACCAAATCAATCTTTTAATTTAAAACGCACCTGCAGCGCAAAGGGCGCAGGGAAATCAGAATTGCCAGCGAACCCCCACGTTATACCGCCACCCTTTAGCACCGTTGCCCGCAATCTCTTTGCGATAATCCGCCTCGGCGTACAGCGATACATCCTTCTGCAAGGTGGCAGTGCCGCCGGCGCCCACTTCCCACATTTGGCCAAACTTCCCGCTGCTGAAGGTGGCGCCAAACGCCGGATTATCCACCGAAGACACCGACGTATCCGCCGAGCCGCCCCAACCTTTGTAGTAGTTAGCGCGCAGATAAGGCGTGTATTGGCGATTGCTGTCGTCGGTCCACGTGCGATCGAGGCGCGCGCCCAAACGGCCAATGGTTTGGTTGTAATCGCCGTAACGTACCTTGTTGCCGTCTTTATCGGTGAAGTCGTCCATATTCAGCTTCATATACATCAGCTGCGCCTGCGGCTCCAGCTTGTAGCCATCGCCCAACTCAAACGGATAGCCGCTCTCCAGCGATGCCGTCCAGCCATTACCTTTCAGCTTCGCCACCTCTTGCGTGCGGGCAATGTCGGTTTCGCCGCGATGCCAGTCAAACGACAGCACACCATCCAGGTAGAAACCGCTTTGACGCTGCCAGGTGCCATAAAACGCCAGGCTGTCGCTGTCGAACGTGGTGCTGCTGTAGCCGTCGGCCGCATGTGGACGAATACGCGTATTACCGCGCGTGTAGGCTAAGCCGCCGCGCAGGCTATCCTGCTCGCCATCCAGACGCAGCAGATTGCCGCCCACCTGTACCGCGCTGTAATCGAGATCAAAGTCATAACCAAAGTCGCGGAAACTCTTATCGCTCTTGTACTTCAGGTTCGAGCCGATGTAGCGCAGGAACATCTCGCCGCCGTTGCCCTGCGGACGCGTCTGCTCGTGGCGCAGTTCGCCGAGGCGTTTATGCAAATCGTCGATAATCGCCGAGGTGTAATAGGCTAAACCGACCGGCGCTGAGACATAAGATGGCACCTGCGGCACCACCGCTGGGCGCGAATCGTAGCTTTGCGGCGTACCAAAGGCATCAGTGATGAAGGTCGGCTGGCAGCTGTTGCTATCTTCACACACGTAGTAGTTCGCCAGACGGTAATCCCAATAGTTATTGCCGCTGCCGCTGACTAAGCGTTGATTGGGATCGCTACTGCCCGGTGCGAAGGTGTAGAGGCGATATTGCCACGGCCCGGCGCCTAGATAGCCATCTTTCAGCGCGAAGCTGTTAGCGCTGGCATTACCGCCGACCTGTGCCAGCGAGATCCCTTCGTTGCCCTCCACGCCACCATTTTGATTGAGATCGGTCAGTGCGCCAGTGCTGGCATCGGCAAGCTCCACATTCACCAGCGTGGTACCGCTGGCATTGCCGGTGACATTGAGATGGTCGGTGAACTGGTTGCTCAGCGCACCGCCCTCATTCAGATTGGTGACCAGATTGAGCTGGCCGCCGCTTGATGCCAGTGAGCCCGCAATATCCAGCGTGTTGCCCGGCGAACCCGCGCCGTTGGTGAGATCCAGCGTACCGGCGTTGTTCACCACCAGCGAATCCGCCGTTCCACCCGACAGCGTTGGATGCACGTTATCGCCGGCAAACAGCGTAGAGTCAGCATCCACGTTGATAGTGCTGTGCGCCAGTTGCAGGTTATCGGTCAAAGTCCATTGGGTGTTGGCGAAGTTGATGGTGCTCCAGCCGCTGCCGAGGTTGACCCCTTTGCTGAGATCGTCGGCGCTGAAGCTACCGCCGCGTGAATCGATCTGGTTGAAGGTTAAGGTGTTACCGGTGCCGGTGCCGCTGGTGAGATGGTAGGTGGTGCCGAGATCGACATTGCTCACTTCAGCGGTGTTGTTGTTGTCATTGCCCATGGTCAGGCTGCCGTTGAGCGTACCGCCCGTCCAGCGGAACCGATCCGATCCGCCGCCTGGGTTGATATCGCCCTGCACTGCGCCTTCCGTCAGCAGGATTTCGTCATCGGCGTTGCTGCCCGCCACCGCCACGGTTTGTGGATTGGCGGTGATGATGCTGCCGAGGTTTTCGAAGATGGTTTTACCACCACGCAGATCCACCACCGGCGCCGTCAGGCTGTTGGAGGTGAAGTTGCCGGTATTGACGATGGTGCCCGCGGTGCTGGACACCAGCGCCGATCCACCCGCCGCATTATCAATATTCACATTAGCGGCGGTGGTGACGTTGCCCGTGGTGTTGGCGCGAATACCGGTGCCGCCCGCGCCGGTAACATTGAACTGATAGCCCGAACCCAGCGTAAGATCGCCGCCGGTGGTCGAGCCATCGGCGTTGGCGATGTTCAAACCGGTACCGCTGCCGTTCACGTTGGTGGTCACGGTTGAAGCCGGATCGAACGGTACGGCGGTGCGAATGCCGTTGCCGTCGCCGACGTTAATGGTGAGATTGCGCAGGCCGACGTTGCTCAGTTCGGCGCGGTTTTCGATGCCGTTGCCGCTGCCCAGCACGTTAACCGTGGCATCGCTGGCGCTGAGTGCGGTCGCGCCGCTATCCAGCAAGATGCCGTGCGCATTGCCGCGCGTGGTGATCACCGTGTCGCTACCGGTTAAAGCCAGCTGCGCGCCATCGCTGATGCGCACGCCCGCCGTACCGTTATCGACATTAATGGTGCCGCCTTTCGCCAGCGTGCTGCCGCTGCCGGAGACATCCAGCCCGGTGCCGTTGGCCACGTTGACCACGCCGTTGTTGGTCAGCGTACTGCCAGCGCGCGAACGAATACCGATGTTGTTGCTGCCGGTGAGATTCACATTGCCGTTGTTGACCAACTCAGCGCCGTTGGTGACGTCAAAGCCAATCGCACCATTGCCCGCGCCGCTGACGTTGCCGTTGCTGGTGACGCGGGTAGCCGCTGACGTGCCATCCAGCGCGTTACTCAGATCGGTACGCAGATTGTTGACCAGCACGCCGACCGCGTTGCTGCCGCTGAGATTAATGCTGCTGCCGCTGTCCAGCGTGGCGCTCGCGCCGCCTTCTGCGCGGATTGCCGTGCTACCCTGGCCGCTGGCGGTGAAGTTGGCGTTGCGGCTATTCAGGCTGCTGCCGCTGCCAGAGATGATCGCGCCGGTGCTGTTACTGGCGCTGGAGGTAAGGGTTGTTGGAGAGGCGAAACTTAGCGCTGCGCCGTCATCAATGCGATAACCGGTTGAGCCGCTGGTGTTAACGTCCAAGGCGTTGGTGGCGGAGCTGATGCGCGATCCGCTGCCCGCCGCGTGATAGGCGATCTGGTCGCTGTTGTTGAATACCGGCGCTGAACCAGCAGCGATATTCACCAGCGCGCCGTTGAGCGCTTCCGCCCCGATTGCGCCGGTGCCGTTCAAATTCAACGTCCCACCATTCAGGTTCGCTACCGCACGATTGCCGCTGGCGCTAACGCCGCGACTGCGGTTGGTGGTGCTGCCGCCGTTAACGTTGATGGTGCCGGTATTATTGGCGGTGGTGGCAAAGGTACTGCTGCCACTGTTCACTGCGATGCCGGTGCCGCCATCGTTGATATTGATGTTGCCGCTGTTGGTGCCGGTTGCACCGCTTTCGACGCGGATGCCGGTTGAATTGGCGCCGGTGAAAGTGATATCGCCAGTGTTGGTCAGCTGCGCGCGATTACGCGCCACATAGCCGGTCAATCCACTCTGCGCAGCATTTAAAGACGCCGCAGAGTTCAGGCTGGTGCTGGTCACCGGCGAGCCGCTGTTTCTGCCGAAGATATCGTGTTTTTGTCCGTCAACGATCGCGCCAATCGCGTTGCTGCCGGTGAGGTTCATGGTGGTTGCCGCGTTAATCACGCCATTTGCGCCCCCTTCCACCGTGATGCCATTGGCGCCGCTGCCGCTGACGTTGATCACCGCCGCACCACTGTTGACATCGGTGCCCGCGCCGCTGCCGAGCACCGCTGTTGAACCTGCTCCGGAAGCGGTGAGCGACAAGGCGTTGCCGTTAAAGTCTGCGCCCTGCTCAACGCGGAACAGCGTGGAGTTCTGCGTGGTGACATCAAACGGATTATTGCCCAGCACGTTGATCAGCGCATTGGGGCCGTAGGCGAAGAAGGCAATCTGGTTGGTGCCATTGGAGAAAGTCGGTACGGCAGCCGGATCCACCGTAACCGTGGAATTACCGCGCGCATGCACGCCAATCGCGCCATTGCCGCTAAGGTTAATCGGGCCATCGACGGTGGCCTGCGCCGTGCCCGTTCCTTGCCCTTCCACCCACACGCCGTAGTTGCGCGTGCCGCTGGCCGGATCGGCACCGCCCGCCACGTTAATGGTGCCGGTTGAGGTGGCACTCGCGGTGTTGCCATTGGTGGCCAGCACTTTCAGGCCGGTGCCGTTCACGCCATTCAGATTGATGGTGCCGGCGTTATTGATGTTGCCCGCACTGTTAGTCACCAGCATGCCGACGTTTTCGCGCGGTATGGTGGCAGCCGCGCCGTTCACATTGATGGTGCCGTTATTAATCATGGTGGCGTTATTAGCACCTGTCGCCGACATCCCCGCTGCGTTTTGCGTTTTCGTCCCAATGGTAATGCTGCCCTCGTTGACCGCGTTGCCGTTGGCGACCAAGGCGATACCGCTGGTGAGCCCGCTCTGGTTCATCGCGGTATCCGCCGTCGCCTCACCCAGGCTGTTTTGCGGGCCGCGACCAATGTAGATATTGCCGCTGGCGTTATTGGTAAAGCTTGAAGTGGCATCGGTCAGCAATACGCCGGATGCGGTGCCGCGCGCACTGGAACCGTTAACGCCGACGTTGATATTGCCGCTGTTATTGGCGCTGGAAGACACACCCAGATTGATGCCCGCCACGCCATACTGCGAATTGCTGCCGGTGGTGGCGAAATTGAGGATGCCGTTGTTGTTGAAGGTACTGCCAGTTTGCACGGCTACGCCGTTGGCACCGTAGCCGGTCGAACCAATGCCGGTGCCATCCTGACGGTTGAGAAATCCGCCGTTAATCACACCATTGTTAATCCCGCTGCTGTTGTCGGTCAGCACCAGCGCCGTGCCGTTATTGGTGATGCTGCCTCGGCTCGCCAGCTTGCCATCAATCACCGCCTGCGCACCGTTCGAAGCTTTAATCGCTCCGCCGGTTGCGCCCACCACTTCCAGCGTTTTACCCGCCGCCAGATTCACTTTCGCCCCCGCGCCATTGGCATTAATCACAATGCGATTTTGTATCGGTTGCGTGACTTCATCGGGTGGCGTGGCGCTGACGTTGTAGACGATGTTGGCATTGGTGAAGGTGACAGCTTTGTTGAATTCGGTGAGATAGCGCGTTTTATCGAGGTTGCCTGACTGAAGTTGGCTGATCAGCCAGTTATTGTAGCTTTGCAGTTGGCTGGCGTTAGTGACGCTAAAACTGGTGCTGTTGCCATCCAGCGTCTGCACGCTGAAGGCCCCGTTATAGGTGGCGAGATTTTGCACCTGATAGCTGCTGGTGGCCGAGCCTGCGCCGTCTGGCGTAGCGGTTGAGCCGAAGAAGCTAATGCGGTTGTTGCTGTTCCAGTTTACCGTGCCGGTGCCGCTCACATCAAAAAGCGCTGTCTGCTTGGCTGCCATGGTCCAGCTGTTGGTGCTGGCGCTGCTGAGCGCATTGGCCTGGCCGATATTCACGTCCAGCGTGCCACCTGTCACATCGGCAATACGCGCGTCGATATATTGGCCATTATTGACGTTTTGCACATCCGGCACGCTGGTGGCGCTGGTGACGGGCGCTAATGCGACAAGACTCGCAGAGTTGTAAACCTGGAACGTGCTGTTGGTGCCGGTGGCTGCATCGGGCGTGGTGATGGCAAAGTTTTGCGGGCCGGGATCAAGGCGATCCTGATTGAGATACTGTGCGCCTGAGGTAATTGCAACTTGTCCAAGCGTGGTGGTGACTGCGCCATCTGTTCCTGCCGTGAACGCCTGATTTCCGGTAAGGGTTTCATTGCCGCTGCTGACGGTAATTTTACCTATTTGGTTGTCATTATTTTGTGGTGTGTAAGTCCCTAATGTAACAGCCTGACTTTGCATGGCTGGATAAACCAGCAATTGCGCCGCCAACATTCCTAATGCGATAGGATTTAATGTAAACCTCATACTTCCTCCAATGGGCGTGCAGCGTCCGCGCTGTTATTGCAACAGCGTTAAATTCATCGCGAGGGGATAAAGCGGCAGGTGAATACCAACCCCGTGTAGCAATCTAATTTGAGAACAACTGTGTGAAGAAATACGGTGCAGCAATAAAAGGGATGGCGTTGTTGTTATAGATTAATTGGCTTTAGGTATAGACATTTTTGCTTGCCGATGCAAAAAGCAATTTCGGGCAACTAATTGTGAAATCGGACAAATGGTTGCGATGTGCATTAAATATTTAAAACTTAATAATACCAATATAAATTTAAGTTCTGGTTATCTATCTCCTTAATAAATCCTTTATTTTTTACTGACACTTAACTTACAGATGGCACTTAATGGATTAATGGGGCAGTGCCAGAGTGAGCGAGACGAGAGAATCTTAAAGCGTGATCGAAATCACGTTTATACCAGGTCGCCATGAATGGCGACCTGGTCGATATCCGCATTTTACTCAACTCAAATCCACATCGCGGGTGCCGCCCCACCAGGTAAAGGCAAACCCGCCAATCCACGCCACAATCAGACCGGCGAGATACACCGCCATTCCGGCAAAAATGCCCTGCGATGACGTCATTAGTGGCAGCGTGACTAAACCGGAAGGGCCAAACACGGTGTTCATACCCACCGGTAATCCCAGCCACGCCACCAGCCCGATAAAGAAGCCGCCCAGCGCGCCGCCAAAACAAGCGGTAATAAACGGCTTCAGGCGCGGCAGCGTCACACCATAAATCAGCGGTTCACCGACACCAAGCAGCCCCGGCACAATCGCACCTTTGATCTGTTTACGCAGCTGCGAGTGTTTATCCGCTTTGCACCACAATGCCAGCGAGGCGCCCACCTGCCCCGCGCCAGCCATCGCCAGAATGGGAAAAAGCGAGTTAAAGCCCTGGGTTTCCATCAGCGCGAAATAGACGGGAATAAAGCCCTGATGAATGCCAAACATCACCGCGATCAAAAACAGTCCGGCCAAAATAGCGCAACCAAATGGATTGTTATTGAGATGAATAAACAACCATGACATGCCTTTAAACAGTTCACCGCCGATCGGCATAATCACCAGGAAAGTCACCGCACCGGTAATTAATAACGTCAGCAACGACGTCAGGATCATATCGAGATTATCGGGAATGATTTTTCGCAGCTGTTTCTCAATCCAGGCACCAAATATCGCCGCCAGCAGCACGCCTATAATATTGCCGCGTGGATCAATTACCATACCAAAGAAATCCTGCATCCCGCTGTAATAGCCAACTTTGGCGTCAGGCACATAACCGAGCACAAACAGCGAGGCGATAATGGCGCCGTTGACGCCGGTCCCACCAAAGGCTTTCTGCGCGTTGTAGCCGATCAAAATACTCAGGAAGGTAAACAGCCCTTTGCCGAACACCTTCATGTACGCCACGGTATCCAGCAGCCAGCGTGCATGATCGCCCGGCTGATTGAGGTGAAAGATCTGCTCGATCAGCGTGGCGAAACCCAGCAGTAAACCGGCACCGATAAAACCGGGGATCAGCGGCGTAAAAATGGTGGCAAAGCAGGAGAGAAAACGGTGCAGCGCGCTGGTCTGTTTCGCCTTCATCTGCTGCTTTTGCGCGCTGGCGATGGCCTGCAGATCGCCTGGCGCTTGTTGATTGAGCAGCGCCTGCATCTTCTCCGCTGCGGTTTGTGCTTTGCCGGGGCCGAGCACAATCTGCAACTGCGCATCGCTGTCGATCACGCCCAGCACGCCCGGCAGCGTTTTGAGTGTGGTGCTGTCCACTCGCGTGGCATCGTTAAGCGTCAGACGCAGACGCGTCATGCAGTTGCCGCACTGCTGCACGTTGCTGGCGCCGCCCACCGCCTGCAGAATGTCGCGCACCAGACCTTCAGTAATGGCCGCCATCATTGCGCTCCTGCGTCACGTAACGCGTTGCGAATAAAGCCCTGATTCTGACTTAACAGCGATTTCGCTTCAGCGGCCGTTAATCCCGCCAGCACCATGACAATCGCGGTTTTACAGTGTCCCTGACACGCCGCCAGCGCCTGCTGCGCGGTGGCATCGTCACAGTCAGTGGCTTGTTTGACGATGTTCACCTGGCGCTGCACCAGCTTCTGATTAGTGGCTTCGACATCAACCATCAGATTGCCGTACACCTTGCCACTGCGAATCATCGCGCCGGTGGTGAGCATATTGAGCACCAGCTTCTGCGCCGTTCCGGCCTTCATGCGCGATGAACCGGTAACCACTTCCGGGCCAACCACCGGCGTTAGCGCCACATCCGCGGCCTGCGACATCGGGCTGTTGGGATTGCAGGTTAACGCCGCAGTAAATGCGCTCTGCTGACGCGCATACGCCAGCGCGCCCAGCACATACGGCGTGCGGCCGCTGGCGGCAATGCCGACCAGCACATCATTAGCATTGAACTGGATATCCCGCAGATCCTGCGCGCCCTGCTCAACATTGTCTTCGGCGTTTTCTACCGCCTGCAGAATCGCGGTGTGGCCGCCGGCAATCAGCCCGACCACCTGGCTGCGCGGCGTGCCAAAGGTCGGCGGACATTCGCTGGCATCCAGAATCCCCAGACGACCCGACGTGCCCGCGCCGCAATAGATCAGGCGACCGCCTTTGCTGAAGGCTTGGGTAATGCCATCCACCACCTGCGCAATCTGCGGCACGATGGCTTCTACCGCCAGCGCCACTTTTTTGTCTTCATCATTAATCACCCGCAGCATGGCTTCGGTGGACAGCTCATCGATGTTCTGACTGGCGGGATTACGACCTTCGGTGATCATTTGGCTGAGATCGATCTGCATGCGACACTCCTGTGAGAGAATAATTTATTCGTAAAACTATATATCACACAGAATTGTTAATTCCTCTGCTGCGTGTGATTTTTTTGCTTTTGCCACAGCAGGCATAAAAAAACCCGCCGAAGCGGGTTTGATTGCGAATAGGGTGCGCGTTTAGGCGCACCTGGAACATTAACTGGCGCTTTGGGTGCGCAGCTGCTGCTCGTAGGCGGCGGCTTGTTTGGTGTCGAACTGGTCTTCCCAGCGCGCAATCACCAGCACCGCCAGCGCGTTCCCGATCACGTTCAGCGCGGTACGCGCCATGTCCATGATGCGATCCACACCGGCGATAAACGCCAGACCTTCCAGCGGAATGCCCACGCTGCCCAGCGTTGCCAGCAGCACCACGAAGGAGACGCCCGGTACGCCAGCGATACCTTTCGAGGTCACCATCAGCGTCAGTACCAGAATAATCTCGTCGGTCAGCGACAGGTCGATGCCATACAGCTGGGCGATAAAGATCGCCGCGATGCTCTGGTACAGGGTTGAACCGTCGAGATTGAACGAGTAACCGGTTGGCACCACGAAGCTGGTGATGGCTTTCGGCGCACCGTAGGCTTCCATCTTCTGCATGATGCGCGGCAGCACGGTTTCTGAGCTGGAGGTGGAATAGGCAAGAATTAGCTCGTCTTTCAGAATGCGCATCAGCGTAGTAATGCGTAACTTACAGAAGCGCGCCACCGTGCCGAGCACCACGAAAGCAAAGAACAGAATCGCTACGTACACCAGCAGCACCAGCTTGGCGAGCGGATAGAGCGAAGCAAAACCGAAGTTCGCAATGGTGACCGCAATCAGTGCAAACACGCCGACTGGCGCGTAACGCATGATCATGTGCGTCACTTTAAACATGGTTTCGGAAATCGAACGGAATACCGTGACCAGCGGATCGCGATGTTCCGATGGCAACGCCGACAAGCCCATCCCAAACAGCACCGAGAAGAAGATAATCGGCAGCATGTCGCCCTTCACCAGCGAGGCGAAGATGTTCTGCGGGATCAGCGACAGAATGGTGGTGACCAGACCGTGCGGTGCGCCCTGAACGGCTTCGGTTGTGGCTTCGTATTTAGAGATGTCCACCGTTGCCAGCGTTGACATATCAATGCCGCTGCCGGGTTGGAATACGTTGGCCAGCGTGATGCCGACCACAATGGCAAGGGTGGTGATCACTTCAAAATAGATAATGGTTTTGACACCAATACGTCCGAGCTTTTTCGCATCACCCACGCCAGCAATGCCGACAATCAGTGAGGAGATAACAATCGGTACCACAATCATCTTGATCAGATGAATAAAGATGTCACCCGCTGGCGTCAGAATGTTAGTGATTAACCATTCACGATCGTCGGGCTGATTATGCAGCACGGTTCCCACAATCACGCCCAAAATCAGCGCGACGAGGATTTGCCATGCAAGGGTGAACTTAAAACCTTTCATAACGCGTTATTTCCTCAGTTAAAAACCCCTTTGCTCTGCTGCGAAGGTGCAGGAGAAATGTCACACAGGGAAGTGAGCAAAAGCCCGATAAAATAGAGGGTTATTTATGACTACGTCGGTTACAGCTGTGCAGGCATTTTGCGCCTGCGGAGTGATGCAGTCTGAGTTGATACCTGCTGAACAGGGCCGAGATAAGTACCATTTTCACTACGGTAAATGCAACCCCCGGCGTGATAGCGCAAATCTTATTCAGGTTAGTAGCATAAAATGCTGACAAAGGTTAACAGCCATAACTCGCTGTTATGAAAAGTGTTAATTCGATAATTTTCAGCATAGCTATGCAATATTGCGCAAAAAGCGGCCCGGCGCGTTTGCTGATTATTTGCACAGAAGAACCAGAAATCTCTTAGGCTTAAAGCAGAAAATCGGACTGATCGCGCGGCGTTTTGACTCTGCGTTCGTGAGGCATTTGGCGGTGATAACAGGTCGTGATCCAGACTACAAAACAGAAACAAAGCCCTGTTGCGGTCTTCAATTAACCATTGATTGACATATGATTAACATCTTCAAGGAGGTCAGCCATGAGCCAAATATACAAGCATCCCGTACCCGCTGCCATTGCAGCGAATGCTCTCATTAATGCCGATCAGTATGCGGCGCTGTATCAACAATCGGTTGACGATCCCGACACCTTTTGGGGTGAGCAAGGCAAAATCCTCGACTGGATTAAGCCTTACAGCAAAGTGAAAAATACCTCCTTTGCCCCCGGCAATATTTCCATTCGCTGGTATGAAGATGGCGAGCTAAACCTCGCCGCTAACTGCCTTGATCGCCATTTGGCCACGCGTGGCGACCATCCTGCCATCATCTGGGAAGGCGACGACGCCAGCGAAAGCAAAACCATTAGTTTCCGCGAACTGCATGCGGACGTCTGCCGCTTTGCCAATGTGCTCGGCAGCCTGGGAGTGAAGAAAGGCGACGTGGTCGCGATCTATATGCCGATGGTGCCCGAAGCGGCCGTAGCGATGCTGGCCTGTGCGCGCATTGGTGCGGTGCACTCGGTGATCTTCGGCGGCTTCTCACCGGAAGCGGTTGCTGGACGCGTGGTCGATTCCAACGCCAAACTGATCATCACCGCCGATGAAGGCGTGCGTGCTGGTCGCAGCATTCCGCTGAAGAAAAACGTCGATGATGCTCTGAACAATCCCAACGTCACCACGGTGAAAAATGTGGTGGTGTTTAAGCGCACCGGTAAAGACACCGGCTGGCGCGAAGGCCGCGATCTGTGGTGGCACGATCTGATGGCGAAGGCCAGCGATCAGCACCAGCCGGTTGCTGTTGATGCCGAACATCCGCTGTTTATCCTTTATACCTCCGGCTCCACCGGCAAGCCGAAAGGCGTGCTGCACACCACCGGCGGTTATCTGGTGTATGCCGCCAGCACCTTTAAGTACGTGTTTGATTATCATCCGGATGATGTTTACTGGTGTACCGCCGACGTCGGCTGGATCACCGGTCACAGCTATCTGATATACGGTCCGCTGGCGTGCGGCGCAACCACGCTGATGTTTGAAGGCGTGCCGAACTGGCCGAAGCCGAGCCGCATGGCGGAAGTGGTGGATAAACATAAGGTGACGCTGCTGTATACCGCGCCAACCGCGATTCGCGCGCTGATGGCCGAAGGTGATAAAGCGATTGAAGGCACCGATCGCAGCAGCCTGCGCATCATGGGTTCGGTGGGTGAACCGATCAACCCGGAAGCCTGGGAGTGGTATTACAAGAAGATTGGCGACAGCCGTTGCCCAATCGTCGATACCTGGTGGCAAACCGAAACCGGCGGCTTCATGATCACGCCATTGCCGGGCGCAACTGAACTGAAAGCCGGTTCCGCCACCAAACCGTTCTTCGGCGTGCAGCCTGCGCTGGTGGATAACGAAGGCAACCCGCTTGAGGGGGCGACCGAAGGCAACCTGGTGATCGTCGATTCCTGGCCAGGCCAGGCGCGTACGCTGTATGGCGATCACGATCGTTTCGAGCAAACCTACTTCTCCACCTTCAAAAATCGCTACTTCAGCGGTGACGGCGCGCGCCGTGATGAAGAGGGTTATTACTGGATCACCGGTCGCGTCGATGACGTGCTGAACGTTTCCGGTCACCGTCTTGGCACCGCCGAAATTGAATCGGCGCTGGTGTCGCATCCGAAGATTGCCGAAGCGGCGGTGGTGGGCATTCCGCACAGCATCAAAGGTCAGGCGATCTACGCGTATATCACGCTCAACCACGGTGAAGAGCCGTCGCCAGAGCTGTATACCGAAGTGCGTAACTGGGTGCGTAAAGAGATTGGCCCGATTGCCACGCCGGATGTGCTGCACTGGACCGACTCGCTGCCAAAAACCCGCTCCGGCAAGATTATGCGTCGCATTCTGCGCAAAATCGCTGCCGGCGATACCAGCAATCTCGGCGATACCTCTACGCTGGCCGATCCGGGCGTGGTAGAGAAATTGCTGGAGGAGAAACAGTCCATCTCAATGCCGTAAGCGGCTTCTGTTGTAGGGGCGACCATTTGGCCGCCCTTATATGCCACGTATTTCTGAGTTCGCACAACTTATAAAACTAGAATATTCAGCCAGTTAAATCATTTAATCGTGAGTATGCTGGCCGCCTTGCCTCTGGAGAAAATGTGATGAACGAAACCCCTGAACAGGAAGCAGTCTGGCAACAAGTCGAGAATAATCCGCGCTTTCATGAGCTGGTGCACAAGCGCCAGGCGTTTGCGCTGCTGCTCAGCGTGATCATGCTGGTGCTCTACATCGGCTTTATTCTGTTGATCGCCTTCGCACCCGGCTGGCTCGGTACGCCGCTGCACGCCGGCACTAACGTCACGCGCGGTATTCCGATTGGTGTAGGTTTAATCGTGATGTCATTCGTGCTGACCGGCGTCTACGTGTGGCGCGCCAACGGCGAGTTTGATCGTCTGACCAAACAGATCCTGAGCGAGGTGAAATCATGAAGCGCCTGCTTTCAATATTTCTCGCGGTAGTGCCCGCCAGCGTGTTTGCCACCGATGCCATTACCGGCGCGGTACAACGGCAAGCCACCAACTATGAAGCCATTATCATGTTCGTGGTGTTTGTCGCCGCGACGCTCGGCATCACGTATTGGGCTTCCAAACGTACCCGCTCGCGCAGCGATTATTACACCGCAGGCGGCAATATCACCGGATTCCAGAACGGCCTCGCCATCGCCGGTGACTTTATGTCCGCCGCCTCCTTCCTCGGTATTTCTGCTCTGGTTTACACCTCGGGTTACGACGGGCTGATCTACTCGCTCGGCTTCCTCGTCGGCTGGCCGATGATCCTGTTTTTGATTGCCGAACGGTTGCGTAACCTCGGGCGCTATACCTTTGCCGATGTGGCTTCTTATCGCCTCGCGCAGAAACCGATCCGTACGCTGTCGGCTTGCGGCTCGCTGGTGGTGGTGGCGCTCTATCTGATTGCGCAGATGGTGGGTGCCGGTAAGCTGATCCAGCTGCTGTTTGGCCTCGACTACCATATCGCGGTGGTGATGGTCGGCATTTTGATGGTGCTGTACGTGCTGTTCGGCGGCATGCTGGCGACCACCTGGGTGCAGATCATCAAAGCGGTGCTGCTGCTGTTTGGTGCCAGCTTTATGGCGATTATGGTGATGAAAGCTGTTGGCTTTAGCTTCAATACGCTGTTCACCGAAGCGATGGCGGTGCACCCAAAAGGCGCGGCGATTATGCAGCCTGGCGGGCTGGTGAAAGATCCGATTTCGGCGCTCTCATTAGGTCTTGGTTTGATGTTCGGTACCGCCGGTTTGCCGCATATTCTGATGCGCTTCTTCACCGTGGCTGATGCGCGTGAAGCGCGTAAAAGCGTGTTCTGGGCCACCGGCTTTATGGGCTACTTCTACTTCCTGACCTTTATTATCGGCTTCG
This sequence comes from Pantoea trifolii, assembly GCF_024506435.1. Taxonomy (NCBI): domain Bacteria; kingdom Pseudomonadati; phylum Pseudomonadota; class Gammaproteobacteria; order Enterobacterales; family Erwiniaceae; genus Pantoea; species Pantoea trifolii. The sequence goes on along the minus strand of NZ_JANIET010000001.1, from coordinate 415,565 downwards.
GCGCGATTTTGCTGGTGGGAGCGAATCCCGCCTTCAAAGACGCCAGCGGCGCATTGCTCGGCGGCACCAATATGGCGGCGGTGCATCTGGCGAATGCGGTCGGCGGCAGCCTGTTTCTCGGCTTTATCTCGGCGGTGGCCTTCGCCACCATTCTGGCGGTGGTGGCCGGTTTAACACTGGCGGGCGCGTCGGCGGTTTCACACGATCTTTATGCCAGCGTGATCCGCGAAGGTAAGGCGACGGAACGCGATGAACTGCGCATCTCGAAGATCACCGTGCTGGTGTTGGGCGTGGTGGCGATTGCGCTGGGGATTCTGTTTGAGAAACAGAACATTGCTTTCATGGTCGGCCTGGCGTTCTCGATTGCTGCCAGCTGTAACTTCCCGATCATTTTGCTGTCGATGTACTGGTCGAAACTGACCACGCGCGGCGCGATGGTGGGCGGTTGGCTGGGACTGATTACTGCGGTGCTGCTGATGATCCTTGGCCCGACGATTTGGGTGCAGGTGTTGGGGCATGAGAAGCCGATTTATCCGTATGAATATCCGGCGCTGTTTTCGATGCTGGCGGCGTTTATCGGTATCTGGCTGTTCTCAATTACCGACCATTCAGCACGCGGTGCGCAGGAGCGTGCGCGCTTCCGTGGGCAGTTTATTCGCTCGCAGACGGGGATTGGGATTTCGCAGGGTAAATCGCATTAAGTCCGTGCTGGCTTCCCCTCACCCTAACCCTCTCCCATAAATGGGAGAGGGAACCGATCGGCGCGTTTTTCTCCTTCTCCCATTAATGGGAGAAGGTCGGGATGAGGGGCAAGCCGCACTTTAATCAGACAATTAGAAACGCAGTGACGCGCCGACGTACGGGCCATCGACCAGTACGTTATCTTTGCGGCTGCCTTTATTGTTGAGCTCGATGTACTGATAACCCACACGCAGGTTCAGCAGAGAGATCGGCGTGAAGCTCAGGCCGCCCGACGCTTCCTGGTAGCTATCCAGACGATCGGAGAAGGCTTCTGGCGCATAGTAATATTCGCCGTACAGACCCCACATGCTGTTGAAGCTGTATTGCGCTGCACCACCCACTGCCACGGTGAAGCCATCACGACCATCTTCCGGATGGGTGAACAGCGCTTTCGCAGTAGGTGCAATGCGGAAATCGCCCACGTCGATGTTATAGCCGAGGCCCGCGCCGTAGGTGCTGCCATCGTGATCGCTGCGCAGCCAGTTGCCTTTCAGGAACAGGCCCGGTGAAGTGGTGCCGAGGCCAAGGTTCAGGTTGGTGCTATGCTCACCCACGTCAACACTGCCCTCAATTGCCTGCGCGCCGCTGCTCAGCAGTGCCAGACCCAAAACGCTTCCAGTAACAAGTTGCTTTAACATGTGATTCCACTCCATGAAGGACAATTAATTCGGCGGCAAGGGTACCAGCCTGGCGACGAGAGACAACATTATTTGGAAAGCTTTACGTAAAAATGGATTACAGCGGGGGGAAGATGGCCCCGAGGGGCCATTTGTAAGACTAGAAACGCCAGGCTGCGCCAAGAAAAAGACCATCAACCGAACGATGAGTAGTATTACTGCTCAAGCCACTGCCCAAGTAGCGGTAACCGGAACTTAGCGTTAACCAGTGGGCTGGTTGGTAGTAAATTCCCGCCTCAAACTGATGCAGGTGCTCCAGGTTATAATTGCCGACATTTGGCGACATGCTGAAATCGAGGTAGAGCCAGGTATGATTAGCTTGCGGCAGCGGAGCCATCGCACGGATACCTGCATTTGCCCCGAAGCTGGAGGATTTATCATCGTTCAACTCAGCCCAGAACACGCCTACGCGAGGAATGATTCGCAGTGCGCCCATAGCGACACCATACCCCAGATTCGCGTCCACTAATTCTGACTGATGTTTTGCATTCACATACTCAATCCCATATTGCAGGCCTGGCGCGGTTTTTTGGCTATTGATTGCGGCAGCAAAGAAATCACTACCACCCTTTACGCCGATTTCCTGAGCGATTACCCCAGCGGAGGCCAACAGCAGCCCCATTGCAAAATACTGACTTTTCATTTTTTCGCTTCCTTATCGTTTAAGCGGGCAAACAATAAGCAAAGCGATGTGGTTGCAGTATGAGCAATGACTCAAAACAAAGGCATTATGACACCCATAATAAATGGTTCAGCAGCGGCGCCAGAATCACCGTCACGACGCCAGACAGCATCATCACCAGGCTGGACACCACGCCTTCCTGCTGGCCGAGTTGGTAAGCGCGCGCGGTACCTGCGCCATGTGATGCGGCGCCAAATCCCGCGCCTTTGGCGACGCCTTGTTTGATAGCGATACGCAGAAAAAGTACATCACCCACCGCCATGCCAAACACGCCGGTGATCACCACAAACAGCGCCACCAGATCCGGCTGCCCGCCAATCGGCTGCGCGGCTGCCAGCGCAAACGGCGTGGTGATCGAGCGTACTGCCAGGCTGCGCTGGATGGTTTCCGGCAGCGTCAGCAAGCGCGCCAGCCACACCGAGCTGCATACCGCCACCAGCGTGGCCGTCAGCACGCCCACGCTGAGCGACAGCCAGTGGCGCTTGATGATGTCGAGGTTCTCATACACCGGCACGGCAAACGCCAGCGTGGCCGGACCGAGCAACCAAATCAGCCAGTGACTTTCGGCGATGTAATTTTTCCAGCTGACATGAGTGAGCAGCAGCAGCGCCACCAGCACCAGCGGCGTCAACACCAGCGGCATCAATAGCAGCGTGCGCCAGCGCCGATAGATAATCTTGTTGAGGTAATAGACCAGCAGCGTGAACGTCAGACACAGCAGGCTAATCAACAGATCATTCATGATGCACCTGCTTACGCGCGGCGCGCGCCAGTTCGAAGCGGTATAAACGATCGACCACCAGTGAAGTGGAAGCCAGCACCAGCAAGGTACTGACGCCAATCACCACGCAGATGCGCCAGCCTTCGCTGCGCAGCAAATCGCTGTAGTTCACCACCGCCACCACTGCCGGAATAAAGAACAGCAGCATTTCCGCCAGCAGCCAGTTAGCACCGGCTTTCACCCAGCGCAGCGGCACGATGCGCGTCATGATTAACACCAGCAGCAGCACCATGCCAACCACATTGGCCGGCAGCGGCAGATGCAGCCAGCTCACCAGCCTGTCGCTAAAAATAAACAACCCGACATACAGCACCAGCTGCAGCGGAACAAACGTACGTTGCAGGAGATCCGTTCTGCGCGGACTTAATGCCATCATTGCCTTGTACCCTGAGGAAGAATTGAGGTGTCCAGTATAAATCCGCCGCAAACTGTGAAAGAAATGAATTAAAATCATTCAAACTATGCCAAAAAGGAATGTTTATGGACGTGCGCGCCCTGCGCTATTTCACTGAAGTGGTGCGTCAGCAAAGCTTCACCCGCGCCGCTGAGAAGCTGTTCGTGACGCAGCCGACTATCAGCAAAATGCTGCGCCAGCTGAGAGAGGAGCTCGGCTGCACCTTGCTGCTGCGTGAAGGTCGCAAACTGCATCTTACTGATAGCGGCCAGGCGGTTTACCAGCGCGGATTGGTGATTCTGCAGGAATTCCACCAGCTCGAAGCGCAGTTGGGCGACATTAACCAGTTGAAAACCGGCGAGCTGCGGCTGGGTATTCCGCCGATGGTCGGCATGCAGATGGCCGGATCGATCTCCGCCTTTCGCCGCCGTTATCCGGGCGTACAGCTGAAAATATCCGAGTTCGGTGGATTGACGGCGCAGCAAGCGGTACTGAGTGGCGCGCTGGATATCGCCCTCACCGCGCTGCCGATTGAGCCAGAACTGCCGCTCAATACGCTGGAGCTGATGCACCATCCGCTGTGCGTGCTGCTGCCGCGCAGTGAACAATGGCGCGATCACCACACAGTCGGTTTGGCGGAGTTAGCTGAACATCCGCTGTTGATCCTTAATGAAGAGTTCGCGCTGAATCGCCAGATCCGCAAAGCGTTTCAACGTCAGAACCTGACGCCGACGATTGCGCTGCGCAGCGCGCAGTGGGATTTTCTCGCCGCGATGGTGCAGGCGGGCATGGGATTGGCGATTCTGCCGGAGCCCATTTGTCTGCGGTTGGATAAACAATCGCTGCTGTGGCTGCCGCTGGAATCGGAGTTGCAGTGGAGTTTAGGGTTGATTTGGCGGGAAGGCAGTTATCTGTCGCGTAGCGCCGAAGCGTGGATTGAGTGTTGCCGTGAACATTGGCCGGATAGTGCGCCGCGGCTGTCGGTGTGAAAACGGCCGCAGCGCATTAATGTCGATAGGTCGCCATGAATGGCGACCCTACGTTTGGCTTGCTGCTATTCCTCTTTCTCTATCAGCAGCGCTTCCAGCAGATCGAGATCGTGCAGCAGTTTCTGCATCGTCTCGTTGGAGATCTCCTGCGTGGCGCGCAGATGATAAACCTCGGCACGCTCGGCACGCAGCGCATTGAGGCGGAAACGACGTTCGAGGTTTTCGGCAAATTGCGCCTGTTCGATATCGTTTTTGCCCTCCGCGCGGCGACGCAGATTACCAATCACGCGCAAACTGACCTCTTTCAGCAGTTCCGGATCGATGTTCTCTTCGGTGTCGGTTTCGAGACGCTGCTCCATTTTATGCAGGCTCTCAATCGCCACGCCCGCCATCGCAGCACGTGCGAACTGAATCTCACGACGATGGCCAACCTTGTCGATGCTCTCAACGTCACGCAGCAGAATCGGCAAGATCACCACACCCACCAGCAGCGACACCAGGATTACCCCGGTGGCGATGAACACCAATTCATAGCGCGCCGGGAACGGATCGCCGTTGCTGAGGAACAGCGGAATCGACAGCACACCGGCCAGCGTGATGGCGCCGCGTACCCCGGCAAAAGAGGCAATCAGCAGTTCACGCAGCGAGTAGTTGGTAAACTCCAGCGGCTTCTTCTTCAGTAAGCGCATACTGGTGCGCTTCATGATCCACAACCAACCGAAACGCACTACCATCAGCGCGGCGTAGACCAACAGAACGTCGGTAAACAGCATCCACAGTTCGACGTTGGGATCGGCTTGCGCTTGCGCAATCGAGGTGGAAAGGATGTCGGGCAGTTGCAGGCCGAGCATCAGGAACACCATGCCGTTGAACACGAACTCAAGCATCTGCCACACGCTGTTCGCACGCAGACGCATCGCCAGCGGTGCCTGGCGGATAATGCCGGAACGCGTGATGGTCATACCGGCGGCGACGGCGGCGAGGATGCCCGACACGCCAAGGTGTTCCGCAATCAGGTATGAGGCGAACGGTAACAGCAGCAGCAGCACGGTTTGGGTTGCCGGGTCATCACCGCTCCAGCGGCTTAGCAGACGCAGTGAGCGGCCATACAGCCAGCATATCGCCACACCGGCAACCAAACCGCCGACCGCCACTTTGAGAAACTCGACGCTGGCGCCGCCCCACGTAAACACCATGGTGCCCATCGCCACCGCGACGGCAAACTTCAGCGATACCAGACCCGATGCGTCGTTCATCAGGGCTTCGCCCTGCACAATCGACATGATTTTTTTCGGGATGCGCCCTTCACCGACAATGCCGGACAGCGCCACGGCATCGGTTGGCGACAGCACCGCCGCCAGCGCAAAGGCGGGAATCAGCGGAATGCCTGGCACCAGCCAGTAAATCAGGTAGCCAATCCCGACCACGGTGATCAGCACCAGAACCAGCGCCAGCCCCATGATTTCGCGACCGTGATGCAGGAACTCATTAATCGGCGTTTTCCAGCCATCCGCGAACAGCAGCGGCGGAATGAACAGCACGAGGAACAGCTCCGGATCAAAATCGACATGCAGGCCGAAGACGGGAAACGCGAGCAGTGCACCGGCGGCAATTTGCACCAGCGGCAGGGGAATTTGAAACGGCAGAATACGTGCCGCCACGCTGGAGAGTGAAACCACCAGCGTCATGATGAGAATAGTAAAGAAGATTTCCATGCTTTCCTTAGGCGAATCAATTTCATTAAAGCGATGTTGTTGCGTGGGAAAGTGTAAAACAAAACGCCGCACAGCGGGGCAACCCGATGTGCGGCGTGGCGCAGAAAGCGAATAATCCTGGAATTATTCAACTTTGAGGTCAGATGGCCCAGCCACCGGCATAGAACGCCACCAGCGCGACAGCAATCACCACGGTGCCAACGTTTAGCTTGCGCCACTCGCCGGCAAACAGGCGACCAATCACCAGTGAAGCGAAGCCGAGCATGATGCCGGTGACAATGTTGCAGGTCAGCACGATGAACACTGCGGTCAGCAGGCCGGACATCGCATCAACGAAGTCGTTGAAGTCGATTTTTGCCACGTTGCTCAGCATCAGCAGGCCAACGTACATCAATGCTGGAGCCGTCGCATAAGCGGGAACCAGATAGGCTAGCGGTGACATAAATAGGATTACCAGGAACAGCAAACCCACCACAATCGCCGTCAGACCGGTTTTACCGCCCGCCGCCGTTCCTGCCGCCGATTCGATGTAGACCGCAGCCGGCGAAGCGCCAACCAAACCAGCGAACAGGCTGCTGACGGAATCGGTGGTCAGCGCACGACCGCCGTTGATGATCTGCCCCTCTTTATCCAGCAGATTCGCCTGGCCTGCTACCGCGCGAATGGTGCCGGTGGCATCAAATACGGCGGTCATCACCAGCGCCAGCACGCTTGGCAGCACCACAGGTTGCAGCGCGCCCATGATATCAAGGCTAAACATCGCCGATTGCCCGTTGGCATCCTTCAGGCTCGGCATGGCGAACAGACCTTGATAGGTCACCGCCGGATCGAAAATCAGGCCAATAATCGAGATGGTGATGATGGTCAGCAGAATGCCGCCCGGCACGCGGCGTTTTTCCAGACCGAAAATCGCTGCCAGGCCGACCAGCGACATGATCACCGGGAACGACGCGAACTGACCCAACGCCACCGGCAAGCCCGCAGCCGGGTTTTTCACCACCAAACCAATGCCGTCAGCGGCGATCAGCAGCAGGAACAAGCCGATACCGACACCGGTTCCGTGCGCCACGCCCATCGGCAAATTACGCAGAATCCACGCACGGATGCCGGTGACCGAAATCAGCGTGAACAGTAAGCCCATCAGGAACACTGCGCCAAGCGCCACCGGTACGCTGATATGCTGGCCGAGCACCAGGCTGAAGGCGGTGAAGGCTGTCAGCGAGATGGCGCAACCAATCGCCATTGGCAGGTTGGCCCACAAGCCCATGATAATCGAACCAAAGCTAGCGACTAAGCAGGTGGCAACGAACACCGCCGTTGGCGAGAAGCCCGCTTTGCCCAGCATGCCGGGCACCACGATGACGGAATACACCATCGCCAGAAACGTTGTCAGACCCGCCAAGACTTCCTGACGCACGCTGCTGCCGCGTGCAGAGATATTGAACCAGGCGTCCAGTTTTCCACTGGCCGGGCGCGATTCGCCAGACATAATTCTTCCTCAATATTTTTGTGATGTGAGTCGCCGCGCGGCGCACGTTTGCTGTTCCCTGATGGCGAATTTTCATGATGAAAATCCAGGCAAACGTTTACGTCGCCGCGTATTCCAGGTCGTAAAAGGGGACACGGAAAAAAGGCAAACGATTATCTGGCGTTTGCCATGGGGTTTTCAACTCCTAATCGCGGGCATGACAGGATAAATCCAGGCTTTCGCCCCGTAGGGTCGCCATTCATGGCGACCTGGCTGAACTTAGCGGCTCAACTCAATCTCACCACCCTGCTGGATTGCACGTTGCCAGGCAGCGCGCTGCTGCATGGTTTCCAGCCAGCGGGCGGTGGCGGGCATATCGCGCAGTGAACCACGCAACTGCAGCGCCAGCAGCGGAAAGCTCATCTGCACATCGGCGATACTAAAACGTGAACCGGCAAAAAATGGATGCTGCGTAAGATGCTCTTCAATCACGCTGCCGTGCAAAGCCAGCTGCTTATTCAGCCAGGCTTTCTGAATCCCTTTGCTCAGCGCGATACCCGCCGGACGCAGCAGCCACGGGACCGGCTTTTTGCCAAACTGCGCAAACACCAGCTTTATTACCAGCAGCGGCATCAGCGATCCTTCCGCGTAATGCAGCCAGTAACGCGCCTGAATCTGTTCATCTTCATGGCTCAGCGCCAGCTGATGCTCGCTGTCGTATTTGAGTTGCAGGTATTCGAGAATCGCGCCCGACTCGGCAATCACGCGATTGCCGTCGGTAATCACCGGTGATTTACCCAGCGGATGCACTTTCTTTAACGAATCGGGTGCCAGCAGAGTGTTTTCACGCTGATAGCGTTTGATTTGGTAAGGCACCGCGAGCTCTTCCAGTAGCCATAACACGCGATGCGAGCGGGAGTTTTCCAGATGGTGAACGGTGATCATACGGTTTCCTTGCCGGTAAAAGTGTTCCGCCAAGTATAGTCGATCAGCGTTTTTGCTCGTCTTGTTCCGGATCGAGTAGCACCGCACCCGAACCTTGCTCGCCCAGGCGGTCACCCGGATTGCGTAGCGGGCAATCGCGCATCGATAAACAGCCGCAGCCAATGCAGCCATCCAGATCGTTACGCAGGCGCGTCAGGGTTTCGATGCGTTTATCCAGCTCCTCGCGCCAGTGTTGCGTCAACGCGTCCCACTCCTGCGTCGACATGCGCTTATTGGCCGGCACATGTGTCAGGCTGTCGCTCACCGTCGCCAGCGGAATGCCGATGCGTTGCGCAATTTTGATTATGGCCACGCGACGCAGCACGTCACGGCTGTAGCGACGTTGATTGCCGCCGTTGCGCGAGCTGAAAATCAATCCTTTGGTCTCATAGAAGTGCAGCGCCGACACCGCCACGCCGCTGCGCTTCGCCACTTCACCCGGCGTTAAAACCGGCTTCGGGTAATTGCGTTCTTTTTTCATTTAGGGCCTTTACCTCAAGTTAACTTGAGGAATTATACTCGCACCCCAGCAAAACTTCGAATTTCTCACCAGGCAAAAAACATCAGAAGGATGAGGCTATGATGCAACAGGAAATCATTCATTCGCTGTCCAACTGGATCGATCAGAATCTGGATAAAGCGCTGTCTATTGATGAAGTCGCGGCAAAATCAGGTTACTCAAAATGGCACCTGCAGCGTATGTTCCGTGCCGTCACGAAACAAACGCTGGGTGGCTATATTCGCGAACGTCGTCTGACGCTGGCCGCTGAAGCGCTGCGCCAAACTCAGCGTCCGGTGTTCGATATCGCGATGCAATACGGTTATGACTCGCAGCAGACTTTCTCGCGCGTGTTCCGCCGTCAGTTCTCACAAACGCCTACCGCTTATCGTCACACCATGCGTCGCCAGGCGATGATTCAGCGTCCACGCTTGCTCAGTTTTGACTGTGCAGACAACAACATGACCAGTTTTGCCCAGCGTACAACCGGCGAGTGCTGCCCGGTTAGCTAACCTTTACTGCGCGCCCCTTGCGGGCGCACCTCACTTTTCCTGCCTGCTTCAGCCTCCAGTTCGATAAAAATCTTCCTACCATACCAGGTATAAATTTTGTTCAAAATTTAAAATCGAGTGATATAATGTGAGCCAAGTCACACTTTCCTGTATTCAGTAAGACGGCCTGAAGGACTTCCCTGACCTTCCTTCTTCGCCGCCAGTGATGTCGATTGAATGTCGGGGATATCACTGATTCTAAGAGGTTTTTGCAGATGGCCACCTTAACCACCAGTTTAATTGTTATGCGCTGGGAACTCCTGAGTGCGGTAATGATGTTCTTCGCCAGCACCATGAAAATTCGACTGCGTCAGAACAGTCATCACGTGATGGCGCTGCTGTGCGGTGGTATTGGCGTGGGCATGTCTTGCTGGTTTGTCACCGGCCTGCTCGGTATCACGCTGAGCATGGAGAATCTGCATAACTTCATGGAAATCTCCAAAAACGCCTTTATTGAAGTGATGAGCCAGACGCCAACCGATTGGCCAATGCCTTAATCGCCGCCAATAAAAAACCCCGCCGAAGCGGGGTTTTTTATTTTGCTGTGTGATACTTAAATTTTCTTCAATACGGCAGGAATGGTTACTTCCGTCACCGTGATGCCCGGTATCTTCGTACCGCGACGATCCTGAATCCACATATCACCCATCATCTGATTGAGCCCTCGATCCAGACCGGTCACCAAACCCGCGCCTGGCGTAAAGGTCAACTCGCCGAAGTAGATCTGTTCTTTATCGATGTACCAATCCACGCGCACATAATCGAAATCACTCGCCAGCTTTTTACTCAACGCCAACGCGTGCTGCAACGAGGCCATTTGCGGCGTCACGTCCAGACCGGTATCACGAATTTTATGATACGCCTCGTTGAGGTTGTTGACGTAAAAGTTCATCGACAACAGCGGATTGCAGCGGTTGTAGATTACCTGCAACACATACTCAAAGCTGCCGTCGCGCTTGTTGAACATGTGGAACTTGTAGTCAATCGGCGCCGATTTACCATCGCCAATGTACTGCTCCACCAGAATGCGCGGCTTGATGTAGCGATAGTGAATCTCGCGCGCTTCGTTGGCGAAATCGGTCTTCAGCCAGCGATGGCAGTCGCTAATAATCTGCTGCTTCTTCAGCGCATCCGGCTCTTCCAGCAAAATCTCTACCATGTTAGAGGCGTGATTCGGCTTGATAACGGTATTTTTCCAGCTCGGCAGCGTGTGCAAAGAGCTGGGATCGCTGGTCTCGTACACCAGCGGGATCAGGTATTCGCTGCCCACTTTCTCGGCGATATATTCGCGCACCGAATATTTGTCCGACAGACGACCATACATCTGATAATCGCCATGGATGAATTTGCGGTACAGCACCTTCTCGTTAAACACTTTCGGCTCACGCAAATTGGGCAGTTTGCGGAACTTATGAAAATAGTAGATACGATCCTGGTATGCCCAGGGCATCTTCTTGATGAAGTACTGCACGCTTCTTCTGAGTTCATCTTTCAACTTGAGCATATCTGACCTCATTTGTAGGTTTTGTAGTTGAGTGAGGAAACCTGGATTTTTTGGATGACGCCGTTTTTGAAGAAGTAATTCATTACGGTAAGAGACAGCAATTCTGAGATGAAAACGCTCCATGCGGCACCCATGATGCCGTAGCCCTGGATCAGCCACCACGACAGCGGCAAGCTGATCACCATCAGGCAAACAATTTTCTTCAACAGATAATTAAACCCGCCTTCTTTGACCATGTAGCGATACGCTACGGTCCCCATCGCCGAAAAGCAGGTCGCTAACGACAACAACGTAATGAGACTTCCTGACTGTGTGTACTCGTGACCATATAAAGCGATGATGATTTTTTCGCCGTACATTGCGATCACCGCTAACAACAACAATGAAACACCCATGACATAACCATTAAGCCGTGCTGTCAGCTTGATGGCGGCTTCTCCACGCTCGCGGAAGATTTCCGAAAAGCAGGAAGTGATGATGGCGACCGGGATAAAAATCCAGGAGGCCGAAATGGTATTGGCGGCGGCAAACAGCCCGAGATCGCGCGCCGAGGCGATGCCCGCCAGGAACATCTGTGCCGCTTTCACCTGCACCGAGATAAAGATGCTGGAGATGGCCAGCGGTAATCCGGCGTACAGCAAATAGCGCAGATAGGTGTTGCGCTTATCCTGCGGCGGCGCCACGTCCTGATTTTCGCGGTAAAAGTTAAAACGCTTAATCACATACGGCACCAGCGTGACGGCGACAATCGATACTGTCAGCCACAGCGGATTGAGGTGCAGCCAGGCAATGGCAAAACTTAAGCTGAAGCCCAGCAGCAAACCGACAGAGTTGGCGATGGTGTTCAGTCGCGACGCTAAGCGCGCATTGTTGTAGACACTGAAGGTGTCCTGCGTCACGAAAACCGAAGAGATAAACGAGGCCAGTGCAAAGGCGAGGAAGTTTTCCTGCATGTTGTACCAGACCCAAATCAAGACGGGCAGCGATGTGAGCAACAGCAAAACCATGCGCATGTTGCGCGCTACGGTCATAAGGCGCAGCCCTTTCGGCGCACTCTTACTGATACGTTTAAACAGAATGGTTTCCGTACCGAAAATCGCCACGGTCTGCACCATGGAAAACAGCGAGGTCGAAAACGCCATTTGGCCAAAGATGGTTGGACCAAAGGATTTTGCCACGTAGGAGGTCACAAATATGACGCCGAACACGGAGACGATCTTTTCAGACATCATCCAGGCGGCATTAGACATTACGCTCAATTTCATTGACTGATCCTTAGTATTACGAACTACAACAACTTTCGGTACAACGTCCTTGAAATGAATTAACAAGCGCTCAGTGGGCCTGACTTAATTTATTAACTTCAAACCAAACTGGTCCGAAAAATGAGACTCGCGTCAGCAATTAGGAATTATATTCAGGAAAATTCCGATTATATCCGGTGCGAAACTCGGTGGATGTAAACGATTTCAGCTTAAATTCTAAGCAAAGGTTTACTGGCACACCCTGACATTTCTGCAAGTGGTTTATGCCGATTTTCCAATGAATGTAGTATTTTTCTGCATTTGGGATGGAGAGAATTTATATCAAAAACCTAAAGCCAGGAAGGCGTTCAATGCCATTCGGAATAAAATAAGATTTATCCCATGATGATATTTCTTCTAAATATCTTAATTTAACCCTCGCAATTCAAATCGCGCACTTTAATACTGAATTAATAGTGTTTTTGCAGTGCCAGATATTAATACAGTAATTCTCATCCACTAATTGATAAGAAAGGTAATAGCATTTATGAGAAAGTCACGATATAGCGAAGAGCAAATCACAAATGCCATTAAAGCTTCTGAAACGGGAGTGAAAGTCAGGGAGATTTGTGAGGAGCTTGGCATTTCCGAGGCCACTTTCTATAGCTGGAAGAAGAAGTTTTCTGGGCTCTCTTCCGAGGAAGGTCGCAAAATCAAGGAGTTGGAAGATCAGCTTCTTAACCTCACGCGTGAACTGCAATCTCTGAGTTCCGATAAAGAGATGCTGCAAAGCGTATTGAAAAACTTCTTTACCACGAATGAAAAGCGTCAGGCGGTTAACTTTCTGCAAACGACATTCGACATAGGTACCCGTCGTAGCTGTCGTTTACTGGATATTAGCCGTAGCGTTTATCATTATCCTGCAGGAACAGATAATCGCTAACACCATTAAGGCCGATGTTATTTGACTTAATGCTGAGATTTGTTCTTACCAGAAGATATGAAGATCATTTAATACGGCGTTCACAACATAACAATTCGCTCCAGTTTTTCCTGATGAATACCATCGCGGAATTGCTTCCTTTTTTGCGGTAAAATAGATTCACATCAGCAAAAGTCTCTCTATTCAAGCCATTCAAACGAAGTCCAATCTCATTTCGGTGAGATTGGCGCTTCAATTATTACTTTACCAACATTAATCATCAGCCCTGAATGCAGACAATTCTGTTAAGCATTAATGAACAACGGTGTGTAACCGTTCACACATAACCTCTGTTATTAACTGGACCTACTCCTGAATTCATTCATCATTCGGTTGACGCGCGTAGACCAGCATTCCTTATCAAGCCGCCAGGAATAACCCTGATAAGAAAGGTTATCGAGCCTAAACAATAACAGCCAAAAAGTGGGGGATAAGTTAAATTACTGCACCCTATTCATCGTTACGCTTAATGGTTTTTTGCCAAAGATTAATGGAATCTTTCTTAACATCGCCCTATTCCCTTAAGCAAAAAGTGGCTTTCGAGTGCCAATCTTCAGTGCCAAACGGCAATAAACGGTAGGTTAGATGCATGTTTTTCCGCCTTAACGCGCCGGTTTTTTCCACTTTAGGGCCTGCTATAGCCAGGAAGAACGAAGATTAATGAAGGTTTAGTGCGCCTTCATACGGCCAAACACTGTCGCGCGGGACGCAGCGACATGTCTGTTTATGACAAATCAGGGCTGAAAAAGCGGCTGAAATAAGCCGAAAAGTTATATCGACGGCCTGGTCAGCGTCAGAAAGCGGGATTAGAGGTGTGAAAGAGGTTGGTCAAATTCTTAAAATACAGCGGAGTACGCTGCCGAAATGTTTTTCAGCAGCGCTCATTGATGACTTATACCGCTGTAATATGCGGCTGAGGTTTAATGCGCATTGCGTAGATTACGCCAACAATCAAACAGCCAATGCCGACCGCAGTTAGCAGCGGCGGCCAGCTTTGTCGCCACAGGAATGTCCACAGCAAACCGGCTAAGGTTTCGAACACAATCAGCGGCCCCATGATCACCGTCGGCACGCGTTGGCTGGCCGCATTCCAGCAGAGCGTGCCCAACCATGAGCAAATCAGCCCGATACCTAACATCAATAATAGAAAGCGTTGCGGCTGCGGCCCGAAGGGCAGCGCAAACTCAGGTTGTTGCCAGTGGAGCTGTACGCAGACCAATAGATAGAACACCAACGCCTGCGGCAGCGTCACCAAACCTTGTGCCGTCGCCCAGCTGGATGGCTTGTGCTGGGGATGCGCGCGTAACCATAAAGCATTACGCAGCGGATACCATGTCCAGCATGCCACCGCCAGAACCGCTAACCCTAAACCGGTGAGATAGCGCGACCAATCAAAATCGGGGCCTTGCGTCTGGAGTTCGGCGGCATTCACGCAAGCCAGGCCCACAGCAATAATCAGCAACGCTGGCGTCAATTTACGCCACGGCAAGCGCCCTTCAAGATGACCATAACAGAGATTGGCCGTCACGGTAATCACCACCGGCAAGGTGCCGATAATCATGGTAGAAATGGGCGCGCCGGTGCGTTGAATCGCGCTGGCGAGAAACGCGTAATAGAGTAAATTGCCAATCAGCGACAGCTTCAGCGCTTCAATCCAATCTTTGCGCGCCAGCTGACGCAAACGACGGCGATCCAGCCAGGCCAGCGGCAACACCACCAATCCAAAGGCAACGTAGCGTCCGGCAGATTGTAAGGTGCCCGGATAATCCGGTATCAGCAGCGGACCCACAAAGATCAATCCCCACATCAGTCCCGCTGCCAGCGCAAACAGTATTCCAGCAAACATAAACTCTTCCTTTATAGGCATTCCGCTGCAGTGTGACGCAGGCGGAGGCGAAAGGCTTGTAGCAGATTGCGGTTAGCGTGAAGGGAACACTTGTTTTTGATAGCGGCCCGGCGTGATGCCGTAGCGATGCGCGAAGGCGCGGGTGAGATGTGCCTGATCGGTAAGACCGACCGATGCCGCAACGGTTGCTGCACTGTCACCGCGCGCCAGCTGCTGCTTCGCGGCGAACAGACGAAAAGCCATCAGCATTTGATGCGGCGTAACGTGGAAGTGCTGTTTAAAACTGCGCAGGAAATGCCACGGCGACAGGGATGCCAGCGCAGCGAGTTCTTCAAGCCGTACCGGTTCGGCGAGGTTTTCACGCAAATAGTCTCTTACCGCATCAAAGCGATGTGCACCTTCGGCAGGTCGTTGCTGTCCCTGACGCGCCAGCGGACGCATTAACTCCAGCAGTTCAAGCAAATTGCTTTCGCGCTCCAGTGTGGTTTCCGCCTGCCACATCTGCGCCAGCAGTTGCGAAAACGGCTGCGCCAGTCGCGCATCGGTGCGCAGCGCATCGGTGAACCACCAATCACGGTCGCCGGTCAGACGATCCATCTCCCGCGGATCGATGTAGATCATGCGATAGCGCCAGCCTTCGTCGCAGGCAGATTCACCGGTGTGCAGTTCATCGGGATTCATCATCACTAACGAATGCTGTGGCGCGGTGTAATTGGCGCCGCGATAGCGAAAACGCTGGGCGCCGGACTCAATCGTACCGATGCCAAAGGCTTCATGGGTATGCGGTTCAAAAGCGTAGCGGGAGATGTGCGCCTGATACAGCTCGATGCCCGGCAGCTCAGCGAAATGCTGAAACTGCGCACGATCTTGCTCACAAGGAAAGATTTCAGGAACCACCTTCACAACACACCTCCGGAATAAAAGCGCTTATAAGCATGCGCGGCAGTGGCGAGAAATGCAAAGGTGAATTGCTTTACCTCTACGCGTCGGCAATCCACACTGAGGCTTCAAACTTAGGAGAGTGAAATGGCGAATCGAGTCGTAGTTGTGGTGGATATGCAAAATGGCGTGCTGGCAACGCCGCGTTTTGATCGCGCCGGACGCTGTGAGCGAATCAATCAGTTAACCGCTGCGGCCGATCAGGTGATCTTCATCCAGCACGTTGGGCCAGGTTTAGAAGTTGATTCAGTTGGTTGGGCGATTGTGCCCGAGCTGCAGCAGCCAGCCAACGCCATCTTCATTAATAAGACCGCTTGCGATAGCTTCTGGCAAACCGATCTCGCCGCTCAACTCGACCAACTCGACATTAAAAGCTTCGTCATTTGCGGCTGCGCGACCGATTACTGTGTCGATACCACCATCAAAGTCGGCGCCAGCCTCGGCTATCACATCACCGTCGCCGCCGATGCGCATACCACCGCCGACCGCACGTATGTTTCCGCGCAGCAGCAGATCAATCAGCACAACGAAGTGTGGGCCGATTTGATTATGCCGGACAATCCGGTGCGGGTGCGTGAGACGGAAGCGTTATTGCGGGAATGGCGACCGCATTAAAGGTTCTGCTATTGAAAACTTCTGACAAGTGTCAATAATAGAGTATGACATTTGTCAGACCTGGAGAATCTTATGAGAGCCTACATTCCTGATGGCAAATCACATGACAATGCACTTTGGCGCTTTGCTGGCTTACCCCCACGCGGATTGGAGCTAACTCGCATGCTTGAGGCGGGCTTGCCGGTCGCGGTGATTGATGACATTCGTCATTGGTCGGCAATGAGTAGAGCCGAAATTATGAAGGTCACTGGCATCAATGAGCGAAATATTGCCCGCCGTAAAAGCGCAGGTAAAAGCTTGTCACCCGATGAGAGCGAACGCATAGCCCGCTTCGTCCGAGTGATGGATGCAGCCGTTCAATTTTTTGGTGGTAATAAAGAAGATGCTACGCAATGGTTAAGCCGGCCGGTCAAAGGATTAGGCAACATTGCACCTATTACCTTGCTCGCCACTGAAAGCGGCGCACTGGATGTGCTCGATTTGATTGGCCGTTTGGAGCATGGTGTCTTCTCGTGATTTTCTATCGGCTAACCAAAACGCTATACGCTTCTGAAGCCTGGACCGGCAACGGTGCGAAACAGTATGGTGGCCGCTGGAATCACAAAGGCCACCCAACCATTTATGTCGCGACCTCGGTTTCACTTGCCGCGCTTGAAGTGCTGGTGCACGTTTCGAACGAGTCGATTTTGGATGAGTACACTTTATTCAGCATCGAGATTCCTGACGATGAAGTCTCCTACATTTCAGAAGACTTTTTGCCTGCTGACTGGCGCCAGGATCCGGCTCCAGTTTCAACTATGGATTTGGGCACAGGTTGGCTGCAATCGAGAGAAGGTGCAGCACTGATCATTCCTTCAAGCATTATTCCGATGGAAAATAATGCGATATTGAACCCGGAGCATCCAGTATTTGAGAGTTATTTGTCGAGCGTAAATAAGTTACCGTTTGCATTCGATAAACGATTGATAAAATAAAAAACATCCTCTTTTGAATAACAAAAAGCCCCGCATTACGGGGCTCTTAACAAATACTACGTAATGTATTTTTAGAACGGAATATCGTCGTCAAAATCCATTGGCGGTTCGTTGTTGGCTGGTGCGCTCTGCTGCTGTGGACGCTGTTGTGCACCGCCGCTGAACTGGTTGCCACCGCCCTGCGGCTGCTGTTGTGGCTGCTGTGGCTGGCCCCAACCGTTGTTATTGCCGCCGCCCTGGCCGCCCGAAGGTGCGCCACCTGCGTTCGCGCCCTGCTGACGTCCGCCCAGCATCTGCATGGTGCCGCCAACGTTAACTACCACTTCAGTGGTGTATTTTTCCTGGCCGGCCTGATCGGTCCATTTGCGGGTGCGCAGCTGGCCTTCGATGTAAACCTGAGAACCTTTACGCAGGTATTCGCCAGCCACTTCCGCCAGCTTGCCGAACAGCACAACGCGGTGCCATTCAGTGATCTCTTTGTTTTCACCGGTTGTCTTGTCGCGCCAGCTCTCTGACGTGGCCAGCGTAATGTTGGCTACCGCGCCACCATTTGGCATGTAGCGCACTTCCGGATCCTGACCCAGATTCCCGACTAGAATCACTTTGTTTACGCCACGACTGGCCATGTTGCTGTCTCCCGATGAGTTGATGCTAAAAGTCTAAGCGAAAAATTGTATCACGTCACATTGGCGTGTGCCCACTTTAGAGCGGGATTCCAAAATTTATCGGCGGACAGAATAGCAAAAACACTGGATATTTATTCAGTTTATTTTTTGTGCCATAATGGACCGTTTCTGCTGGTCGTGCTGGCAAGGCATGGCGAGTGTTGTTCAATCCGGGAAAGGTGAATGGATAAGATCGAAGTCCGCGGTGCTCGCACCCATAATTTGAAGAACATCAACCTGATCATCCCTCGCGATAAGCTCATTGTGGTCACCGGTCTGTCAGGTTCCGGTAAGTCTTCGCTGGCGTTTGATACGCTGTATGCGGAAGGCCAGCGTCGCTATGTCGAGTCGCTTTCGGCCTATGCGCGCCAGTTTCTTTCATTAATGGAGAAACCGGACGTTGACCATATTGAAGGTCTTTCGCCCGCCATCTCCATTGAGCAGAAATCGACTTCGCATAACCCGCGTTCCACCGTCGGCACCATTACTGAAATTCATGACTATCTGCGCCTGCTGTTTGCACGCGTGGGTGAGCCGCGCTGTCCGGATCACGACGTTCCACTGGCGGCGCAAACCGTTAGCCAGATGGTCGATCAGGTGCTGTCGCAGGAAGAAGGTCGTCGTCTGATGCTGCTGGCGCCGGTGGTGAAAGATCGCAAAGGCGAACACACCAAAACGCTGGAAAACCTCGCCGCGCAAGGCTACATCCGTGCGCGTATTGATGGTGAAGTGTGCGATTTGTCGGATCCGCCGAAACTGGAGTTGCAGAAGAAGCACACCATCGAAGTGGTGATTGACCGCTTCCGCGTGCGCGACGATCTGGCAACGCGTCTGGCCGAATCCTTCGAGACCACGCTGGAACTGAGCGGGGGTACGGCGATCGTCGCCGATATGGATGATACCAGCGCCGAAGAGATGCTGTTCTCCGCCAACTTTGCCTGCCCGATTTGTGGCTACAGCATGCGTGAACTCGAACCGCGCCTGTTCTCGTTCAACAATCCAGCCGGCGCCTGCCCGACCTGTGATGGCCTGGGCGTGCAGCAATATTTCGATCCTGACCGTGTGGTGCAAAATCCCGAGCTGTCGCTGGCGGGCGGCGCCATTCGCGGCTGGGATCGCCGTAACTTCTACTACTTCCAGATGCTGCGCTCGCTGGCTGAACATCTGCAATTCGATGTCGAAGCCCCGTTCAACAGCCTGAGTGACAACGCGCGCCATGTGATTCTGTACGGTTCCGGCAAAGAGAATATCGAATTCAAATACATCAACGATCGCGGTGACACCTCGGTGCGCCGCCATCCGTTTGAAGGCGTGCTGCACAACATGGAGCGCCGTTATAAAGAGACGGAATCCAACGCGGTACGCGAAGAGCTGGCGAAATTTATTAGTAACCGCGCCTGCGCCAGCTGCGAAGGCACGCGCCTGCGTCGTGAAGCACGCCATGTTTTTGTCGAAGACACCAACCTGCCAACCATCTCAGAAATGAGCATCGGTCATGCGATGGATTTCTTCGCCAACATGAAGCTGAGCGGCCAGCGTGCGCAGATCGCGGAAAAAATCCTTAAGGAGATTGGCGATCGCCTGAGCTTCCTGGTGAACGTCGGCCTGAATTACCTGTCGATGTCACGCTCGGCGGAAACGCTGTCCGGCGGTGAAGCGCAGCGTATTCGTCTGGCCAGCCAGATTGGTGCCGGTTTGGTCGGCGTGATGTACGTGTTGGATGAACCGTCTATCGGCTTGCATCAGCGCGACAACGAGCGCCTGCTCGGCACGCTGATTCACCTGCGCGATCTCGGTAATACGGTGATTGTGGTGGAGCACGATGAGGATGCGATTCGTGCCGCTGACCACGTGATCGATATCGGTCCGGGCGCCGGCGTGCACGGTGGTCAGGTGGTTGCGGAAGGCGATGTGCACGCGATCATGGCGAATGAAAATTCCCTGACCGGCCAGTTCCTCAGCGGCAAACGTGAGATTGCCATCCCTAAACAGCGCGTCAAAGGCGATCCCGCTAAAGTGCTGAAACTCACCGGTGCGCGCGGTAACAACCTCAAAGATGTCACGCTGACGATTCCGGTCGGCTTATTTACCTGCATCACCGGCGTGTCCGGATCGGGTAAATCGACGCTGATCAACGATACGCTGTTCCCAATTGCGCAGCGCCAGCTCAACGGCGCGACCACCATCGAAGCCGCGCCTTATCGTGAGATCGCCGGTCTCGAGCATTTCGATAAAGTGATCGATATCGATCAGAGCCCGATCGGTCGCACACCGCGTTCGAATCCCGCGACCTATACCGGCATTTTCACGCCGGTGCGTGAACTGTTCGCCGGCGTGCCGGAAGCGCGTTCACGCGGCTACAATCCGGGGCGCTTCAGCTTCAACGTGCGCGGCGGACGCTGCGAAGCCTGTCAGGGCGATGGCGTGATCAAGGTAGAGATGCACTTTCTGCCCGACATCTACGTGCCGTGCGACCAGTGCAAAGGCAAACGCTATAACCGCGAAACGCTGGAGATCAAATACAAAGGCAAGAGCATCCACGAAGTACTGGATATGACCATCGAAGAAGCGCGCGAGTTCTTTGATGCGGTGCCGGCGCTGGCGCGTAAGCTGCAAACGCTGATCGATGTTGGCCTGTCGTACATCCGCCTCGGCCAGTCGGCGACCACGCTCTCGGGCGGTGAAGCGCAGCGCGTTAAGCTGGCGCGAGAGCTGTCCAAACGCGGCACCGGCCAGACGCTCTATATCCTTGATGAGCCGACCACCGGCCTGCACTTTGCGGATATTCAGCAACTGCTGGAAGTGCTGCATCAGCTGCGCGATCAGGGCAACACCATCGTGGTGATTGAGCACAACCTCGACGTGGTGAAAACCGCGGACTGGATTGTCGATCTCGGCCCAGAAGGTGGTAGCGGCGGCGGTGAAATCCTGGTGTCCGGCACGCCAGAAACGGTGGTGGAGTGTGAAAAATCACACACGGCGCGTTTCCTTAAACCAATGTTGAAGAAGTAATTTTCTCCCAGGCCCGCCATTGCGGGCCTGATTTTTATCTGTCGAATTCCGCAACGAAATGCAGGAACAGGCAAGAATCAGACAACTTCAGGCATATACGCATTCCATCCTGCTGACTATCCTTACAGCGTTCCTTTTGGCGTGACTCACGCGCCTTTTATCCCTGACGGGATCCCGCATAAAAATCACGACACATCCTACTGGAGACACCATGAATATTACGCATGCCTATGCCGCACAGGACGCGAAAGCAAAACTCGCCCCGTTCGACTTTAAGCCACGCGAACTGCGCGCTCATGATGTGCAGATTGAAGTGTTGTACTGCGGCGTCTGCCACTCTGACCTGCATACCGCGCGCAACGAATGGCGCAACACCATTTTCCCTGTGGTGCCGGGCCATGAAATCGTGGGTCGCGTCACTGCCGTTGGCGCGCACACTCACAATTACAAAGTGGGTGATTTGGTCGGCGTGGGTTGTATGGTTGATTCCTGCCGCAGCTGTCCAAGCTGTCAGGAAGGGCTGGAGCAGTATTGCGAAAATGGCTTCGTTGGCACTTATAACGGTGAAGACCGTGAAACCAAAGCCATCACCTACGGCGGTTACTCCACCAGCATGGTGGTAGATGAAAGCTTCGTGCTGCGCGTACCCGAAAATCTCGATCTGGCAGGCGTTGCGCCGCTGCTGTGTGCCGGTATCACCACCTACTCGCCGCTGCGTCACTGGAATGTCGGTCCGGGTAAAAAAGTCGGTATTGTCGGTTTGGGCGGCCTCGGTCACATGGGCGTGAAACTGGCTCATGCGATGGGCGCACATGTGGTGCTGTTCACCACGTCACCGTCAAAAATTGAAGATGGTAAACGTCTGGGCGCGGATGAAGTGGTGATTTCGAAAGATGCCGATCAAATGGCCGCGCACACCAACAGCTTTGACTTCATCCTGAATACCGTTGCGGCGCAGCACGATCTCAACCCGTTCATCGCCCTGCTGAAGCGTGATGGCAACATGACGCTGGTCGGCGCGCCGGAACACGATCACCCGGCACCGCAGGTCTTCAACCTGATCTTCAAACGTCGCAGCATCGCCGGTTCACTGATTGGCGGCATCGCGGAAACCCAGGAGATGCTGGATTTCTGCGGCGAACACGGTATCACTTCAGATATCGAACTGATCGCGATGAATCAAATCAACGAAGCCTACGAACGTATGCTGAAAAGCGACGTGAAATACCGCTTCGTGATTGATATCAATACCCTGCGCGAGGAATCTGCGGCTTAATTCGCCTCAGTGGTCATCATGGTTGACGCCCGCTTCACGCGTGGCGTCAGCCTGTTGCCAGGAAGCATCCACCAGATAGTAAATCTGCGAATCCTTTAGCGAACCGTCCAGCCACAACGTGCTCCAGTGCGACTTGTTCAAGTGCTCACTGGGAAACACATCGTTATGCTCCTCACGTAATAATTCCGCCAGTGCAGGCGTGGCTTTCAGCGACAAGGCCGGACGCCCTTTTACCTCATAAAGCATGGCAAACAGCACGCCTTCACTTTTAATCTGCGTTGCCTGCCAGCACTCTTTAAAGCTTTGCTCCGCGCCCGGCTTGCTCATGCAGTACGTCAGTAAATCCGATGTGTTCATGTTTTATTCCCCTTGTAAGGTCGCCACGATACGCCGCGCACCGCCCTGCACCCGATGTTCACCCAACCAGATTCCCTGCCATGTGCCTAACATCAGGCGACCACGGTTGACCGGAATCAGCAGTGAAACGCCGAGTAGCGACGATTTGATGTGTGCGGGCATGTCGTCGGCCCCTTCGTAGTCGTGCTGATAAGGCGCGCTTTCCGGAACATGGCGTAAGAAATGCTGCTCCATATCGCTGCGCACTGTGGGATCGCAATTCTCATTCAGCGTTAGCGACGCCGATGTGTGTTGCAGCAGGAGATGCAATTGGCCGACGCGCACATCGGATAAGCCGTGAAGCTGGCCGACAATCTCGTCGGTAATCAGATGAAAGCCGCGCGCTTTGGCGCCAAGCGTAAGCGTTTGTTGATGCCACATGCCAGAATCCTAAAAGTAATCACACCGTTTAAGTGTGCAGCATGTCGGCGAAAGGTAAACCCTGAAGAGAGGAAAAAGCGGCAGAGCGTGAACTCTGCCGCCTGAAGGTTAGTCGCTCAGCTTAGCGGCCATGGTTTTGATACTGGATGATGTCAGCGTGGTGGCTCTGTGTTGACTGGGTGTTGACTCACATTACCGCAGCAAATGCCTCAGCAACCTGGTTGACGTTACGGCTGTTCAGGCCGGCAACGCACATACGGCCGCTGGCAATCAGGTAGACGCCGAACTCATCACGCAGGCGATCAACCTGCTGCGCGCTCAGGCCGGTGTAGCTGAACATACCGCGCTGCTTCAGCAGGTAATCGAAGTTTTGACCTGGCAGCTTGGTGCTCAACACATTCACCAGCGCCTGGCGCATTTCGATAATGCGCAGACGCATCGCTTCCACTTCTGCCAGCCAGTTATTCAGCAGCGCTTCGTCGTTCAACACGCATGAAACCACCTGCGCACCAAAGTTTGGCGGGCTGGAGTAGTTGCGACGTACGGTCGCTTTCAGCTGGCCCAGCACACGAGCGGATTCTTCCGCGCTGTCGCAGACAATGGACAAGCCGCCAACGCGCTCGCCGTACAGCGAGAAGATCTTGGAGAACGAGTTGCTCACCAGCGCTGGCAAGCCGGCAGCCGCAATGGCGCGAATGGCATAAGCATCCGCTTCCATGCCCGCACCAAAGCCCTGATAAGCGATATCGAGGAACGGAATCAGCTCCTGCGCTTTCAGCACGTCGGTGGTTTCATCCCACTGCGCATTAGTCAGATCGGCGCCGGTTGGGTTGTGGCAGCACGGATGCAGCAGCACGATGGATTGTTTCGGCAAGGTTTTCAGCTTGGCGATGAACGCATCAAACTTCACGCCGTTGGTTTCTGCGTCGTACCACGGATAAGTCTCTACTTCGAAGCCCGCACCGTTAAAGATCGCGATATGGTTTTCCCACGTTGGATCGCTCACCCACACGTTTGACGCTGGGAAGTAACGCTTAAGGAAATCAGCACCGACTTTCAGCGCACCTGAGCCACCTAAGGTCTGGATGGAGGCAATACGGCCCGCGTGCAGCATCGGATGTTCTTTACCGAACAGCAGCGGTGCAATGGCGTTGCGGTAAGCGTTCAGACCTTCCATCGGCAGATACAGCGATGCCTGATGCGGCTGCGCCTGCAGGCGCTCTTCTGCTGCGGCAACTGCCTGCAGCTGAGGAATGATGCCCGCTTCGTTGTAATAGAGACCGATGCTCAGGTTTACTTTGTTATCGCGCGGATCTTGTTTGAAGGTTTCCATCAACGACAGAATCGGATCGCCGGCATAGGCATCAACGTTTTGAAACACGGTGCAGATCTCCATGATTGGTCAGAAATAAGAGGTAAAGATGCGTCATCAAACCATGTAACGGCCGGGACGATGATTCATTGCGATGATGAGATTGAGGATCACCGCGCCCGCGATGGAAGCAAACAGCATCGGTAACGACACCACAAACAGTGACGCTAATACCACGCAGGTATCAACCGCCATTTGCAGTTTTCCGGCACGCAGACCGATGCGGTCCTGCAGCCAGAGCGCCAAAATATTGATGCCACCGAGGCTGGCTTTATGACGGAACAACACTATAAACCCAATGCCCATCACCACGTTACCGAACAGTGTCGCATAAAACGGATTTAGCGCAGAAAAATGCACAAACAGCGGATGCAAATGGGTAAACAGCGACACCAGGCCAACCGCGCAGAAGGTTTTCAGGGTAAATTCCCAGCCCATGCGTCGCACGGCTAGCCAGTAAAATGGCAGGTTGATCAGGAAGAAGGCGCTACCAAAGGAGAGCGGCGATAAATAGCTGATTAAGAAGGCAATACCCGCTGAACTGCCGGTCAGTGCGCCAGCCTGTTTCAGCATAATGACGCCGAAAGAGACCATCAGCGTGCCGAGCACTATTGCCAGCGCATCTTCAATCAGCGAATGGGGAACTTTGGTGGGTTGAACAACGTTATCCATGGATTAATCTCATTGCAAATGATGCGGTTCAAATGCAAAAAACGCACCACATCGGCGACGTATGCGCGCCGCCGATGGGTGCCAGCGATTATCCAATTGATAACTAAGGCGCTTTATTGCAGGTTTTTGTGCATCAATTGAGACTCAAACCATCAACCCATGCACAAATCTGTTTTCTGGTGCGCGTTTTTTGCATTATTAAGGCAATAATTGCACCAGATTAGCACATCACGCACTTTTTTGGCGCGTTTTGTGCTGCGGGATTATCATCAAACCGTTCTCTTTTAAACGGCTCAATACCACGGACGTTTTCACGTGCGCCACGCTTTGATGACCAGCCACTAACTGGCTGATTAGTGCGCTCAATGACGCCAGATCGGCCACCGCTACTTTCAGCAGATAGTCGGCATCGCCAGTGGTTTTAAAGGCATCGACGATGGCGGCTTCTTCTTCCACCATGCGATGGAAACTCTCTTCATAATCGGGCGTGTGGTTTTTCAATCGCACTTCAATCAATCCCACCATGCCAAGGCCAACCGCGTCGGGCGAGAGGCGCGCGTGATAGCCGAGAATGAGGTTGGCCTGCTCAAGATTGATGCGGCGGCGTGAACATTGCGATGCCGAAAGTCCGACTAAATCACTGAGTTCCTGGTTGGTGAGGCGTCCGTTAGATTGTAGTAATGTCAATATCTTAAGGTCGTGATCGTCTACCTGAGTCATTCTGTTTCCACAGCGAAATAAGGGGCGCTTTGCTACAGATAACCTGATTAAAGCCGGGGTTGTCCAACACTATTTTCTGATGACGTGAAATGCATGCACAAAACGTGCATGCATCCGGGTTGAAAGGGTTATTCGTCGTCGTATTGCGGGCCAGCGTAGTTATCAAAGCGCGACCATTGGCCATTAAAGGTCAAACGTACCGTACCGATCGGGCCGTTACGCTGCTTACCGAGGATGATCTCGGCGATGCCTTTAAGATCGCTGTTTTCGTGATACACCTCGTCACGATAGATGAACATGATCAAGTCGGCATCCTGCTCGATCGAGCCTGATTCACGCAGATCCGAGTTCACCGGACGCTTATCCGCACGTTGTTCCAGTGAGCGGTTCAGCTGCGACAGCGCCACCACCGGCACATTCAGCTCTTTCGCCAGCGCTTTGAGCGAGCGCGAGATCTCGGCGATCTCCAGCGTACGGTTATCCGACAGTGCAGGCACGCGCATCAGCTGCAGGTAGTCGATCATGATCAGGCTCAACCCGCCGTTTTCGCGGAAAATGCGGCGCGCGCGTGAACGCACTTCAGTTGGCGTCAGGCCAGAAGAGTCATCGATAAACATGTTCTTCTTCTCGAGCAAAATCCCCATGGTGGCGGAAATACGCGCCCAATCTTCATCTTCCAGTTGGCCGGTACGAATACGCGTCTGATCCACACGCGACAGTGATGCCAGCATACGCATCATCAGCTGTTCGCTGGGCATCTCCAGACTGAAAATCAGCACCGGCTTGTCCTGCAACATCGCGGCGTTTTCGCACAAATTCATGGCGAAGGTGGTTTTACCCATCGAAGGACGCGCCGCGACGATAATCAGATCAGAGCCCTGCAAACCGGCGGTTTTTTTGTTCAAATCCTGATAGCCGGTATCGACGCCGGTCACGCCATCGTGCGGCGTTGAGACCAACGACTCAATACGCGAAACCGTGGCTTCGAGGATCTGCTCGATGTTCTGCGGGCCCTGATCTTTATTGGCGCGCTGTTCAGCTATTTTGAAAACGTTGGATTCAGCGAAGTCGAGCAGATCTTCACTGCTGCGTCCTTGCGGATCGTAACCGGCATCAGCGATTTGGTTCGCCACCGAGATCATCTCACGCACCACCGCACGTTCACGCACGATATCCGCATAAGCGCCGATGTTCGCCGCACTTGGCGTATTTTTAGCCAGCTCGGCCAGATAGGCGAAACCGCCGGCCATTTCTAACTCGCCCAGCGTTTCCAGCGATTCAGAGAGTGTAATCAAATCGATCGGCTGGCCCGCTTCCAGCAAACGCTGCATTTCCGTGAAAATCATGCGGTGCGAGCGGTTGAAAAAATCACTGGCGACAACACGCTCCGAAACGTTGTCCCAGCGCTGATTATCCAGCATCAACCCACCGAGCACCGACTGCTCCGCTTCTATGGAATGCGGCGGCATTTTCACGCCTTCCAGCTGCCGATCGCGGGGTTCGTTCGATTTGTTGGTGGGTTTATTTCCTGCCATAGTGAATGCATTACCGATCGTGAAAGGGACGCGCAAGTATAACGTCCCAGGATGAACAATCACAGGAGTCAGAATGGCAAAGCGTATTCAGTTCAACCAACACGGCGGCCCAGATGTGCTGCAATGGGTCGATTTCGAACTGGCCGATCCCGCCGAGCACGAAGTGCAGGTGGAAAACAAGGCGATTGGCATTAACTACATTGATACCTATGTGCGCAGCGGCTTGTATCCGCAAAGCAGCTTCCCTTCCGGCTTGGGCACCGAAGCAGCCGGTGTGGTGAAGCGAGTCGGATCGGCGGTGACGCGTTTTAAAGCGGGCGATCGCGTGGTCTATTGCCAGGCCGCGCTCGGCGCTTATAGCGAAGTGCACAATGTGGCGGAAGATCGCCTGGTGATCTTGCCGGACAGCATCTCCTTTGAGCAAGGCGCGGCTTCTTTCCTTAAAGGGTTAACCGTGCAGTATCTGCTGCGCCAAACCTATAAAGTGAAAGCCGATGAAATCTTCCTGTTCCATGCCGCAGCCGGTGGCGTGGGTTTGATCGCCTGCCAATGGGCCAAAGCGCTCGGCGCACATCTGATTGGCACGGTAGGTTCTGCAGAGAAAGCGAAGATTGCCAAAGATGCCGGCGCCTGGGCGACGATCAACTATCGCGAAGAGGATATTGCGAAGCGCGTCAACGAATTGACCAACGGTGAGAAAGTGGCCGTAGTGTATGACTCGGTGGGGAAAGACACCTGGGAACCTTCGCTGGATAGCCTGCGTCGCCACGGATTAATGGTCAGCTTTGGTAATGCATCGGGTCCGGTAACCGGCGTTGATCTTGGCATTCTCAATAAGAAAGGCTCACTGTTCGTTACCCGCCCTTCGCTGTTCGGCTACATCACCAATCGTGAAGAACTGGATGCCGCCAGCAATGAATTGTTCTCATTGATCGCCAGCCGGGCAATTCAGCTTAACGTGCCAGAGCAGCAGAAATTTGCCTTGCGTGACGCAGTGCGCGCGCATCAGGTGCTGGAGAGTCGCGCGACTCAGGGTTCCAGCCTGCTGATTCCCTGATCGCTAAATGCAAACGGGGCTTCCCGTAGGAAGCCCCTTTTTCTTTCTTTTTTATAGTTCGCGCTGGTGTAGGGACAGCGGCGATGAATTCGTTTGAAACAACGCCAATCATCCTGACAGAAAACATAAGTAAAAAATATGTTTAAATGCGGAATTATGCTAAGCAATTTCCGAGTCTGTGATCGTCACCGCAATTAGCGCCAGTCCCTTCTATCTAAGTCGCTGATTTTTCTTTTCAGCCTGCGCAATTTAACCTCACCTGAAGGTGTGGTAAATGCGCGATAAAGCCATACAACAGCCACTGCCAGCACCAGCCACGGCAACACTTTTATAACAATTGCCAGCAATCCGCCAAAGAACATTAAAGCGGTCGCCACCACCAATGCCGCGATGACGCCCAGCAGCGAAACGCCGGTGAACAGCAGCATCAGAAAAAAGCCGATAACAAATAGAATTTCCACGAAGGCTCTCCTGTGTAAATAACATCAGGAACATTACAAGATGCGTGCCAACTTATAATAATAGCTAACTACTTGAATTTGAAGAAAAATGGATGAGTGCAAGGTTGGAAGGGTGATGAAAAAAACTAATTTGTGGCGCAAAAAAAAACCATCCTATTGGCTTTCAGGTGCGCATGAATGCACACCCTACAAAAGCCGGAACGCTCCGGCTTGCCTGACGATAATTACATCACTTCCTGCGGGATCTTATCTGCAACCAGCGCTAACGCCGCTTCCAGCACGCGCACATCGGCACCGGGTTTATGGGCGTTTTCACTTAAGTAACGACGCCATTGGCGCGCACCGGGAATGCCCTGGAATAGGCCAAGCATATGGCGCGTAACATGGCCGAGATACATGCCCTTGGATAATTCAGCTTCAATGTACGGATACATTGAGCGCACCACCGCCACCGGATCGACGCGCGGTGTATCGCGGCCAAACAGTTCGCGATCAACCTGCGCCAGAATACCCGGATTCTGATAGGCTTCGCGCCCCATCATCACGCCATCCATATGCTGCAGATGCAGCTTAGCTTCTTCCAGGGTTTTGATGCCGCCATTAATCGCCATGGTCAGCGCCGGGAAGTCGCGCTTCAATTGGTAAACGCGTGGATAATCGAGCGGCGGGATCTCGCGATTCTCTTTTGGACTCAAACCGGAAAGCCAGGCTTTACGTGCGTGGATAATAAAGGTATCGCAGCCGCCCTGTTGCGCCACGGTGCCAATAAAATCACACAGGAATTCGTAGCTGTCCTGCTCATCAATGCCAATACGGGTTTTCACCGTCACTGGAATGCTTACCACATCGCGCATCGCTTTAATGCAGTCGGCAACCAGCGCCGCATCGCCCATCAGGCAGGCTCCAAAACGACCATTCTGTACGCGATCGGACGGACAACCCACGTTGAGGTTGATCTCATCGTAGCCACGCTCTTCTGCCAGCTTAGCGCACTGCGCCAGTGCGGCGGGATCGCTGCCCCCCAACTGCAGCGCCAGCGGATGCTCTTCCTCGCTGTAGGCCAGATAGTCGCCTTTACCGTGAATGATCGCACCGGTCGTCACCATTTCGGTGTACAGCAGCGTGTCGCCGCTCAGCTGACGGTGGAAATAACGACAGTGGCGATCGGTCCAGTCGAGCATGGGGGCGATGGAAAAACGTTGCGAGGAGAAAGTATCGGTCATGAAACGCAGTGAATCCGCAGTAAGTTAAGTGATGAGAAACTGCGCAATCATACCACAGCAAAACGGGCGGCACAGCCGCCCGTTATCAGATAGGGAATTAGAAGTTAAATCCGAGCTGCAGCATCGCACCCACGGTGTTGTCTTTACCCACAGAACCGGCCAGATCGAGATGAACGGTATTGTTGAACGGTGACACACCTAAACCGGCGGTGAACACGTCAGTATCGTTCGACTTCAGATCGGCACGATAACCGGCACGCAGCGCCAGCCAATCCAGCACACGATACTCCGCACCTACGCCAGCATATTGGCTGCTGTCTTCCGATTTAAAGCGTTTAGTTTCAGTTAGATCAACATCACCGGCCAACGTGAGCGGCCCGCTATTCCAGGAAAGCCCGGTCGTAACCAGTGGACGAATTTGGTAAGTATCGCGGTAGCCGTTCACCTCTTTGGTGTCGATATCGCGCGAGATCAGGTTTTGCCCAGTCACACCGAAGGTCCAGTTCTCACCGAAATCCGTTGCAACGCCAGCATCCACGTTGAAACCGGTATCGCTGCTGCGATAGCGACTGCTGTTAATGTCGCTCTTGTCGTAGTTGTAGATACTCGCGGTGTAGTTATACAGCCAGGTTTTCTGTAGCTTTGGCGTCACGCCGACAGAAACTGGATGGCCAGCAATCGAGAACTCATGCGCAACTGACACACCATAATCGGTGATCAAAGCCGCCAGCCCATTGGCGCTGGAGCGCAAGTTATCTTCAGCGCCCGGCGTCAGAGGAATAGTGCCATCTGAAATGCCGCGAAGGTAAGTGATATCGCTGTCTGCCACATTGGCACGTACCAATGCGGTACCGTACGCTTTAGTTATAAAGGCAAAAGGTAGGGTTTCATTTGGAACAGTGACGGCTAGTGCTACACCTGCGGTAGCATGGGCTTTATTACCACGTAACTGACTGAGCTGGTTAGCCATATCACCCGCAGCAGCTTTCACCTCTGGATAGCCATTTAAATAATCTTCGAGAGAAAAGTCCCGAAGCTCATCCTGATAACGATCAACGGTATCGGTAATGTCGTCGACGCGATCAATCAATTTGTCTTTATCGGTAACCTGTGCACCGGCTGATGGAAGAATGATGCTAACGTTGTCTTCAGGCTGCGCCTTGGTCATCAATGCTGGGTTAGCCAGCACTGCGGAACTCCAGGTGGAAGAGGCTACGCCGGTACCGCCCATCGCATCGTTACGCGCGTCATACCATGTACCTGCTGCCAGAGCTGAGGAAGAAAGAAATACTGCATTCAAACCAACAAGATAAGCTACTTTTTTGTGCCTGAATAATGTCTTCGCCATGAGCCTGCCATCACCTTTGAAATGTCGCTGAATCACTCACCGACTGAAAGTTTAGTTAGCCGCCATTCTGAACCCTGGCTAACGCTTCATTGCTGTGAATTAAAAGGAAATAGCACTGCTATTCGCAGAATTGGATGCGTAAGCACCATTCTGCTGTGTTTATATGCAGAAAAATTAACAGTGAATAAATTGATACCAGAAATTACTTAAGACCTTTTGAACCTTATACGCTAACCCGGTGAGTTGCAAAGCAAAATCCTTGTAGCCGTTGCGCTGTCTGGCTGGACGGATTTTTCAGACATAATGGTTGCAACAATGTTGTTGGGTTAACAGGAAGGATAATCGATTGATTGGTGGGAGTTTTCTGCAGGAGTTTAAGGAAAATAAGCAATCACAGCAGCGTAAAAATTTGTGTGATAAAATAACATCACCTGCAACCCGGAGAATGCTTATGTCAAACCTCACGCCAGAACAACTTCTTACCCAGGCTGAATCACTTTGCCTTGATCGCGGCGTGCGCCTCACCACTCAGCGCGCCGAAGTGCTGCGCTTGATGGCAGAGCAGAATGGTTCGATAAGCGCTTACGATTTGCTGGATCAGCTGCGCGTCAGTGAACCGCAAGCTAAACCGCCTACCATTTATCGTGCGCTGGATTTCCTGCTGGAACAGGGATTTATTCATCGCGTTGAGTCGAATAACAGCTATGTGGTTTGTCATCATTTTGATGAGCCGGCACATACTTCAGTGATGTTGGTGTGTGACGGTTGCGCGGCAGTGACTGAAAAACATGCTCATGGTGTTGAAAAGACCATTGCTGGGTTAGCGGATCAGGCGGGATTTTCTTTGCGTCATACCGTGATTGAGGCACATGGCCTGTGTGAGAGCTGCGCAGAAGTGGCGGCTTGCACGCATCATGAAAGCTGCGAGCATGATCATCAGGTTGAGGGAAAAAAACGGGTAAGAAAATAGAGAGGCACGTCCTTGTGCCGGGCCAATCACTACGCTAAATGATTGGCGGGTAGGAGCATCTTCCTCAGGGGCAATTACCAGCGGTAATCTTTATTGGTGCTTTCCCAGTCCTTAACTTCTTGTTCGGCCTGGTCTTTTGCATAACCGTAGCGTTCCTGGATTTTACCGACCAGCTGATCGCGTTTACCTTCGATCACCGTCATATCGTCATCGGTAAGCTTGCCCCACTTTTCTTTAAACTTACCTTTAAACTGCTTCCAGTTTCCGCTCGCTTCGTCTTTGTTCATAATAATCCTCCACTACATCCTGAGTGAGATAGATATATTGCCTGCTTAGCTGGCGATATACCCAGACAACGCGCTACTCATGTGCGCCGTATAAGGTAATTGTAGTAGCCGCTTCGCAGTTTGCAGAGAAATACAGATTAATCTGTAGGTTACGCTTCGCTTATTCAGGCGTTGAACCAGCTATTGCGCAGCCAGTGACCGCGCCAAATCAGCCACAGCGTCAGTCCGCGTAACGCCAGGAACACCGTCACTGCCAGCCATAAACCGTGATTACCGAGCCATGGCAATGTGAGCAGCGCTAGACCGTAGCCGATTGCCGCTATCACCATGCTGTTGCGCATCTCACGACCGCGCGTCGCGCCGATAAACATGCCATCCAGCAAATAACACCAGACGCCAATCAGCGGCAGAATCACTTGCCAAATCAGATAGCGATCGGCCATCTCGCGTAGCGCTTCCAGTGACGTCAGCATCGCCACAATCTGCGGACCGGTGAACGCATAAATCAGCGCAAAGATTGCTGCAACGAAGCAAGCCTGCCGACAAGCCGCATGCCAAATCAGCAACAGCCTACTGCGATCTTTGGCCCCAACCGCTTCACCCGAACAGGCTTCAACCGCATAGGCAAAACCATCCAGCGCGTATGCGGTAAAAGTGAGAAACATCAACAGCACCGCATTGACCGCCACCACATCCGGGCCAATCCGCGCGCCAAGGATGGTGAGTGACGCGAAGCAAATTTGCAGCATCAAAGAACGCAGCATGATGTCGCGATTGAGGCGGAATAGCCGCGCCGCATCGCCACGCCAACTGCTTTTAAGCAGAGTAAAATGGATACCGCGCATCTTCAGCACGCGCGCCACCATCCACAAACCCACGCCCAGCGTGACATATTCTGCCAGCGCGGTGGCCGCCGCCGCGCCAGCCACACCCCAATGCAGTTTGAGGACGAACAGCAGATCAAGCAGGATATTCACCAGATTGCCGATGATCAGCAGCACCATCGGTGCGCGCGCATACTGCACGCCTAGCAGCCAGCCAAGAATCACCAAATTGGCTAAGGTTGCGGGGGCACTCAGCCAGCGAATCTCAATAAATATTTGCGCCTGCTGCTGCACTTCCGGGCTGCCGCCCATTAAAGCTGCCGCCAGGCTGCTTACCGGCGTTCGCAGCACCATAAACAGCACGCCAAAAACCAGGGCAATCAGCAGCGGTTGCGTTAAGGCGCGCGCCAGCGCGGTTTTGTCATTGGCGCCAAATGCCTGAGCGGTCAATCCGGTGGTGCTCATGCGCAGGAATAGCAGAAGCATAAAGATGAAGCTGGTCGCTGTTGTGCCCACGGCGACGCCACCGAGGTAAATCGGGCTATCGAGATGACCAATAACGGCGGTATCCACCACGCCCAGTAACGGGACGGTGATATTTGACAGGATCATCGGCAGCGCTAGCCGCCAGAGTGTTTTATCTGAAGAGGAAAACAGCTGCATCAGCCCATTCCGTTGTGTGCGGTAATCAGCGTAATGGCGCCAGCGTGAGCCGCAGAAAGAGTCACAGAGAAGTAAAACAGCAGACTGCGGTCAGCGCAAATTCGCACCGCCGCAGTTGGGGAGGATCAGAAACTGATCAGAGCCACTCGCCGTTGCGTACAATCCCGACAGCTAAACCTTCAATGGTTAGCGACTGCTCACGGGTATCAACGACAATCGGCTGGAAATCGGTGTTTTCCGGCAGCAGATGGACAATCGCGCCCTGCTTTTTCCAGCGTTTCACGGTGACTTCATCATCAATGCGCGCCACGACAACCTGGCCGTTACGCACTTCCTGCGTTTTATGCACGGCTAACAGATCGCCATCCATAATGCCGATATCTTTCATCGACATGCCGCTCACGCGCAGCAGGAAATCGGCACTCGGTTTGAACAGATTCGCATCCACCTGATAGTGGGCTTCAATATGTTCCTGCGCCAGCAAGGGTTCACCGGCAGCGACGCGACCAATCAGCGGCAACCCTTCGCTTGGTTCTTCTTCCATTAGTAAACGAATCCCGCGCGATGCGCCGGAAACAATTTCAATTACGCCTTTACGCGCCAGCGCTTTCAGATGCTCTTCAGCAGCATTGGGCGAGCGAAAACCCAGTTGCGCAGCAATTTCCGCACGCGTTGGCGGCATGCCCGTCTGGTTAATATGGTCGCGAATCAGGTCATAGACCTGTTGCTGCCGTGCAGTTAACGCTTTCATCCCGCCCCCTGGTTGTTTATACAGTCGCTGTGAGTATATACAGGTATTCGCGAAATGAAAACCGTAACAGAGGGAAAAATCAGCGGTTTGATGAATCTGGAATCCCTATCTCAAATGCGTCCAGAGCAGCGCGATCCAGACGAACAGAGCCAGTAAGATAGTCAGCAATACGGCGGCCGATCCCATATCTTTGGCGCGGCCCGCGAGCGGATGTTGTTCCTGCCCAATGCGGTCGACCACCGCCTCGATAGCGCTATTAAGGATTTCAACGATGATAACCAGCACTACCGAGCCAATCATCAAGATGCGGGAGAGGGTATCTACATCCAGCCAGCAGGCTACGAGAATGGCCACCAACGCGGCGACAGCTTCTTGCCGAAATGCGGCTTCGTTCTGCCATGCGGCACGCAGGCCCTGCCAGGAATAACCGGCTGCTTTCACTATTCTTACTAAACCGGTGACGTTATTTGCCATGTCTATGGAACCCTTGAACTATTTTGACGTCAATGAGTGGGCAGTTTGAGGCGGCAGAGCCACAGACCTTCGCTGCGCTTTCTGGTATGCTTGCCGCGCTTTGCTAACAAGAGGCTTAAAGTTGTCTATGTCAGGTTGGCGTAAACTCTATTACAAATTATTGAATTTACCACTCTCTATTTTGGTAAAAAGTAAGGTCATTCCGACCGATCCCGTTTCTGAACATGGGATCGATCCTACACGTCCGGTGATGTATGTTTTGCCTTATGATTCAAAGGCTGACCTGCTCACGCTGCGTGCTCAATGCCTGAAACATGATCTGCCCGATCCGCTGGCTCCGCTGGAGATCGATGGCACCCTGCTGCCGCGCCACGTGTTTATCCACGATGGCCCACGCGTGATTCCCTATTTCGTGGCCAATCCCGAATCGGTGAAGCTGTTCCACGATTATCTGGATTTGCACCGCAGCAACCCGCAACTCGACGTGCAAATGCTGCCGGTCGCGGTGATGTTTGGTCGCGCGCCGGGACGTGAAACATCCGGTGAATCCACGCCGCATCTGCGCGTGCTGAATGGCGTGCAGAAGTTCTTCGCCATTTTGTGGCATGGCCGCGACAGCTTTGTCCGCTTCTCGCAAACCGTTTCGCTACGCCAGATGGCGACCGAACACGGTACTGATAAGTCGATTGCACAGAAGCTGGCTCGCGTAGCGCGCATTCACTTTGCTCGCCAACGTCTGGCAGCGGTCGGCCCGCGTCTGCCTGCACGTCAGGATCTCTTCAACAAGCTTTTACAGTCCAAAGCGATTGAAAAAGCGGTAGAAGATGAAGCACGCAGCAAAAAGATTTCGCATGAGAAAGCCCAGCAGAACGCCATCGAAATGATGGAAGAAGTGGCGGCGAACTTCTCTTACGAGGCAATTAAGGTCACCGACCGCGTGATGGGCTGGCTTTGGAGCCGCCTGTATCAGGGCATCAACGTGCATGGCGGTGAGCGCGTGCGTCAGCTGGCGCAGGATGGTCATGAGATTGTCTATGTGCCCTGCCACCGCAGCCACATGGATTATCTGCTGCTCTCCTACGTGCTTTATCATCAAGGCCTGGTGCCGCCGCACATTGCTGCGGGGATCAACCTGAACTTCTGGCCAGCCGGCCCGATTTTCCGTCGCCTGGGCGCGTTCTTTATTCGTCGTACCTTTAAGGGCAACAAACTCTATTCCACCGTGTTCCGTGAATATCTCGGCGAGCTGTTTAGCCGTGGTTACTCCGTTGAATACTTTGTGGAAGGCGGACGTTCGCGTACCGGCCGTTTGCTGGATCCGAAAACCGGCACCCTGTCGATGACGCTGCAGGCGATGCTGCGCGGCGGCAGTCGTCCTATCACCTTCGTGCCGATCTACATCGGTTACGAGCACGTGATGGAAGTGGGCACGTATGCCAAAGAGCTGCGTGGCGCGGCCAAAGAGAAAGAGAGCTTCCTGCAGATGGTGCGCGGCTTGCGTAAGCTGCGCAATCTTGGTCAGGGCTACGTTAACTTCGGCGAACCGCTGCCGTTGATGAACTACCTGAACAAAAACGTGCCGGAATGGCGGGATGCGATTGATCCTATCGAACCGCAACGCCCTGCGTGGATGACACCTGCTGTGAATGACATTGCGGCGAAGCTGATGGTGCGCATTAACGAAGCCGGTGCGGCCAACGCCATGAACCTGTGCGTGACTGCGCTGCTGGCGTCACGTCAGCGTTCATTAACCCGCGAACAGCTGATTGAGCAGTTAGAGTGCTACACCCAACTGCTGCGCAACGTGCCTTATTCACCGGAAGCCACGGTGCCCGATATGAGCGCCGAAGCGCTGCTTGACCACGCGATGGGCATGAACAAGTTCGAGACCGAGCAAGACAGCATTGGCGACATTATCATTCTGCCGCGCGAGCAGGCAGTGCTGATGACCTACTATCGCAACAACATTCATCACATGTTAGTGATGCCATCGTTGATTGCCGCCATCGTGCAGCAACATCGTGAAATCAGCGAAGCAGAGCTGCTGCGTCAGGTGAGCCTGGTATATCCGATGCTAAAGAGCGAGTTGTTCTTACGCTGGGACAAGGCGGAGTTGCCTGCACTACTTAACGCACTCTGTGCAGAGATGGCGCGCCAGGGCCTGATCACCTTGCAGGATGGTCAACTAAGAATGACGCCGGCACGTCACCGTTCGCTGCAACTGCTGGCGGCGGGTATTCGTGAGACGCTTCAGCGCTTCGCGATTACCTTCGCTATCCTCAGCGCGAAACCGGCCATCAACCGTGGCACGCTGGAGAAAGAGAGCCGCACCCTGGCTCAACGCCTTTCTGTATTGCACGGTATCAACGCACCCGAGTTCTTTGATAAAGCGGTATTCACTGCATTGGTACTTACGCTGCGTGATGAAGGTTATATCAGTGACAAAGGCGATGCCGATGCGGAACGCAGCCATATGATGTGGCAGATGCTGGCGGAGCTGGTCACCAGCGATGTCCGTCTGACGATTGAGAGCGCGGTCACCCACGATTAGTAGGCGACATGAAAACACAAAGGCGCACTTCGGTGCGCCCTGCTAAGTCCTCGCTATTCTCCCACGATCCCTCCTGCCTGATGACTCATCTCGGTCGCCATGAATGGCGACCCTACGAGACTTGTAGCGATGGCGAGTCAAAATTATGCCTTGATGGTGCAGCGCGGGTGTTGAGGCGACATCCCAACTCGCTGAACGAGTGAGGGATTCCAGGGCGAGCCGCATGGATGCGGCGAGAGGTGGCGCTGAGCAGGAGCGAATCGCCACCGGTCCGTCAGGAATTGTGAACGAGTGAAGGCACCGCGCAGCGGCGAGCTGGGCTGGCGCAAGGCCCGGGAGTGCAGAGGGCGCGGCCAGGCGCTCTCTGCTCGGTCGCCGCACGAAGGTGCTGCAACTGCCTCAGCGCAAAGCGAACGAAAGTCGCTCTGCGCTTAACTGAACAATATTACGCTTCAGTGCGCCTTTTTTGTTTATAACAAATCCGCGAACGGCACGGTGCTGAGCAGAATGCCGAGAAACAGCAC
Source organism: Pantoea trifolii (assembly GCF_024506435.1). Lineage (NCBI taxonomy): Bacteria > Pseudomonadati > Pseudomonadota > Gammaproteobacteria > Enterobacterales > Erwiniaceae > Pantoea > Pantoea trifolii. The sequence goes on along the minus strand of NZ_JANIET010000001.1, from coordinate 376,818 downwards.
CATGCCCACATAGTTGTTATTCAGAAACGCCTGGAAGCAGGGATCACGCTCGCGCTGGGCAATCAGCTTCTGCTGATGCACAAACAAACCAGCTGCCAGTAACAGTGACCAGTAAAACGCGCCATTCAGATTGAGCATCATGCCCACCAATGCCATTAGGCCAAGCGTCGCCAGCTGCAATAAACCGATAATCAGTTTGTCATAACGACCAAACAGAATCGCCGTCGACTTCACACCAATCTTCAAATCGTCATCACGATCGACCATTGCGTACTGCGTGTCATAGGCCACCGTCCAGCAGATATTTGCCAGGAAAACCAGCCAGCAGACCAAAGGTAAAGACTCACTAACTGCCGCCCAACCCATGGGAATCGCCCAGCCAAATGCCGCGCCGAGCACCACCTGCGGCAGATGCGTATAGCGCTTCATAAACGGATAAACCCACGCCAGCGCCAGGCCGCCAAATGACAGCAAAATGGTCATGGTGTTCATGGTCAGCACCAGCATAAACGCCAGCAAGCCGAGACCGGCGAAAAGCAGTTTGGCCTCTTTCTCAGATACCGCGCCGCTGGCCAGCGGACGTGACGCCGTGCGCTTAACGTGACCATCGATTTTGCGGTCAGCGTAGTCATTGATGACGCAGCCTGCAGCACGCATCACGATCACGCCGAGCACAAACACTAACAGCACCGGCAGCGGTGGAATCGCCATGCCGGAGAGCCACAATGCCCACAGGGTTGGCCATAGCAGTAGCACGGTGCCGATGGGTTTATCAATACGCATCAGGCGGCAGTAAGCCTGCCATTTGGTCATGGGTAAGGTGTTTTGCACAGTGGTTTATCCTTGATCCAGCGCGCGATAGAGCGGCGACGCCGGTAAAAACAGTTCAGTTAACAGTAGCGGTTTGCCCGACAAGCGCAGGCGAGAACGGCGTCCCCATAACTCGCCAACCTGACCGGGATCGATAAAATCGCGGCTCAGGGTAGATGATGAGAACAGATAGCGACCGAGCGGACGCGTACCGAGCTGTTGCAGCATCTGCTCCGGGCCGTTCAGCGTGCTTTCTGGCACCACCGTGCGGCCAATCAGCCAGGGTACGCCATCACCGCACAGCACAATTTCGCGCAGCCAGAAGCGCGGATCGGCGGGCAGAAATTCCGCCTCATCCGTTATCTCATCGGCGCCTATAAACGCTTCACGGATCACTTCTACGGTCACTTGCTGACAATGCTGCTCGAAGCGACGCGTCATGGAATCTTCTTCCATTAACCAGTCAAGTAACGGGGCAGAAAGCTGCGGGGAAGAGGCTGGCAGCCAGTGCAGTGCGCGTAACTGGCGCAGCGCGTCATGCGACATCAGGACATCTCCGGAAAAAAAGTTGCCCTAGTTTAACGCAGAGGAGAATGCGTGGCACTGCTGGTTGTGCCACGCGCCAAAAACAGGGTTTATTACTCGCGCTTCAGGCGGTTACTGTTGGCCAGCCACAGCGTCACCACCAGAATCAAAATCGCCGCTGAATAGTAGAGCGTATCAAACGGATTTTTATGGTCGACGATGATCAGGCGAATGATCGCCGTGATGCCGATATAGATGAAGTAGCGCAGCGGGAAGTGATAGCCCGACTGAAAGTACTTCACAATCAAGGCGATAAATTCGAAGTAGAGGAAGTAGATAACGATGCCTTCAATCAGCAGATAGGAAGAGGTCTGCTCGCCAGTGCTAAACAGCACATTGGCCAGATGAATGGTTTCTTTACCGAGAAACACCACCAGAATAATGGCCAGGATGATCAGTCCAATGTTCAGCACCCACTGCAATGCTAAGGAAATGTACTGCCCAACCCCTGTTTTTATTGTCATTTTTGCGCCTCACGCTCTCAATTACTCACTGGCGCTATCATGCTGTAGTGTGATCAAAATCACAATATTTATACTTCGACATCCACGCACAGCGCGTCGTAGCGCCAGAACTCGCAGTCGCAATCAATCACGCGCTTGAGCTGATCGCGGTTAATGCGGGTGATTAACAATCCGGGCGTGCCGCTCGCCACATTGAGCGCGGGCGCGGCGCGCACCGGCAGCGGTCCTGGCAACATGGTAAAACGCGCACCGCCGTAGCGAATGCCATAGCGCTGGTCATAGAGATCGGTCAGCGAGCGCGTCAGGTCTTCATCCAGCAATCCCGGAAAAAAGGCGGGATTGAGGTAATGCTCGACATACAACACGGCGCGACCATCAATACGGCGCAAACGGCGAATGCGGTAAACCCGATCGCCCTCCAGCAGTTGCAGATGACGCGCGATGGCTAATTGCGCTGGCACTTCGCGCGCCTCCAGCACTTCAGTGCTGGCAATACGGCCTTGCTCAGCGGCCATGGCGTGAAAATGGCTGTGATGAGAGGGGTTGTAGACCAGCCGAGGCGGTGCGAGAAACCAGCCACGACGCAATTCCCGATAGATAATGCCCTGCGCTTCCAGTAACCCCAGCGCCTCACGCAGCGTGATGCGCGTGGTGGAATAGTGTTCGCTCAAGCTGCGTTCGGCAGGCAAACGACCGCTGGCAAATTCACCGTTTTCAATGCGTTCCCGCAGCCCTGCCGCAATCACATCTGCCGTTTTCGACAACATTTTCCAGCCTCATTTTGGGGCAAATCTGCACTATGACAGTTCGATGACTACAATGTGACAGAGTACAACCCACGCTTTAGCGCGCTGTAACCGCATGTGGATCGTCGCGCCACACCCCATTTCACCACCATGGTCATAAAACCTTCATCTACTCGGGCTACATTGGCTCGGTTCTTGCTGGACTAGACCAAGAAGTCCCACAACATATACCGGGAGCAATCGAGATGAAAGCGTTTATCGCCTCTGTAGTAGCCAGTGCCGTACTGCTTGCGCTGCCTGCCGCGCAAGCCGCAGATAATGACCTCGCCGCGTTAGAAAAAGCCGCGCGCGCCGAAGGCCAGGTTAACAGCGTCGGCATGCCCGATAGCTGGGCCAACTGGAAAGATACCTGGAGTGACCTCAACAGCAAATATGGTCTGAAGCACAGCGACACCGACATGTCCTCTGCGCAGGAACTGGCAAAATTTGATGCAGAGAAAGAGAACGCCAGCGCCGATATCGGTGATGTGGGCGCGGCTTTCGGTCCGATTGCCGTGGCGAAAGGCGTGGCGCAACCCTATAAACCAACGCATTGGGATCAAATCCCAAGCTGGGCGAAAGATCAGGATGGCAACTGGATGCTGGCCTATACCGGCACCATCGCGTTTCTGGTGGATAAGCAGCAGGTGAAAGATGTGCCGCATAGCTGGGCCGATCTGAAGAAAGGTAAGTATGTGGTCACTATCGGTGACGTCGGCACTGCGGCTCAGGCGGCCAACGGCGTGTTAGCAGCCAGCTACGCGTTGGGCGGTGACGAGAAGAATGTGAAACCGGCGTTGAGCTTCTTCGGCGATCTGGCGAAAGAAGGCCGCCTTGGCGTGACCGATCCGGTGATTGCCAACATCGAGAAAGGCGAAATTCAGGTAGCCGTGGTGTGGGACTTTAACGGCCTGAACTACCGCGATCAGATCGATAAAAACCGCTACGAAGTGGTGATTCCATCCGATGGTTCCGTGACGTCTGGCTACAGCACCATCATCAACAAATACGCCAAACATCCGAATGCCGCCAAGCTGGCGCGTGAATACATCTTGTCTGATGAAGGTCAGATCAACCTGGCGAAAGGTTATGCACGTCCGATTCGTGCCGAACACCTGAAACTGCCAGCCGACGTGCAGGCCAAGCTGCTACCGCAGTCTGAGTATAAAAATGCTCGTCCAATCAAGGACCAGGCCGCATGGGATAAAACCTCGAAAATGCTGCCGCGTCTGTGGCAAGAGAACGTCATCATCAATATGAAGCAGTAAGGAGCGAGGGATGAAAACGATCCTGGTGGTGTTGGATGGGCTGAGTAATCAGGTGGCGCAACACGCAATGGGCTATCTGTTTGCCGAATGCGCGCAGGGCAACGGCCAATATTACACGCTGACCTGCGAACTGCCTTCGCTGTCGCGCCCGCTGTACGAATGCATTCTCACCGGCATTCCACCGGTGCGCAGCGGCATTATTCATAACGGCGTCAGCCGCTTAAGTAATCAGCGCAGCATCTTCCATTACGCGCGTGCCGCCGGTCTCACCACTGCAGCGGCCGCCTACCACTGGGTGAGTGAGCTCTACAATCAATCCCCGTTCAACGCGGCGCGCGACCGCCACACGGTCGCGCCCGATCTGCCGATTCAGTATGGGCATTTTTACTGGGACGACGGTTATCCGGATTCCCACCTGTTTGAAGACGCAGAAAGCCTGCGTTTGCGGCACGATCCTGACTTCCTGCTGATCCACCCGATGAACATTGACGATGCCGGACACAAGCACAGCCTGTCATCGCCGCAGTATCGCAACCGCGCGCGCATGGCCGATGGTTATCTGTCGCAGTGGATGCCGGACTGGCTGGCGGCTGGCTATCAGGTGATTGTCACCGCCGATCACGGCATGAACGATGACCGCTCGCACGGCGGCATTTTGCCGGAAGAGACCCAGGTGCCGCTGTTCGTGTTTGGTAAAGGTTTCTCGCTGCAGCCGGATCTCCAGCCGCAGCAGACCGAACTGTGCGGCATCGTGTGCACCTTGCTCGGCGTCGAACATGACAAACCGCTATGTCGCGCGTTACTGGCGGAGCCGCAGTAATGAAAGGCAAAACGCTCGCCGCGCTATTGCTGCTGCCGTTTGCGCTGTTCTGGGTGGCATTCCAGCTCGCGCCGCTGCTGTGGATTGCCATCAACAGCTTCTGGAGCGACATCAATGAGCGTTGGGGCTTCGACAACTACAGCGATATCCTCACCTCGCCGTTCTATTTGCAGGCGTTTCGCCTGTCGCTCGACATCTCCATCTGGTCGAGCATTTACGGCCTGCTGATCTCACTGGTTGCCGGATATTCGCTGCATCAGCTCGGCAGCGGCCGCTTTCAGCGCTTTTTGATGTCATTTACCAACATGACCAGCAACTTCGCCGGCGTACCGCTGGCGTTTGCCTTTGTCATTCTGCTCGGTCTGAACGGTTGTCTGACGCTGCTGCTGCGCCATTACGGCGTGCTGGAAGGCTTCAAACTGTTCTCGCGTGACGGCATGGTGCTGGTGTACACCTGGTTCCAAATCCCGCTCGGCATTTTGCTGCTCTATCCGGCGTTTGATGGCTTGCGACAGGATTGGCAAGAGTCCGCCGCGCTGCTGGGTGCAGGCCGCTGGCGCTATTGGTGGCACATCGGTTTGCCGATTCTGTTCCCGGCGCTGCTCGGTACTTTTGTGATTTTGCTGGCGAACGCGCTCGGCGCTTACGCCACCATTTACGCGCTCACTACCGGCAACTTTAACGTGGTGCCGGTACGCATTGCCGCGCTGGTCTCTGGCGACATCTCGCTTGATCCCAACACCGGCGGCGCGCTGGCGATGTTGCTGGTGCTGATTATGGCGCTGATTACCGTGGTGCAGCAGTATCTGGTGCGCCGCAGCTATCTCAACGCCAAACCTTCCTGAGGAGCTACACGTGTCGCGCGCGGAAAAATTTTATCATCGCCTGATTGTCTGGCTGCTGCTGGCCATTTTAGCCGCGCCGCTGCTGGCTACTTTACTGTACGGCATTTCCACCAGCTGGAGCGACACCATCCTGCCGCAGGGCTTTACGCTGAAGTGGCTTAGCGCGCTGTGGAGCGATGCGCGTTTCCTGACCGCGCTCGGTCATTCGCTGCTGGTTTGCTGCGGTGCGCTGTTGTTCTCGCTGGTGCTGGTGCTGCCTGCCATGTTTGTGATCGCTTACTATTATCCGAAGCTGGATGCGGTGATGAACGTGCTGATCCTGATGCCCTTCGCCGTGCCGCCGGTGGTTTCGTCGGTCGGTCTGCTGCAGCTCTATTCGTCGTCGCCGCTGATGCTCACCGGCACGCCGTGGATTTTGATCGGCTGCTACTTCACCATCGCCTTGCCGTTTATCTATCGCGCCATCTCCAACAATATGCAGGCTATCAATTTGAAAGAGCTGATTGATGCCGCCCAGCTGCTCGGTGCCAGCACCTGGCAAGCGGCGCTGTTTGTGGTGCTGCCGAACCTGCGTAAAGGCGTGTTTATCGCGGTGCTGCTCTCCTTCTCCTTCCTGATTGGCGAGTTTGTTTTCGCCAATATGCTGGTCGGCACCCGCTATGAAACCTTGCAGGTGTATCTGTTTAACATGCGCAACGGCAGCGGCCACTTCACCAGCGCGCTGGTGATCTCCTATTTTGCCGTCGTCCTGCTGGTCACCTGGCTGGCGAATGCCCTCAATCCTGAACGAGGCTGACCATGAGTTATTTGAGCGTCACCCAGCTGAATAAAAGCTACGGCCCAACCGCCATTTTTGAAAACATCGATTTCAGCGCCGAAGAAGGCGAATTTGTCACGCTGCTCGGTCCTAGCGGCTGCGGCAAATCCACGCTGCTGCGCTGCATCGCCGGATTGACCGACGTCGATAGCGGCAAAGTATTGCTGCAAGGTCAGGATATCGTGCCGCTGCCGCCGCAGAAGCGCACCATCGGCATGGTGTTCCAGAGCTACGCGCTGTTCCCGAACATGACGGTTGAGAAGAATGTGGCGTTTGGCCTGAAGATGCAGAAACTGGCGAGCGGCGAGATTCAAAAGCGCGTGATGGAGGTGCTGGCGCTGGTGGAACTCACCGAGTTCGCGCGGCGTTATCCGCATCAGCTCTCTGGCGGACAGTGTCAGCGCGTGGCGCTGGCGCGTTCGCTGGTGACGCGTCCACGCTTGCTGCTGCTGGATGAACCGCTGTCGGCGCTGGATGCGCGCATTCGTCGCCATCTGCGCGAGCAAATCCGCCATATTCAGCGCGAGCTGAAGCTCACCACCTTGTTCGTTACCCACGATCAGGAAGAGGCGCTGACCATGTCCGATCGCATCGTGTTGATGAACCGGGGCAAGATCGTGCAGAACGGCAACGCCGAAATGCTCTATACCCAACCGGCCGATGTGTTTGCCGCCGGTTTTATTGGCAACTACAACCTGCTGAGCGCCGAGCAGGCAACGCAGCTGACCGGACAGGCTTTCAGCGGCCAGGTCGCGATTCGCCCTGAGTCAATCCAACTGTGCGCGCCGCAGGCTGGCATTCCCGCCACCATCCTCAGCCATAGCTTGCTCGGCAACGTGATTCGCTATCGGGTGCGCGCGCAAAATGTAGAGCTCTCAGTTGATGTGCTCAATCGCAGCGTGGCAGATTTGCATCCCGCTGGCATGCAGATTGGGCTACAGTTAGAGATGTCGACGTTGCGCCAGGTTGCTTAATTTAAACGAAAAAAGGCGACACAACGCGGCGAAGGTTTTACCGGTTGTGCTCAACGTCAGGCTGGCAATCGGTGTGATTTGAGCCTGACGGATGAGGAGCCTCTATACGTGTTAACTCTGCTTAATCTACTCTCCGCCGTTGCGCTGCTGGTGTGGGGCACACACATTGTGCGAACCGGCATCATGCGCGTTTACGGTGCCGATCTGCGTCGCGTACTCAGCCGCAGCGTCGAAAAAAAACCGATGGCGTTTCTTGCCGGCATCGGCGTCACGGCGCTGGTGCAGAGCAGTAACGCCACCACGCTGCTGGTTACCTCTTTTGTGGCGCAGAATCTGGTCAGTCTGACGCCCGCACTGGTGGTGGTGCTGGGCGCGGATGTCGGGACCGCGATCATGGCGCGCATCCTGACTTTTGATTTGTCGTGGCTGTCGCCGCTGTTTATCTTCTTTGGCGTGGTGTTCTTCCTCAGCCGCAAGCAAACGCGCGTTGGGCAGCTGGGCCGCGCCAGTATTGGGCTCGGACTGATTCTGCTGGCGCTGCAGCTGATTGTGGCGGCCGCCAAACCCATCACTCAGGCGGCGGGCGTTCAGGTGCTGTTCTCAACGCTGACCGGCGACGTGATGCTCGATGCGCTGATTGGCGCGGTGTTCGCCATCATCAGTTACTCCAGCCTTGCGGCGGTACTGATTACCGCCACGCTGACCGCCACCGGCGTGATCTCCTTCAAAGTGGCACTCTGTCTGGTGATTGGTGCCAACCTCGGCAGCGGCTTGCTGGCGATGATCAACGCCAGCGGCTCCAACGCGGCGGGCAAACGCGTCGCGCTCGGTAGCCTGCTGTTTAAGCTGATTGGCAGCATCGCCATTTTGCCGTTCGTCAATGTGGTAGCCGACGTGCTGGATAAAATGCCGGTCAACGATGAAGAGCTGGTCATCTTCTTCCACGTCTTCTACAACCTGATCCGCTGCTTGGTCATGGTGCCGTTTGCCGATCCGATGGCGCGCCTGTGCCGCCGTATGATCGCCGATGATCCTGAAAACGAAACGCATCTGAAACCCAAACACCTCGACAGCAGCGCACTCGATACACCCGCATTAGCGCTGGCTAATGCCTCACGCGAAACACTGCGCATCGGCGATGTGGTCGAGCAGATGATTGAGTCATTCAATAAAGTGGTGCACGGCGACCTGCGCGAAGAGCGCGCGGTGCGGCGGCTGGATGATGATGTTGATGTGCTCTACACCGCCATCAAACTCTATCTGGCGCGTATGCCGAAAGAAGACTTGCCGGAGGATGATTCACGCCGCTGGGCGGAGATCATTGAGATGGCGCTCAACCTTGAACAGGCGGGCGACATCATCGAACGCATGTGTGCCGACGTAGCGGATAAGTCGCTGACCGCGCGCCGCGCCTTCTCTGCGGAGGGATTAGAGGAGCTGCAAACCTTGCAGGAGCAGGTGCTGTATAACCTGCGCCTGAGTTTGTCAGTGTTTCTGTCGCACGATGTCACCAGCGCCAAGCGCCTGCGCCGCTCCAAGCATCGTTTCCGCATCCTGATTCGCCGTTTCTCACACGCGCATGTCGAGCGTTTGCATCTGCAGAACGTGCAAAGCATCGAAACCAGTTCGCTGCATCTGGGCTTGCTGGGCGATATGAAGCGTTTGAATTCGCTGTTCTGCGCCGTGGCGTACACGGTTTTGGATCAGCCGGATGATGAGCGGGAAGAGGATTAAACTCCTGAAACGAATGAATCTTTAGAAGGACTTACCGTTCATAAACCAGACTGGACATTTAGGTTAAAACTTTGTGTTCACTTGATTTGAAATAACCTACTAACACAATGGTTATTTGGGTTAAGTCCTGTTCGGAGTATTATGAGGCTTCTGCCGTTTTCAACGGAGATATCAGGAGCCTCAGTGCATGGATGACAACAAAAACCAATCTTGGCATCGCCCCATTTGGGATGACAACGGTCAATTTTACTACGAGTTAATTTCTCAACCGAAAGAAAATAATCACCTGGCGATATGCCTCGTGCCGCCCGAAAAAGTGATCCCGGTAATATTTATTCCGGGTGTAATGGGATCAAACCTAAAAAACCAACAGAGCGAAGTCTGGCAGTTTAGTGCCTCGTCGCTTAAAAAATGGACGCTAGCCAGCCCGGATAAAAGGAAATTTTTGCTCGATCCGAAGACCACGACAGTTGACGACAGAGGGGCCATTCTTAACGATAGCGTTGACGGAAAAAAATTCCCCTCACGGCGGGATCGCGGATGGGGAAGCGCGTTTTACAAGAGCTACGGGGAGGCGCTCGACCGGCTGCAATACCTGCTCAACGACGACGAAATCCTGATGGATAATTACTTCAGGGAGGCGCAGCTGCAGACGGCACGACAGCGTTTTACCGGCGTCAGAATCGGTGACGAACCGGCAGAACAGGTGCTGACAGAAGTAGAAACGGCCCACAGTCACCGATTTTTATACCCACTGCACTTTTTTGGTTACAACTGGCTACAGTCCAATGCGGACTCAGCGATGCTGCTGGGCGCGTATATCAGCAAAGTGCTGGGTGATTATCACGGCCGTCTCGCGGTGAACAAAGTCATTCTGATCACCCACTCGATGGGCGGGCTGGTTGCCCGGCACTACTCAGAAAACATGAATGGACAGGAAAATATTCTGGGGATGGTGCACGGCGTGATGCCGGACCTCGGCTCGCCAGCGGCGTACCGTCGCATGAAAACCGGTGAGCGCGGCGTGACCGGGATGATTATCGGCGACAGCGCAGAAAAGCTGATGCCGGTGCTGGCACAGTCCTCCGGACCGCTACAACTTCTACCGGGCAGTGCTTATGGTCCGGGCTGGCTGAAAATAGAGGGGAACGGCCCCCGCCAGTCCCTGCCGGTGGATGACCCGTATGAGGAAATTTACCTGAATAAAACCGCCTGGTGGCGGCTGTGTGAGCAGGATTTATTGTTGGGGAATACTAACAGTGAATGGGAGGCTTTTGTTTATCGGATCAAGAAGCCAGTGAAAGAGTTTATTGAAAAATTGGATGGCAAATATCACCCGCAGACCTGGCTGTTTTACGGCGCGAGTGCGGACAATAAGTCTGACGCGTTTCTGACATGGAAAGAGAAGATCCCTCTGCGCGTTAAAGAAGCGCAGAGAGTCTGGAAGGATGCCGGAAAGCATCTTGAGCTGTCCCCGTTAAGAACCCATGAGCTGATTTCCGCCGGGACACCCGGCGACGGCACAGTGCCTGTCTCGGCGATCCGTACCTCATCCCCTCGTATTCATGGGGTGCTGGCGACTAATGTTGATCATGAAGGTGCTTATGCGGTTGCCCCCGTGGATCGCTCCCGTTCGGTTTACAGCGACCTGTCAGACGCCCTGGTGTTCACGGTCCGCTCGGTGGTGAAAATCGTGCAGCAGGTACCGGCCCCATGAAAAAATTCCCGCTTGAGCTGCTTATCCCGCTGGCTTTAGTGTTGCTGGCGACAGGATTCTATATTTACAACTATGTGACGTTTGTGCATACGCCACCGGCGTTAACGGACAAGGAAAAACGTATGGTCGATACTCTGTTTACCACCACGAAAGCCCAGTGTATGGGGCGCTACGTGTTTGAGGTTCCTGCCTCTTTTGAAAATACCCTGATGGACCGTGCCCAGATTAATGAGGTCAGCATTAGCAGCAAGCGGCTCTACCGGCCGGCGTTTGAGCAGCGTATACGGCTGAGGGAGCAGGAGCTGGAAAAAAGTCATACAGTTGATGCTATGGATCAGCCTTTTCTCAAGCAGGTGTATCGAGTCAGTGAAAATGCGGTGATATTTGACCGTAATAGAAACGGAAGTGAGGGCGGATATGGTCGCACTCTGGAGGGGCACCTGTATGTTGGCGGGGTAGCGTTTATGCTCACCCAGGATATTATCGATTTATCTGATCCTAAATATCAAAAAGATAAGGAGGATTTCATCAATGCCGGCGTAAGAATAAGTTCTCTTAACACCAAGCCTCAGAAGCTGGCGGAGTTACAGGACTTAATGTCCCGTCTGAGCGGGCGAAAAGACAATGAAATTCCGACGCAGCCAGGAACCTGTATTTCAGAAGGATTTATTCGCGACGGGAGCGGGACGCCGAAGGAAGATATTACCTTTGTCTATCCGCATAATTCGGTCTTTTCTTTTGTTGTCTGGAGTAATAACGCATTAAAAGAAAGTTCCACCATGATGGAGCGAAGCGGTGAAATTCAGTCTTATCTGAATCAAGTTAATGCCCGAACGCTGCGTAAGGGTAAAACGCAGATAGCCGGTTTCGATGCCAGCGAATGGCTGGCCACTGCTCCATCAGAACAATCACCCGATATCGCGTCAGCACAGTTATTGTTTACCGCTATAGCTAATGAGAAAACGGCGGACTTCAGGCATCCCAATCTTGATCTGACATTGAGTAATCATGCACTTTCTCCACCGACTTATAGTGATTCTGAACTTTTGGAAATATGGGATCGTATCATCCGTTCCTTTCGCATCAGGAATAATGCGTTCTAAGGAAAACATTCTGGCAACCAGATGATGAGCGGGAAGAGGATTAACAAGGTCAGAATCGCGCCGCTACAAATCGCGTAGCGGCGCAATGTATTGCGCTGGTTTTACATCACGACAGCAAACTGAACGCAATCATGCCAACAATCGCGCCGGTGGTGCCCAGAATGGTTTCCATCAGCGTCCATGTCTTCAGCGTTTCGGCTTCGGTGGCGCCGGTAAAGCGGCCAAACAGCCAGAAACCGGCATCATTCACGTGACTGATAATGATCGAGCCACCGCCGATACAGATCGACAGCGCGGCCAGCTGCGCGCCGCTGTAGTGCAGCGGTTCTATCACCGGCATCACTAAACCGACGGTGGTTAAACACGCCACGGTGGCCGAACCCTGAATCACGCGAATCGCGCCAGAAAGGATGAAGCACGCCAGCGCAATCGGCATACCTGCGCCGGTCAACGCATGCCCTAAAACCGGGCCAACGCCCGAATCCACCAGCACCTGCTTAAACACGCCGCCCGCACCAATCACCAGCAGAATAATGCCCGCCGGTTGCAGCGCGCTGCCGCACACCTGCATCACCTTCTCTTTATCCATGCCCTGACGATAAGCCAGGCCATAAATCGCCACCAGACAGGCCAGCAAAATCGCGGTGAACGGATGGCCGATAAACTCCAGCCACTCATACAGATGGGAACCCGGCGTAGTGAAGCGTGCGCCGATGGTTTTCAGGCCCACCAGCAGCAGCGGGAACAGAATCAGCGCCAGACTAAAGCCAAACGACGGCAGTTTGCCCTCTTCCACTTCCGGCTGATGATCTTCCGGCGGTGCGCTAAAGCTGACGTGCTGCGCAATAAAGCTGCCAAACAGCGGACCTGCAATCAGCATGCCCGGAATCGCGGCGCACAGGCCCAGCAGAATCATCCAGCCAAAATCGGCGTGCATCTGCGCAGCCAGCAGCATCGGTGCCGGTCCCGGCAACAGAAACGCGGCAGAAGCCGCAACGCCGGCAAACAGCGGGATCACCAGCTTAACCAAATTACCTTGGGTACGACGCGCTACGGCGAACGCAATGCTGATCAGCAACACTACCGCCACTTCAAAGAACAGCGGCAATGCACAGATCAATCCGGCGACGCCCATCGCATAGTGCGCGCGGCTTTCACCAAAGGTTTTCAACATGCGGATGGCAATCTGATCGACGGCGCCGGTTTCATGCAGGATCTTGCCGAACATCGCGCCCAACGCCACCACAATGGCGAGAAAGCCGAGCGTTCCGCCCATGCCTTTTTCCATGGTTTCAGCGATTTTATCGAGCGGCATGCCGGAGAACAGACCGGCACCAATGGAGACTAACATCAGGGCAACAAAGGCGTGCATACGCGCTTTCATCACCAAAAACAGCAGCAGCAGGACAGAGCCTGCTGCGGTTAACACTAGCGTTGCGGTACTCATGACTAACCCTTGTTGATTGCACCCTCAATGGTCGCAACCGTGGCCGCAACTACCTCATCCAGTGAATGATTGATATCAACCACCAGTACATCGGGCTCATCCGCGCCGGGTTCCTGCAGCGTGGCGAACTGCGTCACCAGCATCTGCGGTTTGAAGAAGTGACCTTTACGCGCTTTCAGGCGGGATTCAATGGTTTCGAAATCGCCCTGCAGATAGATAAATTTCAGGTTCTCGTTGCCCTGACGCAGGATATCGCGATAGGACTTTTTCAGCGCCGAACAGACGATGATGGAGATCTCCTGCGTGCGCTGCATGGCAAATGCCGCATCATTCAGCGCCTGCAGCCACGGCTGGCGATCTGTGTCATCCAGCGGATGACCATCGGCCATTTTCATGATGTTGCTGCGCGGATGGAGGAAATCCCCATCGAGGAACGCGGTGTTTAACTGGTAAGAGACCTGATTGGCGACGGCAGATTTTCCGCTGCCGGAAACGCCCATCAGGATAAAGACGTGGTGCGATGGAGATGGCGTAGTCATTGTTTTGCGCTCCGGCAGTGAATTCTGCCCAATGTTACCGATAACAAATCGAGTTGCCATTGTCAGAGCCCACTGAAAGGCTGGCAACCCTTCTCAGGCGGAAAAGCACGAAAGTGTGAACTGACTCAAAAAATCGCCAAAATCAGATGCTGTCACCTTCGGAGATTTCAAAGCCAACATCCAGCGGTTGCGTCATCGTGCGATCGCCACCAATCCGCGCCAGCAGCATCGCTGCCGATTCGCGTCCCATACGCTCGCGCGGCGTTAACACCGTGGCCAGGCGCGGATTGACCACTTGCGTGATGTCGTGCCCGTGAAAACCAGCAATTGCCATCTGCTCCGGCACACGCAATCCCTGACGCTGACACTCAAACATCGCGCCCACCGCCAGGTCATCGTTGGTACAAAATAGGCTGTCGGTTTCGGGATAACGCTTTTGCGCTTCACACAGCAGTTGCGCGCCGGCGCTGAACGAAGAGGCATCCTCCATCATCACGCTGTGTGACGTGAGCCCCGCTTCGCGCATCGCTTTTTCGTAGCCCTGCTGCTTCTGCAAGGTACGTTCATCAAGGCGCGCGCCGAGATAGACGGTGTGGCGATGGCCTTTTTTCAGAATAGCATGCGTCATCTGGCGCGCGGCTTCGACGTTATCGAAGCCCACCGCCATATCGAGGCACGGCGTTACCGAATCCATCATCTCAATCACTGGAATGCCCGCCACTTCCAGCATGCGCAGCGTGCCTGGCGTATGGGTACGCTCGGTGAGGATTATGCCATCAATGTTCCAGCCGAGCAGCGAGCGCAGCTGTAGCTCCTCTTTCTGCGCGTTATAGCCAAAGTGCGCCACCAGCGTTTGATAACCCGCTTCGTCGGTGACGGCTTCGATCCCGCGCAAGACGTCGGCGAAAACCTGGTTAGTCAGCGAAGGCAGCAGCACGCCGATGGCGCGGCTGGTGGCGTTGGAGAGCATGTCGGGTGCGCGATTGGGGATGTAACCGAGCTCATCCAGCGCCACGGCAATCTTATCGCGCAGCGCTACCGAGACCTGATCTGGGTTGCGCAGGTAGCGGCTGACGGTCATTTTTGTGATGCCGACGCGATCGGCAACGTCCTGTAATACCGGTCTTTTCTTCTTCATCTTATGCGCCTGAGATCAGAGATAAACCGAGTTTATCATTTTTTTGTCAGGTGCAGGTTTTGCGGGCCCCCTCCTCAGGCAGAACTAACGAGAATGGTCTTGTAGCCAAGCAGAGAAGGAACAAAGAGCATCGGCAGTCCTGCACAGTAGACTAAATGACGAAAAAAAGGACCATTATGACGGACCATTCCTCTACACCAGCCAAACGCCCAATTGAGCGTTTTCTCAATACCGTTGAGTGGCTAGGAAACTTATTACCGCATCCGATTACGCTCTTCGCGTTGTTTGCATTGTTCATCATCGTCGCCTCCGCGATTGCCGCCGCCTTCGGCGTCAGCGTGATCGATCCGCGCCCGGTAGGTGCGGCGGGCCGCGCACCAGATGGCGTGATTCACGTGGTTAGCCTGATGAGTGCCGAAGGCTTGCAGCGCATCGTCAGCCATCTGGTCACCAACTTCACCGGTTTTGCGCCGCTCGGCACCGTGCTGGTTGCGCTGCTCGGCGTGGGGATTGCCGAGCATTCAGGGCTGCTCTCTGCCGCGATGCGCGCGCTGGTGTTCAACGCACCGAAAAAGCTCATCACCTTCACCATCGTGTTCGCAGGTATCGTATCCAATACCGCTTCCGAACTGGGTTATGTGGTGCTGATTCCGTTGGCGGCGATGATTTTCCACTCGCTGGGCCGTCACCCATTAGCGGGCCTGGCGGCGGCGTTTGCCGGCGTTTCCGGCGGCTACAGCGCCAACTTGCTGCTCGGCACCATTGATCCGCTGCTGTCTGGCATCACCCAAAGCGCCGCACAGATTATCGATCCTAACTACCATGTTGGCCCGGAAGTGAACTGGTACTTCATGTTTGTCAGTACCTTCGTGATCTCCATTCTTGGCACCTGGATTACCAACAGCATCGTCGAACCTAAGCTTGGCAAATATCACGACGGCGAAGGCGAGGCGGTGCGTGGCGATATGGGCGCGCTATCGGCAGAAGAACGTCGCGCGCTGAAAGGCGCAGGCTGGGCGGTTCTCGGTGTTACGCTGCTGCTGATTCTGACCGTAATTCCAGGCTATGGGGTGTTGCTCAACCCGAAAACCGGCACGCTGGCGGGCTCGCCGTTCCTGAAAGGCATTGTGGTGTTTATCTTTGTTTTCTTCGCCATCCCCGGCATGGTTTATGGCCGCATGATTGGCAATATGCGCAACGATCGCGACGTGATCAACGCCATGTCTGCCAGCATGAGCAGCATGGGCATGTATATCGTACTGGTGTTCTTTGCCGCGCAGTTCGTGGCGTTCTTTAACTGGAGCAACTTCGGCACCGTGGTGGCGGTGAAAGGCGCCAATTTGCTGGCATCACTGGATATGGGCGCGCCGCTGCTGTTTGTCTGTTTCATCATGATCTGCGGCTTTATCAACCTAATGATTGGCTCCGCCTCGGCGCAATGGGCGGTGACCGCACCGATTTTCGTACCGATGCTGATGCTGGTCGGCTTTGCGCCGGAAGTGATTCAGGCGGCTTATCGCATAGGGGATTCGGTGACCAACGTGATAACGCCGATGATGAGTTACTTTGGACTGATTATGGCGGTGGCGGCGCGCTATCGTCGCGATATGGGCATCGGTACGCTGGTGGCGATGATGTTGCCGTATTCGGTGGTATTTATGATTGGCTGGACACTGCTGTTTGTACTGTGGGTGTTTGTCTTCAACCTGCCGGTCGGGCCCGGTGCAGCAACCTGGTACACCCTGTAAAAGGCAAAAAAAAGCCAGCACCCGAGCTGGCTAAATAATACCTGGAAGCAATGTGAGCAATGTCGTGCTTACCCGGTTGTCAGGAGACGTTTCCGAGCTCGCATGACAATAATAATCATTATCATTCGCGTCTGTAAAGTATTTTTGCGGATTATTTTGCGTTGACGAACGATGTGAATTCCTTGATGTTAAAGGGGATTTATTCCATTTTGCACAAGGAGCGCTCTATGAGTCAGATCGTCATTCGTCACGCCATTCCCGAAGATGCCGCCGCTTTAACGCGCATGTACAGCCAGCCTGAACCGCAGGCCAGCACGCTGCATCTGCCGTTTCAATCCCCGACGCTGTGGCAGGAACGCCTCAGCAATCCGCGGCCGGGTGTGCAGATGCTAGTGGCGTGTATTGACGATCAGATTGCCGGGCAACTCACCCTTGAAGTGCTGTCAGTGGCGCGCCGTCGTCATGCGGCGACGTTTGGCATGGGCGTCGATTCTGCCTTTCATCGGCGCGGCGTCGGTAAAGCGCTGATGTCAGCGATGATCGATTTGTGCGACAACTGGCTGCAGGTGACGCGCATTGAGCTGACGGTGTTCGCCGATAATCATAAAGCGCTTGGCTTGTATCAGCAGTTTGGCTTTGAGATTGAAGGCACCGCGCGTCGACACGCAATGCGCGACGGCGAAATGGTGGATACGCATTACATGGCGCGCTTGAAAGGTTGATGTGAATGCACAGCTGCCTTGTAGGGTGCGCATTAATGCGCACCTGGAAACCAGGTCGCCATGAATGGCGACCCTACAAGTGATTAATAACCTGCGCTCAAATCATCCACCGAGCGCGGATCCGATGCGCCATAGCGCGTGCCATCCGGCCCAATCATAATGCTTTGCGTGCTGCCCATCGCCGGCATCACTTTCACATGCTGGCCTTTGGCTTCCAGCAGGCGCAGCGTATCCGGGCTGAAACCTTTCTCCACGCGCAGCTGATCCGGCAACCATTGATGATGGAAGCGCGGTGCGTTGGTCGCTTCCGCTACGTTCATACCAAAATCGATGCTGTTCACCACCATTTGTAGCACGGTGGTGATAATGCGGCTGCCGCCCGGGCTGCCGGTCACCAGCCAGGTTTTACCGTCTTTAGCCACGATGGTGGGCGACATCGATGACAGCGGTCGTTTGGCCGGTTGCACCGCATTCGCCTCACCGCCCACTAAGCCGTATACGTTGGGCGTGCCCGGTTTGGCCGAGAAATCATCCATTTCATTATTCATCAAGATGCCGCTTTGTCCGGCGACAATGCCGCTACCGAAATAGGTATTCAGCGTGTAGGTCACCGCCACCGCGTTGCCATCTTTATCCACCACCGAGAAGTGCGTGGTTTGATTACTTTCATACGGCGCCAGTTTGCCCGGTTTGATCTCGCTGGATGGACGCGCTTTGTTGACGTCAATCTGCTGCGCCAGGGTTTTGGCGTAGGCTTTGCTGGTCAGCGCCTGCTGCGGCACTTTGACGAAGTCAGGATCGCCAAGGTATTCCGAACGGTCGGCATACGCGTATTTTTCCGCTTCTGCCATCACCTGCATGGCATCGGCGCTGCCAAAGCCAAACTTCGCGAGGTCGAAGTTTTCCAGAATATTGAGGATTTGCACAATGTGAATCCCGCCGGACGATGGCGGCGGCATGGAGAACACTTCGTAGCCGCGATAGGTGCCGCTCACCGGTTTGCGTTCTACCGCGCGATAAGCCGCCAGATCCGGCTTGCCGATCAGTCCGCCGTGCTGTGCCATTTCACCGGCAATTTCATCAGCGATTTTGCCTTTATAGAACGCATCCGGACCTTGCTGGGCAATCAGCTGCAGGCTGTGTGCGAGGTTTTTCTGCACCAGACGTTCGCCCTTCTGGTACGGCTTACCGTCAGCTTTGTAGAAAATCGCGCGGCTGTTGTCGTGGTTGATCAACGTCTCTTTGCCGTAAGTGGCGAGATCGTCGGCCAGCGCATCGTTCACCACAATGCCGTCACGCGCCAGTTTAATGGCGGGCGCCAGTAATTTGCTCAGCGGCAAGGTACCGTATTTCTGTGCCGCCAGCGCAAAACCGGCCACGGTGCCTGGCGTGCCTGAGGCTAAGTGAGAAGTGAGTGACAACTTACTGTCGGCGTTGCCCTGCTTATCAAGGAACATATCGCGTGACGCGCGCGCCGGTGCCATTTCGCGGAAGTCGATGGCGGTGGTGCGTCCGGATGCAGTACGCAGCAGCATAAAGCCCCCGCCGCCGAGGTTACCGGCCTGCGGATGCGTCACCGCCAGCGCGAAACCGACCGCAACGGCTGCATCCACAGCATTACCGCCCTGCTTAAGAATATCGACGCCAACTTCTGTCGCCATCGCGTCCACCGATGCCACCATGCCATGTTTGGCTTTTACCGGGTGAAAGGTATCGCTATCAACGCCATACGAAACCGGCGGCGCGTTGGCGGGCGCAGCTTGTGCGCCCTGCACCACGGTAAAACTCATCAATAATGCCCAGCCGAACTGCCGCACGTTGCCCTGTATCCTCATCTGCCACCATCCTTTTAAAGTTATTTATACCCTTCATACTTCAAGGTGCAGATGCGTTGGCTGCTCTCGTTCACCCGAATCACTTACTTATGTAAGCTCATCGGGACTCTCTCGTTTGCCGCCTTCCTGCGCCTTGAATTATTTTGGGTATCCATTTGTTATTTATTGATGCAAGTGTTTGCAAACACGGTAAAAAGCGTAGCAGTAAGCTAAATTCGGCGCACTCCTGGATCATAGGTTTGTGATATCGCATAAACTTATGGCTGCAGCGCGTGTTGCCGCATTGGCAGCATCAGCACACAGCAGGCTGCATGAATGGAGGAAGACCATGAACAAATGGCTAATTGTGATCGCAGCATTGCTGCCGTTAAGCAGCATGGCAAATACGTTGAACAGCACCAACGACCCGAACAAACCCGGCTATAACCCGAGCCAGCAGCGGATGCAGTCGCAGATGCAGAGTCAGCAGCAACAGCAGAAGCTCAAGTTGCAGCAGAGTCAGCAGCAGCAAAGTCAGGATGTACAGCGCAAGGTGCAGGAACAGCGGGATAGCGCCCAGCAGCGCGTGATTCAGTCGCAGCCGGGCCAGCAACAGCAGCAGAACTAACGGAAGTCGGGCCCGATAATATCGATGCGATCGGTGCAGATGGCATCGACGCCCCAACCTAACAGCTCGCGCGCCCGCGCGGGCTGATTCACGGTATACACCAGAATATGCAGACCGGCCGCTTTTAGCTGCGCGGTGCGTTCGGCGTCGAGTAATTTGTGGTTCAGGTGGATCGACACGCAATCCAGACGCGAAGTCAGCGCCTGCCAATCGTCGTGCCATTCATCCAGCAGCAAACCACGCGGCAGTTCAGGTGCCGCTTCCATTGCCGCCTCCAGCGCAGCGTAAGAGAATGAAGAGAGCAGCGGCGCGGTTTGTCCTTGCCACAGTTCGCGTGCGGCCAGCGCCACATTGCGTCCGGTTTCCACATCCTGCCCAGTGGTGGGTTTGATCTCGATATTCGCCATCATCTGATGCTGGCGGCAACGCTCGGCCACTTCGCTCAGCAGCGCCAGCGGTTCGCCTTCATAATCGCGGCTAAACCAGCCGCCGGCATCCAGCTGCGACAGCTTATGCCACGACAGCGCGCCCGCCACGCCCCAACCGTTGCTGGTGCGATCCAGCGTGTCGTCGTGCAGCAGGAAAATCTGCTTATCTTCCGATAGCTTGGCATCAAACTCGATCATGGTGTGACCGTGCTGCGCACCGACATCAATCGCCGCGAGGGTATTTTCCGGGGCCAGTTTGCCGCCGCCGCGATGCGCGACAATGTGCGGATAAGGCCAGTTATGTTGACTCATTCCAGACGCTTTCCATAGGTTGAATCGAAAAAGTGTAACGCATCTGACGGCAGATGCAGCCACAAGGTGCTGCCCGCCTGCGGGCGCTCGCTGTGCGGCAAACGCACCACCATGCGCGCATTACCGATGCGGCCGTGCGCCAGATTATCCGCGCCGAGCATCTCCAGCGTCTCCACCAGCAGCGGAATGCCGCCCGCGTCGCGGCTGCTGAGCTTGATGTGCTCAGGACGAATGCCGAGCGTCAGCGGACGATTGGCCCATTTGGCTTTGCTTTCACCCAGCAGCAAGCTGTTGAGCGCATCCAGCGTGAAACGCGTGCCATCGCTGCTGATTTGTCCCGGCAGCAAATTCATGGCGGGCGCGCCGATAAACGAGGCCACAAATTGGCTGGCTGGACGCTCATACACTTCCACCGGCGTGCCCACCTGCTCCACCACCCCTTTGTTCATGACCATTACGCGTTGCGCCAGCGTCATCGCTTCCACCTGATCGTGCGTCACGTAAATGCTGGTGGTTTTCAGGCGACGATGCAGCTGTTGCAGCTCAAGGCGCATCTGCACGCGCAAGCGCGCATCCAGATTCGACAGCGGCTCATCAAACAGGAAGACCGCCGGTTCACGCACGATGGCGCGCCCCATTGCCACACGCTGACGCTGTCCGCCCGACAGCTCGCGTGGACGGCGATGCAGCAGATGATCCAGCTCGAGGCTGCGTGCCGCTTCCATTACGCGTTGATCGATCTGCACTTTGCCCATGCCGCGAATTTTCAGGCCATACGCCATGTTTTCGCCCACCGTCATATGCGGATAGAGCGCGTAGTTCTGGAACACCATGGCGATGCCGCGATCTTTCGGTTCCATGTTGGTGACGCGTTTGTCGTCGATATAGATATCGCCCGACGATACGCGCTCAAGGCCCGCCACCATGCGCAGCAGCGTCGATTTACCGCAGCCGGAAGGGCCGACCATCACCATAAATTCGCCATCGTTAATGGTGATATTCAGTGGCTGAATGATCTGATTTTTGCCGTCATACGATTTGGTCACGGTCTGAAGGGTTACGCCTGCCATTTATTTATCACTCTCTACCAGGCCACGCACAAACGCACGTTGCATCACGAGTACCACCACCACCGGTGGAATCAGGGTTAATAACATTGCCGCCATCACTTCATTCCACTGCGTCGGCCCGCCGCTGCTGTTGATCATGCTTTTCACTCCGGCGACGGCGGTGCTGAGACTGGTATCGTTGATGATCAGCAGCGGCCACAGATACTGGTTCCAGCCGTAGATGAAGGTGATCACGAACAGCGCGGCGAGATTGGTTTTGGACAGCGGTAACACGATGTCCCAGAAGAAGCGCATCGGGCTGGCACCGTCGATACGCGCCGCTTCAATCAGCTCGTCCGGCAGCGACATAAAGAACTGACGGAACAGGAAAGTGGCGGTAGCCGACGCCATCAGCGGCAGCGTTAAACCGCTGTAGCTGTCGAGCATATTCAGCGTCGAGATCACTTCCACCGTCGGGAAAATACGCACTTCCACCGGCAGCATTAGGGTGATGAAAATCAGCCAGAAAAACAGCGAGCGCAGCGGGAAGCGGAACCACACCAGCGCGAAGGCGGAGAGCATCGAGACGCTGATTTTGCCGATGGTGATGCCGAGCGCCATCAGCAGGCTGTTGAGCATCATCATGCCAAACGCCGGACCGCTGCCATTCACGCCGTGCGTCCAGATACGCGAGATGTTCTCCCACAAATGCGTGCCCGGCAGCAGCGTCATCGGCACCTGATACACCGCCTCGTTATCCAGCGTTGCCGCGACAAAAGCGATGTAGAGCGGGAACAGAATGGTCAGCACGCCCAACACCAGCAAGGTATGGCTGAAGATGTCCAGCCCGCGTCGATTCTCAATCATTGGTATTGCACCTTACGCTCGACAAAGCGGAATTGCAGGATAGTCAGGCCAATCACCAGCAGCATCAGCACCACCGATTGCGCGGCGGAGGAAGAGAGATCCAGCCCGGTGAAGCCTTCGCGATAGATTTTGTAGATCAGCGTGGTGGTGGCCTGCACCGGACCCCCGCCGGTGGCGGCATCGATCACCGGGAAGGTATCGAAGAAGGCGTACACCAGATTGACCACCAGCAGGAAAAAGCTCACCGGCGTGATCAGCGGCAGGGACAAATTGAAGAAGCGACGCACCGGACCGGCGCCATCGATCGCCGCCGCTTCCACCAGCGATTTGGGAATCGACTGCAGCGCGGCGAAGAAAAACAGGAAGTTGTAGCTCATTTGCTGCCAGATCGACGCCAATACAATCAGGAACATCGCCTGACCGCTGTTTTGCGCGTAGTTCCAGTTGTAGCCCATTTGGTTCAGCAGATGGCTAAACAAACCGAGGCCCGGATTAAACAGGAACATCCACAACACCGCCGCCACCACTGGCGCGACCGCGTACGGCAGCAGCAGCAAGGTTTGGTAGAGCTTGCGCAGGCGAATTACGTAATCGACCAGCGCCGCCAGCAGCAGGGAGAAGGTCATGCCGCAAATCGTCACCAGCGCACTGAACTCAATGGTGGTCCAGAAGGAGGCCAGATAGTATTCGTCGCTGAACAGTCGCTTGAAGTTCGCCAGCCCAACGAAGGTGCTGGAGATGCCAAAAGGATCAATGCTTTGCAGTGAATACCACAAGGCTTCACCGGCTGGCCACAGGAAGAAGATGGCCGTAATCACCAGTTGCGGCAGCAGCAGCAAATAGGGCAGAAAACGGGAGCGAAATACCGGGCGCGATGAGGACATAGCAGGCTCAATCAAAGAAGAAAATCGGGGCGAACGCCAGGCATCCGCCCCGAGATAACAGCGTTACTTCACTTGCTGCTCAAAACGGCGCAGCAGTTCGTTACCGCGTTTCACAGCGTTATCCAGCGCAGCTTGCGGCGCCTGTTTGCCGGTCCACACACCTTCCAGCTCTTCGTCCACGATGGTACGAATCTGCGGCATGTTGCCCAGACGCATGCCTTTGGTGAACGGCAGCGGATCTTTGTTCAGCATCTGACGCGTCGCGATGTCTGCGCCTGGGTTCTTGTCATAGAAGCCCTGTTGCTTGGTCAGCTCGTACGCGGCAGTGGTGATCGGTAGGTAACCGGTTTTCTGGTGCCATTCAGCAGCGATTTCTGGCTGGGCGAGGAACTTCATGAATTCCGCCGCGCCTTTGTAGGTGTTGGCATCTTTGCCTTTCATCACCCACAGGCTCGCGCCGCCAATGATGGCGTTCTGCGGTGCGTTCGGTACGGTTTCATCGTACGGCATCATGCCCACGCCGAAGTTGAATTTGGCGTAGTGTTTGATGTCGGCCAGCGAACCGGAAGACGCGGTGGTGATGCCGCAATCGCCGTTATAGAACTTGGCGGTAGATTCATCTTTGCGACCGAAGTAGGTGAAATCACCCTTCTTGTTCATCGCTTCCAGCATTTCGATGTGGCGCACCTGCACCGGCTTGTTGAATTCCAGCACCGCATCGGTACCGTCAAAGCCGTTGTTTTTGGTGGCGACCGGCAGCGCATGCCAGGCGCTGAAGTTTTCAATCTGAATCCAGCCCTGCCAGCCGCTGGCGTAACCACAGGTCAGGCCCGCTTTACGCAGCGCTTCGGCGTCTTTCGCCAGCTCCTGCCAGGTTTTTGGTGGCTGATCCGGGTTCAAACCGGCTTTCTTGAACGCGTCTTTGTTGTAGTACAGCACCGGCGTGGAGCTGTTGAACGGCTGAGAGATCAGCTGGCCTTTGCTGTCGCTGTAGTAACCGGCAACGGCTGGCACGAACTGCTTCGGATCCATCTGCACGCCAGCGTCTTTAAACACCTGGTTGACCGGGACGATAGCTTTTGACGCCATCATGGTCGCCGTACCGACTTCATACACCTGCAGCAGCGCAGGCGCTTTACCGGCACGCACCGCCGCGATACCCGCCGCTAAGCTCTGCTCGTAGTTGCCTTTGTAAGTCGGAACGATTTTGTAATCGGGATGAGCCTGGTTAAAACGTTGTGCCAGAGAATCAACTTCTTTGCCTAACTCGCCTTCCATTGAGTGCCAGAAAGGGATCTCAGTTGCAGCCAGCGCATTACCGCTGAGCGCCAGACCGAGTACGACACTCATCAGGCGGGGACGAAGCGTAAAAGCGGACATAAGGTTTTTCCTGTGCTGTTAAGTACGCGCGAATTCGCGCATTTTTTAGTTCGCGACGTAACATGACACGGGGAAATGACGGATTAATAACAGGTTTATGACGGCGGTGTGACAGGTGGGTTGGGAGTGCTGGCTGGTACGTGCTGGCTGCTCTTTCGTACGTGCAGGCTGTCCCCCTCCTCGGTCCTCCCCCATTAATGGGGGAGGAAGATGCTGCCACATGTCAGTGTTGAAGCTGCATGTGGCAGCGTCTCCTTCCCCCGCTTGCGGGGGAAGGCCGGGATGGGGGACAGCGAGCACTAACTTACGCGCCTAAATAAGCACTCCGCACCGCTTCGTTGGACAGCAACGCTTCGCCGCTATCCTCCAGCACTACATGACCGTTTTCGAGCACATAACCCCGATCCGCCAGCTTCAGCGCCTGGTTGGCGTTCTGCTCGACGAGGAAGATGGTCATGCCCTCTTTACGCAACTGCTCAATGGTATCGAAGATCTGCTGGATGATAATCGGCGCCAAACCCAGCGACGGCTCATCCAGCAGCAGCAAGCGCGGCTGGCTCATCAACGCGCGACCAATCGCCAGCATCTGCTGCTCACCGCCGGACATGGTCCCCGCGCGCTGCGCTTTACGTTCTGCAAGGCGAGAGAACAGCTGATAAACGCGGTCGATACGCTCCAGATACTGCTGACGCGTGGCGAAGAAGCCGCCCATCGCCAGATTCTCTTCCACCGTCATGCGCGAAAACACGCGACGACCTTCCGGCACGATCGCAATCGCTTCACGCATGATTTTCGCGGTTTGCCAGTCGGTGATCTCTTTACCATCAAAGGTGATAGTGCCGCTGGTGGCGCGCGGTTCGCCGCACAAAGTGCCGAGCAGCGTGGTTTTACCCGCGCCGTTGGCACCGATCAGCGTGACGATCTCACCCTGATTGATGTGCAGATTAATGTTGTGCAGCGCCTGAATCGGACCGTAATGGGCGCTGACACTCTGCAAAGTTAAAATCGGGTTTGCCATGTTACGCCTCACCTAAATAAGCACGGATCACATCCGGATTGTTACGCACCTGTTCCGGCGTGCCGTTAGCCAGCGGCGTTCCCTGGTTCACCACGTAAATGCGGTCAGAAATGCCCATCACCAGCTTCATATCGTGTTCAATCAGCAGCACGGAAACCTTGTGCTCACCGCGCAGTTCGGCGATCAGCTCATCGAGCTCGTGCGTTTCACGCGGGTTAAGACCGGCCGCCGGTTCATCCAGCATCAGGATTTCCGGGCGCGTCACCATGCAGCGCGCAATCTCCAGACGACGCTGCTGACCATAAGCAAGGTTACCCGCCTGCCGGTTCGCCAAATCCAGCAGACCGATGCGGTCCAGCCAGGTGGCTGCGCGATCCAGTGCTTCGCTCTCACCGCGACGGAAAGCCGGGGTTTTGAACAGCCCAGAGAACACGCCGCTTTTCAGGTGCTGATGTTGTGCCACCAGCAGGTTTTCAATCACCGTCATTTCACGGAACAGACGTACGTGCTGGAAAGTCCGCACGATGCCCATGCGCGCGATTTTCTGCCCTGGCAAACCTTGCAGCTGCTGATCGCGCAGTTTGATGGTGCCGCCGGTCGGTTTGTAAAAACCGGTCAGGCAGTTGAACACCGTAGTTTTACCGGCACCGTTCGGGCCGATCAGTGAAACAATTTCCTGTGGATGCAGCTCAAGCGCCACATTGTTGACGGCTAACAGGCCGCCGAAGCGCATCATCAGGCCTTCAACGGCTAATAAAGGCTGACTCATGCCTGCTCTCCTTGTTTACTGCTTTTCAACTTCAGATGCGGACGCTTCATCGGCAGCAGACCTTGTGGGCGCCAGATCATCATCAGCACCATCAAACCGCCGAGCACCAGCATGCTGTATTCGTTCAAATCACGCATCAGCTCGCGCGATACCACCAACAGAATCGCCGCAAGGATCACCGCCAGCTGCGAGCCCATGCCGCCCAACACCACAATCGCCAGCACAAAGGCCGACTCGACGAAAGTGAAGGATTCCGGGCTGACGAAGCCCTGACGCGCCGCAAACAGCGTGCCTGCAAAACCGGCGAACACCGCGCTGATGGTAAATGCCGTCAGCTTGATGCGCGTCGGGCTCAGGCCGAGCGAACGGCAGGCGATCTCATCTTCGCGCAGCGCTTCCCATGCACGGCCCAACGGCATACGCAGCAAACGGTTGATAACAAACAGCGTCAGCACCACCAGCAGCAGCGCCACCAGATAAAGGAAAATCACGCGGTCGCTGGGATCGTATTTCAAGCCAAAGAAGTCATGGAAAGTGCTCCAGCCGCCTTCGCTGACGCGACGACCAAACTCCAGACCAAACAGGCTTGGCTTGGGAATCTGCGCAATGCCGTTCGGTCCGCCGGTAATCGCGGTGTTATTCAGCAGCAGGATACGCACGATTTCACCGAAACCTAGCGTGACGATCGCCAGATAGTCACCGCGCAGGCGCAGTACCGGGAAGCCAAGCAGCAAACCAAACGCACCGGCGACTAAACCAGCCAGCGGCAGGCTTTCCCAGAAACCAAAGCCGTAATAGTGATTCAGCAAGGCGAAGGTGTAAGCGCCGATGGCATAAAAACCGCCGTAGCCCAGCACCAGCAGACCAGATAAACCCACCACCACGTTCAGCCCGAGACCGAGCATCACGTAGATCAGCGTCAGCGTGGCGATATCCACGCTGCCGCGCGAGACCAGAAACGGCCAGATGACCGCGGCGGCAATCACCAGTGCCATCAACAGCTTCTGCTTTGGCGTCGATCCATCAAAGCCCGGCAGGACAAAACCTTTGCCGCTGCGCTTGAATTTACCCTGCACCAGCGGACGCAGCAGCTGGAAGACAAATACCACCGCACAACCAATGAAAATCCAGTTCCAGCGCACCGCGCCCGCGTTGGCGACCACCAGTTTGGTGCCGTCCAGATCGAGGCGCACGCCCATAAAGAAGGTGGCGAGAATCAGCAACATCACCGTGGAGATCACGGCGTTGACCAAACCGAGGCGTTTCATACTTTCTCCACCTCCGGACGGCCAAGAATCCCGGTTGGCATCACCAGCAGCACCACGATCAGCAGCGCGAAGGAGACCACATCTTTATATTCGGTCGAGAGATACGCTGAGGTCAGCGCTTCCGCAATACCCAGCACTAGGCCGCCAATCATCGCGCCAGGAATACTGCCGATGCCGCCCAATACTGCGGCAGTGAAGGCTTTCATCCCGGCCATAAAGCCGATGAACGGGTTAATCGAGCCGTAGAATTGACCGAGCAATACGCCCGCCACCGCCGCCATCGCCGCACCAATGATAAAGGTGAGAGAGATAACGCGGTCGGTATTGATGCCCAGCAGGCTGGCCATTTTCAGGTCTTCTGCGCAGGCGCGGCAGGCGCGGCCCATGCGCGAATAACGGATAAACAGCGTCAGCGCCAGCATCGACAGGAAGGTCACCACCCAAATCACCAGTTGCATGGTGGAGAGCGTGGCAGCAAAGCCGTTGCTCTCGCCCAGCGTCCACTGGCCGGTGATCAGGCTTGGCAGCGCGAGATCGCGCGAGCCTTGCGTCAGGCTGACGTAGTTCTGCAGGAAGATCGACATACCGATCGCGGAGATCAGCGCGATCAGGCGTTTGGACGATCGCACCGGCTTGTACGCCACGCGTTCGATGCTCCAGCCATAGGCGCTGGAGATGATCACCGCCATCACGAAACCGGCGGCGATCATCAGCCACGAGGTGTCGATGCCCATCATCATCAGGGCGGCAATCACGATAAAGGAGACATAGCTACCGATCATGTACACCTCGCCGTGGGCGAAGTTGATCATGCCGATAATGCCGTAAACCATGGTGTAACCGATGGCGATCAGCGCGTAGGTGCTCCCGAGGGTAACCCCGTTGAACATCTGCTGAATGAAATAGAGAAACTGCTCGGACATAGTGAGGACCTGCTCTGGAGCTAAATAATTCCCCCTCCCGCGCGCGGGAGAGGGAATTTGGGGGGATTACTTAACTGCGGTAGAAGAGCCGTCTTTGTGCCATTTGAAGACACCAAATTCGAAGCCCTTCAGATCGCCTTTCTCATCCCAGTTCAGGTTGCCCATCACGGTTGGAACGGCAGCACCTGCTTTCAGGTTCTTAGCAATCGCATCGGGCTCATCGCTCTTGCTGCGCTCAATACCGGCCACCAGCGACTGAATCGCCGCGTAGGTGGTCCAGACGAACGGACCGGTTGGATCTTTGCGATTCGACGCGGTGTTGGCTTTGATCGCATCAACAATCGCTTTGTTCTCTGGCAGCTGGTCGTAGCGCTTCGGCAGCGTTACGAACAGGCCTTCAGACGCATCACCGGCGATGTTAGACAGAGAAGCGTTGCCCACGCCTTCCGGGCCCATGAAGCCGGCATTCAGGCCTGCGGATTTTGCCTGACGCAGAATCTGGCCCAGCTCCGGGTAGTAACCGCCGTAGTAAACAAAATCGACGTTCTCTTTCTTCAGGCGCGCAATCAGCGTGGAGAAGTCTTTATCACCGGCGGTGATACCTTCAAACAGCACCACGTTGCCGCCTTTGGCTTTCAGGGTTTTCTGCACGGATTCCGCCAGACCCTGACCATATTGCTGCTTGTCATGCACCACGGCGATGCGTTTTGGTTTGATGTGGTCGAGGATGTAGGTCGCCGCCGTTGGGCCCTGATCGGAATCCAGACCGGTAGTACGCAGCACGTCAGCATAGCCACGCGCAGTCAGTTCTGGCGCGGTCGCGGCTGGGGTGATCATCAGCACGCCTTCGTCGTTATAGATGTCTGAAGCAGGCTGAGTAGAGGAGGAGCAAAGATGGCCGATAACGTATTTAATGCCGTCGTTAACCACTTTGTTGGCAACCGCAACCGCTTGTTTCGGGTCACAGGCATCGTCATATTCCACGCCAACCAGTTTGTCACCGTTAACGCCGCCTTTAGCATTGATGTCCTTAATCGCTTGCGCGGCACCGGTAAACTGCATGTCACCGTACTGCGCGACCGGACCGGTTGATGCGCCGACGATGGCAATTTTAATGTCTTTTGCCAGCGCCGCATGGCTCATCGCCAGGGCAACGCAGCCCGCCAGTAATGCGCGTCCTTTACTCATTTTCATGCGAACTTCCCCATCTGTTGTGTCGTGTTTGTTGTGATTGTTTATTTTCTGCCAGTCAAAGAGGAAAACTCATTTTGCAATAATGGGTTAGCACGCTTTTCTGGCATTTATAGGTAATAAGGCTTTATTTTTCAGGTTATTAAACAGGAACTTTCTTCTGTAAATCAACTGACATATTCAGAATTGGCTGTGTGGATCAGCAGAATCGTCTGGTTGTTATGGCCGATTTTTCAGCAGGATACCAGCGCGTTATGCTGGCTTTTTTGGCTAACATTGATGGCTTACTCCACAATCCTGGCAAACTGGCTGGCATTTGACCTATTTTCATCAGAAAAAAGTGACAGCGCTCTGACTGTCTAAATTCGCTACACTATCGCCTTTGCACTAGTACAGGTATTAGGTATGAAGCTGACAATCCAGCGCTTAGCATCGTTAACCGCTCAGGATCGTATCGATTTAGCTAAAGTCTGGCCGGAAATCGATATTGTGCAACTGGAAGCGCAACTCAGCGACACGCAGCGTCTGTATGCGGCGCGTTTTAATGACAGATTGCTGGCGGCGCTGCAGCTGACCCTCAGCGGCACGCAGGGGAAAATCACTCATTTCAACGTGCGTGAAGTCACGCGTCGACGCGGTGTGGGACAATACTTGCTGGAAGAGACGATGGCGCAGAACAGCGCGTTAGCCGATTGGTGGATTGCCGATGACGGCGATGCCGATCAGGGCGTGCGTGCGGCGTTTATGCAGGCTTGTGGTTTTCGTGCGCAGGCTGAGGGTTGGGTGCGCTGAAAGGATTTCGTGCGGTTGGTGAAACGGTGCGCATAAATGCGCACCCTACAAAACCCGCGCCGTTCGTAGGGTCGCCATTCATGGCGACCGATTCGCGCGCAATAAAAAGGGCGACTTAAAAGTCGCCCCATTTTTCCACCCGATCGTTATCAGGCTTCAATCGCCACTCGCAGTTTCTTCATGGCGTTCTTTTCCAACTGACGCACGCGCTCTGCAGAGACGCCGTATTTATCGGCCAGCTCCTGCAGCGTGGTTTTGTTGTCATCGTCCAGCCAACGGGCGCGGATAATATCCTGACTACGCTCGTCGAGGCTCAGCATCGCATCGCTCAGCTTATCAGCCGCATGTGCATCCCAGTTGTCCTCTTCGATGCCATCGGCAAAGTCAGAGGTTTTATCCTGCAGATACAGCACGGGCGCCATTGATTTGCCTTCGCCCGCTTCGTCATCAGACGACATGTCGAAAGTCATATCCTGCGCGGCCATGCGCGATTCCATTTCCAGCACGTCTTTGCTGCTCACGCCCAGCTCGCGTGCGACCATTTCCACTTCGTCCTGGTTGAACCAACCGAGACGCTGTTTGCTTTTACGCAGGTTAAAGAACAGCTTACGCTGAGCTTTGGTGGTCGCGACTTTCACAATACGCCAGTTACGCAGCACGTATTCGTGAATCTCTGCTTTAATCCAGTGCACGGCAAATGACACCAGACGCACGCCGACTTCAGGGTTGAAGCGACGCACCGCCTTCATCAGGCCGATGTTACCTTCCTGAATCAGGTCTGCCTGCGGCAAGCCGTAACCGGAGTAGTTACGAGCAATATGAACAACAAAGCGCAGGTGAGACAGGATCAGCGTCTTAGCTGCATCCAGATCGCCCTGGTAATGCAGCCGCTCAGCCAATGCTTTTTCCTCTTCTGCCGTCAGCACCGGCCAGTTGTTGGCAGCCCGGACGTAAGATTCCAGGTTACCCAGAGGAGCAATCGCTAAAGTTTGCATTTCTTTGGTCATTCAAACCCTCACAAATTCAATGGACTTGCCGCACGGTATTTTGCGCAGACGCTACATTATGTCAACGTCACGAGAAAACCAGAAGCAATCTGTGCTACTTGGACGACAAAGTTATCCACAAGTTCAATTATAGCAGTGAATATTTTACACACAGATGACGGCGGGGAAAATAGGAGGATTCCTCTGCTCCCAGGTCGTCGGCAGCAGAGGAAGAGTATATCAAAAAACGTTGCTTTTGGTTACTGCGGCGTAAAACGGCGTAAATGTTGTACCGTTGCTAGCCAGGCAGCAATCCAGCCGATGATGGCGGCGATCAACAATAACAGCAGCCCTTCATCCCAGGAAAAACCTTCCAGCACAAAGGTGGTACCGAATACTGTTGCCACTTGCGCCACCACCGATTGCAGGCGCAACACCAGCACTTCGGAGAGCAGCAGCGAGAGAACCGCGCCACCAAATCCTAACAGCGCACCGCCGTACAGGAAGGGACGCAGGATAAAGCCGTCGGTGGCACCAATCAACTTCTGCACGTTAATGGTATCGCGCCGCGCAAAGATGCTGAGCCGCACGCTGTTGCCGATCACCAGGAACACCGCGACCACCATCAGCAGGCCAATCATTGAGGCAATCTGCCCCACCAGCCCGGTTAAGGCCGCTAAACGCGCGAACCAGCTGTCATCCATGCGCACTTCATCAACGCCCTGCACTTTCGCGACGCGATCGCGCAGATTCGCCATGGTGTCCGAATTCTGGAAATTGAGTTTCGGCGTGATGATGGCCACCGCCGGCAGCGGATTCTGCTCCAGCATGTCCATCGAACCACCAAAACCAGACCAGTTACGGAACTCATTCAGTGCTTCTTCGCGAGTCAGGTAATTGACGTTATCCACGCCGTCGAGCTGCTTGAGCTGTGCAGTAACGTTCTCCGCCGCAGTGTCATCCAACGCTTTATCCAGATACACCGTTAACTGTGGCGCGGGATACCACTGCGTCGCCGCCTGGCTGACGTTCTTCCACACCATGTAGCACACGCTTGGCAGCGTCAGGGAAATGGCAATCACCATCACCGTCAGCAGCGTTGCCAGCGGCTGACGCCACATATCCGACAGCGTGCCGCGCAGCGCATAGCGCCACTGCTCCTGCCAGCCGCCTTTCAGCGCCTTGCTTTTAGAGGGCTGCTTCGCTTTCGGCGCAGGTGCGCGCTTGTTGCGTTTATTGACCATCGTGGCCTCCGTGCAGACGTCCCTGATTGAGCGTCATCACGCGATAATTCCGGCGTGCAATCAGCCCGACATCGTGCGTTGCCATTAATACCGTGACGCCAACGCGGTTGAACTCTTCAAACAGGCGCAGGATGTCTTCCGACAGCGCGTTGTCGAGGTTACCGGTAGGTTCATCCGCCAGCAGCACCGCAGGCTTGTTCACCACCGCGCGGGCAATGCCGACACGCTGTTGTTCACCGCCAGAGAGCTGAATCGGATAGCTTTTCGCTTTGTCGAGCAGGCCGACTTTATCCAGCGCGGCCGACACGCGCCGACGAATATCTTCGCCGCTGGCACCGGAAATAATCAGCGGGATCGCCACGTTGTCGTAGACCGAACGATCCATCAACAAATGGTGATCCTGGAAAATCATGCCGATCTGACGTCGCAGGAAAGGCACTTCGCTGTGACGCAGACGCGAAATATCGTGGCCGCTAAACCAGATCTGCCCGGCGCTCGGGCGCTCAATGCCACAAATCAGCTTCAGTAAGGTACTTTTCCCCGCACCGGAATGGCCGGTCAGGAACGCCATTTCGCCGGGACGCAGATGGAAATCCACTCCCTGCAGCGCCTGACGTCCTCCCAGGTAAGCTTTACTGACCTCTTCAAAGCGAATCATCCCAATCATTCCTCTCGGGCAAACAGTGCCTCAATAAAGTCTGCGGCCTTAAACGGCCGTAAATCCTCGATGCCTTCCCCAACACCGATATAACGAATCGGAATGCCGAACTGATCGGCAACCGAGAAGATCACGCCGCCTTTGGCGGTGCCATCCAGTTTCGTCAGGGTGATGCCGGTCAGGCCCACCGCTTCATGGAACAGTTTGGCCTGGCTGATGGCGTTTTGCCCGGTGCTGGCGTCGAGCGTCAGCATCACTTCATGCGGCGCATCTTCATCCAGCTTCTTCATCACGCGGGTAATTTTCTTCAGCTCTTCCATCAGGTGCGATTTGTTTTGCAGGCGACCGGCGGTATCGGCGATCAGTACATCCACATTGCGCGACTTGGCGGCCTGAATGGCGTCAAAAATCACCGAGGCAGAATCGGCGCCGGTGTGCTGCGCCACCACAGGAATGTTGTTGCGCTGGCCCCAAACCTGCAGCTGCTCAACGGCGGCGGCACGGAAGGTATCACCCGCTGCCAGCATCACCGATTTGCCCTGCGCCTGATACTGACGCGCCAGCTTACCGATGGTGGTGGTTTTACCCACGCCGTTGACGCCCACCATCAGGATGACGAAGGGCGTTTTGCCACCCACTTCCAGCGGCTGATCCACTTTTTCCAAAATACCGGACATTTCAGCTTTCAGCAGGCCATACAGCGCTTCCGCATCGCGCAGCTGCTTGCGGTTGGCCTGTTGTGTCAGATTGGTGATGATGCGGCGCGTGGTTTCAACGCCAACGTCGGCAATCAGCAGCTGCTCTTCCAGCTCTTCAAACAAATCATCATCAATTTTCTTACCACGGAACAGGCTGATAAAGCCCGAACCGAGGTTTTCACGGGTTTTGACCAGGCTGCGTTTCAGACGGGCGAAAAAGCCCTCTTTGGTAGGACGTTCCTGCTCCTGCGCAATTATCGGCGCAGCGGCCAGCGGCAGATCGCTCACGGTATCCTGCGTAGCTTCGGCTAGCTCGGCATCTTCCGCATAGGTTTCCGCTAACGCCAGCGCTTCCAGTTCTTCATCGGTTAAAGGCGCTTCTTCATCCCGTTCTGGCTCATCAAGCGCCAGCTCTTCCCGCTGCGGCTCTTCTTCGATTGGTGCCACATCCGGCTGCGTTATCTCTTCCGGCAGCACGTCTTCAACGATGGCGGTAACCGGTTCAGGTTCCTGCGGCTCGATAACCGGCGCTTCAATCAGTTCCGCTTCAACCTGCTGCTGTTCCGCCACCTGTTCGGTGACGGCGACGGTTTCGACAGCCTGCGCTTCGGCACGATCGAGCGCACTCTCTTCAACGGCAGGCTCAGCGACCACCTCGGTGGTTTGCTGCTGCTCTTCAGCAGGTTGTTGCGTCTCTTCTTCTTTGCCAAAGCCTAACCAGGAAAAAAAGCCGCGTTTTTTCTCTTTTGCCATTGTGTGACCCTACTCCTCGATGGCTTATTCCCGGTAGCACGCTTGTTCCCAGGGGATAAAATATTCAATTTTAAGCGGGTGAGCGGCGTAAAAATCAGGTAATTACGCGCACTATACCAACTCAGTAGTCTAACACTTTCCAGCCAGCGCACCACAGCACCCTTTTTTAACGTTTCTTCTGCCCGCTACGCCCGTTAAACTACGCAACAAATTATGACGAGTTGTGAGCAAAATGAGTAAAGCCCCCCGTAGCAGCAGCGCTGGCCAGATCCGCATCATTGGCGGTCAGTGGCGCGGCCGTAAATTACCGGTGCCGGATAGCGCAGGTTTGCGCCCCACCACCGATCGCGTACGTGAAACCCTGTTCAACTGGCTGGCACCGGATATTCAGGAAGCGCGCTGCCTCGATTGTTTCGCCGGCAGCGGCGCGTTAGGGCTGGAAGCGCTGTCTCGTTATGCGGCTTCAGCCACGCTGTTGGAGCTGGAGCGTGCTGTGGCGCAACAGCTGTCACAGAACCTGCAAACGCTGCGCGCCTCGCAGGCCAAGGTGGTGCAAACCAATACGCTGCAGTGGCTGAGCCAGCCGGGCGAGCCGTTTGATGTGGTGTTTGTCGATCCGCCGTTCCGTAAAGGGTTGTTACAGGAAACGTTGACGCTGCTGGAGAAAAATGGCTGGTTAGCGGCTGAAGCGCTGATTTATGTCGAGAGCGAAGTGGAAAACGGCACGCCCGTAGCACCTGCGAATTGGGATTTGTATCGCGAAAAGATTGCCGGTCAGGTGGCTTATCGCCTTTATCAACGTCAACAGGAGACGCACGATGTGGCTTAATGTGGGACGTTTGCTGATGATATGCGTCTGGGCCTTTTTACTGCTCAATCTGGTGCACCCTTTCCCGACGCCGCTGCGCTATTTCGTGCACGTGGCGCTGTTCTTTATGGTGATTATGCACGGCCTGCAACTGGTGTTGCTGCGCGCGACCCAATCGAAAGACGCCCCGAAACTGAGCGGCGTAACCCAGGCGAAGATCTTCTTCTTTGGCGTGTTTGAACTGTTGGCGTGGCAGAAAAAGCATTATCCGAAGATGTAGGTTGGTGCGGCCTATAACCAGGTCGCCATGAATGGCGACCCTACGGGACCGGGGTAAAACTTACGAAACGCGTGCCCTTCATCTTCAACTCGCCCTTCGCGCCCTTATCGATCTGGTGATACTCGTTCGCGTTCACCGTCACTTTGATATCGCTGGCACCGTTCAGCGGATGGAACCAGGCTTCATACTTCATCTCTTCCGCCACAATCTCTTCACGCTGACGTGAACGGCGATTGGGTGACGGAAATTCGCGTTTAGTTTTCACTTTCACGCTCAGCGAGCGCACCGGCGAAGCATCGTTCACCGCCGTTTCGCGGCGCTGTTTAATAAACTGACGGGTCGCCAAAACGGCAATAATGGCCAGTACGATGAAAAAGATTAGCGGTGGTTTGCTCATGATTTATCTCGTGCTTTGCGTTAATTCGGAACGGGTAAAGACGACAAAGCATACAACCAGAGTCGGCTGATTGTCACATTCGGCGGCGGTAACTTACACTGAGAAGGTGATTTTGGGAAAATTCATCAAACTGGCGGACATTTCGTCCAGAAAAGGGAGAAAAAATGCTTTGGTCTTTCCTTGCCGTACTTTTTTCCGGCTGGCTCTACGTCGATGCTTCATACCGCGGTCCGCAATGGCAACGCTGGCTATTTAAACCTGTCACCTTGCTGTTGCTCGTTGCCTGGGCGTGGCAAGCTCCAACCTTCAACACCACCGATTATTTGATTCTGGCCGGTCTGGTCGCCACGCTGGTGGGTGACGCGTTAATGCTGTTGCCGCGTCAGCAGATGCTCTATGCGCTGGGCGCGTTCTTCCTGTCGCATCTGCTGTACACCATCAGTTTTGCTGCGCACATGACCATGAGTTTCTTCTGGCCGATTCCTCTCACCTTCCTGATTATTGGTGTGATTGTTATCGGGATTCTGTGGACCAAGCTGGAAGATCTGCGCTGGCCGATCTGCACCTTAATCGGCATGACGCTGGTGATGAACTGGATGGCGGCGGAGAACTACTTCTTCCGTCCAACTGACTTCAGCTTCTCGCTGCTGGTGGGTGCCGCGTTGCTGCTGTTAGCCAATATAGTCTGGTTTATCTCGCATTATCGCCGCCGTTTCAGCGCCGATAGCGCCATCGTCGCCGCCTGCTACTTTGCCGGTCACTTCATGATTGTGCGTTCACTGTGGCTCTACTGAAGATAACCTCACCTTCCGCTTGACTCTGGAGTCCACTCCAGAGTGTAGCATTAGGGCGCGGGCATCAGCCCGCCCCTGATTCCGGAGGTTATATGCATCAACATGCTCACCCTTGCCGCTGTGGCAAATCTCACCGTCAGCCGCAGCCGCTGTGCTCAATTCGCAGCATAAAACCCGTAACAATGAAAATTTCCGCGGCGCAGCCCGTTACACCAGACAGCGATTGCGGCTGCTGTGACAGCGACAGCGGATCGCCCGGCGGCGAAAGCGACGCCGAAAGCGACAGGCCCGCGCTCACCTCACATCAATTCCGCTGGCAGATTGCTGGCATGGATTGCCCCAGCTGCGCGCGTAAAATTGAAACCGCCGTGCAACGCGTGCCGCAGGTACAACAAGCCCGCGTGATTTTTGCCAGTGAAAAACTGGTGGTTGATGCCGACCACGATATCCGCGCCACCATCGAACAGGTGGTGAAAAATGCTGGCTTCACGCTGAGCGCCAGCGATTCCCCATCGCCTCCTCAACCCGAAAGCCGCTGGCAGGAAAATGCCGGTTTGCTGCTGCTTGGCGGACTAATGCTCGCCAGCTGGCTGCTGAGCCAGTTTTCGCCGCTTTGGGGCGATCGCCTGTTTATTGCCACCACCTTGGTTGGTTTAGCGCCGATTGCCCGCAGTGCCTGGAAACTGCTGCGCAGCGGTTCGCCGTTCAGCATTGAGATGCTGATGACCATCGCCGCCGCTGGCGCACTGGTGATTGGCGCGCATGCCGAAGCCGCGATGGTGTTGCTGCTGTTTCAACTGGGTGAACGCCTGGAAGCTTACGCCGCCGCACGTGCACGCCGTGGTGTCACCGCGCTGATGGCGCTGCGCCCGGATACCGCCACGCGCATCAACGACACGCAGCGGGAAAACGTCCGCTTAGAGGTATTACAACCCGGCGATGTGATTGAAGTGGCGGCTGGCGGACGTTTACCGGCCGATGGCGAACTGTTGCACGCCAGCGCCAGCTTTGATGAAAGCGCGCTGACCGGCGAATCGCTGCCGGTAGCGCGTGAGCCAGGCGAACAGATCATGGCCGGCGCCACCAGCCTTGATCGTCTGGTGACGTTGAAAGTCATTTCCCAGCCGGGCCAAAGTGCCATTGACCGCATTCTGCAACTGATTGAGGAAGCCGAAATCCATCGTGCGCCGGTTGAGCGTTTTATCGATCGCTTCAGCCGCATTTATACGCCCGCCATTATGCTGCTGGCGCTGCTGGTGATGGTGCTGCCGCCGCTGCTGGGCTTTGGCGAGTGGTTGCCGTGGATTTATAAAGGGTTGACGCTGCTGCTGATTGGTTGCCCGTGTGCGCTGGTGATCTCGACGCCTGCCGCCATCACCTCGGGCCTGGCCGCTGCCGCGCGTCAGGGCGCGCTGATCAAAGGCGGCGCGGCGCTGGAGCGTCTCAGTCGCGTGAGTATGATGGCGTTCGATAAAACCGGCACGCTGACCGCCGGTAAACCGCAGATCAACCACATCCAGCCTTTTGGCGCGATGGCGGAAGACAATCTCCTAAGTATCGCCGCCGCCGTTGAACAAGGTTCCACCCATCCGCTGGCGCGGGCGATTGTCAGCGAAGCCGAGCGTCGCGCGCTCACCATTCCGCAAGCGGCACAGCAGCAAACCCTGGCCGGCAGCGGCATTCGTGCCGCGATCGCTGGCGTAACCTATCAACTGCTCACGCCGCGCGAAGTCAGCCATCTCGACGACGCACAGCAACAGCAGATTGCTGAATTGGAAGCGCAGGGCCAAACCGTGGTGCTGCTGTTGCAGGAGCAGCAGGTGCTGGGCGCGTTAGCGTTGCAGGACCAGTTGCGCAGCGAAGCGATCCGCGCGCTGGCTGAGTTGCAGAAGCTTGGCGTGAATAGCGTGATGCTCACCGGCGACAATCCACGCGCGGCCGCCGCCATTGCGGCTGAACTCAACATCAATTATCGCGCGGGTTTGCTGCCCGCTGATAAAGTTGAGGCGGTGAGGACGTTAGGCGCGCAGCAGGCATTGGCGATGGTCGGCGATGGCATTAACGATGCGCCCGCCATGAAAGCCGCCACCATTGGCATTGCGATGGGCAGCGGCACCGATGTGGCGCTGGAAGCCGCGGATGTGGCATTAACGCAAAACCAGCTGGCGATTCTGCCACGCACCCTTGTGCTGGCACGGCGCACGCGCGCCATCATTCGTCAAAACGTGGCGCTGGCGTTGGGATTGAAGGCGATTTTTCTGGTCACCACGCTGCTCGGCTTCACCGGTTTGTGGCTGGCGGTCTTAGCGGATTCCGGTGCCACCGCACTGGTGACAGCCAACGCGCTGCGCTTGCTGCGTCAGCGTTAGGCGCCTTTTTTAATCAGAAACTGGTACGGCAGGCTTTCGGTCTGCTGTGCCAGCAACTCATGCTCCATAAAGCGGCAGAAACCAGGAATATCGCGCGTAGTAGCGGGATCGTCAGCAATGATCAGCAAGGTTTCACCGGCCTGCATGCTGCGCACGGTTTTACGCACCATCATTACCGGCTCCGGGCAGCGCAGGCCAAGGGCATCAAGCTGATGGTCTGGCGCAGAAAAGGGATCGCTCATGATTCTCTGTCAGTTGTTAGTGATGGGCGCTCATTCTAGCGCGCGAATGAGCCAACGCAAGGCGATAACGATTGCGTTAAAATTAACCATTGCATAAATTGCGCAACGCGTTAAGATGCCGCCGATTTTTTATTTACCATCGTGCCAACGCACGAACCTGGGTTCCCTCACCCCATCACTAAAAAGGCTTACAATGATCAACTTTTCTGCACGTCAGCGCATGCATGCGCTGTTTTGGCTATCGCTTTTCCATCTGCTGGTGATCACCTCCAGTAACTATTTGGTACAGCTGCCGGTTTCCATCTTCGGCTTCCACACCACATGGGGCGCGTTTAGCTTTCCGTTTATTTTCCTCGCTACCGATCTCACCGTGCGTATCTTTGGCGCGCCGCTGGCTCGTCGCATTATTCTGGCGGTGATGATGCCCGCGCTGGTGATCTCCTACATCGTTTCCTGCGTGTTTTATCAGGGCGAATGGCAAGGTTGGGCATCACTGGAAGAGGTAAATCTGTTTGTTGCGCGTATCGCCTGCGCCAGCTTTATGGCTTATGCGCTGGGACAGATTCTCGACGTCCACGTTTTTAACCGTTTGCGCCGTTTATCGCAGTGGTGGATTGCCCCAGCGGCAGCGATGTTCCTCGGTAATATCAGCGATACGCTGGCCTTCTTTTTCATCGCCTTCTACAAGAGTCCAGACCCGTTTATGGCGGCGCACTGGGTCGAAATCGCACTGGTGGATTACAGCTTCAAGGTGCTGATCTGCATGATCTTCTTCCTCCCAGCTTACGGCGTACTGCTGAATGCCATGCTGAAGCGCTTAGCCGAACGTTCCGCGCAGCAGCAGATCAATTTCGGCTAATTGCACATAGACGAAACGCTACCGCACGCTAAGATTTCCTGACATACCGGCGGTTGCTTTTAACCGCCGATTCCGTTTTTATAGCCGTCATACTTCAAACGGCAGATGCGTTGGTTGCACGCGTTCACCCAATCACTTACTCATGTAAGCTCATGGGTTCACGCGCTTACCGCCTTTCTGCCGCTTGAATTATTTAGGCTATAAACCTAAACGACTGGAATCATGTAAAAGGGAAAAGAATGCGTAACGTAGTGAAATATGTGGGTATTGGCCTGTTGGTTATCGGCCTGGCGGCATGTGACCAGAAGAAAGATGATGCGGCAGCGAACAGCAACGGTGCGAGCGCCAGCCAGTCGGCCCAGACGGTTAACCTGATGGACGGCAAACTGAGCTTCTCTCTGCCGGCGGGCATGTCTGACAAGAGCGGCAAGCTCGGCTCTGAATCCACCAACATGCACGTCTATGCCGACGAAACCGGTCAGCGCGCGATTATCGTGATTGCAGGCGATCCCACCAACGAAGCGCTTGATGCGCTGGCACAGCGTCTGGAACAGCAGCAGCGCGGTCGCGATCCACAGTTGCAGGTGGTGTCTAACAAAGCGGTAACGCTGAAAGACCAGCCGGCACAACAGCTGGATACGGTGATTTCTGCCAACAATCAGACCTCATGGTCTTCGGTGATTCTGGCAAAAGTGGACGGAAAACTGCTGACGCTGCAGATTACCTTGCCAGCTGATAACCAACAGCAGGCGCAAAGCGATGCAGATAACATCGTCAAAAGCATCACATTGAAATAAGCTTTGGAACGGTCGCCATGAATGGCGACCCTACAAATGGCTCAATGCGGTTTTCGTAGGGTCGCCATTCATGGCGACCTGGTTTGCAACCCTCGCCTTACAATCTCACTGGCGAAATGTGCCAGATCTCATCCGCATACTCCTGAATGGTGCGGTCCGACGAGAAATAACCCATATTGGCGATATTCAGCGCTGCGCTGCGCTGCCACTTGTCCGGCTGACGATAAAGCTTGTCCACCTTGTCCTGGGTATCCACATAGCTGCGATAATCCGCCAGCAGCTGGTAGTGATCGCCGAAGTTCACCAGCGCATCAAACAGATTACGGTAGCGCCCCGGCTCCTGCGGGCTGAACACGCCGCTGGCGATTTGCGTCAGCGCCTGATGCAACTCGGGATCGTCCTCGTAATACTTACGCGGGTTGTAGCCATCGGTGCGCAGCTTCTCGACCTGCGGCGTGGTGTTGCCGAAGATAAAGATATTCTCCTTGCCGACATGCTCCAGCATCTCGACGTTTGCGCCATCCAGCGTGCCGATGGTTAACGCGCCGTTCAGCGCAAACTTCATGTTACTGGTGCCAGACGCTTCAGTTCCCGCCGTTGAAATCTGCTCGGAGAGATCCGCCGCCGGAATAATGATCTGCGCCAGGCTCACGCCATAGTTCGGAATGAACACCACCTTCAGCTTGTTCTTCACCTGCGGATCGTTGTTGATCACATTGGCGACATCGTTGATCAGGTGAATGATGTGCTTCGCCACGTAATAGGCCGACGCCGCTTTACCAGCGAAGATATTAACGCGCGGCACCCATTCAGCGTTGGGATCGGCCTTGATACGGTTGTAGCGCGTAATCACGTGCAGCACGTTTAGCAGCTGACGTTTATATTCGTGGATGCGCTTAATCTGCACATCGAACAGCGCATGGGGATCAAGCACGATATCCATGTTCTTCGCCACCCAATCCGCCAGGCGTTTCTTGTTGGCGAACTTGGCGTCGGCGATCTGTTCGATAAAGGCCGGATAATCGACCTGCGTGGTCAGTTCATTGAGCTGGCCAAGATCGGTACGCCAGTTGCGGCCAATCGCCTCATCCAGCACGTCGGAGAGCGCCGAATTGGCCAGCGCCAGCCAGCGACGTGGCGTCACGCCGTTGGTTTTATTGCAGAAACGGCCAGGGAACAGACGCGCGAAGTCAGCGAACAGCGATTGCACCATCAAGTTGGAGTGCAGCTCCGATACACCGTTAACCTTGTGGCTCACCACCACCGCCAGCCATGCCATACGAATGCGGCGGCCATCGTTTTCGTCGATGATCGAGATGCGCGCTAACAGCTCCCAATCATCCGGATAGTATTCCTGGATGGTTTTCAGGAAGTAGTCGTTGATTTCAAAAATGATGCTGAGATGACGCGGCAGGATCTTGCCGATCATATCCACCGGCCAGGTTTCCAGCGCTTCGGTCATCAGCGTGTGGTTAGTGTAGGAGAACACCTGACAGGTCACTTCAAAGGCATCGTCCCAGCTGAATTTCTGCTCATCGATCAGCAGACGCATCAGTTCCGGAATGGCCAGCACCGGATGCGTATCGTTAAGGTGGATGGCAATTTTGTCTGGCAGATTGTCCCAGGTTTCATGCATCTGCCAATGACGGTTGAGAATATCCTGCACCGTCGAGGAAACGAGGAAATACTCCTGACGCAGACGCAGTTCGCGGCCTGAATAGGTGGAGTCATCGGGATAGAGCACGCGTGACACGTTTTCCGAGTGGTTTTTATCTTCTACCGCAGCGAAGTAATCGCCCTGATTAAACTTACCGAGGTTGATTTCATTACTGGCCTGCGCGCCCCACAGACGCAGCGTGTTGGTGGCATCGGTATCAAAACCGGGAATGATTTGATCGTAGGCCATCGCCACGATCTCCTCGGTTTCCACCCAGCGCACTCGCGCGCCTTCGTGTTGCAGACGGCCACCGAAGCGCACTTTGTAGCGCGTGTTAAAGCGCTGAAACTCCCACGGATTGCCGTACTCCAGCCAGTAATCCGGCGATTCGCGCTGCTGCCCGTCAACGATATTCTGCTTAAACATGCCGTAATCGTAACGGATGCCGTAACCGCGCCCCGGTAAACCGAGCGTGGCGAGCGAATCGAGGAAACAGGCCGCTAAACGACCCAAACCGCCGTTGCCGAGGCCGGGATCGTTCTCCTCTTCCATCAGCTCGCTGAGATCGAGGCCCATCTCCTCCAGCGCCTGATTGAGATCCTCATAAATGCCCATCGCCAGCAACGCATTGCCGAGCGTGCGCCCCATCAGGAACTCCATCGACAGATAATAAACCTGTCGCACATCCTGCGAGAGCTGCGCGCGGCTGGAGCGCAACCAGCGTTCCACCATGCGATCACGCACCGCCAGGAGCGCGGCGTTAAGCCACTCATGCTTATTCGCAATCGATGGATCTTTACCAATAGTAAACATCAGCTTATAGGCGATTGAGTGCTTCAGTGCATCAACCGTCAGCGTGGGTGAGGCATAGGTGAAAGGTGCATTCATATCAAGTATCCCAATCTCTCATTACAGCAAACGTTGATAAAGATCGCGGTAGGCTTGTGCTGCCACCTGCCAACTAAAATCCATCCCCATCGCCTGCCGCTGAACGTAGCGCCAGAGTGCAGGACGAGACCACAGAACAAATGCGCGCCGAATCGCCCGCAGCAGCGACCAGGCATTACTGTCTTCAAAGGTGAAACCGCTGGCAACACCATCCGCCAGGTTCTCAAGCGAGCTGTCTTGCACCGTATCCGCCAGTCCACCGGTGCGACGCACCAGCGGCAGCGTGCCATATTTCAAACCGTACAGCTGGGTTAAGCCGCACGGCTCAAAACGGCTCGGCACCATAATCACATCCGCGCCGCCGACAATGCGGTGCGAGAAGGCTTCGTGATAGCCAATCTGCACGCCAACGCGGCCCGGATGTTCGGCCGCCGCCGCCAGGAAACCTTGCTGCAGCTCGGCATCACCCTGACCGAGCAGCACCAGCTGTCCGCCCTGCGCCAGCAAGCCCGGCAGCGCTTCCAGTACCAGATCCAGCCCTTTCTGTTTGGTCAGACGGCTGATAACGCAGAACACCGGCGCCTTATCATCCACCTTCAGGCCCATGGCAATCTGTAG
This sequence comes from Pantoea trifolii, assembly GCF_024506435.1. Taxonomy (NCBI): domain Bacteria; kingdom Pseudomonadati; phylum Pseudomonadota; class Gammaproteobacteria; order Enterobacterales; family Erwiniaceae; genus Pantoea; species Pantoea trifolii. Next base: position 331,931 of record NZ_JANIET010000001.1, on the reverse strand, counting down.
CTGGCGCTTGTTCTCCGCTTTGCTCTCCAGCGTTTCGCTGTCGTAGCGCGCGGTGAGCAGCAGATCGTGCGCCGGGTCCCAAATGCCCGGATCGACGCCGTTCAAAATCCCGCTCAGTCGTCCTTCACGCAGTCGCTGCTCGAGTAGCGCTTCCATGCCGTAACCAAATTCCGGTCGGGTGATCTCCAGCGCGTAAGTCGGGCTGACCGCCGTTATATGATCGGCATAAAACAGGCCCGCCTTGAGGTAAGAAATTTGCCCGAAGAACTCCAGTCCATGCATGTCAAAGAAGGCGCGCGGGATCTGGATCTCATCCAGATGACGCGCAGAAAACAGCCCTTGATACGCCAGATTATGCACGGTGAACACCGTTTTTGCCGGACGACCGCGCGCGGCGATATAGGCGCAGGTTAAGCCTGCATGCCAGTCATGCGCGTGCACGATATCCGGCTGCCAATCCGTATCTAACCCGCTGGCAATCTCGGCGCCCATCCAGCCCAGCAGCGCAAAACGCAGATAGTTATCCACGTAAGCAAACTGCGAGGTATCGTGATACGGGCTGCCGGGACGTTCATACAATCCCGGCGCATCGATTAAATAAATACCAACGCCGTTAAATTGTCCAAAAAGTAAGCGTACCGGTCCGGCGAAAGTTTGCAACTCCGCCAGGACCTCAGTATCAGGAATTCCTTTACGCAGATCCGGATAGGCGGGAATCAACACCCGCGCATCCGTACCATCGGCTATTTGCGCCTGTGGTAATGCACCGACGACATCAGCCAGTCCGCCGGTTTTCAACAGCGGGAAAAGCTCTGAACAGACATGTAAAACCTGCATCCTGAACCCCTATTGTTATCGCACACGTTCCACGCGGCAATTTTCTCTATAATCTTTCGTCACTTACTGACCGCCTCCGGCCAATTTGGCCAGCATGGCGCGCGTCACCAGTACGATGCCCTCTTCAGAACGGTAAAAACGACGGCTGTCTTCGTCGGGGTTTTCGCCAATGACCATGCCTTCTGGCAGCTCGCAGGCGCGATCGATCACGCAGCGACGCAGACGACACGATCGGCCAACCACCACATCAGGCAGCAGCACTGCGGAATCAATGTTGCAAAACGAGTTGATGCGAATGCGCGGGAACAGCACCGAATTCACCACCACCGAACCGGAGATGATGCAGCCGCCCGAAACCAACGAATTCATTGTCATGCCGTGGCTGCCGGATCGATCCTGCACAAATTTCGCCGGCGGCAGCGGTTCCATGTGGGTACGTATCGGCCAGCTGTGGTCGTACATATCCAGCTCGGGCGTAACCGACGCCAAATCGAGATTGGCGCGCCAGTACGCTTCCAGCGTCCCGACGTCGCGCCAGTACGGCTCGGCGTTTTCATCCACCTGCACGCAGGAGAGCGTGAAGGAGTGCGCATACGCCTCGCCGCTGGCGACGATTTTCGGCAGCAGATCTTTGCCGAAATCGTGGCTGGAATCGGCCACTTGCAGGTCCTCTTCCAGCAGTTGATACAGGTAATCGGCGTTGAACACGTAAATGCCCATGCTGGCCAGCGCGCGGCTGTCATCACCCGGCATTGACGGCGGCTTCGGCGGTTTTTCAACAAAATCGACCACGTTGTTTTCGGCATCCACCGCCATCACCCCAAACGCCGTGGCTTCGGCCAACGGCACCGGTAAGCAGGCGATGGTGCATTTCGCGCCGCGATCGACATGGTCGAGCAACATGCGCGAGTAATCCATTTTGTAGATGTGATCCCCGGCGAGTATCACGATGTACTGCGCGTTGTAGCGGCGAATAATGTCGAGGTTCTGCGTCACCGCATCGGCCGTGCCGCGATACCAGTGTTCGGTAGCGGCACGCTGCTGTGCCGGCAACAGATCGACAAACTCGTTCATCTCTTCGTTGAACAGCGACCAGCCGCGCTGGATGTGCTGCACCAGCGTATGTGACTGATATTGTGTGATCACGCCGATGCGCCGAATGCCCGAGTTGATGCAGTTGGACAGCGCAAAGTCGATGATGCGGAACTTGCCACCGAAGTGCACGGCAGGTTTGGCGCGTTTCGCGGTGAGATCTTTCAGGCGCGTACCGCGCCCGCCAGCAAGGATCAGGGCAACCGTTTGTGTAGGGAGCTGGCGCGCCAGCATCAGATGATCTGTTCTATCTAATTTCACCATGTCTGACTCCTTATGATTGCTTTAGGAACACACACACACCGTGTGCGGGACCGTGCCAGACAGTTGTCAGGATGGGGTTATCTTCCCCGGCGAAAGGAGGAATGGCACGCCACTCTCCGTCTGGTAAGGCGATATCACTCACCGATTCCGTGGCATTTATTGTTATTAACCAGCGGCCGGAGAGCAGGATCTGCATTCTGTGCGTCCCCTGTTCCCACTGCTCGGCTTCCAGTGGTGTGCCGCTGGCATTGCACCACTGCACGCTGCCATCGCCCTCCTGCCACCAGCGATCCTGCGTCAACGCGGGAATGCGCTGGCGCAGGCGGATTAACGCAGCAGTGAAGTCGACCAGGCCAAAATCATCCTGTTGCCAGTTCAACCAGGTCAGCGGATTGTCCTGGCAATAGGCGTTGTTGTTACCGTGCTGGCTGTGACCGCGTTCGTCACCCGCCAGCAGCATCGGCGTGCCCTGCGCCAGCAGCAGCGTGGTCAGCAAGCCATGCACGCTACGCCGCCGCCGTTCGACAATATCGAAGTTGACCTGCAATCCCTCTTTGCCGTGGTTATGGCTGAAGTTACTGCTGCTGCCGTCGCGATTGTCTTCGCCGTTGGCCTGATTGTGTTTGTTGTTGAAGCTCACCACATCACGCAGCGTGAAACCGTCGTGAGCGGTAATCAGATTGATGCTGGCGTGCGGCAGACGCGCCTCACGCTGGAAAACGTCGCTGGATGCGGCAAAACGGCGGGCGAAATCGCCATTATTCAGTTGACCCTGCAGCCAGTAACGGCGTGCCGCATCGCGAAAATGGTCGTTCCACTCGGCGAAGTCCGGCGGAAAGCTGCCGACCTGATAACCGCCGGGACCGATGTCCCATGGCTCGGCAATCAGCTTCACCTTAGAGAGCAACGGACAGGCTTTGATGGCGGCAAACAGCGGCGCATCCTGATGAAATTCCGGCGTGCGCCCCAACACGCTGGCGAGGTCAAAGCGGAAACCATCAACATGGCAAACGCGCACCCAGTAGCGCAGTGCTTCCAGCGCCCACACCATCACCTGCGGATGGCTGAGGTTCAGCGTGTTGCCGCAGCCGGTCCAGTTTTGGTATTCGCCGTTGCCATCCAGCCAGTAATAGCTGGCGTTATCCACGCCGCGCAGCGAAATCGTTGGCCCGATCTCTTCCAGCTCGGCGGTGTGGTTGAACACCACATCGAGAATCACTTCGATGCCCGCCGCGTGCAGCGCTTTGACCGCCTGCTGAAACTCCTGCAACGGCGTTAAACCGTTTTCGCCCGAGGCGTAACGCGCATCCACCGCCCACAAGGCAAACGGGTTATAACCCCAGTAATTACTCAACCCTAAGCGGCGCAGGCGCGGCTCGCTGGTGAATTGAGCAATCGGCAACAGCTCAAGCGCGGTGATGCCGAGATGGCGCAGGTACTTCACCATAGCAGGATGACCCAGCGCCGCATAAGTGCCGCGCAGCCTTTCCGGAATTTCCGGATGCTGCTGCGTTAAGCCGCGCACATGCGCTTCGTAGATCACCGTGTTGCCCCACGGCGTGCACGGCGCGCAATCGCCTTCCCAGTCAAAATCCTCGGCAATCACCAGCGATTTCGGCGCGATGGCAGCGTTGTCGGCACCATCCGGTTCACGTTCACCGCCGTTGAAACGCGCGTCGTCCGCCACTTCATCCGTTACTGCTTTGGCACAGGGATCGACCAAAAGCTTGGCGGGATTAAAGCGATGTCCCTGCTGCGGTGCCCACGGACCGTGTACGCGATAGCCATAGCGCTGGCCGGGCTTCAGCGCGGGGAAATAGCCGTGCCAGATATCACCGCTGTGCGCGGGCAGCGCGTAACGGCGCTCAGCACCGTGCGCGTCGAACAGGCAGAGTTCAACGCGTTCAGCATGCTGGGAGAACAGCGTGAAATTAACGCCATGCCCATCATAGTGCGCACCTAAGGGTTCCGGCTGCCCCTGCTCCAGCATCAGTCGCTCTCCCGCACCAGCCAAAGCGTTGCCAACGGCGGTAAGGTCAAACTCAGCGACTGCGGCCGACCGTGGCTTTCAATCTCATCGGTGTGCACCACACCATGATTGCGCGTGTCGCTGCCGTGATAATCGTGCTGGTCGGTATTCATGATCTCGCGCCAGCCGCCACGCTGATTGACGCCAAAGCGATAGTGCGGACGCGCTACCGGCGTAAAGTTGCTGACCACGATGATCTCATTGCCCTCGCGATCGCGGCGCACAAACACGAACACCGAATTCTCATGGTCATCGACCACCAGCCACTCAAAACCTTGCCCATCAAAATCGAGCTGATGCAGCGGCGCGAAATGGCGATAAGTGTGGTTGAGATCGCGTACCAGACGATGCACGCCGTTGTGCCAGTTATCCTCGCCTTCCAGCAGATGCCAGTCGAGGCTCGTGTCGTGGTTCCACTCGCGTCCCTGCGCAAACTCGTTGCCCATAAATTGCAGCTTCTTGCCAGGGAAGCCCCACATCCAGCCGTAATAGGCGCGCAGGTTGGCGAACTTCTGCCAGGCATCGCCGGGCATGCGATCGAGGATCGAACGTTTGCCGTGCACCACTTCGTCGTGCGACAGCGGCAGCACAAAGTTTTCGGTGTAGTTGTAAAGCATGCCGAAGGTCATCAGCTGATGATGGTAGCGACGATGTACCGGATCGAGTTTCATGTAATCCAGCGTGTCGTGCATCCAGCCCAGATTCCATTTAAACCAGAAGCCGAGGCCGCCATCTTCCGAAGGACGCGTAACGCCAGGATAATCGGTGGACTCTTCGGCTACCGTGACGCTGCCGGGCGCAGCGCGGCCCAGAATGCGGTTGGTATGACGCAGGAACGAAATCGCTTCGAGGTTTTCGCGTCCACCAAAGTGGTTTGGCACCCATTCGCCTTCGGCGCGGCTGTAATCGCGGTAGATCATTGACGCCACCGCATCGACGCGCAGCCCATCAATGCCAAAGCGCTCCATCCAGTACAAGGCGTTGCCGGAGAGATAATTGCTGACTTCACGGCGACCAAAATTGTAGATCAGCGTGTTCCAGTCCTGATGAAAACCTTCACGCGGATCGCTGTGTTCGTAGAGTTCGGTGCCATCGAACTTCGCCAGGCCGAAATCATCACTTGGGAAGTGGCCGGGCACCCAATCGAGCAGCACATTAATGCCGGCATCATGCGCGGCGGCAATAAAGTGGCGGAATTCATCGCGCGTGCCAAAACGGCGCGTCGGCGCATACATGCCGAGCGGCTGATAGCCCCAGCTGCCGTCAAACGGATGTTCGTTAATCGGCATCAGTTCGATATGGGTGAATCCCATCTCTTTGACGTAAGGGATGAGCTGCTCCGCCAGCTCTTTGTAGCTGAGCCAGAAATTGTTGTCGGTGTGACGTCGCCATGAACCGAGATGCACTTCATAAATCGAAATCGGCTGGTCAAATCCATTGGCGGCTTTGCGCCGTGGCTGCATCTCGGTTTTCGGCGGCAGCCCGCAGATCATCGAGGCGGTTTGTGGACGCATTTGCGCTTCAAAGGCGAAGGGATCGGCTTTGATGCGCATCTGGCCGGAATTATCGACGATTTCAAACTTATACAGCTGGCCGTTCACCGCGCCCGGTATGAACAGTTCCCAAACGCCGAGTTCACGGCGAAAACGCATCGGATGGCGTCGGCCATCCCAGAAGTTGAACTCGCCCACCACCGATACGCGACGCGCGTTAGGTGCCCAAACGGCGAAGCGCGTGCCGTGTACGCCGTCAATGGTGGTACCGTGCGCGCCGAGGGTTTCGTAAGGACGTAGATGCGTGCCTTCACCCAATAACCAGGCATCCATCTCCTCCAGCAGCGGGCCGAAGCGATAGGCATCATCAATCAGGTTTTGCTGGCCGTGCCAGTTCACCGCCAGCTGATAGCCAAACCGGTTTTTTCGGCGCGGAATCACGCCACAGAAGAAACCGCGTGAGTCGAGGCAGGTTAGCTGGGCGCATTTGCGTCCAGTATTGGTTTCAATCACCCAAACATCGGAGGCATCGGGCAGCAGCGCACGCACTTCAAGGCCTTGGGCAGTTTGGTGCATTCCCAGTAGTGAAAAGGGATCGGCATAATTCCCGGCAAAAAGGGCATTGATCGCCTGGCGATCGGGAAGCTCTGACATGACTTTCTTCCTATGATTTTGCGCAGGCGACCCGAGTCGGCAGGATTATCGCCTCGGGTGCGCTGCTTTTCATTGAGCCATAGGTACACCGCGAGGACACAACCGTCCGTGGGAAAGATCTTCACCGTGTACAACAACCATTCAGTTCGAAAAAACAAAAACAGTTAACAACCGGCACATCTCTGTTAAATCATAGCTTGGGGACAGCAGAAACCAGGGAGGATCGTGAAAAATACTTATCGGGCGAGCAAAAAGGGGAAGCGGATCACTTGTCAGGCGCAATTTGCATGACTTTTTGCAGCCTGGATTACTAAAAAAGGCCGGGAAACCCCGGCCTGTCTGGTTTGCCGCTGCGCTTAGTCGATCAGCAGACGCAGCATGCGACGCAGCGGTTCAGCCGCGCCCCACAGTAACTGATCGCCTACGGTGAAGGCGGAAAGGTATTCCGGTCCCATGTTCAGTTTGCGCAGGCGACCCACTGGCGTGGTCAGGGTACCGGTGACGGCGGCGGGTGTCAGTTCGCGCATGGTGATTTCGCGATCGTTTGGCACCACTTTCACCCACTCGTTATGTGAAGCCAGCAGCTGTTCGATTTCGCTCAGCGGCAGGTCTTTTTTCAGCTTCAGAGTGAATGCCTGGCTGTGGCAGCGCAGCGCGCCAACGCGTACGCACAGGCCATCAACCGGAATCACATTGCTGGTGAGCAGAATTTTGTTGGTTTCCGCCTGGCCTTTCCACTCTTCGCGGCTTTGGCCGTTATCCAGCTGCTTGTCGATCCACGGAATCAGGCTGCCTGCCAGCGGTACGCCGAAGTTGTCGGTTGGCAAGGTGCCAGAGCGAGTGAAATCGGTCACGCTGCGTTCGATATCCAGAATCGCCGACGCCGGATCCTGCAGGGATTTCGCCACGTGATCGTGCAGCATGCCCATCTGCGTCAGCAGTTCACGCATATGACGCGCGCCGCCGCCCGATGCCGCCTGATACGTAGCAACCGACGCCCACTCAACCAGATCGTTCGCAAACAGACCGCCCAGTGACATCAGCATCAGGCTGACGGTGCAGTTACCGCCAACAAAGGTTTTGATGCCGTTGTCGAGGCCCTGACGAATCACATTATGGTTAACCGGATCGAGAATGATGATGGCGTCATCTTTCATGCGCAGCGTGGAAGCCGCATCAATCCAGTAACCCTGCCAGCCGCTTTCGCGCAGCTTCGGATAGACTTCACTGGTGTAATCGCCGCCCTGGCAGGTGATAATAATATCCAGCGCCTTCAGCGCCTCGATATCAAAAGCATCCTGCAGCGCACCGGTCGACTTACCGCCGAATGTTGGTGCCGCCTGACCAAGCTGTGACGTGGAGAAGAAGACCGGATTGATGACATCAAAATCGCGTTCTTCGCTCATGCGTGACATCAGCACTGAGCCGACCATGCCACGCCAACCAATAAAACCTACATTCTTCATTTTCTGTCCGTCTCGGGTGCTCTCGAAAGAGGCCGTGTGGTGCGAGGAAAAGACTGGCCGGATAATCATGCCAGTCTGCGTAATAATCAGGTTTACCTATGACCGTCAACTCTACAAAATGCAGCACTTCTGGCAAGTGAATTAATTCGATTGCGTTAACTTTTTCAGCAGTACAACTAATAATGGCTAACCCAACATGACTGAAATGATATCCGCGACCATATTGCTGTTGTTGATTATGGACCCGCTGGGCAACCTGCCGATTTTCATGTCGGTACTGAAGCATCTGGAACCCAAACGCCGCCGCGTGGTGCTGATGCGCGAAATGGTGATCGCGCTGATTCTGATGCTGCTGTTTTTATTCGCCGGTGAACGCATTCTGGCGTTTCTTAATTTGCGCACCGAAACCGTGTCGATCTCCGGCGGCATCATTCTGTTCCTGATCGCCATTCGCATGATATTCCCTTCCGAGGAGAGCAGCTCCAGCGGCTTACCGGCCGGTGAAGAGCCGTTCCTCGTGCCGCTGGCGATCCCGCTGGTGGCCGGTCCGTCGCTGCTGGCGACGCTGATGCTGTTGTCGCATCAATATCCTAATCAAATGACGCATCTGGTCGGTGCGCTGCTGATCGCGTGGGGCGTGACGGTGGTGATTTTGCTGATGTCAGGGCTGTTTTTACGCCTGCTGGGCGACAAAGGCGTTAACGCGCTGGAGCGCCTGATGGGATTGATTTTGATTATGCTGGCGACGCAGATGTTTCTGGATGGGATTCGCACCTATCTGAAGTTGTAACAGCAGAGAGGTGCGTTTTGTAGGGTCGCCATTCATGGCGACCGCTGTTTATTGAAACCGCAATTACTTCTGCTTCTTATCGATCGGTTTACCCGACCAGTAACCGGCCAGCAGCGAACCTGACAGGTTGTGCCACACCGAGAACAGCGCGCCCGGCAGTGCAGCTAACGGCGAGAAGTAGAGTTTGCCCAGCGTCGCCGCCAGACCTGAGTTCTGCATGCCGACTTCCAGCGCCAGTGTGCGGCAGGTGGATTCATCGAAGCCAAACAGCTTGCCACCCCAATAACCGCCCAGCAGACCAATCGCGTTGTGCAGGATCACCGCCACAATCACCATCAAGCCGACGGAACCGATAAAGCCCTGGCTGCCTGCCACCACCGCACTGATGATCAGCAGAATACACACCATCGAAAACGCCGGCAGATACGGCTCAACGCGGCGCACCACGCTGTTCATGGAGTGATGGATAATCAGGCCGAGGCTAATCGGAATCACCACGATTTTCACGATGCTGAGCAGCATGCCCACCACATCCACCTGAATGTGCGTATCAACGTAGAAGCGTGTCAGCAGCGGCGTGGCGAAAACACCCACCAGCGCCGAGACGGATGAGATGGTCACCGACAGCGCCACATCGCCCTTCGCCAGATAAATCATCACGTTAGAAGCGGTACCGCTAGCCACGCTGCCGACCAGAATCATCCCTGCTGCCAGATCAGGTGGCATCTGGAATAGCTTTGCCAGACCCCACGCGGCCAGCGGCATCACCAGATAATGCAGGAAAGTACCGGCGATCACCGGCGCCGGACGCACCAGCACGCGTTTGAAATCATCGATATTTAGCGTCACGCCCATGCCGAACATAATCAGCATCAGCAGGTAAGTCACCCACGGCCCAATGCCGAGAAAGGTGGTGGGAGAATAATAAGCAGCGACCGAGAGCAGCACGGCCCAGAGCGGGAACAGGCGGGTAAGTTTGCCGAGCATAACCAGACTTCCTTAGGAATTTTTTTATATTGCCACAGATGAAATGTCGCGCAGGGAACGACCACAGCGACGGACGCGGGATCATAACATTTCATTATCTTGACGTAAGGCGGGAAGTCGCTTGCGGGGGAAAATGCGGATCGGCTGCTGCCGATCCGCAGAAATACGGCGAAGTTACTCTGCTTTTTCCAGTACAAAGCGGTAGATCGCACCACCAATCGCGGCACCGATAATCGGTAACAACCAGAACATCCACAGCAGTTCCAACGCCTAACCCCCTGGAAGATCGCCACAGCGGTGCTGCGCGCCGGGTTAAAATGGCCGCCTGAAATATGGCCGACGGCAAATGCCATCACCAACACCGTCAAACCAAATGCCAGCGCGACATCGGCAAAACCAATAGCTAATTCTGGAAAAGCCGCAGCCAAAACCGCACTACCACAACCGCCTAAAACCAGTACAAAGGTGCCGAGTTTTCAGCCACTGATCTTTTCAAATCTATCCCCTCAAATAATTTAATCTTTTCGCGGCGGCGATTATCGTTTTCGGCGATTAAAGCGCTACCGCTGAATGTGAGACTAGTGTGATTTTTAGGCAATCCCAGCGAAAAAGACGGTTATCGCGAGCTATAATGGGGATCATCAGAAATGTCTGGAGCGAAAGAGTGGCTGCCGCTGGGCTTAAAATATTGCTTAACAAATTTAATCAATAAAAAAGCCGGACAATGTCCGGCTTGATTCATTCTGCTAAAAATTTGCCTTAAGAACCAAAAAGATTCTTATGCAGCGCGCGTACCACTTCTTCCGCATCTGGCGTTGGAACCAGGAAGCAAAGGTTATAACTGCTGGCACCGTAACAAATCATACGCAGGTTAAACGGCTCAAGTGCGCCGAATACTTCTTTACCCACGCCACAGGCTTTTGACAGGTTGTTGCCGATGATCGCCACCAGCGCCAGATTCTCTTCCACTTCCACACGGCACAGCGAAGAGAGTTCGGTCAACAGCGCCTGGGTCAGCAAGCTGTCGCCGGTGGTGGTTGAACCGGTGCTGTCCAGCGTCAGCGCCACGCTCACTTCGGAGGTGGTCACCAGATCGACAGAGATACTGTGGCGCGCCAGGATGTTAAATACCTCGGCAAGGAAGCCGTGTGCATGCAGCATGTTCAGGCTGTGCAGCGTTACCAACGTCTGCTTGCGACGCAGCGCCAGCGCACGGAACAGCGGTGGATTTTTGGTTTCGTTGCAGACGCGCGTACCGCCTGCGGCCGGATCTTTGCTCGAACCGACAAATACCGGGATATCGCTGCGTACGGCGGGCAGCAACGTTGCTGGATGCAGCACTTTGGCACCAAAGATCGCCATTTCCGCTGCTTCTTCGAAGGTAATTTCTTCGATGCGTTTAGCGGTGGACACCACGCGTGGATCGGTGGTGTAGATACCGGCCACATCAGTCCAGATATCAATACGTGCGGCCTGCAGCGCTTCGCCCAGCAGCGCAGCGGTATAATCGCTGCCGCCACGACCGAGCGTGGTAGTGCGGCCTTTGATTTCACTACCGATAAAGCCCTGCGTTACCACTAGCGCTTCCGCAATGCGCGGCTGCAGTTGTGTTGCGGCCAGCTCTTTCAGCGTCGCCACTTCCGGTTCTGCGCGACCAAAACGATCGCTGGTGCGCATCACTTTACGCACGTCAAACCATTCACTGTTGACCTGACGCTCACGCAGAATCTCCACGAACAGCAGCGTCGACATCAACTCACCGTGGCTCACCAGCTCATCGGTCAGCGCATGTGAGGTCGCCAGCGAAGTGGCTTCAGACAGCATGGTGATGTTTTCCAGCATGCGATCAATCTCATCGCGGATCACCTCCGGCGATTGCAAACGATCGATGATGGCGTATTGAATGCGGCGGATTTCATCCAGCAGGTAAGCGCGCTGCGCTTGTTCCTGACCTTCAGCAAGGGCAACCAGCAGATTGGTGACGCCAGCGGAGGCTGAGAGCACCACTAAACGCGTATTGGCATCCGACAGCACAACATCTGCACTGCGGTTCATAGCATCAAAATCGGCAACGCTGGTGCCGCCAAATTTAGCCACGATAAGAGTTTGGGACATATTACGAACCCCGTGTCAGGTTATCTTTCTTCCGTTTTGGGGCGGAAGACATAGTAGCAGCCTAGGCACAAGAGAAGAGCAGAATTGGGCAGACAAGATCAGTAGTAGACAAGTCACCAAAAGCGCTTCACCTTGCGAACCGTCCGACTGTGGACGATTCTGGTGACAACCCAGAGGATTCAGCCCCTGCAGCCGACAGTGCAACACCCCGCGTGTTGCCCCACCTCGGCGTCACACCCCCTGATGTGTTCTCTGCGGATACGGATCCTCAAACACACTGCCTGGGCGACGCGCCTCTTCTGGCTTACACCCGGAGGTGTAAGTAGCGCGCATAAATTACTGATTATTTTCCCCCCTGTCCATCCCTGCACTTTGAGGATTTCTCACTTTTACACTTCGGTAAACGCATCGTTGAACAAACGTGCCCGTCAACCGCGGCCTAAAGTAGTGTCCGAATTAGACAAAAGCGGCTTTTTTCTGATGCGGCACAGGGAATTCTCCTGGCGCAGCACCGACAATCGCTGCCGGATTTACCTGAAACAGTGCGGCCACGGTCACAAATTTTTTCCCTTCATTGGTAACTGTGGTCATACTCTTCCCCGTGCAAGAGTGTTATGGATGCCGGGCCAGCAGGATGCCCCGGATGGAATGACGGTTCTTATTTCAACTAGAGTGTTGCCATGAAAAATATCAATCCGACACAAACCGCTGCCTGGAAAGCGCTGCAGCAGCATTTTGAACAGATGAAATCGGTGCAAATCGCCGACCTGTTTGCGCAAGATGCCGATCGTTTTGCGAAATTCTCTGCCACTTTCGATGACCAGATGCTGGTGGATTTCTCCAAAAACCGCATCACCGAGGAAACCCTCGAAAAATTACAGGCGCTGGCTAAAGAGACCGATCTGGCAGGCGCCATCAAATCGATGTTCTCTGGCGAGAAGATCAACCGCACCGAAGAGCGCGCGGTACTGCACGTTGCGCTGCGTAACCGCAGCAACACGCCAATTGTGGTGGACGGCAAAGATGTGATGCCGGAAGTCAACGCGGTGCTGGCGAAGATGAAAGGCTTCTCCGAGCGCATCATCAGCGGTGACTGGAAAGGCTATACCGGTAAAGCCATCACCGACGTGGTGAACATCGGTATTGGCGGTTCAGATCTCGGCCCGTTCATGGTGACCGAAGCGCTGCGTCCGTACAAAAACCACCTCAACATGCACTTCGTTTCTAACGTCGATAGCACGCACATCGCCGAAACGCTGAAAGATCTCAGCCCGGAAACCACGCTGTTCCTGGTGGCATCAAAAACCTTCACCACCCAAGAGACCATGACCAACGCCCACAGCGCGCGTGACTGGTTCCTGAAAACCGCCGGCGATCAGCAGCACGTGGCGAAGCACTTCGCTGCGCTGTCGACCAACGGTAAAGCGGTGGGTGAGTTCGGTATCGATACCGACAACATGTTCGAGTTCTGGGATTGGGTTGGCGGCCGCTATTCACTGTGGTCAGCGATCGGTTTGTCGATCATTCTCTCCATCGGCTTTGAGAACTTTGAGCAGCTGCTAAGCGGTGCGCACGCGATGGATAAGCACTTCGCTAACACGCCTGCCGAGCAGAACCTGCCGGTGCTGCTGGCGCTGATCGGTATCTGGTACAACAACTTCTTCGGTGCTGAAACCGAAGCGATTCTGCCGTACGACCAGTACATGCATCGCTTTGCTGCTTACTTCCAGCAAGGCAACATGGAATCCAACGGTAAATACGTTGACCGTGAAGGCAATCCAGTGGATTACCAGACTGGCCCAATCATCTGGGGCGAGCCAGGCACCAACGGCCAGCACGCGTTCTACCAGTTGATTCATCAGGGCACCAAACTGATTCCATGCGACTTCATCGCACCGGCGCTGAGCCACAACGTGCTGACCGATCACCATCCGAAGCTGCTGTCGAACTTCTTCGCGCAGACCGAAGCGCTGGCGTTTGGTAAGTCACGCGACGTGGTAGAGAAAGAGTTTACCGATGCCGGTAAATCTGCCGAATCTGTCGCGCACATCGTGCCGTTCAAGGTGTTTGAGGGTAACCGTCCAACCAACTCCATCCTGCTGCGTGAAATCACCCCATTCAGCCTCGGTTCACTGATTGCGCTGTATGAGCACAAGATCTTCACGCAGGGCGCGATTCTCAACATCTTCACCTTTGACCAATGGGGCGTTGAGTTGGGTAAACAGCTGGCAAACCGTATTCTGCCAGAGCTGGAAAATGACGCTGAAATTAGCAGCCACGATAGCTCCACCAATGGCTTAATTAATCGCTATAAATCCTGGCGTTAATTTCCCGGCTAATTTGCAGAAGGCGGCGTAATTGCCGCCTTTTTTTATGTCAACCAGGCCGCCTCACTCGCAATATTGTTTTTACTGCATTAAATAGGGTTAGAAAATTCTTAAAATGGCGTAAGGAAATTCGTAATTCACTTCAATCTACTGCAGATCACTCCGCTTTAAAATGGACCTAATTTAACCCAACCTATAATTTATCCATCTGATAGATATATGATTTTTATTTAAGCCTGCTGAGCAAATTCCGATTATTCCCATTCCGTACCAATATTTAGTGCAAAAGTGAAAAATTCTGCCGGGAAATCACCAGGTATGCAGTTGTTCTACTAGTCCAAAAAAAGGCATTTAAAAAAAGCAGCTAACGCCAATTCGCCTTATTTATCACCAGAAACATCCCTGGTTTCTGCCCTCTTTTACTCATGCTGAACTCTGGTAATTTGTTGCCCTATACTGAACGCGCCCAAAATCTGGGTAAATCCTACATTCATTGATTCATATAAATGCAGGAAACGTTGTTATGAAAAAACTGATGGTTGCCGGTGCAGCCTTACTTTACGTTGCCGTTTCTTCCGCTGCGATTGCCGCGCCGGAAGAAGCTGGTGCTGCAGCAGGCGCACAGGCGGGAGCAATCTCAACTGGCGCGTCAACCGCTGTGGGTATCGGCGCGCTCGGTGCGTTAGTGGGTCTCGGCATTGCTGCTTCTGGCGGCGGTGACGGTGCAAATACCGGTACAACAACAACCACCACAACGAGCACCACTCGTTGATGTAACACCTTTAAGCATAACCACACACCCGTGTGGTTATTTTTTGCTTGGCTTATTTAGACAGGGATACACAGTGCGCCGACTCTCTTTGCTACTTCTTTGCCTGTTGTTGCAGGCCTGCACACAAACGCAAAAAGGCCTCGAACAAACCGTGATGCTGGCCGTGAACGGCCCGGATGATGTCACGGTCACCGACGAACAGGTTGCTAACCTGCCCTACGCCAGCCTCTATGCCCGCATCAATCAAGGTCCGCGCATTTTCGTGGTGCTCGGTTACAACGAAAACGGCCAACAGAAGTGGATCACCCAGGATAAAGCGATGCTGGTGATGCAGCATGGCCGCCTGATCAAAACCCTGGGTTTACCGAGCAATCTCACTGACGTCAGTAACCTGGCGCAGGATCCGCTCGCCGATGCGCTGCATCTGCAAAACGGTACCAGCTGGACGCGCGTGGTGCAGTGGCGCGAGCAAGACAAAGTGCGTGCCGCCACCGCCGTCTCACGTTTCGATCGCGGTGACGATACGGTGCTGGATATCGCCGGTGATCGCGTGCCGTGCCGCGTCTGGCATGAAACCGTGCGCATGGAGAGCGTGGGCGCGGAGTGGCAGAACACCTTCTGGATTGATAACCGCGATGGCACGGTGCTGCAGGCCAATCAGATGCTGGCCGCCGATGCCTTCCCAGTTGAAACCACTATTCTGAAGCCGGCGAAATCATGAAAAAAATAACTCCAATGCTGGCAGCGTTAACGCTGCTCACGGCTGGCCACGCGCTGGCGGCGGCGCAAGTCACCGTGCACGATGTGCAGGGAAAAAACACTCTGCAAATCAACGATGCGCAGAATCTCAGTCAGTTACTTACCCACCCTGAACTGCGCAGTTGGTGGCCAGGCACGGTGATTGCCGAGCGCGGCGCAACTTCCCTAGCACAGCAACAGCAGGAACAGCTGCTGGCCGATCTGCGCACATGGCAAGCCGACAGCGGCGAGTCTCTGGCCGCAACTATCGGCTCGGTTATCCACCAGCTTGGCGCGATGCAGGTAACGGGCCGCCAGTTCACCTCGCTCGATCCCGACGCCGTGCGCCTGCGTCCACAGGATAACCGCACGCTGCAAGGCAGCTATGATCTCTACGCGCTGGCGCCGCCGACGCAGGTGTTGGTACTGGGGGCGTTGAGCAATCCGGGTAAAGAGAGCTGGCAGCCGGGCCGTGAAGTGCGTGATTACCTCGACGGCCACGATCGCCTTTCCGGCGCGGAACGTAGCTATGCCACGGTGATTGCACCGTCCGGCAGCACTCAGCAAGTGCCGGTCGCGTACTGGAATCATCGCCATATCGAAGTGGAACCCGGCAGCATCATCTGGCTCGGTTTCACCTCATGGAGCTTGCCATGGGGCCAAAGCGATTTAAATGCGCGCATGCTTTCCGTTCTGACTCACCGGATACCAGACTGATGAAAAAACAATTACTTCTCAGCCTGTTGGCTGCTTCTGTTTCCGCCGCTTGCCAGGTGCATGCGGAAACCTGGCCTGAACCGGTCGGTCCTTCGCAATCAGATTTTGGTGGCGTCGGCCTGATGCAGACGCCGACCGCGCGGATGGCGAAAGAGGGCGAGTTTAGCGTCAACTTCCGCGATAACGATCAATATCGCTACTATTCCGCCTCACTGCAGCTGTTCCCGTGGCTGGAAACCACCGTGCGTTATACCGATGTGCGTACCCGCCGTTACAGCGCGGTGGAAGGCTTTAGCGGCAACCAAAGCTATAAAGATAAAGCCTTCGATGTGAAGCTACGTTTATGGCAGGAGAGCTATTGGTTGCCGGAAGTGGCGGTTGGCTCGCGCGACTTAGGCGGCACCGGCTTGTTCGACAGCGAATATTTGGTGGCCAGCAAAGCGTGGGGGCCATTCGATTTCAGTCTCGGTATTGGCTGGGGTTATCTCGGCAACAGCGGCACCCTTAAAAATCCATTTTGCTCCTACAGCGACAGCTATTGCAGCCGCAGTGGCGGCGGCGAAACCGGCACCATCAACGGTTCACAGATGTTCCACGGCCCGGCAGCGCTGTTTGGCGGCGTGGAATACCAAACGCCGTGGCAGCCGTTGCGCCTCAAGCTGGAGTACGAAGGTAACGATTATCAGGATGATTTCGCCGGTCGCCTGGAGCAACGTAGCAAGGTTAACGTCGGTGCGATTTATCGCATCACCGACTGGGCGGACATCAACGCCAGCTACGAGCGCGGCAACACCTTTATGTTCGGCTTTACTCTGCGCACCAACTTCAACGATCTGCATCAGTCGCACATTGATAGCCAGAAGCCAGCCTACAACCCGCAGCCGCAGGGCGACCTGTTGCAGCCAACGGTGGTGGCGAACCAGTTGACCGATCTGAAGTACAACGCGGGACTGAATGGCCCACATATTCAGACCAAAGGCAGCACGCTGTATGTCTCTGGCGAGCAGACCAAATATCGCGACACGCGCGAAGGTGTCGATCGCGCCAATCGCATCATCATGAACAACCTGCCGGCTGGCATCGATACCATCGACGTCACCGAGTCGCGCTTTAATATGCCGCAGGTCAGCACGCGCACCAACGTTGCCAGCCTGCACAACGAGCTGACGGGTTATCCGCTGGGCCATGAACAGCCGCTGCAGCAGACGCGTGAAGATCCGGTGGATCCCGGCACCACCGAGCAAGGTTTCTTTATCCGCAAAGATCGCCTGAACTACAGCCTGTCGCCAGTGCTCAATCAGTCGGTTGGTGGACCAGAAAGCTTCTACATGTATCAGGTTGGCGTAATGGCCAATGCCGATTACTGGCTTACCGATCACCTGTTGGTCGGCGGCAGTCTGTTTGGCAACATCGCCAATAACTACGACAAGTTCAACTACAACGGCGCTCCAGCGGATTCCACACTGCCGCGCGTGCGCACGCACATTCGTGATTACGTTGAGAACAACGTTTACGTTAACGACCTGCAAGCCAACTACATGCATGCGCTGGGCAACGGTTTCTACGGCCAGGTTTACGGCGGTTATCTGGAAACCATGTACGGCGGCGTCGGCGGCGAAGTGCTGTATCGTCCGATTGATAGCAACTGGGCATTCGGTGTTGATGCCAACTACGTGAAGCAGCGTGATTGGGACAACATGATGCAGTTCACCGATTACAAAGCGCCAACCGGAAATCTGACGGCGTATTGGCGTCCATGGTTTATGCAGGATGTGTTGGTGAAAGCCAGCGTTGGGCAGTATCTGGCGAAGGATAAAGGCGTGACGCTGGATGTGTCTAAGCGCTTTGACAGCGGCGTGATGGTTGGTTTCTATGCCACTAAAACCAACGTCTCCGCCGAACAGTATGGCGAAGGCACCTTCACCAAAGGCTTCTACATTTCGGTGCCAATGGACCTGTTTACCGTGACGCCAACGCGCGGCCGTGCGCAGGTGAACTGGGTGCCGTTGACGCGTGATGGCGGGCAGATGCTGGGCCGTAAATATCAGCTATATGACCTGACGTCAGATCGGGATGCGCGGTTTAATTAATTGATTCATATGCATTAACCGTAGGGTCGGCATTAATGCCGACCTTTTTAATTTGTGCGTGCATGTAAGAAGGTCGCCATGAATGGCGTCATGCTTGTCAGTTAATAAAGCATTTTGCTTTAAGTAGTTAGCGGGCGCTGACACATCTGCTGCGTCACGGGCCGTCCTCGCGCCGCTAGCGCGGTGCCTTCGGCTTCCACGTTGTGCCAACGGACCGTCCGGGGATCGGCCGTCCTGGCCGGCCCCGAACTGCCTCACGCATCCATGCGTGAGGCTCCTGGCCCAACGTAAAAGCCTCAGCGCTGCGGATAGCCCTTTTGCCGCAGCAGACGCGCCAGCGCCTGTGGTAAATGTGCCCCTTTCAACAATTCGCACTGAAGTTTAAGCAGGCCGGGGCCGCTTTTGGGCAGGCAATCCGCAGCGCTGAACGAAGCAAGGAAGCCAGGAGAGCCCGCAGGACGCGGGCGAAAGGCGGAGCCGGGACAGGACGTCCCGTCTCGGCCGGTCCGTCAGGCAGACGAGCGAAGTGAAGGTACCGCGCTAGCGGCGCGAGGACCGCCGGACCAAAAGTGACCCCGGCCTGCGCACTCGCCGCTGGCTTAACTGATAAGCATTAAGCCATTTATGGCGACATTTTTAATTTGTGCATACATATAGAAGGTCGCCATTCATGAATGGCGACCCTACGAGATGCGTTAATCCGCGTCGTAACCCAGGTTCGGCGCCAGCCAGCGCTCGACGTCACTCACGCTCATGCCTTTACGCGCTGCGTAATCTTCTACCTGATCGCGCTGAATCTGCGCCACGGCGAAGTATTTGCTGTCGGGATGGCTGAAGTACCAGCCGGAAACCGCCGCGCCTGGCCACATGGCGAAAGACTCGGTGAGCTTCATGCCGGTGTGTTTTTCCACCTCCAGTAACTGCCAGATCGGTGCTTTCTCAGTGTGCTCCGGACAAGCCGGATAACCCGGCGCAGGACGAATGCCCTGGTAATTCTCGCGAATCAGCTCTTCGTTGCTGAGATTTTCATGGGCAGCAAAGCCCCAAATCACCTTACGCACGCGCTCGTGCAGATACTCGGCAAAGGCTTCGGCCAGACGATCCGACACCGCTTTCACCATGATTTTGTTGTAATCATCGTGCTGCTTGTCGTACGCCTCGGCCAGCGCATCTTCCTCAATCCCGGCGGTAACCGCAAACGCACCGAGATAATCGGCTTTGCCGCTGGATTTCGGTGCCACGAAGTCGGCTAAACAGTAGTTGGCGAAGTCGGTTTTTTCGGTCTGCTGACGCAAGTGATGGCTGACGCACAGCACCTGATTGCGGTTCTCATTGCTGTAGATTTCAATGTCATCGCCGACACGATTAGCCGGGAAAATTCCCACCACACCGCGTGGATTGAGCGTGCCAGTCTCACTCAGCATATCGAGCATGGCGTTGGCGTCGGCAAACAGGCGCTTAGCCTCTTCGCCCACCACTTCATCTTCCAGAATGCGCGGATATTTGCCGGCCAATGACCAGGTCATAAAGAACGGCGTCCAGTCGATGTAATTGCGCAGCGTTTCAATGCTGGCTGCGACCGGGCTCACGCCGAGACGATGCGCCACCGGCGGCGTATAGCTTTCCCAGTCGATGGCGTAATCATTCTCGCGCGCAGTTTGCAGGCTCACCGGCGGGGTGCGCGGTTTTTTACGCCCGTGCTGAATACGCACCGTGTCGTACTCTTTGCGCGTGCGCGCCACGAAATCCTCTTTCAGCGTCTCGGAGAGCAGCGATGACACCACGCCGACGGTGCGCGAGGCGTTCTGCACGTAGACAGTTGGACCGCTGTAGTTCTGTTCGATCTTCACGGCGGTATGCGCTTTAGAGGTGGTCGCGCCACCAATCAACAGCGGGATGGTGAAACCCTGACGCTCCATCTCTTTCGCCACGTTGACCATTTCATCCAGCGACGGCGTGATCAGGCCGGAAAGCCCGATAATATCGGCGTTCTCAGCGATCGCGGTTTTGAGGATTTTGTCGCTCGGCACCATGACGCCGAGATCGATAATTTCGTAGTTGTTACATTGCAGCACCACACCGACGATGTTTTTGCCGATGTCATGCACGTCGCCTTTTACCGTCGCCAGCACGATCTTGCCGTTGCTGCGTCCGGCTTCTTTACTCGCCTCGATATAGGGTTCGAGATACGCCACCGCTTGCTTCATTACGCGCGCCGATTTCACTACCTGCGGCAGGAACATTTTGCCCTCGCCGAACAGATCGCCGACCACGTTCATGCCGGACATCAGCGGCCCTTCGATTACCTGAATCGGACGTTCATAGCCCTGACGCGCCTCTTCAGTATCCAGCTCAATGAATTCGGTGATGCCTTTAACCAGCGAATATTCCAGACGCTTAACCACGTCCCAGCTGCGCCATTCGGCTTGCTGTTTCTCCTGCTCGCCATCGCTTTTGCTGCCGCGATACTTCTCCGCCAGCTCCAACAAGCGCTCGGTGCCGTCGTCACGGCGGTTCAGCACCACGTCTTCCACCGCGTCGCGCAACTTGGCAGGCAGATCGTCATAAATCGCCAGCTGACCGGCGTTGACGATGCCCATGTCCATGCCGTTGCGAATGGCGTAATAGAGGAACACCGCGTGAATGGCTTCGCGCACCGGTTCGTTACCACGGAACGAGAACGACACGTTGGAGACGCCGCCGGAGATCATCGCGTGCGGCAGTTCGCGCTTGATGTCTTCACAAGCGCCGATGAAATCCATCGCGTAGTTATTGTGTTCTTCAATGCCGGTCGCCACGGCAAAAATATTCGGATCGAAAATGATGTCTTCAGGCGGGAAACCGACCTCTTCGGTCAGGATCTTGTAGGCGCGACGACAGATCTCGATTTTGCGTGCACGCGTATCCGCCTGGCCCACTTCATCAAACGCCATCACCACCATCGCGGCGCCATAACGACGTACTTTGCGCGCGTGCTCGATGAAGGGTTCAACGCCCTCTTTCATCGAGATGGAGTTGACGATGCCTTTGCCCTGAATGCACTGCAGGCCTTTCTCGATCACTTCCCATTTCGAGGAGTCGATCATGATCGGCACGCGTGCGATATCGGGTTCGCCCGCGATCAGATTGAGGAAGCGCACCATCGCCGCTTCGGCATCCAGCATGCCTTCATCCATGTTGATATCGATGATTTGCGCGCCGCTCTCCACCTGCTGGCGCGCCACATCCAGCGCTTCGTTGTATTTCTCTTCTTTAATCAGGCGCTTGAACTTGGCTGAGCCGGTTACGTTGGTACGTTCGCCGACGTTGACGAACAGCGAATCAGCCTGAATATTCAGCGGTTCAAGCCCGGCTAAGCGGCAGGCAACCGGAATCTTTGGCAACTGGCGCGGCGCAACGCCGTCTACCGCTGCCGCCATCGCCGCGATGTGTTCTGGCGTGGTGCCGCAGCAGCCGCCGATAATATTGAGGAAACCGGCGCGCGCCCATTCGCCAATTTGCTCGGCCATAATCGCCGCATCGAGATCGTATTCACCAAAGGCGTTGGGCAAGCCGGCGTTCGGGTGCGCGGTGACGTAGCCTTCAGCAATACGCGACAGCTCCGCCACATACTGGCGCAGTTCATCCGGGCCCAGCGCACAGTTGAGGCCGAACGACAGCGGTTCGGCGTGACGCAGCGAGTTATAGAAGCCTTCAGTGGTTTGGCCGGAAAGCGTACGACCGGACGCATCGGTGATGGTGCCGGAGATCATCAGCGGCAGCTTCACGCCCATCGCTTCCATCTCGGCCTGCACCGCGTAGATCGCCGCTTTGGCGTTCAGGGTATCGAACACCGTTTCGATCATGATGAGGTCGGAACCACCAGCAATCAGCGCCTGTGTGGATTCACGGTAGGCTTCCACCAGCTGATTAAAGGTTACGTTTCGATAAGCGGGATCGTTGACGTCCGGCGAGATCGAACAGGTGCGGTTAGTCGGGCCCAATACGCCCGCCACATAGCGCGGACGATGCGGCGTTTTCGCCGTCCATTCATCGGCGCTGGCGCGCGCCAGCTTGGCGGCTTCGAAGTTGATCTCCGCCGACAGCGCTTCCATCGCATAATCGGCCATCGCAATGGTGGTGGCGTTGAAGGTGTTGGTTTCCAGAATATCCGCGCCGGCGGCGAGGTAGGCATCGTGGATTTCGCGGATGACATCCGGTTTGGTCAGCACCAACAGATCGTTGTTGCCCTTCAAATCAGATGGCCAGTCGGCAAAGCGGCTGCCACGGAAATCCTGCTCACTCAGTTTATAACTCTGGATCATGGTGCCCATGCCACCGTCCAGAATCATAATGCGTTGTGCCAGCTGCTGCTGCAGCATTTCTGTTTTGTTGCTCACTCTCGCCCCGTCCACGTCATTGCGTTGGCAAATATGCCAGCCAGACATACTGGCACAACTTGCAGGTGATCAAAAGTCAGCTCAGATGAGACATTTTCAGCTATCAGGCATTACAGGTCTGACCAGAAAGTCAGCGTTTGCATTAATGCAGTTAAAAACGAAAATGGTTTCCAGCATTGATGCGAATTGGAGACGTTATGGCAACCCCCGTGCCCGCGAAACGCGGCAAGAAACCCCGTGCTACAACGACACCCACCAGCGCGCCTGTCGGCGGGCAAGTACAATCTCTGACGCGCGGCCTGCGCCTGCTGGAGCTGATTGCCGAATCCCACGGCAGCGTGGCGCTGACCGAACTGGCGCAACAGGCCGGTTTACCCAACTCCACC
Organism: Pantoea trifolii; assembly: GCF_024506435.1. Taxonomy (NCBI): domain Bacteria; kingdom Pseudomonadati; phylum Pseudomonadota; class Gammaproteobacteria; order Enterobacterales; family Erwiniaceae; genus Pantoea; species Pantoea trifolii. The sequence goes on along the minus strand of NZ_JANIET010000001.1, from coordinate 308,795 downwards.
ACTCATCGCCTGCTCTCCACCATGCAGCAGCAAGGTTTTGTGCATCAGGTGGGCGATTTAGGTTTGTGGACTATTGGTTCGCACGCCTTTGTGGTGGGCAGCAGCTTCCTGCAGAGCCGTAATCTGCTGGCGATTGTCCATCCGCTGCTGCGCAAGCTGATGGAAGATGCCGGTGAGACGGTGAATCTGGCGGTGCTGGATCTCAGCGATTATCAGGCGGTGATTATCGATCAGGTGCAGTGTACGCAGCTGATGCGCATGTCCGCGCCGATTGGTGGCAAGCTGCCGATGCATGCATCCGGCGCCGGTAAAGCGTTTCTGGCGCATCTCAGCGATGAGCAAGTTACCGCGCTGCTGCATCAAAAAGGATTGCACCACTACACGCCAAAAACGCTGATGTCGCCGCACAGCCTGAAGGAAAATCTGGCGCTGATTCGTAAGATGGGCTTTTCACACGATGATGAAGAGCACGCGTTGGGTCTGCGCTGCGTTGCGGCGCCGATTTATGACGAACATGGCGAACCCTTCGCCGCCATCTCGATCTCCGGCCCGATTGCGCGCATGACTGACGACCGCATCACGGAGCTCGGTGCGCTGGTGATCCGCGCCGCCAAACAGGTGACCCAAACCTACTCTGGCCGCTAAGCGGCCACCGAAGCATAGCGCGCGCTGAAACGCTGGCTGGCGCGCCACGCAATCACCTCTTCAATATGCCCTTCGCGGATGCGCGTTTGCAGCGCGCGCCACCAGTTGGGATCAAACAGTTGCGGATGCAGCGCCTGCAGCAGTTTGCCGGTCGACGGTTCGCTGCACAGCGCATAGCGGAAAGTTTCCGGGAACACATCATCCGGCCCGACGCTGTACCACGGCTCGGCCTGCAGCTCATCTTCCTCATAGCGCGCCTGCGGTACATCGCGGAACACCAGCTCGGTCATCGGGCGGATTTCGTCGTAATCGTAAAACACCACGCGGCCGTGACGCGTCATGCCAAAGTTTTTGTACAGCATGTCGCCGGGGAAAATGTTCGCCGCCGCCAGCTGACGAATCGCATCACCGTATTCGCCAATCGCGTGCTGGCGCTGTTCCGGCGAAGCCTGGGCCAGCCACAGATTGAGCGGCTCCATGCGACGTTCCAGCCACAAATGGCGGATGATCACCACGTCGTCGCGCACCTCGATTTTTTCCGGGATATCGCGCTCAAACTCCGCCATCAGTTCAGCCGGAATACGCGCGCGCGGTAACGCAAAGTGCTCAAACTCCTGCGTATCCGCCATGCGGCCCACGCGATCGTGCTCTTTGACCATGCGATAGCAGTCGCGCACCTGCGCATCGGTGACCTCTTTTTGCGGGGCGAAGCGGTCTTTGATCACCTTAAATACCCGATCAAAACCCGGCAGCGTGAACACCATCATTACCATGCCGCGAATGCCGGGTGCGACGGTGAAATCTTCCTGACTGTGCGCCAGATAGTGCAGGTATTCACGGTAGCATTCGGTTTTACCGTGCTTCTGACAGCCAATCGCCATGTAGCGTTCAGCCACGGTTTTTCCCGGCAGAATCGGTTGCAGCCACGCCACCAGCGCGGCCGGCACCGGCGCGTAGACCATGAAATAGGCGCGGGCGAAGCCAAACACAATGCTGGCATCATCGCTATCGGTGAGACAGGTGTCGATCCACAATCGTCCTGCATCATCGCGCTGAATCGGCAGCAAACAGGGCACCATGCCATCGCTCAGCTGCAGGCGCGCCACGATCCATGCGGTTTTGTTGCGGTAAAACAGCTCGCTGGCGACATCCAGCGTTGCCGTCGCCAGTTGCGCGGCACCAAACTGCTCGTGCAGATGGCGCACAATCCAGCCGATATCGCGCGTTTGATCCTGCCACGTTAAGCGCAGCGGAATGTCATTCAGCACCTGACGCAATGTTTCCTGCCAATTGTGTTGCGGGCGATAAAGACGCGACAACGGGCGCTGGGCAACCGGCGCAGGCGCATACGGCTGTGACGGCAAGATAAACAGGCGTTCGGGCGACAGATGACTGTGGCCCTGCAACCGACAATAGACCGAGTTGAAGAAGCTTTCGGCGATTTCATGGCGCGGATAGCCGGGCAGCAAGGTTTCATAATGGCTTTTCACCCGCAGCCAGAACGCGTCGTCCCAATCCGACGTGTCATTGAGAATGCGCAGCTGGTTGGTGACGAGGCCAACGTGGTGATCGTAAAGGTGGATACGCGCTTTCATGGCCTGCTGCACCGCGTGCCAGTCAGCCTGCTCGAAGCGCTGTTGTGCGCCGGCGGTGATATCCAGAAAGCGGCCATACTGCGCGTCAAAACCTTGCAGGATGGTGTGGGCGATCAGCGATTCTCTCGGTGTCATCGGCAACGCTCCGGGGAAATGGTCGCCATGAATGGCGACCCTACGACGGCTTTAGAATTGCGCGGCTTCGGTGGAACCGGTCAACGCGGTCACTGAGGATTGTCCGCCCTGAATGATATTGGTGACGCGATCAAAATAGCCGGTGCCGACTTCCTGCTGATGCGACGAGAAGGTGTAGCCCTTATCGCGCGCCGCAAACTCTGGCTGCTGCACTTTTTCCACGTAATGACGCATGCCTTCGCCCTGCGCATAAGCGTGCGCCAGGTCGAACATGTTGAACCACATGCTGTGAATTCCGGCCAGCGTAATGAACTGGAAGCGATAGCCCATTTCGCTCAACGCCTGCTGGAAACGCGCGATGGTGCGATCGTCGAGGTTCTTCTTCCAGTTGAATGATGGCGAACAGTTGTAGGCCAGCAGTTTGCCGGGATACTGCGCGTGAATCGCGTCGGCAAAACGCTGCGCCATCTCCAGATCCGGCGTTGAGGTTTCGCACCACAACACATCGGCATAAGGCGCATACGCCAGCCCGCGGCTGATTGCCTGTTCAATCCCGGCATGGGTGCGGAAGAAGCCTTCCGAAGTACGCTCGCCGGTGATAAACGCCGCGTCGCGCGGGTCGCAGTCTGAGGTGATCAGATCGGCGGCATCCGCATCGGTGCGCGCTAGCAATACCGTCGGGACGTTCATTACGTCTGCGGCCAGACGCGCCGCCACCAGTTTCTGAATCGCTTCCTGCGTCGGGACTAAGACCTTGCCGCCCATGTGGCCGCACTTCTTCACCGCCGCCAGTTGGTCTTCAAAATGCACCGCGCCCGCACCGGCCTGAATCATCGATTTCATCAGCTCGAACGCATTGAGTACGCCGCCAAAGCCCGCTTCCGCATCGGCGACAATTGGCAGGAAGTAATCAATAAAATCATTGTCTTCTGGCGATACGCCGCTGGCCCACTGAATCTGATCGGCACGCTGGAAGCTCTGGTTAATCCGCTCTACCACATTCGGCACTGAATTCACCGGATACAGCGATTGGTCGGGATACATCTGCCCGGCCAGGTTGGCATCCGCCGCCACTTGCCAGCCGGAAAGGTAAATCGCTTCTATACCGGCTTTCGCCTGCTGCACCGCTTGTCCGCCGGTCAATGCGCCAAGGCTGTTGATGTAGCCTTTGCTCGATTCGCCATTCAGCAGCGACCAGAGTTTAGTGGCACCGCGCTCCGCCAGCGTACAGGCGGGATTGACCGAACCGCGCAAGTTGACCACATCCTCCGCACTGTACGGACGAGTGATTCCCTGCCAGCGCGCATCATTCCAGCTCGATTCCAGTTGTTTGATCTGTTGCGTACGATTCATCGTCATATCTCCAGGTTCAAGGCAGCAGGCGGTAGCCCGGCAGAGTGAGGAAGGAAACCAGTTCGTCATCGGTGGTGATTTGCGCCATCAGCGCGGCGGCATCGTCGAAGCGTCCATTTTGAAAACGTTCTGCGCCAACGGTTTGCTGCAAGGCAGCCAGCTCTTCCGCCAGCAGCCGTTCAAACAGCGCCACCGTGACCGGCTGGCCATCGCTGAGAATTTGTTTGTGATGAATCCATTGCCAGATGGAGGTACGAGCGATTTCAGCGGTGGCGGCATCTTCCATCAATCCGTCAATCGGTACGCAGCCGTTGCCGCTGATCCAGGCTTCCAGATATTGCAGCGCCACGCGGATGTTGGCGCGCATGCCCGCTTCGGTACGCTTACCGCGACACGGAGCCAGCAGACGCTCGGCGGTGATTGGTGCATCCTGCTCACGCGTAATGTGCAATTGATTCGGTTGATCGCCCAATCGGCGGTCAAACTCCTCCATCGCGATATCTGCCAGGCCGGGATGCGCCACCCAGGTTCCGTCGTGACCGTTGCCCGCTTCGCGCGCTTTATCTTCCTGCACCTTCTGCGTCACCCATAAATTGCGCTCCGCGTCTTTGCTCGGAATCAGCGCCGACATACCGCCCATTGCCAGCGCACCACGGCGATGACAGGTTCTGATCAGCAGGCGTGAATAGGCATCAAGGAACGGTTGATCCATGCTGATTTGCTGGCGATCCGGCAGGATACGATCGGGATGCTGGCCCAGCGTTTTGATGTAGCTGAAGATGTAATCCCAACGGCCACAGTTCAAGCCCACCACGTGATCGCGCAGTTCCCACAGGATCTCATCCATTTGGAACACCGCCGGCAGCGTTTCGATCAACACCGTGGCTTTGATGGTGCCGCGCGGCAGATCGAAGCGATCTTCACTGAAGCGGAAGATCTCACGCCACCACGCCACTTCAGCGGCATGCTCGGTTTTCGGCAGATAGAACCATGGCGCGTGGCCCTTTTCCAGCAGCGCTTCAACGTTGTGGAAAAAGTAGAGCGCAAAGTCGAACAATCCGCCGGGAATAGACCGATCGCGCCACTCCACATGCTTTTCATTCAGATGCAGACCGCGCACCCGACACATCAGCAGCGCCGGATTGGCGCGCAGCTGGTAGATCTTGCCGGTTTCACTGGTGAAGTTCAGCGTGCCATTGACCGCATCGCGCAAGGTTAATTGTCCATCAACCAGCTTCTGCCAGGTTGGCGCCAATGAATCTTCAAAATCGGCCATGAAGACGTTGACGTTCGCATTGAGTGCGTTGATCACCATTTTGCGATCCGGCGGCCCGGTGATCTCCACGCGGCGATCTTGTAACAGTTGCGGAATAGGACGAACCTGCCACGCATTTTCACGAATGGAAGTGGTTTCCGAATCAAATCCCGGTAACTTACCTTGATCGTAACGCTTCTGGCGTTGCTGGCGTGCCTTCAGCAGGCGTTCGCGCTCTGGTGCGAAACGCACTACTAATGCGTGTACAAAGTCGATCGCTTCTGGGGTAAGCAACTGCTTTTCCGCGTGGGTAAAGGGCTGGCTGAAGGTTAGCGTATTGCTGATAACCGAGTCTGTCATGCGGGCTGCCTCCTGGGTTGATCCATCGTTTAACGATCGGATCCGGATGTAGGGTGTTTTATAACCTGCAAGATCAGAGCATAATGATTTTTATTTTATTTTCAAAAACTATTTCCATTTTCATATTTATAGTGATTTATCAGATTGATATTTATGCAATTTAATCTCTCGAATTAAAGGCAATTACTTCCACCTCTGAACAGAAGGCAAAAAAAAGCCGCGATAGCTTTCGGCTAGCGCGGCAGGATCAAACAAAGTGTTGCGATTTATTCGAGCGTTGGGTTCATTCGACGCAGATCGAACGGCGTGATCTGATAAACGTAGTAGTTCAGCCAGTTGGAAAACAGCAGATTGCCGTGGCTACGCCAGGTGGCGCGCGGCGGCAATTCTGGATTGTCGTGTGGGAAATAGTTGAACGGCACGTCCGGCTGTAGGCCCGCATCGTAATCGCGATGATATTCACCTGAAAGCGTCAAAGCGTCGTACTCAGGGTGGCCGGTGACAAACGCCAGGCGCTTGTCTTTGCTCGCCATTAGATACGCGCCGGTTGATTCCGATTCGGCAAACAACTCAAGATCGGTGTAATCGCGGATCAGCTGGCTGGGGAAATCGGCATAGCGTGAATGCGGGGCCAGGAAATTGTCGTCAAAGCCACGCGTCAGTAAAGCGTGTGGATGCAGGATTTGGTGCTCATAAACACCGGACAATTTGTTCTGCCGCGTCTGCTTAGGAATGCCATAAAGAATGTTGAGTGCTGCCTGAACCGCCCAACAGACAAAGAGCGTGGAGGTGACGTGCTCATTCGCCCAGTGCAGCACGCGCTGGATCTGTGGCCAATACGCGACATCATTGAAATCGACCAATCCCAGCGGCGCGCCGGTCACAATCAGTCCATCGAAATTATCGTTTTGGATGTCTTCAAAGTTGCAGTAGAAGTTGTTCAGATGCTCTGTCGGCGTATTGCGCGACTCGCGGCTATCAATGCGCAGCAGCTGCACATCAATCTGCAACGGTGAGTTTGAGAGCAGGCGCAGGAACTGGTTTTCTGTCTCAATCTTCTTTGGCATCAGGTTAAGAATCAGCACTTTTAGCGGACGGATCTCCTGAACACTGGCGCGCGACGACGTCATGACAAAGACATTTTCATCACGCAAAAAATTCACTGCCGGTAATTCGTCGGGAATCCTGATTGGCATAACCTGCTCACCTCTTACTGATAACCGTATAAACGTTTAGACATCCAGATGCCCGACATTAGCGTGTTATGTCGAGAATGTCGAGTCTTCATGCGGTTTATGAAAATGTTTCAGCTTTAGGTGGGATTTGGGAAAGTCGTTAGGGAGATGAGTATGTCATGTGGCGAATTTTAGCTTCAGGATGGTACTAAATCTGAAGTGTTTTTCTAAATTTCAGACGTAAAAAAGCCCCGAACTTTCGTTCGGGGCTTCTTCACTTAATTGATGCCTGGCAGTTCCCTACTCTCGCATGGGGAGACCCCACACTACCATCGGCGCTACGGCGTTTCACTTCTGAGTTCGGCATGGGGTCAGGTGGGACCACCGCGCTAAAGCCGCCAGGCAAATTCTTTGTGCAAAAACGAATAACATCCGCTTCCGCTAAATCTTTAATCCGTAAAACAAGCTGAAAATCTTCGGTCTCTCAGACCAAAACGCCTCTGGCGTTGTAAGGTTAAGCCTCACGGGTCATTAGTACCGGTTAGCTCAACGCATCGCTGCGCTTACACATCCGGCCTATCAACGTCGTAGTCTTCAACGTCCCTTCAGGACTCTCAAGGAGTCAGGGAGAACTCATCTCGGGGCAAGTTTCGTGCTTAGATGCTTTCAGCACTTATCTTTTCCGCACTTAGCTACCGGGCAGTGCCATTGGCATGACAACCCGAACACCAGTGGTGCGTTCACTCCGGTCCTCTCGTACTAGGAGCAACCCCCCTCAATTCTCCAGCGCCCACGGCAGATAGGGACCGAACTGTCTCACGACGTTCTAAACCCAGCTCGCGTACCACTTTAAACGGCGAACAGCCGTACCCTTGGGACCTACTTCAGCCCCAGGATGTGATGAGCCGACATCGAGGTGCCAAACACCGCCGTCGATATGAACTCTTGGGCGGTATCAGCCTGTTATCCCCGGAGTACCTTTTATCCGTTGAGCGATGGCCCTTCCATTCAGAACCACCGGATCACTATGACCTGCTTTCGCACCTGCTCGAGCCGTCACTCTCGCAGTCAAGCTGGCTTATGCCATTGCACTAACCTCCTGATGTCCGACCAGGATTAGCCAACCTTCGTGCTCCTCCGTTACTCTTTGGGAGGAGACCGCCCCAGTCAAACTACCCACCAGACACTGTCCGCAGCCCGGATTACGGGCCTACGTTAGAACATCAAACATTAAAGGGTGGTATTTCAAGGTTGGCTCCACGCAGACTGGCGTCCACGCTTCAAAGCCTCCCACCTATCCTACACATCAAGGCTCAATGTTCAGTGTCAAGCTATAGTAAAGGTTCACGGGGTCTTTCCGTCTTGCCGCGGGTACACTGCATCTTCACAGCGATTTCAATTTCACTGAGTCTCGGGTGGAGACAGCCTGGCCATCATTACGCCATTCGTGCAGGTCGGAACTTACCCGACAAGGAATTTCGCTACCTTAGGACCGTTATAGTTACGGCCGCCGTTTACCGGGGCTTCGATCAAGAGCTTCTCCTTGCGGATAACCCCATCAATTAACCTTCCGGCACCGGGCAGGCGTCACACCGTATACGTCCACTTTCGTGTTTGCACAGTGCTGTGTTTTTAATAAACAGTTGCAGCCAGCTGGTATCTTCGACTGGCTTCAGCTCCGGGAGCAAGTCCCTTCACCTACGCGCCAGCGTGCCTTCTCCCGAAGTTACGGCACCATTTTGCCTAGTTCCTTCACCCGAGTTCTCTCAAGCGCCTTGGTATTCTCTACCTGACCACCTGTGTCGGTTTGGGGTACGATTTCGTGTTACCTGGAGCTTAGAGGCTTTTCCTGGAAGCAGGGCATCAGTTACTTCACCACCGTGGTGGCTCGTCGTCACGCCTCAGCCTTAAGATATCCCGGATTTACCAAAGATATCAGCCTACACGCTTAAACCGGGACAACCGTCGCCCGGATAACCTAGCCTTCTCCGTCCCCCCTTCGCAGTAACACCAAGTGCAGGAATATTAACCTGCTTCCCATCGACTACGCTTTTCAGCCTCGCCTTAGGGGTCGACTCACCCTGCTCCGATTAACGTTGAACAGGAACCCTTGGTCTTCCGGCGAGCGGGCTTTTCACCCGCTTTATCGTTACTTATGTCAGCATTCGCACTTCTGATACCTCCAGCATGCCTCACAGCACACCTTCAACGGCTTACAGAACGCTCCCCTACCCAACAACACATAGTGTCGCTGCCGCAGCTTCGGTGCATGGTTTAGCCCCGTTACATCTTCCGCGCAGGCCGACTCGACCAGTGAGCTATTACGCTTTCTTTAAATGATGGCTGCTTCTAAGCCAACATCCTGGCTGTCTGTGCCTTCCCACATCGTTTCCCACTTAACCATGACTTTGGGACCTTAGCTGGCGGTCTGGGTTGTTTCCCTCTTCACGACGGACGTTAGCACCCGCCGTGTGTCTCCCGTGATAACATTCTTCGGTATTCGCAGTTTGCATCGGGTTGGTAAGCCGGGATGGCCCCCTAGCCGAAACAGTGCTCTACCCCCGAAGATGAGTTCACGAGGCGCTACCTAAATAGCTTTCGGGGAGAACCAGCTATCTCCCGGTTTGATTGGCCTTTCACCCCCAGCCACAAGTCATCCGCTAATTTTTCAACATTAGTCGGTTCGGTCCTCCAGTTAGTGTTACCCAACCTTCAACCTGCCCATGGCTAGATCACCGGGTTTCGGGTCTATACCCTGCAACTTAACGCCCAGTTAAGACTCGGTTTCCCTGCGGCTCCCCTATACGGTTAACCTTGCTACAGAATATAAGTCGCTGACCCATTATACAAAAGGTACGCAGTCACCCCATTAAAGAGGCTCCCACTGCTTGTACGTACACGGTTTCAGGTTCTGTTTCACTCCCCTCGCCGGGGTTCTTTTCGCCTTTCCCTCACGGTACTGGTTCACTATCGGTCAGTCAGGAGTATTTAGCCTTGGAGGATGGTCCCCCCATATTCAGACAGGATACCACGTGTCCCGCCCTACTCTTCGAACTCACAGTATGTGCACTTTCGTGTACGGGGCTATCACCCGGTATCGCGCGACTTTCCAGACGCTTCCACTAACGCACAAACTGATTCAGGTTCTGGGCTGTTCCCCGTTCGCTCGCCGCTACTGGGGGAATCTCGGTTGATTTCTTTTCCTCTGGGTACTTAGATGTTTCAGTTCCCCAGGTTCGCCTCGCAACACTATGTATTCATGTTGCGATGATGCACTGAGTGCACCGGGTTTCCCCATTCGGACATCGTCGGCTGTAGCGGTTCATATCACCTTACCGACGCTTTACGCAGATTAGCACGTCCTTCATCGCCTCTGACTGCCAGGGCATCCACCGTGTACGCTTAGTCGCTTAACCTCACAACCCACAGGCGTTTTGCAACGCTGCGGACTGTAAGCATTTGAGAGACTCGAACATGTTGTTATTCATTTCCTATTACGGAGAAATGAACCAACACGTCGTTTCAATTTTCAGCTTGTTCCGGATTGTTAAAGAGCAATATCTCAAACATGACGGTTAAGTCAGTTTTGAGATACTTCGTGGAGACACCTTTCACCTGTCACCAAGCAAGTGGCGTCCCCTAGGGGATTCGAACCCCTGTTACCGCCGTGAAAGGGCGGTGTCCTAGGCCTCTAGACGAAGGGGACACGAGTAGTGTCACGACTTCGCAGCCGTCTTGCTCATTACTTTTTATCAGACAATCTGTGTGAGCACTGCGCGGGAAGGTATCTTCAGGTAAGGAGGTGATCCAACCGCAGGTTCCCCTACGGTTACCTTGTTACGACTTCACCCCAGTCATGAATCACAAAGTGGTAAGCGCCCTCCCGAAGGTTAAGCTACCTACTTCTTTTGCAACCCACTCCCATGGTGTGACGGGCGGTGTGTACAAGGCCCGGGAACGTATTCACCGTAGCATTCTGATCTACGATTACTAGCGATTCCGACTTCACGGAGTCGAGTTGCAGACTCCGATCCGGACTACGACGCACTTTATGAGGTCCGCTTGCTCTCGCGAGGTCGCTTCTCTTTGTATGCGCCATTGTAGCACGTGTGTAGCCCTACTCGTAAGGGCCATGATGACTTGACGTCATCCCCACCTTCCTCCAGTTTATCACTGGCAGTCTCCTTTGAGTTCCCGGCCGGACCGCTGGCAACAAAGGATAAGGGTTGCGCTCGTTGCGGGACTTAACCCAACATTTCACAACACGAGCTGACGACAGCCATGCAGCACCTGTCTCAGAGTTCCCGAAGGCACCAAAGCATCTCTGCTAAGTTCTCTGGATGTCAAGAGTAGGTAAGGTTCTTCGCGTTGCATCGAATTAAACCACATGCTCCACCGCTTGTGCGGGCCCCCGTCAATTCATTTGAGTTTTAACCTTGCGGCCGTACTCCCCAGGCGGTCGACTTAACGCGTTAGCTCCGGAAGCCACTCCTCAAGGGAACAACCTCCAAGTCGACATCGTTTACGGCGTGGACTACCAGGGTATCTAATCCTGTTTGCTCCCCACGCTTTCGCACCTGAGCGTCAGTCTTTGTCCAGGGGGCCGCCTTCGCCACCGGTATTCCTCCAGATCTCTACGCATTTCACCGCTACACCTGGAATTCTACCCCCCTCTACAAGACTCTAGCCTGCCAGTTTCGAATGCAGTTCCCAGGTTAAGCCCGGGGATTTCACATCCGACTTGACAGACCGCCTGCGTGCGCTTTACGCCCAGTAATTCCGATTAACGCTTGCACCCTCCGTATTACCGCGGCTGCTGGCACGGAGTTAGCCGGTGCTTCTTCTGCGGGTAACGTCAATCGGTGAAGCTATTAACTTCACCGCCTTCCTCCCCGCTGAAAGTACTTTACAACCCGAAGGCCTTCTTCATACACGCGGCATGGCTGCATCAGGCTTGCGCCCATTGTGCAATATTCCCCACTGCTGCCTCCCGTAGGAGTCTGGACCGTGTCTCAGTTCCAGTGTGGCTGGTCATCCTCTCAGACCAGCTAGGGATCGTCGCCTAGGTGAGCCATTACCCCACCTACTAGCTAATCCCATCTGGGCACATCCGATGGTGTGAGGCCCGAAGGTCCCCCACTTTGGTCTTGCGACGTTATGCGGTATTAGCTACCGTTTCCAGTAGTTATCCCCCTCCATCGGGCAGTTTCCCAGACATTACTCACCCGTCCGCCACTCGTCACCCGAGAGCAAGCTCTCTGTGCTACCGTTCGACTTGCATGTGTTAGGCCTGCCGCCAGCGTTCAATCTGAGCCATGATCAAACTCTTCAATTTAAGTTTGATTTGCTGAAACAAGTTCAGCGGTGCTCATCTGTAAAACGTCATAATGAATTTCATTATGTGTTCACTCGTGAGGCTTTGATATTTTGTTGCGTCCGGAGACGCTGATATCAATCCTGCGAGTGCCCACACAGATTGTCTGATAAATTGTTAAAGAGCGTTGCGAGCAGCGGCTGAACCGTCTGTCGCGAGGTGGCGTATACTACGCTACTCTCCTTCGGAGTCAAACACTTTTTTCAGCGTTTTCATCCGGCGGAAGTTCTTGTCGAATCTTCCTCACCAACACCGCATTTCGTAAACCGTTGTGCCGTGTTGATGGATGCGCATTATAGGGAGTTGTTCTCAGCGCGCAACCGCTAAATTCAATAAAAACAACCGTTCGCTGCATTCCACAGCAAAACCCCGCCTTATACGCAGTTACACACAGTGTTATCCACACTCTGCCGCACAAATGAATTTAGGCGAGCATCACGCAAACGTTTTCGCTACAATGCCTGGCGACGTCAAGGATGCCCCTTTTGGGGCGTTACATGAGGCAAGCGTTTCCTTCTATATAGAAGAGAGACACTAAGCTTGATGTAACGCTCTTTTTTACGCGAAACAAAGCCAAGGGATAAAACCACCATGCAACAACGTCGTCCTGTACGCCGCGCTCTACTCAGCGTCTCTGACAAAGCCGGTATCCTCGAATTTGCTCAGGCACTCTCCAGTCGTGGTGTTGAGCTGCTCTCCACAGGCGGTACCGCACGTCTGCTGGCAGATGCGGGCCTGCCCGTCACCGAAGTTTCTGACTACACCGGTTTTCCGGAAATGATGGATGGACGCGTCAAAACGCTGCACCCGAAAGTGCATGGCGGCATTTTGGGTCGTCGTGGTCAGGATGATGCGATCATGGCTGAACACGCCATCAACCCAATCGACATGGTGGTCGTCAACCTGTATCCCTTCGCACAAACCGTTGCCAAACCTGATTGCTCATTAGCTGATGCGGTTGAGAACATCGATATCGGTGGCCCAACTATGGTTCGCTCAGCGGCGAAGAACCATAAAGACGTGGCGATTGTGGTCAAGAGCAGCGATTACGAGGCGATCATTGCCGAGTTGGATGCCAACGAAAACTCGCTCACGCTAGAAACGCGTTTCGATCTGGCCATCAAAGCCTTCGAACACACTGCCGCTTATGACAGCATGATCGCCAACTACTTCGGTAGCCTGGTGCCGGCTTATCACAGCGACAGCAAAGAGCCGGCCGGCCGCTTCCCGCGCACGCTTAACCTCAACTTCATTAAGAAGCAGGATATGCGTTACGGCGAGAACAGCCATCAGGATGCTGCCTTCTATATAGAAGAGAATGTTGCTGAAGCTTCTGTTGCCACCGCGCAGCAGGTTCAGGGCAAAGCGCTCTCTTACAACAACATCGCCGATACCGATGCCGCACTCGAGTGCGTGAAAGAGTTCGACGAAGCCGCTTGCGTGATCGTTAAACACGCTAACCCATGCGGCGTGGCTGTTGGCGGTTCGATTCTTGAGGCTTACGAACGTGCCTACAAAACTGACCCGACTTCTGCTTTCGGCGGCATCATCGCTTTCAACCGCGAGCTGGACGAAGCCACCGCACAGGCGATCATCAGCCGTCAGTTTGTTGAAGTGATCATCGCGCCATCCGCCAGCGAAGCAGCGCTGAAAGTGACTGCGGCCAAGCAGAACGTGCGCGTTCTGGTGTGTGGTCAGTGGCAAGGTCGTGTTGCGGCGCTGGATTTCAAACGCGTTAACGGCGGCGTCCTGGTTCAGGATCGCGATCTGGGCATGGTCGATGCTAGCCAGCTGCGCGTCGTCAGCAAGCGTCAGCCAACTGAGCAGGAACTGCGTGATGCGCTGTTCTGCTGGAAAGTGGCGAAGTTCGTTAAATCCAATGCCATCGTCTACGCACGTGACAATATGACCATCGGCATTGGCGCCGGCCAGATGAGCCGCGTTTACTCGGCCAAAATTGCCGGCATCAAAGCGGGTGATGAAGGTCTGGAAGTGAAAGGCTCCGCAATGGCGTCTGATGCATTCTTCCCGTTCCGCGACGGTATCGACGCCGCAGCGGCTGTCGGCATCAGCTGCGTGATTCAGCCAGGCGGTTCAATCCGTGATGATGAAGTGATTGCCGCCGCTGATGAGCACGGCATCGCGATGATCTTTACTGACATGCGTCATTTCCGCCATTAATTGTTGGGAGCAGTACAGATGAAAATTTTAGTGATTGGTAATGGCGGACGTGAGCACGCGCTGGCATGGAAAGCGGCACAATCGCCACTGGCCGAAACCGTGTTTGTCGCGCCTGGCAATGCGGGCACCGCGCTTGAGCCGGCTTTGCAAAACGTGGCAATCAGCGCCACCGACGTTGCCGCGCTGCTGGCTTTTGCGCAGCAGGAAAAAATCGATCTGACCATCGTTGGCCCGGAAGCGCCGCTGGTGATGGGTGTGGTTGATGCGTTCCGTGCGGCAGGTCTGAAGATCTTTGGCCCAACGCAAGCCGCCGCCCAGCTGGAAGGTTCAAAGGCGTTCACCAAAGATTTCCTGGCACGTCAGCAGATCCCAACCGCCGAATACCAGAACTTCACCGAAGTGGAGCCTGCGCTGGCCTATCTGCGCGAGAAAGGCGCACCGATCGTCATTAAAGCTGACGGTCTCGCCGCCGGTAAAGGCGTGATCGTGGCGATGGAACTGGCGGAAGCCGAAGCTGCTGTGCAGGATATGCTGGCTGGCAATGCGTTCGGCGATGCCGGTCACCGCATCGTGATTGAAGAGTTCCTTGATGGCGAAGAAGCCAGCTTTATCGTGATGGTCGACGGCAACAATGTGCTGCCGATGGCCACCAGCCAGGATCACAAGCGTGTCGGCGATGGCGATACCGGTCCAAACACCGGCGGCATGGGCGCGTATTCTCCGGCGCCAGTGGTGACCAATGAGATCCACCAGCGCGTAATGGATCAGATCATCTGGCCAACCGTTAACGGTATGAAAGCTGAAGGCAACATCTATACCGGTTTTCTGTATGCCGGTTTAATGATCGATAAAGCCGGTCAACCTAAAGTGATCGAGTTTAACTGCCGCTTCGGCGATCCGGAAACTCAGCCAATCATGCTGCGTCTGCAGTCGGATCTGGTTGAGCTGTGTCTGGCGGCTACCGATGGCAAACTGGATCAGCAAACCTCGCAGTGGGATCCGCGTCCCTCTCTCGGCGTGGTGTTAGCGGCGGGTGGTTATCCGGGCGATTACAACACAGGCGATCAGATTCATGGTCTGCCGCTCGAAGAAGTGCCGGACGGCAAAGTGTTCCACGCTGGTACCACCATGAAAGACGATCTGGTGGTGACTAACGGTGGCCGCGTACTGTGCGTGACCGCGCTGGGCGACGATGTAGCCGCTGCGCAGAAGAACGCTTATGCGCTGGCGCAGCATATTTCGTGGGATGGCAGCTTCTGCCGCCGTGATATCGGTTATCGCGCCATTAACCGCAAATAAGTACGCAAAGGGGCACAGCATGTGCCCCTTCACTTATCTGCCTGCTAGAAATCACTCTCTTTTGGCTGCCAGCTGCATTCGTCATCCGGCGTAGCACGTAGCAGTTGCACACCTTCCGGCGCTTCCAGCCACGACACCATCAACGGCGCAGACTGGCTCTGCTGCTGGCGACTTAGCGTATACAGCGTGACGCGATCAAAGGCCGCATTCACCAGCTTGTCATCGCACTCTCGTACCTGATTGCCGCCCAGCCAATGGCCCTGACGCAGCAATACGCGGCCTGCAAGCAACGCATTGCTCTGATCCAGCATGCGCTGCGCATCGAAGCGATACAGCTCAACGCTATCAGCGCTGACTGCTTCACGTCGTCCCGCCAGCTGGCGCTGCATGAAATTGAGATTGCCCTGATGATCGAAGCGTAAGGTGACATCATCCGGCTGTGCACCCGCGACGCGTCGTTCGACGCTAATCAGCTTCTGCTGCTGCCAGTTGTAATCAGTGGTTTCCATCGCATCGCCATTAAAGGGCGTGAAGACCGTTCGCAGATGAACCACTTGATGGTCGCTATTCTTGCGCCAGATGCGCACGGTGCCGCGGTCGGCCAGATAGCCGCTCGCCGTAAAGGCAGGAAGATCAGGAGTGGAGCTACAGCCCGTAAGTAGCGCACCGAATAACAGGGCGCACACGCGCTGAGGAATTGAATTCAGCATGGCAGGTCCCGGCAACAAAAAGGGGCGCTAACGCCCCCTCTTTTAAAGCTAAACCGCAATGCGGAAACTTACTTAACAGCGTCTTTCAGAGCTTTGCCTGAAACGAACGCTGGCACGTTAGCCGCTGCAATTTTGATCTCTTTGCCAGTCTGCGGGTTGCGACCGGTACGCTCAGCGCGGTGGTTCACTTTAAAAGTACCAAAACCAACCAGTTGTACAGCATCACCTTCTTTCAGAGACTCAGTGATCGCAGCCAGGGTAGATTCCAGCGCAGTCTTAGCCTGGGTTTTAGACAGGTCAGCTTTCTCTGCGATCACATCAATCAGTTGAGTCTTGTTCATAAGTTATCCTTAAAGTGTATTTATCGCTTGCTAAGCAACGAGTGCGAGGGAAAAGCCCTTCTCAGGCCTTGTTCAGCCGGCACGCACCGATAGCCACAATTTTCAGCCCCCCAAATGTAGACCAGACAGGGGGCCGATGTGAAGCCTCCAGGCGCGGTAATTCGGGCCTGAAGTCACGTTTTCTTGCCTTATTGCTGAAAAAGTATACCGATGTTACTGATTCCCGCTTCGCGCAGGTCTGCACGCAGGCCTTTAATCAATTCGAGGTCGCGCTCTTCGCACTCCGACAGCAGGCGGAAAATCTCCCACTGCAGGTCCCATTCATCGATTACCGCCTGATTTCCACGCAGCTCTTCGTCGGTCATTTCGCGACCGGCCTGCGTCATTTCCAGAATCGCCACGGTGGTGATCGATGTACGGCTGACTTCAATGGCGTGCTCCAGCGTTTCGCCGCTGAGTTGTGCATGCAGCAGTTCACTTAATGCCACGCAGGCATCAATCGCCGGATGCACACCGTAAACCTCGAAATCGTCACCATCAGGGATCGCCGCTTCAAATTTCTCCAGCTGACCGTCGAAATTGATTTTGGCATCTTTGACCGTCAGGCTTTCCCAGATTAGATCGAGGATGCGGCGATAGAGTTGCGGATCGGCGAATTCGGTCTGCTGACAGAAAGCCCAATAGTTGGGGAACATACGCTCGCACAGGCAGGCCATGAAAGTCATATGCTGCCAGCTTTCAAGCTTCGCCAGACGCAAATGGACGGGATTCTGTAACATCAAACTTACTCTCAATAGGTTAGCTGGCGGCAGTGTACCGCAAAAGCCGGGCACAAACAGCGTTAAGGCGTATTTTGCCAGCGCAGAAAGGCCGGGCGTCCAGAGGCGACAGCATCCGCCCAACGCGTCGGTTCCGGCAAACGATAGCCTGCGGTACAGGCTTCCACCCAATGCAAGGCGCTATCCATGCTGACCCGATGGCCGGTCGAGATAAACAGCGGATTACAGCGCGCTTTACTGCGCCATACCCAGCCAATCTGCTCACCTTTGTCGAGCAGCGGCTGACGGCTGCCTGGCTCAGCGTCCAGCTCAGCAAAACGCCCGCATAGACGCTTCTTCGCTACGCCAATGGTAGGCACATCCACCAGCGATCCGAAATGCGCCGCCACGCCAAGCCGACGCGGATGGGAAATACCGTGACCATCAACAAACAGCAGATCGGGCATGTGGGAGAGTTGCTGCCAGGCTTCCAGCAGTGCCGGCATTTCGCGGAAGGATAAGAAGCCCGGAATATACGGCATGGTAGTGGCCACGCGTGCAATGCGATGTTCCACCAGCGTTAAGGATGGATACTCGAGGATGACCAGAGCAGCGCGTGTGATCTCACCGCCCTGTTCAAAACCTACGTCGGCGCCACCAATAAAACGCGGCGGCAGCACGTCGAAATCATCCTGCCGCACCACATCAGCAGCGCGTTGCAACTGTTCCTGGCGTAGTGCGGCTAAATCCACCATCAGCCCTGATGATAAGGACGTGACAGACGATGCACCGCTTCTACAAACGCACCGGCATGCTCAGGCGGTACGTCTGGATGGATGCCGTGGCCCAGGTTAAACACGTGGCCTTCGCCCGCGCCAAAACCTTCAAGAATCCCGGCTACTTCCTGCTCGATGCGCGCAGGCGGTGCATACAGCATGGAAGGATCCATGTTGCCCTGCAGCGCCACTTTGTCACCTACGCGACGACGCGCATCGGCGATATCGGTGGTCCAGTCGAGCCCCAGCGCATCACAGCCGGTCGCGGCTATCGCTTCCAGCCATTGGCCGCCACCTTTGGTGAACAGCGTAATAGGTACGCGACGACCTTCGTTCTCGTGCAGCACGCTATCGACGATTTTATGCATGTAATAGAGCGAGAATTCGCAATAGTCGCGTCCGGTCAGCACGCCGCCCCATGTATCGAACACCATGATCGACTGCGCGCCAGCTTTGATCTGCGCATTGAGATAAAGAATCACGCTGTCCGCCAGCTTATCCAGCAATTTGTGCAGGGTTTGCGGCTCGGCGTACATCATCTTTTTGATTTTTGTGAAGGCTTTGCTGCTGCCGCCTTCAACCATGTAGGTTGCCAGCGTCCACGGGCTGCCGGAGAAACCGATCAGCGGCACTTCGCCTTTCAGGTTGTGACGAATGGTACGCACCGCGTTCATCACATAACCGAGTTCATGCTCTGGATCCGGCACCGGCAGTTTGTCGACATCCGCACGACAGGTGATCGGGTTGGAGAAACGCGGGCCTTCGCCGGTCTCAAAGTAGAGCCCAAGTCCCATCGCATCCGGAATGGTGAGGATATCGCTGAAGAGGATTGCCGCATCCAGCGCATAGCGACGCAGCGGTTGCAGCGTGACTTCACACGCCAGCTCAGCATTCTTACACAGCGACATAAAATCACCGGCTTCAGCGCGCGTGGCTTTGTACTCCGGCAAATAGCGCCCAGCTTGTCGCATCATCCATACCGGCGTGACATCTACCGGCTGACGTAACAGGGCGCGCAGATAACGATCGTTCTTCAGTTCACTCATAATGGGCTCTCTCATGCTAAGGCCGGCAGTGTAGCATTTTCACGCCGCGCTGGCGCGACACAGGGCAACAGTATCTTCAATCAGGCGACGCGCCACCGTGCCGGGCGGCGGTAACAGCGGCAGATTGTCATAGCGATACCAACCGGCATCCAGCAGCTCTTTGCCGTCGTGTTGCAGATCGCCGCCATCATATTCCGCCATATACGCCATCATCAGGGAGTGCGGGAACGGCCACGGCTGCGAGGTCACGTAACGCACGTTTTTCACCCGCACGTTACTCTCCTCCATCACTTCCCGCGCTACCGCTTGTTCTAAGGTTTCGCCCACTTCGACGAACCCTGCCAGCACGGTATAGATGTTGTTGCGATGACGCGCATGATTGGCAAGCAGGATCTCATCGCCACGACGGATGGCCACGATGATGCACGGCGCAATTTGCGGGTAATAGCGCTCGCGGCAATGATTGCACAAGCAGGCAAATTCGCGTTTGCTGATGTGCATCTCATGGCCGCAATAGCCGCACCAGCGATGCGAACGGTAAAACTCCGCCAGCTGCACGCCACGCCCGGCGATTTGGAACAGGCCGACATCCTCATCAATCAGTTGGCGCACCGAGCCCATGCTGTCCGGGCGCGACTCGCGTACCAGCCAGACATTCTCGCCCTGCCACTCGCCAATCAACATGCCGTTGCTGCCGTTCAGGCCAAAATCGCTGGCTAAGCCATGCGGCAATTCACCCTGCGGCATCCAAAGTTTTTGCTCATGGCTGACAACCCACCAACCAGCGTCTAAGCTTGAGATCTCACGTTGCATCTTAATCGTTGTCCTTAGCGTCAAATCGCACGCTGAAATCCTAATATTAAGTGTGTAATTAACAACTATAACCTACCTGGAGCCCCATATGCTTAACCAGTTAGAGAACCTGACAGAGCGTGTCGGTGGCAGAAATGAATTGGTGGATTCATGGCTGCGCGCCCGTCGACAGCTGCTCGTCACTTACTACGAGCTTATTGGCATGAAGCCACAAAAAGATGCGTTAACTGCGCTGGATGAACAGGCGCTGGATGCGTTTTGTCACAACCTGGTAGATTACCTGTCTACCGGCCATTTCAGCGTGTATGAACACATCATTAGTGAGATGCAGGGTGATAGCCCATTAATCGTGGCCGCGCAGATTTATCCGGCACTTGAGGCGAATACCGATCGCATCATGCAGCTTTACGACACCCATCTGCAGCAAGCGATTAACGATGATAATTGCGTGGATTTTCAAACCGCGCTCTCCGAAGTCGGTGAAGTGCTGGAATCGCGCTTTACGCTGGAAGATAAGCTGGTGCAGCTCGCCTGGGATCACCAGCTGGCGCGCCCGCCGGTGGCCAATGACAGCGTCATCGCCCGCCCGGCTTAACATCCTGAAGTTGTAAAAAACTTGTTATTCAAGAAAAGCCCTCTTATGCTGAATGGGCTTTTTTATTGCCTCTTCAAAACATGAAGAGCCAAATTTTGCGGTTTAAGCGTAGCGTGCGCAGCCAGTTTGCACTCGGACAGCGCGCAGGGACCGGAGCGTACACGTAGTACGTGACGGTCACGAGCACTGCCCAGGTGCAAAATGGCAAGCAAAGTAGCTTAAACCACAAAACACAACCTTGTCGGAGTGCCCTCCGGGGCTGAGACCGTTAATTCGGGATCCGCGGAACCTGATCAGGTTAGTACCTGCGAAGGGAACAAGAGTAGACATCATCAGCACGTTGCAAGCTGGCGCCCAGCATCGTCGCTGTTACTCCTTCCGAACTCTGGACAAGCAACTTCCAACCTTTACCGGAAACTTGCTATGTCTGCTAAAACGTCTCGTCGTGAACAGCGCGCTCAGGCGCAAGAATTTATCGATTCCCTGCAGGGAACCGCTTTCCCCAACTCCAAACGTATCTGGATCACCGGCAGCCGCGCGGATATTCGCGTGCCGATGCGTGAGATACAGCTCAGCCCGACACATATCGGCGGCAGCAAAGAACATCCGCAATATGAGCCGAATGAAGCGGTGCCGGTATACGACACCGCCGGTGCTTATGGCGATCCTCAAGCCACTATTGATGTGCATCAGGGACTCGCCAGGCTGCGCGCCAACTGGATCGAAGAACGTGACGACAGTGAAACTATCCGCCAGCTAAGTTCCAGCTACACGCAGCAGCGTCTGGCGGATGAAGGCTTGGATCACCTGCGTTTTGAATATCTGCCACAACCGCGCCGCGCCAAAGCGGGTCGCCGGGTTACCCAACTGCACTATGCGCGACAGGGCATCATCACGCCGGAGATGGAGTTTATTGCGCTGCGTGAAAACATGGGCCGCGAGCGTATTCGCGGTGAAGTGCTGCTACAGCAGCATCCGGGCCACAGCTTTGGCGCTAATCTGCCGGAAAATATCACCGCTGAATTTGTTCGCCAGGAAGTCGCCAGCGGCCGCGCCATCATTCCTTCTAACATCAACCATCCCGAATCCGAACCGATGATCATCGGCCGCAACTTCCTGGTGAAGGTAAATGCCAATATTGGTAACTCGGCGGTGAGTTCATCGATTGAAGAAGAAGTGGAGAAGCTGGTGTGGTCGACGCGCTGGGGCGCAGACACCGTGATGGATCTCTCAACCGGCCGCTACATCCATGAAACGCGCGAGTGGATTTTGCGAAACAGCCCGGTGCCGATTGGTACAGTGCCGATTTATCAGGCGCTGGAAAAAGTGAACGGCATTGCAGAAGATCTCAACTGGGCGATTTTCCGCGACACGCTGCTGGAGCAAGCGGAACAAGGCGTTGACTACTTCACCATTCACGCTGGCGTATTGCTACGCTATGTGCCGATGACGGCCAACCGGCTGACCGGCATTGTGTCGCGCGGCGGCTCGATTATGGCGAAATGGTGCCTGTCGCATCACACCGAAAGCTTCCTCTATCTGCACTTCCGCGAGATTTGTGAAATTTGTGCCGCCTACGATGTGGCGCTGTCGCTCGGCGACGGCCTGCGTCCCGGTTCAATTCAGGATGCCAACGATGAGGCACAATTTGCCGAACTGCATACGCTGGGCGAACTGACTAAAATCGCCTGGGAATATGATGTGCAGGTGATGATTGAAGGTCCGGGACACGTGCCGATGCAGATGATTCGTCGCAATATGACTGAACAGCTTGAGCATTGTCACGAAGCGCCGTTTTACACGCTTGGCCCGCTCACCACCGATATCGCGCCCGGCTATGACCATTTCACTTCTGGCATCGGTGCGGCCATGATCGGCTGGTTCGGCTGCGCAATGCTGTGCTACGTGACGCCGAAAGAGCACCTCGGTTTGCCGAATAAAGAGGATGTGAAGCAAGGGCTGATCACCTACAAGATCGCCGCGCACGCAGCGGATCTGGCGAAAGGTCATCCGGGCGCGCAGATCCGCGACAATGCGATGTCGAAAGCGCGTTTTGAATTTCGCTGGGAAGATCAGTTCAATCTGGCGCTCGATCCGCACACCGCACGCGCCTATCACGATGAAACTTTGCCGCAGGAATCAGGCAAAGTGGCGCACTTCTGCTCAATGTGCGGCCCGAAATTCTGCTCAATGAAAATTACTCAGGAAGTGCGCGAGTTTGCCGCCCGCCAGCAGGCTGAAGCCCAGCCGATTGAGATTGGTATGGCGCAAATGTCAGATGCCTTCCGCAATCGTGGCGGCGGGCTTTATCACGCTGCCGATACCCTTAAAGAGGAAAATGTATGACCGACACCTTTCCTGCCACGGCCCCAAAACTGGGGCTGTATCCGGTTGTCGATAGCGTGGAATGGATCGCGCGCTTGCTGGAAGCCGGTGTGCGCACCATTCAGCTGCGCATCAAAGATTGTGAAGATCATGAGGTGGAAGATGCCGTGCGCGAGGCGATTGCGCTTGGCAAACAGTATCGGGCACGCCTGTTTATCAATGATTACTGGCGCTTAGCCATTAAATATCATGCTTATGGCGTGCACCTTGGCCAGGAAGATCTCGATGTCGCCGATCTGGCGGCCATTCGTGAGGCGGGATTGCGCCTGGGTTTATCGACGCATGACGATGCCGAGCTGGATCGAGCGCTGGCGCTGCGCCCTTCTTACATTGCGCTTGGCCACATCTATCCTACGCAAACCAAAGACATGCCATCTGCGCCGCAGGGCGTGGTGGAATTGAAACGCCATCTGTCGCGTTTACAGGATGTGCCAACCGTGGCGATTGGCGGTATTTCACTGGCGCGCGTGCCTGAAGTGCTGGCTACCGGCGTGGGCAGTATTGCGGTGGTGAGTGCGATTACCCAGGCCGCAGACTGGCGCGCAGCAACGCAGCAGTTGCTGTCACTGGTGGAAAATGGAATCGAACCTGCAAAAGTAATGTAATGCGTGGTAAGTGAGGATGAAACGCTGGAATCTGTCGCGCAGCAGCGTGATGTGATGGCTAGCGCCCTTTCCTGATAAAGCTAAAGTGTGCCTGCCCGCTGTCGCTTGCAGCGGGCCAGGGCTGGTCTTAACCTCTCCCAGCCCTGCCTTTCTTCACATAGTCAGGGAGGAGGTATGTACGGTTTCCACACTACAAGCCAGCATGGCACGTTCTACTGCTGCACCGAGTTGGGCTATCGCCTGTTCCGTATGCTCATTCATTGGCAAACCATAATTCAGGCGCAAGCAGTTGCGATACTTGCCCGAGGCCGAAAACAGCGAGCCCACCGCAACCTGCATGTTCAGCTCACGCAATTCGGTATTGAGCCTGACCGCGTCAAACGCCTCTGGCAATTCAATCCACATCAGGAAACTGCCCTGCGGACGCGACACACAAATCCCGCACGGGAAGTAGTGGCGCACCCAACAGCTAAAGGTTTCGTAGTTGCGTTGATACACCTGACGCATGCGCCGCAAATGCGGCAGATAATGACCAAGGCGTATAAACTCGGCGACCGCATGCTGCGGCTGTGTGGCCGTCGACCCGGTGCTGATGTATTTCATATGCAGCACGCGATCGCGATAGCGCCCCGGCGCCACCCAACCGACCCGCAATCCCGGCGCCAGCGTTTTGGAGAACGAACTGCACAACAACACGCGGCCATCGTGGTCCAACGACTTGATGGTAACCGGACGCGGATATTCCCACGCCAGCTCACCATACACATCGTCTTCAATAATCGCGGCATCGAAACGCTGCGCCAGCGTAACCAGCGCACGTTTGCGAGATTCCGGCATGATGAAGCCCAGCGGATTATTGCAGTTGGGCACTACCACCACCGCTTTGATCGGCCACTGCTCGAACGCCAGTTCCAGCGCTTCCAGGCTGATGCCTGTGACCGAATCGGTAGGAATTTCAATAGCGCGAATGCCGAAGCCGCGCAGGGTTTGCATGGTGCCGTGGAAAGTGGGCGACTCAACCGCAATGATGTCACCGGCCTGG
Source organism: Pantoea trifolii (assembly GCF_024506435.1). Lineage (NCBI taxonomy): Bacteria > Pseudomonadati > Pseudomonadota > Gammaproteobacteria > Enterobacterales > Erwiniaceae > Pantoea > Pantoea trifolii. Next base: position 284,352 of record NZ_JANIET010000001.1, on the reverse strand, counting down.
CATATTGCACGAATCGAAATCGACAACGCTTCATGGCAGCCAGTGGTAATCACGATATCTTCTGCCGTGAGCTGACAACCGCTGTCAATCGTCAGACGCGCAACCTGTTCGCGCAATGCCGCGACGCCCAACAAACTGTCATAGTTGAGCTGATCAATTTCCTGCCTCTGCGCCATGCGGCTCTGAATTTTCCACAGCGGTTTCAACGTGGGCTGAGTGAGATCGGGAATACCGCTGCCGAGTTGCAATACATCGCTGTTAGTCCTGCTGCTGAGCAGCTCCAGCACAGATTCCCACTGTGTGATTTCCACCGGGCGCTGTGCCGGTCGGGTTATGGCGGGCATCGGCGGCGTCGCTTTGCGCGTTGCAACGAAATACCCGGATCGAGGCTGCGGCACGATCAGCTGTTTCTCTTCCAGCAGATGATATGCCTGCTGAACGGTACTGATACTCACGCCGTGTTCCAGGCTAAGCGTGCGCACCGATGGCAAGCGCTCGCCGCTGCGATACAGCCCCTGCTCAATTCGATCCGAAAGCAAACATGCCAAATGTTGGTAGCGCGTCATCGTATGCCTCACTAAGCCTTAGATCATAACAAACCAGTACAGATAGCCCTTATTATTACCATTCAGATTCATCACAGCGCAATCTGTATGTTAAAGATAAGTGATTTTTGCGTCTGTATCATAATACGCAGGAATTGGACAATGCATCTCAGGCAACCTACTGAGGGCAAGGATTATGGAATTCGATCAAAACCGCGCGGCTAAACCTTTTGATGTCACTTTACTGGATATCTTCCGTGGCGCAGTACGTATGGTTAAACACTGGAAAGCACGGCGGGAAACGCATCGCATCCTGTCAAAACTGAGTGACAATCAGCTGCGGGATATCGGACTGACACGCGAAGATGTCTGCCGTAAGTTCTGACAAAATCAAGACGAAAAAAAACCCTGCCGAGGCAGGGTTTTTTATTGGTCAGCTTTAGCAGACGAATTACTCGTCGTCGCTTCCGCCCAGACCGGCGTTCAGCAATTCAGCCAGGCTAGCAGAGGCTTCATCCGCAGTAACCTGCGGTGCAACCGGTGCTTCACCCGCAGAGCGGCGACGCATACGATCCTGGTGATAAGCATAACCGGTACCGGCTGGGATCAGACGACCCACGATTACGTTCTCTTTCAGGCCGCGCAGTTCATCGCGCTTACCTGCAACTGCTGCTTCGGTCAGGACACGTGTGGTCTCCTGGAACGATGCTGCAGAGATGAACGATTCGGTTGCCAGTGACGCTTTGGTGATACCCAGCAGATCGCGCATGAATGTCGCGCCGATTTTGCCATTCGCTTCAAGTTCACGGTTAGAGATCTTGATGCGAGAGTATTCAGCCTGCTCACCTTCCAGGAAGTCGGTGCTTCCCACGCTCGAGATAGTTGCTTTACGCAGCATCTGACGAACGATGACTTCGATGTGTTTATCGTTAATCTTAACGCCTTGCAGACGGTAAACTTCCTGCACTTCGTTGGTGATGTAACGGGTAACAGCATGGACGCCACGCAGACGCAGGATGTCGTGCGGAGACTCTGGGCCGTCAGATACGACGTCACCACGTTCTACGCGCTCACCTTCGAATACGTTAAGCTGACGCCATTTTGGAATCATCTCTTCATACGGATCGCTACCATCAACCGGCGTGATTACCAGACGACGCTTACCTTTGGTCTCTTTACCGAAGGAGATGATACCGCTGATCTCCGCCAGGATTGCTGGCTCTTTCGGACGACGCGCTTCGAACAAGTCAGCAACGCGCGGCAGACCACCGGTAATATCCTTGGTACCGCCAGATTCTTGCGGAACACGCGACAGCGTGTCACCGGCACTGATCTTAACGCCATCTTCCAGCTGAACAATCGCTTTGCCCGGCAGGAAGTACTGTGCTGGCATGTCGGTACCTGGAATCAGAACATCATTTCCGTTGGCATCAACAATTTTCAGCGCAGGACGCAGATCTTTACCGCCCGCAGTACGTTCTGCAGAATCCAGAACCACCAGCGATGACAGACCGGTCAAGTCATCAGTCTGACGCGTAATGGTCTGACCGTCGATCATGTCAGTGAAGCGAATGAAACCGCCCACTTCGGTGATTACCGGCATGGTATGTGGATCCCAGTTTGCTACGGTCTCGCCCGCTGCAACCTGCTCGCCATCACCTTTAGCCATAACCGCACCGTAAGGCACTTTATAGCTCTCTTTGGTACGACCGAACTCGTCGATCATCTTCAGCTCAACGTTACGTGAAACGATAACCAGTTTTCCTGAGGAGTTGGTTACAGACTTCGCGTTGGTAAGCTTAATAGTACCTTTGTTCTTCACCTGGATGCTGGATTCAGCAGCCGCACGAGATGCCGCACCACCGATGTGGAACGTACGCATCGTCAGCTGAGTACCCGGCTCACCGATGGACTGTGCTGCGATAACACCGATGGCCTCACCTTTGTTGATGATGTGACCACGTGCCAGATCGCGACCGTAGCAGTGTGCGCACACACCGAAGTCGGTTTCACAGCCAACAACAGAGCGCACTTTGATCGCATCGACTGAATTCAGTTCGATCACATCACACCAGTGCTCATCGATCAGGGTGTTACGCGGGATCAGGATGTCTGCAGTGCCCGGCTTCAGAACGTCTTCAGCCGTTACACGACCCAGTACACGCTCACGCAGCGGCTCTTTAACGTCGCCACCTTCGATGACCGGAGTCATCATGATGCCTTCGAACGTGCCGCAGTCATCTTCGGTAACAACCAGATCCTGCGCTACGTCTACCAGACGACGCGTCAGATAACCGGAGTTAGCAGTTTTCAGTGCGGTATCCGCAAGGCCTTTACGCGCACCGTGCGTGGAGATGAAGTACTGGAGTACGTTCAGACCTTCACGGAAGTTCGCGGTGATCGGCGTTTCGATGATTGAGCCATCTGGCTTAGCCATCAGACCACGCATACCGGCCAGCTGACGAATCTGTGCAGCAGAACCACGCGCACCGGAGTCGGCCATCATGTAGATGCTGTTGAACGATACCTGCTGCTCTTCTTCGCCATGACGGTTGATCACGGTTTCAGTTTGCAGGTTATCCATCATCGCTTTGGAAACGCGTTCGTTAGCGGCGGCCCAAATATCGATAACTTTGTTGTAACGTTCGCCAGCAGTTACCAGACCAGACTGGAACTGTTCCTGAATCTCAGCAACTTCCGCTTCCGCTTCGGCTACGATTTCCGCTTTCTTCGCTGGAATCACCATGTCGTCGATACCTACAGAGGCACCTGAACGGGCTGCGTAAGCAAAACCGGTGTACATGGTTTGGTCAGCAAAGATAACGGTCGGCTTCAGGCCCAGGATGCGGTAACAGGTGTTCAGCATCTTGGAAATTGCTTTCTTACCCAGCGCCTGGTTGACGATGGAGTAAGGCAGGCCTTTCGGAACGATCATCCACAGAATCGCACGACCAATGGTGGTGTCGATAATGCTGGTTTTCGCAACGAACTCTTCCTGCTCGTTCTTTGTGTATTCAGTGATACGCACTTTAACGCGTGCATGCAGCTCGGCCAGGCCAGCGCGGTAAACACGCTCAGCTTCTTTCGGGCCAGTCAGCACCATGCCTTCGCCTTTGGCGTTCACTTTGTCGCGGGTCATGTAGTACAGACCCAGAACAACGTCCTGTGAAGGAACGATGATTGGCTCGCCGTTCGCGGGTGACAGAATGTTGTTGGTCGACATCATCAGTGCACGCGCTTCCAGCTGGGCTTCCAGCGTAAGCGGTACGTGAACAGCCATCTGGTCACCATCGAAGTCGGCGTTATATGCCGCACAAACCAGCGGGTGCAGCTGGATTGCTTTACCTTCGATCAGAACCGGTTCAAACGCCTGGATACCCAAACGGTGCAGAGTTGGTGCACGGTTCAGCAGTACCGGGTGTTCGCGGATCACTTCGTCCAGGATATCCCAAACGACAGCTTCTTCGCGCTCAACCATTTTCTTCGCGGCTTTGATGGTGGTGGCCAGGCCACGCAGTTCCAGCTTGCCGTAAATGAACGGTTTGAACAGCTCAAGAGCCATTTTCTTCGGCAGACCGCACTGATGCAGACGCAGGTATGGACCAACGGTGATAACTGAACGGCCAGAGTAGTCAACACGTTTACCCAACAGGTTCTGACGGAAACGACCCTGTTTACCTTTGATCATGTCTGCCAGAGATTTCAGCGGACGCTTGTTCGAGCCAGTGATGGCGCGACCGCGACGGCCGTTATCCAGCAGTGCATCAACCGCTTCCTGCAGCATACGTTTTTCGTTACGTACGATGATATCTGGCGCAGCCAGATCCAGCAGGCGTTTCAGACGGTTGTTACGGTTGATCACGCGACGATACAGATCGTTCAGATCCGACGTAGCGAAACGACCACCATCCAGCGGTACCAGCGGACGCAGATCTGGCGGCAGAACCGGCAGAACGGTCAGGATCATCCACTCTGGCTTGTTACCAGACTGAACGAATGCTTCCAGCAGCTTGATACGCTTGGTCAGCTTTTTACGTTTGGTCTCGGAGTTGGTTTCGTTCAGCTCTTCACGCAGCTGCTCGCACTCTTGCTCCAGATCCATATTTTTCAGCAGCGCCTGGATAGCTTCCGCACCCATCTTCGCGTCGAATTCGTCACCGAACTCTTCCAGCGCGTCAAGATACTGCTCTTCCGTCAGAATCTGACGTTTTTCCAGGTTGGTCATGCCGCCTTCGATAACCACATAAGATTCGAAGTACAGCACGCGCTCGATATCACGCAGTGGCATATCCAGCAGCAAGCCGATACGCGAAGGCAGTGATTTCAGGAACCAAATGTGCGCAGTTGGAGAAGCCAGCTCAATGTGGCCCATGCGCTCACGACGTACTTTGGTCTGTGTAACTTCAACGCCACACTTCTCACAGATCACGCCGCGATGTTTTAAACGCTTGTACTTTCCGCACAGGCATTCGTAATCTTTTACCGGTCCGAAAATACGGGCACAGAAAAGACCGTCACGCTCAGGCTTGAAGGTACGGTAGTTAATGGTTTCCGGCTTTTTAACTTCACCAAAAGACCATGAACGGATCATGTCTGGCGAGGCCAGAGCAATTTTGATCGCATCAAACTCTTCGGTCTTAGTTTGCGCTTTCAGAAACTTAAGTAAGTCTTTCACGGATTAGCTCCCGTCGGAGTGGAACTCTCAGGGACGCGCACCCGAAGTGCACGTCCCGTAACCAGTACTTGCGAGTACTTACTCGTCTTCCAGCTCGATGTTGATACCCAGCGAGCGAATCTCTTTCAACAGTACGTTGAAGGATTCCGGCATGCCCGGTTCCATCTGATGGTTACCGTCGACGATGTTTTTATACATCTTCGTACGGCCGTTAACGTCATCAGATTTAACAGTAAGCATTTCCTGCAGGGTATACGCGGCACCGTATGCTTCCAGTGCCCACACTTCCATCTCACCGAAGCGCTGTCCACCGAACTGCGCTTTACCACCCAGCGGCTGCTGAGTAACCAAGCTGTAAGAACCGGTAGAACGTGCGTGCATCTTGTCGTCGACCAGGTGGTTCAGTTTCAGCATGTACATGTAACCTACGGTTACCTGACGCTCAAACTGCTCACCGGTACGGCCGTCGAACAGGGTGATCTGACCGGAAGAAGGCAAGCCGCCGAGCTGCAACAGCTCTTTGATTTCGCTCTCTTTCGCACCGTCAAACACCGGAGTCGCGATTGGCATACCCTTCTTCAGGTTTTCTGCCAGACGCAGTACTTCGTCGTCTGTAAAGGTGTTCAGGTCAACTTTCTGACGCACATCAGTGCCCAGATCGTAAGCACGCTGGATGAACTCACGCAGTTTGGAGACTTCTTCCTGCTTCTTCAGCATCGCATTGATTTTTTCACCAATGCCTTTCGCCGCCATACCCAGGTGAGTTTCCAGGATCTGACCGATGTTCATACGCGATGGTACGCCCAGCGGGTTCAGTACGATATCGACCGGCGTACCGTTCTCATCGTAAGGCATGTCTTCGATAGGGTTGATCTTAGAGATAACACCCTTGTTACCGTGACGACCTGCCATCTTGTCACCAGGCTGGATCTGACGTTTAACGGCCAGATACACCTTAACGATTTTCAGCACGCCTGGTGCCAGATCATCGCCTTGAGTGATCTTGCGACGCTTCGCTTCAAGTTTCTTCTCAAACTCGTGCTTCAGCTCGTCGTACTGCTCAGCCAGCTGCTCCAGAGAATTCTGCTTCTCTTCGTCAGTCAGGCCCAGCTCCAACCAGCGCTCACGTGGCAGTTTGTCCAGCTTCTCAGCTTCAACACCACCCGAGATCAGTACTGCCTGGATACGGCCGAACAGGCCCGCTTCAAAGATTTGCAGTTCTTCAGACAGGTCTTTCTTAACCTGCTTCAGCTGCATCTCTTCGATTTCCAGCGCGCGCTTGTCTTTTTCCACGCCATCGCGGGTAAAGACCTGCACGTCGATAACCGTACCGGATACGCCGTTCGGAACGCGCAGTGACGAATCTTTCACGTCAGAGGCTTTTTCACCGAAGATCGCACGCAGCAGTTTCTCTTCTGGCGTCAGCTGGGTTTCACCTTTCGGCGTTACCTTACCAACCAGAATGTCGCCACCGGTCACTTCCGCACCGATATACACGATGCCGGATTCATCCAGTTTAGAAAGCGCAGCTTCACCCACGTTCGGGATATCAGCGGTGATCTCTTCTGGCCCCAGCTTGGTGTCGCGAGACACACATGCCAGTTCCTGGATGTGAATAGTGGTGAAACGGTCTTCCTGAACCACACGCTCGGATACGAGGATGGAGTCTTCGAAGTTGTAACCGTTCCATGGCATGAACGCCACGCGCATGTTCTGACCCAGCGCCAGTTCACCGAGATCGGTAGACGGGCCATCTGCCAGCACGTCGCCACGCTCAATCGGCTCACCCAGATTGACACACGGCATCTGGTTGATGCAGGTGTTCTGGTTAGAACGGGTGTACTTGGTCAGGTTGTAGATGTCGATACCCGCTTCGCCCGGATACATCTCTTCTTCGTTAACTTTGATAACGATACGAGAAGCATCAACGTACTGAACGGTACCACCACGTTTCGCGACGGCAGTTACACCGGAGTCAACCGCTACTGCACGCTCCATACCGGTACCAACCAGCGGCTTATCAGCGCGCAGAGTTGGAACCGCCTGACGTTGCATGTTCGCACCCATCAAGGCGCGGTTAGCATCATCGTGTTCCAGGAACGGAATCAGTGACGCACCGACAGAAACCACCTGTTGGGTGGAAACGTCCATGTAGTCAACCTGATCGCGGCTGAACAGGCTTGACTCACCCTTGCTACGGCAGGTGACGAGATCGTCAACAAAGCTGCCATCTTCTGCGAGGTTGGTGTTCGCCTGAGCGATAACGTAGTTACCCTCTTCAATTGCAGAGAGGTAATGAATTTCATCACTCACTTTACCGTCAACAACGCGACGATACGGGGTTTCAAGGAAACCGTATTCGTTAGTCTGCGCGTAAACAGAGAGTGAGTTGATCAGACCGATGTTCGGGCCTTCCGGGGTTTCGATAGGACATACACGACCGTAGTGGGTTGGGTGTACGTCACGTACTTCAAAGCCGGCGCGCTCACGGGTCAGACCGCCTGGGCCCAGAGCAGAGATACGACGCTTGTGCGTAATCTCAGACAACGGGTTGTTCTGATCCATAAACTGGGACAGCTGGCTTGAACCGAAGAACTCTTTCACCGCCGCCGAAATCGGCTTAGCGTTGATCATGTCCTGAGGCATCAGCGTATCGAGGTCGCCCAAAGACAGACGCTCTTTAACTGCACGCTCAACACGAACCAGGCCAACACGGAACTGGTTTTCTGCCATTTCGCCAACAGAACGAATACGACGGTTACCGAGGTGATCGATATCATCCACTTCACCGATACCGTTACGGATACCGATAAGCTTTTTCATCACTTCGATGATGTCGTCTTTGCTCAGGATACCTGAACCTTCGATCTCTTCACGCAGCAGAGAACGGTTGAACTTCATGCGGCCAACCGCAGAAAGATCGTAACGATCTTCAGAGAAGAACAGGTTCTCGAACAGGTTTTCAGCGGCTTCACGCGTTGGTGGCTCACCAGGACGCATCATGCGGTAGATCTCAACCAGCGCGCTTAAGCGATCGTTGGTTGGGTCAACACGCAGGGTCTCGGAGATGTACGCACCGTGATCCAGGTCGTTGGTGAACAGCGTTTCAATGCGCTTGTGGCCTGACTGGCTCAGCTTCGCCAACAGATCCAGTGACAATTCCATGTTCGCTGGAACGATCAGCTCGCCGGTGTTCAGATCGACGTAGTCTTTAGCAACCACTTTGCCAGCAATGTATTCAACTGGCACTTCGATGTGCTGAATGTTGTCTTTTTCCAGCTGACGGATGTGGCGCGCAGTGATGCGACGACCTTTCTCAACGTAGACAGTGCCGTTTGCTTCGATATCGAAGGAGGCGGTTTCACCACGCAGGCGCTCAGGCACCAGTTCCATCTGCAGTTTGTTATCGCGGATTTCGTAAACGACTTTGTCAAAGAACAGATCCAGGATTTGTTCTGAGGTGAAGTTTAACGCGCGCAGAATGATACTGGCCGGCAGCTTACGACGACGGTCAATACGGACGAAGAGGTTGTCTTTAGGGTCAAACTCGAAGTCGAGCCATGAACCGCGGTAAGGGATAATACGTGCGTTATAAAGCACTTTACCGGAAGAGTGCGTTTTACCCTTATCGCTGTCGAAGAACACGCCAGGACTACGGTGCAGCTGAGAAACGATAACACGCTCAGTACCATTGATAACAAAGGTACCGTTGTCCGTCATGAGTGGAATCTCACCCATGTAGACTTCTTGTTCTTTAATGTCTTTTACGGTGCCTTCCGGCGCTTCGCGCTCGTAGATCACCAGACGCAGTTTCACGCGCAGCGGTGCCGAATAGGTCACGCCACGGATCTGACATTCAGTTACGTCAAAGACAGGCTCACCCAAACGGTAGCTTACATACTGCAACTCAGAGTTGCCGCTGTAGCTTGAGATTGGGAATACGGAGCGGAAGGCTGCTTCCAGACCGTACTGGCCTTCTGGATCTTGCTCGATAAACTTCTGGAACGAGTCAAGCTGGATAGAAAGGAGATAAGGTATGTCCAAAACTTGTGGACGTTTACCAAAATCCTTACGAATACGTTTTTTCTCGGTATAGGAGTAAACCATGGGGTTCCTCAGCTAGCTGACATGTCGAACCACGCTGTCCGTCCTGAAAAGGACAGTTCATGCAACACTATTTTTTGTTTTTCATGCGATGCGCAGCACCCCATGCAATACATCTTTCTATCACTCTTAAATCATTTCATCGCCGTTGCTTAGGCAGGGAACCTTTGCAGGAGAGCGATATATTAAGGCGTCGATAGAAAAAGATATTGAAGAGGAATGACGGACAAACAGTGCGAAACGCCATCATTCCCCTGTAGCGCAAAAAGGCTGGTGACCTAAACAGTCACCAGCCATCAGCCTAATGTAACTCAGGCTGCAACCCGAAGGTTGTCTTACTTAACTTCAACGTCAGCGCCAGCTTCTTTCAGCAGTGCTTCCAGAGCAGCTGCGTCATCTTTGCTGATGCCTTCTTTGATTGCGCCAGTAGCTTCAACCAGGTCTTTAGCTTCTTTCAAGCCCAGGCCAGTTGCAGTACGTACCGCTTTGATTACTGCGACTTTGTTAGCGCCAGCAGCTTTCAGAATTACGTCGAATTCAGTTTTCTCTTCAACAGCTTCAGCTGGGCCAGCAGCAACAGCTACAGCAGCAGCAGCAGAAACGCCGAATTTTTCTTCCATAGCAGAAACCAGCTCAACTACTTCCATTACGGACATAGCGGCAACAGCTTCCAGAATTTGGTCTTTAGTGATAGACATATCGATTGTTCCTAAAAATCAGAAAAAGTTTATACGTTAGCAAGCACGAAGGAAAAGAATTTGGCCTTAAGCCGCTTCTTTTGCATCGCGCACAGCAGCCAGAGTACGGACCAGTTTGCCAGCAGCGGCTTCTTTCATGGTCGACATCAGACGTGCCAGTGCTTCTTCGTAAGTCGGCAGAGTTGCCAGACGGTCAATATTGGCCGCCGTGATCAGCTCACCTTCAAAGGCTGCAGCTTTGACCTCAAATTTTGCATTCGCTTTAGCGAAATCTTTGAACAGACGAGCAGCAGCGCCCGGGTGTTCCAAAGAGTATGCAATCAGGGTCGGACCAACAAACGTGTCTTTCAGGCACTCGAAAGGAGTACCTTCAACGACGCGGCGCAGCAGGGTGTTACGAACAACACGCATGTAAACGCCAGCTTCACGACCTGCTTTACGCAGTTCGGTCATTTTATCAACGGTTACGCCGCGGGAATCCGCAACAACCGCTGAAAGCGCGCCTTTGGCTACTTCGCTAACTTCAGCAACAATCGCTTGTTTGCCTTGAAGATTTAATGCCATTAGCTTTGCTCCTGGATTGGCCGGGAATAATTTCCCGGAACTCACTTCACTCATTCACCCGAAGGCGATAAGCGCTATTACACGGTGAGCAGAATCCAGCGAAGAAAAAATTCTTTTTGGTTCTGTCACCGTCTACGCAGGGTATTAAGCAAGATATCCGAAAATATTCTGCTCCTGCGGTCTCGGACGGAGGCCAGGATAAGGCCTGGCTCCAACCTAAGCGATTGAATAACTAAGCGTTTAGACTTTGTCATTCACTCACTTTGAATCTGGGTTCTGAATTGCGTTAACAACCAGAACAACGGGCGTAAGATTCTAGATGAATTTTTCGCCCGTTACAAGCAGCAATTAGTTTGCTGATGCGCTCAGACCAGCCTGGTCAACGGCAACGCCGGCGCCCATGGTGGTAGAGATGCTGACTTTCTTGATGTACACGCCTTTCGCCTGAGATGGCTTAGCTTTTTTCAGCGCAACCAGCAGGGATTCCAGGTTTTCTTTCAATTTGTCAGTGTCAAAATCCACTTTACCGATGGTGGTGTGGATGATGCCGTTTTTGTCGTTACGATAACGAACCTGACCTGCTTTAGCATTTTTAACTGCTTCAGCAACGTTAGGGGTTACAGTACCAACTTTCGGGTTTGGCATCAGACCGCGTGGGCCCAGAACCTGGCCCAACTGGCCAACAACGCGCATTGCATCTGGAGATGCAATAACAACGTCAAAGTTCATTTCGCCTTTTTTGATCTGCTCAGCCAGGTCTTCCATACCAACCAGCTCTGCGCCAGCTGCTTTAGCAGCTTCAGCGTTTGCACCTTGGGTGAAGACGGCAACACGTACTGAACGACCAGTACCGTGTGGCAGAACGGTCGCGCCGCGCACGTTCTGATCAGATTTACGTGCATCGATGCCGAGGTTAACAGCAACGTCAACGCTTTCAACAAACTTAGCGGTAGCCAGTTCTTTCAACAGAGCAACAGCTTCGGTGATGTCGTACTGCTTGGTCGCGTCAACTTTGTCGCGAATTACGCTCATGCGCTTGGTCAGCTTAGCCATTTCTTAATCCTCTACTACCAGGCCCATGGAACGAGCAGTACCTTCGATAGAGCGAGTCATCGCTTCTACGTCAGAACCTGTCATGTCCGCAGCTTTAGTTTCTGCGATTTCACGTACCTGAGCACGAGTCACTTTACCGACTTTATCTTTGTTCGGCTTACCAGAACCAGACTTGATGCCCGCTGCTTTTTTCAGCAGAACGGCAGCCGGAGGCGTTTTGGTAACGAAAGTGAAGGAACGGTCGCTGTATACGGTGATAACAACTGGAGTAGGCAGGCCTTTCTCCAGAGATTCTGTCTTAGCGTTAAACGCTTTGCAGAATTCCATGATGTTAACACCCTGCTGACCCAGAGCTGGACCAACAGGCGGGCTTGGGTTAGCCATACCAGCTGCAACCTGCAGCTTGACGTAGGCTTGTACTTTCTTGGCCATGATATTTCCTCAATTGGGTTTTAGCGCCTGAAAAACAGGCTCCCCGTGATAACGATTTACACGCTAATAGCAGCGCATAAAAACAAAAGGCGCGAAATTATAGGTAAATTTCGCGCCTTCCGCAAGAGCTAAAAAGTGAACAATAGGGTTAAGCTTTTTCCACCTGAGCGAAGTCGAGTTCCACTGGCGTTGCACGGCCAAAGATGGAAACAGAAACTTTCAAGCGGCTCTTCTCGTAGTCCACTTCTTCGACCACACCGTTGAAATCGGCAAACGGACCGTCGCTGACGCGCACCATTTCGCCTGGCTCGAACAGCGTTTTTGGACGCGGCTTATCACCAACCTGCTGCAGGCGGTTCATAATCGCATCAACTTCTTTATCACTGATTGGCGCAGGACGATCGGACGTTCCGCCGATAAAGCCCATCACACGCGGTACACTGCGTACCAAGTGCCAGCTGGCGTCATTCATTACCATCTGGACCAATACGTAGCCAGGAAAGAATTTACGTTCGCTTTTGCGACGTTGGCCACCACGGATCTCGACGACTTCTTCAGTCGGCACCATGACTTCGCCAAAAAGCTCTTCCATGTTGTGCAGTTTGATATGCTCGTGCAGCGATTTAGCTACGCGAGCTTCAAAACCGGAGAACGCCTGAACGACGTACCAGCGTTTTTTTGGAGCTTCAGACATCTCAGAACCTCAGGCCAGTGATAAACGATACCAGACGGACCAGAATACCATCCAGCCCCCACAAAATCAGTGACATCACGGCAGTTACCGCGGCAACGATTAACGTGGTGTGCAATGTTTCCTGGCGAGTTGGCCAAATGACCTTACGCATTTCGGTTCTTGCTTCACGGGCAAATGCCACAGTCGCTTTGCCTTTGATTGTCAGCAGTGCGATGCCGCCTGCTGCAGCAATCAGCACTACTACAGCCAGCGCACGCAGCGGCAGAGTTACATCGCGATAAATATAGTTGCCGACAATTGCTACCAGGAGCAATGCGATCACAACTACCCATTTCATCGCTTCAAGGCCGCGCCCGCTTCCTTGAGCTTCGGTATTCGCACTCATAAACCAACCTGCCACAATAATTCAGAAACTATTCTGCCCCGCAGAGCGAGGCATCCAAACCGAATGAGCTTTTGAGCGTAACTCGGTATCCAACGCCGTGAAACAGAGCCTGTCTCAACAATGATTATGATTGAAAATCACTGATGAGCCAGGTTCTATGTAACAGCGTGCAAAAAGGGCATCAAATGATGCCCTTTCCTTGTGCATTGCGTCAAATGTTATCGCAATTAAGCGATAATTTCAGCAACAACACCCGCACCAACAGTACGGCCGCCTTCACGGATTGCGAAACGCAGACCCTGATCCATAGCGATTGGCTTGATCAAAGTTACGGTCATTTTTACGTTGTCGCCTGGCATTACCATCTCAACGCCTTCTGGCAGCTGAACGTCACCGGTCACGTCAGTAGTACGGAAGTAGAACTGAGGACGGTAGCCTTTGAAGAACGGAGTATGACGGCCGCCTTCATCTTTAGACAGAACGTAAACTTCTGAAGTGAACTGGGTGTGTGGCTTGATTGAACCCGGCTTAGCCAGAACCTGGCCACGCTCGATGTCTTCACGCTTGATACCACGCAGCAGAACACCACAGTTCTCGCCTGCCTGACCCTGGTCCAGCAGTTTGCGGAACATTTCAACGCCAGTACAGGTTGATTTCACTGTATCTTTAAGGCCAACAACTTCAACTTCGTCGCCCACTTTAACGATACCGCGCTCAACACGACCGGTAACAACAGTACCACGGCCAGAGATTGAGAATACGTCTTCGATTGGCAGCAGGAACGGCATGTCGATTGCACGAACTGGCTCTGGGATATAAGTATCCAGATGCTCAGCCAGCTCAATGATTTTAGCTTCCCACTCAGCTTCGCCTTCCAGCGCTTTCAGAGCAGAACCACGAACGATTGGAGTGTCGTCGCCTGGGAAGTCATATGCTGACAGCAGGTCACGTACTTCCATCTCAACCAGTTCCAGCAGCTCTTCATCATCAACCATGTCGCACTTGTTCAGGAACACGATGATGTAAGGAACGCCAACCTGACGACCCAGCAGGATGTGCTCACGAGTCTGTGGCATAGGGCCATCAGTCGCAGCAACAACCAGGATCGCGCCGTCCATCTGCGCAGCACCGGTGATCATGTTTTTCACATAGTCGGCGTGGCCTGGGCAGTCAACGTGCGCATAGTGGCGAGTCGGGGTTTCATATTCAACGTGAGAGGTGTTGATGGTGATGCCACGTGCTTTCTCTTCTGGCGCTTTATCGATCTCGTCGAATTTGCTTGCCTTACCGCCGTAGGTTTTAGCCAGAACGGTGGTGATTGCTGCAGTCAGAGTGGTTTTACCATGGTCAACGTGACCGATGGTGCCGACGTTTACGTGCAGTTTGTTACGCTGAAATTGCTCTTTAGCCATCGCTAGTCCCTCTAAGACACGGATATATCGAAGATATCGTCATATCAACCAGGCAAGGCCTGACTGTTTGGTTTACAGAGAGAGAATCAGGAGAGAGATAAAGGAAGTGGTGCTGATACCCAGAGTCGAACTGGGGACCTCACCCTTACCAAGGGTGCGCTCTACCAACTGAGCCATATCAGCACATCTGGAGCGGGCAGCGGGAATCGAACCCGCATCATCAGCTTGGAAGGCTGAGGTAATAGCCATTATACGATGCCCGCATCCTGGAACTCGGCTACCTGTTCTTTCTGTAGCTTATGAATAATAAAAGAAGACCTTCTATTATTCGAGCCGGTCAGAGTTTCTGACCAACTTTGATTACGCTAATGCGCAATCTGAAATTCGAAGGTGAGAGATGAAGAACTCACCCATCAGATAAAGACTTTATCTGATGCCCAACCAGGAGGTTGAGATGGTGGTGGGAGAAGGATTCGAACCTTCGAAGTCTGTGACGGCAGATTTACAGTCTGCTCCCTTTGGCCGCTCGGGAATCCCACCTACTTGATGGTGCCGGCTACCGGAATCGAACTGGTGACCTACTGATTACAAGTCAGTTGCTCTACCAACTGAGCTAAGCCGGCATCAAGTGGAGCGCATTCTAGGAAGACCCGAAGAAGGATGCAACAAAAAAATCGCCAAAATTGTTCTATCGCTTACTATTTGTGCAAATCATCTCAAATTAGCTATCTCATGCAGTAAAATCATCCAAAACATGTCCATTTTTACATCACTCTGTCGATTGATTTTCTCTGTATCAACATCATTGCCAATGCACATATTTGAAGCGCACTGCCTTTCTCCTGTGCAAATTTTAGACTTTTTTTGTGAAAACCTCCTCCACAGCCATTTTTTCGGCTGGCCCGCATTTTGCTTATCTATTAAATCGGGTCATTAAATGGAGTGTGTCGTATGAATATTGTTCAGATTACTGCAGAAACATTACCCCGTTATCGCGAGGCTTTGGCTGCCCTGATGATAGACGCGGTAAAAAACAATATGACTTCGGCATTCCAACATTCGCAAAAGATGCAACAGTATCAGGATGCCGAGCGTTATTTTCATAGCTTGCGCAACCAAATGGCACACCATGAGCTGCTGTTATGGATCGCTATCATCGACTCGGTTGTGGTGGGAAGCATACAGCTCAACATTTGTCAGCGCCCAAATGGACAAAATCGCGCGGAGGTTTTACAGCTGCTCGTTCATTCCAGCGCTCAACGAGAAGGGATCGGGCGTAGATTAATACAGACGCTTGAGCACAAGGCAGAAAGCTATCAACGTGGTCTGCTTTATTTGGATGTCATTGCGGGTTCTGTGGCAGAAAATTTCTACCGTTCGCATGGCTACCACTATTTAGGGGAATTGCCCGACTATGCATTATGCGCAGATGGGCATCCTCATCCCGGCGCGATTTACTATAAACGTCTGCGCGCCCGCCCAGCAGAAAATGTAGTGACAAGCTACTGACCGACAAGAAAAATGCGGGCACGCTTGCGAAAGCGTGCTCCTATTTATCATTTTACTTCTTTTTAAAGTCACACTGGTGTTACCCTCCTGCCCATTGTTCTCGTTAATTACCCCTGTGATGTGCAATTGAGTTTGATACATCGTTGTTTGCCTAATGCAGCAAGGTGTTGATTAATCAGAATTTGCACTCAAATGCATGCTTATGAGTAAAAAAACGACACCTCTTACTACGCCCTATTTGCAGTTTAATCGCCAGCAATGGGCAGCACTGCGCGATTCAGTACCAATGACGTTGGCTGAAGGTGAAATTGAGCGTCTGCGTGGTATCAATGAAGACCTTTCATTAGAAGAAGTGGCCGAGATTTATCTGCCGCTTTCGCGTCTGCTTAATTTCTATATCAGTTCTAATCTGCGTCGTCAGGCAGTGCTTGAGCAATTCCTTGGCACTAATGGGCAGAAAATCCCTTATATCATCAGTATTGCCGGCAGCGTTGCGGTAGGAAAAAGCACAACCGCTCGTGTGCTTCAGGCGCTGCTTAGCCGCTGGCCAGAACACCGTAAAGTAGAACTGATCACTACTGATGGTTTTTTGCATCCTAATTCCGTGCTCAAAGAGCGCGGTCTGATGAAGAAAAAAGGGTTCCCACAATCTTACGATATGCATCGCCTCGTTAACTTCGTCTCTGATTTAAAATCAGGTGCCAGCCAGGTGACAGCGCCGGTTTATTCTCATCTGATTTACGATGTCATTCCGGATGGCGATAAGGTTGTACAACAGCCTGATATTCTTATTCTTGAAGGATTGAATGTGCTGCAAAGCGGTATGGACTATCCTCACGATCCTCATCACGTATTTGTGTCTGACTTCGTCGATTTTTCAATTTACGTCGATGCACCAGAGTCCTTACTCGAGAGCTGGTATGTAAATCGATTTTTGAAATTCCGTGAGGGCGCGTTTAGCGATCCGGACTCTTATTTCCATCACTATTCGCAATTACCAGAAGAAGATGCACTCAATATTGCGCGCGGGCTTTGGAAAGAGATTAACTGGCTTAATTTAAAGGAAAATATCCTGCCTACACGTGAGCGGGCCAGCCTTATTATGACTAAGTCGGCTGATCATGCTGTGCAAAGTGTACGTTTGAGAAAATAGTTTTTTTAATGAAATGCCCATAAAAGAGTGTGGGCATTTTATTTTTTAGTTGGTATGAATTAATTGTCTGGGCGCAGTGAAATCTCGCCCCCGACCCAGGATTTAATGACTCCGTCCTGCTCCAGCAATAAACCGCCCTGCTTATCAATACCACGCGCAATGCCATATACCTCACGATCCCCAATAAGTAGCTTTACTGGGCGATTAATGAAGTTATCAAGCGCTTCCCAGCGAGAGACAAAAGGTGCCAAACCATCGCGCTCAAAGATGGGTAACGCTTCACGAAGGCTATTGATCAACTTTGCAGCCAACTCGTTGCGATCAATATCAACACCAGCTTCCTGAAGATTAATCCAACCCTGATTAATTTCCGCCGTACCTTCTGAACACATCAGCAAATTGACGCCCGCACCTATAACGATCTGAGCGGCATCGCCGGTTTTACCGGTTAACTCAACTAAAATACCGGCAAGTTTACGATCGTTAAGATAGAGGTCATTTGGCCACTTAACCCGGACATTCGGCGCACCTAATGATTGAATCACCTCTGCCATGATGATACCAATCACCAGACTCAGGCCCATCGCCGCGGCTGGCCCCTGCTCCAGGCGCCAATACATGGACATATACAGGTTGGAGCCAAATGGAGAAAACCACTTACGGCCGCGACGTCCGCGCCCTGCTTGCTGATATTCGGCAATGCACGCATAGCCAGACGGCAATTTATCCATCCGATCCAGCAAATACTGATTGGTAGAATCGATAACAGGAATCACCGCCAGATTAGGTTGATGCAGGTGAGATAGAATGACTTCTTCATCCAGTAACTGGATAGGTTGCGGTAAGCTGTAGCCTTTACCCGTCACCGTATAGACATCCAGACCCCAGCTTTTCAGGGTCTGTATATGTTTATTGATCGCTGCACGGCTCATGCCAAGTGCTTCGCCCAGTTGTTCACCAGAGTGAAATTCACCATCAGCCACCAATGCCACCAACTTTAACGGCACGCTATTATCTTTCATGAAATTACCTCAACGGCGTTACGCTCGCCTCGAGCACCTATAAAGCGCACTTCTGGCTCCAGCCAAACATCAAATTTTTGACCGACTCTATTTCTGACCTGATGCGCCAAATCGACAATATCCTGTGGAGTGGCATGATCTTCATTAATCAGTACCAAAGCCTGTTGTCGGTGAACTGCGGCACCGCCAACACGAAAGCCTTTAAGGCCGCATTGGTCGATCAACCAGCCAGCTGCTAATTTCATTTCACCGCTGACCTGAGGATAATGAGGAATGGATGGCCACTGCTTAACTAGCGCAGTTGCATGCTCAGCGGTGATGAGCGGATTCTTGAAGAAACTTCCCACATTGCCTGTAATTTTTGGGTCAGGCAGTTTGCTTTGACGCATATGACAAACAGCAATGAATACATCCCACGCACAGACTGTTGCTGGGTTTAATTTAGTTAGATCGCCATAAGTCAGAACAGGTTTCCACTGTTTCGCCAGGCGTAATCCCACTGCAACAATGACATAGTCATTCTTCATTGCATGTTTGAAAACACTATCGCGGTAGCCAAACTGGCACTCTTCCCGGTACAAACGAATAATCTTTTGCGTTGGAAGATGTAAAACGTCAACGTAATGACAGATATCTTTAAATTCGACACCATAAGCACCGATATTTTGAATAGGTGCTGAGCCTGCCATGCCGGGAATTAGCGCCAGGTTTTCCAGTCCTGTAATGCCTTTCTTTAGCATCTGCTCGACTAAAGCATGCCAATTTTCGCCAGCACCAACATGTAAATGCCATGCTTCATCATGCTCTTCGATAGTTATGCCTTTAATCGCATTAACGACTACAGACCCGCTGAAATCTTCCAGAAACAGTACGTTGCTCCCTTCACCTAATACGATAAAGGGCAGGTTTGATTGCTGACTGTTTTTCCAGGCAAGAGTAATAGCGTCAGGAGTTTCAGCGATGGTCAGCGTTTGAGCATTGATCGCAAGACCAAGGGTGTTGAAAGCTTCTAGGGATGTATTGGGGCTGGACATTTCAGGGCCTTTACTGATTAATCTGGCCGTAGTTTACCTGATCGGCAGGTTGCTAGTTTGATGTTTTCGTATTTCTGATGGGATATTACTGATGTGCCGACGTAAAAAAGCCCCGAACTTTCGTTCGGGGCTTCTTCACTTAATTGATGCCTGGCAGTTCCCTACTCTCGCATGGGGAGACCCCACACTACCATCGGCGCTACGGCGTTTCACTTCTGAGTTCGGCATGGGGTCAGGTGGGACCACCGCGCTAAAGCCGCCAGGCAAATTCTTTGCGCAAAAACGAATAACATCCGCTTCCGCTAAATCTTTAATCCGTAAAACAAGCTGAAAATCTTAGGCCTCTCAGACCAAAACGCCTCTGGCGTTGTAAGGTTAAGCCTCACGGGTCATTAGTACCGGTTAGCTCAACGCATCGCTGCGCTTACACACCCGGCCTATCAACGTCGTAGTCTTCAACGTCCCTTCAGGACTCTCAAGGAGTCAGGGAGAACTCATCTCGGGGCAAGTTTCGTGCTTAGATGCTTTCAGCACTTATCTTTTCCGCACTTAGCTACCGGGCAGTGCCATTGGCATGACAACCCGAACACCAGTGGTGCGTTCACTCCGGTCCTCTCGTACTAGGAGCAACCCCCCTCAATTCTCCAGCGCCCACGGCAGATAGGGACCGAACTGTCTCACGACGTTCTAAACCCAGCTCGCGTACCACTTTAAACGGCGAACAGCCGTACCCTTGGGACCTACTTCAGCCCCAGGATGTGATGAGCCGACATCGAGGTGCCAAACACCGCCGTCGATATGAACTCTTGGGCGGTATCAGCCTGTTATCCCCGGAGTACCTTTTATCCGTTGAGCGATGGCCCTTCCATTCAGAACCACCGGATCACTATGACCTGCTTTCGCACCTGCTCGAGCCGTCACTCTCGCAGTCAAGCTGGCTTATGCCATTGCACTAACCTCCTGATGTCCGACCAGGATTAGCCAACCTTCGTGCTCCTCCGTTACTCTTTGGGAGGAGACCGCCCCAGTCAAACTACCCACCAGACACTGTCCGCAGCCCGGATCACGGGCCTACGTTAGAACATCAAACATTAAAGGGTGGTATTTCAAGGTTGGCTCCACGCAGACTGGCGTCCACGCTTCAAAGCCTCCCACCTATCCTACACATCAAGGCTCAATGTTCAGTGTCAAGCTATAGTAAAGGTTCACGGGGTCTTTCCGTCTTGCCGCGGGTACACTGCATCTTCACAGCGATTTCAATTTCACTGAGTCTCGGGTGGAGACAGCCTGGCCATCATTACGCCATTCGTGCAGGTCGGAACTTACCCGACAAGGAATTTCGCTACCTTAGGACCGTTATAGTTACGGCCGCCGTTTACCGGGGCTTCGATCAAGAGCTTCTCCTTGCGGATAACCCCATCAATTAACCTTCCGGCACCGGGCAGGCGTCACACCGTATACGTCCACTTTCGTGTTTGCACAGTGCTGTGTTTTTAATAAACAGTTGCAGCCAGCTGGTATCTTCGACTGGCTTCAGCTCCGGGAGCAAGTCCCTTCACCTACGCGCCAGCGTGCCTTCTCCCGAAGTTACGGCACCATTTTGCCTAGTTCCTTCACCCGAGTTCTCTCAAGCGCCTTGGTATTCTCTACCTGACCACCTGTGTCGGTTTGGGGTACGATTTCGTGTTACCTGGAGCTTAGAGGCTTTTCCTGGAAGCAGGGCATCAGTTACTTCACCACCGTGGTGGCTCGTCGTCACGCCTCAGCCTTAAGATATCCCGGATTTACCAAAGATATCAGCCTACACGCTTAAACCGGGACAACCGTCGCCCGGATAACCTAGCCTTCTCCGTCCCCCCTTCGCAGTAACACCAAGTGCAGGAATATTAACCTGCTTCCCATCGACTACGCTTTTCAGCCTCGCCTTAGGGGTCGACTCACCCTGCTCCGATTAACGTTGAACAGGAACCCTTGGTCTTCCGGCGAGCGGGCTTTTCACCCGCTTTATCGTTACTTATGTCAGCATTCGCACTTCTGATACCTCCAGCATGCCTCACAGCACACCTTCAACGGCTTACAGAACGCTCCCCTACCCAACAACACATAGTGTCGCTGCCGCAGCTTCGGTGCATGGTTTAGCCCCGTTACATCTTCCGCGCAGGCCGACTCGACCAGTGAGCTATTACGCTTTCTTTAAATGATGGCTGCTTCTAAGCCAACATCCTGGCTGTCTGTGCCTTCCCACATCGTTTCCCACTTAACCATGACTTTGGGACCTTAGCTGGCGGTCTGGGTTGTTTCCCTCTTCACGACGGACGTTAGCACCCGCCGTGTGTCTCCCGTGATAACATTCTTCGGTATTCGCAGTTTGCATCGGGTTGGTAAGCCGGGATGGCCCCCTAGCCGAAACAGTGCTCTACCCCCGAAGATGAGTTCACGAGGCGCTACCTAAATAGCTTTCGGGGAGAACCAGCTATCTCCCGGTTTGATTGGCCTTTCACCCCCAGCCACAAGTCATCCGCTAATTTTTCAACATTAGTCGGTTCGGTCCTCCAGTTAGTGTTACCCAACCTTCAACCTGCCCATGGCTAGATCACCGGGTTTCGGGTCTATACCCTGCAACTTAACGCCCAGTTAAGACTCGGTTTCCCTGCGGCTCCCCTATACGGTTAACCTTGCTACAGAATATAAGTCGCTGACCCATTATACAAAAGGTACGCAGTCACCCCATTAAAGAGGCTCCCACTGCTTGTACGTACACGGTTTCAGGTTCTGTTTCACTCCCCTCGCCGGGGTTCTTTTCGCCTTTCCCTCACGGTACTGGTTCACTATCGGTCAGTCAGGAGTATTTAGCCTTGGAGGATGGTCCCCCCATATTCAGACAGGATACCACGTGTCCCGCCCTACTCTTCGAACTCACAGTATGTGCACTTTCGTGTACGGGGCTATCACCCGGTATCGCGCGACTTTCCAGACGCTTCCACTAACGCACAAACTGATTCAGGTTCTGGGCTGTTCCCCGTTCGCTCGCCGCTACTGGGGGAATCTCGGTTGATTTCTTTTCCTCTGGGTACTTAGATGTTTCAGTTCCCCAGGTTCGCCTCGCAACACTATGTATTCATGTTGCGATGATGCACTGAGTGCACCGGGTTTCCCCATTCGGACATCGTCGGCTGTAGCGGTTCATATCACCTTACCGACGCTTTACGCAGATTAGCACGTCCTTCATCGCCTCTGACTGCCAGGGCATCCACCGTGTACGCTTAGTCGCTTAACCTCACAACCCACAGGCGTTTTGCAACGCTGCGGACTGCAAGCATTTGAGAGACTCGAACATGTTGTTATTCATTTCCTATTACGGAGAAATGAACCAACACGTCGTTTCAATTTTCAGCTTGTTCCGGATTGTTAAAGAGCAATATCTCAAACATGACGGTTAAGTCAGTTTTGAGATACTTCGTAGAGACACCTTTCACCTGTCACCAAGCAAGTGGCGTCCCCTAGGGGATTCGAACCCCTGTTGCCGCCGTGAAAGGGCGGAGTCCTAACCGCTAGACGAAGGGGACACGGGTAGTGTCACGACTTCGCAGCCGTCTTGCTCATTACTTTTTATCAGACAATCTGTGTGAGCACTGCGCGGGAAGGTATCTTCAGGTAAGGAGGTGATCCAACCGCAGGTTCCCCTACGGTTACCTTGTTACGACTTCACCCCAGTCATGAATCACAAAGTGGTAAGCGCCCTCCCGAAGGTTAAGCTACCTACTTCTTTTGCAACCCACTCCCATGGTGTGACGGGCGGTGTGTACAAGGCCCGGGAACGTATTCACCGTAGCATTCTGATCTACGATTACTAGCGATTCCGACTTCACGGAGTCGAGTTGCAGACTCCGATCCGGACTACGACGCACTTTATGAGGTCCGCTTGCTCTCGCGAGGTCGCTTCTCTTTGTATGCGCCATTGTAGCACGTGTGTAGCCCTACTCGTAAGGGCCATGATGACTTGACGTCATCCCCACCTTCCTCCAGTTTATCACTGGCAGTCTCCTTTGAGTTCCCGGCATAACCCGCTGGCAACAAAGGATAAGGGTTGCGCTCGTTGCGGGACTTAACCCAACATTTCACAACACGAGCTGACGACAGCCATGCAGCACCTGTCTCACGGTTCCCGAAGGCACTAAAGCATCTCTGCTAAATTCCGTGGATGTCAAGAGTAGGTAAGGTTCTTCGCGTTGCATCGAATTAAACCACATGCTCCACCGCTTGTGCGGGCCCCCGTCAATTCATTTGAGTTTTAACCTTGCGGCCGTACTCCCCAGGCGGTCGACTTAACGCGTTAGCTCCGGAAGCCACTCCTCAAGGGAACAACCTCCAAGTCGACATCGTTTACGGCGTGGACTACCAGGGTATCTAATCCTGTTTGCTCCCCACGCTTTCGCACCTGAGCGTCAGTCTTTGTCCAGGGGGCCGCCTTCGCCACCGGTATTCCTCCAGATCTCTACGCATTTCACCGCTACACCTGGAATTCTACCCCCCTCTACAAGACTCTAGCCTGCCAGTTTCGAATGCAGTTCCCAGGTTAAGCCCGGGGATTTCACATCCGACTTGACAGACCGCCTGCGTGCGCTTTACGCCCAGTAATTCCGATTAACGCTTGCACCCTCCGTATTACCGCGGCTGCTGGCACGGAGTT
This sequence comes from Pantoea trifolii, assembly GCF_024506435.1. NCBI lineage: Bacteria > Pseudomonadati > Pseudomonadota > Gammaproteobacteria > Enterobacterales > Erwiniaceae > Pantoea > Pantoea trifolii. Next base: position 260,382 of record NZ_JANIET010000001.1, on the reverse strand, counting down.
AGCCGGTGCTTCTTCTGCGGGTAACGTCAATCGGTGAAGTTATTAACTCCACCGCCTTCCTCCCCGCTGAAAGTACTTTACAACCCGAAGGCCTTCTTCATACACGCGGCATGGCTGCATCAGGCTTGCGCCCATTGTGCAATATTCCCCACTGCTGCCTCCCGTAGGAGTCTGGACCGTGTCTCAGTTCCAGTGTGGCTGGTCATCCTCTCAGACCAGCTAGGGATCGTCGCCTAGGTGAGCCATTACCCCACCTACTAGCTAATCCCATCTGGGCACATCCGATGGTGTGAGGCCCGAAGGTCCCCCACTTTGGTCTTGCGACGTTATGCGGTATTAGCTACCGTTTCCAGTAGTTATCCCCCTCCATCGGGCAGTTTCCCAGACATTACTCACCCGTCCGCCACTCGTCACCCGAGAGCAAGCTCTCTGTGCTACCGTTCGACTTGCATGTGTTAGGCCTGCCGCCAGCGTTCAATCTGAGCCATGATCAAACTCTTCAATTTAAGTTTGATTTGCTGAAACAAGTTCAGCGGTGCTCATCTGTAAAACGTCATAATGAATTTCATTATGTGTTCACTCGTGAGGCTTTGATATTTTGTTGCGTCCTAAGACGCTGATATCAATCCTGCGAGTGCCCACACAGATTGTCTGATAAATTGTTAAAGAGCGTTGCGAGCAGCGGCTGAACCGTCTGTCGCGAGGTGGCGTATACTACGCGACTCTCCTTCGGAGTCAAACACTTTTTTCAGCGTTTTCATCCGGCGGGATGAATTTCTTCACTCCCTGCTGAGCCGTCTGCGTTGCCGCTTTGCCGTCTCAGTGGTGGCGCATTATAGGGAGTTATTCGGAGCTGACAAGGGTTTATTGCAAATAAATTACTGTTCGACCTAAATTTCGCCACAACGCTGTATTTCACAACGATTTGCCTGGTAACTGCGCAAAATCCTGGGCAAAAAGCGCCACTTTATTCCAATCAGTGTATTCCACTTCTTTCGATGCATCGGTTTCACCGCCGGTCATACGCATAATGAATTGAATCATGACGCGATCAAACCAGCGATAACGCGGATAACGCAACGCGCCAGCGAAAACCGCACAGCAATCGGGTTGCCACGGTGACTGCTCCAGGAACTTGCGCGTATACGCATTGGTCTCTGGCGTGCACTTATCGGCTTTACGCGCCGTGAGGTTAACACTAAAGAAGCCGCTTACGCGCTGCTGCAGCTGCGCTCTGTGCTGCGTAACAAACTTAAGCAACGCCGGATTGAAATGACCGTAGCGGATCGAAGCACCAATCAGCACGCGATCGTACTGCAACCAATCAATCTGGTTTGCCCCCAGTAGATCGATCACGTCACACAGTTGATGCGGCACTAACGTCTGCGCAATGCGCGCGGCAATGTCACGGGTTTGCCCATCGCGGCTGGAATACAGAATCAACGCTTTCATTACTCAATCCTATTTTATTATTCGCGCCAGAAGGTCGGCGTGAACAGCACCAGCAGCGTGAACACTTCAAGGCGTCCAAACAGCATGGTCAAAATCAAAATCCACTTCGCGACATCATTCATTGAAGTGAAGTTGTCTGCCACGACACCCAAACCGGGCCCGAGGTTATTCAGCGTCGCGGCCACGGCAGCAAAAGCAGAGAAGTCATCCACGCCGGTGGCGATGATGGCCAGCATACTGAGCAGGAACACCAGCGCATAAGCTGAGAAGAAACCCCACACCGCTTCGAGGATACGTTCTGGCAACGCGCGGTTACCCAGTTTGATGGTGTAAACCGCATTCGGGTGCACCAAACGCTTCAGCTCACGCGAACCCTGTTTGAACAGCAGCAGAATGCGGATCACCTTCAATCCGCCGCCCGTAGAACCCGCCATGCCGCCGATAAAGGCCGAACACAGCAGCAGCACCGGTAGGAACAGCGGCCAGCGTGCAATGCTGTCGGTGGTGAAACCGGCCGTGGTCGCCATCGAAACCACCTGGAAAAACGCTTGATTCAGCGTTTGCCAGCCGCTGGCGTACACATTGTGGAACCACAGCACGATGGTACAGATCAGCACTAAGGTCAGTTGTACGCCAATAAACATGCGAAATTCGGGATCGCGCCAATACACTTTCAGGTTGCGACCGCTTAATAAAGAGAAGTGCAGACCGTAATTACAACCCGAGATCAGCAGAAATACCGCGACGATGGTATTGATGGTTGGGCTATTAAAGTAGCCGATGCTGGCATCATGGGTTGAGAACCCGCCAATCGCGATAGTCGAGAAGCTATGGCCGATAGCATCAAACATCGGCATGCCCGCCAGCCACAGCGCCACCGCGCACGCGACGGTGAGCAACACGTAGATCAGCCACAGCGTTTTCGCTGTTTCCGCAATACGCGGGCGCATCTTATTATCTTTTAGCGGCCCCGGCATTTCAGCGCGATAAAGCTGCATGCCACCCACGCCCAGAATGGGCAAAATCGCCACCGCCAGCACAATGATCCCCATGCCGCCGAGCCACTGCAGCATCTGCCGATAGAACAGAATCGCTTTCGGCAGCGTATCCAGCCCCACCAGCGTGGTGGCGCCGGTGGTAGTCAGGCCAGAGAAGGATTCAAAGAACGCATCGGTGATTGAAAGATGCGGCTGCTCGGCGAAGATAAACGGCATCGCACCGACGCTGCCCAGCACGGTCCAGAACAGCACCACGATGAGGAAGCCTTCGCGCGGCTTAAGTTCGCTTTTCTGCTTGCGGTTAGGCCACCACAGCAGCGAACCGATGACGATTGCCATCATAAAGGTCTGACTGAACGCGCGCCCGGCACCATCACGGTAAATCAAGGCGACGAGGCCCGGTAAAATCATGGTCACCGAGAACAGAATCACCAGCAGGCCCACGATGCGGGTAATGGCGCGAAAATGCATTCAGCCGTTTCCTTTAAACAGAAGCTTTTAGTTTGTCAGCGGGATGAGCGTCAGCGCGCCCCGGCTGTAATCAGAGAGGTTTTGGCGAAAGCCATCAATCTGCGCATGCGGCAACGCTAAACGCAGCGCAATACGATCCTGATAATGGCTCTCTTCTATAATGCCGTCAAAACGTTGCAGCAGGCGCTCGATGTCACTCAGTTGGGCGTACTCACATTGCAGGGTAAAAGATTCCATCGGCACTTTACGCTGACGCGCCAGTTGCTTCAGCCCTTGCTGCACACCGCCACCATACGCTTTTACCAGCCCGCCGGTGCCCAGCATGATGCCGCCATAGTAACGCACCACCACTGCGGTGATCTCTCCGACGCCGCTGCCCATCAACTGAGCCAACATCGGTTTGCCGGCGGTGCCGGATGGTTCGCCATCATCGGAGAAACCCAACTGCTGCGAATCATCCGGCGCGCCTGCTACCCACGCCCAGCAGTGATGCCGCGCAGTGGGATGTTCCTGCTTCACCTGCTGCACAAACGCGCGCGCCGCTTCCACGCCCGCCGTGTGCGCCAGCAAGGTAATGAAGCGGCTTTTCTTGATGGTTTCCTCGCTGAGACTCACGGCCTCAGCGGGAATATCGTAAGCATCCATCAGGCAAGGTGCAGATCGCGCGTCATATTTTCAATGCGATTGGTGTGAACCACCACGTTATCCTCGATACGAATACCGCCGTACGGTTTGAGTGCATCGATTGCCGCCCAGTCAAAGTATTGACTGAACTTGCCGCCTCGCAGCTTCGCCAGCAGCGAATCGATAATATAGAAGCCTGGTTCGATAGTCAGCACCATGCCAGGTTCCAGCACGCGCGTACAACGCAGGTACGGATACTGCAACGGCGCTGCCAAATGCGTGCCGTTGTCGTCCTGCATAAAGCCAGCCACGTCGTGCACCTGCAGGCCGAGCGGATGTCCAAGGCCGTGCGGCATAAACGGACCGGTTAAATCTTCCGCCACCAGCGTCTCTTCGGTCAGGCCTTTCACCAGTTCGAACTTCAGCAGCAGACGCGCAATGCGCTGATGCATCTGCAGATGATAATCGGTATAGCGCACGCCAGCTTTCAAGGTAGCGATCAGCGCCAGCTCTTCCTTGTCCATCGCCGCAACCATTTCGGCATAGCGCGATTTGCTCTGCGCCGCATAGCTGCGCGTCAGGTCAGCGGCGTAACCGAGATACTCCGCACCGGCGTCAATCAGGAAGCTGTGGCGTTTGGCCGGCGGTTGATGATCCAGTTTGGTGTAGTGCAGTACTGCGGCATGTTCATTCAGCGCGATAATGTTGCCGTAAGGCACATCGGTGTCGCGATGGCCGGTTGCGGTCAGATAGGCGATATTGATATCGAACTCGCTCATACCCGAGAAGAACGCCTCTTTGGCCGCGCGATGACCCGCCACCGCCAGCTTCTGCGCTTCACGCATACACGCCAGTTCGTACTCAGTTTTGATACTGCGATGATAATGCAGGAAATCGATCACACCTTTCGGGTTCACCTGCTCGCTGTTAATACCGAGCTGTGAAGCACGTGATGGCACCGGACCGATATAGGCCACGTTTTCACGCTGTGCAGGCAGCAACTGCGCGATCTCATCGGCACTCTTCAGGCCAATCACGTCCACATCGTTGGTCCAGAAGCTGTTTGGCAGCGGCTCAACGTTGTGCCAGTAATCAACCGGCGAATAGAACCACAGCTTGGGTTTATTCACGCCATCAATCCATAACCAGCAGTTTGGCACCTGCGTCACCGGCACCCACGCTTTGAACTGGGGATTCACCTTAAACGGATAGTCGTGATCGTCGAGAAAAACGGTCAGCAGCTCGCCGGAATGAATCAGCATGGCATCAAGCTTAAAGCGAGCCAGCACCTGCTGCGCTCGCTGCTGCAGCGTATTGATGTGCGCGTGATACAGGGTTTTCAGTGAATCCATGGACTTGTCTCCAATGTCGCGAAAGTGGCCGCAGTGTAGCACAGCCGTGTAAGCGATGCCGTGCTGCACACGCTGTGATCGTTGTATCAAATAAGCAAACTCTCGTTTGCAAATAATTAACATCAGACTCACACTCCAACTCATCTGGTATGACCAGATCAACTTTCGCGGTTTCAGGAGACGGACATGCTCTACCAAGGCGATACCCTTTCAGTTCACTGGCTTGACGACGGCATCGCCGAGCTGGTTTTCGATGCGCCCGGTTCGGTGAACAAACTCGATACCAAAACCGTTGCCTCATTGGGCGAGGCATTAAGCGTGTTGGAACAGCAACCTGCGCTGCGCGGTCTGCTGCTCTCGTCGGCCAAACCGGCATTTATCGTCGGTGCTGACATCACAGAATTTCTGTCGCTGTTTGATGCGCCAGAAGAGAAGCTGAGTCAGTGGCTGGCGTTTGCCAACAGCATCTTCAATCGCTTAGAGGATTTGCCGGTGCCAACCGTGGCCGCCATTGATGGCTATGCGCTGGGCGGCGGCTGTGAATGCATACTGGCGACCGACTTCCGCGTTGCCACACCCACCGCACGCATCGGCCTGCCGGAAACCAAACTGGGCATCATGCCGGGCTTTGGCGGCAGCGTGCGTTTGCCGCGCCTGCTCGGTGCCGACAGCGCGATGGAAATCATCGCCGCCGGTAAAGATGTTGATGGCAACAGCGCCCTGAAACTCGGTTTGGTGGATGCGGTGGTCAGCAGCGACAAACTACGTGCCGCCGCACTCACCGTTTTGCAGGACGCCATTGTGCAAGGCAACTGGCAAGCACGTCGCGCGCCGAAGCTGGCACCGCTGAAACTCAGCCCGATTGAAGCCGCCATGAGCTTCACCATCGCCAAAAGCATGGTGCTGCAAACCGCAGGCAAACACTATCCGGCACCGATTACTGCCGTGAAAACCATTGAAGCCGCCGCCAGCCTCGGACGTGATGATGCGCTGAAGCTGGAAACCGCCGCGTTTGTGCCGCTGGCGCAGAGCGATGTGGCGCGTGCGCTGGTCGGTATCTTCCTGAACGATCAGTACGTCAAAGGCCTGGCGAAGAAGCACAGCAGCGCGGCCGGTGCGCCGCAGCAAGCTGCAGTGTTGGGCGCAGGGATTATGGGCGGCGGCATTGCTTATCAATCGGCATGGAAAGGCGTGCCGGTGATGATGAAAGATATCAATCCGCAGGCGTTAACGCTGGGTATGACCGAAGCCAGCAAGCTGCTGAACAAACAGCTGGAGCGCGGCAAAATTGACGGCGCCAAACTGGCCAGCGTACTTACCACCATTCAGCCGACGCTGGATTACGCCGGATTCGAACGCACCGACGTAGTGGTGGAAGCGGTAGTGGAAAATCCGCAGATCAAAGCCAAAGTGCTGGCAGAAACCGAACAGCATCTGCGTGAGGACGCCATTCTCGCCTCCAACACTTCAACCATTCCGATTAGCCAACTGGCGCAAGCCTTAAAACGTCCGGAAAACTTCTGCGGCATGCACTTCTTCAATCCGGTGCCGCGTATGCCGCTGGTCGAAGTGATTCGCGGTGAGAAAACTTCAGAAGCGACTCTCAGCAAAGTGGTGGCCTGGGCGAGCAAAATGGGCAAGACGCCGATTGTGGTGAATGACTGTCCCGGCTTCTTTGTGAATCGCGTGCTGTTCCCCTACTTCGCCGCTTTCAGCCTGCTGCTGCGCGACGGCGCGGATTTCCGTCAGGTCGATAACGTAATGGAAAAACAGTTCGGCTGGCCGATGGGCCCAGCGTGGCTGCTGGATGTGGTCGGCATTGATACCGCGCACCACGCTCAGCAAGTGATGGCGCAAGGCTTCCCGTCTCGCATGCAGAAAGATTATCGCGACGCGATCGACGTGCTGTTCGAAGCCAAACGTTACGGCCAGAAAAACGGTCAGGGCTTTTACCGCTGGGAGCTGGATAAAAAAGGCAAGGCGCAGAAGAAGGCCGATGCGGCTGTCGATGCATTGCTGGAACCGATTTGCCAGCCGACGCGCGTGTTCAGCGATGACGAGATCGCCAACCGCATGATGCTGCCGATGCTCAACGAAGTGGTGCGCTGCCTCGAAGAGAAGATCATCGCTTCACCGGCCGAAGCCGATATGGCGCTGGTGTACGGTTTAGGCTTCCCGCCGTTCCGTGGCGGCGCGTTCCGCTACATGGATACGCTGGGCAACAGCAACGTGGTCGATCAGGCCAAACGTTATACCGCGCTCGGCCCGCTTTACGCGCTGCCGGAGCTGCTGTTGCAAAAAGCCCATCAGCACCAGAGCTGGTATCCCGCGGTGCAACCGATTGACGAAGCGGCGCTGCAAAGTGCCTGAGGTAATGAAAATGGAAAAAGTAGTCATTGTTGATGCGGTCCGCACGCCGATGGGACGCTCCAAAGGCGGTGCGTTTCGCCAGGTGCGCGCAGAAGATCTCTCGGCGCATTTGATGCGCGAGCTGCTGAGCCGCAATCCGGCGGTCGATCCCGCCACGCTGGACGACATTATCTGGGGCTGCGTGCAGCAGACGCTGGAGCAAGGCTTCAACATTGCACGTAACGCCGCGCTGCTGGCCGAGATCCCGCATCGCGTGCCTGCCAGCACTGTCAACCGCCTGTGCGGTTCGTCGATGCAGGCGCTGCACGACGCGGCGCGCGCCATTATGGTTGGCGATGCACACAGCTGCCTGATTGGCGGCGTCGAACATATGGGCCACGTGCCAATGAGCCACGGTGTGGATTTCCATCCGGGCCTGGGTCGCACGGTGGCGAAAGCGGCAGGCATGATGGGGTTAACCGCCGAGATGCTGGCGCGCATGCATCACATCACGCGTGAGCAGCAGGATGCTTTCGCATTGCGTTCACACCAGCGCGCCTGGGCGGCAACCCAGCGCGGCGACTTCAAGCGTGAGATTGTGGCGACCTACGGCCACGACGCCAACGGCGTGTTGAAACGTTTCGAGAGCGACGAAGTGATTCGTGAAGAGACCAGCCTCGAAGGATTGGCTGCGCTGCGCCCGGCGTTCGATCCAGTCAACGGCACCGTGACCGCAGGCAGCTCCTCCGCGCTCTCCGACGGCGCAGCGGCAATGTTGATCATGAGCGAAAGCCGCGCACGCGAACTCGGTCTGACGCCGCGCGCGCGTATTCGCAGCATGGCGGTGGTCGGCTGCGATCCGTCGATTATGGGTTACGGTCCGGTTCCCGCCAGCAAGCTGGCGCTCAAGCGTGCCGGATTGAGCGTGCAGGATATCGACCTGTTCGAGTTCAACGAGGCTTTTGCTGCACAGGCGCTGCCGTGCATCAAGGATATGGGCTTGCTGGAACAGCTGGATGAGAAAGTGAATTTGAATGGCGGCGCGATTGCGCTCGGTCATCCGCTGGGATGTTCCGGCGCGCGTATCAGTACCACGCTGCTGAATCTGATGGAGCGTCGCGATGCGCAATTTGGTCTGGCGACCATGTGCATTGGCTTAGGCCAGGGCATCGCCACAGTGTTCGAACGGGTTTAATACGTTAATGTTGCACGTGTTCCCGCCCTTTCGGGCGGGTTTTTTATGGCGGCCATCAGATAAACGCAAACGCATCGCCGAACATCTGCGCTTCCAGCGCGCCGCGCTCAGCACAGAAACGCTCACGCGCGATCTTCGCCATCTCAAAACGACCGGCAATATAGATATCGTGCTCGCTGAGCGATGCGAAATCCTGCATCACCGCCGTCAGCACCGTGCCGCTGCGCCCGGTCCAGTCATCTGCCGGTTGTTCCACTACCGGGATCACTTTCAGGTTCGGATGCTTCACCGCCAGCGCATTCAGCTCATCCAGATCGTACAGATGCATCAGCTCACGGCCGCCCCAGTAAATCGCAATCTCGCGATCGGGTTTCTGTGCCAGCGCGGTCAGCAGAATAGAGCGCGCATAGGAGAAGCCGGTGCCGCCCGCAATCAGAATGATCGGACGATCGCTATCTTCACGCAGCCAGGCATCGCCGTGCGGCATATCGACGGTTATCTGGCGATCGTTCTTGATGCGGTCCATCACCGCCATCGCGTAGAGATTGAGATCCGATGCGCCGATGTGCAGCTCAATGATGTCCTTTTCCATTGGCGTAGAAGCCAGGGAAAACGGGCGCTTATCGCGCTCATCCATCACCACCATCAAATACTGTCCTGCGCGGAAGTTAAAATCCGCCGCCGGAATTAAACGAACGCGGTAAACCGTGTCCGTAATCGCTTCAACCGAAGTCACTTTGCAGCTTAACGTTGTCATGCGTTCCCTTTTTCTTCGGATCTAATTGGTCTGCCGCCGTTAGCGCTGCGGCGGCTCGGCAAAGATAGCTAACTCATCCCAAATGGCGTCAATGCGCGCGGTCACCGCCGGATCTTTCACAATCGGCGTGCCCCACTCGCGCGTGGTTTCGCCCGGCCACTTATTGGTCGCATCCATTCCCATCTTCGAGCCTAAGCCGGAAACTGGCGAGGCGAAGTCGAGATAATCGATCGGCGTGTTCTCAACCAGCACGGTATCACGCGCCGGATCCATACGCGTGGTAATCGCCCAAATCACATCATTCCAGTCGCGCGCGTTGACGTCGTCATCACACACAATCACGAACTTGGTATACATGAACTGACGCAGGAACGACCACACGCCGAACATCACACGCTTGGCGTGACCCGCGTACTGTTTCTTGATCGTCACGACCGCGAGGCGATAAGAACAGCCTTCCGGCGGCAGATAGAAATCTACAATCTCCGGAAACTGCTTAATCAGAATCGGCACCAGCACTTCATTGAGCGCCACGCCCAGCACCGCCGGTTCATCCGGTGGACGTCCGGTGTAGGTTGAATGATAAATCGGGTTGCGACGTTGCGTTACGTGCGTCACGGTAAACACCGGGAAGCTGTCTACTTCATTGTAGTAGCCTGTGTGGTCGCCGTACGGACCTTCCGGCGCGACATCGCCCGGCTCGATATAACCTTCCAGCACCATTTCCGCGCTGGCCGGTACTTCGAGTTCGTTCGAAATACACTTCACCACTTCGGTTTTGTTACCGCGCAGTAAACCGGCAAAGGCATATTCGGACAAGGTATCCGGCACCGGCGTCACCGCGCCGAGAATGGTAGCTGGATCGGCGCCCAACGCCACCGACACCGGGAAACGTTCGCCCGGATGTGCTTTACACCACTCCTGGAAATCCAGCGCGCCGCCGCGATGCGACAGCCAGCGCATAATCACGCGGTTCTTGCCGATCACCTGCTGGCGATAGATACCCAGATTTTGTCGCTCTTTATGCGGGCCGCGCGTGACGGTTAATCCCCACGTAATCAGCGGCGCAGCATCGCCCGGCCAGCATTTCATCACCGGAATGCGCGACAGATCGACTTCATCGCCGCTGAAAATCTCTTCCTGGCACGGCGCATTGCGCAGGCGCTTAGTCGGCATGTTCAGCACTTGCTTGAATTGCGGCATCTTATCGAACAGATCGCGGAAGCCTTTTGGCGGTTCCGGCTCTTTCAGGAACGCCAGCAGCTTGCCGACTTCACGCAGCGCACTGACCTCTTCCTGGCCCATGCCCATCGCCACGCGCTTTGGTGTGCCAAACAGATTACACAGCACCGGCATGTCGTAGCCTTTCGGGTTTTCGAACAGCAGCGCCGGGCCGCCGGCGCGCAGCGTACGATCGGCAATTTCAGTCATCTCTAACTCAGGATCGATCTCCTGAGTGATGCGCTTTAACTCGCCACGCTGTTCCAGCAATGCGAGGAAGTCTCGTAAATCCTGATATTTCATGCGGCTTTAGCTTTCCGGCCAGAGTGAAGCGCCATTATAGGGGCGTTTCACGCTGACATGTTGAGGTTTTGCGTCAGGCAGGCTGACAGGAAAACGGCACCAGCGACTGAATCGCCAATACATCGTGATACGCAGCAATCGGCTCGCCGTGGCGGAACACTTTGAAGTCTTCGCCGCGAGCGCTGTAGTAACGCAGGCGATTCTCGCTCACGTGCAGGAAGCTGGCTTCGCGCAGCGCAATCACCGATTCATGCGGATTAACGGCACAGAACTCGGCCAGACGTTCGTCACGCGTTTCGCCCATGTGGCCGCTGACGTGCGCATCAAGGTAATGCGGATTGATCTGCACCGGGAACAGCCCAAGCGCGGGCAACACTACGCTGCTGCGCACCGGCATGTCATTGGTGGTGCGAATGGAAGGCGTTGCCACATTGCAACCGGCGCTCCAGCCAACGTACGGCACACCACGCTCTCGCACCGCACGTTGGATGGCAACGATCAAGCCGTGCTCATGCAGCATTTGGTTGAGGAACCAGGTATTTCCGCCGCTCACCAGAATCAGCTCAGCGTGTTCAATCGCCGCAACGGGCGATGCAAACTCGTGCACGGTGCGCACCTCAATACCTAACGACGCGGATAAATCCTGCGCGCGCTGCGCATGATCGCCACGAATAATCGCGTACGGCACCAGCACCGCCGAGGTGATGCCGCGCTGGGCGATCATCGCGTGCAGCTGCGGGTGGGCGTAACCTAACAGCGGCGCATCGTCAGCCACTTTGCCGTTACTTAACAGGAACAGTTCCATCAGCCACTCCTTTTCAATCGAAAGATGGGGATGGAGTCTGATACAGATGGTCGTCAGCCGTCAATTTTCTTGCAAGAAAGCGTAAATAAGCCGCATCAATCGGATAAATCGTAGTGAAATTGTTTTCAGCACCCGGTTTCCACCCGCCGATGCGCTATAACTCTGACAACTGATTTGATATTCTTAGCGTCCATTATTTGGGAGCGATTATGGAATCCTGGTACTTACTCTATTGCAAACGTGGACAACTGTTGCGCGCGAAAGAGCATCTTGAGCGGCAAGAGGTGAATTGCCTCAGCCCAATGATCGCTCTGGAGAAGATTGTGCGCGGCAAACGCACCACCGTGAGTGAGCCGCTGTTCCCTAACTATCTGTTTATCGAGTTCGATCCCGAAGCGATTCACACTACCACCATCAGCAGCACGCGCGGCGTCAGCCACTTCGTGCGCTTTGGCACCATGCCGGCCACCGTATCGCACGATGTGATCGAAGCGCTGCAAACTGATGCACCGCAGATCGTATTGGATCCGGAAACCCCGCAGAGCGGTGATGAAGTGATCATCACCGATGGCACTTTCGAAGGGCTGCGCGCCATTTTTGCCGAGCCGGATGGTGAAACGCGCTCCGTTCTGCTGCTCAACATGCTGAACAAACAGGTGATGCGCAGCGTGGATAACAAGCAGTTCCGCAAACTCTAAGCGAGTTTGAACAGCTGACGCGCGTTGAGATTTACCTGCGCGCCTAGCGCTTCTGCTTCTTCGCCACGCCAGTTCGCCACCTGCTGCACAATATGCGGCAGGAAGCACGGCTCATTGCGGCGTGAAGTGGGACGTGGATGCATATCGCGCGGCAGTAAATACGGTGCGTCGGTTTCCAGTAACAGGCGCTCAGCCGGAATCAGCGGCAGCAATTCACGCAGTTCCATACCGCGACGCTCATCGCACACCCAGCCGGTAATGCCCACCGACAATCCCAGCGCCAGACACGCTTGCAGTTCATCACGCGTACCGGTAAAGCAGTGAACGACAGCGCCTACCAATTTGGGCAGCCACGGCTCAAGCACCGCGACAAAACGATCGTGCGCCTCTCGGCAATGCAGAAACACCGGCAATTGCAGCTCAGCGGCCAACGCCAGCTGCGCATCGAAAGCGTATTCCTGCTGATCGTGGGCCGAGAGATTGCGATTGAAATCCAGGCCACATTCGCCAATTGCGACCACCTGCTCGCTTTCCGCCAGGCGACGTAAGGTATTCGCGGTTTCCGCCGACCATTCACTGGCATGGTGAGGATGGACGCCAGCGGTTGACCAGCAATATCCTGCATGTTGCGTAGCCAGTTGGCGCGCTTGCTGGCTCTCTAATGCATTGGTGCCGGTAATTAACAGGCCGGTGACGCCTGCTTCGCGCGCACGTTTTACCACCTGATCGCGATCTTTTGCGAATTGCGTGCTGGTCAGGTTTACACCGATATCAAACATGTTTTCTCCCCAATAAAAAACCGCCCAACGGGGCGGTTTAGATGCATCTTACCGAAGACATCAGGATTCGGTGTTGTGTTCCTCATCCGAAGACTGACGTCCTTTACCCACATAGTAGCGGGAGAAGAATACGCCGACTTCAAACAGGCAGTACATCGGAATAGCGAGCAAAGTTTGCGAGAAAACATCCGGCGGTGTGAGCAACATCCCAACCACGAACGCGCCAACCAACATATAAGGACGTTTCTTCTTCAAATCTTCGGGTGACGTAATGCCGGTCCAGCACAGCAGCACAATCGCAATCGGCACCTCAAACGCCACGCCAAACGCCATGAAAATCGTCATGACGAAGTCGAGGTAGTTGGTGATATCCGTTGCGATGGTCACACCTTGCGGCGCGGTTTTGGCGAAAAAGCCAAACGCCAGCGGGAACACGATGAAATAGGCAAACGCCACGCCGACGTAAAACAGCAGCGTACTGGAGAACAGCAACGGCATCACCAGTTTGCGCTCGTGGCGATAGAGCGCAGGCGCCACAAACGCCCACACCTGATACAGAATCACCGGCACGGCCAGAAACACCGAAACAATAATGGTGAGTTTGATCGGCGTGAAGAACGGCGATGCCACGTCGGTGGCGATCATGCTCGCACCGGCTGGCATCTGGCTAATCAGCGGTGCCGCGACCAGATGGTAGATATCATTCGCGAAATAGACCAGACACAAAAAGATGACTAAAACAGCGATGATGCAATTCAACAAACGCTTGCGCAGCTCAATCAAATGGCTAATGAGCGGTTGGGTATCTTCAACGGCCATGTTTATCGTTCATCTTTTACGAGAGAAATCTTCGCGGTGCTTTCAGGAGCACTGGCGACGGGATGGGTTTCTGCTTCTGAAGCGATGTTGTCTGGCTGCGGAGCCTGTGCGGGTGCACTGGTTTGATGTTCCGCTGAGGCAGGCGTGACCGCAGGTGAAGTGCCGGGCTGCGCTGCTGCTGGCTGAGTCTGATGAATGGTGTTGGCTTCATCTTCCTCTTTTTCGACATCGATACTCTGCTGCACCGAACGCTTCATCGAGTCGGCGGTTTTACGCAGTTCTTCCATCGACTCTTTCAGCTCGGGTGATAGCGTGCCACGGCCCGCTTCTTCCACCTTTTTCAGGCTGTCCTGCAATTCCTGCAGTTTCAGCTCTTGCGCCAGTTCGTTTTGTACATTCGCGGCCAGCGAGCGAATGGCTCTGATCCAGCCGACGACGGTTTTCACCGCAACCGGTAATCGTTGCGGGCCAAGCACAATCAACCCGATCACGAACACCAATACCAGTTCACTAAAACCAATGTCGAACACAGTTATACCTGCTTGTCGTTCCGGGCGTCGTCTTTAGTCGCCGTGGTTTGCTGTTTGTCTGCCAGAGTTTTGGCGTTGAAGTCAGCGTCCTGCTCTTTCGGTTGATCCTTTTTATCGTCTTCATCGCCCATGGCTTTTTTGAAGCCGCGAATGGAAGATCCTAAATCCGAACCCAGGTTGCGAAGCTTGTTGGTACCGAACAGAAGAACAACAATGACGGCAATGATTAACAATTGCCAAATACTGATACCGCCCATGAGATATGCCTCTAATATTCTGTGAAAAACTGTTGACTGTAACGCACAGAAAGCCCGTATGATTTCGGGCTTTAGCTTGCGACATTACGCGATTTGTACCAGGCAGACAATCAGTTTGTCTTGCGCCAGCCAATAAGCCAGGTGACGATGCCAGCGGCCATTAATAGCGCCGGGAAGAAATCCCAATCCGGTCGACTTAACAGCACGGCGGTGCCACTTAATAACAGTGTAGCGCCTACACCAAACAGATAGCGCGCCTGATGATTGCGTGTTCGCTGTACGTTTAAATCGGTGACGAGTTTATCGACACTGTGCTTCAATAATTTGTGCTGGCGCATGCTGTCGTAAAATAGCTCCGGCAACTCCGGCAGTTTCTCCGCCCAGTACGGTGCTTTCTCTTTCACCGCCCGCATAATCGCCGGGATACCAATCTGATCTTTGATCCAATCTTCGAGGAACGGCTTGGCGGTTTTCCACAGGTCGAGCTGCGGATAGAGTTGGCGACCAATCCCTTCAATGTACAACAGCGTCTTTTGCAGCAGCACCAATTGCGGCTGCACCTCCATATTGAAGCGACGCGCGGTGTTGAACAGGTTCAGCAGCACGTGACCAAACGAAATTTCAGCCAGCGGCTTTTCGAAAATCGGCTCACACACGGTGCGAATGGCAAACTCAAAGTCTTCAACGTTGGTATCGGGCGGCACCCAGCCCGAATCCACATGCAGCTCGGCCACTTTGCGGTAATCGCGGTTGAAGAAGGCGATAAAGTTCTCAGCGAGGTAGCGCTTATCTTCTTTATTCAGCGAACCGACGATACCGCAGTCGATGCCGATGTATTGCGGATCTTCCGGGTGATCGTAGCTGACGAAGATATTGCCGGGATGCATATCGGCATGGAAGAAGCTGTCGCGGAATACCTGGGTGAAGAACACTTGCACACCGCGCTCGGCCAGCAGTTTCATGTTAACGCCGTGCTGCTCCAGCGTGGCGATATCCGAAATAGGAATGCCGTAAATGCGCTCCATCACCATCATCGACTCGCTGCAATAATCCGAGAATACTTCCGGCACATACAGCATGCGGCTCTGGTCAAAGTTACGACGCAGCTGGATGGCGTTCGCCGCTTCACGCAGCAGATTCAGCTCATCGATTAAGGTCTTTTCGTAATCACGCACCACTTCCACCGGACGCAGACGACGTCCATCCGGCAGCAAACGCGGCACCCAACGCGCCAGACGGTAAATCAGTCGCATATCGGCTCTGATCACCGGCAGGATGTCGGGACGAATCACTTTGATCACTACCGCGCGGCCATTGGATTTCAGCGTGGCGGTATGCACCTGCGCGATAGACGCCGACGCCAACGGTTTGATATCGAAGTCTTCAAACCAGGTTTCCACCGGGCCGCCAATCGATTTTTCAATCTGTTCTTTGGCTTTCACGCCATCAAATGGCGCAACGCGGTCCTGCAGCACCGCCAGTTCATCGGCAATCGCGGGTGGGAACAAATCGCGACGCGTAGAGAGCATTTGACCGAATTTGATCCATACCGGACCCAACTGCTCCATCGCTAAACGGATGCGCACGCCGGCGGAAGCGTCTTTATGTTGGTTAGGGATCCAGAAAATACAGCGCCGCCACAAGCGTAAAAGCAGTGTGAAGCGCATGCGGGGAATCAGTTCATCAAGGCCGTAAGTCAGAAAGATCTTGATGATGAAGTATAAGCGCCGAATTTCTCCCAACGTCATTTCGCCTCCAGCTGTGCTAAACGCGTTTCAAACGCATTGAGCGAACGTTCCATCGCTTCCACTTCCTCGCAAAACCATGCCAGCTCCAGTGCGCCCGGCGCGACACGCCACTCTTCCGTCAGCACCTGGCCAAGATAATCCTGCCGGCGGGTAAACTGCTGCTGCACGAATTTCAGCGCCTGCTGCGCGGCCTGACTTACACCTTGCGCGGCGATATCGCCCATCCACGGCGCGAGGTATTCCGCCGGATCCAGCTCGGCAAGATCCATCAGCGCGGAGAATTGCTGTACCACCTGCAAATCGCCGTCCACCTCCAGTTCACCGCTACGAATCAAGCTGGTGAGCTGCTGGCGATCGAGCAGTTTCGGCAAGGTACTGACACGCAAACTCACCGTGCAGTCGCTGTTGTCCTGCCAATCACTCAGCACATCGAGTTGCGATTCGCTAAACACCAGTACCAAAGGAAAATCGAGCTCTTGCAGACGCAGCATCAATACTTTGCCCACCAGACGCTGGCGTGCGGCTTTCAGGCTGCGATCGCGATAGAGAACACGGTTCAGGGCGGTCTCAAGACCGCCGGTGATGAGAGGAGTTAAAGTCATGATGGATTAGAATTTAAATCCGCGATGCAGCGCGACAATACCGCCCGTCATGTTGAAGTAGGTGGTATTTTCAAAGCCCGCGTCGTTCATCATCGCTTTCAGGGTTTCCTGATCGGGATGCATACGAATCGACTCCGCCAGATAGCGATAGCTTTCAGCGTCTTGCGCCACCAGCTGGCCAATACGCGGCAGTATGTGGAATGAATAGGTATCATAAGCTTTGCTGAGCGGCTCCAGCAGAGGCTTCGAAAACTCCAGCACCAGCAGACGTCCACCCGGTTTCAGCACGCGGAACATCGACGCCAGCGCTTTCTCTTTTTCGGTCACGTTACGCAAGCCGAAGGAGATGGTGATGCAATCGAAATAGTTATCCGGGAATGGCAGCGCTTCGGCGTTGGCCTGCACATAGCTAACGTTGCCCGATACGCCGAGATTACGCAGCTTTTCGCGGCCCATTTTCAGCATCGAGCTGTTGATGTCTGCCAGCACAACCTGGCCGGTCTCGCCCACCAGACGTGAGAATTTTGCCGTTAGATCGCCGGTACCACCCGCCAGATCCAACACGCGTTGACCGCGGCGCACGCCGCTGCTGTCAATGGTAAAACGCTTCCAGACACGATGGATGCCAAACGACATCAAATCGTTCATCAGGTCATATTTTGCCGCAACGGAGTGAAACACGTCCGCGACTTTATCGGCCTTTTCGCTTTTCGCGACGGTCTGGAAGCCAAAATGGGTAGTTTCCTGCTGTGATTCATCTGCCATCGGTTTTACCTGTTCCACAAACAATTCTTGCCGAAGTGTATCAGAGTCGCGCTACGCGAGCACGCGACCACCGTGCTATTCGTTGATGCGGCGCAGCGAGTCTGTTGTTGGTTCTGCAACGTTTTCATCCTCGGTGCGATCGTCTGCCCAATCTTCATCTGCCTCTTCCGGCTGCGCTTGTTCAACCAGTTGCGGATTAATTGGACGTTTGATCTCCACGCCAAGCGAACGGAAAGCTTCACTTTGCGCGATCAGGTTGCCGCGCCCTTCAGACAGCTTTTTCATCGCCTGATGATAGCTTTGCTGCGCTTTGTCGAGATTGTGGCCGATGCCGCTCATGTCATCGACAAACAGCCGCATTTTGTCGTACAGCCGCGTGGCCCGGTCGGCGATGCGCTGTGCGTTGCGGCTTTGATGCTCATAACGCCAGAGATTGTTGATAGTACGCAGCGCCACCAGCAATGTGGTGGGACTGACCAGCATGATGTTCTGCTGTAACGCTTCGCTGATCAGCTCGGGCTGACGATCGATCGCCAACAGAAACGCCGGTTCCACCGGGATAAACATCAACACATAATCCAGAGAGCGTAAACCGGGCAATTGTTGGTAATCTTTACGGCTCAGCAGGCGAATGTGTCCGCGCATGGCGCTAACGTGTTCCTGAATCGCCTGCTCACGCGTGGCTTCATCGTCGGCGTTGAAGTAGCGCTCGTAGGCAACCAGCGTCATTTTAGCGTCAATCACCACATCTTTGCCCTGCGGCAAACGCACAATCACATCCGGTTGCATCCTGCCCTGCTGTTCCAGCTGCACGCTGACCTGCGTTTGGTATTCATAGCCTTCACGCAAGCCAGAGGCTTCCAGCACGCGGGCCAACACCACTTCTCCCCAATTGCCCTGAATTTTGTTGTCGCCTTTCAGCGCTTTAGTAAGATTGACCGCTTCCTGCGCCATCTGCGCGTTGAGTTGCTGCAACTGGCGAATTTCGTGGGTCAGCGTGTGACGCTCACGCGCTTCCACGCCAAAGCTATCAGTCACTTGACGGCGGAAACCGTCCAGCTGTTCACGCAGCGGGCCAATCAGGCTATTCAGACTTTGACGGTTCTGTTCATCGACGCGCCGTCCGCTGTTTTCAAAGATGCGGTTGGCGAGATTTTCAAACTGCGCGCTAAGGCGCTGTTCGCTGTTGGTCAGCAGTCGCTGTTTCTCTTCTGCACCGTAGCGTGTCTCTTCAAGACGAATGGTCACTTCACGCAGTTCGGCTTCCTGCGCGCTGTTCACTTCCAGCTGATTGCGCAGCTCACGACTGAGCTGTTCACTTTCGCCGCGCCAGTAATCAAGCTGTTGCAAACGTTCCTGCGCACCGCTGAGCGCGCCGTGTAGCTGGCGCATCTCCTGTTCGCGTTGCTGGATTTGCTGCTGTAACTGTTCGAGCTGCTGCTGTTGACGCTGCTGCGCCTCTTCCAGCAGGCGTCGCTCGGTAGTGAAGCTGGCGTACTGATGGCCGGCGCGCAGTTGAGCAATGATCCAGCCAATGCCCAAACCGGCCAGCGCCAGCGCGCCGCTAATGATAAGTTGCTGATCCATAATCCCCCCGCGGATCGTCTCGCTGAGGGAAAAGGTAGAGGTGTACTGTATGAATGTCCAGAAGAATGTTAAAGCGCTTTAACTGTCAGATCGCCCGCTTTCCACGCATCAATCAGGAAGAAGGGCATCGGCAACACCCATTCGGTTTCGCCGTGGATTTTGGCCGGATAAGTCCAGCTTTTCCCGTCGTAGGTGATCTCAACCTGCTGCCAACCGTTCTCAGCGTTTTCGACCTGGCCCGCCATGCTGGCAAAACCGGCGTTGCTGCCGACGTGGAAACTGTCGGTTTGCCAGCGAATCGGCTGATGCGCCGGCCACGGTTGTGCATGGTGGAAGCGGAAGATATCGTCATGATTCAATATGCTTTCGCGGACCGTTGGCCACAGCGCCACTTTGAGGAAGTACTGATCGGTGAAGCGTTCGCTGCCTTCATATTGCGCGATGAAGTCACGCATCTGCTGTTCAACATTGTGAAACACGCCGTGGCAGCCGCCCCACATGCCCGCCAGCAGCAGCTCGGTATGCGAGAAGTAATCACGCATATGATGGAACCAATACGGCGAGTTCAGCCAGGCATCTACCGCCACCACTTCGCGCTCGGAGAGCAAGGAATCCGCGTCACGCACGATGTAGCGTTTGACGCTGGCATCATCCATCACCAGGAAACGCCACAGCGTTGGGAAAATGGTTTTCTCATGCGACATATCCACTAGCTGGGTGTTTTGCTGCTTCAGGCGCTGCCAGACGTGTTGCGGCACGCTGTCGTCAAGATAGATGCGGCAGATCCAGTCGGGGTAGAACTCGCGCGCTACTTCGATGTTTTTAATCAAGGTTTCGCAGTAGCGTGGCTGGCCGCCATACAGGCTAAAGGAGATGATATTTTCTGCTGGATTGTTGCGGTTGATCGGCGGTGGTGCGTCAGAAGGGAATGCTACTTTCGCCCCTTTGCTGAAGGTCACATCGGAATTCTGCAGTGATTCGAGGCCGTAACGCGCCACCTCATCCTCTTTATTCAGCCAGCCACACACTTCCGTTAATCCATCCAGCCAGGTTTCCGACGCCTGCGCGCGTTGCGCGGCCGGAGCCTGATAGATCTTCTGGTAAATTTTATAGGATTTTTTGTGCTCGCCCACACGCATCAGGGTTAACGCGTAGTCGCTCAGCACCTGCATATGATTGGGTAAGACGCGCAGCACTTCTTCACAGCACTGACGCGCAAGAGGATAGTTATTCACCGCCATCGCCTGGCGAAATCTCGCTGCTGCACCTTCAACGCGTGATTGTGCAGTAGCGGGATTATTCATGAAATTGGGACGTGAGACAGAAACCATTTTGCGCATAAGAAATTTCTCAGTAGCTGCTGAAATTGCGCGCATTCTAATCAGGAAATAGCTGGAATCCTTATAAGCCTGGTCTCGAATTCATCCCTGACTGGCGCACTAAATTAAGCGACGCGCGGCTTCAACCACAATTTTCACCGCATCACTTTCGGTCTGTTTCATGGTCGCGGCATCCGGGATCTCTTTTTGCGTACGGTTCACGATGACGCCCGCCACCATGCCGGCACGCAGTCCCTGACTGGCGCACATGGTTAACAGTGTAGCGGATTCCATCTCATAGTTAAGGACGCCCATTTGCTGCCACTCTTCCATTGAACCCTGGAAGCGATTTACCACGCGGCCGGAGAAGGTATCGTACCGTTCCTGACCAGGATAGAAGGTGTCAGAGGAGGCGGTAATACCGATGTGGGTTTTCGCACCGCACGCCTCTGCGGCTGCCACCAGCGCGGTGGTGCAGGTGAAATCAGCTACGGCCGGGAATTCCATCGGCGCAAAGTGCAGGCTGGCGCCGTCGAGACGCACCGATGCGGTGGTGACCAGCACATCGCCCACATTAATATGCGGCTGGATAGCGCCGGTGGTGCCAACGCGCAGGAAAGTGCGCACGCCAAGCTGGGCCAGCTCTTCAACCGCAATCGACGTTGAAGGTCCGCCGATACCGGTGGAGCACACCACAACCGGTTTGCCATCCACTTCGGCCAGATAGGTAGTGAATTCACGGTGTGAAGCCAGATGCTGTGGATTGTCCATCAGCGCGGCGATTTTCTTCACGCGCTCAGGATCGCCAGGCACGATGGCCAACGTGGCTCCTTTCAAATCAGCTTTGGTGATGCCAAGGTGGAAAACGTCAGACTGGGCCATAACAGACTCCTGATAATTGGGGATGTGCGCGCCACTCTACGTCAGCAGGCGGCATAAATATGTGACTCAATTCACCATCGATAATGAAAATTACATTATCAGAAAAACATTATGTGATTTGTATCACACATTAGCGCTGTGCAATTCTGAATTGCTACAAGCGGTGCTGTGTAAGTGTTGGTGGCAATGTTAATAGAGAAGCAGCACACGTGAAAAAAATCCCTCTGCACCTTACGCCAGCCTTGCTTTACTTCGCCAGGCTATAGTTACGTGATTGCGCATTTGCTAGCACGGAGAGAACAATGAAAACCGAAGACAATATGGCACAAAAAACGGCACCCGGCGGCTTTGCACCGGCCGTTCAGCCCACCGCAAGCAGCACCATTATTACCAGCAGCGACGCCATTCATGCTGGCGAGACCTCGGTTCCGAGCCAGGGCGAAAATCTGCCTGCTTATTATGCCCGACCAAAAGAGTATCAAGGCACCTTGCCGGTGGTGTTGGTGGTGCAGGAGATTTTCGGCGTGCACGAGCATATCCGCGATGTCTGCCGCCGTCTGGCGCTGGAAGGTTATCTGGCGATCGCGCCCGAACTCTATTTTCGTGAAGGCGATCCCAACGATTACAACGATATTCCCACGCTGTTCAAAGAGCTAGTGAGCAAAGTTCCAGATTCGCAGGTGTTGTCCGATCTCGATCATGTGGCCAACTGGGCCACGCGCCACGATGGTGATATCCGTCGTCTGGCGATTACCGGTTTCTGCTGGGGCGGACGCATTAGCTGGCTGTTTGCCGCGCACAATCCGCAGGTGCGCGCGGCGGTGGCATGGTATGGCCGTATAGACGGTGAGAAGACGCTGAAGCAGCAGAAGCATCCGATTGATATCGCGGTAGATCTGAACGCGCCAGTGCTTGGCCTCTACGGTGGTCAGGATGAGAGCATTCCGCTGGAGAGTATTGATAAGATGCGTCAGGCGCTGCACGCCGCCAATGCCAAAGCAGAGATCGTGGTGTATCCGGATGCCGGACATGCTTTCAACGCGGATTATCGTGCCAGTTATCACGCCGATTCCGCCAAAGATGGCTGGCAACGTATGCTGGCGTGGTTCGCGCAGCATGGCGTGGCGCCGAACGCCTAATAAAAAGGGGCGCCTCTGCGCCCCCATCTCATTTACCGCGACTAAGCCGTTTCACCCCGCAGGTTTTGCGCCGCTTTGACCATATTCGCCAATGCCTGACGGGTTTCCGTCCAGCCCCGGGTTTTCAGGCCACAATCTGGATTCACCCACAAACGCGCTTCCGGAATGCTCTGCGCCGCTTTGCGCAGCAACTCTTCCATCCACTCCACGCTCGGCACGTTCGGTGAGTGAATGTCATACACGCCCGGACCGATTTCGTTGGGATAGTCGAACTCCTTGAAGGTATCCAGCAGATCCATATCGGAACGTGAGGTTTCGATGGTGATGACGTCCGCATCCAGCGCGGCAATCGAATCCATAATGTCATTGAACTCGCAATAACACATGTGGGTGTGAATCTGGGTGTCATCCTGCGCCACGGCGGCATTGAGACGGAATGCATCCACCGCCCAGGTCAAATACGCGGCCCAATCGGACTGATGCAGCGGCAGACCTTCGCGCAGTGCCGGTTCATCGATCTGAATAATGCCGATCCCGGCTTTTTCCAGATCTTCCACTTCATCACGCAGCGCCAGCGCAATCTGTTTGGCGATGGTTTCACGGCTCACATCTTCACGCGGGAATGACCAGCAAAGAATCGTTACCGGACCGGTCAGCATGCCTTTCACCGGCTTGTCGGTCAGCGACTGCGCGTACTTCGCCCACTCAACGGTGATGGCTTGTGGACGGCTCACGTCGCCGATGATGATCGGGGGTTTAACGCAGCGTGAACCGTAGCTCTGAACCCAGCCGTTTTGGGTGAACACGAAGCCGTCGAGGTTCTCGCCGAAGTATTCCACCATGTCGTTACGTTCTGCTTCTCCGTGCACCAGCACATCGAGGCCCAAACGTTCCTGCTCAACAATCGCCTGTTTGATGTGTTCGGCGATGCCGGTGCGGTAGTTACCGCCATCAATGTTGCCTTTTTTAAAGTCGAGACGTAGGCCGCGAATTTCGGTAGTTTGCGGGAATGAACCGATGGTGGTGGTCGGCCACGCTGGCAAGTTGAAGCGGTTACGCTGCGCTTTGGCGCGTTCGGTGTAGTGGCTGGTACGTTCAACATCTTTGGCCTGGATTTTCGCCAGACGCTCGCCGACTGCGGCATTGTGCACACGCGTGGAGTTGGCACGCGCACGAATCGGTGCGCTCCACTCCACCAGCGAAGCGGCATCGTTGTTGTTCAGCGCCTGACTCAGCAGTGCAAGCTCCGCACACTTCTGCAGGGCAAAGGCGAACCAGCTTTTCACTTCTTCATCGAGGCGCGTTTCCACGCTGAGATCGATTGGGCTGTGCAGCAGCGAACAAGATGATCCGATCCACAATTGTTGACGCTGGCCCACCAGCGGTTGCAAGCGTTCAAACCAGCTGCTGAGATCCGCGCGCCACACGTTACGGCCATTGATCACGCCGACGGAGAGCAGCCAATCTGCCGGGATCTGCTGGTTTAACTGTTGGATGTCGTCTTTGCCGTGCACCAGGTCAACGTGCAAGCCTTGCACCGGCAGCGCTTTGATCATGTCGAGGTTCTGGCCGATGCTGTCGAAATAGGTGGTGAGCAGCAGTTTGCTTTCACCCTGCAGCGCGTCGTAAGCCGGTTTGTATGCATCGCGCCACGCCTGCGGCAATTCCAGCGCCAGTGCAGGTTCGTCGATTTGTACCCATTCGATGCCGCGTTTTTTCAGTTCCGCCAGCACCTGTTGGTAAACCGGAAGAATGTCTTTGAGCAATGAAAGGCGATCGAAAGGCACACCTTTCACTTTACCCAGCCACAGATAGGTCACCGGGCCGAGTAGCACCGGTTTAATCTTGTGGCCGAGCGCCAGCGCTTCGTCGACTTCATCCAGCAGTTGGGTCCAGGTCAGTTTGAACTGCTGGCCTTGCGTGAATTCCGGCACCATATAGTGATAGTTGGTGTTGAACCATTTAGTCATTTCCGCCGCCGCCGCCGGTGTACCGCTTGGTGCGCGGCCACGACCGAGGCGGAACAGCGTGTCGAGATCAACGGATCCATCTTTGTTCTGGTGGCGTGCGGGCACGTTACCCAGCAGCAGGCTGGTTGTCAGCACGTGATCGTACCAGGCAAAATCGCCGACCGGCAACAGATCGACGCCCGCCTCTTTCTGCTGTTGCCAGTGACGGGCGCGCAGTTCGCGCCCCACCGCCAGCAGCTCTTCCTGTGAGCTTTTACCTGCCCAGTAGCTTTCCTGTGCTTTTTTCAATTCACGACGCAATCCAACGCGAGGGAAACCGAGAGTGTGGTTCAGAATGGTCATTTTCTGTTCTCCAGATATTATTAACTGAATAGGGTGCAGAGATGTTTAGCCGTCCAGATGTTTACACCGCCATAATCTGCGGGTACTGTATGTTCCTCAAGCGCAATTTGTTCAATCTCGATGTGAAGGATTCTCATGATCGAACTCAAACACCTGCGGACGCTGCAGGCGTTACGGAACACCGGCTCGTTAGCCGCCGCCGCCTCACATCTTCATCAGACGCAATCGGCGTTGTCTCACCAGTTCAGCGATCTGGAGCAGCGGCTGGGCTTTCGTCTGTTTGTGCGCAAAAGCCAGCCGCTGCGTTTTACGCCGCAGGGAGAGATTTTGCTGCAGTTGGCCGAGCAGGTTTTGCCGCAGATTCAACAGGCTTTGCAGGCGTGTCATGAGCCGCATCAGGCCACGTTGCGTATCGCGATTGAGTGTCACAGCTGTATTCAGTGGCTGACGCCTGCGCTGAATAATTTCCGCCAGAGCTGGCCGCAGGTAGTGATGGATTTCAAATCCGGTGTGACCTTTGATCCGCAACCCGCATTGCAGCAGGGCGAATTGGATGTGGTGTTGACCTCCGATATTCTGCCGCGCAGCGGATTGTTCTATTCACCGATGTTCGATTTTGAAGTGCGTTTGGTGATGGCACCGGATCATCCATTGGCGCAGCTTGAGCATATTTCCCCGGAAGATATGGCCGATGAGGTATTGATGATCTATCCGGTGCAGCGTCAGCGTTTAGATGTGTGGCGCCATTTCCTGCAACCTGCGGGCGTAAGCCCGGCTTTGAAGAGCGTGGACAATACGCTGTTACTGATTCAGATGGTGTCGGCACGCATGGGCATCGCCGCGCTGCCACATTGGGTGGTCGAGAATTTTGAGCAGCAAGGTTTGGTGGTGACCAAGACTTTGGGTGATGGCCTCTGGAGCCGCCTGTATGCCGCCGTACGCGAAGGCGAGCAGCGTCAACCGGTGATGGAAGCCTTTGTGCGGTTTGCCCGTCAGCACGCCTGTGAACACCTGCCCTTCGTGCGCGATGCCGCGCGTCCCGGCTCACTGCAAACCCTCTCATCCTGATGTTGTTGGGCGGCGAAGGTCGCCCGCGCTGTTATCCCTGTCCCGCCTGCTCTATAATGCGCCGCCTCAACCCGCGACCAAGAGAGTTTCACCATGATGAGTAACGATGTTCTGCGCAGCGTGCGCTATATGCTTGATTTGAGCGATAGCAAAGTGGTGGAGATTTTTGCCTTAGCGGGGAGTGAAGTGCCGCTGGAAGACGTGCAGGCGTGGATGAAGAAGGATGACGATGCTGCGTTTCGTAAGCTGCCGGATGTGTTGATGGGTTATTTCCTCAACGGTCTGATTTTTTACCGTCGCGGTAAGAGTGAAGATGCGCCCGCGCCTTCGATTGAGCGCCGCATGAATAACAACATTTTCATGAAGAAATTGCGTATCGCGTTTGAGCTGAAGACCACCGATATCCCGGATGTGCTGCTGAAAGCGAACTTTAAGATTTCACAGGCTGAGGTTGGC
Organism: Pantoea trifolii; assembly: GCF_024506435.1. NCBI lineage: Bacteria > Pseudomonadati > Pseudomonadota > Gammaproteobacteria > Enterobacterales > Erwiniaceae > Pantoea > Pantoea trifolii. The sequence continues at coordinate 233,894 of NZ_JANIET010000001.1, read as the reverse complement.
GCGATTTTCCGCAATCCAGACCATAAGAATTTCCGCGAATGCGGTGACCAGATTCTGCGTAATTTCCTGAAAGGTTTGACGATGATTCATCGTCCGGGGCCGGCTAAGAAAGCGTAATCGCTTCTTTGTTCGAGCCGGGTCAGGGATAGCGCGGCAGATCGCAAAGAGTAACCACTTCCCTGTGGAGCAGCCTCGCCATCCATGGCTCGGATGCTTTGCTCCTCTGCCGCGCTATCCCCTCCCTTTCGGCCTAGGCGTGGCTTTTGGTGGTCTTGCCGAGCACCCAGCGTTTATGTACGTACAGGGATGCAAAAATCACGGCGGCACCGGCGATAAAACTTGGCCAATGCGGTTTCTCCTGCCAGATCGCCAGATTCACCAGCAAGCCAGCAGGCACATGCATGTTGTTCATAATACCCAACGTGCCAGCATCCACCTGCGTCGCACCGTAGTTCCACATGAAGTAGCCCAAACCTGAAGCCGCCACGCCCAGCCAAACCAGAATGCCCCACTGTAGCGAGGTGGTGGGCAGTTTGTTCGGATTGCCCCACAAGCTCCAGGCGATCACCGCGATAATCACTGCGCCCAGATAGAACCATGAAAACGCGGTGTGCTGCGGCATCGGCCGGGTTTCCTGCAGACGCTTGTAGCCCACCATGCCGATGGCGAAGCAGATATTTGCCGCCTGCACCAGCAGCAAGCCGAACCAGAAATGATCGCTGACTTTGTCGTAACGAATAATCGCCGCACCAATGACCGCCAGCAATGCGCTGAAAGCATAGCCGATACGCAGCGGACGTCGGCTGAGCAAATCGTAGATCAGCGTGACGTACAGCGGCGTCATCACAGTGAACAGCAGGAATTCGGTCACGCTCAGATAGAGATAGGCTTCAAAGCTCAGCAGGTACATGATGCCGAGCTGCAGCATGCCCACCAGCATATACAGCAGGATGGTGGAAGCACGATATCCGCGCCAGCGCAGGAACGGCAGGAAGACGATGGCGGCGAGCGCCAGACGCATTAACACAGAGAACCAGGAATCCACCTGACCTGCGAGGTATTCCCCGATTAAACTGAAGGAAAAAGCCCACAGAATGGTGGTAACGATCAGTAACGGCACGGTAACGATCTCAAAATGAACAGTGGCGTTAGTGTAAACAAACTGTCGCGATTGGCGTGAACTATCTGGTTTACGATTGTACAAAATGACGACAATTAGTTTTAACTGATCGCCTATTCGCCTGGATAAAAATGCGCGAAATACAACATTTCCTGGTTTTTATCGCTCTCTAATGTCATAAAACTGTAACATATGTGTCACATGTCACAGTAACCGCGCGTGACCATCACTATCCTTTGCGCGAAATGGAAACTTCGCTTTTCCATTTTTAACGTCTGTTGCTTTTGCCCCAACCTGCTGGGAATCCATAACTATATTGCGCCCTGGAGGGCCACACTCATGTTGAGTATCTTCAAACCTGCACCGCATCGCCCGCAAGTGGCCGATGATCGTGTCGATCCACTCTATCGTCGCCTGCGCTGGCAAATTTTCCTGGGAATATTTTTTGGCTATGCCGCCTACTATTTGGTGCGTAAGAATTTTGCGCTGGCGATGCCTTATCTGGTGGAACAAGGTTTTTCGCGCGGCGATCTCGGCTTTGCGCTATCGGGCATTTCCATCGCTTACGGATTCTCAAAATTCATTATGGGTTCGGTATCGGACCGCTCGAATCCGCGCGTGTTTTTGCCCGCCGGATTAATTCTCGCTGCGGCGGTGATGCTGGTGATGGGGTTCGTGCCGTGGGCCACCTCCAGCATCATGGTGATGTTTGTGCTGCTGTTCCTGTGCGGTTGGTTCCAGGGCATGGGCTGGCCGCCGTGCGGGCGTACCATGGTGCACTGGTGGTCGCAGAAAGAGCGCGGCGGAATCGTATCGGTGTGGAACTGCGCGCATAACGTCGGTGGCGGTATTCCTCCGCTGCTGTTCCTGCTTGGCATGGCGTGGTTTAACGACTGGAAAGCCGCGCTGTACATGCCGGCGTTTGGCGCCATTCTCATCGCCATTATCGCCTTTGCCTTGATGCGCGATACGCCGCAATCCTGCGGTTTGCCGCCAATTGAAGCGTGGAAGAATGATTATCCGCCGGATTACAACGAGGAGCACGAGCAGGAGCTGACGGCGAAGCAGATTTTCATGCAGTACATTCTGCCCAATAAGCTGCTGTGGTACATCGCACTGGCGAACGTGTTTGTGTACCTGCTGCGTTACGGCATTCTCGACTGGTCGCCGACCTACCTGAAAGAGGTGAAGCACTTCACGCTGGATAAATCCTCGTGGGCCTACTTCTTCTATGAATATGCCGGTATTCCCGGCACGCTGCTGTGCGGCTGGATGTCGGACAAAGTATTCCGCGGCAACCGTGGCGCAACCGGCGTGTTCTTTATGACGCTGGTGACCATCGCCACCGTGGTGTACTGGCTGAACCCACCAGGCAATCCAGGCATCGACATGCTGTGCATGATTGTGATCGGCTTCCTGATTTACGGTCCGGTGATGTTGATTGGCTTGCACGCGCTGGAGCTGGCGCCGAAAAAAGCGGCCGGAACGGCAGCGGGCTTTACCGGGCTGTTTGGCTATCTCGGCGGATCGGTAGCGGCCAGTGCCATTGTCGGTTACACCGTGGATTACTTCGGCTGGGACGGCGGATTCATTGTGATGATTGGCGGATCGGTGCTGGCGGTGATTCTGCTGCTGCTGACCATGGTCAGTGAACATAAGCACAAGAAACAGCTGGTATAACCAGAACGGGCCGGTGATAACCGGCCCATTTTTTTACGCGAGGAACAGCTTTCGCAGCGTGTGCGGGACGGCGTCATCCGCGTTGCTGCCAATCACGTCCAGCGTCGGCAAGGTATCTTTCAGGCGCTGCTGTGCATTACGCATGATGCAGCCTTTACCTGACATGCTGAGCATCTCCACATCATTCATGCCGTCGCCGAAGGCTATGCACGCTTTCAGCGAGTGGCCGAGCTGTTTCGCTACCGCTTCCAGCGCGTGACCTTTGGAAACGCCGCCCGCCATCACTTCCAGGCACGTTGGCAGCGAGAAGCTGACATTCACGCGATCGCCCCAGCGCGCTTCAATCGCCTGCTCCATTGGAACCAGGCGCTCCGGATCTTCGCAGGTGAAGAACACTTTGCTGATGCCGTCGGTCGGCAGCATGCCCGGCTGGTAAACCTGATAGTTAAATACCGATTCGCGGAAATAGTCCTGCTCATCCGGACGATGACGGCTCATGAACCACTCATCGTCGCGATAAACGTGCGTCAGGATGTGCTCGTCATGATATTGCAGGCCATACAAATCGCTGGCGATGTCGGCGTCGAGGTTGTGGCTGAACACCAGTTCACCTTCGGCGTTGTGCACGCGCGCACCATTGGACGTGATCATATAAGCCGGAATGCCGAGCTTATCGCGCATCTGTCCGACGTCGATATAGTGACGGCCGGTGGCAAAAACAAAGTGGATGTCTCGCGCCACCAGTTCCTGCAGCGTAGTGCGAGCGAACGGCGTCAGGCGGTGATCCGGAGAGAGCAGCGTGCCATCCAGGTCGGATGCGACGATGTGATACATGTAAACCTCGGGTGTTGATATCGGAAAGTAAAATTGATTAAGCGTGGTGTTCAAAGAAATCGACCACCGCGTTTAGCGCTTCGGCACGCATCGCGTCTGTTTCAAACAGGATCTCATGACGCGCTCCTTTTATCACATACGGCGCGTTGCCCGCGCAGGGATGTCCTGCTTCGGCCATCGCCGTACAAAAGAGATTTTGTGAGCGGTTATCCACCACATCATCTTCACTGGCCTGCAGCAGCAAGGTCGGCGTGGTGATGTTCGCTACCTGATTGAAGATGTCCCGCCCGGCCTGCACGCCTTCGCGCACCCAGTGATAAGTGGGACCACCAACGCGAAGCGCCGGATCGTCGGCGTAAAAACGCAGGTTGCGGCGATAGCGTTCGCGGCTGTGCGTCAGGCGGTTGATGCCAAACGGATTGGCGCGCCAGCGCCCGGTACCCAGCGCGTAGCCTTCACGCAGCGCGGGCAGTTTTTCTGTCCAGTCCAGAATGCGGTGCGCCATCCAGTCCGGTAGCGGCAGCACAATGCCAAACATCGGCGCGGAGAATACCGCAGCATGAAACGCCTGCGGTTGACGCGCCAGAAACAGCGCTAAAATCGCGCCGCCCATCGAGTGAGCCAGCACGTAGCGCTGCTGATAACGGTTGCTGACTATCTCTTTCAGATACAGCGTTTCCAGATCGTCAACGTAGTCGCCAAATTCCACTACATGGCCGCGATGCGAATCTTCCAGCAGACGTTCAGATCGTCCCTGACCGCGATGGTCGAGGATCACCACATCGTAGCCGCACATAAACAGGTCGTAAGCCAGTTCAGGATACTTGATATAGCTCTCAATGCGGCCAGGCACGACCAGAATGACACGACGATGTTGCGGTGAGGCGAAACGAACGTAGCGAATCTTCAGGTTGCCGACACCGGTAAATTCACACTCTTCACGGCGACGCCAGAAGTCGAGCAGCGGACCGGTAGCAAAGGCCGAAAAGCCTCGCTCACGTCCGAGCCAACTCTGTTTATGCTGCTGCATCCGTCCCCCTGAAAAAAACGTGATTCGCGCGCCCGTGCTGCGTAGCGTGCGGCGATTTTCTGTCGTATTGTGTCACACTTCGCTAACTTCAGGGAATGTCACACATGACCATTGAATGGTGGTTAACGTACCTGCTGACCACAACTATCCTCAGCCTTTCACCCGGTTCCGGTGCGATTAACACCATGAGTACCGGTATCAGCCACGGTTATCGCGGCGCGGTTGCATCAATTACCGGCTTGCAGCTTGGCCTGGCGATTCATATTGTGCTGGTCGGCGCCGGTTTGGGTGCGCTGTTTTCCCAATCGATTCTGGCGTTTGAAGTCCTGAAGTGGGCTGGCGCAGCCTATCTGGTGTGGCTGGGCATTCAGCAGTGGCGCTCAGCGGGTGGCATCGACCTCGACGCCGTTGCCAAAGCCATGCCGCGTCGCCGCCTGTTTAAGCGTGCCTTGTTGGTGAACCTCACCAACCCGAAAAGCATCGTGTTTCTTGCCGCGCTGTTCCCGCAGTTTATTCAGCCGCACCAGCCGCAGCTGATGCAATATCTGGTGCTCGGCGTGACCACCATTGTGGTCGATATCATCGTGATGATTGGTTACGCCACGCTGGCAACTCGCATTGCTGGCTGGATTAAAGGACCGAAGCAGATGAAGCTGCTGAACCGCACCTTTGGTGGATTGTTTATGGCGGTGGGCGCGCTGTTAGCCAGCGCCCGCAGAATGGCGTGATATTAAACCCGGTGGGCATAAATGCCCACCCTACGTAGGGTCGCCATTTATGGCGACCTGGTTTATCTCGAAATAATTAAATGAATGCCAAAACCGGCAAACAGCACGCCCGCCATACCATCCACCCACTTCGCCATCCGCTGATACTTATCACGCATCCACGGCATAGCGAAAATCGCCGCCACCAGCGTAAACCACGCGAACGTCTCACCGATAATCAGCAGGAACAAACCCCAGCGCTCCATCGCGCCGACGTCGTTGCCAACAAACAGTGAGAACACGCTACCGAAGTAGATGATCGCTTTTGGGTTCGACAGGTTAGTCAGGAAACCTTTCAGGAAGCTCATGCCTCTTTTCGGCAGCTCTACCACCGGCGCTTCCGATTGTGGCTGCTTGTGACGTTGACGCGCTGAACGCATTAGCTGCCAGCCCATCCACAGCAGATACAAGCCGCCGCCAACCATAATGATTTCATGCAGCCAGGCCATTTTTTCCAGGATCAGATGCAGGCCCATCAGCGCCACACCGGCCCAGATCACAATGCCCAAGGTAATGCCCAGAACGCCCATCATCGCCTCTTTGCGCGAGCGGCTCGCCGCCGTTTGCGACACGAAGAAGAAGTCCGGGCCGGGACTCATCAGCGCAACCAGATGCACCAGCGCGACGGTGGCGAATAACATCAGCATGAATTTTTTCCTTTAACCTTCATCAACATGTTCTTTGATCATCACCAGGAACGGCTTACCAAAACGCTCCAGTTTGCGATGACCGACGCCGTTCACGCTGAGCATTTCTGACGCGCTAATCGGCATTTGTTCTGCCATTTCAATCAGCGTGGCATCGTTAAACACCACGTACGGCGGAATATTCTCTTCATCAGCAATCGCTTTGCGCAGCTTACGCAGCTTGGCAAACAGCTGGCGATCGTAATTGCCGCTGTGCACCTTCGGCGAACTGCTGCCGCGCGTTTTCACCGTCACGATACGCGGCACCGCCAGCATCAGCGGCACTTCGGCACGTAATACCGGACGCGCCGCTTCAGTGAGTTGCAGCGCCGAATGCATGGCGATGTTTTGCGTCACCATGCCGAGATGAATCAGCTGACGCAGCACGCTGATCCAGTGTTCGTGACTGTGCTCGCGGCCTAAGCCGTACACCGGCAGTTTGTCGTGGCCGTTGTCGCGGATACGCTGATTACTGGCGCCGCGCAAAACTTCAACAATATAGCCCATGCCAAAGCGTTGGCCGGTACGATAGATGCTCGAAAGCGCCTTTTGCGCCTCCAGCAAGCCGTCGTAGCGACGTGGCGGATCGAGGCAGATATCGCAGTTGTCGCACTGCTGCTGGCGACCTTCGCCGAAATAGTTCAGCAAGACCAGACGACGACAGGTTTGCGCTTCGGCAAATGCCCCCATCGCATTGAGCTTGTGGCGTTCAATATCCTGCAACGGGCCAGGCACTTTCTCTTCCAGACATTTACGCAGCCACGCCATGTCGGCCGGATCGTAAAGCATCATCGCTTCGGCAGGCAGGCCATCACGCCCGGCGCGACCGGTTTCCTGATAATAGGATTCGATGTTACGCGGAATATCGAAGTGCACCACAAAGCGCACGTTGGGTTTATTGATGCCCATACCGAACGCGACGGTGGCGACCACAATTTGCAGATCGTCACGCTGGAAAGCTTCCTGCACGCTGGCACGCTGCGCGCTATCGATACCGGCGTGATAAGCGCCAACGCTCAAACCACGGCTCTGCAGGCGCGCGGCGGTGTCTTCCACTTTGGCGCGGCTGTTACAGTAAATAATGCCGCTTTTGCCGCGCTGATCCTGCACATAACGCAGAAGCTGCTCGGTGGGTTTGAATTTCTCCACCAGCGTGTAGCGAATATTCGGGCGGTCAAAGCTGCTGATTTGAATCAGCGGATCGTCCATCTGCAGCAGATGGGCGATATCGTTACGCGTGGTTTCATCGGCGGTGGCGGTCAACGCCATGACCGGCAGATCAGGGAAGTGCTGACGCAGCTGGCCGATCGAGCCATATTCCGGACGGAAATCGTGGCCCCACTGTGAAATACAGTGCGCTTCATCCACCGCCAGCATCACCGGATTCCACTGGTGCAGGCTGTCGAGGAAATTGTCCATCATCAGACGTTCAGGCGCGATATACAGCAGCTTGAGCTTACCGGTACGACAATCCGCAAACACCTGCTGCTGCTGCTCACGCGTCTGCGTTGAGTTGAGGCACGCTGCTGCCACGCCGTTCGCCAGCAGCTGATCGACCTGATCTTTCATCAGTGAAATCAGCGGTGAAACCACCAGCGTCAGCCCTTCGCGCACCAGCGCCGGGATTTGATAGCACAGCGATTTGCCGCCGCCGGTCGGCATCACCACCAGACAATCGCGTCCTGACAGGGCGGTTTCGATGATGTTTTGCTGACCTGGGCGGAACTGCTGATAGCCGAAGGTGTCTTGTAATACCTGCTGCGCCAGCATTTCCTGATTAAGCACTGCCGATGTTGCCACGGTAATCCTGTCTTTGTTGCGGGTTAGAACAGATCGTTGAGCGTCACGCCTACGCCGAAGCGCGTCTGGCGATGGTTATAGTCGATCAACGATTCACCATAACCGCTGAACACCTGCGTGTAAAAGCGCACATGTTCAGAGATTGGGTAGCTCCAGGCGAAAGTTGCACCGCCGAAGCCGCTGTTCCAGTTGTAGTTACCTTCCACGCTGAAAATGTTCTCGCCCATCATATAGCCGAGCTTGGCGCGGTAGTAACCCATGTATTTGGTGATGTCCGGGTTATCGTCATTGCTTTCACTTTCTGGCAGACGATACCAGGGTTTGATCTCCGCGAGCAGATTGCCGTTCTGCGCCATGAAGCGCGCGTAGACGCGGTTCCAGCTGCGTGAAGTTGGCTCGCTGCGGCCGTTCGACTGATGCACTAAGCCAGTTTCCACATCGCGTAAAGTCCAGCCTGCGAAGGTGTAATCGGTGGCCCAGCCGAGGAAAATCTGTGGCTCATAATCGGTTTCACGGAACGGTGATGACGCACCACGGTTCGAGAGCTGCCACCACGAGCGCTGAGTATAGGACGCCGCCAGCACCGAGTTATCGCCTAAAATGCCGCGCCATAGCGGAAACGCCAGGCTGAGCTGGAATTTTACTTCATCATTTTTAGCTTTGTCTGCCCAGTTGTACGAAGAGATCGCCTCTTTGTTCATGTCGGTGGTGTAGGTGTAGAGCAGATAGTTGTTTTCGTAAGGATAAAGTACGAACGGGTTATCGTGTTTCTCCAGCAGGTTAGCGATAATGCTGCCCTTCACTGCCGGTGCATCATGAACCTCTTTTATCGTGGCTTCTTCAGCCTGCACCAGGCCAGGAAGGATCAGCGCCGCGGCCAGCAAGGCGTAATGCTTACGCATAGAATTCTCCAGAGAACTGCGTGTCGTAATCGTCAAGTGACGGTTCAAAAAGCAGGCCATTCTACACGCAAAACCTGCGGTTGATCAGCGCCGATTTCCGAAACTGGAAAGCGGCTCGAACGCGGCATAATATACACAACTCGTTAACATTTTAAGGCAGGAATTATGTTATCCCCGTTGCTGACACAGCAGGAAGCGCGCCGTCTGATTGGCGAAATTTTTGTTTATCACATGCCTTTCAATCAGGCGCTCGGATTAGAGCTGGATCGACTGGAAGCGGATTACGCCGAACTCGGCTTCGCCAATAAAACCATGCTGGTCGGCAACGCGGCGCAGCAGATTTTGCATGGCGGCGTCATCGCCTCGGTACTGGATGTCGCCGCCGGGCTGGTGTGTGTCAGCTATGCGCTGACGCGACAGGAGAGCATTACCGAGGAAGAGCTGCGTCAGCGCCTATCCCGCATGGGCACCATCGATATGCGCGTTGATTATCTGCGCCCAGGCCGCGGCGAGCGCTTTATCGCCACCAGCAGCCTGCTGCGCGGCGGCAATAAAGTTGCCGTGGCGCGCGTGGAGTTACATAACCAGCAAGGCGATTACATCGCTACCGCTACCGCCACCTACATGATTGGCTAATCAGTACTTTTGGAATGACATGATGGATTCGCAACAAACTCGCCAGGGTATTGGCTACGCGCTCGGCGCTTACTTTATTTGGGGCATCGCGCCCGCCTACTTCAAGCTGGTCAAAGCGGTGCCCGCCACCGAAATTATGACGCATCGTGTGATTTGGTCCGCGCTGTTTATGCTGCTGCTGATCACCCTGACGCGTAGCTGGACGCAGGTACGTAGCGTGCTGGCGCAGCCGAAAAAGGTGCTGCTGCTGGCGCTGACCGCCGTGACCATTGGCGGCAACTGGCTACTGTTTATCTGGGCGGTGAACAATCAGCACATGCTGGAGGCTAGCCTCGGCTACTTTATCAACCCGCTAATTAACGTGGTGTTTGGCATGCTGTTCCTGCGTGAACGCTTCCGCCGCTTGCAGTGGCTGGCGGTATTGCTGGCGACAACCGGCGTGCTGGTGCAGTTGTGGCAGTTTGGATCGCTGCCGATTATCGGCCTTGGCCTGGCGCTGAGTTTTGCATTGTACGGTTTGGTGCGCAAAAAGATTCAGGTCGATGCGCAGAGCGGCATGCTGATCGAGACGTTGTGGCTGTTTCCGCTGGCGGCAATTTACCTGTTTGGCTTTGCCGACAGCGCCACCAGTCATCTCAGCGCCAACGCTATGAGCCTTAATCTCAAGCTGGTCGCGGCGGGCATTATCACCACCATTCCGCTGATGCTGTTTGCGGCCGCCTGCGCGCGTCTGCGCTTATCGACTGTCGGCTTCTTCCAGTATCTCGGCCCGACACTGATGTTCCTGCTGGCGATACTGTTCTACGGCGAGAGCCTGACGCCGGATAAAATGGTGACCTTCGGCTTTATCTGGCTGGCGCTCGCCGTGTTCATTATCGATGCGGTCGCGTTCTCAGCTCGGGCGCGCATGCGCATAGCGTGAAATAAAACGCGCCAGCGCCGGGCCGGTAAGCAGAATGGTGAACAGACGTAGCGTCTGCAGCGCCATGACAAATGCCATATCGACCCGCGTGCCGGCCGCAATAATCGCCACGGTATCCAGCCCGCCCGGGCTGGTTGCCAGATAGGCGGTCATCAGATCGACGTGCAAAACGCGCGTCAGCATCCAGGCTAATCCGCCGCACAACAGCATCAAGCCGAAAATCGACAGTAACATTTGCGGCAGCGTTCGCAGCGCCAGCTTGAAAATCGGCCGGGTGAAACGCAATCCCACGCTCCAGCCAATCAACGCATAAGCCAGCGCCAGCAACCATTCTGGCACCTGCAAGGTCGCTACATCGGTGCCGTGCAGCACCGCGCCAATCAGCGCCGGCAGCAGCAAAGCACCGGAAGGAATGCGCAGCTTCTGGCCGAGCCACGCACCGGCGAACATCACTAGCAATGTCAGCAGAAAGCTGCTGTGCAGCGCGGGAAACCACACCAGTTCAGCCGCACCGCCGTTGCTGCCGAGGCCAATGCGCGCCACTACCGCCGCAGCGGTGGCGACAAACAGCACGCGCAGATACTGCATAAACGCCACCAGCCGCACATCCGCGCCGAAATCACCGGCCATCGCCACCATCGCCGAAGCGCCGCCGGGCGATGATCCCCATGCGCCCGTTGGGCCGGGCAAATTACTGAAGCGCACCAAAAGAAAACCGGACAAGCCGCTGGCCGCTAACGTCAGCAGCAGCACCGCCAGCACCACCGGCCAATCCTGGATCAGTGGTGTGAGAATGCCCGGCGATAAAGTCTGGCCGATCATGCAGCCGAGCACCGCTTGTGCCAGCACGAAGAGGCGTTTATCGATGCGCACGGTGGCGCCGGACAAACCCATTGCGGTGCCGACGATCATTGGGCCAAGCAGCAGGGCCGCAGGAAGGTGGAACAGCTGGAGGATCATCCCCAGCACTAACGAAGCAATCAGCAGAAGTGTCCATTGCAGTCGCAATGAGAAGCGCGCCATAAGCAAAGAATCAGATAGTGAGCAGAGCCAACAGGTTACGCAGAAAATTGAAGTTTATCTACCAGGTCGCCATAAATGGCGACCCTACGTTTGTCATGAGCGGTTTTGTAGGGTCGTCATTCATGACGACCTGGACTTGAGAACGGTTACAACCAGTTCTTGCGTTTGAAATAGAGGTAAGGCGCCAGGCCGGCGAGGATCATCAGGCTGATCGCGCCCGGATAACCAAAGCTCCATTTCAGCTCCGGCATAAACTCGAAGTTCATGCCGTAGCTTGATGCCACCAGCGTTGGCGGCAGGAACACCACCGAAACCACTGAGAAGATCTTGATGATGCGGTTCTGCTCGATGTTAATGAAGCCCATCGCCGCCTGCATCAGGAAGTTAACCTTCTGAAACAGCGATTCGTTATGCGGCAGCAGTGATTCGATATCGCGCAGGATTTCACGCGCCTGCTCCAGCTGGTTGCCCGGCAGACGCGCTTTGCGCACCAGGAAGTTGAGCGCGCGCTGGGTATCCATCAGACACAAACGCACCTTCCAGCCGATATCTTCCAGTTCCGCCAGACGTGACAGCGCCTGGTCGTACTCTTCTCCCTGCTGGCCTTCCATGATCACGCGGCTGAGTTTCTCCAGCGCGCTATAGATGTTCTCGATCTCATCCGCCAGCTGTTCGATTTTGGTCTCAAACAGATCCAGCAACAGTTCATAGGCGTTGCCATCAGTCAGCATCTGGTTGCGCGCACGCATGCGATAGAGACGGAAAGCCGGCAGCTCGCGTTCGCGCAGCGTATACAGGCGATCTTCGCGGATGGTGAATGCCACGGTGGAGTTGCCCGCGTGGTCTTCGGCATCTTCAAAGAAGAAGAAGGAGTGAATGTGCAGGCCGTCTTCGTCTTCGAAGAAACGCGCCGAGGCTTCGATGTCTTCCAGCTCCGGACGCGTTGCCAGGCTCTGGCCGAGCTCGCACTGCACGCGATCGCGTTCGCTGTCGTCGGGTTCGATCAGATCGACCCAAACAGACGTGTTGAGTTTGTCGTTGTCTTCTTCCAGCTCGATGCGCGTCAGGCGATTACGATCGAGTTTAAATGCGCTCAGCATAGCAATAACTCCCCATTTTTTCGGAATGGGACAAGGCGGTGACCACTGTAGATTACGGGCACGGCGAAGCCTGAACACGGAAACTTTCGCTTCAAGGGTAAATCAGTGCTAACTCACGCGACGAGAGTAAAAAAGGGAGGTCGCTGATAACCGCTAAGGCTACCAGCTAAAAGAGGTAACCTTAGGAGTTCCTGTTAAACAGGTGATTGAGCCAGCATCGACTGGGCGCGTCCAAGGCATTGTCCTCTCATGATAATAGTGCGCGCATGTTACGCTGAGACGAAAAAGTCGTCAAGGTAGCGCAACCGCGCTACACCGTCTCAAGACGGGCGTAAGCCGCCACCAGCCACTTGATTCCCTGGCCCTGAAACGCCACTTGCAAACGGCTGTGTTCGCCGCTGCCTTCGAGGTTGATGATGGTGCCTTCGCCGAACTTGGCATGGCGCACGCGTTGGCCGAGCGTGAAGCCGCTGTCGTTTTGCGCGATGGGCGTGCCCATGCGCTGATGGCTCACCGGACGGCTGACGCTGGCGCGCAAACGCACCTCTTCCACGCACTCTTCCGGCAGCTCGCCGATAAAGCGTGATGGACGGTGATACACTTCCTTACCATAAAGACGACGGCTTTCGGCATAGGTGAGCGTCAGCTTGACCATCGCACGCGTCACGCCAACGTAAGCCAGACGACGCTCCTCTTCCAGACGACCGCCTTCATCCAGCGACATCTGGCTGGGGAACATGCCCTCTTCCATGCCGACGATAAAGACCTGGCTGAACTCCAGCCCTTTCGCCGAGTGCATGGTCATCAGCTGCACCGCGTCCTGCCATTTGTCGGCCTGACCTTCGCCCGCTTCGAGCGCCGCATGCGACAGGAACGCCTGCAGCGGCATCAGATCTTCGTCTTCGTCCTGATAGCTGAACTGGCGCGTTGCCGTGACCAGTTCCTCAAGGTTTTCAATACGCGCCTGGCCTTTCTCGCCCTTCTCCTGCTCGTACATCACCCATAAACCGGAGTCTTTAATCACGCGATCGGTTTGCACATGCAGCGGCATCTCGGATGTTTCGCTGGCCAGTGAATCGACCAGCTCGCAGAAGCGCTGCAGCGCCGATGCGGCGCGTCCGGCTAAAACTTTGTTCTGTAACAGCTCGCGCGTGGCCTGCCATAAAGTGAGTTGCTGATCGCGTGCGGTCTGGCGCACCACGTCGAGCGTACGATCGCCCACGCCGCGCACCGGCGTGTTCACCACACGCTCAAATGCCGCATCGTCATTGCGATTGGCCATCAAACGCAGATAGGCCAGCGCATCTTTGATCTCCTGACGCTCGAAGAAGCGCATGCCGCCATAAATGCGATACGGCATGCTGCCCTGCAGCAGCGCCTCTTCCAGCACACGCGATTGGGCGTTGCTGCGATAGAGAATGGCGCAATCCTGCAGTGCGTTGCCGTTTTCATGCCAGCTTTTGATGCGATTGACCACAAAGCGCGCTTCATCCAGCTCGTTGAACGCGCAGTAGAGCGAGATCTTTTCGCCATCGCTGCCGTCGGTCCACAGCTCTTTACCGAGGCGGCCATTGTTGTTGGCGATCAGCGTGTTAGCAGCTTTCAGAATGTTGTTGGTCGAGCGATAGTTCTGCTCCAGGCGAATGGTTTCCGCGCCAGGGAAATCCTGCAGGAAGCGCTGGATGTTTTCCACCTGCGCCCCGCGCCAGCCGTAAATCGACTGATCGTCATCGCCGACGATAATCACCCGGCCGGTATCACCCGCCAGCATGCGAATCCATGCGTACTGAATGTTGTTGGTATCCTGGAACTCATCCACCAGCACGTTGCTGAAACGCTCGCGATAATGGTTGAGGATATGTGGCTTGTTGAGCCACAGTTCGTGGGCGCGCAGCAGCAGCTCGGCGAAATCCACTAAACCAGCGCGATCGCAGGCTTCCTGATACGCCTGATAGATGCGCAGCCAGGTTTGTTCAACCGGATTGCCGTAGCTTTCGATGTGTTTTGGTCGCAGACCTTCATCTTTTTTGCCGTTGATGTACCACATGCCCTGACGCGCAGGCCACTGTTTCTCATCAAGGTTCATGGCTTTGATCAGGCGCTTTAGCAGACGCAGCTGATCGTCGCTGTCGAGGATCTGGAAATCCTGCGGCAAACCGGCATCAAGGTGATGCGCGCGCAGTAAACGATGCGCCAGGCCGTGGAAGGTACCAATCCACATGCCGCCCTGGCTGGTGCCGATCAGCTGATCGATACGATGGCGCATTTCCGCCGCCGCTTTGTTGGTAAAGGTCACCGCCATAATCGAATACGGCGAGCAGTTCTCTACCGACAGCAGCCACGCAATGCGATGCACCAGCACACGGGTTTTGCCACTGCCTGCTCCGGCCAGCACCAGCAGGTTGCTGCGCGGTGCGGCGACCGCCTCGCGCTGTTTGTCATTCAAGCCGTCAAGCAGTTCAGAAACGTCCATAAGCACCGTTTTAACAATTGAGATACGTATCCAAAATCATTCGGCTTGCAGCAAGGCGGCAAGTGTGTGAATCCCCGGGAGCTTACATGAGTAAGTGACCGGGGTGAGCACGCGCAGCCAACGCGGCGGCAAGTCGAATGATGATGGATACGACTGGATGTATTTACAGCTGTTGATTATAGCAGCGAGGTCAGAGATGCCAACCGATCAATTTCAACATGCGGTAGCAAACGCGCATCGTCGATCTTCATCAGATTGCCTTCACGCAGGTTGATCCAGCAGGCTTGCATGCCGGCACGCAGCGAACCGGCAACATCGGTAGTGAGATCGTCGCCAACGTGCAGAATGTGTTGCGGGGCGATGTCCAAACGCTCAGCGGCCAGATGATACATATCCTGCCACGGCTTAGCGCGACCGTGCGGACCGGCACGCAGCGCGAACTGGAAGTGATGATGGATGCCGAGCTTTTCCGGGCAGGCGTTACCGTTAGTGATCGCCACCAGCGGCACGCGCTCGCCCAGCCACGTCAACGTTTGATGCGTCTCTTCCGGCATCGTCACTTCGCTGCGCCACTGATGGAACACGCTCATCACGTCGCGGGCACCGGCACTGGCTTCTGATGCCGATAAGCCGACATTGAGCAACGCCAGCTCCACCGAGCGGCGGCGCCATTCAGACACGTCGTGATAAATTTCCGGCTCACGCGCCAGCAACTCATTACGCAGCGCCTGATAATCTGCCGGGGTGAATTCACGCAGCGCCGGATGATACGCCTGCAGTGCAGCATGCGATTCGGCGGTGGTTTTGCGGATCACGGGATGGTTGTCATACAAGGTGTCGTCGAGATCAAAAGTGATCGCTTTGATCGGGCCGAGCGGACGATAAAACTTCATTAAGACTTTCCTCGTTTGGCACGCGGATGGGCCGCATCATAAACCGTCGCCAGATGCTGGAAATCCAGATGGGTATAGATTTGCGTGGTCGCCAGATTAGCGTGACCGAGCAGTTCCTGTACCGCGCGCAGATCGCCGCTCGATTCCAGCAAATGCGTGGCAAAAGAGTGGCGCAGTTTATGCGGATGAATATGGCTGGCAACGCCTTGCTTGATGCCCCATTCGGCAAAACGCTTCTGCACGTTGCGCGTCGAAATCCGGCTGCCGCGGCTGGAGACAAACACCGCATCATCCTGCGGCGCAAAGCTATCACGCAGCGATAACCAGTGCTGAATCCAGGTGACCGCCGTGCCGCCAATCGGTACGCGGCGCTCTTTGCTGCCTTTACCCAGCACCCGCACTTCGCCCGCGTCCAAATCCATGTGGCGACAATCCATATTCACCAGCTCGGAGAGACGCAAGCCGCCGCCGTACATGGTTTCCAGCATCGCGCGGTCGCGCACCGCCAGCGGATCATTGAGATCGATCTCCAGCAGTTGGTTAACTTCATCGACGTCCATGTTTTTCGGCAGATGGCGCGCGTTACGCGGCGTGGAAATGCCTTTGGCGGGATTGGCGCTCAGCATGCCTTGATGGACTTGCCAGTCGAGAAAACTGCGCAGTGCCGACATGCGCAGCGCCAGACTGCTGGCGCCCAAACCGCCACGGCGGCTGCGCGCCGCCAGGCTGCGCACCTGCGCCGGTTCCAGCTGCGACCAACTCGTCAGCTTCATCTCATCGGCCATTGCCATAATCGCCTGCAATTGCCGTTGGTAATTCTTTTGCGTCAGCGGACTGAGCTGGCGTTCGACCTTCAGATAACGCAGAAAGTCATCCACGGCCGGCAGCAGCGGACTGACGTGACTCATGCGCGTTCAATCCAGCGTGACAGCAAGTCCGGCAGCATTTGCGCCAGATGCTGCAGCAGCAGCGTGCCCATGCCTGCCTGATAGTGCTGATTATCGCGGCTGGTGAACATCAATACGCCCAGCTCGCCACGTTCGCCCATCAGCGACATCGCCACCGAGCCAATCGCTTTGGCCTGCGGCAACAGCAGCAGCAGTTCCGGGCCGTTGAGGCTGCCGAGATAGTGATGTTCATTACCGAAGCGCTGAATGCGCAGCGGTTCGAATGCCTGACGCGATAAGCCGAGTTGGGTGAAGTCAGATGGCGCGCCGATGTGCCATTTGTCATTGAACACGCGCACGTGCGCACCGGCCAGACCGAGTTCGCGCGCCCAGCGATGCAGACGCGTCAGCATCTCTTGTAAGCTGTCGGCGGCGGCAAGATGACCTTGCAGCGCCAGCAGGCGATCAAACAGCTGATGGTTAGCCGTAGCCTGCTCCATCAGTAGCGTGATCTCCTCTTCCAACTGCTGGATGTGGTTACGCTGACGCGCCATATGCCACTCCACCAGCGAAACGCTGCCGCGTACCGGATGCGGCACCATCATCTGTTCGACCTGGCGCGCATTGCGAATAAAGAAGTCGGGGTTTTGACGCAGAAATGCGCTTACCGATTGATCGTCCAGCAAAACCTCGCTTTCGGTCTGCTCTTCGACATTTTTCATAGATGAATAAACCCATCGTAGACGTGTGTGGCAGGACCGGTCATAAACAGCGGTTGCCCTTCCCCTTTCCAGGCAATATGCAGCGTTCCGCCCGGCAAATCGACGCGAACGTTCTCCGCCAAAATGCCCTGCTGAACGCCGCAGGCCACCGCCGCACACGCGCCGCTGCCGCATGCCTGGGTTTCGCCCGCGCCACGTTCGTATACGCGCAGACGGATGTGTTCACGATTGACTACTTCCATGAAACCGACGTTGACGCGCTCCGGGAAACGCTCGTGGCTTTCCAGCTCTGGACCGAGCGTTTCCACCGGCGCGGTTTTCACGCTCTCGACCTGAATCACGCAGTGCGGATTGCCCATTGATACCGCACCAAACATCACGGTTTGATCGGCCACACGCTGCAAATAAAGGTTCTCGGCTTTATTGGCACGCAGCGGCACGCTTTGCGGTTCGAAGTTCGGTTGGCCCATATTGACGCGCACCAGCTCATCATTGGTGACGCTGAGCACCATGCGGCCGGTTTGTGTACTGACGCGAATGTCGCTTTTGTTGGTCAACCCTTTCAGACGCACAAAGCGGGCGAAACAGCGCGCGCCGTTGCCGCACTGCGCGACTTCGCTGCCATCGGCGTTGAAAATGCGGTAATGGAAATCGAGATCCGGATCGTAGGGCGGCTCGACGATCAGCAGCTGATCAAAACCGATCCCCAGATTTCTGTCCGCCAGGCGGCGAATCAGTTCCGGCGAAAAAAAGACGTTTTGCGTCACAGCATCCACAACCATAAAGTCGTTGCCGAGACCGTGCATTTTTGAGAACTGCATTTTCTGCTCCGCCGGATTACTCATAGATTTTAGTTCGCCTGCGAACCAGGCTTGCTGGTAACCAAACCACCGACATCAGCATCCTGAGCGGCTTTTTGCTGCTGCTCGGTGACCTGCTGTTTCGGCTTGTTTGGCTGATCTTGCGGCGGGAAATACAGCGGTCCTTTCAGGCCACAGCCTACCAGGCTGACCAGTGCCAGCGCCATACCCAGCTGACTCATCACTCGTATCATTCTGTCTGCTCTTCTGTCCTTAAGCCATGGTTGCTTATCATCGCAGTTGACGTTGTAAAAGCAACAGGAAATAGCCGCATTTCCTGCGGCAGGTCAGAGTTACAGCGCATCCCGCCGCGCGAACGCAGGCGGGATCAATGCATTTGGTAGCGTGGCTGGAAGTCGCCGTTGTCGTTGTCAGGCTGCGTAGCGCAGAGCTGCGTTAACGTTTGGCTGCGGAAAGGAATCACCTGGAAACGTTCGCCAGTATTCACAATCTGGTAGAACTGCGGCAGGTTGAAATTGATAAAGCTGGAGCCGTAGGTAAAACGGTCATGCGACGACGAATAGAATCGACTCACGTCGCGCACCAGCTCTTCTTTACTGCCTTCGCAATGGTGATAAACCTCAACGCGGTTGGTTTCGTCGAGGATATAGATGTTGAAACCGCGATCGTCATTAGTATCTTCAAAGAAGAACTGAATGATGCCTTCGCTGGCGTAGCCGTTTACCACCGGTGGCAGCGGCGTCTGGTTTGATTCCACTTTGATCGACAAGCCGTGCAGCTTGTTGTTAGAAATCGCGCCATAGAATTCGACGGCGTTTTCCAGCTTCTGCACCGACACGCTCATGCGTTCGAAGAATAAGCCCCAGGTTTGGCCCGCCATGCGCAACGCTTTAAAGCGGCCCGGTTCCTGACGCGTGCTCGACAGACGGAGCTCAATACATTCCGAAACCAGCTGCTGCACACGGGTACGAATTAAACCGCGCAGATGCTGGCTGTAGCAGAACACTTCCACCGTATCCGGTGGCGCAGCATCCTGATGCATTTTGCCCAGAATGGTTTTCAGCGCCTCAATCATCGCCTGCTCGCCGTTGAAGTGCAGCGTACGCACTTCATTCCACGAGTTGCGATAGAGCAGATCGATGCTGCCAATCAGGCATTGCTGCTGCTGACCGAAGCTGAACACATCCAGCTTACGGAAATCAAAATGCACCACCTGATTGCGGAACGCCGAGGTAGGATCGTGTTCAAGGTTAACGATAATCGCTAAGTGACGAATTTCGCACGGGCTGTAGAGCGCTTTCGGCGTCGGTGCCGGCACGCGCAGCGGGAAGTGGCTCGACACATCGTTGACCAGCTCCTGCAAACGTGGCAGATCGCACAGATCGTTGCCTTTCATATGCAGACGCGTTTTGCTGGTCAGCAAACCGTTAAACCACGCCCACGCCACCAGCTTGTTCAGATAGCGGTTATATTCCAGCGGCTGATGGCTGATGATGGAACTCATGTCCGGCGATTGGTTATACAGATACCAACCGGCGCGATTGGCGCGGCCCGCCGGGACGTGAATAAAGGTGAGATTCTCTTCCGAAAGATCGGGCGAAATCTGCGGGTTCACTAAGGTGACTTTACCCGGCAGCGCCTCGAACGCGGCATACAGTTTACGCGTCAGCACGCCGATATCCTGCGGGCTGGCGCTGACGCTTAAATTGTTGCGACGCGCAAAGCGAATCAGGTTGCGATAGCTCTGCATCATCGCATCCAGTAACTCATTGTGCGCTTCGCGTACGCGTTCGATTTTCCATTGCGCGCGGTTATCCAGAACCGCTAACTTCTCCTCATCCCAGCCCCACTCTTTAACCAGCTGCGAAAGAATCTCGCGACGCCAGCCGGTGCGCTGATGATGGTGATCTTCGCTCGAGAGCTTTTCACACACTTTTAAATAGAAACATCGACGTACTAAATCAAGACGCGCCATGTCATCAACGCTGGTGAGATAGCGCGTTACGCGTTCCAGCATCATGCAGTAAGGATCGAGACCGAAGCAGACAATTTCGCCGTCGTGCAGGCGCTGCTTGATGTCCATCGACAACAGCTGCGTGTTGGGGTATTCCCAGCTGTAGGCTTCCAGCAGCAGGGTTTTCAGCACCGCTTTGTATGGCGAATCGATACTTTTATACAGCTGCCACAAGCTGGCACCGAAGTACTCTTCCGCTGACAACGTGCCAAGCCCGCCGAGATCCAGCCACTCATTCGGCGTCAGAACGCCTTGTGAATAGAGCGACATGACGTAATCGTCGTAATGGTGCTCCTCTTCGCCAGGCACCATGTTCCACAGGATGCGTTTACCCGCCATACGCACGGCGGTACGGTAAAACTCATCCAGCAGCAAAATATGTTGGGTAGAACCGCAGTCTTCACCGCCGAGGCTGCCGCTTTCGTTATGGCGGAAACGGTTCTCGTCAATCAGGAAGAAGCTGACTTCCACACCCATCGACACACACCATTTCTGCAACAGCGTACACTTACGCTGCAGATTGAGGCGCTCTTCATTATCCAGCCATGATTGGTGGCACACCCAGATATCAAGATCGGAGATGCTGTTTTGCCCAACGGACGAGGTGCTGCCCATTGAGTAAATGCCGGTAATCGGACGTTCGCCCGCCACGGCAGAGCTGAGCTCGAGCGGTTGACCGCCCGCTAAGTTCTGCAGCAGCTGAAGTTGGTTTTCATCGGGCGTGTAGAGGCAGACGCCATGCGGAACGTTACCTTCAACGTAGCCAGGCATCAGTGGATGATGGTAGTGCAATAATGTTGGCAGCAGACTGTAGACTTGCTGGAAAGCAGGTCCCATGGCAGCCAGTGCGCGATCTACACGCAGCTGGTTAATCGCATCCAGTCTCTGTTTCAGTGTCTCAATGTAGAGGTACAAGACGTTTCGCCTGATTGTCCCAGTGTTAAGCACCCTGTTTCCGAATTTTGCCGCTTAGTAATAAAGATATTGGGCAAATAATTGCTGGAAACGTGATCAATCTAACACCTGGAGGATTGACCGTAAAGAAAGTTGCGCTACTTAACAGTTTAGCATGTTCCGACCGTAGCTCTGCTTTTTTCAGACTTCGACTCTCAACTGCGACCCTCAAGATCCAGGCACAGTCTGACATCGCGGCCTTTTCAATCCGTTGAAACTGACAGCATTCCCCTATCAATGATAGGATATTCGATGAACGATCAAAATGGTTAACAGCATGTTAAACAAAATTTTCAGAATTGCTACCAGACAAAGTCCCCTTGCTCTGTGGCAGGCACAATATGTCCAACAGCGCCTGATGGCGGCTCATCCGGGTCTGCAAGTTGAGCTGCTGCCGATGGTCACCAAAGGTGATGTCATCCTTGATACGCCACTGGCAAAGGTTGGCGGCAAAGGGCTGTTCGTTAAAGAGCTTGAGCTGGCAATGCTGGAAGGGCGTGCCGATCTCGCCGTGCACTCGATGAAAGATGTGCCGATCGATTTTCCAGAAGGTCTTGGTCTGGTGACCATTTGCGAGCGTGAAGATCCGCGCGATGCTTTCGTCTCCAATCGTTACAACAGTATTGATGAGCTGCCGCAAGGCGCGGTTGTCGGGACGTCCAGCCTGCGCCGCCAGTGTCAGCTTAGCGCCCGCCGTCCGGACCTAGTGATTCGCTCGCTGCGCGGCAACGTCGGTACGCGTCTGGGCAAACTCGATGCAGGTGAATATGACGCCATCATACTGGCGGCGGCGGGTTTGAAGCGTTTAGGTCTGGAAGATCGCATTCGTCAGGCAATGCCTGCAGAAATTTCCCTGCCCGCTGTGGGTCAGGGCGCCGTCGGCATTGAATGTCGCGTGGATGATGAGCAATTAATTACGCTGCTCCAGGCGTTGAATCATGACGATACCGCCGTGTGCGTGCGTGCCGAACGTGCGATGAATACACGGCTGGAAGGCGGTTGTCAGGTGCCAATCGGCAGCTTCGCGGTGCTGGAAGACGATCAGCTGTGGCTGCGCGGATTAGTCGGCTCGCCGGACGGCAGTCAAATGGTGGTGGGCGAGCGCCGGGGTCCACGCGATCACGCCGAAAAAATGGGCATTTCGCTGGCCGAAGAGCTGCTGGATGGCGGCGCGCGCGACATTCTGCGTGAAGTCTATCAAGGTCAACCGCCAGCATGACCATCCTCGTGACCCGCCCGGAACCGGCCGCCACTGAACTGGTCTCGCGTTTGCGCAGCCTGGGCAAACTGGCATGGAGCCTTCCGCTGATTGAATTCACGCCGGGTCGCGATCTTATTCATTTACCTAAGCAACTTGCTGCACTCCAGCCAGGCGATCTGGTGTTTTTGCTGTCGCAGCAGGTCGTCACGTTCGCCGAGCCCGCTTTACAGCAAAGCGCGACAACATGGCCTGAAGCCCTCAACTATTATGCTATTGGTCGCAGCACCGCTTTAGCCCTGCATACCGTCAGTAATCTCAAAGTAGACTATCCTCATGCGCGGGAGACCAGCGAAGAGCTGGTGCGCCTGAACCGTCTGCAGCAGGTTAGTGGCAAACGCGCGCTGATTCTGCGCGGCAGCCCAGGACGCGAGTTGCTGGCAGAAACGCTGATTGAGCGCGGCGCTGAGGTGCAATATTGCGAGTGTTATCAGCGCTGTGAAAAGCACTACAACGGCGCGACTGAAGGCCGCCGCTGGCGCGATCGCGGCATTACAACGCTGGTGGTCACCAGCGGCGAAATGTTACAACAACTCTTTTCTCTGTTTCCGCCAATTGATCGTCGGGAATGGTTACTACACTGTCGGCTTGTGGTCGTCAGTGAACGTTTGGCTACGCAAGCCGCTGAACTAGGCTGGCAGGACATTGATGTAGCCGATGGTGCCGATAACGACGCGCTGCTGCGCGCGTTACGCTGAACTTAACAATGGGATGAGCCATAATGACGGAACAAAAAGCCTCCTCCGCCATGGTTGAAGAAACCACCCCAGCGGACAATTCTCCCTCTCCAGCAACTAAGCCACCACGCGATAAAAAAAGCGATGGCAAGGTGCTGAGTGCAGTGGCGATTGTGATTGCGCTGGCGATTGGGGCGGGACTTTACCTTAATGGGAAACACCAGGCCGATTTACAGGCTCAAACTAATCAGAATCTCAGTGAGCAGCTGAGCACCTTGCAGCAGCAACTGGGCAGCGACAAACAGCAACTGACGCAACAGCTGGCTAGCGCCAACAGCGCCTTACAGGAGACGCGCACGCAGCAGGATAACAGCGCTAAAGAGCTGGAAACCCTGCGCGATAAAGTCGCCACCATCTCTGGAAACGACACGCGTACCTGGCTGCTGGCGCAGGCGGATTACCTCGTCAAACTGGCGGGCCGCAAACTGTGGAGCGATCAGGATGTCACCACCGCAGCAGCGTTACTGAAAAGTGCCGATACCAGTCTGGCCGATATGAACGATCCAAGCGTAATGAACGTGCGTCGCGCCCTAACGCAGGACATCAGTTCACTCTCCGCCGTCAGCCAGATTGATTATGACGGCACCATCCTCAAGCTCAATCAGCTGTCGAACGGCGTCGATAATCTGCGTCTGGCTGACAACGACAGCGATGATTCACCTATGGACGCCGATGGCGGTGAGCTCTCCAGTTCGCTGCACGAGTGGCGTCAAAATCTGGTGAAAAGCTGGCACAACTTTATGGATGATTTCATCACCATCCGCCGCCGCGATAACACCGCACAGCCGCTGCTGGCTCCGAATCAGGATGTCTACCTGCGCGAAAACATTCGTTCGCGCCTGCTGATTGCCGCCCAGGCCGTACCGCGTCATCAGGATGAGATCTACAAACAGTCTATCGATGCGGTATCAACCTGGGTTCGTGCCTGGTACGACACCAACGATGCCGCCACCAAAGCCTTCCTTGCGCAGCTGGATGAACTGAGCCAGCAAAGCATTTCGATGGATGTGCCGGATACGCTGGAAAGCCAGCCGCTGCTGGAAAAACTGATGCAAACT
Source organism: Pantoea trifolii (assembly GCF_024506435.1). Taxonomy (NCBI): domain Bacteria; kingdom Pseudomonadati; phylum Pseudomonadota; class Gammaproteobacteria; order Enterobacterales; family Erwiniaceae; genus Pantoea; species Pantoea trifolii. The sequence continues at coordinate 209,577 of NZ_JANIET010000001.1, read as the reverse complement.
CGCGTGCGTAATTTGCTGGCTCAGCCATCGGTTGCTGCTGATCAACAGGGAGGCTAACCATGCTGAAAGTATTGGTGCTTTTTCTGCTGCTGATTGCCGGCATTGTGGTTGGACCGATGGTTGCAGGCCATCAGGGCTACGTGCTGATCCAGACCGACAACTGGAACATTGAAACCAGCGTAACCGGCCTGGCGATCATTTTGATTCTCAGCCTGCTGGTGATTTTGTTGCTGGAATGGATTCTGCGTCGCCTGTTCCGCACCGGCGCACGTACCCGCGGCTGGTTCACCGGTCGCAAGCGTCGTAGCGCACAGCGCCACACGCAGAGCGCGTTGATGAAACTGGCGGAAGGTGACTTCAAGCAGGCAGAAAAATTGCTGTCGAAAAATGCCGACCACGCCGATCAGCCGGTAGCTAACTACTTGCTGGCTGCCGAAGCGGCGCAGCAACGCGGGGACGAAATCCGTGCTAACCAGCACCTGGAGCGCGCTTCTGAGTTGTCGGTGAATGATACGATTCCAGTTGAAATCACGCGCGTACGTCTGCAACTGGCACGCAACGAAGATCATGCTGCACGTCACGGCGTTGACCGCTTGCTGGAAGTCGCGCCGCGCCATCCGGAAGTGTTGCGTCTGGCAGAACAAGCCTACATTCGTACCGGCGCGTGGGGCGCATTGCTCGACATTCTGCCTTCAATGCAGAAAGTGCAGATCAATGATCAAGCACAGCGCGATGCCTTGCAGCAGCAGGCCTGGCTGGGCCTGATGAACCAGGCGATGGCCGATCAAGGCAGCGACGGTTTGAAAAAATGGTGGCAGAACCAGAGCCGCAAAACGCGTCAGGAAACCGCCTTGCAGGTGGCGATGGCAGAACATCTGATTGAGTGTGACGATCCGGACACCGCGCAGAGCATCGTGCTGGAAGGTCTGAAGCGTCAATATGACGATCGTCTGGTGTTGCTGATGCCGCGCATCAAAAGTGGCGATCCGCAATCTCTGGAGAAAGCATTGCGTCAGCAGATTAAACAGCATGGCGCCACGCCCCTGCTGCACAGCACGCTGGGACAGATGCTCATGCGTCATGGAGAATGGCAGCAGGCGGCAGAAGCGTTCCAGCAAGCGCTGGCTCAGCGTCCTGATGCGTTTGATTATGCCTGGCTGGCCGATGTTTACGACCGCCTGCATCGCCCGGAAGACGCCGCCAAAATGCGTCGCGAAGGCCTGCTACTTACGCTGAAGACCAATCCCAGCGCCTGATTTTACGATTGTTACTTTTGTGCACGCCGGGCTGGTCCCGGCTTTTTTTTGCCTGTCATAAACTGCAGACAAAAAAACACCTGCCATAAGCAGGTGTAAGATCAGGTCGTTCAGACAACTGATGGCATCCGACTCAACGTAATGTCCTTCTTACTGCAGTAAAGCGTGCGCAATTACTGCCAGGCTGGACAACGGATGCCGTAAGGGGCTCTGCATCATTCCCAGGTTTATGTAGCATCAGCAAACATAAGAGGTGGAATGAGCATCTACAGGGAGATTATTGCACAAGACGTGCCAAAGTTGCAGTTATCGCAATAAGTTATTTTCTATCAACAGGATACAACCCACCACACGATCCACGTGTTAGCCGCTGTCGGTAAATCGCGACGCATAGCCCAAAAGCTGTCTCCGTAAAACGACAAGCTATGCAAGGAATTGTCATGCCATTATAAATCAGTGAGTTATATGTATCTGAATAGCGACAATGTGCAGAATTACGTTTTAAGGAAATGATGGGATGAGTGGCGAATGCGGAAGGTGGGTACAAACGAAAAAAGCCTGCTTTTTCAAGCAGGCTTTTCGAATATGGTCGGCGAGAGAGGATTCGAACCTCCGACCCACTGGTCCCAAACCAGTTGCGCTACCAAGCTGCGCTACTCGCCGATTTTTTACTTCTTTAACGCTACTGCGTAATTTTGCCTGGTGCGAAGGGAGGGACTTGAACCCTCACGTCCGTAAGAACACTAACACCTGAAGCTAGCGCGTCTACCAATTCCGCCACCATCGCGTGACCGAGCAAAATCTGGGGTGGCTAATGGGACTCGAACCCACGACAACTGGAATCACAATCCAGGGCTCTACCAACTGAGCTATAGCCACCATAATTCTGGTGCGTAAGCATGTCTCGCTTACTAAAATTCACTGCATAACGCGGTCTAACCAACCACCGAAGCTCTTGCGCACAAACTAAATGGCGCGCCCGACAGGATTCGAACCTGAGACCTCTGCCTCCGGAGGGCAGCGCTCTATCCAGCTGAGCTACGGGCGCGTAGCGCCGTTGCGGATGGGCATACTACGGGCTTGACCTCATGCTGTCCAGCCCTTTTTTAGAAAAAAACCGCGTTTGATTACGCTTTGTGCATTCCATCGATAATTACAGCAGTTTGAGGTGCTTACCCTCGTATTTCTGCTGAAAAAACCAGCAATTTCAGAGATCGCCGCGCCAATGGTAGCGCAAATATTTCAGCAGCTTTAATTGGCGACGCAGACGCGAAGGCTGACGAATGAGACGATAGAGCCATTCCAGTCCGGATTTTTGCCACCAAACCGGCGCGCGCTTAACGTGCCCGGTAAAAACATCATAAGTGCCACCAACGCCCATATAGAGCGCATGCGGCCAATGTGCGCGGCAATCACGCATCAATAGCTCCTGGCGCGGCGAACCTTGTGCCACCGTGACAATCTGCGCACCGCTTGCCGCAATGCGTGCAAACAGCGCGTCGCGCGCTTCAGGCGCAAAGTAACCATACTGGCTGCCAACGATATTCACATTCCACTGCTGGCGCAGCTTGTCGCAGGTTTCCTGCAGCACCGCCTGACGTCCACCAATCAGAAACACCGGAATGCCGCTGCGTCCCGCGCTCTCCATCAGCGCTTCCCACAGATCCGCGCCCGCGATGCGGTTCACCTGCAGCTGGGGATACTTCTTACGCAGCGAACGGACGATGCTGATGCCATCCGGATATTTGAATTCGGCCTCAGCAATCAGTGCGCGTAGCTGCGCATCTTCTTCCAGCGTCAGCATTTTCTCGGCATTCATCGCCACCAGCGTGCCGCAGCGCGGCTTGCCCTCGGGCAGCAGAAAGCGCAGAAAACTTGCCATATCGTTGAAGGCGTGAAGATCGACTCCGCGCAGGCTATAGCGCGGCTTATCGGTTTCCATGGTATGAATTTCCCGTTGTGCCCAGAGGTTAAGATGGGCTGTGTAAAGCCGGCTCGCTGCGCGGACGAATCAATCCCGCGCGCGCCAACAGCCAGTAAAGCAATTTTGCCGCCCACATGCAGGCCGCAAAAATCAAACAAAAAAACACCACGCGCGAGCCGAAAGCATCCAGCCCTTCACGCGCCAGCACGATCATATTAAATACCGCGCCGAAGCAGAAGCTCTGCAAAATCGCCCCGCTGTAACGGTTGCTGGTATCACGGCCATACAGATAAAGGTTATCGAATCCTTTCATTAGCAGGCCGACAGCCACCGCACCGATTGGGATGAACCACACGCCGCCCATCACCACCAGCGAACCCAACAGCGTCGGCGAGATCGCCAACCCGGAATGGTTGTTCAGCACTTCCCAGGTAAAGTAGTTGGCGCTGTTGAGAATGGCTGATGGGCGTCCCGGCCACATCCAGCTGGGAATGAACACGTAGAAATCACGCCAAATCGGTGCCAGGCCCTGAAAATCGATCTTGTCGTAATTTTGCAGTAACAGCGCCAGATTTTCCCACGGCGAGAAGGTATCGCGCGTCAGATAAAGGAAAGTGTAAAACGCCTCATCGCCGACCACGTCGAGGTTATAGCGACGCAACGCCAGCCAGAACATGCCGCCGATTGCCATTACACCGGCGCCGACCAGCATCCACAGCGTGATCCAGCCGCGCGTAATACCAATGAACAGGAACAGCGCGAAAGCGATGATGATATTGGCGCGCGTGCCGCCCACCAGCGCGTAAGTCAGCAAGCCAAATGCCACCGACACCAGCAAAAACCACAGCCATTGACGCTGGGTTGGCTTGAGGAAGTAGCGAATCAGCATCGCCGGAATAAAGAAGTAGAAGAAGCGTTTGAGCGCCACGCCAGATACTTCGCTGGAGAAAATCTGGTTGTAAGCCGAAAGCCTAAACAGCAGCAGGCCGTTGTGCATAAAGAACACCGTGACAGTGCCAATCGCCACCAGCGCCAGCAGCAAACAGGTCAGATTGGTTTCAACCCGATTCATCTGCAGCCAGGGCTTACGCGCAGGCGCATGGGCCGGCCGTAGCCGCACCTTGTAGCTGACATAATAGATGGCATAAAAGCTGGTAGCGGCCAGCAGCGCCTGCAGCAGATATTCCGGCGGCACCACCGCCACGTTAAAGCGGAACACCAGCACGCTGGTCAGCGGGAAGCCGAAATAGAAGGTCAGCAAAAAGAGAATGGTGAAGAACAGGTGGAAGTTGAAACGCACCCGCTTAAATTCCCGCCAGGTTAGGGTCAGAATGAAACCCAGCGAAAACAGATAAACCACCAGCAGACCACTAAACTGCATCAGGCTCATGTTCTCTCCCTTTCACTCAGGGTAAGCGCGTCGCGCCAGCCTGCCAGATAGCCAGGGGCAAAAAAGGCAATCGATGCGTGATCACATTGCGCTAATTGTCGTTGCGCTTCGGCCACGCTGGCCGCATCCAGCGCATCTTCGCTAAACAGCACCGGCAAGCCTTGCTCGCTGAGATCGCGCCAGAACGGATTTTTGCGGTTCAGCACAAACGGAATATTGGCCTGAATCAGCAGGCATAGCGTACCAATGCCTTGCTGGCGCTCGAACATAAAATAGCCGAGCTGGCAGCGGCTAAGCAATGTCAGATAGGCATCAAAGTCGATCTTGTCGCGCAGCAACGTCACTTGCCCCGCCGGGAACAGGCGCTGCGCGGCAGCGCCAATCTCTTCGATGTAAGCATGATTATTTTGCGGATAACCGAGCGGCACGACGATTTTTACCTGTTCGCCAAACTGCGCGCGGATCGCCTCCAATCCGGCAATGTGGCGATTACTGCGATCGCCGGAGTTACCGAGCAGGATAGTGAAATCAGGATTTTCCACCTGCGTGGGCGGCGCCATATCCGGCATGCGCGTCGGGAAGTAGAGCAGCGAAGCGGGAACGCGCGGATGGCGCTGCTGGAAATGGTACAAATCACCCCGCGTCGCAAACACGCGCGCCACGCGCCCCTGCGCCATTCTGCGCAGCAGATAAAACAGTTGATACTTGAGGCCGTGCCCTTCTTCATAAAGATCCGCGCCCCATACGTGCCAGAACGCCTGCTGACGACGCAGTTTGCCGCTCAGTAAGGCTAACCAAATGCTGGGATTAAACTGGCCGTGAAAGAAGAAACGCTGCGAGCGATCGGCGGCACGCGCTATCACCGCTTGCGCAAGCGCACGCTTGCTGGCAAAGGTTTCAATCTGCAATGAGCTATACGCTTGCAGCGTCTCGGGCGCGCTGGAAACCACCATAAATTGACGTGGTGCATCGCCTGGTAGCTCGGCGCTCATCACGTCATTAAAGAAGCGCAGCACCGTATGATTGTGATGCGGGATATCCGATCCCAATACGTGAAAAGTCGTCATTTTTTCCGGCAATAAATCATGAAGGCGCCACAACACAGGGCGAAATAGAGAACGTAGGTTGCCATGTAAGCCTGCGCGGCTCCGGCAGTCCCGTGCAGCGGAATCAACCAATGAGAAAAGCCGGTCAGCAGGGCAAACTGGCTGATTTCAGTCAGAATATAGAAGCGCAGCGACGCTTTGGCGATCACCAGATATCCGAAAACATAGGCGCCGACTTTAAACACATCTCCGCACAACTGCCAGACGAAAAGGTCACGCATCGGGCTGAACTGTGGCGAAAACAGCAGCCAGATAGCGACATCGCGTAGCAGCCATACACAGAAACTGGCCGCCGCGACGGCAGGTAATACAAAGCGCAGTGCACGCCCAATCTCACGCGCGATTTGCGGCTTTTGCTCCAGCCGCGCCAGCGTGGGCAGCAGCCAGACGCTGAAAGTGGCGGTGATAAATTGCAGATAAGCATCGGAAATGCTGGTCACGCCCTGCCATAAACCCACCTGCGACCAGCCTTGTTGCTCAGCCAGCAGATTTCGCATCATCACCCACGCCACCGGCAAGGTGAACGAGGTGATCAGCGCCATCAGCGTAAACTTCGCCAGATTGCGCGCCAGTTCGGGATGCCAGGTTGGCATCAGCCAGCTCAGCGGCAAGCGATCGCGATGGCGACGCAGCATCAGCAATGCTGGAAACACCAGTAGCGCCGGTACCAGCGCCAATCCAACTAACGCACCGGCATAGCCGCTCAGCCACCAGCACAGCACATAACCCAGCACGCCCACTACACTTCCAGCAATCAGCGCCAGCGCGTTACCGCGCGCATCGCGAAAACCTTTCAGCAACGCTAGCGTCAGGTTGGCCCAGGCAATACCGAGTTGCAGAAAGGCGACAATGCGCACCACGTTTGCATATTCAGCATGACCAAACAGCGCCGTGCTGATCGGCGACGCCGCCAGCAAAAACAGCAGCGCCAGCAGCGTTGAAAAGCCGAGCACAATCGCCGAAGCCGTGCCGGTGACCGCGCGTAGCTGCTGTGGCTGTTGCTGATGTTGCGCGACTAGCGTAGTGACGCCGTTAAAGATGCCCGCGCCCGCCAGCACGCCGAGTACGGTAATCAACTGGCGGAAGTTACCGGCTTGCCCGATCCCTTCCGGCCCAAAACTCACCGCCAGCAGTTTCACTACCAGCAGGCCAGCAACGATTTTTACCAGCGTCGAAGCGGCGGTCCAGACTGAAGCTTTTGCTAATGACATCAGGCAAAGAAACTCAGCAGCGAACTGATCACCGTACGCTGATTGTTATCCGACAAGTTGTAGAACAGCGGCAGGCGCAGCAGGCGCTCGCTTTCACGCGTGGTAAAGGCATCATCACCGTGGAAGCGGCCAAAACGTTCACCCGCTGGCGACGAGTGCAGCGGGATGTAGTGGAACACCGTGAGGATTTCCGCCTCTTTCATCCAGTTAATCAGCGCCTGACGATCGCCGCTGTCGCGCAGCTTGATGTAGAACATGTGCGCATTGTGGCGGCAATTTTTTGGCACCACCGGCAGCTCAATACGGCCGGCAGCAGCCAGCGGCTGGAGCGCATCGTAGTAGCGCTGCCATAAACGCAAACGCTGCTGATTAATCTGCTTCGCCGCTTCCAGCTGCGCCCACAAATAGGCTGCTTGCAGATCCGCCATCAAATAGCTGGAGCCGATATCGCGCCAGGTATATTTATCCACCTGACCACGAAAAAACTGGCTGCGGTTGGTGCCTTTTTCACGAATGATTTCGGCCCGATCCACCAGCTTCGCGTCATTAATCAGCGTTGCGCCGCCTTCGCCGCCCGCGGTGTAGTTTTTAGTTTCGTGGAAGCTAAAGCAGCCAATATGACCAATGGTGCCCAGCGCGCGCCCTTTGTACTGCGACATCACGCCCTGCGCGGCATCCTCGATCACATAGAGTTTATGCTTCGCCGCCAGCGCCATGATGCTGTCCATCTCGCAGGCCACGCCCGCGTAATGTACTGGCACGATGGCGCGGGTTTTCGGCGTGATCGCCGCTTCAATCAGCGTTTCGTCGATATTCAACGTATCGGGACGCACGTCGACAAACACGATGGTCGCGCCGCGCAGCACAAAGGCGTTGGCGGTGGAGACGAAGGTATAGCTCGGCATGATCACTTCATCGCCCGGCTGCAGATCAATCAGTAGCGCTGCCATCTCCAGCGACGCGGTGCAGGATGGCGTCAGCAGCACTTTTTTGCTGCCGAAATGTTGTTCCATCCACTGCTGGCAGCGGCGAGTAAAGCCGCCATCGCCACACAGCTTGCCGCTGGCCATCGCCGACTGCATATATTCAACTTCGCTGCCGACAATCGGCGGCGCATTAAATGGGATCATGAGGCTTTCCTGTAGAACCAGTAAGCGGTGCTTTCCAGCCGCGCACCGCTGCGTAAATAGAGGCGCATCGCCGTGAGATTGCTGAGCTGGGTCGCCACGCGCAGATGCGTTAGCTGACGCACGCGGCCCCAGTCGGCGGCGGCGAGCAGCAGGCGTTGGCCGACGCCGCAGCCTTGGGCGGCTGGCAATACCGCCAGCAGACCGATGCGCATTTCGCCGTCCACTTCGCGCATCGAGACAAAACCTTGCAGCGCGCCCTGCTCATCGCAGGCCACCAGACATTGATTATCAAAGGTGCCGCGCACGGCATTTTCAATCCACTGCGCGTAAAAACGTCCGCTGTCCGCCGCAGCAAACCATGGTGCGCGGAAACGGCTTTGACTAAACGCCTGCGCAGCCGCTTTACGCAGTGCCGGGATTTGTGCTTCCCGCGCAATGCGCACGCCAACTTGCCGCTCGGTGTGTTTGATGCTGAGAGTGAGATCGGCTTCGCCTTCCACCAACTGAAAACCGTGCTGGCTCAGTGCATCAATGGCATCAACACGTTCAGCAGGCACCTTCACCTGCCACAGCGCATAAGGTTGCTGAAGCGCCTCGGCCAGCGGCAGATCGCCATCCAGCGACAAGCGCGCGCTGTTCTGACCGAAGAAGTCATTTTCCCACGTAAGGGAATCAATATTGACGCGGACGGGCATTGTGAACATCCAGCAGATACTGGCCGTAGCCGGTTTTGGTTAGCGCCTGAGCCGCGGCTAAAAGCTGGGCATCGCTTAGCCAGCCGTTACGCCATGCAATCTCTTCCAGGCAGGCAATTTTAAAGCCCTGACGTTTTTCCACCGTCTGCACAAACATACTCGCCTCAATCAGGCTGTCGTGCGTGCCGGTATCCAGCCAGGCAAATCCGCGCCCCAGTAACTCAACCGCAAGCTCGCCCTGATCGAGATACATCTGGTTGATGGCGGTGATTTCCAGCTCACCCCGTTCGGAAGGTTTCACCTGTTTGGCAAACTCCACCACGCGGTTATCGTAAAAATAGAGGCCGGTAACCGCCCAGCGAGATTTCGGCTGCTGCGGTTTCTCTTCAATGGAGAGCGCGTTGAAATCGTCATCAAACTCCACCACGCCAAAACGTTCCGGATCCATCACCTGATAGGCAAAAACGGTCGCGCCGCTGCTGCGCGCGGCCACTTTCTTCAGTTTGGGGCTGAATCCCTGCCCGAAATAAAGATTGTCGCCCAGCACCAGACAACAGTGATCATTGCCGATAAAGGATTCACCAATAATAAACGCCTGCGCCAACCCATCCGGGCTCGGCTGCTCGGCATAGGCCAGCTGCAAACCGAATTCACTGCCGTCGCCCAGCAGGCGTTCAAAGTGGGCACGATCTTCCGGCGTGGTGATGATCAGAATTTCACGGATTCCCGCCAGCATCAGTACCGACAGCGGATAGTAAATCATCGGCTTGTCGTACACCGGCAACAGCTGTTTCGAGATGGCGCGAGTGATCGGATGCAAACGCGTACCCGAACCTCCGGCTAAAATGATGCCTTTCATCGCTGCTCCTTCATCATGGGTTTCAGCGCGGCGTGGCTAAGCCTAAACGCTCGCCACGATAGCTGCCGTTAAGAATCGACTGCCACCATTGCGGATTGGCCAGATACCACTGCACCGTTTTGCGGATACCGCTCTCAAAGGTTTCCTGCGGCGTCCAACCCAGCTCGCGCGCGATTTTACTGGCGTCGATGGCGTAGCGCTGGTCGTGACCGGGACGATCGGTAACAAAGGTAATCAGGTCGCGATAGCGAGCCAGATGCGGCGCACGCTGCTGCGGTGCCAGTTCATCCAGCAGATCGCAGAGCGTTTCCACTACCTCAAGATTACGTCGTTCATTGTGGCCACCAATATTGTAGGTTTCCCCCACTCTGCCGCTGCTCACCACGCTATACAGCGCCCGCGCGTGATCCTCCACGTACAGCCAGTCACGTATCTGGCTGCCATTGCCATACACCGGTAGCGGTTTGCCCGCCAGTGCATTGATGATGGTGAGCGGGATCAGCTTCTCCGGGAAATGATACGGACCGTAATTGTTAGAACAGTTGGTGATGATGACCGGCAAACCGTAAGTACGCAGCCAGGCGCGCACCAAGTGATCGCTGCTGGCTTTGGTCGCCGAATAGGGGCTGCTCGGCGCGTATGGCGTGGTTTCAGTAAAGAAGTCGTCGCTACCGTGCAGGTCACCAAACACTTCATCGGTGGAGATATGATGCAGAATGAAGCCTTTTTTGCGTTCATCTGCCATGCCATTCCAGTAATGACGTGCCGCTTCCAGCAGCTGATAGGTGCCGACAATATTGGTTTCGACGAAGGCGATTGGCCCATCGATCGAACGGTCAACATGGCTTTCCGCCGCCAGATGCATAATACAATCCGGCTGATACTGCGCCATAACGCGATCCAGCTCGGCGCGATGACAAATATCCACCTGCTCGAAAGCGAAACGTGCATCCTGTTGCACCGGTGCCAGCGACGCCAGATTGCCGGCATAGCTCAGCTTATCGACCACCACCACGCGGTGATCGGTGTGTTCAAGCAGAAAGCGCACCAGCGCCGAACCGATAAAACCTGCGCCACCGGTGACCAGAAACTGTTTCATCGCCAGACGCCTTTGGTATCAACAATCCACGGCTGGGCAATCTGTGCCGCATCAATTGCGCGGAACTGGGCGTGATCAACCAGCATCACCAGAATATCCGCCTGCTGCAGCGCCACGTCAGTGGCAACCAGCGTGGCTTCATGCGCCAGACGTTGTGGAATGTCTTTTACATGCGGTTCAACCACCCAGGTTTTGCCGCTGTGCCATTCGGCAATTCGATGCGCGACGCTCATCGCCGGGCTTTCGCGCAGATCATCAATATTCGGTTTGAAGGCCAGGCCAAAGCAGGCAATGGTGACATCGCTGGCGCATTTACCGCTGGCGGTAAGGCACTCTGCTAACGCCTGTTTTACCTGATCCAGCACCCAGCCTGGTTTGGCGTCATTCACTTCACGCGCGGTGCGAATCAGTCGCGCCTGCTCGGGATTTTGCGCCACGATAAACCACGGATCGACGGCGATACAGTGCCCGCCGACGCCCGGTCCAGGTTGCAGGATGTTGACGCGCGGATGGCGATTCGCCAGTGCAATCAGCTCCCACACGTTGATGTCCTGCTCGGCGCAAATCAGCGACAGTTCATTGGCAAAGGCGATGTTCACATCGCGGAAGCTATTCTCGGTGAGTTTGCACATCTCGGCGGTGCGCGCATGGGTTTCCACACACGCGCCGCGCAGGAAAATGCGATACAACTCGCTGGCGCGTGCGGAACAGGCTGGCGTCATGCCGCCAATCACGCGATCGTTTTCCAGCAGTTCGACCATCACTTTGCCGGGCAACACGCGCTCCGGGCAGTAAGCGATAAACACATCGCACGCATCACCGTGCTGCGGGAAACGCAGATCGGGGCGCGCCGCCGCCAGCCATTCCGCCATTTGCTCGGTGGCACCTACTGGCGACGTCGACTCGAGGATCACCAGATCGCCCGCTTTTAGTACTGGCGCAATCGACAGCGCCGCAGCCTGCACATAGCTGAGATCCGGCTGATGGTCGCCGATAAACGGCGTGGGCACGGCAATCAGGAACGCATCGGCGGCTTCGGCCTGGGTGGTAGCACGCAGATGACCGGCGTGTACGGCTTCGCGCACCACATCACCCAACTCGGGTTCCACGATATGGATATCGCCGCGATTGATGGTTTCAACGGCGCGGACATTAATATCCACACCAACGACTTTCTTTCCCTTTGAGGCAAAAACGGCCGCCGTTGGCAGCCCAATGTAGCCCAGTCCGATAACGGAAATAGTTTCAAAACGCATGGTTAGACTCTGTGTTGTTTTAGGGCCTGCAAGATGCGCGCGCAGGCATGGCCATCGCCATACGGATTGTGCGCGCGGCTCATTGCCTGCCAGGCTTCATCGTCCTGCAACAGCAGGCTGACTTCAGCGACAATTTTACTGATATCGGTGCCGACCAGTTTCACCGTACCTGCGTCCACGGCTTCCGGGCGCTCGGTGGTATCGCGCATCACCAGCACCGGTTTACCTAATGACGGCGCTTCTTCCTGAATGCCGCCGGAATCGGTAAGAATCAGCCATGAGCGATTCATCAGCCAGACAAACGGCAGATACTCTTGCGGCTCAATCAGGATGATGTTTTCAATGCCGCTGAGAATGCGATTGACCGGCTCGCTGACGTTGGGATTGAGGTGCACAGGATAGACAATTTGCACCTGCGGATGCTGGCGCGCGATGTGCGCCAGCGCACTGCAAATGCGTTCGAAGCCGTCGCCAAAACTTTCGCGGCGATGGCCCGTGACCAGAATCAGCTTTTTGTCGGCATCGAGGAACGGATAGCGCGCGGCAAGGCGCGCATTGAGATCGGCATCGTCCAGCACGCGGTCACGCACCCACAGCAGCGCATCAATCACTGTGTTGCCGGTGACAAAAATGCGCGCATCCGGCAGATTCTCACGCAGCAGGTTTTGCCGCGAATTTTGCGTCGGCGTGAAGTGATAGCTGGCAAGATGGCCGGTGAGCGTGCGATTGGCCTCTTCGGGCCACGGCGACATCAGGTTGCCGGTGCGTAATCCTGCTTCCACATGACCCACCGGAATCTGGTGATAAAACGCTGCCAGGCTCGCCGCAAACGTGGTGGTGGTATCGCCGTGCACTAACACCACATCCGGCTGGAAATCGGCCAGAACGGTTTTCATGCCCTGCAGAATGCGGCTGGTGATCTCCGTCAGCCCTTGTTCCGGACGCATGATATTCAGATCATAATCAGGCTGCAGCTGGAACAAACGCAGCACCTGATCGAGCATTTCACGATGTTGTGCGGTGACGCATAAGCGCGATTCGAACGCAGCATCCTGCGCCAGCGCCTGCACCAGCGGAGCCATTTTGATCGCTTCAGGACGCGTGCCAAATACCGTCAGAACTTTCACGTGGCTTCTCTTAATGGCTCGTTGCTAACGTTGAACGCGGACGACGCACCAGCGCCACTCCCGCACCGACCAGCGCGCCAATCACGCCCCACATGATCATCATAAACGGGCGGCGCGGACTGTCGCGCGACACCGGCTCTTCCGGGGTGCGCAAGTAGCGGTAAGTCTGGAATTGTTGATCCAGACGCGGCCCGGCCTGCAGCGTACTCAGCATCGCTTTGTTTTGATCATAGCTTAAATCGTAAGCAGGTCCGCTGGCTTGTAAAGTGTCGAGTTGCGCCTGCAGCATTTGCTGCCCGAGCAGGAAACGATCGCTGTCTGGCAGCGCCTCGCCGGTTGCCGGTGCGCGGTTCTCTTTGATGCCCTGCTCGCTCGCCACTTTCAGCGCCTGCTCGATGCGCTGGCGTTGTCGTTCAAATACCGCCTGCGCCACTTCCTGCTGGCGATTAACCTGCGACGCCAACTGCACGCTGCGCGCCTGCCAGGCACCTTTTAGTTCCGCATTCAGATGACGCGCCGCACGTTCGCTGGCGTAGGCAATATATTGACGCAGCAGATTGTTGGCATCGCTGGCGGTTTCAGCGACCAGCTTGATGTTATCTAAGATATTGCGCGCCGGGTCGGCAGCGGTGAACTGGATGTTGGTGATTAAGTCGTCGAGCAGCGCCGCATCGTTGTGCGCGTTACCGCTTTTACGACCTTTGAAGTATTCAGTCTGCTGCCAGAAATCACGACGCGTATCCCAGGATGCCAGCTGCATGGTGAACTCCTGATAAACCTCATCCATCACGGTTGGGGCTGGCGAGCTTAGATTGAGCGTATTAGTGCGCACATCCAGATTATTAAGGAATTGTTGCTGCACGAAGAAATCACCCAACATATTCACCGTTGGACGATCGGTCACCGCCGTGGTGCTCCACGCTTGCTTCATTAACATCGATGCCAGCCAGGCGACCAGCGCAAACAGCAGCGCCAAGCCGATTATCCAGCGTTTACCACGCCAGAGCGTGCAGCCTAGGCCACGCATATCCAGTTCGTTCTCCACAACGACAGAGGTCATAACAAAATCCTTATTTAGGCACTTACTTACCTGGAGTAATTATTGCCAGAAGTGGCCTTATTCCATCGACGTTTTAAGCGACGCAATCTACGTGCCATCCGCCAGGCATGCTTGATGCAATAGCCATAAAGAAGGAATGCCATTAAGAAAAGGACGAGCATGACCCATTCTGGAATGAAAGCGAGATATTCACCTAATACGCCAATACCCGCTAATAATGCGGCTGCAACGGTAATGAGTAAAAAAGCCTGTCGGGACGAAAATCCCGCTCGCATGATGAGATGGTGAATATGTTGCCTGTCTGCAGAAAAAGGACTCATCCCTTTACGTAAGCGACGGTACATAATCGCTATCATGTCCATCAAAGGTATGGCGATGAGCCAGAGCGCAGTAACCGGTGTTATCGGATGGCTAAGCCCTTGAGTCGTTTCTAACAATATCCAAATAATCGTAAAACCTATCATGGTGCTGCCAGCATCACCCATGAAGACCTTATAACGTCGTCCGAGAAATCCCAGATTAAGAAGTATGTAAGGGATGGTGGCTGCAATCATGGCAAAGCACCACATCGCAAGACTAAACATCCCATCAAAATAAAGGATGATGCCCATAGCGGCAAAGGTGACACATGAAAGGCCGCCAAGTAAGCCATCAATACCATCAACCATATTGAATGCATTAATTGCGGCCCAGACGGCAAAAAGGGTAAGTACGTATCCAAAAGGCCCAACGATAAATTCAACCGGACCAACAATAAATCCAAGGCTCAGGAGATATAACTTGGCGCCTACCATCATGACAACAGCAATTACCGCCTGTACGAAGGCACGAAATTTAACGCTAATGTCGAAACGGTCATCAAGAGCACCAACCAGAACCAAAATGCCAGCACATATCAGGTAGAGAAACCCGTTCGGCATATAGGATTTTGTAATCATAAAAGCAAAACAGACGCCTGCATAAACAGAGATCCCACCAACTAAAGGAATAACACCCTGATGTCTTTTCCTTAAGTTTGGCTTATCTACCAACCCTATCTTTTTCGCTACTTTTCGAGCGATGAAGATAAAGGCCAAAGAAAAAAGAAAAGTTAGACCAAGCTCTGTACTCATAGTGAGTAAATTCACATTAATGCTCTCAGCTAAAATCGTGGACAACAATATGCAAAACACCCGCCATTGCCGCATATCCCTATTCCGAATTCTGCTGCAGAAAAGCCTGATTGTTGAAAAAACAAACGCATCTCTGCCACAGTCATTATAAAAGCTTCCTGACTGCGCTAATCCTAATGCCCATAAATAAAAAACGCCACGTTAAGACGTGGCGTTAGCAATATTTCCTGGCAAATTGTGCGAATCACCGCTTGGCTTAGCGACTCGCCGATCGCAACTTAGGAACGCTTCATCATATCGAAGAATTCGTCGTTGGTTTTGGTCATGGCCAGTTTGTTGATGAGGAACTCCATCGCGTCGATTTCACCCATTGGATGGATGATTTTGCGCAGGATCCACATTTTTTGCAGCTCTTCCTGAGTGGTGAGCAACTCTTCTTTACGGGTACCGGAACGATTGTAATCAATCGCTGGGAATACACGCTTCTCAGCGATTTTACGCGAGAGGTGCAATTCCATGTTACCTGTACCTTTAAACTCTTCGTAAATCACTTCGTCCATCTTCGAACCGGTATCAACCAGCGCGGTCGCGATGATGGTCAGGCTGCCGCCCTCTTCCACGTTACGTGCCGCACCGAAGAAACGCTTCGGACGATGCAAGGCGTTGGCATCCACACCACCGGTCAGGACTTTACCTGATGCTGGAACCACGGTGTTGTAGGCACGCGCCAGACGCGTGATGGAGTCAAGCAGGATGATCACGTCTTTCTTGTGCTCAACCAGGCGCTTGGCCTTCTCGATCACCATCTCAGCAACCTGCACGTGACGTGATGCTGGCTCATCAAAGGTCGAAGCGATAACTTCACCTTTAACCAGACGCTGCATCTCGGTCACTTCTTCTGGACGTTCGTCAATCAGCAGCACCATCAGCAGGCAATCTGGATAGTTGTAAGCGATGCTCTGCGCGATGTTCTGCAGCAGCATGGTTTTACCCGCTTTCGGCGGCGCCACAATCAGACCACGTTGACCACGACCAATCGGAGAAGCCAGATCCAGCACGCGTGCAGTCAGGTCTTCAGTCGAGCCATTACCGCGTTCCATACGCATACGCTTGCTGGCGTGCAGCGGCGTAAGGTTTTCGAACAGAATCTTATTACGCGCGTTTTCCGGCTTGTCGTAGTTAACTTCGTTAACTTTCAACAGCGCAAAGTAGCGTTCACCTTCTTTTGGCGGGCGAATCTTGCCAGAAATGGTGTCACCAGTGCGGAGGTTGAAACGGCGGATTTGGCTAGGAGAGACGTAGATATCATCGGGACCGGCGAGGTAGGAGCTATCTCCAGAACGGAGGAAACCAAATCCGTCCTGCAATATCTCCAGCACACCATCACCAAAGATGTCTTCGCCGCTTTTTGCGTGCTGTTTCAGGATAGAGAAAATAATATCCTGCTTGCGCATACGCGCCTGGTTTTCCAGCCCCATATTTTCGCCGAGGGTAATCAGCTCAGAAACCGGCGTATTCTTTAATTCGGTAAGATTCATAGTGATGGGTTCTTAAACTCGGGGTAATTCTCGAAATGATTGTCGTGAGTGGTATGGCAAAAATTCCATGCCTGTTAATGGCTCTTTTTCAACTCAGCTCGACGATTATCGTCAGATGTGGCGATAGGAAACGAGGAGACGGTCGAAAGATGATGCCGAATGTGCTAGTCATCAGATTGCCAAACCACGATAACGTTCATTGCGAGTAGGGTCTGACAAGGGAAAACTTAGATGCAAACTACAAGGTAAGAGCGTAATGCAGTGAACTCAACTTAACACGCTTAAAGTGAGACGTCCAGCAGTGGCGAAAAAATTCACCACTGCCGAACAAACACCCTGCTGGGCTTAGGCCAGGTTGGCGTTCAGGAACTCTTTCAACTGTCCTTTAGACAGTGCGCCAACCTTGGTTGCCGCCACTTCGCCGTTCTTGAACAGCAGCAGAGTTGGGATACCGCGGATGCCGTATTTCGGCGCCGTACCCGGGTTGTCATCAATATTCAACTTAGCGATGGTAAGTTTACCTTCGTACTCTTCTGCGACTTCGTCGAGAATTGGGGCGATCATTTTGCAAGGACCACACCATTCAGCCCAGAAATCAACCAGAGTGACACCGTCTGCTTTCAGTACGTCTGTGTCGAAACTGTCATCGGTCAAGTGAACGATCTTATCGCTGCTCATGTTTAACTCCAAAAGATTGCGCCTGGCGAATTGGCGGAAATGATACCAACGTAGGTTGACTTTATTTCATCGGATACGCTTTCGTAAAGCGCTAGTAAGCTGATATTCTACCACACTATGAGCAAAACACACTTAACTGAACAGAAGTTTTCCGACTTCGCCCTGCACCCTCAGGTGATAGAAGCCCTTGATACTAAAGGCTTTAGCCACTGCACGCCTATTCAGGCGCTCGCGTTGCCTCTTACGCTTACAGGGCGTGATGTTGCGGGTCAGGCGCAAACCGGTACCGGCAAAACGATGGCGTTCCTTACGTCAACGTTTCATTATCTTCTTTCTCATCCTGCCGCAGAAGGTCGCCAGACTAATCAGCCACGTGCGCTGATCATGGCCCCGACGCGTGAGCTCGCCGTACAAATCCATGCCGATGCTGAACCATTAGCGAAGGTCACTGGCTTAAAGCTGGGCCTGGCTTATGGTGGCGACGGCTACGATAAACAGCTGAAAGTGCTGGCTGATGGTGTCGATATTCTGGTGGGCACCACCGGACGTCTGATCGACTACGCCAAGCAGAACCATGTCAACCTGGGCGCGATTCAGGTTGTTGTGCTGGATGAAGCCGATCGCATGTTCGATCTCGGCTTTATTAAAGACATTCGTTGGCTGTTCCGCCGCATGCCGCCGGCCACCCAACGCCTGAGTATGCTGTTCTCTGCGACCTTGTCTTACCGCGTGCGTGAACTGGCATTTGAGCACATGAACAACGCCGAATACGTGGAAGTTGAGCCTGAGCAGAAAACCGGCCACCGCATTAAAGAAGAGCTTTTCTATCCTTCGAATGAAGAGAAAATGCGCTTGCTGCAGACGTTGGTAGAAGAAGAGTGGCCAGATCGCGCCATCATCTTTGCTAACACCAAGCACCGCTGCGAAGACATTTGGGGCCATCTTGCTGCCGATGGTCATCGCGTGGGTCTGCTGACCGGTGATGTGGCGCAGAAAAAACGTCTGCGTATTCTCGACGACTTCACCAAAGGCGATGTGGATATCCTGGTTGCCACCGACGTCGCGGCACGTGGTCTGCACATTCCTGCCGTCACGCATGTGTTCAACTACGATCTGCCTGACGATCGCGAAGACTACGTTCACCGTATCGGCCGCACTGGCCGCGCGGGCGCCAGCGGTCACTCCATTAGCCTGGCATGCGAAGAGTACGCGCTGAACCTGCCGGCAATCGAAGAGTACATCGGTCACGGTATTCCGGTGAGCAAGTACAACAGCGATGCCTTACTGAATGAACTGCCACCGCCGAAGCGTCTGCAACGCAGTCGTTCAGGAAACGGTCCACGCCGTGGCGGGAACAACAATAACCGTCGGAGCGGCGCGCCGCGCAATAGCAACCGTAAACGTTCGGGTTAAGCACACCATGCTAAGCGCATCGTCACTTTATGCAGCGATTGATTTAGGTTCTAACAGCTTTCATATGTTGGTGGTGCGCGAGGTGTCTGGCAGCATTCAGACCGTCGCGCGGATAAAGCGCAAAGTGCGTCTGGCGGCTGGCCTCGACAAAGCGAATCATCTCTCTGCCGAGGCGATGCAACGCGGCTGGCAGTGCCTGAAGTTGTTCTCCGAACAGCTACAGGATATTCCTGCGGAACAAATCCGCGTGGTGGCAACCGCCACGCTGCGCCTTGCTGAAAATGCGCAGGATTTCCTCACAACGGCTGAACAGATTCTTGGCTGCGCGGTGAATGTCATCAGCGGCGAAGAGGAAGCACGCCTGATTTATCAGGGTGTAGCGCATACCACCGGCGGTTCCGATCAGCGTTTAGTGGTCGACATCGGCGGTGGCAGCACCGAACTGGTGACTGGCGAAGGTTCGCATGCCACCACGCTGTTCAGCTTGTCGATGGGCTGCGTAACCTGGCTTGAACGCTATTTCAGCGATCGTCATCTGGCAAAAGAGAATTTTGAGCAGGCCGAACTGGCCGCGCGCGAGATGATCCGTCCGGTGGCCGCTGCGCTGCGCGAGAAAGGCTGGCAAATCTGTGTCGGCGCGTCAGGCACCGTACAAGCGTTGCAGGAAATTATGATGGCGCAGGGCATGGATGAGCGCATCACCCTGAGCAAGCTGCAACAGTTGAAACAACGCGCAATTCAGTGCGGCAAGCTGGAAGAGCTGGAAATTGAAGGATTGACGCTGGAGCGCGCTTTAGTGTTCCCGAGCGGTTTATCGATCCTCATCGCTATCTTCCAGGAACTGAGCATTGAAGGTATGACGCTGGCCGGTGGCGCCCTGCGCGAAGGCTTAGTGTATGGCATGCTGCATCTGCCGGTTGATCGCGATATCCGCAGCCGCACATTGCAGAACGTGCAGCGTCGTTTTGCCATTGATATTGATCAGGCCGGTCGTGTGCGTCAGTTGGCGGAGAGCTTCTTCCGTCAGGTGAGCAGCAGCTGGAAGCTGGATAACCGATGTCGTGATCTGCTACTTAGCGCCTGTTCCATCCACGAAATTGGCCTGAGCGTCGATTTCCGTCAGGCACCGCAGCATGCCGCTTACCTGATTCGCCATCTCGATCTTCCTGGCTTCACTCCCGCACAGAAAAAAATGCTGGCTTGCCTGCTGCAGAACCAAAGCGGCAGCATTGATCTGGCGTTGCTGACGCAACAAAACGCCGTGCCGCCGCGCATGGCGGAGCGTTTGAGCCGTTTGTTGCGTTTAGCGATTATTTTCTCAAGCCGTCGTCGCGATGACACTTTGCCTGCCGTGCGTTTACAGGCGGATGATGATGCGCTGCATTTGACGCTGCCAGCCGGTTGGCGCGAAGTGCATCCATTGCGTTCTGAGCTGCTGGAGCAGGAGAGTCATTATCAGTCGTACGTGCACTGGTTATTGACGATTTCCTGATTTGGCATGTGCTGGCTGCCCCCCATCCCGACCTTCCCCCGCAAGCGGGGGAAGGAGATGCTGCCACATGCAGCTCCATCACTGACATGTGGCAGCATCTTCCTCCCCCATTAATGGGGGAGGACCGAGGAGGGGGACTGCAAGCACGGACTGAGAACTCAACCCTTCTTCGCATTCTCCAGCATCGCCCTTAACCCGGCGACGCGCGTCTGTCCGGTCTTAACGCGCTCTTCTGCGCTCACCACTTTTTTCTCGCGCTCCCACACCACATCGTCCTGCGGCAACTCCAGCAGGAAGCGACTCGGTTCCGGGCGCATTAGCTCACCGTACTGACGGCGTTCACGGCACAGCGTAAAGGTCAGCTCTTTCTGCGCTCGCGTAATCCCCACGTAAGCCAGACGTCGCTCTTCTTCGATATTGTTCTCATCGATACTGCTCTGGTGCGGCAATAAGCCCTCTTCCATGCCGACCAGATAGACATACGGGAACTCCAGCCCTTTTGAGGCGTGCAACGTCATCAGCTGTACCTGATCGAGCTCCTCATCGCTCTCACCGCGCTCCATCATGTCGCGCAGCGTAAAGCGCGTCACCACCTGCGCCAGCGTCATCGGTTCGTTCAGCTCATCGCCTTCCAGCATCTCGGTCATCCACTGGAACAGCAGATTGACGTTCTTCATACGCATCTCAGCCGCTTTCGGGCTGGGCGAGGTTTCAAACAGCCAGCTTTCGTAGTCGATGCCGCGAATCAGGTCGCGCACTGCGTTAACCGGCTCACGTTCGGTCAGCTGGACGATCTCATTCAACCAGTGCGTAAAGCGCTGCAAATGCTCGAGCCCGCGCCCGCTCAGCGTTTGTTCGAGTCCCATATCGAAGCTGGCGTTATACAGGCTTTTATTGCGCAGGTTGGCCCATTCGCCCAGTTTTTGCAGCGTTGCCGGACCAATCTCACGGCGCGGCGTATTCACGATACGCAGAAACGCGCTGTCATCTTCCTGATTGGTCAGCACACGCAGGTAGGCCAGCAAATCTTTGATTTCCGGACGCGAGAAGAACGACGTACCGCCTGAGATACGATACGGAATACGGTTCTGCATCAGCTGCTTCTCAAACACCCGCGACTGATGGTTGCCGCGATAGAGAATGGCGTAATCTTTGTAGGCGGTTTTGTTGATGAAGTGATGCGCGATCAGTTCGCCCGCCACGCGTTCCGCTTCGTGATCTTCGTTATTAGCGCTCAGCACCTTCAGCTCGCTGCCCTGCCCCAGTTCTGAGAACAGGCGTTTCTCGAACACATGCGGATTGTTGGCGATAAGGATGTTGGCCGATTTCAGGATGCGCTGCGTCGAGCGATAATTCTGCTCCAGCTTCACCACTTCCAGCGCCGGGAAATCCTGTTGCAGCAGCACCAGGTTTTGCGGACGCGCGCCGCGCCACGAATAAATCGACTGATCGTCATCGCCCACCACGGTAAAGCGCGCCCGCGCACCCACCAACAGCTTCACCAGCTCATATTGGCTGGTGTTGGTATCCTGATACTCATCCACCAACAGATAGCGAATGCGCTGCTGCCAGCGTTCGCGCACTTCGTGATTGCGCTGCAGCAGCAGCGTTGGCAGCGCGATTAAGTCGTCGAAATCCAGCACGTTGCAGGATTTCAGGTGTTGATCATACAGCTGATAACAGTGCGCAAAAATCTGGTCGCGCTGCGATTGCGCCAAACCCGCTGCGCCCTGCGGATCGACCAAATCGTTCTTCCAGTTGGAGATGGTGGAAATCAGCTGCTGTAACAGCGTTTTATCCTCTTCCAGCCACTGTTTGGTTAGATCTTTGAGCAAAGCCAGCTGATCCTGATCGTCGAACAGTGAGAAGCTGGCTTTCATTCCCAGCGCCTTGTATTCGCGTTTGATGATCTCCAGCCCAAGTGTATGGAAGGTGGAAATCATCAATCCGCGCGCCTCTTTACGTCCCAACGTTTGCGCCACACGCTCTTTCATCTCGCGCGAGGCTTTATTGGTAAAAGTCACGGCGGCGATGTGGCGCGCCTGATAGCCACATTCGCGGATCAGGTGGGCGATTTTGTTGGTGATCACGCGGGTTTTACCCGAGCCAGCACCGGCCAGCACCAGACAAGGACCGGTGACAAATTCGACAGCTCGTTGTTGGCCGGGGTTTAAACGCATAACGGAATTCGCTCAGTGGGATCAAAAGAAACAGGGTTATAATGGCCGGATTATACACATTAGGACTTCATCATGGCGAAAACCGCGGCGGCTTTACATATCCTCGTGAAAGAGGAAGCGCAGGCCAAATCCCTGCTATCGCAGCTTGAGAAAGGGGCGAACTTCCAGCAGCTGGCAAAGAAACACTCTACCTGCCCATCCGGGCGCAACGGCGGTGATTTGGGTGAGTTCCGTAAAGGACAAATGGTACCGGCATTTGATAAGGCGGTCTTCTCCTGTCCGCTGCTACAGCCTTACGGACCGGTGAAAACCGCCTTTGGTTACCACATCATCAAAGTGCTGTGGCGTAACTGATTACTTCTGATTCTTCATCTGCTGCAGCACATTACTGCACTGATTGTCGTCAGTATCGCTAGGCGAAATCAGTGCGATCAACGCGGCGGCGGGAGCAACCACCGCCCCGAGCGCCACCGCTGCGGCACCGCGTGCAATCAGCGGTCCGGCTTTCACCCCGGCATCCGGATTTTTAAAGGTGCCGCGCACATACAGCGGCGAACGCAGCGTGATGATGCGGATCCCTTTACTCTCCGGATTGATCGACAAGTCCATGCGTTCATTCGCGAAGTTGACGTTGCCCGTCACGTTGATCACCGCATTCTCGGTATCCAGCAGGAACAGTTTCGGCGTCGCTAAGCCTTGACGAATATTCATATCGGTCGCCGCGCAGTTGATCTTCACTTCATCATCGCCGAACAGCTTTCCTACCACATAGTTACCGACGTTCAGTCCGGCAATCTCCATCAGGCTGCGACTGATCAGGCCATCATTCATCAGTAGCTTCAGTTCGCCATTGCTGGTGCCGAGCAGATCCGCCACCGAATTGCCGGTGCCGCTCAGCGAGGCATCGCCGTTGAGCTGGCCCAAACTGTTCTGCATCGCGGTGACATCCGGGAACAGCTGACGCAGACGCAGCTTACGCGCGTGCAAATCGGCACGTCCGCGCATCGGGCTGCGGTCGCCCTCCAGATGAATGGTGGAGTTGATGCTGCCGCCGGCCATACCGAAGCGCAGCGGATCGAGCAACAGGTCGCCGTTTTTCAGCTGCAGATGCGTATAGAGATCGCTGAGCGGCAGCTTGCTGCTGTGTTCGATGCGTTTGCCGCTGAACTTCACATCCGCATCCATCACATCCCAGCTCTTGGTATCGAACTTGTCATGCGGCAGAACGCGATCGGCGGGCTGCGTTGAGGCATCGCCACGTTGCGCTTTGGCCTGCTGCGTTTTCTCGCTACCTTTGCCCGAGTTGACGCCAATCAGCGGCCCCAAATCTTCCATCCGCAATTGGTTTGAGGTCAGTTCACCGGTCAAGGTTGGGCGCGGTTTGCCCTGACGATAAACGAGGGAGCCGTGAATATCGCTGTCGCCGATGTGGCCGTTAAACTTCTCGTAGCGGAACAGCGGCCCTTTCTCCTCATTGAAACGCGCAATCAAATGGCCGTCAGTTTCGTACGGCGGCGTATCAGGCAGCAGCACGCCCGTCAGGCCATACAGATTCGCCAGCGTATCGCCCGCGAAGCGCAGGCGCACATCCAGCCCGCCGAGATTGAGCGGGTCCTGCAAGGTGCCGTCAATGCGCACGCGCGTGGTGCCATTACGCACATCCACCTGCAGCGGGAACGGCGTGGTTTTACTGCGTAGCGATAACATGCCGCCAATTTTGCCGTCGCCCTCCAGCTTCTGATTGTTGTAAGTGCCGCTCGCCTGCCAGCCAAAGACAAAATCACCCGCGCCTTTCTGCTGATCGTCACCGCCCGCTACCTGTGCGTACGGCACCGGTTTGCCCAGCGGATTGATGGTTACCGTGACATCGGCCTTATTGACGGCGTCGCGATAGCGCACTTGTCCCTGATCGAACATAATGTTGTCGAGGCGGAAGGACCAGGCAGAAGGCGCGGCGTTAGCATCGCTGTTCTGGCTGCTGGCGAGATCAAAGGTCCAGTTATTCTTTTTATCAGCGGTTTGCACCAGCCGCGCATCCGGCTTTTGCATCTTGATCCACGGCAGGTAGATCTGCTGATGCAGCAGCGCCAGCGGCGCAATCGTCGCTTCAACGCGCTGCAGATGCACCATGGTGACATCAGGAATGGATGGCGGATTACCGAGCATCACATCGTCGGCATGCACCTGCGGCCACGGCACCCAGCTGCGCCAGCCAGGTTCTTCGCGATTGCGAACCCAGGCCACGCCAAGATCGCCGCGAATCGCGAAAGGTCGGTTCAGTTCGGCCGAAACTTTTTGATTAATCGTAGGTTTCAGGCGGTTCCAGTCAAAGGTGGCGATGATCACCACAATCACTACAACCAATAACAAAAAAATCCCGAACACCCAGCTCAGGATCTTTCGAGTACGTGACATATTGCTTCCTCCTTGCCCTTCCACGTCTGACTAAGGATAGTCGAGACGTCGCGGAACGGGATCAGGGAAGCTGAAGTGCCATACGTTCCAGCTCGCTAAACGGCACCGGACGCGAGAAGAAGTAGCCCTGCGCCGCCATGGCTGGCGAGCTGCGTACCTGTTGCCACTCCTCTTCGGTTTCTACACCTTCGACGATGACGCCGTTGCAATAACGGTTAATCAACGCCAGCAGCATCGAGAACATTGAGCGGCCTTCATCGGTGGCACGCAGCAGCATAAACAGCTCGCGCGAGAGTTTGATGTAGTCGTAACGCAGTTCGGTCAGCGCCGAGAAGTTCGCCATGCCGGAGCCAAAATCATCCAGCCACAGCGGCCCGAGTTCCGGCATCTTCGCTACCATCTCTTCCTGCGGCAGCGCATGATGTTCCGTCAGTTCGAAGCGCACCCACGGCAGCTGTGCGATCAGCGTGCGAATCGACTCATGCTGCTCAATCTCCATCAATGTTGGACCGTCGATATTCACCGACGCCACCAGCTGACGCTGATTGAAAAACGGTGACCATGTTATCAGCAGCTCAAGTTGTTCCTGGACGACACCGAGCCGCTGCGCGATAGTCAGTGCTTCAAAATAGTCTTCGGGCGACAGCCTTTTCTCTGGCGCGGAGGGATGAGTCACCGCCGTCAGTAATTCAATGGCCAGCAAGCGGCCTGAGACCTGGTAAATCGGCTGGAAAGTATAGAATCGTTGGCATTTCTGCCAGAAGAGACGCGTTTCCTGTTGTTGCTCCAGTTCATTTGAAACAGGCAGCCGATGACTCAAATTCTTCATCACCATGGTTTTTTCCTGGTTGGTGTCGAGTGCCTGCAAATAGCATCTCAGCAGCAAGTATCGGCGATCGCCGGGATAACTTTATCAATCTCGTTAGTCCCATGAAGAGTTGAGTGTAACAGCGTGCGCCGCGCTTAATCGGCAAAACAAAACGCGCTTTGGCCGTTAAATCGCCGTAGCGTAGGCGGTTTACTGCCTTAAGTTAAATCAAAACATCGTTTTAAAAACCATTGACGACTGCCATACCAGACGCGAGACTAAGGCAGAATTCACTATAGGCCGAAGACCATGACGCAGAAGAAAATCGCCATTATTGGCGAATGCATGATTGAGCTGTCCGAGAAAGGTGAGAACATCAAACGCGGTTTTGGCGGCGATACGCTGAACACGGCGGTGTATCTGGCGCGTCAGTCAGATAGCCAGCAACTGCGTGTCGATTATGTCACCGCACTCGGCACCGACAGCTTCAGTGACCAGATGATCGCCGCCTGGCAGCAGGAAAAGGTCGAAACCACGCTGATTCAGCGCCTCGACAATAAAATGCCAGGTTTGTACTTCATTGAAACCGACGAACACGGCGAGCGCACTTTCTGGTACTGGCGCAACGACGCTGCCGCCCGTTTCTGGCTGGACAGCACCCAAGCAGACCTGATTTGCCAGCAGCTGGCACACTACGATTATCTCTATTTGAGCGGCATCAGCCTGGCGATTCTGCCAGCGGCCAGTCGCGAAAAACTGATGACGCTGCTCAGCGCCTGTCGTCAGAACGGTGGCAAGGTGATTTTCGATAACAACTATCGTCCGCGTCTGTGGGCCGATAAAGCCAGCGCTCAGCAGGCGTATGCCGAGATGCTGCGTCATACCGACATGGCATTCCTGACGCTCGACGACGAAGATTTGCTGTGGGGCGAGCAGCCGCTGGATGCGGTGATTGCCCGCACACGCGCTGCGGGCGTGCAGGAGATTGCCATTAAACGCGGTGCGGATTCCTGTCTGGTGGCGGTCGGCGATGAGCCACTGCGCGAAGTCGCCGCCATCAAGCTGGCGAAAGAGAAAGTGATCGATACCACCGCGGCTGGCGACTCCTTCAGCGCCGGTTATCTGGCGGTGCGTTTAGCCGGAGGAAGCGCCGAAGATGCCGCCGCACGCGGTCATCTCACCGCCAGCACGGTGATCCAGCATCGCGGCGCGATTATCCCGCTCAGCGCGATGCCGAAATGACATAACCACCTGCACCAACCGTAGCGGCGCAATTTGTTGCGCGATGAATCGCGCCGCTAAAAATCTCTGCGCCATTTATTACCTGTGCTAACCAACCCGCCCGCGCAGTTTGCCTTAACGCAGCATTTTTCCCTGCCAATTTCCGCTAATCACCTGACTCATCCACTTCTGTAACAAAACCCGTATTGCTTCTTCAATCACGCTAATCAGATCGATTTAAATTCAATGCGTTATGGCACGAAATCTGGCCGCCAGGCATAGTCCGAAACTGGCTAAATCGGCGGTTTTCGGCTGGACGCCAGCTGCAAAAGAGACCATGTTTTAATCAATAACAGCAGGACGCTGTTACTCCGGCCGCGAAAAAAATAACGACAACATGACTCGCTCAGGACTGACTTATGCACACAGAAATCATCAACATCTGGCCACACGGTGATGCGCCAGGCGCGAGCGATTCGCGCGCTCAGCCGCAGATCGTCGATCTCGCCAAAGAGTACGAACCTTATGACCGCGCCGCCACCGGCGTGCGCTGCCCGGAGATTGCTATCTGGCATCCGGAAACCTCCAACGGCATCACGCTGCTGGTGGCGCCGGGCGGCGGTTATCAGCGGGTATTGATCGACCGTGAAGGCAGCGCGCTCGCCACCTTCTTCACGTCAATGGGCTACACGCTGGCGGTGATGACCTATCGCCTGCCGTATGACGGTCACCATGAAGGTCCAGACGCGCCGCTGGCTGATGCGCAGCGTGCGGTGCGCGTGCTGCGTGAACGTGCGCAGCGCGGGTTGAACGGCAAATATATCGTGATGATGGGCTTCTCGGCGGGCGGACACGTTGCTGCCAGCCTCGGCACGCGCTTTGGCGAGAAACTCTATCCGGTGCAGGATCAGGCCGACAGCTTTACGCCGCGCCCGGATGCGATGGTGCTGCTTTATCCGGTGATCAGTATGCGTGAAGGTCTGGCGCATGAAGGTGCGCGCACCCGCTTGCTCGGCGCGTGGCCGGATCAAAGAATGATTGATGCTTACTCAATGGAAACGCGCGTGCATGCGCAAACGCCTCCGACGCTGCTGATTCACGCCTCCGATGATGAGTCGGTTTCGGTGAACAACAGCATGGTGTTCTTCAGCGCGCTACGTGAGCACAAAGTGCCGGTGGAGATTCACTTCTACCAGAAAGGCGGCCACGGATTTGGTATCCGTGGCGTGGCGGATTTGCCTTTGGCAAGCTGGCCGATGCTCGTCACCGAATGGCTCAGAGCGAAGACCTGATCATCAGGATGATGGCGCGGTCTGTTCCGCCGCGCCTGCGCTGCTATCCGGCTTCACGTCTTCCGGGCTAGCCGGAGCCGCTGGCGGTACCGGTAGCTTCATCACTTTATCCCAGCCTTCCTGCAGCATCTTCACGTTGGTCTCGGCTTCACCCTGCGGCTGAATCAGCACCATGGTCAGTTCCTGCGACAATTGCTGACGCAGCTCCTGATTCAACTGGTCACGCGTCATCTCGCCGAGGAACGTCTGACGCAGCTTTTGATACTGCTCAGGCGCAATGTCCACGACCGAATTTTGCTGCGAGCGCAGACGCTGGCCCATCAGAATATCAGTATCGGTGCGGGCATAAGTGGCAAACAGCTTATTGAGCTCCAGCAGCTTCTGCGCCATCAGCGCATCAAACTCCTCCTGCGGTAACCCTTTGTCGCGCACCGCCGCCAGCTCTTTCGCCACCTGATTCATATTCTGCGGCAAAGAGGCGTTCGGGCTGTCCATGTTGATCGAGCACTGCGCGCGTTGATAGAGCACACGGCAATCGAAACCAACCTGCACGCTTTGCGCTTTGCTGTCAGCCAGCGCCCGCTGCACATGCCAGAACAGCGCTTCACGCGCTAAATCGCTCTGCCAGTAGCGCTGCAAATTCTGCGAATCGCGAATCGGCTGCCATGCGGTGTCCCACACCAGCGACAGGCGATCCTGACTCATGCCGCCATTCACCAGATTCACCGGCTGATGCGGCAGCGGTGACAGCGTCGGTAGCGCGGCAGGTGCCACGCGCTTGCCTTTCAGCGGCGCGAAGGCTTTGTTGATCTGCTCCGCCATACTGCGGCTATCGACGTTACCCACCACGTACAGCGTCATGCCATCGGGCGTGTACCACTGCTGATAGAAGCTGTTGAGCTGGGCGATATCCACCGGCGCGCGCGGTTGCTCGCCCGGATCGTGCGCCAGCATCGCCGAGCCTTTCAGGCGATAGCGCCACCACACGTCCTGGGTATTGGCGGGCCAGGTGGCAATCGGATCGGTGGCCGTTAACGCGGTAGCCACCACTTGCTCATTGATTGTCATTTTCCCGGCAGTCGCCGCCAGCCAGCTGAGCGCTTCTTTCAGCAGATCAGGGCGGTTATTCGGCAAGCTCAGGTTGTATTGGGTGTAATCGTACGACGAGATGGCAGGCGGCAGCGGACGTTGCGGATCCATGGCTTGCTGCCACAGCGCGCGTTGCTGATTGGTGTCCAGCGTGGCGTTATGCACCATCGCTAAACGCGGTAAAAGATGGCTATAGCCCGTTTGTTGCGCACTCTCCACCAGCGAACCGGTGTTAACAATCAGGCGCAGTTCAATACGATCGCTTGGACGTTGTGGTGTGGTCAGCAGCTGCCAGCTAAAACCATTGTCCAGTTTGCCTTCCTGCCAGGCGGGATCGGGTTGGAGCGTCTCGGCGTGCACGCCAAAACCGGACGCTGCCAGTAGCAATCCGCCAACCAAAAGCCGAATTCTGGTGCCCTGCATGTGAACCCCTACTCAAACAGATCAACGCTCGTTAGCGCGGCATGTTCGGCCACATCTGGGGTGACCGGTGCGGCATTTTGCCGCCACGTTTATTTAATAACAGACTCTTTGACCACGAGAAGGTCAGGATGTCGCGCAACGAGGCAAAAAATCGGGAAAAAAATCAATGGGGTTTATTATGCAAATGCCCGCTGTCAGGGCAAGCGACAGCGGGCATTTCTCGGCAAATTAACGCAAATAGCAGGCTATGCGGCGGTTTCTGGTGCGTTATTCACCTTTTTCCCTGCAGAAAGCGTCGCATTCAGTTGTTTCTCATCCAGTTGTCCGACCCACTTCGCCACCACGATGGTCGCTACGCCGTTACCCACCAGATTGGTTAGCGCACGCGCTTCGGACATAAACCGGTCGATACCGAGAATCAGCGCCAGACCAGCAACCGGTAAATGTCCCACCGCTGACAGGGTGGCCGCCAGCACGATAAAGCCACTGCCGGTTACGCCCGCTGCGCCTTTTGAGGAGAGCAGCAGCACCACTAACAGCGTGATTTGGTGGAACACATCCATATGCGCGTTGGTCGCCTGCGCGATAAACACCGCCGCCATGGTGAGGTAAATCGAGGTGCCATCGAGGTTGAAGGAGTAGCCAGTTGGAATCACCAAGCCCACCACCGATTTCTTACAGCCCAGCTTCTCCATCTTATCCAGCATGCGCGGCAGCGCCGATTCAGATGAGGAAGTGCCGAGCACAATCAGCAGCTCTTCTTTGATGTAGGCGACAAATTTAAAGATGTTGAAGCCGGCGAAGCGTGCAATCAGCCCCAACACCACCACCACGAACAGCACGCAGGTGATATAGAAGCAGATGATCAGCTGACCCAGCTGCACCAGCGAGCCGACGCCATATTTACCGATGGTAAAGGCCATCGCCCCGAAGGCACCGATTGGCGCGAGACGCATAATCATGTTGATCACGCCGAAGATCACTTTCGAGAAGCTCTCAATGACGTTGAACATCACGGTGCCAGCGCTGCCGAGGCGATGCAGAGCGAAGCCGAACAGAATAGCGAACAGCAGCACTTGCAGAATGTTGCCGCTGGCGAAGGCACCAATCACGCTATTTGGAATCACATCCAGCAGGAAGGCGACCACACCTTGCTGCTCCGCCTGCTGTGCGTAAACCGCGACCGCTTTGGCATCCAGCGTGGCCGGATCAACGTTCATGCCCGCGCCTGGCTGCACCACGTTAACTACCACCAAACCGATGATCAGCGCGATGGTGCTGACCACTTCAAAGTACAGCAGCGCCACTGCGCCCGTACGTCCAACGGCTTTCATGCTCTCCATGCCGGCAATACCGGTCACCACCGTACAGAAAATCACGGGGGCGATGATCATCTTGATCAACTTAACGAAACCATCGCCAAGCGGCTTCATTTGCGCGCCTAACTCAGGATAGAAGTGGCCCAACAGGACGCCGATGCCGATGGCAACCAGTACCTGAAAATAGAGGCTTTTTAAGATTTTCATAACAGGTGTCCAGTAAGACGGTTCGCACCGCCATTGTTGTGGAGAACGCATGCGGCAAGCCGCCAGAAGCGTAAAACCTTACCGATGGCGAGGAAAATAACACCCTGTTAACAAGATTAATATCCCCTACTATTCCTTACAAAAGTTACAAAACTCTAACTATGAACTGAAACGCTTCAGCACAGCGCTTCGCTACAATTTTGTAAGGAAAATCAATAAGCAAGGTGATTATTCAGGGAGTTGCGAGGTATTGAGCCAGCGTTGATTAAAGACGTGGAGCGGCAGCGCTTCAGCGTATAAGTAGCCTTGCCCTATAGTAATTCCGCGCGCCAGCAGCCAGTCGCGCTGCTCGGCGGTTTCCACACCTTCGGCGATGACGTCGAGGTGAATGATGTCGGCAATCGCCGCCACGATGCGCACCATGGTGTCGTCATCCGGCAGCGCGGCGACAAAGCTGCGATCCATTTTCAGCTTATTCACCGGCAGCGCTTTGAACTGATGCAGATAGTTGAGGTTGGAGTAGCCCATACCGAAATCGTCGAGCGCCACTGCCACGCCGGTTTGCTGCAGTAAGCGCAGCAGCGCAATCGCCTGCTCGGCATCGCCAATCTGTGCGGTTTCGGTGATTTCCAGTACGAAGTTGCCCGGTGCAATGCGATGGCGCTCCAGCAAGCCCTGCAAATGGCTGACCATACTGGCATCACGCAGCTGCACCGCCGAGATATTGACGCTGAGCGGGATATTAATGCCCTGCTTCTGCCAGCCGGCCAGAATGCGGCAGGCTTCCTCAAACACCCAGCGACCAATGGCCGAAATCACACCAATCTCTTCGGCGCTGGCAATAAACTCTTCTGACAATCCGTAGCTGCCATCCGGCATGCGCATGCGCAGCAGCGCTTCGGCACCGGCCAGCCCGCCGGTTTCCATATTGATTTGCGGTTGCAGATAAAGGGCAAACTGCTCGTCCTGTAAACCTTGCAAGATGTCGTGCTCCTGCGTTAAACGCTTCTGCGCCCGCTCGGTGAGCGCCGGGTCGAAGAACAGAATCTGGTTTTTGCCCTGATGGCGCGCCGACATCATCGCCGAAGTCGCGCGATCAAGCTGTTCGCTAGCCGAAATGCTGTTCTCTTCGTGCAGCGCCAGACCGATGCTGGCATTCGGACGCAGCTGCAGCTGTTGCAGGTTCACCGGCTGATTGATGCGAATCATCAGGTTGCGCGCTAAACGCATGGCGCGGAACGGATTGTGCGCGCGCTTCATCAGCAAGGCAAAGTCGCTGGGGCCGGTTTGCGCCAGCAGCGAGTGATCGTCGACGGTGCTGCGAATCTTCTCCACCAGCGTCAGCATCAGCGTATCGCGCTGTTCATCGCTCAGTACGCCGTTGGCTTCCTGCAGCGTTTCAATTCGAATCACCATCAAGCCCCACGCCTGACGATTGTGGCGATGGCTGATGTGCTGTTCGAGTAGCGCAAGGAACAGCGCGCGATTGGGCAGATCCGTCACGGCGAAATGGGTGGTCATGCGACTCATTTCGTCGTGAATCGACTCCAGCACCTGCTGATTGCGGTTGTAGCTGCGAATCAGCATACCGATTTCATCATCACGATGATTATGCGGCAGCTTCATTTTGTGGGTCAGAATCGCCTGCGGCGGCAGCTCCTGCAAATCACGCGAAATGTCGCGCAGCGGATGCACAATCAACCGATTGATACACCAGCTGATGGCGATGGAGAGGATCAGCGCCAGCAACAGATAGGTGGTGATCATGGTCGATAAGGTGCTGAGCAGGAACTGATAAACGCGCGAGGAGTCGGCCTGCAACACCAGATAGGCAATCGGCTTCGGCAAGCCCGATCGCTCCACCGAATAGAGCGGCAGCGTGATTTGTACCGGCAGTTCAAACAGGCGCGCGACCCAGCGCGGCACCGGTTTTTCCGGCGCGAAATCAGCGTGCAGCGCCTGGAAGGCATTCGGCAACACCACATCGGCACGCGATAAAATACCGGCCGGTTTTAGCGTATTGAGGATGCGTTCGGCTTGCGGGATATCGGCTTTAAGTACCGCTTCGGAGAGCGGCTGACGCACGGTGTGCGCCACATTTTCCATTTGCTGGGCGTAGTCAATCCTGCGCTGCTGCACAAAGTGAAAGAGCTGGATGACAATAAAGATGCAGATGGTCACCATCGCCACGGCAGAAACCGTCGCCATCTGCTTTATCGTTAGAGAACGACTGACGCGCAACAAAACTTCTCCAGGCCACACAGGCGTGTAATGAGATGAAATTCGCAGCGAGTATATCCCAGGTCACGCGTTTTTTTCGCCGGGATAAAGGCGAAAAATCGGTAAGTTGGGTTATTTATGAAGTGATTCGGAATTATGCAGGTTTTGGCGTGAGTAAATGCATGCCAGGTCGCCATAAATGGCGCCCCTACGATATAAAACCTGTAGGGTCGTCATTTATGGCGACCTGGTTCATCCTCGTTCCGGATTACTGCGGATATGGCACCCAATCGCCGCCGTTCAGGCGGATCCACGGTTTGCCCTGATACATCATCACCACCGCATTATCGTTCTCGGACACCACCGGCGTCTGCGGCAGATTATCGGTCATCACCGACATATTGACGTTCGGCGCGTTAAACACCTGACCATCCACCACGCGCGACACGATTTCCGAAATCGCCATCAGGCTGGTTGGCGTCTCCACGCTGAGCGGCTGGCCTTGATGCGGTGCTTTCATGCCAACAAACTTAATGCCGACCGGCACATGGGTGATATCCGGACTTGGGATGTCACGCAATCCCGACATCTGCATCTTGTCACCCTGCAGCGCTGCGCCGTGTTCCGGCACCACCAGCACCATCACGCGGCGACCCGATTTCTCCAGATTAGTCAGGAAAGCATCGAGCTGATCAAACAGCACTTTGGCGCGCGGCTGCCAGTCTGCGCTGCGCGTGCTGCCGAGTTCACGCGTACCGTCGTGCAGCGGAATCAGGTTATAGAAGGTGGCGGAGCGCGCATCGCTGCTCTTGGTGCGGTCGTCGAGCCAGCGCTGCATCAACTGCGCATCATTGAATACCGGAGAGCCATCAAACGACGTCACCTCCGGCGCGATGCCCGCCTGCGACATCAACGGCGCCTGCAGATTGCCCTCTTCGCGCAGCTCTTTGAGATAGTTACCAAACACGCCGGTGT
This sequence comes from Pantoea trifolii, assembly GCF_024506435.1. NCBI lineage: Bacteria > Pseudomonadati > Pseudomonadota > Gammaproteobacteria > Enterobacterales > Erwiniaceae > Pantoea > Pantoea trifolii. The sequence continues at coordinate 175,082 of NZ_JANIET010000001.1, read as the reverse complement.
GATCCATCATCAACTGCTGTTTAAAGCCCAGCTTGGCCAGATTATCGAACAGATAACAGCGCTGATCGGTTGCTTTGTACAGATCGCTGTGCGAGCTCTGGCCGCAGCTGGCACGCAGCAGACGAATCCCCGCCGGGCCGCTGTAACCGGTGGCGGAGTTGTAGTTGTTGAGCAGAATATCGAAGTGCTGCCACAGCGGATGATTGCGCAACTGCGCGACATTCAAATCCGACCATGACAGCGAACAGATATTGATCACCAGAATATCGAACGGCTGCGAATCGGCAGGCAATGCGTCCGGGAAGTGCGTTGAACGCTGGCGCTCGGCGTCGTAAAAACGGTTAAGCCACGCGGTAAGATTGGCGCTGGTTGGCGGCGCGGATTGATCGAGGCCATCTGGTGCTTTCGCCGCTGGCGTATCGTTGAGCTTCACCGTCGGCGTAGCGGCGCTGCTTGGCAGTAAATTCATTGCCGGTCCGGCAATCGTCAGCACGTTGAGCCAGATCAGCATCAGCGACACCAGCACGGTGACGCGAATCCACTGCGCGACAAACAGATACAGCACCAGCAGCACAAAGGCCGCGCCAATCATCTCCCAGTTGATAAAGCGATTGGCAAGGTCGAGCATGTAACTGGGCGAGAAGCCCGCCAGCTGACTGCCCTGGCTCATGATCGAGCTGAGTCCCGGCAGCCAGGTATCGTGCCAGAACAGCGCAATGCCAATTGGCAGCGAAATCCACTGACGCAGACGATGCAGCCGCGCGCTCGGCAGCGGGAACAGCAGCCACGCCAGAAACACCAGATTACTCAGCGCGTGGAAATTGAGGTAGCCGTACCACAGCAGCGCAAATTTAATCAGGAAGTAAAAGTTCCAGCCACCGAGGCCGCGCCACCACGAACCGTGCATCGTGAATCTGTTATTCATGTTTATCCGTTTTATTGGTTTTGCGTTGCCACTGTCCTTCTGATTTCAATGCGCGCGTCGGCAGCAAACGCAGCAGCGGATTGGTGCCGCTGCGCGTGAGCCCGCGCCCAAACAGTGATCTCAGGAACAGTAAAATCAGTAACAGCAGGATCGCCACCTGCACCCAATCCATCAGTGTCATTAGTGGCTTGCTCCATCGAGGTTGAGGGTGATCGGCTGCGGCGTTTGTGCTCCGCGCTCAGGCACATCGGCCTGCGCAGCGACGGGCACAGCGGCCAGCGGCGCGGCTTGTCTGTCGCGCTGTATCACCGATGTCAGCTGACGAATTTTGTCCGCCTCCGACACGATCTGATTATCTTCAAACCAGACGATGCGATTGCTAAACAGCTCGTCATGCGGCAAGGAGAAGATTGATTTAAGCGCGATATCCAAATCGTTGAAGCGGCACGAAGAGAGGAACAGATAAATGCGGTCATTCACCAGCGTCACCAAATCGCCAAAGCGGCGCGGTTTACACAGCGTCAGAATCTGTTCGGGTTTCAGCTGCGGCACCGCGCGCAGCGCCACCAGCAAACCTTTGTCATTTTCCGGCAGCAACGTGTTGGCCATTAGCTGCTGCACCGCCGCGCAAAACGCGTCCAGCGGTAAATAGCCTTTCTGCTGCAAGGGCTGCAACGCCTGCATCAGTGCATTGAGATTGGCAGGCACATGGCGCGAGAACTGTTGCCCCTGAATCCCTTCCAGCATGGTAAGAAAACGCGACAAGCTGGCCGCCGTCGGCACGATGGCATTCACGCCGCAGGCCAGCAGCAAACGCTCATCACTGTAGCGCAGCGTGGTACTGATTTCGCGCACCACAATCTTAAGCGCGCTACCACGTGAACGGCGCAGACTATGGACCATGGTTGCTAAAGAATTAATGTCTTGGTTATGGACCAGGCTAAAGATGACGGTTGCCGCATTTGCCTGCTGAGCACGTGAGAACACGCTTTCATTGTCACTAAATAATTGCCACTGCACAGAAAGTGGCGGTGCGCCTTCCAGCACACCCTCTTGCGCAAGGAATTGGTTTTCATCATTGCGGCTTAATGGAATATTTTTTTCTGCGTCATTTACGGCAATAAATTGATTATCACCGCAAATCAAACGGATCGCACGATCGGCCAGCAATTTATCTGCTGCAGACCACCAGTTAATTCGATATTGCCAACTGTCCTGCTGAAAATCTAAATGCGCGAGACCATCAAGCTGACGAAAATAAGCTTGCAGATGATGACGTAAGTGAATTATTGACGTGCCGGAGGTGATCATTAACAGCGTGATTTGTTTTTTAGTTATCAATCGACGCATGCGCTTAAGCCAAATGGCCAATTCATCGGGTGATAGTTTTCCCCACAACGCGGCATTACTATAAAAAATCACCAGTCCACTGCGGCTATTCAGCACGCGGGAAAAATCACTCTCCAGTTGCTGTAAGCTGCTTTTATTTGCTGGTAAGGAAAATAACGGCATACGCGCCGGACCCCCGATGGGATCGGGCGTCAGCAGCGCCTGCGGTTTCTCGTCAGAACTGATCAGTGTCGCCGCCTTTTGCTGGCTAACCACCTGACGCAAAAGCATTCCTGCATCTTCCTGACGCTGGCTAGTAATCCAGTAAAACCCTGGATTCTGCAGAGTATTTAATTCCTGCTGAATCTGCTGCAGGCCAAGCGCATAATGATTTTTCATATTTTATTCGCGATCGATACAATCCAGGCTAGTTTAATCCACACAGCCACAATTGGAACCGGTGAAATAAAAAATAGCCCCTTAGTGCAAATCACATTGATCTGCGGATAGCATTTGTCTTTACTTCAGGTTTAAACTTTACAAAAAATAGAATCACAATTCATCCGTTGTCGATTTTTCGGTGGCAAAAAAATAATGAAAACAGAAAATGCATTTTCGCTGAATGCTGCTAGCAGCGAAGAGCACGATGACATCAACGCTTTGAGTGATGCCTTTTCCCTTAAGGCATTTCGCTACATTGATATTGCCCGCGAAGCGCGACTTAATACCATTATGACGCGCTGGCCATTGCTGCGTGAAATAAGCGCGGCACAGGAGTCAGAACGTTAATGCCTGTTATAGCATTACAAGGATTGCGTGGCGGCTGTGGCGCCACTTCGCTGAGCGCCGCGCTCGGCTGGGCGTTTAACGCGCTGCAGCAATCGGTACTGGTTATCGACTTTTCCCCGGTAAATCAACTGGCTGCCCACTTTAATCTGTCGCTCAGCCACACTCAGGGTTGGGCACCTGCGCTGCACGAACAGCAAGCGTGGCAGCAGTGCGCCCAGCGCTATCAAGCGGGGCTGGATTTTCTGCCGTTTGGCGCACTCACGCCGCAACAGCGCGCTCACATCACTACTATCAACTCAGAATTTGCCGCACCGCTGCTAAATGCGTTACCGGCCCTGAAATCACACTACGACTGGATTATTTTCGACATCCCAGCGGATCTGTTGCCGTGGCAGCGATCATTCGTTGCCGCAGCCGATCGTCTGCTACAGGTGCTAACGCTGGATGCCAACTGCCAGTTGCGTCTGCATCACGCGCGTTTTCCTGCGCACACGCTGTTCCTGATCAACCAGTTCAACGCCAACAGCCAGCTGCAGCAGGATCTGCATCAGCTGTGGATCAGCTCGCTGAAAAACCTGGTTCCTCAGGTCATCCACCGCGATGAAGCGCTGGCGGAAGCGCTGATGATGAAACAGCCGGTAGGCGAATATCGGCCGCATGCGCTGGCCAGTGAAGAGATCAACACGCTGGCCAACTGGCTGCTGCTGCATGTGGCGGGAGGCGCGGCGTGAATCCATTACGCTGGCTGCTGATGCCGCAAGCGTATCAGGCGCTGCAACGCCGCGCTCAACTGGCGCATCAGTATGGCGCGGGCCGCTTCACCATCGCACTGCATCTGATGTGGTGCGTGCTGGCGTGGTCGCTGCTGCGGCTGGAAACTCCCGGCTGGCAGCGCATCCTGCAACATCGTCAGCGTTACTATCCGCAAATTTCGCCGCTGCGCCCGCGACCGCTTGACCCGCTGCGCTATGCGCTGCAAAGCCTGTGGCTGATGCTGGTCTTGCCGCTCGACAAGCGCACGCGTAAAAGTTTTAGCGTCAAGCCGCTGTTTCGCTGGCGTGAACGCCTGTATCAATGGCTCGGCGCGCTGCCGGCACGGCTGGAACATAACCGTTTCGCTCAGCGCAGCGAACAACGTATTCAGGCGATGCCCGCGTGGTTGCGCCAGCTGCTGTTTATCGTGGCGGCGATTGTTGCCAGCCTGCTGGCGCTGCTGTGCATTTCGCAACCGTTCGGCATCACCACGCAGTTTGTCTTCGTGCTGCTGTTGTGGGGATTGGCGATGCTGGTGCGGCGCGTGCCGGGACGCTTGTCCACCATCATGTTGATCGTGTTATCGCTGACGATTTCCTGCCGTTATCTGTGGTGGCGCTATACCGAAACCCTCAACTGGGACGATCCGCTCAGCCTGACGTTTGGTCTGCTGCTGATTGGTGCCGAAACCTATGCGTGGGCGGTATTGGTGCTGGGTTATTTCCAGACGTTGTGGCCGCTCAATCGTCAGCCGGTTTCGATGCCGCCGGACATTACCTCGTGGCCGAGCGTCGATATTCTGGTGCCGACCTACAACGAACCGCTCAGCGTGGTGAAACCGACCATCTACGCGGCGATGGGCATCGACTGGCCGCAGGACAAACTGAATATCTACCTGCTGGATGACGGCACGCGCGAAGAGTTCCGCGAGTTTGCCGCCAGCGTTGGCGTCAATTACGTGGTGCGCCCGACTCACGAACATGCCAAAGCGGGCAACATCAACCATGCGTTGAAAGCCGTATGCCGCAGCGAATATGTGGCAATTTTCGACTGCGACCATGTGCCGACGCGCTCATTCCTGCAGCTGACGATGGGCTGGTTCCTGAAAGATCATCGGCTGGCGATGTTGCAAACACCACACCATTTCTTCTCGCCCGATCCGTTCGAACGTAACCTCGGCCGCTTCCGCCAGACGCCGAACGAAGGTTCGCTGTTTTACGGTTTGGTGCAGGATGGCAACGATACCTGGGATGCAGCGTTCTTCTGCGGCTCCTGCGCCGTATTGCGCCGTACCGCGCTGGATCAGATTGGCGGCATTGCGGTAGAAACCGTCACCGAAGATGCACACACCTCGCTGCGCCTGCATCGTCAGGGTTACACCTCGGCGTATATCCGTATTCCACAGGCTGCCGGTCTGGCCACCGAGAGTTTATCGGCGCATATCGGCCAGCGCATCCGCTGGGCGCGCGGCATGGTGCAGATTTTCCGCCTCGATAACCCGCTGTTTGGCAAAGGGTTAAAGCTGGTGCAGCGCCTGTGTTACGCCAACGCCATGCTGCACTTTCTCGCCGGGATTCCGCGCCTGATCTTCCTGCTGGCACCGCTGGCGTTTCTGCTGTTCCACGCCTACATCATCTACGCGCCCGCGCTGGCGATCGCCATCTACGTGCTGCCGCACATGCTGCACACCAGTTTGACCAACTCGCGCATTCAGGGCCGCTGGCGACATTCATTCTGGAGCGAAGTGTATGAAACCGTGCTGGCGTGGTACATCGCGCGGCCAACCACGGTGGCGCTGTTCAATCCGCACAAAGGCAAGTTCAACGTGACCGCCAAAGGCGGATTGGTGGCCGAGCGTCATCTCGATTGGGTGATTACCAAACCGTACATGATGCTGGTGCTGCTGAATATCGCCGGTATCGGTATGGCCTTCTGGCGCATGGCGTACGGTCCGGCCAACGAAATGCTCACCATTTGGGTCAGCCTGGTGTGGGTGATTTATAACATGATTATCCTCGGCGGCGCGGTGGCGGTGTCGGTTGAAGCGCGCCAAATCCGCGAAGCGCATCGTGTGGAAATCGCCATGCCCGCCGCCATCGCGCGTGAGGATGGACACATGGTGCCGTGCACGCTGCGCGACTATTCCGATGGCGGCGTGGGCGTTGAGCTGCGTGAAGCCGATGCGCTGAAAGAGGACGAAACCGTGTCGCTGCTGCTGCGCCGTGGTCAGCAAGAGTTCAGCTTCCCGTGTCAGGTGCAGCGCGTGTTTGGCCGTCGCGCCGGCATTCGTTTGCATCAACTCAGCACGCGCCAACACATTGAATTTATTCAGTGCACTTTCGCTCGCGCCGATACCTGGGCGCTGTGGCAGGACGGTTTCCCGGAAGACAAACCGGTGCAAAGTCTGGCCGACATTATGGTGCTGGGTTTTAAAGGCTATCTGCGTCTGGCCGAGTATGGCCCTGCGCCGCTGCGCCGTGTATTCCGTGGCCTCACCGCATTGGTGAGCTGGCTGGCGACATTGCTGCCGCAGCGTATTGACCGCCAGCCCGCGACGATCAAAACCGATTTTACTTAAGTTGATGATATGACCATGACGAAAAAACTGAGTTGGTTCACCGCCCTGATGCTGGGCTGCGTAGCTGTGGTGCAGGCCGCGCCACAGACCTCTGGCGCCCTCAATGCGCCGCAGCCGTTACCGGAGGTGAACGCATTGGTCGACGCCAACGCGCCGCTGCGTGACAGCCAGCTGGTGTTCAATCAGGTCGCCCCACCGCCCGGCAGCATGACGCTGCGCGGAACCGAACCGAGCAGCCAGATTGAGTTTGGCGTGCGCAGCGATGAAGTGGTGACGCGTGCGCTGCTGAATCTGAGCTATCGTCCGTCGCCAGCGCTGATTCCCACGCTGTCGCAGCTTAAGGTCTATCTCAACGATGAATTGGTGGGATTGGTGACCGTCACCGCCGATCAGCTTGGCAAAGAGAATCAAACGCAGATCCCTATCGATCCGCGCTTTATCAGCGACTTCAACCGCGTGCGCCTTGAGCTGGTTGGTCACTACGCCAACGTGTGTGAAAACCCGGCCAACAGCACCATCTGGCTGGATATCGGCAAAGCCAGCAAACTCGATTTGACGCTGCAAAAGCTGCCGTTAAAGAACGATCTGTCGCATTTCCCGGAGCCGTTCTTTGATACGCGCGACAGCCGCCCGCTGCAGCTGCCGATGGTCTTTAACGCCCAGCCGAATTTGCTGCAACAGCGTGCGGCCGGGATTCTGGCTTCATGGTTTGGCAGCAAAGCACAGTGGCGCGGACAATCTTTCCCAGTGCTGTATAACCAGCTGCCCAAAGAGCAACATGCGGTGGTGTTTGCCACCAACGATCATCGTCCCGACTTCCTGAAAGACCTGCCGCCGGTGGAGAAACCGACGGTGAAGATGGTGAATCAGCCGGACAATCCGTACGAGAAGATGCTGCTGATTCTGGGTCGCGACGATCAGGATCTGTTAACTGCGGTGGAAGGGATTGCACAAGGTCAGCTGCTGCTGCGCGGCGATACCTCAACCATCGACAGCGTAAAACTGCTGGCCGCGCGCCAGGCGTACGATGCACCGAACTGGGTGCGCACCGATCGCCGCACTACCTTTGCCGAGCTGACGCAGTATCAAAATCAGCTACAGGGCGACGGCTTACAGCCGAATCCGATCAGCCTGACGCTGAATCTGCCACCGGATCTGTTCCTGGTGCGCGCGCGCGGTATCGATATGGAACTGCGCTACCGCTACACCTCGCCGATTCAGCAGGATGGATCGCGCCTCGCGGTGCATCTCAACAATCAGTTCATGCAGGATTATCCGCTGACGCCGAAAGATACCGCCGGTCAGCAGCTGATGCGCATTCCGCTGATGCAGGGTTTGCAGGACAGCAATCGCCAGTTGACCATTCCGGCGCTGCGCCTCGGTGTGGTGAATCAGCTGCGCTTTAACTTTGATTACGCCAACACCTTTATCGGTGGCACCGCCGATGGCCGCTGCGAAACCGTCACCGCCGTCGGACATCACGTGGTGATCGACGATACCTCGAGCATCGATTTCTCCGGCTATCGTCATTACATCGAAATGCCGTCGCTGGGTGCGTTCGCCAACGCCGGTTTCCCGTATAGCCGCTACGCCGATCTGGCGCAAACGCTGGTGCTGGTGCAGCCTAAACCGAGCAATGACGAAGTCAGCACGCTGCTCAATGCGCTCGGCAGCATCGGCGCGCAAACCGGTTATCCTGCGCTGCGCGTGCAGATGAGCGATGACTGGAGCAAAGCGAAATCAGCGGATGCGGATATGTTGATGATCGGCGGCATTCCGCCGGATCTGCAGGACGACACCAAGATCCCGCTGCTGGCCGATGCCGCACGCAGCTGGATCAGCATGCCTGCACGCAGCAATGCGGCGGCCAACGTGCCGATTTCTGACAGTGAACGCGCTGCGGAAAGCCAAACCACCATCAGCTCAAGCGGGCCGATGGGCGCGATTGTTGGCTTTCAGTCACCGTTTAACGATCAACGCAGCGTCGTGGCGCTGCTGGCCGACAGCCCACGCGGCTGGGAATTGCTGAATAATGCATTGCTCGACAGCGGCAAACGCGCGGCGGTGTTCGGTTCCGCTGCGGTGATCCGTGAGTCAGGCGTGAATAGCATTCGTGTCGGCGAAACCTATTACGTGGGTCACCTGCCGTGGTGGGAACGTCTGTGGAATCTGCTGGCAACGCATCCGGTGTGGCTGGCGATTTGCGCGGTTGTGGTGGTGATTCTGTTTGCGCTGATGGCGTGGCGTTTAATGCGCATGGTGAGCCGTCGCCGTCTGGCCGAGCTGGATGACGATGAATAAACTGCAGCTTGGATTGCTGATTGGCAGCACGCTCGGGGCGTTAGCCGGTTCGGCTGCCGCCCCGATCGGTCCACAGGTTTCGCCGGTCGAGTGGCTGCTGATGCAGATTCGCACCGGCGAATCGACCAACAAACTCGATCTGGTGCAGCAATCGCTCTATCGGCTGGAAAAAATCGATCCTGATAATCCGCAGGTGCTGGCGGCGCAAATCCGCATGGCATTGCGTCAGGGCGATCAGGCCAAAGCGCAAAAACTGCTGGATGAACTGAAGCGCGTGGCACCGAATGCTGCCGCCACGCGCGAATCGGCAGCCGGATTGCGTCTGGTGACTGCGGAAGGTCGTCAGCAGTTACAGCAGGCGCGCTTGCTGGCCACCGCCGGACACGTCGCCGAAGCCAAAGCCGCGTGGGACGCGCTGTTCCACGGCGTGTTCCCCGATGTGAATACCGAGCTGGAGTATTGGCGGTTGGTGGCGCGTTTACCCGGCCAGCAGCCGCAAGCGTATCAACAGCTGCAGGCGCTGGAGCAGCGCTATCCCGGCAACATCGGCGTTGAGCTGCAGCTGGCGCGCATGGCGTTTGATAACAATCAGCCGGGCGAAGCCTTCACGCAGCTGCGTCGTCTCGCCAACCGCAACGGCGGGCGCGATGCCGCTTCCGAGCTGTGGTTGCAGCAGATCCAGAATCAGCCGGTGAGCGAACGTAGCGTCGCCAGCCTGCAGCAATATCTGCAAACCTTCACCGAAGGCGATGCTCAGCAGCGCGGTCAGCAAGAGCTGGCACGTCAGCAAAAACTGCTCGCCGATCCCGCGTATCGCCAGCGCATGCGTGGTTTGGCGCTGGTCGATGCCGGAGGCGGCGCAAATGCGATTGCCACACTCAATGCCGCCTTAAAAGCCCATCCTAACGATGCCGAACTGATGGGCGCGATGGGCCAGGCGCAGGCGCGAGCCAACAATCGCGCCGCCGCCATTAGCTGGCTGGAGAAAGCGATTCAGGCCGGCCAGGCAAGCACGCAGATCGGCAAGTGGCAGTCTCTGTTGCAAACCAACCGCTACTGGCTGGCGATCAACAATGGTGATGCGGCGCTGAAAAAAGGCGATATCGCAGCGGCGGAGCGTTATTACCGCAGCGCGCAGGCGCTGGATAATCGCGATAGCTGGGCGCTGATTGGCCTGGGTGATGCGGCGCTGGCGCGCAAGAACGCCGCGCAGGCAGAAAGTTTTTGGCAGCAGGCGCTGCGGCGGGATCGCAGCAATAGCACAGCAAAAAGTCGTCTGCTACAGCTGCGTACCGATGCGCTGATGGCCGAAGCCGATACGCTGGCGCAGCAAGGTCAATGGCATCAGGCGGCGGAGAAATATCGCCAGGCGGCGCAGGCGAGTCCTGATGATATCTGGCTGGCCTATCGACTGGCTGGCGCGCTGCGCAACGGCGGCGAAGAAACCCAGGGCGCGCAGGTGATGGATGCGATGGTGCGCCAGCATCCTCAGGAACCCGCCGCGCTGTATGCGTCGGCGCTGTGGCTGGCTTCCGGCGACCGCGATGACGCGGCGCTGGCGACTTTGCATCGCTTGCCCACTTCGCGCTGGGACAGCAACATGCATGAGCTGGCCGATCGTCTCGAGCAGGACAAAGTGTTTACCCGCGCCGGTGATTTACGCACGCGCGGCGATGAAACGGCGGCGATTGCGCTGCTAAAACAGCAACCCGCTTCCATCCGCCGCGATATCACGCTGGCCGATTGGGCGCTGGAGCGCGGCGATGCCCGTAGCGCGCTGGCGAGCTATCAAAAGGTGCTGCAGCAAGACAGTAAAAACGGCGATGCGGCGCTGGGTCGCATCGAAGCCTTGATCGCGTTGAAACGACCTGCGGAAGCGCAGCGCGCGTTACAAACCTTGCCGCCGAGCGTAGCGCAGCAAAGCGTCAACAGCGGGCGACGCGTGGCGATCGCCTGGCAAAACAGTGGCGATGCCGATCGTGCCCAACAGATGTTTGCTGAGCTGAAAACCCGCGCGACGAAACTGGCACCGTCGCAGGAAAAAGCGCTGGTGTATCGCGATGCAGCGCGGCTGGACACGCAGTTGCAACAGCCCACACAAGCGCAGCAGGATTATCAGCTGGCGATGGCCGCAAGCGGCATCAGCCCGGATGTGCCACAGGATAACGATCGCTATACGGCGTTAACCCGCAATCAGGCGCAGGATGACTGGCTGAAACGCAGCATCCGCAGCGACGCCAGCGATCTGTATCGCCAGCAGGACACCACGTTCACACTGGAGCAGGATTACTCGCGCAACAAAGGCAACGGCGGCACCTCCGATTTCACCGCGCATACCACCATGATGCAGGCAGAAACGCCGCTGGCTGATGGCCGCAGCTTTGTGCGCGTGGATCATGTGCTGGTTTCAGCCGGCACCTTCTCCACCACCAACGGCAGCCACAGCGAGCAATTCGGCAGCTGTAATGATGACAATTCTGGCGGATGCAGCCGCGACTTTAACCAGCGCGATGAAGGAACCGCGCTGGGCGTGGGCTGGCATAACGATATATGGTCGGCGGATATCGGCACTACGCCGCTCGGCTTCGAGACCCGCAACTGGGTCGGCGGCGTCAGCTGGAAAACCGACGTCAAAGACATTGGCCTGACGTTCACCGCATCACGCCGACCGATCTCCAGTTCGCTGCTGGCGTACGCAGGCGCACGCGATCCCGCTGCGAACGGCGGCAAAACCTGGGGCGGCGTAGTCGCAACCGGCGGCTCGCTCGGGCTGAGTTACGATCAGGGCGGCGCGCATGGCGTGTGGGCCGATATCAGTGCGCATCAACTCAGCGGTGATAACGTCGCGGATAATAGCCGCGAACGCCTGATGGCAGGCTATTACTACAAGCTGATTAATGAAGATAATCGCCGCGCCACCGTTGGCCTGAACAGCATGCTGTGGCATTACCAAAAGGATCTCAGCGACTACACCTTCGGCCAGGGCGGCTATTACAGCCCGCAGCAATATTTCTCGCTGTCGGTACCGGTGACCTATCGCCAGCGCACGGAAAACTGGTCATTTGATCTCGGCGGCTCGGTTTCCTGGTCACAATCGCATACCGATGGACAGCAGCGCTATCCGGTCAATCCGGACTTCACGCTGGCGTCAAATCCTACCTCAGACAGCAGCTCGGGTACCGGTTTTGGCTACACGCTGCAGGCGTTGGTGGAGCGACGCATTACGCCGCACTGGTCGGTGGGATTGGCGATGGATATTCAACAGGCGAAGGATTACACCCCAAGCCACGGTTTGATTTTCATGCGCTACTCCATGTCCGGCTGGAACGGCGATATGGATATGCCACCACAACCGCTGACGCCGTATGCGGATTTTAAATAGGTATTAATGGAGGTCGCCATAAATGGCGACCCTACGGGTAAGTTGCAGGTTTTGTAGGGTCGCCATTTATGGCGACCACGCGGATGAGTTGCAGGTTTTGTAGGGTCGCCATTCATGGCGACCTGGCCAAAGACGAGACTTACCGCTTTTCCTGATACGCCATCCAGGTCAGCAGTTGCAGACTGGCGGAGAAGTAGTTTTGATCCGGCGCTAAACGGTCATTAAGGTAACCGGTTTGACCCAGCGTCAAATCGCGAACCGCAATCAATCCCCCTTCCATGTTGTACGGCGCTGGTGTGTTGCCCAACACATCATACCAAGCGGGCGTAGTCATGCGCGCCGAACCTTGCCAGACGCGCTGGAACGGCACCAGACGCAAGCTTTGTGGATCGTACCACCAGATATTCAGCGGAATACGGATCGCGTCATAGCTGAAGCGGTTGGAATAGCCGATCGCCGGTGCCACTGAACCATCGGCATTCAGCGCCACCCAATCCAGCGGCAGGCCGGTTTTACCGAAGTGCATATCGCCCAGCAAATCCATGCCGTCATCAATCAGCTCATTCCAGATGCGCAGATGGCTGTGCTCGGCAAACTCGCGCCAGGCCTCGAACAGGAAATAGGACGGATTGAGCACCACATAGCTGGTTTTGTTGAAACCCTGCGCTCCCGGCAGCATCACTTTATGTCCGCCGTAGCTGATCACATTCACCTTCACGATCGCACGCTGAATGCGGTCAGACGCTTGCTGGTAATCGCCGCCCCACTTCTGCGCCGCACGCTGCAGCGCCCAGGCAATCAGTACATCACCATCGGACGCGTTGTTTTTGTCGGCAATCGGATTGGCCGCACCCGGCGTGTAGCGCCAGTAGAACAGATCGTTTTGCGGATTGCGCAGATGGGTGCGCGTCCACTGCCACAGCAGATCGAAGGTGGTGCGATCGTCATGCGCCACCGCCAGCAGCATGCCGTAACCCTGACCTTCGGTATGGCTGACGTTGTTGTTTGCCGTATCGCTGATACGGCCATCGCTGCCCATAAAGCGGCTTTTGTAGGTACTCCAGCCATCTGCGGCTGCCTGCGCGCTAAAAAACATCACCATGAAACACAGCATCCATTGACGCCAGAACCGCATTACTCTCATTACAGCTTCCTATTGATATCGATAGTGCAGCGTGCCGCCGTCGTTGTTCTCAAGCGTCACCGGCACCGCCGCGCTGCCACCTTGTGCCTGCAGCCACTGCGCATACACGCCCGCCAGCACTGCGCTCAGCGCCAGCTGCCAGCGTTCAACACCGACGTTGCTGTCGCCCTGCGGCAGCGCGTGGTGCTGAATCAGAATGGCATTTTCCTGCGGCTGTAACTGCACAAAGCCCCAGTTAAAGCGCGCCAGCTGCAAATTCATTTCACGTTCCAGATCCTGCACGGTGCGCGCGTCGGGTAAAGGATAGCGCGTAGCCAGCGAAACGCCGACGCCGTTGAGAAAGCCTTCCGCTTCCTCGCCCGCGTTGTCCAGCATGCTCTCAATCATCGCGCTCACCAGATCAAACCAGCCCGGCTGATGCGGATGGCTGACGCGTGCGGTTACTTGCTCACTCATTAGTAATCTCCGAACATGTAACGGAAGTACAGATTGGCTGTGCTTTCGTTGTAATCGCCAAAGGTGTCGTAGCCTAATTGACCGCCCACAGTGACATCTTTGTTGATCTTATAATCCGCACCGGCATGCAGGTTGTAGCCAATGCCGTTTTTGCTCTCGCCGCTGTAGAACGCATCCTTCACGTAGCCTTGATCGGCCAGACTTTGCAGCTGCGCCTGCAACGACGGATTATTCGGGAAGTAGGCGCTCTTATCCTGGCTGTAGGATTGATAACCTACCGAACCGCCGACGTTCACTTTCAGGTCGTCAAACTTGCGGCTGAACTCGATGGGGAACGACACCGACGCATAGTTCTGCGGGCTGAAGTAACCGCCCTGACCGTAGCTGAAGTAGCTGAGGTTTTTAGAGTAATCCATCCACGACAAACTCATGCCGACTTTTAGCTCGCGATCGTCGAGGTGATACGGACGCACATACGCGCCTGCGGTCGCCTGCACGCTGTTGTTGCTCGCCACGTTTTCGCCGATGTAGCTGTACGCGCCGCCGCCAACGTAGAAACCGGCATCGCCGTTATCATAACTCAGCAAGGCGTTACCGCCGTTTTTGGTCACGCGGCCCCAGCGTTTACCGCTGGTTTTGTCTTCGACACCGACATACGACAACAGGCTGTCGGTCATCGCGCGGCGTTCACCGGTGAGGATCAGCGTCAGGAAGTCGGTCAGCTTCGGCGACCACTGCACGCCGCCCACCAGCGTACTCAAGTCCTGGCCCAGCGGCGTACTGCCGAGGTCAATCTTGTAGCTGTCGCCCTTCAGCGCCATGTTCAGCTCCACGCCGGTCGCGGATTGCGAGTCGGTGGAAGAGTTTGGCACATCGTCGATTTTCGCATCACCCGATGCCACCACTTGTCCCTGCACCAGCGAGTTGGTGCCGAAACGGCGCCATGCGTCGCCACCGGCGCTGCCTGCAGTGAGGGAAATCGGCGTCATGGTGAAGTCGAAGCGCGCATCGCCAAACGGCACGGTGGAGAAAGTCAGTGGCGCTTTGGCTTCGGTGAGTTTACTCAAGCCTGATTCGCCATCACGACCGCGTACCTGCATTTGACCTTGCACCCAGGTGCCGGTTTTCTCTTGCAGATCGTCCATCATGTTGTCGATTTGACGCAGCGTCTGGCTCTGCTGAATCGCCGGCGTGTTGCTTGCCAGCGTCACGCCTTCGGCGCTGCTGGTGGCCGCTGGAGCCGACTGCCACGGCATCACCGCGCCATAGCTGGACGGCGAACGGCCCACCGGCGAGGTGCCGCGATTGATAAACGGATTGTCGGCCAATGCCAAACCACCGACGCTTGGCACGCTGCCGGTTTCTGCGCCCTGCAGACCAATCAGCTGGCCGCGCGCGGTGCGCAGATAGCTCATCGCCTGGCTGTGTTCACCGTTGGCTTCGGCCACGCGGGCTAACAGCAGCAAGCGATCTGGCGACTGCTCATTGCGCAGGCCGCGCGTTAAGGTATTGGCTTTGTTGACGTCATTCTGTGCCAGCGCCACGTTGATGGCGCCGGTGCGCGCGTCTTGCGTCGCGGTATCCTGCGTCATCAGGTAGTCGTACACCACGCCCGCTTCTTTGTTCATCTTGCCGGACTGATAGAGTCGCGCCATGGCGAACATCAGATCGCGGTTCTGCGGATCGTGCTGCAGCGCGCCCACCAGCTTGTCGTAAGCGGCGGCGTACTGTTTCTGCTCACGCAGACGATCCACTTCGTTGATCACGTAGCCGTTGCGGATGCCCGTCAGCTGAGTTGGCGTGCTGCGTGCCTGCAATTCCGGGCTGCTGAGGAAGCTCTGCGCTTCGGTGTTCAGACCGGCCTGATTCAGCACCGCCACCTGCGCGGCGTAATCACCGGCGTTGCCCTGAATGCCGCGCTGCATGTTGCTGCGCACCACAGAAACGGCAGTGGTGATATCGCCGGCTTTCGCCAGCTTCTGCGCCAGATTACCGGCATCAACCGGATTAGACGGCGGCGTCGATGCCAGCGCACGCAAGGTGTTGGCCGCTGCCGCGTTCGAGCCCTGCGCCAGATATTGATCGGCGGTGGCCATCTGCAGGTTAAAGTTGACGCGCTGCGCCAGCTCGCGCATATCGCTATTCTTGCTGCTATTAGGAATGCGTGACAGCAGCAAACTCGCCTGCTGCCAGGCGCTGCTTTCGCTGGCGTTTAACGCACCCGCGTAGAGTTCGGTGGTGCTGGCACCGCTGCGCATAGTCGGCTGCATGATATTTGCCGCCATCATGTTATCGCCCTGCGCGCGGTAGAGACGCGCCAGATCGAGACGCAGCCAGCCATCATTGGGATAGCGCTGAATACCGCTTGTGAGCGTGGCGATAGCCGCGCTGTTGTTGCCCGCCGCCGCTTCACGCTTGGCCTGCGCACGAATCGGATCGGTGCTGCTGCCGCGCGGTGCCACGCTTTGACGCACGCTGTCGGGCAGCGATGCCAGCAAGGTGTTGGCTTCTGCGCCACGGTTCTGCTGACGCAGCACGTAGAACAAGCCTTCTTTGGCATTGCGGTTATTGGCATCGCTTTGCAGGATGGAACGATAGGTTTGCTCCGCCTGATCGAGCTGATTGCTGCGACGCTGCACATCGGCGCGGAACAGTTTGGCAGAGACGCCTTTCTCGCCGTCGGCCTGCGCCAGCGGTTCGCTCAGCGCCAACGCCTGCGCGCTGTCACCGTTTTTCAACGCCTGCTGCGCGGTGGCCAGCTGCGCGTAGAAACGTGCATCAGCGGCCTGCTTCTGGCGCGTGTCGCTCTGATCGCCACCCAACTGCGCCGCGCGCGTCAGGTAATCCGCCGCTTCGGCGTAACGTCCGGCGCGCTGGGCCACATAGCCCATGCCAGCCAGCGCATCCGCATCTTGCGGGTTGGCTTGCAGCACTTTCTCAAAGTTGTTCTGCGCGTTGCTGACGTCGCCGCTGTTCAGCGCAGTAAACCCCGCGCCTTTCTCCGCGCCGCCGACGTTTTTACGGTAGTAATCCAGCACCGCGTTATCTTGTGGATGGCGCTGCTGCCAGGTTTGGTACAGCGACGCATCAGAAGCCTGCGGACCCAGCCACAACAGCGCCTGACGCAGCGAACGATCCGCTTCTTTGTTGCCGTCCGCCAGGCTGCCGAGCACATCGATACCCTGACGACGCGTCGATTCCTGATAAGTCAGCGCTTTACCCAGCGCCAGTTTGGCACCGGTATCCTGCGGATGATCGGCAGAGAACTGACGCAGCGCTTCCACTGCCTGCGGCAGCAGGGAACGATCGCCCGCCATGGTCAGATAATATTCGGCGGCTACGCTCGGCGGCGGCTCGTTGCCGCTGAAGGTGTTACGCCAGGTTTGCAGCGACGCCGCGATGTTGCCGCTGCGTGCCTGCTGGCGCGCCAGCTGCAGCTGCGCCTGCGGAATGGTTTGCAGCTGGCGTGCATTGTCCAGCTCGGTGAGATGTGGATCGTTCGGCGAGGCCGCGCTCAGGCGCGCACGCCACTGCGCCGCTTCCGCCGTGCCGCCGCTCTGCTGCGAATAGAGCGCCAGCAGATAGAGCGCCTGCGTGTTGTTCGGCTCAACCATCAGCACTTTCTGCAGCGAGGCTTTCGCCAAATCGTCATGCGCTTTCTGGTGCCAGTACGCCGCCTGATCGAACAGCGCCTGTAACGCAGGATTAGTGCTCTCCGCCGCCAGCAGCGGCTGAGAGAGCGTCAGTGCCCCACCCAGAATCAGGGCATGACGAATACCGGCACTTAACAGATGTTTTTTCATTGTTTTTATCCTTACTTCTTGCCGGACTTGCTATCAACTTTGGGGTTGAGACGACGCCACGCATGACGTTTCAGCATCACCCATGCACCGCCGCCGACCAACGCTGACAGCAGCAGCGCCGCCAGCGCCATCAGCACCGAGTGCTGGTTGGCATACCACACCACCATCATGTACCACGGCATTTCGCCGCTCGGGAATTGCGGGCCGACACGGAAGCTGCGAATGCCATTCTCATCGGTGATGATGGCGGTATCGCCGCGAATACCGGCGTTGATGCGCGCGGAATTCAGGTCTTCATGCAGGCGCAGCAGTTGCTGATCGCTGGTCGCCACCGTCATTACCACTAAGCGATCCGGGTTCCACGGCGAGCGATAGCTGACAAAGCCGCGCCACGCTTCGTTGGAGGAGAAGTAACGATCGGCATCCAGCTGCTGGCGATACCAGTCGCCGGTCAGCCAGCCGCGCAGCTTGTCCCAGGTGGTCGGCTCTTTCACGCCCAGCGTGTTGCCGCTGGTATCAAACGGCGTGTTGGCCAGCATTGCCTGATTAAAGTCGTTGTTCTGCGTGGTGCTCACCGCCAGCAGATCGCTCTGCTGCAGACGCGTCATGTTGGTGCCGCCGTTTGGCAGGCCAAACAGCACCTGGTTTTGCAGCAGCGGCACGCCGGTGGCGTTCCCGGCGCGGGAAGCCATATCCAGCAGCGTCGAGATCTCCGCATCGCTCGGTTGTTCCGGCAGCAGCAGCGTGGTCTGTGAGAAGTCCGCCAGACGCGAGAACGGGAACGAGGCGCCCACAAAGTAAGAGAGGTTCGGCAGCATGGTGAAGTGGCGCGTGTGGCTCAGATCGATCCACGAATCCTCTTCGATGCGGCTCTTAATGTTGTTGTTCAGCAGCACGCCGCACGGTGCATCCGCTTTCGGCTTGATGTTGAAGTAGAGCGCCAGCTGGTTGTCACCGTAAATCAGGTAAGGTTCGAGCTTCAGGGTGTAATGCTCCTGACGCGCGTCGCCGCCCAGACGATGCCAGGCGCTTTCCAGCAAGCCGACTTTATTTACCGTCAGGTTGCGCAGGAAGGTGCCGTTAATCATCACGTTGAGGAACGAGTTGTTCTCGTCAATCCAGCTTTCGGATGGGAAGCGATAGTGCAGCTCCACCGGAATGGTATCGCCATCCCACAGGAACAAATCCGGCGCGGCGCGGAAGTTAACGCTCAGCGCATCGTGCCAGATGCCGGTGGTGGTCAGGCTTTGATCTTTACGCAGCAGTTCGCTCAGTCGCACCGGGCGCGTAGTGTTAATCCAGCGCGGCGCATCGTAAGGCTTACGCACGCCAATCGGCTGCGGCTGCACGTTCAGGCTGCTGGCATCGGTCGCCAGCGGCTGAGTGGTTAAACGGTTAGCGGCCTGACGCAGCTGATCGTCATTCGCCCCGACCACCAGCAGCAATTTGTAGACCGGATTGTTGGGATTATCGATCACCTGCAACAGCGGACCGTTGGTGGCTGGCAAGGTTACGGTGCCAATCTTGTCGCCTGGATGGCCGATCAGAATGCCGTTGTGTTCCGGCAGATCGCCGCGCACCACCGGGAAACGGATGCCGCGATAATCCGACTGAATGCCCATCCACGATGCCACCAGCGCAGCGGCGCTGATGCTGTCCGGCGCGGCATTGGCGGCAAAGCCAAAGGTGACGCTGGCGGGCGTCATGCGCTGCGCATCGATAAATGGACGCGGGAAGTTACGCAGGCTGGTGCCAATGTTCAGCTGCTGGCCTTCAAGGCTCAGCGTGGTTTTCGGCAGAATCGATACCTGATACTGCTGCGCGCTCTCTTTCTCGCACAGCAGCTTGTCGGCATCGTTAATCTTGAAGCTGAGGTTGTTGCTTGAGACCACCATCGCCGCCGGAATATCCAGCTGGTAATCGCTGACATCGCTGTCGCTGGAGCCCAGCGGCAAAGTGCCAAGCGGCTGACCATTCAGCATCAGCTGCAGCGAGGTGTTGCGTGCTGCCAGCGCCGCCGAGACGCGCAGCGACAGATTGAGGCGCGCGTTGGTGATCACTTCATCGCTGGGCAGCGTGAACACGATACCGGATTGCAGCTGACCGCCGGTCAATGTAATGCCGCGCGGCTGGCCCATCTGCGCCACCGAAACAATGCTGCTGATTGGCTGGTTGAGCGTTGCGGAAGCCGTCTCTGGCATCACCGCCGGTGCGGTTGGCGCGACCGTTGGCAACACCATTTCTGGTGCGGCTACAGGTGCAGGTTCGCTGGCCGCCGGTTCGGCGGGCGTTTCATTTACCGTTGTCGGTGCGGTTGGCGGTGCCGCTTCCGGTGCAGTTTGTGGTGCGGTTTCTACTGGCGCATAAGGTGCCGCGCCTGCCGCCTGTTGCAGCTGTTGATCGGCCGCACTTTCAATGCCTTGCGGCGGCGGCACGTCAGAAAGCGCACCGCTATCCTGGGTGACCGCCGGGGTTTCGGCCCACGCTGGCGCAAACAGCAGCGCCGTTGCCAGCGAGCTTGCCAGCAACGTTTGCGTCAAATTCTTCATGCAGCGCTGTCCTCTTTTGCGGCGGGCTGGTTATCACGCTTACGCTTCTCACGGCGATCTTTCCAGGTCAGCCAGAACAGCTCAAAGACGGTACGAATAATGGTGCCAAGCGAAACCAGTGGATTGTCTTGCTTATATTCCGGCTGAATCCAGGCATCCGCGCGCGCCAACACCACGCGCACCAATTCACGACGGCGCGACAGCGGCATATCGCCAAAGCGCAGACGGATGCTCTCTTCATCGCCGGAGATTTTACTCACCGGAATGGTGATGGTGCCCGATTTCAGCAACAGGTCGATCTCTTCGATTTCATCGTGTTCGTGACGATTGTCCGGCGCATCCAGCTGCGCGCCGCCCATCGAAAGATCGCTGGTTTTCGTGCGCGACGAGATGCCGCTGGCGTAGTGAATCACCGCCGGAATCTGCACTTCAATACGGATGGTTTTACGCACTTGCTTGGTTTCGCGCGCCACGGCAATCGCCGCCATCAGGATAATCAGGCTGAACACCGCCCAGCCGACGTTGAGGGCGATAACGTAAGGATCGACGCCAAAGTAGTCATGCGCCGTCGCACGTACCACGCCAGCGATGATGCCAATCGACAGCAGCACCGCGACAATCACGTGTGGACGCACGATGTGGAAGTCGAAGAAGCCCTGATCGAGCAGGCCACCTTTATCCGTTACGTTAAACTTGCCGCGCTTCGGTGCCAGCATGGTCAACAGCGTGGGGATTACGAGGTGGAAGCACATCACGGTTTCGTAGATTTCGCCCCAGAAGGTGTAACGGAACTTGCCGTTCATCCGTGAGTTGACGTAGAGCGACATCACCAGATGCGGCAAGACGTAGGCGAAAATCAGCGATGCCGACGAGTGAATGATATTCAGGTTGAACAGCAGGTAGGCCAGCGGTGCCGTCAGGAACGCCACGCGCGGCAAGCCGAACTGGAAGTGCAGCATGGCGTTGAGGTAGCACAGACGTTGCTGCCACTTCAATCCACGGCCAAACAGCGGGTTATCGACGCGGAAGATCTGCGTCATGCCGCGCGCCCAGCGGTTACGCTGCACCACGTGCAGACCAAGACGCTCGGTGGCCAGACCGGCCGCCAGCGGAATCGCCAGGAAGGCCGAGCCCCAACCGAGACGCTGCATTTTCAGTGCGGTATGCGCATCTTCCGTCACGGTTTCTACCGCAAAGCCACCGATCTCTTCCAGCGCGCTTCGGCGAATCACCGCACAGGAGCCGCAGAAGAAGGTGGCGTTCCAGTTATCGTTACCCTGCTGTACCGGGCCGTAAAACAGTGAACCTTCGTTCGGGATGCTGCGCGCCGCGCGCAGGTTACGCTCGAACGGATCCGGTGAATAGAAGTAGTGCGGGGTTTGCAGCAGCGCCAGCCTGGGATCTTTCAGGAACGGACCGACCGTCGCCTGCAGGAAGGTGCGCGTAGCCACGTGATCGCAGTCGAAGATGCAAATCAGCTCACCTTTGGTGATCTTCATGGCGTGGTTGAGGTTACCGGCTTTGGCGTGATTGTTATCGTCACGGGTGATGTAACCCACGCCGACGTCAGCGGCAAATACCGCAAACTCACTGCGTTTACCGTCATCCAGCAAATAGACCTTCAGCTTGTCGCGCGGGTAATCAATACACTGCGCCGCCAGCACAGTATCACGTACCACATCGAGGCTTTCATTGTAGGTTGGAACATACACATCCACCGTCGGCCACAGGCTGGTATCATCCGGCAAAGGTTCGATGGTGCGTTTTAATGGCCAGGTGGTTTGCAGGAAGCCGAGAATTAAGATCAGCCAGACGTACAGTTCGGCCAGATATAAGCCGATACCGAGAATCGCTTCAATCTCAGAATTAAATTGCAGCGTCTCCGTGGTGCGCCACCAGATATATCGGGTCGACATCAGCGCGGATAGGATAACCATGACGATAGTTATTTTGCGGCTTTTGCTGAAGCCCAGTAAAAACATCATGCCGATGCTGATTAAGCCAAATATATATTGCTTCTGGCTGTCCATAGGCGTGATGACGATTACCGCCGCCACTGGTGCAAGCACCAGCAGCAGCAGGTAAAACCCGAGTTTACTCATGATTCACCCTGAAGAAGCTGTGTTGTTATTATGGGGCCGGAGACGGCCTCATTATTAATAGTGGCTGCGAATAGGTGCCTGAACTTCGCCGTTGCCGACGGTGATATTCAGGATATTGGCTGCGCGTTTTGCCACTAATTCGATATCAAACGCAGCGGCGGAAGCTGGGCTGAAATCATAAACAGATTGTTGCGAGGCATTGGCTTCCGCGACACTTTCATCACGATGTACCACGCCTAATAAGTTCTCACCCAGGCGCTGCTGCATAAAAGCGGTAACTTCACGGCTAATATTGCGGCGATTGTCGCTCTGATTAAGCACAAAATAATGACCACGTTTATTATTTAGCGGCTGACCAATCATGCGGTCATTTTCAATTTGCGGCAGTAAAGAGACCGACGCGGTATCCGCTAACATCACCACTAAATGCATATCGGCAAGTGCCTGCATTGCTTTAAGCGCGGGACCCGGACCTGGCGGAAAATCGGCGATAATCACCAGTCCCGGATAATTCAATACCGTGTCCAGACCGCGTTTCAGGAAATGCGGATCTTTTACCAGGTTCTCTTCAAAACGTTCACGCTGCTCTTCACTGACTTCGCCATAAGGCATGACGAAAATGTTGCCGCCGGTGGTCAGAATCGATTGGCTCCAGTCAGCCTGATCTTCAGAGCGCGCGACAAAGCCGCGACCATCATTCAGCGGTACGCCGAAATGCAGGCGCAAGGCGTTCTGAACATCGAAATCGATTGCCAAGACCTTGCTGCCAGCGCGAGCCAAACTCCACGCAAGGTTGGCCGCCATGGTGGTTTTCCCTACTCCCCCTTTTGGCGAGCACACACAAACTAACGGCATAGCGCAATCTTCTCCAGTAGCGGTTTTAACGGTGTTTCTTTTGACAAATTAGCGGGCTCGGCGGGACGCGAGCGGAACAGCGCACCAAAGCGAGACGGTGCGGGCGCAGCCGGACGTGCCGGTTCAACCGCAGCGGCAAAGGTGTGCGCAGGGGCTGGCGCGATCGGCGCTGGCGCTGCCGGTGCAGGCGCGGCAACAGCAGCAGGCTGAGCAATTGGTGCAGCGGATGCGGCGACAGGTTTGGCCGGCGGAAACAGTGAAGTCGTGGCCTGACGCTCCACCAACGTGGCTTTCGGCGCTAATGGCGTAGCAGACGACACCGGTTTAACTGATGGCGCGGGCGGAAACAGCGATGAGCCGGTCTCCGGCTGGGCGGCGGCAGGCGCGTTCAGGCTGTCGAGAATCGATCCACGAGCCGGACTGTCAGGTGCAGCCTGAGCAGGCTCCGGCGGTGCGCTAAATTCATCCCCGCGAATCGGATGCGGTTGCGGCATATCAATGCGCTGGCCGCTTCCTAATTCAGGCTCTTGATCGGTGGTCAATTGACGCAGTAACGCCCACTGACTTTGATCGGCTTCATGCGATTGACCGGACATATCCTTAAAAGCGATATCAAGCGTCTGCGTTTTCTCTTTAAAACGCTGCAGATCGTCGTAATTCTTCATGATCAGAGCCTGTAAAAGCGGGAGGGAATTTTCCGCGAATATATCACACACATTAAAAGACGGTGAGACAAATCTGATTATTAAAACGCCGCATTCAACAAAAGAATTCTATCTTTAAGATTGAAAAAACGGGCATGCAAGAAGCGTGCAGTTATTTATTGACGGGTATTAATTAGTATCAATTAACAGAAATAATTACGCAGGGGATTTTAACCTAAGCTACTGAATTTTCTCTATTGCGCTGCAAGTTATGGATTTTATTTCATTGTGAAGTCGCTCACGCAATCCCGACGCAAATAAGAATTTGCCTTTACGCTTTAAGTCCTGGTCAGGACCAATTGAGCACTGATGCACTCGCGTAATGCTTTTTGCATAGCTTTGGCCATAACAGGTTTTGTCGTTAATTAATCTGATGTATTAAGGATAAAAGAAAGGCTCCCGCAGGAGCCTTCATTCATTTATAGCGGTAATTTATCACGCGCCCACTGGCTGGTTCTCATCCTGATCCACCGCGAAGCAGGCGATTTGTTGATCGCCATACTGCTTCAGCTTTGGCTGCAACTGAACGCAGGTGCCAAAACGACGACGGCAGCGCGCGTTAAACGCACAGCCCGGCGGCGGATTGAGCGGGCTCGGCAGTTCGCCCGTGAGCTTGATGCGCTCGCGGCGATCGTCCGGGTTAAGACGTGGTGTCGCTGACAGCAGCGCCTGCGTGTAAGGATGGCGCGGATTGCTGAAGATCGCCTCTTTGCTGCCCTTCTCAACGCAGCGGCCGAGATACATCACCATCACCTCATCGGCGATGTGTTCCACCACCGACAGGTCATGCGAGATAAAGACGTAGGACAAGCCTAAATCCTGCTGCAAATCCATCATCAGGTTAAGCACCTGCGCACGCACCGAAACGTCGAGCGCGGAGACCGGCTCATCGGCAATCAGCACATCCGGGTCGAGCATCAAACCACGCGCAATCGCGATACGCTGACGCTGGCCGCCCGAGAACATGTGCGGATAACGATCGTAATGCTCGGTTTTTAGGCCTACCTTCGCCATCATCTCCAGCGTTTTTTCTTTGCGCTCCGCTTTGGTCAGCGAGGTGTTGATCACCAGCGGCTCTTCCAGAATCTGGCTGATTTTCTTACGCGGATTGAGCGAACCATAAGGGTTCTGGAACACGATCTGGATTTTCTGACGACGCAGTTTCTGCGCCTGCGGATCGTGTTTTAACAGATCCTGACCGTGCCAGAACAGCTGGCCTTCGGTTGGCGTTTCAATCATGGTCAGCAAGCGGCCCAGCGTGGATTTACCACAGCCGGATTCACCCACCACCGCCAGCGTTTTGCCGCGTTCGAGGTTGAACGAGACGCCATCCAGCGCTTTTACCAGACGTTCCTGGCCAAACAGACCTTTCTTCACCGGGTAGTGTTTTTTCAGGTCAATCGCCTGCAGCAGGTAATCCTGCTGGTTGTTATCAAGACTCATAAGTCGGTCTCCCGGCATCATCCAGTGGGAAGTGACATTTGGCCTGACGGCCCGGAATGTCGCGCAGCTCCGGCTCTTCGCGGCGGCAGCGATCGGTCACATACGGGCAGCGCGGATTTAACAGGCAGCCGGTTGGGCGATCGTATTTACCCGGCACCACGCCAGGCAGCGAGGCCAGACGCGCTTTA
Organism: Pantoea trifolii; assembly: GCF_024506435.1. Lineage (NCBI taxonomy): Bacteria > Pseudomonadati > Pseudomonadota > Gammaproteobacteria > Enterobacterales > Erwiniaceae > Pantoea > Pantoea trifolii. The sequence goes on along the minus strand of NZ_JANIET010000001.1, from coordinate 149,781 downwards.
TCGGCGGCAAACTCCGGCAGCGCGCGCAGCAGCGCTTGCGTATATGGATGACGCGGCGCTTTGAAGATATCCACCGCTTTACCGCTTTCCACCACTTGTCCGGCATACATCACGATGATGTGCTGTGCCGCTTCGGCCACCAGCGCCAGATCGTGAGTAATCAGGATCAGCGCCATGTTCTCCTGCTTCTGCAACTCCAGCAGCAGTTCGATGATCTGCGCCTGAATGGTGACGTCGAGTGCGGTGGTTGGCTCATCGGCGATCAGCAGTTTCGGTTTGCAGGCAATCGCCATGGCGATCATCACGCGCTGGCTCATACCGCCCGACAGCTGATGCGGATAGACATCAAGACGCGATGCCGGGTCAGGAATGCCCACCTGATCGAGCAGATCAATCGCGCGCTGACGACGCGTACGTTTGCTGCCGCCCTGATGCACCTTCAGCGCTTCCATGATCTGGAAACCCACGGTGTAGCACGGGTTGAGGCTGGTCATGGGGTCCTGGAAAATCATCGCTACTTCTGCGCCCACCAGCTGGCGGCGCTCTTTTTCGGAGATTTTCTGCAGGTCGCGCTGGTTGAACTCCAGTTTTTCCGCCATTACGCGGCCGGGATAATCAATCAGGCCCATAATCGCCAGTGAACTCACGGATTTGCCCGAGCCAGATTCACCAACAATACCCACCACCTGGCCTTGCTCGACCTGATAGCTGATGCGGTCAACCGCACGGAACGGTGTTTTTTCGTCGCCGAAATGCACCGATAACTTGTCTACATTTAATAACGCCATCTCGGTGCCTCTTTACTGCTTGAGTTTCGGGTCGAGTGCATCACGCAAACCATCGCCCATGAGGTTGAATGCCAGAACCGTTAGCAGAATGGTCACTCCAGGGAATGTCACCACCCACCAGGCACTTTGCGCATACTGCAACACGTCGGAGAGCATGGTGCCCCACTCCGGCGTTGGCGGCTGCGCCCCCATACCGAGAAAGCCCAACGCCGCCATATCGAGGATGGCATTGGAGAAACCTAATGATGCCTGCACGATCAGCGGTGCCAGGCAGTTAGGCAGAATATTGATGAACATCTGGCGCAGCGTACCGGCACCCGCCACGCTCGAAGCGGTGACGTAATCGCGGTTCACTTCAACCAGCACAGCAGCACGCGTCAGACGGATATAGTGCGGCAAGGCGACGAAGGTAATCGCCAGCGAGGCGTTAACAATCGACGGACCAAAGATTGCCACCAGCACCAATGCCAGCAGCAGGCTTGGCAGCGCCAGCATGATATCGACCACACGCATAATGATGGCGTCAACCACGCCGCCGAGGTAGCCGGCCATCAGGCCAAATATCACGCCGAGAATCAGCGACAGCACCACCACCATGCAGCCGACCAGCAGCGACAGGCGCGCGCCGTACATCAGGCGCGACAGCACATCGCGGCCCACGTCATCGGTACCGAGAATGTAGCTCCAGCTGCCGCCTTCCTGCCAGACTGGCGGATGCAGCAAGGCATCGCGGAATTGCTCGGCCGGTGCGTGCGGTGCCAGCACATCAGCGAAGATGGCGATCAACAGCATCAGAACGATGTAAACCAGGCCGATTACCGCGCCTTTGTTACGTTTAAAGTAGTGCCAGAATTCCTGCAACGGGGTCATCGGCTTGGGTGCAGCAGTTACGCTTGCGGGATCAACAGCAGACATGATTCCCCCTTATTTCTTATGACGGATACGTGGATTGACCACGCCGTACAACAGATCAACCAGCAGGTTGACCACGATGATCAGAATCGCCACCAGCAGCACGCCGCCCTGCACCACCGGATAGTCACGGCGTTGCAGCGCTTCGATCAGCCAGCGACCAAGTCCTGGCCACGAGAAGATGGTTTCGGTCAGAATCGCACCGGCCAGCAGCGTACCGACCTGCAAACCAATCACGGTGACGACCGGCAGCATGGCGTTACGCAGCGCATGCACCACAATCACACGCATACGCGTCAGGCCTTTGGCACGCGCGGTACGGATGTAATCTTCACCCAGCACTTCCAGCATTGAGGATCGCGTCATACGCACAATCACCGCCAGCGGAATGGTGCCGAGCACGATGGCCGGCAAAATCATGTGCATCACCGCATCTTTGAAATCGCCCTCTTCGCCCCAGAACAGCGTATCAATCAGCATAAAGCCGGTGAGTGGATGGCTGTCGTCGAGGAAGATGGTGTCGCTGACGCGCCCGGAGACCGGCGTGAGGTTCCACTGCACCGAGACCAGCATGATCAGCATGATGCCCCACCAGAAAATCGGCATCGAGTAACCGGTGAGCGAGATGCCTACGGCGGTGTGATCGAAGATCGAGCCGCGTTTTACTGCGGCCAGCACGCCAACGGGAATACCAACCGCCACGGCGAACAACATGGCGCAGATGCCCAGTTCCAGCGTGGCTTTGAAGCGTGGTACGAATTCGTCCCAGACCGGGATACGGCTTTTCAGCGAGATGCCGAGGTCACCGTGCAAGACGCCGTTGATGTAGGTGAGATATTGCTTCCACATCGGCTGATCGAGGCCAAATTGCGCCATCAGTTGCGCGTGACGTTCAGGAGAGATACCGCGTTCGCCGGCCATGATCAGCACCGGATCGCCGGGGATCAAGTGGACAAACGCGAAGGTCAATAATGTGATACCGATGAACGTTGGGATGACAAGGCCCAAACGTCGGAGTACGAATTGCAGCATAATCCTGGTTCTCTGACATTTCCCACAGCGTTACCGCCGGGGACAACATTGCTCAACACTCGCAGCCCGCCAGGGGCAGACGCGACGCAAGAAGCGCTTCAATATTAGAATTTGCCGGAAAAAAAGAGCGGAATACGGGCGGCGAAGGTGCCGCCCGAGGGCCAGCAATGCTGGCCCTGACCGCGATAATCCGAAAGGTTATTCCTGGATATCGACGTTTTCGAAGTGATGTTTACCTAATGGATCAACCACATAACCTGTTACTTTCTTGCTCACTGGCTCGTATACGGTTGAGTGGGCGATGATCAGCGCTGGCGCCTGGTCATGCATCACTACCTGAGCCTGTTTGTACAGTTCAATACGTTTGTTGTGATCGGCTTCAGCACGGGCTGGCTGAATCAGATCTTCAAACGGCTTGTAGCACCAACGTGAGTAGTTAGAACCGTCTTTCGCCGCTGCACAGCTGAACAGCGTGGCGAAGAAGTTATCTGGATCCCCATTATCACCGGTCCAGCCCATCATCACGGTCTGGTGTTCACCGGCTTTCGCGCGTTTCAGGTACTCGCCCCATTCGAAGGTGACGATTTTGGCTTTCACGCCAATTTTCGCCCAGTCAGCCTGAACCATTTCCGCCATGCGGCGTGCGTTCGGGTTGTATGGACGCTGAACCGGCATTGCCCACAGGTCGATAGAGAAACCATCCGCCATGCCCGCTTCTTTCAGCAGCGCTTTCGCTTTCTCAGGATCGTAGGCGTAATCTTTGATGTCGTCGTTGTAGCCCCACATGGTTGGTGGGATCAGGTTTTTCGCGGCCTGGCCAGCGCCCTGATAAACGGCATCGATGATGGCTTGTTTGTTCACCGCCATGGTCAGTGCCTGACGCACTTTCACGTTATCCAGCGGTTTTTTCTCGGTGTTGAACGACAGGTAACCGACGTTCAGACCAGGCTGTTCCATCAGGTTAATTTTGTCGTCTTTCTTCATGCTGGCGATGTCGGCCGGGTTCGGATACGGCATTACCTGGCACTCACCCTTCTGCAGTTTCGCATAACGCACAGACGCATCTGGCGTGATGGAGAACACTAAGCGATCAATCTTCGGCTTGGTGCCCCAGAAGTCTGGGTTCGCTTTGTACAGAATGCGCGAGTCTTTCTGATACTGCTGCAGTACGAACGGACCGGTGCCCACTGGATTGAGGTCCAGCTTCTCAGGCGTGCCCGCTTTCAGCATGTTGTCGGCATATTCTTTAGAAATGATTGAGGCGAAGTCCATGCCGAGGTCAGCGATGAACGGCGCTTCTGGGCGCGTCAGGGTGAAGCGTACGGTGTAATCGTCAACTTTCTCGATTTTGGCGATCAGCTTAGGCATGTCCATGCCTTCGAAGTATTCGTAGCTGCCGCCAGAAACACCGTGGTATTTGTTGTTTTTGTCGAGCTGACGCTCGAAGGAGAACACGACGTCATCGGCATTAAAGGTGCGGGTTGGCTTGAAGTCTTTGGTGGTTTGCCACTTCACGCCCTGACGCAGGTGGAAGGTATAGGTTTTACCGTCCGCGCTGACATCCCATTTTTCTGCCAGGCCTGGCTGCAGCTCAGTGGTACCGGTTTTGAACTCAACCAAACGGTTGTAGATCGGTACGGAGCTTGCGTCGTAGGTGGTGCCCGATGTGAAGAGCTGCGGGTTGAAGCCTTCCGGCGAACCTTCTGAACAATAAACGAGGGTTTTCGCCTGGACACCAGCGGCAACGGTCATAGCAATCAGGCTGAGACCGACCTTCAGCATCCTGGATTTAGCCAGGGAGTTGATCATGTTTTGCTCCATTGTGATGTGATGTTGTGTGCGTCGCCCGACCTCTGATTTTTTTATGCGGTTCGGGCAGGTCAATTAAGAGTAAGCAAAATGTGAGCGGTTATTTTTTTGTGCTGGCACCGTGGAATCTGTCAGACACGTCCTTCTCTACATTTTATTGACGCATCAATTTGTCAACAGTTGCAATGAACGTCAATACAGTGTGGGGTTATTTACACAGAGTGTGAGTAAGTGCAAGCAACGATAAAAAACACCCTTCTCAGCGTAAGCCAAAATTAAAAAAGGTGATAAAGCGCTCAATGCCGCGTGATTATCTGGCTATGTAGCCAAATGGCAGTGATTATCACCGTTAAAAAACACACAAAACTTATTGGTAAATGTTGAATATCTGAACGATTCTTCGTGCGTTATGACGTTCAGGCAGCGGAATGTGCTAGTGAAATGGCATAAGAAATCAGCATGATGCATAAACAGGTCATAAGAAGAATGTTTCGCGAATTAAGCCTGTTGGTGTGATTTGGCAAGGGATGCAGAGAGTAGACTGGGGATATTACTAGTTATTATTGATTTGACGCGTGGAAGGCTTAAATAGACGGGTTTTGCTGTTCGCTCGTTGCGTTGCTCAGGAAAGGCGGCTCGAACGCAAAGTCGGCGTGAATACGTCCCTGTAGCCTCGACCGCCGCATCCCTGCGGCGGACGCTTTGCTAACCGAGCCGCCTTCCCATCGCTGATCAACATCGGTGTGGCTGTATAACCCAACGCAGCGGAGCCCCATTAAGGATGAGATACAGGGCCGCGGAGTAAAGCTTCCGACGCATGGATGCGTCGGCAGAGCCCACAGGGATGTGTCCACGGCGACTTTACGGAGCGGCCCTGTATTTCAGCCTGATCGGCTGAGGAGCGAACTATATAGAATCCCAAATTACAGACGAAAAAAAACCTGCTTATAAAAGCAGGTTTCTTCAAATATGGTCGGCGAGAGAGGATTCGAACCTCCGACCCACTGGTCCCAAACCAGTTGCGCTACCAAGCTGCGCTACTCGCCGATGGGGGCGCATATTACTGCGCTGCTAAAAAAGCGTCAATGCCTTTTACTGAAAACCCATCTGATCGCCTGGAAAGCAAGCAAAGATCAGCAACCCCAGCAAATCAAAGCGGTTTAGCCGGCGTGGCTGCCGGTGCCGAACACCAGTTATTCGCATCTTTAATTCCGCCGTCTGGCGAGGTGTAGCCGAGGCAACCCATAATGGTATCGAACAGCTCAACATGGCGATGAGTTTTACCCACGCGCTGCTGTGCCTGCAAACGTTCGAAGTTGCTGCGGTTAGTTGGGTCCTCAAGATACTTATCAGAAGCCCACACCATCATCGGTACGCGGAATTGCTCCGGTGGCGCCATCTCGCGCGGCGTGCCGTGCAAGTGCATATTCTCGCTAATCGACTCACCGTGATCGGAGGCGTAGAACACAATCGCCTTCTTATCACGCAGTTGATCGAGCACGCTGTCCAGCATGGTATCAACGTACAAAATCGAGTTGTCATAGGCATTAATCAACTGCGCTTTACTGCACTTCTCATCAACGCCCATGCATTCCGGCTTATAGCGCGCGAAATCACGCGGGTAACGCTGAGAATAAAGGTAGTGCGAGCCTTTAGTGTGCAGAATCACCACATGCTTGCCTTTCGGGAAGCGTTGTAACGATGCCTGTAACTCCGGCACTAACAGCATGTCATCGACCGCTTTGCCCTGATTACGCTTCTCTGAGCCAATCTGCTCGCGGAACGAGAAGTTATTGGTGTCAGCGTTATCGTAGAACCACACTTCGCTCTGCATCGCGAACAACTCAGACGTAAAGCCCAGCTCTTTCAATACAGCGAAAACGTTTTGTTCTTTCAGCGTGCGACCCGGATTATCCATGGTGCCGCCTTCGCGCACGAACATGCAGCGCAGCGACAGCTTGGTGGCGGTATCACAAGATTCACCACGGAACGCGACCAGATTCTTCTCTTTCGACAGCTTCGGCGTGGTATCACGATCGTAGCCAAGCATCCCCATGTGATCCCAGCGCGTGGTTTCACCAATCACGAACACCATATAGGTATCGTCGATGCCCGCTGGCGCGACGTAGGTAAATTTCTTCGCCGGATCGAGCAACTCCTGGCCATCCCACTCTTCATCGACTTTAGTCCAGGCAAACAGGCCCAGTGCGGCGATCCAGTTGGATGGCAGATAGGAGTGCGCCACCACGCCGCCATAACTCGGTAAATCGATGTTGGTGATTTCTTCATTCACCTTTTGCAGCTTGTCGAAATAGCGAATTGGCAGCCACACCAGCGCGACGCTAAGCAGCATAACGGCTATCGGCTTCAGACGTTGGCCAGGCGTTTTAAGTTGTTCAATCAGCGTGTGGCTGAGGTTATTGCGCCAGATAAGCAGCAGCGGCAGCGCGCTCACCAGCACCATCCACAACACGAAATGCAGGCCAATCACTTCTTTAGAGAGATCGATATCGGTGGTCATCACCGAGGCGATAATGCCGTAACCAATCACCACGTTGAAAAACGCCATGTAATAGGCGGCAGCAACAGAAATGATCACGGTGAGTGTGGCCAGTATGCGATAAGCCCATTTCCCGCCCAGCGACAGCAGGCGCATCAGGAAAAAGGTGAGAAGTACGGCAGCCATCACTTCTGCGGCAGCTGAGAGCCAATTTGAGATATTGGATTTTGTTAAAAAGCCGTCAAAGCGGCGATAAAATATTGGCAAATTCAATAAGATGCCCAGATAGAGGGCAAGCAGCAGAGACAGCTTTTGCTGCGTTAAACTTTTAATATAATTCATGAAAATATCTATTCCCGACCTGGTGTCGTTGTATCAACCGTTATGTGACTGTTTAAAGACAGCAGAGTTCGCTAAACCGCGGAAAAAGCGTGACGCAAGATGCAGGATCGGGACGATTCCGACTGGCGAAAGGGCGATGGCGCGAAGCCGAGCAGTAGAACATTTAACCAATGGTAAGACCAGACAATTTTTCTAATTGAAGCAGTTCGAATGTAATTCAGATGTAAAAAAGGCTCCCGCAGGAGCCTTTTATCGCTAGCCACATCAATTAGTTGATGATGTTCAGCGTCACGTCGATGTTGCCACGCGTTGCGTTTGAGTATGGGCAAACGATGTGCGCCGCATCCACCAGCTTCTGCGCTTCAGCCGCATCCATTTCTGGCAGATGGATATTCAGCTTGGCTTCAATTCCGAAACCGTTCGGGATTGGGCCAATACCCACTTCGCCTTCAATCCATGCATCTTTCGGCATCGCAATCTTGTCGCGGCCAGCTACAAACTTCATCGCGCCGAGGAAACAGGCTGAATAACCCGCGGCAAACAGCTGCTCTGGGTTAGTCACTTCGCCGCCTGCGCCGCCCATCTCTTTTGGCACGCCCAGTTTTACATCCAGCACGTTGTCAGAAGAAGTCGCACGACCATCACGACCGCCGGTGGCTTTTGCTTTTGCAGTATAAACAACTTGTTCTAAAGACATAATAACCTCGTTAATTCGCTATATAATCGCGCACTACTTATTATGCGCAAACCTGAACGTCATCTATGGGGATGTCGGGACAGCGACTTCCCCTACTCAACATCAATTGGCGCGGTAAAGGCTGTCGCGCAACTCGTCTAACTGACCTTTCAGTGACGCCATTGCCTGATCATCGCAGGCCGTCGCACACTGAATGGCTTCCGGAATGCTTTCCGCTTTCTCACGCAACGCTCGACCTTCATCGGTCAACGTCACCACAACCTGACGCTCATCCTGGCGTGAACGCTGGCGTCGCAGTAAACCCGCGCTCTCCAGACGTTTCAGCAGCGGCGTCAGCGTTGCTGAATCAAGAAACAGCTGCTCACCAATCTCGGAAACCGTCACATCGTCCTGATTCCACAGCACCAGCATCACCAGATATTGCGGATAGGTAATCTCCAGCCTGGATAGCAGCTGGCGATAGACTTTGTGCATCGCGAGATTCGCCGAATACAGCGCAAAGCAGAGCTGCTGATCTAACTGAAGTGGCGCCTGCTTCACTTTTTTGTCATCTTGATTACTGTTCATGGGTTTGAATATAAATAGCGCGCTAGATAATTGCAAGCGACTTTTCTCTGGGAGAGTGAAATATGCGAGATTCACTGGAAGAGCAAGCGCGCCGTTATGCCACTGAAGCGCATGCTGCTGCGGGTCAACGCCGCAAATACACTGACGAGCCTTACATTGTGCATCCGGCTGCCGTCGCCGAGTTAGTGCGTAGCGTTACCGATGATGAACAGATGATTGCCGCCGCCTGGCTGCATGACACAGTTGAAGACACGCCTAGCACCTTAGATGATATCGAGCGCCATTTCGGCGCGCGCGTGGCGGACCTGGTAGATCAACTCACCGACAGCGCGCAGCCTGCAGCGAAAAATCGCGCCGCACGTAAGCTGGCGCATTTCCGTCATACCGCCGATGCCTCGCCCGAGGCGCAAACCATCAAGCTGGCCGACATCATCGACAATACTCGCGCCATCGTGCAGTACGATGCCGACTTTGCGCGCGTCTATCTGGTGGAAAAGCAGATTCAGATTCAGCTCCTGCGCGAGGGCGATAGTCATTTGTGGCAGCAAGCTGAACAAACCATCAAACAGGGATTAGCGCAATTAGCGCTGCCGCCATACAGCGTGCCAGAGAGTTGGTTCATCAAACAGGCGGCAAAGTACGGCGCTATAAATTAAAAAACCCGCCATTTAGGCGGGTTGGAGCATCCTCAACAAGGATTACTCCAGCAGCTGGCGCCCTAAATACGGGTTAGCTTGTAACAGCTTCATCAGTTTGCGCGCCGTAGCGGAAGGACGCGTACGTTGCGCCTCCCAGCTTTTAACTGACGAAACGCTAACACCCATCACGCGGGCAAATTCGTCAACCTGCATGCCGGTCATTTCGCGTAAACGCTGCGGCTCGGGAACTGTAGTCTGGTTGATAGAAATTTCTGATACGGATGGCTTAGCGTCACGTGTCAAAACAATCTGCTCAAGGCTGCTGAGCAACTCGACCATGGGATCTTTTAATTCCATAGAGAACTCCTTAAAAACTCACTATGAAGCACGTGAAAGTAGAGAGGTAAGCGCCACCAGGCGCTGAAACCGGACGATCAGGCTGTATCCCGTAGCGGTTTCGCATAGTTATTATCAAACCGATGCGGGACACAGCCTGTTGAGCACTGCAAAAGATGTCAGGGCAATGCAACAATAGTTCGGGTTTCTAAGTATGGGACAGATCCCCGACTTTGCTGCCAGATTCCTGATTATTTTTTATTCTTTCTTATGCCACTTTTGGGTCGATCACCATAAGTAATTGACCCGCCTGCACTTGCTGCCCAGACAGCCGCGTCAGACTATGGATTTTTCCACTGACGGGCGCGACGATCGGGATTTCCATCTTCATTGATTCGAGGATGCCGACCGTGGCACCCGCACGAATTTCACTGCCTTCCTCCACCAACCATTGCCACACGCTGCCGGCCACCTGACTCTCAACGGGATGACATCCGGCTGGCACCACACTCTCTTCGCCGCTCTGCGCTTGCAGCTGGCTATCGAAGGTAAACTGCCCTTCGGCTCGCCAGCGCGCCAACTCCTCATCAAATGCCTGCTGGCGCTGTTGTTGGAAGGCATCAATCTCCTGCGCTTGCTGCGTCAGCATTGCCTGATAGTCGGCGAGACGGAATTCGCCCTGTTCCACGCGCAGCGGATAATCGCCCCACGGAAAACGCTCACGAATCTGCAGCAGCTCGTCGGCTTCTACCGGATAAAAACGAATTTGATCGAAGAAGCGCAGTAACCAGGGCTGGGTAAACGCGGCTGTTGGGCGATCGCGGTTCCACATCTGCATGGTACGTCCAACAAACTGATAACCGCCCGGCCCTTCCATGCCGTACACGCACATATAAGCGCCGCCGATCCCCACCGAATTCTCCGCCGTCCAGGTGCGCGCCGGATTGTATTTGGTGGTCACCAGGCGATGACGTGGATCGAGTGGCGTCGCCACCGGCGCACCGAGATAGACATCGCCCAATCCCATCACCAGATAAGAAGCGCTAAAGACGATCTCTTTTACCGACTCAATGCTATCCAGCCCATTGATGCGGCGAATGAATTCAATATTGCTTGGGCACCACGGCGCATTCGGTCTGACGGATTGGTCGTAGCGCACAATCGCTTCACGGCAGGCTGCATCATCCCAGCTGAGCGGCAGCCATACGGTGCGCGAAGGCACGGCCGCATCGGCCAGGCTCCCCAATGCTAAATCAGCGTGCAATATTTGCGCCAATAGCTCACTTCTTGCACACAGCTGCGCGTCATAATGGATTTGTAGCGAGCGGATGCCAGGCGTCAATTCCAGTTGCCCCGGCAGCGGATGCGCTTCCAGCCATTGCATTAGCGCATGCACGCGAAAACGCAGCGCGATATCCAGCTGCAAATCGCCATATTCCACCAGCAGGAAACGGTCGCCCGCTGCTCGAATAGAGAGCGAAGGACGTTGATCCGCTGCCGCATGATGGTGCAGCACAGGATCAATCAACGGCAGCGCCGCGTTCACTGTAATCGGTTGAGATTGCAGTTTGATGATCTCGTCCCGCTGCGCCTGCGCCAGGTGATCGGCGGTGAAAAGATCGATCGGCTGGAACTGCACGCGATCGCCGGCTTTCAGTTGCCCCAGCTTCCACAGATCGGCCTCGATCACCGTTGCCGGGCAGACAAATCCACCCAGCGATGGGCCATCCGGGCCGAGGATCACCGGCATATCGCCGGTAAAATCCACCGTGCCGAAGGCGTAGGCATTGTCATGGATGTTCGAAGGATGCATGCCCGCCTCGCCGCCGTCGCTGCGCGCCCAGGTCGGTTTTGGGCCGATCAGGCGAATGCCGGTGCGGCTGGAGTTGTAGTGCACTTGCCACTCAGCGGCAAAAAATGCCGCGATGTCGTCATCGGTGAAGAAGGTGGGCGCGCCATGCGGGCCGTAAATCACCCGCAGCTGCCAGCAACCGTTAAGTTGCGGCAGCAGTTCGTCAGGCAATGTTGCGGCACTCAGCACCTGCGGCGCGGCGAGATGCAGCACGTCACCGGCGCGCAGCGCGCGTCCGGCATGACCCCCAAATTTGCCGAGGGTAAAAGTGCTGCGGCTACCCAGATAACGCGGCGTGTCGAGGCCACCAGCCAGCAGCAGATAGCTGCGGCTGCCATCGCGCACTTCACCGAGCGTCAGTGTTTGCCCGGCCTGCGCCGTTAGCCGCTGGTTCATCGGTAACCTTTGTTGATCGAGTTGCGCGGCAATCGGCGCGCCGGTCAGTACAAAACTGCAGGCCTGGTTAAAGCGCAGCGTCGGGCCACGCAAGGTGATCTCCAGCCCGGCGGCTTGGGCATCATTATCTAACAGGCGATTGCCGAGCTGGAACGCGCGGCTGTCGAACGGACCGGAAGGCGGCACGCCAACATGCCAATAGCCGATGCGGCCCGGCGCGTCCTGCACCGTGGTTAAGGTGCCGCCGCTGATAATATCCAGCGTTGGCGGCTGCCACTGCAGGGTGCCGAGGGTGGCGGTGATGATGCATCCCTGCTGCACTTCCGGCAGCGTGCACAACTGGCGCAGCCACAGCAAATTGGTTTCGATGCCGTACAATTCGGTGACGTGCAGCGCCTGCACCATGCTGCCGAGCGCGCTGGCGCGGTCGGCGGCATGCACAATCACTTTCGCCAGCATTGGATCGTAAAACGGCGAAACTTCCATGCCGCTCTCAACGCTGCTGTCGATACGCAGCGTGGCATCCTCAATCTCAGTCGGGAACTGCACATGGCTGAGCAATCCGGCGCTGGGCTGGAACTGCTTAGCGGGATCTTCGGCGTAAAGCCGTACCTGAATGGCGTGACCTTGCGCGACCGGCTGCAAATCTGCCAGCGGCGGTAATGTTTGCTGTGCCAGTTCCACCATCCAGCGCACCAGATCGACGCCATACACCATTTCGGTGACGCCATGTTCTACCTGCAAACGCGTGTTCACTTCAAGGAACCAGAACTGCTGGCTGGCATCGTCATACACATATTCCACCGTGCCCGCGCTGCGATAGTTCACCGCTCGCGCGAGCCTGACGGCGGTGGCCTGCAACTGCGCGCGCACCGCTGCGCTCAAGCCCGGTGCGGGTGTCTCTTCCAGCACCTTTTGATTACGGCGTTGCGCCGAACAATCACGCTCACCGAGCGCGATCACTTCACCTGCGCCGTCGCCAAAAATCTGCACTTCGATATGGCGCGCACGCGCAATGAACTTCTCTAAAAATACGCCATCGTCGGCGAAGTTGTTGCCTGCCAGGCGCTTCACGCGGGTAAATGCCGCGTCGAGCTGTTCGGCATCGTCACAGCGCTGCATGCCAATCCCGCCGCCGCCCGCGGTGCTTTTCAGCATCACCGGATAGCCAATCTGCGCCGCCATCTGCTGCGCCTCGGCCAGCGAAGCCAGTAAGCCGCTGCCCGGCAGCAGCGGTACGTTGTTCTGTTCGGCCAGCGCACGCGCGCTGTGTTTCAGGCCAAAAGCCGCCATCTGCTCGGCGCTCGGCCCAAGAAAATGCACGCCCGCCGCTGTGCAGCGCGTGACAAATTCTGGATTTTCACTGAGAAAACCGTAGCCCGGATGCAGCGCCTGCGCGCCACTCTGCGCGGCTATCGCCAGCAATTTATCCTGATTGAGATAAGTGTCTCGCACCTGACCTTCGCCGAGCGACCAGGCTTCATCCGCCAGACGCACATGGCGCGCATGGCGGTCGGCTTCGGCATACACGGCAATCGCCCGGATATTCATGGCTTGCAGGGTACGAATAATGCGCACGGCAATCGCGCCACGGTTGGCAATTAATACGCGATCAATCATGACTGAATACTCTCGTTGCGGCAGGTCGTCCTGCATGGCATTGACGGCAGAAAACGGGTCGTCCCGTTGCGTCAGAGAATCACCACACGCTGACTAAAATCGACGTTGGGTTGTAACCGTTGCAGGGATTGTTGAGCTGCGGGCAGTTGGAGATCAGCACCAGCACGTTGATCTGCGCCACCATCTCGACATATTTGCCCGGCGCAGAAATGCCGTCGGCAAAGGTCAATCCGCCGTCATGCGTCACCGGCACGTTCATGAAAAAATTGATGTTGTGGGTGATGTCGCGGCGCATCAGGCCAAACTGCGGCTTCTCCGCCACCGCCAGCATCCAGCTATCGCGGCACGAATGCATATGGCGCTTTTCCAGGTCATAGCGCACGGTGTTGCTCTCGCACGAGCAGGCGCCGCCCAAGGTATCGTGACGGCCGCAGGTATCGGCGGTAATGGTCAACATCGGGCGATCACGGTTGGAGCGCAGCACGCTGCCGGCCGTCAGAAACACATTGTTCTGCCCGCGCAGCGTGTCGCTCATGCTGTAGCGTTCAGCGGTGTCATCAGCATTGAAAAACAGCGTATCGGCGGCCTGATTGCCTTCCAGATCGGTGATGCGTAGCGTCTGACCGGCTTCGATACGCTGCAACCAGTAATCACCGGCATCAATTTGCTGTTGTAAGCGCGCTTCGTCTGGATTGCGCGGACTTTCAGTGATCATCACATTTCTCCTTGCAGTTGATACAGCGCGTTATTACGCAAGCCGCGTTGATTTTCAGCACGTTGCAGACAGATTTCGGGTAATGGCGCGTGCTGAGCATCCAGTTCGATCTGCACCGGCTGGCGCGGATAATCCAGCGATGCGCTCAGCGGATGCGGGCAAGTGTGCAGCAGCACCAGCGTGTCCATCGCAAAACGTAAACGCACGCTGGCACCCGCCGCGCCCTGACGTTCCAGCCGCAAAGTGCCGTTATCGTCGGCGCGCACCTGCGCAAACAGATTGAGGCAGGACGCCATATCGCGCTGGCCGAGCCCATACTTCGCCAGCTCGACGAGAAAGCTGTCGTAGCCGTTTTGATGGCGCAGGTTGCGCGCCTGTTGATAGGTGCTGGCACCAAAGCGCGCGGCGGTTTGTTCGGCATTCAGCGTGCCGCACACGCTTTCGTGCCAGCCGAAGCTGTCGTGTTCAATGCCGCAGAAAATGCGTCCCATATCTGAATAGAGACAGTGACCGGCGGTGAGGCGGAAAGTGTGCTGGCACTTCAAGGTGTCGGGCGCGTTATAGCGCTCCAGCAGGTTTTCCGGGTTGTAAAACAGCAGGCCGACGTTGGCGCCACCTTCCACATCGGTAAGAGTCAGCGCGCTGCCGCTGCGCATCACCAGCGACCAGTGCGCGCCGCTCGGCAACAAGGTTTGATAAGGCTTCATGGTTTTCTCCTTTAGGCGACCAGCGGCTCGGATGGCTGTGCGCGATCCAGCGGCAGGTCGTACGTGATGGTCGCGCCCCAGGCTTCAGGCGCGTGCGGATCGTGGCGCAGCTTGTCAAACACCAGCAGACGCGAGGCGAGGCTAAATCCCTCTTTCAGATCGTGGGTGATCATGAAAATGGTCAGGTTGTGCTGCTGCCACAAGCGGGTAATCAGTTGGTGCATCTCGCCGCGGATGCCGGGATCGAGTGCGCCGAAAGGCTCATCCAGCAGCAAAATGCGCGGCTGCTTCATCAACGCCTGCGCCAGCGCCAGACGCTGCTGCATGCCGCCCGACAGCTGATGCGGATATTTATTCTGCGCATGTTCAAGGCCGACCTGCGCCAGCATGGCCTGCGCACGCTGGCGAATCGCCTGACGCTTCTTTCCCCACACGCGGCCCAGCCAACGCGCACTGCTGAACTCGTCGCCCAGCATCACGTTGCCCAGCACCGTCAGATGCGGGAACACTGAATAGCGCTGAAACACCACGCCGCGATGCGCATCCGGTTCGTCGGGAATCGGTTCGCCATCCAGTAACAGCTGGCCTTTGCTGGGCGCTTCAGTGCCGAGCAGCATATTCAGGAAGGTGGTTTTGCCGCAGCCGGACGCACCGACAATCGCCACAAACTCGCCCTCTTCGACCTCGATATTGAGGCGCTCCAGCACCACTTGCTGGCCGTAATGTTTCTCAAGGTTTTTCAGTTGCAGTAACGGCATCGCTCGCCCCTTATTTCGCGTGATACCACGGCCAGCAGCGACGGCTAATCAGCCGCAGCAACAGGTCGAGCAGGAAGGCCAGCAGCGCGATCCACGCCACGTACGGCAGAATCACATCCATTGCCAGATAACGCCGCATCAGGAAGATGCGATAACCCAAACCTTCTGTGGCGGCGATAGCCTCGGCGGCAATTAAAAACAGCCACGCCGACGCCAGCGACAGCCGCACCGCATCCAACAGGCGCGGCATCAGCTGCGGCAGGATCACGCGCCACAAAATCTGCGCGCTGTGCGCGCCAAGCGTCTGCGCCTTCACCAGCTGCTCGCGCGGGATTTTCTGCACCTGCAGCTGCAAATCGCGGGTAATCAACGGCGTGATGCCAATGACAATCAGCACCACTTTCGACACTTCGCCGAGGCCAAAACAGATAAACAGAATCGGCAGAATCGCCAGCGGCGGTACCAGTGCAAACAACGTCACCAGCGGCGCCAGCACCGCCCGCACCACCGGCAGCGCGCCGGTGAACAGACCCAGCGCCAGCGCCAATAGCGCGCTGATCGCCACGCCACACAGCAAACGCAGCAGACTGGCGGCGGTATCGCTCCACAGCAGGTATTCACCGGTGCGCGGGCTGGGCTGAAACGCCATGCGGCTGATGGCGTCGCCCATGACGTTAAAGCCCGGCAACAGCTTGTCTGCCGCATTCAGGCTGAGACGCGCATCCGACGCGAACAGATACACCAGCAGCAGCGCCAGCAGCGGCAAGATGCCCAGCAGCAAGCGCCCCAGCGGCAGCGGTTGGTAGTTGATCAACTTACGCATCGGCATCGCCTCGCTTACAGCTGCCCGGCGGCGGCCAGTTTGGTGTACTCATCGGTGAAGCGCAGTTTGATGTTGCCCGCATCGCCCCAATTGCCCGCAGGCGTTGCCACGCCAACCACATCGGCGCTCGGCGCGCCCTCGCCCAGCAAGCCGTGCTTGAACGAGAACTCGGCGACCATCTGCATGGTGGCTTTGAGCTGTGGGCTTTGGACGAAATCGAGGGTGGTTTTGGCATCGCTGAACAGATGCGTGGCGGCCAGCTGCTGATCAAAGCCCGCCAGATCGGTGCCGGAAGCCTGCGCCATTTGTGTGCGTGCCGCTTTGGCGCTGTCGGTTGGGCCGGACATGGTTTTCAGCGTTTCATACCATGCGCCGGTCAGCGCTTTGCCGAGCTGCGGATACTTTTTAAGCGTGGCGCTGTTGACCACCAGCAGATCGAGGATTTCACCCGGAATTTGCGCGGAAGAGAAAATCAGATGACTGTTCGGCTGCTTCTCCGCTTCGGCGAGCAGCGGATTCCAGGTCACGATAGCGTTGACATCGGCGGTGCCAAACGCCGCCACCAAATCGGCATCGGCGGTGTTCACCACTTTGACGTCTTTCTCGCTCATGCCGGATTTTTCCAGCGCTCGCGCCAGCAGGTAATGTGAAACCGAGAGTTCGACCAGATTGATCGGCTTGCCTTTCAGCGCCGAGAGGTTTCCCGCGCCTTTCAGCAGAATGCCGTCGTTACCGTTGGAGTAATCGCCGACGATCAGCGCCGTGCTATCCACGCCGCCGGTCGCGGGAATGGTTAGTGCATCCATGTTGGTCATGGTGCAACCCGTAAAGCCACCGGCGGTGTATTGGTTCACCGATTCGATATAGTCGTTAACCTGCACAAACTGGATATCGATGCCGTATTTGTCGGCCCATTTTTTGACGATACCGCTCTGCTGCGCGTAATCCCACGGCATCCAGCCCGCGTAGATCGACCAGCAAATCTTGAAGGAGGGTTTGTCGGCGGCCAGCGTATTGACGCTGAACAGCGTGATGGTGCAAAGCAACAGCAGGCGAAGGCAGGCTTTGATCATGATGGTTCCTCTGACGTTAACGGGCGAAAAAAAAGCAGGAGGCGGCGAGCAACGTTCTCGCTTTCCTCCCGGGCTTTTTTCCCGCCGTGTAACCGTCAGAGGACGGTCGGCCACTCTCGGACCAGCATCTTTCGACCGGAACCCTAGTGACCCATTGCAAATTGTCTGGCGACCTCGGTTGCCCGCTATCGCTCCTGCATCTGCGTTAACACATACAAAATGGATGCCAAGGTTATATCCCGCTGAAAAACATAAAATATTAACGATCCGCGCGTCGCCGCTTTGCTGGCATTGCACAGAAAAGCAGCGTGCGCGCACCAACGTGAAGCAGCCCATCGATGGAAACGTTGACGCCTCTCGCAATTCCGAACGGGCACTGAAAAAACTTTTACTTTGCGATCATGTGGTTATTACACATTGATGACACACCAAGCTGAACCAATTAAGTATTGGTTCACTTCTTGCCTACGCTAAGAAAGCGGTCCAATTCGCCTTTCATCAGGAAAAGGGCTGGATACGCGGCGTTTACCGATCTTTTTCTGATGCATAAACAGGCGAACCAATCATGAATGACACGCCAGAAACCAGCCGCAACTCCAGCACCGCACTTGAGCAACTGCGCCAGCTGATTCAGCAACAGGAGCACACGCCGGATCGCGCGCTGCCCACCGAACGTGAGTTAGCGGAGCGCTTTGGCGTGGGTCGTCGTGAAATTCGCCGGGCATTGGATGTGCTGGAAGAAGAGGGCCGCATCTGGCGTAAACAGGGCAAAGGCACCTTTGTTGGGCCCTCCGCGCCGGTGCAGCCGCTGGTGTTACAGGATCTGCCGCAGCAATCGAATCTGCTTGAAGTGATGGAAGCGCGTTTGCAGCTGGAGCCGGGGCTGGCAAGTCTTGCCGCCCTGCGCGCCACCAAAGAGCAAATTGCCTTGATGAAACGCCTGCTGGAGCGCATGCACGCCATCACGCCGCCAGAAGATGGCGATCAACATGAACTGTGGGACAGCGCCTTTCATCGCGCCATCGCCGAAGCGGCAGGCAATCGTCTGATGCTCGGGCTGTTCGACGCCGTTGATGCCGTGCGCCGCGATCCCGGCTGGCAGCATTTGCGAGTGCAGGCGCGCACCCCGGCGCGCCTGGATAACTATGACAACCATCATCAGCGGCTGGTGATGCACATCGCCCAGCGCCAGCCTCATGAAGCGGCAGCGGCGATGCGTGAACATCTGCTTGCGCTGCAACAGGCGCTGATGGAAACGCTCTATTCCCGCCAGGAGGATATGCCATGACCGCACATCCCGTTTTATCGCTGCGCAATCTGCGCGTGCAGTTTCACGGCTCGCCCGTCACGGTGCTGGATGATATTTCTCTGCAGCTAGAGGCGGGAGAAACGCTGGCGCTGGTCGGTGAATCGGGCTGCGGCAAAAGCATCACCTCACTGACGTTGATGGGTTTGCAGCCTGACAGCGCGCGCATCTTGCAGGGCGACATGCTGTTTGATGGCCGCGATCTGCGCCAGCTCAGCAGCAGCGAATACGCCAGCCTGCGCGGCAACCAACTGGCGATGATTTTTCAGGAGCCGATGACCTCACTTAATCCGGCCTTCACGCTTGGCGATCAGCTGAGTGAAGCGGTGATGCGCCATCGCAAAGTGAATAAGCGCCAGGCAATGGACGCGGCGCTGGCGATTCTGCAAAAAGTGCAAATCCCGGCACCAGAACTGCGGCTCAAAGCCTATCCGCATCAGCTCTCCGGCGGCATGCGCCAGCGCGTGATGATCGCGATGGCGCTGATCAACCAGCCAAAACTGCTGATTGCCGACGAACCCACTACCGCGCTCGACGTCACCATTCAGGCGCAAATTCTGGCGCTGCTGAACACCCTAAAACAGGAAACCGGCACTGCAGTGCTGATGATCACCCACGACCTCGGCGTGGTGGCGGAAGTGGCGCAGCGCGTGGCGGTAATGTACGCCGGTCAGGTGGTGGAGAGCGGCAGCGTCGAGCGTATTTTCAACGATCCGCAGCATCCTTACACCATTGGCCTGATGGGCTCAATTCCCAGCCTGAGCGCACGCGAAGGTGCGCTGGCCACCATTCCCGGCCAGGTGCCGTTGCCGGAAAACATGCCGGCTGGCTGCCGTTTTGCCACGCGTTGCCCCTTCGCCGAAACACGCTGCCACCAGCATCGCCCGGCGTTACGCGCGCTGGCGAACGATCATCAGGTGGCCTGTTTCCGCGCCCCGTTAGAGCAATACGTCACGCTGGGAGAAAGTGCATGAAGCCGATTTTAGAGTGCCGCGATTTAAGCAAAACCTTCTCCGCGGGCAACCGGCTGTTTTCACGTAATCGCGGCGTGACGGCGGTCGATCGCGTTTCGCTGCAGGTGATGCCGGGCGAAACGCTGGCGATTGTCGGCGAATCCGGTTCCGGTAAATCGACGCTGGGCCGTTTGCTGCTGCGGTTATTGGCCGCCAGCGCTGGCGACGTGTTCTATCAGGGCGAAAGCATTACTGATGCCAGCGGCGCGCGGCTCAATCAGCTGCGCCGTGAATTGCAGATTATCTTCCAGGACCCGTTTGCCTCGCTCAATCCGCGCATGACGGTGCAGCAGATTGTTGGCGAACCCTTGTGGCTGCACGAAAAGATGAGCCGCGATCAGCGCCATTCGCGCGTCGCCGAACTGCTACGCACCGTTGGCCTGCCTGCGGCCTGGGCCGAGCGTTACCCGCACGAGTTTTCAGGTGGTCAGCGCCAGCGCATCGGTATTGCCCGCGCCCTGGCATCCCAACCGAAATTATTGCTCGGCGATGAGCCGGTTTCAGCGCTGGATGTGTCGGTGCAGGCGCAGGTGGTGAATCTGCTGGAGAGCCTGAAACAGCAGTTTGGTCTGACGATGGTGATCGTGGCGCACGGTTTAGCGGTAATCCGTCATATGAGCGATCGCGTGGCGGTGATGTATCTCGGTCAGATTGTTGAACTGGCCAGCGTCGATGAGATTTTTGATGCGCCGCTCCATCCTTATACGCAGGCGCTGATTGCCTCTGCGCCGCAAATGCAGCCGGGTGGCAACCGCACCATTCCGATGTTGCAAGGCGACCTGCCCAATCCCGCCAATCCACCGAGCGGCTGCCGTTTTCATACCCGTTGTCCCTATGCCACGGCGGAATGTCGCCAGTTTGAACCGATTAATCAGGTGCTGAGCGGCGGCCGTCAAATTGCCTGTCACCGCTGGCAGGAGATTAATCGCGATCGCAGCGTCATCACTCTTGCGCCACCTTCCGCCGCTTTTTTACGTCGCCGCGCCCTGTTTGAGCAGGCGGTGAATCAGCAAGCCTAACCCCTGGAGAGACACCGTGAAGCAAGCTCGTCATACGTTATTAACCGCCCTCAGCGGTCTGTTACTGCTCGGCGCTAGCGCCCACAGCCAGGCTGACAGCGTGATTCGCATCGGCCTGGGCGCCGATCCTGACATGCTCGATCCGCATCTGGCGCGCACCTATTACGGCCGTTTTGTGTTTGCGGCGATGTGCGATCGTTTGGTCGATGTCGATCAAAACCTCAAAGTGGTGCCGGGTCTGGTCACCGATTGGGCGTGGAGCGATGACGGTAAAACGCTGACCATGAATCTGCGCAGCGGCGTGACCTTCCACGATGGCGAAAAGTTTGATGCGCAGGCGGTGAAATTCAATATCGAACGTGCGCAGACGCTGCCGGGTTCGCTGCGCAAAAGTGAAATCTCCTCGATTGAAAGTGTGGAAGTAAGCGGCCCGATGCAGGTGAAATTCCACCTGAAAAACCCAGATGCGGCGCTGCTGAGCCAGCTGACCGACCGCGCCGGCGCCATGCTGGCACCGGAAGCGGCGAAAAAGCCCGATTTCGCCGCTCATCCGGTCTGCTCTGGCCCGTATCAGTTCGACAGCCGTGTTCAGCAGGATCGCATCGTGCTGAAGCGCTATGACAATTACTGGAATAAAGGCGCCTATCACTTCGATAAGGTGATTTTCCTGCCGATCCCGGATGCTTCCGTACGCCTCGCGAACCTGCGTGCGGGCGATTTGGATCTCACCGAAGGCGTGGCCGCCAGCGATGTGAAAACCGTTGAAGCCGATAGCAAACTGGCGCTGGCAAAAGTCACAGGTCTTGGTTATCAGGGCATCACTTTCAATATCAACAACGGCAAAGTCGATGCTAATAGTCCGCTGAAAGATGCGCGGGTGCGTGAAGCGTTCTCACTGGCGATTGACCGTGATGCGCTGAATCAGGTGGCGTTTGAAGGCTTGTATACGCCAGCCAATCAGGCGTTTTCACCGGTCAGCGCGTATCACGTCAAAACACCGATCGCACCGCGCGATGTTGAGAAAGCCAAAGCGCTGCTGAAGGCTGCGGGTGTTACCACACCGCTGAATCTGACGCTGCTGGTCAGCAATAACCCGACCGCGCAGCAGGTGGGCCAGGTGATTCAGGCGATGGTCGGTGAAGCCGGTTTCAACCTCAATCTGCAAATGAGTGAGTTCGCCACCCTGTTGGATCGCCAGCAGCGCGGGGATTATCAGCTTAGCCTGTCGGGTTGGTCTGGTCGTCCGGATCCGGACGGCAGCATCTATTCGTTTATTAACAGCAAAGGCACGCTCAATGACGGACGCTACAGCAATGCGCAGGTCGATGAGTGGCTGAATGCCGCGCGTCTCACCAACGACCAGGCACAGCGTCAGGCGCTCTACACCCAGGTGGTGAACCAACTGCAAAGCGATATGCCGATTGCTTACCTCTACTTTGAGCCACGCATTTTTGGCATGTCGAAAAAACTGCAGGGCTTCAAAGCCTGGCCGGACGGATTGGTACGTTTGGCTGGCGTAAGTCTGGCGCAGTAAACCGCTAAGGAGCGAGGATGCTGGAACTGATTGTAAAACGGCTATTGCTGGCGATTCCGACGCTGCTGCTGGTGAGCATTATGGTGTTCGCACTGCAAAAGCTGCTGCCGGGCGATCCGGTGCTGGCGATGGCGGGCGAAGAGCGCGATCCAGCGGTTATCGCCCAGCTGCGGGCGGAATATCATCTGGACGATCCGATTCCCGCGCAATATTTCGCCTGGATGGGTAATGCGCTAACCGGCGATTTGGGCATGTCGCTGCGCACCAAAGAGCCGGTGACGGCGCTGATCGCCAGCAAATTGCCGGTCACGCTGGAATTGTCATTGCTGGCGATGATTATCGCGCTGGTGATTGGCATCAGCATGGGCATCATCGCCGCAGTGCGCAAAGACAGTTGGGTCGATCACACCACCAACTTTGTCGCGCTTTCCGGGATTTCAGTGCCTCACTTCTGGCTCGGTATTCTGCTGATTTTGCTGTTCTCCGTGCACCTGCAATGGCTGCCGGCATCGGGCTTTGTGCCGGTTAGCGAAGATGTGGCGCAGAACCTGAAAACGCTGCTGCTGCCAGCGCTGGTGCTCGGCACCGGACTGGCCGCCACCTTAATGCGCCACACCCGCGCTTCAATGATCGCCGTGCTGAAAGCGGATTACATTCGCACCGCACGCGCCAAAGGGCTGCTGGCAAAGAAAGTGGTGTTGAAGCATGCGTTGCGTAATGCATTGATGCCGATTGTTACTCTCACCACGCTGCTGTTTGGCGAGTTACTGGGTGGCGCAGTGCTGACCGAGCAGGTCTTCACGCTGCCCGGCTTTGGCAAGATGATTGTCGATGCGGTGTTTAACCGTGATTACGCCGTGGTGCAAGGCGTGGTGCTGGTGGTGGCGATGGGCTTCCTGCTGCTCAACCTGCTGGCCGATGTGCTCTATCTGATCATTAACCCGAAAATGCGAGGCTGACCATGAGCGAGGTATTAACCGCTGGCGTACTGCCTGCAGTGGCAAAGCCCAATCGTCGGGTACTGAAAAAGTTCCTGCGTAATAAAAGTGCGCTGATTGGTGCGGTAATTGTGCTGCTGTTTGTCGCCGTGGCGCTGCTGGCACCGTGGCTGGCTCCGTTTGATCCCATCAAAGCCAATTTCCTTGCGGTGCGCAAAGCGCCAACGCTGCTGCACTGGTTCGGTACCGATGAGTTGGGGCGCGATATTTTGTCGCGCCTGGTGTGGGGCGCACGCACCTCGCTGCTGGCGGGCTGCATTTCGGTGCTGATCGCCATTCTGATTGGTGTGCCGCTTGGGTTGATTGCCGGTTACTGGCAAGGCTGGTGCGACGGCATTATTTCGCGCTTTATCGAAGCGCTGCTGGCGTGCCCGTTTCTGATTCTGGCGATCGCGCTGGGCGCATTTCTCGGCCCGAGTTTGTCGAATGCAATGATTGCCATCGGTTTATCTGCGATGCCGATTTTCGCCCGCTTGACGCGCGGACAGGTGATTGCCATTCGGCACGAAGAGTACATCGACGGCGCGCGGGCGATTGGTTTGCCCGATCGCTGGATCATCCTGCGTTATGTGCTGCCCAATGTGCTGTCGCCAATTCTGGTACAGGCCACGCTGGCGATTGCTTCGGCGATCATCACCGAAGCCAGCCTCTCATTCCTTGGCCTCGGCCAGCAACCGCCCTCGCCTTCATGGGGCGCAATGCTGAATACCGCCAAAGGCTTTCTCGAACAGGCGCCGTGGATGTCGATTTTCCCCGGCCTGGCTATTTTTCTCACCGTGCAGGGCTTCAACCTGCTGGGCGACGGTTTGCGCGACGCGCTCGACCCACGCGATGACTCACACTAAGGAACGATCATGAGTGAACTGGATTTTAACGTCAGCTATGCCTCACACCGCGTACCGATGATGGGACGCAACGCGGTTGCCACTTCGCAGCCGCTGGCGGCGCAGGCCGGGATGCGCATGTTGCAACAAGGCGGCAATGCGGTAGATGCGGCGATTGCCAGTGCGATGGCGTTAACCGTGCTGGAGCCCAGCGGCAACGGCCTTGGCAGTGACGCCTTCGCGATTATCTGGGATGGCAAACAGCTGCACGGTTTGAATGCCTCGGGCCGCTCGCCCGCCGCATGGAACCCGGAACGCTTTGCCGGACGCGATGCCATGCCGGAAATTGGCTGGGAAGCGGTCACCGTGCCGGGCGCGGTTTCGGCGTGGGTGGAGCTGGCCGAACGCTTTGGCACGCTGCCGCTCACCACGCTAGCGCAACCGGCCATCGAATATGCGCGCGATGGTTTCCCGGTTTCACCGCTGATTGGTCATCTGTGGCAGCGCGCCTACCACAAGCTGAAAGATCAGCCCGGCTTCGTCGAGTGCTTTGCGCCCGATGGACGACCGCCGCGTGCCGGCGAGCTGTTCCGTAATCCGGCGCAAGCCGAAACGCTGCAAAAAATCGCCGAAACGCGCGGTGAAGCCTTCTATCGTGGCGAGCTGGCTGAAAAGATAGTGGCGTTTGCTGAGCAGCATGGTGCGGCGCTGAGCCTTGATGATCTGAAAAATCATCGCGCCGACTGGGTGGAATTGTTATCGCGCCCGTTTGCGGGTGGATCGGTGCAGGAGCTGCCGCCAAACGGTCAGGGCATCGCCACCTTGATTGCGCTGGGCATTCTCGAACAGTGGGATATTGGCCGCTATGAACCGGATTCAGTGCCGTGGCTGCATCTGTCGATTGAAGCGATGAAGCTGGCGCTGGCCGATCTGGATCGCTACGTCAGCGATTACGATCACCTCGAGTTCCCGGCGGAACTGCTGCTGAGCGATGACTATTTGAAACAGCGCGCGCAGCTGATTAATCCCGATCGGGCCGGGGATTTTACCTTTGGCTCCCCGCAGCAGAGCGGCACGGTGTATCTCTCCACCGCCGATGCCAGCGGCATGATGGTTTCCTTTATACAGTCAAACTACATGGGCTTCGGTTCTGGCGTGGTGGTGCCGGGCACCGGCATCAGCCTGCAAAACCGTGGCTGCGGTTTCTCACTCGATCCGCAGCATCCTAATGTGGTGGCCGGCGGCAAGCGGCCGTTCCACACCATCATTCCGGCGTTTGCCCTCGACGGTGACGGCCAGCCACTGATGTCGTTTGGCGTGATGGGCGGCCCGATGCAGGCACAAGGTCATTTGCAGATGGCGCTGCGTATCATGCAGCACAAGCAAAACCCGCAGGCAGCGATTGATGCCCCGCGCTGGCGCGTTGAGCAAGGGCGTGCGGTGGTGGTTGAGCCGGGCATTGACCGTAACGTGCTGGCAAAGCTGCGCGAGATGGGACATCAAATTACGCTCGAAGATCCGCTGCTCGGCTATAACTTCGGCGGTGCGCAGGCGATTGTGCGCGATCCGCAAGGCTTCTACATCGCCGCCACCGAAAGCCGCAAAGATGGGCAGGCGCTGGTGTTCTGATTTAACGTGTTAAAACGGTCACCATGAATGGTGACCCTACGGAATTTGCTATTTCCTTGCCTGGTGCGCATTTATGCGCACCAGGCAAACGCCGCCCGTTGTACCCGCCAGGCCATTGCACTATCCTTTAGGACCATTCCCACCGAATCGAATTTGCCATAACAGGAGTTAATCATGGCGTCAGGAATTTCCCGCATCTGGATGCGCACCGGCATGCTGATGGTCAGTGCCTTGGTCGTGCTGCAACTTACGGCCTGTGGCGACAAAGAGGGCGATCAGCGTAAAGCGTTCAGTGACTTCCTTCAGAACACAGTGATGCGCAGCGGCGAACATCTGCCAAGCCTGAGTGAAAACCAGAAGCAGACCTTCGGTAACTACGCCAGCGATTACGCCATCCTGTATGGTTTCTCGCAGCAGACCAATCAGGCGATCGAGCAAGGTATGCGTCCGGTGGTTGATGAATTAGCAGCGATTCGTGTACCGCAGGATTACCTGACGCGCCGCGATAACCTGCGCCAGGCCAGCGGTAATCTGAGCGTGCTGACCCAGCAGATTCAGAGCGCCAAAATGCAGGCGGACAGCAGCAAAGCCACGTTGAAGCAGCCGGATGATCTGAAGAAAGTCTACGACGCCGCGTTTACCAAAGTGGTAACGCAGCCAGCCAGCACGCTGATTCCGCTGCTGCCACAGCTGCAGGCGCTGAGCCAGGCGGCGGTGCAAACCGGCGACTATCTGCAATCGCAAGGCACACGCGTAACCTTCAACGACGGTGGCGTGCAGTTCCCAACGCAGGATCAGGCAACGCAGTACAACACGCTGATGAGCAATCTCTCCAGCAATGCGCAGGCGCTGACGCAAGCGCAAAATGCGGTGCAAGGCGGGTTATAACAGCCGAACTATTTTAGTGGTCGCCAATAATGGCGACCCTACAAGCCATTCGTTTCTTTTCAGAATTTCGTCACTTCCTTACAGCTCACTTTTCTGCTGCAGCATATTGTGATCTGGCGCATTTTCGACCAAAAATAGTTTGTGACATTGATCACATTTACACAACAAAGCACCCAGATTAAAAGGTGACTTAAGTCACATTCATCATCTTGTTTTGCTTAATTTTTCGGCATCGTTGCTTTCTTACAGCCCCTTTTTGTGATCGATATCACCTTATTGCCCCCCAACCACCCCAACTGAGCGTGATCTGCATCACACTTAGGCACTGCTCTACGCAGCGTAATAAACTAGTGCTAGAGTCCGCGTGCATACAGTAATGCCACGGCCCCCGCCGTAACGTTCAAACAAAAACAAACGCGCTCTCTTATTGCAGCGCGTCTCAATAAGGGGTGGGTTTATGTCCTCATCAGTAAAGGTCAAGGTTCAGAGCTTTGGTCGCTTTCTGAGTAATATGGTGATGCCTAACATCGGTGCGTTTATCGCATGGGGTATCATCACTGCGCTGTTCATCCCAACCGGATGGATTCCAAACGAAACGCTGGCGAAACTCGTCGGCCCAATGATCACCTACCTGCTGCCGCTGCTGATTGGTTTCACCGGTGGACGTCTGGTTGGCGGCGATCGCGGTGGCGTGGTCGGTGCGATCACCACCATGGGCGTGATCGTCGGTGCCGATATGCCGATGTTCCTCGGCTCGATGATTGCCGGTCCACTGGGCGGCTGGGCGATCAAGTCCTTTGACCGCGCCGTAGATGGCAAGATCAAAAGCGGCTTCGAGATGCTGGTTAACAACTTCTCGGCCGGTATTATCGGTATGCTGCTGGCGCTGTTAGCGTTCCTGGCAATCGGTCCACTGGTTGAAGGCCTGTCACACATTCTCGCCGCGGGCGTGAATCTGATGGTGCAGAACAACCTGCTGCCACTGACCTCGATCTTTGTTGAACCGGCGAAAATCCTGTTCCTCAATAACGCCATCAACCACGGTATCTTCTCTCCGCTGGGTATCCAGCAGGCGAGCGAGGCCGGCAAATCAATCTTCTTCCTGATTGAAGCCAACCCAGGTCCGGGTATGGGCGTGCTGGTTGCCTACATGATGTTTGGTCGCGGTAGCGCTAAACAATCTGCAGGCGGTGCAGCGATCATCCACTTCCTCGGTGGTATCCACGAAATTTACTTCCCATACGTGCTGATGGCGCCGCGTCTGTTGCTGGCGGTAATCCTTGGCGGTATGACCGGCGTGTTCACCCTGACGCTGCTGAACGGCGGCCTGGTTTCTCCGGCTTCTCCAGGTTCCATCCTGGCCGTGCTGGCGATGACGCCAAAAGGCGCTTATTTCGCGAACATCGCGGCCATCATCGCTGCATTTGCCGTCTCCTTCGTGGTCTCTTCAATCCTGCTGAAAACCAGCAAAGTGAAAGAAGATGACGATATCGAAGCCGCGACACAGCGCATGCAGGATATGAAAGCGCAGTCGAAAGGTCAGGCCGTTGCCGGTTCACCGGTTGCTGGCGACGCGATGAGCGTTGACCTAAACCACGTACGCAAAATCATCGTAGCCTGTGACGCCGGTATGGGTTCAAGTGCGATGGGTGCAGGCGTGCTGCGTAAGAAAGTGCAGGACGCGGGTCTCAGCAATATCTCCGTCACCAACACGGCGATTAACTCGCTGCCAGGCGACGTCGATTTGGTGATTACCCACCGCGATCTGACCGAACGTGCGATGCGTCAGGCACCGCAGGCGCAGCATATTTCGCTGAACAACTTCCTCGATAGCGCGCTGTACAGCAATCTGACTGAACGTCTGGTTGCCGCTAACCGCAGTGAAGCGCGTCGCGAAACCGTGCAGACTACGCTGGCTGACAGCTACGACGAAGGCAACGCGCACCTGTTTAAACTGGGTGCAGACAACGTGTTCCTCGGCCTGAGCGCCACCCATAAAGAGCAGGCGATTCGCTTTGCGGGTGAGCAGCTGGTGAAAGGCGGCTACGTGCAGCCGGAATATGTTGAAGCGATGCTGGAACGTGAAAAACTGACGCCAACTTACCTCGGTGAATCCATTGCTGTGCCACACGGTACCGTAGAAGCGAAAGACCGCGTGCTGAAAACCGGCGTGGTGTTCTGTCAGTATCCGGCAGGCGTGCAGTTTGGTGATGAGCCAGAAGACGTGGCGCGTTTGGTGATTGGTATCGCCGCTCGCAATAACGAGCACATTCAGGTGATTACCAGCCTGACCAACGCGCTGGATGATGACAGCGTGATTGAGAAGCTGGCCAATACCACCAGCGTGCAGGACGTGTTGGACCTGCTCTCAGGCAACACCGTTAAAGCGTAATACCACGTTTTACCTTCCCTGGGGCGGGTAAGCCCGTCCCACATTTCCGGGGCGGACTTGCCCGCCCTTTCGTCATTTGTTATGGGTCAAATTTATGAAAGCGTTACATTTTGGAGCAGGTAACATTGGTCGCGGTTTTATCGGTAAGTTACTGGCGGATGCCGGCATCGAGCTGGTGTTTGCTGACGTCAATCAGGTGGTACTTGATGCCCTTAACGCCCGTCATGAGTATCCGGTTCATGTGGTTGGCGAGCAGGCAAAAGTCGAAATCGTAACAGGCGTCAGCGCCGTCAACAGCACCAGCGATGACATCGTTGCGCTGATTGCGGAGGTTGATATCGTGACCACGGCGGTTGGCCCGCAGATTCTGGAGCGCATCGCCGGTGGCGTCGCGAAAGGTCTGGCTAAACGCAGCGACAGCGGTAACGTCCGTCCACTCAACATCATCGCCTGTGAAAACATGGTGCGCGGTACCAGCCAGCTGAAACAGCACGTGCTGAAAGCGCTGCCAGAGCAGTATCACGCGTGGGTTGAAGCGCATGTTGGCTTCGTTGATTCTGCGGTCGATCGCATCGTGCCGCCATCCGAAGCCGGCACCACCGATCCGCTGGAAGTCACCGTGGAAACCTTCAGCGAGTGGATTGTTGATAAAACCCAGTTCAAAGGTGAATTGCCAAACATTGCTGGCATGGAATTGACCGACAATCTGATGGCGTTCGTTGAGCGCAAGCTGTTCACCCTCAATACCGGTCACGCCATCACCGCGTATCTCGGTCAGTTGGCCGGTCACGCTACCATTCGTGACGCGATTCTTGATGAGAAAGTGCGTGCGGTAGTGCAAGGCGCGATGCAGGAAAGCGGTGCCGTGCTGATCAAGCGTTATGGCTTTGAGGCCGATAAGCATGCTGCCTACATCCAGAAAATCCTCACCCGCTTCGAAAATCCGTACCTGAAAGATGACGTTGAGCGCGTAGGTCGTCAGCCGCTGCGTAAACTGAGCGCGGGCGATCGCCTGATCAAGCCAACGCTGGGCACCATTGAATACAACCTGCCGCACACCAATCTGGTCCAGGGCATTGCCGCCGCCATGCACTATCGCAGCGAAGCCGATCCGCAGGCGCAGGAACTGGTCGCGCTGCTGGCAGAAAAAGGCCCGCAAGCCACGCTGGCGGAAATTTCTGGCCTGGATGCCAATAGCGAAGTGGTCACCTCAGTGGTGAGCGCTTACAACGCTATGGCATAATGCGCGCCCTTGAGTGGTTAACTCGGGCGCGCTTGCGTGCCCGCTGGCGGTAGCTGAACGATGCAGGCAATGATGGAAGAGAAGCAGGCTTTTGAAAACCGGGTGCTTGAGCGCCTGAACGCCGGTCGTTCGGTGAGAAGCTTCCTGATCGCCGCCGTTGAGCTGCTGACCGAAGCAGTTAACCTGCTGGTGCTGCAAGTGTTTCGCAAGGACGATTACGCGGTCAAATATGCCGTAGAGCCGCTGCTGCTGGGTAATGGTCCGCTGGGCGAACTCTCGGTTCGCCTCAAGCTGATTTACGGCCTGGGCGTGATCAACCGGCATGAGTACGAAGATTGTGAACTGCTGCTGGCGCTGCGTGAGGAGCTGAATCACGACATCAGCGATTATCGATTTACCGACGATGAGATCCTCGGCCCGTTTGGCGAATTGCACTGCGTGGCCGCCTGGCCGCCGCAGCCGGATTTCAACCGCGACGACGAGCAACTGCGCTCCATGCAGCAGCAGCGCTATCTGCAGATGGTACGTTCAACCATGGTGCTGTCGCTCACCGAGCTGATTTCACGCATTTCGCACAAGCAGGTGTTTAAAAAGCCGGCAGTGTAGGGTCGCCATTCATGGCGACCAGGCGAGCATGAATACGCGCCACGCTGCAAAACTGCGTAGATTTGTGTATCCTTTGCCTGTTTTCCTTAACGAGTTTTCCCCCAATGAAAGAACAAGAAAAAGCCGAGATTAAACTGCTGAGCGATCAGCTCGATGCGCTCAACCGCAAAGAAGCCCCGCTGCTAGCCTCTGGCGATGCCGAAAAGCTCGGTGAACTGCTGCGTGAAAAAGAGAAGCTGGAGCTGGAAATTGAGCGCCTGCGCAGCGTCCGCACTGAGAAGCTGAGCAAAGAAGCGCAACAGCTGCAGAAGCTGGGCTTTAGCCGCGAAATCACCAAGAAAGAACAGGCCAACATGGGCGCATTTAAGAAAAGCGTGCGCGGCCTGGTGGTGGTACACCCAATGACCGCGCTCGGACGTGAGATGGGACTGAAAGTGATGACCGGCTACGCCAAGCAGCCGTTCTAATCTTGACTTACGCGGCGTGTGAGACGTCGCGTAGGATGCCAGCCGCCTGATGAACTTGTTCATTCAGACTGTCCAGCAAGGCATAGCGACGGCGATACTCGGCGCGCTTCTTGCTGGCAATCTCTTCCAGATCTTTACGCTCCGCGCGTAACGGCAACGCAAACAGCTCATCAGTACGCGCCACGCCACCCAACGACAACCAAAACTCGCTGTAGCTGGCAAAAAACTTGTCGCCTTTACTGTGACGGTAGCGCAGGCTGCGGAACACGTGTGTGGTATCGCCAACGGCGGTGATCGCCTCAACGCCACACTGTTGCGCCAGATTAAATACCGCTTCCATCAGCAAACGTTTCGGGAATACGCCGTGTGCCGCTTTCGTGGCATCGCGAATCACATCGTTGGAAATATGTTTACGCGGTCCCTGCAATCCACCAATTAATAAGGTGCGCTTGTTCTGTTCGCGAATAATTGAGAAAGAGAGCGAAGCAATTAACTGCGTTTGATAATGCAGCTCCAGGGTAATTTCACCTTCACGGTCAAAACGTCCCGGACAGCAGTGAATCACAAACGCCTCGTCGTTTTTGCCGCTCAACGTGGCCAGCAAATTATCGCCCGGACTCTGCAACAACTGGCGCAGTGCCGTATTCTCTAACTGCTCCATCAAGGTGTAGTGATCGATGATAGCCTGCGCACGTTGCGCCACGCTGAATCCCGCACGCAGATAAGGACGATGTGGCTTGGCCGGCAGCAAACCTTGCATGGTCAACAGCTGCGGTAGCGCAGACAATTTCGTTAACTGCTGCAGATAATTAAAGGTCGTCACAGGAAAGACTAGTGACCTTAAGGCAAATTTCGCGCGAAAACTTCCGCTATTCCATAATTTATTCGGCCTGAACTTTCCGCTTATTAATGGCAAAAACAGCGGCGCTGACGAATCATTATTCGTCACAGAAGTTGTGATAGTAGACATGATTATTTAGGCCTAGCGAGACAAATTGTCGCTACTATATGCCCCAAATTATCAACGGCAGGTTAATAAGCTTTCGCCGCGCAATAATCGTACGCGTGAATATTCAGGTCGTTTAGAAAGGGTTTAAAAAAGACGAAAAAAAACCGGTGAAATCATCACCGGTTTCGTGTTGCGGCTATAGCCTGAACTTACTTCGCAGCAGCGAAACGCGCTGCAGCTTCGTCCCAGTTCACCACGTTCCAGAATGCTTTGATGTAATCAGGACGTTTGTTCTGATACTTCAGGTAGTAAGCGTGTTCCCACACGTCCAAGCCGATGATCGGAGTGCCTGAAACGCCAGCGACCGCTTCACCCATCAGTGGGCTGTCCTGGTTTGCGGTTGAAACCACAGCCAGTTTGTCGCCTTTTTTCACCAGCCACGCCCAGCCTGAACCGAAGCGAGTGGTAGCGGCTTTCTCAAACTCAGCCTGGAAAGCTTCAACGCTACCGAAATCTTTTTCGATGGCAGCTTTCAGCTCGCCCTGCAGCGAGGTGCCCAGTTTCAGACCTTTCCAGAAGAAGCTGTGGTTAGCGTGGCCGCCTGCGTTGTTACGCAGTGGACCTTTTTTGTCTGCTGGCAGCTGATCCAGTTTAGCGATCAGTTCTTCAACCGGCAGGTCAGCGAATTCGGTACCTTCCAGCGCAGCGTTAGCGTTGTTAACGTAGGCCTGGTGGTGTTTAGAGTGATGGATTTCCATCGTCTGCTTGTCGAAGTGCGGTTCCAGTGCGTCGTACGCATACGGCAGGGATGGCAGTGAATAACTCATGTTCTTCCTCTCCATTTTAGTGTTTTGCAGCACCACCTCACTGGGCGTGCCGCGTAAGCAGTCGGATCATTATAGTTAAAAACATGATCCGTAAAAGGGTTATCAATGCCTTAGAATTGATAAGGATTTGATGAATCTGGGAAAAGGTGCGCACGCACGGCTACACCTTGTGGCTGCTGGCGCGCAGTTTAAGCTGCACCGGCAGCTCATTGATGGCTGGCGGTTCATCGCCTTTGAGCGCCGCCAGCAGACGTTTACCCGCCGTGCGCCCCATCTCTTCATACGGCAGCACAATGCTGGTCAGCGGCGGCGAACACACTGCCGCTAACGGGCCGCCGCCGATGCTGGCAATCGCTAACTGGCTGGGAATGGCAATCCCCGCCGCATGACACGCCATGATGGCACCGCAAGCCACTTCATCGCTGGTGCAAATCAGCACATCCAGCTCTGGCCAGGTGAGGCGAATCTCTGCCAGCAAGCTGTGCCCGGCGGCAAAGGTTGGCATTTTCGGCGATGTCACCACGCGATGCGGCGCCTGATTCATCGCCAGCATGCCGCTGTGCCAGCCATTCAACAGCTGGCGGAAGATGGTGTTATTACTCTGCGTGCACAACAAACCGAGATTACGATAACCGCGCTCGACCAGGCTTTGCACCAGTTGGCGAATCGCTTTGGCGTAATCGACACCAATGCTGATCCCCGCCGAATTCGGATGCACACCGCCAATATCCATCACCGGCAACCCGGAATTGCTCAGCAGGCGATGCGCTTCGGCGGCGTTATCGAAATTGAAATGCACCATCGCCGCCGGATTATAGGAGAGCAGCATTTCGATCAGCTCGCTCTCTTCCGCAGCCGAATGATTGGCTTCCGCCAGCATCATGTTATAACCCTGCGGCCGCAGCACTTCCTGCAGCGCTTCCGACACAATCGCACTGCCCGGCGTGGCAAACGACGGTACCACCATGGTGATCAAGCGTGATGTCGCCGATGCCAGATTACTCGCCTGCACGTTCGGGACATAGGAGAGCTCAATCACCGCCGCATCGATTTTGGCGCGAATTTCAGGCGACACTTTTTCCGGCATGCGCAACGCACGCGATGCTGTCATGGTGCTTACACCCACCAAACGGGCAACATCGGCTAAAGTACTTTTGCCGGTACCGCGCCGCTTTTTTTCTGTCATGCGATCTCCTGCATTACTCGCTACTTTTTTGCCAGGACGCAGCTTAAAACCAAATCTGTTAACGCGCCATGTGAAAAACTACAGTTTCGGGCATCCCTCACCCCGCGATCTTTTCAGAATGATTGAGCATGTCAGGTGCTTGCAACGAAGACAAACGCGCAGCAAGGAAATGTTAGCGATAACACGTTTTTTAACAATAACGGTGTTAGCGCTAACTTTTGCGACAATCATCACAGAAAACCGCTGAGAAAATAACCTACATTGCACCCCATCGACGAATAAACAGGAATTACTGATGCTCACTCAATGGCTAACACCGCAACATATTCGTGTCGTAGAGCAGGTTAGCGACTGGCAGGAAGCGGTGCGTTTATCCGCCGAACCGCTGCTGGCCGCGGGCGCCATCAGCCCGGCTTATCTCGATGCCATCTTCACTTCGCATGCCGAACTCGGCCCGTATTACGTGCTGGCGCCGGGTCTGGCGATGCCACATGCCCGCCCGGAACAAGGCGCGCGCAAAAACGGCCTGTCGCTGCTGCATGTGAAGAATGGCGTGAGCTTTCAGGCCGATGAAAACGATCCGGTTTATGTGGTCATCATGCTATGTGCGGTGTCTGGCGACGATCATATTCAGATGATCACCGCATTAGCCGACGTGTTCAGCGACGAATCCCGCCTGCAGCAGTTGCTGTCGGCTTCTACCCTGTCAGCGATTGAAGCTGTCATTGAAAATAAATAACCAGAGAACCCTATTATGAAAAAAGTGCTGATTGTGTGCGGAAATGGTTTAGGCAGTAGCTTCATTGTTGAAATGAACGTGAAGAAGATTGTGGCGGATTTGGGTAAAGAAGCCGAAGTGGGCCACACCGATTTAACCTCAGCGAAATCTGAACAGGCTGATTTAATTATTGCCGCGAAAGATATTGCCGATCAATTAGCCGGACACAGCGCGAAAGTCGTTGGCCTGACTAACCTGCTGGATAATGCAAAAATCAAAGAAATTATCGCTGAAAATATTTAATAACCTTGTAAGGCAAGTACACGCTACTTAATACGGAGTAGGTTATGCTGCAATTTATTATAAAGGATGTTCTTGGAACACCCGCAATACTTGTCGGCCTTTTTTCCCTGTTTGGTTTATTACTGCAAAAGAAACCGGTTTCTGATGTTATTTCCGGTACGCTTAAAACCATCATGGGTTTTGTTATTCTCATCGCCGGGGCCAATTTAATTGCGGCCACATTAACCATCTTCAGCCAGCTGTTTGAGCACTCGTTTAATATTCAGGGCGTGGTACCCAACACCGATGCAATGGCGGCGCTGGCGCAGAAGAGCTACGGCACCGAAACCGCCATGATCATGGTGTTCGGTATGCTGGTGAACATCTTGCTGGCACGCATTACACCGCTGAAATACATCTTCCTGACCGGTCACCACACGCTATATATGTCGGCGATGCTGGCGGTGATTCTATCGGTAGGCGGCATACACGGCTTCTGGCTGGTGCTGATTGGTTCGCTGATTCTCGGCACCATGATGGTGGTTTGCCCGGCGATTCTGCAGCCGTTCACCCGCAAAATCACCAACTCGGACGATCTGGCGCTCGGCCACTTTGGCTCAACCGGTTATCTGCTCTCCGCGTTGGTCGGCAAAGTGGTCGGTAAAGGCAGCCCGTCGATTGAAGAACTCAAGGTGCCGAAAACCCTCAACTTCCTGCGCGACTCATCGGTAGCGATTTCGCTGACCATGATGATTCTGTTTATCGCGTTGGTTCTGGTTGCGGGCAAAGCGTTCACCGAAAGCATCAGTGGCGGCCAGAACTACATTGTGTTCGCCATCATTCAGTCGATTACCTTTGCTGCTGGCGTCTACATCATCCTCGCCGGTGTGCGTATGGTGATTGCGGAGATCGTGCCGGCCTTTAAAGGCATCGCCGATAAACTGGTACCCAACGCCAAACCGGCGCTGGATTGCCCAACCGTATTCCCGTTCGCACCAAACGCGGTGATCATCGGCTTCCTGTCGAGCTTCTCCGCCGGTTTGATCAGCATGTTCCTGTGCCCGCTGTTTGGTTTGAGCGTCATCGTTCCGGGTTTGGTGCCGCACTTCTTCTGCGGTGCAACTGCGGGCGTCTACGGCAATATCACCGGCGGACGTCGTGGCGCAGTGATTGGCGCCTTTGTGCAAGGCCTGCTGATCTCCTTCCTGCCAGCGATTCTGCTGCCGCTGATGGGCGACCTCGGCTTTGCTTCCACCACCTTCGGCGATGCTGACTTCGGCATTGTCGGTATCGTGCTCGGCCACATTATTTCGTTCTTCCATTGATGTCATCAACAGCGCCTGCGGGCGCTGTTTTTGTAATGAGGAAATAAGTTATGCAAGCCAAATTTTCCCCCTCCTTAATGTGCATGGATCTCACGCGCTTCCGCGAGCAGGTCGAAGCGATGAATAGCACCGCCGCCTTTTATCATGTCGATATTATGGATGGCAGCTACGTGAAGAATATTACGCTGTCGCCATTCTTTATTGAGAACCTGCGTAAAATTACCGATGTGCCGATTGACGTGCATTTAATGGTGAATCATCCGGAAGACATTATTCCGATGTGCATTGAGGCGGGCGCCGATATTATTAGCTTCCACCCGGAAACCGCCAACAATAAAATCTTCCGCTTGCTGACGCAGATTAAAGACGCGGGCCGTCGCTGCGGCGTGGTGTTAAATCCGGCTACACCGGCAGAAAGTATTCGTGAATATGCGCATCTGCTGGATAAAGTGACGGTGATGTCGGTGGATCCGGGCTTCGCCGGCCAGACGTTTATTCCGGAAACGTTGAATAAGATTCGCCAGCTGATCGCCATGCGCGAAGAGCACGGTTATCACTATCTGACCGAAATTGATGGTTCGTGCAATGCGCGCACCTTTAAACAAATCGCCGCTTCCGGCGTCGATGTGTTTATTGTCGGTACGTCAGGATTGTTTAATCTGGATGACGATGTGGCGCAGGCGTGGCAGAAGATGGAGAGCATTTTCGCCGAGGAAACCGCAGCGTGATACCTCGTAGGGTCGCCATTCGTGGCGACCTCATTCATTACCGCACCCTATCCACAGCGACCGTTTTACCGCCCCAACTCACTCAACGACTTATCCAGCGCGCCTACCAGCCAGTCGATATCTGCTTCCTGGAACGCCAACGGCGGACGCAGTTTCAGCACGTTGCCGTACGGCCCCGCCACTGACGTCAGCACGCGGTGTTCGCGCAGTTTTTCGATCAAATCCAGCGCCAGCGTTTTGTCCGGCGCTTTGCTGGCGCGGTCCTGCACCAGTTCGAAACCAATAAACAGACCTGCACCGCGCACATCGCCAATCGAATCATGGCGATCCATCAGTTTCTGCAATTCACCTAGTAGTTTTGCGCCCACCACGCGGCTGTGCTCCTGCAAGCCCTCTTCCTTAATCACCGTCAACACCGCTTGCGCGGCGGCCATCGCCACCGGATTACCGCCAAAGGTGTTGAAGTAAGGAATTTCATCGCTGAACGCGGCAAGCACATCGCTTTTCGCCAGCAAACCTGAAACCGGAATGCCGTTGCCCATTGGCTTGCCGGTGGTAATCACATCGGGCACAACGCCGTGACGCGCAAAGCCCCAGAACGCATCGCCGGTACGGCCAAAGCCCGGCTGCACTTCATCGGCGATGAAAATCCCGCCGTTGGCATGCACCACATCGACCGCTTTTTGCAGGAAGCCGCGCGGGTTCGGCAATACGCCATCGGAAGAGAAGATGGAGTCAGCGAGGAAGCCGGCAAACTTAATGCCGTGCGCTTTCATATCGTCAATCTGCTGCTGGATTTCATTGGCAAACCACTCGCCGAGATCGGGCGCATTCACGCGATAAGCAGCCGGCGGTGAAACCAGACGCGTGGTTGCCGCCAGCGGCTGTCCGCTGCCGAGCGCGGGTGACACACCGGACGTAAGATCGCTGGTGCCGTGATACGCCTCCTGCGACACAATAATGCCGGTGCCGCCGCTGAAAGCACGCGCCACGCGGATCGCCAAATCGTTGGCTTCCGAACCGGTACACATATACATGGCGCGATCGATGGCATCCGGCGTGGTCGCCAGCAGCTCTTCGGTGTAATCGAGAATACGTTCGTGCAGATAGCGCGTGTGGGTATTCAGCATCTTCATCTGCTGATTCACCGCCTCAATCACCGCCGGATGGCAGTGACCAATGCTCGCCACGTTGTTGTACACATCAAGATATTTATCACCGGCGGCATCCCACACATACTGCCCTTCGCCGCGCACCAAGTGCACCGGCTTGCGGTAAAACAGGCGATACGACTCGCCCAACACTTTGCTGCGCTTGTCGGTGAGCTTGCGGGTTGCCGCATCCAGCCCGTCGGCGTGCTCAGCACGAAAACTGTTGGTATCCATGATGGTAGAACGTGTAGCCATGGTAACTCCCGTTGCGAAGGTGAAAGGGGTGCATGCGAAATCGCCGTTTGCCAATATCATGCCTGCTTTGACGACAAATGCAACCAAATACACAAATACAACCAAATACACATGACGGCATCATGACACTCAGGTAAGCTTAGGCCCAGGTTGAACACGCCACAGGGAAAAGTCATGCTGCAGGAAACCCGCTTACACCGCATTCGCGCGCTGCTGACCACGCAACATCAGCTCAGCACCGAACGCATCATCAACGAGCTTGGCATTTCGCGCGAAACCGCGCGGCGCGACATCATTGAACTGGAAGCGCAGGGATTGGCGCGGCGTGTACATGG
The DNA here is from genome assembly GCF_024506435.1 of Pantoea trifolii. Classification (NCBI taxonomy): domain Bacteria; kingdom Pseudomonadati; phylum Pseudomonadota; class Gammaproteobacteria; order Enterobacterales; family Erwiniaceae; genus Pantoea; species Pantoea trifolii. Next base: position 110,541 of record NZ_JANIET010000001.1, on the reverse strand, counting down.
TGGTTTGGTTGCCGTCGATAGCCAGCCGGAACCGCCATTACAGGTGCGCCGCAACGCGCAGGCGAAAGAGAAACGCGCGATTGCGGTTGCTGCCGCGCAGCATCTTCAGCCCGGCCAAACGCTGTTCCTCGATGCCGGCACCACCACCACCATGCTGGCCGAACAGCTGCGCAGCATGTCGGGTTTAACCATCATCACCAACAGTTTGCAGGCCGCGCTGGCGCTGAGCGCGGCGGAGGAGCATGAGACGTTGAATAATCAGGTGATTTTGCTTGGCGGCATGATGATGGCGGGCGCGCAGCAAACGCGCGGGGAGATGACGATCGGCGAAATTTATCGTTATCGCGCCGATGTGGCGCTGCTTTCGCCGGTCGGTATCGATGCTAAAAACGGTGCCAGCAGCTTTCATCCCCACGAAGCGGCGATTGCCCGCGCCATGGTGCAGCAGGCGAATCGCACCATTTTACTGGCGGATAACAGCAAACTCGGCGTGATCAGCCGCACCGTTTATGCGCCGATTGCGGAAGTCGATCTGCTGATTTGCGACAGCGGCGCAGCAAAACCTGGTGCGCTGGCAGCGCTGCAACAGGCGTTGCCGCAGGTACAGGTGGTTTAACGCAGACGCTGCGGGTGGCTGTAAACCGTGGCGCGGCCCGGCTTACTGAAGCCAACCAGCGTGAGATTACAGCGTTCGGCCACCTCAACGGCAAGCTGGGTCGCCGCCGAAACCGCGAACAGAATTTCCACGCCGCACATGGCGGATTTCTGCACCATCTCATAGCTGGCGCGGCTGGAAACCAGCAACGCGCCCTGCTGCCACGGCTGCTGGCTGCGATTCCCCAGCAGTTTATCCAGCGCCACATGGCGACCGACATCTTCATAGCCGCCCTGCAATTCGCCTTGCGGTGACATCCACGCCGCCGCGTGCGTGCAGCCGGTAAGATTGCCGATCGGCTGGTAATCGCGCAGCTGCGCCAGGCCTGTATCAAGGTTAGCTAAATCAAAGGTTTGGCTGAATGGCAGCGGCTGTAGCGGCTTACCAATTTGATCAAGTTGCTCGACGCCACATACGCCGCAGCCGGTGCGTCCGGCCATCGCACGACGCTGCTCTTTCAGCGCCATAAAGCGGCGGCTGGAGAGCTCAATCTGCACTTCAACACCGTTACAGCCCGGCACCACATCGATGCCGAAGATTTCATCCGGGCGCGCAATAATGCCTTCCGAGAGCGAGAAACCTAACGCAAAAGCTTCCAAATCATTGGGTGTCGCCATCATCACAACGTGTGAAATGCCGTTGTAGACCAGCGCCACCGGCACTTCCTCGGCCAGCCAGTCAGTTTCCGCGAGTCTGATATCACGCCGCTGATGCACCTGCGCCTGCACCGCGCCTGAGATCTTATTCACATTAATATGACTTTCCTGCTCATTCTCTGTCACTTTTTTCGCCTCATACAACAACCTTACTAAAGTAGTGGTATTATTAGGTCGCTATTGCCGCAATATTCGTCGGGTTATTGTGACGCCCGATCCACTGCACTGCAAAAGTACAATCAATCATGTTGAAAGGATAATCCATGAACGTCAGCCGAAGAAAATTCTTCAAGGTGTGTGCTGGCGGTATGGCAGGGACAACGGCAGCGCTGCTCGGCTTTGCGCCAGAGGTAGCGCTGGCGGAAACGCGGCAGTACAAACTGCTGCGCGCGCGCGAAACCCGTAACACCTGCACTTACTGCTCAGTCGGCTGTGGCTTGTTAATGTACAGCCTCGGTGACGGCGCGAAAAACGCCAAAGAGACCATTTTCCACATCGAAGGGGATCCGGATCATCCGGTGAGCCGTGGCGCATTGTGCCCGAAAGGCGCAGGTCTGCTCGACTTCATCCACAGTGAAAGTCGCCTGCAATACCCGGAATACCGCGCGCCAGGCTCCAATAAATGGCAGCGCATTAGCTGGGACGATGCCTTTGATCGCATCGCGAAGCTGATGAAAGCCGACCGCGACGCTAACTTCGTGGCGCAGAACGCCGCTGGCGTGACGGTAAACCGTTGGCTCTCCACCGGCATGTTGTGTGCTTCGGCATCCAGCAACGAAACCGGTTACTTAACCCAGAAATTTACCCGATCGCTCGGCATGTTAGCGGTCGACAACCAGGCACGCGTTTGACACGGACCAACGGTAGCAAGTCTTGCTCCAACATTTGGTCGCGGTGCGATGACCAATCACTGGGTCGACATCCGTAATGCCAATCTGATCGTTGTGATGGGCGGTAACGCCGCTGAAGCGCATCCCGTGGGATTCCGCTGGGCGATGGAAGCCAAAATTCACAACAAAGCCAAAATTATTGTTATCGATCCGCGTTTCACACGAACCGCATCGGTAGCCGATTTCTATACGCCGATCCGCTCGGGCACCGACATCACTTTCCTGTCGGGCGTACTGCTGTGGCTGCTGCAAAACGAAAAAATCCAGCGCGAATATGTCGAGGCGTACACCAACGCCAGCCTGATTGTGCGTGAGGATTATCATTTTGAAGATGGCCTGTTCAGCGGCTACGACGAAGCGAATCGCAAGTACGACAAAACCAGCTGGAACTACGAGTTAGGCGATGACGGCTTTGCTAAACGCGACACCACGCTGACGCACCCGCGCTGCGTGTGGAACCTGCTGAAGCAACACGTTAGCCGCTACACGCCGGAAATTGTTGAACGCATCTGCGGCACGCCAAAAGCTGACTTCCTGCATGTCTGCGAACTGCTGGGCGAAACCAGCGCGCGCGATCGCACCACCTCGTTCCTGTATGCGCTCGGCTGGACGCAGCACTCGGTAGGTGCGCAGAACATCCGCACCATGGCGATGATTCAGCTGCTGCTCGGCAACATGGGCATGATTGGCGGCGGCATCAATGCGCTACGCGGCCACTCGAATATTCAGGGTCTGACCGATCTCGGTCTGCTGTCGCAAAGTTTGCCGGGTTACATGACCTTGCCGTCGGAGAAACAGACCGATCTGCAGAGTTATCTTGCCGCCAACACGCCAAAAGCGCTGCTGCCGGGCCAGGTGAACTACTGGAGCAACTACCCGAAATTCTTTGTCAGCCAAATGAAAGCCTTCTTCGGCGACAAAGCCCAGAAAGAAAACAACTGGGGCTTCGACTGGTTGCCGAAGTGGGATAAAGGCTACGACGTGCTGCAGTACTTCGAGATGATGTCGCAAGGCAAGGTCAACGGCTATCTGTGCCAAGGCTTTAACCCGGTGGCGTCGTTCCCGAACAAGCGCAAAGTGATTGATTCACTGTCGAAGCTGAAGTTCCTGGTCACCATCGACCCGCTCAACACCGAAACCGCTACCTTCTGGGAGAATCACGACGAGTTTAACGATGTTGATCCGTCAAAAATTCAGACCGAAGTGTTCCGTCTGCCCTCTACCTGCTTCGCTGAAGAGAACGGTTCGATCGTCAACTCGGGACGCTGGCTGCAGTGGCACTGGAAAGGTCAGGATGCACCGGGCGAAGCGCTGAATGATGGCGAAATCCTTTCCGGCATCTATTCACGCCTGCGCAAAATGTACGCCAGTGAAGGCGGCGCGCTGCCTGAGCAAGTGCTGAACATGAGCTGGAACTACCTGACGCCAGAAAATCCAGCGCCGGAAGAAGTGGCGATGGAGAACAACGGTAAAGCGCTGGCCGATGTGTACGATGACAAAGGCACGTTGTTGGTGAAAAAAGGCCAACAGCTCAGCACCTTTGCCCATCTGAAAGATGACGGCAGCACCAGCAGCGGTTGCTGGATTTTCGCCGGCAGCTGGACGCCGGACGGTAACCAAATGGCGCGCCGCGACAACACCGATCCCACCGGTTTGGGCAACACGTTGAACTGGAGTTGGGCATGGCCGCTGAATCGCCGCATTCTCTACAACCGCGCCTCGGCTGACCCGCAAGGCAATCCGTGGGATCCGAAACGCCAAATCCTGAAATGGGATGGCGCGAAATGGGGCGGCATGGATGTGCCGGATTACAGCGCCGCCGCACCAGGCAGCGATGTTGGGCCGTTCATCATGCAGCCGGAAGGCATGGGCCGCCTGTTTGCGCTCGACAAAATGGCTGAAGGTCCGTTCCCGGAACACTACGAGCCGTTTGAAACGCCGATTGGTACCAACCCGCTGCATCCGAACGTGGTATCCAACCCGGCGGCGCGCGTGTTCAAGGACGATTTGGCATCGATGGGCCAGGCGGAGCAGTTCCCGTATGTCGGCACCACTTATCGCCTCACCGAGCATTTCCATTACTGGACCAAACACGCGCGGCTCAATGCCATCGCGCAGCCGGAACAGTTTATCGAAATCGGCGAGAAGCTGGCCAACAAGCTCGGCATCGCGCAGGGCGATACGGTGAAAGTGAGCTCCAATCGCGGCTACATCAAAGCCAAAGCGGTGGTCACCAAGCGCATCCGTCCACTCAACGTCGACGGCAAAATCGTCGATACCATCGGCATTCCGATTCACTGGGGTTATCAGGGCGTGGCGAAAAAAGGCTTTATCGCCAACACCCTGACGCCGTTTGTCGGTGATGCCAACACGCAGACGCCAGAATTTAAGGCGTTCCTGGTCAACGTCGAGAAGGTGTAAGGAGAACGAATATGGCTTATCAATCTCAAGACATTATCCGCCGCTCCGCCACCAATGGACTCACGCCTGCCCCGCAGGCGCGTAACCATCAGCAGGAAGTGGCGAAACTGATCGACGTGACCACCTGCATCGGCTGCAAAGCCTGCCAGGTGGCGTGTTCGGAGTGGAACGATATCCGCGATGAAGTGGGACATAACGTGGGGGTGTACGACAATCCCGCCGATTTGACCGCCAAATCCTGGACGGTGATGCGCTTCTCAGAAGTGGAGGAGAACGGCAAGTTAGAGTGGCTGATCCGCAAGGATGGCTGCATGCACTGCGCCGATCCCGGCTGCCTGAAGGCGTGTCCGTCTGAAGGCGCGATTATTCAGTACGCCAACGGCATTGTCGATTTTCAGTCAGAACAGTGCATTGGCTGCGGCTACTGCATCGCTGGCTGTCCGTTCGATGTGCCGCGTATGAATAAAGAGGACAACCGCGTGTATAAATGCACGCTGTGCGTCGATCGTGTCAATGTTGGTCAGGAACCGGCGTGCGTGAAAACCTGCCCAACCGGCGCGATTCACTTCGGCAGCAAAAGCGATATGCAGGCGCTGGCGGGTGAACGCGTGGCCGAGCTGAATACGCGCGGCTATGCCAACGCGGGCTTGTACGATCCAGAAGGCGTCGGCGGCACGCACGTGATGTACGTGCTGCACCACGCCGACAAACCGCAGCTCTATCACGGTTTGCCGGCTAACCCGAGCATCAGCCCGGCGGTGACTTTCTGGAAAGGGATCTGGAAACCGCTGGCAGCGATTGGTTTTGCCGCCACCTTTGCCGCCTCAGTGTTCCACTACGTTGGCTTAGGGCCGAACCGCGTGGAAGAGGATGAGGACGAGAACCTGCACGAAAAAGAGGAGCGCGAATAATGAAAAAACGCGATCGTCTGGTGCGCTACAGCGCACCGGAACGCATCAATCACTGGATTGTGGCGTTCTGTTTTGTGCTCGCCGCCCTGAGCGGACTGGGTTTCTTTTTCCCGTCATTTAACTGGCTGATGCACGTGCTCGGCACGCCGCAGTTGGCGCGTATCCTGCATCCCTTTATTGGCACGGTGATGTTTGCCGCCTTTATCATCATGTTCTTACGCTATTGGAAACATAATCTGATCAATCGCGAAGACCTGGTGTGGGCGAAAAACATCCACAAAATCGTGCAAAACGAAGAGGTCGGCGATACCGGCAAATACAACTTCGGGCAGAAGTGTGTGTTCTGGGCTGCTATCATCAGCTTAGTCTTGCTGCTGGTGAGCGGAATTGTTATCTGGCGCCCGTACTTTGCCGGTGCCTTTGCTATTCCGCTGATTCGCATCGCGCTAGTGGTGCATTCGGTCTCAGCTGTGGCGCTGATCATGGTGATTATGGTGCACATTTACGCCGCGTTGTGGGTAAAAGGCACCATTACCGCCATGGTTGAGGGCTGGGTTCCGGCCGCGTGGGCGAAGAAACATCACCCACGCTGGTATCGCGAGCAGCGCCAACGCCAAACACAACAGGAAAAACGTCCCTGATGAGTATTCGCATCATCCCGCAGGACCAGCTGGAGAAAGGTGCAAAACTGACGGCGGAGCAAGTTCCGCCGTTACTTTTCCCCCGGCTGAAAAATCTGTATAGCCGCCGTGCGGCACGTTTGCGCGACCTGGCCGCGAAGAATCCGCTGGGTGATTACCTGCGCTTTGCTGCGGTGATCGCCGAGGCGCAGGAGATCGTGCTGTATGACCATCCGCTGCAAATCGACCTGCAGCAGCGGCTGACACAGAGCGCCGAGCAGGGCAAGCCGCCGCTCGATATCCACACCTACCCGCGCGATGCGCACTGGCAACGTCTGCTGCATTCGCTGATCGCCGAGCTGAAGCCGGAGATGAGCGGCCAGGCGCTGGCGGTGCTGGAGAATCTGGAAAAAGCCTCCACTACCGAGCTGGAAAATCTGGCGCATGCGCTGCTGGAAGGCGATTTCGCGCAGGTGAGCAGCGATAAATCGCCGTTCATCTGGGCAGCGTTGTCGATTTACTGGGCGCAAATGGCGGCGCTGATTCCGGGCAAAGCACGCGCAGAATACGGTGAGCATCGCCAGTTCTGTCCGGTGTGCGCCAGCGTGCCGGTCACCAGCGTGGTGCACATGAGCGTGGGCCAGCAAGGACTGCGCTATCTGCACTGCAATTTGTGTGAAAGCGAATGGTATGTGGTGCGCAGCAAGTGCTCCAACTGCGAGCAAACCGGCGATCTGCATTACTGGTCGCTGGACAGCGAAAAAGCGGCGGTGAAAGCAGAGAGCTGCGGCGACTGCGGAACCTACCTGAAGATGTTGTATCAGGAAAAAGATCCGGCGGTGGAACCGGTGGCCGATGACCTCGCTTCGCTGGTGCTGGATGCCCGCATGGAGCAGGAAGGATTCGCACGCAGCAGCCTGAATCCGTTTATGTTCCCCGGCGACTAACTGTAGGTCGCCATTCATGGCGACCTTCTCAATGAACGCACAAATCCACGCAGCTCAACACGGAGGCGAACGATGAAACTGATTGGCAGCTACACCAGCCCTTTTGTACGCAAAATATCCGTCATTCTGTTGGAAAAAGGCCTGGTTTTCGAATTCGTTAATCACTCTCCGTGGACCGATGACAGCGATGTCCCGCAGTACAATCCGCTGGGCAAAGTGCCGGCGCTGATTGATGACAATCAGCTCACCTGGTTCGACTCCTCAATCATCGCGCAGGTGATTGAACTGCGCGGCGATGCGCCTGCGCTGTTGCCTGATGATGCGCTGCACGCGCTGCAAATTCGTCAGCTGGAAAAACTCGCCGACGGCATCAACGACGCTGCGGTGATGATCGTGCGCGAGCAAATGCGACCCGGCGATCAGCAATCCGCAGAGGTGCTGCTGCGCAATCGCGACAAAATTCAGCGCGGCCTTGATGCGCTGGAAACCGCCGCCGCACAGGGCGAATGGCTCAATAGCGGCACGCTGAATCTGGCCGATATCGCCACCGGCTGCATGATTGGTTACCTGAATTTCCGCCGCGTGCTGCCCAACTGGTGCGTGAATCGCCCGGCGCTGGTGAAGCTGGCCGAAAACCTGTTTGCGCGCGAAAGCTTTGCCCGCACTGTTCCGCCTACTCTCTAAGTCACCTGATGAAAAACCTGTACAGCCAATTACCTGCTATCGACAGCCTGCTGCGCGATCCGGCGCTGCAGCCGCTGCTGGCGCATCACGGTACCGCCTTTGCCACGCGCCAGCTGCGCAGCATGCAGCAGGAAGCGCGCGAGCACATTCAGCAGCATCAAACCTTGCCGGAATGGCACGTGAACTGGCCCGATGAAGCGCTGCGCCGCAGCCAGCAGCAGCAGCAAAGTGCACTGCGTCCGGTGTTCAATCTCACCGGTACCGTGCTGCACACCAATCTCGGCCGCGCGCAGCTGAGCGATCGCGCCATCGATGCGGTGGTTAACAGCCTGCGTCAGCCGGTCACGCTGGAATATGCGCTGGATGATGCGGCGCGCGGCCATCGCGATCGCGCCGTCAGCGCGCTGCTGTGCGAATTAACCGGCGCGGAAGCGGCCTGTATCGTCAACAACAACGCTGCCGCCGTGTTACTGATGCTGGCGGCTTTAGCACCGGGACGCGAAGTGATTGTCTCGCGCGGCGAGCTGGTGGAAATTGGCGGTGCCTTTCGCATCCCCGACGTGATGCGCCAGGCGGGCTGCAAGCTGGTTGAAGTCGGCACCACCAACCGCACGCATCTGAAAGATTATCGTGCCGCGATCGCGGAAAACAGCGGCTTGCTGATGAAGGTGCACACCAGCAATTATCAGATTCAGGGCTTTACCCATGCGGTAACAGAAGCGGAATTGGTTGAGCTGGGTGACGCTTATCAACTGCCGGTGATCACCGATCTTGGCAGCGGTTCGCTGGTCGATATGACCGAATTTGGTCTGCCCGCCGAACCGATGCCGCAGCAGCTGATCGCCGCGGGCGTCAGTCTGGTGAGCTTCTCCGGCGACAAACTGCTCGGCGGTCCGCAGGCCGGCATTATCGTCGGCAAGCAGGCGCTGATTGATCAACTGCAGTCGCATCCGCTGAAACGCGCGCTGCGCGTCGATAAAATGACGCTCGCAGCGCTGGAAGCCACCTTGCAACTTTATCGCCAGCCAGACACGCTGCGCGAAGCCCTGCCGACGCTGCGGCTGCTGACGCGTTCCTCGCACGATATTCTGCAGCAGGCCGAACGATTGATGCCCGCATTAGAAAAGACTTTTAGCAATGATTTTTCGTTGGCGATCGCGCCCTGTTCTTCGCAAATCGGCAGCGGATCGCTACCGGTTGAGCGTATTGCCAGTTTCGCCATCACCTTCACGCCACGCGATGGTCGCGGCAGCCAGCTTGCCAGTTTGTCACAGCGCTGGCGCAGCTTAGCGCGCCCGGTAATTGGCCGCATTCAGGAAGGCAAACTGTGGTTGGATTTACGCTGCCTTGATGATGAAAGCGCGCTGATTCAGGCCATAGCGCCATGATTATTGCCACCGCTGGACACGTCGATCACGGTAAAACCGCGTTGCTACAGGCATTAACCGGCGTGGATGCCGATCGCCTGCCCGAAGAGAAACGGCGCGGTATGACCATCGATCTCGGCTACGCCTATTGGCCGCAGCCGGACGGACGCGTACTCGGCTTTATTGATGTGCCGGGCCACGAGAAATTTCTCGCCAATATGCTGGCGGGCATTGGCGGCATTCATCACGCGCTGCTGGTGGTGGCCTGCGACGATGGCGTGATGCCGCAAACCCGCGAACATCTGCAGCTGCTGAGCCTGGCCGGACAGCCACCGCTTAGCGTGGCGCTGACCAAAGCCGATCGCGTGGATGAGGCGCGCATCGCGTCAGTCCAGCTACAGGTGGCGCAGCTCACGCAGCAACTCGGCTGGCCGGCAGTGCCGCAATTTGTCACCAGCAGCCACACGCAGCAAGGCATCGACGCGCTGCGCCAGCATCTCAGCACGCTGGCGGAACCGGCGTTCGACCCGCGTTACCGTTTTCGTCTCGCCATCGATCGCGCCTTCACGCTGAAAGGTACTGGATTGGTGGTCACCGGCACCGCGCTGACGGGTGAAGTGAACGTCGGTGATACCCTTTGGCTCAGCAGCCTGAATCTGCCGCTGCGCGTGCGTGCCCTGCATGCGCAGAACCAATCGGTGACGCACGCGCAGGCCGGTGAGCGTATTGCATTAAATATCGTTGGCGATGTGGAAAAAGCGCAGATCGCGCGCGGCGATTGGCTGCTGTCACAGGCCAAAGCGGAAGGCACCACGCGCTTAACCGTGGCGCTGCGCTTGCTGCAGCCGCTGAAAAGTGCATCGCAGCCGATTCATATCCACCACGCCGCCAGCCACGTCACCGGACGCATCACGCTGCTGGCGGATGATGTGGCGGAAATAGTCCTGAACGAGCCGCTGTGGCTGGCGGAGAACGATCGGCTGATTCTTCGCGACAGCAACGCACAGCACACGCTGGGCGGCGCGCGCGTGCTGCTGCTTAACAGTAAAAAGCGTGGCAAACGTCAGGCGGAGTATCTCGTCTGGCTGCAGCAGCTGGCCGCCGCACAAGATGATGACGCCAGCCTGCAGGCGCATCTGGCGTATCAACCGACAGAATTACGCGATCTGGCATGGGCGCGTCAGCTTACCGAACCCGCGCTGGATGCACTGATTGAGAACACAGCGCCGGTGCAGCTCGGTAACGCGCTAATGAGTGCTGCGCAGGCGGCACTTTGGCAGCAAAAGCTGCTGGAATCGCTGGCACATTTTCATCAGCAGCATCCCGAAGTGCCGGGGATCGGTCACGACCGTTTGCGTCGCGTGGCCATGCCGCATCAGCCTGCCGAATGGGTGCTAGCGCTGATTGATCAGCTGCTGGCGCAAGGCCAGCTGCAACAGCGGCAAGGCTGGCTGCATCTGCCCGATTTCGAACCGCGCTTCAACCCGCAGGAAGAAGCACTTTGGCAGCAGGTCGGCCCGCTGTTTGGCGACCAGCCGCTGTGGGTGCGCGATATCGCGCTGGCGCTGCAGCAGGATGAACAGGCGATTCGATCGCTGCTGCTCACTGCCGCACGGCTCGGACACATCACCGCGATCGTGCGCGATCGCTACTATCGCAGCGACCAGATCCAGATCTTCGCCGATCTGATTCGGAGCCGCGCCGCGCAGGATGGCAGCACCAGCGCCGCCGACTTCCGCAACCAGCTGGGCACCGGGCGCAAAGTGGCGATACAGATTCTGGAATTCTTCGACCGCAGCGGCTTCACCCGCCGCCGTGGTAACGAACATCTGCTGCGCGACGCACGCCTGTTTCCCATCTCATCTGCATAAAATCTCTCGCGTTGCCTCGCAGTTCAGCTTGTAACTGCGCTGCAACGCACATTCCCAGTTGCGCAAAAAAGTGCCAGAATGTAAGAAATACTCTTACATTGGATGGCAATGATGGCACGTACCATGACGATCGATTTAGGCGATGAACTGCGCGAGTTTGTTGAATCTCTGGTTGAGTCTGGCGACTACCGTACGCAAAGCGAAGTGGTGCGCGACTCGCTGCGCTTGCTGCGGGAGAAGCAGGCGGAATCAAAGCTGGAAAAACTCAGAGAGTTGGTCAGAGAGGGCTTTGAAAGCGGCCCGGGAAAAGAGTGGAATCATGAAGATTTTCTAAGACGAGCAAAAGCCAGGATAGGCATTTATGAAAAGGACCATCACGATTAAACCGGAAGCTGATGCAGATCTGATGAAGATCTGGATTTATGGCTACTGGAATTATGGAGAGCAGTTAGCTGATGACTATAGCGCCAGATTCACTCAGCTCTTCGACAAACTCGCCATGTTTGATTTAGGCCGCAAACGACCGGATTTAGGTAAGCAGATTTATTAAGCATATTGTAATCTATCGCGCTGAAGTGGATGAAATCTTCATCGGGCGTATCTTGCACCACTCGCAGGACGTTAGCGCCGAGTTTTGAAAACAAAAAGGGGACGATTTCTCGTCCCCTTTTTTCGCAGGGCCGCCATTTATGGCGACCAGGTAAACTACTGCAGCAGCGAAATATCCGCCACCTGCAGGAACAGCTGGCGCAGCTGTGCCAACAGCGTCAGACGGTTAATACGCACCGCCTGATCATCAGCGTTCACCATCACTTTATCGAAGAAGTTATCCACCGCTTCACGCAGCTGCGCCAGCTCAACCAGCGCATCCTGATAGCGACCTTCTGCAAAGTACGGCTGCAGCTTATCGCCCAGCGCGGTCACGAAAGTCGCCAGTTGGATCTCTTCGTTCTCTTTCAGCAGGGAAGCCTGCACGCTGTCATTCAGGGTTTCAGTCGATTTCGCCAGGATGTTCGACACACGTTTGTTGGCGGCGGCCAATGTCGCGGCCGCTTCCAGCGTGCGGAAGTGCGAAACCGCCTTCATGCGCGCATCGAAATCAGCCGGACGGGTTGGACGACGTGCCAGCACCGCCTGAATGGTGTCAACGCTGTGGCCCTCTTCCTGATACCAGGTACGGAAACGGCCCAGCATAAAGTCGATCACTTCATCGACCACTTTGCCGTTGCTCAGCTTGCTGCCGTAAAGGCGCACCGCTTCTTCGGTCAGCGTTTGCAGATCGAGCGGCAGGTTTTTCTCAACGATGATGCGCAGCACGCCCAGCGCGGCACGGCGCAGTGCGAACGGATCTTTGTCGCCTTTCGGATGCTGACCGATGCCAAAGATACCCGCCAGGGTGTCCATCTTGTCGGCAATCGCGACGGCACAGGCCACAGGATTTGACGGCAGATCGTCACCGGCAAAGCGCGGCTGATACTGCTCGTTCAGCGCCACAGCCACATCTTCCGCTTCGCCATCGTGGCGCGCGTAGTGCATGCCCATCACGCCCTGCGTGTCGGTGAACTCGAACACCATGTTGGTCATCAGGTCACATTTTGACAGTAAACCGGCGCGGGTAGCGTGATTCACATCAGCACCAATCTGCGCGGCAATCCAGCCAGCCAGCGCCTGAATGCGATCGGTTTTGTCACGCAGCGTACCCAGCTCTTTCTGGAACAGTACGGTTTCCAGACGCGGCAGATTATCTTCCAGACGCTTTTTGCGGTCGGTGTTGAAGAAGAACTCGGCGTCCGCCAGACGCGGGCGCACCACCTTCTCATTACCGGAAATAATCTGCTGAGGATCTTTGGATTCAATGTTGGTGACGAAGATGAAATTCGGCAGCAGCTTGCCCGCCGCGTCGTACACCGGGAAGTACTTCTGGTCACCTTTCATGGTGTAAACCAGCGCTTCAGCCGGCACCGCGAGGAACTTCTCTTCGAATTTCGCCGTCAATACCACCGGCCATTCCACCAGCGAGGTCACTTCTTCCAGCAGGCTTTCGCTCAGATCGGCGATGCCGCCAATCTTCTGGGCCGCTGCTTCCGCGTCTGCTTTGATTTTGGCTTTACGCGCCGCGTAATCCGCCACCACTTTGCCGCGTTCCAGCAGCAGCTGCGGATACTGATCGGCGTTGTCGATGGTGAATTCAGGCTCGCCCATAAAGCGATGGCCGCGAATCACGCGATCGGACTGAGTGCCCAGAATCTTCGCGGGGATCAGCTCGTCACCCAGCAGCAGCGTAACGGTGTGCACCGGACGCACAAACTGCACGTCGCTCGCGCCCCAGCGCATCAGCTTAGGAATCGGCAGCTTACTCAGCGCGGTAGCAACCATCGCTGGCAGCAGCGCCTGCGCGCTTTCGCCGGTGATGGCGGCGCGATGCACCAGCCATTCACCTTTGTCCGTGCTCAGACGTTCCGCCTGCGCCACGGTGATGCCGTTACCACGCGCCCAACCTTCGGCCGCTTTGGTGGCGTTGCCATCGGCATCAAACGCAGCGGCAATAGCCGGGCCACGTTTCTCCACTTCGCGATCGGGCTGCGCGGCAGCCAGCTGGGCCACTTTCAGCGCCAGACGACGCGGCGCAGCAAACCAGCTCACTTCGCCGTGCGCCAGACCGGCGCTATCGAGTTCAGCGGTGAAGTGCGCAGCAAAGGCTTCTGCCAGGCTGCGCAGCGCTTTCGGAGGCAACTCTTCGGTGCCAATTTCCACCAGGAAAGTTTTATCGGTCATGGCTGCCTCTTACTTGTTTTTATTGCACATCGGGAAGCCAAGCGCCTCACGGGACGCATAATAGGCTTCCGCCACGGCTTTCGTCAGGGTGCGGATACGCAGGATATAGCGCTGGCGTTCGGTAACCGAAATCGCTTTGCGGGCGTCCAGCAGGTTAAAACTGTGCGCCGCTTTCAGAATGCGCTCGTAAGCCGGCAGCGGCAGCGGTTTTTCCAGCGCCAGCAGTTGCTGCGCTTCTTTCTCATACTGCTCGAAGCAGGTGAAAAGGAAGTCAACGTCAGCGTATTCGAAGTTGTAGGTCGACTGCTCCACTTCGTTCTGATGGAACACTTCGCCGTAGGTGGTTTTGCCGAACGGACCGTCGCTCCACACCAGATCGTAAACGCTGTCTACGCCCTGAATGTACATCGCCAGGCGCTCTAAGCCGTAGGTGATCTCGCCGGTTACCGGCTTGCACTCCAGGCCACCAACCTGCTGGAAGTAAGTGAACTGCGTCACTTCCATGCCGTTCAGCCACACTTCCCAACCGAGTCCCCACGCACCGAGCGTTGGGTTTTCCCAGTTGTCTTCGACAAAGCGAATGTCGTGGATGGTGGGATCCATACCCAGCTCTTTCAGCGACCCAAGGTACAGCTCCTGAAGGTTGTCCGGGTTAGGCTTAATCACTACCTGGAACTGGTAATAGTGCTGTAAACGGTTCGGGTTTTCACCGTAACGTCCATCGGTCGGACGACGAGATGGCTGCACGTAAGCAGTCGCCATCGGCTCTGGGCCTAAGGCACGCAGGCAAGTCATCGGGTGTGAGGTGCCGGCGCCCACTTCCATGTCCAACGGTTGGACAATGGTGCAGCCTTGACGCGCCCAGTAATCCTGCAAGGTCAGGATCAGGCCCTGAAAGGTCTTGGTATCAAACTTTTGCATGTTGAATTCGCACGCGATACGGATCGGTTAAAAAAAGAGTGCGCCAGTATACCCTTTGACCGCGGATTGTGCAGCCGGAAATCCAGGCCAGCGGCCAGGTGATTGCAGCAGGCTTCAGCCGGCAAAAACAGAACAATAAGAAAATCGTATACGATTCACATTCATCACCATTTATCTCAACAACAACCTAATTAAAACCTTAAATTTCATAATATTGATAGATATATCAGCAAATCCTATTACGTGACGCACATCACCTTTTTGACCCGATGGTTAAAAATCGCACATTGACACTCGTATAATCGTATACGAAATTGCGGTGAAACAGTTTTGCCTGAGATTTCACCATGAAGATTGCGTTGAGTTATCCCGGAATGATCGCCAGCGACCGCCCAATGGGGCCTGCGCCGCTCTCTGCCGCCGTGCTGCACGAACCGATGCTGTTTATTTCCGGCCAGGTGGCGATTGATCCCTACAGCGGCGAGATGATGGGCTACGACATCGCCAGCCAGACGCGTCAGGTGCTGAAAAACGTCGGCGACCTGTTGAGCGAAGCGAACATGACCTTCGACAACGTCGTTCGCGTCACTATTTACCTGACCGATCTCAGCACCTTCAGCGCGATGAACGCCGCTTACAGTGAATTCTTCCAGTTCCCTTTCCCGGCGCGCGCCACCGTCGGCATTCAACTCAACCATCCTGACCTATTGGTCGAGATGGAAGTGACGGCGATGCGCTGATGCATATTCATATCGAGAACGACGCCAGCGCGCCGCGCGCACTCCATCTCTCCGTCGAGCAGCTGCAACTGCAGCTCGACGCGCATCCGCCGTTGCGCGGCCACTTTACGCTGAGCGAAAACAGCGATGCGGCACACACTGCCGACTTCCTCGCCCGCTGCGACATTCTGTGGAGCGGCCGCAAGCTAGCGCTCGATCAGTTCAGCACGCCGCGCTTGAGCTGGGTGCAGGTGATGTCGGCGGGCGTTGAGCAGTGGCTGGCGCACTGGCCGCCGGGCGTGACGCTCACCAATGCCTCTGGCGTGCACGGCGATAAAGGTGCCGAATTCATTTTGATGGCGGCGCTGATGTTCAACTTCGGCATTCCCGGTTTTCTGCAGGATCAGGCGCAGCGTGTGTGGCGTCCGACCTTTGGCGGCTGCGCACGCGGCAAAACCGTGCTGCTGCTGGGCGTTGGCGGCATTGGCGCCGCAGCGGCAAAACTGCTGACGGCACAAGGCTATCGCGTGATTGGCGTGACGCGCAGCGGCCAGTGTGATGCCAACGTGGCGCGCTGCATCCGCATTGACGCGCTAGACGATGTGCTGCCGCAGGTGGATGTGGTGGTGTCGACGCTGCCGCTGACGCCACAAACCCACAACCTGTTCGATCGCCGCCGCTTCGATCTGCTGCCCGTACGCGCGGGCATCGTGATTGTTGGCCGCGCCGATGTGTTTGATTACAGCGCGATGCGCGAAAAACTCAACGCGGGCGAACTGGCTGGCGCGGTGCTGGATGTCTATCCGCAAGAGCCGTTACCCGCCGACGACCCGCTGTGGCACACGCCCGGCGTAGTGATGACGCCGCACTGCAGCCTTGACGATCACAGCGCCTACCTCGCCGGATGCCTTGAGGTGTTTATCGATAACCTGGCACGTTTCCGCCACGGGCAACCGCTGCGTAATCAGGTTGATCCGGCACGAGGTTATTAAGGGTGCGCTTTTCCCCTCACCCTAACCCTCTCCCATAAATGGGAGAGGGGATGAATAGATTTCCAGCCCGCACTATCGGCGCCCTCTCCCGCTTGCGGGAGAGGGCTGGGGTGAGGGACAAGCAGCACCCAAATACCAAAGACGTTCATAAATCACAAGGTCATCGCTTTCTCATTCACCAGCATCAGGGGAACCTTATTATGAAATTTGCACGCACTGCTTTGTTAATCTCTGGTCTCAGCGGCAGCTTACTGGCGGGCCTCTCCAGCGCCCACGCAGCCAGCACCGATCCCATCACGCCTACCGCCAGCGACTTCGCGGCGATGGCGCAGTGCAAAACACTGCAAACTAAATATCCGTCGCTGAAAGGCAAAGATCTGGTGGTTGGCCTTGGCGGCTACACCAAAGGCTTTGAAGCGCCATCGAAAAAAGATCCCAGCATCATTGAAGGTCTCGATCCTTCGCTGTTCGAGCGCATCAGCAGCTGCCTTGGCGCGAAACACAGTTACCAAAGCGGCTCGTTCAACGTGCTGCTCACCTCAATCTCCAGCGGACGCGCGGATATCGGCCCGATGCTTTACGTCACCGAAGAGCGCATGAAGCAGATCGCCTTCGTCGCCTCAATGCAGGTGCAAGACGGCTCGGTGCTGGCGCAAGGCAACCCGAAGAAAATCAACAGCGTTGATGATCTGTGCGGCAAAACCGTCGCCGCCGCAGCGGGTTCCTACGAAGCCAACAAACTGGTACCGGAGCAAAGCGCCAAATGCAGCGCCGCCGGTAAGCCAGAAGTGAGCATGCTGATGGTGCAGAACACCGACAACAGCATTCAGGCGGTGAAAAGCGGTCGCGCGGACGTGTACCTGACCGAAGCCGGTTCAGCCATTGCCATCGCCAAAGCGGACAAATCACTGCAAAGCGGCTTCACCGTGGATCTGCCGATCATGGTTGGCTTCCCGATCGCCAAAGACAACGCCACGCTGCGCGCAGCGGTGCTGGACGCGATGAAGGTGATTCAGGAGAGCGGCGCACAGAAAAAACTGCTGGATTACTGGGGCCAGGGCAGTGCTGCCGAACGTCCGGTGGTTGCGCGTGGTTAATGCATAAACTCAGCCGCCTCGGTGACTAAACCGAGGCGTTGAGGAGGATAACGCCTTGGATGATTTTCTTAAGTACCTGACTTTCCCCTACTTGTGGGAAGGCGCTGTTATCGCGGTGCAGCTGTTGGTTGGCGCGCTGGCGGGCGGCATTTTGATTGGCTTTTTCCTGGCGTTAGCCAGCAGCTCAAAGCACGGGTTTATTCGCGTGCCGGTGAAAATCTACATCTATACGCTGCGCGGCACGCCGGTGCTGCTGCAGCTGATTCTGCTGTACAACGTGCTGCCGGAATTTGGCCTGCGTTTGAGCCCGTTCACCAGCGCCCTTGTCGCCCTGATGATCAACGAAACCGCCTTCTGCGCCGAAATCATTCGCGGCGGCATTATGGCGACCGATCGCGACCAAAGCATAGCAGCGCAGGCATTCGGTTACTCACGCAGTAAAGAGATGATTCACGTGGTGATTCCGCAGGCGCTGCGCGCCATTCTGCCCACCATGGGCAATGAAACTGTTGGGCTGCTGAAATCGACCTCGCTGGCTTCGGTGGTGGGCGTCAATGAGTTGACGATGCGCGGCCAGGCGATTGTGTCGCAAAACTTCCTGTTTATTCCGGTGCTGGTCGCCTCGGGCGGCATCTACCTGATTCTTTCCACGCTGCTGGCGGGCGGGCAGTGGTGGCTGGAGAAGTTCTACAACCTTGATGAACGTGCACGTCGGGCACGCGCACGGCTGGCGAAACTGCCGCCGGAAGCGGAAGTGATGCCGATGCAGCTACCAAAACGACGCTGGGATACACAAACTGCCGCGCCGGTGCTGGAAGTGGATCAGCTGAGCGTCGAGTACGCCGGTAAAGCGGTGCTGAAATCGCTGTCGTTAACCGTACGTCGCGGCGAAGTGGTGGTGCTGCTCGGTCGCTCTGGTTCGGGCAAAAGTACACTGCTGAAATCGATTCTGGCGCTGACGCCACGCAGCAGCGGCACCATTCAAACCGAAGGCCACTTTATGGGCAGCGACGAAAATGGTCGCGCGCTGGCGCAGCGTCATCTGCCGGTGAACCGCGCCAAATCAGGCATTGGCATCGTGTTCCAGCACTTCGCGTTGTTCGATCACCTCACAGCGCTGGAAAACGTGATGAGCATTCTGCTGCGCGTGCAGGGCGCACAGCCGGAAATCGCGCGCGGCAAAGCGATGCGCGCGTTGAAAATGGTAGGACTCGGTGATTTCGCCGCCTCGCTGCCGCATGAACTTTCTGGCGGACAGAAGCAGCGCGTCGGCATTGCGCGCGCGCTGGCGGCAGAACCGCAAATCCTGCTGTTTGATGAGCCGACTTCCGCGCTCGATCCGGAGCTGGTACGCGAAGTGAACCATACCATGCGCAGCCTGGCACAAACCGGCATCACCATGATCATCAGCACCCACGACATCGCGTTTGCGGCGGGCGTTGCCGATCGCGTGGTGTTCCTGCAGAACGGCGCGCTGATTGAAGAAGGCCCGCCGACGATTCTGCAAAATCCGCAAACGCCAGCGTTTGCCACCTTCCTGGAACATGAAAATGCTGCGGAGGCGCAACATGCCAATGCGCTTTGAACTCACGGCACGCGAACGCCTCGGCGATGCGCTATTCCGTTATATGCAGGGCCAACCGGCCGATGCGCTGGGTAACGAACCCGATGCCAATCAGCAGGCGCTGCGCCGCTTTCGTCTGTTACCGCGCGTGCTGCAGGGCAATGAAAGCATCGAAACGCAGATTTCACTGCTGCAGCAAAACTGGTCCGCGCCGATTGGCGTCGGCGCCTTTGCCGGTGACCGTATTTTCCATGAAGAAGGTGTGTTGCCGATTGCGCGCGCCTGTAAACGTCTGCAGCTTCCGCTGGTGATCTCCGAAGAGACCGTCACGCCACTGGAGCAGATTGGTGCGGAGTACGATCGCTGCTGGCTGCAACTGCGTGCGGCGGGCGATGTCGGCCGCATTAAAGGGTTAATCGATCAGGCTGCACAGGCCGGATTTAAAAATATCGTGCTAACGGTGCTGGCACCGGTACATCCGGTGGCGGGATTACAGCCCGGCGGCTTCTCGATTGGCGATGCGTTAAAACAGCGCGGCTGGCACACCATCGGCGGCACACAGCCGGGCGTTACACCGCTGCCGGCTTTTCCGGTGTGGCGCTGGCAGGACATTGACGAGGTGGCGGCGCACTGCGCCGATCATCATATTCCGCTGTGGCTGAAAGGTATTTTGCATCATGACGATGCGGCGCAGGCCGCGCAGCACGGCGTCAGTGGACTGATCGCCTCGAACATTGGCCTGCGTCAGAGCGCGCGCTGGGCCACGCCGGTCGATCAGCTGCCCGATTTGCAGGCGGTGACCCGGCTGCCGCTGCTGCTGGATGGCGGCGTGCGCTGCGGCAGCGATGCGGTGGTGGCGCGCTGCCTCGGCGCGTCGCTGTCGCTCAGCGTGCGACCGATCATCAGTGCGTTAGTGGCGGATGGCGAAAGCGCGGTGTTCGATCTGCTGTCCGGCTGGATCAATGAAATCACCGCGATCAGCCATTGGTGCGGCGTCAGCGATATGGCGAGCCTAAACGGCAGTTTCATCACCGAGGAGCGCGGCTAATGCAGACATTGATTTTCAATCAAGGCGATGCCAGCGAATCGCGCATCTATTACTGCGCGCACTATCTGGCGCAGAGCCTTGGCCTGTTTGCCGCCGAACAAGTTGATGTGATCTTCACCACCAGCGAATCGGGCGGACACACGGTACAAGGCGGCCAGGTTCCCGCAGTGCTGAATCGCGACGCCGATCTCACGCTCGGCGGCCCGATGGTGGTGATGAAGCATTTTCAGCAGCACGGCGCGGAGCTGCAGTGTTTCTGCGCCTCGGTGGCAGCCAATCCGTGGTTTCTTGCGGCGGCACAGGCGCAGCCGGATTTTCAGCTCAGCGATTTACGCGGTAAACGCGTGCTGGATGTCGGCAATGTCGGTACCGCCACGCTGACGTTCCGCTGGCTGCTGGCGCGTCACGGTTTGCAGGATGATGTCGAGCTGATCGCCGGCAGCGGCGACCAGGCGCGAGATTTCGCAGCCGTCGCCCATGGCGCAGCCGATTATGCGCTGCACGCCATGCATATGCTGGCGCCCGCCATCGCCGCCGGACAACTCCACAGCATTAGCAGCCTCGCCAGTTTGTGCGGCCACGTACCCTGGAGCGCCTACATCGCCCGCGCTGATGTGCTGCAGGAGAAAGCCGCCGCCTTTGCCGCCTTCTCCCGCGCCATTGCGCAGGCGCTGGCGTGGATCTCCAACCATGACGCCACTGAACTGGCGCAACAGGTGCAGGCTTTTTACCCCGATTATCCGCGCGATGCGCTGGTGCGCGGCCTTGCCGCTTATCAACAGGCCGGCGTGTTTGCGCCTGATTGCGTGATTCCACGCACCGAATTTGTGCATTTCAGCCAGCTGTTAACGGCTATCGGCTGGCTCGACTCGTCACAGCCGGTGCCGTATGCGGCGCTGGTGACGCAGGCAGGAGCAGAGTGATGAAACAGCTGATTATTAATGGTTTGGTGGTGACAGAAACCCGCGCTGAACTGGCGGATCTGCTGATCGAAAACGGCAAGATTAGCGGCGTGTTATCGCCTGGCGCCATTACACACGGCGTTGATGAGGTGATTGATGCGCAAGGCTTGATCATCGTGCCTGGCGCGATTGATGTGCATACCCATTTCACCGGCTCGCACGATTTCCCCGAGCAGGAACTGCGCGAAGGCACGCGCGGTGCAGCGGCGCACGGCGTCACCACCATCGTCGAAATGCCGCATTCGCTGCCACCGGCGACATCGCTGGCTAACTTCAGCGCCAAGAAAAGCTGGCTGGCAGACAACTGTTCGGTGGATTACGCCCTATGGGCCGGACTGGATGGCCGCAACGTACATGAACTGGCGGCGCTGGATCAGGCTGGTGCGCTGGCCTTCAAAGCTTTCCTGTGCAGCGGCGCGCCCAACGGTGAAGCCACCGACGAGAAAGGTTTGCCGCGTCTCGACGATGACGGTTTGCTGCGTGCCATGCGCGAGCTGGCCACTTTCGACGGGCTGATTGGTGTGCACGCGGAAAACCACGAAATTCTGATCGGTGCCGGCAGCGAACAGCGTCGTGCCGGACGCAAAGATGCACGCGCGCATGCGCTGGCGGGGCCGGAAATCGCCGAGATCGAAGCGGTGGGACGCGTGTTAGCGATTGCCGAAGAGACCGGCGCGCGCTGCCATATCGTGCACGTCAGCTCGGCGCGCGCGGCGGAAACCATCGTCGCCGCCAAAGGCCGCGTCCGTGCCAGCTTCGAAACCTGTCCGCACTATTTACTGCTCGATGAAGACGATCTGGTGCGCATCGGCCCTAACGCGCGCTGCGGCCCGCCGATCCGCCCGCGTCCGGTGGTGGATGCGCTGTGGCAGATGCTGCTGCGCGGCGATATCGACATGATCGCCTCCGACCATTGTCCGTACACGCCCGCACAAAAGCAGGCGGGTGAAGCCAGCATCTGGGATGCAGGCATGGGATTAACCGGCGTGGAAACCCTCAGCCCGATGTTCTTCAGTGCGGCCCATAGTGAACGTGGCTTAGCGCTCAGCGAGTTTGCGCGCATGACCGCCAGCGGCCCGGCCAAAGCTTTCCAGCTGTGGGGCAAAAAAGGGGCGATTGCGCCCGGCTTCGACGCCGACTTGGTGTTCTACGACGCCAGCCAGAGCTGGACGGTGCGCGGCGCGAATTTTCAGGGACTCGGCAAGTGGAGCGCATTTGAAGGGATGCGCTGTCAGGGTAAAGTGGTGCGCACATTGATTCGTGGCGTCACAGTATTCCAGGATGACCAGATGCAGGTTGAACCCGGCTTCGGTCAGTTCGTGACCCGACAGGTTTAAACAGGACAAATAACATGGCAGGAAAATCCTCTACCACTAGCCGTAAAAACAGCGCCCCGCTGGCGCAGGACGCGGCCACCGATAACAACTGGAATACCGCGCGTCCGCGCACGCTGGTCGATCACGCCGTGGATGCCATTCTCAGCGCCGCCTCGCGCGGCCTGATCCTGCCCGGCGACCGCATCGCGGAACCGGAGTTGGTGGCCAAACTCGGCATGAGCCGCGTACCGATTCGTGAGGCGCTGCGCATTCTGGAGAGCCAGGGCATCGTCACCAGCGAGCCGTACAAAGGCATTCGCCTGATGGAGATTTCCCATCAGCGGCTGGAGCAGATTATCGATGTGCGCATTCCGCTGGAGACGCTGGCCTGTCGCCGCGCGATTGAGGCCGGACGCAACAGCGCCGAGCAGCTTAATCAGCTCTATCAAGGCGTGGCGCAGATGCAGGCGATGATGCAAAACGATGACGTTTACGGCTTTGCCTCCGCCGATACCGATTTCCACCGCACGCTGTGCAGCTTCGCGCACAACCCGGTGCTGAGCAATTTGTGGGAGTCGATTGCCCGTCAGCTGACGGTGATTTTCGGCCTCTCCACCATGGGCAAATCGATGAGCGACATCATCGAGGAGCACCAGCGGCTGATTAATGTCTTTGCCGATGGCGACATCGCCAAAATGACCGACGAGGTTGAGAACCACATCCGCATTCAGGCGCTGGACGTGGATTACGAAACCCTGATTACCCAACGCCGCCAGCACCGTTCCGCTCTCGGCTAATTTCGCATTGCCTTTACACCAGGGAAAACACCATGAAAATCATTAACGTTGAGGCGTTTTACCTGCGCCTGCCAGTGATTGAGCAGCGCACCGACAGCTCTCAGGATGCGCTGCTGATCAAAATCACCACCGATGCCGGCATCACCGGCTGGGGCGAAGTGGATGGTAGTCCGTATGTCACCAAAGCCATCATCGAAGCACCCTATTCGCACACCATGGTCACCGGCCTGAAATCGCTGTTGATTGGCGAAAACCCGCTGGAAACCGGTCGTTTGTGGAAGAAGATGCACAAAGCCACCATCTACTACGGCCGCAGCGGCGCGGTGTTGCAGGCGATGGCGGGCATCGATATCGCGTTATGGGATATCAAAGGCAAAGCGCTCGGCAAGCCGATTGTTGAACTGCTGGGCGGCGCGATGCGCGACAAGATGCGCGTTTATTCCTCCAACATGTTCCAGTTCAGCGTCGAAGAGACGGTCGCGCGCGCCCAACACGCGATTGATACCGGCCATAGCGGTGTGAAGTTTGGCTGGGAACCGTTTGGTACTGACGAAGCGCAGGATCTGCGCTATCTCGAGGCGCTGCGCAAAGCGATGGGCGATAACGTGGATTTGATGCTGGATGTCGGCCACGTGTGGGATGCCAAAACCACCATCCGCCGCAGCCAGCGCTATGAACATCTCAATCTGTTCTGGATTGAAGAGCCGCTGCATCCGGATAACTACGCCGGTTACGGCCAGGTTTCGGCGACGTGCCAGCAAAATATCGCCGCCGGTGAGCAAGAGTGTTCGGTAACGGGTTTCCAGCGCCTGATAGATGAAGGCGGCATCGACATCGTGCAGATCGACCTGACGCGCACCGGCTTCACCCAGGCGATGGAGATCGCCAGCTACGCGCACAGCCGCGGACGCAAAGTGTGCAACCACAACTTCACTACCGACGTTAATACCGCCGCATCATTGCATTTCCTCTGCGCGATTGAGAATGCGCTGGTGATGGAGTATTGCGTCGAGCCGGGCGAGATCAGCCGCTCACTGGCGAAGAATCCGGTGCGCATCGCCGACGGTTACGCGTGGCTGCCAGGCGAGCCAGGCCTCGGCGTTGAACCCGACGAAGCGGTGATCGAGAAGTTTTTGGTGCGTGATTAGCAAGGTCGCCATGAATGGCGACCCTACGACGGATCGGAATTGTTTTTGTAGGGGCGCCATTTATGGCGACCTGGTAACAGAGTGATCTGAATTACACCGCAAAAGGTTGTTGCCGCGCAGCTCACTGGCTACCCTTCTTCGCAGCGAATGCAAGAGGACGCCATGCAGCAAAAAATTTACTGGATCGACAACTTACGCGCGGTTGCCTGCCTGATGGTGATCGTCATTCACACCACAACCTGGTATATCACCGGACCGATGGCGGTGACAGGCATGAGCTGGGATGTGGCGAACCTGCTTAATTCGGCGTCACGCGTCTGTGTGCCGCTGTTCTTTATGATCTCAGGCTATCTGTTTTTCGGCGAACGCAGCGCGCAAGGGCGGCATCTGCTGCGCATCGTGCTGTGCCTGCTGTTCTACAGCGCGGTAGCACTGGTCTATATCACCTGGCTAACGCCGATCAATGAAGGGCGATCGCTGCTTAAGCTGCTGCAAAAACCGGTGTTCTATCACCTGTGGTTCTTCTTCGCCATTATCGGCATCTATCTGTTATCCCCGCTGATTCAGGTGAAAAGCGTGGCGCCGCGCTATGTCGCCATGCTGGTGATCGTGCTGGCGGTGCTGGCGAATCCGAATACCGTGAGCCAATCGCTAGGGCCGTTCCACTGGCTGCCGGTGAATCTGTATGTCAGCGGCGACAGCATCTATTACCTGCTGTATGCGCTGCTCGGACGCGCGATTGGCTGCATGGAGACCGACAAGCGCAGCATCAGCTGGCTGGCGGGATTGGGCTTTGTTGCCTGCGTGGTTGGCATTGCGCTCGGCACCAAACAGATGCTGAAAATCAACGGCACGTTCAACGATACCTGGTATCTCTACTGCGGGCCGCTGGTATTTATTGCCGCCATCAGCTTGTTGATTTTGTTCAAAAATACCCTGAATCAGCGCGCGCTGCCGGTATTAGCCACTATCTCGCGCTATTCACTGCCGATCTACGGCTTTCACGCGCTGTTTATCCACTTTCTGCGCACCAATCACTACGACGATATGTCGCGTCCGTGGCTCGATTTGCCGTGGGTGATGGGCGTGACGCTGATCGGCAGCCTGCTGCTGGCGATGGGCTTACAGCGCGTGGATAAGCGTCATCTGGTGAGCTGATCGTCCCAGCGCTGGTGCGCGCGGCGTAGCTGGCGGGCCGAGGAGAATCCGGCGGCCAGCGCCGCTTTCTCCGCCGCTTCGCCCTGCTGCTGACGTTGTCGCGCAATCACTAAGCGCAGCTGTTCGTGGTACTCGCGCACGCTGATGCCAAGATGCTGGCGAAACAGCCGCGTAAGGTGACGTTCGCTGACGTGCGCCCGCTCGGCCAAAGCGGTAAGCGACCAATCGTGTTCGGGATGGGCAATCATCACATCCTGCGCGCGATGAATCGCCGGATGCATATGATTGCGATAGCGCAGCCAAGGCGACAGCTGCGGATCGTCGCCAGAACGGCGGAACCACACCACCATTTCGCGCGCCACTTTCAATGCCTGCGGCGCACCGCACAATCTATTGATTAAGTGCAGCGCCAGATCGATACCCGCAGTAATGCCCGCGCTGGTCCAGATGCCGCCATCTTCGACGAAAACCCGATTATCTTTCACTAATGCCGCCGGTGCTGCCGCTTTCAGGCGCGGTAATACATCGTGATGCGTGGTGCACTGAATGCCATCCAGCAATCCTGCCTGTGCCGAGAGCAATGCGCCAGAACAGATGCATACCAGCGTGATGCGCTGATCGGTAATCGCCGCTTGCTGCTGGCGCAGCCAGTCACGCGCTATGGCTGCCGGTTCGGTATCGAAACAGACGCGCGAATTGTATACGCCAGGCACCACCAGCAGGCTGTTTTCCGGCAGTTGCGCAGGCAACGGCGCGATGTCAGCGATGGTCATGCCGGTGGAGCACAGCACGCTCGGCTGCGGGCCAATGTAATGCAGCGCAAAGTGGCCGTCGGCCAGCTGCAGGGTTTCTGCGGGACCAGTGAGATCCAGCGCCATCACGCCGGGAAGCACGAGGAAGAAGACGGACTGCGGCATGGTGAGCTCCGGTTGGGTTTGGTGTGTTTTTTCCCTCACCCTAGCCCTCTCCCGCAAGCGGGAGAGGGAACCGATCGAGCTAACGACTCCCTCTCCCGTTTACGGGAGAGGGTTGGGGTGAGGGCAAATCAGGCCACTACATTTAACACAAAACCCCAATCATACCCGATAAAAACCCCAACACCCTGCCAAATCCAGCCATCACCCTCCCATATCAAGACATCAACGGCTGCAACTGTTGATACAAGCGCGCAAACACTTCGCGCTGCGGCTGATACGCCTGATGCCGCGCCGCATCGGGTTGATGCCGCTGCGCCAGTTCAAGCGACGGCCATTCGCTCGCCGGATCAATCGCCAGCTGCGCCAGTCGCGCTGCACCCAGCGCCGGGCCGACTTCGCCGCCGTGACAATAATCCAGCGTTTGCCCGCTGATATCCGCCAGCATCTGACGCCAATACGCACTGCGCGCGCCGCCGCCAATTAGCATCACGGTTTTCGGCTGCACGCCGCACTCATGCACCGCATCCATGCCTTCGGCCAGCGCGAAGCCCACGCCTTGCAGCACCGCGCGCGCCAGTTCTGGGCGGCCATGCTGATGCGTTAAACCAAAGAACGCGCCCTGCGCCTGCGGATTATTGTGCGGCGTGCGTTCGCCAGAGAGATAAGGCAGGAACCATACCGGCGGCACATCGCTGCGCGCTTTCTCCGCCTCACTCAGAAGTTGCGGCACGTCCTCACAACCGGTTAACGCCGCCGCCCAATCGAGACAGGAAGCCGCGCTCAAAATCACCGACATCAAATGCCAGCGCTGCGGCAGCGCGTGGCAGAAGCTGTGCACCGCGCGCTGAGGATTACTAAGATAACCGTCGCTTACCAGGAAATAGACGCCCGACGTGCCGAGCGACAGCATGCCTTGTCCCGGCTCGACCATGCCGACACCCACCGCGCCCGCCGCGTTATCGCCGCCGCCCGCCACCAGCGGCACCCTTTGCATGCCCCAGCGCGCGGCGACATCTGGCAATAACGTGCCGGTGATCTGATTACCTTCAAACAGTTGCGGCATCTGGCTGCGCTGCAACTCGCAGGCGCTGAGCATCTCATCGCTCCAGTCGCGCTGCGCCACATCCAGCCACATCGTTCCCGCCGCGTCCGACATATCGCTGGCGAAGTCGCCGCTCATGCGGAAGCGCAGATAATCTTTTGGCAGCAGCACTTTCGCCACCTGAGCAAACACCTGCGGCTCATGCTGTTTCACCCACAGCAGCTTTGGCGCGGTGAAGCCGGGCATCATCAGATTGCCGGTGATGCGACGCGAATCCGGCACGCGCTTTTCCAGTTCCTGACACTGCTCGCCGCTGCGCCCGTCATTCCACAAAATCGCCGGACGCAGCACCCGATTCTCGCTATCCAGCAAGGTGGCACCGTGCATCTGCCCGCTCAGGCCAATCGCCTTCACGCCGCTGAGATCGTGCTGCTGCGCCAGCGCCTGCATGGCACGATCGGTTGCCTGCCACCAGCTTTCGGCATCTTGCTCGCTCCATAATGGCTGCGGCCGCGACACCTCCAGCGGCGCACTCTCCACTGCCATCACTTTGCCGTGCGCATCCAGCAATGCCACTTTCACGCCGGAGGTGCCTAAATCGATGCCGATAACCATGCTGCGCTCCTGAAAAATTAAAAATCAAACAAGTAGTGATTCACCAGATTCTCCAGCTGTTCCTGGCGTCCACTACGATGCTGTGGATTGAATTGCTGTTGCTGCGCCTGTTCCGCCAGCGTGGCGAGGGAAAATTCACCCTTCAGAATCTGCTGCCCGAACTCACCGTTCCAGCCGCTGTAGCGTTGTGCCACACGCTTATCCAGCTCGCCGTCCGCCACCATGCGGGCTGCGACTTTTAACGCCAGCGCCATGGTATCCATTGCGCCGATATGGCCGTAGAACAGGTCATATTTGTCGGTGCTCTGGCGGCGAACTTTGGCATCAAAGTTTAAGCCGCCGGTGGTGAATCCGCCCGCTTTGATAATTTCGTACAGCACCAGCGCATTCTCTTCCACGCTGACCGGGAACTGGTCGGTATCCCAGCCACACTGCATGTCGCCACGGTTAGCATCCACCGAGCCAAAAATGCCCAGCGCGATGGCCGTTGCGATTTCATGATGGAATGAGTGGCCCGCCAGCGTTGCGTGGTTAGCCTCCACATTTACTTTGATCTCTTTCTCTAACCCGAACTGCTTCAGGAAGCCATAAACCGTTGCCACATCATAGTCATACTGATGTTTTGTCGGCTCCTGCGGCTTGGGCTCAATCAGCAACATGCCATGGAAGCCGATCTTATGTTTGTGCTCTACCACCATCTGCATAAACCGGCCAATCTGCTCGCGCTCCTGGCGCAGGTCGGTATTCAGTAAGGTTTCGTACCCTTCGCGCCCGCCCCACAGCACATAGTTCTCGCCGCCGAGGGTTTGCGTGGCCTGCATGGCGCTGCACACCTGACTGGCGGCCCAGGCAAAAATTTCTGGATCCGGATTGGTTGCCGCACCCGCACCGTAACGCGGATGGGTAAAGCAGTTGGCGGTTCCCCACAGCAGTTTCACGCCGGTTTCCTGCTGCTTTTCCAGCAACTTATCCGTCATCACGGCGAAGTTTTCGCGATAGCTTTTCAACGAATCGCCTTCCGGCGAGACATCCACATCGTGGAAGCAGTAATAAGGCACATTCAGTTTATGAAAGAACTCAAAGGCAACATCGGCCTTTTGTTTCGCCAACTCAAGCGCATCTCCCGGCTTCTGCCACGGACGATCAAACGCCCCAACGCCAAACATATCCGCGCCGTTCCAGCAGAAGGTATGCCAGTAACAGGCCGCAAAGCGCAGATGCTCCGCCATGGTTTTACCGAGAATCACTTCGTCCGGGTTGTAATGACGAAACGCCAGAGGATTGCGGGTATTACTCCCTTCATAACGAACGCGATCAAGCTGGTCGAAATAGGCGTGCATAGTTAGCTCCTTAGCATGAGGACCCGAATGGTCAGCTTTGAGCGGTTATTGTGATGATGTAATTTACTGCTGCTCAATTACGATATTTAACACTCAACGTAAGATAATTATTATTTGTGCGCCAGCTCGCAAAATAATGTCGTTATTTTCATTCCGTCTTCTCGACTTCGTTTTTTCTGAAAGCGTTGAAATATCGATCGCGCTCATAAAATCGTAAATAAACCAAAAAACGTAATAGCCGGATAAAAATCAGTAATTGATGTCATCTGAAACTCAGGGCAACAATTCATCGGCCTGGTTATAAGCCTTACAACGACAACAGCCTCAACCTACAGGATTAATACCATGAACATGAAACAATCACTGTTGGCCGCCTGCGCGGCTCTGGCCCTGTTTAGTCACGCGGGTAGCGCTAAAGAAGTAAAAATCGGTATGGCTATTGATGATTTACGTCTGGAACGCTGGCAAAAAGATCGCGATATCTTTGTTAAACAAGCCGAATCACTGGGCGCCAAAGTGTTTGTGCAATCGGCCAACGGCAACGAAGAAACGCAGATGTCGCAAATTGAAAATATGATCAATCGCGGCGTCGATGTATTGGTCATCATTCCTTATAACGGCCAGGTTTTAAGTAACGTTGTGGCGGAAGCGAAACGTGAAGGCATTAAAGTGCTGGCGTATGACCGCATGATAAATAACGCCGATATTGATTTTTATATCTCATTCGACAATGAAAAAGTGGGCGAATTACAGGCCGAAAGTATTGTAAAGCAAGTGCCTAAAGGTAATTACTTCCTGATGGGCGGATCGCCGGTGGATAATAATGCGCGCCTGTTCCGTGCCGGTCAGATGAAAGTGTTAAAACCTTATATTGATAATGGCAGCATTAAAGTGGTCGGCGATCAGTGGGTTGATGCCTGGCTGCCGGAAAATGCGCTGAAAATAATGGAAAACGCCTTAACCGCGAACAGCAACCACATTGATGCCGTTGTAGCGTCGAATGATGCCACCGCAGGCGGTGCCATTCAGGCATTAAGCGCGCAGGGACTTTCCGGCAAAGTCGCGATCTCCGGTCAGGATGCCGATCTCGCCGCCATCAAACGCATTATGAACGGCACGCAAACCATGACGGTTTACAAACCTATCACTGAACTGGCGACTGAAGCGGCCAAAATCGCGGTGGAACTCGGTGACGACAAACAACCCGCCAGCAACAGCAAGCTCAACAATGGCCTGAAAGATGTGCCATCGCGCCTGCTGAATCCTATTCCGGTCAACAAAGACAACATTGAAAGCACGGTAGTTAAAGACGGCTTCCACAAGCAGAGCGAACTCTGAGGCGCGAGCCCGCGAAGGAGATATGTCGATGTTGCTGGAAATGAACCATATCACCAAACGTTTCGGCGCGGTGAAAGCACTGGATGACGTGAGCCTGCAGCTGGAAGCGGGTGAAGTGATGTCGCTGTGCGGCGAAAACGGCTCGGGAAAATCGACGCTGATGAAGATCCTGTGCGGCCTTTATCCGCACGGTGACTTCGAAGGCACTATCCATTTTGCGGGCGACGAGATTCAGGCGCAGACCATTCGCGATACCGAACGCAAAGGGATCGTGATCATCCATCAAGAGCTGGCGCTGGTGCGGCAGCTAACGGTGATGGAGAACATTTTCCTCGGCGCTGAGCTGGGGCGTTTCGGCATGGTGGATGACGAAACCATGACGCTGCGCTGCCAGCAGCTGCTGGAGCGGGTCAAGCTGCATGTCTCGCCGGATACGCGCGTCGGCGAGCTGGGTTTAGGCCAGCAACAGCTGGTGGAGATTGCACGCGCCCTGAATAAACAGGTGCGCCTGCTAATCCTCGACGAGCCGACCTCTTCGCTCACCGAACAGGAAACCGAGGTGCTGCTGAGCATCATCAAAAACCTGCGCGAACACGGCATCGCCTGCATCTACATCTCGCACAAACTCAATGAGGTAAAGGCGATTTCGGACACCATATGCGTGATCCGCGACGGCCAGCATATCGCGACCCGCGCGGCCGCCGGGCTGAGTGAGGATGACATCATCACTATGATGGTCGGGCGCGAACTGACGGCGCTCTATCCGCATAGCCCACACGAGATTGGCGAAACCCTGCTGCAGGTGGAGAACCTCACGGCGTGGCATCCCATCAATCGCCATATTCGCCGGGTGGATAACGTCTCTTTCAGCCTGAAGCGCGGCGAAATCCTTGGCATTGCCGGGCTGGTCGGTGCCGGGCGAACCGAAACCGTGCAGTGTCTGTTTGGCGTTTGGCCGGGACGCTGGCAGGGCGCTATTCACATCAACGGTAAGAAAGTCCGTATCAATGACTGCCGCGCCGCCATCGCTCACGGCATCGCAATGGTGCCGGAAGATCGTAAAAAGGATGGCATCGTGCCGCTGATGGGCGTGGGCAAAAACATCACGCTGGCCGCGCTGGACCAATTTAGTCCCCGACTTTCGCTGCTGGATGAAGCTCAGGAACAGCAGGCAATCAACCAGGCCATTGCACGCCTGCGGGTAAAAACCTCGTCGGCAGACCTGCCGATTGGTCGCCTGAGCGGCGGGAATCAACAGAAAGCCATCCTCGCTAAATGCCTGCTGCTCAATCCAAAAATCCTAATTCTTGATGAGCCGACGCGCGGCATTGATGTGGGCGCGCGCCAGGAAATTTATCTGCTGATTAACTCGTTAGTGCAGCAAGGGATTG
Source organism: Pantoea trifolii (assembly GCF_024506435.1). NCBI lineage: Bacteria > Pseudomonadati > Pseudomonadota > Gammaproteobacteria > Enterobacterales > Erwiniaceae > Pantoea > Pantoea trifolii. The sequence goes on along the minus strand of NZ_JANIET010000001.1, from coordinate 78,379 downwards.
CCGTGATTGTCATTTCGTCTGAGCTGCCCGAAGTACTGGGCCTGAGCGATCGGGTTTTGGTGATGCATGAAGGCAAAATCAAAGCCGATCTGATTAACGATAACCTGACTCAGGAGCAGGTGATGGAAGCCGCCCTGCGGAGTGAACACTATGTTTAAGACCGAAAGTACGCAACGCGGCCTCACCACGCCGGGTAAAGGTGCGCCAGGTAAAGTCTCGCTGCCGAATCTGCAGGTGCTGGTGATGCTGGGTGCGATTGTGCTGATCGCCCTGTTCTTCACCTGGACCACCGACGGTGCGTGGCTCAGCGCGCGTAATGTTTCCAACCTGCTGCGCCAGACCGCGATCACCGGCATTCTGGCGGTCGGCATGGTGTTCGTCATTATCTCAGCGGAGATCGATCTCTCAGTCGGTTCGATGATGGGATTGCTCGGCGGTGCTGCGGCCATCTTTGACGTCTGGCTCGGTTGGCCGCTGCCGCTCACCATCGTCGTAACTTTGGTGATGGGCCTGCTGCTCGGCACCTGGAACGGCTGGTGGGTGGCCTATCGCAAAGTTCCGTCGTTTATTGTCACGCTGGCGGGAATGCTGGCGTTTCGCGGCATTCTGGTCGGCATCACCGACGGCACAACCGTAGCGCCTACTAGCCCAGCAATGTCGCAGATTGGGCAAAGCTATCTGCCTGGCGGGATCGGTTTTGGCTTCGGCTTTGCCGGTCTGGCGCTGTTTATCCTCTGGCAATGGCGTTTGCGCTTGCGCCGCCAACAGCTTGGTCTGACGCAAACCTCCGTCAGCGGTGCGCTGGTGCGACAGGTCATCACCGCTGTTCTGGTGTTAGGCGCGATCTGGCTGCTCAACGATTATCGCGGCGTGCCAACGCCGGTGTTGCTGCTGGCGCTGCTGCTACTCGGCGGCATGTTTATGGCGACGCGCACGGCTTTTGGTCGCCGGATCTATGCCATCGGTGGCAACCTGGATGCCGCACGCCTTTCCGGCATTAATGTGGCCCGCACCAAACTGGCGGTCTTCGCCATCAATGGCGTGATGGTGGCGATAGCCGGCTTGATTCTCAGCTCACGCCTTGGCGCGGGTTCGCCTTCGGCAGGCAACATCGCCGAACTGGATGCCATCGCCGCCTGTGTGATTGGCGGTACCAGCCTGGCGGGCGGCGTTGGCTCGGTGGCGGGCGCGGTGATCGGCGCATTTATCATGGCTTCGCTGGATAACGGCATGAGCATGATGGATGTCCCGACTTTCTGGCAGTACATCGTCAAGGGCGCCATCCTGCTGCTGGCAGTGTGGATGGATACCGCGACGCGCCGTCGGGTGTAATCGCGTGGGGGATCACAATGTGGCGCAAATTCTTTCTGCTGTTCGTCGTGCCATGCTATGCAAGGTGCTGTCGATTTAGGAGAGTGCGCCACGATGCATGAGAAACGCTTTCGCATTACGTTGCTGTTCAACGCCAATAAGGTTTATGACCGCCAGGTGGTTGAGGGCGTAGGTGAGTATTTACAGGCATCTCAAACGGATTGGGACATTTTCATTGAAGAGGATTTTCGCTGTCGCATCGACAACATCCGGGAATGGCTGGGCGATGGAGTTATCGCCGATTACGACGATCCCTCAATTGAAAAACTGCTGGCCAACGTGTCGGTGCCAATTGTCGGTGTCGGTGGATCCTACCATCAGCCGCAGGACTATCCGCCCGTGCATTACATCGCCACCGACAACGCCGCGCTGGTCGAGAGCGCCTTTTTGCATTTGAAAGAGAAAGGCGTGAACCGCTTTGCTTTCTATGGTTTGCCCGCAGCCAGCGGCAAACGCTGGGCGCAAGAGCGTGAGCATGCGTTTCGCCAACTGGTGGCACGCGAGCGTTATCAAGGCGTGGTCTATCAGGGCATGGAAACAGCGCCGGAAAACTGGCAGCACGCTCAAAACCGCCTGGCTGACTGGCTGCAAACGCTGCCGCAGCAAACTGGCATCATCGCCGTTACCGATGCCCGTGCTCGCCATCTGCTGCAGGCCTGCGAATACCTCAAAATCCCGGTGCCGGAAAAGCTCACGGTGATCGGTATCGATAACGAGGAACTGACGCGTTATCTGTCGCGCGTGGCGCTCTCGTCCGTGGCACAGGGTTCGCGCCAGATGGGTTATCAGGCGGCAAAACTGCTGCATCGCCTGCTGGATAATCAGCCTCTGCAACTGCAACGCATTCTGGTGCCACCGGTAAAAGTGATTGCGCGGCGCTCCACCGACTTCCGCTCCTTGCACGACCCGGCGGTGATTCAGGCGATGCACTACATCCGCTTTAACGCCTGCAAAGGCATTAAGGTGGAACAGGTATTGGATGCCATCGGCATCTCACGATCGAATCTGGAAAAACGCTTTCGCGATGAAACCGGCGACACCATTCACGCCATGATTCACCGCGAAAAACTGGAGAAAGCGCGTGAGCTGCTGGCGTGTTCTTCATTGAGCATCAATGAGATCTCACAAATGTGTGGCTACCCGTCACTGCAATATTTCTATTCGGTGTTTAAGAAGAGTTATGCCAACACGCCGAAGGAGTATCGGCAGCTTCACGGTGAAAACGTGCTGTGACGCACGGCTAAGATCAAGAATTCCGCCGCGATTGTCGCTATACTCCTGCGGCATCTTCAAAGGAAGATCGTCGTCTCCGGTGAGGCGGCCGGATTTCAAATCCGGTTGGGGCCGCCAGCGGTCCTGGGCAGGTTCGACTCCTGTGATCTTCCGCCACTTCCCGTTCATACCCGTTAACTCAATAACCCCGCCCCCACATTCACCGACAATCCCAAAATCGCCAGATTGAATACAAACGAAATCACCGACTGTAACAGAGCGATTTGCCGCATATCCGTGGTGCCCGTTGCCACATCAGCTGTTTGCGAAGCTACCGCGATGGTGAAAGAGAAGTAGAGAAAATCCCAGTATCCCGGCTGCTCGGGCTTTTCAGGAAAGATCATCGGCGTGACATTTTTGCTGCGGCGCAGATAGTGATGATGCGCGTAATGCATGGCGAATGAAGTAGGAAGCAGCGCCCATGAGACTACCAAGGTTGCCGCCGTCAGCAGCAGATGCAGCACGCGCGGCGTTCCTGTCAGACTTTTCAGCGTGGTGAGCTCCATCAGGATCGCCAGAATACTAACCAGGCAGGTAAGCGTCACCATACTCAGTACCAACGTCGCGCTTTCATCTTCGATTTTCGCAATATGCGGAATGTCTTTGGCCTCGGTACCCAACATGCGCAGCCATAGAAAAGCGAGATAGAGCCATGCCAGCACGTTCCAGCCAATCAGCAGACGCTGCAACATGCTCAGATGTGCTGGCAGGAAAAAATAACAGGCCACGCCAGCCACAATCGAAACCAGCAAACGCAGGCGTGCGCGAAAGTAATGCATCAAGGAAAGGCTCATGGTGTCAGAGGCTTAGTGAAGGAAGGTGGATAGGATAACTGTAGACCTTTTGATCAGTAACCTCTCAGGATTTCACCTCAATCCATCAACTGACACTCTCACAATGCAAAATAAAGGTGAGTGTGAACAGAACGCAACCTGTAAGTCTTAGTTACAAGTTCAATGGAAACGAAGTTATTAAGCAGGCCCTCCCCCAACTTATACGCGACCACGCTTTACTTCCCCACCAATCTCCGCCACTTTGCTCCTTCATCGCATTGTGGAGCCTGGCATGTTAATCCATCCAACTGATACTCTGACTTTCTCGGGCAATCCGCGTCAGGCTGAGCTGCGTCAGCGCCTGCTGGAGCCGGATGCGCCGAAAGTGATTGCCGCTGCGTTAGCGAAACAGCTGGACCGTGAAACCTTCACCCATCGCCACGCCGCCGGGCAGCTCTTCTGTTTGAAACAGGGATTGATGACGGTGAAAACGCCGTCCGGTATTTTCGCCAATCCGCCGCGACTGGTGGGCTGGATTCCGCCCTACTTTGAACATGCGATCATCGGGCCGGGCCCGGTGCTTGGCTGGACGGTATTGGTTGACGACGCGCTGGCCGCGCCGTTGCCAGATCATCCGGTCCTGCTCTCCTGCCCGTCGGTGCTGGAGCCGCTGGCAGAAAGGCTGGCAACCTTGTCGCCCGATCACTGGGGCAGCGCGCGCTACAATCGCCTGAGCGAGGTGTTTCTGGATGAGTTATATGAATCGACCGAACATCCGCTGACGTTACCGCTGCCGACGGAACCGCGCTTGCTGCAGATTGCACGCCTGTTGATGGACGATCCCTCCGATACCCGCACCGGGCCAGAACTGGCGCGCTGGGCGGGACTCAGCCCGCGCAGTTTGAGCCGACATTGGGCCAGCGCGGTGGGCATGAGTTTAACGCGCTATCGCCAGGTTTCACGTTTACTTAAATCACTGGAAGGTTTGGCGGCGGGCAAAAGTGTGCAGCAAGTAGCGTGGCAGGTCGGATTCGACAGCGTTAGCAGCTATATCAGCGCTTTTCGCAGCGCGTTTGGTTCAACGCCAGGCAAATACTTTACGCCGCCAGCCGACTCTGCGGATGCAAAAACAGCAAGCTAGCAGGTCCATCAATGTCCGGCAAAGTGTGCTGATATTTACGCCGGAACGCACCGGGCGGCAGGTCGAACATGCGGCGGAAAGTGCGGCAGTAAGTTTGCTGCGAGTCGAAGCCATATTTGATGGCGATATCCATCAGCGGCGTATTGCTGTTCAACAGCGCGATCACCGAAGCCGTTAACTTGCGCTCGCGAATGTAAGTACCGAGCGCCACGCCGGTATAACTGCGAAACAGTCGCTGCAGATGCCACTGCGAATACCCGGCGCGGCGCGCCACGGTTTCCAGAATGAGTTTCTGCTCAATATTGTCCTCAATCCAGAGCATCAGTTGCTGCATGAAGGCGGCGTGCATATCCATCTTTCCTCCTGATGTCGAAATGAAAACCGGATGGAAATCCGGCAAGTGGCAAGCATTATAGAAAGCCGCTCGCTGGCTATGTGATGGTCAAAAGCCAATAAATAACGATAACTCGCCAATTTATGGCTGCGCCACATCCAGTTCGAGGGTTGTCAAAACGAGAGGGATTTGTCGTCACCGGCCGCTCGCCGCTAAATGGACAGGAAAATCCTTTTCCGCTGCTTCATCTGCGATACGGGCAGTGAATTAAATCGTCGCACCCATTGAGAGGCGATAATGCAGGTCGACCTGCTCGATGGTGGGCTGCTGGTTGATCTTTTTCAGGATGATCTCCGTCGCCACTTTTCCCATCTCAAAGCGCGGCGTGATGACGCTGGCTAAGCGTGGCGTGGTTGCCTGGCCGATTTCCAGTCCGTGAAAACCGGCAATCGCCATCGCTTGCGGCACGGCAATGCGCGCCGCCTGACACTCCTGCAGTACGCCGACCGCCAGATCATCATTGGTGCAGAGAATCGCATCCATCTCCGGATAAAGCTGGCGCGCCAGCGTCATCATGCCGGTGCCAATCGATACCGATGAGACCTTATTTGGCACAATCCGCCCTGCGGGCAAACCGGCCGCTTCAACCGCATCGCGATAACCGGCGTAACGTTGTTCATCACGACGATCGGACATCGAACCAAAGTAGATAACACGCTGTTTGCCGCTGGCCAGCAGCATCGCCGTCATATCGTAGCCGGCGTGATAGTTGTCGAAGCCAACATTGATGCGTCCACGCGCTTCGGTCAATCCCATCACTTCCGCCACCGGAATGTTGGCGGCGTTAAGGTATTTTTCCGCGCGTACGGTGTGTACCGATTCGGTCAGGATCAGCCCTTTGATGTTAAAGGCTAAAACCGTGGCGATTTGCTCCTCTTCACGTTGCGCGTTGTAGTCGTAATTGACCACCAGCGTTTGATAGCCGTGCGCGCTGGTCACCGATTCAATGCCCGCCAGCAGGTCGGCAAAGATTTGATTATTAAAGGAAGGAATCAACACGCCGATGCGCGGTGGGTTCTGTTTGGTCGCCGCGACATTATCGGTATCCGCCACGTAGCCAATTTCGGCAATCACGCTGGCGATCTTCTCCGCCGTTTCCGTTTTGACCTTTTCCGGCGTGCGCAGATAGCGACTTACCGTCATTTTGGTGACGCCCGCCAGGGTAGCAATATCGTCCAGAGTGATGCGCTGCGTTTTCATTACGGCGTCCGCAAAGAGGGGCTGAGAATCAACGTATTATGCCCGTTGCCTGTTAAAAAATGAAACGCGCCCGTGCGCTCAGTCGGGTGAAATAAAGTCGGCAAATCAGCTTGCATAACAGAATGAAAATTCCAATAAAAAGCAAACTTTGCAATGTCCTTACAAAGTGAACTGATGAAAAACCTATCATTTCATTAGGCTATAAACATGCCCCTGACGACTTATTCAGCAATTTTCGCAACCCTCTTCACACTTTTCGGAAAAAATGATCCAAAAACCATCATTTAGAACATATATTCCAACACGAAGACCTCGCGTGAATAAAAGTTGAACATCTAAACCTACACCACCCTCTTTCTGAACAAGCAACGTTCAGGCCGTAGAGACAAGGGGCTATAACAATGGATACCAGGCAAAAACGCTACAACATGAAGTATGTCATTCTCTGCTGTACTGTCGCGGCATTCGGCGGTCTGCTGATGGGATATGACTCTTCAATTATCTCCGGTGCAATCGAACCCTTAAGTGAATATTTCCAGTTATCGCCCGCTGAAACCGGCTGGGCCGTTTCCAATATCCTGCTCGGCAGTTTGATCGGCTGCTTTATGGCACCGCGCCTCAGCGACAAACTGGGACGCAAAAAATCCCTCGCCATCACCGCCCTGCTGTTTACCGTTTCGGTGATCGGGACGGCGCTGGCGCATAACTTCACCGTGTTCGTCATCTTCCGCATGATTGGCGGATTGGCAATTGGCCTGGCGTCGGTGATTTCGCCTATCTATCTGGCGGAGTTGTCGCCTTCCAGGTTTCGTGGCCGTACTACCGCGCTGTATGCGGTGTGCTGCGTCGGCGGACAATCGGTGGTGTTGCTGACTAACTACTTCATCACCAAATCCACCTTGCCTGACGTGATGATCAATATGGGCTGGCGCTACATCCTCGCCACGGCGCTGGTGCCGTGCGCGCTGTTTATCCTGTTCATCGCCTTTATCCCGGAATCGCCGCGCTGGAACGTGCTGAAAGGCAAGTACGATGAAGCGCTGGATACGCTGACCAAAATCTCAAACCGCGAGCATGCCGAGAGCGTGTTCAATGAAATCAAACATTCGTTTTCTGATAAAACCGCGCATCAGCACAAATCGCGTCTGCGTCTGGATAAAACCACCATTCCACTGCTGATCGTCGGTATCGGTTTGGCGGTGGGTAACCAGATCAGCGGCATTAACGTGATTCAGTACTTTGGGCCAACCTTGCTGAAAAACGTCGCGGGCAGCACGGACTCAGCGCTGCTGCAAACCTTCTGGCTGTCGATTTGTCAGTTCATTGGCGTGCTGGCGGGGATGATGCTAATCGATAAAGTTGGTCGTCGTAAGCTGCTGCTGCTGGGGGCCATCACCTCCTGCGTGTGCCTGACCTACTCCTTCATCGCCTTCTATTACCACCTGCCGGGCATGCTGGCGGTGATTGGCCTGTTCGCATACATGATTTTCTTCGGTATGACGTGGGGCCAGATCGTCTGGACGGTGCTGGGCGAAGTGTTCCCAACTGAGATTCGTTCGATTTGCGTGGGGATTTCCATCTGCGCGATGTCGATGGCCAACTTTGTTATCAGCAGCACCTTCCCGATCATGAACAGCAGCCCGATGCTGCTGGATATATTCCACGGTGGCTTCCCACTGTTGCTGTTCGCGATTTTCTCGCTGGGGATGTACTTCTTCACCTTCCGCTATCTGCCAGAAACCGCCGGCGTGTCGCTTGAGAAGATTCATGCGCTGGTACTGCGTAAATTTAACGTTGAAGCAGATCTGCCGAAGACGACGTCCACTACGAAAGCGAGTGAGTCGTTTGATATTCCGAGGCATTAAAGCATTTGGTCGCCATCAATGGCGACCCTACGGGATCATTGATGGCGCCTGTTTAATTCAGGCGCTCATACTGCTCAATCACCGCCAGCGCTAAGCCGTTGGCCGGATCGATACGCAGCGGCAGGAAATGCAGCGCGGTGTGGGCAAAGGTAAAGGCCAGCGTACCGGCCTGCGCCGCCTGTTGCACCGCCTGCACGAACGCCGGCTGCGCATTCCACGGCCCATCAATAATGATGCTGGCCGGATTCACCAGCTGCATCACCTGACTCAACGCGTTGCCCAAATGGGTGCCCGCCTGCGTCATCACCTCTTTAAGGATTTCCGGCTCGCTATCACCATTCTGCCAACGCAGGCCCGGTTTGCGTTTTGCCAACTGCTGCTGAATGGCCGGTTTGCTCACCAGCGTTTCCAGACAACCTAAGCGTCCGCAGCTACAACGTTCGCCGTTGGGTTGCACCGTAAGATGGCCGATCTCGCCCGCCGTCCAGCTGCTGCCGGTAAACACTTCACCCAGTTCAACCAGCGCGCCGCCCAAGCCTTCTGAGATACGCAGATAGAAATGGCTTTGCGACTTATTCAGTTCGAGTTGCTGCACCGAGAGCAGCGCGGCGGCTTTGACGTTATTCATGATGCGCAGCGGCAGCGGCATCTCGTGGCTGAGGATGGTCATCACATCCACATTCTGCCAGCCAAGATGGGCGGAAAAATGCACCCAGCCACGATGGGGATCGATGATGCCGGGGAAGCCAATCGCCACGCCGAGCAGCTCGGGATGCGCCGCGTGCAAGGTCTGACACACTTCCACCAGCTCATGCAGTAATTGCTCGGGATCGCTGGTTTCCGTGCGCCAGGTTTGCTCGGCAATCACCTGCGAGTAGTAGTCGCACACGCGCCAGTGAATCGCCTGGCGCTCCACCATGATGCCGGCGCTTTTCAGCTTTTCCGCGCGCAGCGAGATTTCGATTTTAGGGCGGCCGGCTGAAGCCACGCTAACCGGACCGAGCTCATTGATCAGCCCGGCTTCCAGCAAATCATCGACAATCAGTGAAACGGTGTTTTTGCTCAGCTCGAGCGCTAATGCCAGATCCTGGCGGGAGGTGATGCGGGTGGTGCGCAGTTGCGTCATCACCCGCTTCAGGTTGTTCAGACGAAGTAGTGCTGGACCTTTACCGGCTGCTTTCATAGCACTCCTCAATACTCATCACCGCGCACACGGCTGCGATAACTTTCCCAGTCAAAGCGCACCCACAAGCTGTTGCCGAGGCGCATACGATCCATCACGCGTTCACCCAACAGCGAATTCATGCCCGCCGGATCGAGGTTCGATAACATGCCGGTTGGGCGTTTCGACGATGAGCGGCGATCGACAATCTGATTGATGATCACTTTTTCATAGCGCGATTCGCTCTGCATGCCGATCTCATCGATCACCAGCAGATCCACGTGGCTGAGATCGTGCAGCAGGCGCTCTTCGGTTAAATCGCTGCCGCCGCTGAAAGTGCCCTTCATGCTCGACATCAAATCGGCCACGGTGACAATCAGCACGCTTTTACCGCGAATAATCAGATCGTTACCAATCGCTGCAGCAAGGTGGTTTTTACCGGTGCCGGGACGGCCAGAGAAAACAAAACTGGAGATGCTATTTTCAAATCCGGCGGCGTATTCGCGCGCCATCGCCAGCGCTTTACGCTGCCCATCATTTTCCACGCGATAGTTGTCGAACGAGCAGTTCATGTGCAGCTCGCGGATGCCCGAGCGCCCCATGATGCGCTGCATTTTCATCGCGCGGTTTTCCCGCACAATCGCTTCCGAGCGCAAACGGCCCTGCTCCTGATTCCAGGCCAGCAGCTCCGCGCCGTTTTTGAATTTCGGCTGCACTTCGGACGGCATCATCTTTTTCAGGCGGCTAAAAAGATCGTTCGGCGTTTTCATTACTCACCTCGGAATCCATCGGGAATATCGTAATCAGTATTGCTGATTTGCGTGAGATCGCGCTTTGGCTGCCCGCCATTGGCGGCGCGATTCATCTGCACGCTGCGCGCTAACTTCTGCTGCCACTGCACATGGTGAAACAAACGGCCTTCCGCCTGCCAGTACGCCACAAACGTGGCCAGCTCGGCGGCAGTAACGGCTTCACTCAACGCCACGCCCCAGATGGCGGCCTGACGTTGAAAATCGCTGTCCGGCTGCCAGCCTTCATACATCGCGAACTTGCCAACCGGTGTAGCGATAGGCGCGCTATCGGTCTGAAACAGACTCTCATCCAGCGTGACATCATTGGGCTGCTGCGCGGCAGCTTCCAGCGCCAGCAGCTGCGCCAGACGCTGCGGCGTAAGCGCATAAAATGCCGGCGTATTGTTATGCAGCACCGCCAGCGTGCCGTTATCGGCCTGCTGCAGCACGGCGAGCGGGTCATGGCAGAAGCCATCCAGCCCCACCAACGTTGAAGATAAGATTTTGACTGACATGAAGAAACCTGACGTTAACCAGCATGGTGCGCCGGACGGTTAATTCAGCCCGACGTAATACGCTCAGTGTAACTGTTTTAGCGCGGCGGATCGCGCGCGATTTAGAAGCTGGCGCTGACGCCAAGGCTGTAGATGAACTGCTCACCGCTGCTCACCGCACCGGTTTGCGCGAAGGAAGCAAAGGCAGCCATATTTTGCCCCAACGGCATATTGGCACCGACGCTGACATCCACCCAATTGTTTTCCCGGCCATTCATGTCGTCAGCGTGTTCACGGGTGGGTGAAGGCAGCTCTTCATTCACCAGATGGCTGTAGCTCACCTGTGCCCACGGCGATATCCAGCCAAAGCTGGAATCCACGCGCCAGCCGAGCGAGGCAATATGCTCGGCATTATTGCTGTCCACGCGTTCACACTTCGGGCAGCTCAACGTCGAATCATCTACCGCAAACTGCGCCACCGGCCCGGTGCTCACCGCTTCACTCATCGGCATCGACCAACCGGCCGAATAGCGATTCACAAAGGGCGCGGCGCCAACGCTGGCGGTTTCATTGTGCATCACCATCGCGAAGTCGTTCGGCGAATTGAGCGCAGCGTCAAACAGGTTGGCATCGGGATTTTCTGTCAACATCAGATGATTACTGGAAATTTTTTCAGCAAGTATTGCGTTGTAATCGGGCGCGCTATTCTGGCTCGACTGATCAAAGGCATAGGCATTCCCGGCCAGAAATAATAGCCACCAACCGCTAAAAACCAGCGCAATTTTGTGCTGGCCTGTCCGCTGACTTTTCTGCAACATGAAGGACTCCTGACGAGCCGGGAAGAGAGGGGCGTTTAGGTTTTATAAGATCTATATCGGCGCCCGTTGTATAACTATTAATCGAATTTGCTATACGTCAAGGGATCTATCGCTATTTCATATGCTAAGGGAGTGATGCAATGCAGCGTTGTGGCTGGGTAACTGAGGATCCACTGTATCTGGCGTACCACGATCAAGAGTGGGGCGTGCCGCAAACCGATAAGCGAGTCTTATTTGAAATGGTCTGTCTTGAAGGTCAGCAGGCGGGGCTTTCATGGATTACCGTGCTGAAAAAACGCGAAAATTACCGCCGCGCCTTCCATGAATTCGATCCGGATGCCGTGGCGTTGATGGATGAAAGCGACATGGAACGTCTGATGCAAAATGCGGGACTGATTCGCCATCGCGGCAAGCTGGAGGCAATAATCAACAATGCGCGCGCATTGCTGGCGCTGGAAGCCACCGGAGAGGACTTTTCACGCTTTATCTGGTCTTTTGTCGACCATACGCCGATTTTGCACCGTTACGCGAATTATAAAGACGCGCCAACCACCTCCGAGCCCGCCATTGCGCTCTCTAAAGCACTTAAGAAGCGTGGTTTTAAATTCGTCGGTCCCACAACCTGCCACTCATTTCTACAGGCTTGCGGCTTAATTAACGATCATCAAACCAGCTGTTTCTGCCATCCTGATAATCTTTAAAGCAAAAGTTTACAAATTAAGACTGACCCTCACGCATTTCCCCATAATTGAACGGCATAATAGTGCCGTTTTGGGGCTTTTCCCCGTTTAAATCTGTGAGGGATTTTTCATGAATAAGCGTATTTTGGCGCTGACCTTGTTATTGAGCGGCAGCCTGGCGCTGTCGGGTTGTACCACCAATCCGTATACCGGCGAATCGCAGGCGGGCAAATCGGGCATCGGTGCCGGCTTAGGCGCGGTGTTAGGCGCGGGCGTGGGCGTGCTGTCGTCGTCGAAGAAAGATCGCGGTAAAGGCGCGCTGATTGGCGCGGCATCCGGTGCTGCTCTGGGCGGCGGCGCGGGTTATTACATGGATGTGCAGGAAGCGAAACTGCGCGACAAAATGCGCGGCACCGGCGTCAGCGTGACGCGTCAGGGCGACAACATCGTCCTCAACATGCCAAATAACGTCACCTTTGATTCCAACAGCAGCAACCTGAAACCGGCGGGCGCTAACACCCTGACCGGCGTCGCGATGGTACTAAAAGAGTATCCAAAAACCGCCGTGAATGTGGTGGGCTACACCGACAGCACCGGCACGCGCGCGCTGAATATGCGCCTGTCACAGCAGCGTGCTGACAGCGTCGCCAGCGGTCTGATTCTGCAGGGCGTGGCGCAGAACCGCCTGCGTACTCAGGGTTTAGGCCCGGATAATCCGGTCGCCAGCAACAGCACCGAAGACGGTAAAGCACAGAACCGTCGCGTTGAGATCACCCTCAGCCCGCTGAGCTAAAAGTAAAGCCGATCTGCGCCAGCAGGTCGGCTTTTATCACTCTTTTTCGCCACTTTTGACGCCACCTTTGTCAGAAAAAGCTAAAAAATTCGTAACTGATAGAGCCGCCTTTTCCTTTATGCTAGCGTGATCAAAAATTGATCAATGGGACGCTATCATGTCACTGAAAGCCATTGCCGCTACCCTTGGCCTCTCTGTTACTACCGTGAGCCGGGCGCTAAATGGCTATGACGATGTAGCGGCCGTCACGCGCAAACGCATTGAAGATGAAGCGCAAGCGCGCGGTTATCGTCCCAACGATGCGGCCCGTCGCCTGAAAACCGGGCGCGCCAATGCGGTTGGACTGCTCTTTCCCATCAGCCACGCCTCGCTCAATGACAGCTACTACAGCCAAATGCTGCTGACGCTGGATCAACGTCTCGCGCAGCACGATATTGATCTGCTGTTGCTACCCGATAAGCCGCAGGAGCTGCAACGCAAGCTGATTCGCATGCTGCGCAGCGGCGCCATCGATGCCCTGATTTTAACCCACACCATGCCGCAGGATGCGCGTTTGCAACGCCTGCAACAGAAAGGTTTCCGCTTCCTGACGCTGGGTCGCAGCGAGCTGCCGCAGCCGTACGCGTGGATTGATTACGATAATCACGCCGGTACTTTTCTCGCGGCACAACACTGCCTGCAACAAGGATGGCCGCGTCTGGCTTATCTCGGCAGTAACGAATCGGCGACGTATATCCTCGATCGCCGCCAGGGATTTATTGATGCGTTGATTCAGCATCAGGCGCCGGTCGATCAATCTCTGATGGCTGCATTGCCCGCCACGCGCCGCTCCGGCTATCAACAAACCAATGCCTGGCTGGCCCAAGGCGATGCGCCGCAAGCGATCATTACCGATTGCAGCACGCTGGGTGAAGGAGCCGCGATTGCACTGCAGCAAGCGGCCCGCCTCAAGGGCGCGCAGGCGATTCCGCTGTATGTGTATGATGGATTGCCGCCCGATTCGATTGTCGATCAGCCGGTGAACACCATTCTGCAATCATCGCAGCAGCACATTGGCGAGCGCATCGCCGAAATGGTGCTGCAACTGCTCGATGATGTGCCGCCAGGCGATCTGCAAACGCTCTGGCAGCCGGTGCTGCGACTCACTTCAGACACGCAATGATTGCGACTGGCGCGAGCTGTGTTAGTCTTCGCCTGTTTCTTTTCAGCAGGTGTAAGCAATGAAAACCAGGCCGCCACGAGCCACAATCAGTGACGTTGCCCGTACGGCAAAAACCGGTAAAACCAGCGTTTCCCGCTATCTGAATGGCGAAGTGAATCTGCTCTCGCCCGATCTCAAAGCCCGTATCGAACAGGCCATCGCCGAACTCAACTATCGTCCCAGCCAGATGGCGCGTGGACTGAAACGCGGCCGCACGCGTTTGATTGGTTTGATCATTGCTGACATCACCAATCCCTACTCGGTTGACGTGTTGAGCGGCATCGAAGCGGCGTGTCGTGCGCAGGGCTTTACTCTGCTGATGTGTAACACCAACAACGAAGTCGATCTCGAACAGCATTACCTGCAACTGCTCAGCAGCTATCAGGTGGAAGGCATTGTGGTTAATGCCGTGGGCATGCATGAAGAAGTCCTTAATCGGCTGCAACAGTCGATGCTGCCGATGGTGTTGATCGACCGAAAAATTCCCGATTTCGCCTGCGATATGGTGGGGCTCAACAACGTTGAAGCCTCCACCATTGCCACCCAACATTTGCTGGATAACGGTTATCAAGCCCTGCTCTTTCTTAGCGAGCCGCTCGGCAGCGTCAACACCCGCCGCGAACGTCTGCGCGCCTTCTACGACACGGTGAACAGCGCGTCACAGATTGCGGCAGAGAATGCCGAAGTGGCGCTGCATCAGCCCGACGCGCTGGAAAAACAGCTGCGCGCGTTCCACCAGCGCCATCCTGACAAACGCTGTGCGGTGATCGCCGCCAACGGCGCGCTGACCTTGCAAGTGGCGCGCGCGCTGCAGCGCCTTGAGCTGCGCTGGGGCGAAGCGATTGGCCTGCTGGGCTTTGACGAACTGGAATGGGCGGCGCTGGCGGGCGTCGGCATCACCACTTTAAAACAGCCCACCTGGCAGATTGGCTACGCCGCGCTGGAACAAGTCATTGCACGCATCGAAGGCAGCGAGCAATCGATCAGCGAACAGCTCTTCTCCGGCGAACTGATCGTGCGCGGCTCCAGCCAGCCGCTGCGCTAATCTCCCCCCTTTTATGGCTCACTTCGTGAGCATGATCATAATTTCACGGTCTGCCTCTTCTCTTTGGAACCGGTTCCATTTAGGTTTTTTATAACGAATGGGATGTGGTCATGCCCGGAGAAACGTGATGAAACCAGAAATTATTGTTGTAACTGCCGCATACGGCGCGCAGAAAGTAGCGGAATTGGGTGGCCAGACCGCGCTGTTGCCGCTGATCAAACAGGCGGGCGCGGATGGCGTCGAAATCCGTCGCGAGCTGTTCAACGAAAACGAACTCTGCCTGCTGCACGCACTCGGCAATGCGATTTCCCAGCATCAGCTGAGCGCCAGCTATTCCGTGCCGGAAGCGCTGTGGCTGGATGATGGCGCGCTGAATCCGCGTCTGGCGCAATTCCTGCAGGAGGCCGAACAAATCGGCGCTAAGCGCCTGAAAGTGGCGCTCGGTCATTTTATGGAGCTCGATGCCAGTGCGCTGCGCGCTGTGTTGAACGCCTCAACGGTGACGCTGGTGGTGGAGAACGATCAAACCCCGGACAGCAAACTGACGCCGATGCTGCGCTTCTTTCATCAGGCTTGTGATGCCGCATTGCCGCTGGATATGACCTTCGATATGGGCAACTGGCAGTGGACCGGCGAAGACGGTTTGCAAGCCGCCGCGCAACTCAGCCGCTACGTTAGCTACATCCACGTTAAAACGGCGGTGCCGCACGGTGAGACTTTCCGCGCTATCGCGCTGGATCAGGCCGACGATAGCTGGCGCTCGCTGCTGAACGCGCTGCCAACCGACGCACCGCGCGGCATCGAATTCCCGCTGGAAGGCGCGGATTTGCTGGCGGTCACGCGCCATTACGTTGACCTGCTGCGTGCAGCGTAAGGAGCCGATGATGACGCATAAAACGCTGGATGTGGTGACGATTGGCGAAGCGATGGCGATGTTTATCGCCCAGCAAACCGGCGATCTCGCCGCAGCGGAAGGCTTCGTCAAACGCATCGCCGGTGCCGAACTCAACGTGGCGATTGGCCTGGCGCGTCTCGGTTTGCAGGTCGGTTGGGTGAGCCGCGTCGGCGACGACAGCTTTGGTCGCTTCACGCTGCAGCAGCTGGAAAAAGAGGGCGTCGATCACCGCTGCGTCACCACCGACGCACGCTATCGCACCGGTTTCCAGCTCAAATCCCGCGTCGATGACGGCTCCGATCCGGAAGTGGAATATTTCCGCAAAGGCTCCGCCGCCAGCCATCTGTCGCCCGACGATTTCAACGATGACTACTTTGGCAGCGCGCGCCATCTGCATCTAAGCGGCGTGGCGGCGGCGATCTCCGACAGCTCACTTGCCCTGGCGCAACATGCGGCAAAAGAGATGCGCGCGCGGGGCAAAACCATCTCCTTCGATCCCAATCTGCGTCCGGTGTTATGGCGCAGCGAAGAGGAGATGCGTAAGCAGCTCAATCATTTAGCGGAATACGCCGATTGGGTGCTGCCAGGCGAAAAAGAGGGTTTGATTCTTACCGGCTATCGCCAGCCGGAAGCCATCGCCGATTTCTACCTCGATAAAGGGGTAAAAGCGGTGGTGATCAAAACCGGTGGCGACGGCGCCTGGTACAAAACCGCTGACGGCCAGCAAGGCCAGGTCGCACCGATTCGTGTCGAGAACGTGGTCGATACTGTCGGTGCCGGCGACGGTTTTGCAGTTGGGCTGATCAGCGCGTTGCTGGAGGGAAAATCCCTGCCGCAAGCGATTCTGCGCGGTAATAAAATCGGTTCGCTGGCGATTCAGGTCGCTGGCGACAGCGAAGGCCTGCCGACGCGCGCGGCGTTGGGTGATTATTGATACTCACGACAGTCGATGCGTTTTTGTAGGGTCGCCATTTATGGCGACCTCCCGACAAAGATTTAAAAAATATCTGTACCTACTACAACTATATTGCGAGGCGCATCCCCTAAATGCGTCCACCTCAACCAGAGGAGTCACCCATGAAATCGCAGACAATCGCGCCAAAACGCTGGTGGTTTATCATGCCCATCGTGTTTATCACTTACAGTCTGGCGTATCTGGACCGGGCGAACTTCAGCTTCGCCTCTGCCGCAGGGATAAATGACGATCTTGGCATCACCAAAGGCATGTCATCGCTGCTGGGCGCTCTGTTCTTCCTCGGCTACTTCTTCTTCCAGATTCCCGGTGCGCTGTATGCCGAACGTCGCAGCGTGAAGAAGCTGATTTTCTGGTGCCTGATTTTATGGGGCGGCTGCGCCTCGCTGACCGGCGTGGTCAGCAACATCCCGATGCTGGCGGCGATCCGCTTTGTGCTCGGCGTGGTGGAAGCGGCGGTGATGCCAGCGATGCTGATCTATATCAGCAACTGGTTTACCAAATCCGAGCGTTCGCGCGCCAATACCTTCCTGATCCTCGGTAATCCGGTCACGGTGCTGTGGATGTCGGTGGTCTCCGGCTATCTGATTGAATCCTTTGGCTGGCGTGAGATGTTTATCATTGAAGGCATTCCGGCGGTGATCTGGGCGGTTGCCTGGTGGTTCCTGGTGCAGGACAAACCAGCCCAGGCCAAATGGATGAGTGAAAGCGAGAAAGCCGCGCTGCAGGCGCAACTGCAAAAAGAGCAGGAAGGCATTAAAGCGGTACGTAACTATGGTGAAGCGTTCCGTAATCGCAACGTGATCCTGCTGTGCCTGCAATATTTTGCCTGGAGCATCGGCGTGTACGGTTTCGTGCTGTGGCTGCCGTCCATTCTGCGTAACGGTTCGCAGATGGGCATGGTGGAAGCCGGCTGGCTGTCAGCGGTGCCGTATCTGGTGGCGACCATTGCGATGATCGTGGTGTCGTGGGCCTCCGATAAAACCCAGAACCGTAAACTGTTTGTCTGGCCGCTGCTGCTGATTGGCGCACTGGCATTCCTTGGTTCGTACCTGGTCGGTTCCAGTAACTTCTGGCTGTCGTATACGCTGCTGGTGATTGCCGGTGGTGCGATGTATGCGCCGTACGGTCCGTTCTTCGCCATCATTCCGGAGATGTTGCCGCGCAACGTCGCCGGTGGTGCGATGGCACTGATCAACAGCATGGGCGCACTCGGTTCCTTCGTTGGATCGTGGATTGTAGGCTATCTTAATGGCGCGACCGGTTCGCCTGCCGCCTCCTACATTTTCATGGGTGCTGCGCTGTTGGCCTCGGTCTGGCTGACGTTGATCGTCAAACCGGCGCAGAATAAAACATCGCCGCCGATGCATGGCGCAAAGCACGCGTAATCAATTCGGGAGGCCTCAAGGCCTCCTCACCATTTCATAGGGAGCAAAAGATGAAACCTGCTGTGATTCTTTATAAGAGCCTGCCAGATGACCTGCGCACCAAACTGGATGCCCATTTCACCGTTACTGAAGTGCATGATATTTCGCCGGAAACCATCCAGAAACACGCGGCGCAGTTCGAACAGGCGCAAGGTTTGCTCGGCTCTGGCGGCAAAGTGGATGGCGAGCTGCTGGCAAAAATGCCCGCGCTGCGCGCCTGCTCCACCGTGTCGGTGGGTTACGACAACTTCAACGTCGACGCGCTGAATCAACGCAAGGTGTTGCTGATGCATACGCCAACCGTGCTGACCGAAACCGTCGCCGACACCATGATGGCGCTGGTGCTAAGCACCGCGCGTCGCGTGACCGAGCTGGATAAGTGGGTGAAAGCCGGCGAGTGGAAAAAGAGCATCGGCCCGGATCATTTCGGCATCGATGTGCATCACAAAACCCTTGGCATTCTCGGCATGGGCCGCATCGGCCTGGCGCTGGCGCAGCGTGCGCACTTTGGCTTCGGCATGAACATTCTGTATAACGCGCGCCGTCAGCATGAAGAGGCAGAAACCCGCTTTGGCGCGCGTGCCTGCGATCTGGAAACCTTGCTGAAAGAGAGTGATTTTGTCTGCATCAGCCTGCCGCTGACCGAACAAACGCACCATATGATTGGCGCGGCGCAGCTCAAGTTGATGAAGCCAAGCGCAATTCTGATCAACGCCGGTCGCGGTCCGGTAGTGGATGAGCAGGCGCTAACAACGGCCCTGAAAGACGGCACCCTCCACGCCGCCGGTCTGGATGTGTTCGAAGTTGAGCCGGTACCTGCCGATGCCGAGATTTTGACGCTGCCGAACGTGGTGGCGCTGCCGCACATCGGTTCCGCCACCCATGAAACCCGTTACGGCATGGCGCGCGACGCGGTAGATAACCTGATCGCCGCCCTGAGTGGCAAAGTCGAGAAAAACTGCGTTAACCCGCAGATCCAAGGCTAAGCTTGCTGCTTTACCCATTGCGCCTGCCAGCGGCGGGCGCTATGGTGGTTCCCCATTCGATTTCACAACGTTTTAACTTCCTATGTCCTTTTCTCAGTTCGGCGACAAATTTACTCAACACTCCGGCATCTCACGTCTGATGGAAGACATGGGTGAAGGCCTGCGCACGCCCGGCACCATCATGCTTGGCGGCGGTAATCCGGCGCAGATCCCGGCGATGAATGACTATTTCAACCAGTTGCTGATGCAGATGCATCAGGACGGCAAGCTGAGCGAAGCGCTGTGCAACTACGATGGTCCGCGCGGCAAAGCGCTGCTGCTGGATGCGCTGGCGAAGATGCTGCGTGACGAACTTGGCTGGCCATTAACCGCGCAAAATATTGCGCTGACCAACGGCAGCCAGAGCGCGTTCTTCTATCTCTTCAATCTGTTCGCCGGACGTCGCGCCGACGGCAGCAAAAAGCGCGTGCTGTTCCCGCTGGCACCGGAATACCTCGGCTACGCCGATGCCGGTCTGGAAGAGGATCTGTTTGTCTCCGCCAAGCCCAACATTGAGCTGCTGCCGGAAGGCCAGTTCAAATATCACGTCGATTTCGATCATCTGCCGCTGAATGATGATGTCGGCCTGATTTGCGTATCGCGCCCGACTAACCCAACCGGCAACGTCATCACTGATGACGAACTGCTGCAGCTGGATGCGCTGGCGCAGCAGCACGGCGTACCGCTGCTGATTGATAACGCCTACGGCGTGCCGTTTCCCGGCATCATCTTTAGCGAAGCACGTCCGCTGTGGAATCCCAATACCATTCTGTGTATGAGCCTGTCGAAACTCGGCCTGCCGGGCGCACGTTGCGGCATCATCGTCGCCGATGAGAGCACAATCGCCGCAATTGGTAACATGAACGGGATTATCAGCCTGGCGCCGGGCAGCATCGGTCCTGCAATTGCCAATGAGATGATTGTGCGCGGGGATTTGCTGCGTCTGTCGGAAGAGGTGATTAAGCCGTTCTATCAGGCGAAAGTGAGCGAGACGATTGCGATTCTGCGCCGCTATCTGCCGGAAGATCGCTGCCTGATTCATAAACCCGAAGGCGCAATTTTCCTCTGGCTGTGGTTCCGCGATCTGCCGATCAGCACCGAAACGCTGTATCAGCGCCTGAAGGCGCGCGGTGTGCTGATGGTGCCCGGCCACTTCTTCTTCCCCGGCCTGGAACACGCATGGCCGCACACCCATCAATGCATGCGCATGAACTATGTGCCAGATGCGGAGAAGATTGAGCGCGCGGTGCAAATATTGGCGGAAGAGCTGGAAGCCGCGTTTAGCGATTAATCGGCCAGGTCGCCATAAATGGCGACCCTACGATCCCGCCGGTAACGACAACTGGCACCACTGCGCCAGTTGCTGAATCGCCTGCTCCACTTCGGCATTCCAGCCAAAACCAGCGTTGAGTCGAAAACAGTGATCGTAGCGGTGATCCGTGGCAAAAATGTGCCCCGGCGCGATACCGATGCCCGCATTGCGCGCCTTGAGAAACAGCGCGCGCACATTCAATGCACCGATCGGCATTTCCACCCACAACACATAGCCGCCTTCGGGATCAGAAACCCGCGTGCCCGGCGGGAAGTAGCGCAGCACCGCCTGACGCATATGCTGGATTTGATTCTTCAACTCACGCCGTAGCTTACGCAGATGCGCATCGTAGCCGCCGCTGCGCAGCAGCTCTGCAATCGCCGCCTGCGACAATACCGACGTGCCCATGCTAGTGGTGTATTTCAGCGAGGCGATTTTGCGCATGTAGTTGCTGCTGTGCACCCAGCCAATGCGAATGCCAGGCGCGACAGTTTTCGAGAAGCCGCTGCACAAAATAGCGTTCGGGCTGAAGGCGCGCATCGGGAACGGGCGGCGCTCGCCGAATGCGGTATCGCCGAAGATATCATCCTCAATGATCACCACATCGTTCTCGTCGGCCTGACGCGCAATATAGGCTTTCTGCTCGTTGGGAATGCTTTTGCCCAGCGGATTGTTGATGTTGTTGATGGTGAGATACGCCTGCACCGCTTTGCGCTGAAACAGCGCGGTGAGTTTTTCCACATTGACGTAACCCTCCGGCCCGGCTTCCACCTCAATCACCCGCAGATTGAGGTTATGCAGCATCTGCAGCAGCACGAAATAGCAGGGCGACTCCACCGCAACGATATCGCCAGGCCGCGTGGTGGCGCGCAGCGCCAGCGAAATCGCTTCAATGCAGCCGTTAGTGATCAGGATGTCATCAGCGTTGATATTGCAGCCATAATCCACCGCGCGGCGTGCAATTTCATTTTTCAGCGGCGCATAGCCGGTGCCCTTCACGGTGTTGCCGAGCAGCGCCGGTTTGCTGTATCCCATCTGGCGCATCAGCAAACCAATCTTCTTCACCGGATAGAGTGAGATGTCGCCGTTGGCCAGATCCAGCCGCACGCGGCAGTCTGAACCGAGCATCGCCAGATGCAGCTCGGTTTGCTCGTCGAGCGGCGCCACTTCGCGCGCTTGCTCGTTGATCACCGTGGGAAGCGCTTTATTAGCAGGTCGCGGGGCGACAAAAAAACCAGACTTGGGACGCGCCACCGCGTAGTGCTCATCCTCAAGGGTACGTAATGTTTTCAGCGCGGTGGTCATGCTGACGCTGTACTGCGTCGCCAGCGTGCGCACCGACGGTAAACGGCTGTCGGGCGGCAGCGAGCCGCTGTGAATGGCTTGTTTTATCTGCTCTGCGATTTGACGGTAACGACTGCCCTGTTCCGTTTCACCCGCCATCTGTTCCACCCTATTTCGTCCGGATCTGTGCGTTTTCACCAGATTACATTCAAAGTACTTTAGGCTGCATCAGTTAATTGATAACCATACGCATTAGTTGCAGTGCCGCTTCCGACTAAAAAATTCATTCCGTAGCACCTTCGTGGCCCATTTCCCGTCTGTTGCCGCCAGCACGGCAGCAGCGACTTTATTAGCCAAAGGATGAAGTGAAAAATGAATAATCTGTCCACCATGATGCGAGAGATGAGTGGATATCTCACTCCGACGATTATCGATTCAGCGCAACACTGTTCACGCCGTTTACTGGCCGCACTTCCCGATGCCGCGCACCCGGAAAATAACCGCGTGTTGCTGGCCTACGGCGGCGGCAAAGACAGCAGCTATATGGTGGCGTACGTACGCTACATTCAGGGGCTGATCTGGCAGCAGCACGGCACCACCTTTCAGCTGCGCATCAGCACCAACCGTCATGCGGCGATGAACGACAGCGTGATGGAGAATATCGATCGCGTGTATCGCGCGCTGCACATCCCCGATGATGACTTTACCGAATGTCTGGTGACCGACGGCCTGCAAATCCGCCACTTCGATCGCCATTTACCGATGCCCGACAGCGTACGCCAGCAAAATCGCAACGATGTGCTGATGAATGGCCACCGCTTCCGTGCCGATGCGCGCTCTACCTTTTGTAACGCCTGCAATCTCAGCATGGTGAACTCGTTTGGCCTGGCGGCGCATTACGACGGTGGCGTTGATGTGATCATCACAGGTGATTCGCCGCAGGAACAAACCGCTTATCTGGCATGGGCGCGCCATCTTTCGCGGCTGTTTGATGCGCCGGTGGCGGATAAATCGCGCGGCTTTAGCGGCTTCCTGCAGACGCTGGATGGCGTGGCCGAGCGCTATTTCGCCGATATCTACGGCGCCGACCAGGTGACGCCCGCGCACCGCATTACCTGGCAGCTGGAACGCGATCCGCTGTTCTTCAATATCTATCAAGACACCGCGTATGAAGCTGGCGCGCACTGGGCGCTGCTGACCGAATTTATGCATTTCCGCTTTGATGAACTGATGTTCAGCTTCTCCGAATCGGACTGCGGTAACCCGACGTTAATGGCACATATTCGCGGTCTGCGAGCGGAGACGCTGTTGCAGCGCAGCTACGCCGAAGGCATTCGCGAATATGTGCGCTTTGCGCTCGGGCTGATGGTGAAAAAGGATTTCCCGCCGCAGCTGATCGATGAGATGGCGGCACGCTATCAGGACGATAAGGCGATTAAGCGCGCCCGCCAGCGCGCTGCGCAGTTCGCCGAACAAGCATTCGGCCTCAATGAAACCCAACTGGTTTGCATGATCTATTCGCCGTTTATCGCCGAAGGCCATCAGCTAAAAAGCTGGCTGCAGCAGTTGGCCGATGCGCCGGACGAAGCGGCGGTGCGCGCGCTGCTGCGCGGCGAAAGCGACGATCTGTTGCTGGCGCAGCAGCTGGAGCAACTTTCTGGTTTGACCGTGGCGCAGATGCGTCACTGCTGGCGCAGCGCGCAGGTGAGTTCACTGCTGGACGATCAGCGCGGCGATGCGCTTTCGCGCGTGCTGCGTTTTGACCCGCACAAAGCAGTGATTCAGGTGAATAACGGTGTCATGCAAGACGTCGTCACTGAAGTGATCTCCGGGCGTTAACCCGGTAAGGCAACGCGATGAGAAAGATTTTCCTGCAGATTGGCGCCACCCGCGACGGACAAAATCCTTACTGCGCGGTGGCCAAACGCGAGGGCTACTTTACCGTGCTGGCGGAGATGGGCGACTTCGTCGATTACCAATCGCTGAGCATCCCGTTGCCATTCGATCTGATTGTGCGGCTCGATCGCCCGGAAAATCCGTGGGATGTGCTGCAAGCCTGTTTGCATGCCGGGTTGATGGAACATCCTCACGTGGTGCTGGCCGGCTTTGAAGCCTACAACGCCAGCGCCGGTCGCGTGCGCGAACTGCTGGCGGGGCCCGACGCCGGTGTGAGCTTTATTCCGCCGGATAAGTACGCGCAGCGCATGGCGTTACGCAAAGCCTGGCAGCGCTTTCCGCAACCGGAGTTTCGCTTTTTTGCCTCGCCGCTCAGCATCCGCGATGCGCGTGAAGCGCTGCTCTATCCCTGCGTGATTAAGCCGGTTGATGGCGGCGGCGGCCTTGGCATCTGGCTGGTGAAAGAGGCCAGCCAGCTCGATGCGGTGATCGGCAAGCTGGTCGATACCATGAATTACGGCGGACGCGGCTTCAGCGGATTTATCGTTGAGAGCTGGCTGGCGGGCGATGAGTATTCGCTGCAAGGCGTGGTGGCGGACGGCCACGCCGTCGCGCTGACCTGCTGCCAAAAGGTGATCGAACACCATCGCGATGCCGATGGCTGCGTCAGTTTTTACGAATCCGGTCATGTGGCGGTCGCGGCGCAGCAACTGCCCGCCAGCTTTAGCAGCCTGATGAGCTTCTGCTGCGAAACCTTCGGCTATCGTCAGGGCGCATTTCATATCGACTTTATTGTGGTCAATGGCGAACCGCACTTCCTCGAAATGGGCTTCCGCCTTTCCGGCATGGGCGTGGTGAATCTGGTGCAGGAAGTTACCGGCATTAACTGGGCGGAAGTGGCGTTTCACATCGAAGCCGGTCACAGCATGCCGCCGCTGCATTTTCCGCCGCAGCCGCAGGCGGTGGGCCGCGTGCGTTTGCGTCAGCGCCTGCAGTATGACGCGGCTGAACGCTGGATCGAGCAGCATCAACGCGGTCAGCTGTTGCCGCCGCTCAATCTGCCGGCGCTGGCGGTTTCGCCGCGCTCTTCGCTGTATGCCGATTTAACCCGCCACGCCGGCATTCTCGCCACCTTCCGCCTCGCCGCTACCAGCCGTGACGAAATTCTGGCGGTGTTCCATCAGATCCTTGAAGTCTCATCGCTCACCACACGGAGAGATTTACTATGTGCAGAATGATCGTGGCGCACGGCCAATTTGATGCCGCCGCAGTGCTGGACGCCGCGCGTGCCATGAGCTGCGGTGAAACCGCCACGCACGAAGGTCCGATTAAACAGCATCCCAACGGTTGGGGCTGTTTATGGCTGGAACAAGGGCACATTCGCACGCTGCACGGCACCGGCACTTTCGCCGATGCGCTGCCGACCATTGATGTTGATCGCCTGCGCGGCCGCTTTCTGGCGGTGCATGTCCGCCACGCCACGCTGAGCAAAAATCACGGTATCGAATTTTCCCATCCGCTGTGGCGCACCAGCGGCGCAACGCAGTGGTACATGATGCATAACGGTTTTTTGCCCACCGTCTATCAGCAATTGGGCATGGCGGAGTCGCGTTTTGATTCCGCTGAGTATCTGGAATATGTAGTGGATCGCGCCACGCCCGCGGATTTCACCCGCGATTATTTGCGCGACAAGATGGCGCAGGTCGCGCCGGGCGGCAGTTCGGCAAACGCCATTTTTGTCACCCGCGATAAAGCCTGGGCGTGGCAATGGCATCCCGACGATACGCCCTATCCCAACTATTTCACGCTGCACCGCTTACAGAATAACAACACCACATTTATCTCTTCTGAACCTATTTCAGCACTGGGCACGGCGTCTGAATGGCGTCGTATGAGTAACCATGAACTTCATGAGTTTCCTATTGGGGAGTGATCAACATGGCGATTTTCAATCAGATCCGCGTTATTCATCCGAACATGTTTGTGGAAAGCACCTGGCTGGATGACATCGTCACCGCGCGCGTGCCGTTGCTGGTATTACGTAATTTCCTCACACCGGACGTGCGCGCAGCGGTGGTCGATGATTTGCAGCAGTGCCGCGAACAGGTGCGGGTGTCGCACTATCCGAACGGCGCGCTGACCACGCTTGGCCCTTATCTGGCGAAGCACACCGCTGCGCCGGAAAACTACTTCACTGAGCTGCGCGATATCCAGCCCGCGCTGCCGCCGTCGCTGCACTGCCTGCGCGATCAGATCTACAACTGGGTTAAGCACGCGCTGCGCCTGGAAAGCCTGCAAACCGCTAACGAACCTGAACTGGGCGATTACGCCGGTTCGATTGTGCGCTTCCACGCAAACGGCGTCGCCAATCCCCTGCATAACGACAACATCGTGCGCGATGCCGCTGGCAGCGGATTGGCGGTGACCCACATCCTGCATCAACTCAGCTGCGTGGTCTGTTTGCAGGAGTGCAACGCCGGCGGCGAGCTGCGCATCTTCAATAAGAAGTGGCAGCCGATGGATGAGTATTACAAAACGCCGGGCGAGCTCGGTTATCAAACCGGCGTCATTGAGCACAGCGAGGTGTGCGAGTTCTCACCGCGCAGTGGCGATATCTATCTGTTTAACCCTGCGTTTTATCACGAAATTGATCGCGTGGAAGGCGACACGCGCATCACCATGGGCTTCTTCTTTGGCCTGACCGACAAAAAAATGAAACACGCCATCGCCTGGAGTTAACGCCAGGTTTTCGACGAGGAGACGAGCATGAATACCTATGAAAAAGTAGCGGCCCTGCTGGATCAGCATCAGGCGCGTTATCGCGTGGTGGAGCATGAAGCCATCGGCCAGACCGACCTGATTAGCGAGATTCGCGGTAACGATCTCAATCAGGCGGCCAAAGCGATGGTGCTGGAAGTGACGATGCCGGATGGCGCGGATGCGCGCTATCTGCTGGCGATTGTGCCGGGCGACTGCAAGATTAACTTCAAAAGCGCCGCACGCGCCATTGGCGGCAAGAAGTCGAGCTTTGCGCCGCCAGAGAAAGCGCAGGAGTTAACCCAGTGCGTGATGGGCGCGGTGCCGCCGTTTAGTTTTGATGACCGGCTGGCGCTACGCGTCGATGCGCGCCTGCGCGACGTCGGCACGCTGTGGTTCAACGCGGGCGCACTGGATCGCTCCATTGCTTTACAGGTGGATGATTTCTTTAAGATTGTCGGTGAAGAATGTTGTGCCGAGATCGCGACACCGGTAACGGCAACTGCCTGATTACGGCAGGAAGGAATGAGTATGTCAGTGAAAGATATGTTGTTAGCCCTGCTGGTTGTGGTGGCATGGGGCGTGAATTTTGTGGTGATTAAGCTGGGCCTGCAGGACATGCCGCCCTTCTTGCTGGCGGGATTGCGTTTTAGCCTGGTGGCGTTTCCGGCGATCTTGTTTGTGAAGCGGCCGGCGATTCCGCTGCGCTGGCTGATCGTCTACGGCATGACCATCAGCTTTGGCCAGTTCGCTTTTCTGTTCCTTGCCATCAAGCTGGGCATGCCGGCAGGATTGGCGTCGCTGGTGTTACAGGCGCAGGCCTTTTTCACCTTACTGTTGGGCGCGCTGTTCCTGGCGGAGAAGCTGCGCTGGAATCACATCGCCGGCATTTTAGTGGCGACGCTCGGCATGTTTATGCTGGCGACGGCAGGCATGGCAGGCCAAACCACGGCGGGCATTACGCTCACCACCATGATGCTGACGCTGGCTGCGGCGCTGTCGTGGGGGCTCGGCAATATCACCAACAAAATCATTTTGCGTAACCGCAAAGTGCCGGTGATGTCGCTGGTGGTGTGGAGTGCGCTGGTGCCGATAGTGCCGTTTTTTGCCTGCTCGTGGCTGTTCGATGGTAAGGCGGCGATTGTCACCAGCCTGCTGCACATCTCGCTGCAAACGGTGTTGGCGCTGATCTATCTCGCCTTTATCGCCACCATTGTCGGCTACGCGATTTGGGGCAACCTGCTGAGTCGCTATGAAACCTGGCGCGTAGCTCCGCTGTCGCTGCTGGTGCCGGTGGTGGGCATTCTCAGCGCGGCGCTGATTCTCGGTGAAACCTTGTCAATTCAGCAGATGATTGGGGTTTCAGTGATCATCCTCGGCCTGCTGGTGAACGTGTTTGGCGGCATGGTCAGTCAGCGATTATTGGTGCGCACCTAAACAAAAACGCCGCTTTTCAGCGGCGTTTTTTTCAACTCACATCCTGATTACAGGATTTCGATACGACGCGGTTTCGCCTCTTCCGGGACGATGCGAACCAGATCGATGCTCAGCAGACCATTCTCCAGACGCGCATCGCGCACGGTGATGTGATCGGCCAGCTGGAATTTGCGCTCGAAGTTGCGCTCGGCGATGCCCTGATACAGGTACTTACGCTCCGGCTGCTCTTCAGGATGCGCGCCGCGCACCACCAGCACGTTGTCATGCGAGGTGATATCTAACTCGCTCTGGGCAAAGCCCGCCACGGCAATGGTGATACGGTAAAAATTCTCATCCACCAGCTCAACGTTATACGGAGGATAGCCACCATTGGCCTGGTTTTGATTGGACTCAAGCAGGTTAAACAGGCGATCGAAACCAATGGCAGAACGATAAAGTGGAGAGAGATCAAAATTACGCATAATAAGACTCCTGATATTCAGCAAGTTTAGGCAACCTTCCACCATGGACAGGTTGTGCAGTCCGTTGTTGTCCCTTCCGGCAACAACAACAAGACCGTTCCTTAAAAGTGGGTGCAGCCTGGTCGCTTTCAAGGGCTGATGCGTATTTTTTTACAGCAAATTTGACGATATGACATACACTCAGGGGACCAATCGCCTGAGATCCAAGACCTAGCCATAGAGCTTTGCTTAACGTCAGGTGAAACACTCCAGCCAGGGCCATGCCATGACTGAAGGGATGATGATGATGAATATGATGAAACGCTTTCCGCTCACAGCTGTGCTGGTTTGCAGTACCTTCGTTACTTCGGGCTGCTCCAGCGTTATGTCTCACACCGGCGCCAGTCAGGGCTACTACCCCGGCACGCGCGCCAGCGCAGAGATGATCACTGACGACAACACCAGCTGGGCGATCAAGCCGCTGGCGCTGATCGATCTCCCGTTCTCAGCGGTGATGGACACCGTGCTGCTGCCGTGGGATTACTTCCGTTCTGACGACGATAAAAGTAAGGATTCCATCCACGAGCGCGTGATGCAGAGCGAGAAAATGGCCGGCACGCAAGCCAGCCTGGCGACCGCGGCGGCTATGCCCGTGCAGCCGCATTAACGCAAAACAGCTGCCGCCAGCCGTCTACTTCCCGCATATAAGCGATCTTTTCCCCATCTGGTGACCAAACCACCGCATCACCGGATGGCGCTTGATCGCTACGTGGCGTTAAGCGCGTACATTTCCCCGTTGCCACCTCACAGCGCATCACACTGTTATCACAGATAAAGCTTATCGCGCCACCTTGTGGATGCCAGCTAAACGCCGACTGAATGCTGCTTGCTAGCTGCGTCACCTGACGCGGCTGACCGCCATTAGGTGAAACCGTCCACAGCTGAATCACGCCCTGATCGTCCGCCAGCAAAAAGGCGATGGCGCTGCCATCCGCTGAGGCGCGCAGCCAGTGACGCGGTTGCAACGCCAGGCCGTTGGTGTGCGTGATGCGGCGCTGCTGCACGCCAGCTGGCGGCGCAGGCAATTTATCCGCCGAGCCCTGCAAGGGCGATGCGCCAGCTTTAGCATAATCGGCTAACGCGGCGGGCAGATCCACCACGAACACCTCCGGCACTTTGTCGCCGTTCGCGCCGCGCGTATCGCCGATAAAGGCGATGGCCCAGCGCTGCCAGCTGCCATCTGCTTTCTGATAGCCTTGATTCCCGATCCAGCACTCTTCATAGGCGCGGTCAATCTGGTCGCTGCCTGGCTGTGGATCGCGCTGCGTCTGGCTGACCAGCACACAATAATGGCTGCCCTCATATTCACGCGGATGCTGTTTGGGCGGACACACCGGATGCAGCGGCACGGCCACGCCGACGTTACGCAGATCGTCGCCGGCCTCTTTTTCATGCATCACATGATCGTTGTAGGTAAAACTCAGGCGCGAACCGTCCGGACTGAAGACGTGAACATGCGAGCCACCGCGCAGCGCGCCGGGCGTGTAAGGCGCGGTGATATCGCAGGCGTCGAGGTTCTCAGCGATGCCGTGCTGCACGATCACGCCGCGACGGTGATGGAAATCGTAGTGCCAGTGCGCATCCGGATGTTCCGGCCCATGAATGCAGACGTAACGCGGCGGCAAATCCGGACTGACGGTGACCACGCCAACATGCGCGCCATCGCGCGCCTGATACAGCACCTCAACGGCACCGCTCGCCACGTTGACGCGCTCAATGGTCAGGCTGGTAAAAGAGGCGCCGGAAGGTCGCACATCAAATGCCAGCCACTGGCTGTCGCCGGTCCAGACGTTGATGTTGGTGAGTTGATGATGACGCGCGGCAAAGGTGATTTGTTTTTCTGACATGAGGCAACCTTCCATCAAACTGTTGCCGGATAAATTACGTGATTTGGCGGGGCGATGCGAATAAACCAGGTTGCGCTTATTGTGCGGTTATCTGCAAGGTCGCCATTATCGTGCGGTTGTTGGCCAGGTCGCCATAAATGGCGACCCTACGGGGTGTATTAACCTACGCGTTTTACATCACCGACTAACAGGATGTAAGACAGCGCGCCGATCAGCGCCACCGCCGAGATATACACCAGCGCTGGCGCAAAGCCGTAATCCTGCGCCAGATAGCCCACCACCAGCGGCACGGTGATGCCGCCCAGGCCGCCAACAAAGTTGAACATGCCGCCGGTCAAACCAATCAGACGCACCG
This sequence comes from Pantoea trifolii, assembly GCF_024506435.1. NCBI lineage: Bacteria > Pseudomonadati > Pseudomonadota > Gammaproteobacteria > Enterobacterales > Erwiniaceae > Pantoea > Pantoea trifolii. The sequence goes on along the minus strand of NZ_JANIET010000001.1, from coordinate 47,671 downwards.
GCGCCAGCGAGGAGACCAGCGACCAGGTAATTGAGGCGAAGCCGTTGCCGAAGAAGGCGATCGCCATCAGCGTCATAATCCAGATGGGATCATTGGTGTAGTTCGCGCCCATGATGCAGGTGGAAATCAGCAGGCCGCAGATGATCGGTGTTTTGCGCGCAAAACCCAGCGAACGGCCGCTGCGCACCAGACGATCGGCGACGATACCCGAGAGAATCACGCCAACGAATGCCGCGAGGAAGGGCACGGTGGTCATGAAGCCCGCGGTGAGCGCCGCGATGTGTTTTTCCTGCGTCAGATAGTTCGGGAACCAGGTCAGGAAGAACCACAGCGTGGATGTCACGGCGAACTGGCCAAGATAGACGCCGCACAGCTTGCGGTGAAACACCAGTTTCCAATCGGCGGCGGTGAGTTTGGTGCGGGTTTTCTTTTCGCTCGGCGCATCGCCATCCACCATCGCGCCGCCTTCGCGGATGTATTCCAGCTCGGCTTTATTAATGCCTTTGCTCTGGCTCGGCGCCTGATAGAACTTGATCCAGATGAACGACCAAACAATGCCGATGCCGCCGGTAATAATGAACACCCAATGCCAGCTCAGCAGTTCCTGAATCCAGATCAGCAGTGGTGTGAGGAAAGCCAGGCCGACAAACTGACCGGACGTGTAGAAGCCGACGGCGGAAGCGCGCTCCTGCTCCGGGAACCAGCTGGTTACCAGACGATTATTGGTGGGGAAAGCCGGCGCTTCAAATATGCCGGTAATCGCACGCAGACCAATTAACGATAATAAGCCGGTGGCGAAACCTTGTAATAAGGTCGCAACCGACCAGCCAAAGATGGCAATAAAATAAGTTAAGCGTGAACCTACACGATCGAGGAACCAGCCGCCGGGAATCTGGCACAGCGTATATAACCAGGCAAAGGCGGAGAAGACATAACCCATTTGCGCTTTGGTAATACCGAACTCTTCCTGAATATGCGCGGAAGCGACAGCTAAATTAGCGCGATCGACATAACAAATGACCACCGTAATAAATATCATCAGTAGCGTGATATAGCGACGGCGCGTCGGTTTGGCCTGAACAGCAGAGAGATCCATGGTGTTTCTCCGTAATCGTTTTGCCGTTTAGGCGCGACAGAGCACGCCCCGGCAGATGTAGGGTAGCGATATCAAAGGTAAAACCGCGTCAACGGTAAATAAGCTGTGCCGGGAAACAGGCTGAGCGAAGCCCTATGCCCTATTTCACCGGCATATAGATATTTTCAAATGACTATTTTTAGTACGTGTTAATTACCATTCGGCAACTGAACCGTCGGGGAATCTCCAAAGCGGGTTTCTCCAGTCAGGTGCATTTTTACTGCGCTCGATCACCAGCTCTTCATTAATTTCCACGCCGAGGCCCGGTTTATTTAACGGATAGAAATGACCGTCATCCATTTTAAAATCGTCTTTATTGATCACGTAATCGAGCAGTTCAGCGCCCTGATTATAGTGAATCCCCATGCTCTGCTCCTGGAACACCGCATTGCGTGAGACGAAGTCAACGTGCAGGCACGCGGCCAGCGCGATCGGGCCCAGCGGACAGTGTGGAGCCAGCGCCACATCGTAAGATTCGGCCATCGCAGCAATTTTGTAGCACTCGGTGATGCCGCCCGCGTGTGACAGATCCGGTTGCAGAATCGCCAGTCCACCCGCTTCCAGCACGCGTTTGAACTCAAAGCGCGAGAACATGCGTTCGCCAGCGGCGATGGGGATGTGAGTTTGCGCCGCCAACCGCGGATAATATTCCGCCTGCTCCGCCAGCACCGGCTCTTCAATAAACAGCGGGCGATAAGGTTCCAGCTCTTTGATCAGTACTTTTGCCATTGGCGCGCTAACGCGGCCGTGGAAATCGAGGCCAAACTCAATCTCTTTACCGAAGGCTTCACGGATCTGCGCCACGGTATTCACCGCGTCATCGACTTTGCGCGCATTATCGATAATGCCCATCTCTTCGCAGCCGTTGAGTTTGAAGGTATCAAAACCGATGGTGCGCAGTTTCTTGATGCCATCAATCACATCCGCCGGACGATCGCCGCCCACCCAGCTGTAGGCTTTGATGCTGTCACGCACCAAACCGCCCAGCAGTTGATAAACCGGCACGCCGAGCGCTTTGCCTTTGATATCCCACAATGCCTGATCGATACCGGCGATGGCGCTCATCAGAATCGGGCCGCCGCGATAGAAGCCACCGCGATACATCACCTGCCATAAATCGTTGATGCGCGCCGGATCCTGACCAATCAGATATTCCGACAGCTCATGCACCGCCGCTTCTACGCTGCGCGCGCGGCCTTCAATCACCGGTTCGCCCCAGCCGACAATGCCTTCGTCCGTTTCGATTTTCAGGAACATCCAGCGCGGCGGCAGGCGATAAGTGGTCAGTTTGGTAATTTTCATCGTACAGCGTCCTTATATGCAGCAATAAATGCGCGAGCCTGTTCCACAGTGCGCGACAGCGGTTGGCCGGCGCGATAGAGATCGCTGCCCAGACCCGCGCCAATGCAGCCTGCGGCCATAAATTCATGCAGGTTTTCCGGCGTCACGCCGCCCACGGCAAACACCGGCACTTCCGGCGGCAGCACGGCTTTCAGCGCTTTGATGTAGCCCGGCCCAAAGGCTGACGACGGGAAAATTTTCAACGCCTGCGCACCGGCCTGTAAGGCGGCAAACGCTTCGGTCGCGGTGGCGCAACCGGCGGCGACGATCATCCCTTTGGCGACCGCCTGGCGGATCACGGCGGCATCGGTGTTCGGCGTGACGACTAATTTGCTGTTCAGCGTCGCCAGCTCATCGACCTGCGCCGGATTCAGCACCGTACCGGCACCAATCAGCGCTTTATCGCCGAAGGTTTTCACCATCGCGCCGATGCTTTTCGCCCACTCCGGCGAGTTAAGTGGGATTTCAATCGCATCGAAACCCGAGTCAATCAGTGCGCCAACGTGCGCTTCGGCTTCATCCGGCGTGATGCCACGCAGAATGGCGATCAGCGGGACTTTAGTTTGCCAGGACATTCGCAATACTCCTTATTCCGTGCTGGAAAGCACGATCGCCTTCCAGCGTGACTGAATCCATGCCGATAAACTGCAGCGCCTGCTGATAACGTTGCGCCAGCGCGCTACCGGCAATAATGGTGATCGGTTGGCTGGTGGCGTTGGCCTGTTGCGTCATCAGCGCCACTTCGTGACCAATCAGCAAGCCTGAAAGAAAGTCACTGATATGGCGGCGGTCGCGTGCACCGAGCACGTGAGAAGCGCGGACTTCAAACAGGCGCGAGAGAATCGAAGCATCGTTGCTGCCGACTTGCACACCTTCGTGGAAAGCCGCCGCGTTCGCTTGCTGCTCGGGTAAACCCGCGCCAATCAGCGACTGTTTCAGCAGCAGATGATGCAGTTCACCGGTCATCACGGTGCGGAAATCCAGCACGCGATCCTGTTCCATCTGCACCCATTTAGCGTGCGTGCCTGGCATCACGTAGAGCGGCGCAGGTTGCAGTTCCACCGCGCCGAGCAGCTGCGTCTCTTCACCGCGCATCACGTTGTAGTTGTCAGCACGTTCCACACTCAATCCCGGCACGATCCACGCTTTCTCCTCAACGCGCGTCAGGCGGCCAGCGATTTCGCCCAGCGCCACCGGACAGGAGAGATACGGCACCGACAGCCAGCCGGCATTGCTGCCCACCATGCCCGCCATCACCACCGGCACGTCGTTGACTGGCCAACCCGCAGTGACGCTAGCAAATACTTCAGCTGGCGTGCGATCGCCAAGGCGCGTAACGCCAGCTTCAGAGCGGCGCTCATCAATACAAACGCCGGCTTGATAATGCCAGGCGCGCAGGTTGGTTGAGCCCCAATCAATCGCGATATAGCTGGTCACATAATCTCCTTGAGTCGCGCCGTTGAGCTGGCAATCATCGCTTTCGCCGCCAACTCGGCGGCATCGCCATCCTGATGACGAATGGCATCGAACAGCGCTTTATGTTCGGCGAGCGTGCGCGGCATGTTGCCTTCGTCCGCCATGTAGGTTTGCGCAAACACCGCTTTTTGCAGCTGGCTGATCGCCACGTTGAGCTGCTGCAGCACCGGATTGTGTACCGAATTCAGCACCGCTTCGTGATAGCGGATATCCGCATCATTAAAGGCATCACGATTGAGGTGGTTAGCCACCATGTCGTTGTACGCCTGTTCAATCGCAGCCAGATCGCTTGAGGTGGCGCGTTCAGCAGACCAGCGCGCAATCTGCGGCTCAACCAGCACGCGCACTTCGTTCATGGCGGCAATCAGACGCGGGTCCTGATCGTGCGCCAGCGCCCACTGCAATACGTCGCTATCGAGATAGTTCCAGTGATTGCGCGGCGTGACGAACGCGCCGCGATAGCGCTTCATCTCCATCAAACGTTTCGCCATTAGCGAGCGAAACACTTCGCGGATGATATTGCGCGAGGTGCCGAAGCGTTCACACAGCTCAGCTTCGGCGGGTAACGCCGCGCCCGGTACAAATTTGCCGGCCACAATCTCTTCACCCAGCGTCAGGATGATGCGCTCTGTTTTGCTTAATTGTTCTTGCGTCATGATGTTCCATTCAGTGAAAGGCAGTTACGCATCAGATTACTGCTTTCGCGGAGCGAAGCCTAACGGCCGCCCTGACCTGTGCCGTCGATTGTAGTACCATAACGTTAAGTTGTACTACAATCTGGATCACAAAATAGACAATGCATGTGCGATGATGCGATAAGGTCGCCATGAATGGCGACCCTACGATGGCTTGGTGAGGTTTGTAGGGTCGCCATTTATGGCGATCAAAAAAAGCGTGAGGAGAAATAAGAAGGGTTTACAGCACCAGCTCTTCAATGGCGTGCGCTACGCCGTCTTCCATATTGGTTTTGGTAATGAACTGCGCGATTTTCTTCACGGAATCAATAGCATTGCCCATTGCTACGCCGGTTCCAGCATACTCAATCATCGCCAGATCGTTTTCCTGATCGCCAATCGCCATCACTTCTTCACGCGCCAGGCCGAGCTTCTCAGCCAGCATTTTCACGCCTTGTCCTTTATTCACGCGGGAATCGAGGATTTCGAGGTAGTAAGGTGCGCTTTTGAGAATGGTGTAGTTGTCGCGAGCCTGCTGCGGCAAGCGCTGAATGGCAGAATCCAGCAGATCGGGCTTATCAATCATCATCAGCTTAGGGAAACGCGTGGCGCGATCCATCTCTTCCACGGAACGATAGCGCACCGGAATGCCGGTCAGGCTCGCTTCGTGGATGGTGAATTCGCTGATGTCTTTGTTCGGCGTATAGAGGAAGGATTTATCGAAGGCCTGGAAGTGGACGCCAAGGTCGCGCGCCAGCTGTTCGATATAGAGATAGTCGTCAAAACCCAGCGTGATTTCCGCGACGCACTCGCCATCATTAGCGCGATGCACCAGCGCACCGTTGTAGCTGATGCAATATTGGCCTTCATCAACCAGATTCAGCTCCATCAGATAGCGCTGAATACCGACGAACGGACGGCCGGTAGTGAGCACCACCATCACACCTTTTTTATGTGCGCGCTCAATGGCCGATTTAACTGCAGGCGTGATCTCGTGCTGCGGATTGAGCAGCGTGCCGTCCATATCGATTGCTACCAGTTTTATAGCCATAACGTCCTCGTTGAGTCAGGGTTTTGATCAATGCTAGCGCGATTCAGCTCACACTGACCAGTTTTGCGCCTAACTTAAGATTTTTTCTCATTGTGAGCGTTGTTGAGTTACCACGCTGAAAACAAAAAACCCTTCCACCAGGGAAGGGTTTTTACGTTTTGCCGTGTCGATTAAATATCGATGTTGGCCGCTTTCAGCGCATTCTCTTCAATGAAGGCGCGGCGCGGTTCAACCGCATCGCCCATCAAGGTGGTGAACAGCTGATCGGCAGCAATCGCATCCTTGATGGTCACGCGCAACATGCGGCGACTATCAGGATCCATGGTGGTTTCCCACAGCTGCTCTGGGTTCATCTCACCCAAACCTTTATAACGCTGCACTGACAGGCCGCGACGCGACTCTTTCACCAGCCACTCAATCGCCTGCTCGAAGCTGGTGACCGGCTGACGGCGTTCGCCACGTTCGATATAAGCATCTTCTTCGATCAGGCCGCGCAGCTGCTCGCCTAGCGCACAGATTTTGCGGTATTCCGGTCCATCGATGAATTCGCTATCCAGCGGATAATCGGTATCCACGCCGTGCGTACGCACACGCAGCACCGGTTCAAACTTCTGCTCAGGGTTAGCACGGACATGCGCCAGGTAGCTGCTGCCATGCGCTTCACGCTCGGTCAAATAGGCCACTAAACCGTCAATCCATCCCTTTACGTCGGCTTCATTGCTGAGGTCGCTTAAGGTTGGATGATAGATCAGGCCGCGCAGCAGGGCCGTAGGGAAACGGCGTTCCATACGTTTGATCATGCGCTGCGTGCCGTTGAAATCAGCCACCAGCGTTTCCAGCGGCTGGCCGCCCAATGCCGGTGCGCTGGCGTTGGTGTGCAGCGTTGCGCCGTCGAGTGCGATAGAAATCTGATACTGATCCATCGCTTCGTCGTCTTTAATATACTGTTCTTGCTTGCCTTTCTTAACTTTGTACAGTGGTGGCTGAGCAATGTAGACGTGACCACGTTCCACGATTTCTGGCATCTGACGGTAGAAGAAGGTCAACAGCAGCGTACGAATGTGCGAGCCGTCGACGTCCGCATCGGTCATGATGATGATGCTGTGATAACGCAGTTTGTCCGGATTGTATTCATCACGGCCGATACCACAACCCAGCGCGGTGATCAGCGTGGCAACTTCCTGCGAAGCGAGCATCTTGTCGAAACGCGCTTTCTCTACGTTAAGGATTTTACCTTTCAGCGGCAGAATCGCCTGGTTCTTACGGTTACGACCCTGTTTGGCTGAACCGCCTGCAGAATCACCCTCCACCAGGTAGATTTCAGACAGCGCCGGATCGCGCTCCTGACAGTCGGCCAGTTTGCCCGGCAGACCGGCCAAATCCAGCGCGCCTTTACGGCGAGTCATTTCACGTGCACGACGTGCAGCTTCACGCGCACGCGCCGCATCAATAATTTTGCCGACCACGATTTTCGCGTCAGACGGGTTTTCCAGCAGGTATTCCGCCAGCAGTTCGTTCATCTGCTGCTCAACCGCCGATTTGACCTCTGAAGAGACCAGCTTATCTTTGGTCTGAGAAGAGAATTTCGGATCCGGCACTTTCACGGAAACCACGGCAATCAGGCCTTCACGCGCATCGTCACCGGTGGCGCTGACTTTGGCTTTTTTGCTGTAGCCTTCTTTGTCCATGTAGGCGTTCAACGTACGTGTCATTGCCGCACGGAAGCCGGCCAGGTGCGTACCGCCGTCGCGCTGTGGAATGTTGTTGGTGAAGCAGTAGATGTTTTCCTGGAAACCATCGTTCCACTGCAGCGCCACTTCCACGCCGATGCCATCTTTCTCCGTCGAGAAGTAGAACACCGTTGGATGGATTGGGGTTTTGTTCTTGTTGAGATACTCAACAAACGCCTTGATGCCGCCTTCGTAGTGGAAGTGATCGTTCTTGCCGTCGCGTTTGTCTTCCAGACGAATTGAGACGCCAGAGTTCAGGAACGACAGTTCACGCAGGCGTTTCGCCAGGATGTCGTACTCAAACTCAATCACGTTGGTGAAGGTTTCGTAGCTCGGCCAGAAACGCACGCGAGTACCGGTTGCATCGGTATCACCCGATACTGCCAGCGGTGCCTGCGGCACGCCGTGCTGATAAACCTGCTGATGCACTTTGCCTTCACGGCGAATGGTCAGCTCCAGCTTCTGCGACAGGGCGTTTACCACTGAAACGCCAACGCCGTGCAGACCACCGGAAACTTTATACGAGTTATCATCAAATTTACCGCCGGCGTGCAGGACGGTCATGATCACTTCAGCAGCAGAGACGCCCTCTTCCGGGTGAATGCCGGTAGGAATACCACGGCCATCATCTTGCACTGAGACAGAGTTATCTGCATGAATAGTAACGGTAATATCACTACAGTGACCGGCGAGCGCTTCGTCGATTGCGTTATCCACGACTTCGAATACCATGTGATGCAGACCGGTGCCGTCATCCGTATCGCCGATGTACATGCCCGGGCGTTTGCGTACCGCATCAAGCCCTTTCAGGACTTTGATACTTGAGGAGTCATAAGAATTCGACATCAACGTTTCTCGCTCATTTAATCTTCAGGTTGAACCACTATTTTACCCTGTTCCACGCGGAACATCTTGCCCTTTTCATCACTCATGTCGATTACATGCTCGACACCAATGGCGCTGACAAATACTTGAGCCTGCGTGGCTTTTAGGCGTTCAGCTAACAGCCGACGACGGGTGTCATCCAGCTCTGAGGCAAAGTCATCAATCAAATACAAACAGCGTCGTCCGCTGCTGCGCGTCAGGTATTCGCCCTGCGCTAAACGCAGCGCACACATCAGCAGTTTCAATTGACCGCGTGAGAGTAAATCTTCCACCGGCGTACCTTCGGCACGAATACGAAAATCGGCTTTATGCGGGCCGCTGGCGGTGTAGGTGAGCGCGCGGTCGCGCTCGAAATTGCGTTCCAGCAGTTCGGCGTAGTCGCTCTCTTTATCCCAGCCGCGCTGGAAAGAGAACGCCAACTCAAACTCCGGTAAAAACTGGCCGCAGGTGGCGATGATCTCGCGGGAAATCGCCGCGCTGTATTCGGCCCGCCAGGCACTGATCTGCTCAGCTAGCGGCACCAGTTCCTGATCCCACGGACGAATCTGGCTATAGCGCGAAACCTGACGCAGCGCAGCATTGCGCTGTTTGAGCAGACGACGCAAATTGCTCCAGGCATGGAAAAATCCGGGCGAAGCGTGAAAACAGCCCCAATCGATGTAGGCACGCCGGTATTTTGGACCGCCATTGAGCAGGGTAAACCCTTCCGGCGTAATCAACTGCATCGGCAGCAACTGCGCCAACTCCGCCACTTTGTGGCCATCGCTGCCATCAATACGCACTTTACTGTCGCCAGCACGATTCTTAGTTAAACCTACTGACAATTCTCGTTCGCTGCCTTCAATGCGACCGTGCAGCACAAAGGCGTCCTGCTCATGACGAATCACGCGGCCCGCTTGCAAACTGCGAAACGCGCGACCGTGCCCCAGCGTGTAAATCGCCTCCAGCACGCTGGTTTTGCCGCTGCCGTTGGCACCGACCAGGAAATTAAAGCCCGGCGCTAAGGCCAGATCGGCCTGCTCGATGTTGCGAAAATCTTTAATCAGGAGGCGGGTTAAAGCCATGAAAAGTCCGGGTCGAAGTGGTTTTCACCTCCCCCGCTTGCGGGGGAGGCTGGGTGGGGGAAAGACAGCGAAATAGGTTATCTGCTCGCTGTCCCTCCCCCTAGCCCCCTCCCACAAGTGGGAGGGGGAATGGCATGATCACAAGCGCATTGGCATGACGACGTAGGCTGCAGCCGGACTGGCAACATCTTCAATCTGCACGCTTGAAACGCCATCGGTCAGCAGCAAACGCACGTTCTCGCACTTCAGCGCATTCAACACATCCAGCACATAGCTGACGTTGAAACCGATCTCCAGATCGGTGCCGTTGTAAGAGACATCCAGCATCTCTTCTGCTTCTTCCTGCTCAGGATTATTCGCCGTGATCTTGAGCTGATTTTCCGTGATATAGATGCGAACGCCGCGGAATTTCTCATTCGAGAGAATTGCCGCACGCGCAAACGCCTGCTTCAAAATATCACAGCCAGCTTCCAGCGCTTTGTCGGGATTCTTCGGCAGTACGCGGCGATAATCCGGGAAACGGCCATCAACCAGTTTCGACGTAAAGATGAAGTCACCCACGTGTGCGCGGATGTTGCTGCTACCGATTTGCACCTGCAATGGCGTTTCGCCGCCATCCAGTAAACGCATCAGCTCAATCACACCTTTACGCGGTACGATCACCGAATGGTTCGGCAGCGCCTGACCAATCGGCATGGAGCACACCGCAAGGCGGTGACCATCGGTGGCGACGGTACGCAACTCTTCGCCTTCGGTTTCGAACAACATACCGTTGAGGTAATAACGCACATCCTGATGCGCCATTGAGAACTGCGTGGCTTCGATCAGACGTTTCAACGTCGCCTGCGGTAAGGTGAATTCCACCTCGCTCTGCCAGTCATCCAGATTCGGGAAGTCGCTGGCGGGCAACGTTGACAGCGAGAAACGGCTGCGGCCAGAGCGCACCAGCATTCTGTCGCCTTCCAGCGTCAGGCTGATCTCCGCGCCTTCCGGCAAACCGCGGCAAATATCGAGGAATTTACGCGCGGGAACCGTGGTGGCGCCCGGCTCGTGCGGCTGCGTCAGCGCAACACGGGCTACCATTTCCATTTCCAGATCGGTACCGGTCAAGCGCAGCGAGCCTTCGCTCACCTGCAGCAGTAAATTTCCCAGGATCGGCAGCGTTGGGCGTCCGCCAAGTGGACCGCTAACCTGTTGCAGTGGCTTCAGTAACTGCTCACGTTCTACAATAAATTTCATATGCGTCAGGAAGATAGTGTTCGAATGAGGTTAGAGAAATCTTCTTTGATGTCGTGGCTCTCTTCACGCAGCTGCTCGATTTTACGGCAAGCGTGAAGCACGGTGGTATGGTCGCGGCCACCAAACGCATCGCCAATCTCCGGCAAGCTGTGGTTGGTGAGCTCTTTCGCCATCGCCATCGCCATCTGGCGCGGACGCGCTACCGAACGCGAACGGCGTTTCGACAGCAAATCCGCCACTTTGATTTTGTAATACTCGGCCACCGTTTTCTGAATATTATCAATGGTGACCAGCTTTTCCTGCAGCGCCAGCAGATCGCGCAACGCTTCGCGCACAAAATCGATAGTAATGGCGCGACCGGTAAAGTTCGCGTTGGCAATCACGCGGTTCAGCGCGCCTTCCAGCTCACGAACGTTGGAACGTAAACGCTTAGCAATAAAGAAGGCGACTTCACCTGGCAGACGAATATCGTTTTCATCGGCTTTCTTCATCAGGATCGCGACGCGCGTTTCCAGCTCTGGCGGCTCGATCGCCACAGTTAATCCCCAGCCAAAACGTGATTTCAGGCGATCTTCTACGCCGTTGATCTCTTTTGGATAACGATCCGAGGTCAGGATGATCTGTTGATTGCCTTCCAGCAGCGCGTTAAACGTATGGAAGAACTCTTCCTGCGAGCGCTCTTTATTGGCAAAGAATTGAATGTCATCGATCAGCAGCGCATCAACCGAGCGGTAGTAACGCTTGAACTCTTCGATGGCGTTGTTCTGCAAGGCTTTAACCATGTCCTGCACAAAACGCTCAGAGTGCATGTACACCACTTTGGCATTGGGCTTGCGCGCAATAATGCCGTTACCCACCGCGTGCAACAGGTGAGTTTTACCCAGGCCGGTGCCGCCATAAAGGAACAGTGGGTTATACGCGCCGCCAGGATTATCCGCCACCTGACGTGCCGCCGCGCGCGCCAGCTGGTTCGATTTACCTTCAACGAAGTTGTCGAAGTTATGACGGTTATTCACATTGGAGCGGTAAGTGACATCCGCCGGCGCAGGCACAGAATCCCAGCTTGGACGCAGGATTTGCGTCGGCGCGGGACGATTTTCAATCGGTGCAGGTGCGCTGTAACTGGACGTGGCCATCGCCGGTTGGCTGGTTGTCACCTGTGCGGCAGGACGCGTGCCGACTTCGAAACGCAGTAACGGCACATTTGCACCGCAGAATTCATTCAGCAGCCCATTGATACTATTGAGATATTTATCTCTAACCCAGTCGAGTACAAACCGATTTGGTGCATACAAGGTCAGCGTATTGTCGTTCAATTCAGCTTGCAGCGGACGAATCCACATGCTGAATTCGGTGGCAGGAAGCTCATCCTGCAAACGGGCAAGACACTGTTGCCAAAGCGTAAGTGACACGGCGGACTCCACTCGTACAAAATCGATAAGAATTTTAGGCGCTAATAAATAGAAACGTAATTTTTAGACACAGACGGTTGGAAAGCGCCTGCGACCGCTATTCGCGGTAGTCTTCCCCGGCGATCGCAGTAAGGATCGTCAGCGGAAGGGCGGATCATAACGTAAAGCCGCACAGAGATCTTCCCTTTCTACACAGTTTTGATCCAATTTATCCACAGGCTGCTGAAGCGATAATGAGTTTACGCTTTCTGCGAAAAAAGCCAGCGTTAATGTGGCTGAAAGCGGTAATTTTTCTGGCGAGCTCTCGTTTCTGCGCAACAAATCTGCAAATTGATCGCAAGAAGATCCTGCGCGATCCTTGCGCTTTAACCCACAGCCCGTATAATTCCCCACCCGGCATTATTGCGTGAAGCCTTGATGCCCGGAATCAGCGGGCTGTATCTGGGTTTCCAGGTGCCGCGACCAGCGAAGTAAATTGACTCTGGACTGTACAATTATTACAATCCCGCCTCTTTATTAAAGACACATTGAGGCGTTGGTCGATTTACTGGCCCGAAAACGCGTCACCCAGTGAAAATTTTCAAGTTTAGGTAGAAATCGCCATGAAACGCACTTTTCAACCGTCCGTACTGAAGCGCAACCGTTCACACGGTTTCCGTGCTCGTATGGCAACAAAAAATGGTCGTCAGGTTCTGGCACGTCGTCGTGCTAAAGGCCGTTCTCGTCTGACCGTTTCTAAGTAATAAAGCTAACCCTCGTGGTTAAGCTCGCATTTCCCAGGGAGTTACGTTTGTTAACTCCCACTCATTTCACTTTCGTCTTCCAGCAGCCACAACGAGCCGGTACGCCGCAAATCACCATACTCGGCCGACTTAACGCGCTGGGGCATCCCCGCATCGGTCTCACCGTCGCAAAAAAACATGTAAAACGTGCCCATGAACGCAACCGGATCAAGCGATTGACCCGCGAAAGCTTTCGTCTGCGTCAACATGAGCTCCCTGCGATGGATTTTGTGATCGTGGCTAAAAAAGGGATTGCTGACCTGGATAACCGTGCGCTGACGGAAGCGTTGGAGAAACTATGGCGTCGTCACTGTCGCCTGGCTCGCGGCTCCTGATTGCCCTGATACGCGTTTATCAACGCGCCATCAGCCCACTGCTGGGACCTCATTGCCGGTTCCATCCCACCTGTTCGCAGTATGGGATTGAGGCCTTACGCCGCTTTGGCGTTGTAAAAGGCAGTTGGTTGACGATAAAACGCGTATTAAAATGCCACCCTTTGAACCCGGGTGGTGACGATCCTGTGCCGCCAAAAACCTTTGATACCAGAGAACATTAACGATGGATTCGCAACGCAATCTCTTTCTCATCGCTTTTCTGTTCGTGTCTTTTATGATCTGGCAAGCCTGGCAGACGGACCACGCTCCGCAGCCACAGCAAACCCAGACCACGCAAAACACAAGCAGCGCAGCGGGTGATGCCGCCACTTCCGGCGTGCCGGCTAGCGGACAGGGCAAAACGATCACCGTTAAGACAGATGTCCTGTCACTCAACATCAATACGCGTGGTGGCGATATTGAGCAGGCTCAGCTGCTGACTTACCCGGACAAACTGGGTTCAGACGCACCGTTCCAGCTGCTTGAAACCACACCTGCCTTCGTTTATCAGGCGCAGAGCGGCTTAACGGGCCGTAACGGTCCGGATAACCCGAACAATGGCGCACGTCCGCTGTATACCACTTCGCAAGAAAGCTTCGTGATGGCGGATGGCCAGAGCGAACTGCGCGTGCCGCTGACCTGGACCGGTGAAAACGGCGTGGTTTACACCAAGACGTTCGTCTTTAAGCGCGGTGAGTATGCGGTAAACGTTGACTACAACATCAACAACACCACTCAGCAGCCGCTGGAAGTGTCGATGTTTGGTCAGCTGAAGCAGACCATCGACGTGCCTAAGCACCGTGATACCGGCAGCAACAACTTTGCTCTGCACACCTTCCGTGGCGCAGCGTACTCAACCAGCGATGCGAAATACGAAAAATATAAATTCGACACCATCGCGGATAATGAGAACCTGAATACCACCACCAGCAATGGTTGGGTGGCGATGCTGCAGCAGTACTTCGCTACCGCATGGGTGCCACGCACGCAGGGTAACAACACGCTGTACACCAGCAACCTCGGCAATGGCATCGCGGCAATTGGCTACAAATCTGCACCGGTTACCGTTGGCGCAGGCGCACAGCAGGATCTCGGCGCAACGCTTTGGGTCGGCCCGGAAATTCAGGACCAGATGGCAGCCATCGCGCCGCACCTGGATCTGACCGTGGATTACGGCTGGTTGTGGTTCATCTCTCAGCCGCTGTTTAAGCTGCTGAAGTTCATCCACAGCTTCATCGGTAACTGGGGCTTCTCCATTATCGTTATCACCTTCATCGTACGTGGCATCATGTACCCGCTGACCAAAGCGCAGTACACCTCGATGGCGAAGATGCGTATGCTGCAGCCGAAGATTCAGGCGATGCGTGAACGTCTGGGCGATGATAAGCAGAAGCAGAGCCAGGAAATGATGGCGCTGTATAAGGCGGAGAAAGTGAACCCGCTGGGCGGCTGTCTGCCACTGGTTATCCAGATGCCAATCTTCCTGGCCTTGTACTACATGCTGTCAGGCTCGGTTGAACTGCGTCATGCGCCGTTTATTCTGTGGATTCATGACCTGTCAGCGCAGGACCCGTACTACATTCTGCCGATCATCATGGGTATCACCATGTTCTTCATTCAGAAGATGTCACCGACCACCGTGACCGATCCGATGCAGCAGAAGATCATGACCTACATGCCGGTTATCTTTACCGTGTTCTTCCTGTGGTTCCCATCAGGTCTGGTGCTGTACTACATCGTCAGCAACCTGGTGACCATTCTCCAGCAGCAGCTGATTTATCGCGGCCTGGAAAAACGTGGTCTGCATAGCCGCGACAAGAAGAAAGCGTAACGTCTGACTGCAACCAGCAGCAGCGTATAATTAAGGGGCGGCATTTATGTCGCCCTGTTTTTTTGTTTTGAGAAAAGGTGAATCATGAGCCACAGCGACACTATTGTTGCCCAGGCGACGCCTCCCGGCCGCGGCGGCGTCGGCATTCTGCGTATCTCCGGCGCAAAAGCCGCTGAGGTGGCGCAAGCCTTGCTCGGCAAGCTGCCAAAACCGCGCTATGCCGACTATCTGCCCTTTACCGATGCCGATGGCAGCGTGCTCGATCAGGGCATTGCGCTATGGTTTCCTGGCCCGAACTCCTTTACCGGTGAAGATGTGCTGGAGCTGCAAGGCCATGGCGGCCCGGTAATTCTTGACCTGCTGCTGAAACGCATCGTGGCGCTGCCCGGCTTGCGTATTGCCCAGCCAGGCGAATTCTCGGAACGCGCCTTCCTCAACGACAAGCTCGATTTAGCGCAAGCCGAAGCGATTGCCGATCTGATCGATGCCAGTTCAGAGCAAGCCGCCCGCTCGGCGGTGAACTCGTTGCAGGGCGCATTTTCCCTGCGCATCAACGCGCTTGTGGAAGCACTTACTCACCTGCGCATCTATGTAGAAGCGGCCATCGACTTCCCGGATGAAGAGATCGATTTCCTTTCCGACGGCAAAATTGAAGCCCAGCTCAATGTGGTGATCGGCGACCTTGATGGCGTGCGTGCCGAAGCGCGTCAGGGCAGCCTGCTGCGTGAAGGGATGAAGGTGGTGATTGCCGGTCGTCCCAATGCCGGGAAATCGAGCCTGCTGAATGCCTTAGCCGGGCGCGAAGCGGCGATCGTCACCGATATTGCTGGCACCACGCGCGACGTGCTGCGCGAGCATATCCACATTGACGGCATGCCGCTGCACATCATCGATACCGCAGGTTTGCGAGAAGCCAGCGACGAAGTCGAGCGCATCGGTATTGAGCGCGCGTGGCAGGAGATCGAGCAGGCCGACCGCGTGCTGTTTATGGTTGATGGCACCACCACCGACGCGACCGAAGCCGCCGCAATCTGGCCGGATTTCGTTGCCCGTCTGCCGGAAGCGCTGCCGATAACCGTGGTGCGCAACAAAGCGGATATGACCGGCGAAGAGCTGGGCCTCACTGAAGTGAACGGTCACTCACTGATTCGTCTCTCGGCGCGCACCGGGGAAGGTGTGGAAGCGCTGCGCGATCACCTGAAACAGAGCATGGGATTTGCCGGCAATATGGAAGGCGGATTTCTCGCACGCCGCCGCCATCTGCAAGCGCTGGAGCTAGCCGCAACGCACTTGCAGCAGGGCAAGCATCAGCTGTTAGGCGCGTGGGCCGGGGAATTACTGGCAGAAGAGTTACGCTTAGCGCAGCAGGCGCTGAGCGAAATCACCGGCGAATTCACCTCCGACGATCTGCTGGGCAGAATCTTCTCCAGTTTCTGTATTGGTAAGTAATGACCTGTTACGTGGTCGCCATGAATGGCGACCCTACGGCGTTCTAATGTAGGGTGCGCATTCATGTGAACCTGGCTCACGGTAATCATGCGTCTTTGTTATTTGGCTCCCCAACGCCTTTGCAGTATAACGATCACTGCCCGGCGTACAGGTCCTGCTGGGTACATTCATTATTCATGCTAAATATTGGGCGCCAGTTGCTGCCTGAACAGGAGAGAAACATGAGTACAACGCTCGACAGCGTGGCGCTGAACGCGCTGTTCAACGAAGCCCGCACCCACAGCTATTGGCAGGACAAACCGGTTTCGCAGGATTTGCTGAAGCAGCTCTATAGCCTGACCGCGCTGGGCCCAACCTCCGCTAACTGCTCGCCAGGCCGTTTTGTATTTGTGACCTCGCAGGAAGGGAAAGAGAAGCTGAAACCCGCGCTCTCATCCGGCAACGTCGATAAAACCATGGCCGCACCGGTGACGGTGATCGTGGCGTGGGATCCTGAATTCTACGAAGCGCTGCCAAAGCTGTTCCCGCACGGTGATGCGCGCAGCTGGTTTACCAGCAGCCCGGATCTGGCGAAAGAAACCGCGTTCCGTAACAGCAGCTTGCAAGCAGGTTATTTGATTCTGGCCGCGCGTTCGCTGGGCCTGGATGCGGGCCCGATGTCCGGTTTCGATCCGTCAAAAGTGAACGAGGCGTTCTTCAGCGAGAGTAAATGGCAGGTGAACTTACTGATCAATCTCGGCTATGGCGAAGCCAGCAAACTGCATGCGCGTCTGCCGCGTCTGGGCTTTGATGAAGCCAGCACCTTTGCCTGATTGAGAAAAGGCGTCGGGCTGAGTCCACGACGCCGGTTTTAAGCGGTTATCCCAGTGAATGGAAGCCGCTGTTGAAGTAGATCATCGGCTCTGCCGCTTCACCAGGCAGAGCGATCCCCACGATACGCGCCAGCAGCACGCTGTGCGTGTTCCACTCCACCACCTTCTCCAGCTGACAATCAAAGCTCACCAGCGCATCAGCTAAAATCGGCGCGCCGGTATTTAATGTCTGCCACGTACCACTTTGAAAGCGCTCGTCGCGGCGTGAGGATTGGCTGAACTGAGCACATAAGTCGTCATGCTGTTCACGCAGCACGTTAACGGCAAAATGGCCGGCGTTGATAAAGGCATCATGGCTGGATGCGCTGCGATTGACGCACACCAGCAGACTTGGTGGCTCAGCCGCCAGCGAACTGACCGACGTCGCAATCAGCCCCAACTTTTCGCCCTGAAATTCGGTGGTAACCAGAGAAACACCCGCGGTTAAGCGACGCATGCCGTGACGAAACTCATCAAGCGAGATCGATTCCTGGCGAGAAATAGCGGTAACTGACATAGAAAACTCCGACGTGCATGCTTCTAAGATGCGCACGATTGGCAGATGAATGAATTGGTTAGCGCACTTCACTGTGCCTTTTTACTGTCCAAATCCTACACCACATCAGGCCGTTCGGCATCCGTTGAGACACGAATCTGCAAAAGCGTTCTATGCAAAGTTGCCAAATGGGATTGCCGCCTGGCTTCGTCCTTATCTGAAATATCGCCGATTCCATCTTAAGCCGGATGCAAACCCATGAGAAAATTCTTACAATAGCACTGATGATTATTCGACCATTTTCACGGAGCGACAGATGGCTAGTCATTTTGTACGTTGGATAGGTAATCCGCCCTTTTCTTCCGAGAATATGCGGGTGCCACAGGAAGTGATCAACAGCGCTCAGCGCTTCGCTGACAAGCGTCGCGGACGCTTTCTTGCCGCGCGTGAACTGCTGGCGCAACTGATGCTGCGCGTTTATGGCATTCGCGAACTCCCCGCGCTGACGACCTCCAGCAGCGGACGTCCCTGCTTTGCCGATACTAACCTGCCCGACTTCAGTATTTCCTACGCTGGAAACACCATCGGTGTGCTACTGGCCGAAGAAGGCGGGCGCGCCGGATTGGATATGGAGATTGTGCGCGCACACAGCCGTCAAACGCAGGATATGCTGACGCAAGATCTTTCCTCCGGCGAAAAAGCCTGGATCAACGCGCAGCAGGATTTCATGGAAGCGGTGACGCAAATCTGGACGCTGCGCCAAAGCATTCTCAAGCTCACCGGCGAAACCAATAGCGGCATTGATTCACTGCGTTTGCATCCTGCGGCCGGTCGGCTGCGTTCCACCGTGTTTCCCGATATTCAGGCGGTGTGTGATGCTGAGCCAACGCTGGTGTGGTCATGCGCGCTGTCGCCCGGCACCGAACGCTTACACTTGTGGGAGATTGATGGCGCGCAGCACTGGCAAGCGCTGCGCGATGTCGAGATGAGCAAACCCAATATCGGGCCGCGTACCTTGCGCCTCACCAGTTTGGTCACGCCGCATGAGATGGGACATCCGTCATAAAAAAGGCCGCATCAGCGGCCTCTTCTATTTAGTGGGCGTCGATAAAGACGATTTTCAGCACGAACAGCAGCGCGACTACCACCACGCACGGGCTGATTTCACGCCAGCGGCCGGTCCCCAACTTCATCACGCAGTAAGAGATAAAGCCCAGCGCGATACCTTCGGTGATCGAGAAGCTGAAAGGCATCATCGCCGCAGTAACGAATGCTGGCACCGCTTCGGTGAGATCGTCCCACTGCACGCGTGACAGCGACGCCGTCATCAATACGCCAACGTAAATCAGCGCACCCGCCGCCGCATAAGAAGGCACCATCGCCGCCAGCGGTGACAGGAACATCACCAGCAGGAACAAAATGCCTGTAATCACCGCCATCAAGCCGGTGCGACCACCGATCGCCACGCCGGACGAGCTTTCAATGTAGGCGGTCACCGATGAGGTACCGATCAGCGAACCGGTCACTGAACTGACGCTATCAACGTACAGCGCCTGCTTCATGCGCGGGAACGTGCCTTTCTCGTCGGTCAGCCCGGCTTTATCGGTTACGCCAATCAGCGTGCCGGATGAGTCGAACAGATTGACCAGCATAAAGGAGAAGATCACACCGGCCATGCCGATGTTGAACGCGCCTTTGATATCGACCTGGCCGACAACGGAAGTGATCGCAGGCGGCGCCGCGAACACGCCGCTGAATTTCACATCGCCAATGATCAGGCCCAGCGCGGTCGTCACCACAATCGACACCAGCACCGCCGCATGGATATTGCGAGAAGCCAGAATCGCGATGATGAAGAAACCGAGCGCCCCAAGCAGCACGCTGTGCGAGGTCAGATTGCCAACGGCAACGATGGTATCGGCGTTTGGCACGATGATACCGGCGTTTTTCAGCCCCATCATGGCGATAAACAGGCCGATACCGGCGGTGATACCCACGCGCAGGCTGAGCGGAATGTTGGCAATCATCCAGTAACGCACGCGCAGCAGCGTAAGGATCAGCAGACCCAGCGCGCCCCAGAAAATCGCGCCCATACCAATCTGCCAGGAATAACCCATGGCACCGACCACCACAAAGGCGAAGAAGGCGTTCAGGCCCATCGCCGGCGCCAGCGCCACCGGCAGATTCGCCACCAGCCCCATCAGAATGCTGCCGAACGCGGCAATCAAGCAGGTAGTAACAAACACGGCCTGCGTATCCATGCCCGCCACACCGAGAATTTGCGGGTTAACGAAAACGATGTACACCATCGTCAGGAAAGTCGTGCAACCGGCAATCACTTCGGTGCGCACCGTGGTTCCGTGTTCCTGCAGTTTGAAGATACGCTGCAAAAGGCCCTGATTAGTCATTCCACTGTTCCGCTAAAAAATTTATCGCCGCGTATCCTATAGAGTTTAGCGCGGCAAAACACTGATTTTTCGCAACCGGTTGCTCAGGGTCGCTTTCTGCGCTCAGTGCGTTAGAGTGTCAGCTTATTGTTTAACAAAAGGATGATGTGCGATGTCGGTTGAATGTATTTTTTTTGATTGCGACGGCACGCTGGTCGACAGCGAAGTGATCTGTACGCAAGCTTACGTCAACACCTTTGCCCGCTACGGTATTGAACGCTCTCTACAGCAAATGTTTGAGCAGTATAAAGGGGTGAAGCTTTACGACATCATCCGCGATGTGGCGGCCGAACATCAGGTTGAATTGCCGCTCGAAGAGGTGGAAACCGCCTATCGCGCCGAAGTGGCGAGATTGTTTGATCTCGATTTGAAGCCGATTGCCGGTGCCAAAGCGCTGGTGGAAAGTGTCAAAGTGAAGATGTGCGTGGTTTCCAACGGCACGGTGAAGAAGATGCAACATTCGCTGGGCTTGACCGGCATGCTGCCGTATCTCGATGGCAAGCTGTATAGCGGTTATGACATTAACCACTGGAAGCCGGATCCAGAGCTGATGTATCACGCCGCCGAGCAGATGCAGGTGCCGATTGAGAAGTGCATTCTGGTGGATGATTCCGAGGCTGGCGCGCGCGCGGGAATCGCTGCCGGGATTCCGGTGTTTTACTACTGCGCCGATGCGCACAATCCTGAATTAGATCATCCGCTGGTGACGCGCTTTGATGATATGGCGCAGTTGCCGGATCTGTGGCGTGCGCGTGGGTGGGATTTGGTGGGGTAGTGCTGGCTGTCCCGCTTCTCTGTCCGTGCTGGCTGTCCCCCTCCTCGGTCCTCCCCCATGAAGGGGGGAGGAAGATGCTGCAATATGTGAGTTGGGAGTTGCATGTGGCAGCATCTCCTTCCCCCATTTATGGGGGAAGGCCGGGATGGGGGACAACCAGCACAATCTAAATCAGCCAATCGCCCCCAACGAATCCTCGTTGCTCTGCTTCTTCGGCAGCAAGAACAGCGTGGCGGCGATATCCAGCAGATAAATCAGTGCCAGCAGCGTAATCGCGGCGGTGAAAGAGATATTGGTGGCCAGCAGGCCAATCACCAATGGACCAAATCCGCCCACGCCACGTCCCAAATTAAACAACACGTTCTGCGCCGTCGCGCGTGCGTGCGGTGGGAAGGTGTCGGAAATCAGCGCACCGTAGCCGCCAATCATGCCGTTTACAAACATCCCCATCAGCGCGCCGGTAAACAGCATCACCGTTGGATCGCGCAGCTGTGCATACACCACCACCATCACCACCGCGCCGAACTGATACAGCAGGAAGATTTTCCAGCGCGCGAAGCGATCGGCCAGCACGCCAAACAGCCAGATGCCGAATGTCATGCCCACCACCGTGACGGCGGTCCACAGGCCAGATTTGGTCAGGCTGAACCCGAAGTTGGATGACAGATAGCTCGGCATCCAGATCATCAATCCGTAGTAACCAAAATTCTGCACCGAGCAGAGAATGAAAATTCCCAGGCTGGCTTTGCTGGTGGCGCGGTCGGCAAACAGCAATTTAATGCGTGCGGCAAAGGAGAGCTGCGGCGTTCTCTCAACGTGGCGGGTAAAACTTTCCGGCTCGCCCATGCTGCGGCGGATCACAAACGACACCAGCGCCGGCAGCAAACCGACGAGGAACATGCCGCGCCAGCCAATCACGCTCAGCAGCGGCGGCGTGATAAAGGCCGCCAGAAGTACACCGAGCTGCCAGCCAATGCCAACCCACGCCGAGGCGCGGTTGCGCTTCTCTTTCGGCCAGGCTTCGGCAATCAGCGCCATGCCGATGCCGAACTCGCCACCCAATCCCACACCCGCCAGCGTGCGGTACGCCAACAGATCCCAATAGCCTTGCGCCACCGCACACAGGCCGGTGAACACCGAGAACACCAGAATGGTGACGGTAAGAATGCGGATGCGACCATAACGATCGCTCAGATGACCAAACACAATGCCGCCGATCACCGCGCCGATCAGCGTCCAGGTGACCAGCGAACCGGCCTGAGAAGGATCGAGCGCCAGCGAGACGCTGATCGCTGGCAGCATAAAACCAAGAATCAGCAGATCAAATCCATCCATCGCGTAGCCGCTGATCGCAGCCACCATGGCTTTCGCCGGTGTAATGGCTTGTTTTTTAGGAGTTGGGGAGGACATGTAACAGCACCTGGCAGAAAAAAGTGCGCCAAGTATAAAGAGAGGGAATCGCTGAGAACAGACAGAATTTAAGCAGGCAGCCCGTTAGCCACAGTGGCAACGGGCCGCCGACGCGTCAATCAAGAGGGTTTATTGCTGCCATCATCGCCCGACAGCAGTTCATCCAGCTTGTCGCCGCCCACATGACGGAAATCCTGACCTTTGACGAAATAGAAGATAATTTCGCAGATGTTCTGGCAGCGATCGCCGATACGCTCGATGGCGCGCGCGCAGAACAGCGCGGTCAGCACGCTTGGGATGGTGCGCGGATCTTCCATCATGTAGGTCATCAACTGACGCACGATGCCTTCGTACTCTTTATCCACCTTCTTATCTTCACGGTAGATTTTGATGGCTTCGTTGAGATCCATGCGCGCAAACGCATCCAGCACGTCATGCAGCATCTGCACGGTGTGATGACCCAGCGCTTCAAGGCTCACCAGCAGCGGCAGGTGCTGCTGGCTGAACTTCTCCAGCGCGGTGCGGCTGATTTTTTCCGCCACATCGCCAATGCGTTCCAGTTCAGAAATGGTCTTGATGATCGCCATGACCAGACGCAAATCGCTGGCGGTGGGCTGGCGTTTGGCGATGATGCGCACGCAGGCTTCATCAATCTCCACTTCCATCATGTTGACCTTCTGGTCGCCGTCGATCACGTGACGCGCCAGCTCGCCATCCTGGTTATGCATCGCGGTGATGGCGTCCATCAGCTGCTTCTCAACCATGCCGCCCATGATCATCACTTGCGTGCGAATGTGCTCCAGCTCCGCGTTGAACTGACCGGAGATGTGTTTGTTCAGATTTAAATTATCCATGTGCGTCTCCTGAATCAGCCGTAACGACCGGTGATGTAATCTTCGGTCTGCTTCTGTGCGGGCTTAGTAAACAAGGTATCGGTATCGCTGAACTCAATCAGCTCGCCCAGATACATGAAAGCGGTGTGGTCAGAACAACGCGCGGCCTGCTGCATGTTGTGGGTCACGATCACCACAGTGTAATCCTGCTTCAGTTCGGTGATCAGTTCTTCGATACGACCGGTTGAGATCGGATCCAGCGCGGAGCAAGGCTCATCCAGCAACAACACTTCCGGGCGAATGGCGATGCCGCGCGCGATGCACAGACGCTGCTGCTGGCCGCCGGAGAGACTGTAACCGCTCTGATGCAGCTTGTCTTTGGTTTCATTCCACAGCGCGGCTTTGGTCAGCGCCCACTGCACGCGCTCATCCATATCGGCACGCGACAGCTTTTCAAACAGACGCACGCCGAAGGCGATGTTGTCATAAATCGACATCGGGAACGGCGTCGGCTTCTGGAACACCATGCCGACGCGCGCGCGCAGCAGGGCGATGTCCTGATTAGAAGCCAGAATGTTATCGCCATCCAGCAGGATGTCACCTTCTGCACGCTGCTCCGGATAGAGCGAGTACATTTTGTTGAAGGTGCGCAGCAAAGTGGATTTACCGCAGCCTGATGGGCCGATAAACGCGGTCACCTGGTTTTTGGTGATATCCAGGTTGATGTTTTTCAGCGCGTGAAACTTACCGTAATAGAAGTTCAGATTACGGACCTGAATTTTACCGGCTGATGAAGTCACGTTACTCATTCTCGTCTCTCATAAGCAGCGCCGCCGAAGCCGCGCCGGGAAATTAGTGTTTGCCCTTGGCGAAAACCACACGCGCCACAATGTTCAGCAGCAGCACGCACACGGTAATAATCAGCACACCTGCCCACGCCAGGCTTTGCCACTCGGCAAACGGGCTCATGGCGAATTTAAAGATGGTGACCGGTAGGTTCGCGATCGGCTGCATCATGTCGGTGCTCCAGAACTGGTTCGACAGCGCAGTAAACAGCAACGGTGCAGTTTCACCGGCGATACGCGCTACGGCCAACAGCACACCGGTGATGATGCCGGAAACCGAGGCTTTCAGCGTGATTGCCGAAATCATCTTCCACTTCGGCGTACCCAGCGCATAAGCCGCTTCACGCATGCTGTCAGGTACCAGACGCAGCATGTTTTCGGAGGTGCGGATCACGATCGGGATTTGCAGCAGCGCCAGCGCAACTACGCCGGCCCAACCGGAGAAGTGCTGCATCTGCGATACCACGATGGTGTAGACGAACAGGCCCACCACAATCGACGGTGCTGACAGCAGAATGTCGTTGATGAAGCGAATCACTTCCGCCAGCCAGTGTTTACGGCCATATTCCGCCAGATAGATCCCGGCCATGATGCCGAGCGGCGTTCCGACGATCGTCGACCAGAAAATCAGTAAACCACTGCCGACTAAGGCGTTCGCCAAACCACCGCCCGCGGTATTCGGCGGCGGCGTCGATTCGGTAAACAGCGACCAGCTTAAACCATCAACACCGCGCGTAATGGTGGTGAACAGAATCCACACCAGCCAGAACAGACCGAAAGCCATGGTCATCAGCGACAGCGTCAGGGCAATTTTGTTTTTGGTACTGCGCCACGCCTGCATTTTGCGGCGCGAGGCTTCCAGCTCAGCGCGAGCCTGAACTTCAATAGCGGTCATGAACGGGCTCCTTCACTCTTCGCCAGACGCAGGATCATCAGTTTGGAGATCGCCAGCACGATAAAGGTAATCACGAACAGGATCAGACCCAGTTCCATCAGTGCCGCGACGTGGACACCCGATTCCGCTTCGGCAAATTCGTTGGCCAGCGCGGAGGTGATGCTGTTACCCGGCATAAACAGCGAAGCGCTGTCGAGCTGGTAGGTGTTACCGATGATAAAGGTCACCGCCATGGTTTCACCCAACGCGCGGCCCAGGCCGAGCATCACGCCGCCAATCACGCCGTTTTTGGTGAACGGCAGCACGATGCGCCAGATCACTTCCCACGTGGTGCAGCCGATACCGTAAGCCGACTCTTTCATCATCACCGGCGTTTGTTCAAACACGTCGCGCATCACCGAGGCGATGTACGGAATGATCATGATGGCGAGAATCACGCCCGCCGCCAGAATACCGATACCAAATGCCGGGCCAGAGAACAGCGTGCCGACAATCGGGATAGTCGACATCACGTTACCCACCGGCGTCTGGAAATATTCGGCGAACAGCGGGGCGAAAACAAACAGGCCCCACATGCCGTAAACGATGCTGGGGATCGCCGCCAGCAGCTCAATGGCGGTGCCCAGCGGGCGACGCAGCCAACCTGGCGCCAGTTCCGTCAGGAACAGCGCGATGCCGAAACTCACCGGTACGGCAATGATCAAGGCAATAATCGAGGTGACGAGGGTGCCGTAAATCGGTACCAGCGCACCAAATTGTTCGTTTGGCGCATCCCAGGTTTTATTCCACAGGAAAGAGAAACCAAATTTTTGGATGCTTGGCCAGGAGGAGAAAATCAGGGAGACGATAATGCCGCCCATCAATAACAACACGATAAGCGCGGAGAGCTTCACCAGCGCGCCGAAAATCATGTCGCCTTGTTTACCGGGGGCTTTGAACGTCGGCTTAGTGGCAGCCATAGAATTCTCTGTTCTCAGGAGGATGTCAGGGCGGCACGCAGGCCGCCCATTGGGGTTGGCCAACCGTCTCGGCTGGCCAGGTAAATCGGTTACTGATACAGCGCTTTACCGGAGCTATCTTTGATGTTCGCTTTCCACGCTGCACGAATCTGGTTAGCAACGCTTTCTGGCAGCGCGGCGTAATCCAGGTCGGTTGCGGTTTTGCTGCCACCTTTGTAAGCCCAGTCGAAGAACTTCAGCACTTCGCTACCTTTCTCCGCATTCGCCTGATCTTTGTAAATCAGGATGAAGGTGGTTGAGGTGATCGGCCATGCTGCGTTGCCTTTCTGGAAGGTCAGATCCTGAGCAAAGGTTTTGCTCCAGTCTGCGCCTTTCGCGGCGTTCGCAAAGCTCTCTTCGCTTGGTGCGACCGCTTTACCATCGGCATCAACCAGTTTGGTGTAGGTCAGGTTGTTCTGCTTGGCGTAAGCGTATTCCACATAGCCAATTGAACCCGGCAGACGCTGTACAAATGCGGCCACGCCGTCGTTACCTTTACCGCCCAGACCGGTCGGCCAGTTAACGGTGTTACCTTTACCGATTTTGCTGTTCCACTCTTCGTTCACTTTCGCCAGGTAGCTGGTGAAGACGAATGAAGTACCGGAACCGTCAGCGCGGCGAACCACGTTGATGTTGGAATCTGGCAGTTTCACGCCTGGGTTCAGTTTAGTGATCGCCGGGTCGTTCCACTTTTTGATGGTACCGAGGTAGATGTCGCCCACGGTTTTACCGTCGAGAGTCAGTTCACCTGATTTCACACCTGGGATGTTAACCGCCAGCACCACGCCACCAATCACGGTAGGGAACTGGAACAGGCCATTTTTCTGCAGATCTTCTTCTTTCATTGGTGCATCAGACGCACCGAAATCGACGGTTTTCGCGATGATTTGCTTCACGCCGCCTGAAGAACCAATACCCTGATAGTTGATTTTGCTACCAGTGGCTTGCTGGTACTCGGCTGCCCACTTGGCATAAACCGGCGCCGGGAATGTCCCGCCTGCGCCCGTCAGATCGGTTGCTGCAAAAGCAGAGACCGCGCTTACTGCGAAGGTGGCGGCGAGGATTCGGGCTACGGTGCTACGCATCAGTGTCATGTTCCCTCCAGGGGATTTAAAAAACAGGCTCAATGCCTTTTTAGTAGGAGTTAGTGATTGCTGCTGGAGGGAAAATAGGACAGTTTGATGACAGTGAAATGTACGAAATATGACAGTTATATGACAGCATGTAGAAATGAAGCGGGCCCATTGCGGGCCCACTCTTGTTACTGATTATTCAACGGTAACCGATTTCGCCAGGTTACGTGGTTGATCAACGTCGGTGCCTTTAATCAGCGCCACATGATACGAGAGCAGCTGTAGCGGCACGGTGTAGAAGATCGGTGCAATCACCTCTTCTACATGCGGCAGAGAGATGATTTTCATGCCATCGCTGTCGCTGAAACCGGCATCCTGATCGGCAAACACGTACAGCAAACCGCCGCGCGCGCGTACCTCTTCAATATTGGATTTCAGCTTCTCCAGCAGTTCGTTGTTCGGCGCGACCACGATCACCGGCATATCGGCATCAATCAGCGCCAGCGGGCCGTGCTTCAGCTCGCCCGCCGCATAGGCTTCGGCGTGGATGTAGGAGATCTCTTTCAGCTTCAGCGCGCCTTCCATAGCGATTGGATACTGATCGCCACGGCCAAGGAACAGCGCATGATGTTTATCCGAGAAACCTTCCGCCAGATTTTCGATCACTTTGTCCTGCGCCAGCATCTGTTCGATGCGGCTCGGCAAGGCTTGCAGCGCGTGCACAATTTCGTGCTCGATTTCGGCTTTCATGCCGTGCAGACGCCCCAGTTTCGCCACCAGCATCAGCAATACCGCCAGCTGCGTGGTGAAAGCTTTGGTCGAGGCAACGCCAATTTCGGTACCGGCTTTAGTCATCAGCGCCAAATCGGATTCACGCACCAGCGATGAACCGGCCACGTTACAGATCGCCAGCGAACCGAGATAACCCAGCTCTTTTGACAGGCGCAGTGCCGCCAGCGTATCGGCGGTTTCACCCGATTGTGACAGCGTGATCAGCAGGCTATTTTTACGCACCGCAGATTTGCGATAACGGAATTCCGAAGCGATTTCCACATCACAAGGCAGGTTGGCGAGCGACTCAAACCAGTAGCGCGACACCATGCCGGAGTTGTATGACGTACCGCAGGCGATGATCTGAATATGCTCGACCTGGCTCAGCAGCTTTTCAGCATCCGGACCGAGCTCGCTGAGATCGACTTCGCCGTGATTAAAACGACCGGTGATGGTGTTTTTGATCGCGTTCGGCTGCTCGTAAATCTCTTTCTGCATGTAGTGACGATAGATGCCTTTGTCGCCGGCATCGTATTGCGCGGTCGATTCGATTTCGGCGCGCTTAGCCGTGTTACCGTCACGATCGATAATGGTGACTTCGCGGCGGGTGATCTCGGCAATATCGCCCTCTTCCAGATAGATGAAGCGACGCGTCACCGGCAGCAGTGCCAGCTGATCGGAAGCAATAAAGTTTTCACCCACGCCACGGCCAATCACCAGCGGGCTACCGGAACGCGCCGCCACCAGCAGCGACGGATCGCGGCTGTCCATGATCACCATGCCATACGCACCGCGCAGCTGCGGAATGACGCGTAGCACCACTTCACGCAGCGTGCCGCCCTGCTTCTGCTCCCAATGCACCAGATGCGCCACCACTTCGGTGTCAGTTTCTGAGGCAAAGTGATAGCCGCGCTCAAGCAACTGCGCGCGCAGCGGCTCATGGTTTTCAATGATGCCGTTGTGCACGATGATGATGTGCTCAGAAACGTGCGGATGCGCATTGGCCTCCGACGGCTCACCGTGGGTCGCCCAGCGCGTGTGTGCGATACCGGTGCCGCCAATCAGCGGCTGCTGCTCTGCGGCTTCCGCCAGGTTCTGCACTTTGCCCAGACGACGCAGGCGCGTCATGTGGCCCTGACGATCGACAACGGCTAATCCCGCTGAGTCATAACCGCGATATTCAAGACGACGCAAACCTTCCAGCAGAATTTCTGCGATGTCACGCTGCGCTACTGCACCAACAATTCCACACATAGTAATTTCCTGACTTCATGGCTTTCGGCCATTGCGTTGTCATCTGACCTGATTTCCCCGAGCCTTGTAGAGAGTGGGGATATTTTTTTATGGCACTGCAAACAGGCCGATCGTTGTCGGCCTTTAAAATTTATTTTTTCTTAACAGGGCGCTGCCAGCCCGATTTTTGATTCTGCTCTTTACGGTTGTAGACCAGATCCGCCGCGGTGACATCTTTCATCACCGTGGTGCCGGCAGCGATAGTGGCGCCGCTCGCTACGGTTACAGGTGCTACCAATTGCGTATCGGAGCCGACAAACACGTTATCGCCGATGATGGTTTTGAATTTGTTGGCGCCGTCATAATTGCAGGTGATGGTGCCCGCGCCAATATTCACCCCCGCGCCAATTTCCGCATCGCCAAGATAAGAGAGATGACCGGCTTTCGAGCCTTTGCCGAGCGTCGCTTTCTTCATCTCTACGAAGTTGCCCACGTGCGCTTCTTCCGCCAGCTCGCTGCCCGGACGCAGACGCGCAAAAGGCCCAACCGTACAGGCGGCGGCTAAGGTGGCATCTTCGATCACCGAATAGGGACTGATTTCGCAGTCGTCAGCAATCACGCTGTTTTTGATGATGCAGCCGGCACCGATTTTGACGCGGTTGCCGAGCGTAACCTTGCCTTCGATGATCACATTGGTGTCGATCTCCACATCGCGGCCGTGTTGCAGCGAACCGCGCAGATCGAAACGCGCCGGATCGCGCAGCATCACACCCGCCAGCAGCAGCTTTTCTGCCTGCTCACTTTGATAGACACGCTCAAGCGTTGCCAGCTGCAGGCGGTTGTTAACGCCGTCGGTTTCGCTGATGCGCGCCGGATGCACCGCATTGATCACGCGGCCTTCATGGTGCGCCATGGCGATGATATCGGTGATGTAGAATTCGCCCTGCGCATTGTTGTTGTTCAGCTGCGCCAGCCAGCGCTTGAGGTCGCCGCCGTTGGCAATCAGGATGCCGGTGTTAATTTCCTGAATTTTCAGCTGTTCTGGCGAGGCATCTTTCTGCTCGATAATGCCGGTCACCGTGTCGTTTTCACGCACAATACGGCCGTAGCCGGTTGGGTTATCCAGAACCACGGTGAGTAAACCGATGCCACCAGCGGGTTTTGCATCGCGCAGACGCTGCAAGCTGGCCTGCGAAATCAGCGGCACATCGCCGTACAACATCAGAATATCTTCGTCATCGGCAAAGAAAGGGGCGGCCTGCTGCATCGCGTGGCCGGTACCGAGTTGCTCGGCCTGCAGCACCCAGTTGAGTGCGTTATGCGCTAACGTCGATTGCAGCAAATCTCCGCCGTGGCCATAAACCAGATGGATCTGCTGGGCGCCCAAACCGGTGGCGGCATCAATCACGTGTTGAACCATCGGTTTGCCTGCAAGGGTGTGCAGAACTTTGGGCAGGTCGGAATACATTCGGGTGCCTTTGCCAGCGGCCAAGATCACCACACTCATCGCGTTCGTAGACATAACTATCCTGATTCTCTTCAACTGTCGAAAGTGTAAGGTTTAACCCCGAGATTACTACATTTTTCTCGGGTCGAAATTAGCCGGGCTCAGCGCCAGGCGGCAAATTTTGGGCAAAAAAAATGCCAACCCAAAGGGCTGGCATTTCGTGACGCATAAAGCCTGATTACATCGCTTTTTTGGTCAGCTCGATGACACGCAGTTTCGCGATGGCTTTCGCCAGTTCCGCAGAAGCCTGAGCATAGTCCACGTCGCCGTGGCTGCTGTTCATGTGCTCTTCTGCTTTACGTTTCGCTTCCAGCGCGCGCGCTTCGTCAAGGTCTTCACCGCGAATCGCGGTGTCGGCCAGAACGGTGGTGCTGCCAGGCTGAACTTCCAGCACGCCGCCAGAGAGGTAAATAAACTCCTCTTCGCCGTGCTGTTTCACGATGTGAATCATACCAGGCTTGATGGCTGTCAGCAGCGGGGCGTGGCCAGGACGAATCCCCAACTCACCTTCGCTACCTGACACCTGGATACGCTCGACCAGACCGGAGAACATTTGTTGCTCCGCGCTGACCACGTCCAGATGATAAGTCATAGCCATACCATTCCTCCTGGGAAACCTAAATTACAGTTTCTTCGCTTTTTCTACGGCTTCTTCGATAGCGCCGACCATGTAGAACGCCTGCTCTGGCAGGTGGTCGAATTCGCCTTCCATGATGCCTTTGAAGCCACGGATGGTGTCTTTCAGGGTCACGTACTTACCTGGAGAACCGGTGAAGACTTCAGCAACGAAGAACGGCTGAGACAGGAAGCGCTGAATCTTACGCGCACGTGCCACCAACAGTTTGTCTTCTTCAGACAGCTCGTCCATACCAAGGATGGCGATGATGTCTTTCAGTTCCTGGTAACGCTGCAGCAGAGACTGCACGCCACGCGCAACGTCATAGTGCTCCTGACCCACGATCAGTGGATCCAGCTGACGGCTGGTTGAATCCAGCGGGTCAACGGCTGGGTAGATACCCAGAGAGGCGATCTGACGGCTCAGCGTAACGGTTGAGTCTAAGTGAGCAAAGGTGGTTGCTGGTGACGGGTCAGTCAAGTCATCCGCAGGAACGTAAACGGCCTGTACAGAGGTGATTGAACCGGTCTTCGTGGAGGTAATACGCTCCTGCAACACACCCATCTCTTCTGCCAGCGTTGGCTGATAGCCTACCGCAGATGGCATACGACCCAGCAGTGCTGATACTTCAGTACCGGCCAGGGTGTAACGATAGATGTTGTCGATGAACAGCAGAACGTCACGGCCTTCATCACGGAATTTTTCCGCCATGGTCAAGCCGGTCAGTGCTACGCGCAGACGGTTACCCGGCGGCTCGTTCATCTGACCATACACCAGCGCTACTTTATCGATAACGTTGGAGTCAGTCATTTCGTGGTAGAAGTCGTTACCCTCACGAGTACGCTCACCCACGCCAGCAAATACCGAATAACCTGAGTGCTCAGCCGCGATGTTACGGATCAGCTCCATCATGTTTACGGTTTTACCAACACCCGCACCACCGAACAAACCGACTTTACCGCCCTTAGCGAACGGACACATCAGGTCGATAACCTTGATGCCGGTTTCCAGCAGTTCCTGCGAGTTAGACTGATCTTCATAAGAAGGTGCTGCACGGTGAATAGAGGAAACCTCTACTACAGTGCCGTCGTCATTCTGCAGGTCGCCTTTCATGTCGATTGGCTCACCCAATACGTTCATGATACGGCCGAGGGTTGCTTTACCAACCGGAACCTGGATAGGTTTTTTCAGGTCAGTAACTTCCAGACCGCGCTTCAGGCCGTCAGAAGTACCCATGGCGATGGTACGAACCACGCCACCACCCAGCTGCTGCTGAACTTCCAGCACCAGACGAGCATCACCATTTTTCACCTCGAGAGCGCTGTATACCTGCGGTACCGCGTCCTGAGGGAATTCGACGTCAACTACGGCGCCGATAATCTGGACAATCTTTCCAGCTGCCATCTTGAATCCTCTACCTAATACGAAAATACCCAGCCGCGCTCGCGCGACAGGATATATGCCTGGTTAAACCGCGGAGGCTCCCGAGACGATCTCGGTAAGTTCCTGGGTGATGCTGGCCTGACGAGCTTTGTTGTAAACCAACTGCAGCTCTTTGATCAGGTTTCCGCCGTTATCGGTTGCAGCTTTCATCGCAACCATACGTGCGGCCTGCTCACTGGCCAGGTTTTCCACCACACCCTGATAAACCTGCGATTCGACGTAACGACGCAGCAGGGTATCCAGCAGCGCTTTCGGATCGGGTTCGTACAGGTAATCCCAGGTCTTCGCCTTCATCTCTTCTTCACCTTCCGCTGGCGGTAACGGCAGCAGTTGGGTAATGGTCGGAGTCTGAGACATGGTGTTATTAAACTTGTTGGCAACGATATACAGCTTGTCGATGCGACCTTCATCATAGGCCTGCAACATCACTTTTACCGGGCCGATCAAATCAGACAGTGCAGGCTTATCGCCCATACCGGTGACCTGTGCCACGATGTTGCCACCTACAGAGCCGAAGAATGAATTGCCTTTCGAACCGATAACGGCCAGATCGCTCTGTACGCCTTTATCTGCCCAGCCTTTCATATCTGCCAGCAATTTTTTGAACAGGTTAATGTTCAAACCACCACAAAGCCCGCGGTCAGTCGAAACGACCAGGTAGCCGACGCGCTTAACGTCACGCTCATCCAGGTAAGGGTGCTTGTATTCCAGATTACCCAGAGCAAGGTGACCAATCACTTTGCGCATGGTATCTGCATACGGACGGCTGGCCGCCATGCGTTCCTGCGTTTTACGCATTTTGGAGGCGGCGACCATTTCCATCGCTTTGGTGATCTTCTGCGTATTTTTTACGCTTCCGATCTTACTACGTATTTCTTTTGCGCCGGCCATTAGCTTCTCCTCAAAGCCTTGCGGCCTGCCTTTTCAGACAAGCCGCCAGACATTACCAGGACTGGGTTGCTTTAAACGTTTCGAGGAGGCCTTTCAGCTTCTCTTCGATTTCGTTATTGAAGTTACCCGCTTGGTTGATTTCAGCCATCAGCTCAGCGTGATCGCGATCCGCGAACGCCAGCAGAGCGGCTTCGAAGCTGCCGACTTTCGCCAGTTCAACATCGTTCAGATAGCCGCGCTCAGCAGCAAACAGCACCAGACCCTGTTGCGCGACTGACATCGGCGCATACTGTTTCTGTTTCAGCAGCTCGGTCACTTTCTGACCGTGGCTCAGCTGTTTACGCGTTGCATCGTCCAGATCGGAAGCGAACTGAGAGAACGCAGCCAGTTCACGATACTGTGCCAGCGCGGTACGAATACCACCGGACAGTTTCTTGATGATCTTGGTCTGTGCAGCACCACCAACACGGGATACCGAGATACCCGGGTTAACGGCTGGACGAATACCGGAGTTGAACAGGTTAGATTCCAGGAAGATCTGACCATCAGTAATCGAGATTACGTTGGTCGGAACGAACGCAGAAACGTCACCCGCCTGAGTTTCGATGATTGGCAGTGCTGTCAGAGAACCGGTCTGGCCTTTCACTTCACCATTGGTGAAGCGCTCAACGTAGTCAGCGCTAACGCGTGATGCACGCTCCAGCAAACGAGAGTGGAGATAGAACACGTCGCCAGGGAATGCTTCACGACCTGGTGGACGGCGCAGCAGCAGAGAAATCTGACGGTAGGCAACAGCCTGCTTAGACAGGTCATCGTACACGATCAATGCATCTTCACCGCGGTCACGGAAGTACTCACCCATCGCACAACCGGCGTACGGTGACAGGTACTGCAGTGCTGCAGATTCAGAAGCAGAAGCGACAACCACGATGGTGTTAGCCAGCGCGCCGTGCTCTTCCAGTTTGCGAACTACGTTAGAAATGGTTGACGCTTTCTGGCCAATCGCAACGTAGACACACTTGATGCCTGAATCGCGCTGGTTGATGATGGCGTCGATTGCCATTGCAGTTTTACCGGTCTGACGGTCACCGATGATCAGCTCACGCTGGCCACGGCCGATTGGAATCATCGCATCGACAGATTTGTAACCGGTCTGAACAGGCTGGTCTACTGACTGACGGTCGATAACGCCCGGTGCAATCACTTCAACAGGCGAGAAGCCGTCGTTTTCGATTGCGCCTTTACCGTCGATCGGTGCACCCAAGGTGTTCACCACACGGCCCAGCAGGCCACGGCCAACTGGAACTTCTAAAATACGACCCGTACATTTTACTTTCATGCCTTCCGCGAGGTCAGCATACGGGCCCATCACTACTGCACCAACCGAGTCACGCTCGAGGTTCAGTGCGATAGCGTAACGGTTGCCCGGCAGGGCAATCATCTCACCCTGCATCACATCGGCCAGGCCGTGTACGCGGATGATACCGTCACTTACAGAAACAATAGTACCTTCGTTGTGAGCTTCACTCACGACATTGAACTGAGCAATGCGCTGCTTGATCAGTTCGCTGATTTCGGTGGAATTCAGTTGCATATGCTCCAGTCCCCTTAAGACTGCAAGACGTCTGCCAGACGATCAAGACGGCCGCGTACGCTGCCATCAATGACCAGGTCACCCGCACGGATAACCACACCTGCCATTACAGACTTATCAATTTTGCAATTCAGCTTAACTTTACGTGACAGACGTTTTTCCATCGCGGCGCTGATTTTAGTCAGCTGACTGTCACTCAGCGTGCTGGCAGAAATCACATCAACTTCGGCTGTCGCTTCATAAGCGTCACGCAGTTGAATGTACTGAGCCAGTACGGCTGGAAGCGCTGTCAAACGTCCGTTTTCGGCCATTACCTTAATCAGGTTCTGGGCGTTTTCATCAAGTTGATCGCCACAAACTGCAATGAAAGAAGCAGACAAAGCTTCCGGTGCGAGCGCACCGGAAAGAAGATCTGCGATCTGTTCGTTGCGAGCCACTTCTGCGGCAAACGCCAGCATTGATTGCCAGCGATCGATGCTTTGATGCTCAACAGCAAAGTCAAAAGCTGCTTTGGCGTAGGGGCGAGCTACAGTAATCAGATCAGACATCAGCCCCTCCCTCCTTACAGTTCAGCGACCAGTTTATCAACGATGTCGCTGTTAGCAGCTTCATCCACGGAACGTTCGATGATTTTCTCGGCGCCAGCTAATGCCAGCAACGCGACTTGCTTACGCAGCTCTTCACGGGCACGCGAACGCTCGGCATCAATTTCTGCCTGCGCCTGTGCCACGATGCGGTTACGTTCAGTCTCAGCTTCGGTTTTCGCTTCGTCCAGAATCTGGGCACGGCGTTTGTTCGCCTGCTCGATAATGACCTGAGCGTCTTCTTTCGCTTTTTTCAGCTGGTCGGTCGCATTGGCCTGCGCGAGATCTAAATCTTTCTTCGCGCGCTCAGCAGAAGCAAGGCCTTCAGCAATTTCTTTCTGGCGCTTTTCGATGGCAGCCATAATCGGCGGCCATACGTACTTCATGCAGAACGCGACAAACAGAATGAACGCGATGGCCTGGCCGAGGATTGTTGCATTAATGTTCACAGCACAATGCCTCTTATTAAGTTAACTTGCTCTGCCGCTATCAGAGATAAACGGCAGAATCCGTCCCTCATCACACCAGGTGCCATGAGTGAACAAGGCTACCAGGTTTAAGCGACAGCAAACATCACGTAGAGACCCAGACCTACAGCGATCATCGGGATTGCATCCACCAGACCCATTACAACAAAGAACTGCGTACGCAGCAGAGGGATCAGATCCGGTTGACGCGCGGCGCCTTCCAGGAATTTACCTCCGAGGATGCCGATACCGATCGCAGCACCGATTGCCGCCAGGCCCATCATCACAGCGGCAGCCATGTACAGCAGATCCATATTCAGGTTTTCCATGACAGTCTCCAGTTTGTTTCAGTTAAAAGCTTAAGTGTTGAGATAAAAATCAATGTTCTTCAGATGCCATCGACAGATAGACGATCGTGAGGACCATGAAAATGAAAGCCTGCAGCGAAATGATCAGGATGTGGAAAATGGCCCAAGGCACATTCAACAACCACTGCGACCACCACGGCAGCAAGCCGGCAATCAGGATAAAGATCAACTCACCCGCATACATGTTACCGAACAGTCGCAGACCCAGTGAAACAGGCTTGGACAGCAGGCTAACACCTTCAAGAATCAGGTTAATGGGGATGAAGATCGGGTGATTAAAAGGCTGCAGCGTCAACTCTTTGGTGAAGCCGCCAATGCCTTTCATTTTGATGCTGTAGAACAGAATCAAAATAAATACGCCCAGCGCCATAGACAGCGTGATGTTCACGTCTGCAGACGGCACGACGCGCAGCGCCGGCAGGCCTAAATAGTGCTCGCCGATAAACGGCAGCAAATCGATAGGCAGCAGATCCATGAAGTTCATCAGGAAGACCCAGACGAAAATCGTCAGAGCCAGCGGGGCGATAAGTTTGCTTTTACCGTGGTACATGTCGCGCACGTTGTTATCAACGAAGCCGACAACCAGTTCGATAGCCGCTTGTAATTTCCCTGGAACACCGCTGGTAGCGCTTTTCGCCACTTTACGGAACAACACCAGGAAAATCAGTCCCAGCACCACAGAGAAAAACATGGAATCGATATTTAATACCCAGAACGTCGCGGGAGCGTCGTGCGGATTCACCAACTCGAAAGTACGCAGGTCCAACTGAAGGTTATTCAGGTGGTGACCTATGTATTCTTGCGGAGTAGAGATTTCTCCAGCAGCCATGATGCCTCTTACCCTTTGTTGTTAATTACAGCCGGAGCGACGATCTGCACCACCAGCACCGATAACCACGTGATTGCGAGTGGCCAGAAGACCGCTCCAAACACACCCAACGCCACCGCGAGGAAAATGACGGTTGTGAACACCTTCAACACTTCACCGAGGGCGAAGCTCCAGGCAACACGTCCTTTCGCAGGCGTTTGATCCTGCAGGCGCCAGGCCAAAAACATAAACAACACGTTCGGCAGCCAGGCTGCCACTCCACCCGCGAAGGCGGAGGCGCCCCAGGTAACCTCTTTCAGGGTAAAGAGCGCACCGATGATGACAAAGGTCACCAGCTGAATGATCAGCACGGCCCGGGCTAATTTCACACTGTAAAGAGACACTGACATGACGCTGAACTCTCCTGCCCCGAACGGGGTATGTCGCGTGTCGTATAAGACTGCCTTTACTCATTTGAGTCAAGCAGCAAAAGCCGTGCAAATTATACGGGCGCCACCTGCGATTTCAATCGGTAAGTAGCGAAAAGGTGAACAATTATTTAAATTTCTTTCTGAAGGGCTATTTTTCAAAACATCGTCTTTAGGCAATGTCTGACTTAAATGCTGAAAATGCCCGATCGACTTGCTTTTAAAGCGTGCTTTAGATCACATAATAAACAAGGAATGCCTGACTGAATTTGTATCAGACAAGATTTATACGATTTCAAATACGCCTAAAGCATCAATAAATCAGTGCATTAAATTTATTTATTAGGTGATGCACTACGATTTTCGAGAAAAACACTCTATTGACATCATGCGCTGCAATAAAAACGCAAAACTGATATTACGCACGCCAATTTATTGCAAAGTTATATTTTCCCCAGTGATTATTTGGTTGGGTAAATACACGCAATAAAGTGATCTAAGTGATAATGAAATGTGAAATGTTCGTTAAATGTAACAGAGCTTTTCGGATAATTTCCGTCGGAGTTGTTAACTCGCTCGCCCTGCCCTGCTAAATAAAAGCGTTTACCTAAAAGTGTTCAATCGCTGCTTTTTCGTTCAGTGAAAAGACGAAGGCAAACGGCATGAACTGGCTTAAATCCATACCGTTTAAAAGGCTATTGGCGGGTTATCACCACCAGATGACGTTCACCATCCAGTTCGGGTACCTGCAGCGGTTGAATTTTCTCTACTGTAAAGCCTGCGGGTAATGCAGCAATTTCATCATCCGGACGCACGCCTTTCAGGGCATAAAAGCGACCTTCAGGGCTCGGCAGATGATGGCACCAGTTCAGCATATCTTCAAGTGACGCAAATGCACGGCTGATAACACCATCAAATGGCGGCTCAGACGGGAACTCTTCAACGCGGCTCTGCACTGGCGTGACGTTAGTAAGTCCTAACTCATGTTGTACCTGACGCAGGAAACGCACGCGTTTGCCAAGGCTATCCAACAAGGTGAAATGCGATTGCGGGCGCACAATTGCCAGCGGAATACCCGGTAAGCCCGGACCGGTGCCCACATCAATAAAGCGTTCGCCCTGCAAATGTGGCTCAACCACCACGCTGTCGAGAATATGGCGCACCAGCATCTGCTGCGGATCGCGCACCGATGTCAGGTTATAGGCCTTATTCCACTTATGCAGCAACTCAACATAGCCAACCAACTGCTGTTTTTGTTGATCGGTAAGGGAAATGTTTGCCGCATTGAGCAGCGAGGAGAGTTTGTTGATCACGACGAGAATTCCATTAACGGGGGCGAGTTGCCTCGCCCCAAAGTCTATCAGGCGCTTTTACGCAGCAGGCCCTGTTTTTTCAGGTAAATCAGTAGAATTGAGATTGCCGCAGGCGTGATACCCGAAATACGCGAAGCCTGGCCGATGGACGTCGGTTTGTGATCGTTGAGTTTGGCGATCACTTCATTCGACAAGCCATTCACCTGACGATAGTCGAGCTCAACAGGCAACAAGGTGTTTTCATTACGCAGCTGGCGATCAATCTCTTCCTGCTGACGAGCAATGTATCCTTCGTATTTCACCTGAATCTCCACCTGCTCAGCGGCTTGCTCATCAGGCAGTGCCGGACCGTAGCTGGCGAGTGACGTCAGCAGCGGATAGGTCATCTCTGGACGACGTAGCAGATCTTCACCGCTGGCTTCTTTGGTAAGCGGCGCGCTGATCACCGCGTTCACTTCAGCCACGTTATCCGATTTTGGATGCACCCACAGATCGCGCAGACGTTGACGCTCCTGCTCAATCGCTTCCAGTTTCTGGTTGTAGCGCGCCCAGCGTGCATCATCAACCAGACCGAGTTCGCGACCGGCTTCGGTCAAACGCAGATCGGCGTTATCTTCGCGCAGCATCAAGCGGTACTCCGCGCGCGATGTAAACATGCGGTACGGCTCTTTCGTGCCAAGCGTGCAGAGATCGTCAACCAGCACACCGAGATAAGCCTGATCGCGGCGTGGCGCCCAGCCTTCTTTGTCGGCGGAAGCGCGTGCTGCGTTCAGACCAGCCAGCAAACCTTGCGCTGCCGCTTCTTCGTAGCCGGTGGTGCCGTTGATCTGGCCAGCAAAGAACAGGCCGTGGATAAATTTGCTCTCCAGCGTCGGTTTAAGATCGCGTGGATCGAAGAAGTCATACTCAATAGCATAACCCGGACGGATGATCTTCGCGTTTTCCAGTCCTTTCATCGAACGTACGATCTGCATCTGTACGTCAAACGGCAGGCTGGTGGAGATACCATTCGGGTAGATCTCGTTGCTGGTAAGGCCTTCCGGCTCCAGGAAGATCTGATGCGCGTTGCGATCGGCAAAGCGCATCACTTTGTCTTCGATCGACGGACAGTAACGTGGACCAATACCTTCGATGATCCCGGCATACATCGGGCTGCGATCGAGGTTATTGCGGATCACGTCATGCGTCTGTTCGTTGGTGTAGGTGATCCAGCACGGCACTTGCTGTGGATGCTGTGAAACCTTGCCCATGAACGAGAACACCGGCATCGGATTATCACCGTGCTGCGGTGTTAGCACTGAAAAATCAATCGAGCGTGCGTCGATACGTGGCGGCGTACCGGTTTTCAGACGATTTACGCGCAGCGGCAGTGCACGCAGGCGTTTTGCCAATGGGATTGATGGCGGATCGCCTGCACGGCCACCGCTGTAGTTATCCAGGCCAATGTGGATTTTGCCATCAAGGAAGGTTCCAACGGTCAGCACCACGGTTTTGGCGCGGAACTTCAAGCCCATTTGCGTCACCGCACCGACGACACGATCGTTTTCCACAATCAGATCGTCAACCGCCTGCTGGAAGATCATCAGGTTCGGCTGATTCTCCAGCGCAGTGCGTACCGCCTGGCGATACAGTACACGGTCAGCCTGAGCACGAGTGGCACGAACGGCGGGGCCTTTGCTCGCGTTTAGTATCCTAAACTGGATACCTGCCTGGTCAATTGCCGTGGCCATCAAACCGCCTAAGGCATCCACTTCCTTCACCAGATGTCCTTTCCCGATGCCACCGATCGCCGGGTTACAGGACATTTGTCCAAGCGTATCAATGTTATGGGTGAGTAACAGGGTTTGCTGACCCATTCGGGCTGCGGCCATCGCGGCCTCGGTGCCCGCATGACCACCACCGATTACGATGACGTCAAAAGGATCTGGATAAAACATGAAGTGGGTCCTCGTTAATGTTTCGGACAGGGATCGTTGCCCTGGGCGGTGGATTCTACTGAAATAATGTCGGCGGCGAAAGTCGCGGGATCCTGAGGTTTAAAAGAAAGGATCTTAAGTCTTTTATATGATCTCTCTGTTAGATCTACTATTAGGATCGCACCTTGCTGTTGATAACCTCGAAAAGCGCAGGCTTAACAGCAGATTAGAGAAGATCATTAGCTGTGAATGATCGGTGATCCTGATCCGTATAAGCTGGGATCAAAATAGC
This sequence comes from Pantoea trifolii, assembly GCF_024506435.1. Classification (NCBI taxonomy): domain Bacteria; kingdom Pseudomonadati; phylum Pseudomonadota; class Gammaproteobacteria; order Enterobacterales; family Erwiniaceae; genus Pantoea; species Pantoea trifolii. The sequence continues at coordinate 6,374 of NZ_JANIET010000001.1, read as the reverse complement.
GACTTATACACAGGTCAAAATAGAAGCAACCGTTGTTCTTTGGATAACTACTGGTTATACGCATGAATCAGGCTATGTTATCCACAGTCGATCGCGTGTTTAAAGTAAAAAAACAGCGCAATCAACTGGGGATCATTGTAATTTCCCGATCCCCAGCCACTGACGATCGTTTTAAATCTGCGTTTTCCATGTGGCGACCCACACTTCAGCCGCGTCTTCCGGGATCTCATGCTCCAGCACGTCGATCTCCAGTCGATCGCCAATGCGTTTGGCGCCCAACTGGTTCAATTGCTCTTCCAGCAGCTTGATCGCGCCGCAGAAAAGGTCGTATTCATGATTACCGATGCCGACTGCGCCATAACGTAAGCCCGAGAGGTCCGGTTTTGTCTCTTGCAGTGCTTCATATAAAGGAAGCAAATTATCAGGCAGTTCACCGGCACCGTGCGTGGAGGTCACAATCAGCCAGATGCCTTCCGGTTGCAGCTCATCCAGCTCTGGGCCATGCAGCACCTCGGTTGAGAAGCCCGCTTCCTGCAGTTTTTCTTCCAGATGTTCAGCAACATATTCGGCGCTGCCAAGGGTACTTCCACTGATTAACGTAATATCGGCCATGATGCTCTCCCGCACTAAAGGCGAGCATTGTACGCTGTGATCAAGCCGTGATCCACCTGTGGAAAACAGGGTTAATAGATGAAAGCATCAGGCGACAAGTCGCGCCATACGCGCGATCTGCCGGGGATAAGTTTGTGCACAGCTTAGAGAGGGATCACGGCTTAATGGTGCGCATGATCGGGTTTTGCAGTGAGATCAGGGTTTCGGTGGATTGGATTTCGTCGATGGTCTGGATCTTGTTGATCAATACCTGTTGCAAGGCATCGATCGATCGGCACATCACTTTGATAAAGATGCTGTAATGGCCGGTGGTGTACCAAGCTTCCACCACTTCATCCAGCGCGTCGAGTTTGCTCAGCGCCGCCGGATAATCGCGCGCGCTTTTGAGGATAATGCCGATAAAGCAGCACACATCGAAGCCGAGCTGACGCGGATCGATCTCCACGCGCGTGCCTAAAATAATGCCCGCCTGACGCATCTTCTCCACCCGCACATGAATAGTGCCGGGGCTGACGTTGAACTGTTTGGCGAGCTCGGCATAGGCGGTGCGCGCATTCTGTAACAGCGCATTCAGAATGCCGCGATCCAGGTTATCCAGCTGAAGGTGTTCCGCCATTATCCATCCTCGTTGAGTTCTTCTTCTATGAATAGAGGAGAATGTGCAGCAAATTAGCGGTGCAGGCAAGGTGCAGACAACAGCCTTGCCGTTGTCTGCCTGCTTTTTAGCGCTTACGCCAGAAGGTCACTTGCGCCTGCGTGTGCTGGAATTTGCGCGCCGTTTCGCGGATCACAAAGGGCACATCCTGCGGCGGTGCCACTTCGTCGAAAGCATCACGCAACAGACGCTGCAGCGCCTGATAGGTCGTCAGTGCTTCGCCATTTTCGCGCACACCGCCCAGCCAGTTCTCTTTTGGTGTGAAATCTTCCAGCCAGGTATACGGCGATGACAGCACCAGCAAACCGCCGGAACGGATCATCGGGATAATATCCTGCAGGAAGCGCTTCGGCTGACGCAGACGATCAATCAGGTTAGAGGCCAGCACCAGATCGTAACGATCCGGCTGCGGCTTCAGGTTACAGGCATCGCCCTGCACAAACTGAATGCGCTGCGCTTGCTCTGCTTCGAGACCAAACTCTTTCAGCCGCACCTGACGATACTCCACCAGATCCCCTTCTTCGGGCACAACATAGCGGAAATCCTCACCGGAGGTCAGCTGCAGCGCGACATCAATAAAACGCGCCGAGTAATCCATGCCGGTTACCGCGTCGAAGTGTCGTGCCAGTTCAAAGCTGGCACGCCCGGTAGCGCAGCCGATGTCCAGCGCCTGACCGCGCGCAGTGCAGTGCGGCAGCAGTTTTTCCACCAGTGCCGCCGCGTAGTTAGGCACGTTGTAGTAGCTCGGCCCGTACTGGAAATCGAGATACTGCGACACCATGCTGTCAGTTTCATAGGGATTGAGGGCCATGCTCTCTTCATGGGAAGAAACCACATAGCGGAAACCGGCGTGCTGGAAGAAGTGACGACGGAAAGCGTAGCGCGCAGATTTCAGCGCTTCGTTGCCGGTAGAAATCCAGCTGCCACCTTTGATTAGCGCATGTTTGCCATCAAAGGTCGGCGTCGAGAAGTCGTCGTACAGCGGATGCACCTTAAAGCCTTCGAAACCGTTGGTTGGCGTCGTGGTCCACTGCCAAACGTTGCCGACGATGTCGTAAAACTCACCCTGCGCGAAACGGTCGACGGGGCTGGAGGAAGCCCAATACGCCAGATTGATATTGCCCGGTGCTTCAATCCAATCAGGCTGATCGCCGCCAACCTGCTCACGCAGCAGCGCCCATTCGGCCTCGCAGGGAAGCTGAATAGATTTACCGGTCTCTTCGGCCAGCCAGCGGCAGAAAGCGGCGGCTTCCAGTTGATTCACTTCCGCTGGCCAATCCCACGGCATCGCCACTTCTTCGGCCAGCACGCGCAGTTTTAGCTGATCGGGCAGCTTTTCGTCACCGACCCAGAATGTCGGCATCTGTGCGCCGGAGAATTCACGCCAGCCCCAACCTTCGTCATCCCACCAGCGGCGATTGTTATAACCGTCCGCCGCAATGAAGCGATAAAACTCGGCATTGCTGACCAGCATCTTACTGGCCTTAAACGGCTTGAGTTCGGTTTGCTGACTGCCGTATTCGTTATCCCAGCCATAGGTGTCGTCGGTTTTGCCCTGCTGCACGCGGCCGCCGGGCATCGCGATCAGGGCATTTTCCGGTACCGATTGACGATCGTGACGCGCCTGCGGACAAACCGGCCAGTACGGCTGCGGCTTGACCCATTCAATCGGCAACTGGCGCATCAGCACGCTGGAGGTTTCCAGATGAATACGCTCGTGCTCAATGCCCATCAACACCACCCACGCCGGGCTGTCCCAGCCGATTGGCAGTTCCAGCGGCATAGTGCGAATAAACTCACTCACCAGGCTTTTCACTTTGCCACGATAGTCGCGCACCTCTGCGATGCTCGGCCAGTCGTAATGGCTGTCGTTGAGATCGTCCCAACTCATCTCATCGACGCCGATCGCCATCATCGCTTCGATGCGATCGTCAACGCGTTGATCGAGATAGCGGCCCGCCATCAGCTTATTAATGTAGAAGGTCGCGGTGTGGCCAAAATAGAAGATCAGCGGATGGCGCAACGAAATGGCTTTGTTAAACCAGGCGCGCTCGTCCGCCAGGCAATCAAACAAGCTTTCATACAGTTCCCAGGTTTGGGTGAAGTACGCCAGCAGCTCGGCCCGTTTTTGTTCGGAGTTATGGCCGGAAAGTTTTAGCGTGCGGGTTGGTACGGGAAGTTGGGCGGTCGTCACAAGATGCTCCAGTTTGCTATGTGCTCGAACTTATCAATATAGCAAATTAGCATTTCCGTCAGATGAATTAGCGCTGCCAGCGGCGCAGCAGACGGCTTTTCAGGCCGGTATCGAAGCGCCAGATGTGATCGAAGATGCGCAGGATGCCGGGTTTGCCATGCAGGGACATCGCCACCGCATGGAAACGCTGTTGATGTTGGCGCTGACGCTGTTTAATGGTGCTGACGATGTCGTCCGGCAAACGTTGGGCAATAAAGTCAGAGACGATCACCGCATCCGCTTCCTGCCAGGCGCTGCCTTCCATGCGTTTCACCACCGCCGCAAGGCAGGCAGCGAGATCGGTGCCGCCGCGAAAACGCTGGCTGAGGAAACGGATTGCCTGCTCAATGCCATTGTCGGCGGTGAGTTCATAGCCGATCACTTCATGAGCGAACAGCATGATGTAGCAGCGGCGCTTATCCGCCAGCGCCACTTTCAGCAGCGCCAGGCAAAAGGCTTTGGCGCAGCGTTCGTTGAAACCGCCCATCGAACCGGACGTATCAACGCAGACGATAAATGGGCCGCGCGGTTGCTCTTCATGCTGCTGGTGGCTGACCGGACTCATGGTGACTTTTTCATGCCACGCATCGCCCTGCAGACGATAAGTCAGCAGGCGTTTTTCAACTAAGCGCCGGTAAAACTCCAGCTCTAACTCGCTGATGCTCAATGCCGCCAATTCAGGCGGTAACAGACGCAGCACATCATCGCTTTGATGAATGCCGCTGACCTCTTCCGGCACGTTATCCGGTTCGCGTACCAGCTGGTGAAACTCCTCCAGCGGCGCATCCTGCGACGGCACCGATTTAGCTTCGCGGCTGCGACCCAACTGCTGCGCCAGCTTCATCAGCTCCGGCTGCTGGGCGAGGAAATCGCCGTATTGCACGATCAGTTCATAATCGCCGTGCTGCAGCGGCGCTTTGCTCAAATCCCACAGGCGTCCGGCGGCGGCTTCATCATCATCGGTGAGGATTGGCGCCAGTTGGCCGCTGATCGCCATGCGCTGTTGCAGCTCGGCCATCAAGCGTTCGCGCTGCTCTTCGAGAATGGTTTCATTCAGCGTTAGCGTTTGCAGCGTCAGGCTGAGACGCCAGCGTTGCAGGAACAAGGTGTGTTGCGCGTTGCTGAGCTGGTCGCTTTCGGCATTCAGCAGCAGTTTGCTGGCTTCTTCGATGAACGGCGACGGCAGGCTTTTCAGCTGCGTCATGATGTTGGGTAACTGCTGGGTGAAATGTTGTGTGCTGAGCAGCTGCATCTGTTGAAACAGCTGAAACTCCTGCGCCAGCGCTTCTGGCACCGGCGTGACTTTGATCTGCTCGGCGATCTCCGATCGCCAGCGCGGCAGATCGCGCATCATGGCTTGCTTCAGGCGGGGAAACTTCTCAAAGAACAGCGCCAGCTGCGGCGAGGCGAGCAGCGCGATAATTAGCTCTTCGATTAACTCGGTTTCGCCAATCGACAGCAGCGCACTCAGCGTCTCCAGTGAGATCATTTTCTCGCCTGTTTCAGCTGTTCCGCGACATCCTGCAGGCTGGTTTCAATGCGCGCCAGCCAGTCATCGCTAATGAACAGGCAACGCTGATGCTGGCTGAACAGGGTGCGCTGCGCGCGCAGCTGAGTTTCCAGCGCGTCATACTCATCGGCGATCTCCTGCGGCATCTCGCTGCTGCTGCTGGCGCCCGGTAGCGTCAGACGCGTGGATTGCAGGCTAACATCGCGCAGCGTCAGACAATGATGCGTATCCACCAGCATATCCAGCGTCTGACCAAAGCCGATGCCGTTCAGCTTGCCGCGAATTTCACCGCCCTTCAGCAGCCACTGCTCCAGTGCTTCACGGCCAATCAGAATGTGCGTCACCTGCATGTCGTGCAGCATTAACGGCTGTTGCAGCATCAGCGTCAGCTGCTCATCGGTAATGGCGGCGGGTAATTCGTAGTGCGGTTTGCGGCTGAACATGCCGCTGTGTTTCTCCAGCGTCAGCGCTTGCGCCACGCTTTGCTGCTGTTGCAGCGCCAGACGGCGGCCTTTGATCTGCTGCAGTTTGTGCAGCAGAGCCTGTTGCTGCCAGGCATGTTGCGACATCAGCGTATCGATTTCGCGATCCAGCAGTTTCATCGATGCCACGTCATGCCACAGGCAATCTTTCAGCAGCACTAAGTCGATGGGCGCGATGGTCACGCGACCGCTGTAAAAGGCGCTGGCTTGCAACAGGTGAATGGCTTTCTTCCAGCGACGATCGGAAATGTACGGCGCATCCGGCAGCGTTTCTAACTGCTGACGTAGCTGATAGATCAGTTCAAACACGTGATCCGGCAAACTGACCTGGCTGATGCCTTTCTGCCACTGTTCATACTCTTCATCGCTGATGCGCAGCGATTCCGCCACCGGATTGTCGTTTTCATCCTGCTGGTGGGTGAGCATGCTGCGGAAGTTCTGCTTCTCATGCACGTTATCCAGCCACAAGCGAATCAACATGCGGTCATACAGCGCTTCCAGTCCGCTATCGGCTTCCGGCAGTTCGTTGGAAGCGGTAACCAGCAAGCGCATCGGGATTTTTTCTTCGCTGTCGCCATTGCGGAAGCGGCGTTCGTTGATAGCGGTCAGCAAGGTATTCAGAATCGCCGGGCCGGCTTTCCAGATTTCGTCGAGGAAGACAATTTCAGCATCCGGCAGATAACCTTTGGTCAGACGCTGATAACGCCCTTCATCTTTCAGGGCCTGAATCGATAGCGGACCAAACACCTCTTCCGGGGTGGAAAAACGGGTCATCAGGTATTCAAAAGCGCGGGCGTGCTGGAAGGCGTATTTTAATCGGCGGGCAATCAGACTCTTGGCGATGCCTGGCGGCCCGAGCAGAAACACGCTTTCGCCACTTAA